>NZ_CP178198.1:2740000-3450000 GCF_047041135.1 Rhizobium sp. WW22
AAGATCCAGCCGCTCTTCGGTTCGTCCGATGTCTCCGCCGGCGACGTGCTGCGCATCGGCATCCTGCAGAAAGGCGAGCAGGCAAAAATCATCCGCGCCAGCATCTATCGCGGCACGAAACATCTGCTGACCGTCGCGCAGAACGATCATGGCGACTTCGTTGCCGGCAGCGCCCCGCCAATGCTCGATGCCATCTCGACGGCTTTCGACAATGACGCACCCGCCCTGGCGGCCGGCCGTGACCTGCCGAGCGTCTATGACGGCATCTATCGCGCCGCCCTTTCCTACGGCATGACCAAGGAAATGGTGGCGCAGATCGTCAAGCTGCTCGCGAGCAATGTCGACTTTCAGGCACAGCTAAAGCCGACGGATTCGCTCGAAGCATTCTTCTCCGTCACTGACGACAAGGGGCAGGCGACGGCCGATTCCGAGCTGCTCTACGTCAACGCCCGTTTCGGCGATAACGTCACCCGTTTCTACCGCTTCGAGGATCCGACCGATCACTCGATCGACTACTTCGACGAGGCCGGCAAGAGCATCCGGCAATTCCTGCTGCGCAACCCTGTTCCCACCGGCGTCTTCAAATCCGGCTTCGGCATGCGCCGCCACCCGATCCTAGGCTTTGCCCGCATGCATACCGGCGTCGACTGGTCAGCACCGCGGGGCACGCCAATCATCGCTGCCGGCAACGGCATCGTCGAAAAGGCCAGCTGGGATTCCGGCGGTTTCGGCAATCAGACCTTGATCCGGCATGCGAACGGCTACGTCTCCTCCTACAATCACCAGAGCGCCATCGCCAAGGGCGTCGTCCCCGGCGCGAAGGTCGTGCAGGGACAGGTGATCGGCTTCATCGGCTCGACAGGTCTCGCGACCGGTCCTCACCTGCACTATGAGCTGATCGTCAACGGTACGAAGGTCGATCCGTTGCGCATCCGCCTTCCCGGCGGCAAATCGCTTGAAGGCGATGCGCTCGCCAAATTCCAGGAAGAACGCAAGCGCATCGATACACTGCTAACCGACGAGAAGACGAAGCAGATCGCCAGCAAATAGCCCCAGCCGCTCAGCCATTTTAAATTGGGGCTGCGGCTGCGGCCGATGGCAAAATGGCGGCCCGAAGACCGCCATCCGCATTTATTCACATGCTATAGCTTAGGCCGCTTCGTTTACCGCCTGGCGCGGACGAAACAACAGCCGGTCCGAACCGCTGGTGACCTTGACGAGCGAACCATCCGGAATTTGACCCGAAAGGATCTGTTCGGCGAGCGGATCCTGGACGTATTTCTGGATCACCCGCTTCAGCGGCCTTGCACCATAGACCGGATCGTAACCCTTGTTGGCGAGCCAGTTGCGGGCATCGTCATCGAGTTCGAGCGTGATCTTGCGTTCCGACAGCAGCTTCAGCAGCCGCTCCAGCTGGATATCGACGATCGCGCCCATCTCATCGCGCTTCAGGCGATGGAACAGGATGATTTCGTCGATACGGTTCAGGAATTCCGGCCTGAAATGCGACCGGACGACTTCCATCACCTGCTCGCGCACCAGATCGCTGTCATCGCCATCCTTCAGCTGGGTCAGATATTCCGCGCCCAGATTGGAAGTCATGATGATCATCGTGTTACGGAAATCGACCGTGCGGCCCTGTCCGTCCGTCAACCGTCCGTCATCCAGAACCTGAAGCAGGATGTTGAAGACATCGGGATGCGCCTTTTCGATCTCGTCGAACAGCACGACCTGATAGGGCCGACGGCGGACGGCTTCGGTCAGCGCGCCGCCTTCCTCATAGCCGACATAGCCGGGAGGAGCGCCGATCAGCCGGGCCACGGAGTGCTTTTCCATGTACTCGGACATGTCGATGCGCACCATCGCGGTGTCGTCGTCGAAGAGGAAGCGGGCAAGCGCCTTGGTCAGCTCCGTCTTGCCGACACCGGTCGGGCCGAGGAAGATGAACGAGCCGATCGGCCGGTTCGGATCCTGCAGGCCGGCGCGAGAGCGGCGAACGGCGCGAGAGACGGCCTGAACAGCATCGCCTTGACCGACGACCCATTTTGCCAGCTCGTCTTCCATCCTGAGCAGCTTGTCGCGCTCGCCTTCCAGCATCTTGTCCACGGGGATCCCGGTCCAGCGGGAAACCACCTGGGCGATGTTGTCGGCGGTGACGACCTCCTGCACCATGGAATCACGGGCACTATCCTGCTCTTCCGCGGCGTGCAGTTCCTTCTCAAGATTGGGGATCACGCCATAGGCAAGCTCGCCGGCGCGCTGGAACTCACCCTTACGCTGGGCAATGGCGAGCTCGTTGCGGGCATCGTCGAGCTGCTTCTTCAGGTCGGCGGCAAGACCAAGCTTCTGCTTTTCGGCCTGCCAGCGTGCAGTCAGCGCATCGGCTTCCTCTTCCAGAGACGTAAGATCCGTTTCCAGCCGCTTCAGCCGGTCAGCCGAGGCCTGGTCGGTTTCCTTCTTCAACGCCTCGCGCTCGATCTTCAGCTGAATGATGCGGCGATCGAGTTCGTCGAGCTCTTCCGGCTTCGAATCCACCTGCATGCGCAGACGCGCTGCGGCTTCGTCCATCAGGTCGATGGCCTTATCCGGCAGGAAGCGGTCGGTGATGTAGCGGTTCGACAGAGTTGCGGCAGCCACCAGCGCGGCATCGGCGATGCGCACTTTGTGATGCTGTTCGTATTTTTCCTTCAAGCCGCGCAGGATCGAGATCGTGTCTTCGACCGTCGGCTCCTCGACCATGACGGGCTGGAAGCGGCGGGCAAGGGCCGGATCCTTCTCGACATGCTTGCGGTATTCATCAAGCGTGGTCGCGCCGACGCAATGCAGTTCGCCGCGCGCAAGCGCGGGCTTCAGCAGGTTGGACGCATCCATGGCGCCGTCAGCCTTGCCGGCCCCGACGAGGGTGTGCATCTCATCGATGAACAGGATGATCTCGCCGTTTTCCGACTGCACCTCGTTGAGCACGGCTTTCAGCCGCTCTTCGAACTCGCCGCGGAATTTTGCACCGGCGATCAGCGCGCCCATGTCGAGCGCCATCAGCTTCTTATCCTTCAGCGATTCCGGCACGTCGCCATTGACGATGCGCAACGCCAGGCCTTCGACGATGGCCGTCTTGCCGACGCCGGGCTCGCCGATCAGCACAGGATTGTTCTTCGTGCGGCGCGACAGGACCTGGATCGTGCGACGGATTTCGTCGTCACGGCCGATCACAGGGTCGAGCTTGCCTTCGCGGGCCTCGGCGGTGAGGTCGCGGGCATATTTCTTCAACGAATCGAAGCCCTGCTCCGCATTGGCCGAGTCGGCCGTGCGGCCTTTGCGGATATCGTTGATGACCTGATTGAGGGCGACAGGTGTAACGCCGGCCTTCTTCAGGCTCGCCGAAGTGGAAGCCGAGGGTTCGATGGCCAGAGCCTGCAAGAGACGCTCGACAGTGACGAAACTGTCGCCAGCCTTCTTCGCGGCATCTTCAGCAGTGGTAAAGACCTTGGCGAGCGGCTGCGAGAGATAGACCTGACCGTCGCCGCCGGAAACCTTCGGCAGCTTGGCAAGCGCGGCATCATTGGCAAGACGCGCAGCCTTGGCGTCACCGCCGGCGCGTTCGATCAACGAAGCAGCCATGCCCTGGTCGTCGTCCAGAAGCACCTTGAGAACATGCTCGGGGGTGAACTGCTGATTTCCTTGCGCAAGCGCATTGGTTTGAGCGGATTGCAGGAAACCGCGAACCCGTTCGGAGTATTTTTCGATATTCATATGAGACCTCCATGAATCGCTCTGCCCGGACCGGCACAGACCGATGATTGAGATTGAGCCCCCCCTAGAGGCAGGCCCCGCCTTTCCGCCGTTGAGATTTGCGACAAGACAACTGAGGGGAATATGGGAGGATATTCGAAGAGTTTAAAGGGTCGCGGAATGGAAAAACCGGACGGAGTGGCTCCATTTGCTTCGGCAATCGAAGAAGCGCCGGTTGGTCCGGAAAGGGACTACCCCGCCATGCAAAAAGGAATGGCGGCTTTCGCCGCCATTCCTGCATTCTCGCTTTATTAACTCGTTCACTCCAGCGGAGCGACTTATTCCGAGGTAGCGTCCGCCAAAGCCGGAGCTTCGCTCGACCCGGCTTCACCCTGGTCATCGCCCTCGGCTGCAGCACTGCGACGCGGCTGGCGGCGCGGACGATTGCCGCCTGCACTGCGACGGCGCGGCTGGCGCTCGGTGGCAGCGACCGCCGGAGTCTCCTCTTCGATCGCCACTTCGGCCGGAATGCCTTCGATCACCGGCTGCGGGCCGGTACCGTTGATGACTTCGGGCTCACTGGCCGGAGCAGCAGCAACGGCTGGAGCAGCCTGCTGCTGGCGAACGTGAGGTTGAGCCATCTGCGGCTGATCGTCCATTTCCTGCGCATCCATATCATCGATGTCACGCTCGGCATTATCGCGGTCATTGTAGTTGTGATGATCGTCGCGCTGGTAGCGCTCCTGCATCTGCGCCTGCGCGCTGGCAATGATCCGATTGTAATGTTCGGCATGCTGCAGGTAATTTTCCGCCATGACGCGGTCGCCGGAGCTTTGAGCATCGCGAGCCAAGGCCGCGTACTTCTCGGCGATATGCTGTGCGGTTCCGCGGATTTTCACATCGGGACCAGAGCTGTCGTAAGTCCTGGTCAGCGGGTTCGAGCCCTTGCGGTTGAAATTGTTGTTGTTATTTCCGCCGCCGCCGTTGTTGTTGTTACCACGCCCCCGACCGCGCTTGTTCTGCTGTCCTGGCCTCATAGATCCTTCACCTGAATTCTCTTCGTTGGGATAAAATTATACACGACACCTGCCGCCGCGGTTCGGACACTGCCAAACCAGGGCTTTCGTGCCGCAAGCAAACTGCGCTTTAGCGCCGGTCTGCCGCTCGACTACGTCAGATTAAACTGATCACGCATTGGGTTATCTTCAACCTTTGACACTCTTACCAGAGAGCGGTTCCCCGAGGCTGTCCAAGATAAGCGAATCGTCTCGCTCATTCCCAGCCGCCCAACGCGTGAGCGCAACCTATATTGCTTCCTCAGGAAATCCAAGCTTTTTCTTTGCGATAGCAACGGGTCTCACAAATCCGCTGAAAACGTCGCATTAATGTTGAAATTCAAACACAAGAACCCGGTCATTCTGCCCGTAGTCACGGACCGCCTCGACGAGGGAAAATCCTGCTCCTTCAAAAATTGAAGTCACCGTTTCACGCTGATCGTAGCCGATCTCCACACCTATCATACCGTCCGGATGCAGGAACCGAGCCGCGTCCTTCGCGATCGCCCTGTAAGCATCCAGCCCATCAAGGCCCCCGTCAAGGGCCGCGGGAGGATCGAAATCCTTTACTTCTGGAGCGAGAGTGGAAATGACATTGGACGCAATATAGGGCGGATTTGAGACAATCAAATGAAAACGTTCGTGGATGGTGTCAAACCAGCTTCCATGCGCGGTCATGAACCGCTCTGCCAGGCCATTTCGCTCAGCGTTCCCGCGAGCCGTTTCCAGCGCTTCGCTGGAAATATCGGAACCGACACCCGTCGCTTGCGGGCTTTCATGGAGCAGAGCCAAACAGATGGCCCCGGTACCCGTTCCAATGTCCAGTATATGGATATTGCCGATCTTGGATTCAAGACGCCTGATATGAGGCAGCATCGTATCGACGAGAATTTCCGTATCAGGCCGCGGCTCGAGCGTCGCTGGCGACAGCCGCAGGGAGAGACCATAAAACTCGCGTTCGCCGAGAATGCGATGGACCGGCTCATGATTGAGCCGCCGGGCAATCGCCGCCCGTACCGTCGCGGCATCATCCTCGGACACACGCTCGGAACCGCGCGTCACCAGCCCGGTCGCGGAAAGGCGAAGAAGGCCGCCGACAAGAATGCGGGCTTCCGTGGCGGGATCGTCGAGTTCGGCCTCGGCAAAACGCGAGCGCACCTCCTGCAGGAGCCCGGATATGGTTGGCCCCTGCCCGCCGCTCATGCCTGTTCGCCGAGCTGGGCGAGCTGGCTCGCCTGATAATCCGCCAAAAGCGCATCGACCACCTCGTCGATCTCGCCTTCCATCATCCGGTCGAGCTTGTAGAGCGTCAGGTTGATGCGGTGATCGGTAACGCGCCCTTGCGGGAAATTATAAGTGCGGATGCGCTCGGAGCGATCGCCGGAGCCAACCTGGCTTTTGCGGTCGGCCGAACGCTCACTGTCGGCGCGCTGGCGCTCCATATCAAAGAGGCGCGACCGCAGGACCTGCATGGCCTTGGCGCGGTTCTGGTGCTGCGACTTTTCCGAACTCGTGACGACGATGCCGGAGGGAAGATGCGTGATGCGCACCGCCGAGTCCGTCGTGTTGACGTGCTGGCCGCCGGCGCCGGATGAGCGCATGGTGTCTATGCGGATATCCTCGGGCCGGATTTCGATATCGATCTCCTCGGCCTCCGGCAGAACGGCAACGGTCGCCGCCGAGGTGTGGATGCGCCCGCCCGCCTCGGTTTCCGGCACGCGCTGCACGCGATGGACGCCGGATTCGAACTTCAGCCGGGAAAACACGCCCTTGCCGCTGATGGTGGCGATGATTTCCTTGAAACCACCGGCTTCGCCGTCACTCGCCGAAAGCACCTCCACCTTCCAGCCGTTGCTGGCGGCGAAACGCTCATACATCCGGAAAAGATCGCCGGCAAAAAGCGCCGCCTCGGAGCCGCCGGTGCCAGCGCGGATTTCCAGGATCGCGCTTTTCTCGTCGGCTGCGTCCTTCGGCAGAAGCTCGACCTGGATATCCCTTTCCAGCGCCTCGATGCGCTCCTTGACCTCGGGCAGCTCCATCTCGGCAAGATCGCGCATCTCGCGATCGACCGATTTGTCGGAGAGCATGGCCTCAAGATCGGCAGCCTCGGCTAGAGCGCGCTCATAATCGCGGATCTTGGTCACGACCGGCTGCAGCTCGGAATATTCGGAAGCAAGCTTCACATAGACATCCGCGGCCGGACCGGCGGACATGCGCGCCTCGATCTCGCCGAAACGACGTTCCAACTCGCGCATTTTTTCAACGGGGAGCTTCGCCACCCTCTACTCCAATTCTTCTTATTATCTCTGCTTTGATGTTGTGATGCGCATGATCCTGCCTGCAAACCGCTTCGTGCTTTTCAGGATCGGACGCTAAAGCGGAATATTGTGGCTCTCGGCAAAGCGCACAAGGATATCCCGCATGGAACTCGTCGGCTGCCTGTCATCGAGTGCGGCCTCCATGACCTCGGACAAGGCCTTGAGGTCGAGCCCGAGCAGCATTGCCTTGACCGGGCCGATCGAGGCCGGCGACATCGAAACCGAGCGGAAACCGATTCCGAGCAGGGCCATAGCGGAAATCGTCTTGCCCGCCAGTTCGCCGCAAAGCGTCACCGGCGTCTTGTTGCGTCCGCCAGCGCGCACAATATCGCGGAGGATACGCAGGAACGGCCGCTCGAGCGGATCGAAGCGATCCGAAACGCGGGCATTGCCGCGATCAACCGCCATCGAGAACTGGAACAGGTCGTTGGAACCGACCGAGACGAAATCAACCTCCGCCATCAGCTCGTCCAGCTGCCACAGGAGCGCGGGCACCTCGAGCATTGCGCCGAACTGCAGCTTGCGCGGTAGGCTGTGCCCGAAGCGCGAGAGGTGCTGCACTTCCTTCTGGAGAAGTTCGCGCACGGCCCTGATCTCGGAGACTTCCGTGACCATCGGTACCATCATCTTCAATTCGTTGTCGGCCGCCGCCTTGAGCATGGCCCTGAGCTGCGTGCGCAATAGGCCGGGACGATCGAGCGAGAGGCGGATGGCACGCCAGCCGAGCGCCGGGTTCTCTTCCTCATGCGCGCGGAAATAGGGAACGACCTTATCGCCGCCGATGTCGAGCGTGCGGAACGTGACGACACGGCCGCCCGCCTGCTTCAGGACATTGCGATAGAAGGCTTCCTGCTCATCCGCCTTCGGCATGGTCGAGGCGATCATGAACTGCAGCTCGGTGCGGAACAGGCCGATACCCTCGGCCCCTGATTCCGCAAGCTGCGGCAGGTCCACCAGCAGGCCGGCATTCATCAGCAGCGAAATGCGTTGTCCGTCCTTGGTGACCGGCTCGACGGAGCGCAGAGCCCGGAACTGCTCCTGCCTGCGGGCACGAAACCGGACCTTCTCCTCATAGGAGCGCTGATGATCGGCCATAGGCCGAAGGTGAACGTGGCCGCCATCACCATCGATGATGACCGAATCGCCATTTTCCGCCAGCGCGACGATACCTACCGCCTGTCCGACGACCGGAATGCCCATGGCGCGCGCCACGATAACGACATGGCTCGTGACCGCGCCCTCTTCCAGCACCAGGCCGCGAATATTGGCGCGCGGATAATCGAGCAGTTCCGCCGCACCCATCGCACGCGCAAAGATGACCGCGTCGTTCGGAAAGCCTTCAGCGCTGGTACGCCCGGAATGTCCGATGAGCTGCCGCAAAAGCCGGTTTGCCAGATCCTCGAAATCATGCATGCGTTCGCGCAGATAGGGATCGGTCAGGCGCATCATGCGCGCTTTGGTGTCGCTCTGCACCTTTTCGACGGCGGCTTCAGCGGTCAAGCCATTGCGGACGGCTTCCTCGAGCTTGCGCACCCAGCCCTGGTCGTGCGCGAACATCCGGTAGGTTTCAAGAACCTCGCGATGTTCGCCTTCCATGGAAACGTCGCGGCGCGAGAGCATGTCGTCGATCGAAATGCGCAGCGATCCCAGCGCTTCGGCGAGACGGCCGATTTCCTTGTCGGTATCCTCGTTTAGCAGGTTGGTGACGACGATACGCGGCTCGTGCAGCACGACATAGCCGAGGCCGATCCCTTCATTGTAGCTGTCGCCATCAATCGTGACGGAGCGTGTGAGGTCAAGCTCCAGACCCGGCTTGGTGATCTTCTTCAGCTCGCCGGTCGCGATCATCTCGGCCAGCACCATGGCCGTCGTTTCGAGCGCCTCCAGCTCTTCCTCGCGGTAGGTGCGGCTCGCCTTGTTCTGGACGACGAGAACGCCGAGCGACCGGCCGGTGCGCAGGATCGGCACGCCGAGGAAGGAGTGATAAATCTCTTCGCCGGTTTCCGGCAGGTAGCGGTAGGCCGGATGCGATTGCGCGTCCGAAAGATTGAGCGGCTGGGCGGAAGCAGCAATCGTGCCGACGAGGCCCTGCCCCATCTTCAATTGCGAAAGGTGTACGGCCTCTTTATTCAGACCCTCGGTGGCATAAAGCTCGAGGACTCCGTCGGCACGCAGCACGTACACCGAGCACACCTCGGCGACCATGTTGCTGGCAATCTGGCGGACGATCCGGTCAAGGCGCTCCTGCGGCTCCAGCGGCTCCGCCATCAATTCGCGTAGCCGCTTGAGCAGAACGCGTGGACCGCCGGATAGGTCTCTCATTGCGCCACTAGCTCCCGAATCAAGATGTCATGCTCGTCTTGCCCACGTCAGGGCCGGCCGAAACTCGCCTCCGTCACGGTCCGTCGTCAGCAGTCGTGACTCAACTCTTATCCAGACCGTAGCAGGAATGCAAAGTCCTGACTGCGAGTTCTGCATAAGGACCGTCGATCAGGATGGAAATCTTGATTTCTGACGTCGTAATAGCCTTGATGTTGATACCTTTTTCGGCAAGTGCCCTGAAAGCGGTCGCGGCCACGCCTGCATGCGAGCGCATACCGATACCAATCACAGAAACCTTGACCAGACCTGATTCGTTCTGAATCACGTCATAGCCGATCTTTTCCTTGTTCTCGCCAAGGACGCGCAGCGCCTTCTCGACATCGCCGGACGGAACCGTGAAGGTCATGTCGGTCTTCGAACCGTCCTCGGAAATGTTCTGGACGATCATGTCGACATTGATGTGGTTTTCGGCCAGCGGCCCGAAGATCGCCGCGGAAACACCCGGCCGGTCGGCAAGACGGCGCAGCGAGATCTGGGCCTCATCCTTGGCATAGGCAATGCCGGTGACTACTTCCTGTTCCACGATTTCTTCCTCGTCACAAATCAGCGTTCCGGGCGGGTTAAGCAGATCGCCCATGCCCGGAGCATCGGGATCCTCGAAAGAAGAGCGCACGAAGGTGCGAACCTTGAACACCATGGCGAGCTCGACCGAGCGCACCTGCAGCACCTTAGCGCCGAGAGAGGCCATTTCGAGCATTTCCTCGAAGGCGATCTTCTTCAGGCGACGTGCCTTGGGCTCGATGCGCGGATCGGTCGTATAGACGCCATCGACATCGGTATAGATGTCGCAGCGGTCGGCCTTGACCGCGGCGGCGATCGCAACGGCCGAGGTGTCGGAACCGCCACGGCCAAGCGTCGAGAGGCGGTTGTCGGGGCCGAGCCCCTGGAAGCCGGCGATGACGGCGACCTGGCCCTCACCCATGCGGCGGATGATGTCCTCGCCCTCGATCTCGAGAATGCGGGCGGCGCCATGGGCGTTGTCGGTGCGGATCGGGATCTGCCAGCCCTGCCACGAGCGGGCGTTGATGCCCATGGCCTGCAGCGCAATCGCCAGAAGGCCTGATGTGACCTGCTCGCCCGAAGCCACGACGGCATCATATTCGCGCGCATCGTAGATCGAGTGGTTGGCGCCGGAGACTTTCGGCATGTTCTGGACCCAGCCGACCAGTTCGTTGGTCTTGCCGGACATGGCGGAAACGACGACTGCCACTTCGTGTCCGGCATCGACCTCGCGTTTCACATGGCGTGCGACATTCTTGATACGGTCCAGATCCGCGACGGAGGTCCCGCCGAATTTCATCACGATGCGTGCCATGTGCCTCTACCAGTACCCTGCGCCGGGCGGCTGAACGCGATAAGCCCGACATGCAAAATCGCCCTCCCGGTTCGGTAGCCGGAAAAGCGTGATCTCAATGGGGCCGTCTCTTAGCGAGTTTGTCGGGCAGGTGCAATAGCGCTGGATACCTCAGCAGCTAAAAGCTTACTCTAAAAATCAACTTTTAAGGTCGACCAGAGCTTGTCGAGAATGCCCTCTTCCCTGGGCAGGTTTTCCCTGTTGAGGAAGGTGGCGACAAGCACCCCGCCTTCCGGCCGGCCGGTCGCGACGATCTCATACTCCATGACGTCGTCGTCCGTGGTCGTCTCCGCCTTGATACCCTTCAATACGGTACCGCTCGGCAATGTGCGCTGGGTTGGCCGCTTGCTGATCTTCGCGCCGCCATTGAGGCTCTCCTGCACCATCTGCTGCAGGACGACATCGGTATAACTCGAAGGATTGAGACCCTTATAGACCTGCACGATGATGCCGGTGCCGATCGGCGTCATCAGCGCATATTGCTGCACGCCGTCTCCGAGATCCGTCTTTGCGACCGTGAATTTGCCATCATGATCGAAGGAGAATTTGCCGCCCGTAAACGTCACCGTTTCGCTGCGCTGCAGCTCTACAGGCACCTTGCTGCCGTCCTTCATGGTAACTTCGAGCGTATCGCCGGGATTGATGCCGACGCTAATGCCGTCGATCGTCAGGCGAAACCCCTTGCCGTCCCCGGCATTTGCATGGCTGGCCGCGAGCCAAGCCATGGCGATGGCCGTCGCGAGACGGAGTGGTCTCATGAGGAACTCCTCTACAAGCCGGTCGATCGCAATCGATCCCGGTCCCGAAAGTCCATTTCACAGCCCCGGGGATTGATCGGCCATAAGATACCTCCATGTCAACCTTCGCATCGCAATTCGCGCCTCCTGATCGGGATAGCCCACAGCCGATCGAAGGTCGAGGCCCTTGACATCGCGCATCGATCGTCCGACTTCACCCTACGGGATAGAATTATTGCGTGCGGTCGTCCGAACCTTCGAACGACGCAAATCACGGAGCAAGCCATGAACGAAACGGCAAAGAGCACGATCGACCAGAGCGAAGTGGACCGTTTCTCCGCCATGGCGGCCGAGTGGTGGAGCCCCACCGGCAAGTTCAAGCCGCTGCACAAGTTCAATCCTGTGCGCCTTGCCTATATCCGCGACCGCGCCTGCGAGAATTTCGACCGCGACCCGAAGAGCAGCAGGCCGCTTGAGGGCCTGCGCGTGCTCGACATTGGCTGTGGCGGTGGCCTGCTGTCGGAGCCGGTAGCGCGCATGGGCGCCGCCGTCATTGGCGCCGACCCTTCCGAAAAGAATATCGGCATCGCCTCGACGCACGCAAAAGCCTCCGGCGTCCCCGTCGACTACCGCGCCGTCACGGCCGAGCAGCTGGCCGAAGCCGGCGAAACCTTCGATATCGTGCTGAACATGGAAGTGGTGGAGCATGTCGCCGACGTCGAATTCTTCCTGTCGACCTGCGCGAAAATGGTGCGCCCCGGCGGCCTAATGTTCGTCGCGACCATCAATCGCACCATGAAGGCGGCGGCACTTGCCATCTTTGCGGCGGAAAACGTGCTGAGATGGCTGCCGCGCGGCACCCATCAATACGAAAAGCTCGTGCGTCCGGAGGAGATCGAAAAGCCGCTTGCCGCAAGCGGCCTCGAGATCACCGCTCGCACGGGCGTCTTCTATTCGCCGCTGCAGGACCGCTGGAACCTATCGAAAGATATGGACGTCAACTATATGCTGTTGGCGAAGCGGGCGAACCTGAGCTGATCACGCATCTGCCTCAGATCTTCAGTGTCAGCACATGCGCCAGTAACTCGCCCTGCGTGGCAGCGTTGAGCGCAACGATTTCCTTGATACGAGAACGGTCGATCTCAAGCGGCTGACCATCGGATCCATAGGGCTGTTTGAATGAGAACGCCCTTGGGCCTGCGGCATAATCGTGAAGGTGTTCTAGGCGCTCTACCCCATCCTGCCACCGCGGTACGGTTCCAGCGTCCACCCACCAAAGGACAAGCGGTGGCCAGCTCTGCCTGACATTCCAGTGCCGACCATGTTTCAGGGCGTCGGCATGCACGCCACTATAGGTGAATGCCATAAGCGATTCGATATCGGCCCAAAGCGATAGAGATGATGGTGCGGTCTGAAAGCCACTACCCTCGATGAAACGTGGAAAGATCTGCTCGCCCCAACAGGCCGTACCAGGCTCGCCGGCATAGCCAGAGCGGCCAATGAAACCGTGAGCACGGGCCGCCGCCTCGAAATTCGCCGCCTCGCGCAGGCGAAACCCCTCGACGGCAGGGCTTTCATAGGCCTCGACATGCAGTCCGAAATTGTACATGGCGAGATGTTGGCTGCCGGCGACCGGCATCAGTTGATATCGTCGGGCAGCACAGGAATGGCGGCGATCTCGATGCCTTCCTCGACGAGTGCCTGTGCCTCGTCCGGCGTCGCCTTGCCGATGATCCCGCGCGCATCCGCCTCGCCGTAATGGATCTTGCGGGCCTCTTCCGGGAATTTCGTACCAACATCCTCGGCATTGGCCTTGATGGCGTCGACCGCTTCCTTGAGTTTCACTAAGGCCTGCTTGCGCGCTGCGTCCATCGCGAGCGTCTGCAACTCATCCTTCTTGCGAGCCGTCGAAACCGAAGGCGCCATCAGGAGCTTGGAGATCGCACCCGAATTGCAGACAGGACAGGTGAGGAAACCGCTTGCGACCTGGCGATCGAAATCGGCGCTTTCGGAAAACCAGCCCTCGAACTCATGGGCATTGTCACAGGTAAGCGAATAACGGATCAAGCAGCGACGCCTCCAGCCGCCGGCGTCGCGATCTTTTCCAGCGAAAACTCGCGCGCATTCTTCAGGTTCGGTATCTTGTCATGAGCTGATTTGACGGCAGCAGTGTCAATCTCGGCGATGACGACAGCTTCGCCCGTACCGCCGGCGGATGCCAGCACCTTGCCCCAGGGATCGATAATCATCGAATGGCCGAAGGTCTCGCGGCCGTCTTCATGCTTGCCGGCCTGCGCGGCGGCGATGACGAACATGCCGTTTTCGATGGCGCGGGCGCGCAGCAGGATTTCCCAATGCGCTTCGCCGGTCTGCTTCGTGAAGGCGGCAGGCACCGTCATCACCTCGGCGCCGGCAACAGCCTGGGCGCGGAAGAGCTGCGGAAAGCGTACGTCGTAGCAGATGGAAAAGCCGAGTTGAGCAAACGGCAGCGACGCGATGCGCGCCTCCGATCCCGGCCGGTAGACAGCGCTTTCGCGCCAGCTCTCGCCATTGTCGAGATCCACATCGAACATATGGATCTTGTCGTAGCGATTGATGAGCTTGCCGTCAGGACCGAAGAGGAAACCGCGATTGGCGATCTTGCCGTCATCGAGCGCAATGGCCGTCGAGCCGATGTGAAGATGGATGCCGAGTTCCTTCGCCAGTTCGGAGGCCGTCTTGACGATGATATCGTTCGGCTCGTCCCGCAGCACGGCGCGCAGCCCCGGGCGATCCTTCTGCACGGCACCGGTCATCTCCGGCGTCTGCACATAGACGGCGCCCTGCGAGGCGGCGTCGCGCACTAGGCGCGCCATGTCAGCCGCGTTCTTCACCGGATCGACGCCGGAACACATCTGGATGGCAGCAGCCTTGAAGCTCATCGGTCTCTCCCTCGTCAATATGGATCAGGCAGCCAGCATCGGATCGAGCTTGCCGGCCCGGTCGAGTGCGTGAATATCGTCACAGCCGCCGACATGCTGACCATTGATGAAGATCTGCGGGAAGGTCGAAGCGCCATTCGCCTTGGCGATCATCTCCTGCCGCATTTCGGGCGAATAGGTGGCGTTGTGCTCGACATAATCGACGCCTTTGGATTCGAGCAGGGATTTCGCGCGGGCGCAATAGCCGCAGAATTCACGCGTATAGATAACGACGGATGCCATGATCCACTCCGGAAAAACCTAGATTTAGAGCATGATGCCGAAAAGTGTCTGCGGTTTTCGGACGACATCATGCTTTACTTATTTGATTCTAGAGCGGATTCAGATTTTTGGTCGTTTCGACCTAAATCATCCGCCTCTAGTGTCATATAAGATGGCCAACGACCCTTGCAAAGGTCAAAACAGTGACATCGACAGCACCTGCTTTCTTCAGCGCGCGCGTGGCCGCGGCAACCGTGGCGCCGGTCGTATAAACGTCGTCGACGAGAACGATGCGCCGCCCGAATATATCGGCGGCCCGATGCTCGGAAACGGCGAAAGCGCCGCGCACATTATCCTGTCGCGCCTTGGCCCCGAGACCGACCTGCTGGCTCGTGCGCTTGACGCGCAAGAGCGTTGCGGCAAACAACGGCTTGCCTGAAAGACGGGCGATATGGCGAGCGAGTTCGGCGGCCTGATTATATTTACGTGCAAACAGCCGCGCGCGGTGCAGAGGCACCGGAATGATCGCATCGCAATCCGCAATCGTGCCATCGCTGGCGCGCAGCATCCAGCCGGCCATCATCGGCGCGAGATCGGTGCGATCGCGATATTTCAGGCTGAGAACGAGATCGCGCACGATACCGTCATGGACGGCAGCGGAGCGCAACCGGTCGAAGACAGGCGGATCGGCAATAGCCTCGGCACTCAGAATGCCGGCACCGAGATCATGGGAAAACGGGCTGCCGAGGACTTCACAATAAGGTCGCTCGATAAAGCGAATACCGGACCAGCATGCGGGGCAAAGACCACGATGCGCGCCGACCGAAACCCCACAGCCCGGACATGCGGGCGGATAGACCAAATCCGCAAGCGCCACGAAGGGCCTTTTCAGCCCGGCGCCCAGCATCGATAAGGTGATTTCGCGTCCCATCATCCCCATATGATTGAGACTAGCAATTCCAGGAAAAGTGTATAGCGGTTTTCCGTCCGGAATTGCGCAAGAGAAACGTGCGCGCCCGGCATGCCCAGCCGAATTGTTGATAGTGCAGGAAACCACCATGGAAATCGTATTCGACCAATCGCTGCTTTCGGCCCGCAAACGCCGGGCGCTAAAACAAAGTGATACGAAAGCGGCTTTCCTGCTCGATATTGCCGCCAGCGAACTGGCGGAACGGCTTACCGTGACCGAACGCCATTTCGACGACGCGGTCGAGCTGCATGGCGCGACAGGCATTGCCGCGCGCCTCGCTCTGGCGACAGGCAAGATCGGCCGTTTGAAAAGGATCGAAAGCGAGAAGGATTTTGCCGCTCCTGGCGAGACCATCATCGAGGCGCCGCCGGAGGAGCTGCCGCTCCCGCCGGAATCGGTCAACCTCGTGCTTTCCCCACTCAGCCTGCATGTCACCAACGACACGCCCGGCGTCTTCATCCAAATCCGCCGCGCACTGAAGGCCGACGGTCTTTTTCTGGCGGCGATCGCCGGCTCCGGAACCCTGCAGGAATTGCGCGACGTGCTGCTCGCGACCGAAATAGAGCTGACGGGCGGCGCAAGCCCCCGTGTCATCCCCTTTGCCGATGTCCGCGATGTCGGCGGTCTCCTTCAGCGTGCCGGCTTTACACTGCCCGTCATCGACGCCGAAAACTACACCGTGCGCTACGACAATCTGTTTGCCTTGATGCGCGATCTGCGCGCCATGGGCATGACCAATCCGCTGGTCGATCGCAGCCGCAAGCCGCTGACGCGTGCCTTCTTTCTGCGTGCGGCCGAGCTCTATGCCGAGCGCTATTCCGATCCGGACGGGCGGATCAGGGCGACATTCTCGATCATCTACGTCTCAGGATGGACGCCGCACGAAAGCCAGCAGAAGCCACTGCGACCGGGTTCCGCCAAGGCGCGCTTGGCGGATGCGCTCAAGGTTGAAGAGCACAAGCTCAAACAATAGCCAAAGATTTGCCGGCCGCATCAGTTCTGGGACGCTGCCGAATTCTGCATCGTATCGGACAGAAGATTGAATGTGTTTGAAAGGCTGCCGCCGAAGGCGCCGACCCCGCTGATGATTGCGGCCGACATCAAGGCAGCAATGAGACCGTATTCAATGACCGTGGCACCGGTCTTATCGGTGAAAATACGCCGAACGGAACGCATAAGCTCGAAGCTCCCAGCATTGGACAACTCAAGAATCCGATGCTCGTCATGGCATCCGGCAGGCTATGCTCATGCACTATAGCATTTCCGCTTTTCTTCGATGCGCGAAACGCTCTATTTTTTCGCATTCCGGACTGAAAACCGCTGCGCACTTTTCCTGGAAATGCGCTATTGGCAGCCGGTATCGGCACCATAACCCTGGACGATGCAGACCGAACCCGGTTCCTGCTGCAGAACGCTGCGGCGGATCGTGTACCGCTTGCCATTTTCCGTCTGCGGGATCGAACCCGTAGCAATATTGTCGATATCCGGCGCGCTTGCAAGCACGCGCGACTTGGATTTGTCAGAGAGCATGGGAGTCAGAATAAGCGAAAGCGCGACCGCCGCCGTGCCGAACAGCAAAGCGATATTCAACGCGCCCGTTCTGCGCGACGTGGAATAGGACTGCTCTTTTTCCTGAACAGCTTTCCAGAAATCGTCGTCCATTATGTCAAGCCTTCTCTAACGCACCCAACAACCGCTTGATTGAGAGAATTGAATGCCAGAAGGTCATAAACGATCCCTTAATATCCACATGCAAATTAATGAGACGTAAAATTCTGGGACAGTATCTGATTCGGGCTATAAGCCTGATATTAAATGACTAATTCTCGTTAACCATAAATTCGATACGCCGCCCTAACGTATTCCAAACCGTCTCCACGTAAACGCGAAAGAGATGCGTCCCCCTGCGGGACATCAAATTCGCCGCGCAGACACACGCATTGAAAGAATATTTACTCGATACTCCAAATAATAGAAATTGATACTTGCGCGCGATGATATATCACCAAGTCATCCTTTATTATCTTGGGTTGCGGGAATTTACACATGGCAGGTTTGCTCAAGGCGGTTGGCGGTTTGGTGATTGGTATTGCGATCCTGTTCGGGATTGCGATGTTGTTTATGGGAAGTGCAGCCGGCGTCGCAGCAGGGCTGATAGCCGCCCTTTCCTACGCCTTTAGCGGCGCCGTGATTTTTGCCTTTGGACTGACGCTCGAACATCTGGAAGCAATTCGCCGCGAATGCGACAGGCAATCTGACATGCTGAGGGATTTGCTCCGCAAAATGCCGACGACGGATGCGTCCCCTAGAGAGCCCGGCACCTCCAATCTCGATCAGCTTGCAAAATCAACTTTCAAATTCAGAGATATCTAGACACCGTGCGAGACCGCCCCACGGCGGCGGCGCCTCAGCCCTTGCTACAAAAAGCTAAAGCAGATCCTGCAGGAATGGGATCAACGGCTCGTCGGCCGGCGGCATGGGATAATCACGCAGAGCTTGCGGCCGCACCCATTTGATCGCCTGCCCTTCCCGGCCATGCGGAATGCCCTCATAGCGCCGGCAGATGTAAAGCGGCATCAGCAGATGAAAGGTTTCATAGGTGTGGCTGGCAAAAGTCAGCGGCGCAAGGCAGGCAATCTTCGTCTGGATACCGAGCTCTTCCTGAAGCTCGCGCACTAAGGTTTCCTCTGGCGTCTCGCCGACTTCCACCTTGCCGCCGGGAAACTCCCAGAGGCCGGCGAGCGATTTTCCCTCGGGACGTTGCGCCAGCAGGATGCGGCCATCGGCATCGATGAGCGCACAGGCGGCGACGAGGACGATTTTGCGGCCAGCCTCGCTCATGCAGCCCCCGGCGATTGCCAGTAGCAGTAGCGATAGGCCTCGCGGAAGCCGAAACGGACATAGAGCGCCAGCGCCGGCGCATTGTCGGCGCCGACCTGAAGCCAGGCGGTCTTCGCGCTACGCATGCGTGCCCAGCGAAGTGCCGAAGTCAGGATCTCGGCTCCAAGGCCCTTGCGCCGATGCTGCGGCGAGACGGCAACCGACATGACGCCGGCAAGATCATTGTCCTGCACGCAGAGCGTTGTCGCTACCGGCCCGGCATCATCATTTTCGATGACAAAGAGGCCCGATGGCGGCTTGATGCCGCTCACCACCTCGGCCAATGCCGGCTTCAAAGCCGGATCAGCCTCATCGACGATGAGGCTCGCATCGACAAAGCGGCCGACATCGTGGCTCGGCAGATGATCCAGCATGTCAGGCAATTCAAGATCGACAAGATCGGCGATCATGACGATCGTCTCGTCGAAGCACGTCCAACCGCGCTCCCGCAGCAGATCGATGAGCTTCGGCGAGGCGAGCGGCGTCTCGCGCACGATCATTGGCCTGCCATAGGCCTCGAACTTGCGCTGCGCCTTTGCCAGCCGGATTTCGAGATCGCGATGATCGGAGGGATCGAGCGGCACGACAGAATTCAGCCGCTTTGACGGATGACCCGCCGTCAGCCGGATCTGCCAGCTGCCATCATATTGCACCGACGAGGCAGGCCAGGCCCGGAAGCCGACGGCTTCCAGCCTACGCACCAGGGGCAGCTTGTTTATCGTGGACTGCGCATGCATCAGCGAGGTATCAGCTCCGGTAGTCGCCATTGATGGCAACATATTCCTTGGTGAGGTCGCAGGTCCAGACCGTTGCGCGGCCATTGCCGAGGCCGAGATCGACCTTCACGGGAATATCCTGCTGCTTCATGACATTCGAGGCGGCTTCTTCCGAATAGGAAGCGTCACGCTCGCCGTTGACGGCGACGCGGACATCGCCGAACCAGATGGCGAGCTTGTCGCGGTCCGCCATCTCGCCGGCCTTGCCGACAGCCATGACGACACGACCCCAGTTGGCGTCTTCGCCGGCAGCAGCGGTCTTAACCAGCGGCGAATTGGCGATCGAAAGCGCGATGCGCTTAGCAGCCGCGTCATTTTCGGCGCCGGTCACGGTGATTTCGAGCATCTTGGTCGCACCTTCGCCGTCGCGAACGACCTGGATGGCTAGATCCTTCAGCAGCTCGTTAAGTGCCGCCTTGAAACCGGCAAGCTTCGGATCATCGGCGCGGTCGATATGCGCCTGACCGTCAGCCGCGGCAGCGCCGGTGGCAAACAGCATCAACGTATCCGAGGTCGACGTGTCGCTATCGACCGTCATCGAATTGAAGCTCGGGCCGACGCCATCGGACAGCAGCGTCTGCAATGCGGCAGAAGAAATATCGGCATCGGTGACCACGAAGGAGAGCATCGTCGCCATGTCGGGCGCAATCATGCCGGCGCCCTTGGCAATACCGTTGATGGTGACCTTGACGCCGCCGATCTCGGCGGTACGGGTCGCGACCTTGGGATAGGTGTCCGTGGTCATAATCGCCTTGGCGGCTTCAAACCAGAAATCGCTTGTTGCATCCTTCGCCATCGTGTCGAGCACGCCGGCAAACTTAGTGGCGTCAAGCGGCTCGCCGATGACGCCGGTGGAGGCGAGATAAACTTCGTTTTCCCCGCAGCCGACGGCGGCCGCCGCGGACTTGGCGGTCAGTTCCGTCGCCTGGCGTCCCTTCAGCCCGGTGAAGGCATTGGCATTGCCGGAATTAACGACGACGGCGCGGGCACTGCCGTGTGCCAGGTTCTTGCGGCAGAAATCGACCGGGGCCGAAGGGCACTTCGAACGCGTAAAGACACCGGCAACGGCGGCCGGCTTGTCGAAGACCATCAGCAGGACATCGGTCCGGTTCTTGTACTTGATGCCGGCGGACGCCGTGATCATGCGCACGCCGCGAAGGGCGGGCATGGCGGTGAAGGTTTTGGGAGCAAGCGGAGAGACGGAACCGGACATGAGAGCCACCTGGACGAGCATGATGCCGAAAAGTGTAGGCGGTTTTCGGATTACATCATGCTCTGCTTTTTAATTCTGGAGCGGATTCAGATTTTAGGTCGTATCGACCTAAAATCATCCGGCTCCCTTGAAAGGCCCGGAAAACCGGGCCCTGATGGTTTAACTGCTTTGACTTACTGCTGCGGCTGAGCGTCAGGCACTGCCGCACCATCGGCAGGCGCAACGGCGTCGTCGGCCGGTGCCGCGTCCTGCTGCTTCTGCGCATCGTCATAGGCCTTGCTGAGAGCCGGGTCGTTGATGACGACCTTGGTATCCTGCTTGGCCTGGTTCAGGAGTTCAAGATACTTGTCGCGCATGACGAGCTGACGAACCTGGTCCTTGACCTGATCGAACGGCGGAGGAGGAGCATTGCGCTTGTCCTCAACCTTGATGATGTGCCAGCCGAAATCGGTCTTGACCGGGGTCTTCGTATAGGTGCCGACCGGCAGCGCGAAAGCCGCGTCTTCGAATTCCTTGACCATACGGCCATGACCGAAATAACCGAGATCGCCGCCGTCAGCCTTGTTCGGGTCGGTCGACTTTTCCTTGGCAAGTGTGGCAAAATCCTTGCCGGCATCGAGCTCCTTGATGATCGCCTTGGCTTCATCCTCGGTCTTCACGAGAATGTGGCGGGCATGAACCTCTTCCTGCTTCGGCAGGGCTGCGACTTCCTTGTCGTAGCGGGCCTTGACTTCATCATCCTTGATGGCGTCGGCGACATGTGCCTTGAAGAAAGCATTGTGCAGCTCGCGGTCGCGCAGATAGGCCATATGAGCCTGGAAATCCGGCGTCTGGTCGAGCTTCTCGGCAGCGGCCTTCTGCGACAAGAGCTTCACATCGACCGAGGCCGAGAGTGCCGCGACCTTCTTCTGGTCATCCGGAAGCTGGCCGAGCTGCGGATCGAGATTGGCGATCGCGAGATTGAGTTCGGATTGATGGATTTCGACATCGCCGACCTTGGCGACAACGGGATCCTTAGCATCGGCCGCGAAGACCGGAGCCTGGAAGGTAACGATTGTCGCGAAAGCAACCGCAGCAAGCTTGTTATACTTCAACATAAAATAACCCTTCGGTGATCTCGACCGGCTCGACAGATGTGAATCCGGCGTGAAAAAGCCTTCAGCAGGAGAATGTGGCCTTTCTGTATCGGCCAAATCCCGTTGACATCAATCGACCCCCCTCTTATCTGTCACGCAACCTCGCGTCCAGAACAGTTTCCGGCCGTTTTGTGCTATACTCCCGTTTTTTTCGGGAAGGAATAAAGCAGGAAACGGCGGGATGAAATCTCAGAAAGGACCAGTCACATGGTCAGCCTAGGTGGAATTGCCCGCAAGTTGTTCGGCTCGTCCAACGACCGCCGGGTCAAATCGTTCCAGCCGCAAGTAGCCGCAATCAATGCGCTCGAACCGGAGATGCGCGCGCTGTCCGATGAAGCTCTGGCCGCCAAGACGGTTGAGTTCCGCCAGCAGCTCGCGGACGGCAAGACGCTGGATGATATCCTCGTGCCAGCCTTCGCTGTTGCCCGCGAAGCCTCGCGCCGCGTTCTCGGCATGCGACCTTTCGACGTGCAGCTCATCGGCGGCATGATCCTTCATTCCAATGCGATCGCCGAAATGAAGACCGGCGAAGGTAAAACCCTGGTCGCAACCCTGCCGGTCTATCTGAACGCGCTGGCCGGCAAAGGCGTGCATGTCGTTACCGTCAACGATTACCTGGCACAGCGCGACAGCGGCACCATGGGCCGCCTGTACAGCTTCCTCGGCCTGACGACCGGCGTCATCGTCCACGGCCTGTCCGATGAACAGCGCCATGACGCCTATGCCTGCGACATCACATACGCTACCAACAACGAGCTCGGTTTCGACTATCTGCGCGACAACATGAAGTATGAGCGCGCCCAGATGGTTCAGCGCGGCCATAGCTTCGCGATCGTCGACGAAGTGGACTCGATCCTCGTCGACGAAGCGCGCACGCCGCTGATCATCTCCGGTCCGCTCGACGACCGCTCTGATCTTTATGTCACCATCGACGCCTTCATTCCCCGCCTGGCGAAGGAAGACTACGAAATCGATGAAAAGCAGCGCTCGGCAAACTTCTCCGAAGAAGGCACCGAGAAGCTGGAAAACATGCTGCGCGAAGCCGGCTTGTTGAAGGGTGAATCGCTCTACGACGTCGAGAACGTCGCGATCGTCCACCACATCAACAATGCGCTCAAGGCGCACAAGCTGTTCCAGCGCGACAAGGACTATATCGTCCGCAACGGGGAAGTCGTCATCATCGACGAATTCACCGGCCGCATGATGCCGGGCCGCCGTTATTCGGACGGTCAGCACCAGGCACTGGAAGCCAAGGAACATGTGCAGATCCAGCCGGAAAACCAGACGCTGGCGCAGATCACCTTCCAGAACTATTTCCGCATGTATGACAAGCTCGCCGGCATGACCGGTACGGCTTCGACGGAAGCGGAGGAATTCGGCAACATCTACGGCCTCGACGTGATCGAGGTGCCGACCAATCTGCCGATCCAGCGTATCGATGAGGACGACGAGGTCTATCGTACGCATGCCGAGAAGTATAACGCCATCATCAACGAGATCCTCGATGCGCACAAGCGCGGCCAGCCCGTGCTGGTCGGCACGACGTCTATCGAGAAGTCCGAACTTCTCGCCGATCTCATGCGCAAGCGCGGCTTCAACAATTTCCAGGTTCTGAACGCCCGCTATCACGAGCAGGAAGCCTACATCGTCGCCCAGGCCGGCGTTCCCGGCGCGGTGACGATCGCCACCAACATGGCCGGCCGCGGCACCGACATCCAGCTCGGCGGCAATCTGGAAATGCGGGTCGAGCGCGACCTGCACGAGATGGAGCCAGGTCCGGAACGCGACGCGGCCATTGCCCGCATTGCCGAAGAGATCAAGGAGCTCAAGCAGAAATCAATCGCTGCCGGCGGCCTCTACGTCATCGCCTCGGAGCGCCATGAAAGCCGCCGTATCGACAACCAGCTGCGTGGCCGTTCCGGCCGCCAGGGCGATCCGGGCCGCTCGAAGTTCTACCTGTCGCTCCAGGACGACCTGATGCGCATCTTCGGCTCCGACCGCATGGATGGCATGCTGCAGAAGCTCGGCCTCAAGGAAGGCGAAGCGATCGTCCACCCCTGGATCAACAAGGCGGTTGAACGCGCGCAGAAGAAGGTCGAGGCCCGCAACTTCGACATCCGCAAGAACGTTCTGAAGTACGATGACGTGCTGAACGATCAGCGCAAGGTCATCTTCGACCAGCGCGTCGAGCTGATGGAATCGAAGGACCTCTCCGAATTCGTCGGCGACATGCGCCACGACGTCATCGAGGATCTCGTCGCCAGACATATTCCGGAGCGCGCCTATGCCGAACAGTGGGATGCTGACGGCCTGAAGACGGCTGTTGCCAACTTCTTCGATCTCGATCTGCCCATTCATGACTGGGTCAAGGAAGAAGGCATCGCTGAAGACGATATCCGCGCCCGCCTGACGGAAGCCGCCGAAAAGGCTGCGGCCGAAAAGGCCGAACGCTTCGGCCCCGAGATCATGACCTATGTCGAGCGCTCCATCGTGCTGCAGACGCTGGACAATCTCTGGCGCGAGCACATCGTCAACCTCGATCATCTCCGCTCGGTCATCGGCTTCCGCGGTTATGCCCAGCGCGATCCGCTGCAGGAATACAAGGCCGAGGCTTTCGAGCTGTTCCAGGCGCTGTTGAACAATCTGCGCCAGGCCGTGACCGCCCAGCTTTCGCGCGTCGAACTCGTGCAGCAGCCGACCGAGCCGGAAACGCCGCCGATGCAGGCCCGTCATATCGACGCGACGACCGGCGAGGACGAATTCGCCCCGTTCGCGCTTGCAAGCGAAAGCTTCATATCTCCGGAAAATCGCGATCCACTCAACCCGGCAACGTGGGGCCGCGTCGGCCGTAACGAGGCCTGCCCCTGCGGCTCCGGCAAGAAGTACAAGCACTGCCACGGCGCCTTCGAAAGCAGCGAAGTGGTCTAAGCCTCGCAACCCGATAGCAACGAACAAAATGCCGCCTTTGGGGCGGCATTTTTGTTTGCAACGATCGGAGATCACAGCAATTGTCGTCGATACGCGCAGCCGGCAAGCGTCGCCAGCACGTCTACCGTGCTCAAATAGCGGAATGCGGATCCTCACTGTAGAGATGAACCGGGTAGCCTGGCCCGATGACGTCAAGCACTCGATCGAACCAGGCCGTAAGCGCCGGGTACTCGGCGAGATCGAAGCCGCAATCCGCCGCTTTATGGGCATAGGCGTAAACGGCTATGTCCGCGATCGAAAACTCGCCACCGACGAGAAATGGCGTATTCTTCAGCCCGCGCTCAAGCGCTGCAAGGGCACGAAGGCCGGCCGAGCGCTTTGCCTCTGCCATAACGGCATTGAGCTCGAGCCGTCCCGTCAGCGTCCAGAAGCGCAGCGTGCCGATGACCGGTTCGATATGATACTGCTCGAAGAACAGCCACTGCATGACCTTGGCGTGCAAATAGCGATCCGCCGGAAGAAACCGCGTGCCTTCGGCCACATAGGTGAGAATAGCGTTCGATTCCGCTATCGTTCGCCCATCCTCCAGTTCGAGAACAGGGATGCCGCCTGCCGGATTGAGATCGAGAAAGGCGTCGGTGCGCCCCTCACCCTCGAAGATGGACACCAGGCGAGTCTGGTAGGGAATATCGAGCAATCCGAACAGAACCCTGGCCTTCCAGCCATTCTGCGACGGCAAATAATCGTGAAGCGTGAGCATGAAATCCTCCTCCGATAGACCGTGGATTCTACATACCGACCGAACCGCCGCCACCCGTTTCCTGTGCAGCGGCATGGCGCAGCAGCCCAAGGGCAACTTGCGTCTCGTAGTTGCTTTCCGGCGTGATTGATAGGCAACCCTCCACTTCAGTAAAGCCACTTTTACGTGTCGCAAGAACCGATTCTTAACTCTCCTCTGCCAAGACTAACGCGAGTTTGGGATCATACTTAAAGTATTGCGTATCGATCATGGCGGTCTTTCAAACAGCGGAAAGAATGTTGCCGTCCGCTTTGCGGGCCGCCCTATCCCCGTATCTGCGCAAGATTAGCATCCTCCTTGCCGGTCAGGACGAGAAAGCTGCGTCGCAGCGCATGGCGCTGATCGCCTTCACGATCCGCGTTGCAGGCGCCGCGCTCGCCTTTCTCTCGCAGATCATTCTTGCTCGCCTGATGGGCCGGTTCGAATACGGCATTTTTGTCTTCGTCTGGGTGTTGATGATCCTGTTCGGCAATCTTGCCTGCCTCGGCTTCCCGACAGCCATCATCCGCTTCCTGCCGCAGTATGATGCCAGCGCCAATTACGATGCCATTCGCGGTCTGAACATGACGGCACGCCTGTTCGTGGTTGCCCTCTCGGGCACGCTGGCGCTGATTGGAGCCCTCCTGCTTTTTGCCTTTCGCGGCATGATCGAGCACTATTACGTCATGCCGGTTTTCCTCGGCCTGATTGCCGTGCCGATGATTGCGCTTGGAGACGTTCTGGACGGTACGGCCCGCGCCAAGCACTGGCCGGTCATGGCGCTCAGCCCGACCTTCCTCATCCGCCCGACGCTGATCCTGCTCTTCATGGTGGCCGCGATCCTCGCCGGCGCACCACGCGATGCCGTCACTGCTATGGCCGCAGCTCTTGCAGGCGCTTTCACCAGTGTCCTGCTGCAATATCTCGCAGTGACGCTCCGTCTGCGCCGCCATTATCCAAGCGGCCCGAAAGCCACTGAATTCCGCGCCTGGACAGCCGTCGCCCTGCCGATCTTCCTGGTCGAAGGCGTGGGCTACCTACTCACCAATTCGGACGTCATCGTCGTCGGCATTTTCCTCGATCCGGATGAAGTCGCCGTCTATTTCGCAGCGGCAAAAACGATGGCCCTGGTGCTCTTCGTCTCCTTCGCCGTCAGGGCGGCCATCGGCCCGCGCTTTGCTGCCATTCTTGCCGAAGGCGACCGGAGCAAGCTCGCAGCCTTTGCCACCGAGGCCACACGCTGGTCCTTCTTTCCAGCACTTGCCCTCGGCCTCGTGGTGCTGGCGGCGGGGCAGCTCCTGCTTTCGCTGTTCGGCGCCGCCTTCACGGAGGGACAGATCGTGATGGCGATCCTGCTTGCCGGCATTCTTGCGAGAGCGCTCGTCGGCCCTGCCGAAGTGCTCCTGACCATGGCGGACAAGCAGATGCTCTGCGTCTATCTCTATGCCGTAGCGCTCGTTGCCAATGTCGGGCTCAATGTCGCGCTCATCCCGCATTTCGGCATCGAAGGAGCGGCTATTGCCGGCGCCACTGCCATGGCAATCGAGGCCTTGCTCCTGCACGTGGCCGTCCGCCGAGCGCTCGGCATCACCCTATTCGCCCTCCTCCGGCGCTCGTCGGCGTCATCGGCAATGAGGGTCTTCTGATCATGGCACGTCCCCCCTACACCGAAACCACCGACAGCCAAGTGAACGCCCTGACCCATACGCTCGCAGCACTGCATTTCGAAACGCCGAAAGCGGAAGCCCGAGTCGAGGTCGGCCGCGCCGGCCGCGAACTCTGCCTCTATCCCGGCAAGCTCGGCTACGAGCTGCAGGACGAGCTGGACTTCCTGTCCAATCGCGCCATGGAGCCGAACGTCTTCTTCTCCGGCCGCTTCCTGGCGCCCGCCATGCCGCGCCTTGAGGATCGGCAGGTGCGTCTGGCGCTGATGCGCGATATCAACAGCACGCGCAGCCGCATGCGTCTGCTGATGCCCTTCACGGTCGACAAGCCGGGCTTCGCCATCGGCCCGTCGATCATCCGCGTCTGGTCGAACTCCTTCGGCCCGCTCGGCACGCCCCTGCTAGACGCCGAGGATGCCGGCGAAACGCTCGACAACCTCTTCGAGGCACTCTCCCGGCCGGAGCTGCATCTCCCGACCACGCTCGTATTGCCGGATGTCCGGCTCAACGGCCGTTTCGTCCAGATGGCCAAGGTCATTGCGATCGGCCGAAACCTGCCGATCGCCATCGCCAACCCTTTCCAGCGCCCTATGCTCCAAAGCAACGACGACGCGCTCACCTATCTCAGGCGGACGATTTCCAACGCACATTTGCGCGAAATGCGCCGCCAATGGCGACTTTTGGAAAACCACGGCGAGGTCAGCTATAACGTCGCCCGTCAGCCCCGCGATATTCACGGGCGCATGGAAGAATTCCTGGCGCTGGAGGCAAGCGGCTGGAAGGGCAAGAAGCGCTCGGCGCTCGTCACCGATCGCCATCATGCCGCCTTTGCCCGCGAAGCGATTTCCAACCTTGCCGCCATCGACGCGGTGCGCATTCACTCAATCGATCTTAACGGCAAGGCCGTCGCCTCGATGATCGTGCTGATCATGGGCGGCGAGGCCTATACGTGGAAGACGGCCTTTGACGAAGCCTATGCCCGCTATTCGCCGGGCAAGCTCTTGATGGGCGAACTGACGGAATGGCATCTCGACGACGCCAACGTCGTCCGCTCCGATTCCTGCGCCGTGCCCGATCATCCGATCATGAGCCGCTTCTGGCACGAGCGCGAGGACATGGGTACGCTCATCATCGGCCTGACCCCGAACGGCGACCGCGACGTGCGTCAGGTGACCACGCAGCTGCACATGTATCGCAGCACCCGCAACATGGCAAAGCTGCTGCGCGAAAAGATCCTGTCGCTTACGAAGCGCTAACTTCGGCGGTTGCGCGTTCGCGCAAGAGGCGGCGGATCACCTTGCCGGAGGTCGTCAGTGGCAGAGCGTCGACGAATTCGATCTCGCGCGGGTATTCGTGCATGGAAAGCCGGGTCTTCACCCATTCTCGGATCTCGATCGCCAGTTTGTCACTCGGCTCGCGACCGGGCACGAGCACGACATAGGCCTTGACGATTTCCGTTCGGACCGCATCCGGCTTTCCCACCGCCGCGGCAAGCTGCACGGCGGGATGGCCGCCGAGGCAATCCTCGATCTCGCTCGGCCCGATGCGATAGCCCGACGAGGTGATGACATCGTCGTCGCGGCCGACGAAGGAAATATACCCGTCCACATCCTGCCGGCCGATATCGCCGGTCAGCAGCCAGTCATTGGCGAATTTCGCCTCCGTCGCCGCCTCGTTCCGCCAATAGCCGAGAAACATCACCGGATCGGGCCGCTTGACGGCAATTTGCCCGCTCTCGCCTACGGGAACCTCGATACCCTCGGCGTCGACGATCGCGACGCGATGGCCAGGAACAGGCTTGCCGGTTGCGCCTGCAAGGCTGACGCCAAAGGCTTCACTGGAGGAGAGCACGAAATTGCATTCCGTCTGGCCGAAGAACTCGTTGACGCTTACACCGAGCGCGGATCGCACCCATTCGAAGGTCTCGCGGCCGAGCGCCTCGCCGGCCGAACCGATGGTGCGAAGCTTGAGATCATAATGCGCCCGCGGATTGTCCACGGCCTTCAAAAGCCGCAGCGCCGTCGGCGGAATGAAGGCATTGCGCACCTCCATCTCGGCCATGATGCGGAAGGCCATGTGCGGATCGAATTTCTGCGCCGGCGAGGAAACGACGGGGACGCCGAGCATCAAGCTCGGCAACAGAGCATTCAGAAGACCGCCGGCCCAGGCCCAGTCCGAAGGCGTCCAGAGCCGATCGCCGGCTTGCGGAAAGCCCTCGTGGGCGAGCTGCATGCCCGGAATATGCCCAGGCAGCACGCGATGGCCGTGCAGCGCACCCTTGGGTGGCCCGGTCGTGCCCGAGGTGAAGATCATCAGAGCGGGATCGTCCGGGCCGGTATCGGCGACCTCGAACAGCGGCGGATGCGCCGCCACCAGCTCGGCAAAACCGGAAACGCCCTCTTCGGCGCCATCGATGCTGATCACCTGCGCCAGTTCCGGCAATCGCTGCCGGATCGGACGCAGCCGCTCGAGGCCGAACCGATTGGTGACGATGGCCGATGTACCGGCTGCCTTCAGCCGGTATTCCAGCGCCTCGGCGCCGAACAGCAAAGCCAGCGGCAGGGCGATCGCGCCCATCTTGTAGATCGCGACATGCGCCACGACGGTCTCAAAACTCTGCGGCAGCAGCAGCGCCACCCGATCTCCCGCCTGCACCCCGAGCGCGACAAGCGCATTGGCGAAAGAGGCGGAACGATCCCGCAACTCGCCGTAGCTCATGGAAAAGTGATTGCCGTCCGGATTGAAATGCTGAAGGCAGATCCGATCGGGCTCGTGCTCGGCCCAGGCATCGCAAACAGCATGTCCCATGTTGAATTTCGCCGGAATCTCCCAACGAAAGTCGCCATAGAGGGCTTCATAAGTATCACGCGGGGGCAGTTTCATGCGCAGTTCCAGAAAATGGTGCGGTGCAGCTAACACCTGTCGCCCCTGGCGTTCAAGGAAACATTTAAAATTGCAGTCTTCCCCCGGGCGCGAATCGCCTTATTTATTGAGGAATACTTCGAAGCTCTTCACGAATTCATGCGTCGACCGACGGCGACTTTGGGCGCCGATTTACTTTTCGCGACGCGCCCATCCCATCGCCCTTCCGACGATGGGCCTCCTTGTAGCGAATGATCGAATGGACGGAGAATAGCGATGGAATACGTAAAGCTCGGCAGGACCGGTCTTGAAGTCTCACGCATATGCCTGGGTTGCATGACCTATGGCGACCCCAACAAAGGCACGCATGCCTGGTCGCTGAAGGAGGAGGACAGCCGTCCCCTGCTGCGCCAGGCGATCGAGGCCGGCATCAACTTCCTCGACACCGCCAATACCTATTCCAACGGCTCCTCCGAAGAGATCGTCGGTCGTGCCATCAAGGATTTCGCCAAGCGCGACGATATCGTGCTTGCCACCAAGGTCTTCAACCGCATGCGCCCCGGCCCGAATGGCGCCGGCCTGTCGCGCAAGGCGATCTTCGACGAGATCGACAACAGCCTGCGGCGCCTCGGCACCGACTATGTCGATCTCTACCAGATCCATCGCTGGGACTATACGACACCGATCGAGGAGACGCTGGAAGCGCTGCACGATGTCGTCAAGGCCGGCAAGGCACGCTACATCGGCGCCTCCTCCATGTATGCTTGGCAATTCGCCAAGGCGGTTTATACCTCCCGCCTCAACGGCTGGACGGAGTTCGTCAGCATGCAGGACCACCTGAACCTGCTCTACCGCGAGGAAGAGCGCGAGATGCTGCCCTTCTGCGAGGACCAGAAGATCGCCGTCATCCCCTGGAGCCCGCTCGCCCGCGGCCGGCTTACCCGCGATTGGGACGAGGCGACGGCCCGCACCGAGTCCGACGAATTCGGCAAGACGCTCTATACCCAGGCGCTCGAAGCCGACCGCAAGATCGTCGATGCCGTCGGCACGATCGCCAAGGCGCGCGGCATCCCGCGCGCGCAGATCGCAACCGCCTGGATCCTGCAGAAGAGCGCTGTCACCGCCCCGATCATCGGCGCTTCCAAGCCCGGCCACATCACCGATGCCGTCGCCTCGCTGGAGGTCAAATTGACACCTGAGGAAATCGCGGCGCTGGAATCGCCTTACGTTCCGCATGGGGTTGCTGGATTTAAGTGATCGGGGATTTTTTTGGGGGGGGCCGCCGGCCTAGATTGATGAAGCCACATTGCCTGCTTGGCCCCTCACCCCAACCCTCTCCCCGTTTTGACGGGGTGAGGGGGTTTTCCTGCCAAACCCACGTCCTATCTGCACGGTAAACGCGAGTTGATTTGCTCGATCGTCCCCTCTCCCCGCGAGCGGGGAGAGGGCTAGGGTGAGGGGCAGTTCCAAGCTCTGAAGCCGATTGACCACGCGGAAAATCGCGCAAAAGTGACTTCACGAACAGGTCATAGTTGAGGCTTAACAGGTCATGGTTCCTTACCCCCGAGGATGATATCCAATGATCACAGTTCCCTTCGAGGCGCGGCGCTTTCAGTCGACCGCGGCCTATTACCTGCGCTATCGCATCCCCTATCCGGACAAATTGATTACCCGCGTTGCCGAACGCAGCGGCCTCAAGCCCGGCGACCATGTGCTCGATCTCGGCTGCGGTCCCGGCCAGCTCGGCATCGCCTTCGCGCGGCTGCAGGGTGCGGCCGTGACCGCCATGGACCCGGAGCCGGAAATGCTCGCGGAAGCCGCGCTCGGCGCGAAAGCAGCCGGCGTCGATATCAACATCCGACAGGGCTCTTCCTACGACCTCGGCCCCGATATCGGCAGGCTGCACCTCTGCGTCATGGGCCGTTCGTTCCACTGGATGGACAGGCCGGCAACGCTGGAAGCACTGGACAGGCTCATCGAGCCCGGCGGCGCCGTTGTCCTCTTCCACGATAAAGGCATTCTGGCGGAGCCGAACTGGCGCGGTATCCTAGAACCACTGATGGAAACCTATTCGCCCGAGCGCAGCGCGGAAAGGCAGATGCGCCGGAGCAAGGAATGGGCGCCGCATGAAGCCATGCTGCTCGCCTCCCCCTTCCGCAATCTCGAACGGATCGGCATCGTCTCGGAATACACCAGGGATATCGAAGAGATCGTCGGCCGCATCTTCTCGATGTCGTCAACCTCGCCGCAGGCGCTGGGCGACAAGGCAGCCGATTTCGAGGCGGCTCTGCGCGCCGAGCTGCTGGCGGTCGCGCCCGACGGCAAATTCAGGGAGGTCGTCGAGGCGAACGGGCTGCTCGCCTTCCGCGATTAGACGAAGGTCAGCCGTTGCTTCCATCCGGCAGCGGCGAAAGCTCCTGCCTGGTCGCCGACAGGAATTCCTGCGACAGCTCAGCGCTATCCATTGCGCGCGCCAGAATAACGGCGCCAACCATGGCCGAAAGGCTGGCAAATGCCTTGCGCCGGCGCTCCTCCGGCGTTTCACCCGGAACGATCTCTTCCAGCACCTCGACCAGCCCCATCAAGCCGCCCGTGAAGGTGGACTGCATCTCAGGACCGTGGCGGCTGACCTCCTGCGTCAGCGCTGCGAAGACGCAGCCGGTCGCATGCTCCACGACGTTGCGATGCGAGAGATAATGGGCAAGCAGCGCTTCCAGCGGCTGTTCGGGCGAGCTCGCCGCCACTTGCTTCCAACGCTCCAGCGAGCGCGCCACCAGCGCTTTGCTCGCCTCGCAGGCAAGCTCGTCCTTGGAATCGAAATGGCCGTAGAAGCCGCCATGCGTCAGCCCGGCCGCCTTCATGATCTCGGCGACGCCGATGCCGTCGAAGCCCTTCTCACGGAAGAGCTCGCCGGCCACGGCAAGGATCTTCTCGCGATTCTCGGCGAATTTCTCCCGGCTCACTCTCATCAAAAAACTCCATCAGAGCATCAATAAATCTGTATTGACAATTTATATGATGACCATCATCAATACGCAACAAATATGATAACAATCATGTAAATGCCTTTGCACAAACGTTCAAGCCGGGAGAACGGCAGGGCGCTAGACGTGGTACGGTACCCCCGACTGTCCGCGCTCCAGCGTTTTCGCAAGTCCGGTCTGACGGCACGATACCCAACCTGATTGGAACGCAGCTCATGGTTTCCACTACCCTTGCCTCGACGCTCGCCCGGCGCAACATCCATTACGGATGGGTCGTCGTCGCCGCCACCTTCCTCACCATGCTAGTCACCGCCGGCGCCATGGGCGCGCCCGGCGTGCTCATCAAGCCGCTGGAGGACGAATTCGGCTGGAGCACCTCCTCCATCTCGTCCGCGCTTGCCGTCCGCCTCGTGCTGTTCGGCCTCATGGGTCCCTTTGCCGCCGCCTTCATGAACCATTTCGGCGTGCGCAAGGTCATCGTCTTCGCACTGGCGACCATCGCCGTCGGCTTCATCGGCTCGCTCTATATGACGCAGGTCTGGCAGCTGCTGCTATGCTGGGGCATCATCATCGGCTTCGGCACCGGCCTCACCGCCATGGTGCTGGCGGCAACCGTCTCGACGCGCTGGTTCACCAAGCATCGCGGCCTCGTCATCGGCATGCTCTCGGCAAGCTCGGCCACGGGGCAGCTCGTCTTCCTGCCGCTAATGGCGGAGCTGACGACGCGCTACGGCTGGCGCACGACGGTGCTCTTCGTCTGCGGCATGATTGCCGTCGCCGCCCTCGTCGTGCTGCTCCTGATGCGCGACCGTCCCTCGGACGTCAATCTGCCGCTGGTCGGCGAAATCCATATCACACCGCCGCCGGCTGCAACCAAGAACCTGCAGGCCGCACTCGCCTCGCCGATTGCCATTCTGCGGGAGGTTTCCACCACATCGACTTTCTGGATACTCTTTGCCACCTTCTTCATCTGCGGCCTGTCGACCAACGGCCTGATCCAGACGCATTTCGTCACGCTTTGCGGCGATTTCGGTATCGTGCCGGTGGCTGCTGCCAGCGTGCTCGCCGTCATGGGCATCTTCGATTTCTTCGGCACGATCGGCTCCGGCTGGCTCTCCGACCGCTTCGACAATCGCTGGCTGCTCTTCTGGTATTACGGCCTGCGCGGCCTGTCGCTGGTCTACCTGCCCTTCAGCGACTTCACCTTCTACGGCCTGTCGATCTTCGCCGTCTTCTACGGCCTCGATTGGATCGCCACCGTGCCGCCAACAGTCAAGATCGCCGCCGACCGCTTCGGCCGCGAAAAGGCCGGCCTCGTCTTCGGCTGGGTCTTCGCCGGCCACCAGCTGGGTGCCGCCACCGCCGCCTACGGCGCCGGCCTCACCCGCACGGAGCTCAACACCTACCTGCCCGCCTTCTTCGTCGCCGGCGCCTTCTGCCTCCTCGCCGCGATCCTGGCGATCACCCTGCAAAAGTCCGGCTCCGCCAGCAAAGGTCCGGCCATGGCGCACTGAGCCTCAAACGGCAAAAAGCCCATGGCGCCCACCCGCGCCATGGGCCAAACCGCAACCCTGCGGAAACACTCGCAATATCTGCCAACCCGGCTTGCGCGCCCCGCCGCTCACATGCTAGACAGCCGCCTCGTCAGTACCCCGTTGCCCCATTGGCGGAATTGGTAGACGCGCTCGACTCAAAATCGAGTTTCGAAAGAAGTGCTGGTTCGACTCCGGCATGGGGCACCATTTCATACAGCTACCCTGAAACTATTAGCACACCAACGATAGCTCGCCTTCCGGCGCGATGCCAATAGCTCGCGACGAAGACCACAGCGCTGCGGCATTGTGATTAATTACACAACAATAGTTGACCGCTGCAGCGAGTCAGTGGATTTTCTTCCAGCGAAATATTGGGGGTCTTGAATGGCAACGCATCCTTATATCTCCGGCGCGGGTAATATCTCTCAGATGATAGCCTTTTTGCGCAAGAATTTCCCCCCAACTGTCACCTCCGATACTGTTCGTAAACTAGGCCTAGCTTCGAAAAACGAAAGCTATGTAATCAACGTGCTTCAATTTATCGGGCTTATCGATGAGGAAGGAAAGCGGACGGAAAAAGGTCATGAGGTTCTGACTATACATAACGAGGCCGATTTTCAGAAAGCGTTCGGAGATATGGTCCGTAATGCGTATGCAGACCTCTTTAGCATCAGAGGCGATGACGCATGGACATTGGATAAAGATGCGTTGGTCGGATATTTTCGTAGCGCTGACAAGACCAGTGACATTATCGGAACACGTCAGGCCGGAGTGTTCACGGCGTTGCGAGAGCTTGCTGGCCACGGCAATCAGCAGACAGCAACCGTGCCCAAGCAAAAAAGCGCAGCAGCAACAAAACCTAAAATAAGCGTCAAAAGCTCAAAATCTAATACTCATCAGCAAACGTCGAATGGAAATAAGCAGATATCCTCTGCGAGTGCAGCTCCCAAAGCGGATATGGCTCTTACCGTAAGGGTTGAGATAAATCTTCCTGCTGAGGGAACACAGGAAACCTATGACGCGATTTTCAAGAGCATCAGGGCTAACCTCTTCCCATGAGCCTTGCGCTACCAATCTTTGAGCGAATTGCCCGTAGCGCCAAGAATTTTGGCCAACCAGCGGCCGAGGAAGATCGCGGCGTCCATCCATTCGATGAACGGAATATACACCCAGATATTTCGCTCGTGTCGCAAAAGCTTTTTGATGATGGCCACTACGCCCAGGCTACCTTCGAAGCCCTTAAGCTAATCGACAATCGGGTAAAATCGCTTTCGGGTATCGAGGACACCGGTTTCAATTTGATGATGAACGCCTTTAATGAGACAGGTCCGAAGATCAGGCTTACCAATCTGATATCTATGAGTGACAAGGATGAGCAAAAGGGCTTCAGGCACATCTTTGCGGGCGTGATGTCGGGAGTACGGAATCCGCGCGGCCACGATAACCGCACGGACACTATTGATCTTTGCCTGGACCACCTTTCGCTGGCTTCAGTCCTGCTCCGAGCCCTTGAAGGGCGCAAAGCCCCTTAATTCTATGAAGCATTTTTGGTCAACCACCATTACAGAGATGAACCGTGCAGGACTCATTAGCCGCATGGTTGGCCATTAACTTTTGGGCGAGCCCCAACATGGACGCCCCCACCCATCACGAAAAATTTTGCCTTTCTGCCACTTCCGCCAGCCCCCGACCATTTACAGCCATAATCCTGCCCCCTAAAGGTTTGCAACGCAGCAAGAAGGGGGCCTCATGCTTCGTAGACTGTACGACTGGACCATGTCGCTCGCCGGCCGCAAATCGGCGGAAATCTGGTTGGCCGTTATCGCCTTCGTCGAGAGCTCCATCTTTCTCGTTCCGGCTGATGTGCTGTTCCTGCCGATGTCGCTTGCCAAGCCCGAGCGTGCCTGGCGCTATGCGCTGACGGCGACGGTCGCATCCGTGCTGGGCGGCATTGCCGGCTGGGCGCTCGGCTACTATGCCTTCGAAACCATCGCCAAGCCGATCCTCGAATTCTACGGCAAGCTCGACGCCTTCAACCAGATGAGCGCCGGCATCACCTATGAATGGGTGCTTCTGCTGCTGGTCACATCGGGTCTGGCACATCTGCCGCCGATCAAGGTGGTGACGATCCTCTCCGGCGTCGCCCATATCAATCTCGGCCTGTTCATCGTCTCGGCCATCGTCGCGCGCGGCGCGCGCTTCTTCCTTCTGGCCTTCCTTTTGCGCCGCTATGGCGAATCCATCCGCCATTTCATCGAGAAGCGCCTCGGCCAGATCACCATGATCGCCGCCGCCGTTCTTATCGCCCTCTATGCCGTCTTCCATTTTGCCCTGGCGAGCTGACCAAGGAGCCCCCAGCATGTCCACGACTTCGCCCTCCTCCCGCGCCGGCCTTGGCTATGGCGCATTGCTGACGATCGGCATGGTCGTCGTCATCGGCTCGGCACTCGGCTTCCAGTATATCGGCGGCTATATCCCCTGCGCGCTCTGCCTGGAGCAGCGCCAGCCCTATTACTACGGCATCCCCGTCGCCCTCATCGCCGTGCTGACGGCAGTCGCCGGCCTGCCCTCCTGGATCACCCGCGGTCTCCTCATCATCGCCGGCCTGATGATGCTTGTCGGCGGCGGCATCGGCGTCTATCACGCCGGCGTCGAATGGCATTTCTGGGAAGGCCCGACCACCTGCTCGACGACAGCAAGCAGTGTCACGCAGAACGCCGGCGATCTCCTCGGCCAGCTGAACACCATCAAGGGGCCGTCCTGCACGGAAGCAGCACTGCGCATCCTCGGCCTGTCGATGGCCGGCTGGAACGTGATCGCCAGCGTGATCCTGGCGGCAATCGCTTTTGTAGGTGCGAAGAAGGCGGGTTGACCCCTTCTCTCCCGCGGAGAGAAGGTGGGCGCGAGCAGGCGAGCAAAGCGAAACTGCGAGCGGACGGATGAGGGGGACGAGAAGCGAAGCGACGATGGCCTTGAGCGGCAAGCGAAAGGCAAATTTGCGTGCCGCCGCTCCCCCTCATCCGACCCTTCGGGCCACCTTCTCCCCAAGGGGAGAAGGAAATCCTACGGCTGCAATTCCGAATCCCAGTAGAGATAGTCGAGCCAGCTGTCGTGCAGGTAGTTCGGCGGGAACAGGCGGCCGTTATTGTGCAGGTCCTGCACGGTCGGCTGGTATGGTTTCTGCGCCGGGAACATGCCGGCCTGCTTCGGCAGCTTGCTGCCTTTGCGCAGATTGCAGGGCGAACAGGCGGCCACGACGTTCTCCCAGGTTGTCTCGCCGCCATGGGCGCGCGGGATAACGTGGTCGAAGGTCAGGTCGTCATGGGAACCGCAATACTGGCATTCGAACTTGTCGCGCAGGAAGACGTTGAAGCGGGTGAAGGCGGGATTGCGGGACGGCTGCACATATGTCTTCAGGCACACGACGCTCGGCAGCCGCATCGAGAAGCTCGGTGAGGACACGCACTGATCGTATTCTGCGATGATGTTCACACGGTCAAGAAAAACCGCCTTGATCGCGTCCTGCCAGGACCAGAGCGACAAGGGATAGTAACTCAGCGGTCTGTAGTCAGCGTTCAGCACGAGCGCCGGCAAGGACTGCGGGGAAACTGCAATCGTCAAGGAACCCTCCTGATCGATTCGGCATCTGCACCTGTATATTAGGCCGGTTGTTACAGGATTGTGAAGTCCAATAAATTCAGTGCATAAAGGCAATTTCAGGGAGACGGCCGATTAAACTATAGGCAGCGCATCCCGGCGTGTTTTCACGGCATAATAGGCCCAGAAGAGCCGGGCAGCGACCGAGCGCCAGGGCGCCCAAACCGCGGCTTCCAGGGCAACGGCCTTGGCCAAGGGCCTGACTTCATGGCCGAAAGCCATACCGACGGCCGCCTGCAGCGCGACATCGCCGGCCGGAAACACATCTGCGTGACCGCCGCAGAACATAAGATAGACTTCCGCCGTCCACGGGCCGATTCCCTTGATCGATGTCAGCTCGGCGAGCGCCTTGTCAGGTGATTCGGCGCTCAGCGCATGGAGATCGAGGCTGCCGCCGGCAACGGCATCCGCCACGCGGGCCAATGTGTCGTGCTTGATTCGCGATAGGCCGAAGCTCCGCCATGCCTCCGGCTCCAGCCCGGCATAGCCCTCAGCGGTCACCTGTCCCATCCCCGCTATCATCTTCCCCCAGATCGCATCGGCGCTGGCGCGCGAGACGACCTGCGAGACGATGATATGGGCAAGCCCCTCGAAGCCCGGTTCGCGCAGGCGCAGCGGCAAGGTGCCCGCCTCTGCGGCAACGGGCCGCAGGCGCGGATCGAGTTCCAGCAGGGCAGCAAGCCCCCGTTCGATATCGCGCTCATCGCGAATGATCTGCATGACGTCTCGTAGTCCCCGGTTAAAATTCGTGGCAGAAGAAAGCATGATCGAGATTCCCCGTCAAAAGCCGAAGTTCCGTTTTGCCCCGAGCCCCAACGGCCCGCTGCATCTCGGCCATGCGCTGTCGGCCATCCTCAATCACGACATGGCGGCGGAAGCCGGCGGCGATTTCCTGCTGCGCATCGAAGACATAGATCAGGCACGCTGCACACCCGATTTCGAAGAGGGCATCTATAGAGATCTCTCCTGGCTCGGTCTCAGCTGGCAGCAGCCGGTGCGTCGGCAGTCCGAGCACTTTCCGGCCTATCAGCAGGCCCTGCAGACGCTTATCGAACGCGGCCTCGTCTATCCCGCGTTCCTGACCCGCGGCGAGGTCAAATCGTGCGTCGCCGCTTTCGAAGCGGATGGCAAATCCTGGCCACGCGACCCGGACGGCACGCCGCTCTATCCGCCCGACGATCGCGAGCGCGGCGATGCCGAGCGGCAAGGCCTGCTGTCATCGGGCATGAAACATGCCTGGCGTCTCGACATGGAGAGGGCATTAGCGGCTGCGGACCAACCATTGCACTGGCAGGAGAGCGGCGATGGCGAGACGGGCACAATCCCCGCCGATCCCGCCGCCTGGGGCGATGTCGTGCTATCGCGCTCCGATGCGCCTTCGAGCTACCATCTCTCGGTCGTCGTCGACGATGCCGTGCAGGGCATCACCCATGTGGTGCGCGGGCTCGACCTCTTCCATGCTACGTCGATCCACCGCCTGCTGCAGACGCTGCTCGGCCTGCCGGAGCCGCTCTATCATCATCACCGCCTCGTCCTCGGAGAGGATGGCAAAAAACTCTCCAAGAGCATGGGCGATACCGGCATTGCCGAATGGCGCCGGCGAGGCCTCTCACCGGCGGAGCTTCGCCGCCGCGTCGGCCTCTGATTTTGCTCCTGGTTCGGCCCGCGGTTCAGAGGGCATCCTTTCCGCAGCTACCTCGGCGGCCGCGCGGCCCGCCACCTTGCCGAACAGCAGCCGCCGCACGCGGAATTTCATCAGCGCCGCATTGACCTCCGCCCCCATGATGAAGATCACGGCAAGCATATAGAGAAAAATCAGCACGATCATCACGGACGCCAGACCGGCATAAGTGGCGGTATAGTTGGCGAAGGTCGAGAGATAATAAGCAAAGAGCACTGCGCCGATCGACCAGAAGACCAGCGTCAGGATCACGCCGGGAATCACGTCGAACACCCGCCTGCGCCCGGCCGCCAGCCATAGGTGCAGGATCATCAGGCCCGCCAGCAGCAGAAAGATCGTGCCGTAGATCCGCCAGCTGAAGACGATGTCGAGGATATCGGCGAGCTTGGGCAGCCACTGCCTGGTGTAATTCAGCGCGAACGGCACGGCGACAAGCAGGATGCTGAGAATGGCGAAGATCAGCACCGCGATCAGCACATAGCCAAGGCTGGCGAGACGGTTGAAATACCACGGCCGTGTCTCAGGCACGCGATAGGCGCGGTTCAGCGATATGCGCAGCGCCTCAACGCCGTTCGACGCGAAATACGCCGCCGCAAGCACGGAAATCGTCAAAAGCCCGCCGCGCGGAATGGTCAGCACCTGCACAACTTGGTCGGCGAGCGGCTTGGCGATCGCCTCCGGCCAGGTATCGAAAATCAGGTGTACAGCGGTCGATGAAAACTGGCTGGCGCCGAGAAAGCTCGCGAGCGCCGTGCCGAAGATCAGGAAGGGAAAAACCGCCAGCAGCGTCGAAAGCGCCACATGGCTTGCCATGGCAAACCCGTCATCCTCGACGAAATGGAACACCGCGTCGTAGATCACCTTGTAAATCGTCCGCAGGGCTGTCGGCATTCCATCTCCGCTCGGCGTCGGCATTCATCCCGGCCGATACCGCCGGTTGTCGATTGTATCGGGTTCCTGAATATGGGAAACGAGTTTCGGTTTGTACAGGAATCATCTTCCCATGACGGAACAACGCACGATACTCGTCACTGGTTGCTCCTCCGGCATCGGCGCTTATTGCGCGCGGGCACTGAAGGCCGACGGATGGCGCGTCTTTGCAACCGTGCGCAAGGAAGACGATCTCGCCGCGCTCGAAGCCGACGGCATCGAAGCGCTGCTCCTCGACTACACAAAGCCTGAGACCATTTCCGCTACAGTAGCAACGGTACGCGAGCGTACGGCCGACCACATCGACGCCCTCTTCAACAATGGCGCCTACGGGCAGCCGGGCGCGGTCGAGGACCTGACGACCGATGTGCTGCGCGAACAGTTCGAAACCAACTTTTTCGGCTGGCACGAGCTGACGCGTCAGATCCTGCCGCTGATGCGCAAACAGGGCCATGGCCGCATCGTCAATTGCTCCTCCATTCTGGGACTCGTCCCCTACCGTTTCCGCGGCGCCTACACGGCCTCGAAATTTGCGCTCGAAGGGCTGACGATCACGCTCAGAATGGAACTGCAGGACAGCGGCATCCATGTCAGCCTGATCGAACCCGGCCCGATCGCGACGCGGTTTACCGCCAATGCGCTCGCCAAGATCAACGAGCACATCGACCTCGCAGGTTCTCTCCATGCGGTGGAATACCGCAGGCAGCTCAGGCGGCTTGATGGATCAGGCCCGATCAGTAAACATAAATTGGGCCCGGAAGCGGTCTATGATGTGCTAAAATCGGCTTTGAACGTTAGAAATCCGCGCCCGCACTATCTGGTAACGACACCGGCCAAGCAGGGGGTGCTCTTGAAAAGGCTATTGCCGGCTAACCTTTTCTATCGTCTGATGCGCCGGCTGGATTAGAGCAATCCCAGGAAAGGCGCAAAGCGGCTTTTCCGCTTGAGATTGCTCAAAATGACGACAATGGGTGACTTGAAGCTTCTGCGGAATGCTGAGCGACCCTGAAGACAAGGATGGAGGAGCCATGTCTACCGTTACTTATGTTGCCGCCATCATTGTCATGGGACTTGTCGCGATCGTTCTTGTTCGCGGCCTGCTGAACATGATGAAAGGCGACAATCCGAACCTTTCGAACCGGCTGATGCAGCTGCGTGTGTTGCTGCAGGCAGTCGCGGTGATCCTGATCATGCTGACGCTCTGGCTGACCGGCGGCGGCCGCCCGGCCTAGAGCCGGATGATTTTAGGTCTGTTCGACCTAAAATCTGAAACCGCTCACACTTTTCGGCATCATGCTCGAAAGCTATTCTGAGAAAAGTGCGAAGCGGTTTTCCGTCCGGAATTAAGTAAAACAAAGGGTTAGAGCATTTCGCGATCCGAAGAAAAGCGAAAGGCTCTAACCACAGGAACACGATGGTCAAGCTCAACAAGATCTATACCAAGACCGGCGATGATGGGACGACGGGCCTTGCCGCAGGTCCCAGGCGGCTCAAGCACGATCTGCGCGTCGAAAGCTATGGCACGGTCGATGAAGCCAATTCCGCCATCGGCGTCGCCCGGCTGCACATGGGTGACATGCCCGAGATCGACGCGCTGCTGATGCGCATCCAGAACGATCTCTTCGATCTGGGCGCCGATCTTTCGACGCCCGAAACGGACGAGCCCCTACCCTATGAACCCTTGCGCATCACCGACCATCAGGTCGAACGCCTGGAACATGATATCGATTTGCTCAATGCCGATCTCGAGCCGCTGAAATCCTTCGTTCTGCCGGCCGGAAGCGCCGCATCTGCCCATCTGCACCTCGCCCGTACCATTGCCAGACGTGCCGAGCGACTGATGGTGGCACTGTCGCGTGAGCAAGGCGAACGCGTCAGCCCGGCGGCCCTGAAATACGTCAATCGGCTCTCCGATTTGCTTTTCGTTGCGGCGCGCTACGCGAACGATAAGGGCCGAGGCGATGTGCTCTGGGTTCCCGGCAAGAATCGATAGCGACACATGCCAATCGCCAGGGCACACATATTGACGTTGACGTAAACGTTATTTATGCCTTTCAAGCAATTCGTCTCTCGGCGGCCTGGAAGCGTTGTAATTGGGAAAAAAACGCGTATCCATGTCGCCATTCGACAAATGGAATGGCGCTAAACAGCGCATGTTCTCGGGCGGTCATGTTGAAGGAAGGATTCCATGAAGATTCTCGTCCCCGTCAAGCGGGTTGTTGACTACAACGTCAAGATTCGCGTGAAGCCGGATGGTTCCGGCGTTGAGCTTTCGAACGTGAAGATGTCGATGAACCCGTTCGACGAGATCTCGGTTGAAGAGGCGCTGCGTCTGAAGGAAGCCGGCAAGGCCGAGGAAGTGGTGGTCGTATCGATCGGACCTGCCAAGGCCGAGGAGACATTGCGCACGGCGCTCGCCATGGGCGCGGATCGCGCCATCCTGGTCGAGACCGACGATGCCCTCGAGCCGCTCGCCGTCGCCAAGATCCTGAAAGGCGTCGCCGAGACCGAACAGCCGGGCCTTATCATCGTCGGCAAGCAGGCGATCGATGACGACTCGAACCAGACCGGCCAGATGCTGGCAGCCTTGCTCGGCACCGCCCAGGCAACCTTCGCCTCGAAGATCGAGATCGGTGATGGCAAAGCCCAGGTCACCCGCGAAGTCGATGGCGGCCTGCAGACGATCGAAGTCAAGCTTCCAGCCGTCGTCACGTCAGACCTGCGCCTGAACGAACCGCGCTACGCTTCGCTGCCGAACATCATGAAGGCCAAGAAGAAGCCGCTCGACAAGAAATCGCCTGCCGATTTCGGCGTGTCGACCGAGCCGCGCCTGAAGGTCCTGAAGACGGAAGAGCCCGGTGGCCGCAAGGCAGGCGTCAAGGTCGGCTCGGTTGCCGAGCTGGTCGAAAAGCTCAAGACCGAAGCCGGCGTGCTTTAACCCAGTCCGAACGAGGAGTTAGACATCATGGCCATTCTTCTTCTGGCTGATCACGACAACGCCCACCTCTCCGATCAGACCGCCAAGGCGCTGACGGCGGCCGCAAAGATCGGCGGCGACATTCATGTGCTCGTCGCCGGCGCTGGCGCCCAGGCTGCGGCCGAGCAGGCGGCAAAGCTGTCCGGCGTCTCCAAGGTACTGGTCGCCGAGGATGCAAGCCTCGCCAACAATCTCGCAGAACCGCTGGCAGCTCTGATCGTTTCGCTTTCCGGTTCCTATGACGTGATCATCGGCGCCGCGACCTCGGTCGGCAAGAACGTGCTGCCGCGCGTTGCCGCCCTGCTCGATGTCGCCCAGGTCTCCGAGATCATCGAAGTCGTTTCCGCCGACACCTTCAAGCGGCCGATCTATGCCGGCAATGCCATCCAGACGGTGCAGTCGACCGACGCCAAGAAGGTCATCACTGTGCGCACGGCCTCCTTCGCCTCCGCTGCCGAAGGCGGCTCTGCTGCGATCGAGACGGTGTCCGCCGCGGCCAATCCCGGCCTTTCCACCTTCGTCGGCGATGCGCTGTCGAGCTCGGATCGTCCGGAGCTGACGTCGGCCAAGATCATCATCTCGGGCGGCCGTGCACTCGGCTCTGCCGAGAAGTTCCGAGAAGTCATCCTGCCGGTTGCCGACAAGCTCGGCGCTGCCGTCGGCGCTTCGCGCGCTGCCGTCGATGCCGGCTATGCCCCGAACGACTGGCAGGTCGGCCAGACCGGCAAGGTGGTCGCACCGCAGCTCTACATTGCCTGCGGCATCTCCGGCGCCATCCAGCATCTGGCGGCATGAAGGACTCAAAGGTCATCGTCGCCATCAACAAGGACGAGGAAGCCCCGATCTTCCAGATCGCCGATTACGGCCTCGTCGCAGACCTCTTCGAGGCACTGCCGGAACTCCAAAAGGCGCTTTGATCGCGCCCACCGGCCTTCTCGCAGTTGCGAGAGACTGGAAAATCGTCTCTTATAGGTCTATCAATCTTTGCCGGGCTAGAAATGGCCCGGCAAATTTGAGTTAAAAGCATAGCGCATCGCCAGGAGCGCGCCGGGGAGTTGGCAATGAGTTCGCTGAAGACGATCGGTATTATCGGCGCGGGCCAGATGGGTTGCGGCATTGCCCATGTGTCCGCCATGGCCGGCTACAAGGTTCATATCTACGATCTCGCGCAGGACCGCATCGAAAGCGGGCTAGCCACCATCAACGGCAACCTCGCCCGCCAGGTCGCGTCCGGCAAGACGACCGACGAGGAACGCAAGGCAGCGCTTGCCCGCATCACCGGCTCTGCCGATCTCAACGATCTCGCTCAGGTCGATCTCGCCATCGAGGCTGCGACGGAAGACGAAAGCGTCAAGCGCAAGATCTATGCGCAGGTGTGTCCGGTGCTGAAGCCCGAAGCGCTGCTCGCAACGAATACCTCGTCGCTCTCGATCACCCGCCTTGCGTCCGCCACCGACCGTCCCGAGCGCTTCATGGGCATCCACTTCATGAATCCGGTTCCGGTTATGAAGCTGGTGGAACTGGTGCGCGGCATCGCCACCGACGAATCGACCTTCTCCACCGCCAAGGACTATGTTTCCTCGCTGGAAAAGACGATCACCGTCGCCGAGGATTTCCCCGCTTTCATCGTCAATCGCATCCTGCTGCCGATGATCAACGAGGCGATCTACACGCTCTATGAAGGCGTCGGCACCGTCGATGCCATCGATACCGCCATGCGGCTGGGCGCCAACCATCCGATGGGTCCGCTGCAGCTTGCCGACTTCATCGGCCTCGACACCTGCCTTTCGATCATGCAGGTGCTGCATGACGGGCTCGCCGACTCCAAGTATCGCCCCTGCCCGCTGCTGGTGAAATATGTCGAAGCCGGTTGGCTCGGCCGCAAATCGGGCCGCGGCTTCTATGACTACCGCGGCGAAACGCCGGTTCCGACGCGATAAAACACCCTCGCCCCTTCGGGGAGAGGGTCGCGCGGCAGCGCGGGGTGAGGGGGCGTTACCGGCAAGACGCTGCTGCTTTACCCAGCGACGCGTTTGCTATGACACTCCCCTCATCCGCCCTACCAGGCACCTTCTCCCCGAGGGGAGAAGGTGAAAAATCAAATCCCAGCCGCAGCCTTCACCAACGCTTTCGCATCCTCGCTGTCCCAGGCCGCCGGTCCGTTCATCGCCGACAGCAGGCAGCCCTTGTCGTCAATCAACAGGGTCACCGGCAAACCAAAGGCCAGCCCCTGCTTCTTCAATACGTTGAACACGCCCATCGTGTTGTCGCGATAGTAGCCGAGCTTGTCGATGGCATATTCCGCACGAAAGGCCTTGGTCTTTTCATCGTCGCCGGTATCGATGTTGACGGCGACCACCTCGAACTTGTCGCTGCCGACGCTCTTCTCAAGCGCATTCAGTGCCGGCATTTCCTCACGGCACGGCACGCACCATGTCGCCCAGACATTTAAGAGCACGGTCTTGCCGGCGAAATTGCTCATCGACAGCGACTGCCCGTCAGCCCCCTTGAAGGAAACACCCTGGAGCGCGATCGGCGCCGGCGGCACGCTCATGGCGGCGACCTGCCCCTTGGTGAATGGCGTCAGGGCAGCAGCGCGATCCCTGGCCGACCCGCACTGATCGGCTGAGGCCGTTTCACCAATGCCATTGCCATACCCCGCCTCCTTCACGTATACCGCTGCCGCACCGGCAATAACCCCGGCGACGGCGGCAAGCATAACAAGTTTCATGGACGGCAGACCGAACGGCTTCTTTGCTGTCATTTCATTCTCCAGGTGGGCATCTCATGACTGACGGCACGGACACCAAATCCTCCAACCAGATGTGGGGCGGGCGTTTCGCTTCCGGCCCCGCGGCAATCATGGAGGAGATAAATGCCTCGATCGATTTCGACAAGAAGCTGTTTGCCCAGGACATCCGCGGCTCAATCGCGCATGCGAGCATGCTCGCCAATCAAGGCATCATTTCAACCGAGGATAAAGACAAGATCGTTCACGGGTTGAACACGATCCTGTCAGAGATCGAAAGCGGCAATTTCGAATTCTCACGCCGCCTCGAAGACATCCACATGAACGTCGAGGCGCGGCTTGCGACCCTGATCGGCCCGGCTGCCGGCCGTCTGCACACCGCTCGCTCGCGCAACGACCAGGTGGCGCTCGATTTCCGCCTGTGGGTGAAGGAAGAGCTGCAGAAATGCGAGCAGGCGCTGACCGAGCTGATCGCGGCCTTCCTCGACCGTGCCGAGGAACATGCCGACAGCGTCATGCCTGGCTTCACCCATCTGCAAACGGCGCAGCCCGTTACCTTCGGACATCACTGCATGGCCTATGTCGAAATGTTCGGCCGCGACCGCTCGCGCGTGCGCCATGCCATCGAGCACATGGACGAATCGCCGATCGGCGCCGCGGCGCTCGCCGGCACCGGCTTTCCGATCGATCGCCACATGACGGCCAAGGCGCTCGGCTTTCGCGAGCCGACCCGCAACTCGATCGACACCGTCTCCGACCGCGATTTCGCCCTCGAATTCCTGTCGATTGCCGCCATCGCCGGCATGCATCTATCACGCCTTGCCGAAGAGATCGTCATCTGGTCCACGCCGCAATTCGGCTTCGTGCGCCTGTCCGACGCCTTCTCCACCGGCTCCTCCATCATGCCGCAGAAGAAGAATCCGGATGCCGCTGAACTCGTGCGTGCCAAGACCGGCCGCATCAACGGCTCGCTGGTGGCGCTGCTGACGATCATGAAGGGCCTGCCGCTCGCCTATTCCAAGGACATGCAGGAAGACAAGGAACAGGTCTTCGACGCTGCCGAGAGCCTGGAACTCGCCATTGCCGCCATGACCGGCATGATGCGTGATATGACGATCAACACCGCCCGCATGAAGGCCGCCGCCGGCTCCGGCTATTCCACCGCCACTGATCTTGCCGACTGGCTGGTGCGCGAAGCGGGCCTGCCGTTCCGCGATGCCCACCATGTGACGGGCCGCGCCGTGGCGCTTGCCGAAAGCAAATCCTGCGAGCTGGCGGAGCTGTCGCTTGCGGATCTGCAGGCAATCCATCCGGATATCACCGACAAGATCTTCGATGTCTTGACGGTCGAGGCCTCGGTCGCCAGCCGCAAGAGCTTCGGCGGCACGGCGCCCTCGGAAGTGCGCAAGCAGATCGCCTTCTGGCGCGCCCGCAACTAAGAAAATCGGCGAAAGTCACAACCAACAATCAGGGTGCACAAGGCCTGGAAACTTCGCTAAGAAGAGTGACTTCCGCGTTTGCCGCCCAAGAGGATTTCGATGCAGATCAACATGCCGCACATCATCCGCCTGACCGTCGTGCTTTCGGTCGTCGGCCTTGCCGTCGTCGGATGTGGCCGCAAAGGCCCTCTCGATCCTCCGAGTGCTCATGCGACCAAAGGCGGGGACGTCTCCAAGCCGACGAAGGAGCCGGGCACGGAGGACAAGAAGTTCTTCCTCGACCCGCTTCTCTAATTAGGCAACGACCGTGAACCATTTTGAGTATCGCGACGGCATCCTCTACGCCGAGGATGTACCGGTTCCGGAGATCGCCAAGGCGGTCGGTACCCCCTTCTACGTCTATTCGACGGCTACGTTGGAACGCCACTACCGCGTCTTCGCGGAAGCCTTCGACGATGTCGATGCCATGGTCTGCTATGCCATGAAGGCCAATTCCAACCAGGCGGTGCTGAAGACGCTCGGCCGCCTCGGCGCTGGTGTCGATGTCGTCTCTGTCGGTGAGCTGCGCCGCGCACTGGCCGCAGGCATTCCCGCAAGCCGCATCATGTTCTCCGGCGTCGGTAAGACGGCGCAGGAAATGGACGCGGCGCTCGAAGCCGGCATCTACTGCTTCAACGTCGAATCCGAACCGGAGCTGGAAGTGCTGAACCAGCGCGCCGTCCGCGCCGGCAAGGTGGCACCCGTCTCCTTCCGCATCAATCCCGATGTCGATGCGCGCACGCATGCGAAGATTTCGACCGGCAAGAAGGAAAACAAGTTCGGCATTTCATGGCAGCGCGCCCGCGCCGTCTATGAACGCGCCGCCAACCTGCCTGGGATCAAGGTCACCGGCATCGACATGCATATCGGCAGCCAGATTACCGAGCTGCAGCCCTTCGACGACGCCTTCAAGCTGCTGCGCGACCTCGTGGAAACGCTGCGCGGCGATGGTCACGATATCCATCATGTCGATATCGGCGGCGGCCTCGGCATCCCCTATCGCGACGACAACAATCCGCCGCCGCTGCCGGATGCCTATGCCGAAATCGTCAAGAACCAGTTGCGCGGCCTCAACTGCCGGATCGTCACAGAGCCCGGTCGCCTGATCGTCGGCAATGCCGGCATTCTCGTGACGGAGGTCATCTATGTGAAGGATGGCGGCGACAAGAGCTTCGTCATCGTCGACGGCGCCATGAACGACCTCATCCGCCCGACGCTCTACGAGGCCTATCATGAAATCAGGCCGGTTACCGTCGGCGATGCCGGCACACCGCGCATCAAGGCCGATGTCGTCGGCCCGGTCTGCGAAACCGGTGATTATCTGGCGCTCGACCGCGAGATGGCGCTGCCGAAGCCCGGCGATCTCCTCGCGGTCGGCTCGGCCGGTGCCTATGGCGCCGTGCAGGCCGGCACCTACAACAGCCGGCTTCTGGTTCCCGAAGTGCTGGTCAAGGGCTATGAATTCCACGTCATCCGCCCACGCACGACTTACGAGGAACTGATCGGGCTGGATTCCATCCCGGCCTGGCTTGAGGGATAAGCGGCTTCAATCGACACTTTCGGGCAGGACCGCAAAAGTTGTCTTGCCCGATCACGTTTCGGCGAAGTCCGATGAAAAAACAGCCTTTCACGCCCGCTGCCCTCGTCTTCGCCACAAAGAATGTTATCTTTGATTGAATGGTGTCTCGGCGGGCACCGCGTGCGCGAGCGTGTGGGACGCCGCGCCACCCAAACGGGCTACTAGCCAACGTCAGATCGGGAGAAGACCGGACCGATGACCAGCCCCAGCAACCCTAAGAAGGGCGCTTTCGCCACCCGTCCGGCGCTGGCGCGCATGGTTGCGGTCAAGCGTCTCTTTGCTCGGCTGGTTCTGGTCAGCGAACAGCTTCTGCCACGGCTGCTGTTGCCGGCATCCATTCTGGCCCTTTTCCTCTCCGTCGCCTGGTTCGGCATTTTCCGCATGGCGCCGGATATTCTGCGCTTTCTGCTGCTTGCCCTCTTCGCGGTCGGCTTCGCCATCTCCCTCTATCCGCTACGCCGCGTGCACTGGCCGAACACCACAGAGGCAGACCGACTGCTGGAAGAGCGCAATGGTCTCGCCCACCAGCCCGTTACGGTGCAGGAAGACGAACCGGCGCTCGACACCCCGTTTGCGCGTGCACTCTGGCGCGAACACCAGACGCGCATGGCCGAACGCATCGCCGCCCTGGATGCCGGCCTGCCCAGGCCGGATATCACACGCTACGACCGCTTTGCATTGCGCGCCGTCCCGGCGCTGCTGCTCGTAACGGCCTTCAGCTTTTCCATGTCCAACAGCGGCGGCTCGCTCAGTGATGCCTTCACGGCATCGACCTCCACCTCGAGCAATCCGGATGTCCGCGTCGATGCCTGGGTCACCCCGCCCTATTACACCGGCGAGCCTCCGGTCTATCTAACCGGCAATGTCGACAATGCCGGCAATAGCCTGAACGTGCCGCAATTCTCCGAGCTTACTGTACGTGTTTCAGGTGCTGCCACGGATGAGAAAGTGCTGTTCCAGGCGGCTGGCACGGAAAAAGGCGCCGAAATCCCCGAGCAGGCCGCTGATGCCGACGAGCAGGGCCTGGCTGGCACAAAACCTGCAACGCCTACCGCCGTGCCGCCCGCAGCAAACGGCACCGGCAATATCCCGGCTGTAGACGGGATGGTCGCACGCACGCACGTCCTGCAGCTCGAAAAGGGTGGCGAACTCACCGTCAACGGCAAGTCCTGGTCCTTCAATGTGGTCATCGATAAACCGCCGGAGATCACCTTCGACGGCATTCCGCATGCGACGGCCAGCGGTGCGCTGGAACTCGGCTTCAAGGTCAGGGATGATTACGGCGTTGAGGAAGCCCGTGCCGAGATCGTGCCGGTGGAATCCGATCCTGCCGCGACGCCGCTCTATGGCTTGCCGGAATTCAAGCTCGAAATGCCGCGTCGCGACCGCCGCAATGGCAAGGGTCTGGCAAGCCATGATCTGACTCAGGATCCGCTGGCCGGCAAACGCGTGCGCATCACCCTCGTCGCCAAGGACGGTGCTGGCCAGACGGGCCGCAGCTCACCTTATGAGATGGTATTGCCGTCCCGTAATTTCAGCCAGCCGCTCGCTGCCGCCGTGGCCGAAGAACGTCAGGTCTTCGCGCTTGATACGCGGAAGATGCCGGAAGCGATCGAACTCAACAAGTCTCTGACCATACGGCCCGAAGAGACAATCCCCGATCTCGGCAACTATCTAGCAATCAAGTCGGCGCTGACGCGCATGAAGCTCGCGAGCAACGAGACCTCGCTGAAGGATACGGCCGATTATCTCTGGCAGATCGCGCTCGGCATGGAAGATGCGCAGCTGACGGACGCGGAAAAGGCCCTGCGCGACGCCCAGCAGAAGCTCTCCGATGCGCTTCAGCGCAACGCCTCGGACGCCGAGATCAAGAAGCTGACTGACGAGCTGCGCAAGGCGATGGACGCCTATATGAAGGAGCTGGCCGAGCGCATGCGCAACATGCCGGCCCAGCCGAACCAGCGTTCCGCCAATATCCTGCGCCAGCAGGATCTGCAGCGCATGATGGATCAGATCGAGAATCTCGCCCGCTCCGGCAATCGCCAAGCCGCACAGCAGATGCTTTCCGAACTGCAGCAGCTGATGAACAGTCTGCAGGCCGGCAAACCACAGCCCGGGCAGCAGCAGAACCAGGCCAACGACAAGATGCGCGAGCAGATGGACAAGCTCGGCCGCATCATGCGCGATCAGCAGAAGCTGATGGATCAAACCTTCAAACTTGATCAAGCCATGCGTGACCGTATGCAGCGCGGCGATTCCAACGAGGACGGCGACGGCTTGATGGATCAGCCCATGCCCGGCCTCAACGACCCGATGCGCCCGGATATGGGCCAGCGCAGCCAAGGCCAGCAGGACCAGCAGCAAGGCCAGAACCAGCAGGGCGATAAGGGCAAGGATCCCACCGATGGCATGACGGCCGATCAGCTGCGCGACGCGCTGAAGCAGCTGCGCCAGCAGCAGGAAGATCTCGGCAAACAGCTTGGCGAACTCCAGAAAAACCTCGGCTCACTGGGCATGAAGCCAAATCAGAATTACGGCAAGGCACAGCAGGAAATGAAGGGGGCGTCCGGTCAGCTTGCCGAGGGCAACGGCGAAGGCGCCGTGCAGGGCCAGGGACGCGCGCTGGACGCCCTGCGCAAGGGCACGCGCGAAATGATGAACCAGCTTATGGCCCAGATGCAGCAGGGACAAGGGCAGGGTCAGGGACAGATGCCGGGGCAGATGGGCCAAGGCGGCCAAAACGGCCGCGATCCGCTCGGCCGGTCGCGCAACGAGGGTGGTTTCTCGGACAACCCTAACGACAACATGGTGCCTGATATCATCAACGCAGAGCGCGCCCGCCAAATTCTCGACGCCATTCGCGAGCGGCTGAGCAACAATCCCACGCTCAGCGAAGAACGGCGCTATCTGGAACGTTTGCTGAATTTGGGTCAGTAGGGCAGCCTTTGCCGCCCATGACGAGAATGGAGCCAGCACGAGGGCACCCGTGCTGACCAGAAGCAATGTCAGGCAGCCAAGGCCCGCGCAACAGCCTTGCGGATGTCCGGCAGCGCAAATGGCTTGGCAACGACGTCGACGATCTTTTCCATAAGGTCGTCAGCGCGCTCGCGCTGCTCCGCATAGCCGGTCATCAGCAGGATTTTCATCCCCGGGCACGTCGAATGCGCCTGATGCGCGAGCTCGATACCGTCCATCACGGGCATGCGAATATCCGAGAGAAGCAGGTCGTAGCCGCCTTGTTTCAGTTTCTCCAAGCCTTCTGCGCCGTCGGCTGCCTCTTCGGTCTCGTGGCCGTCCAAGCGCAGCGCGCGGGCGACGAAGCTGCGAAGCGAGTCTTCGTCTTCCGTGATCAGAATTTTTGCCATGGTCCGTGCTCCTGGTCCGTCATGTTCCGCGACCGAAATCATCAGAATTCCGTTTGCGATAGGTAAACAGCGGGCGGGCGATCGGCTCCGTGGTTAACGGTTCGTCATCGCTGGAGCAGAATGAGACAGGCGGACACGCCGCCTGTATTAACTCTGAATCAGGCCCCGGCGTCGCCCGTGACGACACCGACGAAGGGCAATTCGCGGAAGGCGTAGGCGACATCCATGCCATAGCCGACAACGAAATAATCGGGGCACTCGAAGCCGACATAATCGGCCTCCAGCTCTTCCTGACGCTTGACGCTCTTGTCGAGCAGAACGGCCAGCGTGACATTGCGGGCGCCACGCTCATAGAGCAGTTCCTTGGCGAAACGCAGCGTGCGGCCCGATTCCAGAATGTCGTCGATCAGCAAAACGTCCCGATCCTTGACGTCGCTGTCGATGTCCTTGACGATGCGCACGCCCTGCGACGTCGTGCCGGCGCCGTAGCTCGAAAGCGTGATGAACTCGACCTCCGGGGCAAGCCCGGTCTCATGCAGAGCACGGAGCAAATCGGCTGCGAAGATAAATGAGCCCTTGAGGATGGCGATCACGAGGAGATCCTTCGTCGGCCCCTTGGCGATTTCCTTCGCCAAGGCATGATTGCGCTCGGCAATCTGCTCGGCAGTGAAAAGCGGCTCGATATTCTTCCCGCGTACAACAGGCATTGATTGGCATGCTCCATGGCTAAGCGGCCCGTGGCCGCCGATCAAGCTCTATAGCGCCGCGTATCACATATGACGCGCAAAGGTCGCTGTAGCACTCTAAAGCAGTAGCCCCTAGCACAATCGGCAAGCCCGACACACCCCCTACGGCATAAAGGAAAGCCGGACATCCGGCGTTTTTCCACCGGGATGCTGCAATCGCGTCGAAAATCCGCGGCTTTCATGCGGCCCGAGGCGATCGACGGGCGTGTCCACAACGATGCTCCTGACCAGCTGGCCGCCGGCAAAAAGATCGGCGCGCACCTGCGGAACCGAAAGCGTAGCACCGCTGACATTCTCGATGATGCCGTTCAATCTCAAGACGGGCAGCCCGCTCTCATCTCTTGGCGTCAGCGTCACATGCGAGAACTGCAGCGGATCGGACGTCGCCTCGGCGGGGGCGTTGGAGAGACCGGAAAAACCGCCGGAAAGACCGAAGATCAAGATCGCGAGGCAAATGATCAGCGCGACGAAGCTGCGCCGCGATGCCTGCTGCAAAACCTCCTCGACACTGCGCAAGACGGACAGGATGCGTGAGAAGGTGGTCTTGCGCGTCACGGGTTGCGGTTTTGGTCCGGTATGCCCGCCATAGCGCATGTTAACGCCGGACACAGTCCGTCCGCGTGCAGCGGAAACGGTCACGAATTCGGCATCGACGATATCGGGCTTCGGCATGACGTAATGCGCCTGGCCCGACCCCGCTCCTCGTTCGGGCGGAATGAGGTCATAAACCAGCCCCGCCTGCTGTTGACGGTGGCGAAAAGCGCCCATGATGGCCTCCCGTTGCGGTGATCCACATGGTTTCGACGCCCATTGCCAATCTGGGCATTGAAACGAATCCTGCCCAGTCGTAAATTTTATTGGTTAATGCTTCGCAAAGATCGCCATGAATAGGGCGCCTTTCCAGAAAAATTTACCGGCTGTTAATGCCATTGGTTAACAAGTCGCCTGATTGAACCCTGCGGAAGACTGGACTGCCCGTTGATTCATTTTGAGAACGTCGGTTTGCGCTACGGCATGGGTCCGGAAATCCTCCGCGACCTGAGCTTCGACATACCGAGGAAATCGTTCCAGTTCCTGACCGGCCCCTCCGGCGCCGGCAAGACGACACTGTTGCGGCTGCTCTTCATGTCGCTGCAGCCGACGCGCGGGCTGATTCGCATGTTCGACCGGGAGATCTCCTCGATTCCACGTAACGAACTGCCGCTGCTGCGCCGCCGCGTCGGCATCGTCTTCCAGGATTTCCGGCTGCTCGAACATCTGACGACATACGAAAACGTTGCCCTGCCCTTGCGCGTGCGCGGCAAGGATGAAAGCTCCTATCGCACCGACGTCCTGGAACTGCTGAAATGGGTGGGCCTAGGCGAGCGCATCAACGTGCTGCCGCCAGTTCTTTCGGGCGGCGAAAAACAGCGCGCGGCCATCGCGCGAGCTCTCATCGACCGCCCGGAAATCCTGCTCGCCGACGAACCGACGGGCAATGTCGATCCGCCGATGGCGCGCCGCTTGCTCAATCTCTTTCTGGAGCTTAACCGGCTCGGCACTGCCGTCGTCATTGCGACGCACGATCTCGCTTTGATGGACCAGATCGAGGCGAGACGCATGATCCTATCGGGGGGGCATCTCGATATCTATGACTGACCCCCGCCCCCGCAGGACAGCCCCGAATGCCGGGGCGTCGCGAGCACGCCAAGCGCCCGGCACACCGCCTGCAGAACGCAAGCGCCCGGAGATGCGCGTGCGCCCGACGGGGCCGATCGTGCCGTCCTCGAACATACAGGGCAATGCGCTCATCGTCGTTATCGCCATTATGGCCTTTCTCGCCTGCTTGACGCTCGGTGCGGTCAGCATGGTGCGCTCGACAGCGGCAAGCTGGGAAAGCCAGATTTCCCGCGAGATCACCATCCAGATCAAGCCGGACGACAATCTCGACATGGAAAAGGCGCTCGCGAGCGCCCGCGATATCGCGCTCAGCTTCGTCGGCACCAAATCGGGCCAGATCGTCGATGAAGCGGCAACCGCGCGCCTGCTCGAACCGTGGCTTGGCGCCGGCCTCGATATCAAGGAATTGCCAGTCCCTCGCCTCGTCATCATCACCATCGATGAGACGCATCCGCCTGACTTCGAAGCGATGCGCGCATTGCTCAAGGCGCAGATCCCGCAGGCAACGCTCGACGACCACCGCACCTGGGTCGACCGGCTCGTGTCGATGGCGCACACCACCGTTCTCATCGGCACGGGCGTCCTGCTGCTCGTCTTCACCGCCATGGTCCTGACGGTGGTTTTCGCCACGCGCGGCGCATTGTCGGGCAACCGCCATATTGTCGAAGTCCTGCATTTCGTTGGTGCCGAAAGCACCTTCGTCGCCAATGAATTCCAGAAGCATTTCCTGAAGATCAGCCTCAAAGGCTCGGGAGCCGGCAGCGCGCTCGCCGCCTTGTTCTTCGCGACAGCCGGCCTCCTGCAGAGCCATACGATCGCCACACCGCAGACCGATCAGGCAACCGCATTGTTCGGGACTTTCTCCGTCGGCGCGCTCGGCTATATCGGCATTCTCGCCACCATGATCATCATCGCGCTGCTGACGACGCTGACGGCACGTTTCACCGTCATGCACACGATCTATGAGATCGATCTGGTTCGTTCCGATCCCGGGCGGACGGATAGCGTACCGAATTGACGCTTCAGCGATGTTTTTTTACCGTGTGCCAGCCCGTTCCTTGCCGCAATTGGCGTATAATAGCGAATCATGAGCATGGATCTGACGACTCGCAAGACCATAAGTTTGCAGTCGCTGCGGACACGCCCCAGCGGCGATAGACCCGTGCGCCGCAGCCTGTTCCGGCGTCTCTTGCGCTGGGGCGGCTTCGCCTTCATCTTCCTCGCCGCCATCGTTTTCGGCGGCTTCCTGCATTTTGCCGATTCGATCACTACCTTGAAACCGCCGCTCGAGCCGAAGGCCGATGCTATCGTTGTGCTGACGGGCGGCTATCAGCGGATCGATCAGGCGGTGGAGCTGCTACGGACCGGCGCCGGAAACCGTCTCCTGATCTCGGGCGCACATCCGACCACCACGCCGACGCAAATCCGCAAGCTGACGCAGAGTTCCGCCAGCCTGTTCAGCTGCTGCGTCGACATCGGCTACGACGCACTCGATACGATCGGCAATGCCCGCGAAGCGGCAAAGTGGATCCACGCCAGGGGCTACAAGAGCGTTCTCGTTGTCACGAACAACTACCATATGCCCCGCAGCCTCGCCGAACTGAAATATGTCGACCCCTCGACCGATTTCATTCCCTATCCGGTCGTCAACTCCGATCTGAAGGCCAAGAACTGGTTCACGGACCCGAATGCGCTGCGGACGATGATCTCCGAATATGCGAAGGTCCTCCTCGCCGGTGCCCGCAACCTGACCGGCCTCGGCCGACCGGTAGGCCTGCGCTCGCGGCAGCCGGCTGAAGACGACGACTGAGGCTCGCAGCAAAGGCCGAATCTCGGAGAGGCAACGCGCTTGAAGGCGCGAAACCACGCAAAGATCGACTTTTTATTGACGCTGTAATCGTGTAGGCAAACCTTCAGATGCCGGCGCAAGCCGGTGCATTGGAAAAGCCTCGATGATTATCTTGCGTTCGATCCTGTTCAACACGGCCTTTTATGCCAATCTGATCATTCGCATGATCGTGTTGACGCCGATTTACTTCCTCATGCCGCGCAAGGCGGCCTACGCGATCCCGAAGGCATGGGCGAAATCCAGCACCTGGCTGATGGAGAAGATCGTCGGCACCACCTTCGAGATCGAGGGTCTTGAAAATCTCCCCAAGGGCAGCTTCATCTTCGCGCCTAAGCACCAATCCTTCTGGGATACATTCGCGCTGCTGCCCTATCTCGACGATCCGGTCTATATCCTGAAGCGCGAGCTTTTGTGGATCCCGCTGTTCGGCTGGTATGCGAAGAAGCAACGCATGATCCCGGTGGATCGCAGCGCCCGCGGCAAGGTCATGTTCGATGTCCTGAAGCGCACACGCGAGGAACTTGCTACCGGCCGCCAGCTCATCATTTACCCTGAGGGTACACGCCGCCCGCCAGGTGCGGAACCCGTCTACAAATACGGCATCGCCCGGATGTATCGCGACCTCGGTATCCCCGTCGTCGCCGTCGCCATGCATCCAGGTCTTTTCTGGCCGCGCCGCACCTTCCGCAAATATCCCGGCCATATCAAGGTGCGCATCCTGCCACCGATCGAGCCCGGCATGGATCCCGATGCCTTTTTCGCGCGCCTGATCGAGGAAACGGAAAGAGCGAGCGACGAGCTGCTGGTCGAGACGGTCGCCAACAATCCGCATCTGCCGCTTCCTCCGACCGCAGTCCAGCGCCTGGCCGAAATCGGCAAGACAAAGCCGGTCACCGCCGCAGTCTGAGCGAGCTCTCGATTCTATGCGATAGAATCAGGATGCCTTTCGCATCCGCTCCACCTCGCCGGCGACCTGCTCCAGCCAGTGATCGCGAATGCCCATGTCGCGCAGATGCGTCAGCGTATTGAAGAGATAGGCATCGTTCGGGCCGGAACGCCCATTGGCAGCTTCCACCACATGCGCCGCCTCGATCGCATCCAGCGAGCCGGCATATTGCCTGTGGTTGCGATCGACGACATAGGCGACGGCGGTCACACGCCGCCCGTCGCTGAGCCGAATCGGCAGGGTCTTTTCCAGATAGACGTTGGTGACGAGCTCGCGCTCGCGCAGATAGGTCAGCACCTCATCCCAATCGACGTCGGCAACCCGAAAGGCCATGCCGCGGCAGGAACCGCCGCGATCGAGGCCGAGGACAAGGCCGGGATTTTCTTCCGTGCCGCGATGGACCCAGGAACGGACGCAGAGCGAGCGACGATAACCAAAAATCAGGGCCTCGGCCCGCTCGTCATAATCAAAGCCCGGATTCCACATGAGGGATCCGTAGCCAAACACCCAAAATTCGTCCATATCCAACGCCAAATCACTGTGAAGCTTCAGTCCAACCATTGGAGAACAACATGGCAGCGTCAAGCCAGAGCGTAACGACCGGTCGAGGCAAACGTCTGTGGCTCATCCTTTTTGGACTGGTGGTGGTTCTGGCCGGTCTTTACACCGGCGGTTGGTACTATGCGACCGGTTTCGTCAGAACCAATGTCCTGAAGGCGCTCGGCCAGCAGAACAGCGCCGGCATTGCCGGCAAATGCGAGAACATGGCCTTCAACGGCTTCCCCTTCTCCATCGGCCTGACCTGCGACACGGTGACGGTCGACAACCAGACGCGGGGCGTCTCCACCAGTTTCGACAGGCTCAGCGCCTCCGCACCGGTCTTCCAGCCCAACCATGTGAGCTGGAGCTTGAAATCTCCTGCCGAGTTGCGGACGACGGAGGGCCTAGCCGTATCGGCAGAATGGGCCGACCTGCAATCGAACCTCGTCGCCAAGGGCCGCGGCGTGGCGCAGACACAGACTGTCATCAATGGGCTGAAGGCGGGCGTCGTCTCCTCCGTCACCGGCCAGAGTGTCAATGTCACAGCCGCCCACACGGAGATGCATGCCAGCCAGAACGGCAGCGACTTGGATTTCGCGATCGGCGTTGAAAATGCCAATGCCGTGATCAAGGATTTCCCCCAGGTCCTGCCGACCGCATCCACGAGCGCCAACGTGACGCTATCAGGCAAGGCCGGCCTGCTCGACGGCAGCGACCGAGAGGGGCTTCGCGGCTCGGCAGGCGTGTTGCATCAGGCCGTCATCGATATCGGCGACGGTCGCATCATGACGCTTTCCGGCCCCTTCAATTTCGACGATGAGGGTCTTCTATCAGGCCAGTTCAAGCTGGAGATCAATCAGATCGGGCCTTGGGGCGATAGCCTGACCACGACGCTTCCTGCCGCCAAGAACATCATCAAGACGGCCACGAAGATGCTGAAGGCGCTTGCCAACGGCGGCGATAAGGTTTCCGTCGATCTCACCGCCGATCGCGGCCGTCTCTCGCTCAGCGGCTTCATCCCGCTCGGCAAGATCCCACCGATCTGAGAGGCTGCCCCTCGTCCGCCCTATCGGGCACCTTCTCCCCGAGGGGGAGAAGGCGGAAGAGTAGCTATTCCTTCGCATCCAGCGCATGACGGCCGAAATCCGGCACGTCGACATCCTGGCCGGCTTCGACGATCGAGCGACGAATGGCGCGAGTGCGGGTAAACAGTTCGAAGATTTTGTCGCCGTCACCCCAGCGGATCGCACGTTGCAGCGATGCCAGATCCTCGGAAAAGCGCGACAGCATCTCCAGAATGGCATCGCGATTGTGCAGGCAGACGTCGCGCCACATGGTCGGATCGGATGCGGCAAGGCGGGTGAAGTCGCGGAAACCGGATGCCGAATATTTGATGACTTCCGATTCGGTCACCGTCTCCAGATCATCAGCGGTGCCGACGATGTTGTAGGCGATGAGATGCGGCAGATGCGAGACGATGGCCAGCACCTTGTCGTGATGCTCCGGATCCATCTCGTCGACACGGGAACCGAGTGTTTCCCAGAAGGTGCGCAGCGTCTTGATCGCGGTCTCGTCGGTGCCCGGAACGGGCGTGAAGATGCACCAGCGCCCCTTGAACAGCCCCGGAAAACCGGCATCCGGACCGGATTTCTCCGTACCTGCGAGCGGATGGCCTGGAATGAAATGCACGTTGGGCGGCATATGCGGCTGCATCTGTGCGATCACCGATGCCTTGGTGGAGCCGACATCGGTGATGATGGCGCCCGGCTTCAGATGCGCAGCGATTTCCTTGGCGACGCTCTCCGAAGCGCCCACAGGCACGGAAACGATGACGAGATCGGCGTCTTTCACGGCTTCGGCCGAGGACGGCATATAGCGGTCGCCGAGCTTCAGCTCTTCGGCACGCTTCAGCGTCTCGGCGCTGCGTGTCGAGATCACCACTTCCTTGGCCAGGTCGAGACGCTTGAGATCATGGGCGATGGAGGAGCCGATAAGGCCGATGCCGATAAGGGCGATGCGGTCGAACTGGATGTTGCTCATGCCTTGCGTCCCATAAATTCGGCCAGAGCGTCGATGACGCCGAGATTGGCCTCTTCGGTGCCGATGCTCAAGCGCAGCGAATTCGGGAAACCATAGGCCCGGACGGCGCGCAGAATATAACCGCGGCTCGTCAGAAAATCGTCGGCCTCTGCAGCACGCTTGCCGTCGCTGTCAGGGAAATGGATCAGGACGAAATTCGCAACCGACGGCGTCACCTTGAGGCCGAGAGCCTCGAGCGCAGTCGTCATCTTCTCGATCCAGAGCGTGTTATGCGCGATCGCCTTTTCCGTGAAAGCCTGATCGCGAATGGCAGCGGCTCCGGCAGCAATGGCCGCGCTGTTCAGGTTGAACGGAGCGCGCACGCGGTTGATCGCATCGACGATATCGACCGGGGCATACATCCAGCCGATACGAAGGGCTGCCAGGCCGTAAACCTTGGAGAAGGTACGCGTCATGACGACATTCTGGTTTGCCGAAACGAGCTCAAGGCCAGCCTCGTAGTCGTTGCGGCGGACATATTCGGCATAGGCAGCGTCGAGGATGAGAATGACGTGCTTGGGCAGGCTTGCCTGCAGGCGGCGGATCTCGCTGACTGGCACGTATGTTCCAGTGGGATTGGCCGGATTGGCAATGAAGACCATTTTGGTCTTCTCCGTAACGGCCGCGAGGATCGCGTCGACATCGACGGTGCAATCCTTCTCCCTGACCGTAACCGGTGTCGCGCCGGCGGCCATGATCTGGATCTTGTAGACCAGGAAGCCGTGCTCGGTGATGATGCCTTCGTCGCCGGTGCCGAGATAAGTGTGGCAGAGCAGGCCGAGCAATTCGTCCGAGCCAGCGCCGCAAAGGATATTGGCCACATTCAGCCCATGCACATCGGCGATCGCCTGGCGGAGTTCCTTGGCCTGCCCGTCCGGATAGCGCTCGAGATTGCCGGCAGCACCGCGGAAGGCTTCGATGGCCTTCGGGCTGGCGCCAAGCGGCGTCTCGTTCGAGGAGAGCTTGAACACGCGCGCAACGCCCGGTGCATGCTCCTTGCCCGGCACATAGGCGGCTATATCGAGAATGCCGGGACGCGGGACGGGCTTGCTCATTTCCATGCTCATGGGATCGACCTTGGGAAGCGCCGGAAAATTCCGGTTTGTGACACCCCGTCGCATTAAAGCGGATTGATAAATTTGTCGAGTGTCAGCGCTACGGCGAAAGCGTCACGCGCCATCGCGCGTCGTCGGTATGCCGCGCGGTGCAAGCACCGGCACGAAGACGCGGCGCGAGGCGCGGACGGCAACAGGCAGGCCCTGATAAAGCCGCTTCTGCGCCTCGACGATGATGACCCCGGAAAAAGCCGGCCATAGGGTTCGGCCGATCCGCTCGAAGGCGCGGCGCAGCCGCAGCACTGTACGCAGCTTCGAAGGCGGGAAGAACAGCGCCTCCGCGGTCGCACCGGGGGTGAAATTGGTTTCGCGCAGAAGCGAGGTGAGCTGGCCGCGCGAATAGGGCCGGCCGGAGCCGAAGGGCGTATGTTCCATGCGCGCCCACACGCCGGTGCGGTTCGGTACGACGATGACCAGCCGCCCGCCGGGCGCCAGAACGCGCCAGAGTTCCTTGAGCGTCTCCCGCGGGCTTTCGGCGAATTCCAGCGAATGCACCATCAGCACGCGGTCGATCGAACTGTCGGGCAGCGGCAGTTCTTCATCGAAGACCAGGGCCGTCGCCGAGGCCGACCCCATCGGCCAGTTCACCGCGCCCTGACCGGCCGGCATGAAGGCGAAGGTGCGCTCGGTGTCGGCACGAAAGCGGTCGAGATAAGGCACCGCATAGCCAAGGCCGACAAGCCTCTCCTCCGGCATGCGGGCCCAGATGGAGGACAGCGCCATGGCAATCGACTGCTCCGCCAAGCGACCGAGCTCGGAATGATAAAACTGGCGGAGATCGACGATATCGGTATGCATCGAAACAAATGTTATCAGCCGAACGTTGGACTTCAAGGCCGAACGGCTTACATTCTCTACTCACGGAAAAGATGAGGACGATTTCGATCATGAAACCATTGGAATTAGAGATTTTTATCTGCCGTTCCGACAATTACGGCGTCTTGGTCCATGATCCCGAAACCGGATTGACGGCATCGATCGACGCTCCGGAGGCGGATGCCATCCTGAAGGCGGCCGATCGTCGCGGCTGGACGATCAGCCATATCCTGACCACGCATCATCACACCGATCATGTCGAGGGCAATCTGGCGCTGAAGGAACAGTTCGGCTTGGAGATCATCGGCCCGATCAACGAGGCCGTCGCCATTCCGGGCCTCGATCGCGCGGTCGGCGATGGAGATACGTTCGAATTTGCCGGCCATACGGTCAATGTTATCGAAACGCCCGGCCACACCGCCGGACACGTCTGCTATCACTTTGCCGACGACAAGCTGCTCTTTGCCGCCGATACCCTGTTTGCGCTCGGTTGCGGCCGCCTGTTCGAGCGCGCACCAGTCGACATGTGGGCCTCGCTGCAGAAGCTTGCCGTGCTGCCGGACGAAACAGCCGTCTATTTCGGCCATGAATATACGCTCTCCAACGCGCGCTTCGCTCTGACCATCGATCCCGACAACGAGCGGCTGAAGGCACGCGCCGCAGATATCGAAGCCCTGCGGGCGGAAGGCAAGTTCACCATCCCGACGACACTGGCGCTGGAGAAGGAAACGAACCCGTTCCTGCGCGCCGCCGATCCCGCGATCCGCCGCAACCTGCTGATGGAAAGCCGCAGTAACGACGAGGTCTTTGCCGAGATCCGCAAGCGCAAGGATAATTTCTGATGCAGGCAAAGGAGATCATCGAAACGCTCTCCATGCAGCGGCATCCGGAAGGCGGCTGGTACGTGCAGACCTTTCGCGACGAAAACGGCGGCGCCCGCGGCCATTCCACGGCGATCTACTATCTGCTCGAAACCGGCGAACGCTCGCACTGGCATCGGGTGCACGATGCCGCCGAAGTCTGGCACTACTATGCCGGTGCCCCGCTTGCCCTACATCGTTCCGCCGACGGCAAGACCAGCGAAACCCTCATGCTGGGCCTCGACCTGGCAAAGGGCGAGCGCCCGCAGGCGATCATTCCAGCCAACTGGTGGCAATCAGCCGAAAGCCTCGGGCAATTCACGCTTGTCGGATGTACGGTGGCACCCGGCTTCGAATTTTCGAGCTTCGAGATGGCACCGCCGGACTGGAAGCCAGCCTTAGACTGAACCTCTTTTTACCTTTCATCGACATCAAGCAGGGTGCGGCCAGACAGCGCGCAGCGATGGTCTTGAAAAAGCTGTGCGCTGTGTCAGCTTTACACGGGGAGAGTGAAAATTGATTCATCTGGAGGAGGTTTTTTCGTGCGTTTGTTGTTTCCTTTGCTCGTCATGGCAGGCTCTGTCATGAGCGCCCCTGTCTTTGCTCTTGATGCACCGGCCTCGCCGCCGGCCAGCCAGCCCCTGAAAAACTTCGTGACCTCGGTCGAGCAGGATGGCTCGATCACCTTCCGCCTTTATGCTCCGGCTGCAAAAGCGGTTTCCGTCACCTTGGGCTCGCGCGATCCCATCACCATGCTGCGCGACGACGATGGCACTTGGAGTGCGAAGACGGAGGTGCTCAAGCCGAATCTCTACGAATATTACTTCAACATCGACGGTTTCCGCAGCATCGATCCCGGCACCAATGCGCCCAAGCCGCAGCGACAGGTCAATACCAGCCTGATCCTGGTGCCCGGCAGCATTCTCGATATCCGCAATGTGCCCCACGGCGATCTGCGGCTGGTGACCTTGCATTCCAAGGCGCTCGATTCGGAACGGCAAATGTATGTCTATACACCGCCCGGCTACACCGATTCCTCCAAGCCGCTGCCCGTGCTCTACCTATATCACGGTTTCGGCGATACTGTGGGATCTTGGGTCCTCCAGGGCCGCGCACCGCAGATCCTCGACAACCTCCTTGCTGACAAGAAGATCGAGCCGATGATCGTCGTCATCCCGGATACGGAAACCGACGTGCCGAACGCGATCGCCGAAAACTTCCCCGCCGCCGATCGCCGCGCGAATTTCTATCCGGCGAACGCCGAGGCGGCAGATCGCGAACTGACCGAAGACCTTATCCCGTACATGAAGAAGCATTATCGGGTGCAAAACGAGACGAGCGGCCGAGCCGTGGCCGGCTTGTCTCAGGGCGGCTATCAGGCTCTCGTATCCGGTCTTTCACATCTGGATACCTTCGGCTGGGTCGCAACCTTCAGCGGCGTCAGCACCACGACCGTCCCAAACAAGACCGTCGAGGCCGTGCTGAACGAGCCGGAGAAGATCAACAAGGCCTTGCACAACTTCACGGTGACGGTTGGAAGCAAGGACCAGGTCGTCGGCAAGGATGTCGCGGGCTTGAAGGCGACGCTCGACGACAAGAAGATCAAGCACGAATACCACGAATATCCGGATCTCCAGCATGAAATGGATGTCTGGCGGCCGTCGCTCGTGGCCTTCCTGCAAGAAGTCTTCAAGAAATAAATGGCAGAGGGGACGGCGGAGCTACTCCGCCGCTTCCGCCTGCGTTCGAGCCGTATCGTCCCGGCGCAGGATCATGCGATGGGCGGCCAACACCGCGCCTCCAGTCACGAGCAGGCAGGCAAGCGCTATGCCCCAACTAGGCTCGGCAAAACCGAACAACGTCAAGATCAGCGTCGAGAGCAGCGGTGCGGCGTAGCTCGCCGCGCCGAGGATCTGGATATCGCCGTTCTTGACGCCGTAATCCCAGCCATAGAAGGCGGCCCCGACCGGAAAAAGGCCAAGACCGAGCACCGCGATCCACTGGGCCATATTCTCCGGCCAGATCGTCTCCTCCAGACCAAGGTGGCAGAAAAAGGAGAGAATCGATGTTGCCAGGCAGAAGATGGTGACCACATCGGTGGAAACAGCCTCGAAACGACGCGTTATCAAGGAATAGCCGGACCAGGTGAAGGCGCAAAGGAACGCCGCGCCATAGCCGACGGCATAGGCGCCTTCGAAATGAAAGCCGTTGCGGCCGACAATCAGAACCGTGCCCGCAAGCCCCATCAGCGCACCGACAATATGATACCAACGCAGCCGCTCTCCCGGCAGCAGCGCCGAGCCGACGACGATCAGCAATGGCCAGAGATAGGCGATCAGGCCAGCCTCCACCGCAGGCGCATGGCGCAATGCGGTGAAATAGAGGAAATGATAGCCGAACAGACCGGCAATGCCTGTGGCCCAGACCTTGGCGGGCTGGCGCAGCAGCTGCAGCCGTTCGGGCCTCAGCAGAAGAACGATGATGCCCGGAATGCTGCCGATCGCAAAACAGACGGCAAGCAGCTGGAAGGGTGGCATCTTCCCGGAAGCGACGGTCAAAAGCGCCAGAAACGACCACATCAAAATGGCTGAAAAGCCTGTCAGCGTCGCGCGAAATTTCATCTCTGTCCCCAGCCCCTTGCCGCGGACGCCCCAGCCCGCTCAAGCAATTTGACGAAAATGCATAGCAATTTTCCACTGAAAATTGCGTAGAAATAACTATGGGAATCGTCAAGATTTTCCGTGAAGCAATTGCCCGGTCTAGCTGCCGTACTTTACGGCCGTGATCGTCACCGTCCCGTATTGCGTCGGAATACGGACGTAGACAGGAGCGTAGACATTCATGGTATCCGCCTTGGCGAACCAGATTTCCATATTGTCGCTCTTGGCGAGGTAGAGATAATCCTTGCGCGTGCTCTTATAGCCGCCCTTCGGCGTGAAGCGCACGCCGCAGGCGATGGTCTTGCCCTTGAAACCTTCCGTCGAAAAGGGGTGCGATCCCTTCGGCGACAGCTTCAGATCCATCCGCATCTCGCCGTCGAAGACGGCCAGCGTCTGATTGCAGAGGTTAAGGCTGGGCGAAATCGGAAAGATCATACCCGATATCGGGTCGAGCACGGATTTCAGGTCGCTTTCCGTGACCGGAACCCAGGTGTCCGGCCGTTTCGGCTCGGGCGTGATCGTGTTCGACGTCACGTTGCCGTTGGTATAGGCGACATCATAGGTGCGCTCTTTCTTCCCGCTCTTGTAGAAGAGCGTGTAATGCGTCGCCTGCAGCTTGCTGTCATTGACGACGCCGGTCACATCGGTTTTCGCATCGATCGAGGTGACGAGATCTGCAAGGCCTGCCGAGGTGATGTCGCCGCGAATGGTGAACTGCTTGCCGGTGACCTCGGTTTTGAAATCCGCCCTGGCGATCGGCAGGCCGGCCAGCGAAACGCGATAGCGCGTTTCATGCCGCAGCACATCGGCCAATGCCATGGAGGGCATCGACGCAACGATCGCTGAAATGAGAAGCCACTTCCGAATTTGAACCATGATCAAGGCCTTCAACGAGGATCAGGCAAGTTATATAGTTGCTTTGCTCGCCTGCTGCGAGCGTCAGACAACAGCAGCTTTTTGACGGAATTGCGGGAAAACACAAGGTTTGGCTTGACGCGGCCAGCCTCTCTGACTATAGAACCGCAACTTTCCAATTATGGCCTGTTGGATTGCACGTCGGGTTTTGCCCGACATGTCTATTCGATGGCCGAGAAAAACAAAAGTAGGTGTACCATGTCCCGCATGTGCGAATTGACCGGCAAGGCCGTCCTCGTGGGCAACAACGTTAGCCACGCCAACAACAAGACCAAGCGTCGGTTCCTGCCGAACCTCTGCCAGGTCACGCTGATCTCCGACGTTCTCGGCCAGCGCTACCGTCTGCGCGTTTCCGCTGCAGCGCTGCGTTCGGTCGAGCATCGCGGTGGTCTGGACGCTTTCCTTATCAAGGCAAGCGAAAACGAACTCAGCATGCGCGCTCGCCTGCTGCGTCGCCAGATCGTCAAGAAGTCCGCTGAAGCTGCCGTTGCTGCCTAAGCAGCACTAGCACTTCGCGATTTCATACCGGCTAAGAGGCTTGCACGGATCATGTCCGGACAAGCCTTTTTCCATGTCCGGTTTCTTTCAACTGGTGGCATCTCCCAGGATAAAAAAATGCTGACGATACGTCATACCCTTATCTACGTTCTGCTAATGACGCTGGTCGTCGTCGCTTCCAACATCCTCGTGCAGTATCCGCTGCAGGTGACGCTCGCCGGCATCAATCTCGCGGATATCCTCACCTGGGGAGCCTTCACCTATCCGGTCGCCTTCCTCATCACAGATCTGACCAACCGCCAGTTCGGCCCGAAGGCCGCGCGCAAGGTCGTCTTTGCGGGCTTCGTCGTTGGTGTCGCCCTGTCGTTTTACACGGCACAGCCACGCATCGCGATCGCCTCCGGATCGGCCTATCTCGCCGGCCAGCTGCTCGATATCTCGGTCTTCAACCGCCTGCGCCGCCTGGCCTGGTGGCGCGCGCCGCTGTTCGGCTCACTTATCGGCTCGATGCTGGACACGCTGATCTTCTTCTCCTTCGCCTTCGCGCCCTTCTTCGTCTTCTTCGGGCCGAACGATCCCTTCGCGATCGAATGGGCGCCGATCCTTGGCGCGTTCTACACCTCGGCACCGCGCTGGATTTCCTGGGCGATCGGCGATTTCTCGGTCAAGGTCACCGTCGGCCTCGTCATGCTGCTGCCCTACGGCGCGCTGATGAACATGTTGAAGCCGATGCCGCAGGCTCCGACGGCTTGACGGCCAAAGGATCCGCCGCGCGACCCCATGTGACGCGCGGCACCATTTCCTGACAAAGAAGGATGGCAGCGGCCGAGAATAAGGCCGCTCGCCACTCTCAATTCTGGCTGACGATATTGTCGTCATGCAGCTTGAACTCCAGCATCAGGCTGCGCTGCAGAATGGAATGATTGTCATCCGAGACCATGACGAGATGCAGGGAGCCGTCGGCTGCGCGGAAGACATCCAGGCCCTCCATATTGTCGATCTGATCCGCCGATCCGGCCGCGAAGATCACTTTGCCGTCCACGACGGCACCGGGTTTTATATCCGCACCGGCGATGCGGCGGATACGCAGGCCGAGACCATGGATCAGCTCGAAGCGCCGCTCCAGCAGCAATAGATCTCCATCGGGCAGAAAGACGCCGTCGCTGACATTGAAGTCGCCATGGCGCCGGACGGTGAAGCGGCCATTCAACGGCCCGTCCAGAATTGCGGCGAGCAGATTCCCTTGATCGTCCAGGCTGTCTTCGGCAACGATCACCGCACTGCCGGCAAGCGGGCTCGACTGAGGCGCGATCATCAGCGCCTCGAGGCTGCGATTGGAACGCAGCTCCGATCTCGGGATGGGAATGGGCATTGTGCCATCGGGCGGCGAAATTTCGAAACCCGGATCGGGATAGGCATCGACACGGTGGTATTGTTCATAGCTGACGAGGACGTGATTGCCGCGCAGCGCTAAGCCTTCAGCATCCATATCTCCTTTGCCGGCATCTGTGCCGCCATGGCGGTCGATCATCGGCGTGATGCGCGCATCGCTGATACCCTTCAGCCGGCCCTCCTGGTCGCGCTCAATCGCGCCGGTCAGCCAATGGCCGGTATCCAGCACTGAAATGAAATGGCGTTGATCGGGACGGAAGCGAATAGCGGAGATGGCGCCGAGAAGCACATTGTCCGAGCTGAGTTCAAGGCCACCGACAAATTCCAGCGCGCCGAACCGTGTTTCATTCGAACCGGGGTTAAAGGTGGAAATCACGGTCGCGCGGATATCTGCCGGACCACCTTTCTCGCCATTATCGCCGGAGCTGCAGCCGGCAAGCAGCGTTGCAAAAACTGCTGCCAATAGGACCGTCTTCGGCCGGCGCAGATCAAGGCCAGAGGAAGTGGACCCTTCCAGCAGAAAAGGCACCGGCCGCAAGGCCGATGCTAAGAGAAGCCTGAGCGGGCTCAGCTGGCGCGGCGCATGCGCGAGCGCGGCATGCTCGTCTGATCTTCGAACAGCGAGGCAAGCTGCTCCGTCATGGCACCAGCAAGCTCGTCGGCATCGACGATGGTGACGGCGCGGCGATAGTAGCGCGTGACGTCATGGCCGATACCGATGGCCAGCAGTTCCACCGGCGAACGCGTCTCGATCTGGTCGATGACGGCGCGCAAATGCCGCTCCAGATAATTGCCGGGATTGACCGACAGCGTGGAATCATCGACCGGCGCACCGTCCGAGATCATCATCAGGATACGGCGCTGTTCGCGGCGACCGAGCAGGCGGTTATGCGCCCAGATCAGCGCCTCGCCGTCGATATTCTCCTTGAGCAGGCCTTCGCGCATCATCAGGCCAAGATTGCTGCGAGACCGTCTATAGGGCTCGTCGGCAGACTTGTAGATGATGTGGCGCAGGTCGTTCAGACGACCGGGCGTCTGCGGCTTGCCGCTGGCGAGCCACTTCTCGCGCGCCTGGCCGCCCTTCCACGCCTTGGTGGTGAAGCCGAGGATCTCGACCTTCACGCCGCATCGCTCGAGCGTGCGGGCAAGGATATCGGCGCAGGAGGCGGCAACCGTGATCGGTCGTCCGCGCATCGAGCCGGAATTGTCGATCAGCAGCGTCACGACCGTATCGCGGAACTGCGTGTCGCGCTCCATCTTGAAGGACAGCGCCTGCGTCGGGTCGATGATCAGCCGCGGCAGACGGGCCGGATCGAGATAACCCTCTTCCAGATCGAAGTCCCAGGAGCGGTTCTGCTGCGCCATCAGGCGACGCTGCAGACGGTTGGCGAGCCGGCCAACGGCGCCCTGCAGATGCGCAAGCTGCTTGTCGAGGAAGGCACGCAAACGCTCAAGCTCGGCCACATCGCACAGCTCCTGTGCGGTCGTGGTCTCGTCAAACTCCTCCGTATAGACGTGATAGTCGACCTTCTCGTTGAAATCGGCGAAAGGCGTGTTCGGACGGCGGGTTTCGCCCGGCGTTTCCGAATCTTCCTCGCCTTCTTCGCTCATGTCATCGTCGGAAATCTCGCCACCGTCTTCGGTCGCGCCGTCTTCCATCTGTTCGTCGGAGGCTTCGCTATCCTCGGCGGGAGCGGCGTCAGAGCCTTCATCTTCCTTGACGTCGTCGTTATCCTGGTCTTCGCCGTTCGGCTTGTCTTCTTCGCTCGGCTGCTCTTCGCTGTCGGGCTCGGATTGCTCGTCGCCATATTCCTCAGCCATTTCCATGGCCGTCAGAATGTTGCGGACGACACGGGCAAAGCTCTGCTGGTCGTTGATCGACGACAACAGGTTCTCGAGCTGACCGCCGGTCTTTTCCTCGATAAAGGGGCGCCATAGGTCGAGCACCTTGCCGGCGCTTTCCGGCGGCTTCTGACCGGTCAGCTTCTCGCGCACAATCATCGCCATGGCCTCACCGATCGGCGCATCCTCGCGCCGTTCGATGCCGGAAAAATTCGCCTTCGCGTATTTTTCCGTATTCATGGAATTGAGGTTGGCGGCAACGCCGCTCATGCGCAGCGAGCCGATCGATTCGACACGGGCCTGCTCGACGGCATCGAAGATGCTGCGAGCATCGGCACCCTGGGGCGACATCACGGCGTGGACACGGGCATCATGACACGCAAGCCGCAGGGCCATCGAATCACCGAGGCCGCGTGTCACCGCTAGCTCATGCGCCGTCGGCCGTTTTGAAAGTTCCGGCAGGCGAATGCGCTCGCCGGTCATTCCCGGACGTTCGTTGGCAAAGGCCACCTCGACCTCGGCATCGCCGGCGATCGAGCGAACACAGCCGGTGATCGCCCGGCGCAACGGCTCCATGTCCACCGGTGTACCCGGCTTCGCTTTGGAATTATCTCCGCGACCTGACATGATGTATCGGCTTTTCCCTAAAGCAATTCCAGGAAAAATGCATAGCAGTTTTCTATCCGGAATTGCGTCAAAACAAAAAGATAGAACGTTTTCGCGATTCGAAGAAAAGCGGAAATGTTCTAGGCTTCGAGCACGATGTTGGCGGCACTTTCCTTCAGCTCGACACCGAAGGCGCGCTGATAGTGCTCGGCGACCAGCGGCCGCTCCAGCTCGTCACACTTGTTGAGGAAGGTGACGCGGAAGGCAAAGGCGACGTCGCCGAAGATTTCCGCATTTTCGGCCCAGGTGATGACGGTACGCGGGCTCATGACGGTCGACAGATCGCCGTTCATGAAAGCCGCACGCGTCAGGTCGGCAACGCGAACCATCTTGGAGACGGTGTCGCGGCCCTTGTCGTTGCGGAAGGACTTCACCTTTGCCAGCACGATATCGACTTCGTTGTTGTGCGGCAGGTAGTTCAGCGTCGTCACGATCGACCAGCGGTCCATCTGCGCCTGGTTGATCTGCTGCGTGCCGTGATAGAGGCCAGTCGTGTCGCCGAGACCGATGGTGTTGGCCGTTGCGAACAGGCGGAAGGCCGGGTGAGGACGGATGACGCGGCTCTGGTCGAGCAGCGTCAGGCGTCCCGACGATTCCAGCACGCGCTGAATGACGAACATCACGTCGGGCCGGCCGGCATCATATTCGTCGAAGACGAGCGCGACATTGTGCTGATAGGCCCAAGGCAGGATGCCGTCCTTGAATTCGGTGACCTGCAGGCCATCCTTGACGACGATGGCATCCTTGCCGACGAGGTCGATACGGCTGACATGGCTGTCGAGGTTGATACGCACGCACGGCCAGTTGAGGCGCGCAGCGACCTGCTCGATGTGGGAGGACTTGCCGGTACCGTGATAGCCCGAGATCATCACGCGGCGGTTATGAGCAAAGCCCGCGAGAATGGCGAGCGTGGTCTCGCGGTCGAAGAGGTAGTCCGTATCCAGATCGGGTACGTAGGCGCCACCCTGGCTGTAGGCCGGAACGCGGATGTCGGAATCAATGCCGAAGACTTCACGGACCGAAACGGTGGTATCGGGGATCTCGGAAATATCAAGGTCAATCTTGCTCATCATGTCTCCAGGGCGGGTGGCTCTCACCCTGCCATATCAAACTCAGCCGATTTTTCCGAAACGCCGCAGCTTGTTGCCCGCATCCGTTCGGTCTGAACAGCGGCGATACTTCTCCGGGACTAAAGCAAAATCTCGGCGCGATATATGATCGCTTGCGAGCATCCTTGAACAGAGTCCCCGGACAAGAAACGCCGCGTCCGGAAAGTTGACCGAGGTGCAGCCAGCCAAATGCGCACCCTACCGCGGTTGCCCGCAGCTTCAGCCGATTTGGACCATACCTGATTGAAGGCGGAGAGCAAGGACGGGAATTAACAAAAACCGTTCTGTTTCAATAATTGATAGGCTTGAATGACCGCACGAAAACGCTCTTCCGAGCCGCGATCGCCGCCATTGGCATCGGGATGGTGCATTTTCACCAATTCCTTGTAGCGGCGCTTGATTTCCGGGGCCGCGGCATTGGCGTCGAGGCCCATCGTGTCGAAGGCCTTCGCCTCCAGCGTTTTCAGCTTACGCTGCTGCGGGAAACGCGGTCCCCGACCTTGGCCCTCGCCTTCCCTAACGAAGCCGAATGGGTCGCGAACGCGGGAATAGGAGCCGGAGCGGATATCCGATTGAAGCGGACTGTTCTTGGCAGCCTTGTTGACACCGACCGTCCAGGTCGGACGGTGGCCGGTGATGGCTTCCTTCTGATAACGCGCAATCTCGCCATCCGAGAGGCCGGAGAAATAATTGTAGCCCTTGTTGTATTCCTTGACGTGCTCGAAGCAGAACAAAAAGAACTGCCCTTCCGCATTGCGCCCGACAGGGGCGCGATGCGTGCCGTGTTTGTCGCAGCCGTCCCACTGGCACGTCGGCGGACCCTGTTCGGGTTCCTGCGCGCGCTTGCGGCGGGTGCGAATGCGATCGAAATATTTTGAATCAAGTCTCATGGCGTCCTAATTATGGGGCCTTGGATACCCCACAACAAGAATTGACAAACAGGAATGTTATAGGCTTTGTGGGAGCCTTTTTTCGCAAGCGAGGTCGACGCGGGAATATGGAAACGACACTGCAATCCCGCATTGAGCGGAAGCTCACCGACGCCTTCGCGCCCGAGCGCCTTGCCGTCATCAATGAAAGCCACCTTCATGCGGGCCATCAGCCTGACATGACCGGAACCGGCGAAACCCATATAAGAATTCGAATCGTTTCCGCCAAGTTCTCGGGCATGCCGCGCCTTGCGCGCCACAGGGCGATCAACGAGCTTTTGAAGCCGGAACTGGACGCTGGCCTGCACGCGCTGGCCGTGGAGCCTGCGGCCCCCGGCGAGGCGGTCCGTTGGTAGGTTGGCTGCAACCCGGAACTACTCCGGCTTTGCCTCTTCCGTTTCGGCAGGGCGGATGCGCAGCTTGGTGATGCGGTTCTTTTCCCGCTTCATGACGATGAAGCGTTTGCCATAAAAGGTGAAGGCTTGGCGCTCTTCCGGGATGGTCATCGATTCGTGGATGACGAGACCCGCAATCGTCGTCGCCTCCTCGTCGGGCAAGTGCCAGTCGAGCGCGCGGTTCAGGTCGCGAATCGGTACGACGCCATCAACGACGATTGAGCCGTCGGCCTCCTGCCGCACGCCCTGGATATCGAGGTCGTGCTCATCGGCGATATCGCCGACGATCTCCTCCAGAATGTCTTCCAGGGTGACGATGCCCTGCACCTCGCCATATTCGTCGACGACGACGGCGAAATGCTGCTTGCGGCGCAGGAAGGCGTTCAGCTGGTCTTCGAGATTGGTGCTGTCGGGCACGAACCAGGGCTTTTGCGCGATCTTGACGATATCGAGATTTTCCGGCTCGACATTGCGTTCCGCCAGCGCCCGCAGCAGGTCCTTGGCATGCACGACGCCGATGATGTTGTCGATGGTGCCGCGCCAGAGCGGCATGCGCGTATAGGGGCTGTCGAGGATCGCGCGTACCACCACCTCGGGCGGGTCATCGGCATTGATGGCTCGCATCGCCGTGCGGTGCACCATGATGTCGGACAGTTCCAGCTCGCCGAGATCGAGCACGCCGCCGAGGCGATCGCGGTCGGCTTTGACGACCGAACCCTCGCGGTGGAGCAGATCGACAGCACCGCGCAGCTCCTCGTGCGCCGACAGCATCGACACCTCCTTGGAGAGGTTGATGCCGAACAGCCCAAGGATCCAGCGCACGATGGCGTTGACGAAACTCGATACCGGGCCGACGATCGCGACAAACAGCCGCACCGGCGCTGCCACATTGAGCGCAAAGCGATCCGGAGTCGAAATCGCCCAGCTCTTCGGCAGGACTTCAGCGAAGATGACGAGAATGACGGTCATGGCTGCCGTTGCCAGCGCCACCCCCGAATTGCCGAACAGACCGAGGAAAACGCTGGTCGCCAGCGAAGACGCCAAGATATTCGCGAGATTGTTGCCGATGAGTAAGGTGCCGATCAGCCGATCCCGACGCTCGATGAGATGGCGCACGATACCGGCGCTTTCATCGCCGTTAGCCTCCAGCGTGTGAATGCGGGTGCGCGAGACGGCGGTAAGTGCCGTCTCCGAACCTGAAAAAAACGCCGACACCAACACGAGCACGATGATCGAGATGATCTCGGGCCAATATTCGAGCAATACAGCCAGCGTGCCCTCGACGGTCATCAGCGATGTTTTTCCTTCAGGAAACTCAGGACTTCGGAAGACGGCACATCGTCGGCAACGAAGGACTGGCCGATACCATGCGTGAGGATGAAGGTAAGCTTGCCGCTCTTGACCTTCTTGTCCTGCGCGATCGCATCCATCAGCACTTCGGCCGGCGGCAGCTCGCCCGGAATATCGCCCATCCGCGTCGGCAGGCCTACGGCCTTCAGATGCGTCTCGACACGCTTGGCATCATCCGGGCTTGCCAGATTGAGGCGCGCAGAAAATTCATGCGCCAGCACCATGCCGATCGCAACACCCTCGCCATGCACCAGCCGGCGGCTGTCATAGGCGGTTGCCGCTTCGAGCGCATGGCCGAAGGTGTGGCCGAGATTGAGCAAGGCACGCGCCCCGTTTTCACGCTCGTCGGCAACGACGACATCGGATTTCGCCTGGCAACTTGCAGCGATAGCCTCAATGCGGGCCGCCCCGCCGGCAAAGACTTCTCTCCAATTGGCCTCGAGCCAGTCAAAGAAATCCGGCTTGTCGATCAGGCCGTATTTGGCGACTTCGGCATAGCCGGCGCGGAATTCACGTTCGCTTAGCGTATTCAGCACATCGGTATCGGCCAGCACGAGGTCGGGCTGGTGGAAGACGCCGACGAGGTTCTTGCCGTGATGAGTGTTGATACCGGTCTTGCCGCCGACGGACGAATCCACCTGCGACAGCAGCGATGTCGGCACTTGAACGAAACGGACGCCGCGGCGCACGATGCCGGCGGCAAAGCCCGAGAGATCGCCGATGACGCCACCGCCAAGCGCGATCACCGCATCATTGCGCTCCACACGCGCAGTCAGCACCGCATCGCAAACGGTGATCAGGTGCTCGAAACTCTTGGTCTTCTCGCCGGCCGGCAAGACGAGGCTGGAAGCCTGGATGCCCGCAGCTTCCAGGCTGGCGACCAACGCCCCGAGATAGAGCGGCGCCACATTTTCATCGGTGATGATGGCGGCCTTGCGGCCTTTCAGCCGCGCGACGATCTCTTGGCCCGCACGCGCGATCAGGCCGGGACCGATCAGGATGTCATAGGCACGTTCACCGAGAGGCACGCGCACAAGACGCTCTGCGGAAGCCGGTGTCATCGCATTCATGGCATTTTGCTTTCTGTTTTCTTTCCCTCGGCGATGGCGGCAAGGACTTCCCTGACCATGATATCCTTGTTTACGTCGCGGGAGAGAACCGTGATATCGGCTTCCGCATAGATCGGATAGCGCGCATTCATCAGGTTCTCGAGGGTCTGTTTCGGATTTTCGGTCTTGAGCAGAGGGCGCGTATCGCGCTTGTTTACCCGCTCCCACAGCACGTCGAGATCGGCCTTCAGCCAGACCGAAAGGCTGCCGCGCTTGACATGCAGCCGCGTGCTTTCGTTGATGAACGCGCCGCCGCCCGTTGAGACGACACGCGGGCCGCCCTTGAGGAGCCGCTTGATGACGCGCGTCTCCAGCGCCCGGAACTCTTGTTCGCCGTAAGCGGCGAACAGTTCGGCGATCGTCATGCGCGACACGCGCTCGATTTCGGCATCCGTATCGACGAAGGGTAGGCCGAGCTGCTGCGCAACGGGCCGGCCGATCGAGGATTTTCCTGCTCCCATCAATCCCACGAAGACAAGATTGCGCTGACCCAACGCTGCGCGCGCCTTGTCTCTCAAGCTCTCGGCAAGGGTCAGGACTTGTTCACTCATTGGCCCATTCACAATTTCTTTGGAAACGGTATCGTCAAATGCGCCGGTAGCGTCAAGACGCCGCTGCCGTAAACATGTCTGCAATATCCTTCGGCTAACTCTTGAAGGAATATAATTATAGCGCATCGCCGCGCCACTGAATGGCGAAGGAGAGTCTTCGAATGCCCACCCTGTTTCGCTTCCTTGTCATCTGCGCGGTCATCGCCGGATCGATATATGGAGCGATGTGGGCTCTCGTGCTCTTCGTCGATCCCCAGCCACGCGATGTGACGATCCGCATTGCCCCCGAGCGCCTCAATCCACCGACGACAGGCGCGCTAAAACCATGAGCGCGCCAGCTGAGAATATAGAGCGGGCAAGAGAGATCTGGGGCGAGTGCATCTGGAAGCCTTTCTGGAGATGATGAGCGCCGAGCGGGGTGCTGCCGTCAACACGCTGCAATCCTACGAGCGCGATCTCGACGATCTCCATTCCTTTCTTTCCGGGCAGGGCGTCCGCTTGACGGAGGCAAGCCCCGGTGATCTGGCCGCCTATCTTTCCAGCCTGTCGAGCCAGGGCTTCAAGCCATCCTCCCAGGCACGTCGCCTCTCCGCCATGCGGCAGTTCTACAAGTTCCTCTATGCCGAAGGTCTGCGCACGGACGATCCCACCGGAATTCTCGATGCGCCGAAGAAAGGCCGGGCCCTTCCGAAGACGATGGGCGTCGATGAGGTGACGAAGCTTCTGAGCCAGGCGGAGCGGGAAGCGGCGGTCGAAGGGCCCGATCAGCTGCAGCGCCTGCGCATGCTGGTGCTTCTGGAAATGCTTTACGCCACCGGCATGCGCGTCAGCGAGCTCGTCTCCCTGCCGGCGAAAGTCTTGGATCAGGAAGGACGCTTCCTGATGATCCGCGGCAAAGGCAACAAGGAGCGGCTGGTGCCGCTATCGCAGACGGCCATTTCGGCCCTGAAGGCCTATGGGCGCCTACAGGCCGCCATTTCAGCCAACGCCAAGCAGCCGCTGCCGGAAAGCCCCTGGCTTTTCCCCGCCGCGTCCAGGCAGGGGTATCTGCCGCGGCAGGTCTTTGCGCGTGATCTCAAGGATCTTGCCATCCGGGCCGGCCTGACGCCTTCGATGATTTCGCCGCATGTGATGCGCCATGCCTTCGCGAGCCATCTTCTCGCCAACGGCGCAGACCTGCGCGTGGTGCAGGAACTTCTCGGTCATTCGGACATTTCGACGACACAAATCTACACACATGTGCTGGAAGAACGCCTTCATCAGCTGGTCCAAACGCATCACCCCCTTGCCAAACAGGCAAAAAAACAGGATTAGGACCGGCATACAGGCTCAAGCCGCCATCTCTCGTCACGGGCAAAAGGATCGGAAACGCACCTCATGCACAATTATCTGGACTTCGAAAAACCCATCTCGGATCTCGAAGGCAAGATTCACGAGCTCAAGAAACTGGCGAGCGAAGACGAAAGCATCGATACGTCCGAGGAAGTCGGGCGGCTTGAAAGCCGCGTCCGCGAGGCGATGGTCGACATCTATTCCAAGCTTAACGCCTGGCAGAAGACGCAGGTCGCCCGCCACCCGCAGCGCCCGCATTTCGTCGACTATGCCAGTACGCTGTTTACGGAATTCACGCCGCTTGCCGGCGATCGTCAATTTTCCGAGGATGCCGCCATCCAGGCCGGCTTTGCCCGCTTCCGCGGTCAGCCCGTCGCCCTCATCGGCCAGGAAAAAGGCAACGACACCAAGAGCCGCCTGAAGCATAATTTCGGCAGCGCCCGGCCCGAAGGCTACCGCAAGGCGATCCGTATCCTCGAAATGGCCGACCGCTTCCAGTTGCCCGTCATCACCCTGGTCGACACGGCCGGCGCTTATCCGGGCGTCGGGGCGGAAGAACGCGGCCAAGCCGAAGCGATTGCCCGCTCGACCGAGATGTGTCTCGGCGTGAAGGTGCCGATCGTCTCCATCGTGATCGGTGAAGGCGGTTCGGGCGGCGCCATTGCGATTGCCGTCGGCAACCGCGTCTATATGCTCGAACATTCGATCTACAGCGTGATTTCGCCCGAAGGTGCGGCCTCGATCTTATGGCGCGATTCAACGCGCGCGAAGGAAGCCGCCACCAATATGAAGATAACTGCCGATGATCTGAAAAGTCTCGGCGTGATCGACGGCATCATCTCCGAGCCTGTCGGCGGCGCGCATCGCGATCCGAACGCGGTGATAAGCGCGGCCGGCGAAACGATTGCGAACGCGCTTGCAGAGCTTTCCAGCCGTTCAGGTGAACAATTGCGCAACGACCGCCGCCAGAAATTCCTCAACATCGGCCGCAATCTCTAAGCTGTTTTCAGAAAAAGTGATCGCGAAAAACGGAAATGAGGCCAAACCTTGGCCACATTTCCGTTATCGAAGCTATTATGGCAAAGAAAAGCTTGCCGACGCGCTGCGGGCACGTCATAGGCTGGTAAGGAATTTTCAAGTATAAGCCGTCTATGATTCCGTTTCATGCTTCGAGGGGAGTGGCGAAACAGATCGAGCTGCCACTCTTCGCATTTATGGACCAAGTCAGAATGCGCATTCGTCACCTTGCCTATGTTTCCCTGATGGCACTGGCGCTCGCCGGCTGCAACGACGCGCTGGACACCGCGTCGATCGACCTCTCGAAGGTGAAGAACAAGGTCGAACAACCGCTTCCGAGCCATATCCTCGCCGACATGGCCAAGAAGGGCATGGACCGCAACTCGCCGATCATGATCCGCATCTTCAAGGAAGAAGGCGTGATGGAGATCCTGAAGGCGAACCAAAGCAACCGTTTCGAAGTCATCGCGGATTACAAGATCTGCGCCTGGTCCGGCCGTCTCGGCCCGAAGGTGAAGGAAGGCGACCGGCAGGCACCGGAAGGCTTCTATATGCTGACGCCGGCCAACCTGAACCCGAATTCGAAATACTACCTCGCGATCAACACCGGCTTTCCGAACCGCTACGATGCCGCCAATGGCCGCACTGGCAACAATTTGATGATCCATGGCGCCTGCTCGTCGTCCGGCTGCTATTCGATGACCGACCAGCAGGTACTGGAAATCTATGCCTTCGCGCGCGACGCCTTCAAGGGTGGCCAGAAGGCCGTTCAGCTCGAAGCCTTCCCCTTCCGCATGACGGCGGAAAACATGTGGAAGCACCGCCTCAGCCCCAATATCGAATTCTGGAAGATGCTGAAGGTCGGCTACGACAATTTCGAAGTCACCAAGCGCCCGCCCGAGGTCGAGGTCTGCGAGAAGAAATACGTCTTCAACCAGCAGGCCAGCGGCCCCTTCAACGCCGGCGGCAAATGCCCGGTCATGACCACGCCGCCTGCTCTGCAGATGGCGCTTGCGACCTATGACAAGCAGTACCAGGCTGACTATGCCATGGCCTCCAAGAAGTTCGACGGCATGGCCTGGTACGATCCGACCGAGGCAGAGCGCAAGGCCGTCGTCGCCAAGCAGCGCAAGGGCCATGATCTCGCCTATGCTCCCACAGGTACCGCCCTTGCCGCCGGCAAGATGATGAAGGTTGCCGACCTCGAATCGATGATGTCCAACCAGTCGGCACAACAAATCGCGCGCGGCGGCACCGTTGCCAGCCCGACGGGCAACCCGACGACGGCGAGTATTCGCGTGGCGGCAGCAAGCCCTGCGGCAGGCGCCCCGTTGACGACCGCGCAGCAGCCCGCAGCCGGCCCGGTCGTTGCGGCCAATGTTCCCGCGAACGTGCCGATCCCCGCGGCAAACCCGATGAACCCCGGCCTCAATGCGCTCGCCTACGCACCGAACCCGGCCGTCGAGACCGCGCAGACCGAGGCCAAGAAGCCGCCTTTCTGGAAGTTCTGGGCGAAGAGTGAGTAGCCCGGATACCGAGATCTACGATCTGCGCGGCCTGAAATGCCCCTATCCGGCGATCAAGACGGAAAAGCGCCTGCGCGCCATGGCAAGCGGCACGACCTTGACCGTGGAAACCACGGATCCGCTTGCCGTCATCGACATCCCGCATCTCTGCAACGAGAAAGGCCACACGCTTCTCACAAGCGAGAAGACGGAAAGCGGCCATCGCTTCGTGATCCGCAAGGGATGACCATCTGCGACCGGGGCCATCGTCGTGGTTCGAGGGTTGCTACGCTCCCGCCTCACCATGAAGGCAATTGCACATGAGGCAGGCACGCTGCCGCACACCGCTTCTCCCCAGCAGGGAGAAGGTGCCGTCAGGCGGATGGGGGGGTATCCGCCACGAGCACGAAAGTCCATGAATTCAAATCGGAAAGCCCCCTCATCCGGCCCTTCGGGCCACCTTCTCCCCAGCGGGGAGAAGGAGCTTCCAGAGCGAGGCGAGTTGCCAGATATCGAAGGCTGAAACTAAAACTTCATCCCCGGCACGGCCAGCGGATTGTCCTCCAGCGCCGCCCTGTCGGGCGTATCGACGCGCGGCTTGCTGAGGAAGGCGTCGAACAGGCCCTTCACGAAATCCTCGGGCAGATCTTTGGTAATGATGACCATGCGCGTGCGCCGGTCTTCGGGATCGGGCCAGGCCGGCAGGCGCGCCGGCGCGTGGAAGATATTCTGCACGCCATGCAGCACGACGGGACGCTCCGGCCGGTCCGATACTGCAACGATCGCCTTCATGCGCAAGAGCTTCTCGCCATGCGCCGAACGAAGGAGATCGATGAACATTTCGAGCGCCATCGGATCGATAGGTTGAGTCTCGACGATCGAGAAGGAGCGGATCGACCCGTCATGGCGGGTGACGTCATGAGCGTGCTGATGCCGATGACCGTGGTGGTGCCCATGATGGTGATGATGACCATGATGGTGGTCATGATCATGGTCATGGTCATGGTCGTGGTCATCATGGTGATGGTGATGATCGTTGTCCGCCTCAAGCTCATCCTGCAGCCAGCGGCCGACATCGGCGATCTTCGAAGCCGGGTCGTAGAGGCCGTTAACCAGAATGGCGGCGCGTCCCGCCTCGGCGCTGTCGGCATTCAGGATCTGCGCGCGCGGATTGAGCGCCCTCAGCCGGCTCTCCAGCTGCGCTTCCGGGGCGGCGCCGGCAATCCCAGTCTTGGACACGATCAGGCGGTCTGCAACTGCCACCTGCTTGCGCGCCTCTTCGTGATTGTCGAGCGTCTGCAGCCCGTTGACTGCATCGACGACGGTGATGACGCCATCGAGATCGAAATTGTTGGCGATGATCGGATTGCCCATGATCGACTGCATGACCGGAGCGGGATCGGCAAGGCCGGTCGTTTCGATGACCACCCGCTTCAGCGGCCGGATACGCCCGGTCTGCATCGCGTCCATCAGGTTCGCCAGCGTATCCACCAGCTCGCCGCGCACCGTGCAGCAAAGGCAGCCATCGGAAAGCTCGATGATGGAATCGCCGGAGCTTTCCACCAGCAGATGATCGATGCCGACATCGCCGAACTCATTGATGATGACGGCCGCGTCGCGCATGTCCTCGTCCTTGAGGATGCGGTTGAGCAGGGTCGATTTACCCGCACCGAGAAAACCGGTCAGGATGGCAACCGGCACTCTTTGCTGCGAAACGCTCATGATTCCTGTCCGATATTAGAAAGTGGGCCGCGGCATCGGGACCGGCACATTGGACGCGCCGCCGGAGATGGCGATCTTATTGTCCCTGGTCGCCTTGTCGCCTCTAGCCGTAACATCATCCTTGTCGCCCTTGGCGGCCGTCGCGATGTCCTGGCCGCCGATCAGGCCGGCATAGACGAAATTGGGCTCATGATCCATTTCGTGGATATAGGGCGACTGTACCTTGGTGCGGCCGAAGGGATCGCGAGTTTCGCTGCGCGCCTGCGCGCCCTTGGTGCTGCAGATGTCGGCCGTGACATCGGCGACATCGGCCGTGACCGGCGTATCTGGCCTAAGGGTCGCCAGCGTATCGCGGGTGGACAGCTGGTTCTGGAAGCCCTTTTCCAGGAGATTGGCGGAATCGTCGGCGCGCGCCGCCAGGCTGTCGGTGCCGAGAACGACCGAGATCAGCGTGCGGCCGTTGCGGGTTGCCGAGGCGATCTGGTTGAAGCCGGCCGCGCAGATGAAACCAGTCTTCATGCCATCGGCGCCGTCGAAGCGGCCGATGAGCATATTGATGTTCGGCACCTGCTTCACACCGTTGGTGAAGCCCTCGAGCGAGAAATAGCCGGCATATTGCGGAAATTCGCGGCGCAGCGCCACGCTAAGAATGGCAAGATCACGCGCCGTCGTATATTGCCCCTTGCCGGGAAGACCGTTCGGATTGATAAAATGCGAGTCGCGCATGCCGAGGCGCGCAGCTTCCGCATTCATCCGAGCCACGAAGCCCTGCTGCGAGCCGCCGACCGTTTCGGCAACCGCCATGGCAAGATCGTTTGCCGATTTGACCAACATCATCTTCAAGGCATTGTCGAGCGTCATCTTCTGCCCGGGCTTGAAGTACATCTTCGCCGGCGGCTGTGCGGCTGACAGCTTCGACATGACGACAGGCGTATCAAGTTTGATCTGACCGGACTGGATGGCTCGGAAGGTCACATAGGTCGTCATCAGCTTGGTGAGCGAGGCGGGATACCAGCGGCGAAACGCCTCCTGCTGATCGAGAACGCGCCCCGTGCTGACATCGACGAGAATATGCGGATTGGCTCCGGCCGTTTGCGCGGTCGACAGGAAAAGCATGGATGCTGCTGCGGCCATAGGAACGAGCCGCAGGGCGGCATACAAACGATTCTGCTTCGTCGGCACGATCTATCCTTCAGAAGTCCGGAATTTTCTCGAAAGCTTCGCCTATTTAACCTATATGGCTAGGAGAAGGCAAAGGCGATTGACGACTTTATTTCCCGATGGCACGCCGCAAGGGCCGCGATAAGCCCGCCAAGGCTGTGCCAAGGACCCGCAGGTTGAACCAGAATCGATATTGAGCAGCAGGAAAATCAGCATATGCCGATCTTGAACAGAGCCGCAGAACTCCAGGGCGAAGTAACCGAGTGGCGCCGCCATATCCATGCGCATCCCGAACTCCTCTATGCCGTTGAGAATACGGCCGCCTTCGTAGCCGAGAAGCTGCGCGCCTTCGGGGTCGACGAGGTGGTGACCGGTATCGGCCGCACCGGCGTCGTCGGGCTGATCCGCGGCAAGGGCGAAGGGCGCACGATCGGCCTGCGCGCCGACATGGATGCCCTGCCGCTCACCGAAATCACCGGCAAGCCCTATGCCTCCCAAACGCCTGGCAAGATGCATGCCTGCGGCCATGATGGCCACACCGCCATGCTGCTGGGCGCGGCGAAATACCTCGCCGAGAACCGCAATTTCAACGGCAACATCGCCGTCATCTTCCAGCCGGCCGAAGAAGGCGGTGCCGGCGGCGACGCCATGGTCAAGGACGGCATGATGGAGCGTTTCCAGATCGCCGAAGTCTATGGCATGCACAATATGCCGGGCCTGCCGGTCGGCCACTTCGCCATCCGCAAGGGCGCGATCATGGCGGCGACGGATGAATTCACCGTATCCATCAAAGGGGTCGGCGGCCACGCCGCCATGCCGCACAAGACGATCGACCCGATCGCCATCGGCGCGCAGATCGTCTCCAACCTGCAGCTCATCGCTTCGCGCAGCGCCAACCCGCTGAAATCGGTGGTGGTTTCCGTCACCACGTTCAATGCCGGCAATGCGCATAACGTCATTCCCAACGATGCGAGCTTCGCCGGCACGGTCCGCACGCTCGACCCCGAGATGCGCGACCTTGCCGAGCAGCGCTTCAAGCAGATCGTGACAGGCATCGCGACGAGCCACGGCGCCGAAGCCGAGATCGAGTTCCATCGCAACTACCCCGTCACCTTCAACCATGCCGACGAGACCGATCATGCGATTGCAGTGGCCGAGGAAATCGCCGGCGCGGGCAATGTCATCCCGAATATAGACCCGATGATGGGCGGCGAGGATTTCTCCTACATGCTGCTCGCCCGCCCCGGCGCCTTCATATTCGTCGGCAACGGCGACAGCGCCGGCCTGCACAACCCGGCCTACGACTTCAACGACGAAGCCATCGCCCACGGCATCTCCTATTGGGTGCGCCTCGCCGAACAGCGCCTCAACGCCTGAGGCTTCCACAAGTGCCCCGCGCAGCCTCCAAGCCGCACGGGGCGCACGCTCAAGACAGATTGTCTCCGCAACGCAAAAGGGCTTGGCTTCCGGCCTTTGCTTTTGTATGGATCATGCCGAGTGGTCTCGTAGCTCAGCAGGATAGAGCGCTTTTAATACCAGCTTTGTTACCGATAACATTTTAACGTAGCGTGTTCAGCCACTTACCGTGTGGGAATGGCACCACTCAAGGCTAAGCAATCGGTATAGACGCCCGCTTGACTACGGCTGTGCGTTGTCTGCGCAAGTCGAAGAAATGAGGTTATGGGCTACGTCCCCGATGAAGCACCGTTCACCTCCAGCCGTTCTTTCCGAAGACGAGCTAAGGGACGAGATTTCGGTACACAGGTTCGCCACGCTGGCGCTCGCTATGTCTCTTCAGGACCATATTGCAGCCGACTGCAAGCCATAGCGCTGCCGGGGACGCATTCCGCGGCTCCAACCAAGGTGGGCCGCGTCCGTTCACTCTCTTTCTAAGTTGCATCCTGCTTAGCATATTTCAATTCGCGTTCCTCAACATGGTCGGTCACCACCTGAACGACCTTCTGATCGAACGACCCAAACCCGAGCGGAACAGGATATCCTGCCGCATCACCTATAGGCGAATGTACTACCACTGCACACATCGTCCCAGGAATGAGTAGTATCTCAACGGCCCTCGGATAGGGTGGATTGTCGGCACATGCCAGCTCGTCGAAGGTCCGTCGAATGTAATACGGTGGCCTTCCTGCTGCCATGCATACGGAACGCGGTTCGTCACCGCCGGCGTCCTTGAGCCGTGTCTTCAAAACCTCGAGCAGTTCGCGGTTTTCCAACGTTGCGCCCCAATGTTCGACCTGCGGCGCAACCACCACAATTTGTTTCTGATCGGACGGATTCTCTCGCATGCCGTAGTCGAGCATAGCGAGCAAACGTTCTGCATTCTCCCGGAGATGAAGTGCACCAACGATCGGAATCGTCTTGCGGTCGACGCGAGCTTCGCCGGCACGCGTTGCCGCCTCTCGCCAATACCGGCGCACCGACAGGCCATTACGTGTCGTGTACTCCCTGAGGAAATCCGGTGCGAATTCGACAAGAAGATCGTAGGCCGACGGCGCCTCAGAGGCCGCAGTTGTGGTTTCGCATGTCTTGGCGAAAATTGCGGCTGCGCTTTCTACCTCTCTGCGATCAGCAACTTCATGAGCATCTCGCCAGGACGAGAGATCAATATCCGCTGAGTTTGGATCTTCAAGGGTGGAATGTAGCCGAATCCGCACAGGCATTCGAAATCGCGCATGGGGAGTAATTCGATCGATCGAATATAAGTCAACTTCGTCGCTACGGGATCTGTCAGATCTTTCAGTTATCTGACGGAAGAATAGCCTGAACCTGTCGCGGACCTTTTCGCTGGCGCGGCCGGCACCATCTCGGAGTGCTAATTCGGGCAGCGCCATTTCGACATTATCCAGCTTACGTTGCGTCTGAGGTGCGACGGACATAAGATCGAACCCGACCACCCGACGACGCTCCTGTACGGAGAATATTTTTGGTTCGTCACTGTCCCCGCGAAACAGCTCTTCTCCTGACGGTCTCAACCACACGCGTCCATTACGTCGCTCAATGTAACCGGGTTCAGTCGCCTCATTAAGCACGTAGCTCAAATCGTTCAGACTGAAACCAAAGAACTGCGCGATCTCTGCCTCTTCAAGGCCCGGCACGACTTTCACCAGTCTTAGCAAGAACTCGAGAGTGGGGCTAACAACCCCAAGCTCGGCGACCTTGTATGCGATGTCAAAAGTGCGGCATGGAAGCAAAACGTCGATGGTCCCAATCTCGACGCGTATTTCGGTCGTTGCTAGTTCTGAAACTCTCTGATCACGTGGAGGCAGCGTCAACGTCGATCGCTTTTCTGAGCTCATCAGTTCATCCTCCTACCAGCTTTCGGCTTTTGCTCTGATGCTTGCTGCGAGACTTCGGCTGGCCTCTTGGACATTTCGATGATTTCTTCCGCATCAAGCGTTCGCGCCTCCCCTGCGCTAAGCTGGTCAGCAAAGCTTGCGACAAGACGCCCCATTGGTCCCTCGGCATGCCAATTTCGATACGCTCCGACGAAAACCAGCCTATCCATAGCTCGGCTTGCCGCGACGTTTATCCGGTTCGGGATCTTGAGAAAGCCATCTCGAATAGTCCTTCGACCGGCCGCGTTCTCGCGGCCGTCAAGATTATTTCGAACCAGCGATACGACCACGATGGGGTTTTCCTTGCCCTGGTAGCTGTCGACCGTACCAACTCTGATGTGGCGGTCTAGGAACTGAGCGGCCAAGGACTGTCTAAGCTTGGCTTCGACAAGGTCGCGCTGTGCAGCATACATGCAGATGATGCCGATACCGATCGGGTAAGTAGTCTGCGTCGTAAGCCACTCCCGGAAGGATTCATGGTTCAACCAATCTTCGACTGAGGCGACGATCGCATCAGCCTCTGCCCGGTTCTGCTTGCTGCTAGCCGCCGACTTCTCGAAACCGTGGTTCCCGAGAGCGTCTGTTGAAATCCATGTCAATGGGGAAGCCAGGGTGCGCGGCAGCACGTCAGGTGGGATTTCCGGCGCCGTTCGGCCTGCAGAGAGTTTGAGATCTCCATAAAACGTCTCGGATACTAGCTGACCGATGGGCGGCAGCATGCGGTACTGCATCTGAAGCTTGGCACCGGCAGCCCTTCCATAGGCCGAGTTGAACACGCGCTCGAAGTCACTTCGCTTAATCTCGGCCCTCTGGATCGCCGTGCGGTTCGAGACCATGGTAACGACGTCTACGTCGTGCTGGGGTTCGAGTTGAGCTTGATCCCCGACAAGAACTGCCCACCTTGCCGCCTGCAGCGGGACAAGCAGTTCGCCCGCGGTACAGCGCGCCGCTTCATCAACGATGACTAAATCGAAGGGCGTAGTTGTGAGACCTAATGAGCTTCGTCCAAGGCCAACACAGGTGCCGGCCACAATCTGACGGGTTCCAGCTAGGAAGGTATCGAAGCTGCGATTTACGCGGGATACACTTCCGATGAAATCTCTCGCAATGCCCGCCACGGTGCGGAGATTTTCCACCTTGTCCGGGCCGACGCCATAAAGCTTCGTGGCCCTCCGCGAGAGCGCCAAAGCAAGTCGGCCCGTAAGATTTCGCCACTCCAGCCCTGTTCCGTTGCTGCTAGGAAATTCGATCTCAAGGTCGAGCGCGAGGAGTTGCTGCCGCAATGTCTCAATCAAGCTATTAATACGTTGAGTATCTCCCTCATCATTGTCGAGAATGTCCGCGAGACCCTGGATGAGGGGATGTACTTGGCTTTCGAGCACGACCACCTCCGCGACGAGCTCTCGTGGCAGCCCAAGCGACGCGCCCGCTATTCCCATCCGCTCAGCGAACATCGCGCTGAAGCGATCCTTGTATCCTTGCTCGACATGTGCGGTGTGATAAGGTCGAAGAGGTTCCGAAACTTGGCCGTCGCTCATGCCGATCCGAAGCAAATCGGGCTGAACTCCGGTACTCCTGAAAAGCTTTAGGACCGCCTCTGCAGCAGTGTTTACAGCCTCGTGAGACTGACTTGACAAGAGAACATTCTGCGCAAGGCCTCTTGTCAGCGCAAAATGGGTAAGCGCCGCAATGAACCTTGTTTTTCCGGTTCCGGGTGGCCCCTGGAGCAACCCAATCGGACGCATCGAGACGACTTTTCGAAAGGCTGCGAGCTGGTCGTCGTTAAATCCATAGAGGTTGAGGTCTTCGTCAGAAATGTCGATCGACGTCTCCGTTGGCAGTATGCCTGTACGGGTGTCGAAAACAGACACAAGGTTTGGCGCTCGCGCGAGGCCCTCGAGCACCCGCTCTACTGCGCTCGATCTTCGCTTGTAACTTTGAACCTCGAAGTGACTCAGAAAGCGAAGCCGCTGGCCGTCCTCAACCAATCTTCCATCGTGAAATGACGACGCCTCGTCTGCAAGTATCACGGCGTAATCAGGCTTGGACCGATCAAGATCGAGCCGGCCGATGCGGCGCCAGTTGCCCTTTCGGTCCAGGCGCTCGACAGCAACCTTGTCCTCTCGAGAAAATTCAAAATCGCCGGCATCGAGACGAATGGCTACGGCATGTCTGTTTGTCGTCCGGTTGTAGACGCTGTCGAGAGTGGCGGCGCCCTCTGTCGTTAGCTCCTGCTCGGCGTCCATCAACGCTTTCCAAAGCGTGGGTACGTCGATCGGAAGCTCTTCATCGCTTGCCTCACCGCCGATTTCTTCGGCAAGCCCGTCCTCAGCCTCGTCACCCTGGGGTGGCAGCTCGCCATTCTCCGCCGCTACCTCTGCCGGAGAATTTGCGGGCCCCTGCCCGGCGAGCTCCCCTTCTAGTCGCGCCGCAATATCGGCGTCTGCGAGCAGTGCCTCGATATGGGAGAAATCGTTCGTCCGATCATCGGTAACGACCAAGCCGTCTTCGATCATGTGGAACTCGAACTTTGAAATCCTTGCAATGAAACCTTGCTCAAGTTCTGAACGGCGCCCTATGACTGGGCGCCCATCAATGTCCAACCTGAAAGACAATTCCTCTGCGGCTCCTCGTATGGCAAAGATCAGCCGGCCGGCTCGATCGCGGTGAAATCGAAGGAAAAAATAGCCTTCGTCAGGTTCGAGCTCACCAAGCTTCGCGCCCACGCATGATATGGAAATGGTCTGCCGCTCTAGTTCGCCGGGACTGGGGGTCATTAACGTCGCTATTGCCCGCTCAACGCTCTCAGCAAGCGGAGCGAGTGTCGACAAGGTGGGCGCTTTTTCGCGGATCTCCTCTATCGCATTGGCAATATCAGCCGCGAGTTGAGGTGCAATATCAGACTTACTCAGGACTTCTTCGGTAATTTTAGTGAGCGCAAAGCGGTCACGCTCATATGCTGTTCCAATCTCAGGGGCATATTCGGACGTGACCATCTCGCCGTCGACTGAGGGGGAGTAATCTAGCGCGTCGATCAAGACCGGTTCGGCGCCGTGACTTAGCACGATGTTGGCTGGCTTTAGATCGCCATGCGCGAAACCTCGGTCGTGGAGCGTCTGCGCATTTCGCAAAATGCGTTGAACAAGCGTAAGGGCTTTCTCTGCCGGCCATGCTTCGGCGACATCAGCAAGCTCTTCGTTCAGACTGCGCCCATCCACCCAGTCTTGGACAATACCGACGGCGTCGCCGAGCCAAAGCGCTTCCCGAACCGTGGCGAGTCCTGGGAGGCTATCTGCTTGTAGCGCACGTGCGCGTCGAAGGAAGGCTTCGACCGATCCACATTCTCGCGAAATGTCGCCCCAGGCTGGCTGCTTCCAAAGCTTTGCAACCGCCTGTCCGGCATCGGTCGTCGTGCGCCAAGCGTCCAACCGACCACTCTCAGACAGGAGTTCTCCCTCTTCAGGATAGGCCCTAAAGAACTCCCTTTGAGACTTGATGAGACCTCGGTACGTTTCCAGGCGCGCAAGAGACGCCGTCGAACTTGGCTTCGAAGCAGTAAGCCTATTGAAAGTCGCGAGTGCCTGGGTGGCATCTTCGAAGCGATCTAAGGGGTCGAGAGCGAGAGCTGATGCGAACCACGGGTGTAACACGGAGACCTTTCCCTCCGCATCTATGTCGGATCGCCACTCTGCGGGCTCGCCACTGGCAGCCATGCCAAATATTAGCCGGTGAACAGCGAGACCAAGGAGGTAGACATCTCTCCTCTTGGGGCCCTGATCCATGTCAAAAATGTCTTCGGGCACAGCGGAGCTTGAAAGGAATTGATATCTCGAGGACCCAAGCGACTTGCCTTCGGGGAAGCGGGCGGACATGAGATGCGAAAGGCGAACAGAAGTAGGAAGTTCAAGCCAGATACTGTGCGAGCCGAGGTCCAGGTGGGAACTGTTTTGTTCATGCATGCCCGAGACCGCACGGAGAAGCTGTCGTGCAAGTTCAATGCGCTCGCTCAGAAGAAGCCGGGGTATTTCGCTCGCTACGAAATCGCCCAATCGTTTGGTGCGTCGCTGCCGGTCGTAAACCTCCCAGTAGTCCGGTCCTCTATCAGGATCGTCGGCTCGCGGAGCGACGAGCGAACGCTCAATTTGCCCGTTACGGTCTCGAAGCCAATGGTAAACCTGCTGCTCCCGCCCGGCGATCTCGAGCCTGCCCTCTTTCGTTTGGAATCGCCCGTCTGGCGCCTTCGCAAAGTCCCACATACGCACGACGCCTAGGCTCGCCTTGTTGCCTTCCTCCTCGGCGTTGAACTCTCGATAGATCTCACTTGGGTGAACGTACGCCTCATGCTCTTCGGCGAGAAAACGCTGAAAACGCTTTCGCCCGCCTTTGAACGGCGAGTTGGTGCCGGTGTTGAAAAACCGACTTAGTTTGTCCTTCCAAAAAGGGTCCGTAAGGGGCTTCGAAAGATAATAGGCCTCGCCGAAGCGCTCCTTCAACTTCGCCTCTGATCGCGACGCCTTGATGAACTCGTCAATGTAGAGCACCTTCGAAGCCTCGAGCCCCCCAAGCGAACTTATGTCTGGTTTCGCTGTCAATACAACAAGGCCGATGATCAGAGGCGTCGGCTGAGTCTTCGTTTCTGGTCGCTTCTTTAATTCCGCCATCAACCGGTTCGTGATGTCGCGAGCGATGCCATTGATCTTCTGGACAGGTGAGCTGTCTTTGTCCTTTCCATTTTGGATCCAGCGACCGCCGCGCTCTTCGATTTTCCCATGCCAGTCCTTGATATCGATCAGAAATATTCGGTGTTCTGTGACCAGGATCATGTCGATTTCGCGGGCCTTGCCGGCCCCGAGCACCAAGTCGAGATTAGTGAATGCATACCAACCGTGAGGAAGCTCAGCCTTGAACCGCTCAACCCCTGCCACTTCGCGCGGATGCACACCGTCGCCGCAATTCCTGATTTCCATGAAGAGCAATCCCCCGATTTATGACGTAATCAACTAAAGGATTCGCGCTATGGGAGCAAAAGAAAACCTGTCACCTATTACTGCTTTCTGCTCGTTGAGCATGAGCGCTAGGAGGAGGCAGCCGATATAACAGTGGGGTTTACAGGCAGCGCGGTTCGGTGAGGTCCTGCCGGCCGTAGCCCGTCTATGATGGACTATCGATCTTGCTGGTAACATCCGCGGGCTACACGCTGGAGCAAGCAGCACAGTTGCTTTATTTTCAAGCACCTGCAATTTTGGCGATTGCTTCAAGTCGATTTCTCATACCCGTCGAAGGTTAGCAAGTGCTGGAAGAGCAGTTACTGATTGAATTTGGAAGATCTCTACGCGATGACGCCGAGGACAAACTCTTGGAGCTTTCCGAGAACTTACCCTTACGGGATGAGGTCGCGCTTACCGAGGTCGTTCTTGGATACCTTGAGGAATCGGGAGCCATAAGCGAGCACGATCTGTGCCCCCATCAGGATCAGGCTGGACATCGGCCGTGCCGGATAATCGGCTATTCTCTTCCGGAAGATTCATCGAGGCTTGAACTCTTCACCAGCCAGGGCAGGAGCGTCGACCCCGTCCTTGCACGAAAAGATATAGCGCGGCTGTCAGGTTGGGCCGCCCGCTTTTTTGAGTACGCCGCAAAGGGCGACCATGCTCGCTTCAGCAGCTTCCAGCCGGTGCTCGAAGCTGCGGAAACCATCAGATCACAACTCTCGCGTATTCAGGAAGTGCGGGTCCACGTTCTTACCGATGCGAGGGTGCGCGATCGGGCTGTCGATGAGATAACTATATTCGGCCGCCCAGTCGCCACCGAGGTTTGGGATATAGAGCGCCTTTATAGGGCAGCAGGCGAGGACATTACCCGTGACAGAATCGAAGTGGATTTTACCAAACTTCTGGGACGACCTTTAGCTTGCTTGGAAATGCGCCCTCGACCTGCGGACTACGAGACGTATCTTGTCATCTTACCGGGAAAAGCCATTTTCGACCTTTTTGACCTCTATGGCGCTAAATTGTTCGAGTTCAACGTCCGGTCGTTCCTGCAGGCAAAGGGGGCAGTGAACCGGGGCATTCAAAAGACCATTAAGGATGAGCCAAGCCGTTTCTTAGCCTACAACAATGGGCTTACTGCAACCGCTGATGAGATAGTTGTGTCAACTTGGCATGGCGAAACGGTCATCAATAGCCTGAAAGGCCTTCAGATCGTCAACGGCGCCCAGACGACGGCGTCGATTCACCGAGCGTTGAAGGTCGACAAGACTCCACTCGACGACATTGCCGTGTCTATGAAATTGACCTTGGTGCCCCCGGAAAACCTAGAAGAGTTTGTTCCCCTGATTGCTAGGTTCGCAAACACCCAGAATCCAATTCAGGTTGCAGACCTTTCGGCAAGCGACCGCTTCCACCAGCAGTTCGAAGCCTTGTCAGAGTCGGTCTGGCCTCCTGGAGAAGAGAGCCGGTGGTTTTATGAACGAGCCCGCGGCTCCTATCAGATGGCGCGAAACCGGAGCGGATCGACGCCGGCCAGAAGGCGGGAGTTCGATAAAACATTTCCGAAAAGTCAGCATTTCGGGAAAACTGAAATCGCGAAGTACCTCATGACCTGGTGGGGCCACCCAGACATCGTGAGTCGCGGCGCACAGAAAAATTATTCCGCGTTCATGTTTGGCGTCAGGGAAAAAATCGGAGAGGAGGGAGAGCTCGATAAGACCTTCTTCCGCGAAACCGTTGCTAAGGCCCTGTTGTACAAGGCCGCACAGACGGTTGTTAGGCGTGCGCGCCTTCCTTCCTACGGTGCGAATGTGGTCACGTATATGGTTGCAATTCTCGCCGCCCAGCATGGCGAATCCCTCGACCTTGGCGTTCTTTGGGAAGAACAGCGAGTTTCGGCTGAGATGGAAGCTATGCTCGCCTCCTGGGCTCCGCTTGTTCACTCGGAGATTGTGAGCACGGCCGGCAGTCGAAATGTTACCGAATGGTGCAAGAAGGAAGACTGTTGGGCTGAGCTGAGCGGCCTTCATCTTCCTATTCCCGAAACGCTGCCCGCCGAGTTCCGTTCGAAGGCCTCCACGGTCGCGCGAGGCACTGTTGAACCGCCGGAGGATGATGAGCAGGCCACCATACGAGAATGCATGGGCATCGATGCTGTTGCCTGGACGAAGGTTATGGCCTGGGCGGCCGCGTCTAAAGACGTCGACGACTATGATCAAAAAGTCGCCCATACCCTGAGTGGCTACGCAATGAACGGCTGGGTCAAGCAACCGTCATTGAAGCAAGCTGCTCGAGGTGTTCGAGTCCTTCAAGCGGCAAGGGCGGAGGGCGTTCTGCCGTAATACCGACCCTAGTATTCGGGTTTGATGACACTTCGTCTACCAGGTCTGGTCCGTGGAGATTTTCTCGCACCCCGACCGGTTTCATCGATTTTTGTGGGATTGCTAGGCTGCTCCAGCGCGGTCTTTACCGCCGTCGCGTTCGCTTCGCGTCGAGCGTTAGGCTTCCATTTGCTCGCCTCAGCGATGAAGTCTTCGTCCCCAATCGCGTCGCTCACGAGATCGGCGTCAAAGCTCACCTGCACAAGAAGAGGGAACCTGACTGCTTGCCCGGACACTATCCCTTGCCCTCGTCCGAATGCTTGCAAAACGTTGGCGTCAGCCTCCGACAGGTTCTCCATCACTGACCTTACGAAGCTCTTGTCACGCGGATTCACCAGCCGAAGAACAAGGAAGCTGTTGCATTGAGCTAGTGTGGTTTCATCCAGGCGGGACGGTCTTTGTGAAATCAAGATGAGGCCGGTACCAAATTTTCGACCTTCCGTGATGACCTTGCGTATTGTCGGCAGCGAAGGCGTCTCGTCGGTGCCTTCCTGCCGGCTCGGAATGAAGTTGTGCGCTTCCTCGATAATGGCCTGAAAAGGAGGAATAATCCCTGACAAAGTAGAACGATGCGCAAAGAGCGCTTCAAGCACCATGCTCACTATTGCGGACTGATTTAGGTGATCGTATCCCGCCAGATAGAATATTGACACCGTACGCGGCGCAACAATCTCATCGGGACTATCTGAAGGATCAGGCATCTCCTCGAAGCTGTAGTTTTTAAACCTTGGTTGCTCGCGCAGTCGCGAATTGTTTGATTCCATTTGTCCGAGATTCGCGAGCACAAATTCAAGCGAGCGCTTTACGACGTTTATGGTGCCAGACCTAGTATCGGAAAGCTCGTCCGCAAGTTCATGATCGTCCTTCTGTTTTCCCCGCTTCTTGGCCGACACCGCTTCCGCATGGCCAATCATCCGCTTCAAAAATGACGACGCCGTCTCACCATCCTTCAGCGGTGTGCTGTTCAGCAGATAAAAATAGAATTGCTGCTGCGCATCGGTTAACCGCTTACCCATCTTGTCGATCAGGTCGGAAATAATGCTAACATTATCCCGCCTGACACGAATAACTGGGTAGAGTACTTGCACCTTCGTGTTCGGAAATTTGTCTCGCTTCTCGTAGAAGCCCAAGTAGTCACCATGCGGGTCGAAAATTACGAGCGGATACCCAAGGTCGATCAATCCTCGGATAATCCTCCGCGCGGCAACCGTCTTGCCTCCTCCGGTCATCGCCAAAATGGCTAGATGACGTGAGACTATGTCGCGAGCGGAGAGGCTTACCTCGACATCTGCTCTGGCAATAAGGCTTCCGACCAGCAGTTTTGGCGGAGGCGGGTCCGTCTTGTCGTCGTCGCCTGTCAACAGTTTCCTGATTGCATCGGCTGACGGATAAAGCACTTCGGCGGAGGGTTTCACCGGATATGTTAGTGGTGATAACTGGGCTGCGCCGGGATCGTCGCCGAATGTAGTTCCCAGGATCAGGACATCTGCCTCCAGATGATCTCGGCTACCTGAGAGGACAGTGTCTAAGAACCTGATATTTTCATTAGCAAGTTCCTGAGCTGCTTCGGCAGGAAAAAACGGATTGAAGCGATCGATGGAAATGATGCGACCCCAGACGGTTGCGACATCCTTATTCCCAGCGCGCGAAACCGGCACCTCAACTCGAGTGGCCACGATGTCACCGAGCTTAGCTTCCATGCTTTTCAGAATGAAACTGTATCGGCCGGTCGATGCTTCCCCGACGACGGTGCCTATGCGTGGCCAAGTGCTGGCGCCCACTGATGCTGGGGAGCTTGTCATTTATCTACCTTTTCAAACCGTCGGACGAAATAACCAGTCGCGGCCTTTGGCTGCAAGCACACGTTTTGCGAAAGCGATAGTCCGAGGATCACCGCTTTCTATGGCTCTGCGAAGCAAGACGACCTGATGCTGACCCTTGACCCCCCTGCTAAGCCACGATGGAACTTTCGCAAAGCGATCTGCGATGTCGAGGCCAACGGGGAAACCATAGGAAGGCAGAAGACGGCTAGTATTCAGGATCAGCTCGACAACTTCCTCAAACTCCTTGGCCCCTTCAAAACCTTCTATGCGGAAAGGCATCACCGCCTCCGAAGGTTTCAGGTAGGTGGTCAGGGCGTTCGGGTAGTCTCGGATTGCCCGCTTCCATCCTTCAGGCCACTTGCTTTCTGGACCCTGACGCATGACCGGGATAGGCGTTACGTACTCTCCTTCGCGCAAGACGACGTCGAGAAGGGAAGAGTCGTTGAGCCCGTAGGACCGGATCTCTAGCTCAAGGCTACTGGCATCCCGCTCTTTCAAAACCTTTTCTGCTTGAAGCCGATCAAGGATTCGCCGCAATAGAACCGGATCCTTGCCGATGGAACGCTCGACGGCGCCGACAACGGGTGTCCCCGTTGCCCTGAGGCGCTCGAGAAGGTTCAGGTAAATACTGACAAACTGTCGGTCGCGTTCATCTCCGATCCAGCTCGGATCGTCGAGAAACGTGTTACAAGCCTCGAGTCCAAATGCTGGAAAGTCGTCAAGTCCATATGGAGCGACAGGATTGATCAAGGGCCCGTGGAGGATCACCGCATCCACCTTCTCGCCGCCAGTCTGCTTTGCGAGCCGGTAGCCAGCCGATATTTCGCTGGCCATTCTTGCAACATCGCGCAATTTCGCGACGTCAACGAAGTCGTCATCGAACAGAAACGCCGAATCACTGAACAGATCGTCGACCAGGGCGAGCTCGATATTGAACCGCTCGCGGTTCTCCGACTCATCGCCGGGTCTTACGGTGTAAGACCCTACTCGAATTCCGATCGGCGCCGCAGAAGGCAGGTCGATGCTTGCGACGCCACCGTCGACGAAGGAATAGGCTTTACCACGTCTGGTTGGCCAGTAGGTGTTAGGATCATATGTAATGCTTCGCAGAAGATCGTTGTTTTCGAGTAGAGCCCTGACGGTTGTGGCTATTGCAGATAATTTCGCAACAAACGCTGTCTGGGTGTCTTCTGATTGATGCCGTGCGACGTAAAGCATGTTCGCCAGGAAGTCGCCCTGACTGATGCGCAGCTCTATCCGATCTCTTATCTCTTCTTCGGCCATCATTCCCCCTGGCGGGCAAGTTAGCTTGTTCCTGGAAGAGTTCAACCAGCGTTTGAGACATCTCACAAGCAAGACGATTGCTTGCCTGAAAATCATCCCGGAGAACCGAATGGCGAAGAAGACAGTCCAACGCCTGCATCGCGGAGACATCATGAGCGCGGAAACCCGAAGTCGCGTCATGAGCAGGATTCGCGGCAGAGACACGGGACCCGAACGGTTAATCGAGGTCATGTTGAATGATCTCGGCGTCAACTTTGACTCCCATGTTCGCTCGCTTCCTGGACGTCCCGACTTCGTACTGGCTGAACATTCGCTTTGCATTTTTGTGGACGGTGATTTTTGGCATGGTTATCGCTTCAAGGAGTGGCGTCTGAAGCTGTCCGAGCCTTGGGAAGCGAAAATTAAGAAAAACATCCGCCGCGACGCCCAGAACCGTCGCCTGCTTAGAGCTGCGGGCTGGCAAGTCCTCCGCATTTGGGAGCACCAAATAAGAAAAAGTCCGTCGAACTGTATAAGGCGCATCAAGAAAAGAATCGCTCAAGGGTTGCCCTACGGCGGGAAGCCTGGCAACATCGAGGAAAAAGCGAGTTCGGGCGGATCAATTTAGGTGATTTTTGAGTAGTTTCAGAGGGATAGACCTGTTCTGTGGTGCCGGCGGAAGCAGCTTAGGCGCCCGTGCGGCTGGCATCGAAATGGTCGGCGCAGTCGACGGATGGGAGACGGCAGCTTCGACGTACCGCGACAATTTCCCGGACGCCAAGGTCGTCAACACGATCCTGGATGATCGCACCGGCCCTGAAATCTTCGAAGGAATTGGCAAAGTCGACTTGCTAATCGCGTCTCCAGAATGCACGCATCACTCAATTGCAAGGGGTGCCAAGCCCAGAGACGAAAACAGTCGACGCTCAGGCTGGTTCGTAATGCCGTTCGTAAGAGAACTTGAGCCTCGATGGGTAGTGCTGGAGAATGTCTCTGGCATGAAGCGCTGGGACGGGTTCCAGGAGCTTATGGAGGAGCTATCTCTCCATTACCACCTCCGTACACAAATGCTCGATGCTGCAGATTTTGGAGTTCCTCAAACACGGAAACGGCTCTTCATCGTAGGGGACAGGCAAAGGAAGCCCGCGAAGATAGTGGGATCCGGAGATTGCTCAACCGCCTTCGAGATACTCGACGACGTCTCTGCATGGAAGGCGAGAGATCTCTTCGGAGGACGCCTCTCTGAAAACACAATGGCGAGAGTAGCGCGAGGGATGAAGGAGCTTGGGGAACGGCAGGACTTCCTTGTCGTCTATTATGGTTCAGATCGCGCCGGAGGCTGGCAGACGCTAAACCGGCCATTGCGCACATTGACTACGGTAGACCGGTTCGGTCTCGTTCGGTGGGTAGATGGAGTTGCTACTTTCCGAATGTTGCAGGTATCGGAGCTACGAAGAGCAATGGGCTACCCTTGCGAGGCGGTGCTTCAACGAGGCTCAAGGCGCGATCGCGTCAAGCTCCTTGGAAATGGGGTTTGCCCTCCAGTAATGCAGGCCGTCGTGACGTCGCTGGTCAATGGAGCCTCCGGAGCAGTTGGTGACCGGTCCCCGCGCCTCAAGGCCGGCGCGCATATCGACCTCGCCGCTTAGCGAGATGCATGTATGCGGGTCTTCACGGTAGACGAGATAGCGAGCAGTGATCTCATTGTAGATGCCACATACCAGGGAGGGAGGCGCGGCGGCGCGGGGGACGATCCACTACCGAGTCTTATAGGCGTCAGCACAGGAGGCGGCTTCCGCTATCGAGGACGCCTCGACCGACTTGAGCTTGTTGCGCTAACGTCCAATAAGCGAGATCCAGACTGGCCGGACGCCCTGGATCGCGAAACGGGAATCTACACTTACTACGGCGATAACAAAACTCCTGGTCGAGAGCTGCACGACACTCCACGGTTCGGGAACGAGATCCTGCAGCGTGTGTTTGCGAATGCTGAACGTGGGAGGGCCGGTCGTGAATGCGTTCCCCCAATTCTCGTATTCTCGTCGGCCGGCTTCAGGCGTGATGTAACGTTCCTGGGCCTTGCAGTCCCTGGGACTGTTGGCCAGTCTGGCATGGAGGACTTGGTTGCCCTATGGAGGACACGTGATGACCGCAGGTTCCAAAACTACCGTGCACGCTTCACAATCTTGCGCGTGGCTTCAGTCCCGAGACGATGGCTAGCCGGAATAATCGCCGGCTCCGGAAGTGATGCTGACGCTCCACCGGAGTGGCGGACATGGGTGGAGACTGGGCGCATAACCCCTTTGCTCGCGCCCAGGACGATTCAGCATCGGCGACGTCAGGAACAAGTGCCCTCTACTGCTGCTCACATCGAGATTGTCGGCGCCATACACCGGTTCTTTGCTGATGATCCACACGGGTTCGAATCTTGCGCTGCCGAGCTGGTCAGAATGATGCTGCCAGACGTAACCTCTTTGGACGTGACAAGGCGTTCAAGAGACGGAGGACGCGATGGTGTCGGTCAATATCGTATCGGTTCCGGCGACAGTGCAATCCTCGTAGACTTCGCGATCGAAGCCAAATGTTACGCTTTGAACCATGCCGTAGGTGTGCGGGATATGTCGCGTTTAATCTCCAGACTGAGGCACCGGCAGTTCGGCGTCCTCGTTACAACGGGTTACGTCGATCAGCAGGCCTATAAGGAAATCAAGGACGATCAGCACCCCATACTTGTGCTCGCTGCGGTGGATATCGCAGCGTTGCTGGTACGTACAGGCTACCCAACGGCTGGAGAGGTCGATGCGTGGCTTAAGCGATCGTTCGCCGCAACGTTATGAAAGGGCCTTCTTAAATGCTTTCGGAAGACGAGCTTGGACGCTTGATTCGGAATCTTAAGCTGTCAATCCAAACAGTGAGTGCCTGCGGGCATGCCCTGCGAGTCACGGTAGCCGACATGCTCGGAGATTTCGATGACCTACAAGCTGCATCTGCCAGCCACAAGGAAGTTAAGCGTCTCTGCGAAATGCTTGACCGGGCGATAAAAGACAACCGCGATCAAAACCGGCAGGTCTTCGAAATTCTGGGATTCAGGTAGGTTTGCATCTGGAGCGCCCTCCCTTGGGGCGTCCGGGGTTTTTCAATTTCGCCAGCTTGTAGCTCAATTTTGAAGTTGCTCGGCACCATCGGATCGGTTATCCAGGTCGAGCAAAATGCCTGTGGGTCCACGTAGCTCAGCAGGATAGAGCACAGGATTCCTCAATTGGGGGTTGTACTGGGAAACCTATACAATCATTCCGCTCAAAGTCGGGGGACGCTTCGCTGGTCTTTCAGCATGCCAATCCCGAGCCAAGCCCCAGAGAAATCCGGGGAAGTGTGTAGAGACTGGACGGGCGGCACCTAACGGCTTGATGCCCATGGTGAAGGGACAGTCCAGACCACGAACGCGGAAGCGGCGGCGAAAGCCGAAGTGGTATGAATCCTGGGGTCGGAGGTTCGAATCCTCTCGTGGACACCAATCGTCACGACGTCAATCAAGCAGGTTGGCTGCTCTTGAGCCCTTGTTGCGGCTGTCGACGATGTCCTGCAAGCGGTCGAAAAGACTTCTTTCCATTACGATTGCGCCCGAAGGAACTCGTCGGGTTGTACGAAGTGCGAGGTCATCGAGTTCAAAGCCGGCAATGAGTACAGTCTGCAGGAAGTGTTCAACTTCGTCCACCAAGTCATCCTCCCCATGCTCTGGCGCCTTTCGTAATGGCACGTTCTCCGCAATGAATTGGCGGAGCACGTTGTTTTTATGCCGCAAACTATGGTTAGCTCGGATCAGGTCATCGGTAAGTCGCCTATCGTCTCCTGTCATATGGGACCGGTCGTATCCTTCAAAATCGCCGGTCTCACTTATGATTGGCGCCGTGGCGCCAGAGAGCAGTTCCTCGAAAGCATTGCGCCAAATGCGGTGCATCCCAGCGTATCGGTTATTAATGCTCCTGGGCGCCGGCGGCTGCTTACTCAGTAACCCACATTCTTCGGAGATAGCTGAGGCACTTGGATAAACTGGCGAGCGGCGCATAAGCATGCGTAAGCAAACATCTCGGATGAGTATGTTATTTTTAATCTGCCTATCGGATCGCCTCGGCCCTTGTCTCTTAGCAAACTCTAGCTCAAGACTCTCGATCAACAAGTCTGACTCTCTTACGGCAGCTTGTATGACATTCTCCTTACGCTTTGTCATGCCGTGGCGATTCCGACACGTGCTTGCGCTTTTCGGGGTAAGCGAGCAGTTTCGACAGCGGTGATGATGCTTTGTTGGATCAGGTCTCGGACCTGTTTATCGAGCTGTACGTCGCGTACGCGAAGCTTCCCTTCTGAAATCGCGGTCATATCCTGGCGAGACAACCCCGCCGCCATCAGTCTGCGAAGATCATCGTAGGCGCGCTGTCGCTGCGGCTCAGAGACGTCGTCCATCAGGCTCAAGGGGATCTGGCCCGCCCAGTTCGTGACTAAATCAAGATACCTACGGCTGCTGCTTTCGACCTTTTCGTCAAGAAGCAAAGGATACCACCGAGCAGCCAATGCCAGGGCGTTGGCATCTTCCATGGGCGATATGTATTCTTCCATGGAAGTGAGATCACTCGCAATTAGGCTGGGTTCTTTCAAGAGTTGGTGTTCGTCTTCCTCAAGGATAGCGAAACATGCAGTTACCAATCGCTGAACATTAAAACTGGCTCTATCAAGTAGCTCGATCTCAGCGCCAATCTCATCAATCCTATTATATAAGACTTGCGATGTGGCGTGCTGGTATTCTCGAGTTATCTCCCCTCGTTTCTTTTGTTCAGAGAGCGCATTGATTTCATTTTGCAAGCCGGTCCGACGTTCGCAAGCGTTCTCGCGTCGCACATATAGAAGTCGACCGAAAAATATCAGTTCCTCGATCCATGCTGGTCCTGTGACGAAATGCCTGCACATAATGCAATTCCGTGCACCGCCTTCCGGGAAGGTGTATTTTTTGCCCCTTCCGCTGCCGCCTTCCAGAAGTCGACCATCGCTACAACGAGTTCCACTGAACGGACAGAAGCCTATCCCTACATGCGAGCAGGGAAGCTTGTTGGCAACGTTGACGGCCGCTTCGACTGCATCGTGCTCAAGTGAGGTGGTATTTCGCCGGGCCTGCTCTACACCAAAGACCTTCATATCTCGAATGAGTGCGTCTTGCCGGCTCACGCGGCCCTCCACCCTAGACTTTTCAAGTAGTTCATTGATGCGAGAGGGATGAAAGAGCAGATAATAGATCGTCATCGTAACTGACGCGTGTCCCGCGACGACCTTGCTTATAATTTCGATCGGCACGTTCTGCTCATGAAGGATGGTGAGGCCTCGCGCCCTAAGGCCGTGAAGGTTATAATCGCTCGCCTGAGGCTGCCCGGTTCTTTCCTGGTACGACACAAATTGAGCTTGATGTTCTGGATTGGCAGCATTCCATCGGCGCTCAACTTCCGACATCACAAATGCCCAGGCCTTGCTGAGAACGCTAGACGATGGCGGTTGGTTGTATCGTTTGCTCCTGTTACTCGCCGGCATACGAAATAGCAAAAACGCCGGCGGCATTTTCTCAAGCGCCGAACGCGTCAACTTCTCTTCGTCATCAACATATTTTTCTGGTGGCGTCGGCTCGGATACCGGATTGTAAGTTTGCTGCCAAGTACGCAGTTGCCAGAGAAGTTTATGCAGTTCCTGATGCTGCCATGGAATGTCGTAGGGATCGCCGGTCTTGTTTGTGGTGACAGAGAACCCAGTAATCTCTGGCACCACCTGTTCGTAGCGCTTCGCGTAACCAAAATGAGGCACATGCTTAACCTTCGTTCCGCGAGCCTTACGCTTCCAGTACCCAGCATGTACGCTGTTGTTTTCACTCCACGTAAGAGTGTCACCGTTGAACATCATTGTGTCGCCCTCGCCGCTGTCGAGGCGCTTCATCTGCGCTTGACGGAGCGGGAGAAACATAAGCGCGAGTAAGAGGCTTGGCATGACCGGGCAATAAATTGAACGCATCTCGCCATTCACAAGGACCCGCTCATTAAAGTAGCCACATCTACCAGGCCAGCCACTTTCACCTTCCTGCAGTAATTCGAGGGCCAGATCGAACAGGAACGAAGGCAGCGGATTCGACGTCGACTCAATATGTTTCTTTGTGGTGCTTCGCCTACCGCGCTTCTTTCTGGTCCAGTCACTCTCGTCTGGATCAACGAGGTCGACAAGAATCCGGCCGGCGGCACGTGTCTGAAATTGTTCCAGCGCGAATTGAGAAAATCGGATTGCCCGGTTTACTTGGTTCAGGACGTGATCCGTTGCATTTCCTCGCCGGTCGCATAGGTAAGTTGAGAACCGCTTGCCTTTCGTCTGCGACCCGAAGATCAGATCTTTGATCGACGCACCTTGGCAATCGGTATTTAGCCAATTCAAGAGATCCATCGCCAATTGCTGGGTGTTGTGCCGTCCAATTCCTTCGTGCGCGCGAAATTTCTCTATTAGCGAAAGTAATTGACGCTCATTCGCAGTTGCATTTCGTTCAATCTCGGCCCAGGTACGGGATCCACCGTATGTTCGGCGCGTATTCACGGCCTTACTCAGGAAAGCGACGTCCCCGAATTGACGGTGACAAGCCCGTGCGAATTCTCGGACGCATTGTGGGCCAATCTCGTCGGCTCCCCAGACCTCTGCGCGAAATCGAAGCCCGTCTCCCGTGCGATACCAATCCAAGACCGCTAGCATCAGGTCTGAAAGATGATGCTCCGATCGGCTGGGCGCCGTTGATGAGAAACAAGCTACCGCCAGGACGCGATGAAGAAGACGCTCGCTCTTTATCGGATCGGTAGCCAAGTTTAAGAAAGAGAACAGCCCGACCTTCCGAAGCGTCGCTACAAGTTTACGGCCGAACGAGGAAGCTTTTACTAGCCGCACGACAACTTCGGCGTTGGTGAATCCTCCTAGCTTGCTGTGAAAAAGGTTGGGCGAGAGGCAGCAACCGGATGAAGCGATCAGATCGATAGCCGCGGTCGCCTTATCATCAAGATGCCGATTGCGTCCAAGTCCGAGAAGAAAATTTATAGCCTCCAGGATAACCGGCTCGACCGGTCCATTCCGATCGCGATTGAAGTGGCTTACTCCTTTGTTTAAAATCGCACCTTCGTCGCAGAGTGACGCCGTCATGGGCCCGATCTCCTGTATCTGGCACGGCTTCTTTCTTTTTGCGCAGCGAGCGCCTCTGCTACCGTACGGCTTCTAGCTTGGTTTTCCCTATTAGCGGCGCCTGATAGTGCATCCGAAACCTCTTGTGCCGTCGGTTCGCCATAAGGCAGACCAGAAAATGGGCTTAGGTGATGGAGGCATCGCTGCAGAAGCGTGCCTTTTTCGTCGTAGTTTCGGATAGAGTGGGCATAGAAATGCCTGCCACCATGGGGCGTCGTACCGTAATCCCTGCCGTAGGTGAGTCTGAGATCCCCAGTGTCCTGGCAGATTGTTCTGACAGCCGATCGCCATGCGCTATCGAAAGCAGGTTTAGTCAGGGGCCCTCCCACGTCTTCTGACTGCTCATCACCCACGAGCAAAAAGGGATGATCAGGGAGAGCGAGCGCCCGCCGCTGCTTCATTAATGCCGGCCGCACCTTATAAAGGTACGTCCAAAACAACGATGAGATCCACCTTTTGACGTCGTCCGGGAATGGCAACCATTGCAGGGTTGCGCCGGCGGCCATGCCTTTCCAGCCGGCGTGGAGCCTCCCATCGTCTACGTTTCGTGGGGCATAACCAAAGTCGCCCAGGACGTCTGCTCGCGAGCGCAATCGATTATGCCTGTCAGTGACTTTACTTTCCGCGGGATCATGGAAGAAGATCCAAACCATCCCGTCTACGAACTGCACGTCCTGCGTCCAAAGATGTAGAGGCTCGCTCTTTCTCTTGCCGCCGAAGAAGATGATCACGGCCATAAGCAGAAGAGCCGTAACGCCTTTGTTTACGATATCTCCTATTCCGCTAAAGGCCATTTGCACGACGTACTCCTCGGGAAACGCTTTAAACTTCGGTGCCGGTTTCTGGGCTGGTATATCGTCGGCCAAACTCTCAATCGGTTTGTCGCGAACTCTGTCGATGTAGGAGAGCAGGTCGACGTTATTCTTGATTTGTTGATGCGCAGACTGGGCGCCGTACAATGGGTCGCGGAAACGTTGACTCTTTAGTGCATCTGACCAACCGTTGAGGTGCCCTCTGCCCTCAGACCATTTCAGACAATCGCTCAAGGCGCCTAAGAGCTTCTTAGCTTCGGTCTTCCCTTTGCCGCGCCAAACGAGCGGTCCATGATCAGTCAGGCCTGGCAACCTGACGCCTCGAACCAGCGCTTTCGCGAATGCCTTTAATAGATACCTTTTAGCGTCGCCATCGGGGTAGCGCCGAACGTACCTCTCCAAGTTACTGGCGAACTCGATTGTGAAATCTATCAGTAGCCCCAATATCCTGGATCGGAGCAGCATCCATTCCGAGCTTCGGTCGTCATTCCCGTCAAAATACAACAGCAGAAAGTCGACGTAGATAAACTGGTGCGTTCCTGGGACGAGCGGTTCGAGAATAATAAGCGCTGGATACCGTCTCTTCGAAGACGAATGGACCGGCTGCCACAGCACGATGTGATGTCTCGTGTGTTCGAAGCCCTTACTGCTTATTGCCACCGTTGACCTCGTTGACCGCCGACGCATGCGTCTTCTCCTGACTGAGAGCGTGACCGAAAATGGTGGCCGCTGAAATTTCGTTAACTGCCCCTCAGCGCTCTTCGTCCCGTCCTCGGGATCAAGCGTTGCTGGCGCCTATCCGTGCACGCGAGGGAACCAGGGCGGCATTCAACGGTCAAGATGAGCGCGAGCGAAGCGTTGGCCGGTCAGCCGTGAAGACGATTTTCAGCTTCCACTGGGTAGTGCGAGCAGTGATGTAGGTGACAGCTCGAATCCTTTCTCTGCGACGCGTTTCCAGCAAAATTTCAACATGTTACCAGGGCGCAGGCGAAGACAACGCTCGCGATTGTTTTAGCGCTGAGTCCTTTCTAGGACGCAGTAAGCTTTGGCGCTCTCAAGCTTGCCTGTCACAGGATTCCCCGAGGGGCTTCGAAGGACTCCCGGTTGACGAACATTTGGCGTTATCCACAGGATAATCCGGGGCGCACGAGCAACTCTTTGCGTTATGCTACAAGCTTCTTGCTCTTTAGGCACATCGCGAAGACAGACGGAGGGGAATTGAGAATGTCAATCATCAGGCCGATGTCAGGTATCCGCAAAACTATCTCATAGATCGCTAAGTGGCCCAACGGCTCTCCCTCGGGGTTCATCCCCAGGAAGGCAGCCTTATATACCTCTAAATCGGATTTTGACTGCTCGAGCGTCGGAGCGAAATGTAGACCCACCTCGGAGCCTGGCATGATCTCATGGCAGTACACGATGAAATCCAAACAGACCTCCCTCAATTTTTGACGTCGCTAGTATTCCGGTTGGCGGAATGGGTTCGTCACAACCGACGTCGCCCGTCTTCAAACTTTTTCGATGAGCAATTGACGATCGACGACCAGTTCCGCAGCCAACTGCATTAGATGGACGCGTTTTTTACTGAGGATCTCCTTTGTAGCACGGTACTCGCGTGCCAGGATCGCATCGGCCTCGGATCGAAGCTCGACGGCCGGTAGGAAGGAGCCATCAATACGCTTCGCACCGACATGATACCGCAGCGATTTCCCCAGCCCGTAGCTTCCAGCGAAGCGATAGGCCAGTCGAGTGGCCTGATCGAGGTCGCTTCCTTCTACACCGCCGGCCCCAATCGATCGATTGCCGAAAACAACCTCTTCGGCAGCCGTACCGCCCAACATGATACGAATCTTCGCCAGCAAATCTTTTTCAGTCGGCAGTGCCTCATTGCGCATCTTGTACTGCAGCCGCCCGCCGTCCTGCACCTCCTCGCCCTGGATCATGTGAGACTCCACCTTGACGCTTATGATGTCAGCAGTGCCCGATTCAATTGCCATGAGCGCGTGCCCGACCTCATGCACACAGATCCGAAGAACTACGTCCTCTGGAAGAGGAATCTTCGCTGGAAGTGCCGCGTCGATGTCCGAAAGAGTAACCTGCCGCTTGTGGATACGTGCCGCTCGTTTTGCTGAACGGGCGAGTTTCTCCAGATCCGCCGGCGTAGCCAACCTCAACTTGTCTGTAACTTCGCGTAAATCTTCGACCGAAATGCTGTGGTTCAGATGATAAGAGAGAATCTCCGCACGTTCTTCATCCGCCGGCAGCTCGAGGTAGACGTGTTTTTCGAGGCGCCCAGATCTCAGCACAGCGTCGTCGATCAAATGACCATAGTTCGTCGCCCCGACCACAATTGTTCCGGGCTGTTCAAGCGCGTACGTTGTCAGCTCAAGAAATCTGCCGATTACATTGCCTTCATAAAAGGCGTGGTCTCCGCGCATGGTGGCACGGTCTCCGATTGCATCGAGCTCATCTACGAACAATACGGCGCCGCGCCGCGACGTCGCATCGGCGAAAGACTTTGACATAGCGGCCAACATATCGCCGAGGTATCCGTTCCTCGAACCTTGCCATGCCCCTACTGATGTCGAAACGAGATCGAACCCCAGCTCGTTAGCGAGCGCGGTTGCGAATAGAGTTTTCCCCGTTCCGGGTTGGCCCATGAGAAGAATCCCCCGATCGACATCCGACCAGGGAATCACATCCTCTCGCCAATCGGCGACATCTCGCTTGATCGAGTTTACCCAGGCTCGCGCAGGACCGAATCCCGGCAGTTCTGAAAGGCTGGGAGAATTAATAGAGGCTACTGTTGCAGGCTTTTCCAGTGTAGAAACATCCAGCCCCTCCAAGGAGTGCCTTACTGCTAGCCCTATCACGATTTCCGCCGGCTGGTTTGCGATCGATTCTGCAAGAGAAAAATCGATGTCCTGCACCCCTAGCAGCTTACGCGCGGCGATTATGTGCCTCGCCGTTGGTGGGGCGATCCTAACAATCACATCAGCGGCTAGCTGGAGAGAGCGTCTTACGCCGTCCAAAGAAGACGCGAGGTATATGACCTGATGCTCCGGCCGAAACACAGCAACATCTTCGATTCCTTTCGACGAAGCACGCCGGTGTGTTTCCCCAATTATGTGCACGGGGCGACGGAAGTCGTCGTAGAGGGATTGCTCCTTTCCGCCCGTCATAAGGACATTGGCCGCGGCCTTCGCATGCCAAATCCACGCCTTATCGACGATGCAAACGATGATCCCCTTCGCGTCACTCTTAAACTGCTCGGTCGCTCGAAGGGCATGACGAAGCGCGCAAAGCATAAGGAACTTTGGCGGATTGCTTTTCACGTCGGCGAAGATTCTGCCATCTAGCTGATGATGCACTGTCACATCCCTTGCGGTTGAAGTGGCGAAATGAGCGACCGGATTGGCAGCGAATCAGAGGCGCCATCCACGCCCTCCAGGCAGTTCTCGAAAATTGGGCGCCAAGGATTCGCTTTAGATCGCTCCTTTATGTCGTCTTTTCGATCTTTGTAGACGCCGTTTCGATCCCGGCGTCAACCGATTTGATTCAGGGCGCCATGGATGACATTCAGTCCTTATGAGGATACCGCCGCGGATGCTTAGGATTGCTAGGGAGCTTCTTGGCGTAAGCCAGAAGGCGCTGGCGTCTGAGCTAAGTCTTGACCCGCGCGCCATACAGAGAGTGGAGGCCAGTGATCCATCATCCAGCTTAGACCGGCAGGAGCTACTCGTGGACCACTTTCAAACACGCGGAATCCTTTTGCTCCCCCCCACTGAGCTGACGACCGGATGGAGCGTAATCGAATGCTTGAGGCCACCTGAAGGGTTGCTGCCGGCTCGGCTGATTCGAGCCGCACGAGTAGGTCTCGACCGCTCCCAAGCTGGGCTCGGCAAAGACGCGAACCTAGGCACCATGACGATCAGACGAATCGAAGCTGATAAGCCTACAGTTGAACCCGAAACCCGCCAATTTTTGATCGAGTATATTGAATCCCGGAGCGTGCGCTTCCTACCACCTACCGATGCGTATGGATGGGGTATTTGCTTCACGAGCATTAACGATAGGCCAACTGCGCGTCACCCACGCGCCAGGGTTCAAAAACGAAAGAGCCAGGGTAGCGCCTGACTTTTCAATCAAGCTGTTGGCTTGGGCCTCGGCCACAGAAACCAACTACCTCGCGAGGGATCGCGCGATCGGCGCCTCAAAGCCGCCCGCTTCCGCGGGCGGTTAGGAGCAAGTCTCAATGCATGTGGATAAAAGCATGAAGCCGCGCTAGACATCCGCCAAACAATAACGGCCTGAGCAAGTCATGCGGATCGGCTACAGCGCTAGTTTGGGGCGCGCCGCTCCGCATGACAACGGCAAACTCAGTAGTGGAAACATTGTTACCGGTAATATGCGGTAACTCTCTTCCCGGTAACAAAAGAGCATCAGATTCCTAATCTGAGGGTCACGCGTTCGAATCGCGTCGAGATCACCATTATTTTCAATAACTTACATTATTATTGACCCGCTTTTCATGCGCCATTCCAGCAGTTCAGGCATTTTCTGAGGTTAGCGGGAATTCGATGTCGCATGATTGGCGCATGAAATCGACTTATTGCCGGAGAGCGCGCCGCGCTTTTTGGAATTGTGTCCAAGCGATTTTAAAGACAGCCGGTCGCGTTTGCCAGAGACTGGCGGATTAACCGCAACGTGAGAGGTGACCTTCACGTGAGATCGTTTGAGTGCGCTTCACGTAGGTCTCTGTTATTTCTAAGCTATGTCGGGTGCGTTGTCAGCGAACTGCTCCCGCAATCAATTGCGGATGCGTGCGTGACGCATCCTATTTGCGACCGACTTGAAAAAGTTGGGGTATCGTCCCGCGAAGACGTCCGATCAAGATACAAGTTATTGTAGATTTTAATTGTCGGCGATGTTCAACTGCTGCCAATACGTCAACGTGAGGGTTCGGAGGAAAGCGTGCGTCTCGTCAGAGCTCGGATTAAAGGATTCCAGTCATTTAGCGATTCGGGGGATATTGAATTTGAAGGAGGCATCAATCTCATTATAGGTCAAAACAATGCGGGTAAGAGTGCGCTTCTTCGCGCATTGCTACCTATCCTCGCTGATGATCGCCACAGGACACCTGCGAGATTCGAGACACACACTTTAGCAAGCCCTGAGATCAATCTGACGCTTGATGTGAGCGGACCTGAGATCAAAGACTGGATCTTGCGTTCTGGGGGTCCCCAATATTTCCCCCTTCCCGTGCGACAGGGCGCGCCTCCACCAGATGGACCCGCCCTATTGAAGCGCATCTTCGAGAGCAACAATCTTTTCCTGCGTGTAACTCACCGCCCGCAGCAATCCTTTTTAGCGGACTACCCCTCCCATGGCCTCTTTGAGGCTTTTCAAAATACGGGGGGAACGCGGCTGTGTGCAGTAGCGACGCCGGTAGGTGGAGATATCCAAACCTCGCTCCAAGTTAGTGATGCTGACACTTTGCCAGGGTTGCTTTTTAGCGCCTGGAGCCGTGACATGTTCTATTTCGCGCCAGAGCGCATGACCGTAGGGGAAGCGCCTCAGGGGTATTCAAATCGCCTAGTTCCTAATGCGAGCAATCTGCCAAATATTTTGCTTATGCTAGCCGCTGAGCGAGGGGATACATTTAGTCAACTCATCCACCACCTGCGTGAGATATTTCCTACCGTCGGAAATATCAGCACTCGAACAAAACCAGAAAATAATTTTCTTGAAGTGCGCGTTTGGCCAACCGAGGCAATGGAACGAGTTGAATTAAGCTTCCCTCTCAATTCGAGCGGAACCGGCGTTTCCCAGGTGATAGCCTTGCTAACGGCTATAATGACTTTGGATAATGCGGTTGTGATAATCGACGAAATTAATAGCTTCCTGCACCCAGCTGCCGTTAAGGCCCTTCTTCGAATTCTACAGGCGCGATACGCAGATCATCAATATATCATCTCGACCCATGCTCCGGAAGTTATCGGCTTTGCCAATCCGAAGACGATTCAGCTTGTAAAGCGAGTAGGGTATGAGTCGTCGATTGAGCGGCTGAATCTTGCAGAAGTTGGAAAATTCCGCGAGGTAGCGGAGCATCTGGGCGTCTCGATGGCTGATGTATTTGCGGCCGAACGGGTGATTTGGGTAGAGGGCCCAACGGAAGAATTGTGCTTTCCTTACCTTTATCAGCAGCTCATCGGTCCACTTCCTCGCGGAACGATCTTTACCTCGGTCGCGGCGACAGGCGACTTCAATTCAAATAAGCGCGATCCGGCCATCGTGTATGAAGTATATAAACGGTTGAGCGCTGCGGCTGCCAATTTGATCGTGTCCGTCGCATTTAGCTTCGACACGGAAAAGCTCACAGTTTCTGAGAAAGAGAAAATGCGCAGGGACTCGGGCGGCTTATTACAATTTCTGCCTAGGCGGCACCTCGAATGCTACCTTGTCGACCCCGCAGCAATCGCGGCGTTCATAGTCCGAAAGGACCCCGTTTCAGAAGGCAAGGTGACGCTTGCTCACGTTCGACAGAGCTTGGAGGATGCCGCAAAGACTCAACAATTTCGAATTAAAGAGTGGGCCGATGATATTGGTGATGTAGATTGGCTCACACACGTAGATGCCGCGAATCTCATTGATTATGCTTGTGGTGTACTGTCCGAGTATCGGGCACCGTTTAATAAGAAGGATGACTCTCTTTTTCTTCTTCAGCATATAATTGAACACAACAGCGACGCGCTTTCGCCACTTCGAGACTACGTCGCCGGCCTTGTATCTTCCAACCAGCATTAGCATTTTTTAGAGGGGCCAGAGATGGTTATCTGCTGCTTATTGTTCGGCGATGAAGGCTCTTTCTGCGAATCAGGTCTGAATGAGGAGCATCAGCTTGGGAAGCTCTATCTAATGCCTACGGTGCAAGTACTTAGCTGTAAAACTCAACCGTTCGCGCCGGAAAAAGCCTTTTAGCATCAATGCGTGTGTAAAACCGCGAGCGCTCCGATATTGGCGACGTGACCACGATATTGACCCGATGGTCCGTTATAACATAACAAGAGTAATATGCAGCGGCATTGTATCCCCGACAATGGAATGCGCGTCGGATCCCTACCGGACGCAGGACGAACAATGATTGAGGCTTGTGCTCACCCCACCGCAATCCTATTCCTCACCAGCCGCACGCCAGGAATGGACTCCGCGACTGCGGTTGCCCGCTTCACCTCCTGGTAAGTCGCGACCGAACCGTGCAGGCGGATTTCCTGGCCTGCCGCGATCACGGTGACATCGGAAGCATCGATTCCGCCGGCAACGGCGAGCGCATTGGCAACGGCGGATTCCAGCGCCGAGCGCCTGGCCTGCTCGTTTTCCAGATAGAGCTCCATACCGTGAAACGTTGCCGCCTTGAAAACCATTCGTCGCCCTCCGCACTCAGGTGGTCGGAAAACGCGGCAGTTTGCATTTGGTTCAATGGAGATTGAAAAAAATATGACTAATTGCGCATTCGCTTTCCGCGTGTGGCAGCGGAGAATCGGTTGCATGGCTCCGGACTTGCCGCTCCCGGCAATCCCCTGTAGAGCCTTGAAGGAATAGCAGCAAATGCGGATACCTGAATGAACACCGCCAGCAAGGCGCGTCGGCGCCTGACGATATTGGGTTCGACCGGCTCCATCGGCCAGAACACGCTCGACGTCATCGCCCAGCTTGGCGGACGAGATGCCTTCGATATCGCCGCCATCACAGGGCATGACAATATCGAGCTTTTGGCCGAGCAGGCCAAGGCCTGCGGCGCCGCCTTTGCGGTGACGGCCAATGAAGAACGCTATCAGGAACTGAAGGATGCGCTCGCCGGGTCGGGCATTGCCGTTGGCGCGGGCAAGAAGGCTTTGATCGAAGCCGCTTCGATGCCCTCGGACTGGGTGATGGCGGCGATCGTCGGCACCGCCGGTCTTGCCCCGACGCTGGCGGCCGCGCGCCGCGGCGCCGATATCGCGCTCGCCAACAAGGAATGTCTCGTCTCCGCCGGCGATCTCTTCGTGCGCGCCGTTACTGAGGGCGGGGGACGGCTGATCCCGGTCGACAGCGAACACAGCGCCATTTTCCAGGCATTGGAAGACGACCAGCAGCACGCGGTCGAACGCATTATCCTGACCGCATCCGGCGGCCCCTTCCGCACCTGGACGCGGGAGCAGATGGCCAACGTCACGCCGGCAATCGCCCGCGCCCATCCCAACTGGTCGATGGGCTTCAAGATCTCGATCGGCAGCGCCTCGATGTTCAACAAGGCGCTTGAAATGATCGAGGCCAAGCACCTGTTCAACGTGCGCCCCGATCAGATCGAAGTCGTGGTCCACCCGCAATCCGTCATCCATTCCATGGTCGGCTACACGGATGGCTCCATTCTGGCGCAGCTCGGCTGTCCCGACATGCGCACCGCCATCGGCTACGCGCTCACCTACCCCGCCCGCACGAAGCTCAGCGTCGACCGCCTAGATTTCGCCAAGCTCGCCCGACTCGATTTCGAAGCGCCGGATGAGGTTCGCTTCCCGGCGCTGCGCCTTGCCCGCACCGCACTGGAGCGCGGCGGCCTTCAGGGCGCGATCATGAATGCGGCCGAGGAAATCGCCTTCCACGCCTTCGTCGATGGCCGCATCGGCTTCCTCGAAATGGCCGATATCGCCGAAGCCGTCATGGACGAGATGATTGCGACCGGCAGCGCCGACGCCATGGATGCCGTCTTTGCCGCGGACGCCGAGGCGCGCAGCCGCGCTGCCGTGCTCGTAGCCCAGCGGGAGAAAGCTGCGTAAGTATAAGCTTACGATTTACAGCAGCTTGGCAGAGGCCACCAGTGGCTCGGCAGAAAGAGGAATGTCCCTTACGCAACGGCCCTTGCGAGCGCACAGCGTGACCACAGCGCATGCAGCGCACCGACCAGCTGTTCGATATCGCCATCCGAATGCAGCGGCGTCGGCGTGATGCGCAGACGCTCGGTCTTCTTCGGCACTGTCGGATAGTTGATCGGCTGGACATAGACACCGGCGTCGAGCAGCAGATCCGAAATCCACTTGCACTTGGCCGCATCGCCGACCAACACCGGCACGACATGGCTCGGGTTCGGCATGTGCGGAATGCCGGCCGCATCGAGCTGCGCACGCAGCTTGCGCACGCGATCCTGATGGCGCATGCGTTCGAACTGGCTGACCTTGAGGTGCTGGATCGAGGCGACGGCACCCGCGGCCAGAGCCGGCGGCAGCGACGTCGTGAAGATGAAGCCTGACGCAAACGACCGGATGAAATCACAGAGCGCGGTGGAAGCAGCAATATAGCCGCCCATGACGCCGAATGCCTTGCCGAGCGTGCCTTCGATGACGGTCAATCGATCCATCAATCCCTCGCGCTCGGCAATGCCGCCACCGCGCGGGCCGTACATGCCGACGGCATGCACTTCGTCGAGATAGGTCATCGCGCCATACTTGTCGGCGAGATCGCAGATCTCCTTGATGGGGGCGATATCGCCATCCATGGAATAGACGCTCTCGAACGCAATCAGCTTCGGCGCCTTCGGATCGGCCGTCTTCAGCTTGGCTTCGAGATCGTGCAGGTCATTGTGCTTCCAGATGACCTTGTCGCACTTCGCATAGCGAATGCCTTCGATCATCGATGCGTGGTTGAGCGCATCCGAGAAGATGATGAGGCCGGGAATGCGAGCGCCGAGTGTGCCGAGCGTCGCCCAATTGGAGATGTAGCCGGAGGTGAAGATCAGCGCAGATTCCTTGCCGTGGAGATCGGCAAGCTCCTGCTCGAGCAGAACATGGTAGTGGTTGGTGCCAGAAATATTCCGGGTGCCTCCCGCACCCGCGCCACAGTGATCGATCGCTTGCTTCATCGCCTCGATCACTTTCGGATGCTGACCCATGCCAAGATAGTCATTGGAGCACCAGACGGTCACTTCCTGCGGGCCGTTCGGGGTATGCCTGATAGCGCGGGGGAAATTGCCACTGCGGCGTTCCAGATCTGCGAAGATCCGGTAGCGGCCTTCATTGTGAAGACCTTCCAGCTCGCCCTTAAAAAATGCTTCGAAATCCATCATATGCTCCAGTACCGTGCGACCGTTTTCGAGAATGCCGGATCACACGTCAACCCCTCCGCATTGCTTTCGCGCCCGCTGCGGCAAATGGCCCCTAATTTTGAACAATTCCAGACAAGAATAGCCAATCACATCAATTTGACAATCGAAACCATGCTGGAAACACTCTCTCCGGAGCGGCGGGTAAACCCCACCGCTCCGAGCTTATTTGCGGCAATCTATGCCGCAGCCACGGCACGCTTGGCCATGACCTTGATCAAATTGGCGCGATACTCGGCCGTTGCATGCAGGTCGGAAAGCAACGATGACGGATCGACCGTTACGCCCGTAACCGCATCCGGCAGCCAGTTCGCCGCAAGCGCCTGCTCCAGTTCGGCATGGCGGAACACGCCGTCCGCACCGGCACCGGTGACGGCAACGCGCACCCCACCTGCCCCCTTGGCGACGAAGACCCCCGTCATCGCATAGCGCGAAGCGGGGTTGGGGAATTTGGCATAGCCTGCACGCTCCGGCGCGTCGAAGGCGATGGAGGTAATGAGCTCAGCCCCCTCCAGCGCCGTCTCAAACAGGCCACGGAAGAAATCGTCGGCCGCGATTTGCCTCCGGTCCGTGACGATAGTGGCTTTCAGCGCCAACATCGCCGAGGGGTAATCCGCCGCCGGATCATTGTTGGCGATGGAGCCGCCGATTGTCCCCATATGCCGGACATGCGGATCGCCGATCATGCCGGCAAGGTCGCAGAGCGCCGGACAGACCGCGCGGATGGCGGCAGAGGAGGCAACCTCCGCATGGGTGGTCGCCGCTCCGATCGTGACCCTGCGGCCATCGACGCGGATCCCCTTGATCGAAGGGATATGCCTGAGATCGACGAGATCGCTCGGCGACGCCAGACGCTGTTTCATGGTGGCGATCAGCGTCATGCCGCCGGAGACATATTTGCCCTCGTCGGTGTTCGACAGAAGCTTGACGGCTTCGTCGACCGAGGAGGCGCGATGGTAATTCGTTGCATACATAGTCCTATCCTCCTCTCGTTTCAGGCCGTGGCCAGTGCCGCTTCCCATACCTTGAGCGGGGTCGCCGGCATATTCAGCCTGTTGTTGCCGATGGCATCGGTAATGGCGTTAATCAGCGCCGGCGGCGAGCCGATGGCGCCCGCCTCGCCGCATCCCTTGATCCCTAGGGGATTATTCGGACACGGCGTGTTCTGATGCGAAAGTTGGAAGGACGGCAGGTCGTCGGCGCGCGGCATGGTGTAGTCCATGAAGCTCGCCGTCAGCAGCTGGCCGTTCTCGTCATAATGCACGCCTTCCAGCAACGCCTGGCCGATGCCCTGCGCGATGCCACCATGCACCTGTCCCTCGACGATCATCGGATTGATGATATTGCCGAAGTCGTCGGCCGCCACGAACTGCACGATCTCCGTCTTGCCCGTCTCCGGGTCCACCTCGACCTCGCAGATGTAGCAGCCTGCCGGGAAGGTGAAGTTCGCCGGATCGTAAAAGGCGGTTTCCTTCAAGCCCGGCTCCATGCCGGCGGGCAGATTGTGCGCGGTATAGGAGGCGAGCGCCACCTGGAACCAGGGCAGCGTCTTGTCGGTGCCCGCGACCTTTAACTCGCCGTTCTCGATGACGATATCGCTTTCGTCGGCCTCCATCAGGTGGGCGGCGATCTTCTTTGCCTTCGCCTCCACCTTGTCGAGCGCCTTGACGACGGCGGACATGCCGACGGCGCCCGAACGGGAACCATAGGTGCCCATGCCCATCTGCACCTTGTCGGTATCGCCATGGACGATGGAGACGCTGTCGATCGGCACACCGAGGCGATCGGCGACCAATTGCGCGAACGTCGTCTCATGCCCCTGTCCATGGCTGTGCGATCCGGTGAGCACTTCGATGGTCCCGACCGCATTGACCCGCACCTCTGCCGATTCCCAGAGGCCGACGCCTGCCCCGAGCGATCCCACCGCCTGCGAGGGCGCGATGCCGCAGGCCTCGATGTAGCAGCTCATGCCGATGCCGCGCTTCATGCCGCGACGGGCGGCTTCCGCCTTGCGGGCCGGAAAGCCGGCCCAATCGGCCTGCTGCATGGCCGCGTTGAGCGAAGCCTCGTAATCGCCGGCGTCGTAATTCATGATCACGGGCGTCTGGTAGGGGAACGAGCGTATGAAGTTGATCCGCCGCAGTTCCGCCGGCGAGACGCTGAGTTCGCGCGCCGCCGTTTCCACCGTGCGCTCCAGCAGATAGGTCGCCTCCGGCCGCCCTGCCCCGCGATAGGCATCGACGGGCACGGTATTGGTATAAACCGTACGGACATTGGCGTGGATCGCCGGAATGGCATATTGCCCCGACAGCAGCGTCGCATAGAGATAGGTCGGCACCGCCGAGGAAAAGAGCGACATATAAGCGCCGAGATTGGCGATCGTGTCGACCTTCAGGGCCGTCATGCGATTTTGCGCATCGAAGGCCATCTTGACCTTGGAAACATGATCGCGACCATGCGCATCGGTGAGGAAGGCCTCCGTGCGGTCGGCCGTCCATTTCACAGGCACGCCGGTCTTCTTCGACGCCCAGAGACAGACAATCTCTTCCGGATAGATATAGATCTTCGAGCCGAAGCCGCCCCCGACATCCGGCGCGATGACGCGCAGCTTGTTTTCCGGCGCGACATTATAGAAGGCGCTCATGACGAGCCGGGCCACATGCGGGTTCTGGCTTGTGGTGTAGCAGGTATAGTGGTCTTCGGCGGCATCATAGATGCCGAGCGTGGCGCGCGGCTCCATGGCATTTGGCGAAAGCCTGTTGTTGTGGATCTCGATTTCGGTGACGTGCGCGGCCTCGGCGATCGCCTTGTCGGTCGCTGCCGCGTCTCCAAGCTCCCAGTCGAAAATAAGGTTGTTTGCCGCCTCCGGATGGATCTGCGGCGCGCCGGCTTTCAGCGCGTCCACCGCCTCGACGACGGCAGGCAGCTCCTCATAATCGACCGCTACGGCTTCAGCCGCATCGCGTGCCTCGCCAAGACTGTCGGCAACGACGATGGCGACGGCATCGCCGACATAGCGCACGGTATCGACCGCCAGTGGCCGCCATGCGCCCATCTTCATCGGCGAGCCGTCGCGGGAATGAATCATCCAACCGCAGATCAGATTGCCGATGCCGTCATCAAGCAGCTGCTTGCCATCGAGCACGCCGATCACGCCCGGCATGGAGAGTGCCGCTGACGCATCGATGCTCTTGATCTTTGCATGCGCATGCGGGCTGCGGACGAAATAGGCATATTTCATGCCCGGCGTCACCATATCGTCGGTGTATCGCCCCTTGCCCGTCAGAAATCGCTTGTCTTCCTTGCGCGCCACGCGCGCACCAATGCCTTCAACGCCCATCACATCCTCCATTGGGGTTCCGGGCCCGGCAATCCGCCAAGATCACAGTCCAAGCGTTTAGCCAGACGATCTCGGTGGAATTTATTCGGCCGCCTGCTGGGCGGCGTTCATTGCGGCATTGGCTGAAAGCACCGCCTTGACGATGTTGTGATAGCCGGTGCATCGACAGATATTGCCTTCGAGTTCGCTGCGCACCGTCTTCTCGTCAAGCTTGCCGCCATGGCGGTTGATCATGTCGACCGATGCCATCACCATGCCCGGCGTGCAGAAGCCGCATTGCAGGCCATGATGCTCCTTGAAAGCGGCCTGAACCGGATGCAGTTCGCCATTGGCGGCCAGACCCTCGATGGTTGTGATCTTGGAGCCGGAAGCCTGAACGGCCAGGATCGAACAGCTCTTCACAGACTTGCCATCCATATGGATGACACAGGCGCCGCACTGGCTGGTATCGCAGCCGACATGGGTTCCGGTCAGGCCGAGTTTTTCCCTGATGAAATGGACAAGCAGCGTGCGATCCTCGCACTCGCCGCTGACCGAACGGCCGTTCACCGTCAAAGTCACTTTTGCCATATTTTCCTCCTCGCCTCTCCTCCAGAGGCATGGAGCATCATTTGACTTTTTCGCAATCCAATCAACCTCTACTTTAGAGAGGAGGTGGATTTTCTGCCTGGCGGCAAGCTGTTTTCTTCTCCAAACAGGACGCCGCCTTTTTTCAGCAATAAAAAAACTGCTATCCACCAATAGACAATCATATTTTGCACGATATTTTCTGTTGTTGCAGGACTGTAAAGACAGCCCATCGTGGTGGAGCTGAAGAATTGGGACGACGTTGGCCGGGGTTCGGCTTAACTAACGTTGGAGAGAGTAAATGAAGAAAGTTCTTATGCTCGCATTGGTCGGCTTGTCTATAGCAAGCTGCACGCCGACCGAACAGGGCGCAGGCATCGGCGCAGCATCCGGCGCGATCATCGGCGGCGCGGTCACCGGCAACGTCCGTGGCGCGGCAGTCGGCGCAGCGATCGGTGGCGTCTCCGGCGCCGTCATCGGCAGCGTCCAGGAACAGCCCGGCCAGTGCTACTACCGCGATCGTTACGGACGTCGCTACATCGACGATTGCCCGCGCGGCGGCTATCGCGGTGGTTATGGCGGCGGCTACGGCGGCTATTGATCGATTTTTCATCGCATTTGGAAGGTCCCGGGCTACAGCCCGGGATTTTTTTATTCGGGCGACGGAGGGTTTGACGTCCGAACAGCAGCCAGACCGGCGCCCGCAAGGACAACTCCGATGTGACATTCTTCAACCGGCCCTGATATGTGGAATCCCGCCTGGAAACGCGGGCTTTTCACCCGCAAAAGGCTATCTTTTCCCCGTTTTTGACTCCAAAACGGTACACCTGAGGGACTTTTGCCTCTATGGTGGCCGCGCGTTAACTCCCGGGAAACGTCAAACTGAGTAAGTTCTCATGTAACCGTAAAGCGGCGTATGCATAAAAGAACTGAACCGAGAAAGAGTATTGCGTATCGGCAGGCAGGAACCGTGGCAGCGGTTGCGGCAGCCCTTGCGCTCGGTCCGGTGTGCGCCGGAAACGCCTTTGCATTCAAGCTCTTCGGCATCAAGCTCTGGGGCGAAGACGAAACGGCGGATCAGGTGTCCGATCCTGTCCGCTACACGGTCGATTTCCAGGCCGGCAATCTCGACAAGGATCTGAAGGAAGCGTTGAACGACAGCTCGATGCTGATTTCCGACAAGGACAAGCCGGTCTCCGGCGACCTCGGCGTCGTCGTGAAGGCGCGTGACGACCGCGATCGCCTGATAGCCACACTTTACGAGAAGGCCCGCTACGGCGGCGTGGTCACCATCACCATCAACGGCACCCCCCTCGATGCCTTGCCGCCGACACCGACCTTCAGCCGCGCCAAGCCCGTTGTCGTCACGATCGGCGTCGATCCCGGCCCGGTCTTCAAACTTGGCAAGATCAACCTGCTCGGCGACGCCGCCAGGCTGGACCCGGCCAATTATGGCCTCGTGCGCGGCGGCGATGCCAGCTCGCTGACCATTCTGAAGGCAGGCGACAAGATGGTCGCCGACTTCAAGAACGAAGGTCATCCGCTCGCCAAGCTGGACAAGCGCGATGTCGTCGCCGATCATTCGACCAATACCGTCGACGTATCGCTGAAGGTTGAAAGCGGTCCCGTCGCTCCCTTCGGCAATGTCGGCGTCACCGGCCAGAAGACGGTCGATCCGGATTTCATCAAGCGCTATGCCCGCATCAACGAAGGCAAGCCCTACTCGCCCGACGAGTTGAAGAAGGCATCGGATCGCCTGAGAAAGCTCGGCGTCTTTTCCAGCGTCACCATCCGCGAGGCCGACAAGCTGGCGCCGGATGGCAGCATTCCGACGACCATCGAGGTGTCGGAAGGCAAGCAGCGCTTCTTCGGTGTCGGCGCACAATATTCCACCATCGACGGCTTCGGCCTGCAGGGCTATTGGGGGCACCGCAATCTGACCGGACGCGCGGATTCGCTACGCATCGAAGGGTCGGTATCGCGCATCGGCGAGACCACGGATGTCGGTCAACTCGACTACACCGCCGGCATTACCTATGTCAGGCCGGCGACCTTCTATCCTTCCGCGACCTTCACGGCCGGCCTCAAGATGCAAAGCCTGCATCCGGACGCCTACGACGCCAATACCGCCACGGCGAGCGGCGGACTCGCCTATGAAATCAACGATCAGGATACGGTATCCGCCGGCGGCGAGGTTTCCTATGAATCCGATACTACCGATGCTTTCGGAAAACATAATTACCTGACGGTGGCGATCCCGCTCGAATACGTCCGGGACACGCGTGACAACAAGCTGGACCCCACGGAAGGCTTTCGCGCCTCCATCAGCGCCAAGCCGAGCTATGAGGCAATGGGCGGCACGGTTTTCAGCTCCTTCGAGGGCTCGATCACCGGTTACAAGGGCATAGGCGCCAACAACAACGTGGTCTTCGCCGGCAAGCTGGCTGCGGGCTCGCTGCTGGGTGCGAACAGCATTGAGGACATTCCCGCCACCCGGCGTTTCTATGCCGGTGGCGGCGGCTCGGTGCGCGGTTACAGCTATCAGGAAATCTCGCCCTATAACTCGCACGGTGACGAAACCGGCGGGCGCTCCTACGTGACCGCCTCCTTCGAAGCGCGGGTAAAGATCACCGATACGATCGGTGTCGTACCCTTCGTCGATATGGGCAGCGTCACCGACAGTGTCTTGCCCGACGGGTCCGACCTGCGCATTGGTGCGGGCGTGGGCTTGCGCTACGCTACGCCCTTCGGCCCGATCAGGCTCGATGTTGCCGTGCCGTTGAAGAAATATGACAATGGCACATCTTATGGCATCTATGCCGGCATCGGCCAGGCCTTCTGACGGACTGTATAGTTGTCGCGGGCCTTTCAGCACACGGTTACAAAGTTGAGGTTACTGTCGCTTTCATGAGCATATTGATTCGAATTCTCGGGAAACTGGTGCGCTGGATCGCCTATGCGGTCGTGGCAATCCTCTTGCTCGCGATTGCGGCTGTGCTCGTCATCGGCCTGGTACCCTCCGCAACCGGCTACGCCGTCGATCAGATGGCGAAGATCGCCTCGACGCCGGATCGCACCATCGCGATCGCCGCGCCTTCAGGACTGTTGAACGGCAATCTGAGGGTCGGTTCGATCACTGTGTCCGACACGAAAGGCCCCTATGCCAAGGTGCAGAACCTTGCCATCGACTGGTCTCCGCTGTCCTTGCTGACCGGCACCTTCCATGCCGATCGCGTCGCAGCCGATGTCGTCGATTTCGAACGACTGCCGGTTTCGACGGCCGCGCCTGCACCGGCAACCGAGCCGGCAAGCTCCAGCGGTTTCTCCCTGCCCATCGCCATCGATATCGGGGCTATCGCCCTGCCTGATCTTCGCATCGGACAGGCCGTTGCCGGACAGGACTTCGTTCTCGCCGCCGACGGCAGCGTCAAGGCAAACAGCAGTAGTATGGGTCTGACACTCAATGCCTTCAGGCACGATGTGCCCGATGCCAAGCTTTCCGCCGATATCGCCTTTGCTCCGGCCGACAATCAGCTGAAACTGAAAACGCAGATTTCCGAGCCGCGCGACGGCATGCTGGCCGGGTTGCTGCACCTGCCGGGCGGACCCGCCGTCAACATCGACCTTTCCGGCGACGGCCCCCTCTCCAACTGGGCTGGCAAGCTGCAGGCGGCACTCGACGGTAAGCCGACAGTCGCCATCACCGGCCACCACAGCCTCTCGGCCGACGGCCTGCATCATATCGACGTCAAGGGCGGCGGCGATGTCGATTCGCTCCTGCCGCCGACCCTGCGTGCGCTCTTTGCCGGCCAGACGACAATCGATCTTTCGGCGGCCTTTGACGGCAAGGGTAAGATCGATATCCAGACCGGCAACCTCGCCACAGGCAGCGCCGTGCTTGCTGCATCGGGCACGCTAGATCCCGCCGGCAACAACAGCCTCAATGCCAATCTGATCGGCACTTCCGGTCCTGTCGACTTCCGCTGGCCGATGGAAAACGGCGAGGCCCGCGCCCTGATCTCGCGGGTTGACATCGCACTGACGGGTGCGGCGCAATCGGTGAAAATCGATGCCAAGGCCGCACTTGACAGCGCCAGCACGCCGCAAGGCAACATCGGACAGATCAATCTCGGTGCCCGCAGCGATGCCTTCAATCTCACCGCCATGTCCGGCCCGCTGCAGCTTCGCCTGGTTGTCGGCCAGACAGCCTTCGTGAGCCCCGACCTCAATCGCCTGATCCGCGCGCCGATTGCCCTGACTGCGCCGCTTCAGCTCTCGCCCGATACGATCGGCTTCAACAATACAACATTGGAAAGCGCCAGCATCGGCGGCACCGTCAACGGCAAATATACGCTGTCGTCAAAGGCGCTCACGGGCAATTTCAAGCTCTTTGCCCTGCCAGGCGTTCTGCCGGATGGTGTCTCGAATAAGTTCGAAGGCACGATCTCCCTGGAAGGCCAGGTCGCCGGCACTGTGCCGACCAAGATGACGCTCTCCAATCTTGCGGTGAAATCCAATATCGCCGAGATCAACGGCAATGTCGCGCTCAACGACCAATCGCTGACATCGGATCTATTCGGCAAAGTGCTCGACCTTTCCAAGCTCGTCCCGAATGCGCAGGGACAGGCCGATATCGGTCTCAAGGCCAAGGGTCCCCTCTCTGCGCTTGATATCGACGCGACCGTCAAGGCCGTTAATGTCAAGCTGGCGGGACGGCTGCTCGATACGCTCGATATCGGCGTGACCGGTACCGCCGACCCCAAAGCTCCGCAAGCAAAGGTTCAGGCAAGCGGCGCAATCGATGGCAAGCCGATCCATATCACCGCCGACGCCGTTTCCAAGGATGGCCGCACAAGCATCCCGTCGCTGGCAGCCGAAATCGGCACCAACAAGCTGCAGGGCAAGCTGGATTTGTCGCCGAGCTTCGAGCCAACGGGTGCATTGACCTTCGACCTCCCGGATCTCAGCCTTTTGGCCGCCCTTGCCGGCCAAAAGGCCGAGGGCGACCTCAAGGGCTCGCTCGATATCGCCAGCGCCAACGGCAAGACCGGCCTGAAGGTCAACGCCAATGGTAATGGTATCCGCCGCGACGATCTCGTCATCAGCAAGCCGGCCGTAGCGCTTGCCGTCGACGATCTCAAGGCCTTCTCCGCCAACGGAAGTATCCGCGCCGACGCCATCGCCTCCGGCGCCAACCGCATAGCCGATCTCAACCTGACCTTTACTCAGCAGGGCAGCCGCACGGATTTCGATCTGAAATCGGCCTATGACAACGCGCCGCTGACAACACGCGGCAGCGTTGAGACGGCTGGCGGCCAGACGACGATAAACCTCGACTCGTTTGCAGGCGCACCCCGCACGATACCGGTGAAGCTTGCATCGCCAACAAAGATCGTCATCAAGGACGGCATCGCCTCGCTGAATGGCCTGACCCTCCAGACCGGTGGCGGTTCGGTGATTATTGATGGCACCGCCGGGCAGGCCCTGAACATCAATGCGAAGATCGCCAACCTGCCGGCGAGCCTTGCCAATGTCTTTGCGCCAACGCTTGCGGCGGAGGGCGTGATTTCGGGCACGGTGGCGGTCACCGGCAAGGCCGCCTCGCCCTCCGTCATCTTCCAGACCAACTGGTCGGGAGCGGCGACGAGCCAGACGAAATCCGCAGGCCTTGCCGCACTCGGCATCAAGGCCGACGGAAAATTTGCCGACAATATCGTGACCATCAATACCAACCTGACCGGCCAAAGCGGCCTGGCGCTGAATGGCGGCGGCACTATCGCCATTACTGGCAACAAGGCGATGGCGCTGAGGTTTTCCGGTAATCTGCCGTTCGACGCCTTGGCAGGCCAGCTGGCCGCCCAGGGCCTCGTCATGACAGGCACCGCCAAGATCGACATGCAGATCGGCGGCACGACGGCGGCACCCGCCATTACCGGCTCGATCACCACCGACAGCGCCAAGCTGGTCGATGTACGGCGAAACCTGACGCTCAACGGCCTTGCCGTGACCGTTACGCTCGACGGCAGACAGGCGGTCATCTCGCGGCTGAGCGGCAACCTCACCAGCGGCGGCAGCATTTCCGGCAGCGGTACGGTCGGCATTGCTCCGGATAGCGGTTTCCCTGCCGATATCCAGATGAAGTTCAACAACGCGACCTATGTCGATGGAACCCTCGTCACCGCAACGGTCAACGGCACGCTCGGCATCAAGGGACCGCTGATGACCGCGCCGATGCTGACGGGCAATCTCCGGATCAGCAAGGCGTCCATCACCGTGCCGCAAAAGCTGCCGGCATCGCTGTCGGAGATCAACATCAAGCACAAGAATGCTCCGGCTGCGGTCAAGGCCCAGTTCAAGGATCAGAAGCCGGAGGCGCCCCGCAGCAAATCGACGACTCTCGGCATTGACCTGCAGCTCGATGCCCCCTCGCAGATCTTCGTTCGTGGCCGCGGCATCGATGCCGAACTCGGCGGCAACATCACAGTTCGCGGCACGGCAGCCGAACCTGTGGTATCCGGCGGCTTCACCATGCGGCGTGGACGCCTGACCATCTTGAGCCGTCGGCTGGATTTCACCGATACCAGCAAGATCACCTTCGGCGGCGACCTGACGCCAGCGCTCAACATGGAAGCGACGTCGACGGCAGGCTCCACCACCATAACGGTCGATGTCACCGGCCTGGCGACCGACCCGCAGATCGGCTTCTCGTCTTCTCCGGCTTTGCCGCAGGACGAGGTTCTGGCGCAGCTGATCTTCGGTCAATCCATGTCGAAACTTTCCGCCATGCAGATCGCCCAGCTCGCCGATGCCGCCAGCCAGCTTGCCGGCGGACGCTCCACGTCGCTGTTCGAGGGGTTGCGCAGCCATCTCGGCGTCGATGATCTCGATATCTCGACGGATGCGAACGGCCAGGCACAGGTAGGCGCCGGCAAGTACATCAACAAGCGCACCTATATCGAGTTGCAGCAGGGCGCCTCAAACAACACCAAGGCCATCATCAATTTCAATGTAGGTCGCGGCGTGAAGCTGCGCGGCGCGGCGGGATCTGACGGCGCCGGGGAAGCGGGCGTCGTCTACGAGCATGAATACTGAGGAACACCTCTTCCGCGAGAACAGGCTATCGTCGAGCACCTCGTCGCGGATGAAGCAGAGATATGCACCCTGTTGCGTAGCGCGAGCTCGCATGAAGATTGTCCACTGGCTTATCATTCTGCGCAATTGGATTGATCAATCTGTCGAAAGCCGGTTGATTCTGGACAATTTTCCATCTTTTTGCTGTCATCCAGACAATTGATAATGCGCGCCAACATAATTCAGGCCGGTCGGCCCTTCATGGACCCGATCTCATCTATGTCGTTGTTTTTACGCTTTTCCAGGCAAAAGCCGCTGCTGGCTTTTCCGGAATCGCTCTAACCCTCGGAGCAATGCCGATGAATACGCAATCCACTCCCGTTACCCTGATCGGCGTTCCCCTGGAAGAAGGATCCGGTCGCCGCGGCGCCGGCATGGGTCCGACGGCGCTCCGCATCGCCGGCATCGAAACCACGCTGACCGAACTTGGCCATCGCGTCACGGATAGCGGCGACCTGCATCCTGTTCCAGCAGCGGACCTGCCCGACCATCCCCACGCTCACAATTTGAAGATCGTCGGCGCCTTCACGCGCGCACTGGAGGCGAAGGTCTACGAAGTCGCATCGTCCGGCGGCTTCCCGCTGATCCTGGGCGGCGACCACAGCCTTTCCATGGGCAGCGTCTCCGGCATGGCCCGCCACGCGGCGGAAGTTGGTCGCCCCCTCTTCGTGCTCTGGCTCGACGCTCACTCTGATTTCAATTCCCCCGCTACCTCGCCCTCAGGCAATATTCACGGCATGCCCGTTGCATTCTTCTGCGGCGAAGCCGAGATCGAGGGCGTTCTGCCGGCCGGGCGGCCGCTGGTCGATCCGACGAAGGTCTTCCAGGTCGGTATCCGCTCCGTCGATCCGCGTGAACGTGAGGAAATCCGCGAACACGGCGTCAACGTCTTCGACATGCGCTCCCTCGATGAGCAAGGCGTCGCCGCCATCATGCGCAAGGTGCTCGATACCGTCGGCGACGCCAACGGCCTGCTGCATGTCAGCTTCGATGTCGACTTCCTCGATCCGGATATCGCGCCGGGTGTCGGAACCACCGTGCCGGGCGGCGCGACCTATCGCGAAGCGCATCTCATCATGGAAATGCTCTCCGACAGCAACCTCGTCTCATCGCTTGATCTCGTGGAGCTCAACCCGTTCCTCGACGATCGCGGCAAGAGCGCCCGTGTTCTCGTGGAAATGGCGGCAAGCCTCTTCGGCCGGCGCATCTTCGACCGCCCGACACGAGCCGCTTAAAGGGGCTCCATTCCTTTCCGGGGCTACTCCTTCCCGACATCATACCGCGTAAGACTATCCAGTCGAAACTGCTTGCATAGATTTAGGTTTAAGCAATGTTCTTGCTCTATCGTGCCAATAACACGTCGAATTGGGCGTGACGGTTCAATGGGAAGAGCGTTCATGGCCACGATCAATTCCACCAGCTTTAGCGGCGAAACTCTGGAGATCATTGCCTTCCGGCTGCATGATCAGGAATTCTGCGTCAAAACCACCACGATCCGCGAAATTCGCGGCTGGGCGCCATCGACGCCGATCCCGCATGCGCCGGCCGATGTCATCGGCGTCATGAACCTGCGCGGCTCGGTGATCCCGATCATCGACCTTGCCTACAAGCTCGGCATGCAGAGCACGGTCGCCAACGAGCGTAGCGCCATCGTTGTCGCCGAAGTGCATAGCATGGTCATCGGCATGCTGGTCGACCGCGTCTCCGATATCCTGACGATCGCCTCCAGTCAGGTACAGCCGGTTCCGGAAGTAACCGCCTCCTTCGATCGCGCCTATTGCGAAGGCATCATCGCCACGGAGAACGGAATGATCTGCTTCCTGAACCTCGCCAAGATGTTCAAGGAAAACGAAACAGACGAGCTCGCCGCTTAACTTCGCAGCGTAGTCTTTCCAAAGAACCGTCGCTCTCCGCGGCGGTTTTTTATTTCCTCATAATTTTAGCTAATTATTTTTTATTTAAATTGTAATTTCTAATAAGCTAATTTTTACTCAAAATTAAAGGAGGAAACTCCATCATCGATTGTGAAGCGAGGAAAGAAAATACAATCTCTACATTCCGGCCATTCCGTGCGGAACGCCTCCCGGAGGCGTCTCGGCGAGCACAGTCGTCCGCTTCGATGTCATTCAATCGACGCTCGGCAGGCGCGAGCTTTCTAGGAGGGAATAGGAATGTTCAGTCTATCATCGGATGCCAGCCGCATTCTGTCCGCCATGTCCAAATCGCAGGCCATCATCGAGTTCGATCTCGAGGGTAAGGTTCTGACGGCAAACGAGAATTTCTGCCGCACGCTGGGCTATGAGCTGAAGGAAATCGTCGGAAACCATCACCGGATGTTCTGTGATCCCACCTATATCGCAACCCCGGCCTATCATGATTTCTGGGCGCGTCTCGGCAGTGGCGAATATGATGCCGGCACCTACAAGCGTCTTGCCAAGGGCAATCGCGAAGTCTGGATACAGGCTTCCTACAACCCTGTCTTCCGCAATGGTAAGCCGGTTAAAGTCGTAAAATTCGCCGTCGATGTCACCGACGCCAAGAAGAAGGCGATCGATGACGCGGGCAAGCTTGCGGCGCTCTCGCGCTCACAGGCCGTCATCGAATTCCTGCCGACCGGCGAAATCCTGACCGCGAACGAGAATTTCTGCAGCGCCATGGGCTATGCGCCCAGCGAGATCGTCGGCAAGCATCACAGCATTTTCTGCGACCCTGCCCATGCCCGCACCGAGGAATACAAGCGCTTCTGGCAGCGCCTGGCGCAGGGCGAGTTCATCGCCAACGAATTCGTCCGCTACGGCAAGGGCGGCAAGGAAATCTGGATCCAGGCGGCCTATAACCCCATCGTCGACGCTGATGGCAAAGTCTACAAAGTCGTGAAATTCGCGACGGATGTCACCTCCCGCATGAGCGCCATCAGCGAACTCGCCGGCGCACTCCGCAGCCTCTCGGAAGGCGATCTGACGAAAACGCTCGAACGCTCTTTCGTGCCTTCCATGGAGCAGCTTCGCCACGACTTCAACGCGACGATCGACAAGCTTTCCCAGACGCTCACCACCGTCGGTCACAATGCCAGCGCCATTGCCGCCGGCTCGCGCGAGCTTGGCGACTCGGCAGAAGCCTTCTCAAGACGCACGGAGCAGCAGGCCGCCTCGGTGGAAGAGACGGCCGCAGCCCTGGAAGAGATCACCACCACGGTCGCCGATTCCAGCCAGCGTGCGGAAGAAGCCGGGCGTCTCGTTGCCGAAACCAAACGCGGCGCCGAAGAATCCGGCACGGTAGTCCGCAACGCCGTCGCCGCCATGGATCAGATCGAGAAATCCTCGCGTGAGATCACCAACATCATCGGCGTCATCGACGATATCGCTTTCCAGACCAACCTGCTGGCGCTGAATGCCGGTGTCGAGGCCGCACGTGCCGGCGAGGCCGGTAAGGGCTTCGCCGTTGTTGCACAGGAAGTGCGCGAACTGGCACAACGCTCGGCCAGCGCCGCCAAGGAGATCAAGGCGCTGATCACGACATCGAGCGAGCACGTCAGGAACGGTGTCGGCCTGGTCGGCCAAACGGGCAAGGCGCTGGAACAGATCGTCACCCAGGTTGCCGACATCAACACCAACGTCGCTGCCATCGTGAAGGCGTCGAAGGAACAGACGATCGGCCTTCGGGAAATCAATTCGGCGATCAATTCGCTGGATCAGACCACCCAGCAGAATGCTGCGATGGTCGAAGAGAGCACCGCCGCAAGCCTCAGGCTCGCCAATGAGGCGGACGCGCTGCATACGCTGCTTGCGCAATTCCGCCTCGCGGACTCGATGATCCGCCATATGGTCGTCCGCCGCGTCGCCTGATCGTAAAGCCCTGCTGAAAATCAAGAAGCCGCCTCGAATTTCGGAGCGGCTTTTTGGTCATTTAGAGGGTCGTTTAGCCGAACAGAGCGTAGGTGCTCTTGATCGTCACCCAGACACCCCAGAGGAGCGGAATACCGACAAGCGCCCAGGCAATCAGCGCCTTGCCATCAAACCCACCCGTGCCGATGCCGAAAGAGCCGGTAGGCCCAGCATTGGCAGCAGCGGTCTTCGCCTGCAGCGCGGCGACCTCTTCATCCGACATGAACCATTTGTCCGAGAGCGGCTTGACCAGCGAATTGGCAATCAAGCCCAGAGCCAGCATGACCGCAAGAATATACATGGTGAAGGTGTAAAGCTGTGCGCCTTCCACGCCCGCTGCCTTCTGCGCCTCGCGGATATAGTTGACCACGACAGGCCCGATGATCCCGGCCGTCGCCCATGCCGTCAGCAGCCGGCCATGGATCGCGCCGACGAATTGCGTACCGAATATATCGGCGAGATAGGCGGGAACGGTCGCGAAACCGCCGCCATACATCGACAGGATGATGCAGAGCGCGCCCACGAACAGCACCTTGCTATGAATGCCTGCCGCCCAGGGAGCCAGGACATAGAGTGCAATGCCGATCACGAAGAAACAATAATAAGTGTTCTTGCGGCCGATCTTGTCGGACAGCGACGCCCAGAAGAAGCGCCCGCCGATGTTGAAGAGTGACAGCAGACCGGCAAAACCGGCGGCGATGGCCGCCACCGCCGCGATCTGGTCCTTGCTGAGATCGGCGAATTTCAGGTCCGGCAGGCCGATCAATGCGCCACCGAAGATTTCCTGCAGCATCGGGGAGGCCATGCCGATAACGCCGATACCGGCCGAGACGTTGAGACACAATACCGCCCAGATCAGCCAGAACTGCGGGGTTTTGTGGGCATTGCGAAGATGCACATGCTTTGTCGTGATCATCGAGCTCTTGGCGGCAGGGGCCGTCCAGCCCTCAGGACACCAGCCGGCCGGCGGCAAACGATAGCCGAAGGCGCCGCCCATCATGAAAACGAAATAGATCGCTGCCATGACGATGAAGGTCTGCCAGACACCGGCGGAGCCATCCATGCGAAAGTGGTTCATCAGCAGGCTCGCGAGCGGCGCGCCGATCATCGCGCCTCCGCCGAAGCCCATGATGGCCATGCCGGTCGCCATGCCGCGCCGGTCGGGAAACCATTTGATCAGGGTCGACACAGGCGAAATATAGCCGAGACCAAGCCCGATACCGCCGATGACGCCGGCGCCGATCCACATGATCCAGAGCTGGTGAAAGATAACGCCGATCGCCGCAATCAGGATACCGCCGCACCAGCAGCAGGCAGCAACCACGCCGGCCTTGCGCGGCCCCGCTTTCTCGAGCCACCCACCCCAGATGGCGGCGGAAGAGCCGAGCAACACGAAGAAGAGCGTATAGATCCAGCCGAGATCGCTGACGCGCCAATCGCAGCTCGTGGTGAACAGGGCGGTCAAAAGATTGAGGTTTGCGCATTCCGCCGGAGCCGGCGCCGGGGTGCCGAGCGCCTTGGAGAGCGGCAGCCAGAACACACTGAAGCCATAGGCCATGCCGATGCAGAGATGGATCGCCAAAGCCGCCGGCGGCACGAGCCACCGGTTGAAGCCCGGCTTGGCGATAATGCGCTCGCGATCGAGCAGACCCGCCGTTGCCGTTCCTTGAGAAATATTCGTATCCGCAGCCGTCATGAACAACTCCTCCTTGCTTCAAATACCCCGCATTCTCCCCTCCGCAGGACTCGGATTCGAGGATGGAGTCTCCTCTCTCCATCCCAATGCATCATCAGTGCTAGTATTAAGCCGGCTTAATTTCTTCCGGCGGCGCGGGTCTGTGGATCAGCGAGGCTGCTTCCAAGACCAAAGGGCTGAGCCCGCTGTCTCCTTGATCGATGATCGTGAAAAGCTGGCGCCGCATGCGCGGCTCCCAGAATTTGTTGATGTGGGTGGCAACACCCTGTGCGGCTTCATTTGCCGGCTGCGTCTTGAAGAAGGTGGCGATCTGGTTCGCCATATAGATGAGCTTGGTTTCGGTCTTGCCGTGCGGCGTTTCCTCAGGCGACATCGGCGATGCTCCCCGTAATAATGCGATGCGGATGGGTGAAAATCTCGAAATCGTCGCCGCGCACCAGCGCCACCAGCGTCATGCCGGCCTCCTCGGCCGTGCGAATGGCGAGCGCCGTCGGCGCGGAGATGGCAACCAGCACGGAACTGCCCAGTATCGCCGCCTTCTGCACCATCTCGACGGACAGGCGGCTGGTGACGGCGACCACACCTTCCGCGCCCTTATGGTCGGAACGGATCACGGCACCGCAGAGCTTGTCAAGCGCATTGTGCCTTCCGACATCCTCGCGCACGGCAAGCAGCCCCTCGGACGGGATATAGAAGCCCGCACCATGCACAGCATGCGTCTCGCGATGCAGCGGCTGCGCATCGTTAAGCAGCGCGACCGCGCGGACGATGTCCTTTTGCGTCAACTTTAAAGCAACGTTCGAGACATCCGGTACCTTACGCACCGCCTGCTCGATCGATTCGATGCCGCAGAGGCCGCAGCCGACGGGGCCTGCCATATGGCGGCGGCGCAGCCGCAGTGCGTCGGCCACATCGTCGACCAGAGCGATCTGCACATCGATCCCCTGCTCGTCTTCGATCGGCTCGATCGCGGCGATCTCACTTATATCGGTGATGATGCCCTCGGTGAGGCTGAAGCCGACGCCGAAATCCTCGATATCGGCAGGTGTGCCCATCATCACCGCATGTGACGTGCCGCCATAGGAAAATGCGATCGGCACTTCCTCGGGGACGATGCGAGAGCCCGAGCGGACCAGGCCGTTGCGGCGGGCGGTTTCGGGAACGGTGGTGGTGGGGGTGAATTTGGTCATTGGATAGCCTTCCCTTCTCCCCAACGGGGAGAAGGTAGCGCGCAGCGTCGGATGAGGGGGGCAAGGAGCGATAGCTCCGCGTATCTCGAGCGCAAATGAAGAGCAGCTCCCCTCGCGCGGAGAGTCCCCCTCATCCGCCCTCCGGGCACCTTCTCCCCAAGGGGAGAAGGGGAAAACGCATGCATCGTCACTCCGCAGCCTCCATCTTCCCGACGATACGCCGCGACTGCCGGGCCTGCTCATCATACTCGACCTGCCACTGCGACGGGCCGTTTGACGGCGAGACCTGCACGGCCGTCACCTTGTATTCCGGGCAGTTCGTCGCCCAGTCGGTGTAATCGGTGGTGATGACGTTCGCCTGCGTATCCGGATGATGGAAGGTCGTGTAGACGACGCCGGGAGCGACGCGATCGGTGATCAAGGCTCTGAGCGTGGTGTCGCCGGAGCGGCTGCTGAGCCGGATCCAGTCGCCCTCGCGGATGCCGCGCTGTTCCGCATCGTGCGGATGGATTTCCAGGCGATCCTCGGCGTGCCAGACGACATTCTCGGTACGCCGCGTCTGGGCGCCGACATTGTACTGGCTGAGAATGCGCCCGGTGGTGAGCAGCAGCGGGAAACGTGGACCGGTGCGCTCGTCGGTCGGGACATATTCCGTGCGGATGAACTTGCCCTTGCCGCGCACGAAGCCATCGACATGCATGATCGGCGAGCCGAGCGGCGTCTTCTCATTGCAGGGCCACTGCACCGAGCCCATCTTTTCCAGATAGTCGTAGGAGACGAGCGCGAAGCTCGGCGTTGTTGCGGCGATCTCGTCCATGATTTCGGACGGATGGCTATAGTTCCATCCGAGACCCATGGCCTGCGCCATCTTCTGCGTCACTTCCCAGTCGGCATAGCCGTTGCGCGGGGTCATGACCTTGCGAACGCGATTGATGCGGCGCTCGGCATTGGTGAAGGTGCCGTCCTTTTCGAGGAAAGTCGAGCCGGGTAGGAAAACATGCGCGTAGTTGGCCGTCTCGTTCAGGAAGAGGTCGTGAACGACGACACATTCCATCGCGGCAAGGCCGGCGGCAACATGCTTGGTATCCGGGTCGGACTGAAGGATATCCTCGCCCTGGATGTAGATGCCCTTGAACGTGCCATCGACCGCGGCATCAAGCATGTTCGGAATGCGCAGGCCGGGCTCATTGTTGAGCTTCACGCCCCAGAGCTTTTCGAAGATGTCGCGGGTCGCATCGTCGGAGATGTGGCGATAGCCCGGCAGCTCGTGCGGGAAGGAGCCCATATCGCAGGAGCCCTGCACATTGTTCTGGCCGCGCAGCGGGTTCACGCCCACGCCCGGACGGCCGATATTGCCGGTGACCATGGCGAGATTGGCGATCGCCATGACGGTGGTCGAGCCCTGGCTGTGCTCGGTGACGCCGAGGCCGTAATAGATCGCGCCGTTGCCGCCCTTGGCAAAGAGACGAGCGGCTTCGCGTACGAGTTCGGGAGAAACGCCCGTGTATTTTTCCGTTTCCTCCGGGCTGTGTTGCGGCTCGGAAACGAAGGCGGCCCAGTCCTCGAATTCGGACCAGTCGCAGCGTTCGCGGATGAACTTCTCGTCGAACAGGCCTTCGGTGACGATCACGTGCGCCAGTGCCGTCATTACGGCGACGTTGGTGCCGGGCTTCAGCGGCAGGTGATAGCTCGCCTCGACATGCGGCGTGCGCACCAGATCGATGCGGCGCGGGTCGATGACGATGAGCTTGGCGCCCTGGCGCAGCCGCTTCTTCAGCCGCGAGCCGAAGACCGGGTGACCATCCGTCGGATTGGCGCCAATGACGATGACGACATCAGAATGCTCGACGCTGTCGAAATTCTGCGTGCCGGCCGAGGTGCCGAAGGCCTGGCCGAGGCCGTAGCCGGTGGGAGAATGGCAGACGCGGGCGCAGGTATCGACATTGTTGTTGCCGAAGCCGGCGCGCACCAGCTTCTGCACCAGATAGGTTTCCTCATTGGTGCAGCGCGAGGAGGTGATGCCGCCGATGGAATCGCGGCCATACTGATATTGCAGCCGCTTGAACTCGGTGGCGATATGCGCAAAGGCCTCGTCCCAGGTCACCTCCCGCCAGGGATCCGTAACCTTCTCGCGGATCATCGGGTTGAGGATGCGGTCCTTATGGGTTGAATAGCCATAGGCGAAGCGGCCCTTGACGCAGGAATGACCACGATTGGCCTGGCCGTCTTTCCACGGCACCATGCGCACCAGCTCCTCGCCGCGCATTTCCGCCTTGAAGGAACAGCCGACGCCGCAATAGGCACAGGTGGTGACGACCGAGTGCTCCGGCTGGCCGATCGATATGACAGACTTTTCGGTCAGCGTCGCCGTCGGGCAGGCCTGCACGCAGGCGCCGCAGGAAACGCATTCCGAGTCGATGAAACTCTCATGCATTCCGGGTGAAACGCGCGAGCCGAAGCCACGGCCCTCGATGGTCAGAGCGAAAGTACCCTGCACTTCCTCGCAGGCTCGCACGCAGCGTGAGCAGACGATGCACTTCGACGGATCATAGGTGAAATAGGGGTTGGACTCGTCTTTCGGCATCCATTTCAGATTAATGTCGCCGTTGTTGTGCGCCTTGACGTGATTGTCGCCCTCATAGCCGTAGCGCACGTCGCGCAGACCGACGGCGCCCGCCATATCCTGCAGCTCGCAATCGCCATTGGCAGCGCAGGTCAGACAGTCGAGCGGATGGTCGGAAATATAGAGTTCCATCACGCCGCGGCGGATATCCTTCAGTCGGCCCGTCTGCGTGTGAACGACAAGGCCGGGGGCAACCGGCGTCGTGCATGAGGCCGGCGTGCCGTTACGGCCTTCGATCTCGACGAGACAGAGGCGGCAGGAGCCAAAGGCATCGACCATGTCGGTGGCGCAGAGCTTCGGGACCTGAATGCCTGCCTCCATCGAAGCACGCATGATCGAGGTGCCCTCGGGCACCGTGATCTGGCGGCCGTCGATGGTCAGCGTCACCATGGTTTCGGAGGTGGAGGCCGGCGTGCCGTAATCGATTTCTGGAACGAGGGACATGGATCTTACTCCGCCGCTTCAATCAAGGGAGCCGGAGAAAAATCCTCCGGGAAATGGGTCATCGCGCTCATCACGGGATAGGGCGTGAAGCCGCCGAGCGCGCAAAGCGAACCGAACTTCATCGTGTTGCAGAGATCGGCAAGCAGCACCCGGTTCCTCTCGGGCTCGATTCCTCTAGCGATCTTGTCGGCCGTCTCGACGCCGCGTGTCGAGCCGATGCGGCAGGGCGTGCACTTGCCGCAGCTTTCGACTGCGCAGAATTCCATCGCGAACCGCGCCTGCTTCAGCATGTCGGCGGTATCGTCGAAAACGACGATGCCGGCATGACCGATCAGGCCGTCCCTGGCTGCAAAGGCTTCATAGTCGAACGGCGTGTCGAACTGTGCGCGCGGGAAATAGGCGCCAAGCGGGCCACCCACCTGCACCGCCTTGACCGGCCGCCCCGTCGCCGTGCCGCCGCCGATCCTGTCGACGATATCGCCGAGCGAAAGGCCGAAGGCTGTCTCATAGAGACCGCCATGCTTGACGTTGCCGGCGATCTGCAGCGGGATCGTGCCGCGCGACCGGCCCATGCCGAAATCGCGGTAGAAGGCAGCACCCTTGTCCATGATGACGGGGACCGAGGCGAGCGAGATCACGTTGTTGATGACTGTGGGGCAGTTGAACAGGCCCTTATGCGCCGGCAGCGGCGGCTTGGCGCGCACGATGCCGCGCTTGCCTTCGAGGCTGTTCAGCAGCGCCGTCTCCTCGCCGCAGACATAGGCGCCCGCACCGGTGCGGATTTCCATGTCAAAGGCTTTGCCGGAACCGAGCACCGAAGCGCCGAGAATGCCGGCCTTGCGCGCAATTTCGACCGCTTCCGTCATGGCCGCGATAGCGTGCGGATATTCCGAGCGCGTATAGACGAAGCCCTTGGTCGCGCCGGTCGCCAGCCCCGCGATCGCCATACCTTCGATCAGCACGAAGGGGTCGCCCTCCATGATCATCCGGTCGGCGAAAGTGCCGCTGTCGCCTTCGTCGGCGTTGCAGACGATATATTTGCGATCGCCCGGCGCATCCAGCACCGTCTTCCATTTGATGCCGGTCGGGAAGCCCGCACCGCCACGGCCGCGCAGGCCGGAATCGGTGACTTCCTTGACGATATCGCCAGCCGCCATGCTGATGGCACGACGCAGGCCTTTCAGGCCGCCATGAGCCTCATAATCCTCAAGCGAAAGCGGGTCGGTAATGCCACAGCGGGCAAAGGTTAGGCGGGTCTGCTCTTTCAGGAATGGGAGGCTTTCGACCTCCCCAAGACAGAGCGGATGCTCGCCGCCTTCGGCGAGCCCGGCGTCGAAGAGTGCGGGAACATCCTTAGCCTTCACCGGTCCATAGCCGATGCGCTTGCCGCCGATCTCGACTTCGACCAGGGGCTCAAGCCAGAACATGCCGCGCGAGCCGTTGCGCACGATGCGCGCATCGAGGCCGCGTTTGGCGATTTCCTGCGCGACCGATTTCGCCACTTTCTCCGCACCGAGCGAAAGGGCGGCGGCATCGCGGGGAATATAGATGGTGAGCGTCATTGGCGCGCGTCCTTCACGAGGTCGTCCGCGCCCTCATCGTCGAGGCGGCCATAGAGTTCGCCGTCGAGCATCGCAGCCGGAGCGCAGGCGCAAAGCCCGAGACAGTAGACCGGTTCCAGCGTGACACTACCATCGAGCGTGGTCTGATGGAAATCAATGCCAAGCAGCCGCTTGATGCGATCGGCAATCTCATCGCCGCCCATCGACTGACAGGCTTCGGCACGACAGAGCTTCAGGACATGACGACCCGTGGGATGGTCGCGGTAGTCATGATAGAAAGTCATGACGCCGTGCACTTCGGCGCGCGAAAGGTTCAAAGCTTTGGCGATCAGCGGCAGCGTATCCTGCGGCACATAGCCGAATTCATCTTGAATCCCGTGCAGGATCGGCAAAAGCGGCCCCTCCATCGATTTCATGCTATCGATGATGGTGCCGGCGCGGGTCGCGACATCGCCCGCAGCCTGATTCAAACTCATTAGCAGCCTCCCGCGCATAGCTCCGAAGATCGAAGGCGAATCTTCAGAAAAGACCTATGCGGCATTTCCTCCTGGCGCGCGATCGACACGCCATGAAGATAAGCTCGCAGGGAGACGGCAAAGGATCAATAAGGCAGTCCCGTCACCCGATAGAAATTTTCTATCAATTCCCGTTCTCTTCTGCGAGCAATCTCGCCTCATGCAACAAGGCAGAGACGAGTGGCGTAAAGGGTTCGCGGTGGGTAGCGACCAGGCCGACAAGATGCTCGGCGTCAGGCTCCGTGATCGGGATCTTATGAATATCCGCCGGAAAACCGAAGGAATCGGCAATATTCTTCGGCATAATGCTCGCCCAACGACCGGTCTGCACATGCGAAAACAGCACGATCATCGAATTGGATTCCAGCGTCGGCTTGGCGGTCGCGCCCGCCTCGGCAAGATGCCGATTGATGATGCGCCGGTTCTGCATGTCGGCAGTCAATAGACAAAGCCGAAGATCGCCGACTTCCTTCCAGGTCACCGTCTCGCGCTCGGAAAACGGGCTGCCTGCCGCGGTGATGAGGTGATAGCGCTCGGCATAGAGCGGCACGCTGGTAACACGGCCGAGCGGCTCGTTTTCCAGATAGGTGATGCCGGCATCGATCTCGAGATTTTCAAGCAGGCTCAGAACCTGCAGCGAATTGCGCGATAAAATGGAGAACGTGACGTCGGGATGTCTTTCCTGGAAAGGCGTGGTGATTTTCTGCACCATGGCAAGCGCCGTCGGAATGGCAGCAATGCGGATATGGCCGGCAAGGCCCTTGCGCGCAGCCCGCATCTCCTCGCGCATCGTGCGGCTGTCGCCGACGATGCGGCGCGCCCATTCCAGCACGCGCTGCCCCTCGGGCGTCAGACCCTGAAAGCGCGAACCACGGCTAACAAGCATCACGCCGAGCTGGTCCTCCAGCTGGCGGATCGCCGCCGACAAGGTCGGCTGCGTCACCCCGCATTCCTCGGCCGCGCGCCCGAAATGCTTCTGATTCGCCAGCGCGATGAAGAATTCCAGCTTGTCGATCATCCCGCTCTCCCGAAGTGAAAGGGTTAGACCGACAGCCCAGTGAACGCAACATGCAAGGCTGCTTCGGACTTCAACATTCGCGCTGACAGAATGCCTTCTGCAGCGAATCGACCACGGCGCAGATTTCCGAGCGCGCGACGGCATAGTGGATGAGCCGCCCTTCGCGGCGCGTATCGACGAGCTTATCGAGGCGAAGACGCGCCAAATGCTGCGACACGACAGCCTGCGGCAGGTCAAGAAGAGCCTCGAGCTCCATCACCGTTTTCTCGTGCTTGGCAAGCATAAAGAGAATTGCGAGGCGTGTCTCATGCGATAGTGCTTTCAGCAGGGCGCTCGACTTTCGCGCCCTGTCGGTCATTTCCTCAACCTCACGCTCCGCTGCACCGCCCTGCGGTAGAGACGACGACATATAACAGCCTCTAGTAAGAAATCCCCGGATGTATGCTTATAATATTATCAAATCAGAAGCTGATTGAGAAAAGTCATGGAAAACCAAAAAAGGTCCGTTTTATCAGCAGATAAGCTGCCCGCCGTTGATCTCGATTACCTGCCCGGTGATGTAGCCGGAAAGCAGGGGTGCTGCGAGAAAGAGATAGGCGGGCGCGCAATCTTCGGGCGTGCCCAGGCGCTGAAGCGGGATCGATTTGCGCGTCTGCTCCAGCTTCTCTCTCGATGAATAACGCTCATGAAAATCGGTCGCTATCGTGCCGGGGGAGACACAATTCACCCGGATACCGTCAGGCGCCAATTCGCGCGCCAACCCTTTCGAGTAGGTCGCGACAAAGGCCTTCGAAGCGGAATAAATCGCCGATCCTGGGCTGCCGCCGGTCAGCGCCGAAATCGAAACAGTGTTGACGATTGCCGCCTGCCCGGCTCCCCGCAGCAGCGGCAACAGCCCTCTCGTCACTTCCATGACGGAAGTCTGATTGAGATGAACGATCTGCTCGTATTGCTCGTCGGTCAGTTCGCCGGCAGGAAATCGCCCGACCATGGTGCCGGCATTGTTGACCAGCACATCGACGCGGTCGAAGCGCTCCCCGGCAGCGCTGACGAAATCGCGCGTGCCATTGCCGGCTGCGAAGTCACCGGCAATCAGGAAGGCGCGACGGTCGGCCTCTGCCTCCATCAGGAAGTCAGGCAAATCGCGCCCGGTATCACGGCCGATATGGACAAGGACATGGGCGCCGCAATCGAGAAACTGCCGCGCGACCTCCAGCCCGATGCCGCGGCCGGCGCCGGTGACCACGACATTGCGATTTTCGAATAGCTTCGGATGAAACACGAAATCCTCCCAAATCGCACAATTCGCGCGTCAGTAATTGCGGAATTTTCACTTTATCATATGATGACGAAAAAACGAAAGAAAGGGAGCGAAAACCATGTTCCTATCCGGACGTCAGACCGAGATTCTCGACATTGCCAAGGCGGAAGGACGAGTACTCGTCGAGGAGCTGGCGTTGCGCTTCTCGGTCACGCCGCAAACCATCCGCAAGGATCTGAACGATCTCTGCGACGGCCGCGTTTTATCGCGCGTGCATGGCGGCGCAATCTTTCCCGGCGGAACCGAGAACGTGAAATATGAGGCGCGACGGTCTATTGCCGCACCCGAAAAGCAGGCGATCGGCCGTGCCGCAGCAAGCCTGATCCCCAACAATAGCTCGCTTTTCATCAATATTGGCACGACGACGGAAGCCGTCGGAGAGGCGCTTCTTGGCCACCACGAGCTGATGGTCATTACCAATAACATCAACGTTGCCAATAAGTTGCGTATTTTCCCCTCCATCGAAGTCGTCATTTCCGGCGGCGTCGTTCGCGGTTCGGATGGTGGCATCGTCGGCGAGGCCGCCGTCGATTTCATCAAGCAGTTCAAGGTGGATTATGCCGTCATCGGCGCCTCGGCGATCGATCCCGACGGCGCACTCCTGGATTTCGACTTTCGCGAAGTGAAAGTGGCACAGGCCATCATCGCCAATGCCCGGCACGTCATTCTCGTTGCCGACAGCACCAAGTTCGAACGAACCGCCCCGGTTCGCATTGGTCATCTCTCGCAAGTCCACACCTTCGTCACCGACGAATGCAGTATCGAATCCGTGCGCTCCATCGCAGCGGAACATGACGTCCATCTCGTTGAAACCGCTCGCAGATCGGCCTGACCCGCGCACTTTCCGTCAAGAAACGTTCGTTTGACATTCGTATCTGTTTCGCTTTAGATGGATTAGTTTCGATTTTCCATCTTCAGGGGATGGCTGACCTTTGCGGAGGGGCGGGTGAGCGAGCAGGTCTACGACATTTTCGTTATCGGCGGCGGCATTAATGGCTGCGGCATCGCCCGCGACGCCACCGGGCGCGGCTACAAGGTCGCGCTTGCCGAGATGAACGACTTCGCCTCCGGCACGTCGTCAGGCGCCACAAAGCTCATTCATGGCGGCCTGCGCTACCTCGAACATTATGAATTCCGTCTCGTGCGCGAATCGCTGATGGAGCGCGAAGTGCTCTGGGCCATGGCGCCGCACATCATCTGGCCGATGCGTTTCGTCCTGCCTTACCATAAGGGCGGCATCCGTCCGGCCTGGCTGATCCGCCTTGGCCTTTTCCTCTACGATCACCTCGGCGGACGAAAGCTGCTGCCCCCGACCGCGACGCTGGACATGAAGAAGGATCCTGCGGGCAAGCCGCTGAAGGCGCTCTTCACCAAAGCTTTCGAATATTCCGACGGCTGGGTCGACGATGCCCGCATGGTCGTATTGAATGCCCGCGACGCAGCCGACCGCGGCGCGACGATCATGCCGCGGACGAAGGTGGTCTCCGCCCGGCGCGAAGGCGCGGTCTGGGCGATCGAAACGGAAAATACGATCAGCGGCGAGAAGCGTCAGTTTCGCGCCCGCATGCTGGTCAATGCAGCGGGTCCCTGGGTCGATCAGGTGCTGTCCGGTACGTTCGGCAAGAACCAGGTACACAATGTCCGTCTCGTTCAGGGCAGCCATATCGTCGTGCGCAAGAAGTTCGATGACCCGCGCGCCTATTTCTTCCAGAACCCGGACAACCGCATCATCTTCGCCATTCCCTACGAGCAGGATTTCACGCTGATCGGCACCACGGATCGCGACTACAAGGACGATCCGAAAGATGTGAAAATCACCGAGGGGGAAACCACCTATCTCTGAATGCCGCCAGCGAATATTTCAAAGAGCCTGTCCGGCCCGAGGATATCGTCTGGACCTATTCGGCCGTGCGCCCGCTCTATGACGATGGCGCATCGAAAGCGCAGGAAGCCACGCGCGACTACGTTCTCAAGGTCGAGGGAGAAGAAGGCCAGGCGCCGCTGCTCAACGTCTTCGGCGGCAAGCTCACCACTTATCGCCGCCTTGGCGAACATGCGCTGGAAAAGATCAGCGAAGCCATCGGCCTCAAGGGTAAACCCTGGACTGCCGGCAGCTCGCTCCCCGGCGGCGATTTTCCGGTTCGCGGCTATGAGGCCGAAGTCACTAAGCTCAAGTCGCGTTACCCCTTCCTTGCCGATCCGCATGCCCGCCGGCTCATCCGCCGCTACGGCACGCGCGCTACCATGATCCTGGGCAACGCCAAGACGATCGCCGATCTCGGCCGGTGTTTCGGAAGCGATCTCTATGAGGCGGAAGTACGATATCTGATCGAACAGGAATGGGCCTATAGCGCAACAGATATCCTATGGCGCCGTTCCAAGAAGGGCCTCTACCTCTCGAAGGAAGAAGCCGCAGCGCTCGACAGCTATATGGCAGAGAACCACGTCCACGCCTGAGCGGTTCAGTTTTTCACGGAATCTCTGAGCCGCTCTATCTCTTTGTTTTCACGCAATTCCGGACGGAAAACCGCTGCGCACTTTTCCTGGAATTGCTCTAAGCGGCCAATTCACTCTCCGGGATCGAGCAGCCGCGGGCCTGCGCCTTCTTCGGAAAGCTGATCCCAGGGATTGCGCAAGGGACAGCTATCGAGCGAAAGGCAGCCGCAGCCGATACAGCTGTCCAGCTGATCGCGAAGTCCCTGCAGGCGCTTGATGCGGGCGTCGAGATTATCCTTCCATAGCTCCGAAAGCGCCTTCCAGTCCGATGCTGTCGGCGTGCGACCCTGCGGCAGCGATTGAAGAGCCGCCTGAACCTCGGCAAGCGGAATACCAACGCGTTGGGCCACCTTGATGACGGAGACTCGCCGCAGCACTTCGCGAGGATAGCGCCGCTGATTGCCGCTGCTGCGATGGCTCTCGATCAGGCCTTTCGCTTCATAGAAATGCAAGGCCGATACAGCCACGCCGCTGCGTGCAGCCACCTCGCCGACCGTCAGCAGCTTCGGAAATTGAGCCGGATCGATTTTTCCCATTTTCGCTATTGACCTCAACTTTACTTGAGGTTTTATAACCCTGGCTCCGAACCGCGTAAAGCAGGAGCAAGACATGACAGAAAGAACCCGGCTGGCGATCATCTACGGCAGCACGCGTCCGGGTCGGCTATGCGACCGGGTGGTCAAATGGGTCGCCCGCGAATTGGCGCATTATCCGCTTATAGACATCGATCTGATCGATCCTCTCGAATTCGATCTGCCTTTCGCGCATAATCGTGAGCATCCCGGCGTCGGAGCTTTATCGGAGCGGCTTTCGGATGCCGATGCCTTCATTATCGTCACGCCCGAATACAATCACAGTTTCACCGCCTCACTGAAATTGGTGCTCGATCTCGTCTATGAGCCCTGGCATGGCAAACCCGTCGCCTTCGTCTCCTATGGCGGCATCTCCGGCGGCCTGCGCGCGGTGGAACAGTTGCGGCTCGTCTTTGCCGAACTGCACACGGTCACGGTGCGCGATACGGTAAGCTTCGCCAATCCCTGGGGCAGATTTGCCGAGGATGGCGCGCTCGAAAACCCGCTCGATGCCAGAAAATCCCTTGTTCTCATGATTGCGCGGCTGACATGGTGGAGCAACGCCTTAAAGCCAGCTCGCGTCACGCGCCCCTACCGCTCCGTTGCCGCCTGATCCCTATCCCAACACAGGAATCCGATCTCTCGTTTCTGGCAGGTGCGGGAGATCGGTCCGACGCCCGGACCCGGCAACATGGGTCCGGGCGTCCTGCCTTCAAGGATCACGCTTGCCGAAACCGCCGCAATGACCTAACGCAATAGAGGGAGATTTCGGGCGGATACGGGAATGGAGAACGCCAAGCGGCTGGGAGGAGCGGATTTCATGCGCGCCGTCGCATGTCTAATGGTGCTTGTTCACCATCTCGTGCTCCGAATGAATTTCTACAAGATCCCACCAGCCCTGGATGTAACCTTCATATTGGCGCGCTTCGGCAATCACGGCGTCTCGGTCTTCTTCGTCCTCAGCGGCTTCCTTCTTGCGCGCCCCTTCTGGTTGGCGCTGGATAGAGCCCAACCCCTACCTTCGCTGAAAATCTATGCCATGCGCCGGGCAGCGCGTATTCTGCCGGGCTTCTGGTTTGCCCTGACGGTCGGCTTCCTGATCAGCTTCACCATCTATAACTTTCCGCTAGACGCGGAACTGGTCGGCCGCTACATCGCCGGCTTCTTCCTGATGAGCCAATGGCATTGGCGTACCTTTTTCCCGGTGCAGGGCGATGGGCCTTTATGGTCGATCCCCTTCGAGACGACCTGCTATGTTCTCCTGCCGATCGGCTTCCTGCTGTTGTTTCATCCAAAAATGAGATCACGCTCCATACTGGTCAGCCGCCTGCTCTGGATCGGCATCATCGCGATATCCCTGATTGGCCATTGGCTCGTAGTGACCTATCTGCCGACCGACAATATCGGGCAAGGATGGCGATATGGCTTCCAGGGCGGCGCCAAGGAATGGATGCCGCGCTACAACCCGATCGGCTTCTTTGCCATATTCGCGATCGGCGCGCTCACCGCCGGCATCCAGACACTCCTCCCGGCCCGACGCTCGGCGATCTACGACATCATCGGCGCGCTCGCGATCGTCGTGGGCGCCTGGCAGCTGCCGCAGTCGATCGGCGGCGCGGCGGAAGGCTATGCCTGGCTCGACATTCCCTATCAATTTCCGCTGCTGCCCCTCGCGGCCGCGATCGCGCTTTGCGCGCTTCCGCAATCGCTGCTGCTGGCAAAGCTGCTTGACAATCCCGTGAGCCGTTATGTCGCCACTGTCTCCTTCGGCGTCTATATCTGGCAGGATATCGTGCTGACCTTGATGCCGCAGCTCTTTCCCTCATCCTTCGGCGCAGGCTCGGACGATGTACTGGGCGGCTGGATCGTCTCAAGCCTGATCGCAACCGCCATCATTTTTGCCATCGGCACGCTGAGCTATGTGCTGCTCGAACGCCCTGTCATTCAGTGGGCGCGGACGCGGGAAAGCAAAGTCATGCGACCCGCCACTGCGTGACGGGTCGGTATTATCTTACGGAAGATCGCGAAGGATTCTTTAGATGCGCGTTGCCTTCAGTCGCTCCTCATCAAGAACGATGCCGAGTCCCGGTGCGACGCCGAGATCCAGCCAGCCGGCATCGTGCTTGAGCGGCGAGGCCATCGGATAATCGCGGCGAGCTTCGCTCCATTCCGGATTGTCATAGGGATATTCGAGCCAGGCGGCATCAGCGACGCCGGCGGTCAGATGGGCATTGGCGAGAACGCCGATACCGTTCGTCCAGGAATGCGGCGTGAACTGCACGCCTGCCTCGCGCGCCTGATAGGCCAGCCGCCGGCAACCGGTGATGCCACCGACCAGCGCGACATCCGGCTGGATGACATCGAAGGCACGCTCTTCGATGATGTCGCGGAATTCACAGAGCTCGCGCGTCATCTCGCCGCCGACGATGCGCACCGACGTTGCCTGCTTCAATTCCTTCATGCCTTTGCGATCCGAGCGGTGAAGCGGCTCTTCCATCCAGTAGACGCCGAGCCGCTCCAGCTCCCTGGCGACGGTAAGCGCATCCTTGAAGGTCCAGGGCAAGGTCGTATCCCAGGGCATTCGCCAACCCTGATTGCAGTCGACCATCAGCTCCAGCCGGTCGCCGACGCGTGCGCGGATCGCTTCCAGCGCCTTGACGTCCTCGCGCCAGCCGCCGCGGCCGCCCGAAGAGGATGAGAAGCGCACCTTCATGGCCGGAAAGCCTTCGTCGATGTAGCGCTCGGCCTGATCGGCCATCGCGGAGGGTTCGCGCAGCACGCCGGAGGATGCATAGAGCCGAACCCTGCTGGCGCGACCGCCGAGCATCCGCCAGACCGGCTCGCCGGTGATCTTTCCGGAGAGATCCCACAAAGCCAGGTCCATCGGCCAGCAGCGGCCGTAGTGGAAGTTGATGTGCGAGAGGACTTCATAATGCCGTTCGACATGCCGAGGGTCCTGCCCGATGAACAGATCCTCGTGCCCTTCGAAGCCCTTCATCAGGTCGCCGGAGCCGATGCCTTCCCGACCCTCGTCATCCCGAACGCGCACGATGGTCGCATCGAAATGCTTGCGCGGGCGACCATCCCAGCTCGCCTTGAATGCCGGATCGAGCGGCAGGCGATGATGGGTGATCTCGATGGAAACGATCTTGCTCATTATGGCTCCCCTTTATCCTCCGGGCATGACCCTTCGAAAAGGATCATGCCGATATTGATCCCTCAGCCGAACTGCTGCCAGATCGTCTTGTAATCGCAATACTTGTCGATCGCATGCACCGAACGGTCACGGCCGAAACCGGACTGCTTGAAGCCGCCGAACGGTGTCGCGAAGTTCGACATGTCGTAAGTGTTGATCCACACCGTACCCGCATGGATAGCCTCGGAGAAACGATGAGCGCGATCCATATCCTTGGTAAAGACGGCTCCGGCAAGGCCGTAGATCGTGTCGTTGGCGATCTTCAGCGCCTCCTCTTCGGTATCGAAGGGAATGGCGGCAAGCACAGGGCCAAAAATTTCCTGCCGCGCCAGGCTCATGTCGTTGGTCATGTCGACGAAGACGCCCGGCGAGACATAATAGCCGCCGGTTTCGCTCATGACGCGCTCGGCACCGAAGGCACGGCGCGCGCCTTCCTTTTCGCCGGCCGCGATCATCGCCAGCACCTTGTTCATGTGCTCTTCCTCGATCAGCGCGCTGATCTGCGCCGAAGGATCGAGCGGATGCTTGAGCGCGATGTCGGAGCGGGTGACAGCCTCGATCTTCTCGATCAGCCTGTCCTGCACCGAACGCTGCACGATCAGACGGGTCGAGGCATGGCAGGTCTCGCCGGAATTGTAGAAGCAGCCCCAGGCGGCAGCAACCGCGGCGGCATCGAGATCGGCGTCTTCAAACACGACCAGCGGCGACTTGCCGCCAAGCTCCAGCGCCACGCGCTTGACATTCGATTGTGCGGCATAGCCCATGATCAACTTGCCGACCTCGGTCGAGCCGGTAAAGGCGATCATATCGACATCCATATGCAGCGCCAACGGCTTGCCGGTCTCCTCGCCATAACCCGTGACGACGTTGAAGACGCCTGCCGGCAGGCCGGCTTCGATCGCGAGTTCGGCAAGCCGGATCGCCGAAAGCGAGGATTGTTCCGCCGGCTTCAGCACGACGGAATTGCCAGCCGCGATCGCAGGCCCGAGCTTCCAGGCGTCGATGATCATCGGATAGTTCCAGGGCGTGATCGCCCCGATGACGCCAAGCGGCACCTTGCGCACCAAGGCACGCGCAGTCGGGCCGGTCGGCGCAATCTCGTCATACATCTTGTCGATCATCTCGCCGTAGAACTGGATACCTTCGGCGCAGAGACGCACATCGACGCCGAGCGACGCCATGACCGGCTTGCCGACATCGATCGTCTCAAGCATAGCCAGCTCATCGCCATTGGCGCGGATGAGATCGGCCCATTTCAGCATGATCTTCTTCTGTTCGAGCGGCTCCTTCTTGCGCCAGACGCCATTTTCGAAGGCAGCGCGGGCGGAGGCGACGGCAGCGTCGATGTCCGCCGCATTGCCACGGGCAAGCTCAGCGCCTGGCTTTCCATCCATCGGCCGGATGCGGATGAAGGTCTCGCCCGATGCGGCGGCACGGTGGGCGCCGTCGATGAAGTGACGACCTTCGGGCTTGAGGCCGGAGAGGACGCTTTCCCAATAGTCGCGCGTGTAATTCTTGGTCATCTTAAATTCCTTTCGGCAGCGCCATGACGGCGGCAGCAAAGCGGTCGATGTCAGCATCCGTCACGTCGCGGATCGTCGATCGTCGCATGGGCTGGTTTTCGGTGGCACGCATTTCGCGGGCAAGATCGGAGGCATCGAACGGTTTGAAGGCAGCCGGCAGCGCGCGAACGATACCGCAGCGATCCATCCAGTCTGAAACGAAAGCGGGAAGTTCAGCGGCGCTCTGGACGCCACAAGCCTTGGCCGCCGCGTTCAGATCTGCGGTATTGGCTTCGACAAGCCATGGCAGCGTCACCTCGAAGCCGAGTGCCGTCGCAAGCCCATGATGGACCGGGCCGAGCCCCGCCAGTGCATGGCTGATATTATGCGCTATCGCCGTGCCACAATTATCGATGGCAATACCGGCAAAGCAGGAGCCAAGCAATACGTCGCCGCGCGCGGTGATATCGTTGGGTTGCTTGACGGCCATCTCCAGGGCGCCGGTGATCAGCCGCAGCGCTTGATGCGCATAAAATTGCGCGCCGCGATGCGTGTTGCGATTCGTCGCTGCCTCGAAGGCGTGGATGAAAGCATCGAAACCGCACCATGCGGTAAGGTTAGCGGGTAAGGTCTTCGTCAGCGCGGGATCGAGAATGACGAGATCGGCCTTTGTTTCCGGCCCCCAGATCCAGAGCTTCTTGCCCTCAGGCCCGGCAAAGATATTCGTGGCCGATGTTTCCGATCCCGTGCCGGCCGTGGTCGGGATCATGATCTTCTTCAGCGGGTTCTTCGGCAGCGGGTTAGCGGCCAGCGCATAATGCATCGGATCCTCGCCGGAGGCGATGCAGCAGGCGACGATCTTGCCTATATCGAGGGCCGAGCCGCCGCCGATGCCGATCACCATATCCGCCCCTTGCCCAGCTTCGATCGCTGCATGCAGATGCGCAAGCTTCGGCTCGCCGGCAAAATCGGAATAGACCTGCGTGTTCACGCCTGCTTCGGCAAGCTCGGAGCTGACCCTGGCGGCAAGGCCGGACTGCGCCAGGAAGGCATCGATGACAAGCAGAACGGCGCCGACGCCGTCGAAGGATTTGACCGCAGCGGGAAGGCCGGAGAGCGCACCCTCGCCGAAACGAATGTCTGGGATGGCGGAAATGGAGAAGGACACGCGGAGATCCCCTTGGAAAAGCGGCTGAAAATCTTGTCATAATCCTGCATCACAATTTCAGATCTTCAAATCCGGCCAATTATCGGGAATATTGATGATCTGAAGTTATGGAGAGGCGATGCTAGAGAAAATACCGCTGGAGGCCTTCCGCGTGTTTGATGCGGCCGCGCGCGCCATGAACTTCTCCCGCGCCGGCCGGGAGCTCAATATCACCCAGGCCGCCGTCAGCCGCCGCATCAAGGGGCTTGAGGATCATCTCGGCGCGACGCTCTTTACCCGCCGAGGCCGCAATCTGGCGCTGACGCCGGATGGCGAGCGGCTGTTTCAGCGCGTCCGTGCCACGCTGGAATATCTGGAGGAGAGCCTGGAACCCTTTCGCGCCGGCACGGGCGAAATCATCTCGATTGCGGCGAGCGGCTCGATCTCCCATCTGTGGCTCGGGCAGCGGCTCAGAGATTTCGGCAAGGAGAGCCCCGGCATCTCCGTGCGCCTGCTGACGACGGACGTGCATTCCGAACTTGCCTCGGAGAACCACGATCTCATCATCATCTATTCCACCGGCGAACATCCGCGCTGGAGCCTGACGCCACTCTTGAACGAGGTGCTGGTCCCGGTTGCCTCGCCGGATTACCTGGCAGCCCGCGGTCTCGACCCGCAGGCGCTGACGGCCGTCGACATCGCCGGGCTCGATCTCATCGATTACGAACGCGCCAACGCCCATTGGATCAGCTTCCGCCAATGGTTCGGCCGCATCGGTGACCCCTTGAAGGGCAAGCTGCCGCGACCTCGCCTGTCCTTCTCCACCTATATCATGGCGGTGGAAGCAGCGCTCCGGGGCGAAGGCATAGCGCTCGGCAGCCTCGGCCTCATCGAGGAATATCTGCAATCCGGCGCGCTCGTCACCATCGGCAACGATCGCGTCGAGAGCGGCTTCGGATATTATCTTGGCGCACCGCGCTTTCGCTCGCTCTCTCCCGAGGCGGCACAGCTTCACCGGTTTCTGTTGGGAGGACAATAGGTTTGAGGCGACTTAGCGATCCCGTTACCACCTCAACAGGGGTAACCGCGTATAAAATAGCTACCCTTCTTGCCAGGGAAGAAGTAAGTGTACCGCCGCTTGCCTCCTATGCGATTGCCTTGCCTCGGTCATGATTGACCGCATAGCGGCATCAGCAAAGCATGAAATCGCAATAAAAAAGCGGCCCACAGGACCGCTTTCATCTCACTTATCAATGTTTGGATCGCATCAATCCTGCGGGATCGAGCCACGCAGATGAGAGAGTTCCATGATGAAGTGCTCTAGGCGCGACTTGTGCTCATGATGCTCGGCATCTTCGAGCTCGGCCTTGGCGGCATTGATGCGGCGGTCCAGCTCGTCGCGGCTCATGTCCTCGACCGGAACGGCGGATTCGGCGAGCAGCGTGCAGCCGGTCGGCAGGATGTCGGCGAAGCCGCCGAAAACGACGTAGTCCTGCTTCTTGCCCGAAGCGGAATGCACCTTGACGACGCCCGGTTTGATGGTGGTCATGGTCGGCGCATGGTTCGCCATGACGGTCATCTCGCCCTCGCTCGCGGGGATGACGACATCGATGACCTGTTCCGACAGCAGCAGGCGCTCCGGAGAAACCAGTTCGAAATTGAAATTGTCAGCCATGACCCGTCACTTCTCGATTGTCTTATTCGCAAGGCAAGGGCGCGCGGGCAAAGCCGCGCGCCGATGGATTGGCCTGATTAGGCAGCCAGCTTCTTGGCCTTTTCGATCGCTTCTTCGATCGAGCCGACCATGTAGAAGGCAGCTTCCGGCAGGTGGTCGTATTCGCCGTTGACGAGGCCCTTGAAGCCCTTGATCGTGTCTTCGAGAGCGACGAGCTTGCCCGGCGAACCGGTGAAGACTTCGGCGACGAAGAACGGCTGCGACAGGAAGCGCTCGATCTTGCGGGCGCGGGCAACGGCCAGCTTGTCGTCTTCGGAAAGTTCGTCCATGCCCAGGATGGCGATGATGTCCTGCAGGGCCTTGTAGCGCTGCAGCGTCGACTGAACCTTACGGGCAACTTCGTAGTGCTCTTCGCCGACGACCATCGGGTCGAGCATGCGCGAGGTGGAGTCGAGCGGGTCGACGGCCGGGTAGATGCCCTTTTCGGCGATCGAGCGCGACAGAACGGTGGTTGCGTCCAGGTGGGCGAACGAGGTTGCCGGTGCCGGGTCGGTCAAGTCGTCGGCCGGAACGTAAATGGCCTGAACTGAGGTGATCGAGCCGGTCGTCGTCGTAGTAATGCGTTCCTGCATCTGGCCCATGTCGGTAGCGAGCGTCGGCTGATAACCCACCGCCGAAGGAATACGGCCGAGCAGAGCCGACACTTCCGAACCAGCCTGCGTGAAGCGGAAGATGTTGTCGACGAAGAACAGAACGTCCTGGCCTTCATCGCGGAAGTTCTCAGCAACGGTCAGACCGGTCAGAGCGACGCGAGCGCGGGCGCCCGGCGGTTCGTTCATCTGGCCGTACACGAGCGCAGCCTTGGAGCCTTCGCCGCCACCATGCTTGTTGACGCCCGATTCGATCATTTCGTGGTAGAGGTCGTTGCCTTCGCGGGTGCGTTCACCCACGCCTGCGAATACCGAGTAACCACCGTGCGCCTTGGCGACGTTGTTGATCAGTTCCATGATGAGAACGGTCTTGCCGACGCCGGCGCCGCCGAACAGGCCGATCTTGCCGCCCTTTGCGTAAGGAGCGAGGAGATCGACGACCTTGATGCCGGTGACGAGGATCTGAGATTCCGTGGACTGCTCGACGTAGGACGGAGCATCCTGGTGGATGGCGCGCTTCTTGGAGGTGTTCAGCGGACCTGCTTCGTCGACCGGCTCGCCGATGACGTTCATGATACGGCCGAGCGTCTCGTGTCCGACCGGAACCGAGATCGGTGCACCGGTGTCGTTGACACGCTGTCCACGAACCAGGCCTTCGGTCGAGTCCATGGCGATGGTGCGAACGGAGTTTTCGCCGAGGTGCTGTGCTACTTCGAGAACCAGACGATTGCCGTTATTGTCGGTTTCAAGCGCGTTCAGGATCGCCGGGAGCTCGCCGTCGAAAGCAACGTCCACAACGGCGCCGATAACCTGAGTAACCTTACCGACAGAACCTGCGGGGGTAGCTGCGTCAGCCATTTTCTTACCCTCTTTCCCTAACCTCAGAGCGCTTCCGCGCCCGAAATGATTTCAATCAATTCCTTGGTGATCTGTGCCTGGCGCTGACGGTTGTAGTTCAGCGTCAGCTTGTTGATCATCTCACCAGCGTTGCGCGTCGCATTGTCCATCGCACTCATCTTGGCGCCCATCTCGCCGGCGACGTTTTCGAGCAACGCGCGGAAGATCTGGACGGAGATGTTGCGCGGGATCAGGTCCGCGAGGATCGAAGCCGCATCCGGCTCGTATTCGTAGACGGCACCCTTGTGGGCTGCGTCTTGTTCGACGACGGCCGGAGCCGAAGCCGGGATGAGCTGCTGTGCCGTCGGCACCTGGCTGATCACCGACTTGAATTCGGAGTAGAACAGCGTGCAAACGTCGAATTCGCCGGCTTCGAACATATCTATGATACGCTTGCCGATGGCGTCGGCATTGTCGAAGCCGATGCGCTTGACGTCGCGCAGTTCCTTGCGCTCGACGATCAGCGATGCATATTCGCGGCGAAGGACGTCATAGCCCTTCTTGCCGACGGTGAAGATCTTCACCGTCTTGCCTTCGGCCAGAAGCTTGCGGGCATGGTCGCGGGCGAAGCGCGAAATCTGCGAATTGAAGCCGCCGCAAAGGCCACGCTCGGCCGTGCAAACGACGAGCAGATGCACATCGCTCTTGCCGGTTCCGGTCATCAGCAGCGGCGCACCGTCAGCATCGCTGACGGCAGCCGAGATATTGGCCAGAACAGCGGCCATGCGCTGCGAATAAGGCCGGGCGGCCTCGGCCGCCTCCTGCGCACGCCGAAGCTTCGCCGCGGCGACCATTTTCATCGCCTTGGTGATCTTCTGCGTCGCCTTGACGGAGGCGATCCGGTTTTTCAGATCCTTGAGTGAAGGCATCCTTGGTCCGTCCTAGAGCTTGGGCCCGATTACGCGAAAGACTTGGCGAAGCTGTCGAGAGCAGCGGTGAGCTTGCCCTTCGTCGCGTCGCTGATGGCCTTTTCGGCACGGATGGCGTCGAGGATTTCCTTGCCTTCCGAGCGGAGGTAGGACAGCAGGCCCTGCTCGAACTTGCCGACCTGAGCAACAGGCAGCTTGTCAAGGTAGCCGTTGACGCCGGCGAAGATCACCGCAACCTGCTCTTCCGTCTTCAGCGGCGAGAATTGCGGCTGCTTCAAAAGCTCGGTCAGGCGGGCACCGCGGTTCAGCAGGCGCTGCGTTGCCGCATCGAGGTCGGAACCGAACTGGGCGAAGGCGGCCATTTCGCGATACTGGGCGAGTTCGCCCTTGATCGAGCCGGCAACCTGCTTCATCGCCTTGATCTGAGCGGACGAACCGACGCGCGAAACCGAGAGACCGACGTTAACGGCCGGACGGATACCCTGATAGAACAGGTCGGTTTCGAGGAAGATCTGGCCGTCGGTGATCGAGATCACGTTGGTCGGAATGAAGGCCGAAACGTCGTTACCCTGCGTTTCGATGACCGGGAGAGCGGTGAGCGAGCCAGCGCCCTTCTCGTCGTTCATCTTTGCGGCGCGCTCAAGGAGACGCGAGTGCAGGTAGAAAACGTCGCCCGGATAGGCTTCGCGGCCCGGCGGGCGGCGCAGCAGCAGCGACATCTGACGGTAAGCAACGGCCTGCTTGGACAGGTCGTCATAGCCGATCAGCGCGTGCTGGGCGTTGTCACGGAAGTATTCGCCCATGGCGCAACCGGCAAACGGAGCGAGGAACTGCATCGGAGCCGGGTCGGACGCCGTCGCGGCAACGATGATCGAATACTTCAGCGCGCCGCGCTCTTCGAGCACCTTGACGAACTGGGCAACGGTCGAACGCTTCTGGCCGACGGCGACGTAGACGCAGTACAGCTTTTCGCTGTCCGGGCCAGCATCGTGGATGGCCTTCTGGTTCAGGATCGTGTCGAGAATGATGGCGGTCTTGCCGGTCTGGCGGTCGCCGATGACGAGCTCGCGCTGGCCGCGGCCAACCGGGATCAGAGCGTCGATGGCCTTGAGGCCGGTCGACATCGGCTCATGAACCGACTTGCGCGGAATGATACCCGGAGCCTTGACGTCGACGCGCGAACGGCGGGTCGCATTGATCGGGCCCTTGCCGTCGATCGGATTGCCGAGCGCGTCGACAACGCGGCCGAGCAGTTCCGGACCGACCGGAACGTCAACAATCGCGCCCGTGCGCTTGACGGTGTCGCCTTCCTTGATGTCGCGGTCGGAGCCGAAGATAACCACGCCGACATTGTCGGCTTCGAGGTTCAGGGCCATGCCGCGGATACCGCCGGGGAATTCGACCATTTCGCCGGCCTGAACATTGTCCAGACCGTAGACGCGGGCGATACCGTCACCGACGGAGAGAACCTGGCCGACTTCGGAGACTTCAGCTTCCTTGCCGAAGTTTTTGATCTGATCTTTCAGAATTGCGGAAATTTCCGCGGCGCGGATATCCATCAGCCGACCTCTTTCAATGCAAGCTTAAGGGTGGAGAGTTTGGTGCGAAGGGACGTATCGATCTGACGCGAACCGACCTTGACGATCAGGCCGCCAAGGATCGACGGATCGACGGTGACGACAATCGTCACGTCCTTGCCGGTGACGCCCTTCAGCGCCGCCTTCAATTCATCTTCCTGCGCCGGAGTCAGCGCATGGGCCGAGGTGACCTCGGCGGAAATCTCGCCGCGATGCTGGGCGGCGATGATGCGGAAAGCCTTGATCATGCCCGGCAGCGCAAAAAGGCGCCGATTGCTGGCCACAAGCTTCAGAAAATTGGTGACGTAAGCGCCGAAGCCGGCCTTCGTTGCCAGCGCCTGGATCGCGCCGACCTGCTCTTCAGCCGAAAAGACCGGGCTGAGGACGAAGCGCTTCAGATCTTCGCTTTCGTCGAGCATGGCTTGGAACCGATCGAGATCGGCGGCCACTGCCGGTACGGCACCCTCTTCAAGAGCCAATTCGAACAGCGACGAGGCATATCGTTCTGCGACACCAGAAACATGCTGGGATGTGTCTGCCACGGGCACAAAATTCCCTGATTTCAACCCAAGAACCAAACTTCCGGGTGACGGAAGCGATATGCCCTTGAATTCGTTTTGATTTCCCCCAGAAATCAGCAGGAGCGCGCTCCTGCCTCATCCGAAATTCGGGGTTCGTCTAACATAGGATATTGAGACTCGCAACACGCGTATTCGACGAATACGCCATTCGGGCGAATTTATGATGGCAAAATTCGAAAAGCATGGGGATAGCGCAGGCAAAAATGGCCGCGCCGGAGCCGTTTTCGGGTCAAATATAGCCAAGACCATAGAGAAAAGGTAGCGCAGCAAGAATCGCCTGCACAACCAGAAGAAGAAGACTTAGAAATATACTGCCACGATCGGACATAAGCGACAGAATGCGACCGAACGCCGCGACGCCGAAGGCGGCACCGAGCGCGAGATAGATCATCGGCTGCGCCAGCAGGATTGCCACCAAACCGAAACCCACCATGAAGCCGCCGGCCGAGCGAGCCTCGGCATAGGCTTCCGAACGGCCTTCCTTCACCTGCAGCTTGAGGAAGCGATAGGTGTAACCCGGCGCGAACATCAGGAAAAGGCCGATCAGCGCCGTAATGGCAGCCGAACAGTAGGCAAGCCGCTCGCCGAATTCGGTCGGAAAATAAAGCTCCATCGATCGCCCTCAAAATCAGCCGCGCACAAATCAGGTCAAGTGAGACGGCCGACTTATGGCATGATCCGCATTACAAGGGAAAGGTGCAGCCAGGATATCTGCCGCGCCAATCACAGAAAGCTTTGCGGATCGATATCGAGCTGCACCTGCACGGAGCCGCGCTCCTTTGGGGATTGCGCCAGCATGGCTCGCAGAAAGCTTTGCATGTCGGAATTCCGCCTGCCGTGCACGAGCAGACGGAAACGATGGCGGCCGCGCACCAGCGCGATCGGCGCTTCGGCCGGACCCAGTACCGATATGCCCGAGACCTGCGGCGCCGCATTGCGCATGCCGCGGGCATGGGTTTCGGCATCCTGCCTGCTGTCGGCCGAGACGATGATCGAGGCAAGCCGGCCGAAGGGCGGCAAGATGGCCCTCTCCCGCTCCGAGATCTCGCGCTCGTAAAAGGCACTGGCGTCGCCGGATACGATCGCCTGCATGACGGGATGCTGCGGCTGGTAGGTCTGCAGCAGTCCGTGGCTCTTCAAGCCAGTTCGGCCGGCGCGTCCTGTCACCTGCGACAGGAGCTGGAATGTCCGCTCGGCAGCGCGCGGATCGCCATTCGCCAGGCCAAGATCCGCATCGACGATACCGACCAGCGTCATCAGCGGGAAATTATGCCCCTTGGCGACGAGCTGCGTACCGATGACGATGTCAGCCTCGCCCTTGGCGATGGCCTCCAGCTCGAGCCGCAAGCGCTTGACGCCGCCCATAATGTCCGAGGAGAGCACGATCGTCCGCGCCTCGGGGAAATGCCGCTCCACCTCCTCTGCAATGCGCTCGACGCCCGGCCCGCAGGCGACGAGGTGGTCGAGCGTGCCGCATTCGGGGCAGGCCTCCGGCGTGCGCTCGGCATAGCCGCATTGATGACATTGGATCTGGTTGCGGAAACGGTGCTCGACCAGCCAGCTCGAACATTGAGGGCATTGAAACCGGTGGCCGCAGACCCGGCAGAGCGTCAGCGGCGCATAGCCGCGCCTATTGAGGAACAAGAGCGCCTGCTCGCCCTTGGCAACCGTCTTGCCGATCGCGCGGATCATGACCGGCGAAAGAAAGCCGCCGCGCTCGGGCGCATGCCGGCGCATATCGATCAGATGCAGATCCGGAAGCGCCGCATCGCCGAAGCGAGTCGGCAGATGGATTGTCGTGTAGCGCCCGCTCTGGCCGTTAACCTGGCTCTCGACCGAAGGCGTCGCCGACACCAGCACGACGGGAAAATCACCGATGCGGCCGCGCACCACGGCCATATCGCGCGCATTATAATAAACGCGATCCTCCTGCTTGTAGGCGGGATCATGCTCTTCATCGACGATGATCAGCCCGAGATCCTCGAAGGGCAGGAAGAGCGCCGAACGCGCCCCGGCCACGACCCGAACCTCGCCGGTCACAGCCTGACGCCAGACCTTTTCCCGCATCTTCGGCGCGAGATCGGAATGCCATTCGGCCGGCTTGGCGCCGAAGCGATCCTGAAAGCGTTCCAGGAAGCTGGCCGTCAGTGCGATCTCCGGCAGCAGGATCAACACTTGTTTGCCGCGCCGGAGCGTTTCAGCAATGGCCTCGAAATAGACCTCCGTCTTGCCGGAACCGGTGACACCGTCGATCAGCGAAACCGCGAACTCGCCCTTGCGCACGTCGGCCAGGATTTCGTCGGCCGCATCCTTTTGCGGCCCCTGCAGCCGCGACGCGGTGAATTCCGGATCAGGCTTGGCGACGACAGGCGGCGGCGGCAGGAAGATGGTTTCGAAAATGCCCTGCGAGATCAATCCGTCGACGACGCTGGTGGACACACCCGCCGCATGCGCAAGGCCAAGCCGTGTCCACGAAAGCCCATCGGCGGCGATCTCCATCACCTTGGCGCGAGCCGGCGTCATCCGTTCCGGCTGGCCGCCGATAAAGCGCAAGCCCTCGATCATCGGCTCGGGATCAAAGGCAGCCGGCGCTCGAAGCGCCATGCGCGCCACAAGCCCCGGCGGCGAGAGCGTATAGGCGGCAACCCAATCGATGAAATCGCGCATGTGCTTACCGAGCGGCGGGCAATCGAACACATGGCTGATCGGCCGAAGCTTCTTCGGATCGACACCACCGTCATCCTCGCCATCCCAGACGACGCCGATAACCTGCCTTGGCCCGAGTGGCACCTGCACGACCGAACCGGGCTCCACCGCCATGCCGTCAGGCACGGCATAGGAATAGGCCCGCGGCGCCGGCATCGGCACGAGAACGGGTACGGTACGGCTCATCACAGGCTTTGCGGGCGCCGCCTCGAAAAGCGCACCGAACAGATCGGAAGAATCTTTGCTCATTGCGCCAGACCATGCCCCGGACGGACGCAAAAGAAAACCCGGGAGCAGCGCACGATGGCTCGCAAAATGCGGATGGCTTGCGGCTGTCGGAAATATTCGTCCTTTGCGACAGCGTCATCAATGATCGCTATCGGCCCAGCGGACCCGGTGCGTCCTAACCGCAGATAATCATGGATCATGAGGCAAGCTGCCCGTGGCGGCCTACGAGCCCGTTAAAAAGTCTGCCATGATGGTTTCTCATGCGGTCGCGCGTCATATTCCTCACGCGATTTTCGAAACTGATCCGAGTTTTCAACGACCCATGTCCAAAGCGGGATCATGCGGATCAGGAGCCCCATTCCCAACTCGGTAAGCTCGTATTCCACGCGTGGCGGCATCTCCACCAGGTCATGGCGTGTGACCAGCCCATCTCTCTCAAGTTGTCGTAGCGTGCGTGTCAGCATCCTCTGGGTAACACCATGCATTCTTCGTCCGATATCCGCATGGCGCAGTCTACCATAGACGCCCAAGGTATGGATGACGCCCAGCGACCATCTATTCCCTGCATGGGTCAGAACTTCGCGTCTTACCCCGTCATCATCCTCGCGAAGACCATCGCAGACCGCTTGAGAATAGCTCAGGATTTCGTCTCTCGTCATCTTTCTGCCCTACGGTATCACGCGTGTACCTTCTTACGATCCTTTCTGAGAGATGCCATTTACCCGTTCCCACGAACGGTGAGAGTAGAAAGGATTTCCAAAATGAACTCCACGCAAACAACAGAAGGACAGTCGATCCTGGTCATTGGTGCCGGAGAGCTTGGTATGCCTGTACTACGCAATCTGGCGCGTAAGGCCAAGGATCATTCGGGTACAGCCGTCAGCGTCCTCTTGCGGGCGGCGACCGTTGAGTCGACCGACCCGGCAAAGCAGCGTGATGTCTCCGAGATACGCGAACTGGGGATCGAGATCGTCCCTGGCGACATCCTTAGCGCAACAATAAGTGAACTCGCAGCGATCTTCGCACGTTTTGATACCGTGATCGGTTGTGCGGGCTTTTCCGCTGGTCGAAACACACCAATGAAACTTGCGAAAGCTGCACTTGAAGCGAACCTGAAGCGCTATTTTCCGTGGCAGTTTGGCGTCGACTTCGACGTCATCGGTCGTGGCAGCCCGCAGGACCTGTTCGATGCCCAGATCGACGTGCGTGACCTTCTGCGCGCGCAAGACAAGACCGACTGGGTGGTGATCTCTACGGGAATGTTCACCAGCTTCTTATTTGAACCGATCTTCGAGGTCGTCGATCTCGAAAAGAACGTCGTCAACGCGCTGGGCAGCCTGGATACGGAAGTTACGCTGACGACTCCTGACGATATTGGTGCGTTGACCGCCGAGGTGGTCTTCGCTCGGCCAATGATCCGCAACGAGATTGTCTATCTTGCTGGCGACAGCGTGACCTACGGCCAGGTTGCCGACACACTTCAGACCGTGCTTGGGCGGCCGTTTACGAAAGCGGAATGGACAGTGCCTCAGCTCAAGTCGGAACTTGCACAGGACCCAGATAACCATATCAAGAAATATCGGGCGGTCTTTGCCGAGGGCAAAGGCGTGGCATGGCCGAAGCGCGGCAGCTTCAATGAGCGACATGGCATAAAGGTTACGACCGCTGAAGAGTGGATCAGAGAAAACCTTCGCTCCTAAGAGCAATTCCGGGAAAAGTGCGCAGCGGTTTTCCGTCCGGAATTGCGAGACAATAAAGAGATGGAGCGGCTCAGAGATTCCGTGAAAAGTGAACCGCTCTAGAACGATGCGGCCCGGCGAGGTATATGACCACGCCGGGCTGTTCATATGAATATGCCGTCGCCGCTTGCCGATATGATCGCTGCGGACGCATAAGTTTGGAAGGGACGAAATCGGATCGCCGCTATTCATCCTCATCATCAATCTCGCCGGTTAGCCGCATGCCGTCGATCCAGGTGGAGCCATCCTCACGGATCACCCGGCGCGGCCGGGCGCCGCAGCGCTCGCGAACGGCCTCCGCCAGACGTTCTGAATGGGTGACGATCCAGATCTGGCTGGTCTTTGCGGCCTCAGCAATCATGTCTGCCAGCGGCGGCAGCATATCCGGATGCAGGCTCGCCTCCGGCTCGTCCAGCGCGATCAGCGGCGGCAGGCGGTAGGACATCAAGGCGGCGGCGAGACCGAGGAACCGGATCTGGCCATCGGAAAGCTCGCGCGGCTGGAAAACACGGTTGGGAAACTCGGGCAGCATCAGGCCGAAATCCGCCGTTTCCTGTGGCTCCGGCACCACGAGCCGGGCACCGCCGAGCGCTGCGGCAAGAACCCGGTCCAGCTCGACGGTATCTTCGCGCGTATGGACAAGGGTCGCGAAAACGGCGGCGATGTTGGCGCCGTCCTCATCCAGCATAGGAGAGGTGACGGCAAGGCAAGGCGCGCGCAGCGGCGAGCCGCGATCGGTGCGGAAGCCGTGGTAGAATCGCCAGGCATCGATGGCGCGCCGAAAAGTGCCGATCTCCGAAAAATGACCGGCATCACTCAAAAGCGCGATCGCCGTTTCGGAGGTCAGGGCGTTTTCGGGATGCGCCTGCATGCGACCGCTCTCGCCGCGCACGGAAATGCCCGGACCATCGCGCTTCATCATCGTCGCTGGCCTGCTGCCGGTTTCGACCGAAAGCTCCTCGGCCTTGACCTGCGGCTCCAGCGGAAAGCCGGCGGAGGCGCTGGGCGGCCGCATGCCGGCCTCGATCCAGTAACGGAAGGCTGCCGCCCGCTCCATGTCGAGCAACTCGACATCGAAACGGATGCGGGCAGACTCATGCGAACGCCGCTTGCCCGACCACATGGCCGAGAACATGCCACCCTCATTGGAAATCTCATGCGCCAGACGCCCGCGAACCGCGGCCTGCACTAGCTGCAACGAGCGATAAAGGTTTGACTTGCCCACCCCGTTCTCGCCAATGAACAGGTTCACATCGGCGAGATCCATTCGGATCGAGCGCAGGGAGCGATAATTCCGGGCAGACATGGAGCGAAGCTGCATACCCGAGGGTTTAGCCGATTCCTATATTAAAGAGAATGCGAAAGCAGGGTCTCATCCTCGTTCGGAGGAACAAGCGGCGCGAAGCTTGCATTGCCGTCCGCCGCAAGGTCGAAGACGGTGTGCCTCTCCAGTGCCTTCGTCACTTCGTTGACGTCGCCGTCCAGATGCTCGACCGGGATGAGATTGCCGACGAGGAAATCGAACCGGTCGCCGCGCTTGTTGAGCAGCTCGTGGAACACGGTCATGTCGCGCAGCTCGGTCGACCACTTGGCGAACCAGTAGAACAGGCCGGAATTGCGCGCCGTCAGATGCACCGGCAGGATCGGCAGATTGTATTTGCGCGCCAAGCCCACGGCCGAGGTCTTCCATGGACGCTCGTTCAGCTTGCCGTTCCTCCAGTAGGCGATGCGGCCGGACGGAAAGAGCACCGTCACCTTGCCATCGGCAACGGCGCGGTTGGTCAGCTGCAGCGTCTCGCGCGTCTTTAGCTTGCTCTTATATTCCTCGCGCCACTCCACCGGAATGATCATTTCGGCGAAGCGCGGGTTGACCCGCACCGCATCGCGATTGGCAAAGATCATCATATCCGGCCGGCGCGACTTCAGAAGATCGAAGACGGCGACGCCGTCGGCAATGCCTGTGGGATGATTGCTGACGAGAATGAAGCCGCCCTTAGCCGGAATGCGGTCGGCATGAGTCACGCCGATGTCGAGGCGCAGCAGATCGCTCATATATTCGAAGCACTGGAAGCCCGAAAGCTTGGCGACATCATCGGCGAATTCGATTGCCTTGTTGTAGCGCAGCAGCGTGTAGAGAAAGGGGCGCATGAGTGGCCAGAGCGGGTTTCGGACGATCTTCTGCCCGCGCTCTGCGATCAACGTATCGACGATATGTCCTGGCTGTCCCTGGGACACCAAAGCGATTGCTTCCGCAATCTGCCCGAGTGCAGTTATCGAACCGCGACGTGCCATGAAGTATCCTGAATAGTTGGGATATATTCTATCGCAATCGAATATGATCGAAGCATGACAAGCGCCTCGCATATGGAAGGCGAACCATCCGAGATCCGGAACGAGCCATATGCAGTTTCATTGAAGTCCAGATGCGCCCCGCGGCACGAAGCGAAAACGCACCGGAAGCAGCGGGAAAATTAGCGATTCCATAACCTTCCTTCCTTCAAAGTGGCAGATGCGATCTGAATTTCAAGGGGTTTTCCACTGAACGAATTGCTTGTTATCGCCGACTCCAGGTTGATGGCGGAACGCAACCGCTGGCTCGAAGCACTTGGCCAGGAGCGGCGGCTCGCCGCCCATACGCTGAATGCCTATGAACGCGATACGCGGCAATTCCTGACCTTCCTCACCGGCCATCTCGGCGGTCCCGCGACGATCGAGGATATTCATGCGCTCCGCCCCGCCGACTTTCGCGCATTCCTTGCCGCCCGCCGCAAGGACGGCGCGGGCGCGCGTTCGCTCGGGCGCAATCTTGCCGGGCTTCGCTCGCTCTTGCGCTATCTCGAAAAGAAGGGCCTGGTGAATGCCGCGGGGGCTGCCGCCGTGCGCTCGCCGAAACAGCCGAAATCGCTGCCGAAGCCGCTTTCCGACAAGCAGGCGATTACCGTCGTCAGTGACGAGGCGCAGCTGCACGAGGAACCCTGGATCGCCGCACGCGATGCCGCCGTGCTGACCCTGCTCTATGGCTGTGGCCTGCGCATCTCTGAAGCGCTGGATCTGAAGCCGCAGGATTTTCTGCCGGGCGCAACCTCGCTGCGCATTACCGGCAAGGGCAACAAGACACGGCTGGTGCCGCTGCTGCCGATCGTCACGCAAGCGGTCGATCAATACCGCAAGCTCTGTCCCTATCATCTCGAAGCCGATGACGCCCTCTTTCGCGGCGCGCGCGGCGGCAAGCTGCAGCCGGGCATCATCCAGCACGGCATGCAAAAACTGCGCAGCGCCTTCGGGCTGCCGGATACGGCAACACCGCACGCACTTCGCCATTCGTTTGCGACCCATCTCCTGGCCGGCGGCGGTGATCTGCGCACCATTCAGGAACTGCTCGGTCACGCCAGCCTTTCGACGACGCAGGTCTATACCGGTGTCGACTCCTCGCGCCTGCTCGAGGTCTACGACCGCGCCCACCCACGCGCATAAGAAAGGATTAACCTCTCGCGTTAAGGGAATTTCCGTCTCGCTCGCGTAAAGCAGAACCATGTCCCGGCATGCCCTCCGAAAGCCGCTTTCGGACCTTAACGGTCATGCTCTCTGCGAACGGAAGATTTTGATGATTTCTGCCCTCGGGTCCAAGACGATGCGGTCGATGAAGCCGACGCTCGGCGATATCCTGTTTTGGCTTGCCACCGCCTTTCCGCTGATGCTTGCGGTGTTGCTGGTCGCGACGATGCTGACGCTGCAGCCGGCCCATGCCGAAAGCGCAGTCTCCGATAGCTGCGGCGGCAAGGATCTCATGGCCGAACTTCAAGAGAACGATCCGACAAAATACGCCTCCATCATCGCCGCTGGCGACAAGGTGGAGAACGGCAAGGGTATCTTCTGGAAGATCGAAAAGCCCGGCTTGAAGCCATCATGGCTGCTCGGCACCATGCATGTCTCGGATACACGCGTGCTCACCATGCCCAAGGGCGCTGCAGACGCCGTTGCATCAGCCGATACAATCGTTGTCGAATCGGATGAGATCCTCGACGACAAGAAAGCCGCAGCTGCCCTCTTCGCCAATCCCTCACTCACCATGCTCACCGACGGCTCGACCATCAGCCAGCATCTCACACCCGAAGAAAATGCCCGGCTGGAAGCAGGGCTGAAAGAGCGCGGCATTGCGCTTGCCGCCGTCTCCCGCATGCAGCCCTGGCTGATCTCGAGCTCCTTCGAGATGACGGGCTGCGAGGTTCGTCGCAAGACGGCCGGTGCGAAATTCCTCGATCAGAAACTCGCAACCGACGCCGCGGCCGAGGGCAAGAAGGTCGTCGGTCTCGAAACGCTGGCCGAGCAAGCCAAGGCCATGAGTGATCTGCCAGTCGCGCTGCATCTGAAGTCACTGATGCAGACGCTCGAACTGGGCGACAAGATCAACGACGTCAACGAAACGATGACGGAGCTCTATATCGCCGGCAATATCGGCGCGATGATCCCGATGCTGAAGGTGATCGAACCGGATCAGAAGATCACGGATGCCGATACCGCCGCTTTCGAGCAGCGCATCATCCTCGACCGCAACAAGGTCATGGCCGAGCGTGCCGCGCCCGTTCTCAACAAGGGCAACGCTTTCATCGCCGTTGGCGCGCTTCACCTCGTCGGCGATCAGGGCCTTGTGGCGCTGCTGCGCAAGCAGGGCTTTACGGTGACGGCGGTAAACTGACCGTTTGCATCCGCTTGCCGAGATCGGCAAGCATCGTTGCGACGATCAGCCGGTGGAATGGCGTAATGATTGCGAGATAGATCCGGCCAAGCAATATGTTCCGCCGGACAAGCGTCGTCGCATCGACCAGCCGACGCCCCTGATCGTCGTTCCGAACGTCGATGACGACCCGAAAATCGAGGTGCCGATCGTCGAACCCGAGCACGACCTGATTGTCGGACTTGCTGACGACGGGAAAGAAGCCGATCTTCTCCCACTCCTCCGCCCGAAGGTCGCTGCTGGATCTCAAACCGAACAAGCCGGTTACCGCATCGCGCACCCGTATCAGCAGCCGCACCCAAAACGGAAAGCGGCTGAGCATCGTTCGGGCGGCGGCAATCGCCGTCAGATCCGAGTTCGGAATCTTCAGTTGGTAGCAGTCAGCCCAATCGGCATCCGGCAACGCCGGATGCGGCATACGGGGCTTCACCATTAAAGGCCTTGCAGACATGATTTCATCCGCCTTTACTCGACGTATGCAGCCTATCACACGTTGCGATGCTACCCGATCGACAAATGCCGGCTGCGGCAATTTGGCCGGCAGATAATGGACTAACGCACGGCCGATCCATCCGCCGGCAATATCTTCAGCCGCCAGGATGTGTCCGGCTTCAGATAGGCCGTTGCGATGGCGCGGACATCCTCGGCGCTCACCGCCTCGTAGCCGCTGATGCTCCTGCGAATACGATCGAGACGCCGGGGATCGGTCTGGGCATCGCGAAGGTTCTGGACCCAATAGCCGTTGGTCTGCTGTGAGCGCTTCACCGCCTCGATGATCGGAACCTTGGCCCGCGTCAGTTCATCGGGCGAAACGTCTCCATGACCGAGATCGGCGGCGATCTTGTCCACCAGCTCGAAGAAATGATCCACCTTGGCGGGCGTGGTCTCGACATAAAGATAGGCAAAACCATAGCCAGGGATCGATCTCGATAGGTCGACTTCGCCCTGAGGGCTGTAAGTGGCGCCCTCGGCGATGCGGAACTGGTCGACCAGGCGGTTCTGCAGGATCGCGCCGGCGACATTGGCAGCGGCGGCTCTCGGCAGATCGGAAAGGAAATCGCCGATCGGCATGGCGACGGCGGCACCGGCGCTGTCGCTGCGCCCGTCATGAAGCCGAACGACCGAATCGATCGTCGGCGCGGGAAAATGCACACCGGAACCGTTGCTCAGTTTCTCTCCGTCGCTGCGAACCGGCAAGGCGCCGAAAGTTTGCGCCGTCAAGCGAATGGCATCATCGACCCCGACGTCGCCGGCGATGATAACTTCGATCGGCCCCTTCGAAAGAGCGGGCTGCAGGAGGCCTGCGAAATCTTCCGGCTTGGTATCCGTCAGTTGTGTCCGGTCCGGGAACGTCCAGCGCGGATCACCGGAATGCAAGAGGCCGGAAAGATCGCGACCGACCACACTGCCCGGCGTCGCCTGAAGCTGAGGAAGCATGTTCAGATAAGCCTGCTGGACCCGCTTGAAGACATCCGGACGATAGGCCGGATCGGAGGCATAGGCGGTCAGCAGCTGCAATTGCGTCTGCAGATCACGCGGCTGCGTCGTGCCCTCGAATTTGAAAGAGGCATCCTGAATGGCAAAATCGATGCTGACGACCTTTGCGGCGAAGGCCTTCTGAATGTCGTCATAGCTGATGGCCTTCAAACCGGATAGCGGCAGCGCCGGTGCCGCCCAGATCGGGAGCGCGCGATCATTGGGCAGATCCAGCCGACCGTGGCCGACTTCGGCGTGCACCAAAACCTCATCGGCACGATACTTCGTCGGTTTGACAGTCAGGCGGACACCATTGGCGAAACGCACCATGGTCACGCCGAGATCATCGACCGTCCGGCGTTCGACGACATCGCCCGGCTTGCCGAAATCGGTGTAGGGCCATGCGACCGAAGCCATCTGTTCCGGCGCCTTTACCGCCACGGCGCGCGAATCGGCATAGGCCTTCTCGACAGCGACATCGCCGCCCTCGGGCATTTGCGGGATCTGCAGCACCAGCTGCGGACCATTGCCGGCAAAGACGCGCTGAAGGGCCTGATCGACCTCCTCTGCACGCAGGTCTTTCATCGCGGCATCAAATAGCGCAAGATCGTCCGCAGGCGAGGTGAAGACCATGTTTTCACCGACGCTCCAGCTGAGCGAACCGGCAATATCCGGGCTCGCGCGCGTCCCAGCTCCGTTCGCGGCAGCCTGGAGCGTGGAGCGATACTCGGCAATTTCGCGGTCGATCTCGCTTTGGTCGGCACCAAACTGCGCTATGCGGCGTTGTTCCTGATCGATGGCCGCCAGGGCGGCCTGCCACTTCGTAGGATCGCTATCGGCGGCAATCATCACGACATGGGCTGATTTCAGCAGATCCTGCGCACCGGCCTGCGCGCTGACGAAGGGCGGATTGGGCTGCTGCGCCAGAACGGACAGGCGCCGGTTGAGAACGGCCAGGCCGATATCCTCGACCAGCTGCACGCGGCGCTTGGCCACCAAGTCGGGCGAAGCGTCGTAAGCGCGCGTCCAGGCAAGCTGCACGCGCGTCGCACCGCCGGGCACGACGACCGTACCGACGCGCGCTCCATGGCTTTGGAGGATGCCGAGATTAGGGTCGACGGGTGCAGGTGCGGCGGCGGTCCAATTGCCGAAGCGCGTGCGGATATCGGCTTCGATGGCGGCTGCATCGATATCGCCGACGACGATCAGGCTGGCGCGATCGGGGCGATAATAGGTGCGATAGAAGTCCCGCAGCAGATCGACCGGAGCGTTGCTGATGATATCGGTCTTGCCGATCGGCGGGCGCTGCGGCACGCGCTGCCCTGGCAGCAGTTGAGCGAGGAGACCAGTCCCGCCACGATATTGCGGCGTGTCGCGCAGTTTCTCTTCCGAAAGGATGACGCCGCGCTCGCGGTCGAAGGCGCCGGCATCGAGCGTCAGCTCGCTCGCCGTCTCGCGCATCAGCATCAGGCCGGTCGAAACCGTCTCCGGTTTGGCTTCCGGCAGGTCCAGCGCATAAACAGTTTCGCCGTAGCTCGTGGACGCATTGGTATCCGCGCCGAAAGCCAGGCCAAGACGCTGAAGGGTGCGCACCATCTCGCCTTCCGGCACATGGGTTGAGCCCTTGAAGGCCATGTGCTCGAGGAAATGCGCCAGACCTTGCTGGTCATCACGCTCCTGCAACGAGCCGGCACCGATACGGAAGCGGATCGCCACCTGCCCGGCCGGGGTCGCATTGTGCATGACGGCATAGCGCATACCGTTCGGCAGGGTCCCAAAGCGGATTCCCTGCTCCACCGGGAGATCGCTTGCCGCCTGAGGCCAGCTGGCGACGGGCGTTTCCGCATGGGCCGGTGCCGCAACGGTAACGAGGAGCGCGAGCGTTGTCGCAACGAAAAGTTTCAGGGATAGACGACCGGCTGGGTTTTGACGTGACATGCTTGCTTTGTTGGTGAAAACGATTGGACGATGCGATGCACGGGAGCCCGTACATCGCATCATCAGGCAAGCATTGCAATCCCGGCGTTTGTCTCGCCGGGACGGTTCGATCTTACATATGGATCGGCTTGAAGAAGGTCGCGAGTGCTGCTTCCTTCACGGCTTCCGACATTGTCGGATGCGCATGGCAGGTGCGGCCGAGATCTTCCGACGAACCGCCGAATTCCATCAGCACGGCGATCTCGTGGATCATCTCGCCGGCGCCGAAGCCGACGATATGGCCGCCGAGAACGCGGTCCGTTTCCTTGTCGGCGAGGATCTTCACGAAACCGTCCGTTGCCAGCATGGCGCGGGCGCGGCCGTTGGCGGAGAACGGGAACTTGCCGACCTTATAGGCGATGCCTGCGGCCTTCAGCTCTTCCTCAGTCTTGCCGACGGAGGCGACTTCCGGCTGCGTATAGACGACGCTTGGAATGACATCGTAATTGACGTGACCAGCCTGGCCCGCGAGGATCTCGGCAAGCGCCACGCCCTCGTCTTCCGCCTTGTGCGCGAGCATCGGCCCTTTCACCACGTCACCGATGGCATAGATGCCGGCAACATTGGTCTTGAAGTGGCCATCGATCTCGACGCGGCCGCGATTGTCAAGCGTAACGCCAGCTTCTTCGAGGCCGAGGCCTGCCGTGTACGGCTTGCGGCCCGTGGCAACGAGAACGACATCGGCATCGAGCACGACCTTGTCGCCGCCCTTGACCGGCTCGAAGGTAACCTTCGCGCCATTGCCGGACTTTTCGACGCCGACAACCTTGGCGCCGAGATGGAATTCGATGCCCTGCTTGGCGAGCATACGCTGGAACTGCTTGGAGACTTCGCCGTCCATGCCGCCGAGGATGGTGTCGAGATATTCGACGACGGTGACCTTCGCGCCGAGGCGCGACCAGACCGAGCCGAGCTCGAGGCCGATCACGCCGCCGCCGACCACGATCATCTTGCCCGGCACCTTGTCGAGCGCGATGCCGCCGGTCGAGGAGATGATGACCTTCTCGTCGATTTCAAGCGGCACGCCCGGGATGCCTGCAACGTCGGAACCGGTGGCGATGACGATGTTCTTGCCTTCGATCTCGGTGACCTTGCCGTCATCGGCCGTGACGGAAACCTTGCCGGCGGCAACGATCTTGCCGGTGCCCTGGAAGGCATCGATCTTGTTCTTCTTGAAAAGGAAGGCGACGCCGTCGACGTTCGACTTCACGGTTGCATCCTTGTGCGCCAGCATCTTTTCGAGATTGAGCTTCGGTGCTGCGACTTCAACGCCGAGCGCATCCATGCCATGGCCGGCATGATGGAACACTTCGGAAGCGTGCAGCAGCGCCTTGGACGGGATGCAGCCGACGTTGAGGCAGGTGCCGCCATAGGTCGCGCGCTTTTCGACGACTGCGACCTTCAGGCCGAGCTGCGCTGCCTTGACTGCGCAGACATAGCCACCGGGGCCGGTTCCGATAATGATTACATCGTAGGACATGCCTTAATTTCCTTGTTTAGTATCTTTGTTAGTCGGTCGCCCGTGCCAAGGCGAGGCGGATGCCGAAGCCGACGAGCGCCGCTCCGGTGATGCGGTTGAACCATTTGCCCGACGCGATGAAACGATCGCGCACCGGCTTGACGGTGAAGAAGGTGGAAACGCCGGCAAACCAGGCGACAAGCGCCGCCGCCATGCCGATGCCGTAGCTGAACTGGATGAGTGCCGGCGTATCGTGATGAACGAGCGTCGAAAACAGCGACAGGAAGAACAGCACCGGCTTCGGGTTGAGCGCATTGGTGACGAAGCCCGTCGCCAGGCAGCGCCAGACGGAAACCGGCTTGCGGTCTTCCTCGGTGATCTCGACATCCTTCACCTGGAAGCCTGCCTGACGGAAGGACTTGACACCGAGATAGACGAGATAGAGAACGCCGGCCCATTTGATCATGCTGAACAAGACAAGCGACTGCGAGACGATCAGCCCGAGGCCGAGAATGGTGTAGCTGATGTGAAAGAGCAGCGAGAAGCCCATGCCGAGCCCGGTCATCATGGCGGCGCGGCGGCCATGCACGATGCTCTGGCGCAGGATCACGGCGAAATCGGCGCCGGGCACGACGATAAAGATCGAGAACACCGCCATCAGGCCGAGGAATTCGAGAATATATTGCATCTATCGACCCTTTCCGATCAGCGACCGCCGCTCACGTCGAGCACGGCACCCGTTATATAGGAAGCGTGCGGGCTCAAAAGGTAGAGGATGGCGTCAGCGACCTCGTCGGCCGTTCCCGCTCGTTTCATCGGCAGCTGCGGTGCGATATCACGAGCTCGGTCCGGTAGCCCGGCGGCAGCGTGGATATCGGTATCGATGATTCCCGGTCGGACGGCATTGACCCTAATGCCTTCCGCCGCCACCTCGCGTGCAAGCCCCGCAGTGAACGTATCGATCGCGCCCTTGGAGGCGGCATAATCGACATATTGTCCGCCGCCGCCGAGCGTGGCGGCCATGGAAGAGACGTTGACGATCACCCCGCCCTTGCCGCCATGCCGGGTCGACATGCGGCGCACGGCTTCAGCCGCCGCCAGCATCGAACCCGTGACGTTGATGCGGAACATGCGATCGATCCGTTCTGGCGTCATCTCATCCAGGCGCTGGATGACATCGACGATGCCGGCATTGTTGACGAGCCCGTCGATGCGGCCGAAATGCGCGTCGACCTTGGCGAAAATGGCTTTGATATCCTCAGGCTTGCCGACATCTCCAGGGATCGCGATCGCCTCGCCGCCGGCGCCAACGATCGTCCCCACCACCGCTTCGGCCGCATCCTTGTTGGACGCGTAATTGACCGCCACGGCCCAGCCATGCTGAACGGCTGCCAGGCAAATCGCGGCGCCGATGCCACGGCTGCCGCCGGTGACAAGAAGAACAGGTGCGTCGTCGGTCATTGATTGCATCCTTTCAGACTAAGGACATCCCAGGGCGCGACTGTCGCCTTGCCCTTGCCCCAGAGGGACGATTTCTGGATCGAGGGACCGAGCGCGGGCAGAAAAAGCCGGTCAGCCGCGCCCTCACCTTCCGCCGGCAGCGCACGAATATGGCCCTTCAGATCCGAGGCATAGACCATGCCCTGCCACACGGTGCAGGCTCTGAGATCGGCCCCGGTTACATCCCCTTCAGGGCATTCGAACATGATCCGTCCATCGGCGCGCAGCTGATCGTCGCTGCGCATCACGATCCCATCGGCCACGATATTGGTGTTGCGCACTGTGAGCTTGAACCTGTTGCTGACGGACGACTCCGTTTCCATGGGTTCGAAGCGCAGCTCATAGGCATTGTCCATATCGACATAGACAGCCTTTTCCTGCACGCACTCTTCCGCCTGCGCAGCGACGGGAGCGACCGCCCAAGCGAACGTTACCAAGGGCATCGAAGCCAGTTTTGTCATCATGGTCCGAGCCGGCATCATCATTGCCCTCCCGGCTCACGCCGGCCGTCGGCATTTTCCATGACGCCGAAATCGGTGAACAGAACCAGCGGCTTGCCGGCGGCATCCAGCCCCCAGAACACCGGATAGAAGCCATCGCCCCAGCCGCTCGAGAAGATGGCGACGTTGCCGCGCTTGCCCGATATCGGTCGGTGCATGGCGTAATCGTCCTTATTGGGCTGCAGCTCGGATGCCAGAACATCATCGTAATAATTGATATCCGACGTCGCCTTCTCCGCCTGGACCTGTTTTTCGCGCTCCTGGATCAGCGCGTAGGTCTCGGCATCCATGTAGCAGCCAAGACCGGCATCGACCGGATAACCGAAGAACTCATCGTTCTTCAACGAATTGATATCCTGGCCGGGGACCACGGCCAGTTCCCAGCGCACCGGCTTGCCCTCGGCAAAACGCATGCTGGCCGCGGCGGTGCGGCCGAAGGCTTGATATAAGGTGACGGGATAGTCGCCGGGAGAAACCGTGCGAGTAAATGCCGCGCGGTCAGGCCCGACGAGCGGGTCGCTTGCGACGATGCGCCCGGAGGTCAGTTCCACCTTGCCGATGCGCAGGACCTTGATCGAGCGGGCGGCAAGATCGGCGTCGACAAGCGACGCCAGATCGAGATTGCTGCTGAACTTGGAAATGTCGAGTTCGCCCGCGCCGGCGGAGGATGGCACCCATGCGGCGACGGCGCACAACAATCCGCGCAGCGTCCGCATGGGCCATGTCGACATGATCCAACGCTCCCCTTAGAGATCGAGAACGAGACGTTCCGGATCTTCCAGGCTTTCCTTGACACGCACGAGGAAGGTCACCGCTTCCTTGCCGTCGACGATGCGGTGATCGTAGGAGAGCGCCAGATACATCATCGGGCGGATGACGACCTGGCCGCCGATGGCGACGGGACGCTCCTGGATCTTGTGCATGCCGAGGATGCCCGACTGCGGCGCATTGAGGATCGGCGAGGACATCAGCGAACCGTAGACGCCGCCATTGGTAATGGTGAAGGTGCCGCCCTGCATATCGGCCATCGCCAATGTGCCGTCGCGGGCAGCCTTCGCCAGGCGTCCAAGTTCCTTCTCGACTTCCGCGATCGACATCTGGTCGGCATCACGGATCACAGGAACGACAAGACCCTTGTCGGTGCCGACAGCCATGCCGACGTGGCAGTAGTTCTTGTAGATGATGTCGGTGCCGTCGATCTCGGCGTTGACAGCCGGCAATTCCTTCAGCGCGTGGGTGACGGCCTTGGTGAAGAAGCCCATGAAGCCGAGCTTCACGCCATGCTTCTTCTCGAAGATGTCCTTGTACTTGTTGCGCAGGTCCATGACGGCCTTCATGTCCACCTCATTGTAGGTGGTGAGCATGGCGGCGGTATTCTGTGCATCCTTGAGGCGCTTGGCGATCGTCTGGCGCAGGCGTGTCATCTTGACGCGCTCTTCGCGGCTGACGTCCTCGACGGCGGTCGGGGCGCGAGCGGCAACGGGTGCTGCCGGTGCAGCGGCGGGAGCCGAAGCAGCCTTGGCGACAGCAGCGATGACATCGCCCTTCAGGACCTGGCCGCGCTTGCCGCTGCCTTCGACCTGATCGGCAGACAGATTGTTTTCAGCAAGCAGCTTACCGGCGGCCGGTGCCGGCGGCATGGAAGAGGCCGGAGCGGAAACGGCGGGGGCGGCAACCGGTGCAGCAGCGGCAGGGGCCGGAGCAGCGGCGGCGGGTGCAGCAGCCTGTGCCGGAGCGGCTGCAGCGCCGTTGCCGGCGGAGATCTGGCCGAGCAGCGCGCCGAGACCTACGGTTTCGCCGGCCTGGGCAACGATTTCGGAAAGCGTACCGGCGGAGGGCGCCGGAACTTCGATCGTCACCTTGTCGGTTTCGAGTTCGAGAAGCGGCTCATCGGCCTTGATGGCATCGCCGACCTTCTTGAACCAGGTGCCGACGGTCGCCTCGCTGACGGATTCGCCGAGGGTAGGAACGCGGATTTCAGTGGCCATTGTTCAAATCCTGATTTTTCGTCTTTATGAGTTGGATGGAATTCCGGCGACAGAGGACCGGAGAATGAGTGAGGGCATCGGCGAGATTTCGATACGGAAACCGAGCCCGGCGAGAAGAACGGGATCGGCATCACCAAGCGACTTGGCCGCATCGGCATGCTCGACGTCGATGATAGCCACGCCGAAAGCGGCACCGGGCGCGAAGACCGGGCCGACGACAATTGCCGTCCCGGCATTCGCATGTTCTCGCCAATAGGCGGCGTGCTGCTGCATGGCGGCCATCTCCTCCTCCGTGGCGTCATGCGGGAAGCTGGGGCGCGGCGGCACAAGTTTCAGATGAAAATAGGCCATCGCGCACCCCCTCAACCGCCGAGCGCGTCCTCGAGGAACGCCGCAAGCTGCGACAGATGCTTGGACATCAGGCCCGTCGCCGGGGAGGCGGCGGCCGGACGGCCGGTGTAGCGAACGCGCTGGTACTTGGCATCGATATGGGCAAGCACCCATTCCAGATAGGGATCGATGAAGGACCATGCGCCCATGTTCTTCGGCTCTTCCTGGCACCAGACCATTTCCGCATTGCGGAAGCGGCTGAGCTCGTTGATGAGCGCCTTGGCCGGGAACGGATAGAGCTGTTCGATACGCAGCAGGTAGATATCGTCGATGCCGCGCTTCTCGCGCTCTTCCAGCAGATCGTAGTAGACCTTGCCCGAGCAGATGACGACGCGACGGATCTTGTTATCCTTCTGCAGCTTGATCGGGCCATCCTTGATCACTTCCGCATCGTCCCACAGCAGGCGGTGGAAGGAGCTTTCGCCCGCCATTTCCGCAAGCGTCGACACGGCACGCTTGTGGCGCAGCAGCGACTTCGGCGTCATCAGGATCAGCGGCTTGCGGAAGTCGCGCTTCAGCTGCCGGCGCAGGATATGGAAGTAGTTCGCCGGCGTCGTGACGTTGGCGACCTGCATGTTGTCTTCGGCGCAGAGCTGCAGATAGCGTTCCAGGCGAGCCGAAGAGTGTTCCGGACCCTGGCCTTCATAGCCATGCGGCAGCAGGCAAACGAGACCGGACATGCGCAGCCACTTGCGTTCGCCCGACGAGATGAACTGGTCGAAAATGACCTGCGCGCCGTTGCGAAATCGCCGAACTGGGCTTCCCAGAGGGTCAGCGCGTTCGGACGGGCAAGCGAGTAGCCATATTCGAAGCCGAGAACCGCTTCTTCCGAGAGCATCGAGTTGATGACTTCGTAGCGGGCCTGCGTCGGCGAGAGATTGGCGAGCGGAATGTAGCGCTCTTCGGTCTCCTGATCGTAGAGAACCGAATGACGCTGCGAGAAGGTACCGCGTTCGCAATCCTGACCGGACAGGCGGATCTTGTGGCCTTCGACGACGAGCGAACCGAATGCCAGGGCTTCCGCCATGGCCCAGTCGATGCCCTCGCCCGTCTGCACCATGTTGGCGCGGTTTTCCATGAAGCGCTGGATGGTGCGGTGCGCGTGGAAGCCAGCCGGGATTTCCGACAGCTTGCGGCCGATTTCCTTCAGCGACTTCATCGGCACGGCGGTCTTGCCGCGGCGCTGCTCGTCGGCATTGTCGGCCGTGTGCAGGCCGGACCACTCGCCGTCGAGCCAGTCGGCCTTGTTCGGCTTGTAGGATTGGCCGGCCTCGAATTCCTGCTCGAGATGGGCACGCCAGTCGGCTTTCATCTTCTCGACTTCGCCTTCGGTCAGCACGCCTTCGCTGATGAGCCGCTGCGAGTAGAGCTGCAGCACCGTCTTATGGGCGCGGATGACCTTGTACATGTTCGGCTGCGTGAAGGACGGCTCATCGCCTTCATTGTGGCCATAACGGCGATAGCAGAACATGTCGACCACAACAGGCTTGTGGAACTTCATGCGGAATTCAGTCGCAATCTTCGCGGCATAGACGACCGCTTCCGGATCATCGCCGTTGACGTGGAAGATCGGCGCTTCGATCATCTTGGCGACGTCGGACGGATAGGGCGACGAGCGCGAGAAGGCCGGATTGGTGGTGAAACCGATCTGGTTGTTGATGATGACGTGCATCGTGCCGGCAACACGATGGCCGCGCAAACCGGAGAGACCGAGGATTTCAGCAACGACACCCTGCCCGGCGAAAGCCGCGTCACCATGGATGAGCAGCGGCACGACCTTGGCACGCTCGGATAGCGGGATGATGTCGCCGTCCCACTGGGTGGCGCCCATGTCCTGCTTGGCGCGGGCCTTGCCCATGACGACCGGGTTGACGATTTCGAGGTGCGACGGGTTTGCCGTCAGCGACACGTGTACCTTGGCGCCATCGAAATCACGGTCCGAGGACGCGCCGAGATGGTACTTCACGTCGCCCGAACCTTCGACTTCGTCCGGCGCATAGGAGCCGCCCTTGAACTCGTGGAATATGGCGCGATGCGGCTTGCCCATGACCTGGGACAGCACGTTCAGGCGACCGCGGTGCGCCATGCCGAATACGGCTTCGCGAAGACCGAGCTGGCTGCCGCTCTTGAGGATCTGCTCGAGCGCGGGGATCAGCGATTCACCGCCGTCGAGGCCGAAACGCTTGGTGCCCTTGAACTTGACGTCGAGGAACTGCTCGTAGCCTTCGGCTTCGATGATCTTCTGCAGGATGGCCTTCTTGCGCTCCGGATTGAACGCAATGCCCTTGTCCGGCCCTTCGATGCGCTCCTGAATCCATGCTTTTTCCTCCGGATTGGAGATGTGCATGAACTCGACGCCGAGGGTTGAGCAATAGGTGCGCTCGAGGATCTCGATCATCTCGCGAATGGTTGCGAATTCGAGGCCGAGCACGTTGTCGATAAAGATCTTGCGGTCGAAGTCGGCCTCGGTGAAACCGTAGGCTTCCGGCGACAGCTCCTTGTAATCTTCGACCGGAGCGGCGATGCCGAGCGGATCCAGCTTGGCGTGCAAATGGCCGCGCATGCGATAGGCGCGGATCATCATGATGGCGCGAACGCTGTCGCGCGTCGCCTGCAGCACGTCGGTTGCGCTCGCCGGCGTACCGGCGGTTTCCGCCTTCGCCTTCAGCTTGGTTTCGATGACCTTTTCGACAACGCCCCAGTCGCCATCGAGCGCGGAAACCAGATCGCCCTTTGCCGGGATCGGCCAGTTCCTGCGCTGCCAGGAGGCGCCCTTGGCCGCCTTCTTCACATCGTCGGGGCTATCCTCGAGCGCCTTGAAGAACGACCGCCACTCGTCGGATACCGATGAAGGATCGTCCTCATAGCGCGCGTAGAGCTGCTCGATATAGGCAGCATTGGCGCCATCCAGGAACGAGGTGATCTGAAATTGCTCGTTGGCTTCTTGCCTTGCCATGGTGAATCTGCGGGCGCTCTCGCCCGTCTCCCAACTTGTTTGCATTGCCGGTTTTCGGGCCCCCGGCGACCGTATTTCGTTCACAGCCATGAAGGCCGCAGTATGCACTTGCGAATGTCGAAACCGGACGGGACAAGGCGACTGCCGCCCCGTCCGGCCTTGCTATAGGTAGGCTCAGCCCTTCAGGACTTCCACCAGCGTCTTGCCGAGACGCGCCGGCGATGGCGACACGCGGATGCCTGCCGCTTCCATCGCTGCGATCTTGTCTTCCGCGCCGCCCTTGCCGCCGGAAATCACGGCGCCGGCATGGCCCATCGTGCGGCCGGGAGGTGCCGTGCGGCCGGCGATGAAACCGACCATCGGCTTCTTGCGGCCCTTTTTGGCTTCGTCCTTTAGGAACTGCGCGGCTTCTTCTTCAGCCGAACCGCCGATTTCGCCGATCATGATGATCGACTTGGTTTCGTCGTCGGCGAGGAACATTTCCAGGATGTCGATGAATTCGGTGCCCTTGACCGGGTCGCCGCCGATGCCGACAGCCGTGGTCTGGCCGAGACCTTCATTGGTAGTCTGGAACACGGCTTCGTAGGTGAGCGTGCCTGAACGCGAGAGAACGCCGACCGAGCCCTTCTTGAAGATGGAGCCCGGCATGATGCCGATCTTGCATTCGTTCGGGGTCAGGACGCCCGGGCAGTTCGGTCCGATCAGGCGCGACTTCGACTTGATCAGGCGGTCCTTGACCTTGACCATGTCGGCAACCGGGATGCCTTCCGTGATGCAGACGATCAGCGGGATCTCGGCTTCGATCGCTTCGAGGATCGCAGCCGCAGCGCCTGCCGGCGGTACGTAGATGACCGAGGCATTGGCGCCGGTCGCGTCCTTGCCTTCGGCGACGGACTTGAAGATCGGCAGCTTTTCGCCGTCCTTGCCGGTCCAGGTTTCACCGCCCTTGGAAGGGTGGATACCGCCGACCATCTTCGTGCCGTGATAGGCAAGCGCCTGTTCGGTGTGGAAGGTACCGGTCTTGCCGGTCAGGCCCTGAACCAGAACCTTGGTGTCTTTGTTGATGAGAATAGACATGCGAGGCCTTTGTTACGAGAGGTTGGAAGACGCGGAGGCAACGCGGCGATATAAGCCGCTGACGACCTCCTGCCATGTATCGCTGCCGGCGGGCGAGAACGTGACGCCCATGCGGTAGCAGTCTTCATTTTCGAACTGGAAGAGAGTGCGTTGCTGACCGCGCGGCGAGACTTTGGTCAGGACAAGCTTGTCGTCGATCCACTCGCCGGAAGCCGGCGCTGCGGGCACGAAACCCACCGTATCGAACTGATAGAGCTTATATGACTGGTCAGCAGCGTCGAAGCCGAGAATGTTCCGGGCTTCGAACGACGTGCTGCCGTCCCGCGTCTGCACGTAGCGCTGTTCGACGAAAAATCCGCCGAACAGACACTCAGCCGTGAGGCGCGCGGTTGCCGTGCCTTCCTTCGTCCAGGCCGAAGCCGCGACATGCTCTTCCCCTTCCCAGGTGCCGGCAAAGGCACCGAGGCGGAGATGAGCAGCCGTTGGAGCGAAGGAAGCAGCCATCCCGATCAGCCCTTGACTGCCTTCACGATCTTCTGGGCGGCATCGTCCAGGTCATCTGCTGAGATGACGTTGAGACCGGATTCGTTGATGATCTTCTTGCCGAGCTCGACATTCGTGCCTTCGAGGCGAACGACGAGCGGAACCTTCAGACCGACTTCCTTGACGGCGGCGAGCACGCCTTCGGCAATGACGTCGCACTTCATGATGCCGCCGAAGATGTTGACCAGAATGCCCTGGACAGCCGGATCGGCAGTGATGATCTTGAAGGCGGCCGTGACCTTTTCCTTGGTGGCGCCACCGCCGACATCGAGGAAGTTCGCCGGCTCGGCGCCGTAAAGCTTGATGATGTCCATGGTTGCCATGGCAAGACCGGCGCCGTTGACCATGCAGCCAATGTTGCCGTCGAGGGCGACATAGGCGAGATCATATTCGTGTGCCTGGATTTCCTTCTCGTCTTCTTCGGACGTGTCGCGCAGCGCGCGGACATCTTCATGACGGAAGAGAGCGTTGCCGTCGAAGGAAACCTTGGCGTCGAGAACGCGCAGGCGGCCGTTGGTCATGACGATCAGCGGGTTGACTTCGAGGAGCGCCATATCCTTCTCGACGAAGGCCTTGTAGAGGATCGGGAAGAGCTTGGCGGCATCTTCGCGGGCGGCACCCTCGAGCTTCAGCGCGTCGGAAAGAGCAGCCGTATTGGCAGCCGTCACGCCCGTCGACGGGTCGATGGCGACGGTGATGATCTTTTCCGGCGTGTCGTGCGCAACGGTCTCGATGTCCATGCCGCCTTCGGTCGAAACGACGAAAGCGACCTGACCGACGGAGCGGTCGACCAGGATCGAGAGGTAGAGTTCGCGGTCGATGTCGGCGCCGTCTTCGATGTAGAGGCGATTGACCTGCTTGCCGGCCGGGCCGGTCTGCTTAGTCACCAGCGTGTTGCCGAGCATGTCCTTGGCGTTGGCGACGACGTCGTCAACGGACTTGGCGAGACGAACGCCGCCCTTGGCGTCGGGGCCGAGTTCCTTGAACTTGCCCTTGCCGCGGCCGCCAGCATGGATCTGGCTCTTGACGACGTAGAGCGGGCCTGGGAGCTGCTTGGCAGCGGCAGCGGCTTCATCGGCGGAGAAGATGGCAACGCCGTCCGCGACGGGTGCACCATAGCTCTTCAACAGCGCCTTGGCCTGGTATTCGTGAATGTTCATGGGTCTATCCCTGTTGGAACGGCTAGATTATTTCAGCGACGGCGCGATCGTGGCGCAGGCTTCGCAAAGACCCGCAACAGCTGCGACCGACTTGTCGAAGGCTTCCTTTTCGGCCTTGTTCAGGTCGATCTCGATCACGCGCTCGATGCCGCCGGCACCGATGACGGTGGGAACGCCGACATACATGTCCTTGACGCCGTACTGGCCGTCGAGATGAGCGGCGCAGGGCAGGACGCGCTTCTTGTCTTTGAGGTAGGATTCGGCCATCGCGATGGCGGAAGCAGCCGGGGCGTAATAGGCAGAGCCGGTCTTGAGCAGGCCGACGATCTCGGCGCCGCCGTCACGGGTGCGCTGGATGATTTCCTCGAGGCGCTCGGCAGTGAGCCAGCCCATGGTAACGAGGTCGGTTAGCGGGATGCCGGCAACGGTGGAGTAGCGGGCAAGCGGCACCATCGAGTCGCCGTGGCCGCCGAGAACGAAAGCCGTGACGTCTTCGACCGATACATTGAATTCCTTGGCGAGGAACAGGCGGAAGCGCGAGCTATCGAGCACGCCGGCCATGCCGACGACCTTGTTGGTCGGCAGGCCCGAGAACTTCTGCAGCGCCCAGACCATGGCGTCGAGCGGATTGGTGATGCAGATCACGAAAGCGTTCGGAGCATACTTCTTGATGCCGGCGCCGACCTGTTCCATGACCTTGAGGTTGATGCCGAGAAGATCGTCGCGGCTCATGCCCGGCTTGCGGGGAACGCCAGCGGTGACGATGCAGACGTCAGCGCCTTCGATCGCAGAATAGTCGCTGGCGCCGGTGAGGTTGGCGTCGAAGCCTTCGACGGGAGAGGACTGGGCAATATCGAGGCCCTTGCCCTGAGGAATGCCGTCCGCGATGTCGAACAGGACGATGTCGCCCAGTTCCTTCAGGCCGGCGAGATGCGCCAGCGTGCCACCAATCATGCCAGAACCAATAAGTGCGATCTTGTTGCGCGCCATTTCGGTGTATCCTTTGCGATCAAAATCCGTGGCGGGACACCTGCAAGGCATCCACCTATGCCGCCACTCGCATAGACCCAAAGGCCGAAATTGGCAATTGATTATTTTGAGATCAGGAATTTCAATCGGTTAGATCGAAAAATTCTTACGTAAACGTAAGTCAATCCGTCACCGATTTGTTACTCGGCGGCGCGCCTTGCCGGAGTCTGGGCGAGATATTCGGCGCTGCGCATCTCGAAAAGCCGGGATGCGGTCCGGTCGAATTCGAAGCCTTCGGTGCCCCGGCGCTCCTCGAGCAGATCTTCCGGCATCGCGGCTGCGGAGACGTAAAGCCGAATATTATGATCGTAGAGCGTATCGATCAAAATGATAAAACGCTTCGTTTGGTTCCGCTTGTCCGGACCAAGCTTCGGCACGTGATCGAGAAAGATCGTATCGAAACGCTCGGCGATGGCGAGAAAATCGGCGGGCCCGAGCGGCGCGTCGCAAAGATCGGCGAAGGAAAAACGCGCCATGCGATCGACGGCGAGCGGGACATGGATGGAGCGCCCCTTCATCGGGATCTCCGTCGGCTGTGCCTTGCGTCCATGCAGCCCCTGCATCCAGGAGGCGTCCATCGCCATGTCGGTGCGCTGGTCAAGCGGAGTGAGATAGACCGGCTGGCTGTTCAGCTTCTCCATGCGGTAATCGGTCGGCGAATCCAGCGTCACGATATCGACATGCTTCTTCAAGAGATCGATGAAGGGCAGGAAAAGGCCACGATTGAGCCCGTCACGATAGAGATTGTCCGGCTCGACATTCGAGGTGGCGATCAGCACGCAGCCGAGCGAAAACAGCTCGGAAAACAGCCGCGAGAGGATCATCGCGTCGGCAATATCAGTGACCGTGAATTCATCGAAGCACAGCAATTCGGCTTCGGCGTAGAGATCGGCGGCAACTGGCGGTATGGGGTCGCTCTGCTTTGTCTCGCCGTTCTTGAATTTCAGCCGCTGCGCCGCAATCCGGTTGTGCACATCGTTCATGAACTCGAAAAAATGCGCCCGGCGCTTTTTCGGGCAGGGCGCCATTGCGAAGAACATGTCCATCAACATGGTCTTGCCGCGGCCGACGCTGCCGTGAATATAGAGGCCCTTGATCGTCTCGGCCGATTTCTTGCGCGCGGCAAACATCCACCCCAGCGCGCTGGACTTTGCCGCGGGCCGTTTCCGCTTGAGATCGGCAAGCACGCGGTCCAGCTTTTTTGCCACATCCATCTGCGCCGAATCCACCTGAAGGGATCCGGACGCCGTCAGCGCCTTCAGCTGTTCGCAGACGCTGATCGAGTAATCTGGCATGGGCTGCATGGGGAAATATCCGCCTGTGCAAATGGGGCGCATCCAGAGGATGCCACCCCTTTCAAATAAGCTTATCGGCTGAGGCTGAGCGGTTGACCGGAGGCGGTCGAACCGTCAAAGCGCGAAGCGGCAGTCTTGTAGACCGTACCGATCGTCGAGCCGTCACGATTCTTCAACAGGACCTGCTTGCCGGAAACCTCCCACGACCCCATCGAGGTCAGCTCGCCAGCGCAACCACGCGTGCCACCACGCGAGCCGCTGCCGAGGTTCGTCAGCGTCAGGAACATGTCGCAGCTCGATCCGCCGTTGCTGACCTTCCAGCTGCCGACCATCGATTCCTTCGTGACATCCATGGCGGACGCCGCCATCGCCTGCTGCTGTGCTGGATTGGCTGCATTCGGCGCGCTCGCAGGAGCGGCCGGGAACTGCGAACCGTTGCCGGCGCCTGCGGGCGGAAGCTGGCTGGATTGTACGGAAGGAACAGGCTGGGCCTGCAGTGGCGGCGGAGAAGAATAACTGTCGTTGTTGTATGCCGTGCGCTGGCAACCGGCAAGCGACAGACCAATCGCCGCAGCCGTCACTGCATATCTAAACTGCATCATCACACTCCTAAATGATTGTCCACCGCTGACATCTGCAAAGTGATATTTAATGATGTCCGAATTATCGTATTTCACTTTGGTTAATCAAGTCGATACCGCTACAAATTGTCGTAGGCGATAGCTGAACAAGAATCGGGTGGTTTCAAGGCGTCGCCCGCCGAACCTCATCTCGATAGAAGCGGTCGGCAAATTCCTGCATGCTTTTGTCGCGTGCTTGCTCTTCCTGGAACACGCCTGAGAAGTTGGAATAGCGTACGAGCGAGGCTGATAAAAACGCCGTGATGGGCGATGGCGGCACGCCTTCTCCCATTTCACGCGTCTCTTTCTTGACTGCCACCAATTGCATAATGCTGGTCCGAATGTCTTCGGCGATATCGATATCCGCCAAACATTCGAGCATGTTCATCGGCGGCAACTTGGCAAAGTCCGTTTGCCGCATCCATTCCAGCGCTATCGCCGGACGGATGGAATAGAGCAGCTTCTTCAGACGGATGGGCGCAGCCTCATCATCGGGCTGATGCTGCTTCATAAGCCCAATATAGTGCCGAGCAACCTTCTCCGGCACCATGATCACATCAAGCAAAGTACCGAGACGGCTACGAAAGCCGGCCTCCTCCTCATAGACGATCGGCGACTTCAACCATTCGACGAGGACAGCGTTACCCTTGAGCGCCAGCAGGAGAGCCTTACGCAGGTCCCACCCACCGGTATCAATATCACCGACGATCGGAAATTCGATGACATCGCGATGCGGGAACAAGGTCAGATGATGTCGCTTCGGCCTGACATAGACGAAGCGGCAATCGTAATCGCTGTCAGGCGAGGGAAAACCCCATGCACGGCTGCCGCTTTCGATGGCAAAGCCGATCCGAATACCCTCGGCCTTGACCGAAGCAAGCCGTGAACGAATTTCGGCCACAGCCTCCGGCGCAAAGTCTTCCATCGTCATGCAAACATCATCCTCGTCGCCCGAAGCCGGCGAATGGGTGACGGCGGGTCAGACCCGCCGCTCGACCATCATCTTCTTGATTTCGGCGATCGCCTTGGCCGGGTTCAGACCCTTCGGGCAGGTCTGGGCGCAGTTCATGATCGTGTGGCAGCGATAGAGGCGGAACGGATCCTCGAGATTGTCGAGACGCTCGCCCTTGGCTTCGTCTCTGGAATCGATCAGCCAACGATAGGCCTGCAGCAGAACGGCCGGACCGAGGTAACGGTCGCCGTTCCACCAATAGCTCGGACAGGAGGTCGAGCAGCAGGCGCACAGGATGCACTCGTAAAGGCCATCGAGCTTCAGGCGGTCCTCATGGCTCTGCTTCCATTCCTTGGCGGGCGGCGGCGATACCGTCTTCAGCCAGGGTTCGATCGAGCGATGCTGTGCGTAAAAGTTCGTCAGATCCGGCACGAGGTCCTTGACGACGGGCATGTGCGGCAGCGGATAGACCTTCACCGTGCCCTTGATCTCGTCCAGACCCTTGGTGCAGGCGAGCGTGTTGGTGCCGTCGATGTTCATCGCGCAGGAGCCGCAAATGCCTTCGCGGCAGGAGCGGCGCAATGTCAGCGTCGGGTCGATGTTGTTCTTGATGTAGAGCAGACCATCGAGCACCATCGGGCCGCAATCGTCGACATCGATATAGTAGGTATCGATGCTCGGGTTCTGGCCGTCATCGGGGCTCCAGCGATAGACGCGGAATTCGCGCGTGTTCTTGGCACCGACCGGCTTCGGCCAGACCTTGCCTTCGCGCATCTGAGAGTTCTTGGGGAGAGCGAGTTCAACCATGGTCAGTTCCTCTCAGATCAGTACACGCGTGCCTTCGGCTCGATCTTGTGCGGATCGATGCCTTCGGCGATCAGGTCGGTGTGAACCGGACGATAGTCGAGCTTCACGTCGCCTGCCTCGTTAACCCAGGCAAGCGTATGCTTGCGCCAGTTTTCGTCGTCGCGGCCGGCGAACTTGCCCTCGGTATAGTCTTCGCGAGCATGCGAGCCGCGGCTTTCCTTGCGGGCCTCGGCGCCGTAGATCGTCGTAATGGCGTTGGCCATCAGATTGTGCAGTTCCAGCGTCTCGACGAGGTCGGAATTCCAGATCAGCGAACGGTCGGTGACCTTGATGTCGGCCATTTCACCCCAGATTTCCGAAAGACGGCGGCAGCCGGATTCCAGCGATTCCTGGGTGCGGAACACGGCCGCATCTTCCTGCATGGCGCGCTGCATCTTTTCGCGCAGCGCTGCCGTCGGCGTCGAGCCGCTGGCATGGCGCAGGCGATCGAAGCGCTCCATGATCTTGTCGCAGGCCGCAACGTTGACCGGAGGAACCGGGCCGACGCGGTCGATGACCTGGCCGGCGCGGATGGCGGCGGCGCGGCCGAAGACCACAAGGTCGATCAGTGAGTTCGAGCCGAGGCGATTGGCACCATGCACCGACGCGCAGCCGGCTTCGCCGACGGCCATCAGGCCCGGCAGCACGCGCTCGGGATTGTTGCTGTCAGCATTCAGCACCTCACCCCAATAGTTCGTGGGAATCCCGCCCATGTTGTAGTGAACGGTCGGCAGGACGGGGATCGGGTCACGGGTCACATCGACGCCGGCGAAGATGCGGGCACTTTCGGAAATGCCCGGGAGGCGCTCATGCAGCACGGCCGGATCAAGGTGGTCGAGATGCAGGAAGATGTGATCCTTGTTCTTGCCGACGCCGCGACCCTCACGGATCTCAAGCGTCATGCAGCGCGAAACGACGTCACGCGAGGCAAGGTCCTTCGCCGAAGGAGCATAGCGCTCCATGAAGCGCTCGCCCTCGGAATTGACCAGATAGCCGCCTTCGCCGCGCGCACCTTCGGTGATGAGGCAGCCCGAACCGTAGATGCCGGTCGGATGGAACTGCACGAACTCCATATCCTGCAGCGGCAGGCCGGCGCGAGCCACCATACCGCCGCCGTCGCCGGTGCAGGTATGGGCAGACGTGGCCGAGAAATAGGCGCGGCCGTAGCCGCCGGTCGCCAGCACCACCATCTTGGCGGCGAAGCGATGGATCGTGCCGTCATCCAGGCACCAGGCGACAACGCCGGTGCAGCGGCTGCCATCGTCGGACATGATAAGGTCGAGCGCGAAATACTCGATGAAGAATTCGGCGTTATTGCGCAGCGACTGGCCGTAGAGCGTGTGCAGGATGGCGTGGCCCGTACGGTCGGCGGCGGCACAGGTGCGCTGCACCGGCGGTCCCTCGCCGAAATTCTGCATGTGGCCGCCGAACGGGCGCTGGTAGATCTTGCCTTCTTCATTGCGCGAGAAGGGCACGCCGTAATGCTCAAGCTCGTAAACGGCCTTCGGCGCTTCCATGACCATATACTGCATGGCGTCGACGTCGCCGAGCCAGTCGGAGCCCTTGACGGTATCGTAGAGGTGCCACTGCCAGCTGTCCGGCGTCATGTTCTGCAGTGAGGCGGCAATGCCGCCCTGCGCCGCGACGGTATGCGAGCGCGTCGGGAAGACCTTGGTGATGCAGGCGGTGCGGAAACCCTGTTCGGCCATGCCGAGCGTGGCGCGCAGGCCGGCGCCGCCGGCGCCGACGACGATCACATCATAGGAGTGATCGATGTATTTATAGGCTTTCCCGTTCTGGGCAGCCCCATTCTGAGCAGATGAGTTCGGTGCCATGATGCAATTATCCTACGAACGCGATCTTCAGAATGGCGAAGAGACAGAGCCCCGCCACGACGACCGCGAAGAACGTGTTGAGCATGAGAAGAACGATCTTGCCGAATTCGCCGTGGACATAGTCCTCGATGATGACCTGCATGCCGAGCTTCATGTGAATGACGCCGGAGATCACCATCAGGCCGAAGATCACGGCAACGATCGGGTTCGAGATCGCGTGCACGACTTCCGCATAGGGCGCGCCGGCATAGATGATCAGGAAGATGACGAAGAAGAGAAAGAGGGGAACGTTGGCAACGGCGGTCAGGCGCTGGCGCCAGAAATGATCCGTGCCTTCCTTGGCGGAACCGAGACCGCGGACTTTGCCCAGAGGAGTGCGCATATCCATGAGAAATATCCTTTAAAGCATGATCCCGAAAGGCGCCTGAGCGCCTCCGGGAGCGATCATGCCAATCAACCCAGGCGGATGGCGATGCCGATGATCCAGACCAGCGCGGTCAGACAGATCGAGGCGATGAGCGTGAACTTGGCCATCTTCGTCGAGACGGCGGGATCGAAACCATGTCCGAGATCCCACACGAAGTGGCGCAGGCCGCCGATCAAATGGTGCAGCAGAGCCCACGTGTAGCCGAACAGGATGATGCGGCCGATGATCGTGCCCATGATCCAGTTGACCAGATCGAAATAGCCCTGACCGGTCGCCGCGGCGATCAGCCACCAGGCGACCAGCAGCGTGCCGAAATAGAGCGCGCCCCCGGTGATGCGGTGGAGGATCGACATAACCATGGTGGGAATGGGTTTGTAGATTTGCAGATGCGGCGACAGAGGCCGGTTTTGTGTGACGTTCGCCATCAGAACCTCGCGGCGTTACGATACGCTTAGAACCCGGTTATCCGGGGCAACGCGCGCGCAGAGACGTGCAGTGTGCGTTGCATCATTGCGACCAATAATCACAGAGACGCCCATCCACAAGCACAATTGATGCCTGCATCGAATTTAATCGATTCGGATCGAGCTGCACTTTAGCGAGCATGCAATGACGGGCTTCCCATTCCGGGCCGTTTACCATTTCGGCAACCCTGACGTGGACTTCGCGCGGCTCTTGAGGCAATCTGCCGTTAAGATTTCATTAACCGATCGAAGCGAGTCGAATCATGAAGCCGCATCTTTTCAAGGCAGCAGCGCTCGTTTTGGCGGCAGCCACCCTTTCCTTCGCCCCGGCATCGGCGGGCGACTACCGCCACTGGCATCATCACGATCGCTCCGGCCTTGTACGCCTGAACCAGATATCGAAGCCCCAGGGTCGCGAGCAGCAACCTGCCCGGATCGTCATCATGGAACGGCGTGACGCCGCAAACGCCGGCAGCTATGCCGGCTCGGCCGATGTCTATCGGGCTGATGGCGGCACCTATGTTATCGGCTATGGCGGCTACAATCCCTATGCTCCACCTGCCACAGTGCAGTTGAGGCCGAAGGTGAAGGTCATCGATGTCCGCTATGCCGGCAATCCCTGCTCGTATGAAGCAGGCGTCTGCGTCATCAGGCACTGACCTTTCTCAATCGGCGAGAAATCGCCAGACCGTCGTCTTCTTGATCTCGCTGTCCTCGAGCGCCCGCGTCACCGGCACTTGATAGGTGGCCTGCACTTCCAGGCGATCCTTCGGAAGATAGGCCCTGCCGGGATCGCCGACGAGAACCGTCCTCCCCTCGCCCGCCAAGCGTCTTAGCCAGGGAACGAGACTCGCGGCAAAATCGCGATCATAGAAGACATCGCCGGCAAGAATGACGCCCGCATCCACGGCCTGCCCGATAATGTCATCGCTAGAGAAATCGACGGTGACGCCATTTTCAACGGCATTGAGCCGGATCGCCGTGCCCTGGATCGATATCGACGGCAAGCACAAGAGCCGCGCCCGCACGCTTCGCCGCAATCGCGACGAGCCCGGAGCCGGTGGCAAAATCCAGCACGGTTTTGCCGGCGACGATCTCCGGATGATCGAGGATATAGCGCGCCAGACCCTGCCCGCCCGCCCAGGCAAAGGCCCAGAACGGCGGCGGCAGGCCGATCTCTTCCAGCTCTTCTTCCGTCTTCAACCACAATTCATGCGCCTCGCTTGCCAGGTGCAGCCGGATTTCCGGCACATGCGGCGACGCCATGAGGCTGGTATTGGCACGGATGAAGCTTTCCGGATCGGTTTTCAATGAATCTCCCACCTACCGAACAAGGCCGGATCAGACCGGCGGATTGTCCAGACCGCCCATGCGGCAGACTTCGAGCCATTCATCATCCGTCACCGGCTGCACCGAAAGCCGCATGGAGGTGACGAGCGCCATCTGCGAAAGCTTCGGATTGGCCTTGATGTCCTTGAGGGTCACCGGATTCGGCATATCGCGAACGGCGCGGATGTCGACACATTCCCAGCGCGGATCGTCCTTGGCGGTCGAATCCGGATGCGCCAGCGCGCAGACCTCGACGATGCCGACGACCTCCAGCCCGTCATTGGAGTGATAGAAGAAACCCTTGTCGCCGATCTGCATGGCCCGCATGTTGTTGCGGGCGAGATAGTTGCGCACGCCGGTCCATTCCGTTCCCTTTTCGCCGGCATCCTTCTGCTGCTGCCAGGACCAGGAGGACGGCTCGGATTTATAAAGCCAGTGCGCCATCTCTCATGCCTCCGGATTGTTGAAGACCCAGTTGAACGGCTTGATCTCAACGCTCTCGAACAGACCGGCCTTCGTATAGGGATCGGCATCGGCAATCGCCTTGGCAGCCTCGGCGTTCTCGGCCTTGACGACAACGAGACTACCGTTCGGCTTGCCGTCCGCATCCAGGAACGGACCGGCCATCTTCAACGTGCCTTCAGCATTGAGCTTGTTCAGATGCTCCAGATGCGCCGGGCGCGTCTCCATGCGAACATTCAGGTGACCGGGCTTGTCTTTGCAGACAAAGGCGAAAAGCATTGTTTGGCTCCTTCAGATATCCAGAAATTATTCCCCAGAAACTATTCCGTGGTGATCGGCCGCGTCATCAGTTGTCCGATGGCCGTTGCTATGTCGAGCTTGCCGTCGATGATGGCGGACACCGCGTCGGTGATCGGCATGTCGACGCCGAGTTTGTGGGCGAGCCGCGCGGCGATGGAGGCGGCATAGGCGCCCTCGACCAGCGTGCCATGCGTTGGATCAACGGTCTCTCCCTGCCCAAGCGCGATACCGAACCTGAGATTACGGGATTGATGGCTGGTCGCCGTCAGCACGAGGTCGCCAAGACCCGATAGGCCGCGCACGGTTTCGGCCTTGCCCCCCTTGGCTGCAACGAAGCGCGACATCTCGGCAAGACCACGGCTGATCAGCGCCGCACGTGCGGAATCGCCTATACCCCGGCCCTCGACGATGCCGCAGGCAATCGCGAGAACATTCTTCAAGGCGCCGCCGAGCTGCACGCCGATGCGGTCATCCGAGGCGTAGAGGCGAAACGTCGGGCCGGAAATCGCCTGGGCTAGCCTTTCGGCGACAGTCATGTCGGCGGCGGCGATCGCCATGGCCGTCGGCAGTCCCTTGGCAATGTCGGCGGCAAAGCCCGGGCCTGAGAGCACAGCGATCGCATGCTGCGGCAACTCCCGCTCCAGCATATCGGTCAGCAGATCGCCGGAGACCTTGTCGATACCTTTCGCGCACGTAACGACGACCGCATCCTTGGCGAGATAAGGGCCATAATGACGGGCAGCATCGGCCTGCGCCTGTGAGGGCATGGCAAAAAGAACGATGCCGGCATTGGAAATTGCATCCGGCACGGCCGAAAACTGCAGCGAATCCGGAAGGTCGATGCCGGGCAGGACGGCATCATGCATGCGGTCGGCGGCAAGGTCAGTCATCAGCCCTGCGTTGCGTCCGACGAGCACCACATCGGCGCGACCGGTCAGCGCGATGACGGCGGCAAGCGCCGTGCCGAAAGCCCCGGCGCCGATGACTGCGATCCGCTCATTGCCGCTCATGCTTTCGCTCCTCGTTTGCCATGTCCGAGCAGAGTTTCCGCCTTCTGATCCAACGGCCAGCGCGAGCGCGGCTGCACATCGAGATCGTCAGGTGCGGCCCCCGTCGCCATGCGTTCCAGTCCAGCCCAGGCGATCATGACGGCATTATCCGTACACAATCTCAATGGCGGCGCGATGAAGCGGAAACCATTGGCGTCGCAAAGCTCCTGCAGCGTGCGGCGCAGCTCGAGATTGGCGGCAACGCCTCCGGCCACCACAAGCGACGGCTTTTCCTCAGTCTTCGGAAACTCCGTCTTGAAGCGCTGCAGGCCGCGGCCGATACGATCCTTCAGCGTGCGCGAGATCGCCTTCTGGAAGGAGGCGCAGATATCGGCGATATCCTGCTGCGTAACAGGCGCAATCGCCATCGCCGCCTGTCGTACCGCCGTTTTCAGGCCGGAAAAGGAAAAATCGAGGCGCGTTTCGCCGACCAGCGGTCGCGGCAGATCGAAGCGGTCCGGATCGCCGTTTTTGGCGGCTGCCTCCACAGCAGGGCCGCCGGGATAGGGCAGTCCCAGAAGCTTGGCCGTCTTGTCGAAGGCTTCGCCGAGCGCATCGTCGATAGTGGTGCCCCAGCGCTCATATTGGCCGACGCCGCGCACCAGGATCAGCTGGGTGTGGCCGCCGGAAACGAGCAGCATGAGGTAAGGAAAGGCAAGACCGTCCGTCAGTCGCGCCGTCAGGGCATGGCCTTCCAGATGGTTGATGGCGTATAGTGGCTTGCCGGTGGCACGCGAAATTGCCTTGCCTGTCATCAGGCCGACGAGCAACCCGCCGATAAGGCCCGGTCCGGATGTAGCGGCAATGGCATCGACGTCCGAGAGCGACACATTGGCGCGTTTCAATGCCTCGTCGATCAGCGTATCGAGCGCTTCGACGTGTGCCCGCGCAGCAATTTCCGGCACGACGCCGCCATAGGCGCTGTGCTCGTCCAGCTGGCTGAGGACGACATCGGAACAGACAGTGGGCGTGCCGTCATCCCGGCGCTCGACAATGGCTGCAGCGGTTTCGTCGCAGCTTGTTTCGATGCCGAGAATACGAAGAACGGATGTCATGGAGAAAGTTCGTTGCCTACAGGTCGATTGCGATAAAGCGGAAATATGGTTACGGGAACTGTCGGTAACAACGGATCAAAGCGGATGCAAACAAAACCTTTCCGGATCGGCACGCGCGGCAGCCCGCTGGCGCTCGCCCAGGCGCGAGAAGCACGCGACCGCCTGATGGCGGCCCATGGCCTTCCGGAGGAGATGTTCGAAATCGTCGTTCTCACCACCAAGGGCGACCGCATCACCGACCGCTCGCTCGCGGCAATCGGCGGCAAGGGCCTGTTCACGGAAGAACTGGAAGAGAAGCTGACCTCAGGCGAACTCGACTTCGCCGTGCATTCGGCCAAGGATATGGCGACGAAGCTGCCCCAGGGCCTGGCGCTCACAACTTATCTGCCGCGCGAGGACATTCGCGATTCGGTCATCGGCCGCACCGCGCCGAAACTGATCGAGCTGCCGCATGGCGCCACCGTCGGCTCGGCGTCGCTCCGCCGCCAGGCGCTGATCCGTCGCCTGCGCCCTGATATCAACGTCATTACCTTCCGCGGTTCGGTTCAGACCCGCCTGCGCAAGCTGGAAGAGGGGCAAGCCGACGCCACCTTGCTGGCGCTTGCAGGCCTGAAGCGGCTTGGCATGGTCGAGGTCATCACCGACATTCTCGATCCGGATGAATTCCCTCCGGCGCCCGCGCAAGGCGCCATAGCGATCGAAAGCCGCATCGATGACGCGCGGATGAACGATCTGCTCGCTGCCGTCAATGATGCGCCGACTTTCGACGCGGTATCCTGCGAACGCGCTTTCCTGGCAGCACTCGATGGGTCCTGCCGCACGCCGATAGCCGGCTACGCAATTTGCGAAGGCGATCATCTGCGTTTCTTCGGCATGATCCTCACCCCGGATGGCCGCCAAGTGCACACGACGACCATCGAAGGCCACCGGCGCGATGCCGAGGCGCTGGGGATCAATGCCGGTCAGGCGATCCGCGCCGAGGCCGGCAGCACCTTCTTCGAAGACTGGACCTGACAAAGGATGCGCGTCGTCGTCACCCGCCCTCGGCATTCGGGTGAACGCACCATGCGACGGCTGACGCAAATGGGGCACGAACCCCTGCTGCTGCCGCTGGCCGAACCCGTCCATCATGTCGAGGACGCAAGACGAGCGCTCCTGACCGCGCAGGGCGCCGTCGCCGTCACCAGCGCCGAGGCGATCCGGGCGCTTTCGCTACTAGGTTCCGATCTTACCCCTCATCTTGGTCGTCGCCTCTTTGCCGTCGGAAAGGCGACGGCCAAAGAAGCGGCGGATCTCGGATTCAGCGATATCGCCATATCCGAAGGCGGCGGCACAGAGCTTGCCGCCATGATCGCCAGCCATCCTTCAGGCCTAAACGACGGCGCGCTACTCTATCTCGCAGGCTTTCCGCGCGCGGCCGGTTTCGAAGCCGGGTTGGCAGAACGGCACGTGCCTTTCCTGATCGTTGAATGCTACCGAATGCAGGATATCATCCCCGACGACGTCACTCTTCGCCGGTTTTTTTCCGACGCTCGCGCGGATGCCGTGCTGCTTTATTCCCACGAAACCGCCAGGCGCTTTTTCAGCCTTTCATTCGTCGGCCACAACATGGAGCTTTTTGCCGAAACGCGGTTTCTTTGTTTGAGCAAAGCCGTGGCGGGTGCGGTTCCGGAGACGCTGCAATCCCATGTCGATATCGCCGATATGCCGAATGAAGACCGACTTCTGGCGCTTCTGATCCCGGCGTAAGGCCGCAATTTTGATGTAAGGCCTTTTCATAATCGCCTTGTCTGTCTAACTTCGTTGCAGCGCATGAAAAGAGGACCTCATGGTATCGCGAAAAACGCCTAACCATTCGAAGCCCAACGACGAACCGGTCACGATCGATCTGGAAGCCGAAAAGACTGCGCAGGACGCAGCTCCCGAAGATTTGACCGAGCGCAGCCATGGCGAGCTTGGCGGCTCCTCCGCCAATGAAGTGGAAATGCCGCTCGAGGCGGAGAAGGAGCTGCTTCGCGAGGACCCCCACGAGCCGGCCGCAACGGCTGCGGTCGAAGAGCCGCAGGCAGCGGAACACCAGGCCGAGCCGGCGCCCTCTCGCGCCGAAACCCCGCCTTATGTCGAACGCCCGCAGCCACGCGAGGGATCGACCTCCGGCCTTATCGCGGCGGGCATCGGCGGCGGCTTGATTGCGCTCGTCGGCGCCGGCGCCTTGCAATATGCGGGCGTGCTGCCCGGCGGCCGTGCCGGCAAGGACAATTCCGCTGCTATTACCGCCTTGAATGCCGAGATCGACGGCCTCAAGCAGAGCGTCGCCAAGCTAGCCGCAGTGCCCGCAGCCAAGCCGGACGAGACGCTTGCGGCCCGCGTCGCCGCACTCGAGACGAATGCAGCCAATGGCGCCTCGGCCGGAGGATCGAGCGCGACAAATGCCGCTTCCGATCAGAAGATCGCTTCGCTCACCAGCGAGGTTGAGCAGCTGAAAACGGATCTCAGCAAGGCGACCCAGACGCAGGCTACCTCCGATGCCGAAGTCAGCAAGCGCCTTGACGATGCCGAAAAGAAGCTGAGCGGACCGAGCCAGGAGAGCGCTGTCGCCCGCGCCATCGCGGCGGCGGCGTTGAAGGCGGCTATCGACCGCGGCGGCCCCTTCCAGCCTGAGCTCGACACCTTCGCCAATGTCGCGCCGGACGATCCGGCCGTCGCCGATCTCAAGAACTTCGCCCAAACAGGCGTTCCCTCCCGCGCCGACCTGATCCGCCAGGTTTCGAATGTCGCAACGGCAATCGTCGCAACGGCGCAGACCGATGATCCGAACCAGAGCTGGAGCAGCCGCCTGGTATCCGGCGCCAAGTCGCTGGTGCAGGTCCGCCCCGTCGGCAATGTCCCTGGCGACAGCATCGATGCCATCGCCGCCCGCTTCGAGGACAAGGTCAGGAATGGCGACCTTCCAGGCGCCGTGACCGAGTGGAACAGCCTGCCCGATGCCGCGAAATCCGCATCGGCCGCCTTCAAGCAATCGCTCGAGGCCCGCATCCGCGTCGAGGATCTGGTAAGCGATGCCTTGTCGAAGGCGATCGCCAATACCGGGAAACAGAATTAAGGACGGAGTATAGCAATGATCAGACTGCTTATCTTCGCCATTCTCGTCCTGGCTCTCGGCTATGGTTTCTCCTGGCTCGCGGATCGTCCCGGCGATCTCTCGCTGGTCTGGGAAGGTCAGCTTTACCAGACGAAGCTGATCGTCGCCGCCGCGATCCTGATTGCGATCGTGGCCGCCGTGATGATCGTCTGGTGGTTCGTGCGGCTGATCTGGACGTCGCCGCACTCCGTCACCCGCTATTTCCGCGCCCGCAAGCGTGACCGCGGCTATCAGGCGCTCTCAACAGGCCTCATCGCCGCCGGCGCGGGCAATGCCTTGCTCGCCCGCAAGATGGCGGCCCGCACCCGTGGCCTCATCCGCGCCGATCAGGAGCCGCTCATAAACCTGCTTGAGGCTCAGGCCGCCTTGATCGAAGGCAAACATGACGAGGCCCGTCAAAAATTCGAGCAGATGGCCAATGATCCGGAAACGCGCGAACTCGGCCTGCGCGGCCTCTATCTCGAAGCCAAGCGCCTCGGGGCGCATGAAGCGGCGCGGCAATATGCCGAGAAGGCGGCCGACCAGGCGCCCTACCTGCCCTGGGCGGCACAGGCGACGCTGGAATATCGCAGCCAAGCCGGCCGCTGGGACGATGCCATCAAGCTGCTCGACCAGCAGAAGGTTGCCCATGTCGTCGACAAGGCCACGGCCAACCGTCAACGCGCCGTCCTGCTGACGGCGCGAGCCGACGAGAAATTGGAAAGCGATCCCGTCGGCGCGCGTGACGATGCGCTGGCGGCACTGAAGCTCGTGGACGATTTCGTGCCCGCAGCGCTGATCGCCGCCAAGGCCCTGTTCCGTGAAGACAAGGTGCGCAAGGCTGCCTCCATCCTCGAGCAGGTCTGGAAAGCGCAGCCGCATCCCGAAATCGGCAGAGCCTATGTACGAGCCCGCAGCGGCGATTCCGTTCTTGATCGCCTGAAACGCGCCGAACGGCTGGAGGCGATCCGCCCGAACAATGTCGAAGCCCTGCTGTTGACCGCAAAGGCGGCGATGGACGCGGGCGATTTTGGCAAGGCTCGCGCCAAGGCCGGAGCCGCCGCACGGATCAATGCGCGCGAAGGTGCCTTCCTGCTTCTCGCCGATATCGAAGAGGCCGAAACCGGCGATCAGGGCCGTATTCGCCATTGGATGGCGCAGGCGCTGCGCGCCCCGCGCGATCCGGCCTGGGTCGCCGATGGTTTCGTCTCGGAAAAATGGCTGCCGCTGTCGCCGGTCACCGGCCGCCTCGACGCCTTCGAATGGAAGGCGCCGTTCGGCCAGATCGAAGGTCCGGTCGAAGAGGGTTCGACGGTCTCCGTCGATGCGGCGCTGAAGTCGTTGCCGCCGGTGCGCGAGACGGCTCGCGCAACCGCAGCGGAGACGCCGAATTCACCAAAAGTTGCATCGCCAGCCAGCGATGCCTATGTCATGGAGTTGGAACCCGCCGTTGAAAAGTCGGCGCCGAACGCACCCGACGCAGCACCAAAACCGGTGCAGCAGGATGCGGAGCCCCGGCCCTTCTTCGGTGGCGCGCCTGATGACCCGGGCGTGAAAGATCATAAACTTGAACCGGAACCCAAGACACGGCTCAAATTGTTTTAAAGCAATTCCGGCAAAAGCGCGCAGCGGATTTGCGTCTGGAATTCGGGAAGACAAAAAGATGGAGCATGGTGCCCCAAGAACCCTGCTCGGCCCGTTTTGAGAATGGAGACGCATGTTCGAACGCTTTCAGGAATTCCTTCATAACCTGACCCAAGACCATCCCAGATCCGGCTTCGCCCCCGACGACCCGCGTGTCGCCGTGGCGGCTCTCTGCATCCAGGTGATGGAGGCGGACGGCAAGATCGAGAACAGCGAGAAGAAGCGGCTGCGCAAGCTGTTGAAGGAACAATATGGGCTTGATGGCCGCAAGCTCGATCAGCTGATCGCGGCCGGCGAGGAAGCGGAAAGCGAAGCGGTCGACTATTATCGCTTCACCTCGGACCTGAAGCGCCATCTTGACAGCTCGCAGCGGCTCGAACTGCTCGGCATCCTCTGGGATATCGTCTATGCCGACGGCGAGCGCAGCGAGATGGAAGATCATGCCATCTGGCGGATCGCCGACCTCATGGGCATCTCCGATCGCGAGCGCATCATGAAACGCCAGGAAGCCGCTGCACGCGCGCCCGGTTTCAGGGTGGAGACGGGCAATGATGATTGAAGCGCCGAAGAGCGCCGGGCGCCCGATATTGATCGTCCTGCATCAGGAGCGCTCCAGCCCGGGCCGCGTCGGCCAGATGCTGCTGGAGAAGGGCTTCGATCTCGATATACGCCGCCCGGTCCTCGGCGACCCCCTGCCCTCGACACTGGAGGCTCATGCCGGCGCCGTGGTCTTCGGCGGCCCGATGAGCGCCAACGACCCCGACGACTTCATCAAGGCCGAGACCGACTGGCTGAAGGTACCGCTTAAGGAAAACCGCCCCTATCTCGGCATCTGCCTCGGCGCGCAGCTGCTCGCCCGCCATCTCGGCGCCAAGGTGAAGGCGCGCGATGACGGCAAGACCGAGATCGGCTGGTATCCGTTGCAGCCGACGGAAAAGGGGCGCCTGCTGATGCGCTGGCCGCAGATGGTCTACCATTTCCATCGCGAGGGCTTCGAGCTGCCGCACGGCGCCGACCTCCTGGCAACGGCGGAGACCTACCCCAATCAGGCTTATCGCTACGGCGCCAATGCCTGGGGCTTGCAATTCCATGCCGAGCTCACCCGCGCCATGATGCAGCGCTGGGTCGTGCATGGCGAACATCGCTTCTGCATGCCGAACGCCCAGCAGGGCCGCGAGCATCTCGAAGGCCGCATGATCTTCGACGCGGCGCTGAAGGCCTGGCTGTCAGAATTCCTCAATCTCGTTTTCGAGGGCAAGCAGGCGATGGCGGCCTAAAGGTCTTCGCCTGACGAAAGCACGCGGCCGAATTCATCGATCGCCCCACGGATGGCAGACGCATATTGCTGGAGCTTCTCCGCATCGGCCATAAGGGCATCCCTGACGCCTCTCGGAATCTCAAGCTGCACCCCAACCTGCCTCTGGCCGCGATTGCAGATATTGCCGGCCGAAGCTCCCGCGAGCGCCTCCCCCTTCTTTCTCGCAACGGCAGCAAATCCGTCGCGGCGAAGCGCCTCTACGATCAGGTTGCGGAGCGATGTGTCCAGCCCGCCGATCCAGCTTGACTCCGGATCCTCCCGGTCCGCCCGACCATGAATGGCGATGACGATCGCTGAATTGGCAACCATATCGTTTGCAATCGGCTCATCGAAATTTTCGGAAGTGACGTGCAACTCATGATGGAGCCGCGCCGGATCGAGCCCTTCGAAGCGGTAAAGCGAAAACCTCCCATTCGCGATCGCCAGCGCTATCTCGGATGTGGCAGGTTCGATGAAGCCGGCATGCGGAGCGATAACCGCGACGGGTGATGATCGGCTCTCCACGCGGACGCGATAATCGACGCCTTCGGTCTCACGTTCGCGAAGCGCCGAAAACGAATTGTATCGATCCGGCAACCTCGCCATTACGCACTCCTCAAACCGCCTGCGGCTCGCCGTTGCGATCCGGTGCGTTAAGACTGTCGATCCTGCGAAGCTGCGGGAAACCCGTCGCCCAGAGGATGGCAACTGTAAGCGTGCCCAAACCTCCGATGACGACGGCGGGGATCGCGCCGAAATAATGTGCCATGGTGCCGGCGCGGAATTCGCCAAGCTCGTTCGACGCGCCGACGAAGACCATGTTGACGGCATTGACGCGGCCACGGACATGATCCGGCGTCCAAAGCGTGATGAGGGTTTCGCGCACATAGACGGAAATCAGGTCGGAAGCGCCCATGACGGCGAGAGCCGCTATCGACAGCCACGGCGTCTGCGAGATGCCGAAGACCAGCGTGCCCATGCCAAACATGGCAACCCCGGCAAACATGCAGATGCCGGCGCGGTTCCGGATAGGATAAGTCGCCAGAAACAGGCCCATGGCGATTGCGCCGAAGCTTGGCGCAGCGCGCAGCATGCCGAGGCCCCAGGGCCCAAGTGTCAGGATATCGCGCGCATAGATCGGCATCAGCGCGACCGCGCCGCCGAGCAGCACGGCGAAAAGATCGAGCGAGACGGCACCCAGCACCACTTTTTCCGACCAGATGAAACGGAAACCGGCAAGCATCTCGTTAAGGCTACGCCGCTCATGCGCGGTGCGCTGCTGTGGCTTGGGGATCAGGAAGGTCAGCACCGAACCGGCCGCAAAGAAAAACACGGCCACGGAATAGGCGACATTGGCACCGATGCCGTAAAGCAGGCCACCGGCCACGGGGCCAAGGATGGCGGCGGCATCCCACGACATCGAGTTCCAGGTGATGGCATTCGTCAGATCCTCGGGCGGGATCAGGTTGGGCGCCAGCGATTGCATGGCCGGTGTCATGAAGGCGCGCTCGATGCCGAAGACCGTGAGGATCAGAAATACCGGCAGCGGCGCGAAGGTGCCCGATATGGTCAGAAACAGCAGCGCAGCGGTGCAGAGAGTGCCGACGAAAATGCAGATCGCGGAAATCAGGCGCCTGTTGTAACGGTCCGCAGCCGTGCCCGTCACCAGGATCAGCAGCAGCGACGGCAGGAACTGCACCAGACCGATCAGACCGAGATAGATCGGCTGGCCGGTGTGCTCATACATCTGCCAGCCGACGGAGACGCTGACGACCTGCGTGGCAAAGGCCGTCAAAAACCGCGCGAAGAAGAAATAGGCATAGGCAATGTGCCTGAAGGCGGCAAACCGGTCTCCGCTGGCAGAGAACGACATGGGACGAGACTTTCCGATGGGGCCGCTGGCGCCAAGGCTGGCCTTTTAGACATGATTCAACATGCTTCGGAGCATGGGACTTGCCCGTTTAGTCGCCAATGTCTACATGTCTGTCAACCGCGAATTGGAGACGGACATGCTCGCCTTATTTCAAACCATTGATCTGGCTTTGAATCTTTATACCTGGATATTGATCGCCAGCGCCATCTTTTCCTGGCTCTATGCTTTCAACGTCATCAATTCGAGCAATCAATTCGTCAGCTCCGTCGGCAACTTCCTTTATGCGGTCACGGAACCTGCCCTGCGGCCGATCCGCCGCATCCTGCCGGATCTCGGCGGCATCGACATTTCGCCGGTCATCCTGCTCTTGATCATCTTCTTCATCCGCTCGCTGATGTGGAATTCGATCGTCCCCATGTTCCTGCGGTGAACAAGGCCTGGCAGGCCTTTCCGGATCACGTCAGGCTTTCCGTACGGCTCACGCCCAATGGCGGGCGTGACGCGATCGACGGGCTCGAAACCGTAAGCGACGGCGAATGCTATCTGAAGGCGCGTGTTTCAGTGGCGCCAGAAAAGGGCAAGGCCAATAAGGCCCTGATCGCCCTGCTTTCAAAAAGCCTCGGCCTTCCCAAATCCACGCTTAGCATCATCAGCGGCGACACGGCGCGCAAAAAAATCCTCCGGATCGAGGGCGAGCCGGAGGATTTGATGGAGAAATTAAACCTTATTACGAAAGGCTGATCAGGCCTTTTCCTTCTTGGCGCGGGCGATGGCTTCGATGATCAGTTCGCCGGCTTCCTTGGAGCCGCCCCAGCCAAAGATCTTCACCCACTTGCCGGGCTCGAGATCCTTGTAGTGCTCGAAGAAGTGCTCGATCTGCTTCAGCGTGATCTCCGGCAGGTCGGTATATTCCTTGACCTTTTCGTAGCGCAGCGTCAGCTTCGGCGAGGGAACGGCAATGATCTTCTCGTCCTTGCCGGAATTGTCTTCCATCTTCAGCACGCCGATCGGGCGAACATTGATGACGCAGCCCGGGACCAGCGGACGGGTGCTGGCGATCAGAACGTCGATCGGGTCGCCGTCTTCGGAGAGCGTGTGCGGGACAAAGCCGTAATTGCCCGGATAGGTCATCGGCGTGTAGAGGAAACGGTCGACGACCAGCGTGCCGGCCTCCTTGTCCATTTCGTACTTGATCGGATGACCGCCGACCGGCACTTCAACGATGACGTTGACGTCTTCGGGCGGGTTCTTGCCAATGGAAATCGCGTCGATACGCATGCTTGTCCCCTAGATAAGGATGGTTGCCGCCAGCCAAATAATAGGATTCATCCCGCAACGCAACAACGCATCGGGAAACAGGCGGATTTACTGCATGATTCCCGAAATCGGAATCGATTTAGGGATGGAATCATACAGCAGATTTAGAACGCGACAGCACCGCTCAGGGCCAGACGAAGCCGATCTTGCGCAGCTGCCTGTGATCGAAGGTTTCGATGCCCTCGCAAAAATCCGCGCCGCCCTGCCCGCGATAGAAGCGGTAGGCATTCTCGTTCTCCTCAAGGCACCAGACGACCAGTCCCTTGCAGCCGAGCGACTTCAACAGCCGACGAGCCTCGCCGAAGAGCATGCGCCCGAGGCCGAGGCCCTGATATTGCGGACGCAGGTAGAGTTCGTAGATCTCGCCTTCCTGCGGCAGCGCGCGGGCGCGATTGAGGCCGAGCGTGGCATAGCCCGCGATCTCGCCTGCAACATCCAGAACCAGCAGCGTTGCCGGACCACTGGTCGCCTTGCGCCACCAGGCTTCGCCGCGACGCTCGATCATCTGGCCGAGGGCACGATGGGGAATGACGCCGGCATAGGTGTACTGCCAGGATTGGCGGTGCACCTCCGAAATGGCCCGGGCATCATCGGGTTCTGCCCGCCGAACATCAATCGACAACGTCTTCATAACGTCTACTCTGATCTTACCAACGCAAATTAACCATCCTCATTCATAAAGATGGCGGACTTGCCCACAGGCTTTATCCGTGGATCATTAACAAAAATTAACGACTTTTTAACCTTTTGGACAAGGGCTCAAAAACCGAACATGCAATTAAAAACCCCGGCACAAAGGCCGGGGTCGAATGCATCGCTCGGTTAGGATGATCAGGCCAGACGGGCCTTCTCGTAACGCTTGCGCTCGTTCGGATCGAGATACATCTTGCGGAGGCGGATCGACTTCGGCGTCACTTCCACCAGCTCGTCGTCCTGAATCCAGGAAAGCGCACGGTCGAGCGTCATGCGGATCGGCGGCGTCAGCTTCACGGCTTCATCCTTGCCTGCAGCGCGGATGTTGGTGAGCTTCTTGCCCTTCAGAACGTTGACTTCGAGATCGTTGTCGCGCGAGTGAATGCCGATGATCATGCCGGCATAGACCTTCTCGCCGGCGTCGATGATCATCGGGCCGCGGTCTTCGAGGTTGAACAGGGCGTAAGCCACGGCTTCGCCGGCTTCGTTGGCAAGCAGAACGCCGTTAACACGGCCGCCGATCTCGCCCTTGTACGGCTGGTAGTCATGGAACAGACGGTTCATGACGGCCGTGCCGCGCGTGTCGGTCAGAAGTTCCGACTGATAGCCGATGAGGCCGCGCGTCGGCGCCAGGAAGACGAGCCGAACGCGGTTGCCGCCCGAAGGACGCAGCTCGGACATTTCAGCCTTACGCTCGGACATCTTCTGCACGACGATACCGGAATGCTCTTCATCGACGTCGATGACGACTTCTTCGATCGGCTCGAGCAGCTGGCCGCTCTCATCCTTGTGCATGACGACGCGCGGACGCGACACGGCAAGCTCGAAGCCTTCGCGGCGCATGGTTTCGATGAGGACTGCGAGCTGCAATTCGCCGCGGCCGGACACGTAGAACGAATCCTTGCCTTCAGCTTCTTCGATCTTCAGCGCAACGTTGCCTTCGGCTTCCTTGAAGAGGCGGTCGCGGATGACGCGCGAGGTGACCTTGTCGCCTTCGGTGCCTGCATAGGGGCTATCGTTGACGATGAAGGACATGGTGACGGTCGGCGGGTCGATCGGCTGCGCGACCAGCGGCTCGCTGACCTGCGGATCGCAGAAGGTATCGGCGACCGTGCCCTTGGAAAGGCCGGCGATGGCGACGATGTCACCTGCCTGCGCTTCTTCGATCGGCTGGCGCTCGATGCCACGGAAGGCGAGGATCTTGGAGATACGGCCGGTTTCGATGAGGTTGCCGTCGGCGCCCAGAACCTTGACGGCCTGGTTCGGCTTGATCGAGCCGGAATGGATGCGGCCAGTGATGATGCGGCCGAGGAAAGGATTGGCTTCCAGGATCGTGCCGATCATGCGGAACGGACCTTCGCCGACGGTCGGCTCGGGAACATGCTTGACGACCAGATCGAGAAGCGGGCCGAGGCCTTCTTCCTTCGGACCCTCAGGCGAATAGTTCATCCAGCCGTTACGGCCGGAACCGTAGAGGATCGGGAAGTCGAGCTGCTCGTCGGTGGCGTCGAGATTGGCGAAGAGGTCGAAGACTTCGTTGATGACTTCGTCTGCACGGGCGTCCGGGCGGTCGATCTTGTTGATCGCAACGATCGGACGCAGGCCGACCTTCAGCGCCTTGCCCACGACGAACTTCGTCTGCGGCATCGGGCCTTCGGCAGCGTCGACGAGAACGATCGCGCCATCCACCATCGAGAGAATACGCTCGACTTCACCGCCAAAGTCGGCGTGGCCGGGGGTGTCGACGATGTTGATGCGCGTATCCTTCCAGACGACAGAGGTCGCCTTGGCAAGAATGGTGATCCCGCGCTCCTTTTCCAGGTCGTTGGAGTCCATGACGCGTTCTGCAACGCGCTGGTTCTCACGGAACGAGCCGGACTGCTTCAAAAGCTCGTCGACGAGGGTGGTTTTCCCATGGTCAACGTGCGCGATGATCGCGATGTTGCGAAGTGCCATATGTTTTAATCTCTGAGGCTGGGGCGCAGTGTTTTGTAAACACGCCAATTGCATTTGGCGCGCTCATACCCTTTTTTTCGCGAATGCGAAAGGGGGGAGGCAAGAAAGGAGCTGAATGCCGGCTTTTCGTGCCTCACGCCTCAGTCTTCCACGCCTGGACAGCCGAGCTCTCTTCTGGCGCGTCGCCAATTCAGATGCACACGATCGCCTCGATCGGAATTTGCACAGCTCCGTCAAGCAGCATGCTTCAGTAAGAACGCGTCGTGATTGACCAGGAAAGCTTTGAGGCGCTCGGCATAGTCATGCGTCACCGCGTCTCGCACGCTTTGCCGCGACGCCAGCTCCGTGCGCCATGCCTTGACACGCGGGAGCCCGTCAAAAACGCCCGTCGATGTGATGGTGTCGAACACATCGAAGTAACGGAAGATCGGCGCAAAAACTGCATCGACCAGGCTGAACGCCTCTCCGGCAAAAAAGGGACCGTTTCTCAATTCCGCCTCGACCCGAGTAAATTTCTCGATCAGCGCTTTGCGCTTGGCCTCATAGGTTTCTTTGTCCTTGGCGGTCTCGAATCCCCATAAGTCTGAAAGGATGGAAGAACCGAACTCCATCCAGCCGCGATGCCGCGCACGCGCCAGCGGATCGGCCGGGTGGAGCCGAGCACCGGATTGGGTTTCCTCGAGATATTCGCAGATCACAGCGCTCTCGAACAAAACCGTTTCCACTCCATCGTCCTGTCGCACGATCAGGAGAGGCACTTTGCCAAGCGGAGAAATGGCAAGAAACCAGTCGGGCTTTGCTGATAGATCGACATAGCGGACTTCAAATGGCACGGCCTTTTCAGCAAGCGTGATGGCGGCTCGCTGGACGTAGGGGCAAAGGTAATGGCTGACAAGCACCGGTTTTGCGTCGGACATGATCAAATCTCCCGGGTCTTCGTTCAAGATAGATGTAATTGCATCTATATCCAGACTTGCAAGCTCGGTCAACATAGATGTAATTGCATCCATGTCCGATTGTTCAGATGCCCCCGCTTCAAAGCCCTCTTCCGCCATCACGCGAGCATGGGTGCGCCTCATGCGCGCGCAGCAAATCACCCTCGCGGCAATCGAGCAGGACTTGAAGGCGGCCGGCCTGCCGCCACTCAGCTGGTACGACGTACTATGGGAGCTGACGCAGGCCACAGAAGGGAAGTTGCGGCCCTATGAGATCGAGGAGCGCACGCTTCTCGCCCAGCATAACCTATCGCGCCTACTCGACCGAATGGAAAAGGCCGGTCTTGTTCATCGTGAGATATTTTCCGAGGACGGCCGAGGCCGCTGGGTCGTTATCACCGAGGCAGGAAGTGCGATGCGCAGCCGCATGTGGGCAGCCTATGCCCCGGCACTTCAACGCCATGTGGGTGATAAGCTGGACGATGCACAGGCCGGCCAACTGGCTGAGCTGTTGGCTTTGCTTTCGCGCAAATCCTGATTGCCCGATAAAGATCGGCTCAGTCGCCAAAGCTTACTTTTGGCGACTGACTTTTGTTACGTACCGACGCAAAGATCAGGCTGCCAGCCCCTTCTTCTTCAACATCGCATCCGGGCTCGGCAATTTGCCACGGAAAGCCTTGTAGGTCTCTTCCGGGTCGATCGAGCCGCCGACGGAATAGATGTTGCCTTTGAGTTTTGCCGCCATATCGGCGTTGAAGGCATCGCCCGTTTCCTCAAAAGCGGCGAAGGCATCGGCGTCGAGCACTTCGGACCACATGTAGGAATAGTAGCCGGCCGAATAGCCGTCACCGGCAAACACATGCTGGAAGTGCGGCGTCGCATGGCGCATGACGATCGATTTCGGCATGCCGATCTCGGCCAGAACCTCCGCCTGCAGGCCCATCGGATCCTCAACCGCACCGCGGGTATGGAAGGCCATGTCGACCAGAGCCGAGGAGGTGAATTCGACCGTATTGAAGCCGGCATTGAAGGTGCGCGCCGCCAGAACCTTGTCGAGCAGTGCCTGCGGAATCGGGGCGCCGGTCTCATAATGCACGGCATATTCCTTTAGGATGGCAGGCACGGTGAGCCAATGCTCGTAAAGCTGCGACGGCAGTTCGACGAAATCGCGGGAAACACCGGTGCCCGAAACCGAGGGATAGGTGACGTTCGAAAGCATGCCGTGCAGCGCATGGCCAAATTCGTGGAACAGCGTGCGGGCATCGTCGAGCGACAGCAGCGCCGGCCGGCCTTCCGCTGGCTTGGCGAAGTTGCAGACGTTGTAGATGATCGGCAACTCGCCGACCTTGCCGTTCTTCAGCGGCAGCTTGTGCTGCGACTGGAACGAGCTCATCCAGGCGCCGGAGCGCTTGGAACCGCGGGCGAAGTAATCCCCGAGAAACAGCGCGACGAGCTTGTCGGAGCGATCCCGGATCTCGAAGACGCGCACATCGGGATGATAGGCGGGAATGCCCTTCTGCTCGATGGCTTTGATGCCAAACAGGCGGCCGGCGACATCGAAGCAGGCAGCGATGATCTTTTCGAGCTGCAGATAGGGCTTCAATTCGGTTTCGGAGAAATCGAACTTCCGCGTCCGGATCTTCTCGGCATAGTGCCGCCAGTCCCAGGGCATGACCTCGTGGTTGCGGCCCTCCTCGGCGATCAGTGCCGCAATATCCCTTTCTTCCTCTACCGCGCGTGCTGCCGCCTTGCCCCACACGGTCATCAGGAGATCGTTCACCGCATCAGGCGTCTTCGCCATGGTGTTGTCGAGCTTGAGTTCGGCGAAATTGGCATAGCCAAGCAGCTTCGCCTTCTCTGCTCTCAGTGCCAGAGTCTCGCGAATGATCTCACGATTGTCGGTCTTGCCGCCATTGGCGCCACGCGCCACCCAGGCGTTGAAGGCCTGCTCGCGCAGATCACGGCGCTCGGACGAGGTGAGGAACGGTTCGATGATCGAGCGCGACAGGGTGACGGCATATTTGCCCTCCTCGCCGCGTTCGCGCGCAGCCGCCGCCATCGCCTCGCGCAGATAGTCGGGAAGGCCGGCGAGATCGGCCTCCTCCGACAAGAGCAGCGCCCAGCTCTTTTCATCCGCCAATACGTTCTGTCCGAATTGCGCCCCGAGGCCGGCAAGCTTCTCGTTGATGGCAGACAGCCGCTCCTGCTCGGCCTTCGGCAGCTTGGCACCGGCCTTGACGAAACCCTTCCAGTGCCGTTCCAGCACGCGGGTTTCCTCGAGCGTCAACCCAAGGGCCTCGCGGCCCTCCCAAAGCGCATCGAGGCGGGCAAAGAGTGCCGCATTGGTGCCGATCTTCGAATAATGCCGCGCCATCTTTGGTGCGATCTCGCGCTCCAGCGCCTGGATGGTCTCGTTGGTATGAGCGCCGGCCTTGTTCCAGAACAGCGCCGAAATGCGCGAGAGTTCATCGCCGGCGATTTCGAGCGCCGTTACCGTGTTGGCGAAGGTCGGCGCTTCGCTGTTGCCAGCAATCGCATCGATCTCGGCTTCATGCGATGCAAGCGCCGCATCGAAGGCAGGTGCAAAATCCGTATCCTTCACCGCATCGAAACGCGGCAGCCCCTGATGTCCGGTCCATTCGGTGAGCGCAGGATTGACGGCGGTTTGGGAAGACATGCGAGGCATCCTTTCGACAGACATCTGATCGAAGCACGATATAAGGCTGCTCCCGCCGAATTGGTATGGCGGGGGAGCGAACAAATTGAACGAGGACGGTCAGGCTTTGCGCCAGCCGAGCAGACCGGGCGTGGCATGCCAGAGCGCCTGCGCCGCAAAGCCCATGAAGAGGACGCCGGAGCAGCGCACGATCAACCGTTCATGCGCGCGATAAAAGCGCCGAACAGCGCCTGCTCCGATGATGCTGATAAGAATAATGTCGGCCGTTATGAAACCTGCAAAGGAAACCGCCAGCAGCAGCGGCAGGGCGCTGAAGGTCAGCGCGCCGGCAGAGCCCGCGACAAGCGCCGTGAAGGTCGCCAGTGCAACGGGATATCCCTTCGGATTGGTGACGCCGAAAATCAGCCCACGACGGAAGGGCCGCTCGACGTTGACGAGCGATTTGCCGTCGTCCTTCGGCTTGGCGGTCACCGCGCTCCAGCCGATCCAGGCGAGGTAGAAACCGCATAGCAATCCCAGCAGATCGAAGACGAAGGTGCCGATGGTCTTTGCGCCGACGATGGCGACCAATGCAAGCGTGGACCAGACAGATCACCAAACAGATGGCCGCTGACGAAGAATGCACCGGCCCTGCGCCCCTGTCCTGCACCGATGCCGAGCAGCGCCAGGAATGCAGGACCGGGAATGAGCACATAGAAAAGCGCGGCCAGAAAAGCGCCGACAACAAGCGATTGCGTCATGATGGATGGTTCCCGCTGTTAATCGCGCGAGAGTAGCAATCTGCTCAACCCGGTCAAGCAGCAGCGCGTTTTCGGACAGAAGTCGTTGTGTTCATAGGACGAAGTCAATAAGAACGTTGTGGGGCCTAAAAACTAAGAGCGTAGGTAGGGAAGCGCTTATGAGCAGCAGGATTAATACGGATTCACTTGCCTTTCTTGTGACCGACTGCGCCCGACTGATCAGGGCGGCCTTCGAGCGACGTATTCTTGTCGCCGGGCTCGGACTGACGGCGGGCGAAGCGCGGACGCTGATGCAGGTGGCTGCCATCAATGGTAGTCGCCAGCTTGACATCGCCTCCCGGATGGGGCTGGAGCCGATGACGGTCAGCGCCTTTCTGGACAAGCTGCAGGCGCGCGGCTTGATCGAACGCCAACCTGACCCGCTCGATCGTCGCGCCAAGCGGATCGTGCTTTCGGAATCCGCCGACGCCAAGCTGAAGCAGATCGACAGGGAAATCTGCGAAGTCGAGCGTAACGCGACGCAAGGCTTCGACAATGACCTTCAAGTTCAGCTGCATGACGCACTCTGCGCCTTTCGCGGCAATCTGCAGAAGGCCGAAGCACCTGCCGAAGTCGAACGTGAATTGAGGCCGGTCGATTAATTTCAGCCGCCACTTTCCACATAAGAAAGCCCGCCTCCGGCAACCGGAAGCGGGCCTTTCAGCATCTGGAAATGTCGATTATTTCGACAGGTTGCGCTTGGCGAGCGTGCGCAGGCGCAGCGCGTTCAACTTGATGAAGCCAGCCGCATCCTTCTGGTCATAGGCGCCCTGGTCGTCCTCGAAAGTGACGAGCTTGTCGGAATAGAGCGACTTCGGGCTTTCGCGGCCGATGACCATGACATTGCCCTTGTAGAGCTTCAGTGTCACTTCGCCTTCGACGTGCTCCTGGCTCTTGTCGATGAGAGCCTGCAGCATTTCGCGCTCCGGCGAGAACCAGAAGCCGTAATAGATCAGCTCGGCATAGCGGGGCATCAGCTCGTCCTTGAGGTGCGCAGCACCGCGGTCGAGCGTGATGGATTCGATGGCGCGGTGGGCTGCGAGCAGGATCGTGCCGCCGGGGGTCTCGTAGACGCCGCGCGACTTCATGCCAACGAAACGGTTCTCGACCAGATCGAGACGGCCGATGCCGTTGTCGCGGCCGTACTCATTCAGCTTCGCAAGCAAGCTCGCCGGGCTCAGGCGTTCGCCATTGATCGAAACGGCATCGCCCTTTTCGAAGCCGACCTTGATGATCGTCGCCTTGTCGGGAGCGGCTTCCGGCGAGATCGTGCGCATATGCACATATTCAGGCGCTTCCTGGGCCGGATCTTCCAGAACCTTGCCTTCGGAAGAGGAGTGCAGCAGGTTGGCATCGACGGAGAAAGGCGCCTCGCCCTTCTTGTCCTTGGCGACCGGGATCTGGTGCTTCTCGGCGAATTCGAGCAGGTCGGTGCGGCTCTTGAACGACCAGTCGCGCCAGGGAGCGATGATCTTGATGTCCGGGTTCAGCGCATAGGCCGAAAGCTCGAAACGAACCTGGTCATTGCCCTTGCCGGTCGCGCCATGCGCGATGGCATCGGCGCCGGTCTTCCTTGCGATCTCGATCAGATGCTTGGAGATCAGCGGACGGGCGATCGAGGTGCCGAGCAGGTAGACGCCTTCATAGACGGCATTGGCGCGGAACATCGGGAAGACGAAATCGCGCACGAATTCCTCGCGCACGTCCTCGATATAGATTTCCTTGATGCCGAGCATTTCGGCCTTCTTGCGCGCCGGCTCCAGCTCTTCGCCCTGGCCGAGATCGGCGGTGAAGGTGACGACTTCGGCGCCAAGCTCCGTCTGCAGCCACTTCAGGATAATCGAGGTGTCGAGACCGCCGGAATAGGCGAGAACGACTTTCTTCACGTCTTTATGTGATGCCATGATGAGTTCCGTTTCAAGGCGGACCAGGGGAAAGGCCCGCAAACCTGTATCGCCGAACTTTTAGCGAGATTATCGTGAGGCGCAAGGGGAAGCGCTGCAACGGCGGCTTAAGCGGTTTGACTTGCCTCCCGAAAGTACCATATTCGGCGGCGACCGAACAATGCCTGAGGAGGGCGCCGCTCGTGACCGATATTCAAGACATTTTCAAGAAACCCAATGTTGCCGTTATCACCGGAGGCGCTTCCGGCATCGGCTTCGCCGCAGCGAAATATTTCGCCTCGCTTGGCATGAGCGTCGTCATCGCAGATCTCGGCGGCGATCGCCTGGCCGAGGCGAGTGCTGAACTCAAGACGATCACAGGCGAAGAGCATGTCATGGCCATCGAGACCGATGTCGCGAGCAAAGACTCGCTGGAAGCGCTGGAACGCGCCGTCCTGCAACGCTTCGGCCGCGTACACGTGCTGATGAACAATGCCGGCATCGGTCCGGAGACCTCGATCTTCAGCGCCCAGGCCGGCTGGGATGCCATCCTTGGCGTCAACCTGCTCGGCGTCATCAACGGCACGCGCACCTTCGGACCCGGCATGCTGGCCCATGGTGAACCCGGCCTCATCATCAACACCGGCTCGAAGCAGGGCATCACCACGCCTCCCGGCAACCCCGCCTACAATGTCTCGAAGGCCGGCGTGAAAGTCTTCACCGAGGCGCTACAGCACGAGTTGCGCAATACGGAAGGCGCGAAGATATCGGCTCACCTCCTCATTCCGGGCTTCGTCTTCACCGGCCTTACCAAGGGCGAGCGCAGGGAAAAACCCGCCGGCGCCTGGACGCCGGAGCAGACTATCGATTTCATGGTGGAAAGCCTGAAACGCGGCGATTTCTATATTCTCTGCCCCGACAACGACGTGGCCAGACCTGTCGATGAACGCCGCATGCTCTGGGCCGCCGGCGATATCGTCGAGAACCGCCCGCCGCTGTCGCGCTGGCACCCCGACTATGCCGATCAATTCAAGGCCTTCCTCGAAAAGAAGGATTGATTTGCAAGTCGCCGAAAGCCGGATAAGAGAAAACGCACCCCATCCGGCTTTTGGAGCATCCCATGGACTTCATACCCAGCCTGCCGACTCTTCTTGCCTTTTCCGCCGCGAGCCTTCTGCTGGCGATGACGCCCGGCCCTGACATGACGCTGTCAATCAGCCGTGCGCTGGCGCAGGGCAAGAAGGCGGCGCTCTTCGTCGTGCTCGGCACCACGCTCGGTGTTGTCGTCCATACCTGCCTCGTAGCCTTCGGCATCTCCGCGCTGATCACCGCCTCGCCTGTCGCCTTTACCGTCCTGAAGACCGGCGGTGCCGCCTATCTGCTCTGGCTCGCCATCCAGGCGATCCGTTTCGGCTCCAGCCTGTCGGTGAAGAAGGTCGACTCCGTGAGCGGAACGCCATTCGCCAACATTTCGAACGGCTTCTGGGTCAATCTCCTGAACCCCAAGGTCATCATCTTTTTCATGACCTTTCTTCCGCAATTCGTCACCGCCGGCGATCCTGCCGTCACACACAAGCTGCTCTTCCTGGGCCTCTTCTTCATCGTCATCGGCATGCCGGTGAACGCGCTCGTCGTTCTCGCCGCCGATGGCCTATCGTCCTGGCTGCAAAGGAACCGTGGCGTAATGCGCGGCCTCGACTACGCCTTTGCCGGCGTTTTCTCGATCTTCGCGGTGAAGATCTTCTTCACTCAGGCTCGTTGAAAGTGGACCATTGGCCGGCAAACCGGCCGGCGATCCACCAATAGACGGTGGCGCTTGCAGCGCCGAGGAAGGCAAAGCAGACGGCGATAGTGATCAGATTGAGCGTCTGCGGCCGCTCCATACCGCCCGAAATCAGGACGGACGCGACCGCCGACAAGGTCGCGCCGAAAATTGCATAGCCATACCACCGACGCATGCCGCGCCATTCGAGAATGGGAATGACCACCAAGGACGGCAGGATACTGACGATCATCGCGACCTTGGTCAGAGCAATGGTCATGACGAAAAGCTCCGGCGCGGCAGTCTCCGGCACGGTCCATGCAGCAACGCAGGCCAGCACGAAGCCCATCAGAGCGCAAGCGGCGACATAGCCCCAAAGGAGGCGTATCGGCTTGCGCAGTCCAAGGAGCATCGATCTCAATCCTCGCCGTGATTGGCGATCATCATGGCCTCGAAGGCGAGCCGCTCGGTCTTGCGCATGCGCTCGGATTCCGACTTCAGCTGACCGCAGGCGGCGAGAATGTCCCGGCCCCGCGGCGTGCGGATCGGCGAGGCATAGCCGGCCGAATTGATGAAGTCGGCGAACTTTTCGATCTGCTCCCAATCGGAACACTGATAATTCGTGCCCGGCCAGGGGTTGAACGGGATCAAATTGATCTTGGCCGGAATGCCCTTCAGGAGCTGGATCAACCCCTTGGCATCCTCGAGGCTGTCGTTGACGCCCTTCAGCATCACATATTCGAAGGTGATGCGCCGCGCATTCGACAGACCGGGATAGGCACGGCAGGCGTCCATCAGCTCTTTCAGCGGATATTTCTTGTTGATCGGCACCAGCATGTCGCGCAGGTCATCGCGTACGGCATGCAGCGAGATTGCCAGCATGACGCCGATCTCGTCGCCGGTGCGATAGATTTCCGGCACGACACCCGAGGTCGAAAGCGTGATGCGGCGTTTGGAGAGCGACAGGCCATCGCCGTCGGAGGCAATCAGCAGCGCCGTTTTCACACTGTCAAAATTATAGAGCGGCTCGCCCATGCCCATCATGACGATATTGCTGACCTTACGGCCCTCGGCCGGCATGATCGTGCCTTGCGGCGCTTCGCGGTCCGGGAAATCGCCGAGACGATCGCGCGCCAGAAGCAGCTGCGACAGGATCTCTTCCGCCGTCAGGTTGCGCACCAGGCGCTGCGTTCCGGTATGACAGAAGGAACAGGTGAGCGAACAGCCGACCTGGCTGGAAATGCAGAGCGTGCCGCGACCTTCCTCCGGAATATAGACAGCCTCGATCTCGACGGGACGCCCTGCCCCGCGCGGCGGAAAGCGCAGCAGCCATTTGCGGGTGCCGTCATTGGAGACCTGCTCCTCGACGATTTCCGGCCGCGCGATGGTGAAATGCGTCTTCAGCATCTCCCGCATGTCCTTCGACACATTGGCCATGGCATCGAAATCGGAGACGCCGCGCACGTAGATCCAGTTCCAGAGCTGGCTGACGCGCATCTTGATCTGCTTGTCGGCGACACCCTTTTCCTTGAGCGCCGCAGCCATTTCTTCGCGCGTCATGCCGATGAGCGACGGCTTCGGCGCAAGCTCGACGGGCTGCGACACGGGCATCGGCTTGAGCCTGGAGGGGGTTATGACATCGGTTGCGGACATAGGATCATTCCAACGGTTCACATCGGCGATGCCGCAAAAGCTGACGCAAGCTGCGGATGCGGGCAAGGCACGGAAATCTGAAGATTCATGCGGTGGCGGGGCAATCTATCTGCCGCACACCTATCGTTGGCGCGGCCTTTAGCATTAATTTCCGCCCGCGTCATCCCTTTACCTCGAAAGCATGAGACCAGCCTTCAAAAGCAAAAGGCCGGTCAGTAATGGCCGGCCTCATCCTTACGGTCACGGCGACGGGAAGATCACATTCGCGTGATCTCTCGGCCTTCGAACTATTTGCAGTTTTCGATCTGCTTCAGCGCAGCGCTGACACCCTTCAGCGAATAGGTGTAGGAAGTCGCGGTACCCTTCTTCGAGGTCGCGGAAACCTTCAGCGAATGTCCGGACTTCAGTGCGGCAACCAATGCCGGCTCCTGCGCGGCGTTTTCAACCCACGCGGCCTTCTCCTTGGTGAACATGACGAAGGTCTTGTTGTCGATGGTCACATTGACCTTGGAGTTGTCCTTGAGGGGGTACCCCATCATCGCTTGCGGCTCATACGAGATGTTCTGGCCCGGGCGCTGCGACACGATGAAGAAATTGTCGCCATGATCGATGCCGGTTGCCGGCGCCTTGGCCGTCGGCACGGAAAGAACGTAGCAAACCTTGCCGCCGGCGGACTGGTAAGAGTAAGCGCCCCAGGCGTCGAACTGCTGAATGCGCGTCGGAGCTGCCGGCGATGCCGCCGCTGCCGCTGGTGCCTGCTGCGTCTGCTTCTGCTTCTTGGTCTGCGCGGACGCGATGCCGGTTCCGGCCAGAACGAGCGAGAGGGCGATTGCGAAGCTTTTTACAAACATGGTTTCCTGCCGATTTCTTGCGGTCCAGAGCTCATGGCGAATCGTTTGACGCACGCCTATGCTCGTGAGCTGCCTTATTTTGACTTTATTCAGGTTACCAAACCGTCAACGAAGAGCCGCCCGCCACTGGCTCCGTGTCATTTCAACCCAGGTATCGCACGAAGCTTGAAAGGCACAAGAAGGAATTGGAAAACCCGGATGGTGGAGTACCACCCAACAGATTCGATTTAAGACAGAAAGATTCAGGCAAGAATTTGACCTCGCTAAAATCAGGTCCCCCTCATAAAGCTCTGGAAAACTGAGAAGATTCGAACCGGTCAGGAAAAGCCGCCATTATGCCGTCTTCATGGCCTCAGGCTCGTTCTGCAGAGCCCGGTCGGCGGCATCATAATGCTCCTGGCGGATATGCCCCCTGATCATGCTGAACGCGAGCGTCAGCACCGCAACGTCGTCGGAATAGCCGATGACGGCAAAGAAATCGGGAATGATATCGACGGGCATGACGAAATAGCCGAGCGCCCCCAGCAATATGCCACGAACACGGGTCGGCGTCTGCGGGTCGAGCGCGCAATAGAATGCGGCCACGACATCGCGTGAAAACGGGATATGGCGAGCCGCCTTCCGCAAGGTCGGCCAGAATTTTCTGCGCACCGATTTCTCCTGCTCTTTTTGGGTCTCTTCGTCACCAGGCATCAGGATTTCCCCGTACTTGATGTCATCCATTCCATTCACCTCAATCGAGGCCCGTCGGCCGGACCGTGTAAACATATGGTGATCGCCTGGCGCGATTCAATCGATCCGGCGCGCGGCTACCTTCTCCATCGCCTTCGCCAGCTTGACGTCATGATCGGTCAGGCCGCCGACGTCATGCGTCGTCAGTCTCACCTCGACCCGGGAATAGACGTTGAACCATTCCGGATGATGGTTGAATTTTTCCGCAGCAAGGGCTGCTTCCGTCATGAAGCCGAAGGCTTCGACGAAATTGCGAAACTTGAAGGTCTTCGAAATCGAAAGCCCGTCGGCCGCAAGCGCCCAGCCGGAGAGCTCCGCAAGATTTTCATCGATTGCCGCCCGGTCCAGCTTGTCGTATTTCATGGCAAGTCACTCCTCTCTAAAGCAATTCCAGGAATTGTGCGTAGCGGTTTTCCTGGAATTGCGTAAAAGCTCTAGCGGTTGAACGATAGCATGGATCGTCACAGGGTTCTTTTCGTCTGCGCGGGCAATATCTGCCGCTCGCCCCTCGCTGAAGGCATATTCAGGCATCTGGCTGATGAGGCCGGGCGTGGTGGCGAGTTCGAGATTGATTCAGCCGGTACCGGCGGCTGGCATCAGGGAGAACGCCCGGATCGCCGCTCGGTTGCGGTCGCCGCCGGCCACGGAATCGATATTTCAGCCCAGCGCGCCCGCCGCATTGAGCCGACCGATTTCAGCCGGTTCGATCTTATCCTGGCAATGGATCAAGACAATTTGAAGAACTTGCGCAAGACAGCGCCCGCCGATTCCCTCGGCAAACTGCATCTCTTCAATGTCCTTACGCTTGGCAGCAACAAGGACATCCCTGATCCCTACTACGGCGACCGCGAAGATTTCGAAGTCGTCTACACCATGCTCTTGGCAGGCTGTAGCGCGCTGTTGCCCAAAGTTGGGAACGCGCTGCGGGGCTCGTGAAGTGGGAATATCTCTTCGGTGAGATAAGGACCGCCGCCGACAGATTCGCGCGAGGACAGAAGCACGAAGCGCCCGACCGTGAAGGGCTGGGTATAGAAATTGCCGCGGCCGGAGAGATAGTGCACGACATCGTCGACCCGCGAGGATTTCAGCCTGGCGAGCGTCACATGCGGCGTGAACTTGCGTGGATCCGGCTGCAGGCCGATCCGCTGGCAGATGCGCTCGATCTCGCCTTGCAGCGCGAACATATCCGGTGTCTGCGAGACCCCGGCCCAAACCGAATGCGGTTTTTTGGAGCCGAAGGAACCGATGCCCTCCAGCCGAAGCTGGAATTCAGGTCGATCTATCCGGTCCAGCCGGTCGACGATCTCATCCGCCGTGCGGCCATCGACATCGCCGATGAAGCGCAAGGTGATATGATAATTTTCAACGTCGATCCACCTGGCTCCCGGGAGACCACCGCGCAACAATGACAGGCTCATGGCCGCATTGCGCGGAATTTCGAGGGCGGTAAAAAGTCTCGGCATGACGAGCACTCCCCGAATCTCTTGCAGGTACAGGTAGGGAATCACGCATTTGCAGTCGGTGCAAGCATCTATTTCGCACCTGCGTCAATCATCCCTACAAAACTCATAACATCAGGCAACATATGCTCGACCATCACATCGACCCCCTTGGGGTTCGGATGCATCCCGTCCGACAGCTGCAAATCCGCATGGGTGGCAACGCCATCGAGGAAGAACGGATAGAGCGAAAGCTGGTATTTGTCGGCCAGCCGCTTGTAGATCGGGTTGAATTTATCAGCGTAGTCGCCACCCATGTTCGGCGGCGCCAGCATACCGACCAAGAAGATCGGGATATTCCTGCCCTTCAATCGCTCGATCATCGTCTCGAGGTTCTTTTCCGTCTGTTCCGGCGGAATGCCGCGCAGTGCGTCGTTGGCGCCAAGCTCCAGGATCACACCATCAGTGCCATCGGGCACCGACCAGTCGATGCGCGAGAGGCCGCCTGAGGTCGTATCGCCCGAAACGCCGGCATCGGCGACGGCGATATCGAGCCCTTTGGCCTTCAGCGCCGCCTCAAGCTTCGCGGGAAAGCCGTCGCCCGGCGGCAGCTGATAGCCCGCCATCAGGCTGTCACCGAAGCCGACCAACTGGATCGTCCGTGCATTGGCAGAATGAACCGCGCCAAACAAAAGACCGAAAGTGATGACAGCGAAGTGAAGCGCGGCAACTTTAAAACCCATGATTCATTCCCTAAATTCGCTGCTCGGGCCAAATCGCGCCCGCCATTGTCTCTGATGTTCTCTGATATATAGGGCGTTCGCATTGGCAAAAACCATCATCGAGCTGAAGAAGGCGGATTTGACGCTCGGCAATGCCGCCGCATCAGTCCATGTGCTGAAGGGCATTGACCTCACCATCATGGAGGGTGAATCGGTGGGCATCGTCGGCCCGTCCGGTTCCGGCAAGTCCACTCTGCTGATGGTGCTGGCCGGCCTCGAAAAGCTCGACAGCGGCGAACTTCTGATCCGCGACACGCCACTGCATAGCCTGAGCGAAGATCGGATCGCAGATTTCCGCGGTCGCAACATCGGCATCGTTTTCCAATCCTTCCACCTGATCGCCAATATGACAGCGCTGGAAAATGTCGCCGTGCCGCTGGAACTTGCTAACGTCCGCGATGCATTCGATATCGCCCGACGCGAGCTGGAGGCGGTAGGTTTGGGCGAGAGACTCACGCACTATCCCGGCCAGCTCTCCGGCGGTGAACAGCAGCGTGTCGCCATCGCCCGCGCGCTGGCGCCTTCGCCCGCCGTCCTGATCGCCGACGAACCGACGGGCAATCTCGATACCGATACCGGCCGGCAGATCGCCGACCTGCTCTTCGCCCAGCAGGCCGAGCGCGGCACGACCATGCTGCTCGTCACCCATGATCCAGCCCTTGCCGCTCGCTGCTCGCGGCAGATCCGCGTCCGTTCCGGCGAAATCGAGAACGACAGCATGCGCACGCGCACCAACCAGGCAGCCATTGCATGAGCGCGACGGCGGGACTGCGCCTGCCCCTCGCCTTCCGCCTTGCCATGCGCGAATTGCGCGGCGGCCTTGGCGGCTTCTACATCTTCCTCGCCTGCATCGCCCTCGGCACCGGCGCGATCGCTGCGGTCAATTCCGTTTCCCGTTCGATCACCGACGCGATTTCGACGCAGGGACAATCGCTGCTATCAGGCGACGCTCGTTTTGAACTGCGCAATCGCGAGGCGACGCCGGAAGAATTCACCTATCTTCAAAGCTTAGGCAAAGTTTCGCGCTCCACCGGCCTGCGCTCCATGGCAAGGCTGCCCGATGGCTCCGACCAGGCGCTGGTCGAGGTGAAGGCCGTCGACGACGCCTATCCGCTCTACGGCACCTTCCAGGCCGATCCCGATCAGCCGTTGTCGACGCTGCTTGCCGCCAAGGACGGTGCCTATGGCGCCGTCGTGGCGCCGCTGCTGCTTGAACGGCTGAACCTCAAGGTCGGCGGCGATCTGCTGCTCGGCAACACCAGGCTGCGCATCACCGGCACCATCGCCAATGAACCGGACGCCGTCTCCGAAGGCTTCGGCTTCGCGCCACGTCTGCTCACCAGCCGCGACGCCCTGATTGCTTCCGGCCTGATCACCACGGGCAGTCTGGTCGAGCAATCCTACAAGATCCGCATGGACAACCCCGCAGCCGGCATCCGCAATCTCACTGACCGCGCCAATGCAGCCTTCCCGCAAGCCGGCTGGTCGATCCGCAGCAGTGATCGCGCTGCTCCCCAGCTCGCCGACAATGTCACGCGTTTCTCGCAATTCCTGACGCTGGTCGGCTTGGCGGCGCTCATCGTCGGCGGCGTCGGCGTAGCCAATGCCGTACGCGCTTTCCTCGATTCGAAGCGCACGACCATCGCCACGTTCAAATGCCTGGGCGCGCCGGCCTTCGTCGTTGTGCTGATCTATCTCATTCAGATCGCCGTCATTGCGCTTGCCGGCATAGCAATTGGCCTCGTCCTCGGCGCCATCGCGCCGATGATTGCGTCGCAATTCATGGCGGAATTCCTGCCGATTTCCACCGCCCCGCGGCTTTATCCCGGCGCGCTGACGCTCGCTGCCGTCTTCGGCCTGCTGACGACGCTTGCTTTCGCCATTCCGCCGCTCGGCCATGCCCGCGAGGTACCGGCAACGGCGCTGTTTCGCGAGCAGGGATTCGAAGCGCGCCGCCTGCCCGGCTGGCCCTATCTGCTCGCCGCCGGTGTGCTGATGGCAGCACTTGCTGCCTTGGCGATCGTCACCGCCTATGATCGCTTCATCGCGATCGTCTTCGTCGTTTCGATTGCCGCCGCCTTCGTAGTGCTGCGCGCCGTTGCCGCCGTGCTTTCCTGGCTTGCCCGCCGCAGCCCGCGCGTGCGCTCGCCCGCACTGCGCCTGGCGATCGGTAATATCCACCGACCAGGCGCGCTCACCTCCTCCGTCGTGCTATCGCTCGGCCTTGGGCTGGCGCTGTTGGTGACCCTGACGCTGATCGACGGCAATATGCGCCGTGAGCTCATGGGCCGCATGAGCGAGCAGGCGCCGAATTTCTTCTTCGTCGACATTCAGGGGCCGGAGCTGGAAGGCTTTCGCAAGATCGTGCTCGACATCGACCCCAAGGGCAAGCTCGTCGAGGCGCCGATGCTGCGCGGCCGGATCGTCGCCTTCAACGGCGAGGATGTCACCAAGATGAAGGTGCCGGCAGCAGGCCAATGGGTCCTGCGCGGCGACCGCGGCATCACCTATGCCGATACGGTGCCGGAAAATGCCTCGGTCACCGAAGGCAAATGGTGGGACAAGGACTATGGCGGCGAGCCGTTGGTTTCCTTCTCCGAAGAGGAAGGCAAGGCGCTCGGCCTGAAGCTCGGCGACAAGGTCACCGTCAACGTGCTCGGCCGCAACATCACCGCCAAGATCGCCAGTTTCCGCAAGATTCAATGGCAGTCGCTGTCGATCAATTTCGTGATGATCTTCTCGCCCAACACCTTCAGAGGCGCCCCGCACGCCTGGCTCGCCACCCTGACAGACACATCAGCCACCTCCGAACAGGAAGCAGCTATCCTGAGGAAAGTCACGAATACCTACCCGACTATCACAAGCGTCCGCGTCAAGGATGCTCTCGATGTCGTCAACACGCTTGTGGGACAACTCGCGACGGCCATTCGTTCCGCCGCATCTGTCGCGCTCATCGCGTCCGTGCTGGTGCTGGCCGGTGCGCTCGCTGCCGGCAACCGCGCCCGCACGCACGATGCCGTCATCCTCAAGACGCTCGGCGCAACGCGCGCAACATTGATCCGTGCCTTCAGCTACGAATACCTGATCCTGGGCGCGGCAACCGCCGTCTTCGCCTTGATCGCGGGGGCTGCCTCCGCCTGGTATATCGTCAGCCGCATCATGCACCTGCCCTCGGCCTTCCTGCCCGACGTTGCCCTCTCCACGCTGATTATCGCCCTGATTTTGACGGTCGGTATCGGCCTGATCGGTACTTGGCGGATTCTCGGGCAGAAAGCAGCGCCCGTTCTGCGCGAACTCTGATTCGTCTTTGCGCATTAACCGAACGCGATGAATCGGTACGATATTACGCCGATTTAACATGGGGCCGACCGCTAGACCCTTGTCTACAAGGCCCGAAAGCCTCATATTCTATGCAGGCATGCTGAGCTCCGCAGCGGCGCCTGGGCCTTGAAAGACCCGACACCGTAATCAAATCGGAGCTTGAAAGAGGAAAACATGGCTGACTTTCGCAATTACCAAAACCGGGCGCAGAGCGGTGCGCAATCCGGTGCGATGATAGACGAGGGCCTTCGAGCCTACATGCTCAAGGTCTATAACCTGATGGCGCTGGGTCTGGCGATCACGGGTGTTGCCGCCTATCTCTCCTTCTCGCTCGCTTTCGCAAACGGACAGATCACGGCTTTCGGCCAGGCGATCTATCTGAGCCCGCTGAAGTGGGTGGTCATTCTCGCCCCGCTGGCAATGGTCTTCTTCCTGAGCTTCAGGATCAACCGCATGAGTGTGGCCGCCGCGACGACGACCTTCTGGGTCTACGCCGCGCTGGTGGGCCTGTCGCTGTCGTCGATCTTCATCATCTACACCGGCCAGAGCGTCGTGCAGACCTTCTTCGTGACCGCCGCCTCCTTCGGCGCGCTGTCGCTCTACGGCTACACGACTAAGCGTGACCTGTCGGCGATGGGCTCGTTCCTGATGATGGGCCTCTTTGGCCTGATCATCGCGACGCTCGTCAACATCTTCCTGGCTTCGTCAGCCCTGCAGTTCGCCATCTCCGTGATCGGCGTCCTGATCTTCGCAGGCCTCACCGCTTACGATACGCAGCGGATCAAGGAAATGTACTACACCGCCGATGATGCGACGGTGGCTGGCCGCAAGGCGATCATGGGTGCCCTGTCGCTCTACCTCGACTTCATCAACCTGTTCATGTTCCTGCTGCAATTCATGGGCAACCGCCGTTAATCGCAAGGCATGAATGAGATACGAAAAGGCGGCTTCGGCCGCCTTTTTTGTTTGCTTGGGCACGCGCCCTGCGATTTGATAACTGCCGTCACAAATCCGCAGATCAGGCAATAGAAGCAATGTCCGTCAGCCTCCGCAGTGCAACCTCAGACGACCTTCCCCATATCACCGCCATCTACAGAGATTCCGTCCTGAACGGCACGGCAAGCTACGAAATCACACCGCCGGGCCAGGAGGAAATGACGGCCAGGTTCGAGGCGATCCGTGACAAGGGTTATCCCTATCTCGTTGCTGAAGACGATGCCGGCGCGTTCCTCGGCTATGCTTATGCCTCATCCTTCCGCACGCGGCCGGCCTATCGCTGGCTGGTGGAAGATTCGATCTATCTGGCGCCGGAGGCCCGAGGGCGCGGCATCGGCCGGTTGCTGCTCGATGCGCTCGTCGAAAGCTGCCAAACGCTTGGCTTCCGCCAGATGATCGCCGTCATCGGCGGCGCCCATCCCGCCTCCGTCGCCGTACACCGCGCCGCAGGCTTCACCGAAACCGGCCTGTTGAAAGGCACCGGCTACAAGCATGGCCGGTGGCTGGATACGATGCTGATGCAGAAGGCGCTCGGACACGGCGCGGAAACCGATCCGGATCCGTCGGTTTATCCGGGGACGTTGTTTGGGGGATAGTATCTGACCTGCCAGTCTGCAGTACAGCCCAACACTCTGCCGAAATGCGCAGAAACTACTTCTCCACCAGCTTCAGCTGCTTGTCGAAAACCTTCAGCACTTGATTCAGGTCATGACCACGTTTCAGGATCATGCCGCTGGTATTGACGACGGAAAAGGCGCCCTGCTTGGCCGAGAGCTTCGGATTCTTTTCGATGCGGAAGAGCGGCATCTCGCCGGAGCGCTTGAAGACGGAGAAAACCGCTTTGTCCTTTAAATGGTCGATGGCGTAGTCGCGCCACTCGCCCTCGCCGACCATGCGGCCATAGATCCAGAGAATCGCATCCAGCTCCCGGCGATGAAACGTCACCGGCAGCGGGTCCTTGCTCTGTTTGTATTCTCTGAGATCAACGACGACGGATGAATTGGTATCGACGGAACGGCTTTCACCGTGTCTCAAATCCGGCTGATCAGTCATCAATCCCCCAGGGGCTATCTCATGACAGGAGAATGACAGTTTGCCTCAGCCGCATCAAATTGCAAGACGGCTGGCGGCTCACAATTTCTTTCCCAGCTGTGAAAGCACCTCGTCAGCGCCGCATTTCAGCCAAAACGACGCCCAATTTACAGGAAGTATAGGGAACCGTTTGGCGCCGCCGCGTCAAACGGCCCGGCCGGGGCGCATCGATTAAACCCCAGCCCCGAATGCGTCCTCGCCGGGCACCTCCCCTTTTCGGCGCCAGCCAAAATAGGGCCCTTTTTGGCGTCACGCAAAATAGGGATCTTTCGGCCGTCAGCCCAAATATGGAGCCTTTTCGGCCCAAGCCGAATGAAGGGCTCCAGAAAAAACCGCTCAGCCGTCCGAGCCCACAGTCAAGACAGTCGCCCCTAGGATGGCGGCCGGATCGCCCGCAGGCGTCGATGCCTGCAGCAGAATCGCGAGGCCTCGCCGGCCGGCTTTATCGAGCACGGTAGAGGGCAGCACTAGGCTCATAGCCTTGCCGTCCCACATGCCCACCGTTTCGACATCGGAGACGGCATGCATATAGGCAATCTGCTGGCCGGTATTTTCGCCGCCCTTCGGCGCCACCATCTGCTCCTTGTCGAAATAGACGGCAACCACATTGGCCTTGCCCTGCCCGGCTCCGATCTTGATCTCCAGCTCGTCGCCCTTCATGGCGGCACTGACCGGAACCATCAGGCCCTCGCCAAGGCGCTCAAACTCGTCGAGCTTGACGTTGATGCCACTGAGATCGGCACCGTTCATATGGTCCCTGCCATTGACGATCGCCTGTGGCGTATAAACCCCGCTGCGGCCCATCGTCCGGGCATAGGCATACTGGCGCGCCGTATTGTCCTTGGACGCCATGGTGTCGTTCCAGCCGAGGTAGTTCCAATAGTCGACATGGTAAGCAAGCGCCACGACATTGCCCTGGCGGATCAGCTTGCGAAAGGCCGCGTCGGCGGGGGGACAGGACGCGCAGCCCTGCGAAGTGAAGAGTTCGACGACGCCCTTGATCTTCGGAGCCTCCTGCGCATGCAGCGAACTTGCCAGCGCGATGCCTGCCAGAAGTGGAACCAAAAATCGAAGGCGCATTTCTATCTCTACCTCTGCATCCAATCTCGAGCGCCGTCTGCCTACACGGGCTCTGCAAAACTCGCGCTTCTTGGGGCGACCAGGCCACATCAAGCCCGAAAAATCTGAAACAAGAGATAATAGTTTAACGCGCTGACGCAAAGTCACGATGGGGTGAGGCCGGAGTGAGCGGAAGTCTCACCGTACACATCACCGTGAAAAACAAGAGGCCGCCGGAAGAGTTTTCCGGCGGCCTCCCATAACAGTGTTGAATGCCTATCAGGCGGCGAGATCGCGCAGAACCGTCTGCAGGATGCCGCCATTGTTGACGTAGATGACCTCATCCAGCGTATCGATGCGGCAGATGATCGGAACATCCTTCACGGAGCCGTCGCCATAGGTGATCTTGGCGATCTTGCGCTCGCGCGGCTTGATGTTTTCCAGGCCTTCGATCGTGACCAGTTCATCGCCCTTCAGGCCGAGGCTTGCCCAGGTGGTGCCTTCCTCGAAGACGAAGGGGATGACGCCCATGCCGACGAGGTTCGAGCGGTGGATGCGCTCGAAGGACTGTGCGATCACGGCGCGCACGCCGAGCAGGTTCGTGCCCTTGGCAGCCCAGTCGCGCGACGAGCCGTTGCCATATTCGACACCTGCGAAGATGACGAGCGGAACACCCTCGGCCTTGTACTGCATGGCCGCATCGTAGATCGACGTCTCTTCCTTGGACGGATAATGGATGGTGTAGCCACCTTCCTTGCCGTTCGGGCCGAGCATGTGGTTGCGGATGCGGATGTTGGCGAAAGTGCCGCGCATCATGACTTCATGATTGCCGCGGCGCGTGCCGTACTGGTTGAAGTCGGCGACGCCGACGCCATGGCCGATGAGGTAGGAGCCGGCCGGCGAGGCAGCCTTGATCGAACCGGCCGGCGAAATGTGGTCGGTGGTGATCTTGTCGCCGAAAAGGCCGAGAACGCGAGCGCCCTTGATGTCGGAAATGCCGGCGCCCTTCTTGCCCATGCCTACGAAGTAGGGTGGGTTCTGCACATAGGTCGAGTTGTCGTCCCAGGCATAGGTCTGGCCCGGAGGAACCTGCACGGCCTGCCAGTTGGCATCGCCCTTGAAGACGTCCGCATACTTGGTCTCGTAGAGCTCGCGGGTGACGTATTTCAGGATGAATTCCTGTACTTCCTGCGAGGTCGGCCAGATGTCCTTGAGGAACACCGGCTTGCCGTTCTGGTCTTCGCCGATCGGCTCCTTCGTCAGGTCGAGCTGCACCGAGCCGGCGAGCGCGTAGGCGACGACGAGCGGCGGCGAAGCGAGATAGTTCGCCTGGACGTCGGGCGAGATGCGGCCTTCGAAGTTGCGGTTGCCGGAGAGGACGCCCGATACGATCAGGCCCTTATCGTTGATCGTCTTCGAGATCGGCGCCGGCAGCGGGCCGGAATTGCCGATGCAGGTGGTGCAGCCGAAGCCGACCAGGTTGAAGCCGAGCTTGTCGAGATCGGCCTGCAGGCCGGACTTGGCAAGATATTCGCCGACAACCTGAGATCCCGGTGCGAGCGAGGTCTTGACCCACGGCTTGGTCTTCAGGCCCTTGGCGACGGCGTTGCGGGCGAGAAGGCCGGCGGCGATCAGCACCGACGGGTTGGAGGTGTTGGTGCAGGAGGTGATGGCGGCAATTGCAACGTCGCCATGGCCGATGTCGAAATCCGTGCCTTCGACCGCATAGCGGTTGGAGAGCTGGCCGGGCTTCTTGTATTCGGTTTCGAGCGAGGTCGCGAAGCCGGAAGCGATGTTTTCCAGCGCGATACGGCCTTCCGGACGCTTCGGGCCGGCCATCGACGGAACGACGTCGTTAAGGTCGAGTTCCAGCGTGTCGGTGAAGACGAGGTCGGAACCGTCATTGTCACGCCACATGCCTTGAGCCTTGGAATAGGCTTCGACGAGCGCGATACGGTCCTTGGCGCGGCCGGACATGTTGAGATAGTTCAGCGTTTCCTTGTCGACCGGGAAGAAGCCGCAGGTCGCGCCGTATTCCGGACCCATGTTGCCGATGGTGGCACGGTCAGCGAGCGGCATGTTGTCGAGGCCGGGGCCGAAGAATTCGACGAACTTGGAAACGACGCCCTTCTTGCGCAGCATCTGCACGACGGTCAGAACGAGGTCGGTCGCGGTGACGCCTTCCTTGAGCTTGCCGGTCAGCCTGAAGCCGATGACCTCAGGAAGCAGCATGGAGACCGGCTGGCCGAGCATGGCAGCTTCAGCTTCGATACCGCCGACACCCCAGCCAAGAACGCCGAGGCCGTTGATCATGGTCGTGTGCGAATCGGTGCCGACGCAGGTGTCGGGATAGGCGATCGTTTCGCCGTCCTCTTCCTTCGTCCAGACGGTCTGGCCGAGATATTCGAGGTTCACCTGGTGACAGATGCCGGTGCCGGGGGGAACGACGCGGAAATTCTTGAATGCCTGCTGGCCCCACTTCAGGAAGCGGTAGCGCTCGCCGTTGCGCTGGTATTCCAGCTCGACGTTCTTGGCAAAAGCCTGCGGCGTGCCGAATTCGTCGACGATGACGGAGTGGTCGATGACGAGGTCGACGGGCACGAGCGGATTGATCTTTTCCGGATCGCCGCCGAGGGAGACCATGGCGTCGCGCATGGCGGCAAGGTCGACGACGGCCGGAACGCCGGTGAAGTCCTGCATCAGCACGCGCGCCGGGCGATAGGCGATTTCGTTCTCGACGGTGCCCTTGTTGGTCAGCCATTCGGCGACGGCAAGGATATGTTCCTTCGTGACTGACTGCCCGTCTTCAAAACGCAGCAGGTTTTCCAGAAGCACCTTCATGGAGTAAGGCAGCTTGGAAACGCCGGGCAGACCATTGGCCTCAGCCTTGGGCAGGCTGAAATAGACATAGTCTTTCCCGCCCACGGTCAGCGTGGAACGACAATTGAAACTGTCAAGAGATTTAGACACGAGATACCCCGTTTCTGATAGCCAACACAGTCGTGCGAACGCCTATGCACTTTATGCACATCAGGATGCGGGTACGGCCATTTCCGCTGTCCGCACGTAAGGCAGAAAACCTTATGTTCGGCGCAAGGATGAAATTCACGCCGACCGCTGGCGTGGTTGCAGGTCTTATAGATAATTTCGTAAAGACTTGCCAGAGTGACAAAGCGCAAATTTCGACAATTTTTTGCGCGTTGCGATAAAGAAAATAGGGAAAGCCCGAGCGAATGCATCTAAGCGCTGAAAAACTGGCTGCGAGGCGGGGTGAAGACCTGATTTTCTTGAATGTTTCCTTCAACTTGGCGAGTGGAGACGCACTCGTTTTGACCGGCCGCAACGGGTCGGGAAAATCGACGCTGCTGCGCGTTGTGGCGGGCCTTCTCAGACCGGAAAAAGGCACTGTCACATTCTCCGGAAATGACGGCAAATCGGGCCGTCCGGCCGGTGAAGCCAGCCACTATCTCGGCCACCGCAATGCAATGAAATCTGAGCTGACCGTGGCCGAAAATCTGATCTTCTGGAAAACCTTCCTCGCCGATATGCCGGGCGGCTCCGGTCTGAATGTCGATCAAGCGGCCGATGCCGTCGGGCTTGCCGGCATCACGCATCTGCCCTTCGGCTATCTCTCCGCCGGCCAGCAGCGGCGAATCGCTTTCGCCAAACTTCTGGTCGCCTACCGCCCTATCTGGATCCTCGACGAACCGACGGCAGCGCTCGACAGCTCCGCCGACCGGCTTTTTGCTGATCTGATCACCACGCATCAAAAAAGCGGCGGCATCGTTCTTGCGGCAACGCACCAGCCGCTGGGCTTGGAGAACGTACAGGAGATGCGGATGACGGGGTTTGCCGGGGCAAGTGAGGGGGTGTGGGGGTGATGCAGATACTCCTTCCCCTGCTGAGATTGCGACACCCCCCTCTGTCACTTCGTGACATCTCCCCCACAAGGGGGGAGATTGTTGGGAGTTCGCCTCACCTGCTTGCAAGGCCGTTGAGCTCTGTCTCTACGGATTCGATGTTTGATGGGGGCTTACGCGCGCCGCCAGTTACCAATCTTCCCCCCTGTGGGGGAGATGTCACGATAGTGACAGAGGGGGGTATCTCTCGTTACGGCAGGATCTCCCCATGACAGCCCTCTTCTTCCGCGACCTCAGACTTTCGGTGCGCGCCGGCGGCGGGGCGTTGATCGGTATCCTGTTCTTCCTGACCGTCGTCGCCATCATCCCTTTCGCCGTCGGCCCCGATCTCAAACTTCTCTCGCGCATCGGCCCTGCCATCGTCTGGATCGGCGCGTTGCTCGCAAGCCTCCTCGGCCTCGACCGACTGTTCCAGGCCGAACGCGACGATGGCTCGCTCGATCTGCTCGTCATGCAGGAAACGCCGCTGGTGCTGACGGTCTTCATCAAATGCGCGGCCCATTGGGTGGCGACCGGCCTGCCGCTTGTCATCGCCTCGCCGCTGCTCGGCCTCTTTATGAATATGAACGAGACCGCGATCGCGACGACGGCCTTGACGTTGCTCGTTGGCTCGCCGGCGCTCACCTTCATCGGCGCGGTCGGTGCCGCCGTCGCCGTGGCGCTGCCGCGCGGCGGGTTGCTGGTCTCCATTCTGGTGCTGCCGCTCACCATTCCCGTGCTGATCTTCGGCGTCAGCGCCACCTATGCCGCCGTCGAAGGACCACAGCCCTTCCTGCCGCCGTTTCTGATCCTGATCGCGCTGACCCTGTTCTTCGCAGTCCTCGGGCCGGTGGCCGCCGCCCTTGCCTTGCGGAACACGACGGATTGATCAGAGCAATTCCAGGAAAAGTGTGAAGCGGTTTTCCGTCCGGAATTGTGTAAATACAAAAGGATAGAGCGTTTTCGCGTTTCGAAGAAAAGCGGAAAGGCTCTGATGGAGATATTGTTTCGCCCATCTGAGGCGATGCGGTCGATTGCCGGAAAAGCCATATCGGGTTAAACAAGCCGCATGAGCGATATCACTGCGATCAGCCGTTTTTCCGACCTCGCCAACCCCACGCGGTTTCTGGCGTTGTCGGCGCGTCTCATTCCCTGGCTGGCGACGATTACAGCCATACTCCTAGCGATCGGACTCTACCTGTCCTTCTCCACTGAGGGGGACTACCAGCAAGGCGACACCGTCCGCATCATGTACATCCACGTTCCGTCCGCCTGGCTGTCGATGATGTGCTACACGATCATGAGCATGTCGGCGATCGGCACGCTGGTCTGGCGCCATCCGCTGGCCGATGTCGCCGGCAAGACGGCCGCCCCGCTCGGCGCCGCCTTCACCCTGATCGCGCTGGTCACCGGCTCGCTCTGGGGCAAGCCGATGTGGGGCACCTATTGGGTCTGGGATGCGCGTCTGACCTCGGTCTTCATCCTTTTCCTGATGTATCTCGGCTTGATTGCGCTCAACCGCGCCATGGACGATCCGTCGAAGGCCGCTCGCGTCGCCTCGATCCTGACGCTGGTCGGCTTCATCAATATCCCGATCATCAAGTTCTCCGTGGACTGGTGGAACACGCTGCATCAGTCGGAAAGCATCATGCGCATGGATGGCCCGGCCATCGATGCGGAATTCCTCTGGCCGCTCTTCACGATGGCGCTCGCCTTCACGCTGCTGTTCTTCACGCTGCACCTGATGGCGATTCGCAACGAGATCTGGCGCCGCCGCATCGCGACGCAGCGCCGTATGGCCGCGCGTATGGCAAGCCGGGAGGACTAGAATGTCGCATCCCTTCTACGTCTTCGGCTCCTATGGCTTTGCCGCCTTCATGATCCTCGCCATCATCGCCTGGATCTGGATCGACGGACGCCTGCGCCGCCGCGAACTTGCCGCATTGGAAGCCTCCGGCATCCGCCGCCGCTCGCAGCGCCCATCGGAAAACGAGACGAAATGACCACGGATGCCGATAACAAGGATCAGCCGAAATCCAGCGGCACCGCGCGCTATGTGCTGGCGCTCATTCCACTGATCGTCTTTGCCTGCATCGCATTTGCCGTCGGCAAGGTCATGTATGACCAGGAAGTGCACGGCACCGATATATCGGCCATTCCCTCGGCCCTGATCGGCACCAAGGCGCCGAAATTAGCGCTGGCGCCGCTCGACGGCTCCAACCTGCCGGCACTGACCGATGACGCCATCAAGGGCAAGCTGACCCTCGTCAACGTCTTCGCCTCATGGTGCATTCCCTGTCGTGACGAGCATCCTGTGCTGAAGGAACTCGCCAAGGACGGCCGGCTCAATATCGTCGCGATCAATTATAAGGATACGAGCGAGAATGCGCTGCGCTTCCTCGGCGAGCTCGGCAATCCCTACAACGCCATCGGCATCGACCCGAGCGGCTCGGCCGCCATCGACTGGGGCGTCTACGGCATCCCCGAATCCTATCTCGTCTCGCCCGACGGCACGATCCTCTACAAACAGGTCGGCCCCTTCACGCCAACCAGCCTGAAGGAAGGGCTCGATCCGGCGATAGCGAAGGCAACTGGCAAATCCTGATTGCTTAAAGCGCACTCTGCCACGTCTTGATCGCCTCGACCGGCCACACCAGCATCAACACGTTCAGCGTGAGATTATCGCGGATCAGATAGCCCGTAAGCAGTTCAAAGAAGATGGCAATGACGACTGTTACCAAGACCGGCGCACGCCAGGCAAACAGGAAGCCGACGACCATGAACACGGCATCCATCGACGAATTGAGAATGCTGTCGCCGACATAATCGAGCGAGATCGTCGCGGCGCGATATCGGTTGATGATGATCGGGGAATTCTCCAGGATTTCCCAGCCGGATTCGATCAGCATGGCAACGAAGAGCCGCATCGACAGCGGTTTGCCGCGCATGATCAGATGCGTGAGCCCGAAGAAAAGGAAGCCGTGGATGATGTGCGACGGCGTATACCAGTCGGCGATGTGCTGTGAATTGCCGCTGGATTTCACCACCGGCTCGAAAAGCTTGACGTAGCCGCAGGTGCAGATCGGCACGCGGCCCATCATATATTCGGTGACGATCTGCACGAGCAGAACGACGGCGCACGCGATGAACCAGAAGCTCTGTTGCCGATAGCGGCTTTGGGCGTCGATGGCTTCGCTCATTTACCGTTTTCCGCCGGTTGTTCGATCGTGTGCTTCATGATCAGCGGCATCTGCGACAGAGTGAAGAGGATGGTGAGCGGCATCGTTCCCCAGACCTTGAAGTTCACCCAGAGATTATCCGCCGCCTTGGTGTCGGGCAGGTAGAGCCAGTTCGAACCACGCCAGACGACTTCGTTAAGCACGGCGAGAACGAAGAAGAAAATGCCCCAGCGCAGCGTCAACTTGCGCCAGCCCTCGGCATCCAGCTGAAAGGCGGCATTGAAGACATAGCCGAGCAGCGACTTGCCGAAGGCAAGACCGCCGAGCAGCGCGACGCCGAACAGCGCATTGACGATGGTCGGCTTCATTTTGATGAAGGTTTCGTTCTGCAGGTAAATGCCGAGCGCGCCGAAGATCAGCACCACGATGCCGGAGACGAAGGGCATGAGCGGCAGATGGCCGAGCATGACCTTCGAAACGATGAGCGAGATCAACGTTGCCGCCATGAACAGGCCGGTGGCGACGAAAAGCGGGCCGCCGAGCGCTGCGAGCTGTGGGAAATGCTGCACCAGCCAGTCGCCACGCAGATTGCCGAAGAAGAACACCAGCAAAGGCCCGAGTTCCAGCACCAGCTTCAGCATGGGGTGGTGTTTGTCGGCAGCACTTGGGGTGAGATCGCTGTCGCTGGTCGTCATTGCGGCACTTTCCCTGTCATCAAACTTGTCATCGAATTTGTTCTTGTCATTCATTGGCTGTTTACAGCCCCCGTACCGGCAATGGCATGGGCAAAATCCTCGGCTTCGAACGGCTCGAGATCGTCTACACCCTCGCCGACGCCGATGAAATAGACCGGCAGCTTGTGCTTGGCCGAAATGGCGACGAGGATGCCGCCGCGGGCCGTGCCGTCGAGCTTCGTCATGATTAGCCCGTTGACGCCGGCAACATTGCGGAAGATTTCCACCTGGTTCAAGGCGTTCTGGCCGGTCGTCGCATCAAGCGTCTGCAGCACGGTATGCGGCGCATCCGGATCGAGCTTGCCGAGCACGCGCACGATCTTTTCCAGCTCGGCCATCAGCTCCGCCTTGTTCTGCAGACGCCCGGCGGTATCGATGATCAAAACGTCGCTCTTGTTGGCCTTGGCCTGCTGGAAGGCATCGAAGGCAAGGCCGGCGGCATCCGCCCCGATCTTGGTACCGATGAAATCCGACTTAGTGCGCTCGGCCCAGATCTTCAGCTGCTCGATGGCAGCCGCACGGAACGTATCGCCGGCGGCCAGCGTAACCTTCAACCCGGCGCTGGAGAGCTTCGCCGCCAGCTTGCCGATCGTCGTCGTCTTGCCGGTGCCGTTGACGCCGACAACAAGGATCACATGCGGCTTGTGACTGAGATCGAGCTGCAGGGGCTTGGCGACCGGCTTCAGCACCTTGGCAATCTCCTGCGCCATGATGCGGCTGACATCTTCGCCCGTCACATCCTTGCCATAGCGCTCCGAGGCGAGCGTATCGGTGACCCGCATCGCCGTCTCGACACCGAGATCGGCTTGGATCAGCAGATCCTCCAGATCCTGCAGCGTCTGATCGTCAAGCTTGCGCTTGGTGAAAAGCGCCGCGATCTGGCCGCTCAGCTGCGACGAGGTGCGCGCCAGCCCGGCTCGCAGGCGCTGGAACCAGGAGAGCTTTTGCTTCGGGGATTCCGGAACGGGTGCGGGAGCCGACGCGACTGTGGAGAAGCCCTTGGGGAGGATTGGGGCTTCGGCCGAGGGTTCGCTGATTTCGGATGAGGGCTCCGGGGCTGTCGGCGTTTCTGCGTTCTTCGACGAAAGGTCAGAGTTTGCCGAAGCTTCTTCACCCCCCTCTGTCCTATCGGACATCTCCCCCACAAGGGGGGAAATCGGTTCGATGGGGTGCTCTTCCGAAACTAGATTAGCTTCGGTATCTGCAGCTTGCTCCGGTTCGATTGCCTGACGATCTTCGGGCTGCTCTTGCGACTCGACCTCAAGGGAACCGGAAGCCTCGGCGGCCTCGATCTCTTTCGCGCCGGAAGCATCTGCCTCGCTTTGACCCTCTTGCTCAACCGGCGCTTCACCCTCCAACCGATCTCCCCCCTCGTGGGGGAGATGTCCCGAAGGGACAGAGGGGGGTGATGCAGGCTCGGCAGGTTCTGACGCCGGCGAAACATCCACGACAGGCGCGTCAACCCCAGTCAAATCCTCCGCAGGCGCCAGCTCCTCGGCCGGCTTTTCACGGCCGAAGGTGAAGACTTTTTTGATGAAACCGAGCGCCATGAAGTGTCCGTTGAAGCATTAGGCCGCGTCGGCGGCCAGAAGTTGCATGTCGAGGTGCTTGCCATTGTGGCCGGTGATTGCGACCTGCACAAGGTCGCGCGGCCGAAGGCCGGGGGCGGCGACAAGCGTGAAGTTTTCCGTATGCGCCAGCCCGCCATTCTCCACAAGCAGCCATTGCCGCGTGCCGACCATCTTGTCGAGATGCGCCTGGTGCAATCTCTGTCCGGCCTCGCGCAGGCGGGCGGCGCGTTCCTTGATCAGGCCGCGATCGAGCTGCGGCATGCGGGCGGCGGGTGTGCCGGGACGCGGGCTGTAAGGGAAAACATGCAGATGCGCGATGCCGGCCTCTTCAGCCAGGCCGACGGCATTGGCGAACATTTCTTCCGTTTCCGTCGGGAAACCGGCGATCATATCGGCGCCGAAGCTCGTCTCGGGGCGCAGGCGGCGCACATCCTCGATGAAACGCACGGCGTCAGCGCGCGAGTGCCGTCGCTTCATGCGCTTGAGAATCATATCGTCGCCATGCTGCAGCGAGAGATGAAGATGCGGCATGAAGCGCGGCTCGTCGGCGATAAGGTCCATCAGATGCTGATCGGCCTCGATGCTGTCGATTGAAGACAGCCGCAGCCGGCGGATTTCCGGGATCTGCTTCAGCAGCGTCTTGGCAAGCAGGCCGAGCGTTGGCGTTCCCGGCAGATCAGCACCATAGCTCGTGGCATCGACGCCGGTCAGCACGATCTCGCGATAGCCGCTTTCGACCAGATTGCGGGCTTGGTCGACAACGGCACCCATGGGCACGGAGCGCGAATTGCCGCGGCCATAGGGGATGATGCAGAAGGTGCAGCGGTGATCGCAGCCATTCTGCACCTGGATGAAGGCTCGCACGTGACCGTCGATGTGGCGGATCATCTGCGGCGCGGTGGCCCGCACGCTCATGATGTCGTTGACGCGCAGCTTCTCTTCCGCCGAAACGCCGAAATCCGGCAGGGAGCGGTAGGAGGTGCTCTTCAGCTTCTCCTCATTGCCCAGCACGGCATCGACTTCTGCCATTTCTGCAAAGGTCTGTTTCTCGGTCTGCGCCGCGCAACCTGTCACGATGATGCGGGCATGCGGATTGTCACGCCGCGCGCGGCGGATCGCCTGCCGCGCCTGGCGCACGGCTTCGCCTGTTACGGCGCAGGTATTGACCAGAATGGCATTGTTGAGCCCGGCTTTCTCCGCCTCGGCCCTCATCACTTCGGATTCATAGGTATTGAGACGACAGCCGAAGGTAATGACCTCGACCCCGCTCACCGCGCCTGAGCCCCCTGCTCCGGATCGCGCGAGAAGCTGCCCGTGACCGGATCGACCGTGCCGGACCATTCCCATTCGGCAGGCCCAGTCATGACGACATGGTCGTTACTGTCTAGCCATTCGATGGTGAGCTTGCCTGGCGCAGGCGCAGAGGCAACCTCGATCGTCACCTTGCGGCCGGTGCGGCCGGTACGCGCGGCGCTGACGGCAGCTGCACAGGCGGCCGAACCGCAGGCAAGCGTCAGGCCGGCGCCACGCTCCCAGGTGCGGGTGCGTAGAAGCGTTGGCGAAAGCACCTGTGCCAGCGTGATATTGGCGCGCTCGGGAAACATCGGGTGGTTTTCGAGCAGCGGGCCGAAGCGATCGAGATCGAAGGACATCGGGTCCCTGTCCACCCAGAAGATTGCGTGCGGATTGCCCATCGACATCACGGAAGGCGAATGCAGGACGGGATTGTCGATCGGCCCGATCTGCAGCTCGATGCGGCTGGTATCGGCAAATTCCTCGGCAAGCGGGATCTTGTCCCAGTCAAAGACCGGCGTGCCCATATCGACCGAGATCGTGCCGTCCTCATGCTCTCTGGCATTGAGGATGCCGGCGACGGTCTGGAAGGTGAACACCTTTTTGCCGGTTTCGGCCGCCAGCGCCTGCACGACGCAGCGCGTGCCGTTGCCGCAGGCCTGCGCCTTCGTGCCATCGCAGTTCAGAATATCGATCCAGGCATCGGTGCCATCAACCTTCGGGTCATGGATCGCCATGATCTGGTCGAACTGGGTTGCTGGATCGGCATTGAGCGCGATCGCCGCCTCGGCCGTCACCACATCCTTGCGGCCGCGCATGTCGACGACCAGGATCTTGTTGCCAAGCCCGTTCATCCTCGCGAATTCGACCGTATTGCTCATGATGTCATGTCCGTCAGTGTTTTCGAGCTGTATATGGCGGAAATGCGGGGGAATTACCAGTGGGACGTGAAGGACGACAATTTTCAGATTTGGCCGCGGTCTCCGGGCCACCCCGATCCTTCGACGGGCTCCGGATGAGGGCGGAGCGAGTTGCAATCCAAATAAAGGACATAGTCGTCATGGTGGGGCGGCCTGCAAGGCCGTCTCGAACCACGAGTACGGGTGGCTCGTGCTTTGACCGCAACGAAAATCCCGCCAAGCAGCCTTGACGTTATTTATTTCCAGAAAAAATCATTCGCCATGTCGGATTGTCAAACATTGCCACGTCCTAGGCTTGTCCACTCCGTCAAACCATAGGGATTATGACCATGCCGAATACCATAAGCCTGCATCGCGTCCTCGCCACAAGCCCGGAGAAAGTCTATCGCGCATTCATCGAAGCCGACGCACTTGCCAAGTGGCTGCCGCCGAATGGCTTTGCCTGCAGCGTGCACCACTTCGAAGGAAAAGTCGGCGGCGCGTTCAAGATGTCGTTCCGCAATTTTACCACCAGTGAAGTCCACGCTTTCGGCGGTGAATATATCGAGCTCGTTCCCGGCGAACTGGTGCGTTACACAGACAGGTTCGACGACCCCAACCTGCCCGGCCAAATGGAAGTGACGGTGACGTTGAAAAAGGTGCTGGTGGGAACCGAGGTCAACATCACCCAGGCCGGCATTCCGGACGTCATTCCCCCGGAGGCCTGCTATCTCGGCTGGCAGGAATCGCTGATCAATTTGGCGAAACTCGTCGAGCCTGAGATTACGCAGTAAGTCGAGATAGGCATAGGGCTTTCTGAAAACCCCTTCTCCCCAGGGGGAGAAGGAACTTTCGGCCCAAGCGCCAACGCTCACACAACCGGAACGTCAAAAACCTCGCCAGCCCTTAGCGGCCGAAACCGCTCCGACTCGACGCTTTCTGCCTTCAGCGCGGCATCCAACGCATGAACGGGCGCATCGATGCCCTCGTCCGTCAGCTGGAAGGTCGCGAAGTGATGCCCGGCGGCATATGCGGCGTTGCAGAGCTTCATGCCCCTGACCGCCTCTTCCGGATTCTGGTGCTGGCCCTTCATGAACCAGCGCGGCTCATAGGCACCAAACGGCAGGATCGCGAGGCGGAAGCCGCCATGTTTTTGCCGGACGGCGTCATAGTTGATGCCGTCGTGAAAGCCGGTATCACCGACATGATAGATCTTGCCTGCCGGCGTGGTCAGCACGAATGCCGCCCATAGCGCCATGCGCCGGTCGCCCATGCCGCGCGCCGACCAATGATGGCAGGGCTCGGTATCGATCGTCACTCCGCCTCTGACCTCAACGCGATCGCCCCAGTCGACAACGGTGATGTCGGCATCCGGAACGGTACGGCGGATAATCGTATCGTTGCCGAGCGGCGTGACGATCTTTGGCCGATGCGCCTGCTGCAGGCGGGCAAGGGTGGCGAGATCGAGGTGGTCGTAGTGATTATGCGTCACCAACACGAGGTCGATATGGGGCAGATCCTCGAAGCGGATGCCGGGCGGCACCACGCGCTTCGGCCCGACGGTGCGGAAGGGGCTGACCCGCTCCGACCAGACAGGATCGGTCAGGATATTCAACCCGGCGACCTGCACCAGCATCGACGCATGGCCGATCATGGTGACCCGCATCTGCTCGCCGAAAACATGCCGGTCCGGCTTGGCCGGCGGAAAGGCGCTGATGACGGGATTGGGCCAGCGCACCCGCCCGCCGCCGAGCTGCCAGCGCAAAAGATCGAGCGCATTGCCCGGCGCTACGCCGCCCGGGTTGAAGAAACGCCGGCCGTCGAAATGATCGGAAACCGGACCTTGATAATAGGGATTCTTCCTGGCAGAGCGGGAGGAGCTTGTCATGGCTTGTCCGCTCCTTGGGTACCTGCCGCCTCGGCGGTGGGAAAGCCGGCTTTGGCAAACCATTCTTCGGCCTCGGAAGGCGTCAGCGTCTCCTCAAGCACGACATTCGCCGGCATGGCAAAGAGCTGCGGCGTGAAGAAGCTGGTATCCCACAACGCCGCGCCTTCGACCGGAGGTGAGAGCACAATGATCTGCCGACCATCGATGCGGAAAATCGTCTCGACGGATTCCTCGCCGGAAATATCGGCAAGGCCTGGCTCATCCGGCCGCACCGTCTGGTAGCGCCACCAGGGCTCGTCATTGCCCTCTTCGACCACGGTCACGCAGCGCGCCATATCGACAATGAACCGGTTGGGCGCCCGACCGCCGGGCAATCTCTCGCCGAAGGCCGCCTGGATGAGCGTGAACAGATGAAAGCAATTGACGATATTCCCATACCGCAGGCGAAAACCCTGACGGCTCGGCAGATGCAGCAGCAGCAGATCGTCGCTGCGGCTCAAGAGCACTTGGCGGACCCAGGCTGCACCCGGCGTATAATCCTGCAATTCCGCAAGCATCGCCATCAGCGCCTTGTTGCCGGCAGCGAGTGCACGCTCCTGCGGCATGCCGGAAAGATGCGAAACTACCGATTGGCCGAGCAGCTGAAAAGCGTCGAGCAGCTGCCTTTGCCGTGGGCTAAGCTCCTTGCGGCCGGCAAAGCCGCGGTGAATCTGCGGCAGCCACGCCAGATAGAGCTCCCAGACGGCTGGACCGCTGCGCTCCACCGCACCGCCCTTTTCGACGATGGTGCCGAGCATATTGGCAAGAACGGCGGCTCCAGGTGGCGGCAGGCGGCTGAGCTCGCGCGCCGCCCGCGCCGCGATCTTCGGCTGGGCCTTGGCACTCGCATAGAAGGCTTGCGCCGCGACGTTGAAACGGGTGTCCACCCTGCCGCCGGCGTAAGCGCGACAGGCAGCAAGAAGATCGGTCAGGGCTGCATCATTCATTCGGAACGGTCTCGGGGAATCACTTGACGGCTGGGATCGATACAACAATTCGAAGACGGTGATACCGTCAAATCGACATCGATATGGGGATGTCATCCGTGCATTTCAGGCATTTCGGTCGCATTGGGTTGACTTTGCCGGCCTTTTCCTGTTTATCGCCCGCAATCTGCGACGAGCACAAGCCTCCGAGCCACCGACCGGGACCCATTTAGGTATAAAGAGATCCCGGAGGTCAACACCCGACAGCGCGATGCGCCCTCGGGTGCTTTTTGGCTTTGCGTCTTGTTTTCGTCATGGAAAAGCACGACGTTTTCGGGCGAGGAACCGCGCAAATTGCGCCAAGTCCAATCCCAAGCGATCGATAAGGAAGAACCGATGTTTGAAAACCTCCAGGACCGTCTTGGTTCCATTCTGAATGGACTGACTGGCCGCGGCGCGCTTTCGGAAGCCGATGTTTCCGCGGCACTGCGCGAGGTTCGCCGCGCGCTGCTCGAAGCCGACGTGGCGCTGGATGTCGTTCGCTCCTTTACCGATCGCGTCCGCGAAAAGGCCGTTGGCGCCGAAATCCTGAAGTCGATCAAGCCCGGCCAGATGGTCGTCAAGATCGTCCACGACGAGCTGATCGAAATGCTCGGCGGCGAAGGCGTGGGCATCGATCTTAATGCGCCTGCCCCGGTCGTCGTCATGATGGTCGGTCTGCAGGGCTCGGGTAAGACCACGACCACGGCCAAGATCGCCAACCGCCTGACAAGCCGCGACCGCAAGAAGGTCCTGATGGCCTCGCTCGACACGCGCCGTCCGGCGGCGCAGGAGCAGCTGCGCCAGCTCGGCGTGCAGACGGGCATCGACACGCTTCCGGTCATATCCGGCCAGTCACCAACCGATATTGCCGCTCGCGCCGTGCAGGCCGCCAAGCTCGGTGGCCATGATGTCGTCATCCTCGACACCGCCGGCCGTACGCATATCGACGAGCCGCTCATGGTCGAGATGGCGGATATCAAGAAGAAGTCCAATCCGCACGAAATCCTGCTGGTCGCCGATAGCTTGACCGGTCAGGACGCCGTCAACCTCGCCCGCAATTTCGACGAGCGCGTAGGGATCACCGGCCTCGTACTGACCCGTATGGACGGCGACGGCCGCGGCGGTGCCGCCCTTTCGATGCGCGCAGTCACCGGCAAGCCGATCAAGCTGATCGGTGTCGGCGAAAAGATGGGCGAGCTGGAGGAATTCCATCCCCGCCGCATCGCCGACCGCATCCTCGGCATGGGCGACATCGTGTCGCTCGTCGAGAAGGCGGCCGAGAATATCGACGCCGAGAAGGCAGCCGCCATGGCCGCCAAGATGGCCAAGGGCAAGTTCGACCTTAACGATCTCGCCGATCAGCTCGGCCAGATGCAGAAGATGGGCGGCATGGGCGGCATCATGGGCCTGATGCCCGGCATGTCAGGCATGAAGGACAAGATGGCCGCTGCCGGCCTCGACGACCGCCTGTTCAAGCGCCAGCTCGCCATCATCTCCTCGATGACCAAGGCCGAGCGCGCCAATCCGGACCTCCTCAAGCATTCCCGCAAGAAGCGCATCGCCGCCGGCTCCGGCACCGACGCCTCCGACATCAACAAGCTTCTGAAAATGCACCGCCAGATGGCGGACATGATGAAGATGATGGGCGGTAAGGGTAAAGGCGGCATGATGAAGCAGCTGATGGGCGGCCTCGCCGGCAAGATGGGCCTTGGCGGCGGCCTAGGGGGTATGGCCGGCGGCATGCCCGACCTGTCGAACATGGACCCCAAGCAGTTGGAAGCCCTGCAGAAGCAGGCCGAAGCTGCAGGCCTCGGCCGTCCCGGCGGTCTGCCGGGTGGCTTGCCAGGTCTGGGCGGCGGGGGCGGTTTGCCCGGTCTCGGCGGCGCCAAATTGCCAGGCCTCGGCGGTGGTTTCCCGGGGCTTCCGGGTTTGCCGAAGAAGAAGTGAGAAGGATCGTTGACCCCCATGATTGATCCAGACGTTAAGGCCCAATTGGGCAAATACCGCCAGTCGATCGACAATATCGATGCCGCACTGGTGCATATGCTGGCCGAACGCTTCCGCTGCACCAAAGAGGTCGGCGTGTTGAAGGCCAAGTACGACCTGCCGCCGGCCGACCCGGCGCGCGAAGAATTTCAGATCGAGCGCCTGCGCCGCCTGGCAAAGGACGCAAATCTGGACCCGGATTTCGCCGAGAAGTTCCTGAACTTCGTCATCAAGGAAGTCATCCGGCATCATGAACAGATCGCTGCGGATTTCAAAGGGTAATCCCTGGCCGCGTGACCCAGAAGAGGCAGGACGTTTTCGACAGGGATTACACGGCACGAAAAAAGCAGCGCGACGTAACCATACCGCACAACGAAGCGGTCAAGAAAAGCCTAAGGAGAATTAACATGGCACTGAAAATTCGTCTCGCCCGCGGTGGCTCCAAGAAGCGCCCGTACTACCACGTTGTCGTAGCCGACGCTCGCTCGCCGCGCGACGGCCGTTTCCTGGAGACCCTCGGCTCCTGGAACCCGATGCTTGCCAGGACGACGCCAAGCGCGTTGAACTCAAGGCCGAGCGCATCAAGCACTGGCTTGACCACGGCGCACAGCCGACCGACCGCGTTCTGCGCTTCCTCAACGAAGCCGGCATCGCGACGCGCGAAGCCAAGAACAACCCGGAAAAGGCAAAGCCGGGCAAGAAGGCTCAGGAGCGCGCTGCCGAAAAGGCTCAGAAGGCTGCTGACGCCGCTGCTGCTTCCGAGTAATCGGACCTGGCATTGATTGAAAGCGGGTGGCATGGCGACATGCCGCCCGTTTTTTGTTTCCCATCGGCAAATGTTCAGCCTATGAGAGAACCAACGACAGCGCCGCGCGTCACGCGCAAAGGTCGCTGGAGCAATTCGGATCTGCTGCATAATCCCGGTAATCGGCGAAGAGACCATGACGAAACTGCAAAACCCGGTATTGATGGCCACCATCGGCGCGGCGCAAGGCTTGAGAGGCGAGGTGCGCGCGCGCGCCTATACGTCGGATCCGACCGCGCTCGGCGATTACGGCCACCTCCACAGCATGGACGGCCGCAGCTTCGAGGTGCTGGAAATCCGCGAGGCCAAGAATGTGGTCGTGGTGCGCTTTCGCGGCGTCAACGACCGCAATGCCGCCGAGGCGCTGAACGGGCTGGAACTCTATATCGAGCGCGAGAACCTGCCTGATGACGAACTCGACGACGACGAATTCTTCTATGCCGATCTCGAAGGGCTGGAGGCCGTCGACGACCAGGGTACCGGCTACGGCACGGTCAGCGGCGTCTATGATTTCGGCGCCGGCGATCTGCTGGAGCTGAAGGGGCCGGGCAAGCGCCCCGTGCTGATCCCCTTTTCCGAGGCCGCGGTGCTTGAGATCGACCTCGAGGGCGGCAAGATCGTGATCGACCCGCTGGCCGCTGGCCTGATCGACAGCCCCGACGACCTGATCGGCAAACCAGAAAAGCCGGAAACACCCGAGAAGCCGCAGAGCAAGCCGAAGAAGAAGTGATCCTTATTGGGAAGTGAGCGCGCCATGAGTTTCCGGGCGACCATATTGACGCTTTATCCCGAGATGTTCCCGGGCCATCTCGGCACGTCCCTTGCCGGCAAGGCCATGGAACGCGGGCAATGGGTGCTCGACACTGTACAGATCCGTGATTTTGCGACCGACAAGCACCGCACCGTCGACGACACGCCGGCCGGCGGCGGCGCCGGCATGGTGCTGAAGCCGGATGTGCTTGCCCGCGCCATCGACCATACCAGCGAAAATGACAGTCGTCCGCGCCTGCTGATGAGCCCGCGCGGTAAGCCGCTGACGCAGAAGCGCGTGCGCGAGCTTGCAGGCGGCGAAGGCGTCATCATCGTCTGCGGCCGCTTCGAAGGCGTCGACCAGCGCGTCATCGACGGCCGCGGCCTCGAAGAAATCTCGATCGGCGACTATATCCTCTCGGGCGGCGAGCCGGCTGCGTTGATCCTGCTCGACGCCATCGTCCGCATCCTGCCCGGCGTCATGGGCAACGATCTCTCTGGCCTGCACGAAAGCTTCGAAGGCGGCCTGCTGGAGCATCCGCATTATACCCGCCCGCAGATCTGGGAAGGCCGCGAGATTCCGGCAATCCTAACCTCCGGTAACCACGCGGCAATTGCCAAATGGCAGAAAGAGCAGGCCGAGCGACTGACGAAGGAGCGTCGACCGGATTTGTTGGACGAATTGCAGAAGAAATAGCGACAGCACCGGCTGGATGAGCGATATCCTTGAAATATGGCCGCGAAACTGCCGACAAGCGCCACTTAATTCCTCGCCAAGGGGTGACAAACGCGTGACAATAGGGTATGTGCGCGCCCGGCATGGGAAATTTCCCATCAACCAGCAAAGAAGAGCAGACGTATTCGCTCCTGCCTGAACGGGCATATATCCGAGGCGTGATCTAACGGTCCGACCAAAGATAGAATCATGAGCGCTCTGGCTGTTGAAGCAACAACGAGGTTGATACTATGAATATCATTCAGCAGTTGGAAGCCGAACAGGCTGCCAAGATCGAAGCCAAGCGCACCCTTCCCGCATTTTCCGCTGGCGACACCGTTCGCGTCAACGTGAAGGTCACGGAAGGCAACCGTACCCGCGTTCAGGCCTATGAAGGCGTTTGCATCGCTCGCTCCGGCGGCGGCCTGCAGGAAAACTTCACGGTTCGCAAGATCTCCTACGGCGAAGGCGTCGAGCGCGTATTCCCGGTTTACTCGCCGATGATCGAAAGCGTCGAAGTCGTTCGCCGCGGTAAGGTCCGTCGCGCCAAGCTCTACTACCTGCGCGACCTACGCGGCAAGGCTGCCCGTATCGTCGAAAACACCGGCACCCGCGCCCGCAAGCTCAACGACGCCGAGCGTCAGGCTCTCGCCGAAGAAAAGGCACGCATCGAAGCCGAGAAGGTTGCAGCCGCTCAGGCGCTCGCAGCTGAAAAGGCTGCAGCCGAAGCCGCAGAAGCAAAGGCAGCTGCAGAAGCTGCTGCAGCCGCAGCAGCCGAGCCGGCAGCAGAATAAGTTTCGATCCATATGGATTGCAAAGCTTGAAGGCGGCCCTTGGGTCGCCTTTTTTATCGGCCACAAACAAGCTCGGGCTAACAGGAAATTTCTCCGCCTGCCGCCTGTATTAGAGTTACTTTTTCATTTTGGTTATTGCGCCATTGGCAATGGCCTTGCCATACGCTTTGCAAATATGACAGTTTTCCGCCACGCTAATCGGGGAGATTTCCATGGCATTCCGTCGTTCGTTCCTTCTGGGCCTCAGCGCCCTCGTGCTTGCACCTTTCGCTGCCTTCGCCGCCGACCTGCCGAACCTGAACGGCAAGACGGTGGTCGTCGTTACCGAGAATGCCTATCCGCCGCTGCAGTTCATCGATCCGAAGACGAACAAGGCGATCGGCTGGGAATATGACGCGATGAACGAGATCGCCAAGCGCCTGAACTTCAAGGTCGAGTACCAGAACACCAGCTGGGATGCGATGATCCAGGCCGTCTCGGAAGGCCAGTACAACATCGGCATGACCGGCATCACCATCAAGGACGACCGCAAGCAGAAGGTCGATTTCTCCGATCCCTACATGCGCTCCGAGCAATTCATGCTCGTGCGCGGAGACGAGAAGCGCTTCACCGACGCCAAGAGCTTCGCCGCCTTCAAGGACGGCCTGATCGGCGCGCAGCCGGGCACGACACCCTTCTACACCGCCGTCTATTCGGTACTTGACGGCAACGAGCAGAACCCGCGCATCAAGACCTTCGAAACCTTCGGTGCCACCGTACAGGCACTGAAAACCGGTGACGTCGATACGGTGCTGACCGACGGCACGGCCGGCAAGGGCTATGTCGATGCCTCCAATGGCGGCCTGAAGCTCGTCGGCGGCCCGCTCGGCACCGAGGATTTCGGCTTCATCTTCCAGAAGGGTTCCGATCTCGTCGCCCCGATCAATGCCGCCATCGCCAGCCTCAAGGCCGACGGCACGCTCGACGCGCTGAACAAGAAGTGGTTCCTCGACTACAAGATGGGCCAATGAATTCTGAAGATCGATATATTGGAAGCCCGCTCTGATGGCGCCTTTGGCAGGCCCGGGCGGGCACCGCGGCAAGGAAGACTTTCCCTGGTGGCTGGTCGCCCTCGCTATCCTCGGCATCGTCGCCTCATTCGCAATTGCGGCGAACGGCCTCTATGCCCAGATTTTTTCTCTTCTGCTGAATGGCATCGGCGTCACGGTCTTCGTGACGCTGGTGGCTTTTACGCTGGCTGTGCTGCTCGGCCTCGGGCTGGCGCTACTCGGCCTGTCGGATTTCCTGGTGCTGCGACAGGTCGCGCGCTTCTATATCGAGATCGTGCGTGGCATTCCGATACTGGTGCTGCTTTCCTACATCGCATTCGTCGGCACGCCGGCCTTCGTCGCCGTCTATAACGTTGTCGTCTCGCCATTGATCTCCGCCGGCTGGGCAAGCCCGCTCGTCACCCGCGACGTGCCCTTCGTCTGGCGTACGATCATCGCGCTGACCATCGCCTATTCGTCCTTCATCGCCGAAATCTTCCGCGCCGGCATCCAGGCGGTAGACCAGGGCCAGATCGAAGCAGCAAAGGCGCTCGGCCTCAGCCGCTTCCAGCGCTTTCGCCTCGTCGTCTTTCCCCAGGCGATCCGCGTCATCCTGCCGCCGCTGTCGAATGATTTCATCGCCATGGTGAAGGACAGTTCGCTGGTCTCCGTACTCGGGGTTGCCGATATCAGCCAGCTCGCCAAGCTCTATTACTCGGCGAATTTCCGCTACTTCGAAACCCTGTCGATCCTTGCCTTCATCTACCTGCTGCTGACAATCGGTCTGTCGCTGCTGCTCAGACAGCTCGAAGCCTGGATGCGCCGCCGCTCCGGCAGCGACCGCTCCGCCTTCCCCCGCCTGGCCGCGAGCCAGCCGCCGGGCGCGCAGGTATGATCGGTGCGATCCGATTGCCATTCACCATTATGACCTATCCCTTGAGGATAGGTTGATGCTCAGCTATGTATTGGAGATATTCTTGCGCCCGGACGTTTCCTTGTTCCGCGGCTTTTCGATACCAGAATATCGCCAGGCTGATATCCTTTTCGATTCCGGAGCCATTATAATAGGCGCTACCAAGATTAACCTCCGCTGATGGGCTACCTTGCTCCGCCGCTTTACGATACCAATTTGCCGCACACGCAGGATCTATTGGTCTGTTCAACCCAAGACCACACATAATGCCAAGGCCATTTTGTCCTCCCGGGTCTCCTTGATCTGCGGACTTTTGAAACAGAATTGCCGCTTTCGAATAGTCTTTGACTCCGTCCTCGGAAATATAGAGGCCACCCAAATTAGATTGCGCAACGGGGTTACCTGCTTCGGATGCCTTTTGAAGCCAAGTGATAGCGAGGTTTATGTCACGAGGAACGCCGTGCCCAAATCGGTACATATTGCTCAAATTCACTTCTGCGTGGACATCTCCTTGTTCTGCCGCCTTGCGGTACAATTCTTCGGCTTGCACATCATCTTTCGCAACACCCCGACCATTGGCGTACATTGCCCCTAGGGTATTTTGCGCACTCGCCAGGCCCTGCTCTGCCGCCTTCCGATACCAACTCTGAGCCGTATCGAAGTTTTGCTCAACACCATGCCCGGTTTCATAAAGAAGCCCCAAACCAAACTCAGCTTGAGCGTCTCCGTGTTCAGCCAGAGGCTGCCAGTACTTCAGCGCGCGTTGGTAATCTCCCGTACTATATAGATCCTGCCCTTCGTCGGCATATGCCGTCGCCTGAATCCTGTACGGGATAAAAACGGCCGAAACCGCGAAAACCAGAGATAAGCCAACAAGAATGCCGCAGCCTTTCATTAAGACGTACATAGCATTGTCCGCATATATATCTTTGCTTTTATATTTCAGACGGAAATGCAATCTGATCCGCAGCTTTGAGAAAAGCAAGTGCGGTGTGGTAATAGGTTAAACTGAATAGTTTCGAACTTGGCAATTCGGCGAGCAGATTGGCGGCTGATAATTTGCTTTCCGGGGACCATAAGCACCGTTCCAAGCCGCAAGGAGGCGCTGAAAGCGCATGCCGCTTCAATGACTGCCTAGCTGCGCGCACGACATGCATGATTTATCGGATTGCACCTGCGGTAACTTTTGACTTTCTGTTAACCTGGCACGATTGGCTGATGCCGGAAATGCTCACCATTGCCGAGACTTCGGAAAATTGATATGAGCAACGCCATGAGTAAGATCATGAGCAAAGACGGACGTTACGTCACGGCTTTCGTGCTGCAGGACCACAAGCGCCTGCCGGCACGCTTCTTTGCGATGATTTCGGGCGCGCTCAACAGCCGACTTCGCTGATCACACCCGAGGCCGGCGGTCCTGATCCGTCAATCCCCTTTCGACAATGCCAATATGGATTTGTAGCCATGAGCGCTCCACGCACACTGTACGACAAAATCTGGGATGACCACTTGGTTGACGCCCAAGAAGACGGCACCTGTCTTCTCTATATCGACCGTCATCTCGTTCACGAAGTGACGTCGCCGCAAGCCTTCGAAGGCCTGCGCATGACCGGCCGCAAGGTTCACGCGCCGCAGAAGACGCTTGCCGTCGTCGACCACAACGTGCCGACCTCGCCGGATCGTCATCTCGGCATCAAGAACGAAGAAAGCCGCATTCAGGTCGAGCAGCTCGCCAAGAACGCCGCCGAATTCGGCGTGGAATACTACTCCGAAAACGACAAGCGCCAGGGCATCGTTCACATCATCGGCCCCGAGCAGGGCTTCACCCTGCCCGGCATGACCATCGTCTGCGGTGACAGCCACACCTCGACCCACGGTGCCTTCGGCTCTCTCGCCCATGGTATCGGCACCTCCGAGGTCGAGCATGTGCTCGCCACGCAGACGCTGATCCAGAAGAAGGCCAAGAACATGCTGGTGCAGGTCGACGGTCAGCTGCCGCCGGGCGTCACCGCCAAGGACATCATCCTCGCCATCATCGGCGAGATCGGCACTGCCGGCGGCACCGGCTATGTCATCGAATATGCCGGCGAAGCCATTCGCTCGCTGTCGATGGAAGGCCGCATGACCATCTGCAACATGTCGATCGAAGGCGGCGCCCGCGCCGGCCTGATCGCTCCGGATGAGATCACCTTCGAATATATCAAGGGCAAGCCGCGCGCGCCGAAGGGCGAAGCGCTGGAACAGGCGATCGCCTACTGGAAGACACTGAAGTCCGACGAAGGCGCGCATTACGACCGCATCGTCAAGCTCGATGCCGCAAGCCTGCCGCCGATCGTCTCCTGGGGCTCCTCGCCGGAAGACGTCATCTCCGTTCAGGGTATCGTTCCGAACCCGGACGAAATCCAGGATGAGACCAAGCGTACCTCCAAGTGGCGTGCACTCGACTATATGGGCCTGAAGCCGGGCACGCCGATAACCGAGATCAACGTCGATCGCGTCTTCATCGGCTCCTGCACCAACGGCCGCATCGAAGACCTGCGCGCAGTCGCCAAGGTCGTCGAAGGCAAGACGGTGGCTTCCACGGTCAACGCCATGATCGTTCCGGGCTCTGGCCTAGTGAAGGAGCAGGCTGAGGCCGAAGGTCTCGACAAGATCTTCAAGGCTGCCGGCTTCGACTGGCGCGAGCCTGGCTGCTCCATGTGCCTCGCCATGAACGACGACCGCCTGAAGCCGGGCGAACGTTGCGCTTCGACCTCGAACCGCAACTTCGAAGGCCGCCAGGGCTTCAAAGGCCGCACGCATCTGGTCTCGCCGGCCATGGCCGCCGCCGCCGCAATCGCCGGCCACTTCGTCGATATCCGCGAGTGGAAGTGATCGGCCTGAAGGCATGAATGACGAAGGGCGGCCTGATGGCCGCCCTTTTCGTTTGCCGGGGGGAAATTCGCCGGCTGCTCTATTGCTTCGATGTGACGGCTTGTCTCCCGCCAAGCATGGGATTTCCTACCGTCGGAGCCTGCTGCGCGCGCTGGCTGAGCCAGACGCTGCCAAGCACGACGGCAATGCCGAACATTTGCATCGGGCTCAGCTGCTGGCCGAGCACCGCCCACCCCAGGATCACGGCCATGGTTGGGCTGAGGAAGCCGAGCGGCGAGACCATCGAAGGCTCGAGCCGCGACAAACCCCGAAACCAGAGAATATAGGTGAGTGCTGCGCCGATCAGCCCGAGATAGGCGAAGCCGAGAACGTTAGCGCCGGTCAGATGCGGCAGCGGCGGCTCAAGCAGCAGGGCCACCGGCAGCAACAGCACGCCGCCGGCCGTCAGCTGCCATGCCGTAAAGGTCAGCGGCGAGACATCCGGCCGCCAGCGGCGGCTGAGCACGGTTCCGGCCGCCATGGAAAAAGCACCGCCGATGCCGGCAATAATGCCGATCGGGTCGAGCGTCGCATTCGGCGTCAGGATCAGGAGCGCGACACCACCGATGCCGGCAAGCGCCGCAACAATTGAAAGGCTACGGATCGGTGATCCCAGCAGCAAGCGCGCCAGCACAATAACGATCAGCGGCTGGACGGCACCGACGGTCGCGGCAACGCCGCCGGGCAGTCGATAGGCCGAAATGAACAGCAGCCACCAGAAGACAGAGAAATTCAGCGCCCCGAGCACCAGCGACTTCAGCCACCAGACCCCATGCGGCAGCCGCCGCACGATGAGGAGCAGCAGCAGGCCGGCGGGCAGTGCGCGCAGCATGGCGACAGTCAATGGATAACCGGCCGGCAAAAGCTGCGTCGTTACCAAATAGGTGCTGCCCCAGATCGCCGGCGCGATGGCGGTGAGCAACAGGTCGAAATTGCGGTTCATGGCCTTGGCCTCAAATTTATCTTGACCTCAAGATAATCTGAAATACCTTGACGTCAAGATAAATTCATGGCGAGATCTCGTTATGGATCGCATCGATAAAATTCTCGCCCAGTGGCGCCGTGAACGGCCGGACCTCAACACCACGGCGATGGGCCTTTTCGGGCGCCTGCGCAATCTCGCGCTCCATCTCTCGCGCGAGATGGAGAAGACCTTCGGCCGCTTCGGCCTGAACGCGGCGAACTTCGACATGCTGGCGACCCTGCGCCGCTCGGGCGAGCCCTATACGCTCTCGCCCAGCGACCTGATGGAAACGATGATGGTCTCGTCGGGCACGATGACCAATCGTATCGATCAGCTGGAGAGGGCCGGTCTCGTCGCTCGCAGCCAGAACCCGGATGATGGCCGCAGCTTCCTGATATCCCTGACGCCAAAAGGTTTCGAGCTTATCGATGCGGCGGTGACGGCACATGTCGAAACGCAGAAACGCCTGATCTCCACCCTTTCTGAAGGCGAACAAAAAGCTCTTGACCGGCTGCTTCGCAATTACTTAGCCGACTTCGAATCTGATTGATCGCCCCGAACGCGATCCGGTACAGACCTCGCGAATGCAGCCCCTCAGCCAGCGGTGCGCCGGATCCGCATCCATGCGCGGATGCCAGAGCAGCGAGATCGTCACATCCGATGTCGACACCGGCAACGCAAAACTATGCATGCCGACACGCAGATTGCCCGTATAGCGCTCCGGTACGCTGACGATCAGGTCGGAGGCGCGCGCCAAGGCCAGCGCAGCCGAAAAGCTGCCGACAATCGTTGCGATCTGCCGCTTCAGGCCCAACTCTTCCAACGCCTCGTCGATCTGCCCTTTCTGAAGGCCGCGCCGTGATACCAGAATATGTTGCCCGGCCGCGTAACGTTCCGGGGTCACCTCTCCTTCACTCAACGGATGTCCGCTTCGGACCAGGCCGATGAAATGATCGCGGAACAGTGCCTGCGTTCTGAGCTCGGGACCGGTATCGTCACCGACAACGCCGGTTTCGAAGTCGATCGCCCCATCGCGCAAGGGCGTGCTGTCCTTGTCCAGCTTCTGCATGAAGTAGAGCCGAACGCCAGGCGCCTGCTCGGCAATGCGCGCGATCAGTTCGGCGCCGAAATTCTCCACGAAACCTTCGCGGGTGCGCAGCGTGAAAATTCGAGCAAGCTGCTTCAGATCCAAGCTTTCGGCGGGCCGCAGGGCCGCTTCCGCCTCCTGCACAAGCTGACCGACACGGTCGCGCAGCTCCAGCGCCCGCGGCGTCGGCACGAGCCCCCGCCCCGCCCGAACCAGCAGCGGATCCCCTGTCGTCTCACGCAGACGCGCAAGCTGTCGGCTCATGGCGGATGGGCTGAGCCGCAATCGCCGGGCGGCGCGCGCGACACTGCCTTCGGCAAGCAGGACATTGAGAGTGATGAGCAGGTTGAGATCGGGCGTGGACATGGCGCGAGCATAGCACGGTTTGTGTAATATATAGCGTCAAACGCACGAATGAAGTGCAAATGCTGCGCGTTCCGCCATATCGCGTCGAGAGCTACCTTTCTGCCGGAAGTTTTATTACGTCGCTAGAAATGGAGCTCGTATTGCAGCCAATCATCGAAGATCCGGGCAAAGCCGGCTACACAAAATCAGCATCCTCGACCCGCTGGGCGCTCGCCAGCCTCTCGCTCTCCATGTTGATGCCCTCGCTCGGCACCAGCATTGCCAATATCGCTCTGCCGACGCTTGCCCAGGCATTCGATGCCTCCTTCCAGCAGGTGCAATGGATCGTCCTTGCCTATCTGCTCGCCATCACCACGCTGATCGTCAGCGTCGGAAAGTTAGGCGACATTTTCGGCCGGCGGCGCCTGCTGCTGATCGGCATAAGCCTCTTCACGCTCGCCTCGCTCTTCTGCGGCGTCGCACCGACCCTCTGGCTATTGCTCGCCGCCAGAGGTCTGCAGGGCCTCGGTGCCGCCATGATGATGGCGCTGACCGTGGCGATGGTCGGCGAAACCGTGCCGAAAGAGCGGACAGGCAGCGCCATGGGCCTGCTCGGCACCATGTCCGCGATCGGCACCACGCTCGGCCCATCGCTCGGTGGCATCGTGATCGCCAGCTTCGGCTGGGAGACCATTTTCCTCATCAACGTGCCGCTTGGGATTGCGAATTTCCTGCTCGCAGCCCGCTTCCTGCCGGCGGATCGTCGGGACCGGAAGGCGAGCAAGGACCGGCTGGATACGATTGGCACTCTGCTATTGTCCTTGACACTCGCTGCCTATGCGCTGGCCATGACCCTTGGGCACGGAAGCTTCGGTGCGCTGAATATCGGCCTGCTGTTAGCGGCAGCTTTCGGCATCGTTCTCTTTGCGGTCACTGAAACGAAAGTGGTGTCGCCGTTGTTGCGCCCTTCGATGTTCCGTGATGCATCGCTAAGCGCAAGTCTTGCCATGAGCACCCTCGTTTCCACCGTCATCATGGCGACGCTGGTGGTCGGCCCCTTCTATCTCTCCCGCAGCCTTGGCTTCGATGCAGCCCATGTCGGCGCCATCATGTCCGCCGGCCCGCTGGTGTCGGCCCTGACGGGCGTGCCGGCCGGCCGCATCGCCGATCGCTTCGGCGCCCAGCGCGTGACCATGACGGGTCTTGTCGGCATGATTGCCGGCCTCTTCCTGATAGTGATGTTGCAAGGCAGGTTCGGAGCCGCCGGCTACATCGGTCCGCTGGTTATCGTGACCGCAAACTATGCGCTCTTTCAGGCGTCCAACAACACCACCATCATGAAGGACATAAGGGCGGAGCAACGTGGCGTGATTTCCGGTATGTTGAGCCTGTCGCGAAATCTCGGCCTGATCACAGGCACAGCCGTCATGGGTGCGATCTTCACACTGGGGTCGGGAACGAGCGACATTATCACGGCACGCCCGGAAGCCATTGCAACAGGCATGCAGATCACCTTCGCAGTCGGCGCCCTGCTCATCGTCGCGACGCTGGCCATCGCCATCGCCGGCATGGCGCGTTCAAGGCGTGATGCCCTTGCGCAAGAGGTCTCGTGAGAATGAGCCGAGAGGATGGCGGAGGATAATCCCGCCATCCGGTCACACCGGTCCGTGGCCGCCGAATTCCGCCGAAACGAAGTCGAGAAAGCTACGGAGCTTCGGCGTGATGCGGCGATCCGGCGCGTAGAGAACATGCAGCGGGCGCGTCGGCACGCTATATCCGGGCAAAAGCGGCACCAGCGCTCCCGTTTCCAAGCTCGATTGGATGAGTTCGGACGACTGCAGGATAATGCCGAGCCCTGCCAGCGCGGCTTTCAGCAGCGCCTCACCATTGTCGATCATCAGCCGGCCGGAGATCGGAACGCTCACATTCCCCTCCGATCCTTCAAAATCCCAATGAGTCCTGAGCATCGTATGCGAGAAGATCAGGCACTCATGATTTCGAAGATCATCTGGCGTGGAGGGGGTGCCGCGGGCGCGCAGATAGCTCGGCGCAGCACAGATCACCAGACGATAGGGACTGAGACGACGGGCGATCAACCCGCTGTCAGCAAGCTTACCGACGCGAAAGACTGCGTCATAGCCCTCATCGATCAGATCCACCATGCGGTTCGTTAGCGACAGATCGATCGAAACCTCCGGATGTGCACCCAGATATTTGGGAAGCGTCGGCGCGAGCGCATGGATACCGAAGGTGACGGGGGCGTTGACCCTCAGCTTCCCGCGCGGCACGGCCCGAGTTTCCGCCGCCAGCGCCTCCGCAGCCTCGACTTCTGCCAGAATATTGCGCGAGCGCTCGTAAAACTGGCTGCCGACTTCCGTCAGGTGCTGACGACGTGTGGTGCGATTCAAAAGCCGAACACCAAGATGCTGTTCGAGAAATTGCACATGTTTGCCGACGAGCTGCGGCGACATGTTCAATGCCTCTGCCGCGGCACTGAAGGAGCCGAGCTCGACTGCCTTGACGAAAACGTTCATGCCGGAGAAGCGATCCATTAGAAACAACCCGTTTCAAGTATCGAGTTATCTAGACCATTTATCCGGATATGGCGATAATTTTATATGTTTGTCAGTCACAACAAGGAACTGATAAATATGAAAATCGCTGTCATTGGTGTCGGAAATATGGGGGCAGGATTGGCGCGTCTGCTGACCGGAGCAGGATCTGACGTCGTCATCGGCCATCGCGATCCCGCAAAGGCAGTAGCCTTTGCCGCCGAACTGGGCGCTGGCATCGAAGCGGGCGGGGTTGCCGCCGCCGTCAAGCTTGCAGATATCGTCATACTCGCGCTGCCTTATGGCGCTATCGCGGAAACGCTGAAGGAAGCCGGAAATCTGAAGGGCAAGGTGCTGATCGATATCAGCAATCCCGTCACCGCAGATTTCAGCGGCCTCGTCGTCGGGCACTCGAGCTCGGCGGCCGAAGAAATTCAGGCGCTAGCGCCCGAGGCCACAGTGGTGAAGGCTTTCAACACGATTTTCGCACCGTTGCTGCCCGCCGAGGGACGGAACGGCAAGGTGCTGCAGGTCTTCATTGCCGGAGACGACGAGAAGGCAAAACATGCCGTATCCGACCTCGTCGAATCCATCGGCTTCGAGCCGGTCAACGCTGGTCCGCTCAGCAATGCCCGTTTCATCGAGCCGATCGGCGAGATGAACATCCACTTCGGCTTCTTTCTCGGCAAAGGACCGACTATGGCACCGGCCTGGGTTCAGGTCTGACGGCACTCAGGACGACAGGATGACAAAAGAGGCTCGGAGTCTTCACTCCGGGCCTCCTTGCATAAACTGATGGCAACCTGCGATCAAAAGCTCGCCGTCAGCGGATCCGGACCGATGCGACCGCCCGCCGAATCGAGCTTGGCCATGTCAGCCAGGTCGTCACCGTCGAGCTTGAAATCGAAAACGTTGAGGTTTTCCTCGATGCGGCTCGGCGTCACCGATTTCGGGATGACGATTAGGCCGTTGTCGATGTGCCACCGGATGATGATCTGTGCCGGCGTGCGGCCATGCTTGGCGGCGACCTTGCCGATCACGGCGTTGGTCAGAAGCTTGCCCTGGCCGAGCGGGCTCCAGGATTCGGTCTTGATGCCGAGTTTGTCGTGAACGGCACGCAGTTCCTTCTGCTGGAAGGTGGGATGCAGCTCGATCTGGTTCAGCACGGGCGTCACGCCGGTCTCGCCGATGATACGTTCGAGATGCGCGGCGGCAAAATTGGAGACGCCGATCGAACGAGCGCGGCCTTCTTCCTTGAGACGGACGAAAGCCTTCCAGGTGTCGAGATAGCGGTTGCGATGCGGCGACGGCCAGTGGATGAGGTAGAGGTCGATATAGTCGGTGCCGAGCCGTTTCAGGCTTTCGTCGAAGGCCTTCAGCGTGGAATCGAAGCCCTGTGCCTCATTCCAGAGCTTGGTTGTGAGATAGATGTCCTTGCGGGCAACGCCGGACTGGCGCACGCCTTCGCCGACGCCATCCTCGTTGGCATAGATGGCTGCGGTATCGATATGGCGATAGCCGGCTTTCAAAGCCGTGCTGACGGCCATCGGCGCGACGTTTTCCGGCGTCTGCCAGACGCCGAGGCCGACCTGCGGAATCGAATTGCCGTCATTGAACGTGATTGTCGGTTGCGTGGTCACGATAAGTCTCCAAAGGATGAGAAGCGGGTGGAGTGAAGGCGTGATTTAAATTCTAAAAGAAAAGGGGTCGGTCTGGTCCGCAAAGGCGCACCGGTCGAAATCCCATATAGTGGAGAATATCGGGATGTTAACCCCGGGCGACCTTTCAGACAACCCGGACGGTCGTACCTCTTCGCAGTAATGGCAGGATGCGCCTCATGTCGCGCAGGCTCACCGCAACACACCCGGCCGTCGGCTCATATCCCGGCCTGATCAGGTGGAAGAAGATCGCCGAGCCGCGGTTGCGCCGGCGCGAGCGCACGTTCCAGTCCAGCACCAGGCAGATATCGTAAAGGCCATCCTCCCGCTGCAATTCCTCGTGGCTCGGCTTGAAGGGCGCCTTCACCGGCCTGTTGTAGTTGGCATCGTCGGGTTGATCGCACCAGAGCATATCCTTCCGGATGTGCCGCATCGGCAGGGCCGTCCGCAGGAAGCGGATCCGATCGCCGCGCGTGAAGCCATAGAGCAGCTTCATGCCCGCAATCGGCGTCGCGCCGTCGCCCTCCCGCTTCAAGATGCTGCGCCCGGACCGGCCGATTGCCGCCGGCACCGTGATGCCCCCCACTTGCACCAATGCCCGCATTTTCTTACCCGGCGCAGGCCGCACGACGATCGTCGATGCGGTCCGTCCCGCCTCCGCCCTTATCTTTTGCATTTCCCTCACATGTTTTTGCTTTGCGTGTGATTTCGTTTGAAATCATAGCAGTTTCAACCAAACGACCAAGCCTGAGCCGCCTCGCGACTTGCCAAAAGTGCAATTTGGCGTAGGACTTAGGAGGAATGAGAACAAGGACCCGAACGGCATGACGGCACGCACCATTCTCCTGGTGGATGATGACAACGACCTGCGTGAGATGTTGGTCGAGCAATTATCGCTTTACGAGGAATTCAACGTCCTGCAGGAGGCGACCGCCGGAAAAGGCGTGCAGACCGCGCGCACCGTGCCCGTGGATCTCCTCATCATGGATGTCGGCCTGCCCGATATGGACGGCCGCGAAGCCGTAAAGCTGCTGCGCAAGAACGGGTTCAAGCCACCGATCATCATGCTGACGGGTCACGACACGGATTCCGACACCATTCTGGGCCTCGAAGCCGGCGCCAACGATTATGTGACGAAGCCTTTCCGCTTCGCTGTCCTCCTCGCCCGTATCCGCGCGCAATTGCGTCAGCACGAGCAGAGCGAGGATGCGACCTTCACCGTCGGACGCTATCTCTTCAAACCGAGCCAGAAGCTTTTGACCACCGAAGACGGACAGAAGATCCGCCTGACGGAAAAGGAAGCCGCCATCATCCGCTATCTCTATCGCGCCGACCAGAAGGTCGTCACCCGCGATATCCTGCTGGAGGAAGTCTGGGGCTATAATTCCGGCGTGACCACCCATACGCTCGAGACCCATGTCTACCGCCTTCGCCAGAAGATCGAGCGCGATCCCTCCAACGCCGAAATCCTAGTCACGGAAAACGGCGGCTACAAGATCATTCCATAGGCAATCGATGGCGCTGAACGACGATATCCGACTGCTGTCGCAACTGCCGCTGTTTCATGGCATGGGCGATGAGCCGCTGCGGCTGATCGCCTTCGGTGCCGATCGCCGCCACGTGAACGAAGGCCAGACGCTGTTCCGGGAAAAATCACCCGCCGAATGCGCCTATGTCATCACGCGCGGCAGTTTCGAACTCAGCACCATCGATGCTAACGGCCAGATACAGGTGGAAGCGATAGTCCAGGCCGGCACCATGCTTTCGGAGCTGGCGATGGTGACCTTGGTGGAGCGGAAATATACGGCTGTCGCCGCCGAAGAGTCCGACGTGATCCGCATCACGCGCGCCCTCTTTCACCGGTTGATCGAAGAATATCCAGACGCCGGCCTGCTGATCCAGAACCGCATCCGCGAAAACTTCGCCGCACTTGCCAGGCAAGCGGCCGCAATGCTCGGCCGGTTTTCCTGATAACACTCAATCCCGCTTCAGAGATTGAAATGCGCCACGACCGGCACGTGGTCGGACGGACGATCCCAGCCGCGCGCCGCTTTCAGAATCTCGATTCTCTGCAGATGCGGGCCGAGATCGGAGGATGACCAGATATGGTCGAGACGGCGGCCGCGGTCGGCGGCCTCCCAATCCTTGGCGCGATAGCTCCACCACGTATAGAGCTTTTCGTTTTCCGGCACCTGCTGGCGCATCAGGTCGAGCCAGGCGCCGCGCTTCATCACCTCGAGCAGCCCTTCGGTCTCCACAGGCGTATGGCTGACGATCTTCAGGAGCTGCTTGTGCGACCAGACGTCGTGCTCCAGCGGAGCGATATTGAGATCGCCGACGAGGATCGCGGAGGTGTTCTGCTCGGCATTGGCATGCAGCTTCTTCATCTCCTCGATGAAATCGAGCTTGTGGCCGAATTTCGGATTGATCGTGCGATCCGGTTCGTCGCCGCCGGCCGGCACATAGAAATTATGCAGACGAATGCGGCGGCCACCGCGCTCGAAGATGGCCGAGATGTGCCTGCTGTCGCCGACATTGCAATAATCCTGGCGGTGGTCCTCGGTCAACGGGAAACGCGAAGCGATGGCGACGCCATGATAACCCTTCTGGCCATGAATGATGATGTGCTCATAGCCAAGCGCGCGGAGCGGCGCATGAGGAAAAAGCTCGTTCGGAACCTTGGTTTCCTGCAGGCAGAGAATATCCGGCCGGGCCTGCATGACGAATTGCTCGACGATGGGCATGCGCAGCCGCACCGAATTGATATTCCAGGTCGCAATCGAAAATCCCATGCCCGAACCTTTTCCCTAAAGCAATTCGAGGAAAAGTGCGCAGCGGTTTTCCGTCCGGAATTGCGTCAAAACAGACAACCGTATCGACTCTGCGATTCGATGAATCGCTGGTCCCTCCGGTCAGCCTAAGGCTTTAGACCGGCTGTGGCGGAAAGAAAAGCGCCATTCGCCGCTTACTATGGCTCGGATGGAGACGACGCTCAGCGCGTGTAATCGATGCGGAAAACGCTGTCGTCGAAGGCGACGTTCGTCTTTACGTTGTTGATGATCACATCGGTCGTCTTGCCCTGCGGATCGATGACGGTCCATTGGCGCAGGTCATAGGACTTCGAATCGAAGATCATCGTGATGGTGGAATCGCCGAAGACAGTTCGGTTGCCGAGCGTGATCTTGGTGAGATCCGGCTGCGAATCGACGTTGCGCACCATATCGGCTGAGAGGTCGATCTTGTTGGCCAGCAGCAGGCTCAGCGGCGTCTTCGACAGCTGATACATGTTCCTCGTCTGCGTCTGGTCGTTGATGACCTGCACGTTGTTCCCGTCGCAAATTACGCGCATGCGCGACGGCGGATCGTAGTTGAAGCGCATCTTGCCGGGCCGCTGGATGAAGAATGCGCCGCTCATCTGATCGCCGCGCGGGCCGATCTGCAGGAAGCCGCCCTTCATCGACTTGATGGACGAAAAATGATCGGCGATGGCCTGGGCGATGTTGGGATTGAGGGTAGCGGCCGCCGGCTGCGTCTGTGCTTGGGCCTGCGCGAAAGCCGAAACCGGCAGAGCGCCTGCCGCGCCGACAGCAACCGCAGCGCCGAGGAAATGCCGGCGGGTCAGGGAAAGTCGGCTGGACGGCTGCGCATCAAACTTTGTCATCGAATTCTCCTTCATGCTTCGTCCATGGCGCGCAAAATCGGCGTCTTCATGGCGCAACGGCCCCGGGGCCGGTAAGGGCTGCGATCAAATTTCTCTGAACATAGACGGGATATGCCACACAGAAAGGCGCGTTGCCTCAGCGATCCAGAATATCGGCTTCAGTCGGGACGAGAATTTCGCGCTTGCCGGCATGGTTGGCCGGGCCGATCAGGCCCTCCTGCTCCATGCGCTCGATCAGCGACGCCGCACGATTGTAGCCGATGCCGAGACGGCGCTGGATATAAGAGGTCGAGGCCTTGCCGTCACGCAGCACAATCGCAACCGCCTGATCGTAGGGATCCTCCGAATCGGAAAGATTGGAGGTGCCGACCGGACCATGGCCGTCATCGTCCTCTTCATCATCGGCGGTGATTGCATCGAGATATTGCGGCGCGCCCTGCGTCTTCAGATAGGCGACGATATCCTCCACCTCGCCATCGGAGACGAAGGGGCCATGCACGCGCTGGATGCGCCCGCCGCCAGCCATGTAGAGCATGTCGCCCATGCCGAGGAGTTGTTCGGCCCCCTGCTCGCCGAGGATCGTGCGGCTGTCGATCTTCGACGTGACCTGGAAGGAGATGCGGGTCGGGAAATTCGCCTTGATCGTGCCGGTAATGACATCCACGGAAGGACGCTGCGTTGCCATGATGACATGGATGCCAGCCGCACGTGCCATCTGCGCCAGACGCTGCACGGCACCTTCGATATCCTTGCCGGCGACCATCATCAGGTCGGCCATTTCGTCGATGATGACGACGATATAGGGCATGGGCTTCAGGTCGAATTCTTCCGTCTCATAGATCGCCTCGCCGGTCTGGCGGTCGAAGCCGGTCTGCACGGTCCGGCTGATCGCCTCGCCCTTGGCGACGGCCTGCTCGACGCGGCTGTTGAAGCCGTCGATGTTGCGCACGCCGATCTTCGACATCTTCTTGTAGCGCTCTTCCATCTCGCGGACGGTCCATTTGAGCGCAACCACGGCCTTCTTCGGGTCGGTGACGACAGGCGACAAGAGGTGCGGAATGCCGTCATAGACGGAGAGTTCGAGCATCTTCGGATCGATCATGATCAGGCGGCATTGCTCGGGCGTCATGCGGTAGAGCAGCGACAGGATCATGGTATTGATCGCAACAGATTTACCCGAGCCGGTCGTACCTGCCACGAGCAGATGCGGCATCTTGGCGAGGTCGGCAATCACGGGCTCGCCGCCGATCGTCTTACCGAGCGACATCGCAAGCTTTGCCTTGGAGGTCTCGAAATCCCGGCTGGCGATGAGCTCGCGCAGATAGACCGTCTCGCGCGTCGAGTTTGGCAGCTCGATGCCGATCGCATTGCGGCCGGGAACGACAGCGACGCGGGCAGCGATCGCGCTCATCGAACGGGCGATATCATCAGCAAGGCCGATGACGCGGGACGACTTGATGCCTGGCGCTGGCTCCAGCTCATAGAGCGTGACGACCGGACCGGGGCGGACGTGGATGATCTCGCCTTTGACGCCGAAATCCTCCAGCACGCCTTCGAGCATGCGCGCATTCTGCTCCAGCGCATCTGCAGAGAGCGTTGCATCGCGGGCGACGGCCTTCGGCTCGGCAAGCAGATGGACTGCGGGAAGCTGGAAACCATAGGGACGAATGAAGGAAGTCTGCGCCTCCCGCTCAGCCCGCGCTCCAGGCTTCGGGCGCGGAGCGGCTGGGGTGACGCGATGGCCGGCGGCAGCTCCCTTCGATGCAGCCGGGGCTAACGGCCAATCTTCATCCTCATCGTCAGGCAGAATATCGGCAGGACGCCGCGGATCGCGATCATAAAGGGAATCCTCGTCCTCATCCTCGTCATCGCCGAGGCTGATCGAGGGCGCGGAAACGACGCGCCGGGCGGCGGGGCCATCCATGGACGGCTCGAGACGGTCACCGCGCACCATCGGCGCCTTGGCACGCACGGGCTCGTTCAGCGTGCCGAATTCGTCATCATTGAAATCGTAAGGCGCGTCGAAGGCATGGTCGCGGCGCTTGCGCGGACCCATGCCGAACAGCCGGCGCAAGCGGGCCTGCGTGTTGTACCAGGCATGCATGACGGCGCCGAAGGCCATGAAATTGCCAAGGAAGCTGCCGCGGTCGTCATCCTCGTCCACGTCGCCCACCCGACGGGCGCGGCTGCGGGTTTCCTCGTAATCGTCCTCATCCTCCTCGTCTTCCACGAGATTTTCGCCGATGGCGCCGGAGGCAAAGAGCATGAGCCAAATGGCCGGGACGGCGAGAACCGAACCGATGATGATGGCGACGACACCGCTCGGATAGGTGCCGATGAAAAGGGCCGGGAGGCGTAGCAGAAGATCACCGACGACACCGCCGATGCCGTTAGGGATCGGCCAGGTCGGCGGAGCGGGAAAGCAGGCGATCGAGCCGGCTGCGACGATGCAGCCGCCGAACCAGGCGCCGAGGCGCGAGGGTACCCGATGAAGCTTGCGGTTGGTGATCAGCGCAAAGGCCCAGGCGACGACGGGCAGCATCGCCAAAAGCGAGGTGAGGCCGAGCGACTGCATCATGACGTCGGCAAAGGCGGCGCCGGGAAAGCCGAGCAGGTTGGTCGGCGCATTGGCAGTTGCGTAGGAATAGCTGGGGTCCATGACGTTCCAGGTCGCCAGCGCCGCAACGGCGAGCGCCAGCAGGAACAATATTCCAAAGCCCGAAAGCCCCTTGATCTGACGCCAAACCACGCTCGAAAGCGATAAACGGTCGGGGCGACCGCTCAACGCCGCCGAATTGCTTCTGCCCATGATATCAAGCCCCGTTCCAGTCCAAAGCGCAAGCGAATCGGTCTATGCCCACTCGCCGGCAGGTTAGCCATACCTAATCAGAGGAGGGTTAATGGCATGTTAACCATGCATGCCGAGCCGGGAGATTACAGGGCTTTCGCCACTGGATGTAATCGCACCAAAGAAAAGGGCCCGAACCGAGGTCCGGGCCAAGAGCGGCCTATTTACGATGAAACAGGACGCGACGGGATGTTCAGCGAGACCGGAAACTTTGCTCCGGTCTCGCAAGCTCCGATCAGGAATTGTGGTAGGCGGCTTCGCCGTGCGAGGCGAGGTCGAGACCTTCGCGCTCGGCTTCCGGAGCGACGCGCAGACCGATGATGACATCGACGACCTTGTAGAGGATCGCCGAGCCGATGCCGCACCACAGGATGGTCGTGACGACGGCGGTCAGCTGGACGACGACCTGGCTGCTCATCGTGACGCCTTCGGCATAGCCGACGCCGCCGAGCGAGGCGCTGGCGAAGATGCCGGTTGCGATGGCGCCGAAGATGCCGCCGATGCAGTGCACGCCGAAGACGTCAGCCGTGTCGTCATAGCCGAACTTGTTCTTCACGACCGAGACGAAGAAGTAGCAGAGCGGCGAGACGATAAGGCCCATGACGATCGCGCCCATCGGACCGGCGATGCCGGCTGCAGGCGTGATGGCGACGAGGCCGGCAACCATGCCCGAAGCGCCGCCGAGCATGGAGGCCTTGCCGCGGGTGAAGGTTTCGACCAGCGACCAGGAGATGATGGCGGCTGCGGTTGCGATGAAGGTGTTGACGGTTGCGAGCATTGCGCCGCCGGATGCTTCAAGGTTCGAGCCGGCATTGAAGCCGAACCAGCCGACCCAGAGCATGGATGCGCCGACCATGGTCAGCGTCATGGAATGCGGAGCCATCATGTCCTTGCCAAAGCCGACGCGCTTGCCGACGAGAATGGCGCCGACGATGCCCGCGATACCGGCATTGATGTGAACGACGGTGCCGCCTGCGAAGTCGAGCGCGCCCATCTTGAAGAGCATGCCGTTGGAATCCCAGACCATGTGAGCGATCGGGAAGTAGACGAAGGTCGCCCACAGCGCGCAGAAGAGCACGGCCGCGCCGAACTTGATGCGCTCGGCGAAGGCACCGATGATCAGGGCCGGCGTGATGGCGGCAAAGGTCATCTGGAACAGCATGAAGATGAACTCAGGAATGACGACGCCCTTGGAGAAGGTTGCAGCCGTCGTCGAGGTCGAAACGCCCGACAGGAACATCTTGGCCGTGCCGCCCCAATAGGGGCTGGTGCCGCCGCCGAAGGCGAAGGAGTAGCCGTAGAGAACCCAGATGATCATCACGACGGCGCCGATCATCGTGCACTGCATCAGGACCGAGAGCATGTTTTTGGCGCGGACAAGACCGCCATAGAACAACGCAAGGCCCGGAACGAGCATGAAGAGCACGAGAATGGTGGAGATGAACATGAAGGCGGTGTCGCCCTTGTCCGGAACCGGAGCGGCGGCGGTCGCAGCCGCAGCAGCCGGGGCGGCCTCCTGCGCAAAGGCGATCGCCGGCGCAAGCAAGGCCGCAGAAAGCGCGCCCACCCGTGTCAGGGCAGAGGAAAGCTTGGAAAATGACATGCAAATAACTCCCTGGTCCGCCGTGTCTTACAGCGCTTCTGAATCGGTTTCGCCCGTACGGATGCGCACGGCATGGTCAATGGAATAGACAAAGATCTTGCCGTCGCCGATCTGGCCGGTCTTGGCGGCCGACGCGATGGCCTCGACGGCCTTGTCGACGGTTTCGGATGCGACTGCGACTTCGATCTTCAGCTTCGGCAGGAAGCTCACGGCATATTCGGTGCCGCGATAGATCTCGGTATGCCCCTTCTGGCGCCCGTAGCCCTTCACTTCGGTCACAGTCAGGCCTTGGATGCCGACAGTCGTGAGGGCCTCACGGACCTCATCGAGCTTGAACGGCTTGATAATGGCCATCACAATTTTCATCTGGTTTCCCATCCTTTGTTAGCCTCGGCGCGGAGCCGACTCTCCTTGCCGCCGACGAGTGTTTCTGCAGCGACTGGCCATACACATTCAAAGGGCGTGCCAGATTCGTGACACATTTATAACGTATTGAAATAAAACAGATTTATTGCGCAGAACCAATAAAGCGGCATTTCTCGCCAAAAGAGCAGCACAAATAAAGTGCAATTTTATAAAATTGCACTTTATTTAATCATTTGCCTTTTTACGAATCAGGCCTTCCTGCGCTACCGACGCAATCAGGATACCGGATCGCGTAAACAGGCTGCCGCGCGTAAATCCGCGGGCGCCGGAGGCGCTCGGGCTCTCCTGGCTGTAGAGCAGCCAGTCATCGAGCTTGAACGGTCGATGGAACCACATGGCGTGGTCGAGGCTCGCCACCTGGACGGTCGGGTCCAAGACCGATGTGCCATGCGCGTTCAGGGAAACATCGAGCAGCGTCATGTCGGAGAGATAGGCGAGCACCGCATTCTGGTAGAGCCGGTCATCCGGCACCGGTCCCGTCACCCGAACCCAGATATTCTGCCGCTGGCTCGGCTGTGCGCGGGAGAAATAGCTCTCGATCGACACCGGCCTGATTTCGATCGCCCGCTTGCGCTCCCAGTAGCGGCGGACGTTCTCCGGCGCGTGGGCGAGATAGCGCTGTTTCACCTGCTCCTCGTCCATCAGCTCCTCCGGCATCGGCACATCAGGCATATCGCTCTGATGTTCGAAGCCGGGCTCGTCGACCTGGAAAGATGCGGTCAGCGCAAAAATCGCCTTGCCATGCTGGATGGCCAGCACGCGCCGCGTATTGAAGCTCGAGCCATCGCGCAGGCGATCGACCTGATAAAGGATCGGCACCGAAGGATCGCCCGGCAGCATGAAATAGGCATGCAGCGAATGCGCGAAGCGATCGCCATCCAGAGTTCTCTGCGCCGCCATCAGCGCCTGGCCGATGACCTGCCCGCCGAAGACGCGCTGCCAGCCGACCTGCGGGCTCTTGCCGCGAAATAGGTTCATCTCGATCGTTTCGAGATCGAGCGTCGCCAACACGGTTTCCATCGGGGTGAGCTTCTCGGTCTCTCGCGACATTTTGCTTGAACTCCCATGGTAGGAACCGTCAACAGGATGCTCTATATAGAGCAGGACGCGATAGTAAGACACAGGGAAGCACTATGTTGGACATGCTGGTAGTGGGTGGCGGATATGTGGGTCTTGCCGCAGCAGTCGCAGTCAAGCAGGCCGCACCTCACCTCGACGTGATGATCGTGGAAGCCGCTCCCGAAACCGCTTGGAAGAAGGATATGCGGGCATCGGCGATCATCGCCGCCGCCTCGAAGATGCTCGATGTTCTCGGTGTCTGGAACGAAATCGCGCCTGAGGCCGAGCCGATCACCCGCATGATCGTCACCGATTCGCGCACCGGCGATCCCGTCCGCCCGGTCTTCCTCACCTTCGACGGCGAAGTCGCCGAGGGTCAGCCCTTCGCCCATATGGTTTCGAATATGACCATGGTCGGGGCGCTTCGCGGCGCCTGTGAGCGCTTGGGCATCCCGATCAAGCATGGCCTCAGCGCGACGGATTTCGTCACCGACGACAACAAGACCACGCTCACCCTCTCGGATGGCAGCACGCTCGAAACGCGGCTTCTGGTCGCCTGCGACGGCGTGCGCTCCAAGCTGCGCGACATGGCCGGTATCAAGACCGTCAATTGGGATTACGGCCAGTCCGGCATTGTCGTCACCGTCGAGCATGAGCGCCCGCATGGCGGCTGCGCCGAGGAGCATTTCCTGCCCTCCGGCCCCTTCGCCATCCTGCCCTTGAAAAACAACCGCTCCTCGCTTGTCTGGACGGAGCGCACCCGCGACGCAGAACGGCTGGTCGCCTCGGACGATCTCCTCTTCGAGGAGGAGCTGGAACGCCGCTTCGGCCACAAGCTCGGCGCACTCACCACCGTCGGCGAGCGCCGCGCCTTCCCGCTCGGCCTGACGCTTGCCCGCGCTTTCGTCGCGCCCCGATTTGCGTTGGCCGGCGATGCCGCGCACGGCATTCACCCGATTTCCGGCCAGGGCCTCAATCTCGGCTTCAAGGATGTGGCGGCCCTTGCGGAAACCATCGTCGAGGCCGACCGCCTCGGCCTCGATATCGGCTCGTTCAACACTCTCGAGCGCTACCAGACCTGGCGCCGCTTCGACACCTTCCGCATGGGCGTGACGACCGACGTGCTGAACCGGCTCTTCTCCAACGACAACACGCCGCTGCGCATCGCTCGCGACTTCGGACTGGGAATCGTCGACCGCCTGCCAAGCCTCAAATCCTTCTTCATCGGCCAAGCGGCCGGCACCACGGCGAAGCACAATCCGCGGCTACTGGCGGGCGAGGCGATTTAAAGGATCGGGATCGAATCGCCAATCTCTAAAGCGGAAACTCTCTATTCGAGGTTTTGCATCTCGATATCCATCCAGTTGCAGAATTGCCGGACCGCTCTCGATTCCGAACGGCGCTGATAGCGATACGTGCCGGTTTCGACCGGTTCATAGCCCGGCAGGTTTACCAGCGCACCCGATTTCATTTCCCGGCCCGTGAGAATGGTCGGTGCGAGTAGCACCCCAAGACCGGCGACGCAGGCATGAAGCGCGGCATCGTCCGTGTCGAAGGCATGACCGAAGGAAAGGTCTGCCGGCGAAAGATGGAACGCCTCGCACCAGAGCTGCCAATCCCAGTTGCCCACACAGCATTGCAAAGCCGGCAGGCGCGGAACGGCAATCTCCTGACGATTGGCGTCTTTTGCCTGCAAGCCCGGAGAAACGACCGGACGGCGCAGATCGCGCGCAAGGAATTCCCATCCTTCGGCCGCCTCCCCTATCCTGAAATGACGGATACTGACATCTGAATGCGGCACGATTGAAAAACTCCGCGCAGAACTCGTTTCTACCCGAACGCGCACCTGCGGGCAGAGGGCGCGAAAGCGATCCAGCGACGGGATGAGCCAGCGCAGCGCAAGCGATGTCGTTGCGTGGACGCTGATTTCGTTTTCATCGCGATAAAGAGCCTCGGCCGAACGCTCGATGAGCCCGATCGCCGGCCCCACCTCCTGATAAAACCGCTGCCCCACTTCGGTGAGGGAGACTGTGTTGTTTCCCCGACGGAAGAAGCTCACCCCAAGCTCGTCTTCAAGCTTTTTGAGCTGGTGGCTTATCGCACCGGAAGTTACGCCAAGCTCATTGCCAGCGGCCGTCAGACTTCCCGTGCGTGCCACGATCGCAAACACCCTGATGGCATTGAGCGAGATGCGGTGCCGATCCTGCATGAATTTTCCTCAAACTCCCCTCAAATTCCTCGTTTGAGGATAATGCAAAAGTCGAGCACAAACAGAGATGAAATCACACCGGAAATTCACGCTTTAAACCCCATCCAATCTCACAACGGACTCGGAACCACAGCAAGTGCAGCCACTCAGCCAGCATTAATTTCTTTTCGCCATCGCTGACGGAAATGCCGACGTTCCTCGTTCCATAAGAAGTAAAGCTAGTCGCGTCCAAAGGTCCTTGATGCCCCCTCTTTTCCATCGTTGCCGCGGCTTCATGGCGCTTTCCGCACCGATTACTGGCATGCGGCTCTGCTCGCCTACAGTTCGTGCCGTTGTCGCCCTCTCGCTGACCCAGCTCATCGGCTGGGGCGCGACCTTCTATCTGCCGGCAGTGACCGGTCCTGCCATGGCTGGTGAGCTTGGCATGGCTCTGCCCATGGTCATGGCGGGACCAACGATCATGCTTATCGTGATGGCCGCGATATCCTGGCCGCTGGGCAGCATGATCGAGCGCCACGGCACGCGTCCCATCATGACCTTGGGGTCCGCTCTGGGCGCAGCCGGATTGCTGACCCTGGGGCTTGCCCACGGTCCGGTCTTCTATATCCTTTCATGGGTGGCCCTCGGCCTTGCCGGCACCTGCATGTTGACCACACCGGCACAGATTGCAGTCAGCGAAATGGCCGGAGAGAGAGCACGTCGTGCGCTCGGCGTTTTGATTCTGGCCGGCGGGCTGACATCGACGATCGTCTGGCCGCTGACCGGCCTTCTGCAGGATCAATGTGGCTGGCGCGCAACAACGCTTCTCTTTGCCGCGCTGATGCTGTTTGTCTGCGCGCCGCTGCACTGGATCACGCTTGCCCGTCAACCCAGGGAGAAATCGGCTGCCAAGGCCGCGCCGGAGCCTGCTCTCATCCATGGGCCGAGTTTCACCTTGCTGGCCGCAAGCTTTGCCGCCAACGGCTTCGTTACCTGGGGATTTGCCCTGACGATCATCATCCTCTTCGAGGCTGCCGGTCTCGATCATGCCGGTGCGCTGGCGGCGGCAGCCTTCATCGGCATTGCGCGATGGGCAGGCCGCTTGGTCGATTTTCTCGGCGGTGGGCGCTGGGCGGGCTTTGCCATCGGCCTCGCGGGCTCTGCTCTATTTCCCTTGAGCTTCGCGGTTCTTCTGCTGAGCAACAGCTTCACGGGCGCCATGCTTTTCGCCACGCTTTATGGCATTGCCAGCGGCATCACCGCCGTTACCCGCGCCACGCTGCCGCTGCAGATTTTTCCCACTGGTACTTACGCCCGTGCGTCGGCACGACTGGCGGTGCCCCTCAATCTCTCCTATGCAGCGGCGCCGCCATTATTCACCACCGTGGTAACCTATGCCGGCCCGCAGGCTGCTCTGTGGTTGGCCCTGGTGATCTCGAGCATTGCATATTGCACGCTTCTGGGCCTTTTGCTGGTGCACCGCCGGGTGAACGATACATCTCGACCGAGCTGAACCAACCTCAATCCTCGATACGTCTCGCTTCCGAAATCAGCATGATCGGAATGCCGTCGCGGATCGGATAGGCAAGGCGCCCCTTTTCCGAGATCAGCTCGTTCTTTTCCCGATCGTAGCTCAGCGACCCCTTGGTCAGCGGGCAGACGAGGAGATCGAGCAGTTTCGGGTCGACTTTGCTGACCGTAACATCCATCGGTAAGCTCCTACTGCATCAGCGAATCAGTGTCGCCGGAGCCGGCCAGCACGATCTTGACGATGGCGATGAAGGTTTCGGCACGGCTTTTGAGATCCGGGGCTTCGAGAAGTGCCTGCTTTTCAGCCGGATCGAAAGGCGCCATCATCGAGAGCGAATTGACCAGCATCATATTGTCGGCCCGCTCGACGCTTTCCCAATCCGCCTCCAGCTTGTTGGCTTCAAGATAGGCCCGGAAGGCCGAAAGCAGTGCGGCGCGGTCGACCGTATCCTCTTCATGGTGCGACTTGAGATCGGAGATGAAAGGCGTGATGCGGAAGGTGCGATAGGGCTGGTGCGTGGTGATTTCATCCATCAGCCGGAAACGGCATATGCCGGTCAGCGCGGCAATATAGCGTCCGTCGCCGGTTTCGGCGATGGAGGTGATGCGTCCCAGGCAGCCGACATGCGAGAGGTTCGGCGAGTCGGCCGGCTCGGAAAGCGCAGGCTGCACGATGCCGATGAGCCTGTTGCCGGCGATCGCCGCATCGAACATGGCAAGATAGCGCGGCTCGAAGACATTAAGCGGCAATTGCGCCCCGGGCAGCAGCAACGCACCGGACAAGGGAAAGACAGCAACCGATTCGGGCAGATCGCTTGGCTTCAAATATCTGGCATTGCCGACTTGCATCTCTTCCATCCCGCTAGAACACCGCGCCGCCGGCCACGGTGGGCCGCACAGGAACGACACACATCGCGGTCGCTTCCCGTCCCGCGACACGTCGTCAGACAATGTGAGCCCGTCTGCCGAAAACACAAGAGTATTTTAGCCGAGGTGCCGATACGCCGCGTTCATCTAAACAAACGATCGCGCGAAATGTTTCGCACGATCGCCATCTACAATAGGAAAACAGGCTCTTACGAAAACAGAATGGAGGAAAGCTTGCGCCGCGCCGCGATCGTGGCCGGGTCCTTGGCGCCCCACACCTCGAAGAATTCCAGGAGCTGGCGGCGTGCGCCGTCGTCGTCGTAGCTGCGATCCTTGCGCATGACGGTCAGAAGATGCTCGGCCGCCTCCTCGTGCTTGCCCTCGACATTGCGGATCTTGGCGAGCTTGATGCGCTGTTCGTGATTGTCGGGATTGAGGGCAAGCTCATGCTCGATCGCCACGGGATCGCCAAGCTTGCGGGCCTCGTCGATCTGGTCGAGCTTCTTGACCACGGCCTGGATGCCGGCATCGTTGGCGAGCGTCTCCGGCAGATCGGCAAGCGCTTCGCGGGCACGCTGGCTCTGGCCGGCTGCGATCATGCATTCCGCCATGCCGGCGAGCGCCTTGGCATTTTCGGGATCCGCCTGCAGCACCGCACCGAAGAGCTCGGCGGCACCATTGACATCACCGGCGGCAAGCAGGCCGCTCGCCTCTTCCAGAACAGCGGCTATTTCCGCCGCCTGATCGTCCGCACCGCCCGCTGGGCCGCCGAGACGATCGATGAACTGGCGAACCTGGCTCTCGGGAACAGCACCCATGAAACCATCGGCCGGACGGCCGTCGACGAAAGCGATGACGGCCGGGATCGACTGGATGCCCAGCTGGCCGGCGATCGAGGGATGATCGTCGATGTTCATCTTGACCAGCTTGACGCGCCCCTGGGCTTCAGTGACCACCTTTTCGAGAACCGGCGTCAGCTGCTTGCACGGGCCGCACCAGGGCGCCCAGAAATCAACCAGCACCGGTTGCCGGCGTGATTCTTCGATAACATCCTTGGCGAAGTTGGCAGTCGTCGTGTCCTTGATCGGCGAAGCGCCACCGGCTGCCGGCGCGCCGCCGTAGGATGCCGAGGCCGACATCTGCCCGCCGAAGGAAGCGTTGTAGGGATTGTTCGAACCGCTCATGAGTGTCTCCCGCCTGCCGGCATCCTTGATCTTATGGAGAGCATGATTTCCAAACGAACCGATAAAGTTCGTCTGGCAGCACGCCGAATGGAATGGTCAAAGCACACGGACAGCTCGAAGAGAAGCCGCCTGCCATATCTTAGCGCTAAAATCGTACGTTAGCTCGTCACTTTCAAGACTAGCGGCGTATGACCCGTCGCCTCCATGAAGCGCAGGAGATCGCCGCTGGCAATCGACGTCGTCGCATCGTTCGACAGAGGATGGCAGTTGATGATGTCATGCGCCATCAAATCGGCATCGAGGACGAAGGTAACGTTGTTGGCGACGTCGTTGATCGCACCGAAGGCCGTAACCGAGCCCGGAATGACGCCGAGATATTCCATCAGCTTTTCCGGCTTGCCGAAGGACACCTTGCTCGCCGCACCGATCTGGGTGTGAACGGTCTTCAGATCGACGGTCGCATTCTCCTCGACGGTCAACAGGAAGAAATTGTCCTTCTTGTCCTTCACGAACAGGTTCTTCGTATGGCCGCCCGGAATCTCGTCGCGCAGCGACACCGATTCGGCGACGGTGAAGACTGGAGCATGGTCCTTGGTCGTATGGCTAATGCCGAGCTCGTCCAGGAATCGGAAAAGATCGTCGCGGGTTTTTGGAGTGGTCTCAGTCATGACGTCTCGCAATGAAAAATGGTTCGCCCCTGATACGTCGCTCACAATTTCATTGCAATCTTCGAGACGGCAAAGCCCGGCGTTTCCGGGCTTTCCGAGAGCTTATGGAAAGAAGATGCATTTTTTCTTCGCGAACTCGTCATTTCCCTGTTGCATTTGAAAAATGGTTAGGCCATATAGCGCCCGTCGCCGCAAGACGACGCCCAGCGGTCCAACACACTACCCCGGATCGCGACGGGAATGAGCGGGTGTAGCTCAGGGGTAGAGCACAACCTTGCCAAGGTTGGGGTCGAGGGTTCGAATCCCTTCGCCCGCTCCAGTTCTCTCAAGAAAATCAGACGATTAATGGTTTTGCTGAGAGAACTGATATTTGCGTTTTCCATTGAGATACCACCGAGATACCACCAATCGCCTTAGTTCGTCGAGAATTGGTGCGACGGACACAGGAATGGCTGGCGATCAGTTGAGCTCTGTCCGGACTAGCTTGGGCTTGACCTTATCTGTCATGTGAGGCTTTTCCACCGATATCAGCCCTTCCGACAAGCGCGTCTTTCTGCAACCCAATCTTTATCGGGAAAGTGCTCCTGGCACCAATAGTTGTTTTGGTCCTTGACCGGCTCATTGCCAAGCATGCCCCAACCATCCCAGCCCTTATTCCGCATGTGCCTAGCATTCGATGCGCTTCGCAAGAGCAACCAGACGGAAGACAGCACGCTTGGGATTGGACTCAAGCCAAATCGCTGAAACTTGATTGAAGCTGGTAGGCCCAGCGATCGGTCGCCACACCGTGCGATCAACGCGCAAAATCTTTGCAAGGCTCTCGCTGACCAGAGTGACGCCCTTGCCGAGTTGAACCTCCATGAAAATAGTGGATTGGCTGACAGCACAATGCCGAACGACCGGCGCCTCCGTCGATGTCGTGATATGCGCCAGAAGATTTGGGTCGAACTGCGCCATATTTTCTCCAGTCGGAATCAGGAGTTGTTCGCCGGCCAGATCTGCTCTCTCTGCATGGATTTTCCCATTATCTCGAACGGGGAGGATCGCCACATTCACCTCTATGGCCCACATCTCGCTCCGGCATGGCTAAACAAGCTGCCCTTGACGGTGGCGTTCCACTACCACAACAGCGAAACGCTCTTCGCAAATGATCCAATTCATTTCGGCTTGACAAGCCGTACGTGGAATATCCGAGACGGCGGCGCCATCGAAATCGACCCTCAATATGCGCCGTCGCTCAGCGTGATGCCTTGGGGACAATGGGAGTGGCCGCTGACGCTGTCTACGCCGGAGCGCGCGGTCCTCGAAATGCTCGACGGCTTGCCACATGAGGCAAGCTTCGAGCAGGCCGACAAATTCTTCGAGAGCCTGATCACCCTCAGGCCACGCCGTCTGCAAACGCTGCTTGCTGACTGCAAGAGTATCAAGGTCAAGCGGCTGTTCTTCTTTGCCGATCGTCATCAGCATCCCTGGCGAAAGCATCTGGACAAGGATGTCATCGACCTTGGTCGCGGCAAACGCTCGCTCGTACCCGGCAGCCGTCTCGATCCAACCTATCTCATAACCGTGCCGGAGGAGTTCCATGGCAATCGATGAGCGCTATCGGAAACAGGTGGCACTGCTCGTGCAAACCATTCCAGCCGTGGCAGTAGAGGACTGCTTTGCGCTCAAGGGCGGTACCGCCATCAATCTCTTCGTCCGCAATATGCCGCGCCTGTCGGTCGATATCGACCTCACCTATCTACCGGTAGCGTCGCGAGGCGAATCGCTGGCGGCGATCGAGGCAGCACTTCTGCGCATCAAGGATCGCATTTCGCGGACCATCGACAGTGTTCATATCGCCGAGAGCCGCCACTCCGACGGCACGCTTGCCCGATTGATCGTCCAGCGCGGTCGGACCCAGGTGAAAATCGAGGTGACGCCCGTTCTGCGCGGTTGCGTGTTCGCACCAGTGGAGCGGCCCGTATCCGAACAGCTCGAAGAGAATTTTGGTTTTGCGAAAATGCGGCTCGTCTCTTTCGCCGACCTCTATGCCGGAAAGATCATGGCAGCACTTGATCGTCAGCATCCCCGCGACCTGTTCGACGTGCGGGATCTTCTGACTCACGAAGGCATAAGCGATGACCTCAGGAAAGCGTCCATCGTCTATCTCATCAGCCACGACAGTCCGATCGCCGCCGTCCTTGGGCGAGGGCAGAAGGACATTGCAGAGGAATTCCGTCGCAACTTCCAGGGGATGACAGCGGAGACGCTGACGTTGGAAGAGCTACTGGAAGCCCCGTCGGGCGTTGGTGGACAGGATCGTTGGCGAGATGCCAACCGCACACCGAGAATTTCTTGTCAGCTTCAAGGTCGGAATGCCAGATTGGGATAAGCTCGGTGTGCCGGGTGCGCCGGAACTGCCCGCCGTAAAATGGAAGCAACTCAATCTCGACAAACTAGGATCGGATGCCCGCAAGACAGCAACGACAGAACTGGCGAAGCTGCTTGGTGTCAAGCTTCCCGCGTAGCAGGCAGGTCCAAGCACACGGGGCTACCCGATGTTCTCCTTCTGTCACAGCTTGTCTGTCTCCAGTGGCACCGGCGATGGCCTCCACGCTGATCGCCGCGCTCTCTACAGTTCGGGTCCGGCTGCGCTCGGTCCGGCAGCGCACAGCGGCGTAGAGGTCGGACAGTCACAGGTAACGCTCGTCCGCAGGCCGCAAGAACTATTCCGAGGACACGCGGCCGATCCGCTGGCCACATTGATATCTACTTTGTAGCCCTGCCGACCACGATCGATATCCAGAATTTCCACCTGAGTCATGGGTCGTCTCTCCATGACGGGCGCCGGAAAACTCTCTCCCAACTCTGAACCCGTCATGAAAATCTGAGCCGATCTCTCACTCTCTATGACGCCGACGCCACGACGATGATTTCGGAGGTGCAATTCCTGGACCGACGTTCCACGCAATAGGGAATGTTATTTTGTGCAATACTCCCACAGCGCCCGAATGGTCCGATCCGCGAAATGCAGCGCATCGTCTGCTTCTGCGTCGAATCGACCAACACAGAATTTCCAAGGATTGTAGAGACGCGCAACGATCCTGATCGGCAGGCCGTTTTGCGCTGGATCAAAGTCGATATGTGCAGATCTGCTAGGCTCAACGCGTGACCGCTCGTGTCCAGACATCGATTGACCGTTGTTCCGCGGGTCTGAAGGAGAAGCATGATGGAAATCGAAGATACCAAGGGTGACCTAACCACGCGTAGCGGCTTTCACTTTCACGTTCGCGCCGCCGAGCCAAAAGATGAGGCAATTGTCGCTGATTTTTTCACCCACGTGACACCAGACGACGTCAGATTTCGTTTCCTATCCGGGATGAAATCCGTTTCCCATGAAAGGCTCGTTGAAATGACAAGCGTTGGTGATCCCAGGCGCGTCAATTTCCTTGCCTTTTCATCGGATCAGATTTTACTAGCCGTGGCGATGCTAGCAGTCGGCAAGGACACTCAGCGCGGAGAGGTCGCGCTGACCATTCGTGAAGACTACAAGCATCAGGGTATAAGTTGGGAAATGCTGGCCCACATCTGCCGCTATGCAGAACGGCATAATTTCAAAAGCATCGAATCCATAGAAAGCCGCGAAAACCATGCTGCAATCGAGCTGGAGCGCGACATGGCCTTCCACGCCTATGACGATAAGGACGATCCTACGATCGTCGTGCTACGGCGCGATTTTGGTCGGTGACTGTCGGTATTCATCATCTATACATGGTTGATCGCCGTCATCGGATATTCGAGACCGAATGCCGCTCGGACCGTTGCGGGTTTGCTCCTTTGCTTTGATCCCGACCAGGGGTGACAATGCGATCGTCCGTCGTTTAACGGTTGCTTCCGAAGCGATGAGCTGAGGGCATGTCGCTGGTTGGGCGGTTTAAGTGCCGTTTTGCCTTGAATCCAACCGCATCCGTCGTTTTATGGCCAAAATCTTGGGGTCGAGGCAAAGACATACGGGTTCCATTGATAGGAACGATCAGACATGAAGAAAAGCGCCGGGATCCTAATGTATAAAAAGGCGCGACGCAGCATTTTGGTGCTGCTTGTCCACCCGGGAGGCCCCTTCTGGCGTAAACGTGATGACGGCGCATGGTCTATTCCCAAGGGCGAATACGGCGATGATGAGGCACCTGAATCGGCCGCTCGACGGGAATTCGCTGAGGAAACAGGCTGTGCAACTGATGGCGCACTGCAGCCTCTTGGCGAATTGCGCCAGAAGAGCGGAAAGGTCGTCACCGCCTTTGCCCTTGAGGGAGTATTTGATACATCCCGCTTGCGCAGCAATCTGTTTGAAATTGAGTGGCCGCCACGAAGCGGGCATTTTCAGTCCTTCCCGGAGATCGATCGCGCCGAATGGTTCTCTCTTTCCAAGGCAGGCCAAAAGATCGTCGGTAGTCAGCGCCCCTTCCTGAAAAGTCTGGAGAGACTACTGTGCGCAGGCTCGCAATATGACACCGAACAGACGGACGGCGGGTGATGCCGCATTGTAGCTGCGGCAAACTCCAGGATCGTCAACCAACATTCTGGGTGCGGTGTGCAAGTCTACAAAAATGACAACCGCCTTGACCAGGATCAAGGTTTGTCACCGCCGCCCGGTGTCCAGTGTCTCCCATAGACGTCCTTAATCCTTGGGAGAAAACCATGACTTCGATCGGCATGAAGCTTGTCGCCTCGACCGAGCCGGTGGCGGTTAGCAGAAAATTGCGCCTGGGTTCGCTAACGGCATTGGTCATCGGCTCGATGATCGGATCCGGCGTCTTCAGCCTGCCGCAGAACATGGCGGCCGGCGCCGGTCCGTTGGCCATCGCAATTGGCTGGGGGATCACGGCGATCGGCATGCTGGCGCTGGTCTTTGTGTATCAATCCCTGGCCACCCGCAAACCAAACCTGAATGTAGGCCCCTATGCCTATGCGAAAGCTGGATTTGGTCCATTTATCGGCTTTAATAGTGCGTGGGGCTATTGGCTGAGTGCATGGATCGGTAATGTTTCCTATGCAGTTATCGTCTTCAGCGCACTATCCTATTTCTTCCCGTCCTTCGGCGATGGCAACACCTGGCAGGCGGTGCTCGGCGCATCGATCCTGCTGTGGTTGATCCACGCGCTTGTCCTCGCGGGCATCCGCCAAGCAGCGGTCGCGAACCTTATCGTCACCATCGCAAAGATCGCGCCGATTGTATTGTTCGTCGGAGTCGGCGTCGTCGCCTTCAAGCTTAATGTCTTCTCGCTCGACTTTACCGGTCTGGGCAACGCAAGCCTCGGCTCGATCACCACGCAGGTCAAGAGCACCATGCTGGTCACCCTCTGGGTATTCATCGGCATAGAAGGGGCCAGCGTGTTCTCCGCCCGGGCCGAGCGGCGGAAAGACATTGCCACGGCAACGGTCCTGGGGTTTTTCACCTGTCTCGCGTTCTACGCGCTCGTATCCCTGCTTTCGCTTGGTATTTTGAGCCAACCCGAGCTTGCCGCACTGAAGAATCCATCGATGGCCGGGGTGCTTGAGGCAGTCGTCGGCCCCTGGGGTGCGGCTCTCATCAACATCGCACTTGTCATCTCGGTGATCGGTGCCTTTCTAAGCTGGACGCTCCTCGCAGCTGAGATTCCATTTGCGGCGGCCAAGGACGGAACCATGCCGAAATTCCTCGCGTTGGAAAGTGACCGTGGCGTCCCGTGGGCTTCGCTGCTGATCACCAATCTTCTTGTCCAGGCGTTCCTCGGCGTTACGCTCTTTGCTCACAGCACCTATCAGGCGTTGTTTTCCATCGCATCAACCGCGATCCTCGTGCCCTACATCCTCTCCGGCGCCTATGCTGCAAAGCTGGCCATATCAGGCGAAAGCTATGCACCGGGTGAACAACGAACGGCCCCAATGCTCATCGGGATTCTGGCAACGTTTTACGGGCTGTGGCTCGTCTATGCCGCCGGCCCGGCCTACCTGTTCATGTGTGCAATCCTCTATGCGCCGGGCATTCTCTTCTATGTTCTTGCCTGCCGAGAGTCGGGTCAAAAGCCCTTCCGTCTCCTCGAAGCCGTGCTTGCCGCCGCGCTTGTCGCGGTAGCCCTCCTTGCCGCCTACGAAATGTGGGCCGGCATCGTCAGCCCGTTTTGACAGGGAGCAGCGCCATGAATGTTCTCGGCGTTCATTCGGAAGTCGGTCGTCTCGGCGAAGTCATGGTTCACCGCCCTGACCTGAGCCTTCGGCGCCTGACACCCGACAATTGCAAGGCTTTGCTTTTCGACGACGTGCTTTGGGTCAAGCGCGCACGCCAGGAGCACGACATCTTCGTCGATGCTTTGCGCGAACGCGGCGTGATCGTGCAGTCGTTGGGCGAATTGCTGACGGAAACTATGGCTTTGCCCAGCGCGCGCCGCTGGCTGCTCGATCGCCGGGTCGAATCTGCGGTTGTCGGACGTGACATGGTCGACGAACTACGCGGCTGGCTCAATGAGATGCCAGCCGATCAGCTGGCAACCTACCTTGTCGGCGGCATTGCGCGTGCCGAATTGCCATTTGAACCGCTTGGGCTCACTGGACGGACACTGGCGCCGCAGGATTTCGTGCTACCGCCACTGCCGAACCAACTCTTTACCCGTGACAGTTCCTGCTGGATCTATGGTGGCGTCTCGGTCAATGCCATGTATTGGCAGGCGCGACGGCCAGAGGCTGCAAATGTCGAAGCGATTTATCGTTTTCATCCACGGTTCGACGCAGCCGACTTCACATTCATCTCGCCTGAGAGCCCGGTCACCGGAACCAGTCTTGAAGGTGGCGACGTGATGCCGATTGGCGATGGTGTCGTCCTGGTCGGCATGGGTGAGCGCACCACTCCGCAGGCGGTCGGCGCGCTTGCTCGAAGTCTCTTTGCAAGCGGTATTGCAAAACACGTCATTGCGGCCCTTATGCCGCGCGATCGCAGCTTCATGCATCTCGATACCGTCTTCACCTTCTGCGACCGGGATCTGGTGACGATGTATCCTCCGGTCGTCGATCGGTTGCGGAGCTTTTCGCTGCGGCCGGGCGATGCCGAAGGTTTGATAGATACCCGGGAGGAGACATCACCATTTGCCGACGTGGTTGCGCAAGCGCTGGGATTGAAGAGCTTGCGTGTCGTTGCGACCGGCGGTGACCACTACGAAGCGGAACGCGAGCAGTGGGATGACGGCAACAATGTCATCGCTGTCGAGCCCGGCGTTGTCATCGCCTACGACCGCAACGTCTATACCAATACGCTGCTGCGCCGCGCAGGTGTCGAGGTGATCACCATCGAAGGGGCAGAACTCAGCCGTGGCCGCGGTGGCGGACATTGCATGACGTGCCCACTAGCTCGCGCCTCCCTTTAGTTGCAAAGGAACTTGTCATGCCCATCAATCTTCATGGTCGCAGCGTTCTGTCGCTCGATGATCTGGAAGCGGAGGAAATCCGTTATCTGTTGCGACTTGCGGCCGATCTCAAGGCCGCAAAACTGGGCGGTTACGAAGTGCCGCGCCTGACGCGAAAGAATATCGCCCTCATCTTCGAAAAGGATTCGACACGCACCCGAACCGGGTTCGAGGTCGCCGCCTATGACCAGGGTGCACACGTCACCTACATGGGTCCCACCGGCAGCCATATCGGCCACAAGGAATCGATGAAGGATACTGCGCGCGTTCTCGGCCGCATTTATGACGCCATCGAATATCGCGGGTTCGCGCAAAGTGCAGTCGAGACGCTGAAAACCTATTCCGGCGTGCCCGTCTATAATGGGCTGACTGACGTTTCTCATCCGACGCAAATTCTCGCCGATCTCATGACCATGCGGGAATTCACCCACAAGCATCTGTCGGACATGGTCGTGGCCTTCCTTGGCGACGGGCGCGACAATGTGGCGATGTCGCTGGCGCTCGGCGCCGCCAAGGTCGGGATCGATTTTCGCCTCATCTCGCCGACAGCCCTGTGGCCGGACCAAGCGTTTGTCGATCATGCGAAATCGGAAGCATGGAAGAGCGGCGGCAAGTTCGCTTTGATGGAACATGTCGGCTCGGGGGTGCTGGGGGCCGATTTTGTCTACACGGACGTCTGGCTTTCGATGGGCGAGAGCGAATCGGCTTGGGCGGAGCGCATCGGGCTTCTTTCCCCCTTCCGGGTTACCGCCCAGGTGATCGAGGCGACAGAAAATCCCTATGCGAAGTTCATGCATTGTCTTCCAGCATTTCACGACACCGAGACGGAAGTCGGCGCCCGCATCGCTAAGGAATATGGCATTGATTGCATGGAGGTGACGGACGAGGTTTTCGAGTCTCATGCCTCAATTGTCTTCGATCAGGCCGAAAATCGCATGCATACGATCAAGGCCTTACTCGTCGCGACGATTGGAGGCTGACATGCTGATCGTCGCTGCGCTCGGCGGGAACGCACTTCTACGCCGGGGCGAGCCGATGACGGCTGAACACCAGCGGGCCAATATCCGGGTCGCTGCTGCCGCCTTGGCTGATCTCCTTCATGCCGGTCACTCTTTGGTCATCACTCATGGCAACGGTCCCCAGGTCGGGCTCCTTGCTCTGCAGGCAGAAGCCTCCAACGGCAATGGTTTTCCCTTGGATATTCTGGGCGCCGAAACAGAGGGGATGATCGGCTACATGATCGAACAGGAGCTCGGAAATCTCCTGGAGAACAATCCAATTGCAACCTTGCTGACCATGGCACGGGTGGAGGCGGCCGATCCCGCCTTTTCACATCCGACCAAGTTCATCGGGCCGGTTTACGATGCAGTGACCGCGCGACGGCTCGCCAGGGAGCGCGGTTGGAGAATTGCGCCCGACGGCGAAAGCTGGCGGCGCGTCGTCGCCTCGCCAAAACCCTTGGCAATCGTCGAGGCAAAAACCATCGCCTTGCTGGTCGATCACGGCGTCACCGTCATTTGCACCGGCGGCGGAGGCATCCCCGTGATTGAGCAGGCTGATGGCAGACTTACCGGGATAGAAGCCGTGATCGACAAGGATGCCGCCAGTGCGCTGCTGGCGAGGCAGCTGAATGCCGACATGTTGCTGCTTCTGACAGATGTCGATGCGGTCTATCTGGACTACGGGACATCAAAGGCTCAAAGCTTGGGTCGAATTGCTCCGGAGAGGTTATCTGACGTGAGGTTCCCACCAGGCTCGATGGCGCCGAAGGTCGCCGCCGCGATCCAGTTCGCAAAAGAAATGGATAGACCGGCCGGCATCGGCAGGTTGGAGGATGCGGGCGCCATCGCCCGCGGCGAGAAAGGAACCTTGCTCGACCCACGTCTGTCGGCAAAAGCTTGCAATAGGCAGCAGGCGTAAGCCGATTCATTCCGGCTGCGAGATTTCGATCTTCCGCGTGGCAGCGATCAATATCGCGTGCGTCGACGCTCCGATTTCAAAAAACTCCCTGTTTCCGCAGAGATGTTTGGACGCCTCCTCTATATGGTGATCAACGTCTCCATTCGGGCATACAGATGCCGTCGAGGGGACGTCCATCGGAGGCCGATCGTGAATAAATGATCCTCAATATCCAAGCTAAGCCAGCATCCGACCGATTTCGCGCAGTGAGCTGTGCCATTTGAGTGCCTCTTCGATGACGTGCGGCGTTTGTCCGCCCCGCGCAAGGGCTCTTTTGTGGTAGTCGGACAAGGCTTCGCGGTAGGCCGGATGTACACAATTGGCGATGATGGTGGTAGCGCGTTCCCGTGGCGCGAGACCGCGAAGGTCAGCCAGCCCAGTTTCGGTCACCAATATATCGACGTCGTGTTCAGTATGGTCCACATGGCTGACCATGGGCACGACCCTTGAAATCGCACCGTTCTTTGCCGTCGATTTCGTGACGAAGATGGACATATAGGCGTTGCGGGCAAAATCGCCGGAACCGCCGATACCGTTCATCATGTGCGTGCCACCGACATGGGTCGAATTGACGTTGCCGTAGATGTCGAACTCCAGCGCGGTGTTGATTCCGATGATCCCAAGGCGACGAATGACTTCCGGATGATTGCTGATTTCCTGCGGGCGCAGGATCAACCGCGACTTATACGCTGCGATATCTGGAATGATCTTGCGATACTTGTCGGCGGACAAGGTCATTGAGGAACCGGATGCAAATGTGAGCTTTCCGGCGTCGATCAGATCGAAGGTCGAATCCTGAAGGACCTCGGAATACATGGTCAGATCGTGAAACGGCGTATCGATGAAACCGTGGAGTACGGCATTTGCGATCGTGCCGATGCCAGCCTGAAGCGGCAGAAGGCTGTGGCTCAAGCGTCCGAGTTTGACCTCATGCATCAGGAATTCAGCCAGATGCCCGGCAATCGCTCGCGTTTCGGCATCCGGCGGCTGAATGGTCGAAGAACTGTCGCTGTTTTGTGTGACGACAACAGCGGCGATCTTCTCCGGGAGAACCGGAATGAAAGGAACGCCAATCCGGCTGTCTGGTGCCATGACGGGAATTGCCTCGCGGCTTGGCCGGCGCGTCGGGATATAGATATCGTGCAGCCCTTCCAATTCCTGTGGCTGCGACTGGTTGATTTCGACGACGACCTTGTCGGCCAGGATCGCGAAGCTTGCCGAGTTGCCGACCGATGTCGTCGGAATGATCCCGCCGTCTTCGGTGATGGCCGTCGCCTCGATCACGGCAATATCGACCGGCGAGATCTGGCGGCTGCGAAGAAGTTCCACCGTCTCGGACAGATGCTGATCGATGAACATAACTTCGCCGGCATTGATCGCGTTTCGCAGAACCGGATCGGACTGAAAAGGCATACGGCGAGCGAGCACATGCGCCTCGACCAGGGCCTTGTCGAGATTGTTCCCCAGCGACGCGCCGGTCATCAGCGTGATCTTCAGCGGATCGTCCTTGGCGCGCTTGGCAAGCGCCATGGGCACGGCCTTTGCCTCGCCCGCGCGCGTAAAGCCGCTCATGCCGATGGTCATGCCGTCCTTGATCAGCCGGGCGGCATCGTCCGCGCTGACAATGCGTTCGAGCAACTCCCTGTTTCTTATGCGCCCGCGAAACATGGCGATCCTTCCTCAGGTCATGGATATCAGGAACAAGAGCCGAGTTTGCAACATGCGCTGCATCTCGGTCTTTCGGGGTAAATGCGACGAGAAGTCGGGACATTTTCTAAGCCGAGGACGCAATGCTACATTGATTTCCGTCAATTGAGCTCGGTGCCGGCCATGATTTCATGGGGATCGCGATGTCCCTGCCGGCGCTCAGGTCAAGGTGCCGAGCCCGCAATAGGCGGCAACGGCGACGACGAGCGCCGTCAACGTTGTCACACTCAGTGCTGTGGCGTAAGCGCGACTTCCGAACATGATGGCCAGCACCATCTTCGCTATCAGGTTGGCGGCCGCGGCCAGAGAGATCGCGATCGTCGCAACCTCCGTCGTCAGCGCCGAGCCCGCCATGCGTGCCGTCGACAGGGTGATTGCATCAAGATCGGCAAGTCCCGAAAGCAGCGCGACGACAAAGATCATCGATGGCCCGATCTGGTCGATCGTAAATTTCGATAGGAAGCTTATGACGCCGAGAAATGCTCCGAAGCGGAGAACCGTGAGCAATTCGAACGGATTATCTGGATTGATGTCGGTTGCCTTATCGTCGGCCTTCGCTCCCCTGAGCATCAGGAAGGTCGCCGAAAGAAAGACAAGAATGACGGGAACGAACGCGACAGCCAGCTTGAGAACGAGCACAGGCGCCAATATGCCACTGATGACCAGCGCCCGTCCGACGGACATTGCTCCGGCGATAGTCGCGCCGGCAACGAGGCTGTGGGTCGCCTGAGTGCTGCCGGACGATAGACGCGCAAAGGACAAGGTGACGGCGGTTGACGAAATGAACCCGCCTGCAGCGCCACTAAAAAGGATTCCATGTTTTGGTCCGGCAATGCGGACCGCCAGATAGCCGATATAGGAGATGGCGGCAATCATGATTGTCAGCAGCCATAGCTGGAATGGATTGATCGTATTCCAGGGATCGATTGTTCTGTCGGGAAGCAGCGGCAGCGCAACGAGTGTCATGGCAAGCAGCACGAGTGCAGCTCTAAATTCCAGCCATGTCAGGTTTCGCAGGAATCCATGCAGACTATGGCGAGCAGCCAGCAAGGCGGTCACCGCGACGCTGCCGGCCGCTGCAACCGTCATGTCGGAAACCGCCGCAACGACCCCGAGGACGAAGACCGCAAGAGCCGCTATGACGCTGGTGACGCTGTAATCCTGTTCCCGCTCGGCTTCGTATCTGTTGAAGACGATGAAGGCGATGCCGAACACAGTGAACACGGCAGTCGGCAGGATCGGTCCGAGCTTAACATACAGGAAACCCGCCAAGCCGCCGAGAAAGCCGGACAGGCCGAAAGTGCGAATACCGGCCGTTCTTTTACCGGGCGCCGTCTCGCGCTCCTGCCAGCCGCGCTCAACCCCGACCAGGATGCCGATGGCAAGAGCGAGGCTGAGACGCTGAAACGCTTCGATGATATCCATTTCATGACAATAGTGACGAGCGAATGCGCAAGCAATCTGGACTACTAAATTCCACTGTCAGGCACCTCACTGACCGCTGAGAAGCGACTTGCGAAAGCGCAAGGTGGCCAAGGCAAAGAATGCCGCTCCGATACCGAAGAGCGCCAGCATTTGCGGCCATATGATCGCAAATCCTGCTCCCCGATATAGCACGGCCTGCGATAGAGCGACGAAATGTGTTGATGGCGAAAGCTGCATCACATTCTGCAACCAGCCGGGCATGCTCTCCATGGGTGTGGTGCTTCCGGACAGAAGGTTCATTATGATAAGAACCGGCATCACAATCAGTCCGAACTGTGCCATCGAGGTCGAAACGGTGGCAATCAAGATGCCGAGTGACGTCACCGAAAACTGGTAGAGGACGGCTGCGGTTACAAAGAGGCTTACAGATCCCGCGACAGGCACACCAAGCAGGCGCTCTACGACGACGATGAGTGAGAAGATCGCGGCGGCGACGATGACGAGACCGTTGGCCCATATTTTTGCAAGCATGATCTCGATCGGGGTGACGGGCATGACGAGCAGATGCTCGATCGTTCCATGTTCGCGCTCGCGGATCAGTGCCGCGCCCGTCAAGATAACTGAGAGCATGGTGATATTGTTGATCACCTGCATCACGGCCGTGAACCATTCGGATTTGAGATTGGGGTTGAATTTCGCCCGTACGACCAGATTGATCGGTTGTTTCTGATCAGCTCCAGGCATTGCCGTCAGCACCTCCTGCAGGATGATATTCTGGATATAGGAAGCCCCATTGCCGGCCTGCGACATCGCGGTCGCGTCGATATCGATCTGGACCGATGGATGGCATCCGGCGATCACATCCTGCTCGAATTTTGGTGGAATCTCGACGATAAAAACGAAGCGGCCGGCGTCCATCGCAGCATCGATCTCGTCGGCATCGATCAGTTCCGGGGGCTTGAAAAAGGGTTGTAGCAAGGCATCATGCAATCTTGCAGACAGCATCGAACGGTCTTCATCGACGATTGCCACCGCGGCATTCTCAACCTCGAATTTCGCGCCCGTCGCCACGGCATAGATGGCGAAGGTAAATGTATAGACGATCAGCACGACCAGGACGGGATCGGCCTTGAGGCTGTAGAGCTCCTTGATGCCGAGGCGAAGGATTCGGAAAAGACGGGCAACCATGTCACGCCCCCCTCTTTCGCAGTGAAATAATCGCGGCCGCGATGAACCCGAGTCCAAAGAGGCCGATCACCAACATATCGAGCCAGAGATCGGCAAAACCCAGCCCCTTTGCTACGACACCGACGCTGACCGGCTGATACCATGCCGACGGGAAGGCAAGTCCCATGAGCCGTCCGCCACCCGAAAGCGACGAGACCGGGACGAGCAGTCCGGAAAAATTCACCGCCGGGATAATCGCAATGATGGCTGTCGCAAAAATCGCGGCGACCTGACTGCGGACAAAGCTCGATATAAACAGGCCAAAACCGGTCGTGGCGAAGACATAGAGTAACGACCCGACGGTAAAGGCGAGAAGAGAACCTTTTATCGGTACGCTAAAGACAAACCGGGTCATCAAGACAAGGAGAATGAAGCTAAGGAAGGCGATAGCGACGTAGGGCAACTGCTTGCCAAGAAGAAACTCGATCTTCGTAACCGGGGTCGATTGAAAGTTGGCAATGGATCCCGTCTCCTTCTCCTTGACGACGCCGAGCGCCGTCATGATGGCGGGAATGAGCACGAGCATAAGAACGATGACGCTTGGAACAATGGCATTAGCGCTCTTGAAGGCCTGATTATAACGAAAGCGGCTTTCAATATCGATCGGGTAAACGGATGTGTTGCGACCGCTGCGGCGCGCGGCGCTGTCGGTCAGGTAGGCCGTGGCAAGTCCTGAAACATAGCCGCGTGCCGTCTCCGCACGGAAAGGCATGGCGCCGTCGAGCCAGACCGAAACTTCCGCGCGGGTCTGACGCAAGAGATCCTTGCCGAAATCGGTCGGAATTTCGATCGCCAGCTTCAATTCGCCGCTCTTAAGACGAGTCTCGAGCTCGTCGACGGAAGAGGCAGCGAGCCGCTCCTCGAAATAGCGTGAACCTTGGAAGCTCTCCAGAAGTTGCCTGCTCTGAGCCGATTGATCCTGATCGAAGACGGCAAATGGCAGGCGCTCCACATCGAAGGAGATGCCATAGCCGAAGGTCAGGAGGAGGATTGCGGGACCTAGAAATGCGAAGGCCAGACGGGTGGGGTCACGGCGTATTTCCAGGGTCTCACGCCATGCGTATGCCCACAATCGGCGAAGGTCGAAGATGCCAGGCTTTGGGACGACGGCAGCGTTGTCAACCGTTGCAACCGCCTCCGTGTCGTCGCTTCCCATTCCCGCCGCCGTGAGCACGTCGATGAAGACATCTTCCAGTGTCTCTCGACCGCGCTGCTTCTTAAGCTCTGCTGGATTGCCGACGGCAAGCACCTTGCCTTCGTGCATCAAGGAAATTCGATCGCAGCGTTCGGCCTCGTTCATGAAATGCGTGGACAGAAAGATCGTTACGCCATCTTTGCGTGACAGTGTCAGGAGCGAACGCCAGAAACCGTTGCGGGCAACCGGATCGACCCCGGATGTCGGCTCGTCCAGAATCAAAATCTCCGGGCGGTGTATGACCGCCGCAGCAAGTTGCAGGCGCTGCCGCATGCCAAGCGGCAGGCTTTCCGGGCGACTGTCCGCAACGCCTGCAAGTTCGAAGTCGACCAGCATTTCCTTCACGCGAACCGCCGCCTGTTCAGCGGGAAGGCCAAATAGCTGCGCATGCAGTACCAGGTTCTGGAGGACCGTGAGCTCCCCATAAAGAGAAAAGGCCTGAGACATATAGCCGACACGGCGGCGCGTTTCCAAATCTCCGGCTTTAAGGGGCTGACCGAAGAGGCGTGCTTCGCCTTCGCTTGCAGGCAGCAGACCCGTCAGCATCTTCATGGTCGTACTTTTGCCGCTACCATTCGAGCCGAGAAAGCCGAAAATCTCACCCTTACCGATACGAAAGCTTACGTGATCGACGGCTGTGAAATCACCAAAACGTCGGGTAAGTCCCTCTGCTTCGATGGCGGGTGCGCCGTCTTCCACCGGGCGCGAGATAACGGGAAGCGGCGCATCAGCCCTGCGCATCTCCTCCGGCAAAAGCGCAACAAAAGCACTTTCCAGTGAGGATTGCCGCGTGTTCTGCTTAATCTCTGCGGGGCTTCCAGTTGCTATCACCCGACCTCCATACATGGCGGCAAGCCAATCGAAACGTTCGGCTTCCTCCATATAGGCCGTGGCGACAATGACACTCATTCTCGGCCGGCGCGCCCGCATGCGTGCGATCAGCTCCCAGAATTGTCGACGCGACAGCGGATCGATGCCGGTCGTCGGTTCGTCGAGAATAAGAATATCCGGATCATGAATCAGAGCGGCGCAGATGCCCAGTTTCTGCTTCATGCCGCCGGACAGCTTACCAGCGGGGCGGTTTCGAAACTGAGCAAGTCCGGTGATCTTCAGCAGCTCGTCCGTGTGTTCCCGACGCTCATTGCGATCCATTGCAAAGAGGCGGCCGAAGAAATCGAGATTTTCGGCAACGCTCAGCGTCGGATAGAGATTACGCCCCAGACCCTGGGGCATGTAGGCGATGCGGGCGCCGACGAGACGGCGCTGATGCGCATCGGCCATATCGCCGTCGAGGACGTGGATATTCCCTTGTTGCAGCCTCGTTACACCGGCAGCGAGCGCGAGCAGCGTCGACTTTCCAACGCCGTCCGGGCCAATCACGCCCGCCATGCAGCCGGCCGGAACTACGAGATCAACCCCGTCGAGTGCCACTTTCTTCCCATAGCGATGCGTAACGCCGGCGAAGCTGATAACTGCGCCCGTCATTGGGGTAACTTCACGGCGAGTTGCGACGGCCAGGGAGCAGCTGGGTCGGTGCGCACGTAGCCCACGCCCCGAACTCCTGTCTTCACCCGCGTTTCGTACTGCTTCAGCAAATCGGACGCGATACGGAGCTTGACACGAAACATCAGCTTCTCGCGTTCATCCTCGGTCTCTACTGTTTTCGGCGTGAACTGCGCCTCCGCGGCGACGAAGGATATGGTCGCGGGCACGACGTAGTCGGGAGCTGGATCGAGAATGATGCGTGCCTCATCACCAAAAGCGAGACGCCCAGCGGTTCGTGCCGGCAGAAAAACCGTCATGTAGACGTCCGCCAGATCGAGCAGCGTCGCAACCGGCGCCCCGGCTGCCACCACTTCGCCCGACTGCACCAACTTGTATTCCACACGCCCTCGTCTGGGCGCCTTCAGGATCGCATCGTCGAGTTGCGAGCGAATGCGCGCCACCTCGGCGCGGGCGGCATCCAGGGCGGCTTGAGCTTCATCACGGCTTGCAAGCGCGGAACGGGAGGTGGCCTCGGCAACGGCAAGCTGGCTGCGACGCAGGTCGAGTTGTTGCCGTGTACCACTTCCCGTGGCGCTGAGATCGAAGGCGCGGTCAAGCTCCTGATGCGCGAGCGTGAGTTCGCTCTGACGCTGCGCAATAGTCGCCTCGGCGCTCGCCACACCGGTTTCGGAACGCCGAACGTCCGCCTCCGCACCAGAAAGCTGCGCGTCGAGCTCGGACGTGTCCATGCGCGCAATGACGGCGCCAGCATCGACTATCTGTCCCTCTTCAACAAGAATATCAGCAACACGACCAGCGAATTTCGCGGACACCAGAACCTGCTGTGCCTCGATGCGACCATTGGACATCGCAATGCCGGCCGGCTGTTGGTTACCATGCAACTTGCTCCAGAGCTGCTGCATGTGATCGCTAAATGTTGTTGCATCCCGCGCCGCGACCTCGCGACTTCCTGCATTTAGGCTCAGGACCGTAACAACGGCGAAAAAAAGAGGGACGTGGGATTTGTACAAGTACCGGCTCCCGAAGAACGAATTGGATGGGTGCTGCCGGCGTGGCGAACCACTCAGGCGCTCCGTTCATTATTCACGGGTGGGACTCCCCATCATTGACGTAGATCATCTGCTGAGTGCAAACGTCGCCGTCACTCATTGTTCGATCCGATCCGTGAAGAAAGATTTTCCACCTTTAAGAAGAGATTTCGGCTGACCGGAAACAGCAAGGCTTCGCCCCAACATCCCGCGCGAATAGAACCGTGGCGTTGATCCAGGACAATGCGCATCATCGGGAATTCGGTGACGATAGTCTCGATCAAGGAGGCTTAGCATGAACTTTATTCCTTCCCAGACCTTCTCGGATTCTGCGCACCAAGCCGAAACATGGGTGGTAGAATTGTCCGAATATCTCCATTGCGAACGGAATGAGGCCTATGATTGCCTGCGCTCCGTCCTACACGCGCTTCGAGATTCAATGGGCCAGAAGGCAATGGCTGACTTCTCAGCGCATCTGCCGCCATTGATCCGGGGACTATTCTACGAAAACTGGCAACCTGAACACACCCAACCGTGCTCAAATAGAATGGGTTTCTTTGAGAGCATTGGCACGCGATCAGTGAGGCCAAATAACGTAGGCGCCGAGCAGGCAGCACAGAATGTCTTCAAATTGCTGGATCATCGCTTGAGCCCACCTGTGATCAAGAAAGTCAAGCTGGCGATGAATCCGTCCCTTGGGTCGCTCTGGCCCGAGCACCCACAGCAATCAGATAGCGCCGCGTAGCTTAACGAGACGAATACCGGCAAACTGCGATTTGAGAAACGCATGGGCTTGCCGCGCTGCCTTTATTCCGGCCGATTGCTGCCGTGCGATGTCATTTCATGCTCGCTATGCGCCGCAATCGGCGGACAGTCTCGCAACCACCGGACTTCGCGGTGGTATCAACCTGGTTGCCTGCGACTTCGGCTGCCGCATCAAGCAGCTCCAAGGCATATACTACCGCCGCATCGCTGTCCTCGTGACAAAGGCTTGCGCTTGCGCAGCGCGCATCAAGGGCTTGTCTGATCCTATTCTTGATCGAAAGCATTCCCTTTGCTGCCGGAATGAGCCGAAAGCTCATGCAGGTAACTTGTGGCGACAATCTCCGACGCGATGAGCTTGCCCTCGACCTCTCCGAGTGTCGGAATGGCAAATCGCCGCCCTCCCCTTCTGCAATCGCGATCCGTCATCAGCATGGTCTTACTCCTTTGTGGCTAGCTTGGCCGCCCGTCTTCCTCAATAGCTCTTTTCACGCGCCGAAGAATGACGGCGCGCGCTTTCCGGTCGGCGGTTTGACGCAACCGCTCCTCCAGATCGAGGACGATCGATTGATAGTCATTGTGCCAATCCGAATGGCCGACATCCTGGGGTACTAGGCGCGGAGGCGGCGTACCGCGTGCGAGCGGTACGGCAGCTGTTTTCGTCAGGCTGTAGCTGTCATCGAGCGATGGCACGATGATGGTCGCTTCCGGCTTCTCCACCAACAGACGAGATTTCAGACTGTCGCGCGCGGCAGGCTCGCCGTGAACCAGAAACAGCCCTGAGCGAATCGGCTCTCTGGCGTCTATCCAAGCTTTCAATTCGCTGGCGTCGGCGTGACCGCTATAGGCATCCAGTGATCGCACAGTCGCACGGACGATGATTTCTTCCCCCTGGATTTTTACGGTGCGCGCGCCGTCCTCAAGAATTCGCCCGAGTGTGCCGGCTGCCTGGAATCCGACGAACAACACCGTGCCTTCATCGCGCCAAAGCCAGTTCTTGAGACGGTGACGAATACGGCCGGCCTCACACATGCCGCTGGCAGCGATGATGATATGGAAGCCGCGAATGAGGTCGATTGCTTTTGATTGCTCGGCCGTTTCCGTAAAGCGTACATTTTTGGCGCTCAGTGCCTTAATCAGTAGGTCGCCGTTGGGGATGGAATGCGCATGCTGCTTGAAGATTGCGGTCGCGCGCGAAGCCAATGGAGAGTCGATGACGATGGGACAGCGGGATATCTCACCCGCATCCATCAGCACATTGATATCAGCAAGCAATTCCTGAGTGCGTTCGACGGCAAATGATGGGATCAGCAGAGCGCCGTTGGGATGATAGGCCTTGAGAAGGATCTCGCGAAGTTGCTCGCGACGAGCGACGTCGGAAACTTCGTCTCGGTCACGATCCCCATACGTGCTTTCGCAGATGACGTAATCGAAGTCCTTGGGGGCATCCGGCCGGGCCTCCAAAAGCTTGTGTTGCGGACCGACATCACCGGAAAACAATATGCGGATGGTGCCATTTTCGGTCGCAAGCTCGATTTCGACCGAAGCCGAACCGAGCAGATGTCCGGCGTCCCAAAGCCGAAATCCAAGTCCGCCCTCCAATCTCTGCCATTCTTTATAGGCGACCGCTCGAAACTGCATCATCGCGGCACGCGCGTCTTCTGCGGTGTAAATGGGTTGCAACGTATCGCGCGATCTATGCCCGTGCCGGCGATTCAGCTGCTCGACTTCTGATTCCTGAATATGTCCGGAGTCTTGCAGCATGATCGAACACAGATCCAAGGTCGCCGGCGTGCAATGGATAGGCCCTTCGAAACCGGCTTTCACCAATTTCGGGATAAGTCCCGAATGATCGATATGCGCATGGGTCAAAATGACGGCGTCAACCAGAGACGCATCGAACGGGAACGGCCTATAATTCAGTTCTTTCTCGGTCTTGGAGCCCTGGAACATGCCGCAATCGACCATTGTGCGGGTACCGCGGTGCTCAAGGACAAAGCACGAGCCGGTTACCGATCCGGCCGCACCGTAGAAATGTAAAACTGAATCCGTCATCTGGTTACCTCGCATGCGTCCAACCTTATGCGCGGCCGATCGGGTTCGCTTTGCGGAAGATCAAGGAAATGAGGTTGAAAGTGAGGTTTGCTGTCCTTTCCTCCAACCAGGAAAAGCGATCCGACCATGTCCATCAAAACCGTCTTGAGTATCCTCGACGTCAGTCAATTCAAGGATGACCTGAAGGGCGCCGTCGATTTTTGCCAAATGCATGGTGCCCATCTTACCGCCTTGGTGGTTTCGATGTGCGCCACGCCTCCGCTCACCACATATGATGCCCTCTCCACGATCAGGCTCGATGAGCGGCAACGTGAAATAGATAGATTGACCGAAAAAGCAGCCGATATCAAAACGCTGCTCAGCGAGAGCGCGTCCTCCTATGACGTGCAGGAAATCTACACGGAATTTGCCTGGGCAGACGATGATATCGCCGAGCGAGCTCTTTATGCCGATCTTGTCCTCATCGGTCCGGAGGCCGCCCGCAACGAGGAACTTCGGCGAAGAGTGATCGACGGGGCATTATTTCAGTCGCCCACACCGGTGCTTATCACCCCGAGCGGCAAGATGGTACGGCTTCCGCCGAAAACAATTTTGCTGGCCTGGGACTCTGGCGAGGAGGCAGCGCGCGCCGCGCGCCAGTCGATCGACTTCTTGCAAGCCGCCGGAACGGTGCATGTCACACTTGTCGATCCTCTTGCTGCGCGCTCCGTCAACGGCGAAGAGCCTGGCGCAGATATCGCCGCCTTCCTCGCGCGACATGGTATCAAGGTCGATGTCGACTGCGTTGCGAGCGGCGGTCGATTGGTCGATGAAACGTTGCGACAACACGCCGCCGACATCGCAGCCGACATGATCGTCATGGGAGCCTATAGTCATCCACGCTTGCAGGAACGCCTGTTCGGCGGAGTGACACGATCGATGCTGAAAGACTCGGACATACCGCTGTTTCTTGCCCACTGACGGCAAATGCCAATGCTGTTTCCCGGCATGCTTCCTTGAGGCCTGCCCAGCATTTTGTAGACATCGCATGATCGACAGATAGCGCATAAGAGGGCAAATGCGGCCAGTCAGCAATCGACTGAAGACGAAACTTGACAGCCCCTGATCCGAGCACCGGAGGATCCCGTTCCAGCCTACCCGGGTCTACCCGCCGGTCCGACCGACCCGGCGAAGTTCGCCAAGACACGGTTTCGTCTTTGACCCAGCGCAATGACACCACACGCCGGATTGACGAGATTTGGTTTGAGGCGCGAGCCTCGATCAATCGTCTTCAAGGAGGACACCATGAGTGATCTGAAGATACGTCGGGATATCCTCGACGAACTGGAATTTGATCCCAGCATTGACGCTGCCGCGATCGGCGTTTCGGTGGAGAATGGCGTCGCGACGCTATCTGGCCATGTGAAGAGCTGTGCCGAGAAAATGGCGGCGGAGGCAGTTACTTGGCGTGTGAAAGGCGTCCGGGCGATTGCCGATGAGATCGATGTGCGTTGGCCCGAGCAGAAAAGGCATGCCGACGATGAAATCGCAGCTCGCGCACTTGATATCATTACCTGGGACACTGCGTTGCCCGACGGCGCCATTGACGTCAAGGTCCAGCGCGGATGGGTAACACTCTCTGGCGAGGTACGCTGGCACTTCCAGCGCATGGCTGCGGAAAACGCCGTCAAAAAGCTTGGCGGCGTTGTTGGTGTGACGAATATCCTAACCATCCGGCAACTTGTCGGCGCATCAGATATCAAGGAACGGATCGAGCAGGCGCTACGGCGAAACGCTGAGATCGAGGCGGATGGAATCAGAGTTCGTGTCTCCGACAGCAAAGTCGTTCTTGAAGGTGACGTTCATGCCTGGAGCGAGCGTCATGCAGCAGAGCAAGCCGCATGGTCTGTCCCCGGCGTCGCCATTGTTGAAAATCATCTTCATGTCGGCTAATGCCAAAGGGAGGGGTGAGCCCCTCCCTTCTTCTGCCGCCGGCCCCCTTGGCAACCTACAGCTGAGCCGCGACGGGCAAGTGTAGAGCGCTTGTGAGCTAGCTTGCCTTGATTGCAATTTTCCGGTCATTCTTGTGAGCATTGGCTGTCTTCGGTAAAACGACCTTCAAGACGCCATTTTCGAAGGATGCGTTGATACCGTCTGCATCGACACCATTGGGAAGTTGGAGACTGCGCTGGAACGACCCGTAGCGCCGTTCGCTGAGATAGTATTCCTTCTCCTTTTCCTCCTTGCGTTCGTGCTTTTCGCCTTTCACCGTCAAGATCCCATTGGCGAGTGTCAGATCCAGCTCTTTCGCGTCAATCCCAGGAAGCTCAACTGTGAGCTCGTAGGTCTTGTCGGACTCGATGAAGTCAGCAGCCGGCATGCCGCGCGTGAAGGCATTCGGGAAACGCGCGAATGTGCGGTCTAGGAAGCCCGGAGTGAAGTCATTGAAGACACGATCAATTTCCGATCGCAGGCTTTCGAATGGCGCCCAGCGCTCCATAGCCGGCGCCGTCTTCTTCTCCGTGCTCACAGGAAGCTTTCTTGCCATATCGGCCATATCATTTCTCCTCTTCGTTGCGAGGACCATCGAAGGACGACTTCGTCCCGGCCCCTTTCCAAACCGTCTTCGTGAGACGCGGAGTCATCAAAGACGATGTTGCCAGACCGTTCATTGATCAGCATCAAAATGGCGCGATATCGCTCGCCGTTAGGCGATCGAAGCCCTCTTTTGCCGATTTTGAGCGCCGATAAGGCTCCTCTCCGGTCGACCAATCTTGACTTTCATCAAAGCGGCGGGCCGGCGGGTACGCGATCATCAGGTCAGCTTGCTGGAGAAGACTGACATGAAACCGCAATTCCATCTGCCATTAATCACCTATCCCACAGCCAGCTCGTTTTCCGTGGTTCAAAATGCAGTCGACTTGGCGCGACATCAAAAAGCAGATCTCACCGCGAGCGTCCTGCAGATCAAGACGCCGCTCGTCGGTCAATCATCCCCATGGGTTGACGACGTCGAAAGACTGGGCTCGCAGGCAAAGCGCTTCAGCCGCGACAGCGGTGTCGCGTTGAGCGAAGCAGTGTGCGACTACGCCCAAAAAGCGGCCATACGGGCCATCATTCAGACATTCGAAGCGTCGGAGCCGCTAATCCCTGATACTCTGGTGGAAATCTCGCGTGCTTATGACCTGTCAATTATCGAGGCGTCTGAGACCATGATGCCATTGCTTGAGAACCTTCTGTTCGAAAGCGGCCGACCTCTCGTCTTGTTCCCTGCGAACCACGTCTGCGGCCGGATCGACACGGTGGCAATCGCATGGGATGGAAGCGCGCCGCTGTCGACAGCATTGACAGGCGCCAGATTATTCTTGGAAGGCGCATCGAAGGTCATTTTGATATCGATCACCGATGATGGCTCAATGAATGAGAGAAGCCGGGCCCGATACGCGGAGGTGCTAAGCAACAGCGGCTTGGATGTCGAGGTTGTCGTGGCCGGCGCAAATGGCGAAGAGGTAGCCGTCGCTATCCAATCAACCGCGAGAGCCCTGCACGCCGATCTGATTGTCGCCGGAGCCTACGGGCACTCCAGAATTCGTGAATTTGTCCTTGGAGGGGTCACTCGATCACTGCTGGTCGATCTTGAGATGCCCGTTCTTGTTGCCCACTGATCCAGCAGCGGAATATTGATATCAACGTTTGCTCCCCGCCACTGAATTTTGGATGCCGGATATCTATCGTTTCGGCTCAGGCCAATCTCTACATTTCGACCAGCGCATTCCCATGCCATCGCAGTGGTGGCGCATCTCGGTAGACACTGACGGCATGCCGGCTTTAGCCGGCGGATGATCGCCTGTTGACAAAGGTCAAGGCGCGCGCGCCGTGCAATGGCTAGCAAGGCATCAGAGGTGACCGCCGATGCCTATTGAAATTGACGAAACCACCAAGAACGCTCCACCTAAAAGGCCGACTTCCACGAACCGGGATACCACGATGTCGCCGTCGCCTTTTTGGTCGAAGGCGCAAGACGTTCTGGTGCATGATCTTGGCTCGCGGATAGCAGGTCTTTCGGCTGAAGAGGCAACTTCCCGGTTAAAAAACTACGGACCGAACACAGTCCTCGCTATGACGCACACGAATGCCCTTCACATTCTGCTACGGCAATTTCTCAATCCCCTCGTTCTCATTCTTATCTTTGCCGCAACGGTATCATCGCTGGTGGGGGAGATGCATGATGCCATCATCATAAGCCTTATCGTCCTTGCGAGCTGCCTGCTCGGCTTTTCTCAAGAGTACGGAGCGACCAAAGCGCTGGAGGCGCTAAAAAAGAGCATTTCGTTGTCCGCGACAGTTGTAAGGGGCGGAATAGAATCCCTCGTCCCGGCAAGCACTATCGTCCCGGGTGACATCATCAAGCTTGCAGCCGGCAGTCTTGTCCCAGCCGATGGCGTGATCCTTTCGTCGCGCGACTTGAGCGTCAGCGAGGCCGCTCTGACGGGCGAGACCTTCCCGGTCGGCAAGATGGCCGGTGTCTGTCCACCCGAGGCTTCGATCGCCGCTAGGTCCAATTGCGTTTTCACCGGCACATCGGTTCGCAGCGGCACGGCAACTATCATTGCTGTCGAGACAGGTGGGCACACCGAATACGCAGCCATCGCCGGAGCGATCGCGAGACAGATACCCGAAACAGATTTTTCACGAGGTATTCGCCGCTTCGGCTATTTGATGACGCGTATCATGTTGGTGATCGTTATTACCGTTTTCGTTGCCAACCTGCTCCTACATCGGCCATTGATCGACTCTCTCCTATTTTCTCTGGCACTGGCGGTCGGCCTCACTCCGGAGCTTCTGCCGGCGATTATCAGCATGACGCTCGCCCGCGGCGCGCGCGCCATGGCCGCCGGCGGCGTCATCGTTCGCCGGCTGGACGCCATTGAAAATCTCGGGAGCATGAACCTTCTATGCACCGACAAGACCGGCACGCTGACGCAAGGCATCATAAAACTCGACGGTTGCGTCGATCCAGGCGGCATGCACTCGCAGCAGGTTCACTTGCTCGCCGTTTTGAACGCATCGTTGCAGGCCGGCCTCAAAAACCCGCTCGACGATGCCATACTGGCGTCCGACGAGATTGGCGCAGATCTGAAAGCCTTCGTAAAAAAAGACGAGATTCCATACGATTTCATGCGCAAACGGTTATCGGTCATCGTCAATAACGCCGGCCAGGATACAATGATGGTCTGCAAGGGCGCCGTCGCCAATATCCTTTCGGTCTGTACCTCCGTTAGGACAGGCAATGCTGCCGAGCCTCTCGATGAAGCGTCGCGCGCGGCCGTCGACGCGCTTTATCGCAAATGGGGCGAGGATGGCATTCGAGTGATCGCAATCGCCAGTAGGCGCTTCGCTCAAGACAAGGGGCCCTATAACGTTGGCGACGAGTGCGAGCTCTGCCTCGAGGGCTTTCTCCTGTTTCTCGATCCGCCGAAGGCAGGCATCAAGGATGCGCTGACGGGATTGAAACATCGCGGCATCGGAATCAAGGTCATATCCGGCGACAACCGCTACATCGTCAAGCACCTGGCCGACACGATCGGGCTGAGAACAAAGAATGTTTTGACCGGCGGTGAGCTGGCGTCGATGAGCAGCGACGCATTGTTCGCCCGTGCATCCAAAACAGATCTGTTTGTCGAGATTGATCCGAACCAGAAAGAGCTCATTATCAAGGCGCTTCGGCGTTCCGGCCATGTCGTCGGATATATGGGCGACGGCATCAACGACGCCCCGGCCCTTCATGAGGCCGACGTCGGCATTTCTGTCGACGGCGCAGTCGATGTCGCCCGGGAAGCTGCGGATCTCGTCCTGTTGCGACAAGACCTCAACGTGCTGATCCGCGGCGTAGACGACGGTCGGCGAACCTTCGCCAACACCATGAAATACATATCGATCGCGACGAGTGCGAACTTCGGCAACATGATCAGCATGGCGGTCGCCTCTCTATTCCTCCCCTTCCTGCCGCTGCTCGCCAAGCAGATCCTGCTTAACAACCTCCTTGCCGACATTCCATCTATGGCCATTGCCACGGACAGGGTCGATCGAGAGCAAGTGCAGCGTCCAAGGCGATGGGACATTCGCGGCATCCAACGATTTATGATCTTTTTTGGCCCGGTCAGCTCGTTGTTCGATTTCGTGACGTTCGGATTTCTGTTGTTTATCGTCAACGTGACAACCAGTCAGTTCCGCACGGCCTGGTTTGTCGAATCACTCATTACACAGCTCGTGACCATGCTGATCGTTCGCACGACCATAGCGGCATGGAAGGATAGGCCCGGTCCCCTACTCCTGTGGTCGACGGCGTTTATCACGCTCGTCGCCCTCCTGCTCCCCTATTTTCCGCCGGTTGCGGGCATATTCGATTTCACGCCGCTGCCCATTCCGTTGTTAGGAGGGCTGATTGCGATCTCGGCAATCTACGCTGCCACGCTCGAGTTGGTGAAACGATTCTATTTCCGACGGGGATGAAAGTTTCGGCGGGATGGTAAGACCCGTATTCAATTCGGGTTAGCCCGCCTCGGGCACCAACACCGCTGCCCCGACGAGACGCCCGGCACGCAGATCGGCGAGCGCCTCGTTGGCCCTCTTGAGTGGATAGGTCGTCGTGTGGGTTCGCACGCCGACCATCTGGGCAATCGGGAAAAACTCGACCGCATCTGCGCGTGTCAAATTGGCGACCGAAACAAGCTCACGCTCCCCCCAAAGAACGGCATAGGGCATCGCCGGTATGTCGCTCATGTGAATTCCGCCGCACACAACTACCCCGCCCTTGCGAACCGCCTTGAGCGCTATCGGCACCAGATCGCCGACGGGAGCGAAGATGATAGCTGCGTCGAGCGGAACTGGGGCGTTCTCTTCAGATGAGCCGGCCCATGTCGCCCCAAGCTCCAGCGCAAACTGCTGCGCCGCTTGGTCACCGCTGCGTGTAAACGCATAAACGTCTCGGCCCTGCCAGATACAGATCTGGATGAGGATATGCGCGGCGGCGCCGAAGCCGAAGAGACCGATGCTCTTGCCGTCGCCGGCCTTCCTGAGCGAACGCCAGCCAATCAATCCGGCACACAAAAGAGGCGCGAGCGATACGGGATCGGCGTTCGCATCTAGATCGAATGCAAAGGATGCGTCGGCCACAACATGCGTCGCGAAACCGCCGTCGCGGGTGTAGCCGGTGAATTGCGGCCGGTCACATAGGTTCTCGGCCTTCATTTGACAGAAAGAGCAGGTTCCGCATGCATGACCGAGCCAGGGAACGCCGACGCGCCGACCGAGTTTGGCAATTTCGATTCCGGGGCCAACGGCATCGACAATACCCACGATCTCGTGACCCGGCACGAGCGGAAGCTTTGGATCGTTGAGGTCGCCATCTACAACATGAAGATCAGTCCGACAGACGGCGCAAGCCTCTACCTTGATCCTCAGCTCGCCTGGGCCAGGCTTTGGATCGTCACGTTCGACAAATATGAGCGGCTTCCCGATTTGTTGAAGAACCATCGCTTTCATGGCTGAAGCCCATCGAAGTTGGGGCTCGTCTCGAAGCTCGATATCGGAAGAAATGCCGGGAAACGACGTGTCATCTGCGTTTCAAGCGACTTTTTCCACCACTGGATCACTCCGGCGAGCAGTTTAATTTACCACTCTTCTCCTCCCACACAAATGATGCCCCGGCTTTGACCCGAATCAACGCGCGCACAGCGAGAACATGAAAGCGTTTGAGGGCTGGGCAAATTGTTTGCCACGTCAGGAGGGCATCGGTGCAAAAGCTATTGCTGATCATATTGATCGTCATGATCGCGACGATCATTGGCATTTTGTGGGTGAAACCGATTGCCGGCACCGGGCGACAGCCGGCGCTTGAGAAATCAGCAACGCAATGACCATCCTGAAAACATTTCGCGGTGCGAAGGCGGCTCTATCACACCCGTTCCCGAAGGAAATCATTCTTCCCCGAACGCTATATGGTTTCGTTTTTCGGGCATCGGGGTGGCATCAGCTGGCCACCGCAATCCTATCCATCGTGCTCTTTACAGCGGGAACCATACCGCTGGAGGTACAGCGACGGATCGTGAATGCGGCAACGGAGAATGGCTCCTATCGAACGATCGCCTTCCTGGTGTTGATATACGTCCTTTTGGCTCTGACCGAGGGAGCCGTGAAACTTGTGCTCAATATCTATAGCAGTTGGATCGGAGAAGCGGCGGTCCGATGGCTGCGTTTGCAGGTATTCGAGGCATCACGAACATCGGTGACGGGCGACTCCATGATGACCAGCGAAGGCGTCCAACTGTCGATCATCTTGGCCGAAGCCGAACCTGTCGGTGGCTTCGTCGGCACAAGTATCTCGGAGCCTCTGTTGCAGATCGGCATATTGACAGCTGTTTGCGGCTATCTGGTCTATCTGCAGCCACTCATTACGATCATCGTCATCACGATCTTTCTTCCGCAAAGTGGTTTTGTCCCGATCATGCAGGCAGCGATCAACCGCCGCGTCGGAAAAAGGATCGGCATCATGCGCAATGTCAGCGAGGACATCGTCCAAATGGGGCACGCAATTGATACTGATGGCCATCAGGCGTCGCGTATCGGAGATGTCTTCCGGATCAACATGAGCATCTACAAAATCAAGTTCACGATGAATTTCATGATGAATCTGATGACACAGATGGGTTACGCAGGCATCTTCGCACTGGGCGGTTATTTCGTGGTTACCGGCAAGACCGAGATCGGGACAGTCGTCGCCTTCGTGTCTGGTCTTTCAAAGATAAATGACCCTTGGGGCGATCTCGTCAACTGGTACCGCGATCTACGTGTGACGCAGGTTAAGTACGGCCTCATATACAATTCTGCTCAGGTTGGCACCGTGTCAGCGGGTGAATTACCAGGCCCCTCCCCATGCCTGGAGACTCGCTCCTGAGATTTGAAAATGTGTAAACCGCCGCTGACTATCTCGGCCACCGACGTCGGGTTATAGCGGAAAGCGGCAAACTCATGTTTCGATTTGTCACTGCGAATAGCAATCGTGCTGCCAACGGCATTCGCGCCGGTGTTGATCCGGGATATTCCATCCAGCCAGCTTTGCTGAGACGGATGAGATAACTGCGCAGCGAGCATCTTCTGCATAATTATTGAAAGAAAACTCAATGATGAGCAGCGGCGGGACGCCTGAGGCGGTCGCGGATGTCTGCATCGACGGCGTTCTTAATCCGTGCACATTGGAAATCGGTCGACGGCTGTGCAGATTGCGGCGCCTTTTGTGGGAGATCCTAAGGCCGACAGGGCGTTTAGGCCCCGTCGGAAGCCAGGACGCGGGCATTCGGCCATGAAAATTAAGTCGTCACGTCGCGGGAGGAAACTCCGGAGAGATGCAGCACGCGACGAGTTGGCGGGTTTTGCATATTCGAGGGAGAACCGACTGGTGGAAGAGAGCCTAAAGTCTTCGATGGGCTCGAGGCCAATCGCGGCGCACGCGGGCGCCGACGTTTGACCACGACAGTCGGGTTACATTTTGACATTATTTCATCCTCTGATTGGCGCTAGAAATCAAAAGCCATTGCCCTTCGTCGGGGGAATATAGGGATCTGGATAACCGAGCTTAGGTTTGCCGGTTGTGCTACCCGTATTCGTCGACGACTGTTGCTTTGGTTCTTTTGATTTGGCGGAGCCACTGGATTGGTAAGCATAGGCACCGAAGATAACGCCGGCTATCGCGGCGACCAGCAAAGCTGCACGCATGTTCTTCTCCTTGTCACGGATCTGCCGTTCCGAAGTCAAAGCGAACAACGAAAATGTCCACTTTGCATTCCTGATCAATTGGTAGGTTCTCTGACGATTTTGGACCTTGATCTGCATCAATAGGCCGAGGTGGGAGCGCACGCCCTGTGCGAACCCAACGTCATCCGATGACTGAAATATAAAGGATACGCTCTTCGGCAGCGGCACGGATAAGGGCCTCTCTGGCCGCTTCCGGAGGGATGACGTCGTTCAGAGCATCAAGGCATGCCCTGATCGCCATAACATATTCCTCGCCATCGTCGCTCGGCCAATCCGAGATCAATGTTACTGCCGCATCCCGGACGGTCTTGATGACCCTGTACTTCTCGCCGGAGCGCACGACGAGCCTCAGCGCGGGAAACTGATGCGATGCATGCCATTTCATAGAGCGTGACCCCCCGGGGCGCGAGAATATCAGCAATCCCTACAGGCAAACTTCACTGAAGAGGTTGCGAATACTACGTTTATCAAGGCACTTGGATGGCTACTTTGACATGCCTCAATTGAGGTTACGGGCCAGCGGCGGCATTACAGATGGACCGACACCGGCCGGCCCGGGCCGATAACGAGTAGCAGTACGGTGAACCTTGGATCTGGCAGGCAACGCGGTAGGTTTGAGAAGGCACGATAGATGCTCAGGAAGGCGGAGCAATCATGGGCTGCTTGATCGCGAGGAGGCGCGTGCGACCATCACGAAAAACTTCAGGCAAGGGGTCGCCTTATTCGCTCGTGTGAAGACCACAGCCTTCCGCGGAGCCGCAAGGTGCCCTTTGATTGACACTGACGATGATATCAGCGACCGCCCGGCCCATCCGTGCCACATCGCGGTGCTCGGCCAGGGTGCTGCTTGAAAGGCGCTCACCAGGACCGTCTCCATCATGAATTCCATGCACCGCACACCCGGGCTGAAAGCGACTATCCACCAGCGCCTGAATGGCTGAGTCAGACTCGGGCATGACAACTTTATGAGTATCCGCCTTCGTTGCCTGGAAAATAGCTTCGGCAATTCGTGCGTTAGGGTATCCGGGCCAGCGATTTAGACGTCCACTGTGCGGTACGGTCCTGATCTCGATGTTGCTGCACGATCCCAGTCGAACCGCGGGGTTCATTGGTCTAGAGTGGGCTCTGGCACGGCGGGAAGCGTCACTAGTAAGTTGTCGTCGTGGTCCGCAACCACTATGACCGCAAATCGGGGTCTGTATGCGCTTGTTACTGGTCGAAGATAGTGCCCGCCTGCGCGATTTGCTGACCGAAAGTGTTCATCAGGCGGGTTGGCGCCTTGATAGCGCGGCAACGGTAGGCGCCGCGCTGCTGGCAACACAAACTGTCAGCTACGACTTGGCCTTGGTGGACTTAGGCTTACCGGACGGCGACGGCTTGGATCTTATCCGGGAACTACGTCGTGAAGGTTTTACCGCACCGATCCTCGTGATCACGGCGCGCGGTTCGATTGAAGATCGCGTAGCGGCCCTCGACGGCGGTGCCGATGACTATCTCGTCAAACCGTTCAATCACATCGAATTGCTCGCGCGTTGCCGCGCCCTTCTGCGCCGCAGAGCGCCGCACTATATCGAAGCCATTGTCGTTGGCCGCCTATCTTTCGATCCCACAAACGGCGTGGTGGCCGCAGGCGGTGAACCGCTCGCAGTCGCACCGCGCGAGCGGTCCGTCCTTGAACTGCTTATTCGCAACGCGGGCCGGGTCACTCCCAAGCAATTGATCGAAAGCAAGCTCTCCGAATTTGGCGACGATATCTCGACCAACGCCGTGGAATTGGCGATCTCCCGCCTGCGTCGTCGCCTCGCCCCGTTCGATTTGCCCATCAGCATCGAAACAATACGGGGCATTGGCTATTTGCTGCGGGAAAAGCGCCAAAATGGTTGATCGATCTGCTAGGCCGCCAACGCTGATCCGCATCATCACGCTGCGCATCGCGCTCTTTGCAGCGCTGGCCATGGCGGTGCAGGCCGCACTCGTCTTTGCCGATTATTATTTCGACAACGAGCAGTTGGCGACGTTGATGATCGAACGTGAAACCGGAAAGCTGTCGAAGGGTTTCGAACGCCGCCATGACGAAGCGCCCTACAAGTTGCCGCACGACCTCGACCGCTACGGCGTCCAGGGTGGCTTCTATATCACCCGCATCCGCACACCAACCGGTCAGATTCTCTATACGAACTGCGATGCGCGCTGCGACAATCACCTTCTGCCGCATGAGGTCAATCCGCCGGACCTCTGGTCTCGAATGCTGAGCGCCGGCAAACCGCTCGCCGTTGCCGGCGGCAAGACCTATGAAATCCATGGGGACAAGATTTTTATCGAGATCGCGATCCTGCACGACAGCGACGGCATCATGTGGGCGGTGATCGGGCGTGAGTTTGCGGATCATCTCGCCACCCCAATGGCCATCATGCTGCTCTTCGTTCTCGGTGGCACGTTATTGTCAATCCGCCAGGCCCTGCGTCCCGTCGCAAAAGCAGCGCGAGAGGCCGGCCATCTCGATCCACTCGACCCCAGCCATCTAATCAACCAGACCAGCATGCCGCGCGAAATTGCTGATCTTGCCGCTGCCATCAACCGGAGCCTTGCGCGCATAGGTACGCTCATGAAATCGCAGCGTCTGTTCACCACGGCTGTTGCGCATGAGATCCGCACGCCGCTGGCTATGATGAAGCTGGAACTTGGCAACATCGACCATCCTCGTGCTCGCAAGATGGAGGCAGATCTCGACGCATTGGCGGGCTTTATCGCCCAGATCACGGCGCTGGGGCGGCTCGAAAGCGCTGACCGCGCGGTGTTCCGGCCGGTCGATCTGGCCAAGCTGGCCGATTGGGTTGTCACGGATATCGCGCCCCTGGTCTATGACCTCAATCACACCATTGCCTACAGCAATCTTGGCGCCGGCTCTGTTGAAGGTCATGCGCCACTGCTTGAGGACGCATTGCGCAATCTCATCGAAAACGCCGTCAAACATACCCCCGAAGGTGCGGCGATCGAAGTTGTCGCTGGCCCTGGTCCGCGCTTGACGGTCAAGGATGACGCTGGTGTTTTTGACGCTCCGGCGGGAGGCCCGTTTGGCGATCTCAAAGCCGATCACATGGGTATTGGCCTTGAGATCGTGCGCCGGATCATGGCGTTGCATAAGGGGCGGCTGGAGATTGAAGTACAGCCTGGCCATCTTACAACCGTAACGCTCCTGTTTGACCAAGACGAATTCTAGATTGAAGCGAAGAAGCTTCCGCCAAGCAGCGTTACGGTGCCATAAACCAGGCCAAAGGCAATCAGAAGACAGACAGCGGCGACAGGCAGCGACCCACCCGTCGCCTCATTGTGGTCGACGTAGGCTTCGCGCTGTTTGCGGCCAGTGATCATGGCGCCGATAAGGTCTTCGCGCTTGACGAACTGATAGTAGAGGTTCGCGACGATATGCAATCCCGCCAGAACGAGAATGGCGAAGTAGAACCATGCAGCATGGACGGAAGCGGCCAAGCTCGAAACGGCATCCCCTACCAGTCCAGCAAAAGGCCCCGCGGCGGTCACCCCGTCACTGGAGAATAATCCAAGCAAAACCTGCATACCGCAAACGACGATGAGACCGATAACCATCAGGCCGCCGGCCGGATTGTGGCCGAGATAGTGTCCCGCGCGGTTGCGCCGCAGCGCCTTTAGGTAGGCCCATACGGCGGCGGGCGAGCGTACGAAACCGGAAAACCGCGCGGTTGAACTACCGAAAACACCCCACAGGAGGCGATAAACCAAGAGGACGAGAACGCCGTAACCCGCCGCTTTGTGAACAGTCATGTCCGGATCGTTGAAGCCACTCGAGACCCAGGCCGTCAGGATCAATGCGACGAGCGACCATTTGAATAGACGCGTGGGAAGGTCCCAAGCACGCACGAGATCGCTCTTGGCAGGTGAAATCTTGTCGCCTTTTCCGATGGGTGGTTCGCAATAGGGTTCATAGGCGGATCGTTGTTCGCTCATGTGGAGTTTCCTGTTCGGGAAGATTTGCAGCGGCTATTTGTAAGTCGTGTGGCAGGACTTGCACTCGGCTGCCACGGCCACGAATGCCTTACGAAACGAGGCTTTGTCTTGCGCCTTCTGGCTCGCTGTACCGGCAATCATGGCCATCTTGCTGAAGCGAGCGTGGATATCCTTCTCCTTGGCGCTGCTCTGGCTGGCAAACATGGCGTCGGCGGCCTCGGCGTCAGCCGCGTAGCGCCGCAGGACCTGCTCGGCGGCTTTGCTGTCGAAGTTGGCGAGCACGGCCTTAGCTGAAGTGGTGTTATCGCCCATGCTGCCCATGATACTTTTAAGTGAGGCAGCGACGGCTGGCCCCGCCAGCACGGCAAGGACAAGGCCGGCTCCGATATAGCGATTGAGCTTGGAGGATGATTTTCGCGGTTCTGTCATAGCGCTCAATTTTCGTTGATTTCCAAAAAGGTTTACTTTTGGCTGCAACCGCATGATTGACGGCGACGACCAAACAGCAGCTCTTAAGAGCCGTGACATCTAGAGGAACAATTGCGGCGAAATGCACGGCCACACCTTTTCGGCAGACCGCTTTCGTCTTCTCATGACAGGCTTTTGACAGGTTCGTCGATCACGATCCCGTTGATTGGAATATCTGGGGTCAAACCATATGTCTTGAGATCGATGGCCGTGAACGGCCGCAACATACGCCCTCTAGCCTACGCTTGTACGACCAGGCCGCCAATGCAACGACGCAGTCCAGCCTCTGAATGAGTTGGATATTTACTGCTTCGGGGCCGACGGAATCCGATCGATGTGAACGGAGCATTTCGCATGGTGGACAATGTGGTCGACGGTCGATCCAAATACCCGATCGAAAACATCGTTGGTATGAGCCGCGACCACGATCAGATCCGCCTTTGTTTCGATCGCAATGGCGAGCACCGTGTCGGCGGCCCGACCGGTGCGAACATGGACAAGCGCTGGCACTGAAAGCTCTCTGCAAAGCAGCGACAGCTTTTCTTCCGCTTCACCGATGACGGAGACTGCCCACTCATCCGGTCCCTGCCGGACAAGGGACGGAAATCGCTCGACCGTATGGGCGAGATGAAGCGTTCCATCCGTGTCGAGAAGCGCGCAAGCCGTATGCATCAGATGCTCGGCTTTCTCCTTCGATCCGAGGCCAACCGCACAGACAATCGACTTATACATCGCTCCACCTCAGAACAGATCCTTGCCGCCGATGCCGACAAATTCGGTTCGAAACCCCAAGGCATGTACCTGCTTCAGAAAGCGATCCGCACCCAATATATCTACCTTGAGGCTATCACTCAGACACTGGCAGAGGGGATTGCACAATTCATCATGCACCCACGCTTGAGCGCGGGGGGACACAATTGTGATTTCCCATTTGTCTCTGTCTGCTCTGTCGAGGCGAAAATCGCAGTCCTGGTGGGCGGGAGGGGATATCCGGCACCCGCAAGCAGCGCTTCTTCCGTTCGTGTGAAATCCGTGCTCATGATTTTGCATCCCTCCTTCTATCGAAAGTTGATCAGCTGATGGAGAGTTGATCATCGAGTGCATGGACGCCCGGCGCCGACCACGCGGCACGTTCTGCCGCACGACGCTCGAACAAGGTCCTGACGTGGCCCTTCAAGATAACTTTACCACCGGAAACATCGACCTGGATTGCGTGTGCCTCCAATTCCGCATCGCGTTCCAGCGCATCCTCGATGCGCCGCTTGATGTCATCAGCACTGATGCTGGGAACGACCTCTATGAGATTGGAGACGCCAATGACACCGGCGAGATCCCTGACAGCGGCGGCGGCGGCATTCTTTTGGTACTGCCACTCCACCTTGCCGGTAAGCGTAACGACGCCCTTGCATACGCGGATCTGCACCATTTGCTTTGGAATGGAGATATTCCAGTCTAGCATTTTGACTGCCCGTCGGGCGATGTCGTCGTCGTCTGTCCGCCGCGGGCCTAGGATTTGAACATCTATTTCCTGGGCTATGGCGCGGACGCCTTTGACGCGTCTCGCGGCTTTCTCGGCGGCGTCCTTCTCCGCATATGTGCCAACATGTCCGGTAAGAGTGATGACGCCGTCGCGTGCGGTCACACCAATTTTGGCCGCATCCACTTTCGGCTCAAATTCGAGTTCATCCAGAATATTCTGTCTGAGAGTAATGTCGTTCATGACCGTCTCCTTGAAATTCCGTTAGCGGAAAAAGGATAGGACTAGCCAAAGGCTGCAGCATTGATCGAGGTCAAGGAACTGGCGGAGCCATTCCAAGGAAGGCCGAATCTCAGTAAGCCCGGGCACAGGAGTTGCATTAGCAGGTCCGACTGCCAAGCCTCAGCTTTCTGCCAAGATGATCTCTGCAGAACATGAAAGCTCCGTTCTCAGATCGCTTTCTGATGGATTGGAAATTCCATTGTCGCGGATGCTCCGCCCTCCGGCAAATTGGTGAGCTTGAGATCGCCTCCGTGAGCAATCATCGTCTCCTTCACGATCGACAGGCCAAGGCCGAGACCACCCGCACCGCTGTCCGGTTTGCCGACGACCGCCACCGGCTCGAGCCATCGGGGGGGATATCCTGGGCCGGAATCAGAGACCGTGATGCCGCATCGAAAGATCGTCACCGTAATCGTCGTGCCCGGAGGCGTGTGGTTCAGTGCATTCTCAATAAGATTGCGCAGGGCTCGAAAGATGAAATCGAACGCGCCGCTAACCACGACGGGCTCTAAGGGTGGCTGCAATTCGATGTCGCGGCCCTTGGAAAGAATGACCGGCGCAAGGAATGCTGCTACCCGCTGTCCGATATCGCCAAGATCGACCCGGTCGCTTGCTTCAAAATGCAGGCCACCGATCCTGACGCGATCGACCAATTGACTGACCAGCCGCTCTACACCCTCGAAATCCTCCTCGACTTTCCGTGCGATTGCATCTTGCGAGAGCGCAAGGCGAGCCTTGATAATCGCGAGCGGCGTCCGAAGCTCATGGGCAAGATGGCTCGAAAACTGCTCAAGTGACAGAAAACCCGCCTGCAAGCGATCAAGCGCCTCGTTGACCGCGCTCACCAATGCCAGCACATCCTCCGGCATCCTGGTTTCCGTCAGCCGCGTGGCTATGCTGGAGGGCCCGATTTGCCGCACCTCTTCCGCCGCCTGGCTCAATGGCTTCAGCGCGAATTTCAGCACGAGGATGTTGACCAGCAGAAGAAGACAAACAAATGGAATCCATATCCACGCGATGTCAGTGACGAACTCCTCCAATACGGTGTCGAAAATGACGTGCTCCCGCGGGAAGGCGATTTGCACGAAATGCACGGGATTAGTGCCATCAAGCTGCATTGAGATGCCAAAAAGGGCTCTGACTTTGTCGTGACCCGGGAGCAAAAAGTACCGAACCTTCTGGTTTGAGACAGGAACCAGCGGCTGATCCAACGTCTCCGAACTGGCAAGAACTCTGCCTGTATCGGTCACTACGGCGAATTGTCCGCCCAGCTCCTTGATTCGCGTTTTCAAGGCAGTTGCAGGCCCACCGGTAAGTTGCGGATCCGAGGCGAACTGGCGCTGCATGTCTTGCGCGAAAGTCGAGAGCGTCTCTTCACGAAAAGCATCGTTGGCCGCTTGAAAACGGACGTACAAGAAAAGAACACTCGCACAGACTGCAACCAGCGCGACGATAGACATAGCAACGACGAGGCGCCTGAATAGCGTCAGTCGGCGAAATGTCATGAACGTCCCTCCGTCAGCATATAGCCGACGCCTCGCATGTTATGGATATCGATCGCAGCACCCGCAGCCTGGAGCTTTTTACGCAATCGGTGGATGAGAACCTCGACGGCGTTGGAGCTTAGCTCCTCGCCGAAGCCATAGATCGACTCCTCGACCTCGCCCTTGGAGAGGACCCTGTTGAATCTGCGAAGAAACAATTCCAGCGCAGCGAACTCGCGGCGACTGAGCTGCAGTTCGGTCTCCCCGACTTTGGCAACATGCTGTGAAAGATCAAGATGGACGTTACGCTCGCTGAGGATCGTATCGTGGCGTAGGGCTGGGCGACGCATCAAGGCACGAACGCGCGAGATTAGCACGCCCATAACGAAGGGCTTGACGAGATAGTCATCGGCACCGCTGTCGAGCGCATCGATAATCGAACTTGCGGCATCGCGTGCCGTCAGGATGAGAATAGGCGTTGAGGGCGCCCGGCGACGCACAGGTTCGAGCAAGGACAGGCCGTCACGATCTGGCAAGCCGAGATCGAGAATGACCGCCTCATAGCTGATCGTGGACATAGCTTCCTCGGCATCGCTGGCTGAACTGACCCAATCGACGGCAAAACCATGCGAACGCATTGCCTCGCTTGTCAGCGATGCGAGCTTGGCATTGTCTTCAACGAGCAGCACGCGCATGAAGCAGTCCAAAACTTTCGTGTTGATCCATAGGGTAACTGCAGCGCAAAAGCCTCTTTATTCTTGGCGAATTCGAGGCACGCCTCTTCGCATCCGTTTGCTGCACCCGCCTTGATCCTGTGGCATCGCGCGTCGATATCCAATTCGATATCCCGGCGGCAGGCGAACGAGAGAGAAGCCTCCGTATCACTCCCGCTTGGGTGATGAGTTGGGCGCTCCAGCTAAACTTGCCCCAGAAACCTAACCTGGGGGTTATTTTCACTTTTTTGACAAGTTTCTGTAAGCCGCCCGTAAGCCGGGCCAAACAATGTCCGCTCCGACAAACGCAATCGCCACCATTCTTGTCGGAACGAGCGCCTAGCATGAATGACAAAGATCTTAGCGATCTTCCCATGAAGACTTACCTCATCAATCTCGATCGTGCTGCTGATCGGCTGTCCGCCATGCAGGATAAGCTCGATGGTATAAGACTGCCGTTCGAACGAGTTGCTGCCGTCGACGGGCAAGCGCTTGAACTGCCCATCAGGGACTTCCGTGAGGGAGCCTATAGGCTGCTGCATGGAAGAAGGGGCAATCTCGCAGAGGTGGGCTGCTACCTTAGCCATATTGAATGCGCAAAGCGCCTGCTTGCCTCGGAGTCAGAATTCGCCCTGATACTGGAGGATGATCTCGAGTTTCCCGCCGACTTGAAACAGCTCCTGAGGGCTGCAATCGAGGCGAACGCCGATTGGGACATCCTGCGGCTTTCGACGGTCAATCGCGGTCGCAAATACCCGTTTGCCGACTTGACGTCCCAACGTTCCCTTGCGGTGGCGCTTACTCGCGAGAAAGGATCGGGCGCCTATTTGCTCAACCGGCGAGCCGCCGCGTGGTTTGTCGAAAAGCTCGTTCCGATGCGTTTGCCGTTCGATCTTGCCTTCGATCTTGAATATCTGGCGGGTCTGAAGGCCGCTTTTGTCTTTCCCGTGCCGATCAACCAGGATACGGGATTGCCGTCCCAGATCCAGGCCAAACGCCGAACCTATCATTTGCGGCGATGGCGCTACGCAACTGTTCAGCCCTATCGCGCATGGCTGGAAGCGTCACGTTTTATCTGTCGTCTTCGACAATTGACGCGGCTTTTGCTGAAGCATGCCTTCTTGCGAAGAATGGATAACCTTTCCTCCCGAACCCGCACAAAACCCTTGTCATTGACGGACGGGAGCAGAGGTGACTGATCAATGGTTGTCTTGCTCGAGAGCCTCGGTGTCTATGTCATTAACCTGGCCAGATGTGTTGACAGGTGGAAAGCTATCCGCTCGCAGGCGCTCGCCCATGGTATTCATATCACACGGGTTCCCGCCATTGACGGGCGTAACATCGCTCCCATGGACTACGTCGACGTCGATCACGTCAGCTTTTTCAGGCATGGCGGTAGACAATTGCTGCCGGGCGAGTACGGCTGCTACCGAAGCCACCTGCGCGCCGTGGACATGTTCCTATCCAGCACATTAGAGGCATCCATCGTTATCGAGGACGACGTGGAAATCGTCGGCGATTTGCTGGAGCGGAGCTCGCGGATACTTGCCGCAGTGCCGACTGCAGACATTGTCAAGCTGTTCAACCACAGAATCCGTGGGTTCCGGCGGGTCACCACGACGATTTCTGGAGATGAGATCGGCCGTTGTTTGCACGGTCCCCAGGGATCCGCTGCATGCTACATTGTCACCCGCAACGGCGCGCGCGCGATTACCTCGGCGATGCGGACCATGTTCCTCCCCTTTGATGTCGCCTTGGAACGTGGGTGGGACCACGGCGCCAATATTCTTACGGTGAGAGAAAACATCGTCGAACTCAGCAAGCATAGTCAAGACACGCAGATCGGAAGCAGAGCCGACTATAGGGCGATAAAATTCTCGGGGGTACGGCGATTGCCGACGCACGTTCTACGTGCGTTCGACTATTCGCGACGGATTAAATATGCGCTCGATATTTGACGAATACGCTGTGAACCGCGCTGCGGAGCGGAAGACGCGATCCATCCGCTGCTTTTTTTAAATTCGCATGTCTCTCGGACGAGCCGCATTGAGGCGGATCAATGTCTGTTCGATGGAAACGGTTCTAATCAGCTGATCGAAAGCAATAGCATATCGGATACAAACTCAGCCACCGGAGCCAATCATGGCATTCTCCAGCGTGACCAGCACGGTAGTTTTCCTGTTAAAAACCAGTGGATCATCTTTGGTGCTGATTGCAGCATCCGGGCTTTTGGCAGGCATTACCTTCGTATTGATCGACAACGTCGCGCTTGCCTCCCTTGTCTGGGCACTCGCCACCTTGCCGATCCTGGGCGCGTTGTTGCTGCAGACCTTCCGTTCCTTGCGTCACGGCGATTTCGGGTTGGATATCGTCGCCGCCCTGTCAATGGCGTTCGCCCTTTCCTTTGGCGAAAGCCTCGCAGCCAACGTCGTCGCGCTGATGTATGCAGGTGGACAGATGCTGGAGGGATATGCGTCCGGCCGCGCTGCCCGTGAGATGACGCTACTGATGGGACGAGTGGCACGAACTGCATTTCGCTATGTTGGCGATCGGTTGGAACTAACTCCTATCGAGAAGATAGTTGTTGGCGATCACATCATGATCCGCCATGGCGAAGTGCTGCCCGTCGATGGTGTTCTTCTGTCTCCCCGCGCTATTCTCGACGAGTCTGCGTTAACGGGAGAACCACTCCCTGTGGATCATCGGGCTGGTGAAGAGGTGTTAAGCGGCAGCGCATCGATCGGCCCCGTCTTTACTGTCAGGGCGCTTCGCCCCGCCTCTGAGAGCACATATGCTGCGGTTGTACGCCTCGTCGAGACGGCACAGAAGAGCAAGGCGCCGATGGCGCGTCTCGCTGACCGCTATGGCCTGGCATTTTTGCTTATGACGGTAGCGATAGCGTTGACGGCCTGGCTGCTGTCCGACGATCCGCGACGTGCTCTTGCCGTTCTCGTCATCGCCACGCCCTGCCCGCTTATCCTGGCCGTACCGGTCGCGCTCATGTCGGGTATCTCGCGCTGTGCCTCGATAGGATGCCTGGTGAAAGACGGTAGCGCCCTTGAAGCCTTAAGCCGCGTACGGGTTGCCGTCCTCGATAAGACCGGTACACTCACACACGGCAAGCCCGAAATCGTGGCAGTCGGCTGCAGCGCTTGGATCGATAAGGACGAGTTGTTGCGTCTTGCCGCTTCGTTGGATCAAGCATCGAGCCACGTCATGGCTGCCGCTTTGATCGCGGGAGCGCAGGAACGCAATCTGCGGCTCTCGCCACCAACCAATGTCGAGGAAGTTGGTGGAAGCGGGCTTGAAGGAATGGTCGACGGACGCCGCGTCGTGATCGGTGGTAGCCGCTTTGTGAAAAGCCGAAGTTTTCGAAACGCTTCCCAAGTCTTCGAAAATCATCACCGATCTGGTGAAGCTGCGGTGACAGTCGCAATCGACGGCCTTGTCGCGGGAAATATCATCATGGCCGATCCGGTGCGCGCGGAGGCGATCAGCGTTCTGCAGCGATTGCGCAGTGCCGGAATTACGAAAATCGTTCTTGCCTCCGGCGATCGCCTGGATGTTGCCTCGCATGTCGGCAACATCCTCGGCATCGAACAGGTGCTCGGCGAACAGACACCGGCTTCAAAAGTGGAGGCTGTTATCGCGGCTAAAAGCTTCGGTCCGGTGATGATGGTAGGTGACGGCGTCAACGATGCACCGGCGCTTGCGGCGGCCGACGTAGGTGTTGCATTAGGCGCGCGCGGGGCAGCGGCCTCTTCGGAAGCGGCAAACATCGTACTGCTCGTGGACCGGCTCGATCCTTTGGCAACCGCCCTGGTTGTCGCCCGCCGGGCCGTTGCGATCGCTCGCCAGAGCGTGGTTGCGGGACTTGGCCTTTCAGTTGCCGGCATGATCGCCGCAGCATTCGGCTATTTGCCGCCGCTGCACGGCGCTTTGCTTCAGGAAGTCATCGATGTCGCAGTCATCCTGAATGCATTGCGTGCCCTTGGGCCGTCCAAATTGGAGGGCGGCCCATATAGCCAGTTCGCGAGTATAGCGAACAGACCTGCCTCCAAGACGCAATTATCCTGAAGCGCAGATCGCCGGATCACATCACCACGTCGCTCTGCGTCTGGTCGGGAAGATCCTTACCCTCATTGATTCTGATCAATGCCGCAGCGGCGAATATCCGCAGGCTGCTTTCTGCAACCAAACCCATGAAGGAACAAACCAATGCTGAGAGCCAGACGCGACAGCCTGGGCGGTGCGGCCTCTAAAGCCATTCCCTCCCTCGGCGAGGTGGAAGGCCGCATGATGGTTCTTGAACTCATCGCGCTGACGGCGCTCACCCGTCTGATACGTCTTCACGACATCGGCGAGAGAGTAGATCTCATCAACGCAATGCGGCACGCCATCGATCGCGAATGTCACGACGCCAGACTGTGTGGAACCGACACGAAGTCCGCTGAGAAATATGCGGAAGAATTGCTGGCCTCGGCCCAAGAACAGGCGCTCGTTCTGGAATCGATCCGAAACGACGCCTGAGGATGGCATCGACCGGCTTTTGGCCTGCCTGCGATTCTATGGGCGCGGCAATAGCGGGAATACCTAAAGTTAAGTGAAGATGGAGAGCTGTCGTGCAAGCCAAAGACATCATGACACGGAATGTCATCACAGCCACGCCGACGATGAGCGTCCGAAACGCGGCGCTGCTCTTGCGCGCCAATGATATCAGCGGTCTTCCTGTGATTGACGACGATGGCGCGGTCTGCGGCATCCTGACCGAAGGGGATCTCATGCGACGCGTCGGCGACAATTGGGCGTCGTCGGCCAAAGACGTGTTCGAGCAAGATGATCGGCATGGTTTGAACACTTACATTCAAATCTACGGCTGGTCGGTTGGCGAGGCGATGCACCGCGAGGTTATCAGCGTAACTCCCGAAACGGATGTAGGGCGGATTGGTAACCTGATGCTGTCCCACAAAATCAAGCGAGTTCCGGTCATTAGCAACCGTCGTCTTGTCGGTATTGTCAGTCGATGCGATTTGATCAATCTGGTCATCGACGCGCCTGGTCGACACGTCGCTAAGGGCGATGACGCCATAAAGCTCGCCATCAAGACCCGGCTGGCCGCAGATCTTGGAATTGGTAGCAACAAGGTCGACGTCATCGTCAAAGACGGCCAGGTACAAGTACAGGGATTCCTCGAGTCCAATATCCAACAAAACGCGATCCGAACGCTTGTGGAGGGAATTCGAGGAATCAATGGATATGTCGATCGGACAACGCTCCTGCCTTCGGACACCGTCAGCGTTTCAACGACGCGAGACCGTGGCCAATGAGTCAGGAACTCGTCACAATTGGACAATCCTCGTGGCGATCGCGATTGTCGGGTCGTCTTGCTCGCCTGCGACAACACCCACTCGCGAGCGTGGGTCCAGGCCTGATCACCGGCGTCGCCGACGATGATCCGAGCGGCATCGCCACTTACTCCCAGGCGGGAGCGCAATTCGGCCTGAACATGCTCTGGACAATGCCGGTGTCATTTCCAATGATGGCGGTCGTCCAAGCGACCTGTGCACGGATCGGACGTGTGACCGGACAGGGCCTGGCGGCGAACATAAAGACCACATTTCCACCGGTGGTCCTCTACGCCGTCGTTTTCTCGCTCCTGATCGCCAATATTCTGAATATCGCCGCCGATGTTGCCGCGATGGGCGAGGTCGCGGAGCTGGTGACAGGCTTCAACCGGCACCTGATGACAATGTTCTTCGTCTTTGGGACGCTCGCGCTTCAGGTCTTCATCCCGTATCACCGCTATGTCGCGTTCCTGAAGTGGCTGACGATTTCGCTCCTGGCCTATGCCGCGGTCCTCTTCACCGTCCATATCGACTGGCAGCAAGTTGCCTTGAGGACGATATGGCCGACGATCACTCCAACACCGACCTATGCTGCGGTCGTCGTCGGCGTCTTTGGGACTACGATCAGTCCTTACCTCTTCTTCTGGCAGGCATCGGAAGAGGTGGAGGATATGAATGCCGCTCCCGATTCAATGCCTTTGTCCAGAGACAGTGCGAGAGCTCCCAAGGAACTTCGCCGTATTGGCTGGGATACATGGAGTGGCATGCTCTACTCCAATCTCACGGCTTTCTTCATCATATTGGCGACCGCCGTGACGCTCAATGTCGCCGGCATCACGCAGATCGACACGGCCGCGCAAGCAGCAAGCGCACTGCGGCCGCTGGCCGGACCCTTTGCCGCACTTATCTTCGCGCTCGGAATTCTAGGCGTCGGTCTCATCGGCGTGCCCGTTCTCGCCGGCTCCGCCGGCTATGCACTTGCCGAGGCCATGGGATGGAAATTCGGCCTGGAGCGCAGTCCAAATGACGCTCGGGGTTTTTACAGCGTAATCGCCATAAGTGTGTTGCTGGCGCTGATCATTCAGTATTCGCCGATCACCCCGATGAACGCATTGTTCTGGAGCGCTGTTATAAATGGTTTGCTCGCAGTCCCGCTGATTGCCGTCATTCTGTTGCTGGCGTCAAACCGCAAGATCATGGGTCCATACACGATCGGGAAAGGGGCCGCATGCATCGGCTGGGCCACGGTCGCGTTGATGGCGGTCGCAGCCGGGATGATGTTCATTCCATAGTAGCCTTCTACTGAAACTTCTAGCTTTGGCCGACTGAAGTTGCCGGGCATCTTTCAAACAGGCGGTCCATTGTCCCACGAGACGGCTTGTCGATGATCGCAACCAGCCTCGCTCATTTGATGTCGATCAAAGCATGGCAGTCGTGTGGTCTGTAACCTTCTCGGCATGGAACAACCCAAACCCCTATCGGCGCCACAAACCAAACCCATCGCCGGGAGACGACCATGCTCATTCAAGAAATCATGAACGCACCAGCTATCACCGTAAGTCCCAAAACATCTGTCGTGGATGCGGCGACAATAATGCTCGACCGTCACGTCAGCGGTCTTCCAGTCGTTGATGCCGGCGGAAACATTGTCGGCATTGTCAGCGAAGGCGATTTCCTTCGCCGCTCGGAATTGCAGACGGAGCGCAAGCGATCCTGGCTGCTCGAGTTTCTGACCAGCCCCGGCAAGCTTGCTGATGAGTATGTTCTTTCACATGGCCGCAACGTTGAAGAAGTGATGACGTCGGAGGTTGTCACTATTGCTCCCAATGCCACGCTCACCGTTGCCGTCGACCTGATGGAAAAGCATGGGATCAAGCGCTTGCCTGTCGTCGTCCAAGGCAAAGTGATCGGGATGGTCTGCCGATCAGACCTGTTGCGGGCGCTGGCGAACATGCTGCCAAAGAAGAAGGTTCAGGCCAGCGACGATCAGATCGCCGAGGCGGTCATTGCCGAGCTCGCCCATCAGAGCTGGAGCCAAAATGGCTTCATAAAAGTCAGCGTTCAGAACGGCGTTGTCGAATTGTCCGGCACTATCTTCGACGAAAGAGAGCGACTGGCAGCCAAGGTTGCAGCGGAGAATGTGCCTGGCGTCAAGTCCGTTACCGACCAGATCACATGGATCGATCCCTATCTCGGTGTTGCCATGCCAGCGCCGAGTGAAGCGGTCTGAACAACGCAATCGCCGTAGGCGCAAGAAAAGACGATATGGCGGGGCGGCGAACGACTGGCTCGATGCCCAGTTTTGACCGCCATCTGGATTCCTCAGACAGCCCAAAACTAGCTGCTGGCGACGACCGAGCTTTTCCCGCACTGGCGGAGACCCTGCCTGGCAAGACCCGTCTCTCATAGCTTCTCGAAGTTGACCTAGGTCAAAGCTGAAGCGTCACAGGCAGATTACTAAACGTCGAGTTCACCGTGCAGACAGTCCAGACCAACCCAAAAATCTGGCACCGAATGAAGTGAATTTAGAATTGCCTAATGAAGTGCATTTAGAATTGTCTAAAGTCACTGAAGCGACGGAAATCATCATGAGCCTTGCGCCTGTCGTCCAATCTTCCCCCACTCATCTCGGGCTTGTCGAGGTAGCGAAGACGCGCGTCGTTTGCTCGGTCGCAAGCCCATGACCGCCAACCCCATCGACAAGAGGCAGGCACGATGACCACCGCATTCTTCGATACGGGATCGGAAGTCAGACGAGAAGCGGAGACCGACGTCACCGACAGCTCAATCCAACCGCCTTCCCCAAAAGACCGGTCGCCAAGAACGATGCGCGCCAAATTGTCACCTGCCGCTCTGGTGCAAACGCTGGCGTCACTCCTGTGGATTCCCCAAGCAGCCTTGCTTGCCAGTGGAATAGGCGTGATCGCTGACAGACATGGCATAACGGCAACGGCGATACCGGCGCTGTTCGTCTTCCTCCTTGGCGCCTTGCGTGCCGGACTGGATTCCTTGGGCGGACGTTTGGCCTTTCAAGCCGCGCGCGCAGAACTGAGCCGGCAGCGCGAAATTGCCGCTACAGCACTCGCCGCCCGATCGCCACTAGACAGCGATCGTCCAGCGTCCGGTTTTGCCGCAAGCCTCATCGCCGAGCAGGCTGAAACCATCGTGCCCTATCTCGCTCGCTTTCGACCGGCACGGCTGAAAGCAAGTGCCGTCCCACTGGTCATCCTCATCTGCATTGCACCGGTCTCCTGGCTTGCAGCCCTCATCCTGCTCTTTACGGCGCCACTGATCCCCGTGTTCATGGCCTTGATCGGCTGGCAAGCCAAGGCTGCAAGCGAAAAGCAACTGGCCGAGACCGGCGGGCTCAATGCTTTTCTCCTCGACCGGCTGCGCGGCCTTGCCACTATTCGCGCGCTCGGCGCCGTCGATCGCACCGCTTTACGACTGCGGGTTGATGCAGAACAGCTCAAGATGCGAACCATGGCTGTGCTCAAGATAGCCTTTCTATCCTCGGCAGTCCTGGAGTTGTTTGCCGCACTGGGCGTTGCGGCAATGGCCGTCTATGTCGGCTTCAATCTGCTCGGCGCAATCGATGTTGGCACGTGGTCCGGGAGATTGAGCCTGACGCAAGGTCTGTTCATTCTGCTGCTGGCTCCGAGCTTCTTCGAGCCTCTGCGAGAACTATCGGCAGTCTGGCACGACCGGGCAGCCGGAGAGGCAGCCCTGGACGCTCTCGATGCACTATCCAGCACCGGCATGACGTTGCCGGGCTGGCGCGATGAAAGGGTGGCGGAAACCAGCCGTGATCGTACGTTGCCGTCAATCGATGTCGATCGGCTCTGCTTCCGGCACCGGCCCGGACAAATGCCTGTTTTCGACGGTTTCGGCCTGGCGATCGCAGCCGGTGAGCATGTAGCTCTCCTGGGAGAAAGCGGTGCGGGCAAGACGACCATGTTGTCGTTGATTGCTGGTCTTGTTTGTTCAGAGAGCGGCATGATCCATGTCGGCGGGCAGCGACTTAATGATATTTCCGCGTCCGCACTGCGACGACGCATGGCCTGGATTGGTCAACGGCCGCATATTTTTGCCGGCACGATGACCAGCAACATCACGCTCGGCCGACCCGAAGTCAGCCCGCGCGCGGTACAACAAGCGATTGACCTTGCCCATCTGCGGCGAACTGTGACCCAGCACGGCGCCATGTCCATCGGCGAAGGCGGGGCAGGCCTGTCCGGCGGCGAGGCGCTCAGATTGGCGATTGCCCGTGCCGCCGCAACCCCGCATGTTGACATTATCCTTGCGGACGAGCCGACCGCGCATCTCGACACCGAAACCGCACGTGAAGTCACCGATGCATTGTTGGCAATCGCCCGCGGACGGACACTCGTTGTTGCCACACATGACCCGGTTCTGGCTGCAAGGATGGGCCGGATCATCCATATCGACGCATCGGTCCGGGAGGAAGCGGCATGACGTCGATAGTCTCCGCTCTTTACCCCATCTGTCGGCTTTTCCTGGCAGCGCGCGGCCGCGCATTACTGCTCGGCACCCTCTTGTCGGCCTTGACCGTGTGCGCCGGCATCGCACTCCTCGGTCTGTCGGGCTGGTTCATCACGGCCGCCTCACTCGCTGGCCTGACCGCGACAGCCATCGCCTTCGATGTCTTTGCTCCATCGGCGGGCATCAGGCTGCTGGCGATCCTCCGCACCGCTGCACGCTACGGCGAACGAGTGACCACCCATGATGCCACGCTCGGCATGCTCGCTGCGCTGCGCGAAAATCTGTTTCGCGGCTGGGCGGCACCCAGTGCGGCAACGATGTTGATGCGCAGGCCAGCCAAGTTGCTTTTCCGGCTGACGGCGGATGTCGATGCGCTCGATTCCCTCTATTTGCGCGTCCTTGTGCCGGCCGCCATCGCTATTGTCTCAGGCCTGGCGGTCAGCATCGCACTGATGCTGCTGTCGGTTCCGTTCGGTCTGCTCGCCGGCCTATGGCTTCTCGCTGCCGGTCTCGGCATTCCAATCATTGCGGGGCGCTTGGCGCTGAAACCGGCGCGGCAACGCGCTCATGCGATCGAGGCACTACGCTCGCGTACTGTCGATCTCGTCGCCGGACAGACCGAACTCGTCATGGCCGGCAGACTGCAGGCGCAATGCACAGCGATCGCTGCCACTGATCGCCGTCTGGCCGAGGCAGACGACAGACTGAACCGGATCGAAAGCGGAGTTACGGTGAGTTTTGGCCTTGCCTCCGCAGCGCTTCTGTCGGGCACTTTGCTGACGGTCACCTCGCTGGCGGAACGCGGCATTATCGATGCACCATTGGCCGCTCTCGGCCTGCTGATGGCCCTCGCGGCGCTCGAACCCTTTGCAGCGCTGCGCCGTGGGGCGCTGGAACTCGGCCGTACCGTGCTTGCCGCCCGCCGCCTTTCACCTCGTCTGGTACAGACTGCTCATCCCTCCGCACATCTAACGCCGCCAGACGGCGTGGCCGTCCGAGTCTCCGGCGTCTCCGCCCGATATGACGGAGCAGCGGTGGCTTCGCTTGAAGACATCACGCTTTCGCTGGCACTGGGCGAGCATCTCGCGGTGATCGGCCCGAGCGGAGCCGGAAAGTCGACCCTGCTTGCCGTCCTCGCCGGTGAACTCGCGATCGAACGCGGCGTGGTCGAGACCGCTCCGGCCACGATGCTCACCCAGCGCACGGAGCTGTTCCAAGACAGTCTACGGGATAACTTACGTCTTGCCGCGCCGGATGCTGACGACGAGATGCTCTATATGGCGCTTTCGGATGCCGGCCTCCTGGAAAACGTACTGTCCCAGCCGAATGGCCTCGACACCCGCCTCGGCGAAGGCGGTCTTGGTCTGTCTGGCGGACAATCCCGTCGCCTGGCGCTTGCCCGCCTGTTCCTGCGCGGTACCAAACTCTGGCTGCTCGACGAGCCGACCGAAGGTCTGGACCGCGAAACCGGACGGGATGTCATGCGGCGCCTTGCCGATAGCGGCTGCGGCCGGTCGCTGGTCATCGCCACACATATCCGTCGCGAAGCCGAGATCGCCGATCGGATCGTCGTTCTCGACGAGGGCCGCATCGTCGCGACCGCGCGGCGGGGAGAAACCAAATTTGATGCAGAGCTCACCCGGCTGAGGCAGGACTGAGACATCTGACCGATCAATCATAGCCAAGGCCGTTCAAGGCTGCGGTGCATCAACCACCTTTTGGAGCGTGGGAGAAAGACTATGGAACTCGATATCGTGGCGCTATCACGCCTGCAGTTCGCCATGACAGCGCTGTATCACTTCTTATTTGTACCATTGACGCTCGGCCTTTCCGTGCTGCTTGCCATCATGGAGACGACCTATGTCATGACCGGCCGCCAGATCTGGCGGCAGATGACGAAATTCTGGGGGACGCTCTTCGGCATCAACTTCGTGCTCGGCGTCGCCACCGGCATCGTGATGGAATTCCAGTTCGGCATGAACTGGAGCTACTACAGCTATTATGTCGGCGATATTTTTGGCGCGCCGCTGGCGATCGAAGGGCTGATGGCCTTCTTCCTCGAGGCGACTTTCGTCGGTCTGTTCTTCTTCGGCTGGGACAAGCTGTCCAAGGTCGGCCACTTGGTCGCCACCTGGGCGGTTGCGCTGGGATCGAATTTCTCGGCACTGTGGATCCTGATCGCCAATGGCTGGATGCAGAACCCGGCAGGCTCGGCGCTCAATCCGCAAACCATGCGCATGGAGATCGTCAGTTTCTTCGATGTCGTCTTCAATCCGGTGGCGCAGGCGAAATTCGTTCACACCGTCTCGGCCGGCTATGTCTGTGCCTCGATCTTCGTGCTGGGTGTTTCGGCCTGGTATCTTGTCAATGGCCGCAGCGTCGAGCTTGCAAAGCGCTCGATGACGGTTGCCGCGTCTTTCGGTCTCGCTTCTGCTTTGTCGGTCGTCGTGCTGGGTGACGAGAGCGGTTATCTCACGACCGAGCATCAGAAGATGAAGCTCGCGGCGATCGAAGCCATGTGGAAGACCGAACCGGCGCCGGCCGCCTTCACCGCCTTCGGCTTTCCAGATCAAGAGGCTCGCGAGACCCACTATGCCATTCACATTCCATGGGCCATGGGCCTGATCGGCACGCGATCGCTGACGACGGAAATCCCTGGCATCGACAAGCTCGAGGAGCAAGCCAAGAACCATATTCGCGAGGGCATCAAGGCCTATGATGCGCTGATGAAGATCCGCGCTGCCAAGCCGGCAACGCCCGGAGGAGTCTCACAGGATGTGGCCACTGCCCGCACCTCCTTCGAGGATATCGGCCACGAGCTCGGCTATGCTCTGCTGCTCAAGCGCTATGTCGACGATCCACGCCAGGCAACGGAGGAGCAAATCGCCCAGGCCGCTCGCGACACCATTCCGAATGTGCCGACGCTCTTCTGGTCCTTCCGCATCATGGTCGGCCTCGGGATGTTCTTCATCCTGCTGATGATGGTCTTCTTCTGGCTCTCGGCACGGCGGAAACTCGATCGATATCCGTTGCTGTTGAGGATCGCCGTCTTCGCCATTCCGCTGCCCTGGGTCGCGATCGAGCTTGGCTGGGTGGTTGCGGAATTCGGCCGCCAACCCTGGGTTATCGAAGGCGTTTTGCCAACCGCCGCTGCCGTTTCCAATCTTGGAGCCGTTAGCGTCCTGATCACGTTGCTTGGTTTTGCGGCGATCTACACGGCGCTGATCGTTATCGAAATGAGTCTGATGGTGAAAGCCATTCGCAAAGGCCCGCAACTGGGCGACGAGCCAGAAGCCGGCCTCACCTCCAAAACTCTCATTCCTGCTGCGGAGTAACCATCATGATCCTTCATGAGTTGATCGATTACGAAACCCTGCGCATCATCTGGTGGCTGCTTCTCGGCGTGCTTCTGATCGGCTTTGCCGTCACCGACGGTTTCGACCTCGGCGTCGGCGCGCTGCTGCCATTCGTCGCAAAGACCGACACGGAGCGGCGCATCGCCATCAATTCCGTCGGCCCGACATGGGAGGGCAACCAGGTCTGGCTACTGCTTGGCGGCGGCGCGATCTTCGCCGCCTGGCCGCCGCTTTATGCGGTCTCCTTCTCCGGTTTCTATCTTGCGATGTTCGCAATCCTATTCGCGCTCATCCTCAGGCCGGTGGCGTTCAAATACCGGTCCAAGCGCGAGAGCGCCCGCTGGAAGGCAGGCTGGGATTGGGCGCTGTTTATCGGCGGCTTCGTTCCCTCGCTGATCTTCGGGGTTGCGGTCGGCAACGTGCTGCAAGGCGTACCCTTCCGCTTCGACGATGATATGCGGATCTATTATGAAGGCTCGTTCTTCGGCCTGCTCAATCCCTATGCCTTACTCTGCGGCCTTCTCTCCGTCGCCATGCTCGCCATGCATGGTGCGGCATGGCTGCAGCTCAAAACCAGCGGCGTTGTCGCGGAACGCGCACGCAGCTATGGCAGTCTGGCGGCACTTGCGACGATCGTGCTTTTTGCCCTTGGCGGCCTTGCTCTCTGGTACGGCGTCGACGGTTATCGCATTACCAGCCAGATCGATCCCATCGGTCCGTCCAATCCGCTGTTGAAGACGGTCGATCACGGCACTGGTGCCTGGTTTGCAAATTACGGCAACCATCCGTGGATGATGGCCGCTCCGATCTTCGGCTTCATTGGTGCCATCGCCACGCTGCTATCGATGACTGCTCGCCGTGAAGTGGCGCCACTGCTCTTCAGCAAGCTCGCCATCTTCGGCATCATCTCGACGGTCGGCGTCTCGATGTTCCCCTTCATCCTGCCTTCTTCGCTCGACGTCCGCTCCAGCCTCACGGTCTGGGACGCGTCCTCAAGCCATATGACGCTGTTCGTCATGCTGATCGCAGTGCTGATCTTCCTGCCGATCGTGCTTGCCTACACCGCATGGGTCTATCGCGTGCTCTGGGGCAAGGTCGACGAGAAGACGGTCAACGACAAGAACGGTCACGCCTACTAAATCCCATACAAGGAGAAAGAACATGTGGTATTTCGCCTGGCTTCTCGGCTTCCCGCTTGCAGCCGCCTTCGCCGTCCTCAACGCGATGTGGTACGAACTCGTTGACGACAATACCGAGAAGAACAAGCGCGGATAGTGCCCCGGCGGCCGGGCACATCGCCCGGCCCATGCCCACCCAATCGATCCCTCTGCCCGATCAATTGAAAGACCCTCCCGTGTTCACAAGTTCGCTTGCCCGTTACGCTCAACCTGTGCCACGTTACACCAGCTATCCCACGGCGCCGCATTTTCACGGTGGCGTTGACGGCGCGTGCTATGCCAGATGGCTTGGCGAGACGGATCCACATAAGCCCGTCTCGCTTTACTTGCATGTGCCCTTTTGCGATCAGCTCTGCTGGTTTTGCGGCTGTCATACCAAGCAGGTACGACGCTACGATCCCGTTGCCGATTATCTGGACGCGCTTGGGGCGGAGATCGCACTTGCAGCGCGGACCCTTCCGGGTCGGCGGCATGTGAGCGCCGTCCACTTCGGTGGCGGCTCGCCGACCGTGATCGAACCTGACGACATCGACAGTCTTCGTGCGAAACTCGATGATGCTTTCGACCTGGGTCCGGATTGTGAGATCAGCGTCGAGATCGACCCGCGCAATGTTGACCACGATAAACTCGAAGCTTGGCACCGCTTTGGCATCACGCGTGCAAGCCTGGGCGTCCAGGATTTTGATCCCGACGTTCAAAGGGCAATCAATCGGCGACAAAGTTTCGAGCAGACACAAGCCGTCGTGGGAGCCCTGCGCAACGCCGGCATCGGCTCAATCAATCTCGATATTCTCTACGGTCTGCCGCTGCAGACAACGGAGACGCTGCGACGGACTATCGATCTTGCCGTGTCGATGCGGCCAAATCGTATTGCGCTCTTCGGCTATGCGCATGTTCCCTGGGTGAAAAAACACCAAAGCCTTATCGATCAAGATACCCTTCCCGGTCCGGCCGAGCGGTTCGACATGGCAAGCGATGGTGCCGCTCAATTGGCGGCAGCCGGCTATGTCGCGCTCGGTATCGATCATTTCGCCGACGAGACCGACCGCCTTGCGGTCGCCGCCGCCAATGGTCGCATGCAACGCAATTTCCAGGGCTATACGACAGACGAGGCTGAGACGCTGATCGGGCTCGGGGCCTCTTCGATCGGTAAGCTGCAGCAGGGCTATGTCCAGAATGCGGTCTCCATCGCAGACTATATTCGCAAGATGAGGGCCGGCGCGTTCGCCACGGCCCGCGGCTTTGCACTTTTGCCTTCCGACCGGGTCGTCGGCAGGTTGATTGAGAGCCTGATGTGCGACTTCTCCTTCTCCATCGCAGATCTGAGGCGGACCTTCGGAAGCGGTGTCGACCATTTGCAAATCGAAGTTGCAAGGATCGCCGCTGAGGAGAAGGATCTGATCCACTTTGACGGCGATCTATTCCTGGTGAGGTCGGAAGCGCGACCCTTTGTTCGAACGATTGCTTCCCGCTTCGATCGCTATCTGGCGACCGACAAAGCGCGCCACAGCACAGCCGTTTGACGCCTTTGAAAGAGAACGATCAATCGAGAAGTTCGCGCAAGCGAACGGCCAGCTCCCGGGCGGTGTATGGCTTCTTCAGCCAACTTCCGGTCTCCGCCAACTCTCGCCCTGCAATCGTGGGCTCGGCATAGCCAGAGGTAAACAGCACCTTGATTTCAGGGCGCATGGCCCGGATTTTATGTGCGAGTTCATCCCCAGTCATGCCGCCCGGCATCACGACATCGGTAAACAGCAATGCGATGTCGTGATTCTCCTGGAAAAGAGCCAGGGCCTCGGTTCCATTGCTAGCCTCGAGGACACTATATCCGGCATCGAGAAGCCGGGAGACGGTGACACGGCGAACACGAACATCGTCCTCGACGACGAGAATACGCTCGAAGCCTTTTGGAATAATGTCAGGCTTCTTGTGGTCTGGATGAACTGGCTCCATTTCCGTTCGTGCCTTTTGGGCAGGCAGGAAGATGCGAACGCTCGTGCCTTGGCCGATCTCGCTATAGAGCTGGACAAGGCCACCTGATTGCTTGGCAAAGCCATAGACCATGCTGAGGCCGAGCCCAGTGCCAGCCCCCATCCCTTTCGTCGTAAAGAACGGCTCGAAGGCGCGCTCCTTCGTCTCGCTCGACATGCCAGCTCCGTTATCGGTCACGGCGATCAGCACGTAGTCACCGGTGCGGACCTCCGGATACATGCGTGCGTAATCGGCATCGAGCCGCAGGCGCGAAATCTCTATCGACAAAAGGCCGCCGCGAGGCATCGCATCCCGTGCGTTGATTGCGAGATTAAGGAGAGCATTTTGCAATTGGGAGCCATCGACAAGCGCTTCGTTCGCAGAGCCGGTAATGACGGTTCGCAATTCGATCGCCTCGCCCAATGTGCGGCGCAAGAGACCGGAAAAGCCGGATACGAATCTACCGACGTCCATAGGCTTGGGATTGAGAGGCTGGCGACGACCAAAGGCAAGGAGTTGAGCGGTCAGCTTCGCTCCGTCCTCGGCGGCCGCCTGTGCCTCGGAAACCAGTGACAGCAGCTTCGTATCCTGCAGCCGCGCCTCGATCATTTCCAGGTTGCCGCTGATGACGGTCAGCAAATTGTTGAAGTCATGGGCCAGGCCGCCAGTCAATTGGCCTATGGCTTCCATCTTCTGTGATTGTCGAAGTTCCTCTTCGATCTTGTGGCGGCTTGTCAGGTCACGGACGAACCCGGTGAATATCCGTTTGCCGTTGGCGACCGCCTCGCCAACCGACAATTCCATCGGAAAGACGGTGCCGTCTTTGCGTTGCCCACTGACCACGCGGCCATAACCGATGATGCGGCGCTCGCCGGTTGTCAGATAATGCGAAAGATATCCATCATGGGCCTCGCGGTCTGGCGAGGGCATCAGCATCGAAACGTTTTTTCCATGCACATCCCCCGCCGAATATCCAAACAGTTTTTCCGCAGCGGTGCTGAAGGACGCGATAACCCCTAATTCGTCGATCACAATCATCGATTCGGGGACAGTCGCGAGAATTGACCGCAGATGAGCCTCACGCTCAGCCAAATCCGCCTGTATTTTCTTTAAGTGACTGATATCATTATTCGTTTGAACAATGACGTGTTGGTCTGGATCGACAGAGGATGCCGCGACCCAACGGCTCGTCACGACGACGGGCCTGCCATCCTTGTGCATATGCACAAGCTCCCCCTGCCAAGCAATATGCCGGGCGACCTTGCTGCGGATTTCCTCGAGAGGCTCGGGGAAAATTGTCGACAGCAATTCATGAACCACCCGGCCAATGGCCTCCTGCTGGGTCCAGCCGTAGAGCCGCTCGCATCCCGACGTCCACCTCCGGATGATTCCATCAAACGTGTGCACGACAATATTCGCGCTATCGAGGATCTGGGCGATTTCGTCCAACCTGGTTTCTGTGGCTTGCTGTCCTGACGACCGATCGTTCATCGAACTTCCATTTGCATTCGGTTAGTGGCGCCGCCGGGCATCATCCAAGGAAATGACGGGCGAATAGCGATCGTCGCATTCATCACCCTCTCCCGCCAGATGTGCAAGCATCCTGGCCTTTAAAATGCGGATGGAATGGCGACCCGCAGGGCCGACGATACCCTTGTTTGTCAACCTCGTCATGGTTCGGGAAACCGTTTCGATCGTGAGGCCCAGATAGTCGGCGATATCGAGACGAGTCATCGGAAGATCGACGACACTGCACGAGCGATCCTGTTCTCGTTTCCGCTGGAGTTGCTGCAGCAGGAAACTGCAAAGCCGTTCTTCGGCATTTTTGCAGGACAGCAACACCATTTGATCCTGGGCTGCCGCCATTTCGTCGCAGAGGCGGGCAAGAAGCAGCGGCCTCAGCTCCGGCGAGCTGCCAACCGTATCCTCAAAGGCTCTCCGGGAGAAACGGCGCAATCTCGCTGGGGTTACGGCTTCGGCGCTATAGAGATAGTGATTTCTGAGCGAAACGCCGACAAGATCGCCAGGATAGAGGAAGCCTGTGATGACGCGCCTGCCGTCCGCCATGATCTTGAAAATGCGTAGAACCCCCTCCACCAGCTCAAAGAGATGTTTTGCCTGGTCGCCTTCGAAGAACAACGTTGCGCCGGCATTCAATTGCTCCAGTGGTTGCTTCGAGAACAGTGACTGAAGACAGATCGGTTCGGCATCGAAGGCAACAACAACCTCATTGTAACTCTGAGCGCGCTCAGCGCTATTTGCCGACAACATGACAATCCCTCTCAAATGTTGTTCCAATGCCTGGCAGATTGATGCCTTCCGAGTGACAGCCGAATGCCACGCGTGTTAGAGATCGTGCAATTTTGTAACGGATTGTCACAGGTCGCAGCCCGTCTTTACCGGAACCCTTGCAATGACCCTCGATCAGCAGCGGCGTGAACATCTTCTGGTCGTGGATGACGACCCCAGAATCCGTCAGATGCTGACACGCTACTTCGAGGACGAAGGGTATGTCGTCAGCACGGCATCGAACGGCCCTGAGATGCGGGCGTCCCTGCAGCAAGAGAATTTCGATATCATCCTGTTGGACTGGGTCCTGCCCGGCGGTGAGGACGGTTTGGACCTTGCCCGCGAAATCCGCGCACAGTCGGACATTCCGATCATCATGCTGACTGGTCGCGACGATGTGGTCGACAGGATCGTCGGAATTGAAGTCGGTGCAGACGACTATATCGCCAAGCCCTTTCATCTGAGAGAAGTGCATGCTCGCCTGAAGTCCATTCTTCGCCGCCGTCAGCCAGCGGCAAAAGCTCGGGAAAACGAACCTGGTGACGTGCTTCGTTTTGAAGGCTGGCAGCTCGATATCGGCAAACGGCAGCTTCTATCACCGGACAAAAACGAAATCGAATTGACCACCGGCGAATTCGACATGCTGGTTGTATTCGCGCGCCATGCCGGGCGTGTGCTCAGCCGCGACTTCCTGATGGAGGCGACGCGAGGACGGAATCTGGAGGTGTACGATCGAACGATCGATGCCCAAATCGCGCGACTGCGTAAGAAGATCGAGGCCGACCCCACGCACCCACAGCTGATAAAATCGATCCGGGGGGTTGGCTACGTCTTCACCGGCAAACTGTGATCGGCCAGTTCCGTCGCAACACAAGGTTCAGGGATCGTCGTCGCTTGAGAACATCATGAGCCCATGATCCGATCGATAGACTCGCTCCTCGTTGTGCATCTGCTCCCAATTGCCCGGATTTTGATTCCAGAATCTGATTTGGTTGCACTTGAGTTCCCTAGCCCGCGATCGAATGCTCGCAAATAGGGTTTGCGCAATGCCACGTTCATCAGCTGCACTTGCGACAATCAGAAATGTGACGTCAAGCAGCCGCCCGACGGCGGGATGATCGCAGGGCCTATAGATGCTCAGACCCTGTATGTAACCTCGTGGGTTGACCGCGGCGAGGATTTCGTCCTTGCGGTTGGCGTCGGATGCCATCCGGCGCCATGCCACCATACCAAGGCTTGGAACTGCTGCCTGGACAAGAGGATAGGCTTGCACGATCTGATCCGGCCGCAGCGCGGCAATAACATAAGTGCCAGCCATGCTTTTTCCCCTCCAAGGATGCAAAGAGCAGGCCACGCCCATTGGCGGGGCGGGGCCCTGGGCCAATTGGTGTCAGCGTGTCATCATCAGGGGAACGGGTGTCTGCTCGAGCATCGAGCGGGTCGTCCCCCCGAAGATCCACTCGCGCACCCGCGAATGCCCGTAGGCGCCCATGACGATCAGTTCGGCGCCGATGTCGATCGCATGCTGACGCAGCACGTCCGCGACAGCGCGCCCGCCGCTGGGCAGAACATCGACCGATACCCGAATTCCATGCCGTGCAAGGAATGCGGCGACATCCGCTCCCGGCTCCTCGCCGTTGCTACCGACGGTCGCGGACGGATCGACCATGGCGACACACACGTTATCGGCAGCAATCAGCTGCTCCATCGCGGCCCGCACGGCCATGCTTGCTTCGTTGCGAGAGTCCCAGGCAACCAAGACCGTTTTCGGGCGAAGAGAGGCGGCATGTCCCTTGGGCACAAGAAGGATCGGGGCCGGCGACCGAAACAGGGCTCCGTTCAAAATTTCCTGCCGCATGTCTTCATGAGCCAGAAAGCCGCCGCCGATCAGCGTCAGGTCGACATAGCGCGCCCGGTCTCCGATTTCATTCTCCGCCCATCCGTATTCGGTAAAGAGGCTGGTCACGTCGAACGAAATATCGTCAGCCTGCAGTATGGTCTTGGTAGCTGAGACCTTTCGGCGAAGATCTTCCGTCTGACGCTCGCGCTCCTCGATCCATACCGTGGACGTCACTTCGCCATATCCGCCAATCGGCGGTGCAGCGAGTGCCGTTACCAGGACGGACAAGTGGGCTTTCGCCTCCCGGCACAATTCGATTGCAGAATGCAGGTCAGCATCGTCTTGATCGACACCGATGACGCTCAAAATGGTCTTGGCTTGCATGGTCACACCTCCTGTTTGAACTCGTTGTTCGATGGGGCTGAGTTTAAGCACCAGGGCGCGCTGCGCCTTGATCTTGGTCAACACCGCGGATCGAAGATCGATCGCGAGCGTCACACAGCTTGATATGGGTCAATGCAAAAGGCGGAAGCCAGCCTTAGAAGCGATGACAGTGTTCAAGCTCTCTGGATTGGGTGGAAACTCGGCGCAACATTCCATCGCAGCCGACTGTCTCGGCTTATCGTTGGGCAGCCGATTTCCAACCGAAGGAACCATCATGACTGACGCCAAATTGCTGCTCACATTCAATGCGGGCTCGTCAACGCTCAAGATCGGTTTATTCCAATGTGATGTGAACGGCGCACATCGTGTCGGCAAGGGTTTGGTCGACTTCAGCAGGCGCCCGCTGTCGCTTCATCTGACGGAGGGACCGGCAGTCTTCGACAGGTTTCTACACGCCGAAGGCGGGGAGGATCTGCGCGATGTCATCGCCGAAACATTCGAAACACTCGGCAGGCATTTCAACATGGATGCCGTGCGGGTCGTCGGTCATCGTGTCGTACATGGCGGCGAGCGGTTCGTCGGTCCCATTCGCCTCGACGAGACTAGCATCGGCGATATAGACCAGTTGACCGCGCTCGCGCCCTTGCACCAGCCTCAGGCGCTCCGCCTGATCCGTGCAGTCAAACATCTACGACCGACGCTCGCACAGACGGCCTCCTTCGATACAGCCTTCCACGCAACCCAAAGCGATCTAGTTCGCCGATTTGCCTTGCCCCGCGCACTGCACGATCAGGGGATCAAGCGCTACGGCTTTCATGGTCTCTCCCATGCTTTCATCGCCGCGGAACTACGGGTGCGCGCACCGAAGGTGGCCGCGGGTAAGGTGATTGTCGCGCATCTTGGCAGCGGTGCCAGCCTCTGTGCTCTCAATGGCGGCGAAAGTCGCGATTGCAGCATGGGGTTTTCAACGCTCGACGGCATACCGATGGCGACGCGTTGCGGCACGCTCGATCCGGGCGTGTTGCTCCATCTTCTTGGACCGAAGGGCAGGACCCTGCGGAACCTGGAAGACATGCTCTATTATCGCTCCGGCCTGCTCGGGGTGTCTGGCATCAGCGGCGATACGCGCGATCTGCTGAAAGACGAGCGTCCCGAGGCGCGGGAAGCAATCGACCTGTTTACCTTGCGTATTGCCGGGGAAATCGGCCGCATGACCGCAACGCTTGGCGGCCTGGACGGCATTGTTTTCACCGCCGGAATCGGCGAACATCAGCCGGAAATCCGTGCAGCGATTTGCGACCGCCTACGATGGTTGGGCGTCGCTATAGACGGCGAAGCGAACACCACCAGCGCGCCCATCATCAGCACATCGGCAAGCTCCGTCACTGCATTCGTCATTCCGACGGACGAGGAACAGATCATCGCCAATGAAGCCCTGTCGGTTCTGGCAAGCGAGTGATCCAGATCAACAGCCCATCGCCTCGTTCGCAGTAGTCTGACGAACGACCATATTGAATTGGAGCAACCACATGGACAAGCAGCCAACCGCAACTTTCGCGCATCCACTCGACGCCGCCGAACTCGACCTCATCGACCGCTATTGGCGAGCGGCCAATTACCTCTCGGTCGGCCAGATCTACCTGCTCGACAATCCGCTACTGCGCGAACCCTTGAAGGTCGAGCATATCAAGCCGCGCCTTCTCGGCCATTGGGGCACAACCCCAGGGCTCAACTTCATCTATGCCCATCTCAACCGGATCATTCGCAATCGCGATCTCGATATCATCTACATCTGCGGTCCTGGCCACGGCGGCCCGGGCATGGTCGCCAACACCTATCTCGAAGGCACCTATAGCGAGGTTTATCCGGATATCTCCGCGAACACGGACGGCATGCGCAAACTGTTCCGCCAGTTTTCCTTTCCCGGCGGCATTCCAAGCCATGCGGCGCCTGAAACACCCGGATCGATCCATGAAGGGGGCGAACTCGGCTATGCATTGGTGCATGCCTATGGGGCCGTCTTCGACAATCCCGATCTGATCGCCGCCTGTGTCGTCGGCGACGGCGAAGCTGAAACGGGTCCGCTGGCCGCCAGCTGGCATTCCAACAAGTTCCTCAATCCGGGCCGCGACGGCGCGGTATTGCCAATCCTGCATCTCAACGGCTACAAGATCGCCAATCCGACCATCCTTGGCCGCGACACCGACGAGGACCTGCGTCATCTCTTCATCGGTTACGGCTACGAGCCCTTCTTCGTCGAAGGTTCCGACCCGCATCAGATGCATCAGGCGATGGCTGCGACCTTCGATCAAGTCTTCGACCGCATCCGCGCCATCCAGACTGAGGCCCGCACCGGCGCACCCGGCAATTTCTGCCCGCGCTGGCCGATGATCGTGTTCAGAAGCCCGAAGGGCTGGACGGGGCCGGAGGAAGTCGACGGCAAGAAAGTCGAAGGTTTCTGGCGGGCGCATCAGGTGCCGGTTTCTAATTGTCGCGAGGACGCCGGCCATCGAAAAATCCTAGAAGACTGGATGCGCAGCTATGATCCGCAGGATCTTTTCGACGTCGACGGGCGCTTGAAAGAGGAATTATCTGCATTGGCGCCGAAAGGGAAACGCCGCATGGGCGCCAATCCACATGCCAATGGCGGGCTGCTGCGCCGTGAACTCGTTGTACCCGATCTTCGCAACTATGAGGTTGCCGTCGAAAAGCGTGGTAGAACAATGGCTCAATCGACCGAGGTCCTTGGCCATTATCTTCGCGACATCCTGACCCTCAATGCCGATCGCGCCAATTTCCGCATCTTCGGCCCAGACGAGACGGAATCCAACCGTCTTGGTAGCGTCTTTGAAGTGACCGACCGTGTCTGGATGGAGGAGATAAAACCCTATGACGTCAGCCTTGCCCGAGACGGTCGGGTCATGGAAGTCCTCAGCGAGCATCTATGCCAAGGATGGCTGGAAGGTTATCTGTTGACTGGGCGCCATGGTCTGTTCTCCTGCTATGAAGCCTTCATCCACATCGTCGATTCCATGTTCAATCAGCACGCCAAATGGCTGAAGGTGTCGCGCGAACTGCCATGGCGCAAACCGATTTCCTCGCTGAACTACCTTTTGACATCGCACGTTTGGCGACAGGACCATAATGGCTTCAGCCATCAGGATCCGGGGTTCATCGACGTTGTTGCCAACAAAAGAGCCGACACCGTGCGCATCTACCTGCCACCGGATGCCAACACGCTGTTATGGACCGGCGACCATTGCCTGAAAACCTATGACCGCATCAACGTGATTGTTGCCGGCAAACAACCGGAGCTGCAATGGCTGTCGATGGATGAAGCAGCTAAGCATTGCGAAGCCGGCATCGGCATTTGGAATTGGGCCTGCAACGAACAAAGTGCAGTTGAACCGGATGTCGTCATGGCCTGCGCCGGCGATGTCCCTACCATGGAGACGCTCGCCGCTGTCGACCTTCTCCGCCAGAATATTCCGGAACTATCGATCCGCGTGGTCAACGTTGTCGACCTGATGGCGCTGCAATCGAAGGAGCAACATCCGCATGGTCTCGCCGACGAAATCTTCGACAGCTTGTTCACACCGGACAGGCCGGTGATCTTCGCCTATCATGGCTATCCCTACCTCATCCACCGCCTCACCTACCGGCGCACCAACCACCGCAACTTCCATGTCCGCGGCTTCATCGAAGAAGGAACGACGACGACGCCCTTCGACATGACCGTTCTCAACGAGCTTGACCGCTACCATCTTGCCATCGAGGCGATCGAGCGCGTGCCGGGTCTCAAGGAAAAGGCACGGGATGTGATCCAGCTTTTCCGCGACAAGCTCGAAGAACACGGTCGCTACATTCGCCAGTACGGTGAGGACATGCCGGAAATCAGTAACTGGAAATGGCCCTATGGCGACAATTGGGATCGTTTGTCCTGACGTGACGCTCTATCAAGGGACCGGCTGAGGCGCTCGGTTCCTTGGGGAGTGTGGGGCGGTAAAAAAGCCTGCACTTTTTGTGTGCGGCAACGCTCGTGATAAGGATCCGATGTCATCGTAACAGACCGGCGGAGAACCCGAAGCGGAGGTCGATTTCAGCGGTTGGCAGGTCTTTTTTTGGGGGTTGCTTGCCGGTCCGACCGCCTCGTCGATGATCTCGTCCTGGCGCAATTATCAAGCGCGAGGGATCCAACTGTTCAGCGCGGCTGGTGGCTTACGGTGCTCGCGCCGATCCTGATCCAACTCGAATATTTCATGGGCTCTCAGAATGCCGCATCGATGTCGACCACACCGATCAGCTTGTGATTGACGAACTCCTTGATGCCCAGATCCAGCAATTCTCGACCGTAAGCAATTTTGGGTGAGCTTCGAGATCTTTTCGCAGGATGTGCGCTGCGCTTTGCATCACCTTGGCGCGTCCGGCGAATGCGGTTTCTTTCCAGAACAGGAACGTGACGTGGGCACGCTCGATGGCCAGCTTGACGTCGGCGTCGGTGACGTTCGGAAACGTCTTCACCACTTCGCCGGTATAAGGGTTTGTTGTCGTGTATAACATGACGGCTTCCTTACTCGTTGCACGAGGCCTGGGAACTCAAATACGATCTACTAGGCCTATTCGAACGAGGCTGTCATCGGACTGAATATCGAGCCTTGATCTATATCATGGCAGGCGTTGCCCGTGGGCCTAGTCTCGCCTCATCAATGTCGAAACGGATGAAAGAGACGGATCATGATTGCAAAGACGATGATGGCGGCAGTCGTGCGCCAGTTTGGAGAGCCGCTAGCGATTGAGAGCGTGCCTGTGCCGGTTCCCGGACCCGGCGAGCTTCTCATCAAGGTGATTGCCTGCGGTGTTTGCCATACAGACCTTCACGCCGCGGACGGCGATTGGCCGGTGAAACCGTCACCACCGTTCATCCCCGGTCATGAAGTCGCCGGCGTCGTAGCGGCGCTTGGTCCAGGCGTTACGGATTTTAGGGAGGGCGATCCGGTGGGCATCGCCTGGCTGCATGACGCCTGCATGCGGTGCGAATATTGTGAAACAGGCTGGGAAACCTTGTGTGAGCACCAGCATGACACCGGCTACAGCTGCGACGGCGGCTTTGCAGAATATGTCATCGCCTCGGCAGCCTTCACCGCACGGCTTCCGGTTAACGTTGATTTTGCGCAGATCGCGCCGATCTTGTGCGCTGGCGTCACGACCTACAAAGGACTGAAGGAAACCGAGGCCCGTCCGGGCGAATGGGTGGCGATTTCCGGCATCGGTGGCCTCGGCCATGTCGCGATCCAATATGCCAAGGCGATGGGACTTAAGATCGTGGCACTCGATGTCACACCGGAGAAGCTCGCTTTGGCACTCGCGACTGGCGCTGATGTCGCGATTGATGCTCGGTCGCCTGACGCAATCGCCGACGTCCTTAAGGCGACTAACGGTGGCGCCCACGGCATTTTGGTAACGGCCGTCTCGCCTCCTGCCTTCTCCCAGGCACTCCATATGGTCCGCCGCAAAGGCACAGTCGCCCTCGTCGGCCTGCCGCCGGGAGAATTTCCGACGCCGATCTTCGACGTCGTGCTCAAGCGCATCACTTTGCGAGGCTCGATCGTCGGGACGCGCCGCGATCTCGACGAGGCCATCGCCTTTGCGGTCGACGGCAATGTCAAGGCGGAAATAACCAAGGCACCGCTGAGCGACATCAACACGATCTTCGCCAAGCTCAAGGCAGGCAAGATCGAGGGACGGATGGTTCTGGATTTCACTATGCCGATCACGACCGCGAAACCGGGAGCAGACGGTAAATTGTTTCAGGTGTGAGACGCCTCCGTCTGAGGACTATATCGTGTGGCGGTCCTCGATAGAAAATCCAAGCAAGAGAGCCATTATGTTCCGCACGAAGATTCACGGTAGCCCAGCCGCTCCTGGAGAGATCAGCAGCGGCCCATTCTAGGCGATGCGTTAAATGATGGCTTTCCTCGGTACGCTGCCACCCACTCTCGCACAAGCAATCGATCCGGAAACAATCGATTGAGCACGTGCAGCATCTATCCCCTCCGCTACGAGATGCTGCACTAAGGCTCTGGAAAGAACATCGGACTCGGTTGAGGACGCCTGAACGGTTGCTTTTCTCGGTCTAGCACGCTCATTCGCGACTTTCCCAGACAGCGCATCGGCAATTTTCCTCGTCACCCGATTTGCGGCACGGCGGAACGGATCATTCTGCACGTGCGCATATATTGCGGTAGAGCGGGGGTTCGAATGATCGAGAATCGCTCCGATCGGGGCAAGCGCTTCGCCGGTCGAAATGGCGGTTGAGCCAATCGTGTGCCTGAGCGTATGCGGAGTGACGCCGGAAAGACTGGCTTTCTTGATCGCTTTGGACCAAACGGATTTGGTGCCTTGGAAATAGCCATCGCCGCGCTCTGCCGGGAATACGAAGTCGTTCCCATCTTTTCGCGGCAGAGAGTTAAGAAGAGCAACTGAGGCTGCACCCAGAGGACGAACGGACCTCCCGGTTTTGCTTTCGTCCAGTTCGAGCAATCCTTCTGCAAGATTGACTTCAGACCATTTAAGCCCGGCAATCTCGTCGCGACGGCAACCTGTCAGTACCCAAAGGCGGGCGATGTTGATCGCCTTGGAATTCACACCTTCCGCCTCAAGCTCGTCCAGGGCAGCGCCCAGGCGCGTAATCTCTTCGAAGGTGAGATACCGTGTCTTCTGATTATCGGTCTTGCGGATGGCAGCGTTCTCGCACGGATTACGTTCGACAACTTCATTCCGAAGAGCAAAGCTGAACACGGCGGATAGATCCCGAACGACTTTGCGTGCGGCCCCCGCCCCACCGCAAACTATGACGCGCTTACGCGGCCCAATCTCCTCGTCACACGCCGTCTTCCCGGTGGTTACGTCAGCAACGAACCTCTCCCCATCGCCTGCGTTGATATCCCGTGCCCGCCGATTACCTAGCAAAGGCACGACATGGTGACGAAGGCGCGCCATCGTATAGGCTTTTGTTCGCGGCTTCATCGCCTCATCCTGTCGCTTGCCTCGCTGAATGACGCAGCCTTCTTTCTCATAGAGATCGACAAGAGCACTCATCGTCATCTCACGACGTTTTGCCTGAAGTTCGGTCATGGGATCTGCGCCGGTGATAACACTGCTGAGCTTGGCCTTCGCCAGTTTCCTGGCTTGTTCGGCGGTCAGCGGGCCGTGGCGCCCTATGATGAACCAATGTTGAGTAGCGGAACGACAGCCCCCGTTGGCACGATATTTTATGACAAAGGTCTTCACTCCCGTCGGCTCAACACGCAGGGCAAATCCAGGAAGATCACAGTCCCAGACATGATACCGTTTGTCCTTCGGCTTGGCGCCATCGACGACACGCTTTGTCAGCAATACATCACTTCGTTTGCCCATTTTGACGCTCGTTCGGATACCACTGAGATACCACAATGATGGAAAAGGCCCGGCATATTGTATGCGTTTAGCAGGCGCTAATGTTAACTTAACTAATTGATATAATATCACAATAGCGCGGTGTCAGATACTGCAGCGTAAGACATACTCAACCTTGCCAAGGTTGGGGTCGAGGGTTCGAATCCCTTCGCCCGCTCCAGTTTTACAGATTTTCCTCCGAAGAGAAAAAGTCACGGCTCAGGCCGGGGCTGGTATTTTGCCGAAAAGGCGAGTTTCCCTATTCCCGTTTCCTTTCCTTGCATCTATGCCTTGCCCACGCGCGAAGGGTCTCAAATCAGTCTCATTTGACGTTCAGGTCTGCGCATCGGATAGACCGGACGAAACGCGGTAGCTGCTCGCATGAAAAGCATGAAAACAAAGATTTCCCTGCTGATTGCGATGCTGTCGCTTCTACCCATTCCCGCATTTGCCCATCCGCATATCTTCATCGATGCCAAGTTCGAGGTCGTCTCGGCGCCCGATGGCTCGATCAGCGAGCTGCGCAACGTCTGGAGCTTCGACGAGGTGTTCACCTCCTCTGTACTCATGGATTACGGCAAGAGCGGCGACCAAGTGTTGAGCGCGAGCGAGCTCAAGGCGGTCGGCAAGACGGTCCGGGATTCGCTGGCGCAATATGGTTACTATACGAACGTCACCAGCAACGGCAAAGCGGTACCGATGGCCAAACCGGACGCGGTTGAGGCCAATTACAAGGATGGTTCGCTGACGCTGACCTTTTCGCTGAAGCCGGAGCAGAAGACTTTCCTCAAGGGAACCACCATCTTCGGCATCTACGACAAGACGCTCTATACGGCCGTCGATTTCGCCACCGACAACGATTTGACCACGTCGGGGCCGGCTTTAGGCCGCTGCAAGCGCAAGGTGATCAGGCCCAACCCGAAGGAAGTCATGGCGGAAAACCAGGCCGCGCTGACCAGCATGTTCTTCAGTGACCCGAAGGGCACGGACTACTCGCTGCTCGTGGCCACACGGCTCGAAGTCCAGTGCTGATCCCGTAAGGACATCTTACCTCACTTGAAAGACAGATCGTCGTCTGCGGCAGACCTCTTTCCCCTTGGCCCAGGCGATATGTAGCGGCGGGCGATGAGCCAGCAGGCGAGCGCCCAGGTCGCGCCGGCGCACCAGCCGCCGAGAACGTCGGTCGGATAATGCACGCCGAGATAGACCCGGCTCGCGCCGATCATCAATGTCAGCAGGATGCCGGCCGCGACGATGAAGACGCGCGTCGAACGATAGGTCCGCGTGCCTGAGATCAGCGCGGCAAGAGTCAGATAGGTCACGGCCGAAACCATCGCATGGCCGCTTGGAAAACTCAGATCCTGCACCTCGACCAGATGCGGCACGATATCCGGACGCGCCCGCGCGACGCCGATCTTCAATGCCGTGCTCAATGCCCATCCGCCCAGGACCGAAGCGAGGATGAAAATGGCGATGGAGGTTGCCGGTCGAGAAGCAGATAGATCGTCACGAGCGCCGTCATCAGCGCGAGTACCGTCGTCCCGCCGAGGCCGGTAATGTCCTTGACGGCATGGGTGAGCCATCCCGGCCCGATCGGCATGGCAAGGTTCCCGGGCTGACGAAGCGCCAGCAATATCGCCTCGTCGAACCCCTTCGTGCTGCCTTCGAGCACCTCTCCTGTGAGATAGATGAACAGAAGAATGCCGCCCGAAAGCGCGGCGAACATCACGAGCAGCAAGGGCTCGTAGCGGTTCAACCATCCAGGAATGCCCGATGTGCCGAATGGCCGATCCTTCATGCGCTGAAACCTGCCTTGAGTGCTCTCATATCGTTCGTCCACCATCGATAGCGGACAAAGCCTATCTAGGAACAAAACGCGCAGCTTCCAATCGATCAAAGCCGGAACGATATATTCGGCGGCGCATGCGCTTCAGGTTCGTGAAATAAAACCTCTCTATCTTGACGGGAATTGTCGCAGGCACCGCGGCAGCCACGACAGGATGTGGCCTGCTTCGCTTTCTGCCGAAGGATGGTCCATGGGGGCGTTAGCAATGCAGAAGCGTTCAGGCTGGTGGTCGGGCGCCATGTCTGCCGTCCAACTTTCTACTGTTTTCCAAGCCGCGAGCTGTGCTACTAGAGCTGCAGGGGCGATCAGGCATCAGGTGTTTTCAGAGTGTTAAATGTTGGGACATCTTTTTCCGCCCGGCTGTCTGTGCTGGCCGGAACGGGGCTGCTGGCAGCGTTCATAGTCGGTATGTTCCCGGCCTCATCCAGAGCGGACGATACTCCTAAATCCTCAGCTGAGACCTGGGTCGTCACGCTTGGTGCGACGGTTGAATATGGCCCGAGCTATGAGGGATCGAAGCATTATACCTTCGGCGCCCTGCCCTCATTCGACATCCATCGTTTGGGTGAGGCGCAGGAATACAGCGCGCCTGACGATAATTTCGATTATCAGCTCTTCGATCTCGGCGGCGTCGAAATCGGCCCGGTTGTGGGGCTGCGGGACGACCGCTTCGACATCAACGATCTGCACCTGCAAAGCCAGCGCAGGGTCCGCTGGAATTTCGATGCGGGCGGCTTCGCCCAATATTGGCTGATGGACAATCGGCTCCGGTTCCGCACGGAAATACGCCAGTCGCTTTGGGGCGGCGATGGTCTGGTGGGCGATTTTGCCCTCGACTGGTTCCAGCCGCTCGGAGACAAATGGCTCCTGTCCGCCGGCCCTCGCCTGTCGATGGCAAATTCAGTCTATATGCGCACCAACTTCGGCATCTCGGAGAGTGAAGCTGCGAGACATGGCCATATCAATGCCTTCGATGCCGGTGCCGGCGTGAAATCGGTCGGCTTCACCGTGGCGGCGACCTATACGATCTCGCCGGAATGGAGCGTGCAGGTCTACGGGAAATATAACCGCCTGGTTGGCGATGCAGCCGACAGCCCGATCACCTCGCGCTTCGGCTCACCCGACCAGAACATCATTGGCTTCACGCTGAACAGAACCTTCAACGTCAAGTTTTGAAGCGCTCTTCGCTTCATTCTCGGCGATATAGTTGCGCGTCAGCGGAATGATGTCATTTCGCTTGGCGATCTGGATCTGGAAGACGACGAGATCCTCGTAGCGGAAGGCGGCCTCGGCCGTCGAAAGATAATATTCCCACATGCGGCAGAAGCGCTCGTCATAGAGCTTGGCGGCGTCGTCCCAACGCGCCATGAAACGCTCCCGCCACGCCTCCAGCGTCTTGGCATAATGCAGCCGCAGCACCTCGACATCGGTGATGGCAAGCCCCGCCGCCTCAATCTCCGGTACGATCTCGGACAGCGCCGGAATATAGCCGCCGGGAAAGATGTATTTGTCGAGCCAGGGCGTCGTGAAGCCGGGCGTCGCCGAACAGCCGATGGTGTGCAGCACCATGATGCCGTCATCCTCGAGCAGTTCAGCGCATTTGCGGAAGAACGTACGATACGACGCCAGCCCAACATGCTCGAACATGCCGACGGAAACGATCCTGTCGAAGCGGCCGGTCAGGCTGCGGTAGTCCCTCAGCGCGAACTGAACCTCTGCCGGCGTTCCGCCCGCCCTTTCGGCCACGCGTTTCGAGGCATACTCATGCTGTTCTTCCGACAGGGTCACGCCGAGCACGTAACCGCCCGGCGCATGTTCGGCCATATGCAGCGCGAGGCCGCCCCAGCCGCAGCCGATATCGAGGATGCTGTTATTCGGCTCGATCAAAAGCTTGGCGGCGAGATGCCGCTTCTTGGCAATCTGCGCATCGTCAAGCGATTGGTCCGCATGCTCGAAATAGGCGCAGGAATATTGCCTGTCCGGATCGAGGAAGAGTTCGTAAAGCCTACCGTCGAGATCGTAGTGATGCGCGACATTCGCTTTCGAGCGCCCAGGCAGGTTGCGATGGCGGAAAATCCGCAGCTTCGTCCTAATATGATCGATGATGCGGGCAATGAGCGGGTGGGTGCTGTTCTGCCCTTCGCGCAGCATCATCGCCACGAAATCGTAGAGCGTACCCTGCTCCACGATAAAGCGGCCATCCATAAAGAGCTCGCCAAGCCGCTTATCGGCATCGATGAGGAGCGCCCATTCGGCGCGGTCGTCGGTGAAACGGACACGGACCGGCTTGCCGGTGCCGTCGCCAAAGGTCAGCACACGGCCGCTTGCCGTGGTCACGGTCAATGCGCCGCGCGTCACGATCGAAGACAGCGCGCGCTTCACGCACCAGTCTACGACGCCGGAGAAAAGGACATTGCTCTTACCCTTGGAGCGGTTTTCAGCTGGAGAACCGGTCATCTTCCATCCTTACCGGCGCTGCTGCGCAGCCCGTCATGCTTGACATGCCAATCGTCACGCTCTTCCGGCGCCGCGTTGGCTCCGGCGATCAACCAAACACCCAGGAGGATCAATCCGCTGCCGACCACCTGCAGGGCGACGACACGTTCGCCGAAGACGAACCAGCCTGTCGCGATGATCAGCACGTAGCTAATGCCGGAAAGCGGGAAGGCGCGGCTGAGATCGAGTTCGGCAAGCACGTTCATCCAGATGAAGAAGGTCACGATCTCGACGGCGATGGCTGCCAATATCCAGTAGGAGGAGAGCGCTTGCCACAGCCAGCTTTCCGCGTCCCCGGCGTTCATCTGCTCGGCTCCGAGCTTGATGAAGAATTGGAACAGGGTATTCAGCACCGGCACGGCAAGCCAGGAAAGACGCATCGGCATTACACATCCGCCTCATCTGTCGAGAACAGCGGCGATACCAGGCGCAACAGTCCCTGAAGGAAAGGATTGCGGTGGCGGAAATACATCGCATTGGCCGTCAGCTTGCTGCCGAGCCGCACCTTGTTTTCATAATAGGCCTGACCGCTCTGGTACCGGCTCAAGCCATTATCGAGGCAATAGCGCAGATTGGTGAACCAGCTCAGGAAATAGAGATTGTAGGGCCGGCCCTTTTCGCCATCCATGCAGAAGAACTTGTCGATCGCCACGCGCTCGTCATGGACGATCAGATTGGCGGCCATGAGCTTGTCTTCGACAAAATAGAAGGCGCAGAACGAGCGGCCGCTCATCCGATCGAGAATGCCCTGGAAATAGGCCGGCGTCAGTTCTTCGAACTGCCATTCGCTGCGATTGCGCGTGTCGTGATAGAGCGCCATGACCTCAGGCAGGAATTCGCCGAAATCCGTCCGAATCTCGACCCTGACCTGTTCGAAGGATTTCATCTTGCGGCGCATGTCCTTGCGCGTGCCGGACGAAAGCCTGGCGAGATATTCGTCGACCGTCTTGAAATCGATATCGAGCCAGGCCGTCGGAAGGCCGCCGATCGTGGCATAGCCGCGCGCGGCAAACAACGCGCCGAATTCGGCCGATGTCGGCTCCGGAATATCCTTAAGGCCGATCAGCCCGCAATGCTCGGCCGCGGCGACCTGCTCGAAAAAGGACAGCATCTCGGCCAACAAAACACCGCGTCGCTCGCCATCGACGTCGGGATGAAAGCCGATCGCCCCCGTTTCCGTGCAGGGTGAACCCAGGCAGGCAAGGCGCAGCTTCAGGAACTTCGGAAAATGGCGCTGAACCTTGCGCATGGACCGGCGCAGGAAGCCTTCCTCCAGCGTGGTATCGAGGGCATAAAGGCAGAGAAAGGCCGGCATGGCTGCGCTGACCCGTCCGCCTTCCGTGACGGTGATGTAGCGCCATTCAAACCCCTCAAGACCAGCCTCTTCGATCGCCAGCAAGCAATCATAGTCCTCGACCTGACCCGGGAAACACGCATTCCAGACATCGCGGCCGATGGCGCGGATGCTGACATGAACTTCGGCCACCGGATCGCCCATCGGCTGCGGCGGGACTTTAAGCAGCGGCTGCGACATGACGCGCCTCGAAGAAATCGGCCGTGAAATCGGCCACCTGACGATGCTGTCGGTCGACATGGATCATGTGGTAGCTGTCCGTGATCCATTTCAGCTCGTGCGGAGCGCCGATATGCTCGGAAATGTAACGGGCATGCTTCGGGCTGGCGAGATCGTCATCCTCGGCATGCAGGATCAACGTCGGCGTCTGCATCCGCGGCAACAGGCTGCGAAGAGCCTTGCCCAGCCGGTGCATCTCTACCAGACCCTTACCCGGGAATTTTTCCAAAACGCCTTCGCTCGCCATGCCTTCGATCAACCGGCGCATGCGCTCGTCCTTTATTCCGAGCGAGGTCGTCTCGCTGAAGTTCAGCCGATCGAGGAATGGAACGCGCGACAGCCAGCCGATCTGGGAGGCCAGCAGCGGATAGTAGAAGGGAACGTCCCAGCCGTCATAACTGAAGCAGGGAGAATAGATCGCCACCGCGCTGATGGTCTTCTTCTGCTGTTCGGCGGCCAGCATCGCCAGCTTGCCACCGACGCAGATGCCGGCCGCAAAGACTTCCTGCGTTCTGGATGCAAGAAATTCCGATGCGCTGACGACAGAGGCTAGCCAGTCTTCCCAGCTCGTTCCGCGCAGGGTCTTCGCATCGACGCCATGGCCTGCGAGCAACGGCGCATAGATGCTGTAGCCCCTGCGGTTGAGGTGACGAGCCACGAGCTTCATTTCGGCCGGCGCTCCCGTCAGACCGTGAATCAGAAGAACGCCTTTGCCGTTTGAGCCCTCCATGAAGAAGCTCAATTCGTCAGCTTTCATGAGACAGCTCCGACTGCCGATTTTCCTTGGCCATAAAGCCAAGAGCATGGCAGGTGCTGATCACATGCGTGCCATTCTTTTCCTGCTCGTCCTTGATCTGCTCATGCAGCGCCTGGAGTTTCGTCCAGTGGGTCCGCGGGCGATAATGGTGCTCCGCATGATAGCCGTTGCCGAACCAGAGCCAGTTGTAGAAGGATTTGTGGCTCGAAACGCCCCAGGCGATCGGCTCGTCCGGATCGCCATTCAGATGTTCGTAATAGCCGTTCAGCGACGACAGGCAATTGCCGATATAATAGAACGGCACGAAAAACAGCACCGCCTTCCAATCGTAGATCAGCGCGAGCGCGGCAAGGCCCAGGAAGAAATAGAGTTCGAACCGTCCCCAGGCCGCATCGAAGGGGCGGTTGCGGGCGATCGCCTTGTGGATGTCGCCGAGGCTGTCGCGGAAGAAGCTCAGAAACGTGTAGGACCAGACGTTTTCCGGCTGGCCGTCGCGGCCGTGGCGATAGATCGACAGCAGATCGATAGTGTCGCCTTTCTCATCCGGCCGGTCGCTGTTGCCGGAATGGTGGCGCATATGCACCCAATGATAATAGGTCTGCGAGAAACCGATCGCGACCGATTCCAGCAGGCTAAAGCCGTAGTTCATCCAGCGCGGCTTGAAATAGGGCGTATGGATGAAGTTGTGCGATATGCTGTTGATGTTCCAGGAGATGGAAACGGCATAAAGGCAGCCAAGAATGGCCGAAAGCCAAAGCGGCCGGCTTTCGAAGCCGACGATCAGATAGACATCGAAGGCGAGATGGGCGACAGCGGCCAGAACCGGTGCCAGATCCCATCGAGTGTGCGCAAAGATTTTCATAGTCCTGTAACTCCCACGCAAGCCACACCGGCGGTGACGAGGAACACGCCCGTCGCGTGGCGCAGGTTGATGTTTTCCTTGAAGATGACGGCGCCGGCGAGCACGATGACCACATAGCTCAACGCCATCAGCGGAAAGGCGATGGTCAGGGGGACGCGCTCCAGAACGGCCGTCCAGGCGAAAAGCTCAACGGCCCAGAACAGAATGCCGAGCCAGGTGATCGGCTTGGCCAGCGCCGAAAGCAGGGCGCCTTCGCCGGCCGTTTGCTTAAAGCAAACTTCGCGGGCCGTCTCCGCGAGTATGCAGAATAGGATCAGTCCCAGCATGGGAAGTGTCAAGCTGCCAGTCATTCCATGTACTCCGCCAGCACCTCCAGCAGCGCATGATTGGCTGCGCTGTTGATGTTTCTCATCGTTTCGGCGCCCTGGCGCATACGCGGCTGATCGATGAAGATCTCCGCGCGCTTCATGAACTGCATCCGAAGACTGCCAGCATAACTCGGGGTCGAATAATCCCCGATGACATCGGCGCCGATGATGCGGTGACGGCTGCCGATTTCGCTGATGAGGGAGAGGAGATAGGGCAGCCGCATGCGGCCCTGATCCCAATTGGTAACGGCATCGTCGGCGGCCAGCACGTCCTTGTCGATCGTCACATAGACCGCCTCGGTGCGAATACGGCTGAGCATGTGATCGATGAAATTTTCCTCGCCGATTTCGGCGATCGACTTCCAGTGCAGCGCCCCCCCTTCCTGGCGGTAGCTGGCGCCATTGCCATAATCGGCCAGGACGCGGCTCGGCGGATGTTCGTAAGGGTAGAGTTCCAGCTTGCCGTCGCCGAGCCAGTGCAGATTGGCCCCCTTGCGCTCCGGGCTGCGAAGATCATGGCTGCAGACGCCGATCGTGATGACCTTCTGGATGCTGGGATTGGCAAGTGCGCTGTTGACCCAGGAGCCGCAGTGCAGTCCGCCGTCGAACTTGACCCAATCCGGATGATTGTCGAAATGGATCAGCGTAGCCGCGCTGGACTGCCGCTCGAGCGCGTCGTCGAGCAGCAGGGCGGTGATATGATGGAAATCACCGGAGCCCATGAAGCACAGTTGCGGCGTCTTGCCCGTCGCAGGCCTGTTCTTGACGATCTCGCGGCTGAGATCGTCAAGAGCACCCTGCTTGCTCCACAGCCGAACCTGCTGGCCGGCATTCTTGCCGAAATACTGGTACGCGCCTGCGAATTTGCACGCGCGTACGAAGTCGGGCTGCAACTCCAAAGCATCATCGAGATGAAGAAGCAGCAGTTGCACCGTCTTATCTCCGGGCCGCGCGCGTCAGAAGCTGATCGAGAAGCGCAAGCGCCAGATCGATCTCTTCGCGGGTGATGAGCAGGTTCGGAGCAAACGTGATGACGTTCTTGTGGTAGCCGCCGACGTCAAGCACGAGGCCATAGGTCCTGCCGCCGACTTGAAGGTCGCCCTTCATGCCTTCGTCGCACATCCAGTCCAACGTCGCCTTGTCGGGCGTGTAGCTGTCGTCCTTGCAGATTTCCATGCGCAGGGCGAGACCGAGACCATCGACCTCGCCGACGGTGGCGTGGCGCTTCTGCAGCTGCTTCAGCCCGTCGAGGAAATGCGCGCCCTTTTCCATGATCGCAGCGCCGAAATCCTGCTCTTCCAGCATCTTCATCGTTTCGAGCGCAACGGCAGTCCCCATCGGGTTGCTGGCGAAGGTCGAATGCGTGGAGCCGGGCGGGAAGATCTCCGGATTGATCATCTCTTCGCGAGCCCAGACACCGGAAAGCGGGTTGAGGCCGTTGGTGATCGCCTTGCCGAAGATCAGCGCATCCGGCGAAACGCCGAAATGCTCGATCGACCAGAGCTTGCCGGTGCGGTAGACGCCCATCTGGATTTCGTCGACGACGAGCAGGATGCCGTGATCATCGAGCACCTTCTTCAGTTCGACGAAGAAGTTCATCGGCGGAATGACATAGCCGCCCGTGCCCTGGATCGGCTCGATATAGAAGGCCGCATATTCGGACTTGCCGGCCTTCGGGTCCCAGACGCCGTTATATTCGCTCTCGAACAGGCGGGCGAACTTCTGGACGCAGTAATGTCCGTATTCTTCCTTCGACATGCCCTTCGGGCCGCGGAAGTAATAGGGAAATTCAACGAATTGGGCGCGATCGCCGAAATGGCCGTAGCGGCGGCGATAGCGATAGCTCGAGGTGATCGCCGAAGCGCCGAGCGTGCGGCCGTGATAGCCGCCCTCGAAGGCGAACATCAGGCTCTTGCCGCCGGTGTAATTGCGCACAAGCTTCAGTGAATCCTCTACGGCCTGCGAGCCGCCGACGTTGAAATGGACGCGGCCCTTGTGACCGAACTTGCGCTCCGCATCCTGGGCGATCATCGCCGCAAGCTCTACCTTTTCGCGGTGCAGATATTGCGAGGCGACCTGCGGGAGACGGTCGAGCTGGCGGTGCGCGGCCTCGTTCAGGCGCTCGTTGCGATAGCCGAAATTGACGGCAGAATACCACATCTGCAGATCGAGGAACGGCGTCCCGGTCCGATCGTAGACATAGGAGCCTTCGCATTCTTCGAAGAATTTCGGCTTGTCCATATAGTGAACCGTGTCGCCATGGGAGCAATAGATCTCCTCAAGCGCGCGCAATTCCTCTTCGGAGCGGACGGACTCGGTCTCACCGCTGAAGGCTTCGGCTACATTCGTTTTCATTCAATGCCTCTCGGTCTGTTTTACGCTGTCTTGAAATGCGGCAGCGTACGGGAGCGTCGCTCGACGCTCGGGAGAACGGCTTCCATCTTTGGAAGCAGGTCGGAAAAATCTGCGAAACCGACATAGGGAATGCCGTTTTCCTCGCAGTAATCGACAAGCTTGGCCTTGGCGAAAACGAGGTCGACCTTGTCGGAAACGCAGAAGTCGCTTCGCCCGTCGCCGATGTAGACCTGAAGGTCATTGCTATCGACGACGCGGCATTTGCAGACACCGGCGCCGGATACGCAGCCGGTTGCCGTAAACGGCGGAAACAGCGAATAGGATTCGCGGCCCTGGGAAACACTGCAGGTCAGCACATTGGCGACGATCGGCAGGCCCTCGATGCCATGACGCGCCAGGATGCGCCGGATAAAATAATCCACACCATCGCTGACAATCGTGACAGGCAATTCGCCGCGACGGCAGAAGGACAGGAAAGCCTCAAAGCCGGGATCGATCGCCAGCGTATCGAGAAACCGGTCGAGCTCGCCTCTATTTGCTTCGATGAGAGCGATCTGCCGGCGCATGCATTCGCCGGAGCCGATCTGCCCCTGCTTCCACAACTGCTCGATATCTTCCCACTCGGAACCGGCGAAACGGGTTAGCACCATATCCGTCGCGTCTTCGATGGATACGGTTCCATCAAAATCGCAAAACACCTGCATGAAACACCCCTTCGCCTTATCTTAAGTTGCGTCTAACAACCTCAGATGAGCCGGGCATGAGCGGAAAATGATGCGAAAATGAAAAACGACGAGGCCGTGAGTTTTAGCTGAGCGGCAATCTCAAATCGACCTGGAGACCGCTACCCAGACGGGACGAAGAGAGATCGACGGTTGCCGAAAGGCGGTCTGCAGTATCCGCGACGATGGCAAGCCCAAGTCCAGCCCCTTCGGTATGCAGCGTATGCAGGCGGTAGAAGCGTTGGAACACCGCTTCCCTTTCATGCGGCGGAATGCCGGGGCCGCTGTCGCTGATCGAAATGCAGGCAGAGCCATCCTCCGAGGCGATAGAAACTTTGATTTCCCCTCCCGCAGGCGTGTATTTGATCGCATTGTCGAGCAGATTGGTGACGAGCATGCGCAGCAGCGCCTCATCCGTTCTGACCTGGATCGCCTCATCGCCTTCCAGCACGACGTCGAGCTCGCGGCTGGTGATGATATTGCCGAGCTCGGCAATGAGCGACGCCATCCAGTGATAAAGCTCGATCGACGTGAGATTAAGGGGGTGGTGACTGACCCTGGCGAGCCGCAGCAGCTGTTCGATAAGATGAATTGTGCGGTTGTTGCTGGCCACGAGATCGGAAACGATCGCCTGCCGCTCCTGATCACTGTCGCTGTTTTCGAGCATCCGCAAAAGCAGCTTCACGCTCGCCTGGGGCGTACGCAGCTGATGCGCAGCAAGATCTGAGAAGCGCCGCTCCAGCGTCAGCGACTGGCCGAGCTTTTCCAGCAGCTGGTTGATCGACCGGCCAAGCGGCAGCAGATCGCGCGGCAGCTCTTCAACGGGGATAGCCGAGAGATCATCGGGCGATCTTGTACGGATCTGCCGCACCAGCCCATGAATCGTGCGCAGGCCGCTATTGATGCCGAGCCAGATGAGAAAGCCGATGACCGGCACCAGCATCAGCAGCGGAAAAAACAGATTGAGGAGAATGTTGGAGACGAGCGTTTCGCGAAGCGCAATCTTTTCGCCGAGTTCGATTACAATGGTCGTATTCGGGATCGGCAGCGAATAGACACGCCATTCGTCGCCGCCATAGGTCAGCGTGGTAAAACCCACCTTCTGCTGCGGGACGTCGGAGAGGAAGGCGGTGCTGCTGTAGAAGCGGATATTGCCGTCCACCCAGGCGCGGAACATATGCGCATCGGCATAGTCATCAGCGTCTTCGTTGAAAGCCAACTGATTGTCCATGTTGAAGTCGATATCGTCGATCTGCTTGGCGCCATGGTCCGGATTCTTTTCCAGCGGCCGGCGCAGCAGGCTCCAGATCACATTGGCATCGTCGATGAGCTGGGCATCGTAGATATTGTTGATTTCCCGCGTTGCGCTGTTGAAGGCGAAGGCGGCGATCACGACGATCGTCACCACGACGACCGGCGCGATGCGCAGAAACAGCTTGCGGGTAAGCGTGGAATTGTTCATCGCTCGATCATGTAGCCGACGCCGCGGATCGACTTGATGAAATCGGTGCCGAGCTTCTTGCGCAGATTGTAGATCGTCACTTCGATCGTATTGCTCTCGACGGTGTTTTCCGCGTCATAGAGCGCATATTCGATATCGTTCTTCGTCACGTACCGGCCGCTGCGCTCCATGAGCAGCTTCAGGAGATGAAATTCTTTCGCCGTGGTATGGACCTGCACATTGTCTTTGCGAGCCACCATGGCCGAGGGGTCGACCTCCACGTCGCCGCAGCGGATGACGCTTTCGGTCCGCCCGTCACGCCGGCGGATGAGCGCGCGCAGCCGCGCCAGCAGCTCGTCGAGATCGAACGGCTTGACCAGATAGTCGTCGGCGCCCTCGTCGAGGCCTTCGACCTTCTGGCGCACGGAATCCATCGCCGTCAGCAGCAGCACGGGCACGGAATTTCCCCGCTGCCGGATACGCCGCAACACCTCCATGCCGCTTAGCTGCGGCAGATTGATATCGAGCACGATCGCCGCAAAATGCGAATGCGCCGCCGCTTCGAGGCCGGATTCGCCGTCGCGCATCCAGTCGACGCCGTAAGCGTGCTTTTCCAGCGCCTTCTTCAGCGACGAGCCCAGGATATTGTCGTCTTCAACAAGCAGAACGCGCACGACCGACCTCACATAGCGGTGTATTCCAAAGCGGATGTGAGCCGCAATTGGAGCGACCATGTGGCAAAGCTATGACGGATATTTTCCGCCTGGCAAGAGTTTCAAGAAAAGACGGCACTCCTGCAGACGGCTCGGAGGAACGGTTTTGCGCCGAATATGGCCTCATTGCTGCGTCGCCATCAAGCATTCCGCAAGACAGATTGCAGCTGGCGTGCTCTCCTGCGGCTGCAATATCCCTATCTCGCGATAAAACCCCGGTTCGGATAAGGGCACCATGCGGATCGGCGCCACCGGAGGAGGGCTGCCGTCGACAACAGGCAGAAGCGCCACCCCGAGCCCATGCCCGACCAATGCGGCAATCCCGGCGATATCGTCGACCTCCACCGATTCACGCGGAACGATCGAATGCGATCGCAGGAAGCGGTCGACCTGCCGCCCTCCGAAAGAGCTGCGATCATAGCGGATGAAGGGCTGCTCGCGCAGCAGCGTCCGCCAATCATCGCCCTGCAGCTTTTCGGGAACCGCAAGCACGTAGGGCTCGCGCACCAGGGGCCGCCAGATGAGATTCTTGGGCAAACCGAAGGGTGGTTCTATGAGCACGGCAAGATCGAGTTCGCCGGCATCGAGCAGGTCGAGCAAATGCAGAGAGACCCCTGGGACAACGCGAAGATGATGATTTGCGAATCGCAGACGGAAGGGGCCGAGAGCGCGGGCAAGCAACGCCGATTGAACGGAAGCAATGGCGCCGACGCGCAGCTCGCCGCCCGAAGCCTCGTCGACGGGATCGGCGATGTGCTCGAACATCGCGATAATGCTCTTGGCGCGCTCGAGCGTTCTAAGCCCGGCAGCATTCAGTGTCGCGGAGCGGCCCGTTCGCTCGAACAATTTAACGCCAAGCCTTTCCTCGAGCCGCTTCATCTGTCCGCTGACGGCGGCCTGCGTCAGGCCGATCCGATCTCCTGCCGCAGCAAACGTTCCAAAGCGGGCGATAGCCACAAGAGTTTGAAGTTCCGCAATCATGATTCATAAATTTTCCTGTATCTCAACATCACAATATACCGTTTTTCATAGAGAAAAATGTATCTTATTCATTGCTGCATCAATTCGCTTCTAGGAGACGATCATGAGCGCAGCACCGCTTCATCCCTTCCACCTCGCATTTCCCGTCAACGATCTCGCCGCGGCGAGAACCTTCTATGGCGGCCTTCTCGGTTGCCCCGAAGGTCGCAGTTCGCCTGATTGGATCGATTTCAACTTTTACGGCCATCAGATTGTCGCCCATCTGGCGCCGGGTGAAACGACCGACGTGGCAGCCAATGCCGTCGATGGCCATGGCGTTCCGGTACGCCATTTCGGCGTCGTTCTGTCGATGGAGGAATGGGAGGCAGCCGCCGAGAAGCTGACGAAAGCCAACATCGAATTCGTCATCAAGCCCTATATCCGCTTCCGGGGCGAGCCGGGAGAACAGGCGACCATGTTCTTCAAGGACCCGAGCGGCAATGCCATCGAGATGAAGGCTTTCGCCGACATCAGCAGTCTCTTCGCCAAATAGGGTCAAGCCGGCGACAGGAGCGGCCGCCACGGTGGAAACCCGCCGGTCAGGACATGCTCGTGTCGCCGGTAAACCTCTGGGCTGCCGTAAGGCCGCTCGCAGCGGCATCCTTGCGTATCGCCCGCAGCTTTCGCATGGACGCTTCCAGCACGTCGAAGATCCGGGGATCGGCCGATTGTGCAACGTTGAACCGCATGAAACGGCCCGCTGTCTCCGACAGGCTGAAAACATTGCCCGGGGCGAGGACGACCCCTTCCGCGAGGCAAGCACGGGCAAGGTCGGCGGCATCAAGCCCTTCCGGAAGCCTGCACCAGAGAAACATGCCCGCATGCGGCTTGAGCCACGGGACGATACCGATCGCTTCCAGCCGGGCCGCAACCTCATCCATCGCCTTTGCAAGCCGGACGCGCAGCGCCTCGACATGCTTGCGATAACTTCCATCCTTCAGCGCGAGATAGACGAGCTCGGCCGACACTTGCCCGCAGCTGAAGCTGCTGGCGACCTTGAGATCGACGAGATCGTCGATCCACTCGGGCTTGGCGGCGATGAAGCCGCAGCGGATGGAGGCCGAAAGCGTTTTCGAGAAACTGCCGATATGGATCACCCGGTCCAATCCGTCATAGGCGGCCAGACGCGGCGCCGGCACCTGCTCGAAATCGGCGAAAATATCATCCTCGATGATGATGAGCCCGGAAGCATCCGCCAGCTTCAGCAGCCGATGCGCCGTGACGGGGGAAAGCGCCGCACCGGTCGGATTGTGAATGGCGGAATTGGTAATGTAGAGCCGCGGCTTGTACCGTTCGAGCACTTGGCCGAACAGCTCGACATCCGGCCCAGTCGGTGTGAAAGGCACGGAAACGACTTTGGCGCGATGCGCGCGCAGCAGGGCATGGAAATTGAAGTAGCAGGGATCGTCGACCACGACGGTATCGCCGGGTTCCAGCAGGAATCGGCAGAGAAGATCGATCGCCTGCGTGCCCGATTCCGTCAGCATGATCTGATCCGGGGGCACGTTGATTCCATGTTCGCCCAGGCGGCGGGCGAGCAGCTGCCGCAATGGCGGCAGGCCGAGCGGTGTCCCGTAGTTCGCAAGCACTCCGATATCGCCGCGTGCCAGCGTTCGCATCGCCTTGCGCAGGGCCGCCTGCGGCAGCCATGAAGGCGGCAGCCAGCCGCAGCCCGGTTTCAGCGCGTCGTCGCCGACTTCGAGCGATTGCCGCGAGATCCACAGCGGATCGACATTGCGGCCCGATTTCGCTCCCGTTTCGGAGAGCGACAAGGGCGGCAGCGGCCCGCAGACATAGAAGCCGGATCCCGGCCGCGAGCGGATCACACCCTCGGCCGCAAGCCGTTCATAGGCCTCCACAACGGTCGAAACCGACACCTGCATCGTCTTGGCAAAACTGCGCACGGAGGGAAGCCGAGCACCGGGTACAAGGCTGCGCCCAGCGATGCGCTCTGATATCGCCGCCATCACGCCTTCGATCCGGGTCGTGCCGGCAGCGCCGGTCATCGAGAGATTATCCATCCGTACTGCACCTTCAACCATAACAGTTTTCACAGATTGTACTGCACCGTCTCTGGTTCGGCCAGACAAATACGCCGATACCCGCGAATATCACGAAGGAGCATGCGCCATGGACAAGACGACGACAGGATGGATCTACGGTTTGACGGGAGTAGTGATCTTCAGCGGCTCTCTGCCGGCGACGCGGGTGGCCGTGATGGATTTCGACCCTCTGTTCCTGACCGTTGCCCGAGCCGTAATCGCCGGCCTTCTGGGTCTTGGCCTGCTGCTCACTTTTCGTGAGAAGCGTCCGACCCGCGGCGACATCACCTCGCTCGTCATCGTCGCCCTCGGCTGCGTCGTCGGCTTTCCGCTCTTGACGGCATTGGCGCTGAAGCATGTCACATCAGCCCATTCGATCGTCTTCATCGGCCTGCTGCCGCTAGCGACCGCGATATTCGGCGTGCTGCGTGGCGGCGAGCGGCCGCGCCCGGCCTTCTGGATATTCTCCATCCTCGGCAGTGCGCTGGTCTGCAGCTACGCGCTGGCGCAGGGCGTATCGGCCTCGCCGGTCGGCGATCTCCTGATGCTTGCAGCCGTGATCGTCTGTGGCCTTGGCTATGCCGAAGGTGCCGTGCTCTCACGCCGGCTGGGCGGCTGGCAGGTCATCTGCTGGGCTCTCGTCCTGTCCCTGCCCGTCACTATCGCGCTCTGCATCATGACCATGCCGCACAGCATTGACGGCATCGGCGGTCCTGCCTGGCTCGGCCTGATCTATGTTTCGCTTTTCAGCATGCTGATTGGCTTTATCTTCTGGTATCGCGGGCTCGCCCAGGGCGGTATCGCAGCCGTCGGCCAGCTGCAATTCCTGCAGCCCTTCTTCGGCTTCGGGCTCGCCGCAGCCCTCCTCAAGGAAAGTGTCAGCTGGTCGATGCTCATAGTGACTCTCGCCGTCGTCGCCTGCGTCGCCGGAGCACGAAAATTCGCCCATTGAGTCCATCACCCGGCATATCACGGCACTTGATCTTCTAAACCGATCGGTCTATAACCGACAAATCGGTTTAAAAGGAGTACACCATGCCGACCCCTCTCGCCCCGCCTTTCACCGCCGAAACCGCAATCGCCAAGGTCCGCATGGCCGAGGACGGGTGGAACAGCCGCGATCCGGAGCGTGTCTCCAAAGTCTACACGGAGGACAGCCAGTGGCGGAACCGTGCCGAATTCCCCCGCGGTCGCAGGGAAATCGTCGAATTCCTGACGCGCAAATGGGCACGCGAACTGGATTATCGGCTGATCAAGGAACTCTGGGCCTTCGAGGGCAATCGCATCGCTGTGCGCTTTGCCTATGAATGGCATGACGACAGCGGCCATTGGTTCCGCTCATACGGCAACGAGAACTGGGAATTCGACGCTGACGGCCTGATGCAACGCCGTTTCGCCTCCATCAACGACATGCCCATCAGGGAAGAGGACCGGAAATTCCACTGGCCGCTCGGCCGCCGGCCGGACGATCATCCGGGCCTCTCCGACCTCGGCCTTTAAGATGGTGCGCAGCGTCTTCGAAAAATCCGATGCCATTGCCCTCGTTGCCGAAGTCTTTCGCGAGCTCGGCTACGAGGGCGCGTCGATGAGCGAAATCACCGCCCGTACCAAACTGTCCAAGGGCAGCCTCTATCACTTCTTTCCGGGCGGCAAGGAACAGATGGCCGCCGAGGTCATGGCCAATATCGACGCATGGTTCGTCACGGAAATGTTCAGGCCGCTCGAAGAGGAAGAGCCGCGTGCCGCCATCGCCCGCATGTGGGAGACAACGGATAGCTATTTCCGCTCCGGCCACCGCGTCTGCCTGATCGGCGCCTTTGCGCTGGACGAAACACGCGACCGCTTTTCCACCGCCATCCGAGGCTACTTTCATCATTGGATCGAGGCGCTTTGTGGCGCTTTGCTCAGGGGCGGCGTGCCGGGTGCCGAGGCGAAAATGCTCGCTGAAGAAGCTGTCATCGGCATTCAGGGCGCGTTGACGCTTGCCAGAGCCCTTGAAGATGAGACGGTATTTGGCAGAACCTTGGCGCGGCTGAAGCACAGGCTGGAAACTGCCCTCGGCTAAAGCCATTTCATTGACGCGAATCACTGAACTATCGATGCTTCGCCCTCGCCGACTGCGCTCGTACCATTAGCTATTCCTCCACTTTTGCTAGCGATCTCCGCGAAAATCGCCTGGAAAGGGCATCTCCAGCCTCTCGATGTTGGGGATGACTACCTCAACAACCCACTGATATTAAAGAATCCTCCACAAAAGTATGTCATCGTTAATCATCTTTGATTTGCAACTATCCAAGCTCCCATGTTCAGCAGGGAATGGGAGCATCGAGGAGATGGATAGAAGATGCTGCAGCAGGTAAACGAAACCGACGACGCGCTGATCGACCAATTGCAACGCTCGGCGTTCGACTATTTCATGCTCTATACCAATCCGGAAAACGGACTGGTGGCGGATACGTCGATCAAGACGAGCCATTGCAGCATTGCCGCCGTCGGCTTCGCGCTATCGAGTTATCCGGTGGCCGTCGAGCGCGGCTGGATCAGCCGCGCCGATGCGGCAAAACGGGTGTTGGCCGCCCTCGATTTCTTTGCCAACAGCCAGCAGGGCACCGAACGCGGCGCCACCGGCCATCGCGGTTTCTATTATCACTTCCTTTACATGGAAACCGGCAAGCGCGCCTGGAACAGCGAGCTTTCGACCATCGATACCGGTCTGCTGCTGCTCGGCGTCTTGACAGCCGCCGCCTATTTCACCGGAAACAGCCAGGTCGAGCGCGATCTCCGCAAGCAGGCGAAATTTCTCTATGAGCGTTGCGACTGGCATTGGGCCTTGAACAAGGGCCAGACCATCAGCATGGGCTGGAAACCGGCCAGCGGCTTCCTGCGCTGGCGCTACCAGGGCTATGACGAGGCGATTTTCCTCTATTTGCTGGCGCTCGCCTCGCCGACACATGCGATCCCATCCTCCAGCTACGACGCCTTTGCCTCGACCTATACTTGGATGATGTTCAAGGACGCGCCCTTTCTCTATGCCGGGCCGCTGTTCATCCACCTCTTCTCGCATGCCTGGATCGATTTCCGTGACATCCGCGACAAGCACGTCGCCGACAAGGACACGGATTACTTCCGCAATACCCAGGCGGCAATTGCGGTGCAGCGCGATTACACCGAGCGCAATCCCGGCCATTTCGTCGGCTATACGAAGGACATCTGGGGCCTTTCCGCCTGTGACGGCCCGAATCCGACTGGCACCAAACATAGCCTGCGCTATGCCCCGAAAGTCTTCGGCTATGCCGCCCGCGGCGCGCCGCTGGGTCCTGATGACGGCACCATCGCTCCATGGGGACCGCTATCCTGCCTGCCGTTCGACCGCGAAGCGGCGCTCGATGGCACGCGGGCGCTGCTTTCGACCTATCCCAACCTGCTGCTCGACGGCCGCTTCCCTGGCGGCTTCAATCCGAGCGTGAAAGGACCCGGCCCGGAAGGATGGGTGGACGACCGCTCGGTGGCGATCGACCAGGGGCTGCTGGTCATGATGATCGAAAACGCTCGTACCGGCATGATCTGGGACCTGATGCGGCAATCTCCGATCCTCCGCACCGGCCTCGAACGCGCCGGCTTCACCGGCGGCTGGCTGGACGAAAAGAAGGCAAAGCCTGCCATCGCTTGATCTGCCGATCGCGGTGGCCATCAAATGTCTCTGTCAACACAGCCAATGCCTGTCTGGCCCCTCACCCTAGCCCTCTCCCCGCAGGCGGGGCGAGGGCTAGGGTGAGGGGCCCGTGTCTGAGTGCACGACAAAGACATACTCACCCGACCATCATCTCAGCCCCTCAAAGCCTCTTTATCGCGGCAATCACTTCGTCCTCGACATCGATACCCTCGCTTAGCGCAAGACGCCGTGCGCTTTGCCCGCGCCGGCCGGGCAGGCGAACATTCGGATCGCGGGTGATTTCTCCTGCCAGCAAGGCCAGCCGTAGTGCCGTATCCACCGCACTCGTCGCCTCCGGATTGATGGCAATGATTGTGTGCCCGAGTGCCGGCGGAGCGCCTTTGTCGTCGAAGAGCGAGGAAGCCTCGAAAGCGTAGTTGGCGCCGGTCAGGCCAGCCGCCAGAATTTCGACCATGAAGGCAAGTGCCGCACCCTTGACATCGCCGGCCGGGACCATCGTCCCGGCCAGAGCCTCTTCGGCATCCGTGGTCGGCCTGCCCTCGCGATCGAAAGCCCAGTCCGCGGGGATCGAAGCGCCCTGCTGCCGCGCCGCCATCACCTTTCCGCGCGCCACCTTGGACAGCGCGAGGTCGATGACAACAGGCTCGTCGCCAGGAAGCGGTGCGGCGAAAGCGATCGGGTTGGTACCGAAAACAGGCGTCTTGCCGCCCCAGGGCGCCATAGAGGCCGGCGCATTGGCGACCATCAGCGCCACCAGCCCTTGATCGGCAAAACGCTCGACCGTCAGGCCCATGACGCCAGCATGATGCGAACGGCTGATGGCTGCAAGTGCAATACCCTGCTCGCGGGCGACAGCCGGAAGCTCGGCAACGGCAAGGTCGAGCGCGGGATAGGCATAGCCGTTGCCGGCATCGATGCGCAGCACGGCAGGAGAAGGCCGGCTGAGCTGCGGTTGAGCGAAGCCATCGACCTTACCAACCTTGGCCTGTCCGGCATAGGCAGGCACGCGCCGCAGCCCATGACCACTCTGCCCGGCGGCCTCCGCCGCGACGAGCGCAACCGCCACCGAGCGGGCATTCGCATCACTCACCTTGTTTCGCCGCAGAGCCGCCACAACAAGCGTTTCGGCTTCGGCAAGCGACAGGTGCATGAGACAAGTTCCTGAACAAGATGAGGGGGTAAGGACCTTCTACGCCCTCATCCGCCCCATCGCAACGCAGCAAAGTGCCATTACGCCACCTCGAACTTGACGCCCTGCGCCAGCGGCAGCGTGCGGCCGTAATTGATCGTGTTGGTCGCCCGGCGCATATAGGCCTTCCAGGCATCCGAGCCGGACTCGCGGCCGCCGCCGGTTTCCTTCTCACCGCCGAATGCGCCGCCGATCTCGGCGCCAGAGGGGCCGAGATTGACGTTGGCAATGCCGCAATCCGAGCCGCGCGCGGACACAAACGTCTCGGCCTCGCGCATGTCATTGGTGAAGATGGAGGAGGACAGACCCTGCGGCACGGCATTATGCAGCGCCAGCGCTTTATCGAAATCGCTGTATTTCATCACATAGAGAATCGGCGCGAAGGTTTCCTGCTCGACGGGACCGGTCTGCTCCGGCATTTCGACGAGAGCCGGGCGAACATAGAAGGCATCGGCTGAACCGTTTTCGACGCGTTCGCCGCCGGTGACCTTTCCGCGGGCCGCCTTTGCAGCGGCAAGCGCTGCCTGCATGCCGTCGAAAGCATGTTTGTCGATCAGCGGGCCGACCAAAGTGCCGGGTTCAAGCGGATTGCCGATCGTCACCGAACCATAGGCCTTCTGTAGGCGCGGAACGAGCTGATCATAGACGCTGTCATGAACGAAAAGTCGGCGCAGCGTCGTGCAGCGCTGGCCGGCCGTACCCATCGCGGAAAAGGCAACGCCGCGCAGGGTAAGGTCGAGATCGGCCGTCGGGCAGACGATCGCGGCATTGTTGCCGCCAAGCTCGAGGATGGCGCGGGCGAAACGCCCGGCAAGACGTGGACCGACCGCGCGGCCCATGGCGGTCGATCCGGTTGCCGAGACCAGCGGCACCTGCGGATGATCGACCAAAAGCTCACCGAGCTCGCGACCGCCGATCAACAGCGTCGAAAGATTGGCCGGCGCCTCGCCGCCCTCGGCGACATAGCGCTTCAGTGCCTTTTCAAACAGAGCCTGTACGGCAAGCGCCGTCAGCGGCGTCTTTTCCGACGGTTTCCAGATGGTGGAATTGCCGCAGACGATGGCAAGCGCCGCATTCCATGACCAGACGGCGACGGGGAAATTGAAGGCCGAGATGATGCCGATCGCGCCAAGCGGATGCCAGCTTTCCATCATCCGGTGCTCGGAGCGCTCGGTGGCGATGGTCAGGCCATAAAGCTGACGCGAGAGTCCCACAGCGAAGTCGCAGATATCGATCATCTCCTGCACCTCGCCAAGACCTTCAGAAGTGATCTTGCCCACTTCAATCGAGACGAGCCGGCCAAGGGCGGCTTTGCCGGCGCGCAGCTCTTCGCCGAGGAGGCGGATCAGCTCGCCGCGCTTCGGCGCCGGCACATTACGCCAGGACAGAAACGCCGCGTGCGCCGCCGCGATTGCCGCCTTCGCCTCACCGGCCGAATGCTCCTTCAGCCGGCCAATTTCGGCGCCGGTCACAGGAGAGGTGACGGCAAGCGTTCCGCCGATGTAGCGATCGGTCGATACGCCGAGCTCCGTCAATATAACCTTGGTTTCGGCAGCAAGATCTGATGTCGCGGTCATCTTGTTTCCTCTTCCCTCAATGTTGGTTCTCGGAATTGCCTTAGACTCTGGCGCCGACGAAATGCGCGGCCTGGGCGCCCGCCTCGTACCACATTTCCTTTGCCGCCCTGAAGCTCGGCTCGACGATATCGGTCACCGGCAGCGGCAGATCAGCCTCGGAAATCTGCCCGAGAATATGGCCGGCAAGCACCTTGCCGAACACCGTGCCCGGCGCGATGCCGCGGCCATTATAGCCGGAGAAGCCGACGACATTCTGATCCAGCTTGTGGAAACGGGGCAGCGCATTGTCGGTCATGCCGATCTTGCCATACCATTCGCATTCGAACGGGATATCGCCGAGCTGCGGAAACAGCTTTTTGATCGACCGCCGAGCCCAGTTCTTGTGAATGGCAAGACCGGTGTTGCGCAGCGCACCGACGCTGCCGAAAACGAGCCGGCCGGCCTGATCCATGCGGAAGGACGAGAGCACTTCTTTCGTATCCCAAGCCCCCTCGCGCCCGGGCAGCACGGATTTGCGCAAGTTGTCGCCGAGGGGGACGGTGGCGAAATTGAAATAGGGCAGATGCACCTGTTCGTTCCGAACCTTTTCCCACGGGCCGGTGCTGTAAGCGTCCGTGGCCACCACGATCCAGTCGGCGCTGACCTTGCCGCCATCGGTCGAAACCACCCATTTCGCTCCGCTTCTTTCCGTCGATGTCACGCGGCTACCGGTGTGAATGGTAACGCCGGCGTTGACCACGGCATGGGCAAGGCCGCGCGCATAGGCAAGCGGCTGCAGCGTGCCGGCGCGCATGTCGAGCAGTGCCCCCGCATAGGCCGAACTGCCGACGCGGCGCTCCGTCTCCCGCGCATCCAGCACGGTGACCGGCGCACCGCGCTTTTCCCATTGCCGGGCGCGCTCCTCGATTTCCTTCAGCCCCTCCGGCCCGACGGCGCAATGCAGCGTACCGTTGCGCTCAAGCTCGCAGGCGATCCCGTGCTTGTCGATCAGTTCCATCACCAGCTTCGGCCCATTGCCGAGCAGATCGAGCAGCCGCTCGCCGTGGACGGCGCCGAGTTCGCCCGGTAGATCGTCCGGCATCACCCACATGCCGGCATTGATGAGACCGACGTTGCGCCCCGCCCCGCCAAAGCCGATTTCATTGGCTTCCAGCAGCACGACACTGGTGCCGGCTTCCGCCAGGTGAAGCGCCGTCGAAAGACCGGTATAGCCGCCGCCGACCACCACAACATCGGTGGATACCTCCCCGGAAAGTGGCTTCGTTGATGGCGGAAGCGGGGCGGTCTTTTCCCAAAGACCGTGGGAGCGCGGGTCATTCAGCATGAAATCGGTCCAATCGAGAGAGCTAATGGCACCAATCTAGCGCCATGCTCGAAATTGCGGAAGCGGCAAGAGCGACATCCGATGGACATGGCATGATGCCAAAAAATCATCGGCTCTGGAGAAAAACTTGCATGGCGAGGGCGCTTTCGACCATGATAGAGAAAAACCGGCCGCCATTGCGGTCGCAGGCAAAAGCAGGACATTCTCATGAAGCCCATTTTCGTTCAGCTCCAATGCGCCCCCGGCAAGACCTACGAGGTCGCGGACGCCATCTACCAGACGGAGCTGGTTTCGGAACTGTATTCCACCAGCGGCGACTACGACCTCCTGATGAAGGTCTACATTGCCGAAGAGCAGGATATCGGCAAGTTCATCAACGACCACATCGCCAATATCCCCGGCATCGTCCGCTCGCTGACGACGCTAACCTTCCGAGCGTTTTGAGAGATCCGGATTTCGGGTCGCAATACATCGTCTCATTGGAAATTGCCCCTCACCCCAGCCCTCTCCCCGTTTTGACGGGGAGAGGGAGTTCATTGAGTTTCGTGGGCTAAACAAAAAGGACGCAGCAAACGCCGAAGCAGTCCCCTCTCCCCGCAATCCGGGGAGAGGGTTAGGGTGAGGGGCCGGGCACACTGGTCCAGCATTGTCATATTCACCTGACAAGCTCGACCTTTCTGCCACCTAACGCCCCGCTATTAACCCTCTTGCCCGAAACCGCTCGGCTTTCCGCCTGCGATTAAACCCTTTTTAACCGACCCGATGATCTGCTTTGCCGACTGATCAACGGGCGGCGCGCTGCAGCGCCGGATTGCCGGTGCATGGCGCGGCATAGGGGTCGAGGGTGGATCGATGACATCGGCTGTTGCGGATATTCAGGCAAACAAGCAGGCCGGGCCGCTGATCGTGCATGTCGTGCGTCAGTTCCTGCCGAACAAGGGCGGCCTGGAAGACGTCGTTGCCAACCTCTGCCGCCAGCTGGTTTCCCGCGGCTATCGCGTGCGCGTCGTCACCTGCAACAGCCTGTTTTCCGATCCCGGCCGCCACCTGCCGGAAAGCGAAACGATCGACGGCATCGAAATCGTCCGCATTCCCTGGTCCGGCTCCAGCCGCTATCCGTTGGCACCCAAGGTCTTCCGCCATCTGGCCGATGCCGACCTCATTCATGTCCATGCCGTCGACTTCTTCTTCGATGCACTGGCATGGGGCAAGCTCCTGCATGGACGCCCCATGGTCGCGACCACGCATGGCGGCTTCTTCCATACGCAGAAATATGCAGCCATCAAGAAGGTCTGGTTCAATACCGCAACGCGGCTGTCCGCGTTCGGCTATGCCTCTCTCATCTGTTGCAGCCAGTCCGACGCCCGCCTCTTTTCCCAGATCGCCGACAGCCGCGTGCACTTGATCGAAAACGGCGCCGACGTCAGCAAGTTTTCAAATTGCGCTGCGCTGGAAGCGCGCCGCCGCGTCGTCACCATCGGCCGTTTCTCGATCAACAAACGGCTCGATCATCTTCTCGACGTCATGAAGGTGCTGGCGGCCCGCCATGACGACTGGCACCTCGATATTGTCGGCGCCGAGTCTGATCTCGACCGTGTTACGATGGAAAAGGAAATTGCCGCCCGCAATCTGGCGCGCAATGTTGCTCTGCATGTGTCGATCGACGAAGGCTCGATCCGCAACATCATCGCCCGCGCCTCGCTCTTCGCTTCAGCTTCAGAATATGAAGGCTTCGGCCTGGTGGCGATCGAGGCGATGAGCGCCGGATTGCTGCCGGTGCTGAACACCAATGAGGCCTACAAGGCGATGGCCGAGACCCATCCGGCCCTCATGCTCGCAGATTTCGCAAATCCGGAAGCAGCCGCCGATGCGCTGACCGAAGCCTTCGAGCGCCTAGAGGCCGACGATCTGAGCCTGCGGCAGGAATTGTTGCGGGACGCCCGCGCCTATGCCTGGAATGAAGTCGCCCAACGCTACATGGATGTCTATGCCGACGCGCTGACGCCGAGAGGCAAATCGCCTCAGCCTCTGCGCCAACGCGGCCAGGCCGCATAACCTTCCAGAATACCCATCAGCCAGGCGCGCTTGTAGCGTGCCGCATCGACGTTGAAACGCGCCAGCGCCGCCAGCCAGCCGGCGACGGGACGAAACAGCCGGTAGCCGACATAATATAGCGGAAACGCCTGCTTGCGCATCAGAGCGCCGAAGCCGCGCCCATATTTGCGCGCCCGCTCAACCTGCCGCGGCCCATACTCGCTTGTGACTTGATCGTGGTGGACGATGAGCTCGGGAAAGAACATCGCTTGCCTGCCGGCGGCAAGCGCGCGCAGCAGGAAATCCGCCTCCTCGCCGCTCTGGAACGGCGATTCCGAGCCGACCCCAAGATTCTCGTCGAAGCCGCCGATATCAGCCAATGCGGCGCGGCGCACGAAGATACCATTGGAATTGCCGCACTTCAGATAGTTCCAGCGCGTCAGCGCCAGCCGCGTCTCGCCTGTCGGGCTGACGGAAGCAAGCCCCTCGGCATCGAGCGTGCGCCCGGTGACGATCGCAAGCTCGGGATGCACCGAAAACAGCGCCGCGGCCATCGAAAGCGTATCGGCCTCATACCAGCAATCATCATCGGGAAAGCAGATGTAATCGCCTGCCGCGACGGCCACGCCATTGTTGCGCGCTCGCGAAAGTCCCTTCGGCGAACGGATGTGACGGATCGTGAAGGAAGAGGAGAAGCTGTCGATCAGCGCCCGCAGCCGGTCGTCGGCATTCTGATCGACGACGATGACCTCGAAATCCTTATGACTCTGCCCCACCAGCGAATGGAACAACCGCTCCAGCTGATCGAACCGATCGATCGTGCAGACGATGAGGCTGAACAATGAAACCCTCCGCACAAGCCTTGGAGCGGCCAATATCAGAGAGAAAGAATATTAGCCGAAGTAAAAAACGAACTTATGGCAGCATTAAACCCTAAATATTAAGGCATATGAAATAGAGCTGACGCTATCTCCACGAAGAGCCGGATATGTGTATAGGTTCCGGCAATTTGAGGAACGGTCAATCTTCATGACGAAGAGCATAATGGCAAATTCGGTTTTGAACGCCGCGGCGGGATTGACCCTGCTTGCGACCGGCTTTGCCTGTTCGATCATCGCGGCGCGTCTGCTTGGCCCGGAGGCCAACGGCATCATCGCCTTCTCCCTGTGGCTGACGACAACAGGCGCGCTCGTCGCCGAGCTCGGCGCCGGCGTTACCCTGCTGCGCGTCCTGCCGCAGCTGAAGGGAAACGGCTATTCGACGGAAGAGCGGCTGGGCTTTGCCGCTTACCTTCTGCAGCCGACGATTCTCGCAACCGTCATCCTGCTCGCCGGCTATGTCGCCTATTATTGGGATACGGAGCGTTTGCACTGGGCGGGCGATGCATCTGAAGTCATTGCCATAACAGGCGTCTTCTTCGTTCTTCAGTCTCTTGGCGCCTATAGCAAAAACTATCTGATCGGCGAACAGCGGGTCAGCGCGTTCCTGCGTATCACCTTGATAAGCTCGGCGCTGCAGCTGGTTACCGTCCTTGCGGGAGCGATCTTCTTTGGCGTCAGCGGCGCACTTGCCGGCTATGCGATCGGCCAGCTGCCGATGTTCATCGCGACGCTCAGAATCGCGATTGCCCGCAAGAACAGCTGCGGTGTCGGCCTTTCCGCTCTCGCCAGTTCGTCGCTCATTCTCTCGATCGAACTCATCAACAGCTCGATCTTCCTCAACCGCATCGAGCTTTTGTTCCTGCAGCGTTACTGGGGCATCGAAGCGGTCGGCTTTTACGCCGTCGGCCTGTCGCTCGCCAACCTGGCGCTGCAGCTGCCGGTGCAGTTGAGCGGTAGCCTCTTGCCCTATTATTCCGAGCAGATGCACGCGAGGGAATCGGACAAGCTGCCGGTCGAGGTCTTCGCCGGCGTGGCGCGCAGCATTGCCTATATCACCCTGCCGATGAGTTTCGGTCTGGCAGCCATCTCGCCGGAACTTGTCGTGACGATCTTCGGCCCAGCCTTTGCGCCGAGCGGCGGCATGGTGGCGCTGCTGTCCCTGACTGCCGTGCCCTACGTCTTCATGCAGATCTGCACGCAATATCTCTATTCGCTGGATCGCGTGCGCGAACGCACCGTCATCGGCGTCGTCGCCAGCTTCGTCATGGTCGTCGGCTGCGCAGTCGCCGTGCCCTTCTACGGAGGCGAGGGTGCCGCACTTGTTCGCCTGCTCACCTTTGTCGCCCTGTGCCTGATGACGGTACGCCGCATGGAATTCGAAGGATCGACGCGCGGTATGCTCATCAACCTTGCAAAAGTCACGGTTGCTGCCATTGTGTGCGCGGTTGCAGCCTATGGTTTCGTTCAGGCGCTGACCGGTGTCGCAGGCCTCGTAGGCGCCATCATCGCCGGCGCGCTGGCCTATGGCATTGCGCTCAGACTGCTGAAAGCCGTTCCAGCCGAAGATATCGATGTCATGCAGAAGATCGCGACGCGATTGCCTGCACGCATAAATCCGATTGCCACTCAGGCTCTGGCTCTATTAGCGCCGCGCCGAATGTGAGGAGACTAGCATGGCTGGTTGGGGAGCCGCCGAAAAGCAGGGCAAGCAAGGGCAGACAAGATCCGCAGCCATCCCGGTAACCTTTGCCGGCACGGTCGGCTTGTTTACCTCCGCCGTCACACCCTCGCGCGGTAGCGCTGTCTTGTTTCTCAGCCCCTGGGGTTTCGAGGAGATGTGCGTCCGCAAGTTCTGGCGGATTCTGGCTGAGGATCTCGCCGATATCGGCATATCGAGCCTTCGCTTCGATTACGCCGGCACGGGCGATGCGCTAGATCTGACCGATGAAGGCAAAGGTCTGGAGCCGTGGCATGAAACCGCTCTCGCGGCAGCAGCAAAGCTGAAGGCGCTTTCCGGCTGCGAGCGGCTGATCCTCGTCAGCCAAGGGCTTGGCGGAACCATCGCCGCCGCTCTCGCCGAGCGGCTTGCCGGCATCGACGGCATCGCCTTTCTTGCACCCGTCGTCTCAGGTCGTGCCTATCTTCGCGAACTGACCGTCTGGTCGAAGATGATCGATGAGAGCATGGGGCTTGCCGAAGCGCAGCGCCAGACGGAGGGCGTCACCGTCGCAAGCCTCCGGATGCCCGATAGCGCGGCCGATGCAGTGAAGAAGCTGAACCTCATGGCACTGGATCGGCTCGCGACGCCGAATTGCCTGGTGCTGACGCGCCCGGGCCGCCCCGGAGACTCCGACTTCGCGCACCATCTCGAAACGCTCGGCCCCGAGGTCACTGAAACTTCCTACGAAGGTTACGACGATCTCGTCTCGAACCCGACCATCGCCACCATGCCGACCGAAACCGGCCGGAAAATAGTCGAATGGGTGCAGTCGGTAGCCGCTAAAACCGGTGAGGCCACATCGACCGAACTTACGCCGCCCCTCGCGGAACCTCTCATCGGCGAAGGCTTTCGCGAAACGCCGCTGCGTTTCGGCGCGGACAACCGCCTGTTCGGCATTCTCTGCGAGCCCGAAGGTGTGCGCACCGGCGCGACCGCGCTGCTCCTTACGACGGCCTATGACAGGCACGCCGGCTGGGGTCGTATGTCGGTCACCATGGCGCGCTCGCTTGCCGGCGACGGCATTGCCTCGCTGCGTTTCGATACGGCCAATGTCGGCGACAGCCCGCCGCTTTCCGGCGCCCCCGAGCAGGTGCTCTATTCCCGCGAACAGCATCTCGATGTCGCAGAGGCACTGGACCTGCTGGAGAGACGGGCTCTACTACCAACCTATGTGGTCGGGCGTTGCAGCGGTGGCTATCTCGCCTTTCAGGCAGCATTGCGCGATACGCGCTGCCGCGGCCTCATCACCGTCAATCCCTACAGCTTCCATTGGGACGAGAGCCGATCGGTCGATGAAGCCCTGCGCTTTGCTCCCCGATCGCTGGAAACCTATGGGCGCAAACTCCTGCAGATGGAAACGCTGAAGCGGCTCTTCGGCGGCCAAGTCGATGCAAGGAGCGCCATATGCAATATGGCGACCGGGCTCGGTCGGCGGGCGATACGAACGGTACGCCACCTGCTCGGTGCGTTGCCCATCTTCGCTGCGGCTCAAGGACCAGTGCTGGGTGGTTTCCGCACGCTTGCCAAGCGTGGCGTCGATATGTCCCTGATCTACAGCGCCCACGATATCGGGCTCGATCATCTGCATGACGAGTTCGGCGAGAACGGTGTCGGATTAAAGCATTTTCCGGACATACGCCTCACCGTCATTCCCGAAGCCGATCACAATCTGACCCCGCCCTATGCGCGCAAGGTCTATTTGCGAGAGGTCCGGGAGATGGGTTTGCGGCTCGCCAACCGATGACGTACAGGCTGGAAAACCGCCGGAAATATTCGCCATATCCGACACTTGCTGTATAGTCGCGCCATGAGGCTCCTGATCGTCGAAGACAACCGCGAACTGGCGTCCTGGCTCGGCAAGGCGCTGCGTCAGGCGCAGTATGTCGTCGATATTGCCTATGACGGCGAAGATGCCGAGCACATGCTGAAAGTCGCAGCTTACGCCATCGTCATCCTCGATCTGTCGCTGCCGAAGATGGACGGGCTGACTCTGCTGAAGCGACTGCGCCAGAGCGGCAACAAAGTGCCGGTCATCATCCTGACCGCCAATGCCAGCCTCGACGGCCGCGTTGCCGGCCTCGACAGCGGCGCCGACGATTATCTGGCGAAACCTTTCGAAATTGCCGAGCTCGAAGCGCGCATACGCGCGGCGGTCCGCCGCGGCCACGACCGCGCCGCTCCGGAGATCGCCGTCGGTGATCTGGTGTTCGATGGCGGCACTCGGCAATTCTCTCTGGCCGGAGAATCCCTGGCGCTGACACCGCGCGAGCACGCGGTGCTCGAACACCTGATCATGAAGGCAGGCACGACCGTTACAAAGGCGACGCTCTCGGAAAGCGTCTTCGGCTTCGACGATCTCGCCGACACCAGCGCCATCGAGATCTATGTGCATCGCGTCCGCAAGAAGCTCGAAGGCAGCTCCGTGCAGATCGCGACGCTGCGCGGCCTGGGTTATCTCCTTCGCCATGCGCAATGATGAGGCTGCACCACCCAAAGGCCTTGTAAGCCGCGCCCTCGGCGGGGTAGCGAGCAGTCTTCGCGCGCAGCTGTTTGCCTGGGTCGTATTGACCCTGATCGGCGCGATCTGCATCAACCTTTATCTAAGCTTCCGTTCCGCCGATGCGACGGCCGATCTTGTCACCGACCGTACGCTGCTCGCCTCCGCCCGCGTCATCGCGGAAGCGACGCATGTCGACGGAAGCGGCACCGTGCAGATCGATATTCCCCCGGCTGCGCTGGAAATGTTCGATACCGGCTATGGCGACCGCGTTTTTTATCAGGTGGTCACGGCATGGGGGAGCCTCATCGCCGGTTTTCCCGACCTGCCACGGCCGAAGCGGGATCTGATCGGCGAGGACATGACGTTTCGGACCGACGGCGTGCGTGTACTCACGCTGAGCCACCCGGTTGTTGGCCTTGATCAGGACAGCACGATTTCCGTCGCCGTTGCTGTTACTCATAACAGCCAATATGCCATGCGCCGCAGGCTGTGGCTGTCCGATTTCACCAAGCAGCTCGCGCTTGTCCTGCTTGCCGGGCTCGTCACCATCATCGGCCTGCAGCGCGGACTTGCGCCCGTGCTGCGCCTGCGCGACGCCGTGCGCGAGCGTGGCCGCCAGCGTCTCGATCCGCTGGACCCTCACATGGTGCAGAACGAGCTTCGGCCGCTCGTCCACGCCCTCAATGATCACATGGAGCGGGTGCAGAACCAGATGGCGGCGCAGCGCCGCTTCGTCTCGAACGCCGCTCATCAACTGCGGACACCGCTTGCCCTGATCTCGACCCAGGCAAGTTTTGCTGCACGCGAAACGGACAATAACAGGCGTGACGAGGCGCTGACCGCATTACGTTCGAGCACGCGGCAGGTAACGCGGCTTGCGAGCCAGCTTCTGACACTCTCGCGTGCCGAACCCGGCAGCCGCCGACCGCGAAACGACACCATAGATCTGGCGGAAACCGCCCGGCGTGTGCTGGAAACCCTCGCCGAGGAAGCCCTGCGCCGGAATATCGATCTCGGGCTCGAGGCGGATGATACGGCGGTTCATATCGAGGGCGACGGCACCATGCTGCGTGAAATGCTGGTCAATCTCGTCGATAATGCACTGCGCTACACGCAGGCGGGCGGTCGCGTGACGGTCGGCGTCGGCCGCGACGGCGATACCGCCCTGCTATGGGTCGAGGACAACGGCCCTGGCATCCCCGAAGCGGAACGCGCCCAGGTCTTCGAGCGCTTCTATCGCATCATAGGCACGGAGCCAGAGGGAAGTGGCCTCGGTCTCGCCATCGTCCGCGAAGTCGTCGACGGCGCCGGCGGCTCTGTCACGCTTGGCGAGGCGACGGGTGGCGGCCTGCTGGTCCGCGTGCGGCTGCCGGCTGTTTGAGCGTGGTGAAGTGCGGCTGTTGCGAGATAGTCCCCTCTCCCCGCGCGCGGGGAGAGGGTTAGGGTGAGGGGCTGTTCGCGAAACTTATAGAAATATCTTGCCAGCGACGCTTGCAGCAAAACCAATCGCTACTCATCCTCAAATCGATAGTCCGCGGCCCCTCACCCCAGCCCTCTCCCCGCAAGCGGGGAGAGGGAGCTCCTTGTACCCGACAACAAAAAAGGCCGGGCGAAACGCCCGGCCCCTGGCCTTGGGAGGTACCAGAAAATCAACGTTTAGTGCGTGTCGAGGCTCTGCTGCGGACGCCAGCGGGTGATGCGGTTTTCGATGAGCGTCATCACATATTCGGCGCCGAGCGTGACGACCATCACCAGGATGATCGCGGCATAGAGGCCGGCGGCATCATAGGTGCCCTTGGCGATCGAGATCAGGTAGCCGATGCCGGCCAGCGATCCCACGAACTCGCCAACGATCGCGCCGATGATGGCGAAGGAGAAGGAGATATGCAGGCTTGCAAAAATCCAGCTCATTGCTGACGGCAGGATGACGTTGCGGGTCACCCGCCAGTTGGAAGCGCCGAGAATGCGGGCATTGGCGATCATGTTGCGGTCGGCTTCGCGAACGCCCTGGAAGGCATTGGCGAACACGACGAAGAACACCATGATAAAGGCCAGCGCCACCTTCGACGCCAGGCCGAGACCCATGATCATTACGAAAATCGGCGCGAGAACGACGCGCGGGATCGAGTTGATCGCCTTGATGTAGATCGAGAGGATGTCGGAAGCCAGCTTGTTGCGGCCAAGGGCGACGCCGACAAGGACGCCGGTCACCGAGCCGATGATGAAGCCGATCAGAGCTTCTTCCATGGTGACGCCGAGGTGATACCAGAGCGAGCCGCTCTCGGTGCCCTCGGTGATCCACTCCCAGAGGCGCAGTGCGATCCCGTATGGGCTCGAATAGAAGAACGGATCGATCCAGTGCAGGTCGGAGGCGAGCTGCCAGATGCCGAGGATGGCAAGCAAAATGCCGATCTGCCATGCCTTGACGACATACTTGCGATGAGCGAGCGCCTTCAGCGCTGCGGCTTCGATTTCCGCGTCCGAGGTGCCGGCGCGGAAGATCGGAGCATTGCCTGCTTCGAGAGCTGTATTTGCCATGATCAATCCTCCCTTATGCCGCTTCCGCGGCACGGCGATAGCTGGTTTCGACCTCTTCACGCAGGTCGTCCCAGATCGTCTTGCAATAATCGATGAAGTTCTGCTCGTAGCGGATCTCCGAGACGACGCGCGGGCGCGGCAGGTCGATCGTGTAGACCGATTTGACCGTCGCCGGGCCGGCCGTCAGCACATAGACCTTGTCGGCGAGCGCAACGGCTTCTTCGAGATCGTGCGTCACGAAGACGACGGAAGCCTGGCGTTCGGCCCAGAGCTTCAGCAGTTCTTCATGCATGACCGTGCGGGTCTGCACGTCGAGCGCCGAGAAGGGCTCGTCCATCAGCAGGATTTCCGGCTCGTTGATGAAGGTCTGCGCCAGCGAGACGCGCTTGCGCATGCCGCCCGAGAGCTGATGCGGATAGTGATGCAGAAACTTGGAAAGACCGACACGGGCAAGCCAGTCCTTGGCCATCTTCTCGGCCTCGGCCTTCGACTTGCCGCGGAACAGCGGGCCGGCCATGACGTTTTCGATAACATTCTGCCAGGGGAAGAGCGCATCCGTCTGGAAGGCGAAGCCGACGCGCCGGTCGATGCCGTTGACCGGGCCACCATCAGGCGGACTTCGCCGGCGCTCGGCTTGGCAAGGCCGGTGACGAGGTTGAGCGTCGTCGACTTGCCGCAGCCCGTCGGCCCGACAACGGCGACGAATTCGCCGCGCTCGACGGTCATGTTGAAATCGCGCAGTGCGGTCAGCGACTTGCCGGTCGGCGATACGAAACGGCGGCTGACATTGATGAGCTCTATCGCCGGGGTGCGGCTTTCATCCTGTTGCATGGTGCTGATCCTGACGCGTGCCTTCAGGGCGTGCACGCAAAGCCCAGTGGAACTGCAAAGTCTCTTGAACTGCCGCTTCCGGAACCTGCCTGAAAACTGGCCGGAAGCGGCGTTCTGACTGTTTACTTGACGTTCTTCACGAATTCCGTCGTGTAGGTCTTCGACAGGTCGATCGTCTTGCCCTTGACGTTCTTGGAGAACTGCGAGAGCACGGCGAGAACGGTCTTCGGACCATCTTCCGGCATCACGCCGTCGGCGGTGAACATTTCCTTGCCGGCGTCGAGAGCCTTGATGTAGCCGTCCTTGTCACCGACGTAGAAGTCCTTCGGCATCTTCTCGGCAATTTCAGCGGCGGAATGCGTATGGATGAAGCGCAGCGTCTTGACGAAAGCGTTCGCGAGCTTCTGCACTTCTTCCTTATGAGCGTCGACCCATGCGGCATCCATATAGAGCGAGGCCGCCGGATAGGTACCGCCAAGCGCCTCTTCGGTGCCCTTCAGCGTGCGCAGATCGACGAGGATCTTCGCTTCGCCGGTCTTGAGCAGTCGCGAAATCGTCGGCTCGGTGGTCATGCCCACCTGGATGGCGTCCTGCTGCATGGCGGCGATGAAAGTCTGACCGGCGCCGACCGGAACAGGCGTGATGTCAGCCGGCGAGAGGCCTGCCTTCGACGCCATGTAAAGCGTCAGGAAGTTCGTCGACGAGCCGAGGCCGGTGACGCCGGCGCGCTTGCCCTTCAGGTCGGCGAAGGACTTGATATCGGGATATTTGGCCGAAACCAGCTCGACTTCGCCGGGTGCCTGACTGAACTGCACGACCGATTTGATGAACTTGCCCTTGGCTTGCAGGTCGACGCAGTGGTCGTAGAAACCGACGACGCCCTGAACGGCGCCTGCCAGCAGCTGGTTTTCGGCGTCGACGCCGGCGGATTCGTTGAGAAGCTCGACCTCGAGACCTTCATCCTTGAAGTAACCAAGCCCTTCGGCAAGCTTGGCCGGCAGATAGATCTGCTTTTCGTAGCCGCCCACCATGATGGAAATCTTGTCGGCAGCATTGGCGGCCGTGGCTGCAAGGGAAGCAGCTGTCATGACGAGGGAAAGGGCTACGGTATGAAAAAACGTGCGCGATGGACGCATCAATGTCTCCTCCTGTTTTATTCTTGCGCCACACGACGCTCTGGAAAGGCGCTTCCTCCACGAAGCTCAACGAGACTAGCGCGGGCAACCTTTCAGTCAGCTTTCAGTGCGCAACCCTGCGAGGGAACATTGCGATTTTATTAACGCGGACGCCGGCGGCTCGATATGCCGCCGGCGCCGGAAATGCTACGGCGCACTATTTGGCGTTTTTGACGAATTCCGTCGTGTAGGTCTTCGACAGATCGATCGCCTTGCCCTGCACGTTCTTGGAGAACTCGGAAAGCACGGCAAGAACGGTTTTCGGACCGTCTTCCGGCATCACGCCATCGGGCGTGAACATCGCCTTGCCGTTTTCAAGCGCCTTCACATAGCCTTCCTTGTCGCCGACATAGAAGTCTTTCGGCATCTTGTCGGCGATCTCGGCGGCTGAATGCGTGTTGATGAAATGCAGCGTCTTGACGAAAGCATTCGCAAGCTTCTGCACCTCATCCTTGTGATCCTTGACCCACGACTCCTGCATATAAAGAGACGCAGCGGGATAGGTTCCACCCAGGGCGGCCCTCGTCCCGGCCATCGTGCGCATATCGATGAGAACCTTGGCTTCGCCGGTCTTCAGGAGACGCGAGACTGTCGGCTCCGTCGTCATGCCGGCCTGAATGGCATCCTGTTGCATGGCGGCGATAAAGGTCTGGCCGGCACCAACCGGAACGGAGGTGAATTCCCCCAGCTTCAGGCCGGCCTTGATGGCCAGATACTGCGTCAGGAAGTTGGTCGAGGAACCAAGGCCGGTGACGCCGAGGCTCTTGCCCTTGAAGTCAGCGGGAGATTTGATTTCCGGATGCTTGGCCGACACCAGCTCGACTTCGCCAGGCGCCTGGCTGAACTGCACGACGGATTCGACGAACTTGCCCTTGCCCTGAAGGTCGATGCAATGGTCGTAGAAGCCGACGACGCCCTGGACGGCGCCTGCGAGCATTTCGTTTTCCGCATCGACGCCGGCCGGCTCGTTGAGAAGTTCGACGTTAAGCCCCTGCTCCTTGAAATAGCCGAGCCCTTCGGTAAGCTTTGCCGGCAGATAGATCTGCTTTTCGTAACCGCCCACCATGATGGAAATCTTGTCAGCGGCGTTGGCGGCAGTGGCAGCAAATCCGGCTGCGGCTATCGCAATGGAAAAAGCCGTCGAATATCTAAGAATGCTGGATGCACGCATGAAGTTCTCCTCTCCAATTGTGTACCGGCGCCGATTGACAACGGCACGGCACGCGCTTCCTCCTGAAGCAGGAGAGACATGCACGCCCAACCTTTCATTGAACTGAAAGCAAGTTCTTGGCTATCGCCTGTTGGCTTCGAATGTCTGCGGTTTTCCGCAGCGGCGACGGAACGCCCGATTTCCACACAACGGGGAGCATTCCTCCACCTTGGCATTTCCCGCATCGCGACTATCTAAGATGGAACGCTTTCGCTGGGAGGGATCACCGATGAGGACCATTGCCGCAGCCCTTGTCCTGATGACGATCACGGTAGCCGGGCCGGCATGGGCGATTTCCCGCTACGAGTCGCTCGGCAAGACCTGCGCATCGGTGCAGCAGCTTGTCGCAGCCGAACGGGCGGTAATATTGCGCTATCCTTCGTCCCGAGGCGGCCCCGTTCTGTACGACCGCTATGTGGCCGGCCGCGGGCAATGCGGCATCTCCGACTATGCCAGCCGCGCTTATGTTCCCACCAGGGATAACCCGCTCTGCCCCGTCTACAATTGCAAGCCATCCTCCATTTTCAATCCGCATTGACGCGAATCAGCTTTTCTGAGGTTTATGCGGGGGCGGATTATGAACTTTGCAGCAAAAGACTTTTAGTTGAGTTACACTCATATTTAACGCACATTTTGCGGGCAGATGAAGGACGCGTCCCTTCCCGAGAAGGGTACGAGCATGGTGTTTCCACCAGCCCCTAAGTGATAAGGAGATTGCGCCGTGAGTGCAAAAGTACCGAATCCGATCGATGCCTATGTTGGCTCTCGCGTGCGCACGCGCCGTCTCATGCTTGGCATGAGTCAGGAGCGGCTTGCCGAACAGATCGGCGTGACGTTTCAGCAGGTGCAGAAATACGAAAAGGGCACCAATCGCATCGGCGCCAGCCGGCTGCAGGCGATTGCCGGCGTGCTGGCGGTACCGGTTGCCTTCTTCTTCCAGCAGGATAATTCGCAGCCGCTGAACACCGATGGCCTCGGCGCGATCAATGGTCTGGAAGATCTGTCGGACTTCCTGACATCGAAAGAAGGCCTCAGCCTCAACAAGGCGTTCATGAAGATCAATGATCCCAGCATTCGCCAGTCCGTGCTGACGTTGATCAAGTCCTTGGCAAACGCTTCCGACGTTCTGCCAAATCATATTCCGCATGCAGCGGACGCGTCGGTCGGCCTGCGCAACTAAGGCTGCCGCTCCCGCGAGAATAACGATGCCGTCAATCCGAGGCAGGCCGAAAGTTGCTGCTTTGGGCCGGCGCAGAATTATTGCCGACAACTGCGGTGCGGGCCGGTCTGGCCAGTCAAGCGATCGGCGCCAAGATTGCGCCTCGTTGCGATTTTCTCCTTGCCTGACCTTTGGAGGCGGTAAGAGCGGAATTTGCCGCAACCAAGCATCGTGTCACGCTGCATGTCACGCGCCAAGCTGTAAAACTTTCGTTACGGTTTGCTCATGTTCCCGGCCAGACACGATTCGTCTGCCGGGAACGGGGGCAATAGAGGGTACGAAATGACATCAGCACTTCCGATCGACGCAGCATACCAGGATCCTGATTCGCTCAAGGAACTGGCATCAATCGCTCGGCTCATCACCTATGCACGGCAAAGCGCCAAAAACCTGAACGCTGAATTCCCGGTCTGGTGCCTGGACTTGGCACTCGGGGCCGTGTTGCAGGAAATGTATGAAAATGGCTTGCCCAATCCCTTGTTCGAAACGGGAACGGACACAGCAAAAGTGGTGGCACACTGAATTTAAATAATTCCGGCCTTTGCCGGATACGAAATGATGCCGGTATGGCTCCCCAGGCCATATCGGCATTTTTCTTATGAGGCGACCGTCAGAACGACGAGGTTATCGCATGCCGGGTGGAAGCTAAAGCACTTCCAGGAAAAGTGCGCAGCGGTTTTCCGTCAGGAATGCGTTGGGAAATAAGAGCATAGAGCGTTTTCGCGATGCAAAGAAAAGTGGAAACGCTCTAGCGGCGCGGTTTAGCAGCCGTCCTTGCGCGGCCGGACGCCGGCAGTAAAGATTGCGATGCAATGACGCAGATGGCGCAACCGCATTTCGCGGTCCGTCCAATCCTTGGGACGGCCCGGTCTCGAGATCATCGCATCGAAGATCATGCTCATCAGCATGCGCGCGCCGCTTGCCGCATCGGCAATCTCGATCACTCCGCGCCGCTGCTGCTCAAGAAGCCAATCCGCCAACATCAGCTGCGATTGCTTGCCGCCGTAAGTATGCAGCAACATCGCGATCTCCGGAGATTGTTGCGATTCACTGATGACGAGATGAATAAAAGCGTCCCGTTCACGCTCCTGATCTTCATCGATATCGATCATGAATATCTGCTCGAGCGCCTTGTCGAACGGCAGGTTCTCATCGTCTGGCCGCGGCAGGGCCAGCATGGATGCGCGATGCTCGGCGATGATGGCCACAAACAGATCGGTCTTGCTCGGAAACAGCCTATAGAGGGTCTGCTTCGAAATCCGGCATCGCGTGGCAACCAAATCCATGGTTGTACCGGCATATCCGAGTTCGTAGAAGATCGCTCGCGCCTCTCTGACGATCTCAGCACGACGCGCGTCGTCGCTCACGGTTTTCGGACGACCGCGCGGGCGGCGCGTGGCAGCCTGGTCGGCCTTGGCTGTTCGTTCCTTTGTCAGCACACCGAATTGACCCCAACAACCGAATACGATTGACATTTGACGCTGTATAAATATTTTCGGTACGACTTGGTACTATAAATAAGGCAACAGGAAATAGCAACGTGCGAAAGCTCGCTCCTCCCACTTCTGCACTCGTATATCCGCCGACATCCAACCGCCTTTCAGCCGGCCGCTCATCGCTGACCGCCGCAGGATTGATCGCTGCGATGTTACTGGCCGGCTGCAACCAGCAGAATTCCGCGCAGAACAATGCGCCGGTCGTAAAGACAGAAGTCAGCGCGATGTCGCTGCATCCGCAATCCGTCGCCATCACCGCCGAACTGCCTGGCCGCACCAGCGCCTATCTTGTCGCCGAAGTGCGCCCGCAAGTCGGCGGCATCATCCGCAGCCGCAATTTCAAGGAAGGCAGCGAAGTCAAGGAAGGCGACGTCCTCTACGAGATCGATCCGTCCTCTTACCAGGCATCCTATGACAGCGCCGCCGCGGCCTTGCAAAAGGCCCAAGGCGCCTTGCCGAGTGCCCAGTCGAAGGTCGATCGCTACAAGAGCCTCACCCAGCAGGATGCGGTCAGCAAGCAGAACCTCGACGACGCGGTTTCCACATTGGCGCAGGCCAACGCGGACGTGGCATCCGCAAAGGCCGCGCTGGAAACGGCGCGCATCAATCTCGACTACACCAAGATGCGCGCGCCGATCGCCGGCCGCGTCGATGCCTCCACGGTCACGGTCGGCGCTCTCGTCACCGCCGATCAGACGACGGCGCTGACAACCATCCGTAAGCTCGATCCGATCAATGTCGATGTCACGCAGTCGAGCACCAACCTGCTCGAATTTCGCCGCGCTGTCGCGGAAGGTCGGCTGAAGACCAGCGGCAACAATGTTTCGGTTCACCTGACGCTCGAAGACGGCAGCCAATACAAGGAAACCGGCACGCTGCAGTTTGCCGAATCCTCCGTTGCGGAAACGGTCGGCACAATCACCGTGCGCGCTGTCTTCCCCAATCCGGATCGCATCCTGCTGCCGGGCATGTATGTTCGCGCCACCATTCAGGAAGGCATTGCCGAAAACAGCTTCGTGGTGCCGCAGCGCGCCGTGACCCGCAACACGAAGGGCGAACCGATCGCCATGTTCGTGACTGCGGAGGGCAAGGTACAGCAGCGGGTGTTGAAGGTGGAACGCAGCATCGGCAATAGCTGGCTTGTCAACCAGGGCGTCGCCGACGGCGATCGCGTAATCGTCGAAGGCGTTCAGCGCGTCCGCGACGGTCAGGAAGTTACGGTGTCTCCGGTAACGATCGACGATGCGACCGGCGAAGTGAAGCAGGCAGCCGCCGATGGCAAGCCGTCTGCCGAGCAGGCCGGGCTGGAGAAGACCGATATCAAAGCCGCCTCCGGCGTCCAGAAGTGAGGTTAGACGATGTCTCGTTTTTTCATCGACAGGCCGATCTTTGCCTGGGTGATCGCCATCGTCATCATGCTGGCGGGCGCACTTTCGATCTTCACCCTGTCGATTTCGCAATATCCGCAAATCGCGCCGACGACGGTCAGCATCAGCGCCACCTATTCCGGGGCTGACGCGGCAACCGTCGAAAACTCGGTGACCAAGGTCATCGAGCAGGGCATGACGGGCATCGACAATCTCGACTACATGACCTCGACCTCGACCTCGACGGGTCAGGCCTCGATTTCATTGACCTTCACCAACAAGGCCGATCCCGACGTTGCGCAGATGCAGGTGCAGAACAAGCTGCAACTCGTCACCGCGCAGCTGCCGCAGACCGTGCAATCCACGGGTATCGTGGTTTCCAAGTCGACGTCGAACTTTCTGATGGTCGTGGGCTTCGTATCGACCGACGGCAAGCTTAACTCGAACGACCTTGCCGACTACGTCGACAGCACCCTCAACGACACGCTGAAGCGCATCGAAGGCGTGGGCAACACGCAGATCTTCGGTTCCGGTTACGCCATGCGCATCTGGGTCGATCCGGACAAGCTCGCCAAATACCAGCTGATGACGTCGGATGTCGTCTCTGCCATCCAGGCCCAGAACTCGCAGGTCTCGGCCGGCCAGCTCGGTGCATTGCCGCAGCGCAAGGGCCAGGAGCTCAATGCGACCGTCACGGCCAAGAGCCGTCTGCAGACGCCCGAGCAGTTCAACAACATCATCCTCAAGAGCCAGCCGAACGGTTCGCTGGTTCGCCTGAATGACGTCGCCTCCGTCGAACTCGGCGCCAAGAGCTACACGACGTCGAGTACCTATAACGGTCATCCCTCCGCCGGCCTGGCGGTGATGCTGGCCTCGGGCGCCAACGCCATCAATACGGCGGAAGCGGTCCGCACGACCATCAACAATCTCAGCCAGACGCTGCCGCCGAACGTGGAGATCGTCTATCCCTACGATACGACGCCCTTCGTGAAGCTGTCGATCGAGGACGTGGTCAAGACCCTGTTCGAAGCCATCGTGCTCGTCTTCATCGTCATGTTCGTCTTCCTGCAGAACATCCGCGCCACGCTGATCCCGACGCTCGCCGTCCCGGTTGTGCTCCTCGGCACCTTCGGCGTGCTGGCGCTGTTCGGCTATTCGATCAATACGTTGACGATGTTCGGCATGGTGCTCGCCATCGGTCTATTGGTCGACGATGCCATCGTGGTGGTCGAGAATGTCGAGCGCGTGATGGAGGAGGAGGGACTGTCGCCGCGCGAGGCCACGATCAAGTCGATGCAGGAAATCACCGGCGCGCTGATCGGCATCGCAACCGTGCTTTCGGCCGTGTTCATCCCGATGGCCTTCTTCTCGGGTTCGGTTGGCGTCATCTACCGGCAGTTCTCGGTGACGATCGTCTCCGCGATGGTGCTGTCCGTCATCGTTGCTCTCATCCTGACGCCGGCGCTTTGCGCGACCATTTTGAGGAAACCCAAGCATGGGGCCAAAGAGCGCGGTCTGTTTGGCTGGTTCAATCGCAACTTCGAGCGGGCAACGCATCGCTACCAGCGCGGCGTTCACGGCATGATCCGCCTCAGTATCGTCTTCCTGCTGGTATTCGTCCTCATCGGCGGTGCCGTTGCTGCTCTGTTCAACCGCCTGCCGAGTTCCTTCCTGCCGGACGAAGACCAGGGCATCCTGCTGACCGCTATTCAGCTGCCGCCGGGCGCCACGGATTCACGCACCAAGGCCGTGCTCGACCAGGTGAGGAACTATTATCTCAACACCGAGAAGGACTATGTCGAAGGCGCATTCGCCGTCGCCGGCTTCGGCTTCAGCGGTCAGGGCCAGAACGTCGGCCTCGTCTTCGTGAGGCTGAAGGACTTCGACCTACGCAAGACGCCGCAATCCAAGGCGCAAGCGATCGCACGCCGCGCAATGGGCGCTTTCTCGAAGATCAAGGACGGCAACGTCTTTGCGCTGGCGCCGCCGGCCATCCCCGGCTTCGGCAGCTCGAGCGGCTTCGACTTCTTCATCAAGGATATCAATGGTGCCGGTCACGCGGCACTGATCGCTGCCCGCAACCAGTTGCTCGGGGCCGCCGCCAAAAATCCGAAGCTCGCCGGCACCCGTCCGAACGGCCAGGAAGATACGCCGCAATTCTCCTTGAACATCGACGAGGAAAAGGCGAGCGCTCTGAATATCAGTCTGGCCGATATCGACTCGACCCTGTCGACCGCCTGGGGCGGCACCTATGTCAACGACTTCATCGACCGCGGTCGTGTGAAGCCCGTCTATGTTCAGGCCAATAAGGATTTCCGCATGCAGCCCGAGGATTTCGGTCGCTGGTACGTGCGCAACTCCAGCGGCGACATGGTGCCCTTCTCAGCCTTCTCGAACGGCGAATGGAATTACGGTTCGCCGCGCCTGGAGCGCTATAACGGCTCCTCCGCCGTCGAAATCCAGGGTGCGGCCGCGCCGGGCGTCTCCTCGGGCGACGCCATGAACGAGATCGACAAGATCATGGCGACCCTGCCGCCGGGTTTCAGCCACGAATGGACGAGCCTCTCGGCCCAGGAAAAGCTCTCGGGCAACCAGGCGACCCAGCTCTACGCCATCTCCATCCTGGTGGTGTTCCTGGCACTCGCCGCCCTCTATGAGAGCTGGTCGATCCCCCTCGCCGTCATGCTGTCGGTGCCGATCGGCATCTTCGGTGCGCTCCTGGCTGCAACCCTGTTCGGACAATCGAACGACGTCTACTTCAAGGTCGGCCTCTTGACGACCATAGGTCTGGCGGCGAAGAACGCCATCCTGATCGTCGAATTCGCCATCGAGCAGCAGAACCAGGGCAAGAACCTGATCGACGCGACGCTGGAAGCATCGCGCCAGCGCCTACGGCCGATCCTGATGACCTCGCTCGCCTTTATCCTTGGCGTCATGCCGCTGGCGATCGCCAACGGGGCCGGTTCCGGTAGCCAGAACTCGATCGGTATCGGCGTCATGGGCGGCATGATCTCGGCTACCGTGCTCGGCGTCTTCTTCATCCCGCTGCTCTTCGTCTCGGTGCGCCGTGTCTTCAAGGGTACGGTTAAGTCGACGGCAGCGCCGGAATCCGCCAACCCTGACGTGGCGCATTAGGACCTCCCCACTCGCCTCGCGAAAAAGAGAGCGGGCGGTTGAGATCTCGATCACGGATCGGCTGTTTCGTCTTGATTTGCCAAACCTGTCATCAATGATTAATATGCAATCATTGATGACAGGACATTTCTATGGCCAGTATGACGATCCGCAACATCGATGATCATCTAAAGACCCGGCTGCGCATTCGCGCTGCCGCGCATGGGCGATCGATGGAGGATGAGGCGCGAGACATTCTGCGAGCGGCCTTATCGACGGAAGAAAAGCGTCAGCCCAATTTAGCCGAGACAATTCGTCGTCGTATGGCTGCAAGCGGTGGGGTCGTACTGGATATTGCCCCACGTGAACCAATCCGCCCGATCGATCTCGATCCATGATCATTCTCGACACGAATGTCATTTCGGAACTATTGGCGCCATCGCCATCGCAGGTAGTTGAAGCTTGGCTCGCTGCCCAGCCTCCTCTCGCCATCTTTACGACGGCAACGACAGAGGCGGAAATCCTTTACAGCCTCCGGCTGCTGCCCGCGAGCCGACGCCGAAGCGAATTGGAGGCTGCCATTCTCCCGATCTTCGAAGAGGATTTCGCCGGAAGAGTTCTTCCCTTCGATAGTGAAGCCGCGGGCGCATATTCTTTCATTGCAACATCGCGGCGTCGGGCCGGCAAACCAATCACCCAGTTCGATGCTCAGATCGCCGCAATTGTAGCGTCGCGAGGAGCAGTGCTTGCAACACGCAACGTGTCGGATTTCCTGGATACAGGAATAGCTATCGTCAACCCGTGGGACTATCAGGGCTGATCCGGTCCGTCCGCTAAGCACTCAAATTGATAGCGGAGATATTGGCGGTTCCGAGGGTGCAGTCTGCGGTTTCGGCGACCATTTTGCGTGCAGCTTGGCAAGCATCAGGTAGATGATCGGCGTGGTATAGAGCGTCAGCACCTGCGACACGACGAGGCCGCCGACGATGGTAATCCCAAGCGGCCGGCGCAACTCCGCACCGGGCCCTGTTGCAATGATCAACGGGATGGCGCCCATCAGCGCGGCGAGCGTCGTCATCAGGATGGGGCGGAAACGCTTGAGGCAAGCCTGATAGATGGCTTCCTCTGAAGACAGGCCGAGCGTGCGCTCGCCCTGCAGGGCGAAATCCACCATCATGATGCCGTTCTTCTTGACGATGCCGATCAAGAGAATGATGCCGATGAAGGCGATGATCGTCAGCTCCGTGCCGCTGATGGCGAGCGCCAGCAGCGCGCCGAGACCGGCCGAAGGCAGCGTCGAGATGATCGTCAGCGGATGTGCCAGGCTTTCATAGAGAATGCCGAGAACGATATAGACCGTCAGCAATGCCGCCAGGAGCAGGAGCGGCTGGCTGCCGGACGACTGGGTAACGCTTGCGGCATCGCCGGCGAAATCCGCATGCAGCGTATCGGGCAGATGCATGTCGAGCACGGCTTTCTGGATGGCATCGTTCGCCACCTGCAGCGGCGTGTTGAGCGCCAGATTGTAGGAAATCGTCACGGCGGGATATTGACCCTGGTGATTGACCACCAGCGGCGCGAGCGTCCGGTCGATCGACGCCACCGCGCTCAACGGCACCTGCGTGCCGCCGGCGGCGGGCACGTAGAGCTTGGAAATATCGTGGGGATCGAGCGCATAGTCGGGATTCGCCTCCAATACGACACGATATTGGTTGCGCTGCGTATAGATCGTAGAGATCTGCCGTTGCGCGAAAGCATTGTTGAGCGCGGAATCGATGGACTGGATGTTGACGCCGAGCTGGGAAGCGAGGGTGCGATCGATATTGACGGTCGCCTGCAGGCCGTTGGGCTGCCTGTCGGTGGCAACATCGGTCAATCCTGGAAGAGCCTGCAGACGTTCCAAAACCTTAGGCGCCCATTCCACCAGCTCGTCGTAATTCGCACCCCAGATCGTGAATTGATATTGCGATTGCGACTGGCGCGCGCCGGCGCGGATATCGCCCGGCGAAAACAGGAATGTGCTGAGGCCGGGAACCGCCATTAGCTGCTTGCGGAGCCGGTCTATGACATCGGCGGTCGGCGCACGCTCCGATTCCGGTTTCAGCGAGATGAAAAGCTGGCCACGATTGACGGAGCTTGAAAAGCCGCCCCCGCCGACGGAAGAGCCGACACCCGACACCGCCGGGTCCTTGGCAACCATATCCGCCGCCAGCTGCTGGAGCTTTACCATGGCCGGATAAGAGATATCGGTCGCGGCCTGCGTCCCGCCCTGGATAAAGCCGGTGTCGTCCTGCGGAATGAAGCCCTTTGGAACCTTGACGTAGAGATAGCCCGTCATGACCACGCAGGCGATGATGACGACGACCGAAAGGAGGCGGTGATGCAGCACCGCCCGCAGGGTGCGGCCGTAAAAGCCCGTAACGGCGCTAAGCGTGCCTTCGACGATACGTCCGAACGGGCCGGGCCGGGCATCGATATCGTGCTGACGCAGTCGATGGCCGCAGATCATCGGCGTCAGCGTGAGGGATACCAGTGTCGAAACGACGATAGTGAAGCCGAGCGTCAGCGAGAAGGTCTGAAAGAACCGGCCGACGATACCGCCCATGAAGAACAGCGGGATGAAGGCGGCAAGCAGCGACAGGCTGATGGAAATGACGGTAAAGCCGATCTGCTTGGCGCCTTCGAGCGCCGCCCGCATCGGCTTCATGCCGGCTTCCAGATTGGCATAAATGTTCTCGATCATGACGATGGCATCGTCGACGACAAAGCCGACGGAAACGGCAAGCGCCATGAGGGAGAGATTGTCGATTGACAGTCCGAAAAGCCACATCGCGGCAAAAGTGCCGGCAAGCGACAGGGGCACCGTCACACCCGCGGCAAAGGTCGGCGTTGCTCGTCGCAGGAAGACGAAGACAACGGCCATGACCAGGCAGATAGTGGCAAGCAGCGTCCATTGCATATCGGTGACGCTTGCATGAATCGTGGTGGTGCGGTCGGACAGGATGGAAACATTCACCCCGGCAGGAATGAGCCGCTGTAGCTCCGGGATCAGCTGCTTGACGCCATCGACGGTGGCGATGACGTTCGCATCCGCCTGCTTGGTGATGTTGAGCAGCACGGCCGGCTTGCCGTCGTACCAGGCATCCGAGCGGCTATTGCGCACACCCGGCTCGACAGTGGCGATATCCGAAAGGCGAACCGCCGTGCCGTCGCCACTGCGCACCACAATCCGCCCGAACGCTTCCGGCGTCTTCAACTGGCTGTTGACGGCGACTGAGAAAGCGCCGCCCGCACCGTCGATCGAGCCGAAGGGGCCGAGCACATTGGCATTGACAATCGCTGTACGGACCGCATCGAGCGAGAGGCCCATGGCCGAAAGCCGGTCCGGATCCAGCCGGACGCGGATGGCGGGCTGGTCTGCTCCGCTCACGGTCACACCGCCGACGCCGTCCACCTGCGAAATGCGCTGCACTACCACGGTATCGGCCGCATCATAGATGGCGCTCGGAGAGACATTGTCCGAGGTCAGCGCCAGGATGAGAACGGGGGCCGCAGCCGGGTTGATCTTGCGGAAGGACGGGAGAGTGGGCAGATCGCCGGGCAAGTCCGTCGCAGCCGCGTTCAATGCCGCCTGCACATCCTGCGCGGCACCGTCGACGCTGCGCGACAGGTCGAACTGGATGATGATCGTGCTCGATCCGAGCGAGCTGACGGACGTCATTTGAGTGACGCCGGCAATGGTCCCAAGATGACGCTCCAACGGAGCGGCCACGCTCGCCGCCATACTGGCCGGATCGGCCCCAGGACGGCTTGAAGAAACGACAATGGTCGGCAAATCCACCGTCGGCAGGCTTGCAACCGGCAGGAAGCGATAGGCAACGATGCCGAGGATCACCAGCCCGATCGCCAGAAGCGTCGTCCCGACAGGGCGTTTGATAAACGGCTCGGAGATGTTCATCTCTCGCCACCTGCCAATTCATTCATCTCGGCGCTCGGCGTGCCGCTGGTGCGGCCGACGACCTTGGCGCGCAGCCGCTCGAAGGCGAGATAGATCACCGGCGTCGTATAGAGCGTCAGGAGCTGCGAAAGCACGAGACCACCGATAATGGTGATACCGAGCGGAATGCGCAACTCCGCACCCGTGCCCTGCGCCAGCGCCAGGGGCAAGGCGCCGAAGAGTGCCGCGAGCGTCGTCATCATGATCGGCCGGAAACGCAGGATAGAGGCTTTCAGAATGGCCTCGCGCGGCTCCAGGCCTTCCTTGCGCTCCGCCTCCAGCGCGAAGTCGATCATCATGATCGCATTCTTCTTGACGATACCCATCAGGAGCACGATGCCGATCAACGCGATGATCGAGAGATCCTGCCCGAACAGCATCAGCGCCAGCAGCGCGCCGACGCCAGCCGAAGGCAGCGTCGAAAGAATCGTCACCGGATGCACGGCGCTTTCATAGAGCAGGCCGAGCACGATGTAGATCGTCACGATTGCCGCGAGGATCAGCCAGGGCTCGCCCGCCAGCGACGAGGCAAATTCCTCGGCATCGCCGGAATATTTGCGCTGGATATTGTCGGGCATCTCGATATCCCGTTCCGCCGCCTTGATCTCGGCGACGGCATCGCTGAGCGACGCGCCCTTGGCTAGGTCGAAGCTGAGCGTCACGGCCGGAAACTGCTCGTCATGGCTGATGACCAGCGGCGCGGTGGTGAAACTCGCCGTCGTGAAGGCATTGAGCGGCACCTGGGTATCGCTTGCACCGGCGACATAGAGCCTGTCGAGCGATTTCGGGTCGGACTGATATTGCGGCGCAGCCTCCAGGATGACGCGATACTGGTTGGCCTGGCCATAGATCGTCGCGATCTGCCGCTGGCCGAAGGCATCATTCAAAGTATCGCTGACGGCCTGCATCGATACGCCGAGCCGAGAGGCGGTCTCGCGATTGACATCGACGAAGATGCGCCCGCCGCCCATCTCGACCTCGGAAGAGACATCGATGAGCTTCGGGCTTTCCTGAAGGCGCTGGGCGAGCTTCTGCGACCAGTCGACCACCGTGTTCGTGTCCGTGCCCGTTAGCGTATATTGATAGGGCGCACGGCTGGCCCTGGTGCTGATCGAAATATCGCGAACGCTCTGGAAGGTGACGTGGATGCCGGGTAAGCCCGTCACCTCGCCGCGCATCCTGTCGATGATCTGATCGGCGGAGGCATTACGCCCGTTCCGCGGCTTCAGCACGAGACTGAGGTTGCCGGTGTTCAGCGTCAGGTTGCTGGCGCTGGCGCCTATGACGGCAACGACGCCGGCGACATCCGGGTCCTTGCGCAGCCGGTCGGTCACATCAGCCTGGATCTGCTTCATGGTCTCGAAGGAGGTCGTCGGCTCGGCCTCGATGACGGCGGTGATGAGACCCGTATCCTGCGCCGGCAGGAAGCCCTTGGGAATGACGACATAAAGGGCGATCGTCGCAGCCAGCGTCACCACCGTCACCAGCAGCATGAGACGGCTGCGATCCACGGCCCAGACAAGGCTGCGCCGATAGCCCTCGACCATCCAGTCGGTGAAACGGTCGGCCCCGGCCAGAAAGCCGCCCTGATGCTCTTTCGGCTTGCGCAGGATACGCGCGCACATCATCGGCGTGAGCGTCAGCGAGACGACGGCCGACACGACGACGGCAATGGTGAGCGTCAGTGCGAATTCCCGGAACATACGGCCGACAATGCCGGTCATGAACAGCAGCGGAATGAAGACGGCGACCAGCGAGACGGTGAGCGAAATGATCGTGAAGCCGATTTCGCCGGCGCCCTTCAGCGCCGCCTGCATCGGGTTTTCGCCCTCTTCGATATGGCGGGCAATATTCTCGATCATCACGATGGCGTCGTCGACGACGAAGCCGGTGCCTATGGTGAGCGCCATGAGCGAGAGATTGTCGAGGCTGAAGCCGGCGAACCACATCACCCCGAAGGTCGCAATCAGCGACAGCGGCAGGGCGACGCCGGCAATAAAGGTCGCCGTCATCGTCCGCAGGAAAAGCAGGACGACCAGGATGACGAGGCCGATGCTGATGACCAGCGTCCACTGCACGTCATGGATCGAGGCGCGGATCGTCTCGGTGCGGTCATTGACGATATCAAGCGAAATACCGGCCGGCATCGCCTGCTTCAGCTTCGGGATCTGCTTCAGGACGTTCTCGACCGTCTGGATGACGTTGGCGCCCGGCTGGCGCATGATATCGAGAATGACGGCGGGCTGGCCCTGATACCAGGCGCCGACACGATTATTCTCCAGCCCCTCGACGACCGTTGCGACGTCTTTCAATTGCACCGGCGCGCTGTTGCGGTAGGCGACGATGACCGATTTATAGACGTTCGGATCGACGATCTGGTCGTTGGCGGCAAGCGTGAAGCTCTGTTGCGTGCCGTCGAGCGAACCCTTCGCGCCGGCAACGCTGGCATTGGTGATGGCGGTGCGGATGTCCTCAAGGGCGAGACCATAGGAAGCGAGACGCGGCAGGTCCACCTGGATGCGGATGGCGGGTTTGACGCCGCCCTGGATGTTGACGTCGCCAACACCGGAGACTTCGCTCAGGCGCTGCGCCATCATGGTATCGGCAAAGTCGCTGAGTTCGCGGATCGAATAGCTGTTGGAGCGCAGCGCCAGCGTCACGATCGGCGTATCGGCCGGGTTCACCTTCGAGTAGGTCGGCGGATAGGGAAGCGTGCGCGGCAAGGTCGATCCGGCAGCGTTGATTGCTGCCTGAACGTCCTGCGCGGCGCCATCGATATCGCGGCCGAGATCGAACTGGAGGGTAATCTGGCTGATGCCGAAGGCGCTCGATGAGGTCATCGACGCCAGCGACGGAATCTGACCGAGTGGCCGCTCCAGAGGTGCCGTCACCAGCGCCGCCATCGTATCGGGATCGGCACCCGGAAGCTGCGTCGTCACCTGGATCGTCGGAAAATCCACCTGTGGCAGCGGCGCGACCGGCAGGAAGAGAAAGCCGAGAATGCCGCCCAACAGCACCGCCACCCCGAGAAGCGAGGTGGCGATCGGCCGGGAGATGAAGAGCGACGAGACGTTCATTGTTGCTGCGTCGGCGTAGCGGAGGAATTGTTGGAAGCCGAGCCGCTGCCCGCATCCGCACCCTGCTCGCCGCCGGCGCCAGGCTGACCATCCTGGCCGCGATGGCCATTATGCCCGCCGGCACTGCCCTGCCCGCCCTGGCCACCGGTTCCACCTTGGCCGTTGTGCCGACGATGCGGGCGCTCGCTCGCATTCGCTGTGCCGGCACCGCCGTTCTGCGAATCGTTCTCCGCGACCGGCTGCCCGCTATTGTCGGACGTCGGAGTATCCGGGGACGCCTGAGCCGGATTGGCCGAAATCTGCACTTTCGACCCATTCTGCAGCCGGGCGAAACCTGTCGTCACCACCTTGTCGCCGGGCGCCACGCCATCGGCGATGACGGCGAGCGTATCGTCCTGCTGGCGCACCTTCACCGGCTTCATCGCGACGGTCTGATCCTGACTGATGAGGTAGACAAAGGTGCCGTTCGGCCCGCGCTGGACGGCGCCGCTCGGGATGACGGTGACGCCCTTCAGCGTCTCCACGAGCAATCGGGCATTGACGAAGGCGCCGGGCCAGAGCGCCAGCCTGTCGTTCGGGAAATTCGCCTTCAGCCTGACAGTGCCAGTGGTGGGGTCAACCTGATTGTCGACCACACCAAGCGAACCATTGTCGACCACCGTCTCGCCGTCGTTGCCCAAAGCCTGGACGGAAAGCGTTCCGGCCGCGCTTGCCGCGTTAACGCGGGCAAGCTGTTGCTGCGGAATGGAAAACAGCACGGAGATCGGCTTGATCTGCGAAAGCGTGACGATACCGGTCGTATCGCCGGAGCTGACGAGATTGCCGATATCGACGTTACGGATGCCGGTGCGCCCATCGAAGGCCGCCCTGATCGTCGTATAATCGAGCGTCGCCTGCGCACTTTCGATCGCCGCCACATCCACCTGGACCTGCGCGGTATATTGCGCCACCAACGAGGTCTGCGTGTCGACCTGCTGCTGCGTGCCGGACGCGCTCTTCACCATCATCTGATAGCGGGCGAGATCGCGCTGGGCGCCTGCAAGCAAAGCTTCGTCCTGCGCCTTCTTGGCGATCGCCTGGTCGAGCTGCGCCTTATAGACGGAATCGTCGATGCGGGCGATGATATCGCCCTTCTTGATGTCCTGGCCCTCGACGAAATTGATTTCGACGATTCGTCCGCTGACCTGCGCGCGCACCGTCACGGCATTCAGGGCCTTCACCGAGCCTACGCCGTTGATGTAGACAGGGACATCGGCCGTCGTCGCATCCGCGGCGAGCACCGGAACCGGTCCATTGAACTGCGACATGCTGCGCCGTCCGCCACCGCTGCCACCCTGCCTTTGGCCACCACGGCGTCCGTCCTGGGCTTGCTCTCCCGGTGCTGCGGCATTTTGGTAGCCAAGCAGCTTCTCCGCGGGCCCAAGCCAACGATCGCGAGTCACATAGGCGCCATACCCGACGGCGCCGATCACTGCCAACCAAACGACGACCCGAAACGTCCGAGCCATTCACCCACCTCTTCAAATCCCGGGGTGATCGACGATCTCCCGCTATTCATGGCGCGACCTTAGCTTGCATCGTGCCGCTTAGGAATTTGGTATGGGCATTAAATTTTGTCCATTTTAGCGCCACTTAGCGTAACAAACTGTAACATTGGACGAAAACCAGGGTTGTGGTTGCGAGGGACGGCGGCCCTACCCACACCAGCCGTTGCAGCACATCAAAGTACGCCCCAGCCTCGATAGCGCCCGCGCCCGGTCATTTCGCGCAGGCCGAGTTCGGTCACGAGATTGAGCGCGCCCCTTGAGGTAATGCCGACATGGCGCGCAATCATTTTTGCCGAGACGATCGGCCGCGATAGCACGATGTCGATGACCTCAGGCAGACTGCTGTTGGACCGCCTGTCCTTGAGCCGCACTTCCATCTGCAGCTTGGCAAGCGAAAGCCGATCAAGCTCCTTGAGGCCTGAATCGGCCGAAAGTGCCATGGCCTCCAGAAACGCCGTCAGCCGCGTGGTGCGGTCCGGCGCTCGCCGGCGGTCATGGCGAACGGCCTTCAGGCCGACATTCAGGCAGAAGAGGTGCGATGTCACCTTGCCCCGGCTGCGCAGATAAGCGCTGGCCAGCAAGCCGCCGAGCCAATGCTGCCGCCGCAGCGGCTCGATCCTTTCCCAGGCATCGAAAAGCACCGCGGCACCCAGGGTAGCCGGCAGCAGATCCGCCTCGCGCATGACGGCGCGCCAGCTGTCCAGCCGCTCATCCTCATCCCAATCTTCGTCTCGGATGAGTGCCAGGGGATCCTGGGCATCGATAATCGGCTGCCTGGGTTCCGGAACGCCGCCATTCAGGATCTTGTCGGATCGGGCGAGGATCGCGTCGATCTCGGCGAAATCGACGCCGAAATCATCCTCCCCCTCCTCCGGCTCGTCAGGCTCGATGGACCGGGCAGAGGTCGAACGCGGCGTGCTACCCTCGTTGGTCTCGCCGACCTCACCGCGCAGCACGGCAAGGCCAGCCGGCTCCAGGCCCCAGGACGGATCGGCGGCCCATAGACGGCGACGGCTGCGCAGCACCGAATGGGCAATGGTCAATTCATGAGTCGGGGTGCGCGTATCCATGCGCGCATCGTGCAGGACGAGATCCTCGACATGCACGAGTTCGCCTCCCACCCAGAGCGCACCGGCAGCATCGAAAAAGTGCCCACGCTCGCGAAAGCCATTCGCTACCGCATGCCTCAGCACGCGCTCATCCAGACGGGCCAGCATATCTTCCGCCTTGACGACGGCAGGCAGAAGCGCGGCAAGCGGCAGCGTGGTCGGATCATATCGCATTGGAATCACATCATTGCATCGATCTTACGGAACTTATCATCGCCATCCGCAGCGAGATAGGAAGGCGGCTCTGTGAACTGTGGATGGCAATCACTATTTTCTGGCTTGACCTTCCAGCGATGGGAAGGTCCATAGACCTGTCCGAAGCCCCTTCGGGCAAAGGAGTATGACATGGCACCGCATGACGAGCACGATCACAGCCATCATGGTCACGATCACCATGACACCCACACGCAGGATGAAGTGATCCGCGATCCCGTCTGCGGCATGACCGTCGACCCCGATGCCGGCAAGCCGTCGCTGCAATATCGCGGCCGCACTTTCCACTTTTGCAGCAATGGCTGCCGTACAAAATTCGAAGCTGCGCCGGAAAACTACCTCACGGCCAAGGATCCCGTCTGCGGCATGACGGTCGATCGCGCCACTGCCCGCCATTTCACGAAGCACGAGGGCGAGAAATTCTATTTCTGCTCGGCCGGCTGCAAGGCGAAGTTCGAAGCGGACCCGTCAGCTTATCTCGATGGCAACAGGCCGACGCCAAAGCCGATGCCGAAGGGCACGCTCTATACCTGCCCGATGCATCCCGAGGTGATCAGCGACCATCCTGGCGACTGCCCGAAATGCGGCATGGCGCTGGAGCCGACGGGTGTCCCGGCCGCCGATGAAGGCCCGAACCCCGAGCTTGTTGATTTCACGCGCCGGCTCTGGATCAGCGCCGTCCTGTCGCTGCCGCTGCTTGCCATCAGCATGGGGCCGATGATCGGCCTTCCCATTCACGACTGGATCGGCGAGCCGATCGCCACCTGGGTCGAGCTTGTTCTTGCAACGCCGGTCGTGCTTTGGGCGGCTCTTCCCTTCTTCCGCCGCGCCTGGAACTCGCTCGTCAACCGCAGCCCCAATATGTGGACGCTGATCGGTCTCGGCGTCGGCACCGCCTATCTTTACAGCGTGATTGCGACGCTTGCCCCCGGCCTGTTTCCGATGAGCTTCCGAGGGCATGGCGAGAGCGTGCCCGTCTATTTCGAAGCAGCGTCCGTGATCGTCGCCTTGGTCTTCGTCGGCCAGGTACTGGAATTGAAAGCCCGCGAACGCACCGGCTCGGCCATTCGCGCCCTTCTCGATCTCGCGCCGAAAACGGCACGACGCATCGGCGCCAATGGTAGCGAAACCGATGTGCCCGTCGACGAGATCCAGGCCGGCGATCGGCTGCGCGTGCGCCCCGGCGAGCGCGTCCCTGTGGATGGCTCCGTTGTCGAGGGACAATCGACCATCGATGAATCGATGATTACGGGCGAGCCCTTGCCGGTCGAGAAGGCCAAGGGTGACGCCTTGACCGGCGGCACGATCAACAGGAACGGCGCACTCATCATGCAGGCCGAGAAAGTCGGCGCCGAAACCACGCTCTCGCGCATCGTCGAGCTTGTCGCCAAGGCGCAGCGCTCACGCGCCCCCATCCAGACGATGGTCGACCGCGTCTCGGCCGTCTTTGTGCCCGCGGTCGTCGCAGCCGCCATCATCGCCTTTGCCGTCTGGGCCTTCGTCGGGCCGGAGCCGAGGCTGGCGCATGCGCTGCTTGCCGCCGTCGCGGTGCTCATCATCGCCTGCCCCTGTGCGCTGGGCCTGGCAACGCCCATGTCCATCATGATCGCCACCGGCCGCGGCGCGCAGGAGGGCGTGCTGGTGCGCGATGCCGAGGCGCTGGAACGCTTCGCCAAGGTGGACACATTGATCGTCGACAAGACCGGCACGCTGACGGAAGGCAAACCGAACCTGACCGACATCGTCGCTGCGGCGGACATAGATGAGGCACACCTCCTCTCCCTCGCCGCCAGCCTTGAGCGCGGTTCAGAACACCCACTGGCCGAAGCCATCGTTGCCGGCGCCGAGGAACGCGGTGCGCGCTTCGTCGAGATCTCCGGCTTCTCTGCGGTGACCGGCAAGGGGGTGGAGGGCCGCGCCGGCGAAACCGCGATCGCCCTCGGCAATGCCGCGATGATGTCCGATCTCGGCGTTGCAACCGACGCATTGAAAGCAGAGACGGAACGCCTGCGCAGCGAGGGCAAGACCGTCATGTTCGTCGCCATCGACCAGAAGCTGGCCGGCCTCATCGCTGTTGCCGACCGGATCAAGCCGACCACGGCAGCCGCCATCAAGGCGCTGCATGAAAGCGGCCTGACGATCGTCATGGCGACCGGCGACAACGGCAAGACCGCCGCTGCCGTCGCCAGAGAGCTTGGCATCGACGAAGTGCGCGCGGACATGCTGCCGGAAGGCAAGAAAGCGCTGATCGACGAGCTGCGGGCCAAGGGCTGCATCGTTGCCATGGCGGGCGACGGCGTCAACGATGCTCCCGCGCTTGCCTCTGCCGATGTCGGCATCGCCATGGGCACGGGCGCCGATGTCGCCATGGAAAGCGCCGGGATCACGCTGGTAAAGGGCGATCTCAACGGCATCGTCCGCGCCCGCCATCTCTCGGAAGCGACGATCAGCAACATCAAGCAAAACCTTGCCTTCGCCTTCGGCTACAATGCGCTCGGCGTGCCGCTGGCAGCCGGCGTGCTCTATCCGGTGTTCGGCCTGCTGCTGTCGCCGATGATTGCGGCAGCGGCGATGAGCCTGTCGTCAGTCTCGGTTATCGGCAATGCACTGAGGCTGAGATTGGCGAAATGAGGAGAGCTCATATGAATATGCATCAGAAATGAAGTTTGACTATTTCTGATCAGAAGGAACAATGTCCAGATTGTTCCCTGAGGGGCTCTGGATGTTATGCCTCATAAGTCGGCCGGTGACGAAATTTTGTAATATCCCGTCAACAAACGTCGCGGGCATTTTCACGCGACAGTTGGCCGGATCTTCTGGATCAACAAGCAGTGTAACAATCCGGCCCGGCAAGTAATTATCGAAATCGCCGTCATGTGTATTAAGGTCAAAGGCAGTAAGGCGTTTGGCCTCGAACTCATACTCAAAATCAATGAACGGAGTTGGAAATTCCCCTACTAGAACGGAGCGTACGTCCACGACCGTTCCGCCAATCTCAACCCGACCGTGCGTTTTGGCCAGATAAACAAGCCGGACGCAAACAGCTAGTACCGCTAAAGCCAAAAGGCTCAGCCAGTGAATAAACGTCCAGATGGACCCTTCGCTCATAATGCCATCATCGGGTTACCTTCATGTTTGGTCAAGGTCCCTATGAATCATCGATTGAGTGATACCTTCACCCGACCCTCTCTACCGCAATCGCCGTAGCCTCGCCGCCCCCGATGCAAAGGGCCGCGACGCCCTTCCTTGCACCTTGGCGCTCCAGCGCATGCAGCAGCGTCACGATCAGCCGCGCGCCAGTAGCGCCGATGGGGTGACCGAGTGCGCAGGCGCCGCCGTTGACATTGAGACGGTCACGGGCAATGCCGAGTTCCTTTGCGGCCGCCATGGCGACGACGGCGAAGGCCTCGTTGATCTCGAAAAGCTCGACATCGCCGATCTTCCAGCCGCTCTTGTCGAGCACCTTGCGGATCGCCGGGATCGGCGCGGTCGTATACCAGGCAGGCTCCTGAGAATGCGTCGCATGCGCCTTGATTTCGGCAAGGATCGGCAAGCCCTCGCGCTCGGCGAGCGAACGGCGCGTCAGGATCAACGCTGCCGCACCGTCGGCATTGGCCGAGGCACTGGCAGCCGTAATCGTGCCATCCTTGCGGAAGGCCGGCTTGAGTGTCGGGATCTTTTCAGGCGAAACCTTTTGCGGATGCTCATCCTTGGCGATTGTGACCGGACCACCCTTGCCACTCACCGAGATCGGCGTGATTTCCGCTTCGAAAGCGCCGGTCTCGAGCGCCTTGCGGGCGCGCGACAGGGTTTCGACCGCGTAAGCATCCTGATCGTCGCGGCTGAACTGATAGGCCTCGACCGCCATCTCGCCGAAATCGCCCATGGAGCGACCCTTCTCATAGGCATCTTCCAGCCCGTCCAGCATCATGTGATCGAAGATGCGGTCATGGCCCATGCGATAGCCGCCGCGCGCCTTGGCGAGCAGATAAGGCGCATTTGACATGGATTCCATGCCGCCGGCGACCGCGATGGAGGCCGAGCCGGCGAGAAGCAGGTCATGTGCCAGCATGGTCGCCTTCATGCCCGAACCGCAGACCTTGTTGATGGTGGTGGCGCCGACGGCATCCGGGAGGCCAGCCCCGCGCGCAGCTTGCCGGGCCGGCGCCTGCCCTTGCCCCGCAGGCAGGACGCAGCCGAACAGAACCTCGTCCACTCTCTCGGCAGAAAGTCCCGCGCGCTCCAGCGCAGCACGGATGACATGCGCACCGAGCTCGGGCGCCTGCAGGGGCGAAAGATCTCCCTGGAAGCGGCCGAGCGGCGTGCGCGTGGCGGAAACGATGACAACGGGATCGATAGCGGGCATGACATCTCCTCACGGTCAAGCAAACAGCTTGATGCATTGCTAGCATGTTAAATGATGTTCGTCATCTAAATATCGATGCACACGGAACACAAGCAGGCAACAGATGCGATTGCCCTCAAACCAGACAGGCTCTAAGGATATCCGTAAAGATTCAAAGGATATCTCATGCCGCTTTACATCAAGGACGACGCCATAGACCGATTGGCGCGCCGCTATCAGGCGTTGACCAAGGCCACTACCAAGACGGAAGCCGTTCGGCTTGCCCTGCAGAAGGCGCTCGATGAGGAGCTGACCAAACCGGCCCTTGCCGATGTCGCCGTCGCATTCTGCCGCAATCTCAAGCAGAAGGCGGCCGCCAAGGGCGCCGGCACTGGCGCGACCGGAGAAGCCTAATGTTCATCGACACTTCGGTTTTGGTGGCAATGATGACCGACGAGGAGGCGGCACGCGCCTTCGCTATCCGCATTCAGCCAGCAACGGCACGCATGACCTCGCCGCTTGTCGCAGCGAATGCCGCGATCCTGGTCTCTGATGCTTTGGGATTGTCGCCGACGGAGGCAGGCGAAGCTGTCCGCACGTTTCTGCAGCTCATGAATATTCAGCTGCTCGCCGTGCCGCCTCGTGCCGCAGTTCTCGCGACCGAAGCTTACGAACGCTATGGCCTAGGCGGCCATCCGGCGCGCCTCAGCCTTGACGATTGCATGACCTATGCCTGCGCTCGCTATTATCGCCAGCCGCTATTGTCGAATAGCGACCGCCTCAAGCAGACGGATATCGAGCTGGCTTAGAGCATGTCGCGTAAAAGTGTGCAGCGGTTTTGCGACGACGACATGCGCAAAATCAAAGACCTAAAGCGTGAGAAGCGAATCTGAAAGATCGCGACGCGCTTTAGGCCAGCTTGAGCCATCAAGCGTTACGGGCAAAGCGAAGCGGAGCCTGCACTATAGGTGCTCGAACGAGCACCGACGGAGTTAGGGGCAGCGGCGCATTGCAGGCGGGAAATGGAGTCGCCGGCACGAATCGGACCGGTCACCGACGGATCGGTGTTGATCGTGCCGTCCGGAAGGATTGCATCCTTCGAATGGTCGACGCTGCCGACATCGGCCTGGAACGCCTCGACATTGACGCGCTTGGGGTGATGCTTGAGCATCTGCTCGGCCATGGCGGCACTGGATACGCCGACGACGAGAGCGGAGATAGCGAGGGTTCTGAGCAGCATGGGACTGCCTCCTGTAGGAGTTGACGCAAGTTTCATATGGGAACCGGCAGGCCATTTTACAGCGGCTTGCCTGTCAATATCATTAAGAATTTGAAGGTTTTGATCAGGTCTTCACTTTGTGGCGGGATACCTCTGCGCCGGCATCGTGCGGCAGGCTGATAAAACGCAATGCGGAGATGCCACCGATAAGGCCAATGATGAGGAAAGCCCAGCGAAAATCGATGAGCGAGAGCATTTCCCCACCATGAATCGTGCGCGAGAGATTGAGAACGGCGGCAGCGACGGCGACGCCCAGTAGCAGCGAAACCTGCTGCAGCATGCTCGACAATGTGGAAGCGGAGCTGCGCTGCGCGGCATGGATATCGGCAAACCCCAGCGTATTCAGCGCCGTGAAGTTCATCGAACGCGACAGGCCGGCGATGAATAGCAGGCAATATATCAACGGGTCTGGTGTCGAGGGAGACAGAAGCGCGCATCCGGCAATGCTGGCGGACGAGATCAGCCCGTTGACGACGAGCACGTTGCGGAAACCAAAGATTCTCAACATCTGCGTCGTGATCGCCTTCATGCCGAGATTGCCCGCGAAATAGAACAGCAGATAGGAGCCCGCGTCGATCGCCGAGCGGCCGAAGCCAACTTGGAAAAGCAGCGGGATCAGGAAAGGCGTAGCGTTGATCGCCACACGGCTCGCCGTACCCGCCGAAAGTGTCGACATGGCGAAGGTCTGCACCTTGAAGGCGGAGAGATCGAGCAAGGGCGCATCGACCTTCATGAAATGCCGGGTGGCAATGATGGAAAAACCCGCACCTGCGGCGATCAACGCAATGCTGGCCGCCAGCCCCGTCGTCCCCTGCACCACGAATTCGAGGCCGGCAAGCAGGAAGGTCAGCCCCGCCGCCGATTGCAGAAAGCCGATGAAATCGAGCCGCGCGACCTTTTCCTCCCGCTGATCCGGCACGAAGCGCAGAACGAGGCCGAGCCCGATGATGCCGATCGGGATATTGATCAGGAAGTTCCAATGCCAGCTGAGATAGGTGGTGATGAAGCTGCCGAGCACCGGGCCGATGACCGGAGCGGTCAGCGCCGGCCAGGTGATCATCGACATCGCATGCACCAGATCGGATTTGCGAGCATTCTTCAGCACGATGATGCGTCCCACGGGCGTCATCAGCGCGCTGCCGATACCCTGAACGGCGCGGGCAATGATGAACTCGGTCAAATTGCCCGAGAGGCCGCAGAACAGCGACGCCATAGTGAAGATGGCAATGGATGCCAAAAACACCCGCCGGGCGCCATAGCGATCGCCAGCCCAGCCTGCGAGCGGCACGAAAGCCGCCATGGTGAGCAGATAGACCGTGATGCCGATGCTCATCGAGACCGGATCGACGCCGAAACTTACCGCCATCTGCGGCAACGAGGTGGTGATGATCGTCCCGTCCAGAAACTGCATGAAAAAGGAAACGGCGACGACAAAGGCGATGATGCGGGACTGCCGGCCGAAACTTGCTTCGGAAGGCTCTTCTATAGTCCGGGCAACGGTCATGAGATGAATTTCACTGAATGGCGTTCAAGGGAGCCGGTGCTTCGGCAGCAATCATATGATCATTGAATACGCCCATGATGGCGGCTTGCAAAGCCACCAACCCGGCTGGCGCCGCGAAAAATTGACACGGTGACATAAGAACTACGGTTCGAGACAGCCAATCCAAAGCCCCCTCACCCGCAGCGCTCCGGGAGCGTCAATCGTCCGCGTAGCGCTGCTCCCGCCAGGGATCGCCATACATGTGATAGCCGTTCTTCTCCCAGAAGCCGGCCCGGTCGGCGCCGATGAGTTCGATGCGGTTCAACCACTTGGCACTCTTCCAGAAATAGAGATGCGGCACGACGAGGCGCATCGGCCCGCCATGTTCGCCGGTCAGCGGCTGCCCCTCCCAGGCAGTAGCGAGAATGGCATCTTCGGCCGCGAAATCCGCAAGCGGCAGGTTGGTGGTATAGCCGTCATAGCTCGTCAGCAACACATGCTGCGCCTCCGCCGTCGGCATGGCGAGATCAAGCAGATCGCGCGTCGAAACCCCTTCCCAGCGATTGTCGTAGCGCGACCAAGTTGTGACGCAATGGATATCGCTGACGCGGGCGCTCTGCTCGATCGCCTGAAAAGCCGCCCAATCCAAGCTGAGCCGCGTTTCCACGAAGCCAATCACATCGAGCCGCCAGCTGGATAGCGAAATCTGCGGCTGTACGCCGAGATCCAGCACCGGCCAGTTCTTGACGAGATGCTGCCCCGGCGGCAGCCGCTCGGTCTCCGGCCGGCTGATACGCCCCGTCAGAAACTTGCCCTCCGCCGCCCAGCGGCGCTTAGAAGTCGTGAGCTTGCTATCGGCGGGGATCTGGTCGTCGCTCATGCCGGCTATCCTCTCTCTGCTGAGTAGAAATAGGATAATCGGTACGGGTTCATGTCAAGCCGAAGAACATCTCATAGCCGGCTATATTGCCCTAATGGTAATCCAGAACAGCTGCGCCTTGCCCGAAATGGACCGCTCTGCGACGTCACTCTCCGAGACAAGCAGGCAATCGCCTGCGTTAAGCGCCGTGCCATCGATTTCAGCATTGCCGCGATGGCAAAGGACAAGGGTCGTCCCAGCCTCGAGGGCGACTTTGCTATTTCCGTCGACCGAAACGCGCCTCACCGAATGCGTGAAACGCCCCCGCCGCGTCATCACATTGAGATCCGTAATCGTGCCATCGATCAGCGTCGCCGAAGTCGGCGCGTCGGCGGCAAAGGGCAGCGGTTCGCTCGCGAGCGTCAAGCGCTCGGGCGCACGCCCCTCGATGAAGAGGGTCATGCCCTCGCCATCAAGGATAGATAGCGTACGATCGATACCCGGAAAAACCGAAAACGGCCCGTCCGTCGCAACGGTTGCCATGCTGACGCGCCAGTCGAAGTCGGCAAGCCCGACGCCCTCGGGCGAAACGGCGATCTCCACCGTTTCGCCGCCACCGTTTTTCCAGGGCATGCGACGATGACTATCGCTGCGGAGAAGCGTGATTTTCGGCATTGCCATCTGTTCCTGTCCCATCATTGCAATTCGATTCAGAGTAAACTAAGTTTAGTGGACTAAGTCCATTCGGAGTCTGCTATGGAAACCGTCAACATTCATGAGGCGAAAACGCATTTATCGCGGCTGATCGAAAAAGCCGCCAAGGGCGAAGCTTTCATCATCGCCAAGGCGGGCAAGCCGATGGTGAAGGTCGTCCCGATCGAAGAGAAGGAGGCGCCAAAGAAGCGGCGCATCGGTTTCATGAAAGGCGAAATCGTGGTTCCAGACGATTTCGACACCATGATGGCTGATGAAATCGAGGAGATGTTCTACGGCAATCGAGACGACATCGCCAACAAATGAGATTTCTCCTTGATACGCATATCCTCATATGGGCGGCGGGTGATATCGCACTACTCTCGCAGGAGGTGAGAGCGCTCATCGATAACGACGAAAACGAGCTCCTCTTTAGCCCTGCGAGTATTTGGGAAGTCGCGATCAAACATGGTTCGGGGCGAAGCGATTTTCATACCGACCCATTTCGGTTGCGATATAAGCTAATGGAGGCTGGCTACAAAGAGCTGCCGATCATCAGCGAACACACGATCGCAATTGCCGGGCTTCCACCTCTTCACAAAGATCCATTCGATCGCATTTTGATCGCTCAGGCCATTGTCGAAGGCATTCCATTGATCACCGTCGACGAAATCATCTTGCGTTATCCCGGCCTCAATCGAAAATATTGAGGCCGGGAAGCGTCTCATCAATTCCCCAGGATGGCCGGCAGGCGCAGGCCCTGCTGTTTAGCCCAGTCGAGTGCGATGTCGTAGCCGGCATCGGCGTGGCGCATGACGCCGGTTGCCGGGTCGTTCCAGAGAACCCGCTCCAGGCGCTTGGCCGCGTCATCCGTGCCGTCGGCGCAGATGACCATGCCGGAGTGCTGGGAAAAGCCCATGCCGACGCCGCCGCCATGATGCAGCGATACCCAGGTGGCACCCGATGCGGTGTTGAGCAGAGCGTTCAGGAGCGGCCAGTCGGAAACGGCATCCGAGCCGTCCTTCATGGCTTCCGTCTCGCGGTTCGGCGAAGCGACGGAGCCGCTATCGAGATGGTCGCGACCGATGACGACAGGCGCCTTCAACTCGCCATTCCTGACCATTTCGTTGAAGGCGAGACCGAGGCGGTGGCGATCGCCGAGGCCGACCCAGCAAATGCGCGCCGGCAGGCCCTGGAAGGCGATGCGCTCGCGCGCCATGTCGAGCCAGTTGTGCAGGTGCTTGTTGTCGGGCAGCAACTCCTTCACCTTGGCGTCGGTCTTGTAGATATCTTCCGGATCGCCCGAGAGAGCAGCCCAACGGAACGGACCGATGCCGCGGCAGAACAGCGGACGGATATAGGCCGGTACGAAGCCCGGGAAGGCGAAGGCGTTTTCAAAACCTTCGTCCTTGGCGACCTGACGGATATTGTTGCCGTAGTCGAGCGTCGGCACGCTGGCGTTCCAGAAATCGACCATGGCTTCGACATGCACCTTCATCGAGGCGCGGGCGGCAGCTTCAACGGCCTTCGGATCGCTCTCACGCTTGGCCCGGTGTTCAGCGACCGTCCAGCCTGCCGGCAGGTAGCCGTTCAGCGGGTCGTGCGCAGAAGTCTGGTCGGTGACGATATCCGGGCGCGGACCGCCGGCCTTCATGCGCTTTACGAGTTCCGGGAAGATTTCGGCGGCATTACCGAGCAGGCCGACGGACTTGGCTTCGCCGGCCTTCGTCCACTTGTCGATCAGGGCAAGTGCTTCATCCAGCGTCTTTGCCTTCTCGTCGACATAACGGGTACGCAGGCGGAAATCGATGCGAGTTTCGTCCGACTCGACGGCAAGGCAGCAGGCGCCAGCCATGACGGCCGCCAGCGGCTGTGCGCCGCCCATGCCGCCGAGACCGCCGGTCAGGATCCACTTGCCCTTGAGGTTGCCGTTATAGTGCTGGCGGCCGGCCTCAACGAAGGTCTCATAGGTGCCCTGCACGATGCCCTGCGTGCCGATGTAGATCCACGAGCCGGCCGTCATCTGGCCGTACATGGCAAGGCCCTTCTTATCCAGCTCGTTGAAGTGATCCCAGGTCGCCCAATGCGGCACGAGGTTGGAGTTTGCGATGAGCACGCGCGGCGCATCCTTGTGGGTGCGGAACACGGCGACCGGCTTGCCGGACTGCACCAGCAGCGTCTCGTCTTCGTTGAGCGTCTTCAGCGTCGCGGCGATACGGTCGAAATCGTCCCACGTGCGGGCGGCACGGCCGATGCCGCCATAGACGACCAGCTCGTTCGGGTTCTCCGCAACGTCGGGATCGAGATTGTTCATCAGCATGCGCAGCGGCGCTTCGGTCAGCCAGCTCTTGGCATTGAGCTCCGGACCACGGGGCGCGCGGACTTCGCGGATATTATGGCGTGGGTTGGTCATGTCACATCTCCAAGGAGGGCAGGATGTCGGTTGAAATCGAGGCATTGAGTGCGCCGGAGGCAATAAGGTCGCTGGCAGCCTTCAGGTCGTTCGCCATATAGCGGTCCTCTTCCAGCGAGGGCACAGCGGCGCGGATCGAAGCAATGGCAAGAGTCAGTTCCGGGCTGGTCGTCAGCGGCGCGCGCAGCTCGACGCCCTGGGCAGCGGTCAGCGCTTCGATACCGATGATGGCAAAGAGGTTTTCGGTCATCTGGAGCAGGCGACGGGCACCATGGCAGGCCATGGACACATGGTCTTCCTGGTTGGCCGAGGTTGGCGTCGAGTCGACCGACGCCGGATGCGACATCTGCTTGTTTTCCGACATCAGCGCCGCCGAGGTCACTTCGGCAATCATCAGGCCGGAGTTCAGGCCCGGCTTTTTGGCGAGGAATGCCGGCAGACCGTAGCTGAGCGCGGGGTCGACGAGCAGCGCGATGCGGCGCTGTGCAATCGCGCCGATTTCACAGACGGCAATGGCGATCTGGTCGGCCGCAAAAGCGACAGGCTCGGCGTGGAAATTGCCGCCGGAAACAACGGAATTGTCCGAAAGCACCAGCGGATTGTCTGTCACGGCATTGGCTTCGACTTCGAGCGTGCGGCCGACCGAACGCAGAAGATCGAGGCAGGCGCCATCCACCTGCGGCTGGCAGCGGATGCAATAAGGGTCCTGCACACGCTCGTCGCCCTCGATATGGCTTTCGCGGATCACTGAGCCTGCCAGCAGGCCGCGAAGGGCAGCAGCGGTATCGATCTGGCCCTTATGGCCGCGCAGCGTATGGATATCGGGATGGAACGGGGCGGAAGAACCCATGGCCGCATCCGTCGACATGGCGCCGGTGATGAGGGCAGCCTGGGCGGCACGATGGGCGCGGAAGAGGCCGGCAAGCGCAAGCGCGGTCGACACCTGCGTGCCGTTGATCAGCGCAAGTCCTTCCTTGGCGGCGAGTACGACCGGCTTAAGGCCAGCCTTTTCGAGCGCTGCCGCGCCGGAGAGCTGCTCACCGGCATAGAAGGCCTCGCCATGACCCATCATGACAGCGGTCATATGCGCGAGCGGCGCCAGATCGCCGGAAGCGCCAACCGAGCCCTTTTCGGGGATGACGGGCACGACGCCCTTTTCGAGCATGCCTTCGATCAGCCGTACCAGCTCCAGCCGCACGCCGGAGGCGCCGCGGCCGAGCGAAATGAGCTTCAGCGACATGATGAGGCGAACGACATTCTCGGGGAGCGGTTGGCCGACGCCGCAGCAATGCGAGAGGATGAGATTGCGCTGAAGAGTCGCGACATCGGCGCTGTCGATCTTGATCGACGCCAGTTTGCCGAAGCCGGTATTGATACCATAGACCGGCGCGTTGCCGGCGGCGATCTCCGCGATGCGGGCCGCGGCCTTGGCGACGCCGGCATCGAAGGACGCATCGAGTTTAGCCGGCTCACCGCTCCAATAGATCGTCGCCAGCTGTTGCAGCGAGACGGAACCCGGATGGAGAACGACAGTCATCGGTTGAACCTCTTTCCCTTGAAAACATGTGCATGGAGGGGATTGAAGCCGATGCGGTAGACAAGCTCCGCGAGGCTTTCGACATCCCAGATGGCAAAATCGGCCGACTTGCCGGTTTCGAGCGTACCCGTTTCGGGGAGCACCCCAAGGGCACGCGCCCCTTCGCGGGTGGCGCCGGCGATGCATTCCTCGACCGTCAGGCGGAAAAGGGTGGCCGCCATATTCATGGTCAGCAGCAGCGAGGTGAGCGGCGAAGTGCCGGGATTGGAGTCCGTAGCGATGGCGATCGAGACGCCCGCATCACGCAGGGCTTGAACCGGCGGCTTCTGCTTCTCGTTGATGGCATAGAAGGCACCTGGCAGCAGCACCGCAACCGTGCCAGCCGCAGCCATCGCCTTGACGTATCCTCATCGAGATATTCGACATGATCGGCTGACAAAGCACCATAGGAGGCAGCAAGCTTGGCGCCGCCCAAATTGGAAAGCTGCTCCGCATGCAGCTTCACCGGAATACCGAGCGACTTGGCAAGATCGAAGACGCGGGCGATTTCCGCCGTCGAAAAGGCTATACCTTCGCAGAAGCCATCAACAGCGTCGACAAGACCTTCGGCATGCGCCTGTTTCAAGCCGGGCAGCACGACATCAGTAATATAGTCGCCGTTGCGGCCCTTGTACTCCACCGGGGTCGCGTGCGCGCCGAGATAGGAGGTGACGACGCGAACCGGGCGGACTGTCTCCAGCTTGCGTGCGGCTCGCAGCATCTTCAATTCGGATTCAATGTTGAGGCCGTAGCCCGATTTCACCTCGATCGTCGTCACGCCTTCGGACAGCAGCGTGTCGAGGCGCGGCAAGGCAGCAGCAACTAGCTCGTCCACCGATAGCGCGCGCGTCGCGTTGACGGAGGAAACGATGCCGCCGCCGGCACGGGCGATTTCTTCGTAGCTCGCACCTTCGAGCCGCATCTCGAATTCGCGGGCGCGATTGCCGCCATAGACGATATGTGTATGGCAATCCACAAGGCCGGGGGTCACCCAGCGTCGCTCGAGATCGATGATTTCAGCGCCTGACGTATCGGGCAGATCGGCTTCATGACCGGCAAAGACGATACGGCCGCCCTTGGTCAGGATCGCGCCCTTCTCGATCGTGCCGAGCCGGGCTTCGCCCTCTTTCAAGGTCGCAAGGCGAGCATTACGCCAGACGCAGCCTGCGGCGTCGTTTTTCTCGCCATCTTCGGAAAAATTGTTCCCACCCATCAGCTTTACGCCTTTCCACGTTGGCTCATAATGTATATACATAATCGAAAGGCTGACAAGAGGGATTTTGGACTCGGCGTCCAAAAGGAAAGGGTGAGATCATGACGAGACTTCATGCACGCACGGCTTTGCTTGCTGACGGATGGCACGAGAATGTGCGATTGACCCTCGAAGACGGCCGCATCGCCGAGATCGCGACCGATGTCGCTCCCGAAGACGGTGATGACAGGCAGAATGTTCTGGTTCCGGCGATGCCGAACCTGCACAGCCACGCCTTCCAGCGCGCCATGGCCGGCCTTGCCGAAGTCCGCGGCCCGGCCAACGACAGCTTCTGGAGCTGGCGCACCGTCATGTACAAATTCGCTCTGTCGATGACCCCGGATCATGTCGAGGCCGTTGCCGCGCAGCTCTATATGGAAATGCTGGAAGCCGGCTTCTCTCGCGTCGGCGAATTCCACTACCTGCATCACGACAAGGACGGCAGCCATTATGCCAATATCGCCGAACTGGCCGAGCGCATCGGCGCCGCCAGCACCGAGACCGGCATCGCGCTGACTCTTCTACCCGTCTTCTATGCCCATTCCGGCTTCGGCGGCGCCGCTCCCATCGAGGGCCAGCGCCGCTTCATCAATTCGATCGAGAGCTTCGAAGCGCTGATGGCCGGCTGCCGCGCGGTCACCGGCCGCCTGCCCGGCGCCGAACTCGGTATTGCGCCACATAGCCTGCGCGCCGTGACACCGGAAGAGCTGGCCAAACTCGTGCCGATCGCCGGCGACGGACCGATCCATATCCACGTCGCCGAGCAGGTGAAAGAAGTCGAAGACTGCATCGCCTGGTCGGGTGCCCGCCCGGTGCAATGGCTGCTCGACAACACTCCTATGAATGAGCGCTGGTGCCTGATCCACGCCACGCATATGACCGAGGATGAGACCCGGCGCATGGCTAGAAGCGGCGCGGTCGCCGGCCTTTGCCCCATCACCGAGGCCAATCTCGGCGACGGCGTTTTCGCTGCACCGCTCTTCCTCGAAGAAGGCGGCCGCTACGGCGTCGGCTCGGATTCCAACATCCTGATTTCGGTGCCCGAGGAGTTGCGGCAGCTCGAATATTCGCAGCGTCTGGCGCTGCGCGCCCGCAACGTCATCGCCACGACCGGCGGCTCGACCGCCCGCATGCTGTTCGATGGCGCGCTGGCGGGCGGCGGCGCAGCTCTTAAGGCACCGGCAGGCCTTGCCGTTGGTAACCATGCCGATATCGTTTCGCTCGATGTGAGTGCCGTGCCTTATCTCTCCGGCGACCGTATTCTCGATCACTGGACTTTTGCCGGCGGCGTCAAGGTCGATGGCGTCTGGGCGCTGGGCCGCAAGCAGGTCGAAGGCGGCCGCCATCGAAAGAGAGAGGAAATTTCGGCGCAATTCCGCCAGGCTATGGCCGAACTGATCGCTTAAAAACCGCTTTTCCTCCCCTAGATTGGCCCCTAAATAACCTGCGGAAGATCCCATGTCTCACACGGAACAGACGGACGGTATGACCACAGGCAAAGAGGCGACCCTCCATCAGCGCATTCTCAGCGATATCGAGGGCCGGATCGTCTCCGGCGCCTGGCCTCCGGGGCATCGCATACCATTCGAGATGGACCTCGCAGAGCACTATGACTGCTCGCGCATGACGGTAAACAAGGTGCTGACCCAACTTGCTCGCGCCGGCCTGATAGAGCGGCGAAAGCGCTCGGGCAGCTTCGTCACCCATCCACAGGCGCAATCCGCCGTGCTTGAGATTCACGACATCAAGTCCGAGGTCCTATCACTCAATCTGCCCTATTCGCACCGGCTGATAAAGCTTGCCGAACGACGCGGACGGCCGGAGGACGCGCGCAGGCTGCAGTTCGTCGGCTCCATACCGGTGATGGAGATCACCTGCATCCACTATGCCGGTCCGCGCCCCTTCTGCCTGGAAAATCGCGTCATCAATCTCGACGCGGTGCCGGAAGCGGCGAAGGCAGACTTCGAGACATTGCCGCCAGGCCCCTGGCTGCTCAACCAGGTGCCGTGGAGTACCGCCGAACATCAGATCCGCGCCATATCGGCCGAAGGCGACGCGGCCGCCAACCTCGATATCCAAAAAGGGACGGCATGCCTCGTCGTCGAACGGCGCACCTGGAGCGCCGCCGGCCCGATCACCCACGTTCGCCTCACCTATCCCGGTGATCGCCATAGCCTTGTGGCGCGCTTTACACCGGCAAGCTGACAGTTGCCCGCCCCGATTAAGGACGCTGCGGCGACTCTGTCGGCGGCGGAATGAGGCTGTCGGATTGACGGACAGGCGGAGCGGGATCGACCAGCAGGATACTGAGCGCAATCAGAACGAGTGCCAGAATCAGGAGGATTCCGATCAGAAGCGGGCGAATCGCGGTCATTTCGTTCTCCAATCTCCCCAGCCCAGCGCCAAGCGCGATAGGGAATTCGAGATAACCAACGCAGTCTAACGGTAAACGTTAAGCAATGCTTGATGTTCTGCGAAAAAATGGGCCTTTTCCCGGAATTTCTGCCCACGCCGGACGAGACCCCAATCTCACGCTTGTTTGAATGGTGAGTGATGGAAGCGGCGCATAGGATCGCGATGTAGATGGCTTCGAAGCCGTTCCGCGGCTTCCGTCGATCAATTCCGACCTTCTTATCAAGCACGACCGGCGCATCGCTCGGCCGATATCTCAAGGGAGATTCCACTTATGAATCGCAAACGTCTGATCGCGGCTGCGCTGACGCTCTCCGTCGCCGCCCTTGCCGCGTTTCAAAGCGCCGGGGCCGCCGAGCGGGTAAGGGTGCGCGGCACCGTGGAAAGCCTCGATGGCGACACGCTCAAGGTTAAGTCCCGCGACGGCAAGGACATTACTGTTACACTGAAATCCGGCTGGAACGTCGGTGGCGTCATCAAGGCTGCAGTCAGCGACATCAAGCCCGGCGATTTCGTCGGCATCGCCTCGCAGCCGACTGACAGTGGCATCAATGGCGCGATCGAAGTCGTCATCTTCCCGGCCTCGATGAAGGGAACGGGCGAAGGCGACCGCCCTTGGGATTCAGCGCCGAACAGCTCGATGACCAACGCCACGGTCGCCAATGCCGTGACCTCGGTCAACGGCCCGACATTGACGCTCACCTACAAGGGCGGCGAACGCAAGATCAATATCCCGGATGGCACGCCCGTCGTGACGCTGACGTCAGCAACGAAAGCCGATGTGAAGCCCGGCGCCGGCGTCTTCATCACAGGCGAGCAAACCGGCGAGACCGCAGTCTCCGCCGACAGGGTTGCCGTAGGCCTCAACGGCACCGTGCCGCCGATGTGATGGATTGGCGGCGGGGTAGATAACGACCCTCTCAGCCGATCGAGCAAGGCACGATCCGAATTCCGCAGATCCTGACTGAGGAAGAACATCGGTAGCGCGTCCTGGCGATCATGCGTCTTGGCAGCGAATTAACCAGGCGCACGTCCGGCACGGCCAACAGATCATCGCCACCAACTCCGAAACGTTCGGCATTGATGGAAACTGCCTGGAACGGCGGATAAGCAGCATGCTCACTGGCATTGTGGACGGCTGACGCCGCCCACTCCATTGAGTGTTCGATGGACGGCCGGCGAGCCAATATCGCTATGACAAGGCGAATCCTTTCCCTTCTTTAACATCGATGAACGCCTGCCGCCCAGGGTTTTTCGCTCCTTGGGTGCAAGGGCAATGGCCGAAGAGCGGGCAACGCGCGGCAAGAAAATGCAATAGTCACTGAAATATAGCCTATTGCATAATTCTTACATCAGTCGTATTTGTTTGGTGAAATCTTAGCACGACCCTCCCGGAGCCCCGCATGACGCAAGTTCAAGAAGCTGATGCCCAACGGCGCGCGTGGCAGTTTGCCAGCCGCGACGAAGACGATCGTCCGAGCCTTCCCGAAGTCAATGCCACCGTCAGGGTTCCCCATGGCGGCAGTTGGGTGCGGCGCCTGATCGCTTTCGTCGGTCCAGGTTATATGATTTCGGTCGGCTATATGGACCCCGGAAACTGGGCGACCGATCTCGCCGGCGGCGCACAGTTCGGCTATACGCTTCTGACGGTCATTATGTTGTCGAACCTGATGGCGATCCTTTTACAGGCGCTTTCAGCAAGGCTCGGCATCGTCACCGGCCGCGATCTCGCACAGGCCTGTCGCGATCACTATCCGCGGCCGGTCAATCTGGCGCTTTGGTTTGCCTGCGAGCTCGCCATCATTGCTTGCGACCTGGCCGAGGTTATCGGCACGGCGATTGCATTGCAGCTGCTCTTCGGAATTCCGCTGATCGGCGGCGCGCTCATCACCGCGCTAGATGCCTTTCTATTGCTGCTGCTGATGAGCAAGGGTTTCCGCTATCTCGAAGCTTTCGTCATCGCGCTGCTGATCGTCATTGCCACCTGTTTCGCCATTCAGATCGTCGCGGCCGCACCGCCGGTCGCAGCGATCCTCCAGGGTTTCATTCCCTCGCCGGAAATCGTCACCAATCACGAGATGCTCTATATCGCCATGGGCATTATCGGGGCGACGGTCATGCCGCACAATCTCTATCTGCACTCCTCCATCGTGCAGACCCGCGCCTACAAGCGCACCGAAGGGGGCCGCCGCGATGCGATCAAATGGGCGACGATCGATAGCACGGTCGCCCTCATGCTGGCGCTCTTCGTCAATGCCGCGATCCTGATCGTCGCAGCCGCTGCCTTCCACACCAGCGGCCATTCCGATGTGGCCGAAATCGGCCAGGCCTACGAGCTGCTGTCGCCGCTACTCGGCCTCGGCATCGCTTCCACGTTATTTGCCGTGGCGCTGCTCGCCTCCGGTCTCAACTCCACCGTCACCGCGACGCTTGCCGGCCAGATCGTGATGGAAGGCTTTCTCAGGCTGAGGATTCCGCATTGGGCAAGACGGCTTTTGACGCGCGGCCTCGCAATTATTCCGGTTGTATTCGTGACCGCTATCTATGGTGAAAAAGGCACAGCGAACCTGCTTGTGCTCAGCCAGGTCGTTCTCTCCATGCAACTGCCCTTTGCCGTCATTCCTTTGGTCCAATTCGTGACGAATCGCGAGAAAATGGGCAGTTTCGTCATCTCCAGAAGCATCGCCATTCTATCTTGGACGGTCGCGGCGATCATCCTGGCGCTGAACTTCAAACTGCTCTACGACACCATCTTCGGTTGACGAATCATCTTGAACGCGCAAATCTCGCCCTGTGGACGATCACGGCAATTAACTGCCTCGTAATATTTGCCTAGATTTCGCCATGATTTGCCCTAGTTTGGGCCCACCGCAATCTGCAGGGTTCCTCACTTCATGGCCGAAAGTCCATTGCGCGTTCAATTTCCTGCAGAAGCCGCCATCCAGGCGCGGCCGCATCATGATTTCCACATTCCATTCCTGCCGCGCTCCGCGCATCTTCGCCATCTGATCGTCATCGGCCTCGCCGGCACCGCATCCTTCGGCCTGCTCGCAACTGTGCTCTATCCCTTGCTGGCCCGTAGCACGATCGAGCGCGCAACGCCGGTGCGCAATGCTCAGCTCGCGCGTTCTCAACCAGCCATGCGCAAAGCCGGCCGGCTGGCCGCAAAACAGCGTTTCGATGGCGCCCGTTTTGCGCAGGTGGCGGAAAAACTATCCAGCGGCGAAACCCGCATCTTCACCTATCATCGCACGACGCTGGTCTTCAAATCCGACGAAGCTGCCCTGGCGCGCGCAAGCGCCATCAATGCCTCCTATGGCGCAGAGCGTGCCGACAGCGAGCTATTTTCGCCCCCGTCGCTTTCGGATATCCGCCATGGCATCTATCCGCAGACAACACGTTATGATGCCGTGCGCCGCTCTCGTTTTCCGGTTCGCGGCGTGCCGCTGAACGTCAGCGTATCGCGCGCGACGACCGGCGAAACCGGGCGCGAGTTCCACAGGCTCGTCTCCATGCCGAAGGACAAGCAGGATCTTCAGGATATCCTGGCGTCTGCGGGCCTCGGCAGCGACGCCGGCGACGAGCTGCAGCGTGCGCTGGAAACCGATACGGTCTCCCCTGGCGACAGCCTGGAACTGCTGCTTGAGAAAAAAGGACCTAATGCCCGCCCGAAGCTGATCATGGCGCGCCTCAGCGGCGACAAGACGCCGGAGCGCGTCGTTGCCCGTGACGATGCCAACGGCTTCGTTCCGATGGCCAATGACAGGCTCTTTTCCACCCTCTACAGCGAAAGCCAGGCCGACGCTCCGTCTTCGACGGAGGTTGCCGCGGTCGATCTGAAAGGTGTCGACGAAAGCGATGAGCGGGCAGTCAGCGACAAGCTCGAAAGAGCCGGCCTCACCAAGGAATATGCCTCGCAGCTCATCAAGCTTGCCAAGGCCAAGGGCATTTCTCTCACCAGCATCGACAACGCTCCCGACAGCATCGATCTACTCTTCCGCAAGGCGGACGACGGCCGCAGCGAGCTGATGTTCATCGAATTCCACGCCGATGGCGACACGCATCGCTTCTATCTGCACAAAAACGGCGGCGAAGGCCCTTCGGAATTCTACGACGAGCGCGGCCGTTCGATTGCCAAAGTGCTCGTGCATCGGCCCGTGCCGAACGGTACGCTCGGCGATGGCTTTGCCTGGCGAATCCACCCGATCCTGGGTGTGAAGAAATTCCACAATGGAGTCGATTTCCGCGCACCGATGGGCAGCCCCATCCAGGCCGGCGGCGACGGTGTCGTCGAGAAGATTTCCTGGGAAACCGGCTACGGCAAATATGTCCGCATCCGCCACGATGGCGGTTACGAAACCACCTATGCCCATATTTCGGCAACGCCGCCGGATCTGCGCGTCGGCCAGCGCGTCACCCAAGGCCAGACCATCGCCTATGTCGGCTCGACGGGCTACTCCACCGGCCCGCATCTCTATTACGAGCTACGCGTCAACGGCCGTTACGAAAACCCGCTGACTGCGCAATTGCCTGCTGGCACCAATCTGACGGGCAAGTCGCTCGACAGCCTGCGCTCTCAGGTCAATCATGTCGAGAACATCATGAGCTATCTCGACGTTCCGCCCGCCCACGGCAATGCGCCCACCGCCTTCGCCAACTTCGAGCAAGGCCCGAGCTTCGGGCCGAATTCAGGGCCAAACCTGGGGCCAAGCTTCGGACCGAACCATTTCGGCGCACCCTCTCCTTAAATAGGCTAAAAAGCCGGCGCAGACGACTCCTTCCGATTCCGTCGCTCGGCAATAGCGCCTTGATGCCGAATACGGTAACAATCGTCCGGTACTTCGCCATGGAGAAGACGCTGCCGCGCACTATTCTTACCCCAGGGCAGGATATCGTCACATGGCAATCCGTAGGGAGCAGACATTGGCGCGCAAGCCATTGCCGGAACCGAAGAATATCGCGCCAAGCGAAAGCAGGCGTCTGCGCGCCGATGCGCGACGCAACTATGACAAGCTGATCGAAGTAGCAGCACAAGCCTTCGCCAGCCACGGCACCGCCGCCTCCCTGGAAGACATAGCTCGCCGCGCGGATGTCGGGATCGGTACGCTCTATCGCCATTTTCCGAGCCGGGAACATCTGGTCGAAGCGGTTTATCGTCACGAGGTCGAAGCGCTGTGCGATGCCGCGGAAGAGCTCTCGCGCGAGCGCGCACCGGATGAAGCTCTGGAAGAGTGGATGAACCGCTTCGTCGATTATATCGCCACGAAAAGGGGGATGGCCGATAGCCTGCGCATCCTTCTCAGCAGCAATTCCAAGCTCTTTGCCGACAGCTACGGTCAGGTGCCGGTCGTGCTCTCGGGCCTGATTGATCGCGCGGTCGCCGCCGGTACGATCCGTACCGATGTCGACAGCACCGATGTGCTGCAGGCATTGTCCGGCACCTATTCCATGCCCAATTCACCGGAATGGTACGACCGGTCCCGCCGCCTCGTGCGTCTGCTGATGGATGGCCTGCGCTGGGGTGCCCCGAAAATACGAGTGTCACAAAAGACCTGACAATCGGCAGGATGCTTCCTATATGCATTTGAACTGAGAGCGTCAGGTGAATCTGGTTCTGCCGCAGCCACATAAGCCGCGGCAGAATTAAACTCTGCTGACTGTCATCAAAGCTGAGGAGAGCAGGAATGTCCGAAAGACCAGTCAAGATCCCCGGTCCGGATCATCCGATCACGATTGAAGACAAGCAGGCCCATGTCATCGTCTCCGTCGCCGGCAAGGTTATCGCCGACACGCATGAGGCGTTGTCGCTCAAGGAAGCATCCTATCCGGCCGTGATCTATATCCCGCGCAAGGATGTCGATATGTCGTTGCTGGAAAGGACCAGCCACGAAACCTATTGCCCCTACAAGGGGGAATGCTCCTATTACAGCATCCCGGCCGGCGGCGAGCGCTCGGCGAATGCCATCTGGACTTACGAAAATCCCTATGCATCCGTCAGCCGGATCAAGAACTACATGGCCTTCTATCCGGATCGCGTCGATTCGATCGATGTGAGGACTTAAAGAGCAAGACCGCTCGCGGCATCGAAGACATAGACCTGCTCCGGGCTCACCGAAACATTCAGCGGTTGCCCATAGCGCACCGGCGCCTCGCCATCGACGACGGCCGTCACCTGCTCACCGGCGAGGTCGAAGAGCACATGCGTCTGCGCGCCGGTGGGCTCGACGAGTAGCGTCTGCCCCGTGAGCGGCGAACCGCCGCTCGCAAGGCTCAGATGCTCGGGCCTCAGACCAATCTTCACGCTCTGGCCCGCCTTCACCTTGCGTTCCCCGGCAATGCGGATCGGCGTGCTGTCCTTCAGCCGCACGGCTGGCGAGCCCTCGACGCCCTCGACCACGCCGTCGAGGAAATTCATGGCCGGCGAGCCGATGAAGCCGGCGACGAAGAGATTGGCCGGCTTGCGGTAAAGCTCGATCGGCGTGCCCTGCTGCTCGATGCGGCCCTGGTTCAACACGACGATGCGGTCGGCCAGCGTCATCGCTTCGATCTGATCGTGTGTGACATAGATCGAGGTGGTCTGCACCTTCTGATGCAGCGCCTTGATTTCCGAACGCATTTGCACGCGCAACTTCGCATCGAGGTTGGAGAGCGGCTCGTCGAACAGGAAGACGGCCGGGTTGCGCACAATGGCCCGGCCCATGGCGACGCGCTGGCGCTGGCCGCCGGAAAGCTGCGCCGGCTTGCGATCGAGCAGCTTGGTGAGATCGAGCATGCGAGCCGCTTCATTGACACGCTGCTCTATCACCTGCTTGGTCTCACCCGAGAGTTTGAGGTTGAAGCCCATGTTCTCGGCAACCGTCATGTGCGGATAGAGCGCGTAGGACTGGAAGACCATGGCGATGTTGCGCTCGCGCGGCGTCATCGAGTTGACCACCTGCCCACCGATCGACACGTCGCCGTCGGTAATTTCTTCCAACCCGGCGATCATCCGCAGCAGCGTGGACTTGCCGCAGCCGGAGGGGCCGACGAGCGCGATGAACTCGCCATCCTCGATCGAAAGCGAGATGTCGTGGATGACGGTGAGCGCCCCATAGGCCTTATGGATGTTGTGCAGTTCGACGGATGCCATGTTGTTTGCTCCAGTAAGGCTCAGGATTTCACCGCGCCGGCGGTGAGGCCGGCAATGATGTGCTTCTGCGCCAGGAAGAAGACGATGACGGTCGGCAGGATGGTCAACGTGATGAAGGCGAGCACCAGCTCCCATTCCGTGCCGAATTCGCCGCTATAGACCATCATGCCGAGCGGCCAGGGATAGATCGAATCCGAGTTCAGCATGATCAGCGGCAGAATGTAGCTGTTCCAGCTGCCGACGAAGGAGATGATGCTGACGGTCGCGATGATCGGCCGCGAAAGCGGCAGCGAGATATGCCAGAAGAAGCGGATATAGCCGCAGCCATCGACAAAGGCCGCCTGGAACAATTCTTCCGGGAGGTTTCGAAAATAATTCCGGAAGAGCAGGATGCTCATGCCGAGGCCGAAAGCCACCTGCGGCAGCACGACGCCCCAATAGGTATTAAGCAGGCCGAGATCGCGGATTCGGATGAAGAGCGGCAGGATGGCGGTCGCCGCCGGGAACATCAGGCCTATCAGGAAATAGTTCAGCAGGAAGTTCGAGCCGAAGAATTTCACATGGGCGAAGGCGAAGGCAGCCATCGCCGAGACGGACAGCGTCAGGAACACTGTCAGCACGGCGATGATCAAGGAATTCATCATTTGCCGCCAGTAGCGGTCGCCGAAGAGGATGCCAGTGTAGTTCTCGAAATGCCACTCGGCCGGCAGGCCGAAGGGATTGGTGCGGAGATCGCCGAGGGTCTTGAAGCCGCCGAGCGCGGTCGTCAGCAGCGGGATCAGCACGATCGCGGCAATGATGGTCAGCGATACATAGAGATAGATCTTCGTGCCGGTGGTCAGTCGAACGGATGAGGCCAGATCAGTCATTGCGCATAAATATCCGTTTGTAGCCGAAGGCGAGGGTGACGCAGATCACAAACAGCACGACGCCGACGGCGCTGCCGAGGCCGACCTGCATGCGGGTGACGCCGAAATTGTAGAGGAAGGTCACCATCGTCTGGGTCGAGTTGAACGGGCCGCCGCCGGTGAGCGGCATGATCATGTCGAAGAGCTGCAGCGATCCCACCACGGCGAAGAAGACGGAGAGACGCAGCGTCGAGCCGAGCAGCGGCAGCGTCACGTAGCGGAACTTCTGCCAGCCGGTGGCACCATCGATTTCGGCCGCCTCCAGCACGCTCTTGTCCAGGGATTGCATGCCGGCGATGAACAGCATCATGTGAAAGCCGAAATATTTCCACACGATGACGCCGAGCACGGCGTACATCGCCAGATCCTTGTCAGCGAGCACATAGGGTGTGGGCGTGCCGAGGAAATGCGCGATCGCGGCAAACAGGCCGTAATCGCCGTCATAGACGAAGCGCCAGATCAGGCCGGCGGCCACTTCGGCCAGCACATAGGGCAGGAAGAAGATCAGCCGGAAGAGCACGACGCCGCGAATGCGATGCGCCAGCATCGTCGCCAGCCAGATGGCAAGCGGCACCTGGACCGCGATCGATACGACAATGATAAGTGCATTGTTCTTGAGCGACGTCAGGAAGGCGCCGTTCTTGAACAGCACCTGGAAATTGCGCAGTCCCACAAACTCGGTCGGCGGACCATAGCCATTCCAGCGATAGAGGCTGTACCAAGCCGCTTCCCCCATCGGCAGGATGACGAAGATGGTGAAAAGCAGCAGCGCCGGCGGCAGAAACAGCAGAATGACGGGGAGGCGGCCACGCGCAGCCGGCGATTTTCGCTTCGTTGCGGGTCTCGCTCTTGCGACGGAGGGCATGGCGGTCGTGGCGCTGACATCGATCATGAACAGTCTCGACAGTTGCAGTTCAAAGAAGAACCGGCGCCGGCACAAGGGAGAGGCCGGCGCCGGATGGCGCTAGAGCTGGTCCTGCTCGAAAGCATCCTGGACCTGCTGCGCGCCGTCCTTCGGCGTGATCTGGCCGGAGACGATGCCGACGGCCACATCGTTGACGACGCGTCCGACGGAGGGGCCGAGATCCTGGTCGAAGAAGTTCTGATGCCACGTCGAATGCGCCAGCTGGTCGGCGGCCTCGTGCATCAACGGACCCTTGACGCCGTCCTCAGCGCCGACGGCGACCGGGATGATCATGCCGGCCTGCGCCATGGCGCGCTCGTTTTCGGCATTGGTGAGATAAGCGAGGAAATCAAGCGCTTCGGGCGGAGCCTTCTTGGTGACGGCCCAGCCATTCAGGCCCCCGAGTGTATCCGTGGCAAGACCTGCCCCGCCGGTCACGGCCGGGAAGGCGAAGCGGCCGATATTGTCAGCCGCCAGTCCCTTGCCGTCGCCGGAATTGGTGCGCTGGTTGGCGACCGTATTTTCGAAGCCGAGGATCATCGCAGCCTTGCCATCGCCGAAGACACCGAGCGCCTGCGGCCAGGTGGTGCCGAGATAGCCGGGCTGGAAGGGTTCGAGCTTGCCAAGCTCGGCAAGCTGCTCGCCGGCCTTGATGATCGCCGGATCGTTGAAACCGTTGCCCTTGCCATTCTTGGCGTCGTTGAAGACCTGCTGACCACCGTCGCGCATCACCAGATAGCTCCAGTAGAAATGGATCGGCCATTTCTCGCCGCCACCGCCGGCGATCGGCGCAATGCCAGCAGCCTTGATCTTCTTGACCGCGGCCAGATAATCGTCCCAAGTCTTGATAGCGCCGGCATCGACGCCCGCCTTGGCGAACAAGGCCTTGTTATAGAAGAAGGAAACCGTGCCGAGCTTGTAGGGTACGGCGCTGATCTTGTTATCGAAGGTCAGGCCCTTGATGGCTGCCTGATTGTAGCTCTTCAGCCAGGCGCCATCCTTGGCGTTCATCGCCGCGGTCAGGTCCAGCAGCGTGCCCGTCGCCTGTTGCTGCTTGAGCACCCCGCCGCCCCAGCTGAAGAAGAAATCGGGAGCATCCTTCGATTGCAGGAGCGTCGGCAGCTTCGCCTTGAAGGCTTCATTGGCCAGGAACTGCATCTCGATCTTCGTGCCGGGATGCTTGGCCTCATATTGATCCGCGATCTTGCGCCAGACCGCGACATAGTTCGGATCGGTTTCCAGATGCAGCCATTTGACGACGGTGTCGGCGGCAGCGCCCGTCGCGCCGGCGAGAATCGCCAGTCCGGTCGTAGCGGCAACAGCGGCAATGCGAAGGGCTTTGGCCCCACGTAGATGGATCATGATTTTCTCCTCCCAAGGGAACCAAGAGCCTCACTATTTTTTCCCTTATGCGGAATAATTCAACGGAGCTTTGCTAAAATGTCAACCGCCTTCGTTAAATTTTCGGCAGATTAGCCGCGAAATGGCTTGACATTGGGCAATGGCCATAGGTTATTTAATTCGCATTCCGTTAAAAATACCAGGCCGCAGCCGAGCGGGTCCGTCATTCGGCGTCAATCTCATGAAAACAGCAGACCCCGAGCTTATGCGGGCGATAAACCGCTTCAATGTGCTGGATACGATCCGGCGGGCGGGCTCCATCGCGCGTATCGAAATCAGCGATCGCACCCAGCTTTCGACTACGACAGTCTCGGCGATCACGGCCTCGCTGCTGGATGACGGGTTGATTCTGGCCCGCACGGAAGGCGACTTGCGCGAGGCGGCCAGCCGCGGCCGACCCCGCGTCATGCTGGAGCTCAATCCCGATGCCGCGCGCGTCGTCGGCGCGAAAATTGCCGCCAATCGCATGGTCTTCGTCGTGACGGACTTTTGCGGCGAGGTTCTTTCGACATTGACGCTTGCGCTGCGCGTCGACCGGCAGCCGATCGGCGTCATCGCCGATCTCATTGAGGATGGGGTGCGCCGCTGCGTCGTCGATGCCAATCTGGCGCTCGACGAAATCGATTCCGTCTGCCTCGGCCTACCCGGCGTCGTCGAGCACCGCACCGGCCATATCCGCACCAGCCCGATCTTCCGCGAGACGGGCGTCGATTTCGCCAAGGAAATGTCGGAGCGGCTGGGCGTGACCACCATCGTCGAAAGCGATGCGCATGCCATCACGCTTGCCCATCACTGGTTCGGCAAGGCCAGAGACCTGGACGACATGGTGCTGGTGTCCTTGGAACAAACGCTGGGGCTTGGCGTGCTGCATGGCGGTCAGCTGTTTCGCGGCGCAGGCGGCCTCAGCCATAATCTTGGCGACCTCGTGCTTGGCATAGGCTCACAAGGCACCGTCAGATTGGCGAGCCTTGCCGGCGAAAGCGCCATTCTCGGTGATCAGCCAGGCGGCGGCCGCTTCGCCGAAGCCATCCGCCTCGGCCGTGGAATGGCGCACGCCAAGACGCTGATCGATGCTGAAGACGTCTCGCTGATCAATGCTGCCATCCGCGCCGGCGAAGCCTGCGGCATGGCGCTCGCCAACATCGTCACGCTGTTTGCTCCGCCGCGCGTCATTCTTGTGGGATCAAGCCTGGCGCTCGGCCAGCCCTTCCTCGACAGCCTGCAGGAGACCTATTCGCTGGCCATTCCGCCATCGATCAAGGGCGTGACCGAACTCGTTTTCGACCAGTCGACCGACGAGACCTGGGCGCAGGGCGCCGCGGTCGTCGCACTGCGCGAACTCTACGAATCGCCCTGGGGAACGACAGGGCCGGCACCGGCTCTCTGATTTCGCGGGACAGCAAAGACAATTCATCTGGAGGAATTTTATGAACAAGGTCGGCATCGGCATCATCGGCTGCGGGAACATTTCCGGCGCCTATCTCACTGCCATGAAATCCTTTCCCATTCTCGACATCAAAGGTGTGGCCGACCTCAATCGCGAGCTCGCGGAGGCAAAGGCTGCCGAATTCGGCCTGAAGGCGGTCGATATCGCCACCCTTCTGGCCGACCCTTCGATCGAGATCATCGTCAACCTGACCATTCCGAAGGCGCATGTCGCCGTCGGTCTGCAGGCGCTGAACGCCGGCAAGCATACCTATTCGGAAAAGCCGCTCGGCATCAATTTCGCCGAGGGCAAGACGCTTGCGGATGCCGCGGCCGCCAAGGGCCTACGCATCGGCGCAGCCCCCGATACCTTCCTCGGCGGCGGTCACCAGACGGCGCGTGCCATCATCGACGAGGGCGCGATCGGTATCCCGGTCGGCGGCACCGCTACCTTCATGTGCCCCGGTCATGAGCGCTGGCATCCGAATCCGGCTTTCTATTACGAAGTCGGCGGCGGCCCGATGCTTGATATGGGACCCTATTACATCACCGATCTCGTCAACCTGCTCGGCCCTGTCTCGCAGGTTGCCGGCTTTGCCGTCACGCCGCGCAAGGAACGCATCATCACCAGCGAACCGCGCAATGGCGAGCACATCCCCGTGCATGTGCCGACACATGTTGCCGGCGTCATGGCCTTTGCCAGCGGCGCGGTCGTCCAGATCGGCATGAGCTTCGATGTCGCCGGCCACAAGCATGTGCCGCTCGAAGTCTATGGCACCGAAGGCACGCTGATCGTGCCCGACCCCAACCGTTTCGGCGGACCGGTGGAGTTCCTGAAGAAGGGCGGTGAATTTGCCGAGCGCGAGATCACCGCGCCCTATGCGGACGGCAATTACCGCTCGCTCGGCGTCGCAGACATGGCGCACGCCATCCGCTGGAACCGTCCGCACCGCGCCAATGGCAGCCTCGCGCTGCATGTGCTCGAAGTCATGGAAGCCTTCCAGACGGCCTCCGATACGGGTCGCACGGTCACCATCACGACGCAAACGGAGCGTCCGGCCCCTCTGTCCGAATCCCTGGTGGATGGGCAGATCGGCCGCTAACCAAGTAATTTCAGGAGGATTATCATGCGTGAAGCACTTATCGTCTGGGGCGGCTGGAGCGGCCACGAACCGCACGAATGCGCCCATATCATCCGCGACATGCTGGAGGAGGACGGCTTCAAGGTCTATCTCGAAAACAGCACCGAGGCATTCGCCGATCCCTCGATCCACGATCTCAGCCTGATCGTGCCGATCGTCACCATGTCGAAGATCGAGAAGGAGGAGGTGAAGAACCTTGCCGCCGCAATCGAAAGCGGCGTCGGCATAGCCGGCTATCACGGCGGCGCCGGCGATAGTTTCCGCGAAAGCGTCGAATATCAGTTCATCATCGGCGGCCAATGGGTTGCCCATCCCGGCAATATCATCGATTACACGGTCAATATCACGCGGCCCGATGATCCGATCATGGAGGGGATTAACGATTTCCCCTACACGTCGGAGCAATATTACATGCATGTCGACCCATCGAACGAGGTGCTGGCGACCACGACCTTCACCGGCGACCATGCCTACTGGATCGACGGCGTCGTCATGCCGGTCGCCTGGAAGCGCAAATACGGCAAGGGCCGCGTCTTCTATTCCTCGCTGGGCCACCAGGCCAAGGAATTCGCGGTGCCGCAGATGAAAACTATCTTCCGCCGCGGCGCCAACTGGGCGGCACGCTAAGGCACCTGCCTTTTTCTGATTTATGAGCAAGGATTGCCCCTAACCCTAACTCTCTCCCCGCAAGCGGCAGGGCAATTGCATATGAGGCCCGCCAGCGCCGTAAGCACCTTCTCCTCTCGGGAGAAGGTGGCCCGGCGGGTCGGATGAGGATTTCGACGCACTATCCATCCCCACCTTGCCACTCTGAACCGAACTGGTAGAATATTGCCGGCACGCCACAAGCTCTTGTGCTGCTTGCGCTTTTTTGCTGCCATGGAGGATGGATGGATCAAGGCGCCATGGAAGCAACGAACACCTCGACCGTCAGCTACGGCATCGAACCAGGGTTGCGCTTCGCTTCCCTGCTCGACGGCCATGGCGGCTGCAGGCAGCAGCTCAATATGGATCAGGTCTGCGCCTGGAAGCCGGCGGAGGGCGTCATCTGGCTGCACCTCGAACGCGACCATCCGGCAACCGCCGACTGGATCGCCCACAAGAGCGGTCTCGATCCTTTTGTCATCGAAGCTCTGCTGGAGGAAGAATCCCGCCCGCGCGTCGAGCCGGTGGGCGACGGACTGCTGATCATCCTGCGCGGCGTCTGCGCGACCTCGCCTGACGGCGCGACGCAGAAACCCGCGGATATAGACCTCGTGCCCCTGCATCTTTGGATCGACGCGAACCGCATCATATCGCTGCGCGACAGCGGCCACTACATCACGGCACTACGCGATATCCGCCTGTCGTTGGAGAAGAAGAAAGGGCCGCAGCGCTCCGGCGACCTGCTCGCCCTGATCGGCGACAAGCTGGTGCGCGATCTCGAACCGGTGCTCGACGCCATGGACGAAGAGGTGGACGAGCTCGACGAGCTCATCTTTCACGGCGAAGCCGGCCAGGTGCGCGAACGGCTGAAGCTGCTGCGCCGGCGCGCCGTGCAGCTTCGCCGCTACCTCGCCCCGCAGCGCGACGCGCTGAACCGTATCGAGCATGACGATGCGCCCTGGCTTGCCGAACGCGATAAGCTGCGCATGCGCGAGGTCATCGACAAGCTGATGCGTTACATCGAATATCTCGACGCCATCCGCGACCGCACCAGCATCCTGCATGACGACCTCTCGACCGTCATCAGCGAGCGCATCGCCCGCAACTCCAACCGCCTCGCCGCCCTTGCCGCCCTGCTCCTGCCGCCGAGCGTGGTGGCCGGGCTCTTCGGCATGAATGTCGGCGGCATTCCCGGCGTCAATGACACCTGGGCTTTCATCATCATCGTCGCCTTCGTCACGATTACCTCGATTGCGACGCTCTGGGTGCTCAAACGTATCAACTGGCTTTAGAGCCAGTAATTTCGGCCACGCGCGGCGTAAAGACGACCCTTTCGAATGGTGGAAACGCCGCTCCCGCCGGCAATTCGCCTGACCGTCATGCGGGTAAGGCGGCGAAAAAGGCCCGGAACCATCGGTTTATTTTTCGCGATCGACGCAAGGATTTCGGGCATTTCCAATCCCGATCAATCGCTTACCGATTTTACCCCCGTTGGCGGGAAAATCGTCCTCAGACCCGGCTTTCAGCGGGCAATCGGGATTCGCCGAATTTTCGTTTGACATTCCTTTAGCTTCATTTATCGTCATTATAGTTTCGGTTTTAGCTTGAGGAGTAGAAACCGAAACAGGGGGAGATATCATTGTCCAAAGCTCAAAACGACAGGATAGACGGCATCGATTGCGCCGCAGGCCGCAATCCTGTCAAGCAGGCTTGCCGTGTCCTTACAGGACGAATCGGGCCTTCCGTTTCGCATGGTGCGAAGCCTATCGACGATGATCGCCTGCGGCGTGAATCGCTCGCATACAGCTCGCGGCAATTCGCGTCTGTGCGGCTATTTAATTCTTATCAATTTGTTGAAAACGCATGGCATTCTGCCCCTATGCCGATCTTGGCCGAAGGCATCGCTCCGTGATGCTGCCGATCGCTATTCAGTGGGCAAAAAACAGGCCTTGCGGCCAGCAGTCCGTCGCGGCTCCGGCATGCGACGTGTAGAAGGAGCCTATCGTGCTTGAACTCAGAAACGTGTCGAAGTCGGTCAGTGGCGAAACGCATATCGCGGAAACGAACCTGACGCTGCAGCGCGGCACGCTGAATGTGCTGCTCGGACCGACGCTTTCGGGCAAGACCTCGCTGATGCGGCTGATGGCCGGGCTCGACAAGCCGACCACGGGCACAATCCACGTCGATGGGAAGGATGTCACCGGGCTGCCGGTGCAGCGGCGCAACGTTGCCATGGTCTACCAGCAATTCATCAACTATCCCGCGATGACCGTCTACGACAATATCGCCTCGCCGATGCGGCTGAGCGGCAAGAGCGCGGCGTCCATCGACAAGGAAGTAAAAAAGGCAGCCGATCTTTTGCGGCTTGGTCCCTTCCTTGATCGCCTCCCCTTGAGCCTTTCCGGCGGCCAGCAACAGCGTACGGCCCTTGCCCGCGCCATCGTCAAGAATGCTGGCCTCGTGCTGCTCGACGAGCCGCTCGCCAATCTCGACTACAAGCTGCGCGAGGAACTGCGCGCCGAATTGCCGAAGATCTTCGCTGAATCCGGCGCGATTTTCGTCTATGCGACCACCGAACCTTCCGAAGCGCTGCTTCTGGGAGGTAACACCGCGACCCTGGCAGAAGGCCGCATCACGCAATTCGGATCGACGATCGATGTCTTCCGCAATCCTCATGACTTGATTACCGCGACCACTTTTGCCGATCCACCGCTGAACACGATGACGCTCGACAAGCGCGGTCGGGAATTCGTACTCGACAGCAACATCCGCCTGCCTGTACCGAGGGGTTTGGAAGACCGGCCGGATGGCCGCTACACGATCGCATTTCAGCCGCACCACCTCGCTCTATCGCCTCAGACGCCGGAGGCCGTTGCCGCTCCGGCAAGGGTCATGGTGACGGAGATTACCGGCTCCGAGAGCTTCATTCATATCGACTTTGCCGGGCATCGCTGGGTGATGCTGACCCAGGGCGTGCAGGATATAGATGTCGACGATGCGATCGACGTCTATATCGACCCGCGCCACATCATGGTCTTCGACACCGATGGCGCCGCCGTCACTCCCGCCCTGCAACAAGCCGCCTGAGGAGGGACTATGGCCCGCATCGATCTCGACCACATCCGGCACGCCTATAACGACCACCCCAAATCCGACGCCGACTATGCGCTGAAGGAAGTCAATCACAGCTGGGAAGACGGCAGCGCCTACGCTCTGCTGGGCCCCTCGGGCTGCGGCAAGACCACGCTTCTCAACATCGTTTCCGGTCTGGTGCAGGCTTCCGAAGGCCGCATCCTCTTCGACGGCAAGGACGTGACCCGGCTGTCGACCCAGGAGCGCAACATAGCGCAGGTTTTCCAGTTCCCGGTCGTCTACGACACAATGACCGTCTACGACAATCTCGCCTTCCCACTGCGCAACCGGCATATTCCGGAGGCCGAAGTGAAGCGCAAGGTCGATGAGATCATCGAGATGATCGGCCTTTCCGACAGCGCCCACCGCAAGGCGCGGGGTCTGACCGCCGACGCCAAGCAGAAGATCTCGCTCGGCCGCGGTCTCGTGCGCTCCGACGTCAACGCCATCCTGTTCGACGAACCGTTGACCGTCATCGACCCGCACATGAAATGGGTGCTGCGTTCGCAGCTGAAGCAGCTGCACCGCCGCTTTGGCTTCACCATGGTCTATGTCACCCACGACCAGACGGAAGCGCTGACCTTCGCCGACAAGGTCGTGGTCATGTACAATGGCGAAGTGGTGCAGATCGGCACGCCGAACGACCTTTTCGAGCGTCCGCGCCACACCTTCGTCGGCTATTTCATCGGCTCGCCCGGCATGAATGTCATGCCCGTCGAAATCGAAGGCAGCAGCGCGCGCATCGGCAACCGCACGATCACACTGCCCGGCGCGCCTAAAGAGAAGCGGTTCGGCCGTTCCGAGCTCGGCATCCGCCCCGAATTCGTCCGCATCGGCCGCGACGGCATGCCCGCCACCGTCACCAAGGTCGAGGATCTCGGCCGCCGCAAGGTGGTCCGCGCCAAGCTCGACGGCCAGGATATCGTCGCCGTCATCGGCGAGGACCAGACGGTGCCGGCCGAGCCGCATATCGCCTTCGATCCGGCCGGCATCAATATTTACGCCGACTCCTGGCGCGTCGAGATGGGAGCCTGACGATGGACAAGACCTGGAACAACAAAGCCTGGTTCATGCTCATTCCGGTTCTGCTGCTGGTCGGCTTTTCCGCCGTCATCCCGCTGATGACGGTGGTGAACTATTCGGTGCAGGACACGTTCGGCAACAACGTCTTCTTCTGGGCGGGCACGCAATGGTTTGAAGAGATCCTCCATTCCGGGCGTTTCTGGGATTCGATGATCCGCAACCTGATCTTCTCCTTCGTCATCCTGGCGATCGAGGTGCCGCTCGGCATCTTCATCGCGCTTAACATGCCGAAGAAGGGCATCGGCGTTCCCGTCTGCCTCGTGCTGATGGCCTTGCCGCTGCTGATCCCCTGGAACGTCGTCGGCACGATCTGGCAGGTCTTCGGCCGCAGCGATATTGGCTTGATGGGCTATGTGCTGGTCAATCTCGGTATCGACTACAACTATGTCTCCGATCCGGCAGACGCCTGGGCGACGATCGTCATCATGGACGTCTGGCATTGGACGAGCCTCGTCGTGCTGCTCTGCTATGCCGGCCTCGCCTCCATTCCCGACGCCTTCTACCAGGCCGCCAAGATCGACGGCGCCTCGCGCTGGTCCGTCTTCCGCTACATCCAGCTGCCGAAGATGAACCGCGTCCTGCTGATCGCCGTGCTGCTGCGCTTCATGGATAGTTTCATGATCTATACCGAACCCTTCGTCGTGACAGGCGGCGGGCCCGGCAACTCCACGACCTTCCTGTCGATCGATCTCGTGAAGGTGGCGCTCGGCCAGTTCGACCTCGGCCCGGCAGCAGCCATGTCGCTGATCTACTTCCTGATCGTGCTGCTGCTGTCTTGGGTCTTCTACACCGTCATGACCAATTACGATGCGGGAGAAAGCCGATGAGCGGCAAACCCTTCTCCACCACGGCCGATGACGCCGCGATGCACAAGATGGCAGCGTCGGATGCCGCCGCAAATACCGTCACCGCGACGGGCGCGCAGGTTGTCCGCCGTCCCGGCGAAAAAGGCCGGTGGTCCTGGCTTGTGCCGACGCTCTACATCGTCTTCCTGCTGCTGCCGATCTATTGGCTCGTCAATATGAGCTTCAAGACCAATGAGGAAATCATTGGCGGCCTGACCCTCTATCCGCATCAGCCGACGCTGCGCAATTATGCGATCATCTTCACGGATCCGTCCTGGTACAAGGGCTATATCAACTCCATCACCTATGTCGTCATGAACATGGTGATCTCGGTTGCCTGCGCCCTTCCCGCCGCTTACGCCTTCTCGCGCTACCGCTTCCTCGGCGACAAGCACGTGTTCTTCTGGCTGCTGACCAATCGAATGGCGCCGCCAGCGGTTTTCGCCCTGCCCTTCTTTCAGCTTTATTCGGCCTTCGGCCTGATCGATACCCACATTGCCGTGGCTCTGGCGCATTGCCTGTTCAACGTGCCGCTGGCGGTCTGGATTCTTGAAGGCTTCATGTCCGGCGTGCCGAAGGAAATCGACGAAACCGCTTATATCGACGGCTATTCATTCCCGCGCTTCTTCATCAAGATCTTCATTCCCCTGATCGCAAGTGGCATCGGCGTCGCCGCCTTCTTCTGCTTCATGTTCTCTTGGGTGGAACTGCTGATCGCCCGCACGTTGACGACAACCGACGCCAAGCCGATCGCCGCTATCATGACGCGCACGGTCTCCGCCGCCGGCATGGATTGGGGCCTGCTTGCCGCCGCCGGCGTGCTGACGCTGATCCCCGGCGCGCTCGTCATCTATTTCGTCCGCAACTACATCGCCAAGGGCTTCGCGCTCGGCCGCGTCTAAAGGAAAACCACCATGAACACAGACTTTTCCTGGATGGCCTGGACCCTGCCGACGGCGCTGTTCTTCGCGACGATCCTGCTTCTGCTGATCGGCATGGCGGTCTGGGAATATTTTTCGCCCGGCGGCAATCCGCGCCTCGGCATTCTGCGCTTCGAAACGACGCGCGGCGACCGGCTGTTCATTTCGCTGCTCGGCGCCGCCTTCATCCATCTCGCCTGGCTGGGCCTGGGAGGCCCCAGCCTGTGGTGGGCTCTTGCTCTTTCCGTCGTCTACGCCGTCGGTGTCTTCCGTCTGGTCTGACGCGGAAATTCAACCCGTTACCGCCCCGTTGCCCATCCGGTCATACGGAGCAGTAAGGCAAATCGATACAGATGGCCGGAAATCCGGCTGGCTGACAATGCACTCGCAACCTGTAGGGAGGAATATATGCGACGGCATCTCTTGACGACAACGGCAGTTGCCTTGCTGGCCCTGGCCGGCACAGCCAACGCCGGCATGAACGAAGCCAAGACATTCCTGGACAAGGAGATCGGCGATCTCTCGACGCTCTCGCGCGCCGACCAGGAAAAGGAAATGCAATGGTTCATCGATGCGGCAAAGCCTTTCCAGGGCATGGAAATCAAGGTCGTGTCCGAAACACTGACGACCCACCAGTATGAATCGCAGGTTCTCGCGCCGGCCTTCACTGCCATAACAGGCATCAAGGTCACCCACGACGTCATCCAGGAAGGCGACGTTGTCGAGAAGATCCAGACGCAGATGCAGACCGGCCAGAACCTCTATGACGGCTGGGTCAACGATTCCGACCTGATCGGCACGCATTGGCGCTACAAGCAGGTGCGCAACCTGACGGACTGGATGGCTGGCGAGGGCAAGGACGTCACCAATCCGGGCCTCGATATCGCCGATTTCATCGGCACCAGCTTTACGACTGCTCCGGACAAGAAGCTTTATCAGCTTCCCGACCAGCAGTTCGCCAACCTCTACTGGTTCCGTTACGACTGGTTCAACGACCCGAAAAACAAGGCCGATTTCAAGGCCAAGTACGGCTACGAGCTCGGCGTGCCGGTCAACTGGTCGGCCTATGAAGATATCGCCCAGTTCTTCACCGGTCGCGATGTCGATGGCAAGAAGGTCTTCGGCCATATGGACTATGGCAAGAAGGACCCGTCGCTCGGCTGGCGCTTCACCGACGCCTGGCTTTCCATGGCCGGCAACGGCGACAAGGGCCTGCCGAACGGCCTGCCGGTCGATGAATGGGGCATCAAGGTCGATGCCAACTCCCGTCCTGTCGGCTCCTGCGTCGCGCGTGGCGGCGACACCAACGGACCGGCCGCCGTCTATTCGATCCAGAAATATCTCGATTGGTTGAAGGCCTATGCTCCGGCGGAAGCGCAGGGCATGACCTTCTCGGAATCCGGCCCGGTTCCGTCGCAGGGCAATATCGCCCAGCAGATCTTCTGGTACACGGCCTTCACCGCCGATATGGTCAAGCCCGGCCTGCCGGTCATGAATTCGGATGGCACGCCGAAGTGGCGCATGGCACCGTCTCCGCATGGCGTCTACTGGAAGGACGGCATGAAGCTCGGCTACCAGGACGTCGGCTCCTGGACGCTGATGAAATCGACTCCTGTCGATCGCGCCAAGGCCGCATGGCTCTATGCGCAGTTCGTCACCTCGAAGACGGTGGACGTGAAGAAGAGCCATGTCGGCCTTACCTTCATCCGCGAATCCACCATCCGCGACAAGAGCTTCACCAAGCGTGCGCCGGAACTCGGCGGCCTGATCGAGTTCTATCGCTCGCCCGCCCGCGTGCAGTGGTCGCCGACCGGCACCAACGTCCCTGACTATCCGAAGCTCGCACAGCTCTGGTGGCAGGCGATCGGCGATGCCGCATCGGGTGCCAAGGATGCTCAAGGAGCTATGGATGCGCTCTGCGCCGATCAGGAAAAGGTGATGCAGCGCATCGAACGCGCAGGCGTTCAGGGCGATATCGGCCCGAAGCTCGCCGAAGAACACGATCTTGCCTATTGGAACGCCGATGCCGTGAAGAACGGTCATCTCGCTCCACAGCTGAAGGTCGCCAGCGAAAAGGAAAAGCCGGTCACCGTCAATTACGACGAGCTGGTCAAGAGTTGGGCCGACGCGAAGAAATAAGTCGGGTACATGACGCGAAATGGGTGCCGGGGCTCGAAAGAGCTCCGGCATTTTTCGTCGGGACGAAAGTTTCGCAAAAATAATGCTGCGATGACTGTCACAGACTTGACACATTTCCCGCGAGCACGAACTATCCTTATCCGGATCATGATGTCGACGCACATCAGAACCCATTGATATATTTCATGGATTTCTGCATAAGGAGAACAGCGTGAGAAACGGATATTCTGGGCGCAGGACGCTCATCACCGCCATTGGCCTTGCCGCCGCCCTGCCGGCTCTCAGTGCCGATCTGCCGGCACCATCGCCAGACGACAATCTCAATGCCGTTCTTTGGGACCAGACATCGGTCGAGGCGCAGGCCAACGCGCTTGGTGCCTATGCGCTCGGCCGTATCAGGCTCGACGAAGCGCTGACCGACAAGAACTGGACCGCAGCTCCGGTCGAGCAAACAGGCAATTTCCAGGACTTTCCACCCGCCATCATCCTCGATGTCGATGACACCATTCTTAACACCTCGCCCTATCAGGCGCGTAACATCACAGCAGGCACCAGCTTCAAGCCGGATACCTGGACGCAATATGTGAATGCTCAGCAGGACAAGCCTATTCCCGGCGCAGTGGAATTTACCCAATACGCGGCTTCGAAGGGCGTGAAGGTCTTCTACGTCACCAACCGCACCGCCGATGAGGAAGGTCCGACCGTTGAAGAAATGAAACGCTTCGGTTTTCCAATGGGCGACAATGTCGACACGTTCCTGAGCGCCAAAGAGCAGCCGGACTGGGGTTCGGCCAAGGGCACGCGCCGCGCCTTCATCGCCAAGAACTATCGCATTCTCCTGATGTTCGGCGACAATTTCGGCGACTTTACCGACGAGTACAAGGGGACCGTCGAGGAGCGCCAGAAAGTCTTCGAAGCCAACAAGGCGCATTTCGGCCACGACTGGATCGCCATCGCCAATCCGACCTACGGCTCGTTCGAGAGTGCGCCCTACAAGGGCGATTACAAGCTGCCGCCGGAAGAACAGCGCCGGATGAAGCAGGATGTACTGAAGCCCTGGGATGGGAAGTGACCTTCGTCGATAGAAACCTGTCAGGTGAATTCGTGGCTGTGGCAACTCTGTGCCTGGCCCCTCACCCCAACCCTCTCCCCGCCATGCGGGGAGAGGGAGCAACCATGTCCGAACGCTGCTTCAATTCAGCGGAAAGGCCAATTGCTTGCTCTGTCGTCCCCTCTCCCCGCTAGCGGGGAGAGGGTTAGGGTGAGGGGCCGCGGACGGTACGGACCGGGCTGACCCTGACAGATTGAACCGGCCTGACCGTCCCCCCATAGCCAGCCACCAATCAACCCTTCCGCTTCAATTTCGTGGCACCTTCCTCCACCAGCCGCTTCGCCGCCTCGGCGACCGTGATCTTGCCGAAGGCGAGTTGGTCGGCGACGGGGCGGGCGACGTTCACGTCGAATTCCTGGGAGCCGAGCGGCGCCGGCACGGGATAGGTGCCCACCTGATCCTTCAACAGCTCGATATAGTGCACCGTCTGCTGTTCCACCGGATTGAGCGTTGGCAGGATGGCGGCCCGAACGGCAGGCGACATCGGCACGCCGCGCTCGACACCGAGGATCTTGCCGGCATCGAGATCATTGACGAAGAAATTGATGAATTTTGCCGCCGCTTCGCCATTCTTGCTGGTGGCACCGACGCTCCAGATCAGCGCCGGACGATAATAATGGCCGGACGGGCCATCCTTCTTCTCGCGCGGCAGCATGGTGACGGCGAGCTTGCTCTTGACGACAAGTTGGTAACCGACGAGCTGATTGGAATAGGCCATGCCGATCGCAGATTTGCCGAGCGCCAGGCAGTTGCTTTCGATGACGTTCTGGTCGAGCGTCTGCACATCGGCTGAGACCGTGCCGCCGCGTTTGCGCAGCTCTTCCCAGTAGTTGTACCATTCCTTGGCGTCGTCGACGCCGAAGCCGAGTCCACCCTCTTCGGTGAAGAGGCTTTTGCCGCGCTGGCGCAGCCAGACATCGAGCACGTAATTGTAGCGCGCTCCATACGGCCCACCCCAATATCCACGCTTACCGGCAGCCTTGGTCATTTCCACCGCGAGATCGGCATATTCGGCCCATGTCGTCGTCGGACCGGGCGGCGTCAGGCCGGTCTTCTTGAACATGTCCTCGTCATAGAACATTGCGAAAGAATTCAGTCCGAGACCAACGCCATAAAGCTTGTTGTCGACCGTGGTCAGCTTCAACACGTCCTTGCCGAAGCTGTCGATATTCAGCGTCGAGGGCACAAACTGGTCGAGCGGCATGCAGGCGCCGCGTTTCGAATAATCCGAGATCGTGCTCGGCTCGAGCTGGAAGACATCGGCAATGTTCTGGCTGGCCATTCCCGTGGCGAGCTTGGCCCAGTAGCCGTCGCCGCTGATGCTCTCGCCGATGACGGACAAATCAGGATTCTTGCTGTGAAACAGTTCGGCAACCGCGACGGTACGCTTGCCGCGATCGGGCGAGCCCCACCACATCGCCCGGAGCTGCGTCGCATCGGCAAAGGCGGGCATTGCGCCTCCCCCGAAGGCAATGCCGGCCGCGGTCCCAGTGGCTCCGATCATGAAAGAACGACGATTCATGCGCATGAGATTCCTCCTTCTCTTGCGTTGCCATCCGCGGCGATCTCCCCGACGCCTTCAGCGGACAAGTAGCGTGACGATATGCAACTTCATTGCACCGTGCAATAAAAAATCTTTCTATTGCAAATTTGCATAATTTTGCATAGCGTTTGCGACATGAACGATAATCGCTCCAAACGCATCAGGCAGGCCGACATCGCCGCTGCCGCCGGCGTCTCCGTCTCGACGGTGTCGCGGGTCCTCACCAATGAACCCGGCATCAGCGAGACGATCCGCCAGCACATCTTCAAGGTGGCGAGTGATCTCGGCTATCCGCTGAAGACCGCAGCCGAGACGGCAGCCGGCGGCCTGGCATTGATCGCCAGTGACAGCGTCACCGGCGGTTTGAGCGTCTTCTATGAAGGCATTCTGGAGGGCCTTCGCGCAGGCGCTGCCGAGCGCGGCATGCGCTTCGATATCCGCCTCATCCGCGAGGCAAGGACGGAACCGGAACTGGTGAGGGAATATCTGCAGACCGCCGGCGCCGAGGGCCTCTTTCTCGTCGGCATCGACCCATCGGAAGACCTATGTCGCTGGCTTGCAGCAAGCGGCACGCCGACCGTGCTCGTCAACGGCACCGATCCGAAGCTGCGCTTCGACGGCGTTTCACCCTCGAATTTCTTCGGTGCTTATAACGCGACCCGACGTCTGCTTGACGCCGGCCACCGCCGCATTCTGCACCTGACCGGCTCGCATCGGCAGACGATCCGCGAGCGCATCCGCGGCTTCGAGGCGGCGATCGCTTCGGTGGAAGGCGCTGAAGGCCGCATCGTGCCGATGAATTTCAGGGGTAGCTCCAGCCAGGAAGCCCACGACAAGACCGCCGAGATCCTTGCGGCAGACAAAGGCTATACCGCCGCCTTCTGCATGAACGATTTCATCGCTGTCGGCGTGCTCGACGCCGTCATTGAAGCAGGCCTGCGGGTGCCAGAGGATTTCGCTATCGTCGGCTTCGACGACCTTCCCTGCGCCCTGATGACCAATCCTCGGCTGGCAACCATGCGCGTCGACCGCGCAGCTCTCGGTCGCGAAGCGATCGGCCTGATGATCGCACGCTTCCGCGACCGCGATGCGCCGGCCCGCCACATCTGCCACGGCGTCCAGCCGATCGCCGGCGGCACGTTGCCACCCGAAACCTGAAATTCAATCCACCGCGGAAACGATCGAGAAAGCCGAACCGATGATCTATGACCCCGCCAGCTCCAATCCGCTTGCCGGCAACCCGCTGAAGACCCTCCCGGACATGCGCCGCGCGCTCGCCGATCTGTTCGATCCGCTGCTACCCTACTTTTCCGAGGGCAATGCCCGCGTCCGCATCGATGGCGCAGGCGCCCATTTCGACCGCGCCGCCGCCGATCTCGAGGGTTTCGCCCGCCCGCTCTGGGGCCTCGCGCCGCTCGGGGCCGGCGGCGGCGATTTCCGCCATTGGGAACGCTATGCTGAGGGCCTCGCCAGTGGCGTCGATCCGCAACATCCGGAATATTGGGGCACGGTCAACGGCCGCGACCAGCGCATGGTCGAGTTGGCCGCTCTCGGCTTCGCGCTTGCGCTCGTACCCGAAAAGATCTGGGAGCCGCTCGATCAGCGCGCGCGTGACAATCTGATCAGCTATCTCAAGCACGCCCGCACCTTCGATTATGCCGACAACAACTGGAAATTCTTCCGCATCTTCGTGGATATCGCACTCGACCGGCTCGGCGCCGCCTTCGATCGCAGCCTGACCGAAACCTATCTGAACGAGCTGGACGGCTTTTATATCGCTGACGGCTGGTATCGCGACGGCAATGTCCGCCGTATCGATCACTACATTCCCTTCGCCATGCATTTTTACGGGCTGATCTATTCCAAGCTGGTGGATGATGATCGCGCCGAGCGCTACCGCGAGCGTGCAGCGCTCTTCGCCAGGGATTTCCGCCATTGGTTCGCGCCCGATGGCGCCACCATCCCCTTCGGCCGCAGCCTGACCTATCGCTTCGCCTGCGCCGGCTTCTGGTCAGCACTCGCCTTTGCCGATGTCGAGGCGCTGCCATGGGGTGAAATCAAGGGCCTGTGCCTCCGGCACCTGCGCTGGTGGGCCGACAAGCCGATCGCCCATCGCGACGGCACCCTGCCGATCGGCTTTGCCTATCCCAATCTGCTGATGTCGGAGAACTATAACTCCGCCGGCTCGCCCTATTGGGCCTTCAAGGCCTTCCTGCCACTGGCGCTGCCTGAAACGCATCCATTCTGGACCGCCGAAGAAAAGCCGCCGGAGAATGAGCCGGCTATCATCCCGCAAAAGCATCCCGGCATGGTCTTGCTGTGCAGTAGGGATGATGTCGTGGCACTCTCCTCCGGCCAGGAAAACCAGCAGATGCGCTTCGGCGCCGAGAAATACTCGAAATTTGCCTATTCCGCGCGCTACGGCTTCAGCGTCGAAAGCGACGAGCGCATCTTTGCCGGCGGCGCCTTCGACAGCATGCTCGCCTTCAGCGATGACGGTCTGCACTACCGCGTGCGCGAAACAAATGAAGAGGCGAAACTTGCCGGCGATACGCTCTATGCCAAATGGTCTCCCTATCCGGATGTGACGGTGGAGACCTGGCTGATGCCGGCCTCGCCCTGGCACATCCGCCTGCACAGGATCACCACGCCACGGCCGCTGCAGACGGCCGAAGGCGGCTTTGCCATCGCACGGCGGGATTTTGAGGCCGACACGCTCGCCTCCGTGATCGGTGCCGCCTATGCCATAGGTGAAGAGGATTTCAGCGGCATTCTCGACCTCGGCTCGACGATCCCACGCGAAGGCATCGCACAGAAGGCGCCGCCGAACACCAACCTCATCGTCGCAAAGACCCTGGTGCCGCAGCTGCGGGGCACGATCCCCGCGGGCGAGACCATTCTCGTCTCTGCCGTGCTTGCGGAGAAGAACCCCGCTGCCGTCGATCATGCCTGGGCGAAGCCGCCAGCGAAGCCCGATATCGACGCCTTGCGCGCCTTCGTCAAAGACAAGGGGATCACGGTCAGCGCCATCAAGGCACCGGGTCGCCTGCCATGACGCAATCCCTCTCCAGCCACCCGGCCATCGCCTTTGCCATGCAGCCGTCGCGCACGCAGCATGTTCTGCCGGAAGCACTCATCCGGCGTCTCGATACCATCGGCCGCGTGCTCGATGCAGCCCCGATGCAGCGCTTCGATGACGAGCGCGCGGCCAAGCTGCTCGCGGAAGCCGAAATCCTCATCACCGGCTGGGGCTCACCGACGATCGATGCTGCGGTACTGGCGCAGGCGCCGCATCTGAAGCTGGTGGTCCACGCCGCCGGCACGGTGAAGGGCCTGCTCGGCGACAGCCTCTTCGATCGCGGTATCCTGGTCAGCCACGCCGCCCAGGCCAATGCCCTGCCGGTCGCCGAATTCACGCTGGCCGCCATCATCTTTGCCGGCAAGAAAGTCTTTCAGTTTCGTGATCTCTATACTGCCGATCGCAACCGCAATCGAACGATACCAATGCATGCCGAGGCCATCGGCAACTACGGCCGCACCATCGGCATTATAGGCGCCTCGCGGATCGGCCGGCGGGTGATCGAGCTGCTTGCTCCCTTCGACTACCGTATCCTGCTCTATGACCCGATGGTCGATACGGCCGAAGCGGCACGTCTCGGCGTCGAAAAGGCCGAGCTGGACGCGCTGATGGCATCGGCCGACATCGTCTCGCTGCATGCACCCTCGCTGCCCGCCACACGCCATATGATCGACGCCCGACGATTGTCGCTGATGAAGAAGGGGGCGACGTTCATCAATACGGCACGCGGCGCGCTGGTCGACGAAGCCGCCCTGATCGTTGTGCTGAAAACCGGGCGGATCGACGCAATTATCGACGTCACCGATCCGGAAATTCCGGAGGCGACGTCGGCGTTTTATGAACTGCCGAACGTCTTCCTGACGCCGCATATTGCCGGTGCCGTCGGGCTGGAACGGACCCGCCTCGGTGAGATGGCGGTGGACGAAGCCATCCGCTTTATCGAGGGCAAGCCGCTGCTCTATGAAATCCGCCGCGAGGATATGGTGCGCATGGCCTGACACGGCGCAGCAAAATCATGAAAACACCCTGAAATCGCCCCATTTCGACACAGGCAAACAACCCGTTTTTAATCATTCCGCGCTAGCAATCTCATAAGCATGGGTCCGCCAAAAGCTCGGTCTCGAACTTTTGGAAAGGATCATGCGCCGGCAGGTTGTTGCTGCGTATCTCGTGCCACTGAAAGACGCACGGCGCAGCAATGAAGAGGTTCTAGTAATGCGTACCCGCGTCCTTTCCATTCTGGCCGTAATGCTGCTTAGCGTGCTGGCAGGCTGTGCCACCGCACCGTCGCGCACCCGCAACATCTGCGCGATCTTCGACCAGCGCGATGGCTGGTTCAACAACTGGCAGCGAGCTGCCGAACGCACGGAACGCAAATATGGCGTGCCGGTGCCGATCCTGATGGCGACGATCTATACCGAATCCGGCTTCCGGCCTCGCGCCCGTCCGCCGCGGCGCTATTTGCTCGGCTTCATTCCCTGGAAGCGCCCGACGACGGCCTACGGCTACTCGCAAGCGCTCGACGGCACCTGGGATAAATACAAGCGCGAAACCGGCAACTGGACGGCGAGCCGCACCAATTTCGCCGACGCAATCGACTTTGTCGGCTGGTATCACTACCAGACGCATCTGCAGACCGGCATCGCCCTGAACAATTCCTACGATCTCTACCTCGCTTATTACTCAGGTCCCAAGGGCTACCTGCAGGGATCGTGGCGCGGCAATTCGACAGCCCTCGCCGGAGCCAGGCGCTTCAACGGCATGACGAGACTTTACGCGCAGCAGCTCCCTAGCTGCAGCTGATCGCAGCGTGGTTTCCATCAACTGTAAGCCGCAACCCTAAGGCCGCGGCTCCAGCAGATTGAGACCGCCATCCTCGCCCCAGATATCGGCAACCGATACCTGCTGGCCTGTGCGACTGCTCTGCAGCGCGGCAATGCCACAGAGGACCGACATCGCTCCTGCCCGCGAGCCAGCGCGCTGCTTGAGCTCGTCGTTCGGACCGGAGCGTAGGAGCATGTTACGCAGCCGGTCGTCGCCGCCATAGTGCCCCCGGATGAATGCGGCACCCATATCCGCTCGACATCGCCGAAATTCTTCATGACGACGATCTCGTCCGCCGGCGGTGTCGTCCAGTTCTGCTTCTCATATTGCCGGAGCTCGATACGCCCCTTGTGACCGTTGAAGGCAATGTGATGCCCTTCGATCGGCATATAGGTATTCAGGGAATAAGAGACGTTGATGCCGTTGCGATAGCGGATGGAGGCAACCATCGTATCGGGGATGTCGATATCCTCGCGGAAGACGCAGGCATCGCGCACATAGCCATCGACGGTCGACGGATCCTCATAGAGGCTTTCGAGCAGCGGCGTCTCGCTGATGTCGAGATAATAGTCGCACTCGTCCTTGTACCGACAGCTTCGACAGCGCTCACCGCGGAACGGACCCTTGCGGCCGTAATGCTTGAGATCGGCAAAGGCGGCGACCGTTTCCGGATCGGAATCCAGATACCAGTTCAAAAGGTCGAAATGATGAGTCGCCTTATGAACGAAGAGGCTGCCGGAATTTTCGACGTAAGCATGCCAGCGGCGGAAGTAATCAGCACCATGGCTGGTGTCGAGATACCAATGGAAGTCGACAGAGGTGACATCGCCGATGACGCCCGAATTGATCAGCTCCTTGATCTTCGCCGCCGTGGGTGCGAAACGGTAGTTGAAGGAGATATCCAGCCGTTTGCCGGTGCGCGCCTCGGCATTGAGGATGCGCTTGATCTTATCGACAGTCGTCGTCATCGGCTTCTCGCTGATAACATCGGCGCCGGCTTCCATCGCCTTGACGATGAGATCGTCATGGGTGGAATCGCGGGTGCAGACGATAACGAGATCCGGCTTTTCCACCTGCAGCAATTCGTCGAAGTCGGTATAGATGGGCACCGATGCGCCGATATAGTCGAGCGCCCGCTTTGCCCGCATGGCGTTGAGATCACACACTGCGACGAGCTCGACCTCATTGCTCCAGCGCTCCACAAGATCCTTGCCCCACATGGTCGCGCCACGGTTTCCCGTGCCGACCAGAACGTAACGTTTCCTCGATGACTGCATCTGCTCCTCCAGACTCTGCAAACAGCGATGATGAGGCCTCGGCGACCTTCATTTACTTCGGCATGCAGAGAATCTACGCTGTCAGCGACCTCTCCATCGCCGTCCAGTCCGGCGCGACCGACGAACCGAGACCGATAGCACCGATAACGGAGCGGATCGCAAGCTGCCCCGCCTCGATCCGCAGCCGCGTGCGGCCATTGCTGACGCGGTAGAGATCGGAATGGGCCTCGGCGAAAGCGGCCTGCTCCGCCTCCGGCGCACCGGCCATGCCGTCGACATAGTGGTGACCGTTGCGCTCGATATGCGTCATGCCGATGAGGGAAGCGAGCGCCAGATCCTGCTGCACGGCAAGGCCGCCCTGTGTCGTCAGATCCTCCGCCGACATGAAATAGGGAATACCGCCCTCGGCGCTCCATTTGGCGACGCGGGCGCGGTTCAATAGCGAGCGATAGAAACCCTTGCAGGATTTCGAGGATATGCCGGTATAGCCAAGCGCCCTCGCCGTAACGAAGGCATCGATATCGGCATCGGATTCGTCAATCTCCACCGGTTTGAAGGCGGCGAGCGCCTTCACCGGCTTCTCGAAGGCATGGGCGCGGGCGATCGGCTGCTCGACAAACAGGATCGAAGAAGCGAAACGCGCAAGCCTCGGCTCCTCCTTCACGCGGCCAAGCAGATCGGCGACCGCCTCGGCGGATGAAAATTGCTCGTTGCCGTCGAGCGTCACCGAGTAATTGGGCACCTTGGCATCGATGACGGCAGCGACGCGGCAAAGGCGGTCGATATCAGCATCCGGGGCGCCGGAAACCTTGACCTTGAAAAAGGTCAGGCCATAGGCGTCGATCGCCTCTTCGAAACTCTCCGGCAGGCCGTCGTTCAGCCGCTCGCTTGCCGGAATATCGCCTGATACGATGGCATCGACCAGGCCGACAGTATGGCGGGCAGCAAGGCTTGTGGATGGCTGCAAGGTCGAGAGGAAACCGGAGAGATCGAAGCCCGAGAGATCGCGCGCGGTGGAAGCATCGATGCCGGGGCGGTTCGCCTTGATTGCTCTCGCGACCGTCAGCCCTTCCAGCCGGCAGAGCGCGTCGAGAATAGCCCGGTTTGCAAGCGCCAAACCGAAGGATGCGACAAGCCCGTTCAGCTTCTCAGCCGCCGCGCGGGCGTGATGCGAGGGCTCGACCGCCGCATGCAGGCCAAAAGCTGTTCCCGCACCCGCATCTCTTAGGGAATCGAGCGCCAGAGCCAGCGACCGGCGCAGCTGGTTTTCATTGTCGGCATTGGAAAGGTCGGGCGATTTGTCGAACCATTTCGGCACCATCAGCTCGGCTGCCATGCCCTCCGCCGACCGTCTCTGCGCATCCTCGATGCGTACCCGCAGAAAAATCTGTCGCGCCTCCCGCAAAGTCGCCGCCCCGAAACGGAAGGGAAGCCGCAACTTGACCGGGCGCTCGAATGTCTCGGCCTCGACAAGCCTGATGTTCAATGGATCGGTCATGATGCTGGTCGGCTCCTGTTATGGTCAGGCAAGTCTATTTTCATAGGGCACCAATATGCGTGGCCCCTCACCCCAACCCTCTCCCCGCCTGCGGGGAGAGGGAGTCTTCCAGCCCGAAATTGATATAGCGAGTTGGTTTGCTCTGTCGCCCCCTCTCCCCGTTTCAACGGGAGAGGGCTGGGGTGCGGGCTATTCAGTTCATTGCAGAAGCAGTTTACCGTCAGCCAATCGCATCGCCCTATGGCAGGAGATAGATCGTGTCGGCACGACAGACTTCATGATTTTCCTCCACGCCGATTCCCTCCAGAATCAGGAAAAGCAAATGCTTGGTCCTCCAAGCAATGTAACCATATAGTTACAAGATCGCGCGTTACCTCCGGCCTTGTCAATTACCTTTTGAAAATTTCTCGAAACCGCTGCGCTGCACGGCATTACACCCGGATCGAAGCAAGCGTGACGGCAACGATATGCTCACCCCAGGCATTGAGCGCATCCGGCGCCATCAGCTTCCGTGCAAAAATCGTCGACAGCGTATGGCGGTTCGACAGATAGAAGAAACCGAGCGCCGCGATCGTGAGATAAACGGATATCGGATCGACTGCCGGCCGGAAAATGCCGAGTGCCTCCCCGCGACGCAGCACATCGGAAAGCTCGTCGATCAGATGCGAATGCATGGCCGAGATTCTATCGGAGCGCTGCAGATAATGCGCGTGATGCAGGTTTTCGGTGGCAAGCAGGCTCAAAAACTCAGGATGCGCTAGGAAATGCCGCCAGGTGAACAAGGCCAGCTCCCGCATCCCCTCCTCCGGATGACGATGCGCCAGATCCAGCTGCTTTTCGGCATTGCGGATCGTCGCATAGCTCGCCTCTAGCACGGCGAGATAGAGCCCCTCCTTATCGCCGAAATAGTGATAGAGCATCCGCTTGTTGGTCTGTGCCCGCGCTGCGATCGCATCCACCCGGGCGCCGCCGAAACCATGCGCGGCAAATTCTTCCGTCGCCGCGTCCAGGATCGTTTCCTGGGTGCGCTGCGGATTGCGTGAGGCCTTCGTTGACCGCTTGTCCATGGTCTTGCAGGCATCCGCTTGTGCTTTATTTTCAGTCTCTTGTCTCGCCCTGACCGCCATGGACGATCTCCTTCCGAACGGTAGCATTAGCGACGGATGCGGCCGGTTCTGCCATGCATCGTTTTGATTGCCGCACGATTGGCGCTTGACAGCGGTCGCGTTTCTATCCAACTTGTAACCAAATAGTTATATCATGCAAAGCAGTTCGTAAATCATCGGTTCGCTGGGGAGGAGACCAGGATGACGTTGACGATCGACCGCCGGCAGTTGCTTGCCGGCATGGCAGCCACACTTGCTTTCAGCAGTATCGGACTTTCCCGCGCCAATGCGGCAACCGCGATGCGCCTTCTTTGGTGGGGATCGAAGGAGCGCAGCGACCGGACATTTGCAGCGGTAAAGGCCTATCAGGCCAAGAACCCGGATATCACCGTCGCCGGCGAATCCTTCGGCTGGGACAGCTATTGGACGCGCCTCGCCACGCAGACCGGGGGCGGCAATGCGCCCGACCTCATCCAGATGGACTATCGCTACATCTTCGAATATGCCCGCCGCGGCGCGCTGCTCGACATGACGCCTTATCTAGGCAAGAGCCTGAAGATCGAGGATTTCGGCCCCGCCAACATCGATTCCGGCAAGGTCGACAACAAGATCTACGGCGTCAGCCTCGGCGTGAATTCCTTCATGGTCGTCCTCAACACGGCCGCCTGGGCCGAAGCTGGTGTCGAACCGCCACATGACGCCATGACGTGGGAACAGGTCGGCGATGCCTGCGCCAAGGTAACCGCCGCCAAGAAGCGTCGCGGTTTCTATGGCACGGCCGACGCGAGCGGCGGGGAGCCGGCGCTAGAATGCTGGCTACGCCAGCGCGGCAAGGCGCTCTATACGACGGACGGCAAGCTCGCCTTCGAAGCCAAGGACGCTACCGAATGGTTCGATCTGTGGGGCCATATGCGCAAGATCGGCGCCTGCGTTCCGGCCGACGTGCAGGCGCTCGATCAGCAGACACTCGAAACCGATATGCTTGTCACCAAAAAGGCAGCGATGAGCTTCGCCCATTCCAACCAGTTCGTGGCCATTCAAGGCCTGAACAAGGAAAAGCTCGATATCGTCTCCTATCCGGTCGCGAGTGCAGACAGCAAACCCGGCCAGTATCTGAAGCCCTCCATGCTCATGTCGGTCTCGGCCACATCCCAGAACAAGGATGCCGCCGTCGCCTTCGTCAACTACCTAGTCGAAGACCCGGAAGGCACCAAGGCACTCGGAGTCGAGCGCGGCGTTCCGCCTTCAAAAAAGATCCGCGATCTCCTGACGCCGGATCTGGATCCCGTCAGTAAACAGGTGGTCGATTATATCGGCCGGCTGACACCACATGTCGGAGCGCTGCCACCATCTCCGCCGAACGGCGCCGGCGAGAATGCATTCCTGCTGAAGAAGATCGCCGAGGAGGTGGCCTTCGGCAAAACCAGCGCACAGGACGCTGGCACGAAGTTCACCGAACAGGCAGCAGCAAACATTACGCGAGGCTGACACCGTGGGTACAAACAGCAAGAGCGTTGCCGGCGGCTTGGCCGTCGGCGCGCGCGCGCCGTTGCGCGTGGAAACCGCCTATAAGGCGCCGAGCGCATTCGCGCGCAACGCACCCGGCTATCTCTTCCTTTTGCCGTGGTTCATTGGCTTCTTCGGACTGACCCTCGGCCCGGCGATTGCCTCGCTCTATCTCTCCTTCACCGACTACAATCTGCTGCAGTCGCCTAACCTCGTCGGCATCGAGAACTACGTGCGGATCGCAACGGCCGACGACAAGTTCCTGTCGTCGATGAAGGTGACGCTGTTCTATGTCGTCTGTTCGGTGCCGCTGAAGCTCGCCTTCGCGCTGCTGGTGGCGCTGCTGCTCAACCGCGGCATCAAGGGCCTGCCGGTCTACCGCGCCATCTTCTACCTGCCGTCGCTGCTCGGCTCCAGCGTCGCGATTGCGGTGCTCTGGCGTCAGATCTTCGATGCCGACGGCATCGTCAATACCCTGCTTTGGTACGCCTTCGGCATCAACGGGCCGAGCTGGATCTCCAATCCCGACTATTCGCTCTATACGCTCATCATCCTGGCCATCTGGCAGTTCGGTTCGCCGATGATCATCTTCCTCGCAGGACTGCGCCAGATCCCGACGGATCTCTACGAGGCCGCCAGCCTGGACGGCGCCTCCAAGGCGCGGATCTTCTTCAAGATCACCCTGCCGCTTTTGACGCCCGTGATCTTCTTCAACGCCGTGGTCCAGACGATCGACGCCTTCAAGGCCTTCACGCCGGCCTACGTCATTTCCTCCGGCACCGGCGGGCCGATCGATTCGACGCTGTTCTATACGCTCTATCTCTACCAGGAAGCCTTCGGCTATTTCCGCATGGGCTATGCCTCGGCGCTGGCCTGGATCCTGGTGATCATCATCGCGATCTTCACCACCTTCTCCTTCCTCTCCGCTCGTTATTGGGTCCACTACGATGACTGACGCGAAGCTCACCCATTTTGCCGAGGACATGAAGCCGCCGCGCGAGCGCCCGTGGTTCCTCTCCGTCCTCATCCACGTCGCCCTCGTCGCCGCGTCGATCGTGATGCTCTATCCGCTGCTGTGGATGCTCTCAGGCTCGATCAAGGACCAGAACGAGATCTTCGGCACAGCATCGCTGATCCCGTCACATTTCGATTTCAGCTCCTACGCCCGCGGCTGGTTCGGCGGCCAGGTCACCTTCGGCAAATTCGTCTGGAATTCGGCTGTCATCGCCGTGCTGTCGGTCATCGGCAATGTCATTTCCTGCTCGCTGGCGGCCTACGCCTTCGCGCGGCTGAATTTCTGGGGCAAGAATTTCTGGTTCGCCCTGATGCTGGGCACGCTGATGCTGCCCTATCACGTCACGCTGATCCCGCAATATATCCTCTTCCTGAAGCTCGGCTGGGTGAAGACCATGCTGCCGCTCGTCGTGCCGAAATTCCTGGCGGTCGACGCCTTCTTCATCTTCCTGATGGTGCAGTTCTTCCGCGGCATTCCGCGCGAGCTGGATGAGGCCGCGATGATGGACGGCTGCAGCCCTTGGCGCATCTACTGGCGCATCATGCTGCCCCTGTCGCTTCCCGTTCTGGCAACGGCCGCCATCTTCTCGTTCATCTGGACCTGGGACGATTTCTTCGGGCCGCTGATTTATCTATCGGATATCAACACCTACACGGTGCAGCTCGGCCTGCGCTCCTTCGTCGACTCCACCGGAAGTTCCGACTGGAGCAGCCTGTTTGCCATGTCGAGCCTGTCGCTGATCCCGGTCTTCCTGATCTTCCTCTTCTTCCAGAGGCTGCTGATCGACGGCATCGCGACCGCCGGTCTCAAACGCTGATTACGAAGCCCGTGGTCCCGAATACCCAAGATTTGGGGCCGCGAACCCACAAACCCACGAAAGGAAATGTCGCATGAGCGCGCTGCGCTTCGCCGCCATCGGCCTCAATCACGATCACATCTACGGCCAGGTCAACGTCATGCTGCGGGCCGGCGCCGAACTCGTCGCCTTCCATGCGGTGGAGGACGATCTCGCCGCCACCTTCGCCGAGCGCTTTCCGCAGGCACGACGCGTTGTCGACAAAAGGGAAATCCTCGAGGATAGCTCCATCGCGCTGATCGTCAGCGCCGCGATTTCCAGCGAGCGCGCCGGCCTTGCCATCGAGGCCATGCGTCACGGCAAGGACGTGATGCTCGACAAGCCCGGCATGGTGACGCTGGATCAGCTGGCAGACGTCAAAAAGGTACAGGCCGAGACCAAGCGCATCGTCTCCATCCTCTACTCCGAGCATTTCGAGACGGCCTCGACAGTCAAGGCCGGCGAACTGGTGAAGGCGGGCGCCATCGGCAAGGTCATCCACACCACGGGCCTCGGTCCGCACCGTCTGCGCAAGCCGACCCGCCCGGACTGGTTCTTCGACCGCAAGCGCTATGGCGGCATCATCGCCGACATCGCCTCGCATCAGTGCGAGCAGTTCTTGTTCTTTGCCGATTCCCTTGAAGCCGAAGTGCTGTCGGCAACGGTGTCCAATCGCGCCAATCCAGAAACGCCGGGCCTGCAGGACTATGGCGATTTCCATGTGAGGACGCCTGATGTCACCGGCTATGTCCGCGTCGACTGGTTCACGCCGGACGGTCTTTCCACCTGGGGCGACGGTCGCCTCTTCATTCTGGGCACAGAAGGCACGATCGAGCTGCGCAAATATATCGACGTTGCCGGCCGGCCCGGCACCGATCACCTCTTCCTGACCGACCGCAAGGGCATGCAGCATATCGATTGCAGCGGAGTGGAGTTGCCCTATGGCCGCCAGCTTGTCGCCGACATAAGAGATCGCACCGAAACGGCCATGGGCCAGGAACATTGCTTCAAGGCCATGGAGCTGGCGCTGAAGGCGCAGGCGCTTGCCGAGGCTACATCGCTCAAGAACATTCAAAGGTAATTGCGATATGTCCGACATCAAGAAAGTCGCGATCATCGGCCTCGGCATCGGCCGCTCCCACATCGTCGAAGGTTATCTGCCGCATTCGGATCGTTTCGAGGTCGCCGTTCTCTGCGATCTCAACGAGGAACGCCTGAACGCGGTCGGCGATGAATTCGGCATCGCGAGACGCCTCAGGGATTTCTCCGAAGTCCTCAACATGCCCGATATCGACATCATCGACATCTGCACGCCGCCCGGCTCGCATTTCCAACTGATTATGCAGGCGCTATCGGCCGGCAAGCATGTGGTCTGCGAAAAGCCGCTCGTCGGCTCGCTCGCCGATGTCGACGCGGTTATCGCGGCCGAAAAGACGGCCAAGGGCCGGCTGATGCCGATCTTCCAATATCGCTATGGCGACGGCATCCAGAAGGCCAAGCGCATCATCGCTTCAGGCATCGCCGGCAAACCCTATGTAGCGACGTCAGAGACACATTGGGTGCGCGGCGCCGACTATTATGCGGTCCCCTGGCGCGGCAAGTGGGATACCGAACTCGGCGGCGTTCTGATGACGCACTCCATCCATCTGCACGATATGCTGACCTATCTGATGGGACCGATCGCAGGCCTCTTCGGCCGCGTCGCCACCCGGGTCAACGATATCGAGGTCGAGGATTGCGCCAGCGCCAGCCTGCTGATGGAAAACGGCGCACTCGCCACCATCAGCGCCACGCTCGGCTCGCAGGAGCAGATCAGCCGCCTGCGGCTCGCCTTCGAAAACGTCCTGATCGAAAGCAACCACGAGCCCTACAGCCCCGGCCAGGATCCATGGAAGATTGTTCCGGCCAATGACGAGATCGGCGCGAAGATCGATGCGCTGCTCGCCAACTGGTCGCCGATCCCGAACCGTTTCAATACGCAGATGAGGCTGTTCCACGAAGCGCTGGTGTCTGGCGGCCCGTTGCCGGTGACGACAGCCGATGCCCGCCAGGCGCTGGAGCTGGTTACGGCATTCTACGAATCGTCGGAAACCCGCACGGAAGTCCGCTTCCCCGTCGGGCCGGAAGCCAAGAAATACAAGAGCTGGAGGCCGGCATGAACATTGCTCCGCGAGCCATCGGAACCAAGAAGGAGGAAGCACCCATGGCGACAAGCGTATCGCTGCAGAAAGTTATCAAGCGCTATGGCGAGCTTCAGGTGGTTCACGGGATCGATCTGGAAATCGAACCGGGAGAGTTCACCGTTTTCGTCGGCCCATCCGGCTGCGGCAAGTCCACGCTCCTGCGCATGATCGCCGGGCTGGAGCCGATTTCGGGCGGCGGCCTCTATCTCGACGGTAGCCGCATGAACGATGTCCCCGCTTCCAAGCGCGGCATCGCCATGGTCTTCCAGTCCTATGCGCTCTATCCGCATATGACCGTCTACAAGAACCTGGCCTTTGGCCTCGAAACTGCCGGCATGAAGAAGCAGGAAATCCAGCCCCGCGTCGAAAAGGCGGCCGAGATCCTGCAGATCAAGCAGCTGCTGCAGCGCAAGCCGAAGCAGCTTTCCGGTGGCCAGCGCCAGCGCGTCGCCATCGGCCGCGCCATCGTGCGCGAGCCCAACATCTTCCTCTTCGACGAGCCGCTCTCGAATCTCGATGCCGAACTGCGTGTGCAGATGCGCGTCGAGATTGCCCGCCTGCACCAGCGGCTCGGCAACACCATGATCTATGTCACCCACGACCAGACGGAAGCCATGACCATGGCCGACAAGATCGTCGTGCTCAATGGCGGCAAGATCGAGCAGGTCGGCGCTCCCCTTGACCTCTACAACAGGCCGAAGAACAAGTTCGTCGCCGGCTTCATCGGCTCGCCGAAGATGAACTTCCTCGATGCGAAGATCGTCGCCTCTGACGACGGCTCCGCCGTCATCGATCTCGCCGGCCAAACCGTGCGCCTGCCGCGCCGGCTCGGTGGTCTCCAGCCCGGACAGCCCGTGACGCTTGGCGCGCGCCCGGAACATTTGAACGTCGGCGATCGCGGCGTAGGGCTCGGTAGCGCACGCGTCGATCTCGTCGAGCACCTCGGCGGCCAGACCATCCTCTACGTCACGCTGCATGGCGGCCAGGCACTGACGGTCGCGCTGGAAGATCAACAGAGCATCCGCGCCGGCGAAACGGTCAGCATCCATATCGATCCCGAGCGCTGCCATCTGTTCGGCCCGGATGGCATGACTTTGTGATGGAGCTGGCGGCGGGCACGGAGTTATCCCGCCCCTGGCTGGCGAGATAGGCGCTCAAACCTCGACGATCCGCCGGCTGCCGACCGTGCGGATCTGGCCGGATGGAATGACATCGGCCGGAACGCCCTCCCGTCGGTACAGCCGAAGTCGCCGGCTGCCTGGTGCAAGATGGAACCAGTCATCCTCGGCGCGATAAGCTTCCAGGTCGATTTGCACCGATTGCGCCAACCGATCGCTGCTCAACTCGAGGAACCAGTCTTCACCCTCCTGCACTGCCGACGCCGTGATCTCCGCATCGTGGAACGCCTTTGTGCGCCCGAGCGGGAAGTAAAAGGCCTGGGCGATCGCAGTACCGGTCGCAGGAGCTGTCAGCCGCGCCACTGTCACATCATGCGATGGCGGTCCGAAACGGAACGCATAGGTCGTATCGAAGAAGGCGCCGAAAAGATCAGTGCAGGCTATCTTTTGCTTGCTTCGGGCATCGAGCACCAGATCGCGCCCGCCACCGACGACGATCTGACGGCCGTCGCGCAGGCAGGATACCTCGACGGTCAGATCGAGCGCCACATCGCTCTCGTTGATGACGTGCACGTCGAGACCATTGGTGCCTTCATCCATCAGCAGCACCTGTATCGGCTGGAAGGCACGACGCAATGCGTACCAGACCGGCTTCGGCTCCCCGGTCGAATCGATCACGCCCCAACCGGCGCCGGGAAGCAGATCCTGCAGCGTCCAGACGAGGGCGCCGTTGCAGCCGGAACCTTGGCGGCGCCACTCGGCATAGGTCTCCTCGGCCACCTCGCCGGTTACCGCACGGGAGAGGTTGAGATAGAGATCCGGGTCTTCCCGCCGTAGCCGGTTTGGCTCGAAGCCGTAAAGCTCCTGAAGATAATGATCACGCACATCCTCGAAATCCCAGGACGCGCCGCGATCGCGCGGCACGCGCTCTTTCCATAGCGGGCTATGGACTGCCGGAACCGGCAGGTGCTGGCCGAGCATGCGGGCTTGCGGCACGTGCGCGAAAGCCAGGCTCTCGGCGGCGAAGCGAACATCGGCGCGGCGGGCATCGGCAAGCGGCCGCATATAGGCGCCGACGCCGTAATAATGCGTGACGCCAACATTTGAAAAAAACGGCATTGCCCCGCCGGACGGCGAATTAACGACATAGGGCACATCCGGCCGCAGCGATTGCACCAGTGGTGGGATGATCTCCTCGACAACGGGGCTCTTCCAGAACTGCTCCGGCAGGCCCATCATCGCCGCCTGCTGATGGATTTCGCTGCCACCGCAAAGGATAGCCAGGCAAGGCGAGAGGCGCGTCCGACCCAAAAACTGCGAAACCTCCGTTTCGACATGGGCGTTGAACGCCTTGTCGTTCTTCGGATAGTCGAAATTGGCGAACATGAAATCCTGCCAGACGAGCAGGCCGAGTTCGTCACAGAGACGGAAGAATTCCGGCGTCTCATAGGCCATGGTGCCGCCGATGCGGATCATGTTCATGCCGGCTTCCGCCGCCAGCCGCAGCCAGCCCTCGTAATCACCGCGGTCGCCGGGGAGGCGCACGATATCCGCCGTAGTCCAGACAGCACCTCGGCAGAAAATCCGCTTGCCATTGACGATGACAGCGAAATCCTGCCCATCGACGCCGCGATCGACCGACAGCCGGCGAAACCCGGTCTGTCCGAGCGCATGCTCCACGCCATCGACGACGAGCGTGACATCATGGAGCTGCGGCACGCCATGCGTATGCGGCCACCATGGCACCACATCGCGGATTTTCAGGATTGCCGTATAGCGGCCGGGACCGTCCTTCTCGAACGCCTGTTCCGTCTCTCCGCAGCGCAAAAGGAGCTCTTCAACATCGCCCTCGATCGAGAGCGAGGCGTAGAGCCTGCCCTCACCATTCTCGAGCAGGTCCGGCCGCAAGGAGAGATCACGAATAACAGGCGCATTCGGCCGCAGCAGCGAAATCGGCCGCCAAGGACCGACGGCCTGAACCTCCGGACACCAGCCGGGCATATGGCCGAGCAGCGTCGTGCGCACCATCCGCAAGCCCTGTGGCGTGATCATCTGCGGCCGCCAACGGGCGCGTGGGCCGGGTTCCAAAAGCTTCGGCTCCAGCGCGCGGAAACAGAGCGCCAGCTCGTCGCCACCAAGCAAGGTGACATCGACGTCGTGAGCCTCGAACATGCTTTCGGACACAAGGATTTGCTGGCCGTTGAGGAAGACTTCGCAAAGCGTCGCCAACCCTTCCAGCCGCAAGACCGCCTCACCGGCGTCAGCATCCACCAGACGGCAGATGTACCAGGCATCGTGGTCGTGAAGAGGCTGCGGCTTCGTCCGGTCGAAGCGTCCGGTCCTTTCCAGGGCTTCCGCCACCGTGCCGGGCACGGGCGCCGGGATAAAGCCAGATGTCAGCGGCACATCGGAGGGCGAGAGGCAGGTGCCCGCCTCCGTCAATACCAGATTCCAACCCTCGCTCAGCCGCATTCCATCGCCGAGATCCGCCAAGCGCCCGCCCATGATATTTTTCGAGGGATTGCCCCCGCCCCAATATGTTCAGAAATAACCCAGCCGTATCGCGATCGAACGGAAGTCGGTCAAAGCTTCCGTTCGAGTTCGCTCATCATGGAATCCCACGCATCGGCAGCCGGATCAAGCGCCGTCCGCAGCGGCTCGAATTTCTTGCGCGTAATGGCCCGAGCCAGCTGGAACTGCACCGACTTCGCCGTCTCGGAAATTTTCCGCGCCTCGGCCACCGCTTCAGACAGATCGGTCGAAAGCCAGTCGAAATGGCTGCCCGCAAGCTCGAAATTGGCGCCGAGCTGACGCAACGTGTTGAAGGCATATTTATGGAAGAAGCCGAAAGGCCGTTCGGCGACCGCTTCCACCTGCGCCGGGAAGACCTCCGCGAAGGCGCGGATCGGATTGGCCAGCGGACGACGGCGGAAATGGAAAGACAAAAGCTGCCGCGCCGTCTGACGGATCGCAGCCTCACCCGGTGCCTTCTCCGGAAATTTCGCAAATTCCGTATAGGGCAGGAAGGGCAGATCCTCATTCGTCAGATGCAGCTGGAAGAGCCCGTCGAAGTCCTCGCTCGACAGCTGGAAGAATCCGCCATTGTGGAAGTAGTCGAGCGTGCGGCCCTGCATGTCGAGCCGGTTGATCGCGACCGTCGTCTTGCCGTGTTCGCGGCGATAGCCGACCCCTTGAGTATCCGGCATGAAGAAAGAATCCATCTCCACCAGGCAGAGCCTGCCGCGGCCGATCTGCTCGGCGACATGGTTCTGCACCTTGTCGTAGATCGCAAGCTCGGTGCAGCGCACGCCATAGAGCGCTTCCAGATCCTCGAGCGGCACCTTGAAGAAGGTGAACTGGTCGCCCTCGAAATCCTGTGTCAGCGTAAAGCCGAGCATGGCTTCCGGCGGCAGCTTCAGGCTCGAAAGAACCTCGATCCAGAGATCGATATAGCAGTTGGTCTCGGGCCACATGCGCTCGCTGTCGTGCAGTGCATGTGGCTTGTAGGCGGCGGGATCCAGCCCCTGAAACACGGAAGCCATGGGCGCGATCAGCCCCACAGCGCCTTGCGCACGCTCTCGGGCCATTCCTTGGTGTCGAGACCATGAGTGTGGAACAGCGCCAGCGCGATGCGCTCCAGGCCAAAGCCGACGCAGGCGGTATGCACGACGCGGCCATCGGCAAAGTTCAGGCCCCACTTCGTGCCAAAGGCATCCTGGTGGTAGTTGAAGCTCATGCAGGCGGTCGGCTTGGCGACTGAGGTGATCGGGATCAACAGCTCGAACTTCAGGTTCTGGTCGCGCTGATTGTTGGCGAGCATCTTGCCGGCGCGGCCGAAGAACGGGTCGTTGGCGACATCGATGGTTACATCGAGACCAACGGCCCTCATCATCTCGACACCGCGGTCCATCCAGCTCTGGCGGAAATCCGTCACGTGCTTTTCGCTGCCCATGCAGACATATTCGCGCATACGGAAGAGCTGCTGGCGGGCCGGGTCCTTGGAGGGCTCGTGGCGGAAGCAATAGGATTGCAGATCATAGAGCGCTCCATCTTCCGGAATGGCGCCGCGCTTGGCGACCGTCGGATAGAGCGGATAGCAGGCAGCCGGCGTCAGCACGATATCGGTCGCCTGCTGGTCTTTCGTCCAGTCGTCGCCCACTTCCATGCATTTCAGCAGGCTCATATGGCCGAGCTCGTTGCCGCAGAAGCTGTGCACCGTGCCGGCAAGCTGCGGGAAGCTCTTCATGTAGCCGCTCGTCTCAAAGAAGGCGCGGTTCATGCCGGGCGGAAAGCGGATGGCTTCGGCGCCATCGGCGCCGCCGAACGTGTCGATCAAGCGCTCGAAAGCGGAAATCACGTCTTCGAACTGGCCGCTGCGGCCGTAGAGACCATCGACGCCGGTGTCGATCAGGAGACCGGAATCGAAAAGACGGTCGAGAAACGATGTTTGCATATCCATGACGGTTACCCCAACAGGCTGGTATCTTGTTTGTGGACGAGCAGCATGGTCGACGTATTGCCGAGAATGCGGTCGTTCGAGATCATCAATTGTGCCGAATGCGCGTCGCGCAGGTGGCGGCCGAGGCTGTAGGGCGTACCGTTCTTGTAGCCCATGATGCCGCAGATCAGCATCGCATGGTTGATGATCGGCAGGATCATCTCCGATGATGCGATCTTGACGTTGTTCATCGCCACGGCAAAGGCCATCGACGACAGGCGGTCCGCGTCGAGCTTCGCCTCTTCATAGGCCTTGAGCCCCGCGACCACATTGGATTTCACCATCTGCAGCATGCTGGATGCTTCAGCCAGACGTAGCGCGCCGGGCGGCGGCGCGCCGGGAGACTTGCGGGCAGCAGCCCGCACGAAAGCCTGCGCGCGGGAAACCGCATCGGCGGCAATGCCGTACCACACACCGCTCCAGAGCAGATGCGAGCTTGCGAGCATCGACTGTGCGGCGATCTCGGCAAAGGGCTTCGGCAGGATCTGCTTGGCCGGAGCCTTTCCCTTAAACAGGAAGCCGTCGGAACAGGTGCCACGCATGCCGAGCGTGTTCCACTCGACGGTGCGCTTGATGTCGTATTGATCTTTCAGGAAGCAGGTCAGTACCTGATCGGAGGACGCCGCCTCGGCATGGCTGCGCGAGGTGATCAGAATGGCGTCGGCATGAGCGCCATAGGAAATGACGGTCGCATCCTTTTCGAGGGTGCAGGTATCGCCTTCGACATTGATGGCGCAGATACTGTTGCGCAGGTTGCCGCCGATCCCGCCCTCGGTCGTCGCAGAGGCAAGCAGCAGCTGTTCCCTGGCGATACGGCGCATGAAATCACGATGCCAATCGCTGTCGACGCCGTGCTCGACCAGGCTCGAAAGCTTGATCTGATGCATGGCGAAGACCATGGCGCTGGCGGCGCAAGCCTGACCGAGGATCGAGCAAAGCTCGGCGATTTCGGTCATCGACGCGCCTTCGCCGCCGAGATCGGCGGGGATCTGGATGGAGAGCAGCTTTTCGGCGCGCATCGCGTCGACTGCTTCGCGTGGGAACCGGCCCTCGGCATCGACGGCATCGGCGTGTTGGCTGGCGATCGCTGCGACGCGGGCGGCGCGCACCGCCGCTCCCTCGCCCGTCCCAACCTCGAGTAGAGCGACCGCCGCAGTCATCAGGCGACCTTTCTGCTGTCCAGGATCATGCCGACGGTTCTTTCGATTGCGGCGATGCTGGCGAAAGACTTGCGGTTCAGCAGGTTGTCCGGGAATTCGATGTCGAAGGCTTCCTCGATGCCGAGCATCAGCTGTACGGAAGCGAAGGAAGACAGCCCCGCCGCATAAAGATCAGCATCGTCTTCGATCTGATCGATAGCAACGGGAAGCGCGCCGAACTTGGCCAGCAAATCGCGAATCGTCTTGTTCATAGTCTAGTCCCTTCTGGCAATGGCAAGCATAACCGCAGTTACGCAGTCTTATTCTTCGCCGAGAAGTAACAGGCAAAATAGAACATTCCGCTAAGCGACGTGGTAAATACAACCAACTTATGCTTCGTGTAAAATTGCTATATTCGATACTTACCTGATTGAAATTTACCAAGCGTAAGCCATCTAACACGCGGCTCAAGCACAAATATCGAAAATCTCTAATATTAAGGAATGACGATTTTTGGAATGTCGAGAGGTGAAAGAAGGTTAACGTACCAAAATTCGCCACCACGTTTCATTCAAAAAACGTCATAACAATCAGAGCGTCAGTAAAAGTATAGGCCTGCAGGACAAAGGCCGCCCCTAGCCTTCCGGCGGATAGATATGGCCGCCGCCGCGATAGTCCGAAATCGAATAGCAGCCCTCGCCCAGATTGCGAACCGCGCTTCGACCGATGTCGGCCTTGCCGTAGCCACCGGGAATATCGAGAATGTAGGTCGGTTGGCAAAGGCCGGAAATACGGCCGCGCAGGCTTGCTACGATTGCCTGCCCTTCGGCGATCGTAAGGCGGAAGTGGCTGGTGCCGGGCGCAAGGTCCGGATGATGCAGATAATAGGGTTTCACCCGGGTTTCGACGAAAGCCCTCATCAGCGCCGCCAGAACCTCCGGATCGTCATTGACGCCCTTCAACAGAACCGACTGGCTGATAAGCACGATTCCCGCATCGACCAGCCGGGCGCAGGCAGCACGCGCCTCATCCGTCATCTCCCGCGGATGATTGGCATGAAGCGCTACATAGATGGTCTTGCCGCTCGCCTTCAGTGCCGCAATCAGCGCCGCATCGACCCGCAAAGGATCTACGACTGGGATGCGGGTGTGGAAGCGGACGATCCTCACATGGTCGATCTCGGCAAGCTGCCCGAGAATCTCTTCCAGGCGCCGCGGTGAAAGCACCAGCGGATCGCCGCCGGTCAGAATGACCTCCCAGATCTCCTTGTGCTCGCGGATATAGGCAAAGGCGCCGTTAAGCGCCTCGCCATCGAGCATGCCGAGCCCCTGCGGTCCGACCATCTCGCGACGGAAGCAAAAGCGGCAATAGACCGGGCAGACATGCACGGCCTTCAGAAGCACGCGATCGGGATAGCGATGAACGATACCCTCGACGGGGCTATGCGCGTGATCGCCGATCGGATCGGTGCGCTCCTCGGGCGTGACAACGAGTTCCGCCAGATCAGGCACGAACTGCCGGGCAATAGGATCGGCGGGGTTTTCGGCGTCGATCAGTCGCGTCACGGTCGGCGTCAAGGCGACGGCGTAGCGCTCCGCCACGGCTTCGAGCGCCACTGCCTGGTCGGCGTCGATCAGCCCGGCGCGCTCAAGTTCGCCGATAGTCCGGATTGGGCGCATCACATTCATGCGTCATACTCCGCGACTGGTGCCCACAGCACCTGTTCGACCCGCGAAGCGCCGGTTGCCAGCATCACGAGCCGGTCGAAACCCAGCGCGATGCCGCTTGCGTCAGGCATGACGGCAAGCGCCTCCAGAAACTCCTCGTCCAGCGGATAGGTCTCGCCATAGACGCGCTGCTTTTCCGCCATCTCGATCTCGAACCGGCGGCGCTGCTCCTCGGCATTGGTAAGCTCGCCAAAGGCATTGGCAAGCTCAACGCCGCAGGCATAGAGCTCGAAACGCTCGGCAACGCGGTGGTCGGCTGCCGACGGCCGGGCAAGCGCCGCTTCGGAAACGGGATATTCGTCGAGGATCGTTGCGCGGCCGAAGCCTAGATTCGGCTCAATCTTCTCGACCAGCACGCGGCTGAAAAGATCCTGCCAAAGATCGTCGTCGGCAACACGGATGCCCGCCTTGCGCATATCCGCCGCCAGACGCTCGCGATCCGTCGATCCGTCGAGACCGATGGAGGCAAAGAGATCGATGCCGGCATAACGTTCGAAAGCGGCTGCGACGCTGATGCGCTCGGGCTGGAGGAACGGATCGGTTTCGGCTCCGCGATAGCTGAGTTTCTTCGCTCCCATCGTCTCGGCCGCAAGCCCCAGGATTGCAGCGCAATCTGCCATCAGGACCTCATAGCTTTCGCCGGCTCGATACCATTCAAGCATGGTGAATTCCGGATGATGCAGCGGTCCGCGCTCGCGATTGCGGTAAACGTGGGCAAAGCAGGCGATGCGCTCCTCGCCCGCCGCAAGCAGCTTCTTGCAGGCAAATTCCGGTGAGGTGTGCAGATAGAGGGGCAGCGTTTTGCCATCCGTCGTCACCGCCTCGGTCACGAAAGCATGCAGATGGGCCTCGTTGCCGGGCGATACCTGCAGTGTCGCCATATCGACCTCGATGAAGTCGTTGCGCGCGAAGAAAACCCGCAACGCAGCCTGAATGGCATTGCGGCCGATGAGGAACGGCCGCCGGTCCGCATGGACATTGCGGGTCCACCAGGGGGACGCTTTGCTCGTCTTTGGCTTCATTCCTAGCTTTCTTCGGGGCACGAGCCACGCAAGGGGGTGGCAATTTCCATTGATTTAGGGTAGTTGCGCCCCCAAGCAAACAATTGCTGCGTCTCGGAGAGCATTTCGACAGTCCCTCTACGACGCAAAACGCAGCGTTACAAGGAAGTCTTATGGTCAAGGTCATCGCCTCTTCGGTCCGCAAGGGCAACGTTCTCGATGTCGACGGCAAGCTCTACGTCGTTCTCACCGCTCAGAACTTTCATCCGGGCAAGGGTACGCCGGTTACCCAGGTCGACATGCGCCGCATCGTCGACGGCGTGAAGGTCTCTGAGCGTTGGCGCACCACCGAACAGGTCGAGCGCGCCTTCGTCGAAGACGTGAACTTCCAGTACCTCTATGAAGACGGCGAAGGCTTCCACTTCATGAACCCGGCCACCTACGACCAGGTTGTGGTAGATGTCGAAACCATGGGCGACCAGAAGGCCTATCTCCAGGAAGGCATGACCTGCATCCTGTCGATCCACGAAGGCATCCCGCTCGCGATCGAACTGCCGCGCCATGTCACGCTCGAAATCAGCGAGACAGAGCCGGTCGTAAAGGGCCAGACGGCATCGTCTTCCTACAAGCCTGCCATACTGTCGAACGGCATCCGCACACTGGTGCCGCCGCACATTACCGCCGGCACCCGCGTCGTCATCGCCACGGAAGACAATTCCTACGTCGAGCGCGCCAAGGACTGAGCCTCAAGCTCATAGCTTGCATGAAAAACGCCTCGTCCTCGCGACGGGGCGTTTTGCGTTTTGGGCGGTTGAAGCCAGAGGATCACATGAAGATGGATCCCACCGTATTAGGGAGCACTGGCCTTTTTCCCGCCCGTCCGCATTGCACCGGCGGTCTCGGGCGGCGTTTGCATATCGGTGCTGTGCTCATGCGGAGCGAGGGACTGCAGATGCAGGATGCGCGGCGACATGGATTGCATGAAGGCTTCTGAGCGCCCGATATAGATCAGAGTCGCATCCTTCAATTCGGTGAGCATAGCAAAAGCCTTCGCCTGAACTTCAGCCTCGAGCCCATCCATGGCATCATCGAAGACGATCCATTTCGGCTTCGCGAGCAGCAGATGCGCAAAGCCGACAGCCTTCTGCTCTTCGGTATCGAGCAATCGATCCCAGCGGGCCTGCGTATCGAGACGGCTCTTGAGCCGGCCGAGGCCCACCTTGTCGATGACGGCCTCGACAGCGGCATCGTCGTAGGCGTCCGGATCATCCGGAAAACAGATTGCCTCTCTGAGCGTGCCGGTCGGCACATAGGGCGTGTGCGGCACGAAGAGCATGTCATCCATCGGCGGCAGACTGACCGTGCCGGAGCCGCTGTACCACTGGTGCGCCAGCACCTCGAACAGCAGCCTGCGGTTTACGCCGTGATCGCCATTGATCATCACATGCTCGCCGGCATTGATCGTGACCGTACCCTCCGCGATGCGGAAGCCGTTTTCAGTCGCCTCGTCGCTGGTCTTCGTCGAAATTTCCAGATCGGTCCAAGCCATCGTCCCGGGTGCCGCCTTCTCAAAGACGAGGGTGTGCGGCATCGGCGTCTTGTCGTCCATCTCCGTCAGCGCCTTGCGGAAATCGGTCACGCGCATCAGCGTCGCGCGCCATTCGGCGATCGGGCCGAAATTCGCGACATACCAGCGCAGCGCCGAATTGACCTGATTGAAGGCGCCGACCGCCACCATCAGCTGACCGAAGGTCAAGCCTCCGGAGAAATAGGCGGGCGCAGCAACGAGGATCGGAATGATGAGCACCAGCCAGCCATAGCCGGCGGACACCCAGGTGAGATTGGTATTGGCGATGGCAAGCTGCCGGATGACGGCAAGCACGGCCGATATATCGAGATTGATCCGCCGGCGCTCGTTCTCTTCGCCGCCGGCAATCGTGATCGCCGGCATATGCTCGTTGGCATGCATGAGCGCAAAGCGCAGCTCGGCCTCTTTCGAATAGCGATCCGCATTCAGCCGCACGAGGCGGCGGCCGACGAATTGGCTGAGGAACGATGCCGATCCGGCATAGAGGATTGCCGCCCAGACCATGTAGCCGGGGATGGCGAAATTCATGCCGTTGACTTTGAATACCATGCCGCTGGAAAGCTCCCAGAGCACGCCGATAAAGCTCAGCAGCAGGATCGTCGCCTGCACCAGACCGATGGCGAGCCCGGTCGTGCTTTCCGCGAGGTTGCGGGCATCTTCATGCAGACGCTGGTCGGGATTGACGCCGATCAGGCCGGAAGAGGCGAGACGAAGCGCGCGCTTCGCCTGAAGCCACTGATTGACGAGATCACGCGCCAGACCCTCGCGCATGTACAGCGCGGTCATCTGGTTAAGCCAGGCCTGGATGACGTTGAGGACCAGAAGCGAACCGGCGATGATGCCGAAGACGCCGAGCTGATGGAAGAAAGCGGTGATATCGCGCCTTGCCAGCGAATCGTAAAAGGGCGCGTTCCAATTGTTGAGCAGCACCTGAACATAGGCCGTGACGAGGATGATTGCGAAAAGCGCGACGACGAGAATAATGAGCTTGATGCGGACCGGCGAATTCCAGAACGCGGAAAACATCATCCTCAACCGAAAGAAGAGGCTCAAATCGTATCCGACCTGCTCGTTCCCCTGCCCATTCGGCTTGGCTTGCGTATCAACTGCCATCAGCACTTCCCTGCCACGCGTCCCGTCAGTTAATCATGAGCCGCCCTCATGTCCACCCTTGCAATAGATCGGTGGGATCACATTCCTATATACACGGTTTCGCGTCTTAAACCGAATAAGGCCAGCAATTAGCTTGCGCTTGAAAAATTGAGAAAGCCTTCCGATGCAATTTCAGGGAACTGCCGACTATATCGCCGACAAGGATCTGATGGTCGCCGTCAATGCCGCCATAAGGCTGGAGCGTCCGCTTCTCGTAAAGGGCGAACCCGGTACGGGCAAGACCGAACTCGCACGCCAGGTGGCCACCGCGCTCGGCCTTGGCCTGATCGAGTGGAATGTCAAATCGACGACGAAGGCCCAGCAGGGTCTCTACGAATATGATGCGGTTTCGCGCCTGCGCGACAGCCAGCTCGGCGACATCAGAGTTCATGATGTCAGCAACTACATCCGCCGGGGCAAGCTTTGGCAGGCATTCACCTCGCCGCAGAAATGCGTGCTGCTGATCGACGAGATCGACAAGGCCGATATCGAATTCCCGAACGATCTCCTGCAGGAACTCGACCGCATGGAATTCCATGTCTACGAGACCGGCGAGACGATCCGGGCCGCGATCCGCCCGATCGTCATCATCACCTCGAACAATGAGAAGGAGCTGCCGGACGCCTTCCTGCGCCGCTGCTTCTTTCATTATATCCGCTTCCCCGACATGCAGACGCTGACGCGCATCGTCGAGGTGCACTATCCCGGCATCAAGCAGACGCTCGTCCATGCGGCACTGACGCAATTCTTCGAAATCCGCGACGTGCCGGGCCTGAAGAAGAAGCCCTCGACCTCGGAAGCGCTCGACTGGATCCGCCTGCTGGTCGCAGACGATATCGATCCAGAAACGCTGCGCGCCGATGCGAAGAACGTATTGCCGAAACTCCATGGCGCGCTTCTGAAGAACGAGCAGGATGTGCACCTCTTCGAGCGGCTGGCCTTCATGGCACGTGGGCAGGGTAGATAATGCAACCCGATGCCGTAAAGGTTTTGATCTATGCTGTTCGGGATCGGCATCTGCTGGTATTCGATGAGCCAGACTTCCCCGCCGTCCAGCTCCAAGTTCCTGGTGGCACTGTCGAATCCGGTGAGGACATTGTAGCGGCCGCAGCGCGCGAATTCGAGGAGACCGGTTTTGCGCCGCGCGAACTCTATTCCCTGGGCGTCCACGACTACCGTTTCGAAAAGAACGGCCGCGATTATTATCACCAACGGCACTATTTCCGCTGTGGTATCTCCGAGCGAGCGCCTGCCACTTGGCTCCACCACGAAATGACGCCTTTCGACGGTGGCGACCCGATCGGCTTCCGCTTCTTCTGGCTACCGATCGAGGCTGCCAGGCATCGCCTCGGTTATGGCATGGAAGCTCTCATTGAATATCTGTAGGCCACATCGCGCCTCCAAGCTCAGCTCAGCCTTTCCCCGACGCTTGCCCCATTGACCCGCGGAGATGTCGGGTTTATGAAATTTCCCTTGTGGTGATTTGGCCGGCCGGCTTGCAGCCACGTTAAATAAGTCGCTAAAGGGCCGCGTGCGGACCGGTAGCGATTCATCGCGGCCGGTTTTTTTGTATTTGGCGAGTGAAAAGATGCCCATCAAGATTCCCGATACGCTCCCCGCGTTTGAAACCCTCCAGAACGAGGGTGTGCGGGTGATGACCGAAACGGTGGCGTTCCGTCAGGATATCCGCCCCCTTCAGATCGGGCTTCTCAACCTCATGCCGAACAAGATCAAGACCGAGATCCAGATGGCGCGCCTGGTCGGCGCCTCGCCGCTGCAGGTGGAGTTTTCCCTGGTGCGCGTTGGCGGCCACAAGGCCAAGAACACCTCGCAGGAGCATCTGCTTGCTTTCTACGAGACGTGGGAGGAAGTGAAGCATCGTAAGTTCGACGGCTTCATCATAACCGGCGCGCCGATCGAGCTGCTCGAATATGAGGACGTCACCTACTGGAACGAGATGCAGGAGATCTTGGATTGGACGACGACCAACGTCCATTCGACGATGAACGTCTGCTGGGGTGCGATGGCAGCGATCTACCATTTCCACAAAGTGCCGAAATATACGCTGACGGAGAAGGCCTTCGGCATCTACCGCCATCAGAACCTGAAGCCCTCCTCGGTCTATCTCAACGGCTTCTCCGACGATTTCGCCATTCCGGTCTCGCGCTGGACCGAAGTGCGCCGCGCCGACATCGAAAAGGTGCCTGGTCTGGAAATACTGATGGATTCGAGCGAAATGGGCGTCTGCCTCGTGCATGAACAGGCATGCAACCGGCTCTACATGTTCAATCACGTGGAGTATGATTCCACCTCTCTAGCGGATGAGTATTTCCGGGATGTGAATGCCGGCGTGCCGATCAAGATGCCGCACAACTACTTCCCGCATAACGACCCTGAGATCCCGCCGCAGAACCGGTGGCGCAGCCACGCGCATCTGTTCTTCGGCAACTGGATCAACGAGATCTATCAGACCACGCCATATGATCTGGAGGAGATCGGCCAGGAAAGGATTTGAGGCTTGTTCATTCCCTTCTTCCTGAAGCTGAAGGAAGCGAAGGTTCCGGTGACGCTCCGGGAATTCCTGTCGCTGCTTGAAGGAATGGAAGAAGGGATCGCCGAATACGACGTCGAGGCCTTCTACTATCTGGCGCGCGCGACGCTGATCAAGGACGAACGCTTCATCGACCGTTTCGACCAGGTCTTCGCCGATTACTTTCGTGGCGTCGAGGCGATCGGCGGCAATGCCGATGGAGAAGCGGCGGAGCCGGCCGTCCTTCCCGAGGAATGGCTGCGCAAGCTCGCCGAGCGGCATCTGACCGAAGAGGAAAGACGGCAGATCGAGGCGATCGGTGGCTTCGACAAGCTGATGGAGACGCTGCGCGAGCGGCTGGCCGAGCAGACGGGCCGGCATCAGGGCGGCTCGAAATGGATCGGCACGGCAGGCACCTCGCCCTTCGGCGCCTATGGCTATAACCCAGAAGGCGTGCGCATCGGTCAGGAAACCTCGCGCCACCGCCGCGCGGTAAAAGTCTGGGATCGACGCGACTTCAGGAATCTCGACGATGGCGTGGAGCTTGGCACCCGCAACATCAAGGTAGCGCTGAAACGCCTGCGCCGCTGGGTACGCGAAGGCGCCGCCGAAGAACTGGATCTTTCCGGCACCATCCGCTCCACCGCCGAACATGGCTATCTCGATGTCCAGACACGGCCGGAGCGCCGCAACGCCGTGAAGCTGCTGATGTTCTTCGATGTCGGCGGCTCGATGGACGACCATATCCGCGTCGTCGAAGAACTCTTCTCCGCCGCCCGCGCGGAGTTCCGCCACATGGAGTATTTCTACTTTCACAACTGCCTCTACGAGGGCGTGTGGAAGGACAATCGCCGCCGGCGCGTCGACATCACGGCGACGACGGATCTCATCCGCACCTTCGGTCCCGACTACCGCGTCGTCTTCGTCGGCGACGCATCCATGAGCCCCTACGAGATCACTCAAGCCGGCGGCTCGGTGGAGCACTGGAACAAGGAGGCTGGGGAGGCCTGGCTCGCCCGAATGACCGGCCATTTCCGCAAATGCATCTGGATCAATCCGGTGCCGGAAAGCTATTGGGGCCACACGACCTCGATCTCGATGATCCGCCGCCTGATGAGCGAGCGCATGTACCCTCTGACGCTGGGCGGGCTGGAAAGGGCGACGCGGGAATTGTCGCGCTGAACACTGCGTACGGCGCGTTCGCGTTTAGCGTTCTTCGATGGATTTTGTAAACCGCTTCTCTAGACCAACAAGCTTCTCATTAAATCGATCATTGAGATCGTAGAGCTTATCTCCAAGGGTCTCGAGCGCTTCGCTGGCAACCTCGGCCCTTATTGTATTGCCGCGTTCTGTTATCAGTCTCTCTAGCGATTTGGTTCGCTCATCAAGTAAAGTCTTGAGGACGGTGACCTCGGATTGGAGTTCAACTATTTGCGCGCCTTGACGTTCAACCCGTTTAAATAGTTCGTCAATCCGTTCGAGTACCTGGACAGCATCGCTGCTTTTCTTAAGCATGTCAGCAAGTGAAACCATTTTTCAGCTCTCACTAGCCAACTGAAATCGCCTTAGGTTCTCATCTATCCTCTGAATAGTTTGATCCCAATCCTTCATTTTATGTGCCATATAATCGGACAAATCGATAGTGAGGCTCTCAGGGTCGGCGTGTTCGACACCATAATTAAAAACGGCGCCGGTTGAACCCACTTGCCCCGTATCCAAAAAAGAGATTTCGACGGCATCCGCATTTGCCGGTCTTCCCATCATTGTCGCATAGTCAACAGTTCTCTTATCGAGCTCAGCGTGTAGGAACCTCATATCCCGGGTATATTCAGGTGTCCCGGCATCATGTATTTCAAAAACGACCAGTATTGAAATGTCGATTTCGTTAGCCAGAGATTTTAGTCCGCTGATAATTTGGGCTAATTCTGCGACTTCATGATCTCTCCCGCCTCCCTGTCGTGGAAGCAATAGTTGGAGATAGTCGATAATTAGAACATCAAGTCCACGCTGGCGCTTCAGGCGGCGCGCACGCGCAGAGAGCTGAGCGACCGAAATGCCGCCAGTCTCGTCGATATAAAGCGGAACCTTCTGCATTTCTTGTGAACAGGCAACAAGTTTTTCAAATTCGACTTCCGTAATGTCGCCGCGCCTAATTCTCGACACCGGAACGCTCGTCTGTTCGGAGATAATGCGTGTCGCCAGTTCTTCAGCCGACATCGCCAATGAATAGAAACCAACGACACCACCTCTCCTCACCTTTGGTGCATCGCTCACGTGGGCTTTTCGCTCATAGGTGGAGGCGATATTGTATGCGATATTAGTTGCTAAGGATGTCTTGCCCACACCAAGGCCACCGGCGAGGATTGTTAAGTCGGAACGTTGGAGACCCTTCATCCTATTGTCAAATGCAGCTACGCCGGTTGAAATACCAACTTGATCACCATGCTCCAGAGCGGTAGCCGCTCTGTCGAGCGCGAGAACCGTCGCCTCCTCGATTGAATGGAAGCCGCGTTCTGTGTTGCGGATTTTGGCAGCCTTCATGTTCATTTGATATTCCCAGAATTTGGCATCAGCCGACCTCACGCTACCACTCGCATCTAACGCTAGCAACAACTTGAGCGGCAGGTGTATTTTCAGCGGGATTGTTGCTAAGCGAATATCCTCATCAGGCCCCAAATAGCCACTGATGATGAATCACCTGCCGTGCGCTCTGCACATTTACGGCGCAGTTTGGCGGTTCCGGAACCGATATGGAAAGCCAGAGCAAGTCTTGATCCCCCTCTGCTCACCTCTAAATTTCGCCATCGAACTGGTTGCGGAATGGCGCGAATGGGGGCAGGGTCTGGCCTCGCATACTCAAAAGCAATGGATGAGCTGATATGACGGAAAGCACTTTGCAGCGGGAACATTTTGGGACGACGGCCGATGGGGATACCGTCTATCGCGTCAAAATCGTCGGTGGCGGCCTGACCGCCCATATCATGTCCTGGGGGGCGGTCATCCAGGATCTGCGCCTTGACGGCCACGAGCCCTCGCTTCTGCTCGGCTTCGACAATTTCGCCGATTATCCCCTCCACTCCTCCTATTTCGGCGCCACGCCCGGCCGCTGCGCCAACCGCATCGGCGCTGGCCGCTTCACGCTCGACGGCAAGCATTATCAGCTGGAGCTCAATGAAAAGGGCGTCACCCATCTGCACGGCGGCAAGGACAATATCGCCAAGCGCAACTGGACCATCGTCGAGCACGATACCGACCGCGTCGTCCTGAAGATTGTCGATCCCGATGGCCGCGCCGGCTATCCCGGCAACTGCACGATCCAGGCGACCTATCGCGTGCATGGCAATGGCGAACTGTCGGTCACCTATGAATCGACCACCGATCAGCCGACGCTCGCCAATGTCTGCCAGCACGCCTATTTCAACCTCGACGGCCGCGACGATGCGCTCGGCCACGACATCATGATCGCCGCCGATCACTACACGCCGACCGATGACAAGCAGATACCGACAGGGGAAATCCGCTCCGTCGAAGGCACGGCCTTCGATTTCCGCGAGATGTCGCCGATGAAGCGCTTCGAAGGAGGCGAGCAGGCGCTCTACGACCATAATTTCTGCCTCTCTAGCGAACGCACCGCCAAGCGTTCCGTCGTGCTCGCCCGCAGCGTTAATTCCGGTGTCTCGCTCGAAGTGCGCACCACCGAGCCCGGCGTGCAGTTCTATGCCGGCTTCAAGCTCGATGTGCCGGTTCCAGGTCATGACGGCCGCAAGATCGGCCCGTTTGCCGGTTTCTGCCTGGAAACGCAGGTCTGGCCCGACGCCATCAACCACGAAGGCTTCCCCAATGCCGTGCTCCGCCCGGGCGAGGTATTGCGGCAGGAAACGGATTACATCTTCACCAAGAACTAGAGCCGGGCGTGCCTTGCTCACTTGAAAATCGGCCGGGCGTCCAAAGCGCCCGGCCGATTCTTTTTTGCACTGCGGACAGATTCATCTTGTGAATTGGTTCTAAATAGGTTCTATATGACGGCTATGGATAGAACCAGTTTGATCGCCGAACTGACCAATCGCGGCCTCAGCGACGGGGCTGGTAGCGGCCCGCTATACAAGCGCCTGGCACAAGCGCTGACGGGTCTGATCCAAGAGGGCCTACTGAAACCGGGCACGGCACTTCCGGGGGAGCGCGATCTCGCCAGCGCACTGGAAATCGGCCGCGTTACCGTGCGAACGGCCTATCGCGACCTGCTCACTTCAGGCGTCATCGAATCCCGCCACGGCAGCGGCACCTTCGTCTCGCAGCATGTGGAGCGCATCGAGCAGCCGCTCTGGCGGCTGTCCTCCTTTTCCGCAGACATGCGATCGCGCGGCCGCGAACCCGCAGCGCGCATCCTGTCCCGCACTGTTAGCGCGCCCGCGCCGGAGGAATCCTTCCTGCTCGGCCTCGGCCTTGATGAGCCCGTGTTGCGGCTCGATCGACTGCGTCTGGCGGATGGCCAGCCGCTCGCCATCGAGCGCGCCGTCGTTCCCATCAAGTTCCTGGGTGAGGAGGCCATATCCGAGGGATCGCTTTATGACGCCCTGGCCGCCAAAGGCTTCAAGCCCGTCCGCGCCCAGCAGAGGCTGACCGCCGTGACGCTCGACCCAACCTCCGCCTCGATCCTGACCGTGAAGGCCGGAGCGCCCGCGCTTCTGATCGAGCGTGTCTCCCGCCTCGCGGACCAGCGCGTTGTTGAATATACCCGCTCGCATTACCGCGGCGATGCCTATGATTTTGTTGCTGAATTGAGAATTGGAGATGACCTATGAGCGAGACCCAATCCCTGATGCTGACGGAAGCCGGCCAATCGCCTGAGGTGGTTGCGACGCTGCTTGAAAAAGAAAAGCCTGCTTTTGCCGAGATCGCGAAGCTCTTCTCGACCGGTCGCCCATCCCTGATCACGACGGCCGCGCGCGGCTCGTCCGACCACGCCGCCACCTTCTTCAAATATCTCTTCGAAATCTCCTGCGGTATCCCGGTCGCTTCCGTCGGCCCGTCGATCGCTTCTGTTTATGGCGCTCCGCTGCACCTGAAGGGCGGCATTCACTTCACGGTCTCCCAGTCCGGCGGCAGCCCCGATATCATCGCCATGCAGGCCGCCGCAAAGAAGGGTGGCGCAACGACGATCGCCGTCGTCAACGTCACCGACAGTCCGCTCGCCAAGGAAGCCGACATCGTGCTCGGCCTGAACGCCGGCAAGGAACAGAGCGTCGCCGCGACCAAATCCTTCATCGCCTCGGTTGCCGCTCTTGCCGGTGTCACGGCTGCAGTGTCGCAGGACAAGGCGCTGATCGATGGTCTTGCCAAGCTGCCGGAGGCGCTTGCCGCGACCTCGGGCATCGACGGCAGGGCGGCCGAAGATGTGCTCTTCGACGCCTCCTCGCTCTATACCGGCGGCCGCGGCCCGGCTTTCGCCATTGCGCTCGAAGCGGCCTTGAAGGCCAAGGAAACCGCCGGCCTTCATGCCGAAGCCTTCTCGCTCGCCGAACTCATGCACGGGCCGATGCGCCTCGTACAGCCGGGCTTCCCGATCGTCGCCTTTTCGCCCGACGACGCAGCCTTCGCTAACAATGCCAAGGCGCTGGAACGGCTCCAGAAGCTCGGCGCCACCGCCGTCTCCTTCTCGACCGCGCCGCTTGCCGGCATCAACCTGCGCATGCCGACGACAGGCAACGGCCTGCTCGACCCGCTCGTGTCGCTGCTGTGCTACTATCGCCTCATCGAGTCGGTGACCCGCCGCAAGGGCTTCGACCCGGATAAGCCGGCTAATCTTCTCAAGGTAACGGAGACCATGTGATGGACTACAAGGTCTTTACCGGCGCCCGCATCTTCGATGGCGACCGGTTTCACGAGGATAGCGCGTTGGTGATCGGCAATGGCCGCATCCATGCCATCACCGGTATCAACGATGTGCCCGATAATGCCGAAACCATTCAGCTGAAGGGCGGCGTTCTCTCTCCGGGCTTCATCGACGCGCAGGTCAACGGCGGCGGCGGCCGCATGCTGAATGACGAGCCCTCGCCGGCGTCCATGTACATGATCGCCGAAGGGCATCGCCCTTACGGCACGACATCGGTGCTGCCGACGCTGATAACCGATGTCGCAGCCGCAACGACGGCGGCGATCGAAGCGGCCGTCGAGGCCGTAAAAGCTAATCGCGGCGTCGCCGGCCTGCATCTGGAAGGCCCGCATCTGGCACCGGCCCGCAAGGGTGCGCATCTGGCCGAACTGATGCGTCCGGTCGAAGACAGCGACGTCAAGACTTTCATCCGCGCCCGCGAGGCGATCGGCACGCTGCTGGTCACCATGGCGGCCGAACAGGTAACGGAGCGGCAGGTGCAGGCGCTCGCCGAAGGCGGCGTCATCGTCAGCATCGGCCATAGCGATTGCACGGCTGAAGCCGCCGATGCGCGCTTCGATGCCGGTGCCCGCGGCGTCACCCACCTTTTCAATGCCATGAGCCAGATGGGCCATCGTGCGCCCGGCCTCGTCGGTGCAGCGATCGACCATCCCGCCCCCTGGTGCGGCATCATCGCAGATGGTCATCACGTCGAGCCGACGGCGCTCAGGGTTGCACTGCGCGCGAAACGCGGTGAGGGCCGTCTGTTCTTCGTCACCGATGCCATGTCGCTCGTCGGCACCGATCTTCCGAGTTTCACGCTGAATGGCCGCACGGTCTATCGCACCCAGGGCGGCTATTGCTCCAAGCTGACGCTCGATGATGGCACGCTGGCAGGCTCGGATGTCGATATGGCCTCGACCATTCGCTATGGCGTCAATATTCTCGAGCTGCCATTGGCTGAAGCCCTGCGCATGGCGACCTCCTACCCTGCCCGCTTCCTCCGGCTTGCCGATCGCGGCCATTTGGCGCCGGGAATGCGTGCCGATCTCGTTCACATAAACGACGGCATCGAAGTCACGGAAACATGGATCTCAGGTCAAGCTTCGGCCTGACACAGCGTATGAGGAAGCTCGGCATGAGCGCAGTCACGGACAACTATTTCTCTGCTCTCATTGGTCGGTTGGAGACCCTGCGCGAAACGCTGGCGGAGCCCATGTCCAAGGCTTCGGCTGCCATCTGTGCCGCCGCACGCGCCGACCGCCGCGTCTATGTCTTCGGCACCGGCCATTCGCACATGCTGGCCGAAGAGGTGCATTATCGCGCCGGCGGCCTCGCCTTCACCATTCCCGTGCTCGTGGGCTCCGCCATGCTGCATGAAGGCGCCGTCATCAGTTCGGTCTATGAACGCACCGAAGGCCTTATCCGCCCAGTCTTCGAGCGCTATGGCATGCAGCCGGGCGACGTGCTGATCATCGCCTCTAATTCCGGCGTCAACGCAGCACCGATCGAGGCGGCGGATTATGGCCGCGAGATCGGCGCAACGGTCATCGCCATCACGTCGCTCGCTTATTCGGCCGCCATCGCCAATGGACGCAGAAAGCTCGCCGATATCGCCGATATCGTGCTGGACAACGGCCTGCCGCCCGGTGACGCGATGATAGAGCTGTCGGGTACGGAGCTGAAGGTCGGGCCAGCCTCAACAGCCGTCGGCGCGACGGTGCTGAACGCCATCTTCGCTGATGTCGCCGCCGAACTCTGTAAAGATGGCAATCCACCCGTCTACCTCAGCGCCAACATGCCAGGCGCCAAGGAAACCAATCAGCGGCTGGTCAAGAAATATAGGCCGCGCAATCCGCATCTCTAAAGCAATCAGCGAAAAAGCATCGAACCGCTTTGCGTCTGGCATCGCCTGAAAGCAGCCAGATAAAGAGGCCGAGCGGTTCCCGTGAAACGCTCGGCCTCTCCTCTGTTAGATATCATTGTGCTGCGGCATCTGTGGCCGAGGGCTCCTGCGCGGCTTCCGCCTGCTTGCGCCGCCTGCGCAGGACGACATAAAAGACCGGCGTGAGGAACAGGCCGAACAGCGTAACGCCCAGCATGCCGGAGAAGACGGCGGTACCGAGGGACTGGCGCATTTCCGCGCCAGGGCCTGTCGCAACCATCAGCGGCACGACGCCGAAGATGAAGGCGAAGGCCGTCATCAGGATCGGACGCAGACGTAGGTGGCTGGCCTCGATGGCCGCCTCGACGGCGCTCTTTCCCTCTGCCTGCGCCTGCCGGGCAAATTCTACGATCAGGATTGCGTTCTTGGCCGCAAGGCCGATCAGCACGATTAGCCCGATCTGCGTCAGGATATTGTTGTCCATTCCTCTCAGATGCACGCCGATCAGCGCCGCCAGTACCGCCAGCGGCACGATGAGGATGATCGCAAGCGGCAGGATCCAGCTTTCATACTGCGCCGACAGCGCCAGGAAGACGAAGATGACCGATAGGGCGAAAATATAGATCGCCGTATTGCCGGTATGCTTTTCCTGATAGGCGAGTTCGGTCCATTCGAAGGTCGTGCCCGAGGGCAAGAGGTTCTTGGCCAGCCCCTCCATGGTGTCGAGTGCCGTACCCGTGGAAACCCCCGGCCCCGGATTGCCCTGCAGGGGGACCGAGACATACATGTTGTAGCGCTGGACGAGCGCCGGCCCGGTCGTGTCGCGGATATCGACCAGCGTGCCGAGCGGCACCAGCGCGCCCGTCGCCGAGCGCACCTTCAGCGCCAGAATGTCCTCGCGATCCATGCGATATTGCTGATCGGCCTGCGCCCGCACCTGGTAGACGCGGCCGAAGGCGTTGAAGTCGTTGACATAGGATGTGCCGAGGTTGATCGACAGCGTCTCGAAGATATTCGGGATCGGCACATTGAGTGCGCGCGCCTTATCACGGTCGATGCCAGGAAATATTGCGGGCTGTTGGCGGAGAAGGTGGTGAAGACGCCGCTGACGCCCTTGTTCTGTGCGGCAGCGCCCATCATCTGATAGGCGAGCGGCAGGATGCGGCGCATGTCCGGATTTTCCCGGTCCATGATCTGCATCTTGAAGCCGCCGGAATTGCCGACGCCGCGGATCGAAGGCGGCGGAATGGCGATAATGAAGGCTTCCTGGATACCTTGCAGGCTGCCGAAGAGCTGGCCGATGATCTTGGTCGCCGAATCTCCGGTTTTCAACCGTTCCTCGAATGGCTTGAACGGCGTGAAGATGACACCCGAATTCGAGGCATTGGTGAAAGTCGCACCATTGAAGCCGGCGAAGGCGACGGCATTGGCGATACCAGGCGTCTTGCTGATGATATCGGTCGCCTTCTGGATGACGGCATTGGTGCGCGCAAGCGACGCGCCGTCAGGCAGTTGCACGACGACAATGGCATAGCCCTGATCCATGGTTGGAACGAAGCCTTGCGGGACGATCCTGCCCATATACCAGGTTCCCGCGAGCAACCCTGCGAAGACGAGAAGTGCACAGGCAAGCGCCGCCCAGGTCGTCACAAGGTGCCGGATGATCCACGAATAGCCGCTGCTCATCCGCTCGAAGCCGCGGTTGAACCCATCGCCTAGCCCACGGCCGAAGCGCGCGAAGATGTTGTTGGATTTCTTGTGGCTATGCGGCCGCAGCACGATCGCGGCGATCGCCGGCGAGAGCGTCAGCGAGTTCAGGCACGAAATCGCCGTCGCGACCGAAATCGTCACCGCGAACTGCCGGTAGAATTGGCCTGAGATGCCGGGGATAAAGGCTGTCGGCACGAAGACGGCGATTAGCACCAGCGAGATTGCCAGAACCGCCGTACCCACCTCGTTCATCGTCACATGCGACGCCTCTTTTGGCGTCATGCCGAGCGCGAGGTTTCGCTCGACATTCTCAACGACAACGATCGCGTCATCGACGACAATGCCGATGGCGAGCACCAGGCCGAACAGCGTCAGCATGTTCAGCGAGAAGCCGAAAGCCAGCAGGAAGGCGAAGGTACCGATCAGCGATACCGGTATGGCGACAATTGGAATGATCGCCGTCCGCCAGGACTGGAGGAAGACCAGCACGACGATGGCAACGAGGATAGCTGCCTCGAAGATCGTCTTGTAGACCTCATGGATGGATTCGGCGATGAACTCCGTGGGGTTATAGATGATGCGATATTCGAGCCCCTGCGGGAAATCCTGCGCCAGGCTTTCCATCGTCTTTTGAATATCGGCGGCGGCATCGAGCGCGTTCGTGCCCGGGCGTGCGAAGACGCCGAGCGCCACCGCCGGGCTGCCGTTCAGATAGCTGTTGGTGACGTAGTCCTGCGCGCCGAGCTCGATGCGGGCGACATCCTGCAGCTGCACGAGACGACCGTTGCCCGTCGCCTTCACGATGACATAGCGGAATTGCCGCGCATCGGAAAAACGCCCCTGCGTGGTGACGGTATATTGGAACGCGTTGGTGCCGGACACCGGTGGCCCGCCAATCGTACCGCCGGAAACCTGCACGTTCTGATCGCGAAGCGCCTGAACGATGTCGCCGGCGGTCATGCCGTAGGCGGCGAGCTTTTCTGGATCCAGCCAGATGCGCAGCGAATATTGGCGCTCGCCGAAGAGTTGGACGTCGCCGACGCCATCGAGACGAACGAGAAGATCGCGGATGCGCGTACGGGCATAGTTGGAAATATAGAGCTGGTCGTAGCGATTGTTCGGCGAGAGGAGATGCACAACCATCATCAGGTCGGGCGAGCTCTTGACCGTCGTGATGCCGATGCGGCGGACATCATCGGGCAGTCGCGGTTCGGCAATGGCGACGCGGTTCTGCACCAGCACCTGTGCCTTGTCGAGATCGGTGCCGAGCTTGAAAGTGATCGTCAGCGCCATGGAGCCGTCAGCGCTGGAATAGGAGGACATATAGAGCATGTCCTCGACGCCGTTGATTTCCTGTTCGATCGGCGTCGCCACCGTATCGGCTATGGTCTGCGCGTCGGCACCCGGATAGGAGGTACGCACAACGATGGTCGGCGGCGCGACTTCGGGATATTGCGCCACCGGCAGCTGGAAATAGGCGATGCCGCCGACGATCAGCAGCACGATGGATAGGACCGATGCAAAGATCGGCCGATCGACGAAGAAGTGGGAAAACCTCATTGGCTCGTCCCCTGTGCATCGGCCTGGGCCGGCGGCTCGTCATTCGTCGCCTGCTGCGGCAGCTCGATCAGCTGGGGCGTCACCTTGACGCCGGGCCGGATACGCATCAGCCCGTTGACGACAATGGTCTCGTCGCCGCTCATGCCGTCGCGGATGACGCGATAGCCATAGAGCTTCGGCCCGAGACGCACGGATTTCGGCGTGATGTTGCCGGCGGTATCGACGGTATAGACGACGCGCTGGTTCTGATCCGAACCGATGGCTTCATCCGGCACGAGGATCGCCTTGTAGCTGTTGGACCCCTGCACCTGAATACGTCCGAAAAGGCCGGGTTGCAGAACGAGATTGGGATTGGGAAAGCGGGCACGGACGCGGATCGTTCCGGTCTCGTTGTCGACACGGTTTTCCGCGAAATCGAGCTTGCCCTTGAAGGGCTTCTGCTTGGAATCGGCAATCGTCACGGTCACATCGAGACCGCCACCGCCCTGCTGCAGGGCGCTGCCATTCTTGCGGGCCTCGTCAGCGTAGGAGAGCAGCCGGCGCTCATCGACATCGAAATAGAAATCGATGGGATCGAGCGACACAATGGTCGTCAGCACGGTCTGATCAGCCTGTACGAGATTGCCGACCGAGATCAGCCGCCGGTCGATACGGCCGCTGAGCGGCGCGGTAATCCTGGTGAAATCCATGTCCAGATTGGCGCGATCGACCGTCGCCTGCGCACCGCGCACATTCGCCTGCGCCGAAATGAGATCGCGGCGTCGATCATCGAGCGTCGAAGCCGACTGGCTGCCCGTCGTCGACAGGGATTCCGCCCGCTTATATTGCGCATCAGCAAGCGTCAGCGACGATTTTGCCACTTCCAGCGAGGCGGTCGCCTCGTTCAGCGTGGTGATGAAGGGCCGCTGGTCGATGACAAAAAGTAGATCTCCCTGCTTGACGATCGCGCCGTCCTGGAAATGCACCTCCTGCAGGTAACCGCCGACCCGCGAGCGCACGGAAACCTCATCGACCGCCTGGAAGCGCCCGATGAACTCGTCGCTATCGACGACATCGCGAACGACAGGTTTGGCGACCGTAACGGGCGGTGCCGGCGGCGCACCCTGCGCAAGCGCCTGGGCACTCGATAAAACGGCAATAACACAGCTCAACAAGACGGCACGCGGCAGCATCGGCATGAAGCACCCCTTGAAAAACCGCATGCGGCAGCAGGCGCCGTCATTACGGTACGCTCACGAAATTTGTCTGCAACTTTCCGCGAAGAACCTGTCGCCATCAGGCGCGGTGAAACCAGGTCGCTTCGCACTTCCCCAACATGCGCCACGGGCCGCGCCGGCCCGGGGGTATCAACCGGAGCGTGGTCCGGCAACATGCGTTTATGTATAAACGGTTTATCGGATTCGACAACAGGGAATGAACCGCCAGCGATCGAGCGCAACCGATTGTTTTTACTGGATAGTAAAGACGCGCATAGGATGAGCCGATAGAAACATCAGCCCTCCAGCTCCTCGCGCAGCATTTCGAGCTCCAGCCATTCCTCTTCCATCTTGATCAGGCTTTCGCGCAGCTTTTCCATTTCCGCCGCAAGGCGGTTGAAGGTTGTGGGATCCTTGGAAAAGAGGTTCGGATCGGCCATTTTCTTTTCGCGCGCGGCAATCTCGGCTTCCGCCTTCGCCATTTCCTTCGGCAGGTTTTCGAGCGCAAATTTCTGCTTGTAGGAAAGTTTGCCCTTTCCCTTCGAGCTCTCGCCGGCCGGCGCTGTAGCTTCGGCCAATTTCGGCTTTTCGGCTGCTTTTTCCGCCCGCTTGCGCTCCTCGATTGCCCCCTTGCGCTGAGCGAGCATGTCGGAATAGCCGCCGGCATATTCGATCCAGCGCCCGTCGGGCTCTTCCGGATCGGCGGGCGCGATCGTCGAGGTCACGGTACGGTCGAGGAAATCGCGATCGTGGCTGACGAGGATGACCGTACCGGCAAAGCCGGAGACGATTTCCTGCAGCAGGTCGAGCGTCTCGATGTCGAGATCGTTCGTCGGTTCGTCGAGGATCAAAAGATTGGTCGGCCGCGACAGGATACGGGCCAGCATCAGCCGCGCGCGTTCGCCGCCGGAGAGGTTCCTGATCGGCGTGCGCGCCTGCTCCGGCTGGAACAGGAATTCCTTCATATAGCCGGTCACATGCCGCTGCTCACCATTGACGAGCAGGTTCTCGCCGCGACCGTCGGTCAGATAGTTGGCGAGCGTATCTTCCGGGTTCAGCTCCTCGCGCTTCTGGTCGAGGGTGGCGATTTCCAGATTGGTGCCGAGCTTTACAGTGCCGCTATCCGGCTCCAGCTGCCCGGTCAGCATCTTCAGAAGCGTCGTCTTGCCGGCGCCGTTCGGGCCGACGAGGCCGATGCAATCGCCGCGATGTACGCGGATCGAGAACGGCGCGACGATGACCCGCTCATTATAGGACTTGGTGATCTTGTCCGCCTCGATCACCAGCTTGCCGCTTTCCTGCGCATCGGAAGCAGCCGCCTGTACCGTGCCCAAAGCGCCTTTGTGACCGCGATAGCGCGAGCGCATATCCTGTAATTCGCCGAGCCGGCGCATGTTGCGCTTGCGCCGCGCCGTCACGCCGTAGCGCAGCCAGTGCTCTTCGCGCTCGATCTGCTTGCCGAGCTTGTGCTGCTCCAGCTCTTCGGCTTCCAGCACCTGGTCGCGCCAGGCTTCGAAATGGCCAAAGCCCCTGTCCAGACGACGCGAAGTGCCGCGATCGAGCCAGACGGTCGCGGTCGAAACCTTCTCCAGGAAACGCCGGTCGTGCGAGATCAGAACGAGCGCGCTGCGGCTCTTCTGCAGCTCGCCTTCCAGCCATTCGATGGTCGGCAAGTCCAAATGGTTCGTCGGCTCGTCGAGCAGCAGGATATCCGGTTCGGGCGCCAGAACGCGCGCCAGTGCCGCGCGGCGCGCTTCACCGCCGGAAAGGTTCTTCGGATCCTCTTCGCCGGTCAGGCCGAGATGAGAGAGCAGATAGGTGACGCGATAGGGATCATCGCCAGGCCCAAGACCGGCCTCGGCATAGGCCGCCACCGTCTTGTAACCGGCAAAATCAGGTGCCTGCTCAAGATAGCGCACGGTCGACGACGGATGACGGAAGACTTCGCCCGATTGCGCTTCGACGAGACCGGCGGCGATCTTCAACAGCGTCGACTTGCCGGAACCATTGCGTCCGACAAGGCAGATCTTGTCGCCCGGCTCCACCTGCAGGCCGGCACCGGCGAGCAACGGCGCACCGCCGAAGCTCAGAAAGATGTCGTCGAGTTTCAGAATGGGAGGGGCCAAGATCAGACTCCGGAAAGGTCATAAGGGCGGGCAAGAACAATGGCCCTGCCGCTGCCGAGCGAAAAGCGCACATCGCCTTCCGCCACGTTGGAAATGGTGCGCGACGCGCCGAAGGGCAAATGAAAATCGCGCAAGGGGTAACGGGCATTGTCGATGAAAAGGCCCGCCAGATCGCTGAAACCAAGAACGGAGAACAGCGAGCCAGCCGGCAGTGCCAGCGTGAGATCGCCTGACGGAAGCGGCACCGCCTCCTCGTCACCCGACGTCAGCAGCACGTCGAAGCCTTTTTCGGCGAGCTGGATACCATAAAGCAGGTGCTGGATCGCATGATCGGAGCGTTCGCCGCCCATGGCGCCCGCCAGGATCAGTCTCGTGGCGCCGCGATCGATCGCTTCCGAGACGGCGATCTCGCCGTCGGTCGCAGCCTTCGCCGCCGGATAGGGCTGCCTGGGCACATTCGGAAAGGCTCCCTGCAGATCGGCAGGCGTGGAATCAAAATCGCCAACCCACAGCTCCGGTTCCACCCCAATCGCAAGGGCATGGCGCATGCCGCCGTCAGCCGCGATGAAGCGGCTGCCGGAAACCGCGGCGCGCAATCGCTCCGTCAGGCGAAGCTCGCCGCCGAGCAGGATGGTGAAGGTGGTGGACTGGCTCATGAGGCAAGCCCATAGCGCAAAGTCATATCCCTAGGGAAGAGCGCCGTTACCGGAACGGTGCGGCCAAGCCGATCATTCGGTTGTTTCCTTCATGGCGGCCTGGACAACACGTTCATAGCCGCTGACATAACGATCGAAGAGAAACGAAAAGCTCTCGATGTCTTCGGGCGACCAATCGGCAAAGATGCTTCCGATAACGGCGTATTTCTGCACCTGGATTTCCGACAGCAAGCGCTGCCCGAGTGCGGTCAGCACCACGACGATACGCCGCGCGTCCGCCTGCGATGCCTTTCGCCGCAACACACCACGCGTCACCATGTCGGCAGTGATGCGGCTCGCGCGCGATGGATCGATTCGCAAGAGCTCGGCAATCGTGCCGACGGTCACTTCGCCCGTATCTTCCGCCCGCCGCACGACATCGAGCACATCGAGATGCGAAAGCTCAAGCCCCGGAGCCACGTGTTGAATGGCGAGCCTGCCGATCATGCGACGGCCGGTCAGCAAGCGCATGCGCATCATCGCCTGACCGATGCGCAGAAACTTCTCGTCTTCGGCCAGCGTCGGAACTTCGATATCTTTTGTATTCGGCGCAGATGTCATCCCTAAAGCATAGCAGAGGTCGGGACGAAACAAAACATGCAAATGGCATTCACCTGCCATTGACAATTATATGCTAATAGCACATATATTCACCCATGAAGACCGGGCGTCCCGCGCATTCGCTCGATAGCGCAGCGTTCCGGCCCAGTTCGGGTTCTTGCTCCATGGACATGCAGACAAGCTTCACACCGCTCGTGGCGGATCACAAACGGCGGCTTATTCTTTTCCTCTTTCTGATGACTGCCATGTTCATGGCAACGCTCGACAACCAGATCGTCTCGACGGCACTGCCGACGATCGTCGGCGAGTTCGGGCATCTGGATCGCTTCGGCTGGATCGGATCGGCCTATCTTCTCTCACTTTCCGCCGTCATGCCCGTCTACGGCAAGCTCGGTGATCTCTTCGGCCGCAAATATGTGATGATGACGGCGATCGCGATCTTCACGGTCGGCTCTGCCGTCTGCGGTCTAGCCGTCTCGATGGATACACTGATCGCCGCCCGCGTCCTTCAAGGCTTCGGCGGGGGCGGCATCATGGTCTCGATCTTCGCCGTCAACGCCGATCTTTTCGAGCCGCGCGAGCGTGCGCGCTACCAGAGCTATTCGAGCCTCGTGCTGATGGCGTCGGGCGCCATCGGCCCCGTTCTCGGCGGCACGATGAGCGATCTTTTCGGCTGGCGTTCGATCTTCCTCGTCAACGTGCCGATCGGCTTCATCGTGCTTGCCGGCCTGGCCTTCATGCTGCCCTACCGCAAGCCTGCCCGCCGTCCGAAGATCGATTATGCCGGCGCCATCGTCCTTGCCCTGACGACGACAAGCATTGTGCTTGCTGCCGACGGAAGCGAACTCTTCGGGTCGCTGCTATCGCCGCAATGCCTTGGTATTATTGCCTTCGGGGTGATCTGCGCCATCGCCTGGGTCTTCATAGAGCGCCGCGCGCCCGAGCCGATTGTGCCAATGACGCTGTTCCGCAATCCGACATTCGGCCTTCTGCTGATCCTCTCGATCACCAGCGGCGCCGTCGCCATCGGCATGGTCAATTACTTCGCGCTCTTCCTGCAGACGACGACAGGCCTTTCTCCCTCCATGGCCGGGCTGCTGTTCATTCTCCTGACCGGCGGCATCGTCTGCGGCTCGCTCTCCGCCGGCCGGCTGATCGCGGCCAAAGGCCGTTACAAGCCGTTTGCCGTCGCCAGCGCCAGCTGCAGCACCATCGCATTCGCCTCGCTCGCCTTCGTCCATGCCGGTACGCCCATCGTCCTCATTGGCGGCCTGATGCTGCTGCACGGCATCGGCATCGGCCTTGCCCAGCAGGTGCCCGTTATCGGCGTACAGAATGCAGCGGCTGCCCGCGACGTTGGCGCCGCGACCGGTGCCGTCACGCTGTCGCGCATGGGCGGCGCCTCCATTGCCATCTCCATTTACGGCGCCATCATCGCCGCCAAACTCGGCAATGTCGGCGTCTCCATATCCGGCGTACCGAACATCGAGGAGCTGACGCCCAAGATGATGGCCGCCTTGCCCGAGATTACCCGCGAGGCCGTCGCCAACGCCTATGCGAGCGCCTTCAGCCCGTTGTTCATAACGGCAGCCGGCATCTGCATGTTTGGTCTCTTGACCTCGCTGACACTGAAGAATGTGCAGCTCCCGGGTGCCGCGAAGAAATTCGAAAGCCCGGCGGTCGCGGAAGCTGCCGAGTAAATCCTTCCTGCTGCAATCGGCAAGGGAATCATTTCCCTTGTCATCCCTCCGTCACAAGGCTAAATCTGCCGACGCTCTAACGGGGTGCCTTATGTCCTTCAGGACATTTGGCTGAGAGGCTTTCACCGGCCAACCCGCGGAACCTGATCCGGCTAACACCGGCGGAGGGATTAGACGCGTGACGAAATCATAGCGCCCTTTCCCCTTCAAGACGAAACCAAAGTGGAGGCGCTGTCGTGCAAAACCGATCGCTATTGTCATTCTTCACCGGCCTGGCCCTTGCCGCCGGCGCAACGTTTTTTGCTTCTCAGACGGCTGAAGCAGCCGACAAGACCCTGACCATCTACACCTATGAAAGCTTCACCGCCGACTGGGGTCCTGGTGCCAAGGTCAAGGCAGCTTTCGAAAAGACCTGCGGCTGCACGGTCAACTACGTTGCCGTCACCGATGGCGTTGCACTTCTCTCCCGCCTCAAACTGGAAGGAACGGGTACCAAGGCCGATGTCGTTCTCGGTCTCGACACCAATCTTATCGACGAAGCCAAGGATACCGGCCTCTTCGACGCAAGCGGCGTCGACACCTCGGCCCTCAAGGTTCCCGGCGGTTTCAAGGACGACGTCTTCGTGCCCTACGACTACGGCCATTTCGCCGTGATCTATGACAGCCAGACCGTCAAGAACCCGCCCAAGAGCATGAAGGATCTCGTCGAAGGCGATCCCGCGCAGAAGATCGTCATCGAGGATCCGCGCACCTCGACGCCGGGTCTCGGCCTGCTGCTCTGGGTCAAGTCGATCTATGGCGACAAATCCGCCGATGCCTGGGCGAAGCTCAAAGGCCGCATCCTGACGGTCACCCCCGGCTGGTCGGAAGCCTATGACCTGTTCACCAAGGGCGAAGCGCCGATGGTGCTCTCCTACACGACGTCACCGGCCTATCACATGATCGAAGACAAGACCGATCGCTATCAGGCCGCCGCCTTCTCGGAAGGGCATTACATTCAGATCGAGGTCGCCGGCCTCATCAAGTCCTCGCCGAACAAGGAACTTGCCCGCGATTTCCTGAAATTCATGATCTCCACCGGCTTCCAAGACATCATTCCGACAAGCAACTGGATGATGCCGGTTTCCGCCACTTCTGAGCCGCTGCCGGATGCCTTCAGCAAGCTCGTGGTGCCGTCGAAGACCTTCCTGATGAGCCCTGCGGACGTCGACAAGAACCGTAAAGCCTGGATCGACGAATGGCTGACCGCCACCAGCGGCAACTGATGCCTTGATCATACTCACGGCACCCGAGCGAAGACGCGCTATTTCCGGCGGGGCGTTCAGCCTCGGCAGCATTGCGCTCTTCGTCGGGATCGCCGTTCTTGTTCTTCTCTCCGCCGGCATCGAATCCGGCAGCGACACCTCGCTCACAGACCCATATCTACTGCGCATCCTGCGCTTCACACTGCTGCAGGCGGTGCTTTCGACACTGCTCTCCATTGTGCTCGCCATTCCGGTCGCCCGCGCATTGGCGCGCCAGCCGCGCTTTCCCGGCCGGCTGTGGCTGATCCGACTGATGGCCGTGCCGATGGGCCTGCCGGTGCTGATCGGCGCGCTCGGCCTGCTCGGCATATGGGGCCGGCAGGGGCTCATCAATCAGGCGCTATCAGCACTCGGCCTGTCGCAGCCCGTCAGCATCTATGGCCTGGCCGGTATCCTGCTTGCGCATGTCTTCTTCAACATGCCGCTCGCCTGCCGACTGATGCTGGTCGGACTGGAGCGTGTGCCAGGGGAATATTGGCTCGTGGCCGGCGGGCTGGGCATGCAGCCCATCTCGGTCTTCCGCTTCATCGAATGGCCTATCCTGCGCGGCCTCGTTCCCGGCATCGCCGGCCTGATCTTCATGCTCTGCGCCACCAGCTTCACGCTGGTCCTGATCCTCGGCGGCGGTCCGGCCGCGACGACGCTGGAAGTGGCGATCTACCAGGCGCTCCGCTTCGATTTCGATCCCGGCCGCGCCGTGATGCTGTCGCTGCTGCAGATCGTCGTCACCCTGCTTGTGCTCGGCGTCATGACGCTGTTTCGAGCTCCCGACGATCACGGATTGACGGCCGGCCGGGCGCTGCGCCGCATCGATGGACAGGGGATGGCTGCGCGGTACGTCGATACTGCGCTGCTGGCGGCCGCGACGCTCTTTCTCGGCATGCCGCTTGCTGCGGTCGTCGTGACCGGCCTCAAGGCCAATCTTTTCAAGCTCGTCTCCCAGCCGATCTTCCTGCAGGCGGCAGTCACAAGTCTTGCAATCGCGCTTGCTGCGGGCCTTCTGGCCGTGCTGACATCCTTCGCGATCATTCGCGCCCGCTCGGTGATATCGGCGGATCGCCGAAAGTCCCTCGGCCTGTACGGCCTGGCGATCGCATTAGGCGCAAGCGCCTCCCTCATCCTGCTGGTGCCACCGATCGTGCTGGCAACCGGCTGGTTCCTGGCGCTCAGGCCATTGGGCGATCCTAGCCGCTTTGCGGCCGTCCTCATCATTGTCATCAATGCGCTGATGGCGCTGCCCTTCGTCATTCGCGTCATCGAGCCGGCCTATACGGTCCATGTCAGCCGCACCGGGCGGCTGGTGGCAAGCCTCGGCCTTGACGGCATTGCGCGCCTGCGCGTGGTCGATTGGCCGGGTCTGCGCAAACCGCTCTTCACGGCGCTCTCCTTCGCCATGGCCCTGTCACTCGGCGATCTCGGCGCCGTCGCACTCTTCGGCTCCGACAGCCTGATGACCCTGCCCTGGCTGGTCTACAGCAAGCTCGGTAGCTACCGCACCAACGACGCCGACGGATATGCCTTGATACTCGGCCTGGTATGCCTTCTCCTGACCATAGCCGGAACCGCGGGCCAAGGCGTCCCGGATGACGAAAGCAGACGAAATGACTGACAGCAGCATCATGAAGGCAGAAGGCATCAGCATGGAACGGGTCGAACTGCGCCTCGGCACGCATGACTTCCGCTTCGATTGCGCATTGCCGCAGGGTAAGATCATCGCCATTGCCGGGCCGTCAGGGTCGGGCAAATCCACCTTTCTCAATTTACTGGCCGGCTTCGAACAGCCTGACCGCGGCCGTATCCTGCTCGCCGGACAGGACGTGAGCCGCCTGCATCCCGCCGAACGGCCGATGTCTCTCGTCTTCCAGGACAACAACCTCTTCGCTCATCTCGATCTCTTCACCAATGTCGGCCTTGGCATCAGCCCGTCATTGAGGCTTTCGAAGGAGGATCGGCAAAAGGTCTCGGAGGCTTTGGCGCGGGTCGGACTAGCCGGTTTTGAAAAGCGCAAGCCGGGAACGCTTTCCGGTGGCGAGCGCCAGCGCGCCGCTTTCGCTCGGGCTCTGGTGCGCGACAAGCCAATCCTGTTGCTGGACGAGCCTTTCGCCGCGCTCGATCCCGGCCTGCGCTCCGGCATGGTCGAACTTCTGAAAATTCTGCATCGCGAAACCGGCAATACGGTGCTGATCGTCTCGCATGACCCGGCCGAAGTGCGGCGCCTTGCCGACCACGCCGTCTTCATCGACGGCGGCACGATCAAGCTTACCGCGCCCATCGAAACCTTCCTGCAGGCGGGCGGGATTCCGGCATTGACCACATTTCTGCAACATTGATTGTGTCATGGCAGCTTGCCGCCGGCTTTGCCTTAATTTCGTCTAGCGAAGCGGCTGAAAGTCCTCGGAAATGCTTGCTAAAATACAACGCTGCCATATTTAAACGGAGTCTCGCTATGCAACCGGTGCCAAAATCGGCTACAGCAAGAGGTCGAAGCCGTCCGGGTAAATGCGGATCGATGGGGGCGAAAACAACCTTTATCGGTGCACGACCATGATCGACCCGGTAACGATCAACCGGATTTGGCGCCGAGCCGGCATGACAGCGAAATGAGTAGGATGCAGGTCCTGAAGCAGAGCAAGCGAGCAGAACGAAGGATCGATTTGACCGTCGCAGCCCGTTTGCGCCGTTTTGTGCCCTTCCTTGCAGCCGCAGCAATGTTGAACAGCTGCCAGACGGTGATGGATCAATCCTATCAGCCGAGCGTTTCGCCCTCCGCCAATCCGCAGATCGTTTCCGAAGTGCAGAAGAACGATCCGCGCGCGCAAATGGGCGCTCGCGAGCATCCGCGCATCCTCGCAAGCTATGGCGGCGAATACAAGGATGCCAAGACGGAGAGGCTCGTTGCCCGCATCGCCGGCGCCTTGACGAGCGTGTCGGAGAATCCGCAGCAGTCCTATCGCATCACCATTCTCAATTCGCCCTCGATCAATGCCTTTGCCTTGCCCGGCGGCTATCTCTATGTGACGCGCGGCCTTCTGGCGCTTGCCAATGATGCGTCCGAAGTCGCCGCGGTGCTGTCGCACGAGATGGCGCACGTAACAGCCAATCACGGCATCGAGCGGCAGAAACGCGAAGAAGCCGAAGTCATAGCCAGCCGCGTCGTTTCGGAAGTCCTGTCGAGCGATCTGGCCGGCAAGCAGGCGCTTGCCCGCGGCAAGCTGCGTCTCGCCGCCTTCTCGCGGCAGCAGGAACTCCAGGCCGACGAGATCGGCATTCGCACACTCGGCCAGGCCGGCTACGATCCTTACGCCGCCGCGCGCTTCCTGAACGCGATGGAGGACTATAGCCGCTTCATGTCGGCCAATTCCGACGTCGACCAGAGCCTGGACTTCCTTTCAAGCCACCCGAGCACGCCGCAGCGTATCGACCTTGCCAAGGCGCACGCGCGCGAATTCGGCGAGGAAGGCAAGGTCGGCGACATCGGCCGCGACTATTATCTCAACGGCATCGACGGCCTGCTCTATGGCGACAGCCCCGAAGAAGGCTATGTGCGTGGCCAGACCTTCCTGCATGGCGGCCTCGGCATCCGCTTCGACGTCCCGCCCGATTTCCGTATCGACAACAAGGTCGAAGCCGTCATGGCGACCGGCCCCGGCGACATCGCCATCCGCTTCGACGGCGTGGCCGACACCCAGAACCAGAATCTGACGAACTATATCTCCAGCGGCTGGGTCACCGGCCTCGATCCCTCCTCGATCAGGTCGATCACCGTCAACGGCATGCCGGCGGCCACTGCGCGCGCCTCAGCCGACCGCTGGGATTTCGATGTGACCGTGATCCGCGACCGCACGCAGATCTTCCGCTTCCTGACGGCGGTGCCGAAGGGGAATATCGCTCAGCTTGATCAGACCGCCAATGTGCTGCGTGCCAGCTTCCGGCATATGACCCCGGAAGAGGCGGCCTCGCTGAAGCCGCTGCGTGTTCGCGTCGTTACCGTCAAACCCGGCGACACCATCACCACGCTCGCCGCCCGCATGATGGGCACAGACCGCAAGCTCGACCTGTTCAAACTGATAAATGCCCTGCCAACCGGGGCAAACATTGCACCGGGCGACAAGGTCAAAATCATTTCGGAATAATAGCGGGACGACTTCTCCCAAGGGAGAAGCGCACACTCAGGCGTAGCTGGCCATGCGGGGATCCGCATCCACCAGGGCGTTGCGGAGCTTGTCCATCGCGCGGCTTTCGATCTGGCGCACGCGCTCCTTGGAAATGCCAAGATCGGCACCGAGCTCTTCGAGCGTCGCGCCGTCTTCGACCAGGCGGCGGGCTTGGATGATCTTCATTTCACGTTCGTTGAGATGTTTCAGCGCCGACGCCAGCCAAACGCGGCGGCGCTCGCCGTCGATCATGTCGGACACCTGCTCGTCGGGAAGCGGCTCGTCGCTGATCAGGAAATCGATGCGCTCTGCGCTTTCGGAATCGCCAGCAATGGAGGGGGCTTGCAGGGAGGTATCGCTACTGGAGAGGCGCGCATCCATCGTCTGCACATCCGTAAGGCTGACGCCGAGCGTCACGGCGATTTCCTCATGGATGGACTGGACGGTGACGTTGGAATTGCTGCGGGCAAGCTTGGCGCGTAAGCGGCGCAGATTGAAAAACAGCGCCTTCTGGGCGGAACTCGTGCCGCCGCGTACGATCGACCAATTGCGCAGGATATAGTCCTGGATCGAAGCGCGAATCCACCAGCTTGCATAGGTGGAGAAGCGAACTTCCCGCTCCGGTTCGAAGCGGGCGGCCGCTTCCAGCAGGCCGACATAGCCTTCCTGCACCAGATCGCTCATCGGCAGTCCGAAGTTACGAAACTTCCCCGCCATGGAGATGACGAGGCGCATATGGGCAGTTGCGATCTGATTGCGGGCGCCGCGATCATCGTGGTCTTTCCAGCGCATGGCGAGATCGTGTTCTTCGTCGCGAGCCAGATAGGGAGCAGCCATGGCAACTTTGATCATGCGCCGATCTGCAGACATATTCGTCATATGCATCTCCTGGGTTTCGGCCTCAAATCGTCTCTATGCCGCGGTCGACGAAAAAGGCAGCAAGCATCGTTTCCGAACATCGCTGTTCGGATGGAAATCAATGAATGAAATTGCAAATTGGAAACCGATTATCCGGGTCACCGGATGATCGGTGACTAGTCTAGTTCGATCTCATCGAACGGGTCTGACGATTGAATCATCTTCAGATCGCCGGGGAGCTTCGAGTGAAAACGCATAGGCCGGTCCTCGTGAATGTCCATAAAAACGGCCTGTCTGAATACCCCTCTCCACAGGAGTGTACCCACACGGACCGCCAACACAGGGCTTCAACGCATCAGAACGGAAAAGGTTCCAAAGAAAAAACCCGGCACCATGGCCGGGTTTTTTGAAGCGATATTGGCGTCTCGCCTTATGCGGCTTCGTCCTGCGAGTCGTCTTCTTCGACGACCTTGCCGCGCTTCGGTCCCTTGTTCAGGTTGGTTTCGACAAGGCGAACGGCTTCGGTTTCCGACATCTTGTTGACAGCGGCGATTTCACGCGCCATGCGGTCAAGTGCAGCTTCATAAAGCTGACGTTCGGAATAGGACTGTTCCGGCTGGTTCTCGGCGCGATAGAGATCGCGAACGACTTCTGCGATCGAGATCAGATCGCCGGAATTGATCTTGGCATCGTATTCCTGCGCGCGGCGCGACCACATGGTGCGCTTGACGCGGGCCTTGCCCTGCACGACCTTCAATGCACGCTCGACGAAATCGGTCTCGGAAAGCTTGCGCATGCCGATGCTCATGGCCTTGGCCACCGGAACCTTCAGGCGCATCTTGTCTTTCTCGAAGTCGATCACGAACAGCTCGAGCTTCATGCCTGCGACTTCCTGTTCTTCGATCGCAGTGATCGTGCCGACACCGTGGGCCGGATAAACGATCGCTTCACCAGTCTTGAAGCCATGGCGTGCTGCTGAAGGTTTTTTCTGCTGGGTCGTCATTCTTTTCAAAAACTCCCTGTTATGCGCCCCGTTAGGGCCGGGGTGCCGGGTCAGTCAGGCCCGGATGAGACGGACGTACCGTCGGGTCACTTCATCCTGGTCCAGCCAGACTTATGCAAACAGAAACCCACCCATCGCGATCAGGGACCCGACAACACAATACGTTGATATGTCAAGGAAACCGCGTACGGATTGGTGATTTGCTTTCGTGATGGTTTCGGGCATGCGAAATGCCGCAGTGGATCAGTGTGACGACCCTATCACAAAAATCTGAGGAAATCAATAATTTGCTGCGCACGCGCCAAATTGGCCACGTTGGCCGGCCAGCGGCCCAATGGCAATGATTCGCTTTCTGCGATATCGACTACACCTTTATCGAAGGCCTGTCACGGCCTTCGATCAGTCGCCCGTACCGGGATTGGCCGAGAAATACTTCTCGAATTTCCCCTGTTCGCCATCCATTTCCTTGGCTTCCGGCATCGGGTCACGCTTGACCGTGATGTTCGGCCAAATGGCGGCGTATTCCGCATTGACCTTCAGCCACTTGTCGAGACCCGGTTCCGTATCGGGCTTGATCGCCTCGGCAGGACATTCCGGTTCGCAGACGCCGCAATCGATGCATTCGTCGGGATGGATGACGAGAAAGTTCTCGCCTTCGTAGAAGCAGTCGACAGGGCAGACTTCCACGCAATCGGTATATTTGCAGCGAATGCAATTGTCAGTCACGACATATGTCATGAAGCACTCCAGGGATGTATTGAGCTTCCGCGGACGCGCAACCTGGAACGTCGCACCTTCCCACGGCGCCGAACGGGCAGACGAATGCATCACACGCAAACGCGCCGCCCGGCTGGTTACCGGCAGGGTGATCGTGAGGTATCGACTTTGTCACCCAATTTCAAGGACAAACAATCGCAAAACCCCTCCGCAACAGGCAGAGTTTTCTAATCATCGTCGGAGATGAGGCGATCGATCGCACGCCGATCCCTTTTTGTGGGCCTGCCGCTGCCGGGTGCCCGCAACGCCTGCTCGAACGAGGTGAGGCGTTTTGTCTCATCGGGCGGCGGCGTCAGATCTTCGTAAAGCAGCCTGGCTTCTTCGAAGGGACCCCTACGTTCGCCGGCCGACCGCACGATCAACACTATATCCCGCCGCTCCAGCGAGAGCTCGATGCGGTCACCGGCCTTGATGCCGAAACTCGGCTGCACGACCCGCTCGCCATTCACCCGGACGCTGCCGTTCTGCACATAGACCTGCGCCAATGAGCGGGATTTCACCATGCGGGCAAAGAACAGCCATTTGTCGATGCGCTGGCGCGAACCGGAAAATGGCTGTTTTTCGTCCGTCATGACCTATTTCTTCATCTGCTCCTTGAGGGCAGCGAGCTTGGCGAAAGGAGAATCCGGATCGATCGGCTTTTCCTTGCGCGGCGGCTTGGCTTCGAAGCGCAACGGCTGCGAGGCACCGCGATTGTTGCGATCATTCCGGTCGCCACGTTCCTGACGATCACCGCGTTCGCCGCGGTTGCCCTGATGCTGCGGACGGCCGCCCTCGCGATTGCCGCGCGGACCCTTGTCACTGCCACGAGCCTCACGATTGTCGCGCCCATCGCGGCGATCACGGCCGCCTTCGCGATTGCCTTCACCGGCTGCCTGCTCGCCACCACGACGATTGCCCTGTTGACCGCGCCCCTCGCCCTGCTGGCCGCGGCGATCGCCATGGCCACGGCCGCCTTGCCGCTGCTGATGGTCGTTACGGCCACCCAGACGCCAGAGCAGAACAGGCTTCGGTTCCGCCGGCTCTGCGGTGACTTCTGCAGCGGCGACAGGCTCGGCAGCTGCGGCAACTTCCGTCTCAGCAGGTGCCTCGGCGGGAGCGGCTGCTTCCTGCGAAACGGCCTCTACTTCCTTAGCCGGCTCGTCAGTTGCAGTGTCGGCATCATCATGATCGGCTTTTTCGGCTGTGGCGTCCCCAGCCGGTGCGGCGGGCGCTGCAGCCGCATCCTGCTGAGCGAGGAAGGCCGTAGCCTCCTCCGCCTTCACCGCATCGGCGCGATAGCCGAGACCCTTGAGGATTTCCTCCATGTCCTCGAGCGTCGCGCCGAGAATGGAGAGCATCGCGGTCGTCGTCGTGAAGCGACGGCCGTCATAAGCGCCGTCAGGGCGCGAAGCCTGGCCGGGCTTCCACTGCAGCAGCGGACGGATAAGGTCCGCCAGACGCTCGAGGATGTCGATGCGCACCGCGCGCTTGCCGAGGAACCGGAAGCCGGCAAGCTTGTAAAATGTGCGCTCATAGCCCGGATCGGTGACAACCGAGGTACGGCCAGCGGCCAGAACCGGGATCAGATCGCCATAGCCCGGCTTGTCCAGGCCATCGTTCTTCAGCGCCCAGAGGAGCGTGATGAGCTCGGCCGGAGCCGGCTTCAGCAGGGCGGGCACGAAAATATGGTATGCGCCGAAGCGAACGCCGTAGCGGCGCATCGAGGCACGCCCGTCCTGATCCAGCGATTTCACTTCTTCCGTAACGTCGCGGCGGAACAGAACGCCGAGATTCTCCACCAGCTGGAAAGCCAGCCCCTTGGCAAGGCCCTGCAGATCTTCGGCACGCTGGAGATCGTCCAGCGGCTTCAGGATCGTGCTGATGTGATGGTTCACGAAACGCTCGATACGGGCGGCGACATGATCGCGCGCATTGCCGGTCAGCTGTTCGTCGGCAAGCAGGATGACGCGCGGACGCATGACATGATCGCTGCCTGACAGGCGCGCGACGGGGTCGCCGAGCCAGCGCACGAGGCCATCGGCACTGATCGCGAGATCGCCGTTGCCGGCCGCATGCAGACGTGCGGCACGTGCCTCGAACTCCAGCCCGAGCGCCTTCTGCGAGGCGGTCTGGACAGCCTTGGCATCCGGCCCCTCGGTCCCTGCGATAGGCGTGAACCGGAATCCGGTCAACTGTCCCACATGATGCCCCTCTACGAAGACATCTCCATTCACACTGATTTCAGCTTCCAGCATCGCATTCTCTCTCAGGCGCTTCATGAGCACAGATGTCCTGCGATCAACAAAGCGTTTCGTCAACCTCTCATGTAACGCGTCGGACAATCGATCTTCGATTTCCCGCGTCTTTTCTTGCCAGTGTGTCGGATCGGCAAGCCAGCCGGGCCGGTTCGACACATAGGTCCAAGTCCTTATCTGCGCGATTCGCGCCGAAAGCGTGTCGATCTCGCCATCCGTCCGATCGGCGCGATGCACCTGTTCGGCCAGGAAATCCTCTTTCACCGTGCCATAGCGCACGAGATCAGAAAAGAGGGTGGCGATGAGATCAGCATGCTGGGCAGGCGTGATGCGCCGATAGTCGGGAAGCGCACAGGCCTCCCACAATTTCTCAACCCGAGCCGGGTTGCTGGCAAGATCGACTATCTCCAGATCGCGTGACAGATATTCCAATGCCTGCTGGTCTACCGCAGGCAGCGCGCGCGTCAAGCCCTGCACGCGAGGCGCGTCTTCCAAACTTGCACGCAACGCCGCGATCGAAGCGAAATCCAGGTCTTTGGTGCGCCATTGCAGCACCTTGACCATGTCGAATTCGTGTCCCTCGATCCGGCGCACGAGTTCATCGTCGAAAGGATCGACTTGTCCCGTCACCCCGAAGGTGCCGTCCTTGAGATGGCGGCCGGCGCGACCTGCGATCTGACCGAGCTCGGCCGGATTGAGATTGCGGAATTGATAACCGTCGAACTTGCGGTCCTGCGCAAAGGCGACATGATCGACATCGAGGTTGAGCCCCATGCCGATCGCATCGGTCGCAACCAGATATTCGACATCGCCGGCCTGATAGAGCGCCACCTGCGCATTACGGGTACGCGGGCTGAGCGCCCCGAGGACGACGGCCGCGCCACCGCGCTGGCGGCGGATAAGCTCTGCGATCGCATAAACCTCGTCTGCGGAAAAGGCGACAATGGCCGTGCGCTGCGGCAGCCGCGTGATCTTCTTCTGCCCGGCGTAGAAAAGATGCGATAGCCTCGGCCGTTCGAGGACGGTAATCCCAGGCAGAAGTTGTTCAAGGATCGGCCGCATCGTGCCGGCGCCGAGCAGCAGGGTTTCATCGCGGCCGCGCAGATGCAGAAGGCGGTCGGTAAAAATATGTCCGCGCTCCAGATCGCCGGCAAGCTGCACTTCGTCGATCGCGACGAAGGAGGCGCGCGTCTCGCGCGGCATGGCCTCCACCGTGCAGACCGAATAACGAGCATTGGGCGGCGATATCTTTTCCTCGCCGGTCACCAGCGCGACATTGTGCGCGCCGACCTTCTCGACGACGCGCGTATACACCTCACGGGCAAGCAGCCGCAGCGGCAGGCCGATCACGCCGCTGCCGTGTGCCACCATGCGCTCGATGGCATAATGGGTCTTGCCGGTATTGGTCGGTCCGAGCACTGCGGTCACGCCGCGTCCGCTCAGGATCATGGGCTGCGAAGTCTGAGTCATAGGTCCGTGCATAGGCGAGAAACAGCCGTCTTCCGATCAGCCAGTTCCTCCTGGAGGAAACGAACAGATGACGACCATATGTGACAAAGGCAAGACCCGAATGAAAAAACAGATGCGGCAACATTCGATTTCATATTTGAGCGCTTCAACCACAAGCTACATTTACGTTGCATCCCATGCGAGTCCGGGCGAATCCAGAACAGCCTGAGAACGAATCGGAGACGAATCGCTGACTCCGTCATGTTCCTTATTTGTTCACGACTACATATGGATTGCAATGAAAAGATTGCCACCAAATGCTGAATCTCGTTTACACGGCTTTCCGCAGAAAAAAGGAGTCAAGCGGACAATCCTCGGCCAGAGAAATTTCGCGGCGTGCCGTCGTTAACAATCTGTAAATGATAAGGTTTCGCGTGAATCAGCGGACGACATCAACATCCAGGCCAAAGCCGAAACGAATCGGCGACGAATCGCGGATTCCAAGCGATTCTGTTTTGTTCTCCACAATATCTAGCGGTTTCTCGTCAGGAGGATACCGGACTCTGAATGGTTGAGACGCGAATCCGAGCCGAATCTGCGATTGCGGTTCGTCTTTTGACGAGCGCAGCTATAGTGAATCGACAAATGCACGCAAAAAGTGCAGCCATTAACACACCGATCAAAGCCGGAACGAATCGGTGACGAATCGCGGATATCAGCGGGTATCGCACTTGTTCACGGCTACATGTTGTATTTCGCCGGAGCAGCATCGCGACATAGAGGTCAGCTTGAATGGCAATGCTGTTGCGGAGTTCGCTGCGAATTAACGAATTCGCCCGCGAACACACCACCTGGACGACATTTGCCGACGGCAGCATCCTTGTATTCGGCATGTCGGCAAACGCCCAGCCGTTAACCAAAGTTCAAATGCAGAACGAATCGCCGACGAATCACGGACATCCGGCCTTTCCCGTTTCGTTCACCACAACCCATTGTATTTTAATGGTATTTTAACCATACAAACGAATTTGCCGCCGCGCTTTTAACCGCCACCCGATGCGATCCAATTTAAGGATTCGCTAACCATCCCGACTGCTGCGCGCACGCATTTTTATTTCTTAGCCGGAACAATTGTCGCGCATGCAAGTTTCTATGAGCAGAATTGCGGAATTCGTCCATTCACTGGAACAGTTTCGAGTGGGAAAGCTGGAAGGTTAACGCCATGTCGAACGGCGATAATGGCGGGATATTCGAGCCCGGACGGACATGGAGGAGACATATCATGCTTGGTACGGTATTGCTTGTCATACTGATTCTGCTGCTGGTTGGCGCACTTCCCAGCTGGGGTTACAGCCGGTCTTGGGGGTATGGCCCATCGGGTGGTCTCGGGCTTGTTCTCGTCATTGTCCTCATTCTGTTATTAATGGGGCGCATCTGATCCGCCGACATTGTTCAAACCTCGCAACATCAGGGAGCTAACACCATGAAGAAGATTATCGTCGCGATCGCCCTCGTCGGCGCATTGGCGTCGTGCACGGCAACGGAAAAAGGTACGGCGATCGGCGCCGGCACCGGCGCGCTGATCGGTGGCGTCGCCACCCATAGCTGGGGCGGCGCCGCCGTCGGCGCGGTGGCTGGCGGCGTAGTCGGCAACCTCATCGGGCGTTCGGAAGATCGTCGCGGCTACTGCATCTATCGCGACCGCTATGGTCACCGTTATGAGGCTCGCTGCCGCTAAGGCATTGCCTGACCGGTCGCCACCGGCGGCCGGTCAGGATTCGCTCTCGGAACAAATTCAGGGAGCGGCAGTTCCCTCAACAAAATCGTCTTCCTGCGCCGTCGGTCACGGCGAGGTGGCAGTGTTTTGAGAAAGGAACGGCATCATGGCCGCAATCATCGCAAGCATTGCAGCACTCGTGCTTACCGGCACCACTTTTCACGCGCTCGTAAGTGCGGCGAGAGCTCGAGACAGGGAGAAGCGGCAGGTCGCCCTTGAGGCGGTCATCCTGGAATTCAAGCCACGACATCGGCAGCAGGCCTCAATAAGAGGATGATTGCCGGCGGAGCTCAGTAATTCCGTTCGTAACGCGCTATACAGGCTGAAGCGGCTCCGTAGCCCTGAGCCGCTTTTTTATAGCTCTTGCGCAGCTCCCAGCGGAAGACTGGTCTGCGCTTTTCCTGAATTGCCTAGACGAAGAGCTGGCCGCCATTGGCAGATATGGTCGATCCGGTAATGAAACCGGCATCGTCGCTGGCCAGGAAGACGGCGATGCGGGCGATTTCCTCGGGTTCGCCGAGGCGCCCGACGGGAATCTGCGGAATGATGCGCTCGTTGAGCACTTTCTCCGGTACCGCCAGCACCATCTCCGTGCCGATATAGCCGGGGCAAATCGCGTTGACCGTGATGTTCTTGGCAGCACCTTCCTGCGCAAGCGCCTTGGTGAAGCCGAGATCGCCCGCCTTGGCTGCGGAGTAGTTCGCCTGCCCCATCTGCCCCTTCTGACCATTGATGGACGAGATATTGATGACGCGGCCGAAGCTGCGGTCGCGCATGCCCTGCCAGACGTGGTGCGTCATGTTGAAGAGGCCGGTGAGATTGGTATTGATGACCTCGTGCCACTGCTGCGGCGTCATCTTGTGGAACATGGCGTCGCGGGTGATGCCGGCATTGTTGACCAGGATGTCGACATGACCAAGATCATGCTCGATCTTGGCGATACCCATGCCGCAAGCCTCGTAGTCGGTGACATCCCACTTGTGAACGGAAATCCCCGTCACATCATGGAAAGCCCGGGCCTTCTCATCATTGCCGGCATAGGTTGCGGCCACCTTATAGCCCGCATTGTGCAGCGCCATCGAAATGGCAGCTCCGATGCCGCGCGTACCTCCGGTTACCAATGCCACTCTGCTCATGTGCCACTCCCCTTTTTTGTTGCGGAGGCGGGACGCCCGAAGGTCGGGTCGCCCGCTCGCTTTCATCACTTCTTCTGGAAAATTCCCTTCAAAACGCCTTAGAGCATGATGCCGAAAAGTGTCATGCGGTTTTCGGACGACATCATGCTCTATTTCTTTGATTCTAGAGCGCCTCGAAGCACATGGCGACACCCATGCCGCCGCCGATGCAAAGCGTGGCAAGTCCCTTGCGGGCGCCGCGGCGCTTCATCTCGAACAGCAACGTGTTGAGGACGCGAGCGCCCGAAGCGCCGATGGGATGGCCGATGGCAATCGCGCCGCCATTGACGTTGACGATCGACGTATCCCAGCCGAGATCCTTGTTGACGGCGCAGGCCTGGGCAGCAAACGCCTCATTGGCCTCGACGAGATCGAGGTCGTTGACGGACCAGCCGGCCTTTTCCAGCGCCTTGCGGGAGGCCGGTATCGGCCCCGTACCCATGATCTGCGGATCGACGCCGGCTGTTGCCCAGGAGACGATGCGAGCGAGCGGCTGGATGCCGCGGCGCGAGGCTTCCGCTTCGGTCATGAGCACGGCAGCGGCAGCACCGTCGTTAAGGCCGGAAGCGTTGCCGGCGGTGACGGAGCCCTCCTTGTCGAAGGCCGGGCGCAGCTTCGCCATGGCCTCCATCGTCGCACCAAGGCGGATATATTCGTCGGCATCGACCGTGACGTCGCCCTTGCGCGTCTGGATGGTGAAGGGAATAATCTCGTCCTTGAAGCGGCCGGCCTTCTGTGCGGCTTCCGCCTTGTTCTGCGAGGCAACGGCGAACTGATCCTGTTCCTCGCGCGACAGCTGCCACTGGCGGGCAATATTTTCGGCCGTAATGCCCATGTGGTAGCCGTAGAAGGCATCCGTCAGGCCGTCCTTGATCATGGTGTCGATCATCTTCATGTCGCCCATCTTGGTGCCGGAGCGAAGATTCGCGGCATGCGGCGCCATCGACATGGATTCCTGGCCACCGGCGACGATGATCTTGGCGTCACCGGTTGCGATCTGCTGCAGGCCGAGCGCCACGGCACGCAGGCCCGAGCCGCACAGCTGGTTCACGCCCCATGCGGTCGCTTCCTGCGGAATGCCGGCCTTCATCGCGGCCTGGCGAGCCGGGTTCTGCCCTTCGCCGGCCTGAAGCACCTGGCCGAGGATCACTTCGTCGACTTCTTTGGCATCGACGCCGGCGCGCTCCAGCGCACCCTTGATCGCGGCCGCGCCGAGTTCATGCGCCGGAACGGTCGCGAACGCGCCGTTGAACGAACCGACCGCAGTGCGGGCAGCGCTGGCGACGACGATGGATGAACTGCTCATGGAAGCCTCCTCACAGAATGAACACGTATATGAGGCGAAACTGTCAAAGCTTTGCTCCTGAGTCAAACAGCAAGAATTTTCATCGTACAGATTTCACGAAGCTGTCACCGCCTTCAAAAAATCCAATCAAAGGAAAGGCCTTGCCGCATCGCACAAACCGATTGTCACCAAGCTTCTTTTGCGTCTACACTCCGGAGTGGAGGAATATTCCATACAATCAGACGGGGCCAGGAGACTGATAAATGGCAAAGAATGAGGGCCAGATCGTAATCAAGAAATACGCCAATCGCCGCCTATACAATACCGGCACCAGCACCTATGTGACGCTGGACGACCTGGCGGAGATGGTGAAGAAGGGCGAGGAATTCATCGTCCAGGACGCCAAGAGCGGTGATGATATTACGCATTCGGTCCTGACACAGATCATTTTCGAACAGGAATCGAAGACCGGCAACACGCTGCTGCCGATTTCGTTCCTCCGCCAGCTGATCGGCTATTACGGCGATCAGATGCAGATGGTGGTGCCGAGCTTCCTCGAGCACTCCATGCGTGCCTTTACCGAGCAGCAGACGCAGATGCGCGAGCAGATCAATCGCGCTTTCGGCGAAACGCCGCTCGGCAAGAACCTGCAACTCCCCATCAAGATGGTCGAGGAGCAGGTCCGCCGCAACACAGAGATGTTTCAGCAGGCCATGCAGATGTTCTCGCCCTTCATGCAGCCGCCGGCCAAGGAAAGCCGCAAGGCCGAGGCCAAGGACATCGATGAGCTCAAGGAACAGCTCCGCGCCATGCAGAACAAGCTGGATAGCCTCTGAAATCAGGCGATGCGCTCCTGAATCCTTGGAGAATTTTCACCCCGCTCTGTCACTGTCGTGACATCTCCCCCACCAGGGGGGAGATTGTTGGGAGTATGTCGCTCCGCTCTGGCAAGTAACCTGATTTAGTTTCTGCAGATGCGATTGTAGCTTGAGGCGAGAAAGTGCCGCGAGTTACCGACCTCCCCCTGGTGGAGGAGATGTCCTGAAGGGACAAAGGGGGTATCAGAGCTTCGGCACAAGCGCAGCCACTTCGTCCCACTAACACACCCAATCAAAACAGAAAAAGGCCGGCGAACCGCCAGCCTTTTATTCATGCGCCATCAAGGCTGCGCTAGATTATGCGCTTTCCTTCGGCGTCAGAACCTGACGACCGCGATACATGCCGGTCTTCAGGTCGATGTGGTGCGGGCGACGCAGTTCGCCGGAGTTCTTGTCTTCGACGTAGGTCGAAGCCTTCAGGGCGTCAGCAGAGCGGCGCATACCGCGCTTGGACGGGCTCGTTTTTCTCTTCGGTACAGCCATTCTCGTTACTCCATGTACGGACGACACATATCCACGGCCAGCAAGGCGGCCGAAACAGACATGCATCAATTTCGGAAATTGGGCGGGCTTATACATGGCTTGGCGGGCTTTGACCAGTCCCTAATAGCATTTTTTGCCCATCGCACCAGATTCGCGGATATTCGAGACCGGGTCAGTCCTCGTCCTCCGGCACGGTCCATGTTTCCTGCAATGCGGCTTCCTCCCATTTTTGCCAGGCAGGCAGCGCCTTCATGGCCGCCATATAGTCCCGCGTATCCGCCGCCACCGCGATGTCATACCGCTCCAGACGGCTGACGACGGGGGCAAACATGGCGTCCGCGCCGGAAAAATTCCCGAACAGGAAAGGCCCGCCAGAAAAGGCTCTCGCCTCGCGCCAGATGGCCTCGATACGCGCCACGTCCTCCATCACTCCGCCGGGGAGATCGCGCCGGGCGACCGGACGGCGCATGTTCATCGGGCAGAAGTTGCGCAGGGCGCTGAAACCGGAAACCATTTCCATGCTGTAGGATCGCGCCAGCGCACGCGCCTGGCGATCTCTCGGCAAAAGCCCGGCGTCCGAGAAAAGCTCGGCCGCATATTCGATGATGGCGAAGGATTCCCATACCTTGAAGCCCCCGTGAACCAGCATCGGCACCTTGCCCGTCGGCGACACCTCACGAATGCGCGGGTTTCCGGCTGGAAAATCGAAAGGGATCAGCACTTCTTCGAAGGGAATGCCGCACCCTTCAAGAGCAATCCATGGCCGAAACGACCAGGACGAATAGTTCTTGTTGCCGATATAAAGCGTGAGCTTGTCCACGATCGCATGTTCCTTTTCAGTGCCGGACTCTGAAGGGAAAGAATTCTTGAAATGATTCATATCGCCCTTACGTCACGGTCAAGAATGCCAGAGGACGACAAGCCGATCGAACGACAAGTTCTGATATCAATCATAAAGGCATTTGATGTATGCGTCGGCGTTGCGCGCGCGGCGCTGGATCAGCGAAGCGAGCTGGCTGAGCCCGCGTCCCGGCTTGCTCGCCACGCGGTCGATCGGGTTCGGCAGCGATACGGCGAGGAGGGCTGCCTGACGTGCCGTGAGCTTGGAGGCCGGCACCTTGAAATGGTAGCGCGCCGCCGCCTCGATGCCGTAAATGCCCGGTCCCCATTCGGCAATATTGAGATAGATCTCCATCATCCGGCGTTTCGACCAGACGGCCGAGGCGGAAACCGCCAGCGGCAATTCCAGCGTCTTGCGTACGAAAGAGCGGCTGTTCCATAAAAACAGGTTCTTCACCGTCTGCATCGGGATCGTGCTGCCGCCGCGCGTGGACCTGCCGCGCAGCGTTTCCTGGACCAGCGCCCGCATCTCGCCCCAATCAACACCACCGTGAAAACAGAACTGCCCGTCTTCCGAGACCATGACGGATTTCACCAGCACCGGCGCGATTTTATCGAGCGGAACCCAGCGGCGGTCATATCCCTGGAGGGTAACGGCGTCGCCTACCATTAGGGTGGAAACGGGGTGGACGAACGGCAGCAGATAAAAGACGATGAAAAGATAAGGCAGCAGGAGGACGCCAATCAATACGAGGACGACGCGCTGCCAAACTGGCCTTGCTTTGAAGCGCGCCAACGGGGAGGAGCGTTGCGGCACCTCGGCTTCCTCCTCCTCATTATCAGTCGATATGTCCAAGTGCCTGACGTCCACGATCGCTCCATCCCGGTACAACCCCTTAATGCATCCGGGAAACGCTCTGATGCTGCATCCCGTCATACCGTCAACATAAAGCGATGACCAGAGCGCGGCGCAATTCCCACCCCGCCGTCGACAATTGTCATTGCCAGCAACGGTCTCTCATGCCAAACAGCGCCCATGGACAGCACCCATTCCTCGTTCGAGAACCGCCTGAAGGACAATGCCGGCAAGACCGAAGCTCTGCTGAACCGACTTCTCGCCGACGGCTGCCTGAATGACGAGATCGTCCGTCCCGACAGGCTGCTGAGGGCGATGCGCCACGGCGTCCTGAACGGCGGCAAGCGGCTGCGTCCATTCCTTGTCGCGGAATCGGCGGCGCTTCTCGGCGGCAATGCCGAGGCGGCACTGAGGGTCGGCGCAGCGCTCGAATGCGTGCACTGCTATTCCCTCGTCCACGACGATCTTCCCGCCATGGACGACGACGACCTGCGCCGCGGCCAGCCGACCGTGCATATCGCCTTCGATTACGCAACCGCGATCCTGGCGGGCGACAGCCTGCTCACCTACGCCTTCGACATTATCGCCGCCCCCGAGACGGAGCTACCGGCGGATCGGAAAATGGCACTCGTGCTGGCGCTGTCGCGTGCGGCTGGCATTGGCGGCATGGCCGGGGGCCAGGCGCTTGATCTCGCCGCGGAGAAGGAAACGCCCGATGAAAATGGCATAACGACGCTGCAGGCAATGAAGACCGGCGCACTGATCCGCTTTGCCTGCGAGGCCGGCGCCATCATCGCTGGAGCCTCAGCCGAGGACCGCAGGCGCCTTCGGATCTTCGGCGAAAAGATCGGCCTTGCCTTCCAGCTCGCCGACGATCTTCTCGATCTCACCGCCGATGCCGCCACCATGGGTAAGGCAACCGGCAAGGATGCCAGCCGCGGCAAGGGTACGCTGGTCGCCCTGCACGGCCAGGAGTGGGCCGAAACGACGCTCGCGAAGCTGGTGAACGACGCTGCCGACCTGCTGTCCGGCTATGGCGACAAGGCGGATGTCCTGACGGAAACCGCCCGCTTCGTCGCAAACCGTAGAAACTGATCCCTAAGCACCTTCATGGCATTGCCCGAGGGTGAGCCCATCCACTCGGCAACGGCTACCGGCCCATGCCTGTTCAGCCATGGCCATCCATTCAGCCATGAAATGTCACCATCACAAGAATCCATGATTGGGCCGGGTGATTTCGGCCGTGTTTTATGACAAGTTGCCGATCCGAGTTGGCCGACAACGCAGAATTCTTCGCGCCGGCCGACACCCCCGGGAAATCTTCCATGCACGAGACCCTTGCCTATCTGCCCCAGATCCTGCCGGCCTATATCGCCTACCTCATCGCCGTCGCCAGTCCCGGCCCCGCCATCATGGCCATCATCGGCACCTCGATGACCCATGGCCGCAAGGCCGGCATGTCCATCTCGCTCGGGATTTTCGGGGGATCGATGACCTGGGCGATTGCCGCAGCGGCAGGTCTCGCAACGCTGCTGCAGACCTATGCGATGGCGCTGGAGCTGCTGAAGATCTTCGGCGGCATCTACCTGCTCTATCTCGCCTACAAGGCATTCCGTGCCGTGCGTGCCGGCGGCGAGCTGCCGACCGCTACCGAAGGCCCGAAAACGCCCAGCTTCAGGTCGCTGGTCCTGCGCGGCTATGGCATTCACGTCACCAATCCGAAGGCGATCTTCGCCTGGCTCGCCATCATTGTGCTCGGCATGCCGCAGGGCGCGCCCGCTTCCGTGGCCGTGCTGATCATCGCCGTCTGCTGCACGACCGGTTTTCTGGTGTTCATGGGCTATGCGATCCTGTTTTCGACATCGCATGCGCTGAAAGTATATCGCAATGCCCGGCGCTGGATCGAGGGCGCCATGGCCGGCTTCTATTGCTTTGCCGGCATCAAGCTGCTGACGAGCAATATCTGATCCGGCCTCGCTTTAAGTTTAAGCGGCGGATCACTCCGCCGCGACGGTCTTCTGGCCGAACCGCTTTTCGATATAATCGGTCACCAGCGCTTCGAAATCGGAGGCAATGTTCGGGCCGCGCAGCGTCATAGCCTTCTGGCCGTCGATGAAGACGGGAGCCGCCGGCGTCTCGCCGGTGCCGGGCAGCGAAATGCCGATATCGGCATGCTTGCTTTCGCCCGGACCGTTGACGATGCAGCCCATGACGGCGACGTTCAGCGCTTCGACGCCCGGATATTTCTCGCGCCAGATCGGCATGTTCTTGCGGATGTCGTTCTGGATGTTCTGCGCCAGTTCCTGGAAGACCGTCGACGTCGTGCGGCCGCAGCCGGGACATGCCGCAACGACGGGAATGAACTGCCGGAAGCCCATGACCTGCAGCAACTCCTGCGCCACCTGCACTTCGCGGGTACGGTCGCCGTTCGGCTCCGGCGTCAAGGAAACGCGGATGGTGTCGCCGATGCCATGCTGCAGCACATAGCCCATGGCAGCGGACGACGCGACGATGCCCTTCGAGCCCATGCCGGCCTCGGTGAGGCCAAGATGCAACGCATGGTCGGAACGCTCCGACAGCATGGAATAGACGGCGATCAGATCCTGCACCTGGCTGACCTTGGCCGACAGGATGATGCGGTTGCGCGGCAGGCCGATCTCCTCGGCAAGATCGGCCGAGATCAGCGCGGATTGCACGATCGTCTCGCGCGTCACCTGCCGGGCCGAGAGCGGCGAGCCTTCGGCGGCATTCTTGTCCATCAACGCGGTCAAGAGATCCTGATCGAGCGAGCCCCAGTTGACGCCGATGCGCACCGGCTTGTCGTAGCGGATCGCCATCTCGATGATTTCGGCGAACTGCTTGTCCTTCTTGTCCTTGAAGCCGACATTGCCGGGATTGATGCGGTATTTCGCCAGCGCCTCGGCGCAGGCCGGATGATCGGCGAGCAGCTTGTGGCCGATATAATGGAAATCACCGATCAGCGGCACGTCCATGCCGAGCCGCAGCAGCCGCTCGCGGATCTTCGGCACGGCGGCAGCGCTTTCATCGCGATCGACGGTGATGCGCACCAGCTCGGAGCCGGCTTTGTAGAGGGCAGCGACCTGGGCGACGGTCGAATCGATATCGGCCGTATCGGTATTGGTCATGGACTGCACGACGACGGGGGCACCCCCGCCGACGATCACGCCGCCGACATCGACGGCAACGGAGGAACGGCGCGGTTTCGGATCGAAATCGGTGGCGGACGACATGGAAAACTCTCGCAGGCCTCGAAAATGGGTGCCTTTCAGGTGGATCACGAAGCGGTCGTTGTCAACCGCTCCGGCGATCTCTTTTGATCGGACGGAGTTTAGCCGTTACCGAGCAAAAGCGACGAAATTAATGCTTGGCATCCCCGATGCCGTCGGCGTAGCGCGCGAGCGACGAGAAGGCTAGCACGACGAGCAGCAGCACCGGCAGCGTCATCAGGACCGGTGAGAAGCCGACATGCTCGGCGGCAAAACCGATGGCCGACGGCGCGACCAGCATGCCGGAATAACCGAGCGTCGTGACGACGGAAATGCTGATCCCTGGCTGCAGGCCAGGAATATTGCCGGCAGCGGAAAAGGCGATCGGCACCATGTTGGAAATGCCGATGCCGCAGAGCGCAAAGCCGAGAATGGCGATCTCCGCATTCGGCGCCAGCGCCGCGGTCAGCATGCCGACGATGGCAAATACCGTGCAGATGCGCAGCGTTCTGATGGCGCCCAGCCAATCGCGCACGAAATCGCCGGCAAAGCGCATGGTCGCCATGGTGGCGGAGAAAGCGGCGTAGCCGAAACCCGATAGCGCCACCGACGCACCTTTTTCCTGGCTGAGATAAAGAGCGCTCCAATCCAGGACCGCGCCTTCCGGCACCATGCAGAACAGCGCAACGATGCCGAGCAGCCACGGCAGCGGAATCATCGGCAGCTTTGCCTTCGGCTTGGCCTCATCGTGATGCGGCTGATCGCCAAGCACCATCGGCCAGGCAATGGCGACGAAAAGCACGGCAATCGCGGTCGAGGCCTCGGCATGACCGAGAATGCCCCAGCGCGAAATCAAGAGCCCGCCGATCGCCGCGCCCAAAAGGCCGCCGAGGCTCCAGAAGGCGTGGCAGGAGGACATGATCGCCCGGCGCATGGATTTTTCGACCGAGACGGCATTGGCGTTCATCGCCACATCCATTGCACCGATGAAACCGCCAAAGAGGAAGAGAGCGACGGCCGCGGTCCAGACATTCGGCGCGAGCGTCAGCGCCAGGATCATCGGCAGCAGCAGCACCGCGAAGGCGCGCACGACGACGCGCGAACCGCGCACGGCGATCTGCGCGCCGGCAAGCGGCATCATCACGAGCGAGCCGACGCCAAAGACGAGGATCATCAACCCAAGCTCGAATTTCGTCAGTTGCAGCCGCTCGGCGAATTCGGGAATTTTCGGTGCCCAGCAACCAACCATGAAGCCATTCATCAGGAACATCAGCGAGACGGCTGCGCGCGATTTGGTGAAAAATGGGCTCCTGCGCTCCTTCAAACCCTCCAGTCTCGTTCCGTTGTCCATAAAAACTCCTCCCAAATCTGTGTCGCAGTCTATTTAAATCGATTGAAATCTCAACAATCGAAAAAGCCGCGTCAGTCACATTTCGTCTCCGTCTGTTAAAGTGGGGACGATGGCGCTACAACCCCGAATAAATAACACTACCGGGCGTCACCCTGATAAAAAGTCCTATTGACGGCGTAAAATTAGGCTCCTATCGGTTGAGGCCAGAAAGATTCTTTGGCCGGCGTCGAGTCGGGTCATCCTCTGGTGCATCCCCGTGAAAAACTCCATCAGCTATGGCATCCTGCTTACGGTGTTTGCCTACATGCTGTTCACCGCCCACGATTCGGCGGTGAAGCTGCTCGTCGCCTCCATCCCCGTCTGGCAGGTGCTGTTCATCCGAAGCTGCACCATTCTTGCCGGCTGCTTCGTCTTCGAAGGCCCCTCGCTCGTTCAGAAAGTGGCGCGCTCGCCGATCATCAAGCCGATGATCCTGCGCAGCGTCATCATTCTGATCGCCTGGATTTCCTATTACTCGGCAGCCTCCTACCTGCAGCTCGCCGAAGTGACGACGCTCTATTATGCAGCACCGATCGTCGGCACTATCCTCGCAACCATCGTGCTGCGTGAAAAAGCACCGTCGCCCGCTGGATGGCAGTCGGCGTCGGATTCTGCGGCGTGGTGATCGCCTCCAACCCCGTGGGGCTATCGATTTCCTGGCCGGTTTATCTGGCGCTGCAGGCCGCCGTCCTCTGGGCAAGCGGCATGGTGCTATTGCGCAAGACCGCGCTGCACGAAAAGAGCCATATCCAGATGGCAGTCTCCAACATTCTGTTCATCATCCTGACCGCCGGCATGGCGATCGCCCACTGGCACACACCGACGCCCTTCCAGATCGTGCTGCTGGCACTGACAGGCATCATCGCCGGCGCCGGCCAGCTCGCCCTTTTCGAAGGCATGCGCCAGGCGCCAGTTTCGGTGCTGGCGCCGTTCGAATATACCTCGCTCGTCTGGGCCTTCCTGCTCGGCTACCTGATCTGGGGCGACATCCCCGGCCCCAACACCTTCATCGGCGCCATCCTGATCCTGAGCGCGGGGTTCATCATCATTATCAGCGAACGGATGAAGCGGCGGGCGGCGGCGGCTTGAGGTGCCTAGATGTGCTTTCGGCAAGCACAAGCCAGAGAGCGAGTCGTAAGCAAACGCTTCAACCGCCGGCGGATAGCCGTCACCCCACCGGAGCGACGGTCTGTTCGATGGGTTTCGGCTGCCGCATCAGAAGAGCCTGCATCGGCCGCTCGAAGAACTTGAGGAGCACCACCGAAATCCCGATCGTGCAAAGCGTGACCACCAGCAGTATTCCGGTCACAAAGGGTAGGGAGAGATGCTTGCCCAACAGCTTGAGCGGAAGCTGCAGCGTGTAGGGGTGGATGAGATAGAGCGAATAGGAGGCGTCTCCCAGCAGAACCAGAATGGCCCATATTCTCCCGGCTGGCATCCGCATCAGCAGGAAGCCCGAGACGAGCAGGACGGCAAGCAGGCTCGAGGCGAAAAGACTGGGGCCGGCGAATGTCACGATGAAGAAATGAGCCCCGCAGGCCAGAAGAATGAGCAGAGCGGCGGCTATATTCGATCCGCTCCTGAAGGCGCTGTATGCCGAATATGCCTTATGAAGCATCATGCCGAGAACGAATTCGATCAATATCGGATTTGTATAGAAACGCCATTCGACCGATCCCTCCGGCCAAATCTCATGCAGCGCGATCAGGAAGAGGACGGCCGCGGAGGCGAACCAGGTTGCCCTGGCGCCAAAGATCAGACAGGCGCCATAAATTATGTAGAAGAACACCTCGTAACAAAGCGTCCAGCCCAGAAAAAGGATCGGCTGCACGGCGCCGCCGCTTTTCTGATAGGGGACGAAAAGAAGAGATTTGACGATCGTCTCCATGGTCACGATCGTCGAATTGAGCAGGCTGGGTTTCACAAGCGCAATCAAGACGACGACGAACGTCAACAGCCAGTAGAGCGGAACGATTCTGGCAATGCGCTTGCGTGCGAAATAGACAAGTCCCCGCGTCGGATTGGAGGAGTAGCTGATGATGAAGCCGCTGAGAACGAAGAAAACGTCGACGCCGGTCGCACCCATGAAGAAGTAATTTCGATCGAGATGGTATTCGATCGCAAGGCCGCTTCCGAAATGGAAGAGAACGACGGAAAAAGCGGCCACGAACCGAAGAAACTGGAGAGAATCCAATTGTTTTAAGTTTGACCGCCGAATGGAAAGCGTCTGTTCGTTAATCATGAGGGCCCCAATCCGCTCTGATAGCTTGTTCCAACAAGGTTGCCATAGCCGCATTGGTGCTGCGGCTTGGATGCCAATCGCATCCGAAATCCTTCGGTTTGACGCGTAAATTCAGATATCGCAGGCGAGTTTCGCCTTTCGCGGCGCTCGCCTGGACGACGGCCTCGATTGCTTTCTCGGCCACATCGAAATCCTTCTGGGACATCATCGGGCCGAGTGCGGCGTACAGATAGGCCTTTGGAAACTGATTTCTGAGCCTGAAAATGAGCTTGACGTATTCCTCGATGAAATCGCTGGGATTCCTGTTATCCGAAAAGTCGTTCGTCCCCAGATTGACGACCACCGCGGAAACGCGTTCGTCAGGAAGAGCGGGCACGCCCTTTCTCAACGGCGTCACGCTGTCGATGACATCAAGCATGGTTTTCGCATTCTTGCCTGTGCGCGAAAGGCCGATTCCGGAAACAGCGAGCGTCGTAAGTTCCATCCCGAGGCTGCGCGCCGCGACCGCGGCATATGTCAGGTATTGATTTTCCGTTCCGGGGCTGAATTTACATCCGGGACCAACACCCTCGAGACCATAGCCTGCGGTAATGGAGTCTCCGATTGCCACCAGCTTTGTGGCCGGTATTTCCGCGGGAAGGAACGACCCATCGGTTTCGGCGGAAACGAATATGGTATCGCCGATCCATCCCTCGGTGCGACGCGTCGCGCGAATCTCGTGGGCGCCTTGCCGCAAGCCATCGGCAAGCTGGTAGCGGTGCTGCCCCGCTTGCAGATCAAGACGCTGGGGAACGCCGTCCAGCTCGACCTCAAGGCTATTTTTCCCGGTATCAACGAGGGTAGCCGAGAGCGACGTGCCTTCAAAATGCAACGCAAAACCACTGCCCGGCCAACCGAAAGCCGCATCGCTGGCAGCAACGCGGCCGATCCATTTCGATGGCCGCTCGATCGTTTCTGCCGCAAAGCACGGCATGAATGTACATAAACTCAGAAAAAGAAACGCAATCGCGACATCAAACCTCATGACCGGCCATGGCCGGCAGCGCGCAATGACGGGCAATTCATCACCTCTTCGGGCTGCGTCAGATCAATTTTGCACTTTAAATTTCTAGTAGAATCGCAGTTTGATTGCTGCCGGTGTCTCGCGGCAAACTGCCGGGACACGTTAATGGAGGCGCATGCGCATGCCTGGAATGAAAGGTGCCGCGCCAAGACATCGATGAGATGACGAAATAGGGCAGCATTAAGAATAATAGGGCAGCATTGAGAATTGTCACTATGCCGCACCGCAACATTGATCAGCAATTATTAGCGGTAACGGAAGCAGCGGCTTCCTCGACGCTCCGTTCGCAATTTCTTGAGAAAAATATTCGCATTTGCCCGTTTATCTTGCAGTTTTCTACGCTTTCGCGGTGCAAATTTTCTGCGATGTATGCGACATTGAATGAAACCGCTCCAGAAACGGAAGAAAACGATGAACTGGTTGAAGACTGTTGCCGCCGCCGCCCTCGTGCAGGCAGCGTTCCTGCTCCCCGCCCATGCCGGCGAAAACCTCAAGGCGATCCAATCGGCCGGCGTATTCAAGGTCGGCACGGAAGGCACCTATGCGCCTTTCACCTTTCATGACGAGAGCGGCAAGCTGACCGGCTTCGATGTCGAGATCGCGGAAGCCATCGCCGGCAAGCTCGGTGTCAAGGCGCAGTTCCTGGAAGGCAAGTGGGATGGCCTGATCGCCGGCCTCGATGCCAACCGCTACGATGCCGTCATCAACGAAGTCGGCGTCACCGAAGCCCGCAAGAAGAAGTATGACTTCTCCGAGCCCTACATCGCCTCCAAGGCCGTGCTGATCGTCAAGGACAGCAACACCGGCATCAAGGATTTCGCGGATCTCAAGGGCAAGAAGGCGGCACAGTCGCTGACCAGCAACTTCGGCAAGCTCGCAACCGAAGCCGGCGCCGAACTCGTCGGCACCGATGGCTTCGACCAATCGATCCAGCTCGTGCTGACTGGCCGCGCCGACGCGACCATCAATGACAGCCTTTCCTTCCTCGATTTCAAGAAGCACAAGCCCGACGCGCCGGTGAAGATCGTCGCCCAACAGGCCAATGCCGATTTCTCCGCCGTCATCATCCGCAAGGGCGAGCCGGAACTGCTTGCTGCGATCAACAAGGCGCTGGCCGATATCAAGGCCGACGGCACCTATGACAAGATCTCCAAGAAATATTTCGGGCAGGACGTTTCGAAGTAAGAAGGCATAGGCAGGGACATAAAACTGTGAAAAAGATGCGTCCGGGGTCACCTCCGGACGCATTCTGTTATCGAAAGGCTTCTCCTTGGAGCATTGGCTGCAACTGATGTGGGAGTCACTGGGCACGCTGCTTTGGGCGGGGCTCGTCTTCACCATCCCGCTCACCTTGATCACCTTCGTTCTCGGCCTTCTGCTCGGCCTGCTCACCGCCGTCGTCAGGCTATTTGCCCCGGCGCCGTTCGTTGCCATCGCCCGCTTCTATGTCTGGGTGATCCGCGGCACGCCGCTTCTGGTGCAGCTCTTCGTCATCTTCTACGGCCTGCCGAGCCTCGGCATCCTGCTCGATGCTTTTCCCGCCGCCATCATCGGCTTTACGCTGAGCGTCGGCGCCTATACGTCCGAAATCATCCGCGCCGTCATTTCCTCCGTGCCGAAGGGCCAGTGGGAGGCCGCCTATTCGATCGGCATGAACTGGCGCCAGGCCATGAGCCGCACGATCCTGCCGCAGGCAGCGCGCGTCGCCGTGCCGCCGCTGTCGAACACCTTCATTTCGCTGGTCAAGGATACGTCGCTCGCCGCCGCCATCACCGTGCCGGAGCTGTTCCAGGCCGCGCAGCGCATCGTGGCAACGACCTATGAGCCGCTGATCCTCTATATCGAGGCCGCCATCATATATCTCGTGCTCAGCACCTTTCTTTCGACGCTGCAGGGTTACCTCGAACGCCGCTTCGCCCGCTCGGGCGGCACACTGGAGGCACAGGCATGATCGAGCTTTCCCATATCGAAAAGCGCTTCGGCGACAATGTCATCCTCAAGGATATCAGCCTGATGATCCCGGAGGGAACGGTGACGGCGCTTGTGGGGCCTTCGGGCGGCGGCAAGAGCACGCTGCTTCGCTGCATCAACCTTTTGGAAATCCCGACCGCCGGAACGATCCGCATCGGCGGGGAGACGGCCACCTTCCAGCCGGGCAAGAAGCCCTCCTGGCAGGATATCCAGAAAATCCGCCGCCAGACGGGCATGGTCTTCCAGAATTTCCAGCTCTTTCCGCATCAGACCGCGATCGGCAACGTCATGGAAGGGTTGACCACCGTGCTGCGCTGGCCGGCAGACAAGGCACGCGCCCGTGCCGTCGAGCTTTTGACCAAGGTCGGCATGGCCCACAAGATCGACGCCTGGCCCTCGACGCTTTCTGGCGGCCAGCAGCAGCGCGTCGCCATCGCCCGGGCGCTTGCCCCCTCGCCGCGCGTACTGCTCTGCGACGAACCCACCTCGGCGCTCGATCCGGAACTCGCGGCTGAAGTCGTCGATGTCCTGGGCAAGCTCGCCAACGAAGGTACGACCATGGTCATGGCAACGCATGACCTGCGCCTGGCATCGAAGATTGCCAACAATGTCGTGTTCCTCGAGGCGGGCAACATCGTCGAGACCGGCTCCTCACGCAATATCTTCTCCAACCCTGCACAGGAGCGGACCAAGCAGTTCATCTCGACGCTGAATGCCGGCCACAGCTACGACATTTGAGCCGCCGACCTCCGTCGAAAGCTCCGATGTTTGGGCAAGCCGCGCATTGACGCTGCGCGGCTTTGCGGTTAGCTCTAATGCCATGAACGCGGCACTCGTTATCGTAGTGGTAGGAAGGCGCATGGGCGGGATGGCGTAGCCATCCGGCGAAAGCACCCATGCGCGGTAAGCAGGCTCCTGACGGGGCCTTTTTTATTGCCCGGATTCCGGGCGGCGCCTCGTCAGATCCCGTTCGACTTCCCATCCACATGACGGACAAGGCCATGACGCGCACCGAAAGCCGCATCGACCATTCAGCCAGCCAAGCAACCGAAGACCGGCCCCTCGCATCAACCGTCGCACAGCCGCGGCTGATAACCCTCGTCCTGCTCTCGGCGCTTGCCGTGCTGCCCGTTAACATCATCCTGCCGTCGCTGCCGAAAATCGCTGCGGCATTCCACGCCGATTTCGCCCTTGTGAACCTTTCGGTTTCCGGCTTTTCCTTCGTCACGGCCTTTCTGGAGGCGATCGGCGGCGCGCTATCGGATCGGTTCGGCCGCCGGCCTGTAGTCCTGACGGCACTCTCCATCTTCATCATCGCATCCATCGGCTGCGCCCTAGCGCCCAATATCGGCATCTTCCTGCTGTTCCGCATGATGCAGGCGTGCATCGGACCCTGCTATTCCGTCGCCCTCGTCGTCATCAAGGAAGCATCGGATGAACGCGAAGCCGCCAGCAAATTCGGCTACCTCGCCATGGGATGGGCGCTTGCTCCCATGGTCGGCCCTCTGTTCGGCGGAACGCTGGACGAGCTTTTCGGATGGCAATCGATCTCCATCGTCCTCGCCATCCTCGGCATGGCCGCCTTCATTCTCTCGATGCGGGAACTGAAGGGATCGCGAGCACCCTCGTCAGGAACAAGCAGGAACTACCTCGCCTCCTACGGCCTGCTGCTGCGTTCGACAAGGTTTTGGGCCTACACCCTTTGCATGGCCTGCTCGATGGGCGTGCTCTACATCTTCCTCGGAGGGGCGCCGCTGACGGTCGGCAATACCCTTGGCGGCTCGAGCGCCATGCTCGGTTTCTACATGGGCCTGGTTCCCGCCGGCTTCATTCTCGGCAGCTATCTGGCCGGCCGCTATGCCGCCAAGGTCCCGCTCGGCACCATTCTGATCGTTGCGCGCCTTCTGACCTGCCTGGGCCTTTTGACGGGTTTGATCCTGTCGCTGTCGGGCATGACCTATAGTCTTGCACTCTTCGGCCCCTGCATCTTCATCGGCCTCGGCAACGGCTTGACCATGCCCGCCGCCAATAGCGGCGCCATGTCGGTGCGGTCAGATCTTGTCGGAACGGCCGCGGGGCTTGCCGCTGCCATGCGAATATCCGGCGGAGCGCTGATAGGCTCCGTCGCCGGGCTGTTTCTGGCGCAATCGGCCGATATCCATACCCTGTTCGCCCTGATGCTGGCATCGGCCGTGCTCGCACTCGTGGCGGCATTCTGGGCCGCCTCCGTCGAGCGGCGCCATCAGCGCCTGGCATGCTAACGCACAGCGCGCAATCGCCTATCCGACACGCTTGCGCATATGAACGAAAAAGCCGTCCTTGAGCGGCTCTTCCCGATCGATCGCATAGCCGTTTCTCAGATAGAGCTGCACGTTTTCGACAAAACGCTTGTTGGTGTAGAGCAGGATATCCGCCACCCCAAGCGACGCGGCAACCTGTTCGGCATGGGCAAGCAGCTTTTTACCGATGCCCTGCCCCTGCTGCGCTGGTGACACGGCTATATTTTCGATCAGCAAATGATCCGCAGCGGGGACCATTTCGATCAATGCGGCAAGCTGCCCGTCGATGTCCAGAAGATCGATGCGGTGCTTGCGGACGGCTTCGGCATAATCAGCGATCATCGGCAGCGGTTCGCGACCGATGAGAGGCACCCATTTGCCGTAGGCCTCGCGCGTCAGCTGACGGATGGCATCGACATCCGCATCCGCTGCCGCACGCAAGGTAGGAGGTTGCGTCGTTGCCATTGCTCTTCGCACCTCCCCGTGCGCCTGCCCGCCGGCGCCATCCAAGACGAAAGCGCCTCATATTTCGAAAACGACCGGCTTCAACGGTCGCCTTCCACATCCAAGCGAAGCGTAAGACTACGCCCCATAGACGACGAGCAGATCCTTGGCGTCGATCTGGTCGCCGGCGCGCACCAGCACCTCGGAGATCGTACCATCCTTTTCCGCATGCAGCGCGGTCTCCATCTTCATGGCCTCGATGGAAACAAGCACGTCGCCGGCTTGGATCGCCTGGCCGGGCGAGACAAAGACGGTTGAGATGACGCCCGGCATCGGCGCGCCGACATGAGCCGCATTGCCGGTCTCGGCCTTGCGGCGCACCGCGCTGCCGGAGGCGCCATGGGCGCGATCCGGCACCTTGATGCGGCGCGGCTGGCCGTTGAGTTCGAAGAACACCGTCACCATACCCTTCTCGTCGGTCGCCGTCATCGCCTGGTTGACGATGACGAGCGTCTTGCCCTTCTCGATCTCGGCAAAGAGCTCATCGCCTTCCTTGAGACCGTAGAAATAGGCCGGCGTCGGCAATACCGAGACCGGGCCGTAGGTGTCGGCAGCCAGTGCATAGTCGGTGAAGACTTTTGGATACATCAGGTAGGAGGCGAATTCGAAATCGTCGACCTTGCGCTCGAGCTTCGTCTCGATGACTTTACGCTCGGCATCGAGATCGGCTTCGGCAAGCAGCGAACCGGGACGGACCGTATAGGGCTTATCGCCCTTCAGCGCCTTCTTCTGCAGCGCTTGCGGCCATCCGGACGGCGGCTGGCCGAGATCGCCCTTGAGCATGGAAACGACCGAATCCGGGAAGGCGATATCCTTCGCTGGGTTCTCGACATCGGCGACCGTCAGGTCCTGGCTCACCATCATCAGCGCCATGTCGCCGACAACCTTGGAGGACGGCGTCACCTTGACAATATCGCCGAACATCTGGTTGGCATCGGCATAGGCCTGCGCCACCTTGTGCCAGCGGGTCTCGAGACCGAGCGAGCGGGCTTGTTCCTTGAGGTTGGTGAACTGACCACCTGGCATTTCGTGCAGATAGACTTCCGAAGCCGGTCCCTTGAGATCGCTTTCGAAGGCGGCGTACTGATGGCGCACGGCTTCCCAGTAGAAGGAGATGCGGCGAATCCATTCGGGATCGAGGCCCGGATCGCGCTCGGAGCCTTTCAGCGCCTCGACGATCGAGCCGAGGCAGGGCTGCGAGGTATTGCCGGACAGCGCATCCATCGCCGCATCGACGGCATCGACGCCGGCATCGACCGCAGCGAGCACCGTCGCAGCCGCAATACCCGACGTATCATGCGTGTGGAAGTGGATCGGCAGACCGGTCGCCTCGCGCAGCGCCTTGAACAGCACCTTGGCGGCCGCCGGCTTCAGCAAGCCCGCCATATCCTTCAGCGCGATGATATGGGCGCCGGCCTTTTCCAGCTCGACGGCAAGATCGGTGTAATATTTCAGATCGTATTTCGGCCGCGCGGAATTGAGGATATCGCCGGTGTAGCAGATCGCCGCCTCGCAGAGCTTGTTCTCCTCCGCAACGGCATCCATCGACACGCGCATGTTCTCGACCCAGTTCAAGCAGTCGAAGACGCGGAAGAGATCGACGCCGCCTTTGGCCGCCTGGCGGACGAAATACTTCACGACATTGTCGGGATAATTCGTATAGCCGACGCCGTTTGCGCCGCGCAAAAGCATCTGCAGCAGCAGGTTCGGCGCACCCTCACGGATCAGCGACAGACGCTCCCACGGGTCTTCCGTGAGGAAGCGCATGGAAACATCGAAGGTGGCGCCGCCCCAGCATTCGAGCGACAGGAGCTGCGGCAAAGCGCGCGCATAGGTGCCGGCGACGCTGGCGATGTCATAGGTACGCATGCGGGTCGCAAGCAGCGATTGATGGCCGTCGCGCATGGTCGTGTCGGTCATCAGCACGCGCTTCTCGTTACGCATCCACTCGGCGAATTTCTGCGGGCCGAGCTTGTCGAGCAGCTGTTTGGTGCCATCCGGAATAGCGCTGTCGATATAAGGCAGTACCGGGTTGGCAGCCTTGGACGATGGCGCGGGGCGCCCGCGGGTCTCCGGGTGACCGTTGACGGTGACATCGGCGAGATAGGTCAGGAGCTTGGTGGCGCGGTCCTGGCGCTTGACCTGCTGGAACAGCTCCGGCGTCGTGTCGATGAAGCGCGTCGTATAGCTGTTGTCGCGGAATTTCGGATGCGTGATGATCGCTTCGAGGAAGGTGAGGTTCGTCGCCACGCCGCGAATGCGGAATTCGCGCAGCGCGCGGTCCATGCGGGCGATCGCCTCCTGCGGGTTCGGCGCCCAGGCCGTCACTTTTACCAGCAACGGGTCGTAATAACGGGTGATGATCGCACCGGTATAGGAGGTGCCGCCGTCAAGACGGATACCAAAGCCGGATGCCGAGCGATAGGCAGTAATGCGGCCGTAATCCGGAATGAAGTTATGTTCCGGATCCTCCGTCGTTACGCGGCACTGCAAGGCATGGCCGTTGAGGCGAATGTCTTCCTGGCGCGGAACACCCGATTCCGGCGTGCCGATGGCGAAACCGTCAAGAATATGGATCTGCGCCTTGACGATATCGATGCCGGTGACGACTTCAGTGACGGTGTGCTCGACCTGGATGCGCGGATTGACTTCGATGAAGTAGAATTTGCCGGTGTCGGCATCCATCAGATATTCGACGGTGCCAGCGCCGACATAGTTCGTCGCGTTGGCGATCTTCAGCGAATAGGCGGCCAGTTCCTGGCGCTGCGTTTCCGTGAGATAGGGGGCCGGCGCGCGCTCGACGACCTTCTGGTTGCGGCGCTGCACCGAACAGTCGCGCTCGAACAGGTGCACGACGTTGCCGTGCGTGTCGCCGAGGATTTGGCTTTCGACATGGCGGGCGCGCTCGACGAGCTTTTCAAGATAGACCTCATCCTTGCCGAAGGCGGCTTTCGCCTCGCGCTTGGCTTCCGTCACTTCCTTGGCGAGATCGGCCTCGGAGCGGATGACGCGCATGCCGCGGCCACCGCCACCCCAGGAGGCCTTCAGCATCACCGGATAACCGATCTCAGCCGCCATCTTGGCGACTTCAGCCATGTCGTCAGGCAGGGGATCGGTGGCCGGCACGACCGGCACGCCGACCGAAATTGCCAGATTACGCGCAGCAACCTTGTTGCCAAGCTGGCGCATCGTATCGGCGCGAGGCCCGATGAAGATGATGCCGGCGGCATCGCAGGCATCGACGAATTCGGGGCTTTCCGACAGCAGACCATAGCCGGGATGGATGGCATCGGCGCCAGAGAGCTTGGCGACGCGGATGACTTCCTCGATCGACAGATAGCTCTCGATCGGCCCGAGGTCACGGGCAAGATGTGGACCGCGGCCCACCTGATAGCTCTCGTCCGCCTTGAAGCGATGCAGCGCGAGTTTGTCTTCCTCGGCCCAGATGGCCACCGTTTTTATGCCAAGTTCGTTGGCGGCGCGGAATACGCGGATGGCGATTTCGGAACGGTTGGCAACCAGGATCTTGGAAATGGGCAATGCTGTCTCCTCACGGCATCGAAACGGGCAATGCTGCACCCGCGAAGAGAATTCTTAACTTCTTGTCACGGGAAGTTCAATTTCTCCTGCGACATCCGGCATCAAAATAGTTGCCTTTACGGAATAAGTCCGTTTCTGAAGGCGATTGCCACGATATGCTGCCGATTTCTGGCCTTCAGCTTGTCCTGGATACTGTTCATGTACCAGTCGACGGTATGATTGGAAATCTTCAGCAGCCGGCTGATCTCGATCGAGGTCATGCCGTCGGCCAGATGGCTGAGCACTTCCATCTCACGCTTGGTCAGCTTCAGCTCGGCCGCTCCCACTCTCTCAAGGTATTGGGCCTCGTCTCGAAACTCCAGAAGTCGCCAAAAGACTTTTTTGGCAACCGCCTCGAAAACGGAAATCTCGGTTGGAGAGAGATCGACCGCCTCGCCGCCGATCGTCATGCTTCCCAGCAGGCCGTTGCGACCATGGATCGGGAAGAGATAGCCGTCGGCAAGCCCGTTGGCGCGGGCGTCCGCCATCATCTGCTCCATGCGCCGCCGCAGCGGGTCCTTCTTCAGCGCCGCCACGGCATCGCTCCAGCGGAAAGGGCGTTGCGCCTGGGCCGCATAGCGCGCAACCGGATCGACGAGCATGTACCTCTTGCGGACATAAGTCAGCGGCCACTGATCGGGCCAGCGGCCCGCCAGCATGAAATGCGCAACATCGACATTCGGCCGCGCTCGCTTCAAGACGCCATAGAAATCGAACTTATAGGAGCGAAGCGCGAGCTCGAGCTCGGCCACGACGTCCTCCGCGAGCTTGCATTCCTCGATCACGACAAGCAATTGTATTAGCGAATGGATATTCACAGTTACCTCTTGGCCTCGCAGCCCGAATGATCGGCGGACGAGCTTGCCATCCTGCTCGCCCGGTCCCATAGCCGAGCTTAATCGGCGGCAACATACTCAGGCCGACGCAAAATTGAACGCCTTTGGCGATTTTTTTGCCGTTCAACCCTGAATAGCCGTCCTTTGCGTGACTTAAAGGTAACGGTTAACGCAGCGGTGGATTCACTTCCAGACTGTCATATTCCTGCGGCGAACGATAGCACCACTTTCCGCGGCAACGCGTCTAACGCGAGAAATTCCCCTTAAAAAACAGCTTCAGATTCCGTTAATCGCCGGTTCAGGTACCGATCTGTAGTGTCACAACATTCCGAGTTTTGCTGATGCACAGAGGGTGCCTGACGTGTCACTGTTCAAAGTCTATGCAAGAGCCCTGAAGTATCTTGGCGCGTATCGATACCGCGTATGGATGGTCGTGATCGCAAACATCGCGCTTGCGATGACCACCATCTACGAACCGGTTTTGTTCGGCCGGATCTTCGACGCCATTGCCAAGAAGGAAGCCGTCACGCCGACCATGATGTTGTGGGCGGGCTTCGCCGTCTTCAGTGCTGTCGCCTTCATCGTGGTGTCGCGCGAGGCCGATCGCCTTGCGCATGGTCGCCGCGCCTCCCTGCTTACCGAAGCATTCGGCCGCATCATCTCGATGCCGCTTTCCTGGCATAGCCAGCGCGGCACGGCGAGCGCGCTGAACACCCTGCTGCGCGCCTGCGAAGCGCTGTTCGGCCTGTGGCTCGAATTCATGCGCAACCACCTCACGACCGCCGTCGCGCTCGTCATCATGATCCCGACAGCCATGGCCATGGACCTGCGCCTGTCCGCAGTCCTCGTCCTGCTCGGCGTCTTCTACTGGTTCATAGGCCGTCTGGTCATGAGCCGCACGAAGGATGGCCAGACCTCGGTCGAAAGCCACTACAATACCGTCTTCTCGCATGTGAGCGACTCGATCAGCAACGTCTCGGTGCTGCATAGCTACAACCGCATCGAAGCTGAAACGAAGGCGCTGAAGTCGTTCACCGAACGCCTCCTGCAAGCTCAGTATCCGGTCCTCGACTGGTGGGCACTTGCCGGCGCATTGAACCGCACGGCCTCGACCGTTGCCATGATGGCGATCCTGATGATCGGTACCGTCCTCGTACAGGATGGCAGCCTGAGCCTCGGCGCGCTCATCACCTTCATCGCCTTTGCCAACGTGCTGATCGGCCGCCTGGAGCAGCTGCGCAACTTCGCCAACCAGATTTTCGAAGCCCGTGCCAAGCTCGAAGACTTCTACACGCTGGAAGATTCGGTTCGCGACCGCGAAGAGCCGGCCGGCCTTGCCGAAATCAAGGACGTCAAGGGCGAAGTGGAATTCCGCGATGTCTCCTTCGGCTTCGCCAACTCGTCGCAGGGCCTGCACGACATCTCCTTCAAGGTGAAGGCTGGCCAGACCGTCGCCATCGTCGGCCCGACCGGCGCCGGCAAGACGACGCTCGTCAACCTGCTGCAGCGTGTCTTCGATCCGCAGAGGGGCCAGATCCTGGTCGATGGTCACGACATCACCAAGGTGACCCGCAAGTCGCTGCGCCGCTTCATCGCCACCGTGTTCCAGGATGCTGGTCTTCTGAACCGCTCGATCAGCGACAACATCCGCCTCGGCCGTGAAGGTGCGACACAGGAAGAAATGATCCGTGCTGCCCAGGCCGCCGCCGCCAACGACTTCATCGAAACCCGCGAAAGCGGCTACGATACCCGCGTCGGCGAGCGTGGCAACAAGCTCTCGGGTGGTGAACGCCAGCGTATCGCGATCGCCCGCGCCATCCTGAAGGATGCGCCAATCCTCGTGCTCGATGAAGCGACAAGTGCGCTCGACGTCGAAACCGAAAACCGGGTCAAGACGGCGATCGACAACCTGCGCCAGAACCGCACGACCTTCATCATTGCGCACCGCCTGTCGACGGTTCGCGAGGCCGACATGGTCCTCTTCCTGGACAACGGCCGCATCATCGAAAATGGCAGCTTCAACGAGCTCAGCCAGAGCAATGGTCGCTTTGCCGCTCTGCTGCGTGCCAGCGGCATCCTGACGGACGAGGAAGTCCGCAAGGCACACACGACGGAAACCGAAGCCGCCTGATCTTCGCAAGGGCCTCAAGATCGAAGCCGGGAGAGCGATGCTCTTCCGGCTTTTTGCTATGAGATGTTCTTTTTACCGCGTCGCCGTTTGTAGTATCGGACTGCTGAACATGAATCATTGTTCACGGGAAAAGTATTTCTGTGTAAAATAATTTTCGATGATTAGATGCTTCTCATGGTTGGGTACTGTTGATTGACCATTAAGATTCAAGCTTTTTTTGATGAAAGTGGTTCTCACGACGGTTCGCCAGTTTTGGGAATCGCCGGCTATATTTTCAGAAAAAGCGAAGCCACAAAACTTGGCCACGAGTGGCGAAAAATACTAAAGTGGAAAAATATTCCATATTTTCATATGGTGGATTGCGCGCACGGTAATGAACATTTCGCGAATCTAACAAAACAAGAGAGAATAGATGTAGAAAGTAAGCTTATTGAACTCATAAAGAAGCGGTCGATACAGGGATTTGCAGTAACTATTATCGAGAGTGAGTTCAAACAGGTCCTTAAAGAGCTTCCCGAAATCAAAAAAGTTTATGACAGCGCCTATTCTTTTTCAGTTCATGTGATTCTTGCTGGCGTTCTAGCTTGGATCGGAGAAAATCCACGAGCGGGAGAAATCTCGTACTTTTTTGAAGCCGGCCATAGCAGTGCCTCCAATGCAAACTCTGTCATGAACGAACTCTTTAATCAGAAGCAGAATGAATATCGTTACGCTGGGCACGGCTTCGTTGAGAAGATGAAAAGCCCAGCGGTTCAGGCGGCTGATTTGCTCGCTTGGCAATGGTGCAAAGACAAAAAGAACCAGATGGAAGGTCGAGCGCGTCGAAAAGATTGCGAAGCCCTATTAGAACATAGAGTTAATGCAGTTCATTTAGGCAGAAGAGAACTCTTAGAGATGAAATCTGCCGGAATTCTTAGTGGCATATTTGGCAAGGCTTCAGCCGCCTGACGACGACTTAAGATTATATTTTTAGACCGCGGTGATGGCCAGGAGGCTCTTAAGCGAAAATGTTCACTAAGCTCCTTGAAATAGCAATTCCGCCTAAGAACTGAAACAAGAAAGAGCCGGGCGGGAAAACCAAGCCCCGCCGTTTTCTGATCGGAGGTCAATACGACTGAATGCCGACTGGAGTTAAGGCCGGCACCCGACCGGCATTGGATCAGAACTTGCACTCGAAGCCTAAGCAGGCCCGTCCAGTTGTCAGTGCCGATCCAGTTAATCGAGCCGCAGCTCCCTCGGCGACTGCGGAAAGATCGATAGGCCGACCCGCGCAGGCACGCGGCGCGGCTGAGCCCTCAGTGACGCTTCACGAAATGAGCAGGCATGGCGACCGGCCTCGCCGGTGCTTTCGCCGTGCTCTGGCCAGCAAGCTGAAGCCGCTTGTGCTCGAGATGATAGGCATAGAGGAATTGTGCGGTAATGCCGAAGACGACATAGATGGCACCGACGACCGGGCTCTTGTTGGTCACATAGAGAAGGACCTGGCCGGCCATGGCGAGGATGGTGCCGGCAACGAAGATGTTCAGCGAATGCCGCCCGAGAATCGTCAGCGGGTGGTTCGTCGAACGGCGCAGGAACGCCGAAATGGCGGGGATACTGACGATCAGATAGGCGAGCGCCAGAACATGCAGCAGCCGCGGCAGCGACAGGAAGGTCTTGTCGAAGCCGGTGACGACGGTCGGCAGACCGAGCATGGCGAGGTAGTCGCCGAGTATCCATAGCTTGTCGGTCACCCAGATGAAGGACACGAGCACATAGGCGCAGGCCAGCGCGATCAGAACCGGATGGGCAGGGATTTGCCCGCCACGCTTGACATGCATGCAGGCGACGAAGCCGATGACGAAAAGCAGCTGCCAGGATAGCGGATTGAGGAACCAGAAACCGTCAAGCAGCGTCGTGTGCGGCGCGATGTAATAGATGCCGGATACCAGCCAGACGCCGACCGAAATTGCGAGCAGAAGCAAGGGGCTCCTCGCCTGCAGCAGCATGATCAGCGGCAGCATGAGGAACAGGGCACCGTACATCGGCAGAATATTATTATAGCCGATCTGATGTCCGAGCGTCAGTAGCGCGGGAATGCCGCGCGCCGGATCCATCAGCAGGGCCAGGATATTCACTTCGCAAAGCAGGCCCTTCTGGTGGAAAATCCACGCGCCGGAGATGAAGAGCACCAGCGTCACGAAGGTCGTGATCATATGCGCCGTATAAAGCGTGAAGGCCCGCTTTATCGCCTTCCATGCCATCTTCAGCCGATTACCCGGAAGAAATCTCGTTCCATAGGCAAGGCCGACCGACATGCCGGAAATCAGCACAAAGGCTTCGGCGCCATCGGAGAAGCCGAAATTCTTGGAGGTCAAATCCTCGAAGATCTGCCCCGGCACATGGTTGATGAAGATCATGATCAGAGCCAGGGCTCTGAGAACATCCAGTCGGGTATCCCTCTGCGAGACCGGCTTCGGCACGCTCACCCGTTGCGCCGGTGCCAGGCTCATCTGCGCCCTTGAATTCATCAAACTCTCCTGTTCCGACACTCAAATGCAATCGGGGCCAAAGAGTTCCCCCTTTGGCCCCGATCGTCGAAGCGAAGCAGTGCAGAAACGCTACTGTCCGATCGGAAAGCCCTCTTCGGGATGGGCGACCGCCCTGTCATTGATAGTGACCGAGTATCCCGTCGCATCGGGCGCTTTTGAGACGGAAATACGGTAATTTCCGCTCGGCAGTTGGATATCTGCCGCAAAGCCATCCCAGTTCGAAGGCAATGCCGGCTTGACGAAAAGTCGTCCGTTTTTCACCCGGATGCCGAGAATGCCTTCGACAGCGACGCGATAGAGCCAGCCGGCGGATCCCGTATACCAGGTCCAGCCGCCACGGCCCGTCAACTGTCCTTCGCCGTAAATATCAGCAGCGACCACATAGGGCTCTACACGATAGGTATCGGCCTGATCACGATCGCGTGCATGGTTGATCGGGTTCAGCATGTCGAAGCAATGCCAGGCATCGTCGCCGCGATTCATTTCTGCCAGCGCCATGACCACCCAGGTGGCCGCGTGAGTGTACTGGCCGCCATTTTCGCGCACACCGGGCGGATAGGACTTGATGTAGCCCGGATCGCGCGCCGACTTCGCGAAGGGCGGCGTGAACAGCCGGATGATACGGTTTTCATCGTCCACCAGCTTCTCGAGCACGGCATTCATCGCCTTCTCGCCGCGCGCCCTATCGCCTTCGCCGGAGAGAATGTTCCAGGACTGCGCGATCGAATCGATCTGGCACTCGAAATTCTCACTGGAGCCGAGCGGGCTGCCATCGTCGAAATAGCCGCGGCGGTAGTGGCCGCCGTCCCAGCCGGCCGATTCCAGTGCCTTGCGCAGTTCCGGCAGATGGTCGGACCAGCGCTTGACGCGCTCCTTGTCGCCGCGTGCTTCGGCATAGGGCAGGAATGCGGTTAGCATGCCGGCAAGGAACCAGCCGAGCCAGACACTTTCGCCGCGGCCCTGTATACCGACGCGATTCATGCCGTCGTTCCAGTCGCCGCCGAGGATCAGCGGCAAGCCACTGCCGCCCTTGCGCTTGATCGCGAGATCGAGAGCCAGAGCCGCATGTTCGTAGACGCTGACTTTGTCCTGCGACACGGTCGGCTGGTAGAAGACGTCATGCGTGCCGGGCATCAGCGCCGCACCCTCGACGAAGGCAAGTTCCTCATCGAGGAGCGACTTGTCGCCCGTTACCGTGCAGTACTGGTCGATGGCATAGGCAAGCCAGACGACGTCGTCCGAGATATGGGTACGCACGCCGGCGCCGCTGCCCGGCAGCCACCAATGCTGCACGTCGCCTTCGCGGAACTGACGCTGGGCCGCATTGAGGATCTGGTTGCGGGCAAGCTCCGGCTTATGCACCAGGAATGCCAGCGTATCCTGCAACTGGTCGCGGAAGCCGAAGGCACCCGACGACTGGTAGAAGGCGGTACGCGACATGATACGGCAGCCAAGGCTCTGATAGGGCAGCCAGGCATTGATCATGTTGTTCATCGCCTTGTCCGGCGTCGAGATCTTCACATGGCCGGTGAAGCCGTCCCAGAACTCCCGACCTGCCGAAAGCACGGCCTCGAAATCGGCCTTGCGGATTTCCGAGACCAGCGCGCGGGCCTCTTCGACCGTGGCCGTATCGCCCATATAGAAGCAGATTTCCTTCTGCTCGCCGGCGGCAATCGTCACGTCGAAGGCCAGAGCGCCGCAGGGATCGCCGTCGAGATCGGTCGAGTTGGAAAGCGCGGCAGCCGTCACGACGGCTTCCGGCATCTGGATCGTGCCATGGCGGCCGATGAACTCGCGACGGCTTGCCGAGAAGCTCGAATGCGTCTCGCTCGCCGCCATGAAGGCGGTCCGCTTGAAGTAGTCGATACTGTAGGGGTTGTTGGCAAACAGCGCGCCCGTCTCCTCATCCAGCGTCGACAGGATGAAGGGTCTGGTCTTGTTCTGATTGGTGCCGAGCACCCATTCCGCATAATTGTAGATCCGCAGCCGCCGGCTGCCGGCGCCCTTGTTGCTGAGCCGCAGACGGAAGAGCTTGACCGGACGCTCGCGATCGACGGTCTGCGTCAGCTCCAGCGCCACGCCATTGTCTTCGCTCGAGAAGACGGAATAGCCGAGACCGTGACGGGCCTCGAAGCGGACCTTCGCATTGCGCGACAAGCCGGCATAGGGCGTCATGACCTTGTTGCTGTCGAGGTCGGCGACGTAGAGCGCCTCGCCCGGACGGTTGATGACCATGTCGTTGGTCCAGGGCGTCAGCTGATAGTCACGCGAATTGTGGCTCCAGGTGAAGCCACCGCCTTCGGCGGGAACGTGGAAGCCGAAGCGCTCGTTCGAGATGACGTTGATCCACGGATGCGGCGTCGACTGACCGCCCGGCAGACGCACGACATATTCGCGACCGTCCTTGGAGAAGCCGCCGTAACCGTTCCAGAAATCGAGATCGTCCTGCGCCTCGATAGGCTCGGCCGCAAAAACGGAATCTTGCAGCGCGAGCGGTACGGAGAGACGATTGACCGGCGTCGTTTCATCGGACTGGGTCGAGGCAAACAGCGTCGCCGCGCGCGCGATCTGATCGACGAGCTTGCCGTTGCGGGCATGGAAGATCACCCGCGATGCGGCAAGGATCTCCTGGTAGGTCTCGTTTTCGATCTGGTCCTTGCGAACCGAGAAGATATTCTGCCTGAGACCGTCGCCCTGGTTGTGACGGACGTGCTCGACGAGCTTATCCAGCTCGCGCTGCATGTCCTGGGCCTGCTCGACAGCGCCTTCGTTGACGATCACCAAATCGGCGCTGATGCCGCGTGAACGCAGATATTCCGCCGCCATCAGCGCTTCCCGGGCGATTTCGAGGTCGATATCGTCGTTGATGCGCAGGGTGAAGATCGGGAAATCGCCTGAGATCGTCACCGGCCAGAGCGCGGATTGCGAATGCAGGCCGGCCTGCACGGTGGCGCCGTCGGCGCGCAGGTGCATGTCCGGATAGACCAGATAGCGGGCGAGCTTCTGGAAGGCGGCCGCCTGCTGCGAGGTAACGCCGACATGGCGCATCTGCATCTGCGTGCGGGTCCACGCCTGCGTCAGCTCGATGCCGAAGGTGTCGGGATTGCGGTAGCGCTCGACCGCCTTATCGACCTCTTCGCGGTTCGGCGCGGCAATGGTCCAGAAGATGATGCTGACCTTCTTGCCGGCGGGAACGCGCACGACGCGACGCAGCGACAGGCAGGCATCCATGGTGAAGCCGTCCGTGCCGGAGAGCGTCGCACCCGGATCGAAGGCTGCAGCTTCCGCAAGCGTGCGGCCGCGGCCGAGGAATTTGCGGCGGTCGGTTTCGAATTCGGTCGGACGTTCCGATCCGGCATTGTCGACGACCAGATGGGCGACCGACATGTCAGGCTCGTTATAGTCGCGCTTGTTGCGCTCTGCGCGGATCACGTCACCGCTGTTGCCGATCTCTGTGCGCACGAACATGCGCGTAAAGACCGGGTGACCGGAATCGACGTCGTCACTCGCAAGGGCCGGCTCAAGATAGGAGGTCACTTCGATGAAGCGGTCCTCCGTGCCCATGTTGAGCAGCGTCACACGGCGGCCTTCGGCATCATGCTCGGTGGCGACGATGCATTCGACGTCGCTGGTGAGATCGCCGACCGTCTTGCTGTATTCGACCTTTTCATCGCTGAAGGCGACCTTGGCCTTTTCCCCTTCGATGCTGCGCGGTTCCGCGGTCGCCGACCACCATTGGCCGGAGGCGGTATCGCGCAGGAAGATGAAGGTACCCCAGCGGTCCTCCGTCGGGTCGGCCCGCCAGCGCGAGACGGTCAGGCCGTTCCAGCGCGAATAGCCCGCGCCGGTCGCGGTCAGCATGACCGAATAATGACCGTTGGAAAGGAAGGCGAGCTCGCGATCCTGCGTCGCCGGATCGGCGATCTTGCGGATTTCCGGACGCAGCATGTCCTCCTGGATATTAGCCGGCTGGTCGCTCTCGTGCTTGGCGGCCATGACCGGAATATCGCGCGGCGCCTTTTCCTGCAGCAGCAGTTCGGCCGCTTCGATCACCGGATCGGCATGGAAGAGTTCGCGCAGGCGTCCGTTGAAGGCGACGTTGGCGATCGCGGCGATCGACATGCCGTGATGGTGTGCATAGTAGTTGTAGACCACCGCGCACTTCTTGCCTTCGGGAACGCGGGTCGGCGTGAAATCGACGGCATCATGGAAGCCGTAGATGCCGAGCGCGCCCACCTTACGCAATTTCTGCAGGTTTTCGAGCGCCGCAGCCGGGCGATACTGGCTGGCGAGGATCGAGGCATAAGGCGCGATGACGGCGTTCTGGCCGAGGCCGCGCTTGAGGCCGAGCGAAGGCACGCCGAAATTGGTGTACTGGTAGTGCATATAGTGGTCGCGGGCGTTGAAGGCCGCTTCTGAAATACCCCAGGGGATATCGGAGCCAAGTCGCTTGGCGTAGTTCATCTGCTCCTGCACGACCAGATTATTCGTCTGGTTGAGGATACCGCCCTGGCGCTCCTGCATGACGAGCGGCGGCATCAGATATTCAAACATCGAGCCCGACCACGAAACCAGCGCGCCGCGCGAGCCGACAGGCACGACCTGACGGCCGAGTCGATACCAGTGCTCCGTCGGCAAATCGCCCTTGGCGATGGCGAAAAGGCTGGTGAGGCGTGCTTCGGAGGCCAGAAGGTCGTAGCAGGCGGCATCGAGCTCATTGGTTTCGACGCGGAAGCCGATGGAAAGCAGGCGCCGTTCCGGACGATAGAGGAAGGCGTATTCCATGCCGAAGGCGAGTTCGCGCATTTGGTCGCGCAGCTTCGCCAGACGCTGGCGCAGCGAATCCACATTGGCGAGATCGAAGATGCTGTCGGCGATATGGCCCTCGCAGACCTTGACCAGCGACTGCGACCAGGTGAGCACCTCGCCGCTCTGCGTCGACTTCACCTCATGGTCGAGGTTTGCCGCAAGCTTCTGGATGTCCTGCGCCAGAACAGACAGGTTGATGACGCGGATCGAGGCGAATTCATGTTCGCGCTTGACGGCAGCAAGCGCGTTCTGGAAGCCGGCGATGCGCTCTTCCAGGCGGCGACGCAGCGGGCGAACCGTCTTGCGGTCATCCGGAAGCTCGGCAAGGGTTTCGGCGAGAATGCCGGCGACATCGCCGATACCGTCGAGATTGCCCTGCATATGTGCAGACGGTGCCTCCGCCCAGATACGGCAAGCGGACGAGACAGCGATCAGATGGCCGGCGAAGTTGCCGCTATCGACAGCCGAGATGTAGCGAGCGCCCATCGGCTTCAGCGTATCGGTGTGATACCAGTTGCACAGGTGCCCGCGGAACTTTTCGAGCTTCGCCACGGTCGCCATGGTCTTTTCCATGCGATCGATGGTTTCCTCGAAGGAGGTCCAGCCGAAATGACGCGCCGAGATGACCGACAGCAGGTAGACACCGATATTGGTCGGCGACGTGCGTGATGCCACAACCGCATTCGGGGTCTGCTGCACGTTATCAGGCGGCAGATGGTTTTGCTGTTCGACGACGAAAGTTTCGAAATAGCGCCAGGTGCGCCGCGCGATCTTGCGCAGTTCGAACGAAACGCTTTCCGGCACTTCCAGCCGATCTTCGGTCTCGGCCGACTGGCTGACATACCAGGCGATCGCCGGCGACAGGACCCAGAGCAGTGCAAAGGGAATGCCGACGAAGAAGGCGTTGTTGCCGGAAAGCGACGCGAAGGCAAGTGCCAGCAGCGCAAGCACTGGCGCATGCCACATGACGCGGTAGTGGCCGAGGATCGTCGTCTGTGCCGCGGCTTGGGCGCTCGCCGCGGTCCGCCATTGCAGCATCAGCTTGCGGCTGACGAAGGCGCGGTAAAGCGAACGGCCGATGGCATCGGCCATGACGCAGGCGCCATCGGCGATGAAGACGATGCGCAGCGCGACCTGGGCATTGGCGGCGCGGATATCCGACCAGACCGTATAGAGATGGGCACGGGCGACGATATCGCTGGTGCGCGGAATGATGCCGTTGATGAGCGACAGCGTCGGGGCGACGAACAGGCAGAAGATCAGCAGGATCTGCCAGAGGAGCGCCGCCAGCGGCTCCATGAAATACCATCCGAGCACGGAGGCGAAGAACCAGGCGATCGGCGTCAGCGAGCGACGCAGATTGTCCATCATCTTCCAGCGGCCGAGGCCGGTGACGCCGCGCTTGGGGTTGAAGAGATAGGGAAGCAGCTGCCAGTCACCACGCGCCCAGCGATGCTGGCGCGAGACCTCGACTTCGTAGCGGATCGGAAAATCTTCGACCAGCTCGCAGTCGGTGACGAGGGCGCAGCGCGCCATCGAGCCTTCGAGCAGATCGTGGCTGAGGACGGCGTTTTCGTCGATCTTGCCTTTTAGCGACGCTTCGAAGGCATCGACATGATAGAGGCCCTTGCCGGTGAAGGTGCCTTCTTCGACCAGATCCTGATAGACGTCGGAAACGGCGAAGACGTAAGGGTCGAGACCGCGGTTGACCGAGAAGACGCGCTGGAAGACCGACGCATCCTTACCCGTGGTCAAAGACGGGGTGACGCGCGGCTGCAGCACGCCGTAGCCGCGCACGACGCGTTTGCTCTCGGGATCGAAAACCGGGCGGTTGATCGGATGATGCAGCTTTCCGACGAGCTTCGTCACCGTATCGCGCACCAGGCGCGTATCGGAATCGAGCGTCATGACATACTGCACGTCCTTCGGCACGATATTGGCGCCGGGTAGGAAGGTGGTATCGCGGTCGCCGCGCAGCAGCATGTTCAGCTCGTGCAGCTTGCCGCGCTTGCGCTCCCAGCCCATCCAGGCGCCTTCGGACGGATTGTAGAGGCGGCGGCGATGCAGCAGGTAGAAGCGCTGAATGCCGTCCTCGTCATAGCGCGCCGCCAGATTGGCGACTTCGCGGCGGGCATAATCGAGGATTTCCAGATCGCGCTCGCTCTCTTCCTCCTGGCTGTCAGGCCAGTCGCTGAGCAGCGCGTAATAGACTTCGCCGCGCGGATTGGCGAGATAATGGACCTCGAGATTGCGCACGAGCTCATCGACACTGTCGCGGTTGCCGATCAGCGTCGGCACGACGACCAGCGTACGGGCCTCTTGCGGAATGCCTTCCTTGAATTCGTAACCGACCAGCCGCGCCGGCGTCAGATACATGGTGACGAAGAAATTGAAGAGGCCGGTGGCGCCTTCCGATGCCGGCAGCGAGAACATCAGGAGCAAGAGGATGGTCTCTGCCCAGCCCATGCCGGCATGCAGCATGAAATAACCGACGATACCGAGGGCCACGACGGTCAGGAACAACACCGGGGCTGCGATCGACAGCCAGTTGAGCTTGCGCCACTGACGCACGAAGCTCACCGAAAGGGGCACACGATACCCGATCGCCTTCTCCAGCTTCTGCGTCTGCTGGCCCATGATGAAGTCGCCGATATTCGGCTCGCGCGATTGCCCTTCGCTCGATGCCTTGGCGGCTTCGGTCATCGCCATGGCGATCTGGGCAATTTCCATTTCGGTCTTGTCGCAACGGCGCGCGAGCTTTTCGATACGGCGGCGATAGCTGTTGCGCGAGCCGGGATCGAGCTTGGCGTAGTCGGTCTCGTCCCAGAGCAGCTTGTCGACGGCGCTGACCTCTTCGACCCAGACGGACCAATCGGTATCGTCGATGAGACGCAGGCTCTTGATGATGTTGCCCATCGTCACATTGCCGGATGACAGGCGATTATGCTCGGCCATCATGACGCTTTCGGCGTCGGTGCCCGCCTCGGCAAGCCGCTTCTCAAGCCAGGTGACGGCGAGGCCGGACGTATGCGAGCCGTCGCGCAGACGGTAGAGGAACTGTGTGGCGAAGGTGTTGTCCGAGGTATAGGGCTCAAGCGTCTTCAGGAACTCGGCGACCTTGGCGTCGTCGTTCAGACGGATCAGCTCGTCGACGGCGGCATTCGCTTTCTTGCGGGTGATACGGCTCTGCTCGACGCGGCTCGAAATGCGACGCAGGTTTTCGACGAGGATATAGCGCACCAGCGAGGGAACAGCCCAAAGCTCGCCGATTTTCAGCATCTCCACCGACTGGAAACCTTCGACGAGCGCCAGCAGGCCCTGATTGGATACGGTGCTATGCGTGTGGGCGACGTAGAGCCAGGCAAGCGCCATGGTGCGCGGCATAACCATGCCGTCGATGGTCAGCGTCTGCAGCTGGTCATAAAACTTCTTCGGAAAATCGCGTCGGACTTCCTGAATGGCCTCTTCGATGACGTAGTGGTTGTCGAGCAGCCATTCGGCCGCCGGCGTGATCGATTCCCCCGCATCGACATCGGCATTGGCCGAGCGATAGACGCGCAGGATCTCTTTCTCGTTTTCCTTGTGCCGGGCGAAGAAATCAAAGGGCGCAAAGCCTGGCAGCTTGGTTTTCGCGCCGTTGCGGGCGAAGGCCGCGCCGCATTCCTTTATCTGCTCATTGGAGAAATAGGTGGCGCGGATCGCATCATTATGATCGATCTGCTTGGCATCAGAATCGCGCGGCGTAACGGTGGAGAGATTTTGAGATGTCATGGATTCGGGTTCTGGGTCCAAACAGAGTGAGTGGCATTGTCGCCTTTATCGTTTTTGCCCTGCCCGACGCAAGAATTCACGCATTTGGACCCTTTTGCTTCGCTTCCCGGCGGGCGAAGGGGGTGAATTCGAAGTGACGGCTTAGAACAAACTTATACAGGCGAAGATTTCACGGGGCGTTCTTAAAGATTGCGGCGACTATTCGTCATCATCCAAAAGGGTGTCCGTGAAACTGGATACGCGACCAGATCGTTCCGGCAGCGATCCGCAGAGGTCAACGACAATCGATCAAGGTCATGAGGCATTCTCCCTGGGCTGATTCATCCCGTTTCGGAAATTCAGCATGGTTCGGCATATTGAATCCTCCATATCCCGCAGAAGATGAACTTAAACTGAACCCCATAAAAAGATTCGCAAATTCCTGTCGGAGCGCATCGCTTTTCGAAGCTGCGCAGAACTGAGCGCCATACCTGCCTGTGAATGGCAACCCCGCAGAGCCAAGACACATCCTCCCTGTCATGCCATCGCAGCGATTCGCCTTCACTCCGAAAAGAGAGGCAATACGGAATAGCATGGCGACCATGCCGAGCCGCCGAATGGCAACGCGCCAAGCGCTTACGCGAGCGTATTTGGGGGGAAGTTTACTGTTTTCACACGGCACATTCTATCGGCCGAGCAAATTTCTTTGCGCAGCAAAATGATGCCAGGAAAACTGAATGGAATTTACCGGGGGTCGCCGAGAAATCGGCCAAACAAGCGGCAGTATTCCCTGCCGCTTCCAAAGGCACCACCTTAAACGACGATGCCGCAAACAATGGCCGCGACAAAGAGGAATGCAGCCGAAAACAGGACGACGTGAACAGCCGTTTGAATCTTTTGCCGCTTATTCGCAGCGCGCTTGGAAACATCGAACCGATTCACATGCGTATTCGAAATACCCAAATTCGCCATGTGTCGCCTCCGTTCGTTTCTTATATGTCTCTCAGGTCAAGCCCGGGACGGATATTCATACATATCCTATCAATTAGGTAGAGATGAATTTCCGTCCAGAACGCGAGCCGAGAAAAATTAAACCATTTGAAGTCGAGGACCCGAAAGATCGGCAACGCCTAATCAGCAGAGAATGCGGCGGGCCCAAATCAAGCTACGCTCGATGGCGCTGGTATCGGCCGTCTGCTCTTCGGCAGATCCGGCCTGACGGCGGCTGTTTTCCTCAGAAAGAGTGGCAGACCGTGCACCTTCCCGCTTCGCCGGCACCGGCGGATGAAGATAGCCCATGGTCATGCCACCCATGAAAAACATGCCTGCCTCCACTTAACGTCTGACCCGTCATCGGGATCACGAAAGTTAACTGCCATTAACGAGATCATGACAGAATTGCGGCAGGTGTCAATAGTCTATACGATTGGTCGTGTTTAACCGCCCCATTCGTTAATGCGGCGAAGGCGCAAGGTGCCGCCCGCTTAGCCGCGGACAAACCCTTTGCTGGCGACCATCAGATTGCGCGTGTAATCTTCCTTCACGTCACCCGCCGAAAGCTCCTTGGCGGTCAATCTCTCGACGACAGCGCCGTTGCGCATGACGGCCAGTCGCTCGCACATGTGGGTGACGACGCCGAGATCGTGGCTCACCATCACGAAAGTCAGATGGCGGTCTTTACGCACCTGTTCGAGCAGGTTCAGAACTTCGGCCTGCACCGAAGCATCGAGCGCCGAGGTCGGCTCGTCGAGCAGCAGGATCGACGGTTCGACGATCAGTGCGCGGGCAATGGCGACGCGCTGGCGCTGCCCGCCGGAGAGCTGGTGCGGATAGCGGAAGCGAAAACCTGTTCCGAGGCCCACCTCATCCAACGCTCTCGCGATCCGGGTTTCGGCATCGCCGATCCCATGGATCGACAGAGGCTCCAGCAGCAGCCGGTCGATCGTCTGGCGCGGATGCAGGGAGCCATAGGGATCCTGGAACACCATCTGCACTTGGCGATAGAAGGCCTTGCTGCGCCTGGCGCCCTTCAGCTGCTCGCCGCCAACCTGGATCTTGCCGTCCGTGACGGGCGCAAGACCGGCAACGGCGCGCAGCAACGTCGACTTTCCGGAACCGGACTCGCCGACCAGGCCGAAGGATTCGCCCTTGTTGACCTCGACGCCGACGGCATCGAGCGCATAATAACCGTCATAGACGACACTGAGGCCATCAACTACGAGTGCTGTCGTCATGCCGCCCACTCCGGCTTGCGGTCGAGCACCGGTAGCGGATGCCGGTTTTCGCCGATGACGGGCATGCAGTTCAGCAGGCCGCGCGTATAGGGATGCTGGGCATTGTTCAATTCGGAAGCCTTAAGTTCTTCCACGACCTTGCCTGCATACATGACGATCACCCGGTCGCAGAAGGACGACACCAGCCGCAGGTCGTGCGAGACGAAAATCAGCCCCATGCCACGCTCGGAGACGAGCTTGTCCATGATCTTGAGGACATCGAGCTGCACCGTGACATCGAGCGCCGAGGTCGGCTCGTCGGCAATCAAAAGCTCCGGTCCGGCGATGAGCATCATGGCGATCATGACGCGCTGGCCCATGCCGCCCGAGACCTCGTGCGGATGTAGGCCGTAGACACGGCCGGGATCGCGGATCTGCACGGCTTCCAGCATGGCCATGGCGCGGTCCCGCGCCTCGGCCTTGCTCACCTTCTCATGCGTACGCAGGGTCTCAGTGATCTGCCGGCCGATGGTCATGACGGGATCGAGCGAATATTTCGGATCCTGCAGCACCATGGCGATGCGCTTGCCGCGCAACGACCGGCGCTCCTTGGCCGAAATCGACAGGAGGTCGATGCCGCTGAAATTCAGCTTGTCCGCGGTGACGAGGCCATGCGGCGGCGTCAGCCCCATGATCGCGCGGCCGGTCTGCGATTTACCGGAGCCGCTCTCGCCAACGATACCAAGACGCTCGCGGCCGAGCGTGAAGGACACGCCGCGCACCGCATCGATGACGCCGGTACGGGTCGGATAGCGAACCTTGAGGTTCTCCACGGTCAAAAGTGTCGTCATTGGCCGCTCTCCTTAGGATCGAGCGCATCGCGCAGGCCATCGCCGAGCAGATTGAAGCCGAGGCTGACGATGAGGATCGCAATGCCCGGCATGGCCGCCACCCACCATTGATCGAGATAGTATTTGAAGCCGCTTGCGATCATCACGCCCCATTCGGGCAGCGGCGGCTGCGCGCCGAGCCCGAGGAAACCGAGACCGGCGGCCGTTAGGATGACGCCGGCCATGTCGAGCGTAACGCGGACGATCACCGAGGAGATGCAAAGCGGCATGACATGGCGAAAGATGATACGCAGCGGCGAGGCACCCATAAGCTGCACGGCGGCGATATAGTCCGAACGCCGCACCGTCATCGTCTCGGCCCGCGCCAGGCGCGCATAGGGTGGCCATGAGGTGATGGCGATCGCAATGACCGCATTCTCGATGCCCGCGCCGAGCGCGCCGGCGAAGGCAAGCGCCAGCACCAGCTTCGGAAAGGCAAGGAAGATATCGGTGATGCGCATCAGGATCACATCCACCCAGCCGCCGAGATAGCCCGACACCATGCCGATGATCAGCCCGATCGGCGCCGAGATGATCGCGACCAGAACAACGATATAAAGCGTCCAGCGCGACCCGTAGATGAGGCGCGAAAGGATATCGCGCCCGAGATCGTCGGTGCCGAGAAGATAGCCCGGCGTGCCGGGGGGCTTCAGATAGGCATTGGTCAGGTCGCCGATAACAGGCGAATGCGGTGCGATGACATCGGCAAGTGCTGCCACCAGCACGAGGGCGATAATGATGAGGAGCCCGATCACGGCCAGACGATTGGCGGAAAACTGCCGCCAGGTGACGTAGGCGCGCCCTAGCCTCGCCTGCCGGCGCGACTGCGGCCGATCGGAGAGCAGCCAGTCCCTCAAGCTGGGTTGGGTGGTCTCGACAGTCATTTGCGTCGGGTCCTTGGGTCGAGCGTCCGATACAGAAGATCGGAAATCAGATTGATGCCGATGAACACCGTGCCGACGATGATCGTGCCGCCGAGAACGGCATTCATGTCGGCATTACGCAGCGAGCTGGTGATGTAGAAGCCGATGCCCGGCCAGGAGAAGACGATCTCCGTCAGCACGGATCCCTCGAGCAACCCGGCATAGGAGAGCGCGATTACCGTGATCAGCGGCACAGCGGCGCTGCGCAGGGCATGCCCCCAGATTACCCGCGTTTCGGAAAGACCCTTGGCGCGCGCGGCCACGATATATTCCTGGCCCAGTTCGTTCAGCATGAAGCTGCGGGTCATGCGGCTGATATAGGCAAGCGAGAAATAGCCGAGCAGAGACGCCGGCAGGATGATGTGGCGGAACACGTCCCAGAAGACATCCCATTGCCCCTGCAGAGCGCTGTCGAGCAGGAAAAAGCCCGTAATCGGCGTGAAACTATATTCATAGGCGATGTCGATGCGGCCGGGATAGGCCACCCAGTTCAGCTTCGCATAGAAGATGACGAGCGAAACCATAGCCAGCCAGAAGACTGGCACGGAATAGCCAACGAGGCCGATCACGCGGACGATCTGGTCGATGAAGCTGTTGCGGCGCACCGCGGCAAGTACGCCGAAGGGAACCCCAAACAAGGCCCCGATGATCGTGCCGACCGTTGCAAGCTCCATCGTCGCCGGAAAGACGCGCCTGATGTCATCCATGACCGGATTGGTTGTCAGAACCGACGTACCAAAATCGCCGCTGAGCGCGCTCACGAGGTAATAATAGAACTGCAGATAAAGCGGCTGGTCGAGATGCATCTCGCGCCGCAGGCGCTCCAATATCTGCTGCGGCGCGTGATCGCCGGCGATCGCCAGCGCCGGATCGATCGGTATGACGCGTCCGATGAAGAAGGTGACGGCCAGCAGACCGAGATAGGTGGTGACGGCCACGACGAGGAATCGTAGTAGCCCCATGAAAAAGGGAGCGGCACGGCCCTTCTTGGGCCGCACCTGCATTTTCCGTTCGACAGTGCTCAAAGACCTAGTCCTGCCGGATCATCACTTGGAGATCGGCCAGACGAAGTTGTTGTCGAAGCTCGGACCAAGCTTGAAGTCCTTCACGTCCTTGCGATAGCCGGCGACTTCCGTCTGCTGATAGAGGATGATGAAAGGGCTTGCTTCCAGGAATTTCTTCTGGATGTCCTGATACATGGCGCCACGCTTGGTCGCATCGCCTTCGAAGAGCGCAGCCTTGGCGAGCTTTTCCAGTTCGGGAGTGGTCCAGGTGTTGCGCCAGACCAGCGTCTTGTTGCTGCTGGTATCGGAATTGTCGTCGTTGGTGGTGAAAGTATCGGCGTTGGAATGGGGGTCCCAATAATCCGGGCCCCAATTGCCGAAGTAGATATCGTGGTTGCGGGCACGATACTTCGTCAGCTTCTGCTTGCCGTCACCCGGGATGATCTCCACCTTGATGCCAGCCTGGCCGAGCGTCTGCTGGATCGCAGTCGCGATGCCCGTGTCCGGCTCGATGCTGCGCACGTCCATGGTGATCGAGAAGCCGTTGGGCAGGCCTGCCTTGGCCAGCAATTCCTTGGCCTTGGCGACGTCGAGCTTGAACGGGTTTTCATCTAGCGAGCCGAGCATGCCCTTCGGCTCGAAGGTCTGGTGGATTTCGCCGATGCCCTTGATCAGCGTCTTGCCGATGGCATCGTAATCGACCAGATACTTGAACGCCTGCTGCACTTCCGGCTTGGCCAGATTGGCGTTCTTCTGGTTGAGGCTCATATAATAGATGGTGCCCTTCGGCGCGCTGGTCGAAGCGAGCTGCGCGTTCTTCTCGACAGCCTGAAGGTCGGTCGGAGACAGGTTACGCGCGATATCGATATCGCCGTTTTCAAGCGCCAGGCGCTGTGCCGAGCTTTCCTTCATGAAACGATAGATGACGCGGTTCAGCTTCGCCTTTTCGCCGTAGTAATTGTCATTGCGCTCCAACACGACGGCCTCGTTGGCGCGCCATTCACGCAGCTTGAACGGACCGGAACCGGCAAAGCCGGTCTTCAGCCAGCTGTTGCCGAAGTCGTTGTCATATTTGTAATCGGCAGTCGGCGTTGCCGGCTTTACATGCTGCAGGACCAGCTTCTTGTCGACCACTTCGGCAACGGTTGCCGTCAGGCAGTTCAGCACGAAGCTCGGCGCATAAGGCTTGTCGACGGTAAAGGTGAAGGTGTTCGCATCGGTTGCCTTGGCCTTTTCCGTCACGTTGTCGCCCGTGATGCCGAACTGCGTGAGAATGAAGGCCGGGCTCTTGTTGAGCTTGACGACACGCTCGAAGGACCATGCAACGTCTTCAGCCGTGATCGGATTGCCGGACGCAAACTTCAGGCCGGGCTTCAGCTTGAACGTATAGGTCAGATGATCGTCGGAAACCGACCAGCTCTCGGCGAGGTCACCCTTGATCTTGGACGTGTCGTTGATGTCGAGACGGACCAGCAGGCTATAGGTGTTGCCGGTGATTTCCGCAGCCGACAGTTCATAGGCTTCGGCCGGATCCATGCTCAGAATATCATCGAAGGCAAAGCCCTCGACCAGCGTGTCCTTGGGCGTCGCAGCATAAGCGTTCGGCGCCGCCATCAGCAGAAGCGAGAGAGCCACGCCGGCAGACAGTGCCCGCAAACCGCGGTTCATCTTGGTCATCATCATTGTTTTCATTCCCCTTTTTTAAACTCTACGCAATATTCAGGACGCACTCGAACGGCTGCCTTCCTTCCAAGCGGACGCCAGGACGCGAAGCCAGTTCTCCCTGCACAGCTTTACAAGATCGGCCTCACCATAACCAGCGTTCCGAAGGGCTTCAATCAGCTTCTGATTGCCTGCGGCATCGCCGATCTCAGCCGGAATCGTGGCGCCGTCGAAATCCGATCCGAGGCCGACGCAATCGATGCCAAGGCGGCCGACGAGATGATCGACATGCCGCACCATCGCCTCGAGCTGCGTATCGGCATCCGAGCGCGCATCGTCGCGCAACATCGCCGTCGCATAGTTGAGGCCGACGATTCCGCGGCTCTCCTTGATAGCATCGAGCTGCTTGTCGGTGAGGTTGCGCGCGACAGGCGTCAGCGCATGCGCATTGGAGTGGCTCGCGACCAGCGGCTGATCCGAGGTCTTCGCCACATCCCAGAAGCCTTTCTCGGTGATGTGCGCGAGATCGACCAGGATACCGAGCTGGTTGCAGGCGCGGACTAGCGCAAAGCCGGCGTCGGTCAGGCCAGGTCCCGTGTCCGGGGAGCTCGGATAAGCGAAGGGCACACCATGGGCAAAGACGTTGTTGCGGCTCCAGACAGGGCCGAGCGAACGCAGGCCGGCCGCATAGAAGGTTTCAAGTGCGACGAGATCGGCGTCGATCGCTTCGCAGCCTTCCATATGCATCACGGCCGCGAAAATTCTTTTCTCCATGCAATCGCGAATCTCGGCGGTGGAGCGGCAGAGCTTCCAGGCGCCGGCGCGGTCGAGCCGCAGCGCGATCGCCGCCATTTCGAGAGCGATATCCAGGGAAGGCGCACGTTCCAACGGAGCCGCCAAAGGCGTGGCATAGTGGCCGTTGCTATCGGGATCGGCGAAGACGAGATGCCCGACGGAATGTAAATGGCGCAGAGGCCGCCGGCCAAAGCCCCAGCGCGCGCTCGCGGGGCATCGATATGGCCGCTCGACGTCCCATCCCTGAATTCGGCAACCGGATCGGCGCCGTCGCGCGCGTGATGCCAGAGCCTCAAGAGAACGTCGTTGTGACCATCGAATACGGCTTGCATTGTCTATCCCGGACGAAGCGCTCGAGCGAGCGAATGGAAAGCGGCCAGAATAGAAAAGCTGACAGGATTCGCCATACCCAAATGAAAAAAATTTGCATTTGCATGGAACTGCATATTCGAATGGAAAAAGGCGGGGCAAACACCCCGCCTTGAAGGCATGCTTTACAACGCTGATGATGTGTCGGGCATTTCAGCGCTTGGCCCGCTTCTTCTGGCGGTAGACGTCGATGGCAACGGCCGCGACGATGATGAAGCCCTTGGCGATTTCCTGGTAATAGGCATCGACGTTGAGGAAGGTAAAGCCGGAGATCATCACGCCGAGAATGACGGTGCCGATCACAGTACCGGCGATGCGGCCGACGCCGCCGGTCAGCGACGTGCCGCCGATGACAGCAGCTGCGATCGCATCCAGCTCATAATTGACGCCCATGCCGGCCTGCGCCGTCTGCACGCGGGCGGCGGTGATGATGCCGGCAAGGCCCGCCAGAAGCCCGGCGATCGCATAGACCTTGACCAGATGCGCCTCGACATTGATGCCCGACACGCGCGCCGCCTGCACGTTGGCGCCGATCGCGTAGGTGAACTTGCCGTAGCGTGTGTAGCGCAGCACGATGTGGAAGGCGATTGCGATGATCAGGAAAACGATGACGGGCCAGATGCCGGAACCGATGAAATTGAACTGATCGGTGAGGCCCGAGATCGGCTGGCCCTTGGTGTAGAGCTTGGACAGGCCGCGGGCTGAGACCATCATACCAAGCGTCGCGATGAAGGGCGGAATCTTCGTCTTCGTGATCAGCTGCCCGTTGATAAAGCCGGCAAGGAGGCCGATGAGCAGGCCGATGCCGATCGGCACGAAGAAGGGCATATCGGTCAGTGCGGGATAGACGGCCCTCGCCCAGGTCGACGACTGGGCAAAGCTCGCAGCGACCATGGCGGTCAGCCCGACGACGGAGCCTGACGACAGATCGATGCCGCCTGTGATGATGACCTGCGTCACGCCGACCGAGATGATGCCGATGACCGACACCTGCAGGATCATGATCTTCAGGCGCTGCAGGTTCATCAGGAAGCTCTGGCCGACGAAGATCCAACCGAGGATCTCGCAGAGAAGCGCGATGCCGATCAGCACCAGGAAGATGCCGAGTTCGGGCGGCACGCGGCGACGTCTTGGCCGTGTGACTGCCGGAGCGGCCGCCTCTGCAACTTTGCTAACCATGGTTCAGTCCTCCCTTGCGATGATTGGCGGCGTCACTGCGCGGCCAGCTCCATCACCTTCACTTGAGTTGCATCCGCGCGATCCAGGAAGCCGGTGACCCGCCCTTCATGCATGACCATGATGCGGTCGCTCATGCCGAGCACCTCGGGCATTTCCGAGGAGATCATGATCACGGCGACGCCGTTGCGCGCCATTTCGGTGACGAGACGATGGATCTCCGCCTTGGCGCCGACATCGATGCCGCGCGTCGGCTCGTCCAGGATCAGAATGCGGGGATTGGTGAGCATCCACCGGCCGATCAGCGCCTTCTGCTGATTGCCGCCGGAAAGATTTTCGATGCGCTCATCAAGGTTCGGCGTCTTGACGCGCAACTTTCTAGCCATCTCCTCGCAGGCCTCTTCGATCGCGCCTTCCTGCACGAAGCCGCCGCGCACGAACTGGTCATGCAGCACCGCGACCTGCATGTTCTCCAGCACGCTGAGGATGAGAAGGCAGCCCGTATCCTTGCGGTCTTCCGTGAGGAAGGCCATGCGGTGGCGGATCGCTGCGGCCGGCGAGGAAATCTCGGTCTTCTTGCCGAAAAGCTCGATCGTGCCGGACGAGGCGGGCGTCACGCCGAAGATGGTTTCGGCGACATTCGACCGGCCCGATCCGACAAGCCCGGCCACGCCGAGAATTTCGCCAGCCCTGACGTCGAAGGACACGTTGGAGAAGACGCCGTCGAGGCTCAAATCCTTGACCGACAGCACGGTTTCGCCGATCGGCACCTCTTCCTTGGGGAACATCTGCGTGATCTCGCGGCCGACCATCATGCGGATGATGTCGTCGCGGGTCACATCGGTCGAAGCGTGCGTGCCGATATATTTGCCGTCGCGGAACACCGAGAATTCGTCGGCGATCTCGAACAACTCGTTCATCTTGTGGGTGATATAGACGATGCCGATGCCCTGGGCGCGCAGGTCGCGGATAATCTGAAAGAGATGCGCCACCTCACGCTCGGTGAGCGCCGAGGTCGGCTCGTCCATGATCAGCACGTCGGAATTATAAGAAACCGCCTTGGCAATTTCGACCATCTGCCGGCTCGCGACCGAAAGCTCGCGCACCTGGATCTCGGGATCGATGGAAATGTTGAGGCGCTGGAAGAGCTCCTCGGTCTTGCGGCTCATCTCCGCGTGATCGACGAGACCGAACCGGTTCTTCGGCTCACGCCGGATCCAGATGTTCTCGGCAACCGTCATGAAGGGCATCAGGTTCAGTTCCTGATGGATCATGGCAATGCCGTTTTCCAGCGCGTCGAGCGGTGACTTCAGCCGGATTTCGACGCCCTTGAGACGTACCTCGCCCTGATCGGGAATATAAATGCCGGCAAGGATCTTCATCAGCGTCGACTTGCCCGCGCCATTCTCGCCCATCAGCGCATGCACCGTCCCGCGCTTCAGGCGGAAGGAAACGTCGTCCAGGGCGACCACGCCGGGAAATTCCTTGCGGATGCCTTCGGCGCTCAGCAGATAGGCGGCATTGGGGACAACGCCGCTGGCGCGCACCGCCGCCATGGTGGATGGGCTCACAACCATTTTTCCCTCCCGGGCAGATCGGATTTCAAAGGATGCGGGCTTTCAAGCCCGCATCCGTCAATCACTCTCGTCGTCAGTTCTTCTTGACGAAGTCCTTGACGTTGGTCGGGGTGACGAGCTGGAAGGGGATGTAGACCTTTTTCTCGATCTTATCGCCCTTGGCGAGCTTGAGTGCGGCGTCCACCGCACCCTTGCCCTGGCCGGCAGCATCCTGGAACACGGTGACCTTCAGGTCGCCGGCCTGCATCGCGGCAAGCGCATCCTGCGTGGCGTCGACGCCGGCAACGATGATCTTGTCCAGCGACTTGCCGGACGCCTTCAGCGCCTGGATGGCGCCGATCGCCATTTCGTCGTTGTTGGAGATGACGGCATCGAATTCGATGCCACTGGAGAGCCAGTTGGTCATCAGGTCAGCACCCTGGGTGCGCTGCCAGTTGGCGGTCTGTTCCTGGACGATCTTGATGCCCTTGCACTCATCGGTCGCCACGACATCATGGACGTCCTTGGTGCGCATGCGGGCAGCCTGGTTGGAAAGCTCGCCCATCATAATGACGGCCTTGCCTTTGCCGCCAAGCAACCGGCAGACTTCCTTGGCCTCCAGCGTACCGGATTCCTGTTCGTTGGAGGCGACGAAAGCCTGCTTGTCCGGAAGGCTATCGACGTTTGCCGGCTCGCGGTTAACGTAGACGAGCGGGATCTTGGCATCGGCGGCAAGCTTGGAAATCGCGGCCGTCGCGTCGGTATCGACCGGATTCACGATGATGGCATCGACCTTACTGGCGATGAAGTTCTGGATCTGGCTCTGCTGCTTGGCGATGTCGTTCTGGGCGTCTTCGACCTGCAGCGTCACGCCCTTGTCCTTGGCGTAATCCTGCATGCCATTGCGCAGAACCGTCAGGAAGTTGTCGTCGAACAGGGCCATCGAAACGCCGATGGTTTGGGCGTGGGCAGCGGTCGACAGCAGAAGTGCCATCGCAGAGCCAAGGATAAATTTCTTCATGTTTTCCTCCCAGATACGGTGCCCGGCCACACCCCTCCTGAATGCCGGAGCCCCCGGTTTCGACCGCGGGGCCTTTATTCAATCGGCTGTCACTCCCATGGCAGCCATATCGAAAACGGAACAAACAAACCGTAAAATTCTTTATCCGGAATATTCATTCCATTTTTCAAGACAAAGGTCAACAGCAAATTCTCGCCCCCGAGAGGGGCGCAGGCCACGACGAGTTTCTCGTCTCTGCTGCTGTAAGAAACGGCGGCCAAACCCTACATACAGGCGCCGACACCATGGAATGGTTATTCCATCGACATGGGAACGGAATAGAATGTCGGCAAACCAACCAGCCGCGCCGCGGCCCCGCAATGGAGAACACGCATGCCCTCGATGTACAGTTTCTCGGTCCCGATCTTTCAACGCGGCCTGCAAAACCTTTCGGCCTATCTCGACAAGATCGAAGCCCATGCGGCGGAAAAAGGCATTGAGGCGGAGGAGCTCGTTTCCGCGCGCTTGATCGACGACATGCTGCCGCTTTCCGGCCAATATCAGCGCGCTTCCGATACTGCGAAGCTTACCATTTCCCGTCTCGCCGGCATCGATGCGCCGCGTTTCGAAGATAACGAGACGACGGTCGCAGACCTGCGCGAACGTCTGAAGAAAACGCAGGATTTCCTGGCGACGATCACCCCGGCCACGATGGAAGGCAGTGACACGCGGGAAGTAACGATCGCGCCGGGAGGCAACAAGATCGTTTTCAAAGGTGAAGATTATCTGGCGAAATTCGCGCTGCCGAACTTCTTCTTCCACGTGACGACGGCGCACGACATTCTGCGCAGCCGCGGCCTGGCGGTGGGTAAGATGAACTACCTCGGTGCACTCGGCTAAAATTATTCAGGGCCGGCGCGACACCGGCCCTTTTTCCGTCAGCTCCGTATAGGCGAGCGTCTGGTCCAGATGCTCCGCCCGAAGAGAAAGCAGCTTTTCGGCGTAGGCAAGCCTGATCGCCGCGTAGGCGCTGTCATTGGCGACATTGGAAAGCTCCGTCGGATCCTTCGCCAGATCGAAGAGCAGCGGCGGAAGCCCGGCGCAATGGACATATTTGAAACGCTCATCGCGCACGACGGCCAGATTGCAGGCATTCGATCGTAAGCCGAAATGCCGCTCCGGGACACCCTCGGCGATATCGCGAAAATCGAACTCCCAGAAGGCGGCATCGCGCCAGTGAATTGGTTGGGATCCTGCGAGGAACGGCAGCAGGCTTTCGCCATCGACATGGTTTGCCGGCGCGATGCCGAGCCGTTCGCACAGGCTTGGGAAAATATCCGCGGCACTGGTGAAATGCTCTACCTGCCGGCCATACATGGCGGGCTGGTAGGGATCACGAATAACGAGCGGCACATGATAGCTGCCGTCGAAAAAGCCGCCCTTGCCGAGCATCCAGTGGTCGCCCATCATCTCGGCATGGTCGGAGGTAAAGACGATGACGGTGTCGTCCCAGGCGCCGGCGTCCTTCAATGCCTGCCAGATCCGGCCAAGCTGCGCGTCAACCTCGGCGATCATGCCGTAATAGATGGCGCGGATCGCCGCAAAATCCTCCGGCGTCCACTCATCGATGGAGCCCTTGCCGCCATAGATGAAGCCGCCCTTGCCGATCAGCGGCAGGCCGAAAGCGAGCAGCGGATGCGCTGTCATTTCCGCTTCGCGATCGGCGGCGCGCGCGAAAGCCGGGCCGTCAGCCGCCGAAAACATGCGGTTATAAGGCTCCGGCACCGAGAAAGGCGGATGCGGCCGGAGGAACGAAACATGCGCGAACCAGGGCTGATCCTGTTCGCCGAGCCAGCGGATGAACTCGCCCGCCAGAAAGGCTGTCTGCGTCTCGTCCTTGGAATAGGCGGGCGCATTGTTGGAAATTTCGCCGGGCTCGGCGCCGACCGGAATATGAATATTGCGGCTGATGGCATTGGCATGGCCGCGCGACCGCAGCCAGGAGAGCCATTGTTTCTCATGTTCAGGCAGAAGCTGCCGCGCCGTAAAGCCCGGCAACACGCCCTCATAGGTCGTCAGATGCGGATCATGGGGATCGCGGTCACGCGGATCCTGTGCGGCGTCGGTATAGCCGAACAGCGTCGGATCATAGCCGGCCCGGCGTGCGGCAAGCGCGATATTGTCGAAACGTGCGTCCAATGGCGAACCATTGCGGCAAACGCGATGGTTCATCTGATAGAGGCCGGTATAGAGCGTCGCCCGCGCCGGCGAACAGGGCGCCGTTCCGGCATAATGCCGCCGGAACAGCACGCCTTCCTTCGCCAGCGCATCGACATTCGGCGTCTTTACACATTCATGCCCGACGGCGGAGAGACAATCTCCCCGCCATTGATCGGCTGAGATCAGCAGGACGTTCGGGCGTTTACTCCCAACACCGGCGACAGAGCGCCGTTCAGTGCTGGTTGGACTTGGCATGCCAGTTCCAGGCCGATTGGATGATCTCGGTCAGATCATATTGCGGCGACCAGCCGAGAATATCGCGGGCCTTGTCGTTGTTGGCGACCAGCGTCGTCGAATCGCCCTCGCGACGGCCGACATATTCAACCGGGAACGGACGGTTCGACACGGTTTCGATCGTGCCCAGCAGCTCCTTCACCGTCGTTCCCGTGCCCGTGCCGAGATTGAGCGCGACGGAATCGCCACCATTAAGCAGGTATTCCACGGCACGGACATGGGCATCGGCAAGATCGAGCACATGGATATAGTCGCGCACGCAGGTACCGTCGCGCGTATCATAATCGCTGCCGAAGACCTTGAAGCCCTGGCGACGGCCAAGGGCGGCGTCGATGGCGAGCGGGATCGCATGGGTTTCCGGCGTATGCCACTCGCCGATGCGCCCCTCGAAATCGGCGCCGGCGGCGTTGAAATAGCGCAGGATGACGGAGCGCAGCCCCTTGTACTGGTCGTAATCGGCGAGCGCCTGCTCGACGATATATTTTGTGCGGCCGTAGGGATTGATCGGCACCTGCTGGTGGCTTTCATCCAGCGGCACGCTCTGCGGCAGGCCGTAGGTCGCGCAAGTCGAGGAAAAGACAAAAGCCTTCACACCGGCCGCTTGGGCTGCCGAAAGCAGGGTCAGCGTGCCAATGACGTTGTTTTCATAGAAAGAAACGGGATCCTTGACCGACTCGCCGACCTCGATCAGCGCGGCGAAATGCAGGATGGCGGCGGGCTTGTGCTTGGCCAGCACCTCGTCGAGACGGGCGCGATCGCGGATATCGCCTTCCTCGGCGGGACCCCATTTGACGAATTCACGATGACCGTTGGAGAAATTGTCGTAGACGACGGGCTTGAACCCCTTGTTCGCCAGATCCAGACATGTGTGCGAACCGATATATCCGGCTCCGCCGACCACAAGCACCGTTTCTCCTGCCATGACCATCCCTTCTTAACTCACAAGGATTTGCCGCCTAAAGCGCGACGGACCAGTTCGATCCGACGGTTACACTTAGAGAGCTGTAGCCGACTTGCAAGGCGCAAGAAAGGAGCAAGATTGGTAGTATCAAGAGCAAGCCCAGGCCGAAAGCTAAGCCGGCTTCACCTCCACCTTGCCGGTATGCATGAGAATTCCCGCAAGCGCCAGAACCGGCGGCAGCAGGAAACAGGCCATGCCGACAAACAAGAATAGCGCCGCCGCCAGCGCACAACCGAAGGCAAAACCGCCCGACCGCAGTCCCCATGCGGCCCAGCCGCGCTTTCATTGCCGCTTTTTCCTCCGCCTTGGCGCCTCGCAGCAGATCGGCGATGTCGATCATGATCTGCGTCGTCGTGCCCGTCATCATCGTCGTCGGCGGCGTCGAGCCGAGGTGAATGCGGTGCGCCGTCGTCTGAATGGCCATGGCGGCGACAAGCGTCATGCCTATCAGAAGCGGCTGCCAGCCATCTCCATCGCCGAACGGGCCAAAGCGCAAAGCGAGGATCGCCGCAAACGCGAGTAGCAGGAATTTCAGCGTCAGGATGATCCGCAGCGTCGGCAGATTGCGCCGCGAGAGCTCGCCGCCAATGAGACGTGCGAGGATGACGATGGCACAGAAGGTCGGCAGCGCCAGAAGCTTGGCCAGCGCACCCGAGGTTCCAAGCGCCAGGGAAGCGCCAAGCGTGACGAAATTGCCCGTCACATGCGCTGTGAACAGTCCATGCAGGGCAAGGAACCCGGCGGTATCGACATAACCGCCATTGATGCTCAGAAGTGTAGGCAGGCTCGACTTCATCGGCTCCTCGCGCGCTTTTATCGTCTCCGACCTTATCGCGCCGAACAGCCGTCAATGTCGAGATACTTGCGTGGCCGCGAAACGAAACACCGCCGTGGAACGCCAACCGGACGGCGACGGCATGCTGCAGATAAGGTTGCATCGACTTGCTTAACGGAGTTGTGTTTTACTGGCCGTCTGTCACAAAGATGCTGGGAGGCATCGCTTCATGATTCCAGTAGTTTTCTCGCATCTTGCGCGCCTCCTTGTCCAAAACTGTCGGCTAGGGGCTGCAGCAGGACTAGCGCTCTTTACCTTGGCGCCGATGGCAGCAGCTCAGGTACCGGGCGCACCCATGCAGTTCATGCTGGTCCATGCCGATCCCGGCTCCGGCAGCTGTCGACCCGAGGGCTGCGTCGACTGGATTGCCGCAGAAGGCATGATCGATGCGAAATCTCCTGGCGATCTGCGCAAACTTCTGGCCAGTATCGGCAGCAGGAAGCTGCCCATAATCGTGAACTCGCCCGGCGGAAATGTAGCGGCTGCGATGGAAATGGGGGAGATCATCCGAAAGCGCGGCCTGTCGGTGGCGGTGGGCGGCACGAGACTTCGATCCTGCCCGAACGACCAGCCACTCTGTGGCGATGGCTGGCACGCCGGCGCAAAAGGCGTCGTCTATTCCGCTGGCGCCAGATGTTTCTCGGCCTGCCCTTTCGTACTGGCCGCCGGCGTCAGACGCGTCATCAGCCCTTTCGGTATCGTAGGCGTGCATCAAGTCAAGACGACCTATGATCGGGAGCGGATACTCTACCGGATGAAATATCAGATCGTTAACGGCAAGAAGCGCCTCATCAGTCGCCAGGAAATCAGCCGCAAGTTTATCGGGCTGCGCGACAGCACGACGCTGTCGAAATCACAGCGATCAAAATTTCTCGCTTACTTCAAGGAAATGGGCATCGATCGGTCGATCCTCGACATGGCAATGAGTGCCGCTCCGAGTTCGATACGGCTGCTTACGCCGGATGAAGCGATGAAAATCAGGCTGATGACCGATCAAGCCTCCGCTGACGACCTGATAAAGGCCGGAGCCTGCGCGGCTGGCCAGCCGTTTTCGGCCTGCCAAGCACCGGTATCCACGGATTCGGCGGCTCGCTTCGCCAATCCACCCTTCGCGGATTGGCAACTGAATCCCGTACAGGACTTCCTTGCACCCTCTATCGCACCGAGTACCGACCGAAGCTCGCAAGGCAGCGACTGCGTTCAGCAATCGTCCGACTATTCACCCCATTGGGTTTCAAGTTCGGTGATTTCATCAGACAGTTCCGCGATGCGTTGCCGCAGCTCCGCCTCCGTGCCGTCGTCCACCTCTTCGTCGCCGAAACAATAGCGGGCTATATGCAGCTCGAGCTTGGCTTCAAGCTGCTCGCGCTGGGTGCGTAGATGTTTGAGATAGCTGTTTCGCATTGCGAACCACGCTTTCCGAAAAAATTAGGTCTCACCCAAATAAATGGGGTCGAAGCCAGAAAGTTTCGATAGGCATCCTATGCATCTGCGTCAAAGCTGAGGCGCAATATGCGATAAGGCTATACGCCCGGGCCATTGCAAAGCCGCTGACCGGTCATCACATTCATGCGACCCACAGCTGAAATGATCCTGAAGGCAAATATTAAGCGCTGACATCCGCTTCGTATTCGGGCTAATTCAGGCGGAGTGTTCGAGGTATGTTGTGTTGAACGAAAAAATTGCCGTTATCGGCCTCGGTTATGTGGGCCTGCCCGTCGCGATTGCGCTTGCCGAAAAATTCCATGATGTCGTTGGCTTCGACATAAAGGCCTCCCGTGTCTCCGCGCTGAAGGCGGGCGAGGACGATACCCGGGAGGTTTCCACCGAACGGCTGCGGTCGAGCGGACTGCGCATCAGCAGCGAGATTGAGGATCTCAGGGATCGCAATATCTTTATCGTCGCCGTGCCGACGCCGATCGACCAGAACCGGCAGCCGGATCTGCGGCCTATGATTTCGGCCTCCCGCACGGTGGGCAAGGTTCTGCGCAAGGGTTCGATCGTCGTCTACGAATCCACAGTCTATCCCGGCGTCACCGAAGACGTCTGCGGCCCGGTGCTGGCGGAGGTTTCCGGGCTGCGTCAGGGCGAGGATTTCCATGTCGGCTATTCGCCGGAGCGCATCAATCCCGGCGACAAGGAACACACCTTCGAGCGCATCGTGAAGGTCGTCGCCGGCGATGATGCGGAAACGCTGGAAAGGATCGCCGCCATCTATGGTGCCGTGGTCGAGGCCGGCATCCACCGCGCCCCCAGCATCAAGGTGGCCGAAGCCGCCAAGGTGATCGAGAATACCCAGCGCGACGTCAACATCGCACTGATGAATGAGCTTTCGATCATTTTCGAGAAAATGAATATCCGCACGGCCGACGTGCTGAAGGCGGCGCGGACCAAATGGAACTTCCTGCCCTTCACTCCCGGCCTGGTCGGCGGTCACTGCATCGGCGTCGATCCCTATTACCTGACGGCCAAGGCGGAAGAGCTCGGCTACCACCCGGAAGTCATTCTCTCCGGGCGCCGCATCAATGACGGCATGGGCGCCTTCATTGCCCAGAAACTCATCAAGATGCTGGTCGCGGCGAAAAAGCCGATCAACGGGGCGCGCATCGGCATATTCGGGCTGACCTTCAAGGAAAATGTACCCGACCTGCGCAACAGCCGCGTTCCCGACATTATCAGCGAACTGCATCAGTTCGGCCTGGAGCCGCTGGTGCACGATGCGATGGCAAGCCATTCGGAAGCTGAAGAAGAATATGGCATAAAGCTCAAAGAACTGCAGGATTTCGACAAGCTGGATGCCCTCGTGCTTGCCGTTCCCCACAAATCCTATTTGGCCGAAGGGGCCGCCCAGATCCTCGATCTCTTGAGCGAGAACGGTGTCGTCGTCGACGTGAAGGCGGCGCTCGATCGAGCCAATCCTCTGCTGGAAGGTCATTCGGTATGGAGCCTGTAAGGCCGAAAGGCCAGCTCAACTCGCCCCGGCACCGGCGACCGTGGCCGCCAATCCTTCTTCGACCGAGTAAGGCGGCGACCAGCCGGTGAGCGCCCGCGTCTCGCCGATATCGACCTGAAGCGAGCCAAGCAGCCGCTGCGCGGCGGCTCGACGCCCCAGCAGCGCCGCAAGTCCCTCGAGCAACACGGGTGGCACCGGCAGCATCAAGGCTTTACGCCCCCTCGACAGGGATAGTTTGGCGATCAGCTGGCCGATCGAAAGATCTTCGCCGTCACTGACCAGGAAGACGCGGTTACCGACGGACGCATGCTTCGCGCAGAGCAGCATGAAATCGACGAGATTGCCGACATAAACGAGCGACCTGCGGTTTCGAACCGCACCGAACGGCCAGGGAAACGGTCGTGCGGCCCATTTCATCAGGCTTGCGAAATTCGCCTTAACGCCGGGACCATAGACGAGCGGCGGCCGAATGATGACGACCTCCATCCCCGTTTCCGCTGATATCGCGAGCAGGGCCGTCTCCGCCTCCAGCTTCGAGCGGCCATAGGCATCTTCCGGATGCGGCACGTCCGAGGCCCTGAAGGGCTTTCCCGCTACTGTTCCCTCGCCGTTGACCTTGATCGAGCTCAGGAAGACGAAGCGCTTCACGCCGGCGCCTGCGGCCTGTCGCGCCAGGTTGACCGTTGCATTGACATTGACGGCGCGAAATGCGGCCAACGGATCGGCGGCACTCTCGTTCATGACATGGACGCGGGCCGCCAGATGCATGACGGTATCGACGCCAGCAAGTGCATCGGACCAATCCGTGTGGCTATCCATAGCCCCGATGGCGACGAAGCCCGGGCGGAAGTTGCGACTGACCGGCCGATAATCCATCCGCCGGCGGGAAAGCTCCGTGCACAGAGCCTGTCCGACAAAACCCGTCGCACCCGTTACCAGGATCATCCGCGCACTGCCTCCGCTTTTTCCGCACCATGAATAGCGGAGACATGCTTTGCACGGGATATCCGCTCGGAACAAGGGCGGGGAATCTTTCCGGGGATAGTTGTGCTTGAAATCGCGATATGAGATGGACGGAGCATTGACGACCTTCATCACCCTTAGAACAGAGGGCGATGCAACGACAAGAGACGATGCTTTATACGATCGCCAAGCGCCTTTTCGATTTTCTCGCCGCTCTCGCCGCGACCATCATCTTTTTCATTCCGATCCTGATCGTTGCTCTCGCAGTGCGGCTGACCTCGCCGGGTCCGATCCTCTATTGGTCGGATCGGGTCGGCCGGAAAAATAAGATCTTCCGCATGCCGAAATTTCGCAGCATGCGCACAGATACGCCGGCGGTCGCGACCCATCTGCTGAAGGACCCGAATATCTATCTGACGCCCATCGGCTCCTTCCTGCGCAAGTCGAGCCTCGACGAGCTACCGCAGCTCTGGTGCATCCTGAAAGGCGAGATGAGCATCGTCGGCCCACGCCCGGCGCTGTTCAATCAGCACGACCTCATAGCCCTGCGCACGGAGCGCGGTGTCGATGCTTTGCTGCCAGGCCTGACCGGCTGGGCCCAGGTCAACGGCCGCGACGAACTGCCGATCCCCGAGAAGGTGGCGCTGGACGAAGATTATCTGCGCCGCCGCTCTTTTTTCTTCGACCTCAAGATCATTTTCCTGACAGCCCTGAAAGTGGTCCGGCGCGACGGAGTTGCTCATTAACATACAATCGGCGAAATCGACATCGTTGGCGCATCGGCATGGGAAAATTGCCGTATTCCTGCCCTTTTGCGACCATAGGGGCCGTCATGGGGGCGAGAAATGCCGGATGATGAACCGATTCTGGACGAAGGCGGACGACATTGGACGACTCGCGCATGAACAATCCGCATGCTGACCTTGCAGCCGAGCCGATCGGCGTCACAAAGGCTGGGAGCAGCTTGACGAAACCGGTCGCCGTCATCGGCGGCATTCTCTGGCTGCTGGTCGCCTCGCCGACCGTGGTCGAGAGCGACGCCTATCGCTATGCGACGGCGCTCCTCTCCCTGATCGCCCTCTATTATTACATGAAGGCGCCCATACGGCCGCGCACGGACTGGATCGGCTGGCTCTGCATGGGCTGGGCCTTCTATGTCATGGCGCGGTTCTTCATCACCTTCTGGCTGACGCCGCAACACGATATCGGCGCCTCGGACTGGCTCTATGCCTTTCCCTTCTTCTTCCCCATCATGGGCGTCGCCTTCCTGCTCTATGAAGAGCTGATGGAGAAGATCGTCGCGGCCTATTTCGCAATGGTCCTTATCATGCTGGTCGCCACCCAGCATCTGCGCGAGGTCTTTGCCGGCGAAACCATCCGGCCGTTGATCATGAACAACCAGATCCACGGCGCCGTTGCCTGCGGCATGATCGTGATCTTCACCCTGTTCTGGCTGCTGCACTACCTGACGGACAAATCGAGCGACCGCCGGATCGCCCGCTTCGCCTATATCGTTTCGCCCTTCATCTTCGCGCTCTGTTTCATCGCCATCTACGGCGCCAAATCGAAAGGCGTCTGGCTGGCACTCGGCATAACACTGCCTGTCCTGGCGCTCATTACGCTCACCTATTTGCGCCTGAAGAGCGGCGTCATCATCATCATCGCCGTCGCAGCCGTGTTGATCGCCGGCATCTATGGTGTCAGGCACAATCTCGACAAGACGGCCGGCCCAACTGTGTCGGCAGCCATTTCGATGGTCGAAAATGTGGCGAACGGCCATGAGATGGGCGGCGTGGTTTCGAACGCCATCAGTTCCAGCAATACGCCGGTATCGATGGACGAGCGCCTGCAGCTCTGGTCGAACAGCTGGGAGGTCTTTTCCTCCGCACCGATTTTCGGCTGGGGCAACCGCTGGCTCGAACGCTGGGCCGAGACGCGCTACTCGCATGTCCAGTACACGCTGCTGCACAACGGCTATCTGGAAATCCTAGTGCGCTACGGCCTGTTCGGTGCGGCAATCATGGGCTTCATGCTCGCCATCTTCATCCGCGCCGTCTGGCGCGCCCGCAAGGCCGGCATCATCCCGCGCGCCGCATGGCACGCCTACATCGCCTGCCTTTTCTTTTTCTCATTGACGCTCCTCAGCAACTCCAACAACCGCCTGGCGATCGGCGAAAGCCTGGCCTTCGCAAGCTCCGCCTTCGCCTGCTGGTGCCACATGCGACTGAAGGGGGAGTATTTGGCTGCGGGGAACTCAACGATATGACGGTAGGCAGTTGTGAGCGCTTGAGCCACAAGGCATCAAGCGACACATTCATTGATCATTGGTGCAGCGCCGCGACGCATGCTGAATTCAACCCGCCATGCGCGAAAGAGGAATCCAAAACGCCATCGCACACTCTTGTACGAAAAAAGGAAAATTGACGCAGATGGGATCGCATCAGGCAAACAGCAGGGTCTTCCGTCACCATTTGCTGCTTACAGCTCGCGTTCTTGATTCTGTCGGAGCTCTAGGCTATATGCGCCCACGACTCGGGGCTTTCCACTCTACCCTTGGTAGTTACGGAAAAACCATCTTTCGAGGGGCGCAGCTGATTTTCAGGATCGAGGATAAGAGGATCGGATACAACCTAGATCCAGTACTCAGCTCACGCCGGGCGAACGGAGAATCTCGTTATGCCTTTGGAACTCCAACGCAATCAAAAAGGCATGCGCCAAGATTTACACCGTCACTGGACCGCGCGAAAATCATCCGTGAGACGAACGGAATCATTGTCAGCAAACAAAGCGGTCGACCAGCTTGGCGCTTGCAAACATCCCATTCCAGATCTGCATCAATGCTGAGCAGCCCGGGGGATAAATCCGTAATTTCCCACATAGGTTGCTTTGCCTCTGAAGCTTGTAAGGTCGTTCAGTGATGCAACGTTTTTCGCTATCTCCTATCGGAATGCTGACAAGCTTTTGGAATAATCGCGGCCTCATTTTGGCGCTGACCGAGCGCGAAGTTATCGGTCGTTACAAGGGATCGTTTCTCGGCATTATGTGGTCGCTGTTCAATCCGCTTCTGATGCTGACGATTTACACATTCTTTTTCAGCACGGTGTTCAAGGCGCGCTGGCCCGGCGGAAGCGAGTCGAAAACCGAATTTGCTTTGATCCTCTTCTCGGGTCTGCTGATCTTCAATTTCTTCTCGGAAAGTCTCGGACGAGCGCCTTCCTTAATCGTCGGCAACGTAAATTACGTCAAGAAGGTCGTTTTCCCGCTGGAGATAATGGGATTTGTCTTGGTGGCCTCAGCCGGATTTCATTTTTTGGCCAGCATGGTTATTTGGCTGTTGTTCTACCTCATCTTTTTCGGCCTGCCATCGGTGCAAGCCTTATATTTTCCATTCATCCTGATTCCGCTGATTCTTTTGGCCATGGGATCTGCCTGGTTCCTTTCCTCACTAGGCGTCTATCTTCGCGACGTGAACCAAATCGTTACCGCGGTCATTCCCGCATTGATGTTCCTTTCGCCGGTCTTCTTTCCCATAAGCGCTCTGCCGGAACAGCTCCACATCATCTTCCAGCTCAATCCACTGACTTTCCTCATTGAGGAAGCCCGAGGAGTCTTGATCTGGAAACAGGACCTCCATTGGGGGCACTGGCTTATTCAAACGGTTCTTTCCGGCATATTCGCATGGTTCGGCTACGTCTGGTTTCAGAAGACGCGAAGAGGTTTTGCCGATGTCCTCTGACGAAATCTCCATCAGAGTCGAGGGTCTCGGAAAGCGTTACGAGATCTATTCGTCGCCGCGCGAACGGCTGAAACAGTTTATTCTGCCGCCGATCCAACGCGTGATCGGAAGGGATGTCGTAGCCCACTACAAAGAACATTGGGCATTGCGGGACATTTCATTCGAGATCAAAAAAGGGGAGGCCTTTGGCATCGTCGGCCGGAACGGAAGCGGCAAGAGCACACTGCTGCAAATCATCACCGGAACTCTCGCTCCAACCGTCGGGAACGTGACGACGAAGGGGCGCATCGCCGCACTTCTTGAACTGGGCTCCGGCTTCAACCCGGAATTTTCCGGGCGAGAGAACGTGTATCTCAATGCCATGTTGCTCGGCATGACCCGCGAACAAGTCGACGAGCGCTTTGACAAGATCGCCGCATTTGCCGATATCGGCGACTATCTCGAGCAGCCGGTAAAAACCTATTCGAGCGGCATGCTGGTCCGTCTCGCGTTTGCCGTTCAAGTACAGATCGACCCCGACATCCTGATCGTCGATGAGGCGCTCGCCGTCGGCGACGCCCTGTTTCAAAAGCGCTGCTTTGCTCGCATCGAGAAACTGCTCTCGGACGGAGTGACGCTACTGTTCGTATCCCACGATCAAGAGTCCGTTAGAACGCTTACGCATCGCGCCATTCTATTAAGAGGTGGGCAGGAGGTATTGACAGGCAGCTCCTCGGAAGTCCTGCTTTCCTACCGGAAGCTTTTGCACGAAGAAGAATCATCCTATTTCTCGCGCTTGGCGCCCAAGCAGACCACGGCCTCCAACGGCTCTAAGAAGCCGGCGGCATCGAACAGCGCGAACAAGGGCACTTCCTTGCCGGGACGCAGCGACAACCTGTCTTTCGGGGACGGAGGCATCGAGGTGACAGCGGTTCAGACTTTCGATGCCGACGGTGAAACCTGTGCGGTCTTCTATCCGGGAGATCCGGTCAAAATACGAGTGAGGTGCCATTCCACAATCACAACTGATCGCATCAACGTTTCGATACGTATCAGAAGCCGGGAAGGCATCAAGATATACTCTTGGGGAACGCTGAACCAGGACATGCAGGTTCTCAACGGCGCCCTTGGCGGCGAAGTATTCTGGACGCGGGAAATTCAGGAGAACGAAGATTTCGATGTATGGTTCGAATGCAGCTGCACTCTCGGTCCCAATTTATATGAGATCCAGGCCGCCATTTCCTATGAGGGGAAGCCGGATTATACCGAGCAACGCATACTGCATTGGAAGGATGAAGCAGCATTTTTCCAGACGTTGATGCGCCAAAACGAATACGCGTTTGGTGGCATGACCGATTTGCGCATGAAAGCGATGTGGTGACGCCGAGTTGCATCTCTGCCATCATTTAAACCGTTGAGAACGACCAGAGAACAATATGCAAACTCGCTCATCCAACTCCAGACTTGTGGATCTGATCCTTGAGTCCTGCGGCTACGGCAAGCTCCTGGAGTGCGGCAACGGCACGGACTTGCTGCTGCCGAAGCTGCTGGAGGCTGGCGTTGACGGCTATGCCGTCGAACAATCCCAAGCGGACGTCAAGCGTATCAATGCAAGCTTTCCCGGCCGCGGCATTGAAGGTTCGGCCTTAGAGCTTCCATTTTCCGATGAAAGTTTTGAAACCGTCGTCTCGATCGGCTGTCTCGAAAGGTTGAACGCCGGGGATATCACGGCAGCGTTGGGCGAGCTGTATCGCGTCTCGTCCCGCTATGTCTTTTTGCGAGTGTCGACCGGACTGAGTGCAGAAGCCCCTTTGCCGCATGCGTCTCAAGACCGAACATGGTGGGAAACCCATTGCTTTGAAGCCGGCTTCCGCAAGCATCCGTTATTTTACCAGATCAACCCATATGAATCGTTGAACAGCGATGGTGCCCATATCCTGATCCCGCTCGAAAAGGTTCCTCGGGCAGCGCTGCAGCACTATGATTTGACCGTTCTCGTCGAGGAGCGTCTGCTGCATACGGACATGCTTCGCGAAACGGGCAGACGAAGTGACGCACATTGCATTCGCTATCATAAGGCGGCTGAATATATTCGCCCAGGCGACCGTGTGCTCGATGTCGCGTGTGGGCAGGGCTATGGGAGCCACATCCTCTATAGCATATCGAAAGCCCGATCGGTGATCGGGATAGACCTCAGCGATTTTAGCATCGATTATGCAAATGCCCATTACGGCCGTTCGGACGCCGTCAGATTTGAGGTTGGAGATGCCCAGGCTCTCTCGCAGATACCTGATAACAGCATCGATTTCATTACTGCGTTCGAGACCATAGAGCACGTTCCGGACCCCGATGCCTATCTGACCCAGCTGAAGCGCGTCCTCAAGCCATCCGGACGTTTGATGGTTTGTGCCCCGAATAACTGGGTTGACGAAACCGGCAAAGATCCCAATCCCTATCATCTCCACGTCTATACCTGGGAACGCCTCATCGACGAGTGCGGATCGTATTTCCTGCTGGAGAACGGCTTTTTCCAGACGGCGGGCGGCGGCATGCGCTACCATCATTCGCCCCGCAGCTGGATCGAAGTGCCGCCGCGGAAAGAAAGCGAACAGGACGGCGAATGGGTCCTGCTTTTGTGCATGGCCGATCCGGTCGCGGGCAAGGGCACAGCCTATCATGAGACCGCCTGGAACCAGCCTGACTCACCGGAGTTTCATGTATCGGCCTTCGCCCGAGACTACGAAAATCCCTGGCTGGTGAGAGGCATGGTCGCAATCGGCATGCGCGCCCGTTGCGAGAAACTGCTTTCGGACATGCAGGAGCAGGTGCTGAAAGCATCCAGCCCCGCGTCGGCGGACTTCGGCAGCGCCCTTTGCGGCCAAATCTATGCCGCGGCTCAACAGGACGGATGTACGGAATCGCACTTCCAGGAGCTGCAGGAAGCCGCTCTGCGTTATGCTGCCATCGCAACGCCATCGCCCCATCAGCTGCGATGGCAGGTTTCGCTGCTGTTTGCTATCGGGGAGGCAGCAAGAAGACATGGGAAAGCAGGCGTCGCCGCGGACTTCTATTCCAGATGCGCGGCAATCGACGTTATGCCCTATAGCCCGCTGCTGGGAAACAAGACGCTTGATGCCCTCTATTGGCTGAGCATCTATGCGCTCGCCAAGGGCGACCTTTCGCAGGTACGGACGTATCTGGAAAAAAGCGTCGGCGAAGCACAGCGCCTGATATCCGCCTCCTGGCTGAACATAATCGGAACTCCGACAAAGCCGCTGCCTTTCGGCTTTCCGGAAATATCCCAGCTGATGGATAGGGCGGCACGAGCCGCCTACATGCTGGATTCGCTTGATGACTACGCCGCAAAGCCGGGGCTTTTCCGCTATGAAAGCCAAGGGTTTTTCGAAAGGCAACTGAAAGCCGCGTCGGCAAGAACGCAAGAACTGGAGACGACGGTCAATTCGCTTGCCCGCGAACTCATCAGTGCCGAAGCGTCCAGGCAGGAGCTAGGTCACCAGGTCGCCGAGACTGAAGCGCGCGCGCAGGATCTCGGACGCCAGGTCATCGCGTTGGACGCACGTGCCCAAGAGCTTGCCCGCAATTTGGCGAGCACGCAAAGTCCGTTGCGTTTCCATATGGCGCGAGGCGTTCGTTTTCTCTCGCGTCGAATCTCCAGGCTGATCTCGAAGAACAATCCATGACCAAAGCTGCAACCACTGGCATCGTCATTGTTTCCTACAACGCTCCCGACGCGCTCATTGCGACGTTGGCCAGCGTAAGAAGGGCGCATAACGAAAGCTCGGTTAAGCTCATCTTGGTGGATAATGCATCCAATTCCGACGAGCGTGACAAGATAAGGTCGGCAATCACAGCCCACATCGAAGAGGTTGGCAGCGACTGGCGTTACATAGAGGAACCGGAAAACCTCGGCTTTTCGGGCGGCAACAATGTCGGCATCCGAGAATTTCTTGCTGACGATACGATAACCCACATCTGTCTACTAAATAGCGATGTGATCGTGACGGATCATTGGCTGGACAGAATGCTGGCGCATGGGAAGGATATCATCAGCTCCGTCACCAACAAGGCCGACAGCGAGCAATGCATACCGGTCGATTACAGCGCAGAGTTGAGCGAATTCATCGAGGCTGGCACGACGAAAATTTCCGAGGCGCCCTATCAGCGCGTGAAGAATTTCGCCGACCGCCGATACGAAGCCTGGCAAGGCAATCTCGTTGAGGCGGACGTCACGTTCTTCTGCGTCCTTCTGACCAGGGACGCCTGTCAGAACATCGGTCTTTTGGATGAAACATTCTTTCCCGGCGGCTTCGAGGATGACGACTATTGCCTTCGCGCCCGAAAGCTTGGCTACGATATCTTTCTGGCGCGCGATACGTTCATCCATCATTGGGGATCAGCTTCATTCGGCAAGCTGCAATATGAATATTTCAGCGCCCGGGCCGAAAAGAACAAGCGCTATCTGGAGAAAAAGCACGGCTTTAGCTGGAGCAGGCGACCGGAAAAACCGATCGTCTCCTTTTGCATGGATGCGGTGTTTGCCCTTGGCAAACCCGGCGATTCCTCATGCCGCTCCGATTTGGCGGCATACATGCGCAATCTCGACCGTCAGATAGACTATTTTGAAACCGAGTTCCAAAATCTCTCGGGGGCCTTCGAAGCCTATCGCGACCTCGCTTCGGAGGATCTAGCAAAGCGGGTGTCGGCGGCAGAGGCATTTGGAGACGTAGCTGCCGCATGGACGCGTACAAAAACGACAATCGTCAAGCTCGTGAAGACCGCTTCGATCGCCGCGGAAAGCATCGCTACGATCACGGCCGACCTGAACAGTATAGCGGAGGCGGTCCACATTCGCGTCGAATGCAATTTTGCCGTCCATGACTTTGTCTCGACCCTCGAGCGTGATGGCAAAGGCGCCACAGCAAGACTGCGTCGCCCCTCAAGCGCGGCGCCAACGGGCCGTCCCGCCGGAAAAATTTCCAGGCTCATGTGGCTTGCGAGAAGAGGCATCGGGTTTCTGCGGCAGCTGGATGGTATCGTGTTTTTCGGGGGCTATTTTTACCCCGAGCGCCAGAGCGATGGGTATTTTCAGCGAATTCAGATCGTTGACCGGCTCTTCCGGGATCGTTGGCGCATTTATGTAGAGAGCGAAGAGCTGACCGGCCGCAATATATGGTTTGATCGCCCGGAACCGAATGTTCTCGTACTGAGGGTGATGGGCAACAGAAAGCTGAAGATGCTGGTGCGGCTGCTAGCCGCCGCAGCGGTCCTTCGCACGCGCAAGATTTATTTCCACAGCGTATTGCGGATGTATGACAATCGCTTCGGCAAGTTTCTGCATCTGCCCTTCATACGCAAGGCTGTCGACATCCATGGCGTGGTACCGGAAGAATTCCGGATGCATGACGATTTCTACAGCGCACTCATCTATGACAAGCAGGAGCGCCTGGCAGTTCAAAAAGCCGGCATCGTGATTGTCGTCACGAAGGCAATGGAGAATTACCTCCGGCAGAAGTTTCGCGATGCGCTAAAGGCTCGAAGCATTTCGTTCCCGATGTTCCCGACCTTTGAGCCATCGATAGCGACGCGACCGCTGGAAAACGGAAAACCGATCGTCGTATACGCCGGGGGGCTACATCGCTGGCAACAGGTGCCGAAGATGATCGATGCAATCGCGAAAACTGCGGACCATTGCCAGCACCGCTTCTACACTCCGCAACCGGACGCGGTGAAGGCGATGCTATCGGCAAATCTGGTGGATTCCGTCGTTGTGGAATCGAAGACACATGCCGAATTGATGGAGATCTATCCGCATTGCCATTATGGCTTCATCCTGCGCGAGGACAGTATCGTCAATAAGGTCGCCTGCCCCACCAAGCTCGTCGAATATCTGGCGATGGGGATCGTTCCCATTATCGATTCCGAAAATATCGGCGATTTTAAATCGCTCGGCATGCAGTACATTACGCTACCTGACTTCCTCGCGTCCGAATTACCAGATGAAAGCACCCGTGCCCGGATGGCGCATGAAAATCTGGCCGTTTACGAAAGGCTCCAAGAGGTCCGCCAATCAGGCGCAGAGCAGATTTACCAATTTTTCTCTCCGCAACGCGCGGCTACCATCCGTTCCCGCGTCGCAACGAGATTACACCGTTCTCTTCCTCCTGAAACAATTGGTGGACGGTTCGCGCGCCGTTTCTGGCGGAAAATCTCCCCCACTGTCCGCAGACCTATTGTCGAGGCGACCGCCAGTGTCCCTTTGACAGATCTGACCAGCGTCCCACGCGAATGCGATATTCTCGTTCAGGTCGACAATTTTGAAGCCGGCGGGTTGGAGAACGTCGTCCTTGATCTCAACGATACGCTTGCGAAGGCAAATTATAAAATCGTCCTTCTTGTGCTCGGTAATCGTGGAGCCGCAGTGGAGCAGGCGCGCCGCCGCGGTCAAAAGATGATTTGCCAAACATATAGCCCGGTGGCTTATGAAAGGGTTATCGACCATCTCAAGCCAAAATTGATCCTTGCTCATTATTCGACGCAGGGACTGCAGGCTTGCAACGACAGGGATATTCCGTTCCTGCAAGTCATCCACAATGTCTACATGTGGTTTAATGAGCAGCAGCGGCAGGAGTTTTCCGACAACGCCAAGCTTACGACCAAATTTATTGCCGTTTCCGACTATGTTCGAGATTACAGCATTTCCCGCCTCGGGGTTCCCGAGGAGAAATGCGTCGTCATTCCGAACGGTATCGATTTTGCGCCATTCCATGATTTTGTGCCCTCCGAAGCGCGCGAGAGCCTTCGCGTGAAATACGGAATCAAAAAAGACGATTTCGTGTTTGTCGACATCGGCGCCGTAAATCATCAGAAGAATCATTTGGGCACGCTGAAGGCATTCGAGATCGCCGCGCGCGCATGCGAGAATGCCAAGCTCGCTATATTGGGGCCGGTCTACGAGACCGTTCTGATGGATGAGCTCAATGCGTACATTGCCGCCAAAGGCCTTGAAAAGAAAGTCATATACTGCGGAGCTGCGCCGCGGTCCCACGAACATTTTGCCATGGCTGACGCATTTGTCAGCGGCGCCTTCTTTGAAGGTGGTCAGCTTATTCTGCTTGAGGCTATCCGCTCAAATCTGCCTATCGTAACCAGCAGAGTTGGCTTCTCTTCTTCGTTTGAGGGACGTCCCGGAATCGAAGTTGTTCCGCCCCCTCAAGACATTGCGCAGTATCGAGGGGCGATTTGGGAGTTGAAATCTACCGAAGAGTTCGAAAGCCGAATGGCGGATGCGATGATCCGCATCTGGACAAATCCCGTTCGCCCGAATTTCAGCGACGACGAACTAAGCAAGCTTGAAAGAAGTACGAGTTATCAAAAATATAGCGCGCTCATGAAAGCGCAGCTAACACAAGACAAGGAATGCGCAACTGAATTTCAAATTCGGACGGCATGATGTCTTATTGGCGTGGGATCGTTCGAAATTTTGCTTATGCTAGCTTCCGGAAGATATTCTGGGCGCTGCCGGCACCGCTGCGCCATCATCTGCATGGCTTTCGGCATTCTCTCGTGCGGTGGCTTCGCAAAGGAGGAAGCCAGGGGCAGCGACAGGCCGATGATATCGGCTGGGAGAGTTTTCGCGACGGACCGCTCTCCAACAAGGGCTATCGTCTTGTCTTCATTCTGGAAGCCAATATCGACTGGGAAGTAACTCTGTATCAGCGACCACACCATATGGCGCTTGCGCTGGGGAGGCTTGGCTGTCTGGTATTGTATCGGACGACGGGAGATGGCGTTGTCGGCTTTCGCCCCATTGAGAATAACGTCTGGCTTACGAACGATCCGAACGTAGAATCGATCGACGGCGCAGTTCGTTGTTTTTATAGCACTACCTTGTTCGCTGATGACCAAGACCTCTTGTCCGCCAAGAGAAATGGATTCGTGATCTACGAATACATCGACCACATCGACGCCTCTATTTCTGGAGGTACGCACAGCCTCAAACGCCTTCTAACGTTGAAACAGGGGGCGTTCGCCCATGCTGATCTTGTCGTTTCCTCCGCGAAATTGCTGCAGGAAGAGGCTGTTCAGGCGAGCGGCGCATCCCGCTGTGTTTTTGTTCCCAACGGTGTCGATGTTTCGCACTATAGAAATAAAGCAAATGCTTCACACGACATCCCACACACGCTGCGAGCGTTCAAAGAAAACCATCGCCACGTCGTCGGCTATTTCGGAGCGATAGCCCCATGGCTGTGGTATGAACTGATGGAGGACGTCAGCGAACTGATGCCCGATATCGGATTCGTCTTCATCGGTCCCGATTACAGCGGTTGTGTGCCGCAACTTCCGCGCAAGGAAAACGTACTTTACCTGGGGCCTGTCGACTACAAAAATCTCCCGTCCCATGCACGTCTTTTCGATGTCTGTTTCATACCCTTCGTGATGGGTGACATAGCGCGCGCCACGTCGCCGCTTAAGCTCTTCGAATATTTTGCTCTCGAGAAACCAGTCGTGGTGACGGGTGACATGCAGGAGTGCGTTGTGTACGAGGAGGTTTTCTCTGGCAATAATGCTGTGCAGTTTACCCGAGCTATTGAAAATGCATTGAAAGTCCGGAATGATCCCTCATTTAAGCAGCGCTTGCGTGATCTTGCTGATGCGAACAAATGGGATATTCGGGCAGAAACTTACGTTTCCAAGATAGAATCCCTGATCGCAAGTGCCGATCCTGTTCTCTGAGGTTCCTATGAAGAAAAAAGTCATCTGCGTTGCCGGCACGCGACCTGAAGCTATCAAGATGGCTCCAGTCATTCTGGCGCTGAAGCAAGAGGCTTGGTCCGATGTAAAAGTTCTGGCAACGGCGCAACACCGCCAAATGCTCGATCAAGTTCTGGAGTTTTTCGATATCAAGCCAGATATTGATTTGGACATCATGCGCCCAAACCAAACTCTGGCTGGTTTGACTGCTCGCCTGCTTCTAGCCATCGACGAGGTTTTGGAAGCAGAAAAGCCCGATGTTGTCCTCGTTCAGGGTGATACGACGACCGTGATGACTGTTGCTTTGGCGTGTTTCTATCGCCGTATCCCGATTGGACACGTCGAGGCAGGTTTGCGCACCTGGGATATCCAGAATCCTTTTCCCGAGGAGGCAAATCGTGTCATCGCGGGCAAACTCGCTAAGTGGCATTTCGCACCGACAGAAGGCGCACGGCAAAATCTTCTCAAGGAAGGCATTGCTGAAAGCGATGTGCTCGTCACCGGCAACACGGTGATAGACGCGCTGCTCATGACGGCATCAAGGCCGCTCGAAACCACGGTCCCCCTCGACGACAGCAAACGGTTGGTGATGGTGACGTCCCATCGGCGCGAGAACTTCGGGAAACCTTTCCGAGACATTTGCGAAGCGTTGAAGACTTTGGCGGAGCGCAACCCCGGTGTACAATTTCTCTATCCCGTTCATCCAAATCCCAACGTCAAGGATGTCGCGCACGAGATTTTGGGGCCCACTTCCAATTTTATCCTGTGCGAACCGTTGGACTATGCGCCTTTCGTGGCAGCAATGAAGCGCGCATACCTCATTTTGACGGATTCCGGCGGCGTTCAGGAAGAAGCGCCGGCGCTCGGAAAGCCGGTTTTGGTTTTGCGCGACGAAACTGAGCGACCGGAGGCAGTCGCACAGGGCGTCGTGAAACTCGTCGGACCCCACTATGAGAATATTGTCCGCGAAGCACAGCGACTTTTGGACGATGAGGACGCCTATAAGGAGATGGCACGTGGCGTCTCACCCTACGGAGATGGTCTCGCCTCAAAGCGCATAACGGAAACCCTGCGCGAGTTCTTTTCCTGATGCGCCTCGTTTATTTGTCGCCCGTACCATGGGCTAGCTTTGCCCAGCGGCCTCATAAGTTTGCCGAATGGTTTCATTTGCGTACTGGCGGCGAGGTTCTTTGGATCGATCCTTATCCAACCCGACTCCCGAGACTGCTTGACTTCAAACACCGTAATGCGCCGACGACAGGTAAACCTAAAAATCTCCACACATGGATAGAGGTCGTTAAACCAAAGGCTATACCAATTGAGCCCCTACCGTGGTTGTCATCAATGAACAGGTTTATGTGGGCTCGGATATTTTTCAAGGTAAAGCACTTTGTGGAAGGTCATGACGCGTTAATTGCAGCGGGAAAGCCAAGTCTTTTGGCAGATCTTCTCGTCTCAAGGCATCCAAACATACTATCCTTGTATGACGCCATGGACGAATTTCCCGCATTCTATAGCGGCCTCTCAAAAGCCGTTATGAAAAGGCGGGAGAGGGCTCTTGCGTTGAAATGCCGCCATATGTGGGTAAGTAGCACGCGGTTGCACGAACAATGGAGCAAACTGCGATCCAACCTCAACTTTGTCCCCAACGGGCTTGAGCCAGCTTTGTATTCGAACCTGAGCAAGATTAGGAATGCCGAGGATAGGAAGATATTTGGCTACATCGGCACCATTGCTAAATGGTTTGATTGGGAATGGGTTATTAAACTGGCAAATACTCGACCGAATGATATCGTAAGATTGATCGGACCGGCATTTGCTCCTGCACCCGGATCGCTTCCAGCCAACATCGAGCTTCTGCCTCCATGTGTACATGAGGAAGCTATCAACGCTATGGCGAACTTCGATGTCGGCATTATCCCGTTCAAGAATAATCCTTTGACCGCATCGGTCGATCCCATCAAATTCTATGAGTATCGAGCAATGGCGCTTCCTGTGATCTCAACAGATTTTGGTGAGATGTCATTGCGGCGAGGATCCCAAGGGACATTTATAAGTCGGTCCCTGGAGGATATTGATCACCTGGCACGAGAGGCCTTGTTGCATCGCGATTCTGCTGAGTTCGCTCAGTCGTTCATTATGGAAAATGGCTGGCCTAGGCGATTCGATAGCGCAAGTCTCCCAATCAAGAGCTATGGTAGCGCAGCTATAGTATCATCGTCGGCTAAAGACAGTGAAGAATGACCCATTTCCTTCAGAACCACCGACAAAATTGACGACACTGCTCTCTATTTGCATTGTCACCTATAGCCAGGATCTTGCTGTCCTCCAGGCAACTCTCGAAAGCCTGCGAGCCGCGGTCGCTCATCTAAGTGATACAAAGACCGACATAACGATAGTCGATAACTCTCCGAGGGGCTCTCTTTCCGATTGGCTGAGGGAGAACTTTCGGGATCTCTCCATTCACCTGCTTACTGGACACGGCAACGTCGGCTTTGCTCGCGCGAACAATATGGTACTAGATAATATAGGCGACCTGCACCTAGTACTTAACCCAGACGTTGTTTTGAGCCCAGATAGCTTGGAAAATGCCGTGCAGTTTCTGAAGCTGCACCCCGAATGCGGTCTATTGACACCCTCAGCTTTGGGAACAGACGGCATACGCCAGTATCTGTGCAAGCGCTATCCCACAGTCTTTGACCTTGCATTAAGAGGCTTTGCACCAAAGCGGCTCAGACAGCTTTTTCAAAAACGGCTAGACCGCTATCAGATGGCGGATATGCCCGATAACGAAGTTTTTTGGGACCCGCCGATCGTCAGTGGATGCTTTATGCTCTTCAGAGGCGAGATTTTTCGAAATCTTGCCGGGTTTGATCCGAATTATTTTCTTTATTTCGAAGATTTTGATCTTTCCATACGTGCCGCCCAGGTGACTCGCATCGCCTTCCTGCCAACAGTAAAGATCGTTCATGGCGGTGGAGACGCGGCTCGCAAGGGTCTCTGGCACGTCGAGCAATTTATCCGTTCCGGTTGGGTTTTCTATCGAAAGTTCGGCTTCAGATTGATTTAATCCGGCTGTGGCCGGTTCGCGAGCGCGCACCCATACCGCGCCTGCGAGCCATTTTTCGAGGTAAACGCGTAAGCAAGCCCACGTATCTTTCCGGGTGCTGATCGGCGATTTTCTGCATGCATCATGCAGGGAATCCTAGAATCCTTCGGCGAGGTCAGCAAATCGCGATGATAGACCCTATGGTGTTCTGCATCTCACATAAAAGTTTCGGCCTCTGCCAGAAGTTGCTGGCGCTGATCTTTTGCAGAGAGCATTGGCTGATCGGCAATTTTCCAGTCGATGGCGATCTGCGGATCGTCCCAGCGGATGCCGCGATCGCTCTCCGGCGCGTAATAGTTGGTAGTCTTGTAGAGAAACTCCACATGGTCGCTCAGCGTCAGGAAGCCATGGGCGAAGCCTTCCGGGATCCAGAGCTGGCGCTTGTTTTCCGCAGACAGAAGAACGCCGACCCATTGGCCGAATGTCGGTGAGGATTTCCTGATGTCAACAGCAACGTCATAGACTTCGCCGGCCACCACTCGCACCAGCTTCGCCTGCGCATGCGGCGGCAGTTGATAGTGGAGACCGCGTAGGACCCCCCTGCCCGACCGGCTGTGATTGTCCTGCACGAAATCGGCGCTTCGGCCGATCGCTGCTTCGAACTTCGCCTGATTGAAGCTTTCGAAGAAGAAGCCGCGATCGTCTGCAAATACCGTCGGTTCGATAATCTTGACATCGGGAATAGCGGTATCAATGGCTTTCATTCGTCGTCCTGTTCGGATTGTTTGCAAGGGAGATGCGGCGGCATAAAACGCCTGAGCGATTAGAATATCTGCTCGCGCAAGATGCCAATGAGATATTGTCCATAGGCATTCTTCTTCAGCGGGTTCGCCAGCGCCTCGACATCGGACGAACTGATCCAGCCGCTGCGATAGGCGATCTCTTCGGGGCAGGCCACCTTCAGGCCCTGCCGGTTCTCGATCGTCGCAATGTAATGGCTCGCCTCCAGCATCGATTCATGCGTTCCGGTGTCGAGCCAGGCATAGCCGCGGCCCATCGTCTGGACGTCCAGCCGGCCGGCCTGCAGATAGTGAACATTGACATCGGTGATCTCCAGTTCGCCACGCGGCGACGGACGGATCGATTTAGCAACGTCGACGACGGTTTCGTCATAGAAGTAGAGGCCGGTTACCGCATAGTTGCTCTTCGGCATCCCCGGCTTTTCCTCCAGGCTGATCGCCCGGCCGCTCTGATCGAACTCGACCACGCCATAGCGATGCGGGTCCTGCACGTGATAGGCAAAGACGGTCGCCCCCGTTTCCTTGGCGCTCGCCTCGTGCAGCAATCGGATAAAATCATGCCCGTAAAAAATGTTGTCTCCCAGAACCAGGGCAGACGGCGCGCCATCCAGAAACGCTTCGCCGATCAGGAAGGCCTGGGCAAGACCGTCGGGGCTGGGCTGAACGGCATAGTCAAGCTTTATGCCCCATTGGCTGCCATTGCCGAGCAATTGCTCGAAGCGAGGCGTATCCTGCGGCGTCGAGATGATGAGGATCTCGCGGATACCCGCCAACATCAAAGTCGTCAGCGGATAGTAGATCATCGGCTTGTCGTAGATCGGCAGGAGCTGCTTACTAACCGCAAGTGTCAGCGGATAGAGCCGTGTTCCCGATCCACCGGCGAGTATGATTCCTTTGCGTGCCTTCGTCATTATCCTGCGTCTCGTCCTTAGTGCATCTGCCTCTGTCTCACCGGCGGGAGGACATGGCCGGAAATCATCGGCAAAAATACGGTTTTCAATTCCCCACAGCCCGCAATCTTGCCAGGACGTCATCGACGCCCTCCTGCCAGAGAGGAAGCGCAATATCGAAGCGATCCGTCAGCTTTCGACAATCCAGCCGCGAATTGGCCGGGCGCTTGGCAGGGGTCGGATATTCAGCTGTCGATATAGGCTTCAGCGCCTCGAGAGACAGCGCAAGCCTAACGTTTGCTGCCAATGCCTCGCGAACGATATGCGCGGCATAACCATACCAGGAAGTGCTGCCCTGTGCCGTGAGATGATAGGTTCCCGAGAGGTCGCCTGGAGCTCGCGAGGCCATGATGCGCTCGATCACCGTGCGTGTGACATCGGCAATCAAGGCCGCCGAGGTCGGCGCACCAACCTGGTCGGCAACGATGTTCAGTGCACTTCTCTCACCAGCCAGCCGAAGAATGGTCTTCAGGAAATTGCTGCCGTGATGACCATAGACCCAGCTGGTGCGCAAAATGGCATGATGTGCACCGGAGGCGCGCACCGCCTCTTCGCCCCGCCACTTGCTTTCGCCGTAGACGGACTGCGGATTGACAGCATCCTCTTCTCGATAGGGATCGGCTTTCGTGCCGTCGAAGACATAGTCTGTGGAGTAATGGATGAGCAAGGCACCATTGTCCGCCGCCCAGCGCGCCAGTATCCCCGGAGCGGTAGCATTGACCGCCATCGCCAGCTCTTTATCGCTCTCGGCCCGATCCACCGCCGTATAAGCAGCCGGATTGACGATGATATGTGGCTTGTGCTCACGAAGAGCGGCAAGGATGCCTGCTTCGCTAGCCAGATCCATGTCCGCACGCGTCAGGGCAACGACATTCCCCAGGGTGCCGAGCGAACGCTGCAGCTCGAAACCAACCTGCCCATTGGCGCCGGTGACCAGAATGGCGCTCACAACTGGGCCTCGTACTGCTTGCCGACCCATTCACGATAGGCACCACTGGTAACGTTACGGACCCACTCCTGGTTTTCGAGATACCATGCGATCGTCTTGCGAATGCCGGTCTCGAAGGTTTCCGCCGGCTTCCAGCCGAGTTCGCGCTCGAGCTTGCGCGCATCGATCGCATAACGGCGGTCATGACCCGGCCGATCCCTAACGAAGGTGATCTGATCACTGTAGCGTCCGCCATCAGCCTTCGGCCTCAGCTCATCGAGGATGGCGCAGATCGTCTGCACGACATCGAGATTGGGTTTCTCGTTCCAGCCGCCGACATTATAGGTTTCCCCGAGCTTGCCGGCTTCCAGTACGCGACGAATGGCGCTGCAATGATCCCGGACATAAAGCCAGTCGCGGATCTGCTGGCCATCGCCATAGATCGGCAGACTTTTTCCCGAAAGCGCGTTCAGGATCACCAGCGGGATCAGCTTTTCCGGAAAATGGTAAGGTCCGTAATTGTTGCTGCAGTTCGTCGTTAAGACAGGCAGGCCATAAGTATGGTGCCAGGCCCGCACAAGATGATCGGATGCCGCCTTGCTGGCCGAATAAGGACTGTTCGGCTCGTAGCGATTGAGCTCATTGAACGGCGCATCATCCTTCGACAGCGTGCCATAGACCTCATCCGTCGAGACATGAAGGAAGCGCAAGCCTTGCTTCTCCCCGTCCGGCAAGCCATCCCAATAGCCGCGCACGGCTTCCAGCAGATTGAAGGTCCCGACGATATTGGTCTGGATGAAATCGCCAGGCCCATGGATGGAGCGGTCGACATGACTTTCAGCTGCGAAATTGATGACCGCACGCGGCCTATGAAGCGACAGCAAATCGCTCACCAGCTCGCGATCGCCAATATCGCCATGCACGAACACATGACGATCATCGCCCTTCAAACCCTTCAGCGTATCTAAATTACCGGCATAGGTCAGCTTGTCGAGGTTAACGACCGTCTCGTCGTGTCGCTCAAGCCAGTCCAGGACAAAGTTCCCGCCGATAAAACCAGCCCCACCCGAAACCAATATCGTCATCTAAAGCCTTTTCCATTTTAGGCACACAGCTAAATTGTCGACATAATCCAAGACAAATCAATCTTATGACAAGGAGGCCTATCCCCTTCGAAAAGATCTCAATCATCGGAAGACGGATATCCGCCTCAAGCACCGAGACAAACCAAAAATGCTCATAAAATTCAGGAAGCTTGATATTGGCTGGGAAACCTGGATTCGAACCAAGATTAACGGAGTCAGAGTCCGCTGTTCTACCATTGAACTATTTCCCAACAGCCGCCGGGCTGTAAACTGCCCCTGCGGGGAAAGCAGGGCCTCTATAATCGAATTTGCCGCGGATGCAAACACTTTAACGCGCGGAAACGCGATTTTTTGAAAGTCACTCTGGACCGCCATGATAGGTCACGAATCCGCCTGCTGCTAGCAGACTTTCCAAGCCACGCTGCCCAATGGCCGAAGTCGGCTGCCCGACGGGGGATTTTGCCAGTTTCGACGTCACGCGTCCGTTCGTCTCACCAGCGCAACAGGCGCTTGCCGAGGACATATCCGACAGCGGTCACCATGGCGATCGCGATCGGATACCAGAGCAGGACGAAAAGCGGGCTGTCGTCCGTGCAGTTGGAGGCGTAGAAGGTCGCCGCGATGCCGCTGGCGGCAAGGCCGGCGACAGCGCCGGCAATACCCGGCTTTTCCGGCGCGCCCTGGCGCAGGGCGAACAGGAAGCAGGCAAGCGGCCCGATCGACAGCAGCGGGATTAGTGTCAGGCAGAAGCGGGCATTGTGCCCGATCATCCGCGCACTCCAGCTGTCGGCCGGCATGACGGCCATTTCGACAGCGGCGGCGGCAAGCAGCAGGATGGGCGCCAAGAGCAGCGTCCAGCCCCACAGGCGCAGTGAAGCGCCCGGCCGCCCGATGCGGAAGACGACAGCGCAGGCCGTTGCGGCAAGCGCGATGGTCACGACGAATTTGAACAGGAAACGGACGGTCTCCATGGCTGTATCGATATCGGCTCGAAAGCCGATCATGGCGAAGAAGATACCGCCGCTGATCAGGATACCCCCGACGACCGCCAGGGTCAGGACCTTGCCGATCCGCATGCGGACCGGCGCGTCCTGCGCCAAGAGATTGATGAGATCATCGGTTTTCACTGGTCTCACTCCGATACAAAGCCGCAAGCGCCTTCAACGCGCGGTGCAGCGCCACGCGCACCGCCCCTTCCGTCATCTTCAGCCGGCCCGCCGTTTCCCGCACACTGCTTCCCTCGACGGAAATCGAGCGCACGATCGTCTTCTGCGGGTCTTTCAGCGTTCCAGCATACGATCGACATCGAACCGGTCCAAGGCGTCGGTGTGCTCTTCCGCCTCCAGGAAATCGATCACGTCGTCGATCGGTACGCTCATATGTCGCCCGCGCCTTCTCAGGCTGTCGATCAGCTTGTTGCGCACGATCGTCGACAGCCAGGGTCCGATCGGGCGGGATGAATCCCATGTGCCGCGCTTCAGATGGATGGCCAGCAGCACTTCCTGAACCACATCCTCGGCCTCGCTTACCGGCGCGCCCAGCTGGTCGCAGCGCCGGCGCGCCATGGCGCGCAGATGCGGCGTCACAGCGGTGAGGAAACGGTGATAGGCTTGCGCATCGCCGCTGATGGCGGCACGCATCCAGACTGCCCATTCCTCTTCGCGCGCCGAATGATTCATCCGACATCTCCTCTACGCGGGACCGCAAGCTTTCGTTACCGGCAACGGCAACTATTTTTCAAGCCCTTTCGTCTCCGCGACAGATTCTCCGCCGGATGCGTCCGCTACCCATGCACATGCCGGCCTCACCGCCACACCTGCTCGGCTATTGCCCGCCGCAGCAGATAGCCGGCACAATATGAATGACACCATCTCGAAAAAAATTCCGATGCGGCTGTAACATCCGCTCGAGACGCTCCGTAGACCTCATTGCAAGCCAATGACGGCTCGCATCCATCTAGGAGACAGATCCATGAAGAACAGCATCCTCACCCTGGCCATTGCTGGCTCGATCGCCTCGGCACTTGCATCCGTCGCCGTCCCGGCTTCGGCCGCCGATACCAAGGAAAAATGCTATGGCGTCGCCCTCAAGGGCCAGAACGATTGTGCCGCCGGCAAGCATGATTGCGCCGGCAAGTCGACGATGAGCTACGACAAGATGTCCTTCAAGCTCGTTCCGACGGGCACCTGCACCTCGATGAAGACCCCGAAGGGCCACGGCTCGCTGACCCCGGCCTGATCCGAAACCGAATTGATCGTCAATCATCTCTCGTAAGGAGTTTGTCATGAGCAAGATGTCCGCACTCGCCCTGGCCGCATCGGTCGCAACGGCGGTGACGCTGGTTGCCGGCGCAACGACAGCATCTGCAGCCGATGCCAAGGAAAAATGCTACGGCGTCGCCCTCAAGGGCCAGAACGATTGCGCCGCCGGCGCCGGCACGACCTGCGCCGGCACGTCGAAGGTCGACTATCAGCGCAACTCGTGGAAGCTGGTTCCCGCCGGAACCTGCGAGACGATCAAGACACCGAACGGCCACGGCACTCTGGCGCAGGGTCCGGCGCCGGTCTGACAAGACAGCATAAACATGTGGGCGGCGCAGCCTTTCACAAGCGCCGCCCCTTCCGAACGCAAACCGCTTCGTAACTTTGCTGGAAATACTCTCACCCGGAGGCCTGCAATGAAACCGTCAGAACTTCCCCGCCACGCCGGCGTCGGCTTCAAGCCGGAGCATTTTTCCGCGATCGATGCGGCCGCGCAGCCGATCGGCTTCTTCGAAGTCCATGCCGAAAACTATATGGGCGATGGCGGTCCACCGCATGCGCAGCTTCGCAAGCTGCGCGAGGATTATGCCGTGTCCATCCACGGCGTCGGCCTTTCAATCGGCTCAATGCAGCCGCTGGACCAGGATCATCTTGCTCGCCTGAAGATCGTCTGCGATCGCTACGAGCCTGAAAGCTTTTCGGAGCACCTCGCCTGGTCGACACACGATACGACCTTTCTCAACGATCTTCTGCCCCTGCCCTATACCGAAGCGACGCTCGCGCAGGTCTGCGCCCATATCGATCAGGTGCAGACAATCCTCGGTCGCCAGATGCTGCTCGAGAATCCGGCTACCTATCTGCTCTTCGAAGAAAGCACGATCGAGGAAACGGAATTTCTTGCTGAAGTCGCCGGGCGCACGGGCTGCGGCCTGCTGCTCGACGTCAACAATGTCTTCGTCGCCGCCACCAATCACCAGATGGATGCAAGCGCCTATCTCAAGCGCTTCCCCGTGCAATGGGTGCGCGAGATCCATCTGAGCGGCCATTCGGAGACCATCGACGATGCCGGCGCGCCGCTTTTGATCGACAGCCACGATACGCCGGTGAAAGATCCAGTCTGGGCGCTTTACGCGGATCTGATCGGCCGGATCGGACCAGTGGCCAGCCTGGTCGAGTGGGATAACGACGTGCCGGAATGGCCAGTTTTGAGGGCCGAGGCCGAAGCAGCCGACGCCATCCTGAAGCGCGCCGCCGCACGCCGGGCAGCCTGAGGAGGGATCGATGTCTCTCGCCTCGCAAAGGAAATTCGCCGCAGCGCTTATCGACCCCGATCTCGCGGTGCCCGATGGATTGACGGCCTGGAACGGCTCACAGCCGGCACGGCGTTTCGGCGTCTATCGCAACAATGTCGCCATCGGCCTGATCGGCGCGCTCGCCTCGCGCTTTCCGGCAGCGGAAAGGATCGTCGGTAAGGAATTCTTCGCCGCCATGGCGCATGAGTTCATCCGCCTGCATCCGCCGCGCTCGCCGCTGCTACTTGCCTACGGCGATGATTTCCCCGATTTCGTCGAGAGTTTCGAACCGACACGGGAAATCCCCTATCTGCCCGATGTCATGCGATTGGAGGCACTTCGGGGTCGGGCCTATCATGCGGCGGATGCCGTACCGCTCGACGCAGCACTCGTAGCGACCATCGAGCCGGCAGGCCTGGCGGAGCTGACTTTCCTGCCGCACCCCTCTGCCTCGGTCGCGCGTTCCACCTATCCGGCCGTCACCATATGGGCGATGAACACCGGCGAAATCGAGCTTGCAGATATCAGCGATTGGACGGGCGAGGATGCTCTCGTCATCCGCCCGCAGATGATCGTCGAGGTGCATCGCCTGCCGCCGGGTGGCGCCACCTTTCTGGAAGAGCTGTTTTCGGGCGTCACCCTTGGCGAGGCCTATGAGAGGACCCTCGCGGAAGCCGCCAATTTCGATCTTTCCGCCAATCTTGCCGGTGCGTTCACGGCAGGCGCTTTCATGGCCATTCGCTGAACGCAAGGGAGAACCGACATGCAGAACCGGATGATGACGGCCACTCCGGCCGAACGCGAAACCGTGCCCCAAAGACTTTATAGCGGCCTAAAGCTTCTCGACCGTATCCCGCATGACCTGATCGCGCTCATTGCGCGTTTGTCGATCGCCGCCGTCTTCTGGCAATCCGGCCAGACCAAGGTGGATGGCTGGCATGTGACCGACAATGCCGTCTATCTCTTTCAGACGGAATACAAGCTGCCGCTGGTCGATCCCTGGATCGCCGCGCATATTGCCGCCTTCAGCGAGCATTTCTTCCCGTTTATGCTTGTCATCGGATTGGCAAGCCGGCTGTCGGCACTGGCGCTGCTCGGCATGACCCTGGTCATTGAGATCTTCGTCTATCCCGATGCTTGGCCGACGCATGGCACATGGGCAACCTGCTTTCTGGTAATCATCGCGGGCGGGCCGGGGCGCATCGCGCTCGACCACCTGATTACCAAGCGGTTCAGTCGCTCGGCCTGAGATCGGTCAGATGGGAGCGCCAATTATAAAAGGCGCTCCATGATGCCAGCTAAATGCGCATTTTGATTTTGCGCCTGTCGTTGTTGCGAAACCGCAGTGGACTTCGCGCGGCTTGGGCTAGCGCAGGACGGGTTCGCCGTGGAAACGGCGGCGCGACGGCTTCGAGACGCCGAAGCCCACCTCCATCATCAGCCGCGGCTTCTGCGTCGGCACTGTGCCCATATGGAAACCGAAGGGATCTTCGACGAAGCCGGTGCCGGCTTTGCCGGTCAGCGTCAGCGCGTTCGCCTCGCCATAATAATCGAGCACTTCGTTTGCCGGATGCCCGACAAGCAAGGTTAGCTGATGACGAACCCGGCGGCGCTTGTGGCTTCCCTTGACGAAGACATGCGGGCCGGTGCCCTCATCAACATCGACGAGATTGAAGAAGAACTTCAGCATCCGCCAATCATCGAGATCGAAGTGGTATTTGTCGAGCGAGGCGAGGCTTCTGTCGGCCTCGGAAGCCTGCGTCGGGAAGCTCCACCAGATGCGGGTGGTGATTACCTTAGCCTGCCCGCCGAGATATTGGCGGGCGACATCGATCAGCAGCGGATCGCGCTGGACCGCCATGACAGCCTCGCAATCGAGTGAGCGCTCGAAGAAGTGTCCGCTCAGAAGCGGCCGTCCGAAACGACCCTCCGCTTCCTTATGTTCGCTTGCGACAAATTCGAGCTTTCTGTTGAAATTGCCGAAGCAGGCGGTGTGGGTAGCGAATTCGGCGATTTCCCGATGAATATGGTCCGGCAGCATCAGGCTCGGATAGATGCCATCATTCCGCAGGGCGTTGACGATGGCGCTGCGATCGGCGCCGGCAAACATCGAGGTGCCGGAAACCGGAAGCCTGACGGGCTGCCTGGTGGCCAGCCAATGGATGCGTCGAAACGGCAGGGTCCTGGCCAATAGGAACATTGGCAGCCAGGCTGGATTCTCTTTGAGATCGGTCAGGTAAGTCGGTATCCTGACAGCCATACGCTTGAAGCGGCCGCCCTGCCGGGCGATGGACTCCAAGTCCTCTGCCGGGGGATTGTGCATAGCGATCCTTTCCACTCATTTAAAAGATCCGCGACAACAGGCCCCCAACCCGCTGCCGATAATTCATTGAAACCTTAACATTTATTCGCTCTCACGAATGTCTGTTGCACTGCGGCAAATAGAAGTCGGCCGGCCCCGGTCAAGGGGTGAAAAATCAAAAGCTGATTGAATCGGTAGAAATTCCTGCAGAAACACGTAACGCTTTTGAAAACGTTTAAGAAATCGCGCGGAACGGTTGTTTTTAGAGGTTCCGGCAAAATCGGCGCAACGGATCCAAGGACGGCGCACGGTGTTTGCCGTTGCTTAGGATAATGGCGCTATAATTTTGCTAGGAGCAAATGGAAGAGTAAAGTTGCAGATGGGAGATAGCGGCCTTTATCGGTCGCAATATCTCCTGTCTTCTAACAGTCATATTCCTGTTCGCATTATTGGCTAAATGAGCGAGAAAACGTCAAAGAAGGCCCCTTAGATGACAGAAACGAAGACCTTTGAGCCGGCGGAAGGTATCGTCGATTTCGACGCGGGCGAGGGCGAAAGCCCGACCGTTGTGGAGATGGACGATTATACCAAAAGTCTCGCGCAGGCGAAGGCCAAGTCCGTCAAGCTGATCGACGCCATCACCGGTCAGGTGCTCAAGAAAAAAGATGCCGTCCATGTCGATGACCTCCGCCCCTCGCTGGCGGATTTCATGCGGCTGAAGCACCCGGAGCTTCGCGCCGACGACTATATCAGCCGCAAGGTCATGGACGACTATCGCGCCCAATATATCGCCGAGTTGCTGACGGTCGAGCGCGGCGAGCTTTCCACCCTCGAGGACGAGGTCGTGGAAAGCCTGAAAACGCATGATACGCTGGCCGAAAACATCGAAGAGGATTACGAAGACCACCGCTCGATCGGCGACCGCATGGCAGATGGCGTCGCGTCCTTCGGCGGCAGCTGGACCTTCATCATCTCCTTCTGTCTGTTTCTCGCCGTCTGGATGATGATCAATCTCATCATGGGCGAAAAGCAGGCCTTCGACGCCTATCCGTTCATCCTGCTGAACTTGGTTCTGTCGACCATCGCAGCACTCCAGGCGCCGATCATCATGATGAGCCAGCGCCGCCAGGAAGAGAAGGATCGCCTGCGAGCCCTCAACGACTACAAGGTCAATCTGAAGGCCGAACTGGAAATCCGCCACCTGCATGAAAAGGTCGACCACCTCCTCAATCGCCAATGGGAGCGCCTGACCGAGATCCAGCAGATCCAGATCGAGATGATGCTGGAACAGGCCAAGGCCGCCACCCGCGCGATCAAGGCCAACAAGGCGGCGAAGGCGAAGACCAGTGCGCTGAAGAGCCTCTTCACCAAGGCCAAGGACCCCGATCCAGACGATTCCGTCAACTGATCGTACCCGAACGCTGCGCCAGACATCATATACTCTTCAGGATTGCTCACCCTACGATGCGCCGCTCCTTTGGGCGACTCATCTGCTCGCTGCTGGTTTGCGAAGAGAACCGGCATGCAGAGGAGATAGAGCGAAGCGCCAAGCACCCAAACCAGTCCGGGAAAGACATGCCTTGATGTGAAATAGATCTCGCTGATCGCCAATGGCGCGATCATGGAGGCGGGCTCGTCAGGCTGGTCAAAAACACCGTGCAGACGTCTCGTTCGCCCACACCCACGCGTTTGGTCATCAAGGACAACAGCGCCGGCTCACCGATCCCGCCGGAGAATGCATCATCTCTCGGCCTTAAAAGTGCGGCCGAGATCCGGCCCGGTGCCGAAATAATGTCGAAACACGTAAAACAGAGGGCTCCATCTGCTGGTATCGATATGATTGGTGCCAGCGACGACGATATCCTTGTGTGCGTGAACACGAAGAACCTTCGCCTCGATAATGGAGAACGCCTCGGCGCGCTCCGGGGGCCATTCCTCGCCGGGAGGATGCGCCGCCACCACCTCCGCCTCGAACTGAATCGGACATTCGGCGATGCGCAGAGGCCGCACGAGGTCGGCTGGCTGCGGCGTGAAGCCGGCCACATCGAATTTATGGGGCTCGAAACGATAGCCGATCTTTTCCTTGTGTGGGGGAACGGGGTCGCGGCCCGTGGTCGGCGCGATCGCCTCAACCTTCGGCCACAGCTCCGGTGACGGAAAATTCAGCACCAGTTGACGCTCGCGCAGGAGATTTTCCCACCCCTTGCTGGTCGATGTCAGGCCCAGAACGACACGATCATATAGAGCCCAAACCGAAGACATCGGCGAGATATTCGTCGTGCCATCAGGATTGAGGCTCGTAATCAGCACGACGGGAGTGCCGACATAAAGCACGTTGGGCTTGATTTCGATGTGGTCGTGATCGCTCTCAGCGGCGTTGAATTTGGCTGTGTTGGTCAACATCGCAAGTCTCCTTTGAGAGTTCCAGTGTAGCCGACATGACACCTGAAATAGTTCGGCCGTGATCGAACTGTTGCTCGAAGGCAGACACACCAGCCCTAAATCTCCGAGACACGCCTTTGACGCTGATCCCGCTTCTCTTCCTCTCGCTCCCGCATCGAGGCAAGCGAGCTGCCGTATAAACTCAACTAACGGCTCGCAAGATTTTCGCCGGCTAACTTTTTCGCTAACCTCCCTGCGCCGGCATCGCGACCGCGGATCCGCAGCCATATAGCCCGATTGACATTCTCAGCGCTTGTGACACCGTCCGATATGGTTGCTCACCCAGCGTTTTGAGGCGAAATGACAGAACGATCGCAAGCCGTTATCACCACAGCCGAAGAGCGCCCGCGCGACGGATGGAACGATCCCGTCCATGGCTCGATCTCCTGGCACACTCTGCTCAGCAGCGATATCACCCCCACCGACAGCATGAGCGCCGGCATCGCCGAACTGGCACCCGGCGGCGAGCTTAAACCCCATCGCCACAACCCATCGGAAATCTACTTCATCTTCGAGGGAACCGGCATCGTGCGGATCGACGGCCAGGAAACCACGGTCAAACCTGGCACGACCGTCTTCATCCCCGGCAACGCCGAACACGGCATCCGCAACGAATCATCCGCCAATTTGAAATTCTTCTACGTGTTTCCGACAGGGTCTTTTGCGGACGTGGCCTATCGGTTTCCGGAGGGTTGAGGCTTTCGAGCTGATTGCCAGCGAATCTGCTAGCTTGATATTGGCTTGAAACAAAGGCCCAATATGGCGGAGAGGGTGGGATTTGAACCCACGATACCCTTGCAGGTATGCCGCATTTCGAGTGCGGTGCATTCGACCACTCTGCCACCTCTCCGGTTATGCTGGTCGGCGCTTGTTTGGCGCGGGCTGTCTCATAGCGACAGACGAGGGGGATGGCAAGGGCGAATGTGAAAGCTTTTCATCCTTTTGCCTTGACAGATCAGGGACGCTTATATATCCCGTGCGACGCAATAGGTGTGGATAAGTCCGCGCCTTGCCCGCCCTGCTTCCCGCAGGGTTTCACCGGCAGAACTTTTTGAAGGCTCAAGCCTTTGGAATCCCTGCTAAGTTTCGACTGATAAAAAGACGGCCGCTCGCTCCCATGGCGAGAGAGCCGGAACGAACATGAAAGGATAAAAAATGTTCGCAGTCATCAAGACCGGCGGTAAGCAGTACCGTGTGGCAGCCAACGACGTGCTGACCATCGAGAAGCTCGAAGTCACCGCCGGCGGCACCGTAGAATTCACCGAAGTCCTCGTTATCGGCGAAGGCGCCGACGCTGCGATTGGTGCTCCCTTCGTCAAGGGCGCTTCCGTCAAGGCCGAAGTGGTCGAGCACAACCGCGGCAAGAAGGTCATCGCCTTCAAGAAGCGCCGTCGTCAGAACTCGAAGCGTTCGCGCGGCCATCGCCAGCATCACACGGTCGTCCGCATCACGGACATCGTGGCTGCCAAGTAAGTAACGGGATCAAGGTTTAAAGGAGAACTCCAATGGCACACAAAAAAGCTGGCGGTTCCTCGCGCAACGGTCGCGATTCCGAATCCAAGCGCCTTGGCGTGAAGAAGTTCGGCGGCGAAGCCGTCATCGCAGGCAACATTATCGTGCGTCAGCGCGGCACGCAGTGGCACCCGGGTTCCAACGTTGGCCTCGGCAAGGATCACACGATTTTTGCGCTTACGGCGGGCAACGTGAACTACCGTACGAAGGCCAATGGCCGCGTGTACGTGTCTGTAATGCCGAAAGCGGAAGCAGCGGAATAAGCCGGTAGCGCTCTAAAACAGCCGGCGTCTCATCGACCCGGCTGACCGCATCAGGTTCAGTCCAGAAAACAGGGGAGATGGGGCGCCATCTCCCCTTTTTCTTTACCCTCAACCAAGGAGGACTGAACCATGCAAGGCGAATTGTTAAGGGAAGACCAATCAAGGTCTCCCGAAGAACGGCTGAGGCCGGACAGGTTAAGGACCGATTGCCCCGTCTTATTGTCGGAAAGGCTCGTTCTGCGCGCGCCCCACGAAGAAGACATCGACGCCCTTGCCCATCTCGCCAACAACGCCAACGTCGCCACTATGGTATCGCGTATGCCGCACCCGTATACGACCAATGATGCCGCCGATTTCGTGCGACGCACGAAGCTTGGCGAGATTGGCAAGTGCGTCTATGCGATTACCAAAGCCGACAACGGCGCCTTTCTCGGTTGCTGCGGGGTGGAACCCACGGGCGATCCGAACACGGTCGAGATCGGGTACTGGCTGGGCGAGCCCCACTGGAACCAGGGCTATACCACGGAAGCGGCCCATGCCCTCATCGACATGGTCTTCCGCACGCGTGAGAACGTGGCGCAGATCGACGCCCGCTGCCGGGTGACGAACGTCGCATCGAGGCGGGTCGTCCAGAAGTGCGGCTTCCAGTTCCAGGGATCAGGCCTTGCCGCATCGCTGGCACTCGGCAGCACCGTTCCGGTCGAATGGTACAGGCTTGACCGCAAGACCTGGATCTCGCTGCGCAGCTGGGGAGGCATGAGATGAACGCTCTCGCCCTCACCCGCCGCGATGCCCGCATCCTGATGCCGGGACCGACGCCGGTCATCCAGACCGGCCGACTGACGCTGCGCCCGCACCGGCTCAGCGATGCCGATATGATTGCGGAATCGCTTTCGGATTTCGCCGTCACCCGCATGCTGGCCCGCGTTCCCGCGCCCTATGACCGGCAGGATGCGCTCGACTGGCTGGTCGAGCACACCTCCGGCCTCGGTGTCGATTGGGAGCTCGCCATCACCGAGCGGGATGATGCCCATATTGGCTGCCTCGGCATCGAGCTTCGCCACGGCCGCTGGCACCTCGGTTACTGGCTGAACCGCTTCTACTGGCGGCAAGGCATCATGACCGAAGCGGTCAAGGCGGCACTCGAACGTTTTACCCGCCGCATGCCCGACGTCGCCGTTCATTCCGGCGCCTTCGCCGACAATCCGGCATCCTTGAAGCTGCAGCAGAAGCTCGGCTTCGAGATCACCGGTTGCTCGGAGATCTACAGCTTCGCCCGCAACACCATGGTTCCCCATATCGAAACCGTGCTGAAGCCGGGCGCGCTGCGGCTCTCGCAGGCGGCTTAAGATCCTGAAAATTGGCCATCGCCGGCCCGTTCGGCGATGGCCGTCATACCAATCATGCGGTTCCGCCTCTTTATGGCACTGGAACCGCACGATATTCTTTGACCTCAGCCCGAAGCGCCTATATCGAAGGCGACATGACGGGCAAACGCCGCCGGACGTGTCTTTTGGATGCAGAAGGAGCGGCAGACATTGAAAAGAGCGCATAGGCTTTTGTGAATCCCATTCGATCCGAAGGGATATGCGCCGACACCGGGTGACGGACGTAAGATGAAATTTCTCGACGAAGCAAAGGTCTATATCAAGTCAGGCGACGGCGGCGCAGGCAGCGTCTCCTTCCGCCGCGAGAAATTCATCGAATTCGGCGGCCCGGATGGCGGCGACGGCGGTCGCGGCGGCGATGTCTGGGTCGAGGCCGTCAACGGCCTCAACACGCTGATCGACTTCCGCTACCAGCAGCATTTCAAGGCCACGATCGGCACGCACGGCATGGGCAAGAACCGCGCAGGCGCCAAGGGCGAAGACGTGACGCTGAGGGTGCCCGTCGGCACGCAGATCTTCGAGGAAGATGGCGAAACCCTGATCTGCGACATCACGCAGGAAGGCCAGCGTTTCCGCCTTGCCGCCGGCGGCAATGGCGGCTTCGGCAACGCCTATTTCAAATCCTCGGTCAATCAGGCGCCCGATTGGGCCAATCCCGGCCTGCCGGGCGAAGAAAAGACCATCTGGTTGCGGCTGAAGCTCATCGCCGACGCCGGTCTCGTCGGCCTGCCGAATGCAGGTAAGTCGACCTTTCTTGCAGCGGTCAGCCGCGCCCGGCCGAAGATCGCCAATTATCCGTTCACGACGCTGCACCCCAATCTCGGCGTCGCCACCATCGATGGGCAGGAATTCATTCTCGCCGACATTCCCGGCCTGATCGAGGGCGCCCATGAAGGCGTCGGCATCGGCGACCGTTTCCTCGGCCATGTCGAGCGCACCCGCGTGCTGCTGCATCTGGTTTCCGCCCAAGAGGAAAAGGTCGGCAAGGCCTACAAGACTGTGAAGCACGAGCTCGAAGCTTACGGCAACAGCATCCCAGACAAGCCTGAAATCGTCGCTCTCTCGCAGATCGACGTGGTGGACGAAGAAACGCTGAAGAAGAAGACGCGCGAACTGGCGCGGGCCTGTGGCAAGACGCCCTTCCAGATTTCCGCCGTTACCGGTCGCGGCATGACGGAAGTGCTGCGCGCGCTGCGCGACGTGATCGTCGAAGCCAATGCCGGCGAAGCGGACAAGCCGGCAAAGACCCCTAAAGTGCGGCATCGCGACATGCCGCTTTCCGACGATGAGGATGCCGACGAGCGTAGCGAAGACGGGGATCATCAGGGATGACTGCCCGCAAGCCGCTCGACCGCTACCGCCGCATCGTCATCAAGATCGGCTCCGCTCTCCTGGTCGATCGCAAGACCGGCTTGAAGAAATCCTGGCTCGACGGCATGTGCGCCGATATCGCCGCACTGAAGGCCAAGGGCATCGATATCCTGGTCGTCTCCTCGGGCGCAATCGCGCTTGGGCGCTCCGTGCTCGACCTGCCCTCCGGTGCGCTGAAGCTGGAAGAAAGCCAGGCGGCGGCGGCCGTCGGCCAGATCTCGCTTGCCCGCGCCTGGTCGGAAAGCCTGTCGCATGACAATATCGTCGCCGGCCAGATCCTGCTGACGCTCGGCGATACCGAAGAGCGCCGCCGTTACCTCAACGCCCGCGCCACCATCAACCAGCTCCTGAAGATCGGCGCTGTGCCGATCATCAACGAGAACGATACGGTCGCGACCAGCGAAATCCGCTATGGCGACAATGACCGCCTCGCGGCCCGCGTCGCAACCATGACCGGCGCCGATCTGCTGGTGCTGCTGTCGGATATCGACGGGCTCTATACAGCCCCGCCGCATCTCGACCCCCAAGCGAAATTCCTCGATACGATCGCCGAAATCACGCCCGAGATCGAAGCCATGGCCGGCGGTGCCGCTTCCGAGCTGTCGCGTGGCGGCATGCGCACCAAGATCGATGCCGGCAAGATCGCAACCGGCGCCGGCTGCGCCATGATTATTGCATCGGGTAAGACGGACCGGCCGCTGAAATCAATCGAAAGCGGCGCCCGCTCCTCCTGGTTTGCGCCATCGGGTACGCCCGTTACTGCCCGCAAGACCTGGATTGCCGGGCAGCTGCAGCCGGCGGGCGAATTGCATGTCGACGATGGCGCCGTGACCGCCCTTGGCGCCGGCAAGAGCCTGCTGCCTGCCGGTGTGCGCCGCGTCGTCGGCCATTTCGGTCGCGGTGACACAGTCGCCGTCATCGGCCCCTCCGGCCGGGAGATCGCCCGCGGCCTTGTCAGCTACGATGCCGAAGAGGCCCGCCAGATCACCGGTCGCAAATCGGCTGAGATCGAGGCGATCCTCGGCTATGCCGGCCGCGCCGCCATGGTGCATCGCGACGACCTTGTCATGACGTCATCCGTCAAGACGAAGGCCGAGAAATCGAAGAAGGATGAAGCTCATGCTTGATACAGTCGCACAAAGCCCCGACATCGACGCGCTGATGAACGATATCGGCCGCAAGGCCCGGGCTGCGTCGCGACCTCTGGCCTTTGCTTCGACCGAGAGCAAGAACAAGGCGTTGAATGCCATGGCGGATGCCATTCTGGCCCGCAAGGATCATATCCTCGCTGAAAACGCCAAAGACCTGAAAGACGTCGAAGGCACCGATATGCTTGCCTCCTTCGTCGATCGCCTGACGCTGAACGACAAGCGCGTCGCCGAGATGGCCGAAGGCATTCGCGCCATTGCTGCCCTCGCCGATCCCGTCGGCGAAGTCATCGCTGCCTGGGACCGCCCGAACGGCCTGAAGATCGAGCGCGTCCGCACGCCGCTTGGCGTCATCGGCGTTATCTTCGAAAGCAGACCGAACGTGACGGCCGACGCCGGCGCGCTGTGCCTCAAGGCCGGCAATGCCGTGATCCTGCGTTGCGGCAGCGATTCGCGCCGCTCCTCGCAGGCGATTCATGAATGCCTGGTCGAAGGATTGAAGGCGGCAGGCCTGCCGGAACATGCCATCCAGCTCGTGCCTGTCAGCGATCGCGCCGCCGTCGGCGCCATGCTGCGCGGCCTCGAAGGCAATATCGACGTTATCGTGCCGCGCGGCGGCAAGAGCCTCGTCGCCCGCGTCCAGACCGAAGCGCGCGTGCCGGTCTTTGCCCATCTTGAAGGCCTTTGCCACATCTATATCGATGCCTCGGCCGATCTGGACATGGCGAAATCCATCGTCGTCAATGCCAAGATGCGACGTACGGGCATCTGCGGCGCTGCCGAAACGCTGCTCGTCGACAAGAAGGTCGCCTCCACCCATCTGAAGCCACTGCTCGACGGACTTGCCGCGGCAGGCTGCGAAATTCGCGCTTCGGCCGATGTGCTGAAGCTTGCACCCGGCCTGAAGGCAGCAACGGAAGAAGACTGGACAACGGAATATCTGGCCGCGATCATCTCGGTGGCCTTGGTCGATGGCATTTCCGGCGCAATCGAGCATATCGGTAAATATTCGTCGAATCACACCGAAGCCGTGATTGCCGAGGACCCCGCTATCGTCGAGCGCTTCTTCACGGAGATCGACTCGGCGATCCTGCTGCACAATGCCTCGACGCAATTTGCCGATGGCGGCGAATTCGGCATGGGCGCGGAAATCGGCATCGCCACCGGCAAGATGCATGCGCGCGGGCCTGTTGGCGTCGAGCAGCTCACCTCCTTCAAATATCGCGTTCGCGGCACCGGACAGATACGGCCCTGACGTGCTGAAAGAAGAGGTTGATCAACGCTATCTGCGCATGCCCCATGCCGAGCGCGGCATGGTGGTCGGTCTTTTCGGCGGCTCATTCAACCCGCCGCATGAAGGCCATGCACTCGTCGCCGAGATCGCCATCCGCCGGCTTGGCCTTGATCAGCTCTGGTGGATGGTAACGCCGGGCAACCCGTTGAAGAGCCGCAATCACCTGGCGCCGCTTGCCGAGCGCATCGCGCTTAGCGAGCAGATCCTCCACAATCCGCGTATCAAGGTGACAGCCTTCGAACAGACGCTGGGCATGAGCTACACGGCCAATACGCTGGCGCATGTGAAAGCGCGCAACCGCCATGTCCACTTCATCTGGATCATGGGCGCCGACAGCCTGAACACGTTCCATCGCTGGCAGAAGTGGCAGGAAATCGCGCAAACCTTCCCGATCGCCGTTATCGACCGGCCGGGATCGACGCTCTCCTACCTCTCGGCCAAGATGGCAAAGACTTTCCACTACGCACGCGTCGACGAAGATGATGCTCGCGTACTCTGGAAGAAGCGGGCGCCGGCCTGGACCTTCATCCACGGACCACGCTCAACGCTCAGCTCGACAGCGTTGCGAGCCGCACAATAATCTCATCGATCTTTTGGAAAAGTCTGGAAAATAAAAAGCCCGACGCGGGAGGAGGTGCGTCGGGCTTTTGAACCTGATCAGCAACTGGGAGGAGGAGAGTTGCTGATCCATATCGGACGGCATTGGGAGGAGGAGATCGCCGTCTCGATGATTATGTTTTACCAGATTTCGCCGATTGATAAATGGGCGATTGCGCAATGCAGCAATGCATATACCGCATGGCTGCGGAAATTTTCTGCCCAAAAAACGCTTCTTTTGCGAATTGAGCGCCGCTTGATTTTCAGTGTCCGGACTTAATTCGGCGAAAGAATGACGCGAGACCCCACGGTTCGTAACGTTATGTCTCGCTTCGTGAGCGTTCGCCAATCCACTGGGCAAAGTCAGTCATGCATTTTTGTAATGCCCAAAGCCGTTCATATGCGCTGCGCCACGGAAAATCCATAGAATTCGTAGGGTTACGCGACCTTATCGCGATATATTTTTGCGAACACATCCCTAGCCAAGCTTCGTCCGCCGTTATATCTCTCGAAATATGTCGACATCTTTGGGGAGAATTGAAATGACCACCAGCCGACGCCAATGGATCAAGCTTGCAAGCGCAGTAGCAGCAGCTGCATGGCTCGGCCTTTCCGTCATTCCAACACCGGTGTTCGCCGCCGACAAAATCGTCGTCTTTGCTGCCGCCAGCATGAAGAACGCGCTCGACAACGCCGATGCCGCCTTCACCAAGGAAACCGGCAAAGAGGTTACCGTCTCCTATGCTGCGAGCGGTCCGCTTGCAAAACAGCTCGAAAACGGCGCGCCGGCCGATGTCTTCATCTCCGCCGATACCAACTGGATGGATTATGTCGCTGGCAAGAAGCTGATCAAGGATGATAGCCGCGTCAACCTGCTGGGTAACAAGCTCGTTCTCGTCGCCGCCAAGGACAAGGCGAAGCCGGTCGAGATCAAGCAGGGCTTCGATCTGGCTAGCCTGCTCGGCGACGGTCGCCTGGCGATGGGCCAGCCGGAATCGGTTCCGGCGGGCAAATACGGCAAGACGGCACTGCAAAAGCTTGGTGTCTGGGCTTCCGTCGAAAAGAAGGTCGCTGGCGCCGAAAGCGTTCGCGCGGCCCTTGCCTTGGTTTCGCGTGGCGAAGCGCCCTATGGTATCGTCTATCAGACCGATGTCTCCGCCGATCCGGGCGTTGCCGTCGTCGGCACCTTCCCCGCCGACAGCCATTCACCGATCGTCTACCCGATCGCCATCACCAGCGGCAGCAAGAACCCGGATGTACAAGCCTATTTCAATTTTCTGAAATCGGCTAAGGCTGTTCCCTTCTTCGAGCATGAGGGCTTCACCATCCTGAAGCAGTGAGCGTCATTGCCGCTGATTGGGCAAGGAAGGTTCAATCATCAGGCTCGCCGGTCGTGGCGGGCCCGAGATGTTTAAGGGGCGGGATTTGGACGCGTTGGGTTTAAGCAGCGACGAATGGACGGCCATAGAGCTGAGCCTGCGCGTTTCCATCGTCGCCATGCTGGTCAGCCTGCCCTTCGGCATCGGCGCAGCACTTCTGCTTGCGCGTGGCCGCTTTTGGGGCAAGTCGATCCTCAATGGCCTCATTCACCTGCCGCTGATCCTGCCGCCCGTCGTCACCGGCTTCATCCTTCTCATTCTCTTCGGCCGCAAAGGGCCGATCGGATCTTTGCTCGAGCAATATCTCGGCCTCGTCTTCTCCTTTCGCTGGACGGGTGCCGCACTTGCCTGCGGCGTCATGGGCTTTCCACTGATGGTTCGGAGCATTCGCCTGTCGGTCGAAGCCGTCGACCGCAAGCTGGAGGAAGCCGCCGGCACATTGGGCGCCAGCCCCATCTGGACCTTCGTGACCGTGACGCTGCCGCTGATCCTGCCGGGCGTCATCGCCGGCATGATCCTCTCCTTCGCCAAGGCCATGGGTGAATTCGGCGCCACTATCACCTTCGTCTCCAATATTCCTGGCGAGACACAAACGCTGTCTTCGGCGATCTACACCTTCACGCAGGTTCCAGGCGGCGATGCCGGCGCCATGCGCCTCACCATCGTCGCCATTGTCATTTCCATGGCGGCGCTGCTTGCCTCGGAATTCCTTGCCTATCTCGCCGGCCGCAGGGTGGATTTCGAATGACGTTCTCGGTCGATATCCGCCACCGCCTCGGCACCTTTTCGCTGGAGGCTGCATTCACCTCCGATGGCGGCGTGACAGCTCTTTTCGGCCGCTCCGGCTCGGGCAAGACGTCGATCGTCCGCATCATTGCCGGCCTGACGCGCCCTGATCACGGCCATGTCAGCCTTGACGATACCGTGCTCGCCGATACGACCAAGCAGATCTTCGTGCCGCGTCACCGCCGCCGCTTCGGCTATGTCTTTCAAGAGGCACGCCTGTTCCCGCATCTATCCGTGCGGCAGAACCTGAATTACGGCCGCTGGTTCGCACCCAAGAGCGAGCGCGGTGAAAGCTTTGACGGGGTCGTCGATCTTCTCGGCATCGGCGCGTTGCTCGATCGCAGGCCGGCCAAACTTTCCGGCGGCGAGAAACAGCGCGTCGCGATCGGCCGTGCCCTACTCTCTTCGCCGCGGCTCCTGCTGATGGACGAGCCGCTTGCGGCGCTCGATGAAGCCCGCAAGGCGGAAATCCTTCCCTATCTCGAACGGCTGCGCGACGAGACGAAGATCCCGATCATCTATGTCAGCCACTCCATCGCCGAGGTGGCACGCCTTGCCAACCGCGTCGTCGTCATGCGCGACGGCAAGATCGAGACGATCGGCGCTGCCGTCGACATCTTCAGCCAACTTTCCGGCCCGCTGGCGGCGGATCGCCGCGAAGCCGGTGTGCTGCTGGAAGGCCGCGTCGAGGCGATCGACGATCGCCATCATCTGACAGTCGTTGCTCTGAAGACGGCAAAGCTCTTTGTGCCGGGCCAGGCGGCGGCTGTCGGCAAGACCGTGCGCGTCCATATTCCTGCCCGTGACGTCATGCTGGCAACGACGCGGCCGGAGGGCCTGAGCGCCTTGAATATTCTCGATGGCAAAGTGCTGGGAATCGGCACGGCGGCTGACGGGGCGACTGAGATCAAGGTCGATTGCGGCGGCGACATCGTCACTGCCCGCATCACACAATTCTCGGCCGAAAGACTGGGGCTGCGCATCGGGCTGCCGATCCATGTGGTCATCAAGACCGTGGCGCTCGAACATTAGTCAGGATTTCTTCGCAGAAGCGTCCGCCGAGCTCCGATTGGCTTCGAGCCAGTTCAGGTCATCGGCTATAGCCGCACGCAGCGTCGTTTCCATACCGCGAAAGCGCCTCAACAACTCTTCGCCGAAGGGCGTCAGGGCAGCGCCGCCACCCTTTTGACCACCACGCTGCGATTCCACGACCGGCTCGCGGAACATGTGATTGAGTTCGCTGATGAGCAGCCAGGCTCGGCGGTAGGACATATCCATGGCACGGCCGGCGGCCGAGATCGACCCGGTCTCCTGAATATGCTCGAGAAGCTCCATCTTGCCGCGCCCAAGCCGATCCTGCCCCGAAAAGCTGATACGGAGAATGGGCTTCAACGGTGGCTGCGGAACATCTGTCATGGTGTCTGTAAGCAGTTGATATCTGCATAATCTATACGTGGCCTTCGTCCGGCTGTACATGCCGACGGAAATGGACAAGCGGTTGAACCGGCCTATCTGATCTTCAAGAAAAAACGCATTGGCGCGCGAGTACGGACCGCGCCAGCCGTGAGGTTTGAGAGGAGGAAACCGATGCCAGCCTATATCATTTCCGATGTCACCGTCAGGGATAGCGAAGCCTTCCAGACCTACCGGACGCGCGCGGCTGCCTCTATCGCCCGGTATGGCGGGCATTATCTTGTCCGTGGCGGCCCGATCGAAAAGCTGGAGGGCGATTGGTCGCCGAATGCGATCGTGATCGTGGAATTTCCGGATGTGGAACGAGCAAGAGCCTGGTACGGCTCGTCGGAATATGCGCATGCTCTCGAGGTCCGCGACCAAGCCCTCAGCCGCAACCTTATTCTCGTCGATGGAGTGCGCCAGGAAGGCTGATTTCCGTCTTCGGCACGAATACTCGCCCATATCTGGTGCGAAAGCGCACTATTCAGACACAAATCCTTGTCCTGAATGGCCGAAGTTGCCGGCCTGCGTCTTGAAACCTTAATGCTTTGATGCCTATCTTTGTAACGTGATCGACTCAGATCATTCACGTGCATGTTCTGTTACTCAAGGAAGGAAGAGCACTGACAACAGTACACGCCAAGGGAAGAACGCCTGTCGTTATCCCGAAGAGCTCGGAACGTGGCGCCGATGCCGCTGCCCGCGCCCTGCAAGCCGTCCTCGCAAGCCTCGAGGACTCCAAGGCCGAAAATATCGTCACCATCGACATTGCTGGCAAGTCTGCGCTTGGAGACTACATGGTCGTCGTCTCCGGCCGATCAAGCCGCCATGTCCTGGCGATTGCCGACCATCTCATGACCGATCTCAAGGACGAGGGCTTCGGCAATGCCCGCGTCGAGGGTCTTGATGGCGGCGACTGGGTGTTGATCGACACCGGCGACATCATCGTTCATGTCTTCAGACCCGAGATCCGCGAGTTCTACAACATCGAAAAGATGTGGGCAGCACCCGATCTCGACGAAGGCACGCTGCACTAACGACGCCAGGAACGCTTTCCCGGCCCCGTACGCAGCCTTACATCGCCGGAGATGAGCCTCCGGCAAGAGTTTCGTTTTGTGCCGCCATGACGGCGGATGTGCGTGGGAGCGGGAATGCGGATAGGTCTTTTTGCGGTGGGACGGCTGAAAGCCGGCCCTGAAAAGGATCTTGCGGCTCGCTATCTCGACCGTTTCGCCAAGGCCGGGCCGGCCATCGGCCTGGAAATGGCGCGCATGACCGAGGTTGCAGAAAGCCGCGCCTCCAATAGCGAGACCCGCAAGCGCGAAGAGGCGGGCCTGCTGCAGAAGGCGCATCCCGAAGGCGGCGTCCTCATCCTTCTCGACGAACGCGGCAAGGCGCTCGACAGCGAAGCCTTCGCCGCCATGCTCGGGGCATACCGCGATCAGGGCAAGCGCGACCTGACGATCGCCATTGGCGGCGCCGACGGCCTTGACCCCGCCCTCTACGACAAGGCCGACCTGATCATTTGCCTGGGCAAGCTGACCTGGCCGCACCAGCTCGTGCGCATCCTGATTGCCGAACAGCTCTACCGCGCCGTGACCATCCTCTCCGGGCACCCCTACCACCGGGTGTGATTGCTTCATCCGTTTTGAAAACAGTTTGGCTTTCGCCGTTTTTGCGTTAACGGAACGCTCACACAGGCGTGTTTTGATTCCCGCCCTGAAAATGACGATGCTTCCTGGATGATCGCGGCAAATCAGCTTATTTTCGCGTGATCTGAGGGACCAGGCCGAACCGACTGGATGAGAAAAGCCCCGCCCATGCTTTCGCGTATCGTGCTGCCAGCTTTGGCGGCAACGCTCAGCATGGGCGTCTATATGGCAGGCCCTTTTTCCCAACAAGACGTCGCCCTCGCCCAGGAAACCGATACCATCACTGCGCAAGCACCCGACGATCGCTCTTCTACACCGCCGTCCGCGCAGGAGGCGCCTGACCCGGCGGCGGACCTTGCCCGTAAGCGTGACGAAACCCGCGCGCAGCTCGATGCGCTTTCTAAGACGATCGGTCTTTCGTCCAGCAAGACGAAGGAATTGGAAGACAGCATCGCCTCTCTCGACAAGAGCACTGCCAGCCTGCGCCAGGCGCTGATCGACAGCGCCGCCCGCCGCAAGGAGCTGGATCGCAAGATCCAGCAGAGTGAGAAGACGCTGACGAATCTTGCCCTCAAGGAGGATAAGATCCGCGCTTCCCTGCATGATCGTCGCGCCCTGCTGGCTGAAGTGCTGGGTGCTCTCGAGCGCATGGGACGCAATCCACCGCCGGCATTGCTGGTAACGCCGGACGATGCGCTCGCCTCGGTGCGCAGCGCCATTCTTCTCGGCGCCGTCGTACCCGGAATGCGTAAGGAGACGGACAAGCTCATCGCCGATCTGACCGATCTCAGCAAGTTGCAGGCCGATACCGCCGCCGAAAAGGCCAGCTTCACCGCCACCGTGACCAACAGTCTGGAGGAGGAGCGGCGCATGGATCTGCTGATTGCGGAGAACGACAAGCACAGCAAGGAAAATACGGCCCAGCTCGAGGCGGAGCGCAAGCGCGCGGAAGAGCTGGCGGGCCAGGCAACCAGCCTGGAAGGGCTCGTCGCCTCGCTGGAAAGTCAGATCGGCTCCGTACGCGACGCTGCCGCTGCTGCCCGCGCGGAAGAGGCGCGCCGGGCGCAGATGAGCGAACAGCAGCGCGAGCAGGCGAAGGCCCTTGCCGAGAACGGCGTGCCCGATAAAAACCGCATTACGCCCGCATATCCCTTCTCAGACCTGAAGAAAAAGTTGGAGTTGCCCGTGGCGGGCGATATTATCCGCCAATTCGGCGACGACGATGGCACCGGCCACACCGCGATGGGACTGACCGTTGCGACCGGCCCGGAAGCACTCGTCACGGCTCCCGCCGACGGCACGGTCGTCTATGCCGGCGCGTTTCGCAGCTACGGACAGATGATCATCCTGGATACGGGCGACGGCTATCACATGGTGCTGTCGGGCATGGACGCGATCAAGACGCGCCCAGGCAGATTCGTCTTCGCTGGCGAGCCGCTTGCCACCATGGGCCAAAAAAGAGTCGCGAGCGCGACCGCATTGGCGCTGGAAACGGATCGGCCAACGCTTTACATTGAATTCCGAAAAGATGGAAAACCAGTCGATTCTCGGCCCTGGTGGACCTCCAAAGACACTGGAAAGGCACGCAATGATACGTAGGGCTTCTCTTGTTCTCGTCGGCGCATTGATGGGTGCGACCGCGATGGGCGTTATCTACTCGGCGGTAGCGCCGGCGGAAGCCGCTGGCACTTCCACTTACAAGGAGTTGTCGATTTTCGGCGACGTCTTTGAGCGCGTCCGCGCGCAGTATGTGACTCCTCCCCAGGAAGACAAGCTCGTCGAAGCCGCCATCAACGGCATGCTGTCTTCGCTGGACCCGCATTCGAGCTACATGAACGCCAAGGATGCGGAAGACATGCGCACCCAGACCAAGGGTGAGTTCGGCGGTCTCGGCATCGAAGTGACGATGGACAACGATCTCGTCAAGGTCATCACCCCAATCGACGATACGCCTGCCGCCAAGGCCGGCGTCCTTGCCGGCGACTATATCACCGCCATCGACGGCCAGTCCGTCCGCGGCCTGAAGCTGGAAGACGCCGTCGAAAAGATGCGCGGCCCGGTCAAGACGCCGATCAAGCTGACGCTGCTGCGCAAGGGCGCCGACAAGCCGATCGAGCTCACGGTCATCCGTGACGTGATTGCCGTTGCCGCCGTCAAGTCGCGCGAGGAAGGCGGCGATGTCGGCTATATCCGCATCATATCCTTCACCGAAAAGACCACGCCCGACCTCGAAGCCGCGATCGCCAAGATCAAGAAGGATATTCCGGCCGACAAGCTGAAGGGCTACGTCCTCGACCTACGTCTCAACCCGGGCGGCCTGCTCGATCAGGCAATCAACGTTGCCGATGACGTGCTCGAGCGCGGCGAGATCGTTTCGACACGCGGCCGCAACCCGGACGAAACCCGGCGCTTCAACGCCACCCCAGGCGACCTGACCGACGGCAAGCCGATCATCGTGCTCACCAACGGCGGCTCAGCCTCGGCTTCGGAAATCGTCGCAGGCGCCTTGCAGGATCTGCGGCGCGCCACCGTGCTCGGCACACAGTCGTTCGGCAAGGGCTCTGTCCAGACGATCATCCCGCTCGGCGACGGCAACGGCGCGCTGCGCCTGACGACGGCCCTCTACTACACGCCGTCGGGCCGCTCGATCCAGGGCACCGGCATCACGCCTGACATCAAGGTCGACCAGCCGCTTCCCGACGATCTGAAGGGCAAGCTGACGACGGAAGGCGAATCCAGCCTGCCGGGCCACATCAAGGGCCAGAGCGAGACCGACAAGGGCTCCGGCTCGTCGGCCTACGTGCCACCGGATCCGAAGGACGATATCCAGCTCAACTACGCGCTCGACCTGCTGCGTGGCGCGAAGACGGATCCAGCCTTCCCGCCGAACCCCGAAAAGGCGGTTTCCTCCAAGTAAGGATTGGCGCCGGGCTGGAAACAGACCCGGCGCTTTCATGATGAGGGAAGCGGGGCGAGGGGTATTGTTCCGCTCTTCTCGGTCAGCCTTCGAATCCGACGTCGCTCGGAACAGTCTTGTTCATGTTTTAGCACTTCGAGTGCCGCGGGCATTTTTCCGCTTCGCCGTGAGCGATATGCTCGAGGCCAATAGAGTTTTCCGCTTGGGGTGGATTGAAGCTTGGGAACGGATTTACATGCACCGTTGGGACAAAATCGCGGCCCCGGCCGCCAGCGGCGCTCCATCCCCTTTGGACGCATTCTCGGCGGCTTCTGTCTGATCGCGATCGCCGGCTTTTCGCTCTATTCGGCGCTGATGCGCGATCCCCTGCAAAAGACTCAGCCTGTCGAAACGGCAAAGAAGGAAAATCCGGCACCTGCAGCCGAAACCAAACCGGGGAGCACCGAACAAACCGGTCAAGCCGGATTGACCCAAGTCGACCCGCAATCCGGCGCCAATACCACGCGCGTGGTGACCGGCGACGGTTCGGTCGTCACCATGTTCAGCCCCAGCAATCGCGATGGCAGCGGCCCGGTCTTGATCAACGCCAATCAGGTGGGGCAGGATCCGCGCATGGCGGCAACGCCGAATGACAGCCTGCTGGAAGATTCGCCCTTCGGCAGGCTGCCGATCACCTCGCCAAGCGGTCTGCGGCCGATGGATCAATATGCGCGGCCCTGGTCCGGCGCGCGGGGCACCCGTATCGCTATCGTCGTCAGCGGCCTTGGGCTGAGCCAGACCGGCACGCAACGCGCCATCGAGAAGCTGCCGGAGGAAATCACCCTTGCCTTTGCCGCCAGCGGCAATAGCCTGCAGCGCTGGATGCAGGAAGCAAGGCGTGGCGGCCACGAGATCCTCATCCAGGTGCCGTTCGAGCCGTTTGACTATCCCGATAACAATCCCGGACCGGATACGCTGCTGACCTCGCTGCCATCAGCCAAGAACATCGAAAACCTGCATAAGGCGATGGGCAAGATCACCAATTATACCGGCGTCATGAACTATCTCGGCGGCCGCTTCCTTGCCAATCCCGGCGCCATGGAACCCGTGCTGCGCGACATCGGCAAGCGCGGCCTGCTATTTCTGGACGACGGCTCATCCGCCCAATCGAAGTCCGGAATGCTTTCGAAAACACTGGAAGTGCCGCACGCTTTTGCCGATATCCAGCTCGACGGAGAGCTGCAGCAGGACGCTATCCTCAGGAAACTCGACGAGCTCGAGCGCATCGCCCGCCGCAACGGCTCTGCGATCGGCGTCGCTTCCGCCTTCGATGAAAGTGTCGACGCCATCAGCAAATGGAGCGAGGAGGCCGCCATGCGCGGTATCGAAGTCGTCGCGGTCTCGGCGCTTGCCGAGGATCCCAAACACCCCTGACCTGGAGAAAAAGATGAACACGCCCCATGCGACCGTGAAAGCCGAAGACCTGCCTTACCGTCCCTGTGTCGGCATCATGATCCTGAACCGGGAAGGCCTGGTCTGGGCTGGTCGTCGCATTCCGGTCGGCAATTCTGAATATGACGGCTCGCCCCAGCTCTGGCAGATGCCGCAGGGCGGCATAGACCTGGGCGAAGACCCGCTGAAAGCGGCCTATCGCGAATTATACGAAGAAACGGGCATGAAAACCGTGACCTTGCTCGCGGAAGCCATGGACTGGATCAATTACGATCTTCCGCCGCAGCTGATCGGCATCGGCCTCAAGGGGAAATATCGCGGTCAGACGCAGCGCTGGTTTGCCTTCCGCTTCGACGGCGACGACGGCGAGATCGCCATCAATCCGCCACCGGGCGGCCATGAACCGGAATTCGATGCATGGGAATGGAAGCCCATGGCGGTGCTTCCCGACCTGATCGTTCCCTTCAAACGCTCGGTCTACGAGCAGGTGGTTTCGGAATTCAGCCACCTGGCCAATCTGAAAGCCGAAGACTGAAAATCAAGGCCGGCCGCAAAACGGTCGATTCATAAAGCAATTCCAGGAAAAGCTTGCGCGCTTTTCCTGGAATTGGGTGAAAACAAAGATATGGAGCGGTTCAGAGATTTAAAAACTGAGCCGGTCCAGTATGTCGCTTATTCCGCGGAATCGGCGGAGTCGGCATTAAGCTGGCCGTATTTGGCTTCGCCGATCTTGTCGAGCAGTTCGAGCTGGGTTTCGAGGAAGTCAATATGTCCTTCCTCATCCGCCAGAAGCTCTTCGAACAGCTTCATGGACACATAGTCGCCGGCATCGTGACAGATGTCGCGGGATTTCTTATAGGCCGTGCGTGCGTCGTATTCGCCGGCGAGATCGGCTTCCAGCACTTCCTTGACGTTCTGACCGATGCGCAGCGGCGCGAGCGTCTGCAGGTTCGGATGACCTTCGAGGAAGATGATGCGGGCAACGAGGCGGTCGGCGTGCTGCATCTCCTCGATGGATTCTGCGCGCTCTTTCTTGGCAAGCTTGGTGTAGCCCCAGTCTTCGAGGAGTCTGTAGTGAACCCAATATTGGTTGACTGCGCCAAGCTCGAGGAAGAGTGCCTCGTTAAGCCGCTCGATGACCTTTTTGTCGCCTTTCAATGTCCGCTCTCCTGTTGTCTTCATGGAATTTTTTCAGGCGGGACATGAAATCAAATATTTCCGCTTCCGTCGAGTGGCGACGAGCATGATAATCCTGGGTTGTCTGTATAATGATATCAACGACATTCGGGAAGCAGCCGCAGCAACGACCGCGCTTTTCCATCGCGTGATAAACCTTGGCGGGAACGATGAGCTGCCAACAGTCCTGATCAAGGAACTCGTTGATGACGTCCCGGATTTCTTTGTCGGTGATGTAATTACAACTGCAAACCAGCATTCTTCGCTCAGCCCGTCAAACATGACATTTGCTGTCTTGTTATCTGCTAAAGAAGACGCTCTTTGTCAAGAAAGAAACGATTCGAATCTCGTCCGCGGGCCGAGTTCCGAAGCTTTTGCCCGATACGAAGCCCGCAATCTCAATGGAAATTGCGGCCTCGCGGCATAACTTTCGCCGTTTCGGCCCCATGGCTGCGGCCTTCCGTCACTGCCCCCACACCAGAAGAAGGCGCCAGAAAGACGGACTTCCGCTTCTGCCTGTGATCCATGGTCGGCCGCAGGGCCTCATCCGCCCGGTCGCTGACACCAAACCGTCGCGCCTCGCGCTGCAGAATACCAAGTGCCGGCGTCATATCCTCGATATGATCGACCACCACATGGATGACGCCGCTTTCGCTCTGCAGCCGGCCACGGATCTTGACCAGCCGCGCCCCCATGACGATGGCACGGTATTTCTCGAACTTCTTCGGCCAGACGATCGCATTGGCGACACCGGTTTCGTCCTCCAGCGTCATGAAGATCACCCCCTTGGCCGAACCCGGCCGCTGGCGCACCAGCACCAGCCCGGCGATCGTCACCATGCGGCCGCTGGCGATACCGGGCAAATCCCGGCTTTGCACGATCCCCTGCCGGGCGAAATCGGTACGCAGGAAGGAAACCGGATGCGCCTTCAGGGATAGCGACAGATAGCGATAATCCTCGATGACCTGCTCGCCAGGCAGCATTTCCGGCAGCGTAACCGCCGGCTCGACCTGCAGCTCCGCATGGTCGCCGAAATCGAAGAGGGGAAGCGTTTCGGCGGCACTGCCGGCATCGAGCGCCCGCACAGCCCAAAGCGCCTCACGACGGCTGAGGCCGATGGAACCGAACGCATCCGCATCCGCCAGGCGCTCGATCTGCGCCTTGGCAAGCCCGGAGCGCAGCCAAAGATCGCGCACGGATCGATAGCCATCGCCCCGGCGCTCGACGAGCTGGTTCATCTCCTCCTCGGACAGACCCTTGACCTGCCGAAAGCCGAGGCGGACGGCACATCGCGTCTTGATATCATCGCGCATCGACGCATGGCGCCGCTCGATCGCGCCCGGATCGAAACGCGCCTTCTCCAGCAGGCAATCCCAGCTGGAGCGATTGATATCCACCGGCCGCACCTCGACGCCATGCTCGCGCGCATCGCGCACCAGCTGCGCCGGCGCATAGAAGCCCATCGGCTGGGCATTGAGGATCGCCGCACAGAAGACGTCGGGATAATAGGTCTTGAGCCAGGACGAGGCATAGACGAGCAGAGCGAAGGACGCCGCATGGCTTTCAGGGAAACCATATTCGCCGAAGCCTTCGATCTGGCTGAAACAGCGTTCGGCAAAGTCCTGAGGATAGCCATTCGCGACCATGCCTGAAACCAGATCCTTTTTGAATTCATCGACTCTCCCCGTTCGCTTGAACGTCGCCATGGATCGGCGCAGCCGATCGGCCTTGGCGGGCGAAAATCCGGCCGCGGTAATGGCGATCTGCATCGCCTGTTCCTGAAACAGCGGAACCCCCAAAGTTCGCTCCAAAACAGCCTTCAACTCCGGACGATGATATTCGATCGGCCGCTTGTGAAGATCGTCATCCCGCCGCTTAAGGTAAGGATGCACCATATTGCCCTGGATGGGACCGGGTCGGACGATCGCCACCTCGATGACCAGATCATAGAATCTGCGGGGCCGCAGACGCGGCAGCATGCTCATCTGCGCCCGGCTTTCGATCTGAAAGACGCCGATCGTATCGGCGCGGCAGATCATGTCATAAACCGGCTTGCCATCCGGATATTCCTTGCTCCCAAGGTCGGAGAGCGCCTTCTTCACATCGTAATGCAGCAACAGCAGATCGAAGGCTTTGGCGAGACAGGTCAACATGCCGAGCGCAAGCACGTCGATCTTCAATATGTTGAGATTGTCGAGATCGTCCTTGTTCCACTCGATCATGTAGCGATCGTCCATCGCCGTATGCATGATCGGCACGACCTCATCCAGCCGATCCCGGGTGATGACGAAGCCGCCGACATGCTGGGTCAGGTGCCGCGGAAACCCCATCAGCGTCGAGGCATAGGAAAGGACGTTGCGTGTCGTCTTGTTCGTGAGATCGAGGCCGGCAATCTTCGCCTCACGCTCGGACAGCTCCTCCGTCGACCAGCCCCAGACACCGCTTGCAAGGGCCGACTGCACATCCTCCGACAAACCGAAGGCTTTCGCCACTTCGCGGCCGGCCGAGCGCGCCCGATAGCTGGTGACCGCCGCGGTCAGCCCGGCATGCTCCTTTTTGTAATGCCTGTAGATGAACTGAATGACTTCTTCGCGTTTCTCATGCTCGAAATCAACGTCGATATCAGGCGGCTCCTCGCGCTCCGTCGAGATGAAGCGCTCGAAAAGCAGGCTTGTTAATTCGGGATTGACCTCGGTAATCCGAAGGCAATAACAGACCGTCGAATTGGCGGCCGATCCGCGCCCCTGACACAGGATATTCGCACTGCGGGCAAACTCCATGATGCGGTGCACCGTCAGGAAATAAGGCTCATATTGCCGTTCCCGAATGAGCTTGAGCTCATGCTCGATCTGCGCCGAAACCTTTGGCGGGATCCCTCCGGGAAAGCGCCACTCGGCGCCCTCCCATGTCAGCCGCTTCAGCGTCTCCGCAACGGTCTCTCCAGGAACGCTTTCGTCGGGATAATTGTGTTTTAGCTCGTCCAGTGAAAAAGAAAGCCGGCTAAAAAACTTCTGCGTATTGGCTATAGCCTTCGGATAATCCCGGAACAGACGTGCCATCTCGGCAGCGTCCTTCATGTAGCGCTCGGCGTTCGCTGCCAGTTTGAAACCAGCCTCGGCGATCGGTACATGTTCGCGGATCGAAACGACGATATCGGCAAGCGGCTTGCGCTCGGTCGCATGATAGAGCGGCTGATTGCTGGCGATCAGCCGCACGCCATTGCGCTGCGCCAGGATGGAAAGCGTGGCGAAGACCATCCGGTCCCGCCCGTCATAGGCCGGCGACAGGACCATGTGGAATTTCCTGACGAAGCGCATCCATAACCGCTTCAGGCATTGCTCCAGCTTTTCCTGCCCTTCTTGCGTCTCGACACTTGTCGCATCGGGAATAAGCGCCAGCATCATCTCGTCACCCCATTCCACAAGGTCGCTTTCATTGAGGATGCAGGTGCCTTTTTCGCCGCGCAGATTACCGGCGCTCAGCAGCCGGCAGAGATGCGCCCAGCCCTTTCGGTTTTCCGGATAGGCAAGAATGTCAGGTGTACCGTCCGAAAACACAAGGCGCGCGCCAGGCTGGAAAGGAACCGGCTTCAGAAGCGGCTTTTCTGGCTTGCCCTTCGCCTGAAGCTCCAGGTTCTTCTCAATGCCCTCCTTGTACTTCTCCCGGAGAAGCTTGGTATGCGCATGCGCCTTGACCACGCCGGCAACCGAATTGCGGTCGGCGATCCCAAATCCGGAAAGTTTCAGGATGGCGGCCTGCGCCACGATTTCCTCCGGATGTGAGGCACCTTCGAGAAAGGAGAAATTCGTTCTCACGCCGATCTCAAAGAAGGGTACGGGTTCGTGAAAGCTCGGGCGCGCGTTCATGCGAAGACCCCGTGCATGTACCAATCCGGCGTTGTGCCGCCTCGGCCATAGAGCCCCTTGCGGAACAGCCAGAAACGATGGCCCTCCTCATCCTCGACTTGGAAATAATCGCGGGCAGGCTCTTCCTTTTCCTCGACCCACCATTCCGCCGAAAGCCGCTCCGGCCCTTCGGCCCGGCTGACCCGATGCATCACCCGCCGCCAGCGGAACTGCCGGGGAGGGCCGTCGGGCACTTCGGCAGCAATGGTTTCGACCAGCTCCGGCATACGAAACAGCCGGAGCGGCCGTTCGCCGCGGAAGAAACCATGATGGCCGGCATCCTCCTTACCTGTGCGCCGCTTCGAGGCGAGGATAGCCATGGCCGGCAGCGGCCGCACGGCCCGCTCAGGGATATGGCTCTGCCGCAGCTCGAACCCTTGCAGACAATCCGGCCCCAGCCGGGCGGCCACACGATCCACAAAGGCGGCAAGAGATCCTTCCTGGCGGTCTTCTCCGACAAAATCGCCTTGCATGGCATCGAAGGGCGCATGCTGAAGCACATTGAGGCGGATGATTTCGAAACCGTAACCGACATCGAGATCGTCATGAATGGCGCCGAAGCGCTCCGTGAACAGGCTGGCGATCCGGTTCGGCTCCCGCAGCGGTTGCGATGCGCCGGCCGCGATGCGGAAAACCGCCCCATCCACCCGGAAAAGCAGAAGCTCGAAGGAACGGCCGCCGACGCCGCGCGCCTCCAGCCCCGGCTTCAGGGTTTCGGCAAGCTGGCGGGCAAGCTGAAGAATATCCTCTTCCGCCTGCACCGGCTCGGCAAGCCGGCGCTCGGCTGACAATTGCGCGACCGGGCGACGCGGCGAAATCGGTTCCTCGACGAGGCCGACAGCCTGATCGAGCCGCAACATTAGCTGCGCACCGAAACGGCGGGCAAGCGGCGCACGCGGTGCTGCCAGAAGGTCGCCGACCTGCTTCAGGCCCATCTTCTGCAAGGCGGCGACAATCTCCTCGCCAAGCCGAAGACATGCAACCGGCAGCGGTGCCAGTGCCTCTTCCATGGCTTCAGGCGGAACGATGCGGCTCTCGTCAAAGCGGGCGACGGCCCAGGAGAGGCCGGGCGCAGAGGAAATGGCGCCGCGCACATCGAAGCCCAGTCGGGAAATCCGGATCAAGATATCCTCAAGCAGCGCCTCTTCGCCGCCGAAAAGATGGGCGCAGCCGGTAATATCGAGAAAAAGGCCGTCCTTGCCGTCGATCGCCACCAGCGGCGTATAGCGGTCGCACCAGTCGGCGATCGCTTCCAGAAGCTTGCGATCCGCGACCGGATCCTCCTCGACGACATCGAGATCAGGACAGATCGCCTTTGCCTCGGCCACGCCCTGACCCTGCTTCAGGCCGATCATTTCAGCCCGTTCATTGAGCGCAGTCAGCCGCATGGCATTGTTCAGCTTGCCGGCACAGGCAAGCGGCGGCGCTTCAAGCCTGCCTGCCGAACGCCAGGACAGACCCCAGCGCTTGCGCGCGATCCGGTCGGTCGGCAGATGCGGGAAGGTCAGCGCCAGAATGCGCTGTGTATTCGCCGGGAAAGGCAGGGTAATGAACATCGGAGACAGGGGCAAAGCGGCGGTCATGGGCATTCCACTCCAGGATTATGGAAAGGGGCGCCGGGTTTCGGCTCTTTTCCAAGGTCAGACGAAAAGCCGGGTGACCGATGCTGCCGCCAAGCACCGATCCGTCCGGCAGGGGCCGCGCCTGTGCCGGCGCGGGTTCGACGGAAAAGCGGAAGAGGGCGCTGCTTGCTTCCTCCTCGCCTCCCTGTCGCAACAGAAACAAGGGCTGTCCCGCCGCCTTGGCCCTCAGCGCCAGGCGCCGGCTTTCGGTCAGACCGAAACGGGCGGGATTGCCGCGCACCTCCAGAATGACGACGGCAAAGGCAGCACTGCCAAGGGCTGCTTCCGCCACCCAGAGCGCATCGTCGAGCTTGCGCGGCGACGCCTGCAGGAGAGCCTGAGGCTCCAGCCCGAAATCGCCGATGCCGATGGCATAGGGCAGGCCTGCCTCCATCGTTGCCACCGTATCGCCGATCCATAGGACCGGCGACTTGGCCGCGGTCTTATCCGATGCTCGCGCATGCAGTCTCGCCGCGAGCGCCAGGGCAAAGCCGCTGGCCGCCCCGGCATCGCGCAGGCCGAGCGAGCGGATTTCCGTCAGCGCATCGAGCGGCAAACCGCCTTGCAGAGCCGCATCGAGCTCATCGACGCCGATCGGAAGGAGCGACTGTTCAAGCGTAGGCTCAGTAGGCAGGGATTTCGCACTACCCATCGCCTCTCTCACCGGCTTGTCTGCCAAAGCCTCATGCGCCGAGGCTGCCAGCGCCGGGATCGGCCTGCCTTCCAGTCGGGCAATGGTTTCACGCAGGGCAAAAAGCGTTTCCCGCGCCACGGCAGCCTCGGCCATGACGTTCACTCCAGATCGATAATGTTCCTGTTATGTTCTTATGGATTCCAGAGCTTGGAGAAAGAGTCAACACCATTTCATAAGAAAATATTCCTGTGAACCGAGCCAGATGATTTCGGTCTGTCGCCCGAAAATCCGAATCCGCTCTAGAATCAAAAAAGTAGAGCATGATGTCGATCGAAAACCGCTCAAACACTTTTCGGCATCACGCTCTATTCCGCTCTCGTAAAAGCAGCGCAAAGTCTCTATATGACCAGCCAAGGAAGGAATATTCATGGCTCGCGTTGACCAGAGCGAAGATTGGCGGGATCGCCATTCTCCCTCCATCAGCACATTCGAATCCCTGGCAATGGAGGCTTACAGCCACTTGCCGGAGGAATTCCGCTCGCTCACCGGCAACCTCGTCATTCTCATCGAGGATTTCCCGGATGACGAAGTGTTCGAGGATATGGCGCTGGAAACACCCTTCGACCTGCTCGGTCTCTTCGAAGGCCGCGGCATCTCGGAGCGCTTTACCGCCCAGACCGGCGATATGCCCAATAAGATCCGCCTCTATCGCCGGCCGATCATCGACTATTGGGCCGAGAACGATGAAACTCTCGGCGACATCATTACCCATGTCCTGATCCACGAGATCGGCCACCATTTCGGCCTGAGCGACGAGGACATGGAGCGCATCGAGGCAAGCGCCGAAGAAGCGACGGATCGGTGATATCTTTCGTCAATAAAATTTACTATCATCCGATATATTGTAGATTCACTCGCAACGGATAGGATAAAGTGACTTTAAGGATAAGCCTATTATTTAGCGCTTCATTCCTTCTCCTATTGATAATAGGAGATTACTTTAAGGTTGGCGCACCGGATCTTAATGAAAATCCTGTCACAAACTTCGCCAAGCTCATATATTTTATTGGCATCTTCAGCTCCTTCACCTTTGGCTTAGGGAGCAGCATGCTGAGCATGTCCTTACGCTCATCCCTTAGAAAGGGCGAGGACATCACGTATGTAAAAGAAAATCCGATAATCTGGCTTTTGACATGGCGTGAAGTAAAAGACGAGATAAACGCATTTAGGGCTATTTAGGCTCCAATGGCAGCCAATGCTCGTTGAAGCCCGTTCGCTCATCAACTTATTACTGCTCCGAAAGCTTCATATCCGGATCGTAATCCTTGCCGGCAACTTCCTTGACGACGGCCTGGCCGCACTCCATACGCCCGCTTGCAGAATTGAAGCCATAGGTCGGCGAGCCGTATAGCTCCCAGCCCTTGTTCAGCGCCGCACTGACCTTGTGGCAGAAGGAAGCGTCATCGGGGCCGGTGAGGAAGCGGTAGAGTTTCATTAGGGCATCTTTCGTATTTGGCCGGGCAATTCGACGGTCAGACCTCGGTGCGGGGCGCCGCTGCCGTGCCCGAAGAGCGCTGTTCGATCAGGCGAGCTTTATGAATGAGTCTTTCCGCCTGGACAAGGTGCAGCCGCTCCACCATGCGCCCGCCAAGGTTCACGACATTGAGAGTGGCGGCGCTCGGGTCGGCAAAAGCCGCAATGATGGCTTCGGCCTCGGCAATGGCAGCCTCAGCCGGGCCGAAATGCCGGTTGGCCGCCTCGATCTGGTTTGGATGGATCAGCATCTTGCCGGCAAAGCCCATGGCGACACCCTGGCCGCATTCTGCTTCGAACTCCTCGGCATTCCTGAAATCGTTGAAGACGCTGTCGATCGCCTCAAGGCCGTAAGCGCTGACGGCCAATATCACCTGCATCAGCCAGGGCACGAGATAGGGGCGACCGGGCTGCGGCAGAACGCCCGTTTCCTTTCTGAGGTCGTTGAGACCGACGACGAAACAATCGAGCCGGCTCCCTGCCGTGCGCCCGGCTTCGGCGATCGCGGCCGCATTCAGGATGCCGCGCGGCGTCTCGATCATGGCCCAGATACGCAAGTCTTCCGGTGCATCGGCTTCCGCAAGCCGGTCACTGACATCGCTTACGTCCTGCGGCTCGTCCACCTTCGGCAGCAACACCGCATCCGGCTCCAGCTCCGTAACCAGCGCCAGGTCATCGGCACCGAAATTGGAGGAGAGCGCATTGATACGGATGATCCGCTCCCTGCCGGGAAGCGGCGAGACCGCAAAGAAGGCCCGGAGATTCTCCCGCGCCTCGGCCTTTTTCTCCGGCGAAACCGAATCCTCGAGATCGAAGATGACCGCGTCGCATTCGAGGCTCGAAAGCTTGTCCAGCGCGCGTCGGTTGATAGCGGGAACGCTCAAGACCGATCGGCGCAGACGGGCGGGACGGGACGAAGGGCTTTGGCTCGCAGATTGGCTCATTGTGCCGTTTTGCCGCGCTTTTAATCGGCAGGCAAGTCAACAAAAAGCCATGCTCCTCTTGCAGATGACAATCATGAGGGCCACATTGCTTGATGTAGAGAGGTCTCGACCATGCAGAATATTCGTTCCCTGTTCATCGCACTTGCCGGTATCACCGTGTTTGCAGCCATGGCGCTGTTTACCGTTTCGGTCACGCTCGCCGTCGGCGCTATCCTTACCGTGCTGATGGCAGCCCGCGCGATTTCGCTGCGCATGAAGCCGGCCCCGGTGCACGCCAAGGCGAAGACGAACGGCCAGCGCGAAATGCGCATCTGGAACGACGGTCGCGGCACGATCATCGACCTCTAGGATTGAAAGCAGGGCAGGGCGGTCTATCCGGCGGGCCTATGTGTGCGATCAGGCCTCGTCCTGAAGGGCACGACGACCCAAAGCGCCGCGTTTTAGAGCATTTCCAAGATTTTCCTTCATTTCGGGCCGGATTTGCTCTATTGGCAGGATAATTCGTGCTTAGACGAGAATGAAGGCAGGACCCCATGGACAAGTTCGTGAAGTTGACCGGTGTCGCAGCACCCCTCCCGGTCGTCAATGTCGATACCGACATGATCATCCCGAAGGATTATCTGAAGACCATCAAGCGCACGGGTCTCGGCAAGGGGCTCTTCGCTGAAGCCCGCTACAATGAAGACGGTTCTCCGAACCCGGATTTCGTGCTGAACAAGCCGGCCTATCAGAATGCCAAGATCCTCGTCGCCGGCGATAATTTCGGCTGCGGCTCCTCGCGTGAGCATGCTCCCTGGGCGCTTCTCGATTTCGGCATCCGCTGCGTTATTTCAACCAGCTTCGCTGACATCTTCTACAACAACTGCTTCAAGAACGGCATCCTGCCGATCAAGGTCAGCCAGGAAGAGCTCGACAAGCTGATGGACGACGCCTCGCGCGGCTCCAACGCCATTCTGACGGTCGATCTCGAAAACCTCGAGATCACTGGCCCGGACGGCGGCTCGCTGAAGTTCGAACTTGACGAATTCAAGCGCCACTGCCTGCTGAACGGCCTCGACGATATCGGCCTGACGCTGGAAAAATCCTCTGCGATCAGCGACTTCGAAAAGACGAACGCCGCATCGCGCCCCTGGGCTGCCTGATCGGTCTTTCCCTTATCGCATGTTTCGAAGCCGGGCCTTGCGCCCGGCTTTTTTCATGCCGGGCATATTAGACTCCCTCTCCCCGCCTGCGGGGAGAGGGGACTATCCCGCAATTATCACAGCCCAGGAGCGGAGACCGCAAATCCCGCGAAAACAGCTCAGACGCCGTCTTTCCCGCCCGCTGTAATATGATCGACAAGAAGGAGGTCCATACAGACCGCCGAGATCCTTCGGGCCGTCTCTCCCACCCTTAAATTTTCTCCACGCAATGGAGCCCCTTCATGACCTCCCTTCCCATTGTCGGCGCCGCCATGACGCTCGACGACGTCGAAATCCATCGCAACTGGCTGCTCGAAAAGCCGCGCGATCTGGAGCTGCAGAGCTTTGTCGAAGCCGAAATCCTGAACGGCGATTGGGCTCCGCTGGCCGAGCGCGCCCGCAAGCTGCTCGACGGCCATCAGGGTCGTCTCGGCATCCACGGTCCGTTCTGGGGCTTCGTCATCGCCTCGCAAGACCCGGACGTCCGCGCCGTCGTCTCCAAGCGCCTGCTGCAGGCGCTCGACGTCTGCGCCAATATCGGCGCCACGCAGATGGTCATCCATAGCCCCTATACGTCGTGGTCCTACAACAACCTCGACAACAACAAGGGCGAGCGCGAAAAGATCATCGAATACACGCATCTGACGCTGAAAGAAGCGGTCAAGCGCGCCGAAGACATCGGGCTCACCATGGTCATCGAGAACATCGAGGACAAGGATCCTCATATCCGCGTCGGCCTCGCCGACAGCTTCAATTCGACCGCCGTCGCCGTTTCGATCGACACCGGTCATGCCCATTACGCCCATGGCTATACGGGCGCTCCTCCTGTTGACTACTACGTCCATGCCGCCGGCAACCGCCTGCAGCATGTCCACCTGCAGGACGCCGACGGCTATGCCGACCGCCACTGGAGCCTCGGCGAAGGCAACATCTACTGGCGAGCCGTCTTTGCCGCCCTTGCCAAGCTTAACAGCAATCCGCGTCTGATCATCGAGATCGAGGACAAGTCGAAGATCCCGGCATCATCAGCCTATCTCGCTTCGCTCGGGCTGGCTGAGTAAGGTTCGGACATCCCTTCTCCCCTCGGGGAGAAGGTGCCCGGAGGGCGGATGAGGGGGCGGCACGAAGCTGCCGATACCAGATTTACCTAAAATCTCCGGTAACGCCCTCTCACCCCGCGCGTTCCGCGCGACCCTCTCCCCGCTGGGGCGAGGGTAGGCTTTCGGTCCAATACGCCCGAAAACCGTACCGTTTCGGCCTCTTCCTCGCTTGAAAAGCCGCATTTGGAAGTCTAAAAACCCCGCAACTTTTTCTTTCGCGGAGGCTTCCTCATGACAGTGCGCAATCTTTTCCTCCTGCCGGGTGACGGCATCGGCCCCGAGGCCATGGGTGAAGTTCGCAAGATCATCGCTTACATGAACGAGGCCAAGAACGCCGGCTTCGTCACCGACGAGGGCCTTGTCGGCGGCAGCGCCTATGATGCGCATGGCGCGGCGATCTCCGATGCCGACATGGCAAAGGCAATGGCGGCTGACGCCGTGCTCTTCGGCGCCGTCGGCGGCCCGAAGTGGGATGGCGTGCCTTACGAAGTACGTCCGGAAGCAGGCCTGCTGCGCCTGCGCAAGGATCTGCAGCTCTTCGCCAACCTGCGCCCGGCCATCTGCTATCCGGCACTGGCATCCGCTTCTTCGCTGAAGCCGGAGCTGGTCGAAGGTCTCGACATCCTCATCGTGCGCGAGCTCACCGGCGGCGTCTATTTCGGCGAGCCGAAGGAAATCATCGACCTCGGCAACGGCCAGAAGCGCGGTATCGACACCCAGGTTTACGACACCTACGAGATCGAGCGCATTGCCGGCGTCGCCTTCGAACTGGCGCGCACCCGCAACAACCGTGTCTGCTCGATGGAAAAGCGCAACGTCATGAAATCAGGCGTGCTCTGGAACCAGGTCGTTACCGCGACGCATAAGGAAAAATATTCCGACGTGCAGCTCGAGCACATGCTGGCCGATGCCGGCGGCATGCAGCTCGTGCGCCAGCCGAAGCAGTTCGACGTCATCGTCACCGACAACCTCTTCGGTGATATGCTCTCCGACGTCGCCGCCATGCTCACCGGCTCCCTCGGCATGCTGCCGTCCGCCTCACTCGGCGCCCCCGATGCAAAGACCGGCAAGCGCAAGGCTCTCTATGAACCCGTGCATGGCTCGGCCCCTGATATCGCCGGCAAGGGCATTGCCAATCCGATTGCCATGATCGCCTCCTTCGCCATGTGCCTGCGCTATTCCTTCGGCATGGTTGCCGAAGCCGATGCGCTGGAAAGGGCGATCGCCAACGTGCTCGACAGCGGCATCCGTACCGGCGACATCATGTCGGCAGGCAGCCGCCAGGTCGGCACCACCGAAATGGGTGACGCCATCCTTGCCGAATTCAAGGCTCTCTCCGCATAATCTCCGGCAGAAATCGCCTGATATATTTCACGTGAAACACGAAGCCCCATTCTGCGAGGAACGGGGCTTTTTCTTGTGAACGGGATGGGCGCGTCTCAGCGCGAGACCGCCGCGCAGGCCTTCGTCATCGATTTTTAGAAAAACTGTAACAACAACCTGCTATCGGTCGGATCGATTGGAAATCGACATAGGCATTGATTATGCAGGCGATCTTGACGTCTCTCGACAGGCGTTGGCGGCGAAGCGATGCAGCTTTTGCACCATCCCATTGGAAACTCTGCCTTTTTGTGACAGCCAATATTGTCCTTCTTTCCGCTCTCCTGTTCGATGGACCTGTCGGCGCCACCCTTAAAAGCCTATCGCCCTCCATTCGCTTCGTCGGTGGAATGCTGACCGATTTCGGCGATTCCGGATGGATCCTTCTCATCAGCGCCTTCCTGTTTTTCGAAGGTTGGGCAGGCAGCAAGCTGCTGCATTCGCAGCGCTGTCGCTGCCAAGCACTGCGCATCTGTCAGATCGGCGGCTATCTCCTGACAACCGTGGCGCTTTCAGGCATCCTCGCCAATTTGCTGAAGCGTGCCATCGGCCGCGCCCGCCCGACGCATTTTGCCGATTGGGGGCCTTTTGGCTTCTCGCCTTTTAATGGCCGTGCCAGCTTCGAAAGCTTCCCCTCCGGCCATGCGACCACCATCGGCGCCCTGTTCGTGGCGCTTGCCTTCCTGTTTCCGCGCTATCGCTATATCTTCGCTGCTTGCGCCCTATGGCTGGCGATCACCCGCGTCATGGTCGGCGCGCATTATCCGAGCGACGTCATGGCCGGCCTAGCGCTCGGCGGCTGGTTTTCCTTCATGATAGCCATCGTCTATTCACGCTACGGCCTGCTCTTCCGCATCGACGCCGCCGGTTGGCCGACGCCGCGCTTGCCGTTCTTCAAAAGCAGCAGGCTGCGCCAGACCGATTCCTGAGCCCGCCGCGGCTGCATCGCAAAGGTTGCCAAGGCTCTCGCGCATTCATATATCTGGCAGGATGGGGATGATCGAAGCCGGTCAACCCGATTTTGTTTCCGTTTGCGATGAACACCATGGATGCCGGGCCAATACGTTTGAGCGAAAGGCAGATGGGATTGATCTCCCGGGCACTTGCCGAGCCGCGACGCGTGCAGATCCTGAAGGAGATCGGCACACGGAGCGAACCCATGCCCTGCAGCCTCCTGAACGAGTGCCATGCCGTCAGCGCCGCGACAATGTCGCATCATATCAAGGAGCTGGAGAATGCCGGCCTTATCGAGATCCAGCGCGAAGGCAAATTCGCCAATCTCGTGCTGCGCCGCGATACTCTGAACGCCTATATGGCGGAACTTTCCAAGATCTGACGATTTCATTCCAGCCATCAGCATTTCTTCTCGTGGCTCTTGTATCAATTAGATGATTATCTAAATATCAAAGCGACGGTGCGATCGGTTTTCGGGTCGCACGCGCCAAATTATTCGATGATTGTAAGACTGTCTAAGTTTTTCGAAGGAAAATGACATGAGCAAACTGGCAGGCAAGGTCGCGATCGTGACCGGAGCATCCAAGGGTATCGGCGCCGGCATCGCCAAGGCGATGGGCGAAGCGGGCGCGGCTGTTGTCGTCAACTACGCCTCCAGCCGCGAAGGCGCCGACAGAGTGGTGGCTGAGATCACCGCGAAGGGCGGCAAGGCGCTCGCCGTCCACGGCGACGTTTCCAAGTCAGAGGACATCAAACGCCTCTTTGCAGAAGCGAAGCAGGCCTTCGGCCGCGTCGATATCCTCGTCAACAATGCCGGCGTCTATCAATTCGCCCCGATCGAGGAATTCACCGAGCAGGAGTTCCATCGCCAGTTCAATATCAACGTACTTGGCACGTTGTTGGCCACGCAGGAAGCCGTGAAGCACTTTGGCGCCGAGGGTGGCAATGTGATCAATATCGGCTCCAACGCCGTCAGCATGAACCTGGCGACCGCCTCCGTCTATACGGCGACCAAGGCCGCTGTTGATTCCATCACCAAGATCCTCGCCAAGGAACTCGGTCCACGCAATATCCGCGTCAACAATCTGGCACCCGGTGGCGTCGAGACGGAGGGCGTCGTTGCCGCAGGCATCATTGGCAGCGATTTTGAGAAGCATCTCGTCTCCCAGACACCGCTTGGCCGTCTCGGCCAGCCGACGGATATCGCGCCGGTCGCCGTCTTCCTCGCCTCGCAGGATGCCGCGTGGGTGACCGGCGAAACCCTCTATGTCGGTGGTGGCCTGAAGTAGCCGCTATTCGCGATACTGCCGTCCGAGAGGAGGGCGGTTTGCCGGGCGCGACACAACCGCGCGCCCGGCCAATACATTAGCAAGCAATTGCCAAACCACCTCAATTTCCTATTTAATGAATATGTTCGGGTTTTCCGCCTAAGCATCGCAGTTGGCCATGCCGCGAAGCGACATTTCGACTGTGAAATTTCAAAACAATCCTGTCTTCAATGCGATCCCGCGCAGCAGCTGATGTCATCGAACTCCCCGAAGATCCGCCGGCGATCGCTGTCGTGAACAACAAACGGAGGACGCCTTTATGAATACCGCCAACACCAAATCGAAATTGGGTACGCGCACCAATCTCAGCGAAGATGCGACGCGCGATATTTCCGCGGCCTTGAGCGCCCTGCTGGCGGATGTCTTCGCCCTCTATCTGAAAACCAAGAATTTTCACTGGCATATGAGCGGACCGCATTTCCGCGATTATCACCTGCTTCTCGACGAACAGGGCGAACAGATTTTCGCAATGACCGACCCGATGGCCGAGCGTGCCAGGAAGATCGGCGGAACGACCCTGCGGTCGATCGGGCAGATCGCCAAGCTGCAGCGCATCCCGGACAATGATGCCGAATATGTCGATCCGCAGGACATGCTCGCCGAGCTGGCGGACGATAATCTGAAGCTTTCCGCCGAAATGCGGGCCGTCCACGACGTCTGCGACGAGTACGGCGATGTCGCTACAGCCAGCCTTCTGGAAAACTGGATTGACGAGACCGAGCGCCGCACCTGGTTCCTGTTTGAAACCACACGCAAGTCCAACCGCTGATACTGAAACGGCGCACCTTCGAACATGATGAAGGCCGGTTTCGACGCCTCCGATTTCCTCGCTACGGCAACGATGCAAGCGAGGAAATCCTTGACTCCTGTGGAAAACATCTTAGAACCGGCGACGGAAAAGGAAGACTTCCATGGTTCGCTTCGAACAGCTCGATAGCTTCAGTCACCTGGCGCAATGTGCCGGGCGGGATGTCTATTTTCCGGTTTCTTCCAAAACCAAGGCCAAAACGACGACGAAAACCGTCTGACGTCTCTGGCCTGCCGCTCTCTCCCCGGCCCGGCCGGGGACAGGACCCGTCGCCGATGGCCGCGGTTCCCCCCTCGCCCAAGAGGAGAGAAGAGAAAGAAAGCTTGAGAAATGGGTTTCAAAGTTGCAGTAGCGGGCGCGACCGGGAATGTCGGCCGTGAAATGCTCAATATCCTCGCCGAACGCGGCTTTCCGGCCGATGAGGTCGTGGCACTCGCATCGGCCCGCTCGCAGGGAACCGAAGTGTCCTTCGGCGATCGGACGCTGAAGGTTTCCAACCTGGAGAATTACGATTTCTCCGACACAGACATCTGCCTGATGTCGGCCGGCGGCGACGTTTCCAAGAGGGTATCGCCGAAGATCGGCGCCCAGGGCTGCGTCGTCATCGACAACTCCTCCGCCTGGCGCTACGACGCCGACGTGCCGCTCATCGTTCCGGAAGTAAACCCGGATGCCATCACGCAGTTCACCAAGCGCAACATCATCGCCAACCCGAATTGCTCGACCGCGCAGCTCGTCGTGGCCCTGAAGCCGCTGCATGACTTCGCCAAGATCAAGCGCGTCGTCGTTTCCACCTACCAGTCGGTTTCCGGCGCCGGCAAGGACGGCATGGACGAGCTCTTCAACCAGACCCGCGCCGTCTTCGTCGCCGACCCGATCGAGAACAAGAAGTTCACCAAGCGCATCGCCTTCAACGTCATCCCGCACATCGATGTGTTCATGGAAGACGGCTACACCAAGGAAGAGTGGAAGGTACTGGCCGAAACCAAGAAGATGCTCGACCCGAAGATCAAGGTCACCTGCACGGCTGTCCGCGTGCCTGTCTTCATCGGCCATTCGGAATCGGTCAACATTGAATTCGAGAACGAGATCACTGCCGATCAGGCCCGTGACATCCTTCGCGAAGCTCCGGGCTGCCTCGTCATCGACAAGCATGAGAACGGCGGATACATCACGCCGTACGAATCCGCCGGCGAAGATGCGACCTATATTTCGCGCATCCGTGAAGACGCGACCGTCGAAAACGGCCTCAACCTGTGGGTCGTCTCCGACAACCTGCGCAAGGGCGCCGCGCTCAACGCCATTCAGATCGCCGAATTGCTCGTCAACCGTGGGCTGATCAAGCCGCGCAAGCAGGCTGCATAAGGATCTGTAAACCAATTTACGGTTTATCAACCCTCGTTAGGTAAGCAGGATAGAACGGAAGCCTCGCCATTTCGATAAACGGCGGGGCTTTTTTGAATGATTTTGGCGGCGATGTTTCAAATGCAACGAAAACATCACGCGCTAAAATATGATGACATGATGGCCGGATGCTGGCATGGTCCGGTGACGACTAAACGCACGTGATCCCTTGGCTTCCAAGGGTTTGCGCGCCATTGAAAACGGTTACCGCGTTCGCATCGCGGTAAGAATTCGGGGACACTGAATGCGCTTCACAAAATCTGGAATGGCAGCTCTCGTGGCGGGCGGGTTGCTGCTGGGAATGCCGCTTGCGGCAAATGCCGCCTCTTGCGGTAACACTTCCGCCGGATTCGAGAACTGGGTGCAGGAATTCAAGCGGGAAGCGCAGGGACAGGGTGTCAGCCCATCCACCCTCGACAGGGCCTTCGCCGACGTTCATTACAACCAGCCCACCATCCGTGCCGACCGCGGCCAGAAGAGCTTCAAGCTTTCCTTTGAGGAATTCATGAAGAAGCGCGGGGGACAGACGATCATCAATCGTGGCAAGGGCATGAAGCAGGCCAATGCTGCACTGTTTGCCAAGATCGAGAAGCGTTTCGGCGTTCCCCCAGGCCCGATCATCGCGATCTGGGGCATGGAAACCGGCTTCGGCAGCTATATGGGCGACCAGCATACGCTTTCGGCGGTCTCAACCCTTGCTTATGATTGCCGTCGTTCCGCATTCTTTACCGAACAGCTCTACGCCGCCCTGAAGCTCGTCGGCGAAGGCTATCTCAGCCCATCAGCCCGAGGCGCCGCCCATGGCGAAATCGGCCAGACGCAGTTTATGCCGAAGAACGTGGTCCTCTACGGCGTCGATGAAGATGGCAACGGCAGGGTCGATCTTGTGGGATCGCGAGCAGACGCACTCGCCTCGACGGCCAACTTCCTGCGCGGCCATGGCTGGCAGCCAGGCGCCGGCTATCAGCCCGGCGAGCCGAATTTCTCCGCTATCGCCGGCTGGAACGACGCAAAGGTCTATCAGCAGGCAATCGCCTATATCGGCCAACAGATCGACGGCAAGTAAGTCTGATCTCATGAATCAAAAAAGGCGCTGCGACCAGATGGTCCGCAGCGCCTTTTTCGTTTGATCCACCTGCCGCCCCATCAGGCGGCCAGTCCTTTAAACCTCGAGCCCCTTAAATCTCAGGGCGGATGAAATCGCGCGTCGCCGGGTCCATGACCCAGAGTTCGCCGGTCGAAATATCAAACCAGGCACCGTGCAGATTAAGCTTGCCTTCTTCCTCGCGCGCCCTGATCTCCGGGAAACTACGGAGATTGTCGAGCGAATTGCGGATCGAGATGCGCTCCAGAGCCGTCTGACGCTCGGTCTGCGTCATGATGTCGTTGCTCTGGATCTGTTCGGCCGCCGGCTTCAGCAATCCCATCCATCGGCCGATAAAATCACCCGGCGATAGTGGTTCGGCGTTGGGGTCGAGCGCGGCGCGGATACCCCCGCAGCGGCCGTGACCCATGACGACGATATCCGACACTTTCAGCGACAAAACCGCGAATTCGAGCGCTGCCGAAGTCGCATGGAAATTGCTGTCCGGCTCGTAGGGCGGCACCATATTGGCGACGTTACGGATGACGAAGAGCTCGCCAGGCCCCGCGTCGAAGATGATCTCCGGCGCCGAGCGGGAGTCACTACAGGCAATCACGAGGGTCGATGGGTTTTGGCCGAGCTCGGCGAGAGTGCGGTAGCGTTCGCGCTCATCGACGTAACGCCCGCTCATGAAGTTGCGATAACCGTTCAGAAGGGTGTCGGGAAAGCTTTTCATGATATTGAATTACCCCGCACTTCGCCCGATGGCAACCGTTTCACCGCAAAAAGCCCCGGTCGAAAAGCCGGGGCTTTGCAACAATCCGATCGTGGGATCTTAGAACTGGTCGTCGTCTTCGTCGTCGCGGCTGGTCGACTTCAGCGACTTCAGCTTAGCGAAAACGGCGTCGGCATCGATTTCCTTTTCCTTCTCTTCTTCACGCTCATAGCTGAAGCCGAGCTTTTCGGTTTCCTGAGCCGGCTGCAGGGTTGCGCCGAGCTCGGCGGCGGTCGGCAGCGGACGGCCCTTGGAGGCCTTTTCGACTTCCATGTCGAGGTCGATCTGGCTGCAGAGGCCGAGCGTGACCGGGTCCATCGGTGTCAGATTGGTTGCGTTCCAGTGCGTGCGGTCGCGGATCTGCTCGATGGTCGACTTGGTGGTGCCGACCAGGCGGGAAATCTGCGCATCCTTCAGTTCCGGATGGTTGCGCACCAGCCACAGGATGGCGTTCGGGCGATCCTGGCGCTTGGAGACCGGCGTGTAACGCGGGCCGCGGCGCTTGGATTCCGGCACGCGGACCTTCGGCTCGGAAAGCTTCAGCTTGTGGTTCGGGTTGGCTTCGGCGCGGGCGATTTCGTCGCGGGTCAGCTGACCGGTCGAGATCGGGTCGAGGCCCTTGATGCCCTGTGCTGCTTCGCCGTCGGCAATGGCCTTCACTTCGAGCGGATGCAGCTTGCAGAACTGCGCGATCTGGTCGAATGACAAGGCCGTATTGTCGACAAGCCAGATGGCAGTTGCCTTCGGCATGAGCAATTGTTGAGCCATGGATATAGTCCTTCTGTCAGTCCGCGCCGGTGTCGCGGTCCGGGGTGTAACACCACATTGTCCGGGAAATACGGCCCTATATAGCGATAGTGTCGCGGAATTGCAATTCTTTGCGCATGAAATGCACTTTGTCCAATTGCTGTCGTAGTTTGACCTGCTATTTATTGCACGGAAAGAGCACTCACAACGACAAATCGGAGTGCAAGGGAGTTGAGGAGGAAGTGATGTCGGAGAAGGTTCATCCTGTGACGAAGGCGGCCAAGGCGCATGCTTTGATCGACAAGGCGAAGTACCAGAAATGGTATGAGCAGAGTGTTCAGGATCCCGACAAGTTCTGGGGCAAGCACGGCAAGCGGATCGACTGGTTCAAGCCTTTCACCAAGGTGAAGAACACGTCGTTCACCGGCAAGGTCTCGATCAAATGGTTCGAGGATGGCGTCACCAACGTCTCTTATAATTGCATCGACCGCCATCTGAAGAAGCACGGCGATCGCGTCGCCTTCATCTGGGAAGGCGACAATCCCTATATCGACAAGAAGATCACCTATAACGAGCTTTACGACCGAGTCTGCCGGCTGGCGAATGTGCTCAAAAAACACGGCGTCAAAAAGGGCGACCGCGTCACCATCTACATGCCGATGATCCCGGAAGCCGCCTATGCGATGCTCGCCTGCGCCCGCATCGGCGCGGTGCATTCGGTCGTCTTCGGCGGCTTCTCGCCGGAAGCGCTTGCCGGCCGCATCGTCGACTGCGCCTCGAGCGTCGTCATCACCTGCGATGAAGGTGTGCGTGGCGGAAAATCGATCCCGCTCAAGGAAAACACCGATAAGGCCGTTCAGATCGCCGCGAAGCAAGAGGTCGCGGTCAAGACCGTAATCGCCGTGCGCCGCACCGGCGGCAAGGTCGGCTGGGAGCCCGGCCGCGATGTCTGGTATCACGAGGAAATCGCCAAGGCGAAGGCGGATTGCCCGCCGGCGAAGATGAAGGCGGAAGATCCGCTCTTCATTCTCTACACCTCCGGCTCAACCGGTAAGCCGAAGGGTGTGCTGCACACGACGGCCGGCTATCTCGTCTATGCGGCGATGACGCATGAATATGTATTCGACTATCACCCCGGCGATATCTACTGGTGCACGGCCGATGTCGGCTGGGTGACCGGCCACTCCTATATCGTCTATGGGCCCCTTGCGAACGCCGCGACCTCGCTGATGTTCGAAGGCGTGCCGAACTACCCGGACCAGGGCCGCTTCTGGGATGTCATCGACAAGCATAAGGTCAATATCTTCTACACCGCGCCGACAGCGATCCGCTCGCTGATGGGCGCCGGCGATCATTTCGTCAAGCGCGCCTCGCGCTCCAGCCTGCGTATCCTTGGCACGGTCGGCGAGCCCATCAATCCGGAAGCCTGGGAATGGTATTACAAGGTAGTCGGCGACAGCCGCTGCCCGATCGTCGATACCTGGTGGCAGACGGAAACCGGCGGCCACATGATCACGCCGCTTCCGGGCGCAACCGACCTGAAGGCGGGCTCCGCCACCTTGCCCTTCTTCGGCGTGCAGCCTGAGCTGGTCGACAATGAAGGCAATGTGCTGGAAGGGGCGGCCGACGGCAATCTCGTCATCGCCGACAGCTGGCCCGGCCAGATGCGCACCGTCTATGGCGACCATGAGCGCTTCATCCAGACCTACTTCTCCACCTACAAGGGCAAGTATTTCACCGGCGACGGCTGCCGCCGAGACGAGGACGGCTATTACTGGATCACCGGCCGCGTCGATGATGTGCTCAACGTCTCTGGCCACCGCCTCGGCACGGCCGAAGTGGAATCGGCGCTGGTGTCGCACAAACATGTCTCGGAAGCCGCCGTCGTCGGCTATCCGCATTCCATCAAAGGCCAGGGCATTTATTGCTATGTGACACTGATGGTCGGGATGGAAGGCACCGAAGCGCTGCGGCAGGAGCTGGTAAAGCATGTGCGCACCGAAATCGGCCCGATCGCCTCGCCGGACAAGATCCAGTTCACGCCCGGTCTGCCGAAAACCCGCTCCGGCAAAATCATGCGCCGCATCCTGCGCAAGATCGCCGAGGACGATTTCGGCGCGCTTGGCGATACCTCGACGCTCGCCGATCCGGCTGTCGTCGATGATCTGATCGCCAACAGGCAGAACAAGCCGGACGCGGCGTAAGTCGAGCCTTCGCTCTATCCCGCCCCCAAGCGGGCGGGATAGCAAAACCAGCATTTAGCCGGAAGGCTAAGTGCTAGATTTTTGCAAGAGAGGGGGTAGGCAGGGACGCTATGACTTTCGTAGCTATCTCGGCCAGAAACGACCCACGCTCTTGCGATCGCCGGCCCACTTCAGGCACGGTAATTACCCAAGCGAGATCTCAAAAATCAATCGCTCGGCCGTTGATCTCCCAATCGCCGAAGCGGGCGGGGTCGGCGCCGCCGCGGCCGCCGATTTCGGGGGGAAGTTCGGCCTGTGCTTGAGCTTCCTGCGCCTTGCGGCGTTCCTCAGCTTCGGCGAGCGCTCGCTTGGCCGCAGGCGAGAGCGGCTTGCGCGTGATTTCACCGGTTTCGGTGTCGAGTTTATTGTCGTTATCGGCTGTCTGCATGATCTGATCGGTCCGGAACCGTTGAATTAGGCGGAGGAATAGCCAAATCATAGTGCGTCCGGCCGCAAAGAAAAAGGTTCGGACGCCAGATGTGTTGGAGACCTTTCGATGAATCTCATGCGTACCGCGATGCTGCTTGCCTTCATGACCGCCCTGTTCATGGGCGTCGGCTATCTGATCGGCGGTCAATCGGGCATGCTGATCGCATTGGTCGTCGCTGCCGGCATGAATTTCTTTTCCTACTGGAATTCCGACCGGATGGTGCTCTCCACCTATGGTGCGCAGGAGGTGGATGAGCGCAGCGCGCCGGAATTCTACCGCATCGTCCGCGATCTCGCCCACAATGCCGGCCTGCCGATGCCGAAAGTCTATCTCTATGACAGTCCGCAGCCGAATGCGTTTGCCACGGGCCGCAATCCGGAAAATGCCGCCGTTGCCGCCTCCACTGGCCTGCTGCACGCGCTGACGCCGGAGGAAGTGGCCGGCGTGATGGCCCACGAACTTGCCCACGTCCAGAACCGCGACACGCTGACCATGACGATCACCGCGACCCTTGCCGGCGCCATCTCAATGCTTGGCAATTTCGCTTTCTTCTTCGGCGGCCGTCGCGACAACAACAATCCGCTCGGCATGGTCGGCGTTCTCGTCGCCATGATCGTCGCTCCGCTGGCTGCCATGCTGGTGCAGATGGCGATCAGCCGTACGCGCGAATATTCGGCCGACCACCGCGGCGCCGAAATCTGCGGCAATCCGCTCTGGCTCGCCTCCGCCCTCGGCAAGATCGCCCGCGGTGCGGCGCATATTCCGAACGAAGAGGCCGAAGGCCATCCGGCAACTGCCCATATGTTCATCATCAATCCGCTCTCCGGCGAGCGCATGGACAACCTGTTTTCCACCCACCCGAACACGGAAAACCGCATCGCCGCGCTGCATGATATGGCCCGTTACGGCGGCGGTGGCGCCTCGCCGATGACGCCGTCTTCTGGCCCATCTTCCGGCTTTGGCTCGACGGGACCGTCCTTCACTGCTAATCCGGGGCGCAAATCGCGCTCCGTACCGAATACGGGTCGCGGTGGTTCGCAACCGCCGAAGGGTCCCTGGTCTTGAGTTCTGACACGAAAAACAACGCTTCCAACAGAGACGGAAAACGATCGGGCAAGCCGCCGCAGTCAACGCGACAGTCTGATACGTCTCCGCCGAAGCCGGGCCTTGCGGCCCGCGCGGCTGCGTCGAAGATCCTGGGAGCCGTGCTCGACCGCAAAACCTCGCTCGACGGCATGCTGGATGTCGAAGGCGGCAGCGCCGCCTATACGACGCTCAGCGATGGCGACCGGGCTTTGGTGCGAGCCATTTTGAATAGCGCGTTGCGCCACCTGCCGCGCATCGAGGCGGCGATATCGTCGCTGCTCGATTCGCCGCTGCCGGAAGGCGCCCGCGCGCTGCATCATGTGCTCGTCGTCGGCGCGACGCAGATCCTCTATCTTGACGTGCCGGATCATTCCGCCGTCGATCTTGCCGTTGAGCAGGCCAACCGCGATCCCCGCAACCGCCGCTTCGCCAAACTGGTCAACGCGATCCTCCGCCGCATTGGCCGCGAGAAGCAGAAGATTCTCGAGCACGTTGCGAAGGTACCGGCTATGCCGGCCTGGTTCCTTTCCCGCCTGGAAGCTGCCTATGGCGGCCCTGCGGCGCTCAGGATCTCCGACACGCAGCTCGAGCCGGCGGCGATCGACCTCACGGTCAAATCCGATCCTGAGGGCTGGGCAAAACGCCTGAATGGCGTAGTGCTGCCGACCGGGGGGGTAAGGCTTGCCGCGTTCGAAGGGTCCATTCCCTCGCTGGAGGGTTTCGATGACGGCGAGTGGTGGGTTCAGGATGCTGCCGCCAGCATTCCGGCAAAGCTCTTCGGTTCGCTGGTCGGCAAGCGCGTGGTGGATCTCTGTGCAGCGCCCGGCGGCAAGACGGCGCAGCTCATTCTCGCCGGCGCCAAGGTGACGGCTCTCGATCAATCCGCCAATCGCCTGAAGAGACTGTCCGGCAATCTGACGCGCCTAGGCTTCGAGGCCGAAACCGTCGTTGCCGATATGAGCAAATACCAGCCCGAAGAGCTTTTCGACGCCGCTCTGCTCGACGCTCCCTGCTCCTCGACAGGAACGACGCGCCGCCATCCGGACGTGCTCTGGACCAAGGGGCCGGAGGATATCGCCAAGCTCGCCGCTCTGCAGGAGCGCCTGCTTCGCCATGCCCTGACATTGGTCAAGCCGGGCGGCGTGGTGGTGTTTTCCAACTGCTCGCTCGATCCCGAAGAGGGTGAGGATCTGGTCGCGCGTCTGCTGGCAGACACGCAGAATGTCGAACGTGTTCCGGTCGCAGCGGGCGATTGGCCGGGTCTGGAAGCGGCGATATCGCCACTTGGCGCCTTCCGCACCACGCCGGACATGCTGCCGCTTTCCGATGGCTTTGCTTCCGGTCTCGATGGCTTCTTTGCCGTCGTGCTTCGCCGCACCTATTAATCTCCGCCTCGAATCGTTTTTACCGGGCGGTTAAAAAACGGGCGAATATGTCCCTAATTGATATATTTGTAACCTCTTTTTAACCACGGCCAATGAGAGTAAGCAGAAGCACATATGCAGTTCTGCGGCAGGGTTTTGTGAGTTCATATATGCGGGAAGCATGGCGGCGGATGTCCCGCCGCGCGGCGTTGACGCGATTGCGTCTCACCCGCCACACGATGCGTGTGCCGGAACGCCTGATCGTGGCACCCACCGATCTGCGCAGCGTCGATCCCTTTTTCGTCGAAGAACTTCTGAACGGCCGCATCCTGCTGGCTGGACGGGTTCTGGAAACGCAGGGTGAATCGCCTTTTTCACTCGAATTGCCATCGCTGGCCTTTGCCGCTCGACTGCACAATTTTCGCTGGCTGCGGCATTTGCGAGCGGAAAAGAGCGATCAGGCCTCAGCCGCGGCGCGATCGATCCTCACCGACTGGATTGCCGTTCACGGCCGCCGGCTGCATGGCCTTGCCTGGTCGCCCGATATAGCGGCGCAGCGCCTGATCGCGCTTCTGTCGCATTCGCCCGTGCTTCTGCAGGGCACGGATAGCGGTTTTTACCGCCGTTTCATGCGCATGCTGGTTTTCCACGTGCGCTTTCTGCGCCGGACCGTTGCGTCGTCACCGGATGGCATCACCCGGTTTCGTGTGCGCATCGCGCTTGCCATGGCCTCGGTCGCCATGCCGAGCAGTTCGCTGACGCTGAAGCGGGCGGGGCAGGCGCTCGACCGGGAGATAGACCGGCAAATCCTACAGGATGGGGGCCACATTTCCCGCAATCCGCGCGCATCGCTGGAGCTGCTGCTCGATCTGCTGCCGCTGCGCCAGACCTATGTCAATCTTGGCCACGACGTACCGGTGCGGTTGATCCCTGGCATCGATCGCATGTATCCGGCACTGCGCTTCTTCCGCCACCAGGATGGCGATCTGGCCCTGTTCAACGGCGCGACATCGACGCTCGCCAACGAGCTAATGTCGGTGCTGCGCTATGACGAGACGGCCGGTCAGGCCTTCAAGGCGCTGCCGCATACCAGATATCACCGGCTGGCGGCCGGTTCGGCCGTTGTCATCATCGATGCAGGGGCTGCAGCTTCAACGGATCTCAGCCGCACTGCGCATGCCGGCTGTCTCTCCTTCGAGATGTCGTCGGGCAAGACGCGCTTCATCATCAATTCCGGCGCGCCCGAATTCGCAGGCGATCGCTTCATGCAGGCGGCGCGGGCAACCGCGGCGCATTCCACCGTCACGCTCAATGACACCTCCTCCTGCCAGTTTTCCAAATCGAAATCGCTTGGGCCAATCATGGTCAGCGGCATCAAGAAGGTCATCGTCGAGCGGGCCGAGACCGAAGACGGGCGTGACTATGTGCGCGCCGCGCATGATGGCTATGTCTCCACCTTCGGCTATGTCCATGAGCGGGAAATCAGCCTCAATGCCAGCGGCACGATCGTCGCCGGCCGCGATCGCTTCTTCGTGCCCGAGGGCAAGAAGAACAAGCCGAAGGGTCAGGGCATTGCTTCGGCCCGCTTCCATATCCACCCTTCCATCAGCCTTTTGCAGACGGAAACGGATTCCGCGCTGCTGATCGCGCCGGACGGAGAAACCTGGGTCTTCTCCTCGCCCGGCAATGAGGTGCTTGTGGCGGAGGATATCTTCTTTGCCGATCCCTCGGGTATGCGCTCTTCCGATCAGCTCGAGATCGTCTTCCGGATCACGGAAAAGCCGGAAATCCGCTGGTTTTTATCGCATCGGCCATAGGCTAAGCGCGTGAGCTATGCTAACGGGGCGGCATTATCCGTCCCGCGCCCTTTTTGCCGGACGCCACATCTCCCTATGCTAGACAGGAGAAAGCCCATGGCCGTCGTTTCCAAGAAAATTCCCGCTCCCGACAAGGTGAAGGTGAAAACCGCGCTTCTGTCCGTTTTCGACAAGACTGGCATCGTCGAGTTGGCGCGTGCGCTCAGCGAACAGGGCGTGCGCCTGCTATCGACCGGCGGCACGCACAAGGCGATTGCTGCGGCTGGCCTTGCTGTGACCGACGTGTCGGAAGTGACGAATTTTCCGGAGATCATGGACGGTCGCGTCAAGACGCTGCATCCGAAGGTGCATGGCGGCCTGCTCGCCATCCGTGACGATGCCGAGCATCAGGCTGCGATGAAGGAGCACGGTATCGAGGGCATCGATCTTGCCGTCATCAACCTCTATCCCTTCGAGGACGTGCGCAAGGCTGGCGGCGACTATCCGACGACGGTGGAGAATATCGATATTGGCGGCCCGGCGATGATCCGTGCTTCGGCCAAGAACCATGCCTATGTGACGACGCTCACCGATCCCGCCGATTATGCCGAACTGCTCACGCAGCTTTCCGCCGATGCAGGCCAGACGACCTATGATTTCCGCAAGCGCATGGCCGCCAAAGCCTTTGCCCGCACCGCTGCCTATGACGCGATGATCTCCAACTGGTTTGCCGAAGCGCTCGATATCGCCACGCCACGCCATCGCGTCATCGGCGGGGTTCTGCGCGAGGAAATGCGCTATGGCGAAAACCCGCACCAGAAGGCGGCGTTCTACCTGACCGGCGAAAACCGCCCCGGCGTTTCCACGGCGACGCTCATCCAGGGCAAGCAGCTTTCCTACAACAATATCAACGATACAGACGCCGCCTATGAACTCGTTGCCGAGTTCCTGCCGGAAAATGGTCCGGCCTGCGCAATCATCAAGCATGCTAACCCTTGCGGCGTTGCCACCGGCCCGAGCCTTGTCGAAGCCTACAAGCGCGCGCTCGCCTGCGATTCAACCTCTGCCTTCGGCGGCATCATCGCACTGAACACCCTGCTCGACGCCGCAACGGCGGAAGAGATCGTCAAGCTCTTCACCGAGGTCATCATTGCGCCTGACGTCACCGAGGAAGCCAAGGCGATCATCGCCCGCAAGCCGAATCTCCGCCTCCTCTCGGTCGGCGCCCTGCCCGATCCGCGCGCAGCTGGCCTTACCGCCAAGACCGTCTCGGGCGGCCTGCTCGTGCAGAACCGCGACAACGCGCTGGTCGAGGATATGGAGCTCAAGGTTGTCACCAAGCGCGCGCCGACGGCGCAGGAGCTGGAAGACATGAAGTTCGCCTTCCGCGTCGCCAAGCACGTGAAGTCGAACGCCGTTGTTTACGCCAAGGACGGCCAGACGGCCGGCATCGGCGCGGGGCAGATGAGCCGTGTCGATTCCGCCCGCATCGCTGCCATCAAGGCAGAAGAAGCCGCCAAGGCCATGGGGCTCGCCGAGCCGCTGACGCGCGGCTCCGCCGTCGCTTCCGAAGCCTTCCTGCCTTTTGCCGACGGCCTGCTCTCGGCGATCGCGGCGGGTGCTACGGCCGTCATCCAGCCCGGCGGCTCGATGCGCGACCAGGAAGTGATCGACGCGGCCAACGAGCACAATGTCGCAATGGTCTTCACCGGCGTGCGCCATTTCCGCCATTGATCGGCGGATATACCACATTGAAAAATTGTATATCCCGGCTGGTTTACCAGCCGGGATTTTCTTTGACTACTTCGCCTTATCAGCCGGATAGGGCGTTGGCAGCAGAAGCAGCAATCCGCCGGCGAGAAAGATGACGAGCGTCGCCATGCCGAGGCGGGCCGAACCGCTCCAATAGGTCACCAGCGAGAAGAACAGGGTTGCCATGAAGCTGGTGGCGCGGCCGGAGAGTGCGTAGATGCCGAAATAGCGGCCGGCCTCCGAGAGGCTGACGCTGCGGGCGAGATAGGAGCGCGAGGAAGCCTGCACGGGGCCGAAGGCGATGCCGATCAGCAGGCCGTAGCCGATATAGGCCTTTTCCGCCGCGGTGCCGAACAGGCCGCCGGAGCTGACGGTGGAGAGAGGCACAAGACCGAAGAGCGTGAAGCCGGGGCCTGTGGAGATGATGCCGAAGGTGGCGACCAGCAGCAGCGTCAGACTGATGACGACGGTCGTTTTCGAGCCCAGCCAGCGGTCGACATACCCGGCGGCAAAGCAGCCGAATATGGCGATGATATTGAGGATGATGCCGTAGATGCCGATTTCAATCGTCGCCCAGCCGAACATGCCGGCCGCAAAGGTGCCGCCGAGGATAAGCAAGCCGTTGACGCCATCCTGATAGATCATGCGGGCAACAAGGAAGAGACTGATGCCGCGCCGCCGCTTCAGCTCGCCCAAGGTCGCTGATAGCTCACGCAGGCCCGAGCGAACGGCGGCGCGAAGCGGCAGGCCACGGGCGGCGTCGGGCGTGAAGAAGAACATCGGCAGAATGAAGATGAAATACCACACGGCCGAGATCGGCCCGGTGATGCGGGCATCCTCGCCGAGCGTGGCATCAAGCCCGAAGAGCGGCGTCAGGCCGAGAATGGTCTTCCCGGTCTGCGGATTACCGGCGAGCAGGGTCACGACGGTGATCAGCACGATCATGCCGCCGAGATAGCCGAGCCCCCAGGCGGCGTTCGACAGCCTGCCGACATCGTCCTTGCCGACCAGCCGTGGCATCATCGAATCGTTGAAGACAATGGAGAATTCGGCCGAGATCGAAGCGAGGATCATGAAGATCACGGGATAGATGACGGGCGACCCGGGGGCTGCGCCCCAGAGGCAGAAGAGACTTGCGATCTTGATGATGGCGAAGAAGGCGATCCAGGGCTTGCGGGCGCCGGATTGATCGGCAATCGAGCCGAGAACCGGCGAGAGGATGGCGATGATTACCGAGGAGATCGTCGCCATATTGCTCCATGTCGTCTGGGCGGAAACGGGATCGGCGGTCAGTCGCGCGACGAAATAGGGGCCAAAGATGAAGGTGGTGACGACGGTGAAGAAGGGCTGAGCCGCCCAGTCGAAGAACATCCAGCCCCAGATGCCACGTGCCGGCACTTTTGCCGGCACGTCATTGCTAACTTCGGTTGCCACCAGATCCTGCCCCTGATTCCGTTACCGCATCAAGCGGTCGGGGCGGACTGTGTCACCTTGCCCGGCCGTTCGCAAGATCGCTAAGCAGGCCGGCGGCGACGGTGATGCGGGCGAGGTTTGGATCGCCGCTTTCGCTGAGGCCGCCGAGCTCCTCGGCGATGCGATTGATGCGGATACGGTCTTCCGCATGCCATGCCTGAACCGGCTGCTTGTCCTTCGGATGGTTGGACAATGCGGAGATGACGATATCTCGGCGGGCGCCGGCGATCTGATCGAGGCTGCGTGCCAAGGCGAGGCTCTCATAGTGATCGCCTGTCACGATCCGGCTGCCGGCCAGCAACAGGCGGCCGACGCGGAAGGTTTGAGAGACGGTGAAGTAGCTTTCAGCCGCCCGGTTCAACGTGTCGCCGGTGCGCTCGGCGATCTGCATGATCTCAGGCACGAGGACGAGCGCATAGATCGTCGCGATCTCCGAAGCGAGCTTCTCCGGCAGGCCGGCAGCCTGATATTCCGCTTCGCGCGCGGCGATCTCCGCGGCGAAATCCGCCGGAATATGCGTCAGGAAGACAGGTCGCAGTTTCTTCAAAGCTGCGCGAAGCCGGCTAACGGTTTCCTCGATTTCACCCTTGGCGGCCCCGGTCTTCAACAGGAGCCGCGTCAGCACGGTATAGACTTCGGTGATCTCACCATAGACGCGGTTCTGCATCTGGCCGCCGACCTTACCATCAAGCGCATCCGTCTCGTTCCAGACCCGGTCGAGGTCGAAGCCGTCGCGAGCGATGACGGCGGCTTTCACCACCTCGGCAGCCGATGCCGCCGTCGCATCCATCATGCTGACCGCAAAGCCTGGTCCGCCGCGATTGATCGCTTCGTTGGCAAGCGCCGTGCCGATGATTTCGCGGCGCAGGCGATGGCTTTCGATATCGGTGGCGTTCGAACGCTGCATCTTGGCCGGAAAATAGCGGCTGAGCGTGGCGGCGAAATAGGGGTCGTCGGGCAAGGTGCTGGCGACAATCGCGTCGAAGAGAACGATCTTGGCGTAGGAGAGCAGCACGCCGATTTCAGCGCGGGTCAACGGACGTCCGTTGGCATAACGCTCGGCGAAGGTCTGGTCGTCGGGCAGGGTCTCGACCTTGCGGTTGAGCTGCTTGGCCGCTTCCAGCACGCTCATGAAGCGGCTGAGTTCCAGGCCGTTGCCGGTGCCCTTGCGCTCGGTCAGCGAGATCGCCAGGGATTGCAGATAGTTGTTACGCAGGACGAGCGAAGCCACCTCGTCGGTCATGGAGGCAAGCAGCGTATCGCGCTTGGCGCGGGTCAGCCGGCCGTCATGCATTGCGTTGGCAAGCGCTATCTTGATGTTGACCTCGACGTCGGAAGTGTTAACGCCGGCGGAGTTGTCGATGGCGTCGGAGTTGCAGCGCCCGCCCTTCAGGCCATAGGCGATGCGGCCCTTCTGCGTAACACCGAGATTGGCGCCCTCGCCGATGACCCTGGCGCGGACTTCCTCAGCCGTAATGCGGATCGGATCGTTGGCGCGGTCGCCGACTTCCGAATCAGTTTCGGACGGCGCCTTGACGTAAGTGCCGATGCCGCCGAACCACAGGAGGTCGACAGGTGCCTTGAGGATCGCCGTCATGATCTCGAAGGGGGTTGCGACCGACTTGTCGATGCCAATGGCTGCGACCGCCTCCGGCGTCAGCGTGACCGATTTTGCCGATCGGGAAATGATCATCGCGCCCTTCGACAGAACGGACTTGTCGAAGTCCTGCCAGCTCGAGCGCGGCAGATCGAACAGGCGTTGCCGCTCGGCGAGCGTCTTGTCCATGTCCGGATCGGGATCGATGAAGATGTCACGATGGTCGAAAGCGGCAAGCAGGCGGATCTTCGGAGAGAGCAGCATGCCGTTGCCGAAGACATCACCGGACATGTCGCCGACGCCGACGACGTTGAAAGGCGTCGTCTGGATGTCGATGTCCATCTCGCGGAAGTGGCGCTTCACGGTTTCCCAGGCGCCGCGGGCGGTGATGCCCATCTTCTTGTGGTCGTAGCCGGCCGAGCCGCCTGACGCAAAGGCATCGTCGAGCCAGAAGCCGGCTTCCTGCGCCAGGGCATTGGCGGTGTCGGAGAAGGTGGCCGTGCCCTTGTCGGCGGCGACGACGAAATAGGGGTCGTCGCCATCGAGCCGGACCGTATCGGCCGGCGGGATAATATCGGCGCCGGAAATGTTGTCCGTGATCGACAGCAGCGTGCGGATATAGGTCTTGTAAGCTTCGCGGCCGGCATTGAAGATCTCGTCGCGGCTGCCGCTGACCGGGAGCTTCTTCGGATAGAAGCCGCCCTTGGCGCCAACAGGCACGATGACGGCGTTCTTGACCTGCTGCGCCTTCACGAGGCCCAACACTTCAGTGCGATAGTCTTCAGCGCGATCCGACCAGCGCAGGCCGCCGCGCGCCACCTTGCCGAAGCGCAGGTGCACGCCTTCCACCTCGACGCCGTAGACGAAGATTTCACGGAAGGGCCGGGGTTCGGGCAGGCCGTCGAGCAGCTTCGGATCGAGCTTGAAGGCAAGCATGGCCTTAGGCGTGCCGTCCGCATTTTTCTGGAAGTAACTGGTGCGCAGTGTCGCGTCGATGGCGTTGACGTAACGGCGCAGGATGCGGTCGTCATCGAGACTCGGTACGTCGGCAAGCTTGGTTTCGATGGCAGCATGCAGTTCCGGGAGCCTCTTCGTGCGGCTCTTGTCGCTGAGCTTTGGATCGAGCGTGTCGTGAAACAGGCGGAAGAGCGAGGCGGCGATCCCGGGATATTTATCCAGGGTAGAGGCGATATAATCCTGCGAATAGGCAATACCGGCCTGGCGCAGATAGCGAGAATAGGCGCGCAACACGTTGGTTTCGCGAGCGGAGAGATCGGCGGAGACGATCAGCCGGTTGAAAGCGTCATTGTCGATCGTGCCGCCGAAGGCGGCGAGGAAGGCTTCTTCAAGGGCAGCGCCGTGGCGAGCGAGATCGATCGTCATGCCGCTGCGGGTTTCGAGTTCCATGTCGTGGAGGACGACATGGCCGGTCGAGCCGTCTTTGGCCGTGACGTAGATATCGAAGGTGCGCTCGCTGATAACGTTGAAACCGAGATTTTCGAGCAGCGGCACGCGGCGCGACAGCGCCAGGTTGCCGTCGCCATGGAAGATCTTCAGCGAGAGAATGTCACCCGCTTCATCCTTGCGGATATAGAAGGCGATGCGGATCGGCTCGGTGCTGGCCGTGGCAATGATATCAGGCAGATCGGCAAAGGCGTCTTCCGGCGAGAAGGCTTCCTGGAAGGCCTGGCTGACGGAAATGTTCGGCGCCTTTGGACCTGCCAGCGTGGCAAAGCGTTCGTCCCAGCGGGCTGTTATGGCGCGAATCGCTTCTTCGAGCTTGGCTTGCGGAACATGCGGCGTCTTTCCGGCGCTGCGGCCGATAATGAAATGCACGCGCGCCACTCCGCCTTCCGGGAAGGCGGGGTAATAGGCGGACACGCGGCCGTCATAGACGGTCTTCAGATAATTGCCGATCTTTTCACGAACGACGGAATCATATTCCTCGCGCGGGACATAGACGATGACGGAGACGAAGCGGTCGAAATGATCGATGCGCGGCAAAACGCGTACGCGCGGCCGATCGGTCAGGTCGTTGATCTGCTCGGCGAAGCTTGCCAGCAACAAGGTGTCGATCTGGAAGAGATCGTCGCGGGGATAGGATTCCAGCGTGTTTTCGAGCGTGCGACCCGAGTGGCTTGTGGGATCGAAGCCGAAGTGATCCTTGACCTTCTGCACCTTCGAGCGCAGCAACGGCACTTCGGTGGCAGCGCTCGTATACGCCGTCGATGTGAAGAGGCCGACGATGCGCAGCTCGCCAGTGACATTGCCATCAGCATCGAAACGCTTGACGCCGACATAATCCATATAGGCACGGCGGTGGACGATCGACTTGACGTTGGCCTTGGTGACGATCAGGAAATCCGGGCCGTCGAGGAAGGCGAGGATTTCCGGCGTCGTGGTGACGGCGTCCTTGCCCTGCCGGAGAACGCGAACATCCGGATTGGAGAGAATGCCAAGGCCGGTACCGCGATCCCGCTCGACCTTGGCGTTGGCGCCCTTGCCGGAATAGACATATTCGCGCATGCCGAGAAAGGTGAAATTGCCGTCGCGTAGCCAGGCAAGGAAGGCAAGCGCTTCATCGCGGTCATTCTTGCGGCGGCCGGCAGCCTCATAGGTTGATAGTTCCGATATCACGGTATCGAGGCGCGACAGCATCGGCTTCCAGTCGGAAACGGCAAGATGCGTCTGATCGAGCACGGTCTGGATCCGCTTGGTCAGATCGGTCGACTGCGCTGTCGTCAGGGGCGAGAGATGAAGCTGGATATGGCTGACCCGATGGGCCGGATCGCTCGGGCGATCGGCGGAATAAAGGCTCGGCTCCTTACCCTTCTCGATGACCAGGATCGGATGAACCGCCATATAGAGATCGCGATAGCTGCTGGTCACTTCGCCCATGATCGATTCATAAAGGAAGGGCATATTGTGGTCGGTGATCGAAAGGATCGAGACGGCAACGCCATCGGGTTCGATACCGCCGACCTGCTCGATGCTGACGCGGGGGGACGTGGCGCTCCAGGCTTCGAGTTCCTTGGCCGCATGCGCCGCGGCAAGTGCCAGCATCTCCGGGCTGTAAAGCTCGATGTCGTCATTGCTCGCCCGGCCAAACAGGATTTCGGGATCGAGATGTGCCTCGCCTGTCGCCGCCGCAATCTTGCGTGCCGCCTCGATCTGTTTTTCCCGTTTCGGATTGGTCTTGGGCGCCATGAAATTCCTCCCGATTTTCGAATTTGGACGACAGTAGCAGAAGGTCTAGCGAAAAAACTGGCAAAAAGAATGCGAATTTGATTCGTTTCGGACTGATTTTGGTCGGTTTTTTCAAAAAACTTGCCGAAAACGGCGATGTTGATGAAAAACAGGCTTCATCGGCGAGAAATTGGCGGAATCGACCCGTCAACAGAGGTTTTCATGACTCTGTGAAGGGCGGTTGACAGAGTGCCGCGAAAGGGATCATCAACTTGCGCCGTTGCAGTTTGAAGCCCTGAACTGAAAGCACAATCATGTCGCAAGTGTCGGCCGGCGCCGTTATCGTCATTTCCAGTCATGTCGTTCGAGGGTCCGTTGGCAATCGCGCTGCAGTCTTTGCTCTGGAAACACTCGGCCATCCGGTCTGGGCGCTGCCGACCATCGTTCTGCCATGGCACCCTGGCCATGGCCGCTCGACGCGGCTAACCTTCAACGAAGCCGATTTCGACCATGCGATTGACGATCTTATCGCCGCACCCTGGCTTTCCGAGGTCAAGGCCGTCCTATCGGGCTACTTCGGCAACGCCGCCCAGGCGTATGCCGTCGCCCGGCTGGTGACGGCTCTGCGGGAGAAAAACCCGGATATTCTCTATGCCTGTGATCCCGTCATCGGCGATGCCGGCGGGCTCTATGTGCCGCAGGCGACGGCGGAAGCGATCCGCGACCACCTGATCCCGCTGGCGTCACTCGCAACGCCGAACCGCTATGAGCTTGCCTGGCTGGCGGGAGCGCCGCTCGAGGATAACAACGCCATCATGGAGGCGGCGCTCGCGCTTGGACCGTCGCGCATGCTGGTGACGTCCGCCGTTCCGATGATGGCCGGTGGTATCGGGAACCTCTATCTCAGCGGCCGAAACGCACTGCTTGCCGAGCATCGCAGCGTCGAAGGCGCACCGAATGGGCTCGGCGATCTCCTGTCTGCCGTCTTCCTGTCGCGCCTGCTTTCGGGGATGGATGAGGAGCGGGCATTGCAGCTGACGACGGCCAGCGTCTTCGAGGTGCTGGCACGAGCCGTCAAGCGCGGCAGCAACGAGCTGACGCTGGCTGTCGATTCCGCAAGCCTATCGACACCGATGGCGATGGTGCAGCTACGCCACCTCGTCCATCCTGCACAACGCAGGAAAAAGTAACGGCCAGAGCTTTTTTAACCTATCGCGCGCCGAAAATCGCCGAGCCGACGCGAACACTGGTCGCGCCGAAGGCAACCGCGATTTCATAATCGCTCGACATGCCCATCGAGAGCTTTTCGACGCCGGCCTGCTTGGCGAGCTTTGCAAGCAGGGCAAAATGCGGCCCCGGATTTTCGTCGGCGGGCGGGATGCACATCAGGCCGTCTATGGAAAGCCCGAGCTCCTTACGGCAGAGATCGACGAAACTGGCCGTATCGTCGGGCGCGATACCCGCCTTTTGCGGCTCTAACCCGGTATTGACCTGCACGTAGAGCCGAATGGCCTTGCCCTGTCGCTTGATTTCATCGGCAATGGCCCGCGCGATCTTTTCCCGGTCAATGGTTTCGATCACGTCGAACAGCGCCACGGCGTCTGCGGCCTTGTTCGATTGCAGCGGCCCGATTAGATGCAGTTCAATCCCGGGCGTTTCGGTCTTCAGCTCCGGCCACTTCCCCTGGCTCTCCTGCACGCGGTTTTCGCCAAACACCCGCTGGCCGGCCGAAATCGCCGGGCGGATCTGATCGGCATCGAAGGTCTTGGAAACGGCAACGAGCTGCACAGAGCCGGCAGCTCGGCCGGCCTGACGCTCGGCAGCCGCGATATGGGAACGGACTTCGTCCAAGCGCTCTTGAAGTTCCATCTTCTCGCCTCGATATTTGGCTTGCTTCTCAAACTTTGCAGTAATGAGGCTCGCAGGCTTTGCCAAGGGCGAATGCGACCGAATCCGGCTTTGCATTGCAAGATAAGGCACTTGCTGCGGCTGCTAAACTTGACGCTTGGGTGGTTTCGTGGTGAAGGTCACGCCTTACTCCCCATGATTTTCCGGAATACAAGAACAGATGACTAGCGAACGTTATAATCCGCGCGATGCCGAGCCCCGCTGGCAGGAAAAATGGAACGAAGAGAAGGTCTTCGTGACAGACAATGCCGATCCGCGTGAGAAATATTACGTCCTAGAGATGTTTCCCTATCCGTCGGGCCGCATCCATATGGGCCATGTGCGTAACTACGCCATGGGCGATGTCGTTGCCCGCTACAAGCGCGCCCGCGGCTATAACGTGCTGCATCCGATGGGCTGGGACGCCTTCGGCATGCCGGCGGAAAACGCCGCACGCGACAATAAAGTGCATCCGAAGGAATGGACCTACCAGAACATCGCCTCCATGCGCACCCAGCTGAAGGCCATGGGGCTGTCGCTCGACTGGAGCCGCGAGTTCGCGACCTGCGACGTCGATTATTATCACCGTCAGCAGATGCTCTTCATCGACATGATGGAGAAGGGCCTGGTCTACCGCAAGAAGTCCAAGGTCAACTGGGACCCGGTTGACAATACCGTTCTCGCCAATGAGCAGGTCATCGACGGCCGCGGCTGGCGCTCGGGCGCTCTGGTCGAGCAGCGCGAGCTGACGCAGTGGTTTTTCAAGATCACAGAGTTCAGCCAGGAACTGCTGGATGCTCTGGATACGCTCGACCATTGGCCGGAAAAAGTGCGGCTGATGCAGAAGAACTGGATCGGCCGCTCCGAGGGCCTGACGGTTCGCTGGGAAATCGTGGCCGAAACAGCTCCCAACAGCGATCGCGAGATCACCGTTTACACCACCCGTCCCGATACGCTGTTCGGCGCCTCCTTCCTGGCGATCTCGGCCGACCATCCGCTCGCCAAGGAAGCGGCTGCCAAGGATCCGGCCATCGAGGCTTTCTGTGAGGAATGCCGCCGCGCCGGCACCTCGCTGGCAGCACTCGAAACCGCCGAGAAGAAGGGCATGGACACGGGCATCCGCGTCCACCATCCCTTTGACGCATCCTGGGAGCTGCCGGTCTACATCGCCAATTTCGTGCTGATGGATTATGGCACGGGCGCAATCTTCGGCTGCCCATCCGGCGACCAGCGCGACCTGGATTTCGCCCGCAAGTACGGCCTGCCGGTCGTTCCCGTCGTCATGCCCGTTGATGGCGATGCAGCGAGCTTTGCCGTCGGCGACGTCGCCTATGACGGCGATGGCGTGATGATCAATTCGCGCTTCCTTGACGGCATGAGCACCGAGGAAGCCTTCCAGACGGTGGCGACGAAGCTCTCTGAGACGAGCCTCGGCAACACGCCACAGGCTGAGCGCAAGGTGAATTTCCGCCTGCGCGATTGGGGCATCTCCCGTCAGCGTTACTGGGGCTGCCCGATCCCGGTCATCCATTGCGATGACTGCGGCGTGCTGCCGGTGCCGAAGAAGGATCTGCCGGTCAAGCTGCCCGACGACGTGACTTTCGACCAGCCGGGCAATCCGCTCGACCGGCACGCCAGCTGGCGGCATGTCGCCTGCCCGCAATGCGGCAAGGATGCCCGCCGTGAAACCGATACGATGGATACTTTCGTCGATTCGAGCTGGTATTACGCCCGCTTCACCGCTCCCTGGGAAAATCAGCCGACGGATCCGAAGGCCGCCAATCACTGGCTGCCTGTCGACCAGTATATCGGCGGTATCGAACACGCGATCCTGCACCTGCTCTATTCGCGCTTCTTTACCCGCGCCATGCGCGAAACCGGCCATCTTGACGTGAAGGAGCCTTTCAAGGGCTTGTTCACGCAAGGCATGGTCGTGCACGAAACCTATAGCCGCGGCAGCGGCCTGACGCGCGAATGGGTGTCGCCGGCCGATATCAGGATCGAGGAAGTCGACGGCCAGCGCCGCGCCACACTGCTGTCATCAGGTGAAGACATCGCCATCGGTTCGATCGAGAAGATGTCGAAATCGAAGAAGAACGTCGTCGACCCCGACGATATCATCGCCTCCTATGGCGCTGATACGGCACGCTTCTTCGTGCTCTCCGATTCGCCGCCCGATCGCGATGTCATCTGGTCGGAAGCCGGCGTCGAAGGCGCACATCGTTTCACCCAGCGCATGTGGCGCCTGGTCTCCGAAGCCGCCGATGTCCTGAAGGCGGTCGAACCTGCGCCGGCTAAGGAAGGCGAAGCCCTGGCGATTTCGCAGATCGCCCACCGCACGTTGAAGGCGGTTCAGGGCGATTACGACAAGCTCGCCTTCAACAAGGCCGTGGCGCGCATTTATGAATTCGTCAATGCGCTGGCGGCACCGCTCGGCAAGGTCGCAGCCGGTCAGGCCGATAGCGCCTATCGCTCTGCCGTTCGCGAAGCCGTGGAAATTCTGATTGCGCTGGTCGCGCCAATCACGCCGCATCTGGCCGAGGAATGCTCCGCTGCGCTTGGCAACGTCAACATGGTCGCAACCAGCCCATGGCCCGTTTATGACGAGGCGCTCGTGATCGAGAACGAGATCGTTTATCCCGTTCAGATCAACGGCAAGAAGCGCGCCGAATTGACAATCGCGCGCGATGCAGATCAGAATGCCGTGCAACAGGCCGTGCTCGCCCTGGACGCCGTTACAAGCGCATTGAATGGTCAGGCGCCAAAGAAGATCATCGTCGTTCCACAGAGGATCGTAAACATTGTCGTCTGATAGACTTTTCAAATTCGCCCGCATGGCCGGCGTTGCCTCTCTGGTGGCCGTTGCCGGCCTCTTGTCTGCATGTCAGGTTCGGCCGCTCTATGCCGTCAGCACGGGCGTTACGCAGAAGCTGTCGGAAGTTTCCTTCTCTGATGTCAACACGCGCGTGGGCCTCCAGGTGCGCAACCAGCTGATCTTCATCGCCGGGCGCGGTGCAGGGGAGACCAAGACGCCGAAATACAGTGTCGACCTGAGCGTCAGCTCCGGCACCGGCGGCGTGCTTTATCTGCCGTCTTCGAGTACGTCGGCCGCAGGCCGCACGACTGTGACCGCCTCCTTCACATTGAAGGAGATCAGCACCGGCAAGGTCATCAAGTCCGGTAGCCGTGCGGTAACTTCGCTGGTCGACTTCCCGACGCAGGAATTTGCCAAGCAGCGCGCAATCCGTGATTCGGAAGACCGTGCCGCCCGCGAAGTCGCCGAGATGGTAGCAGCCGACATCGGCGCTGCGCTCAGCCGCTGATAGAGAGCGCGGCATGGCAGAAATCAAGTCTCATGAATTTGACGGATTCCTGCAAAATGCCGCGCGCAATTACCGGATCTTCGTGATCTATGGTCCGGATCGCGGTCTCGTTTCCGAACGCGCCGCGCAGATTGCCGGCAAGACGGGCGTCGATCTCAAAGACGCATTTTCCCTCATAAAGCTTGACGTCGGCGACCTGCAGAATGACGCTGGCCGCCTGCTTGACGAAGTCAACGCGATCGGCCTGTTCGGCGGCGAAAAGCTCGTCTGGATTCGCGGCGCCGCCAATGAGAAGGCGCTGGTCGATGCGCTGCAGATCATCGCGGACAATCCGCCCGATGCCAGTTTTGTCATCGTCGAGGCTGGCGATCTCAAGAAGGGATCGGGATTGCGCAAGGTGGCAGAGCCGGCTCGAGCTGTCGCGACCATTCCCTGCTATGCCGATGACGCAAGAGCCCTCAACAATCTGATCGACACCGAATTGGCAAATGAAGGCCTGCGCATCTCATCTGCTGCCCGCCAGGCGCTGCTCGAACTTCTCGGTGGCGACCGCATCGCCTCGCGCAACGAAGTGCGCAAGCTCGCGCTTTACTGCCGCGGGAGGGGACGATCGAAGAAGAGCACGTGATTGAAATTATTGGCGATGCCAGCGCCATTTCCACCGACGATGCCGTTGATGCTATTCTAAAAGGGGATTCCGGCGCCTTTCTGCATGCCATGCAGAAAATCGCCTCGTCCAAAACGCCGATGTTTCTCGTACTGCAAGGCTGTCTGAGGCAGTTTCAGATGCTTGACACGATGCGGGCCGAGATGGATGAAAAGCGCCTCGCACCCGCTCAGGTCATGCAGACGCATGGGCGCCATCTCCATTTCAGACGAAAGCCCGTGATCGAGCAGGCGCTGAAAAGCTGGAACGCTCCCGCCATTGCCCGCGAGATGAACAGGCTGCAAATGGCCATTCTGCAGACACGTCAGCGCGCCAGCCTCGAAGATACGATCGCAACGCAAACGCTGCTTGCGACCACTCTCCAATCAGCCCGCAAGGGCTGATGTTTCACGGGAATCAAACGCGCGAAAAGCTCGGAAAAAGCCAGAGATCTCCGCTAATATATTGTTCTTATTGCATTTTCTTTATGTTACCGGCGCTCCAGCAGCCGGCAGATTTCCTCGAGCTGCTCTAGCGTCTTATAGCTGATCTTCACCTGCCCGCCATTGCCGCGGTGATTGATCGAGACATCCAGCCCGAGCGTGTCCGACAGTGTGCGCTCGAGCGCCAGCGTATCGGAATCCTTTTCATCCCTGCGCGCGCCGGCGGGGCGGGGGTCATTCTGAGCCTTAATGTCGTTCTGCGCGAGACGCTCGGCGTCGCGAACCGACATGCCCTTTGAAACAACTGTTCTCGCAAGCCCTGTCGGATCGGAGGTTGAAACCAGGGCGCGGGCGTGGCCGGCGGAAAGCGAACCCGCGGCAAGCATATCACGCACCGGGTCGGGGAGCTTCAACAAACGCAGAGAGTTGGCGACATGGCTGCGGCTCTTGCCGATGATTTCGCCGAGATCGTTTTGCGTATAGCCGTGTTCGGCAATCAGCTGCTCGTAACCCAGCGCCTCTTCCAGGGGATTGAGATCAGCTCGCTGCACATTCTCGACAATGGCGATCTCAAGCGCTGTCTTGTCATCGACATCGCGAACGATCACTGGAATTTCGATCAGACCGGCAAGCTGCGCCGCCCGCCAGCGCCGTTCACCGGCAATGATCTCATAGCGATCAACCGAGGTGGTGCGAACTACGACCGGCTGTACGATGCCATGTTGGCGAATGGAGCTGGCAAGATCATGCAACTCGGTCTCGTCGAAATAGCGGCGAGGATTGCGCGGGTTGCGGCTGATGAATTCGATCGGGACCAAGCGATCGGGATTAACTGCCGGGCGGCTTGCATCTACGGGCGTCGGCTGATCCATCTCCCCGATGAGAGCCGCCAGTCCGCGCCCAAGGCGCCGCTTCGAAAGATCATCATTCATTGCCGATACTCACCCTGAAACAAATACTAGATATCAGGCGGCAGCTTTCCGCTGCCGCTCTCTTTGAATGACTTCGGAAGCCAGCTGGAGATAGGCCTGACTGCCTGCGCACTTAAGATCATAAAGAATGGCTGGCTTGCCATAGGAAGGCGCCTCGGACACGCGCACGTTGCGTGGAATCAACGTGTGGTAGACCTTCTCGCCCAGATGGGTCCGTACGTCGCTCACCACTTGCTGCGCTAGATTATTGCGGGAATCGAACATGGTTAGCACGATCCCCTGGATGTCCAGGGATGGATTGACCGTCCGCCGAACCTGATCGACCGTCTCCAGCAATTGACTAAGGCCTTCCAGGGCGAAAAATTCGCATTGTAACGGCACCAGAACGGAATGTGCCGCAGCCATCGCGTTCATCGTCAGGAGATTGAACGAGGGCGGGCAATCAACGAGAATATAGGAAAAGGAGAGGGCATCCGGCGTATTCAACGCACGGCGCAGCTTGAAGACGCGATCAGATTGCTGCGCAATCTCCATCTCAATCCCGAGCAGATCCATCGTCGACGGCACAATAAAGAGATTCGGTACGGCCGTTTCCTGCACCGTGTCCATGATACCGTGGCTACCGACGAGCAGATCATAGGAAGACAATTTGCGATCGCGCCGTTCAATACCCAAACCCGTGCTGGCATTGCCCTGCGGATCAAGATCGACGATCAGGACACGCTCGCCAATGGCGGCAAGGGCCGTCGCGAGGTTGATTGCAGTCGTCGTCTTACCGACGCCGCCCTTTTGATTTGCGATGGTAATAATCCGGTTTCGCTCGCCGATCATCTGCCGCATATCCAATTATGGTTAAATCAGGCGTCGAAGGTGGCTGAATTCCAAAATAACCGAATCTCGCTCAACGACACTCTGATGTTTTACCAGATCGAATTGCCAACGACCACGGGCTTTCTGAAGCTCCCGCTCGTAATCCCGGCCTTTGTGCAGCAGAAGGCGGAGATTTTCATTGCGCCTGAGCCAAGGCTCTGCGTAGTCCAGCAACGTCTCAAGCTCCGCAAGGGCGCGAGCGGAGATCATATCGCAGTTCTGGATGGCTGCGGGTGCCTCTTCGATACGAATGGCATGAACCGCGCCGCGGGCTTCACATTCACGCAGGCAGACGCGCAGAAAAGCAGCCTTCTTCTGATTGCTCTCGACCAGATCGACATGACCTGCGCCTTTTTCTGCAAGCAGGATCGCAGTTATCACGCCCGGAAATCCGCCACCGCTTCCCAAATCAACCCAATGATCGGTTACGGGATGCAATTGGAAAATCTGCGCACTATCGGAAATATGGCGACGCCAGAGATCATCGATCGTGGACGGTGCGACAAGATTGATGGTCTTTGCCCATTTTTGAAAGAGTTGCGCAAAATGCTGCAGCCGCTCCTGTGTTTCACGTGAAACACGTACGCCGTTCAATTCCATACTATGGACTCTCTAACCTTGTATTGTCAGGAAACGAGTTTCTGCTCTTCGGCTGTACTCAACTTCCTTAGATAAGCCAACAGCAAAGAGATTGCAGCCGGCGTCATTCCGTCAAGGCGTGATGCTTGTGCGATATTCTTGGGGCGGGCGACCGTGAGCTTCTGCTTCAGCTCGTTGGATAATCCCGAAATAACGGAGAAGTCGAATTCCGTTGGTATTGCACGCTCTTCCTCTCTCCGAGCCTGAACGATATCGGCGGTCTGGCGATCCATATAAACGGCGTAGGCCGCCTCGATTTCTATCGCCTCGCCAATCTTTCGCTGCATTGAATGCAGTTCCGGCCAAATGCGCGAGAGACTTTCAATAGACTGGCCGGGATGCGAAAGAAGCTCATAAGCCGAGCGACGTTGGCCATCCTTGTTAAGATGCATTCCGACGCGTTCCGCCTCATTCGGCGTCACCGTCAAGCTCTTCAAGCGATCGCGGGCCTGGTCAAGAGTCTTTATATACTGCTCGAAGCGCATGGCCCGATCAGAACCGACGCAACCTGCAGCAATACCCGTCGGCGTCAGACGAACGTCTGCGTTGTCTGCCCGCAGCGATAGACGATACTCCGCCCGCGATGTAAACATGCGATAAGGTTCCGCGACGCCGCGTGAGGTCAAATCGTCAATCATCACCCCAATATAGGATTCCGTCCGACTGAACTCGATTGATTTGCCGCCCGCCGCTAGACACGCAGCATTCAGTCCCGCAACGAGCCCTTGAGCACCAGCTTCTTCATATCCCGTTGTGCCATTGATCTGGCCCGCCAGAAAAAGACCGGGAATCTTTTCCACTTCCAGGGACAGTTTTAATTCGCGCGGATCGACATGGTCGTATTCGATTGCGTAAGCATGTTGAAGAATGCGAACTCGTTCCAGACCCGGAATGGTCCTGATGAACTTCTCTTGAACCTCCTCCGGCAGGGACGTCGATATGCCGTTTGGGTAGACTGTGCTGTCGTCCAAACCTTCTGGCTCCAGAAAGATCTGGTGGCCGTCGCGCTCACCGAACTTGACGATCTTGTCCTCTATGGAAGGACAATAGCGTGGCCCGACACCTTCAATCTGCCCTGAATACATCGCCGACCGCTTCAGGTTTTCAGCAATAATTCTATGCGTTTCCGGCGTCGTGCGGGTAACACCGCATTCGATCTGCGGATTCACGATAGCATCCGTCATGAAGGAAAAGGGCGTCGGATCTTCATCCGCACCCTGACGCCCGACCGAGTCCCAATCGATCGTTGCACCATCAAGCCGGGCAGGTGTCCCGGTCTTCAACCGACCCAATGCCAGTCCGTGCCGGAGCAACGTATTCGAGAGTCCCATAGAGGGTTCTTCTCCGACGCGGCCCGCCGGTATTTTTTTAACGCCGATGTGAATAAGGCCGCGAAGAAAAGTCCCTGTTGTCAGGACGACGGCACCACAGGGAATATGACGCCCGTCCTTCAAGATCACGCCGGACACATGGCCGTGCTCGAAGGCAAGATCGAAAGCGTCACCCTCTATAACATCGAGATTGTCGATGGCGGCGATCTCTGCCTGCATGGCCAGACGATACAGCTTCCGATCCGCCTGGGTGCGGGGGCCGCGCACCGCCGGGCCTTTCTTGCGATTGAGCATGCGAAATTGAATGCCCGCCGCATCCGCGACGCGGCCCATCAAGCCGTCAAGAGCGTCAATTTCGCGAACCAGGTGACCCTTGCCAAGTCCGCCAATCGCGGGATTGCAGGACATGACACCGATCGTCTCGCGCCTATGCGTCACGAGCGCCGTGCGCGCGCCCAAGCGCGCCGATGCAGCGGCAGCTTCGCTCCCGGCATGGCCACCGCCCACAACAATCACATCATACGCTTTATCGAACATCATCAAGCCCTCGGTCGTGCCGTTTGTTTGGCACACCAATTTCAGGAGTCAAGAAGGTTTCACGTGAAACGTTCAGCGAGGGTATGCCGCTCTCTGTTTCACGTGAATCATTTGCCGATGCAGAATTCTGAGAAGATCACATCCAGTAGATCTTCAACATCGACGCGTCCGGTTATTCGTCCCAAGCTCGTGGCCGCCTGCCGCAAGTATTCCGCTCTGATATCCAGACCTCGATCTTCGGACGCGAGCGCTGCCGCGACTGCACCAAGGCTATCGGTCAGCAATGTGCGATGACGCAAACGGCTAGGAAGAGCTAGGGACAGCATTCCCGAACGCGCCTGCAAATCCCGCCGAAGAAGGTCATGCAACTCATTCAATCCGGCGACGTCCACAGCCGAAATCAGTATATCATAGCCATTGTGAATGCCGGGGTGAATATCAGATTTTGTTCCGACAGTCAGCACCTTGCCGGCAAAGCCTGGAAAGGTGCGTTGCGGTTCCTCGCCGATTTCGGCCAGAGATAAAACCAGATCTGCGTCTGCCACTGTGCGTAACGCACGGCGAATGCCTTCACGCTCGACGATCTCGTTAGTCTCCCGAAGCCCCGCCGTATCGTAGAGCTTGACTGCATATCCCTCGATGTTCAGATCGACGTGCAGCACGTCACGGGTGGTCCCGGCAATGTCTGTGACAATCGCCACTTCGCGCTTCGCTAGCGCGTTCATCAGGCTGGATTTGCCGGCATTGGGTGGGCCCGCGATCACCACCTTTAGCCCGTCGCGAATGATCTCGCCCAGATCGGCGCCTGCAAGATGATCAGACAGTTCGCGGTGCAATTGCTTCATATCCGCCCAGACCATATCCGATACGGAGCCGGGGACATCATCCTCATCGGCAAAGTCCAGCTCCGCTTCGATCAGAGCACGCGCGCGCGTTAAACGATCCGCCCAGCTGTTATAGAGGTCCGATAGCCCGCCGGCGGCATGCTCCATTGCGAGCCGCCGCTGCATCTCGGTTTCGGCGCTGATAAGATCGGCAAGGCCTTCTACCTCGACCAAATCCATCTTTCCATTTTCCAGCGCTCGTCGGGAGAACTCCCCATGTTCCGCTAGGCGAAAGTTTTCGAAGCGCGAGAGCTCGTCGAGGAGCGCGTTCACCACCGCCTTGCCGCCATGAACGTGAATTTCCACGCAATCCTCACCCGTGAAGGAGGCAGGACCGGGAAAAGTCAGGACAAGAGCTCGGTCGATAATTAGACCGTTACGAGTCCGAATCGTTTTAAGAGCCGCTTGTCGTGGCATCGGCAACGCGCCACCAAGCGACCTGGCCGCGCGAAAGGCTCCATTTCCGCTGATACGCACCACAGCAACTCCAGCGGGCAAGCCGCCGCTGGATAGTGCATAGATTGTCTCACTTGTCGCCAACATCAGATCGAACCGCATCCGAATCGATTGCCGAAGAATTTCTGACTTCGACATTCGATACATCAAAAACAAAATCGGGCCGCATAACGCAGCCCGATCATAGCACTATTCAACGCCGATAATCCTTCGACAGGAGCAATCCCGTAGCAGGTTAGGTGTTCATCGAATCGAAGAAATCCGGGTTGTTCTTCGTCTGCTTGAGCTTGTCGATAAGGAATTCGATCGCATCGGTCGTTCCCATGGGCGCGAGGATACGGCGAAGAACGAAGATCTTTTGCAGATCCTGACGCGGAACGAGAAGGTCTTCCTTGCGCGTACCGGACTTGAGGATATCCATCGCCGGGAAGATGCGCTTGTCGGCGACCTTACGGTCAAGAACAATTTCCGAGTTACCGGTACCCTTGAACTCTTCAAAGATCACTTCATCCATGCGGCTGCCGGTATCGATCAGGGCCGTCGCGATGATCGTCAGCGAACCACCTTCTTCGATATTACGCGCGGCACCGAAGAAGCGCTTCGGGCGCTGCAGGGCGTTGGCGTCAACACCACCCGTCAAGACCTTGCCGGAGGAGGGAACGACGGTGTTGTAGGCGCGGCCGAGGCGGGTGATGGAATCGAGCAGGATGACGACGTCGCGGCCGTGCTCGACGAGGCGCTTGGCCTTTTCGATGACCATTTCGGCGACCTGAACGTGGCGCACGGCCGGCTCGTCGAAGGTCGACGAGATGACTTCGCCGCGGACGGAGCGCTGCATATCAGTCACTTCTTCCGGACGCTCGTCGATCAGCAGAACGATCAGGTAGCAATCCGGATGATTGGCGGTGATCGAATGGGCGATGTTCTGCAGCAAGACGGTCTTACCCGTGCGCGGCGGAGCGACGATCAGGCCGCGCTGGCCCTTGCCGAGCGGTGCAACAAGATCGATCACGCGGGGCGAAAGATCCTTCGACGTGGGTACGTCGAGTTCCATGCGGAAGCGCTCATTGGGATAGAGCGGCGTCAGATTATCGAAGTGAACCTTGTGACGGATCTTTTCCGGATCGTCGAAATTGATGGTGTTGACTTTAAGGAGCGCGAAATAACGTTCGCCTTCCTTCGGTCCGCGGATCGGTCCCTCGACCGTGTCGCCGGTCTTCAAGGAGAAGCGGCGGATCTGGGAGGGGGAGATATAGATATCGTCCGGACCGGGAAGATAGTTTGCATTCGCGGAACGCAAGAAACCGAAGCCGTCCTGCAGAACTTCGACGACGCCCTCGCCGATGATTTCTACGTCTTGGCTCGCCAATTCCTTCAGAATTGCAAACATCAGTTCCTGTTTGCGCATCGTGCTGGCGTTTTCGACCTCGAGCGATTCGGCAAAGGCCAGGAGATCGGTCGGGGATTTATTTTTCAGTTCCTGAAGCTTCATTTCAGCCATGAAGGGAATTACTCATTTTTTTAGGAGGGGAAAGGCAATGTTGCTCGTATTCAGAACCGCGATAGGGGCGCTCGCGGGCGACAGAATGGATACATGCCACGAAGAGAAGATGGCGGGAAAATAGCGACTCACTTTCTGAACCGCAAGGGGGGCAGGCAAAATGAAAGAAATTTAACGCCGCCCCTAATACAGCCCCGCTTCACGCAAACGGCTTGACGACCACGAGAATGACGATTGCGATCATCAAAAGCGTCGGCGCCTCGTTCATGACACGCCAGTAGCGCGCCGAATGCTTGTTCTCGTCGCGGGCGAAGGCGCGCACCGCACTGCTGAAATGGCCGTGAACGCCCGAGAGAACCAAGACAAGCCCGATCTTGGCATGCAGCCAGCCGCCCTGAAAATCATACACCGACCAGGCAAGATAAAGCCCGAAAATCCAGGTCAGGATCATCGCCGGGTTGATGATGTAGCGGAGCAGCCGCTGTTCCATCACCTTGAACGTCTCGGATTGCTGGGAGCCGGGTTCGGCATCGGTGTGATAGACGAAAAGCCGCGGCAGATAGAACATGCCGGCCATCCACGAGATCACGGCGATGATGTGCAGCGCCTTGATCCAGAGATAAAGATCGGCCGGATGCCAGGCGAAAAGCCCGATCGCCAGCGCCGCAAAGATCAGGATCATGAAATAGGCCCGCCGTCCGGCCTTCTGGCCCGCCGCGGAATCCGTCTGCTTTTCCACCGTCATCAGCTCCTCCATCCCCGCACGCGTTCGACCAGCGTCGCCACGTTCGCCGGATCGGCCTGGGGCGTGATGCCGTGCCCGAGATTGAAGATCAGTGGGCCATTCCCGAGCTGCTGCAGGATATCGTCGATCCCGTCGTCCAGCGCCTTGCCGCCGGCAACGACACGCATGGGATCGAGATTGCCCTGCACCGGGCCGTCCTTCTGAAGCTCCCGCGCGAAAGCAAGCGGTACCGACCAATCAAGCCCGATCGCATCAGCGCCGGTCTTCTGCCGATAGGTTTTCAGCAGATAGCCCGCTCCCTTGGCGAAGGCGATTACCCGAGCCCGCGGCCGCCGCGTCTTGATCGACGCGATCATCTTCGCAACGGGCTTGATGGCGAAAGCCTCGAATTCCTTCTCACCAAGCACGCCCGCCCAGGAATCGAAAATCTGCACGGCATCCGCACCGGCATCGATCTGCGCCACGAGGTAATCGGCCGAGATCTCGGCAAGCAGCATCAGCAGATGTTCGAAGGCCTTAGGATAGCGATAGGCAAACAGCCGGGCAGGAGCCTGATCCGGGGTGCCGTGTCCGGCGATCATATAGGTCGCAACGGTCCAGGGAGCTCCACAGAAGCCAAGAAGCGTGGTTTCCTGGGGCAAGTCCCGCCGCAGCCGTCGCACCGTCTCCATGACCGGCTCTAGATACGCCAGAATGCCCTCTGGTTTCAAAGCCAGGATACCCGTCTCGTCGATTGGATCCATTTCCGGCCCATGTCCCTCGGTGAAGCGAACATTCCGCTTCAGCGCATCGGGGATGACGAGAATATCGGAGAAGAGAATGGCAGCATCGAAGCCATAACGCCGGATCGGCTGCAGCGTCACTTCGACAGCGTAGTCGGGCGTATAACAGAGATCGAGGAAACTTCCGGCTTTCGCACGCGTTTCACGATATTCGGGTAGATAGCGACCTGCCTGTCTCATCAGCCAGAGGGGAGGAGGGGTGAGCGTTTCGCCGCTCAGCACCCGCAGGATCTTCCGGCGTTCATCGGTCACAGACGTCGTCCTATATAAAACCAAACATATATTAAAAGGTTTCTATTTCTTAGAGTCGGTGAGTAGCAAGGATTAAAGTTCGTCCCTTGCCTGTCCAATTTGTCGCGCCTCGAGCATGGAATCGGGAGAGATTTCGGGATCACAAGCTGATATGTGGAAAAGAAAGGCGATTTTTCAATCTTTTGAGGGGGTTGAAGAGAAATTTGGCTCGTCCCGGTCTGGGGACAAGTCGGGGATGAGCGAGGTGTTGCTAATCTTGTCCACATTGCCCACAGCCGCCGCGAAAGCCATCTCTCGAAAATTCCAAATGTGGAAAACTTGGCCGTTTTCCACTTGCCCTAGATAGCCCCCTTCTCGTACCTCTCTTTTCTCCCGAGATATCAACAGGTGACGGAAAGTAGCGTGGAAAACCGAACGAGCTTCTTTCATCTGCACCTGATTTCTGACTCAACGGGCGAGACTCTCATCTCGGCCGGCCGCGCCGCCTCCGTGCAATTCCATGCCAGCCAGCCGATCGAGCACGTCTATCCGCTAATCAGAAACCGCAAGCAGCTTCTGCCTGTCTTGGAGGCGATCGACCACAGCCCGGGTATCGTCCTCTATACGATCGTCGATCGAGAACTTGCCGATTTCATCGCCGAGCGCTGCAGGGAGATGGGCGTACCATCAGTCAATGTTCTCGAGCCGGTCATGAATGTTTTTCAGACTTATCTCGGCACGGCGTCGCGCCGCCGCGTCGGCGCGCAGCATGTGATGAATGCGGATTATTTCGCCCGCATCGAAGCGCTGAACTTCACCATGGATCATGATGACGGCCAGATGCCCGATGATTATGACGACGCCGACGTCGTCATCATCGGTATCAGCCGCACCTCGAAAACGCCGACGAGCATCTATCTGGCCAACCGCGGCATCAAGACAGCAAACATTCCGATCGTCCATGGCGTGCCGTTGCCGGAAAGCCTTTCCAGGGCGACGAAGCCGTTGATCGTCGGGCTTGTTGCGACGACCGACCGTATCTCGCAGGTTCGCGAAAACCGCATCCTCGGCACGACGCCCGGCTTCGATCGAGGCGACTACACCGATCGGGCCGCGATCTCCGAAGAGCTGAAATATGCCCGCTCGCTCTGCGCCAGGCACAACTGGCCGATTATCGATGTCACACGCCGTTCCATCGAAGAGACGGCCGCCGCCATTGTTGCCCTGCGCCCCAAGCTGCGCTAAGCGCTCCCATGACTATCTCGGAGGCAGCCGTCATGACCTCGCCCCTTATCCTTGCATCCTCCAGTCCATTCCGGCGGATGCTGATGGAAAACGCTGGATTACATTTTCAGGCGATCGCTGCCGATATCGATGAGCGCGCGATCGAAGCACCGCTGGAGCTAGGTGGCGCCAGCCCGGATGCGGTCGCGCTCGTGCTGGCAAAGGCGAAGGCAAAAGAGGTGAGCGATCGCTTTCCCGCCTCGCTTGTCATCGGTTCCGATCAGACCATGTCGTTGGGTGCCCAGGTCTTCCACAAGCCAAAGTCGATAGCCGATGCGGAAAATCATCTGCGGACCTTGTCCGGAAAGACGCATCGGCTGAACAGCGCCATCGCGTTGGCACGCAACGGCGACATTATATGGGAGCATGTGTCTCACGCCGATCTGACCATGCGGGAATTATCGGCCGATTTCATTCACCGCCACCTGGGCCGCGTCGGCGATAAGGCCTTGTCGAGCGTCGGCGCCTATCAGCTGGAAGGCGAAGGCATCCAGCTCTTCTCCAAAATCGACGGCGACTATTTCACCATCCTTGGATTGCCGATGCTGCCGCTTCTGGAAAAACTGCGAGAGTTGGGGACGATCGATGGATGATTCACGTGAAACACAAAGCATAAACGCTTTTGTAACGGGTTATCCGGTCAAGCATTCGCGCTCGCCGCTCATCCATGGATACTGGCTGAAACAGCTCGGTCTGGCCGGCAGCTATCGTGCCCACGAAGTTCGAGTAGAAGCTTTCGAAGCCTTCATTAAATCCTTGAAGGACGGCACCACCGGCTTCGTGGGCGGCAACGTCACCATCCCCCATAAGGAAGCGGCGTTCAAACTCGCTGATCGGCCTGACGAACTTTCGGAAGAATTGGGCGCCTCCAACACCCTATGGCTCGAAGGCGGCGAGCTGCACGCAACGAACACCGATAGCCGCGGCTTCACAGCAAATCTGGATGAGCGTCACCCTGGCTGGGATCGTAGCGATCGTGCCGTCATCCTCGGGGCGGGGGGTGCCAGCCGCGCCGTGATCCAGGCGGTGCGCGACCGCGGCTTCAAGGAAATTCATGTGGTCAACCGCACGGTCGAGCGGGCGCAGGAATTGGCGGACCGCTTCGGCGAACGGGTTCATGCCCATCCGATGGCCGCACTCCGTGAGGTGATGCAGGGTGCCGGTCTCTTTATCAATACGACATCGCTCGGCATGGACGGCGAAGCATCGCCCCGTATCGATTTTTCCTCTCTTGCAGAAGGCGCCGTCGTCACCGACATTGTCTATGTACCGTTGAAGACACCGCTTCTCGCCCAGGCCCAGGAACAGGGCTTCGCCATCGTCGATGGCCTCGGCATGCTGCTGCATCAGGCCGTGCCGGGCTTCGAAAAATGGTTCGGAAAACGTCCGGCGGTCGATGAAACCTTGAGGGCATTGATCATCGCCGATATGGAAAAGCACTAATATGATCAAGATCGGGCTCACCGGATCGATCGGCATGGGAAAATCGACCTCGGCAAAACTTTTCGCCGAAGCCGGAATACCGGTGAACGATTCCGATGCGGTCGTGCATGATCTCTATAGTGGCGAAGCCGTGCCGCTAGTCGAGGCTTCCTTTCCGGGAACGACCAGCGACGGTAAGGTCGATCGGCAGGAGCTCAGCCGAAAGCTTGCCGGCGATCCCTCCGGTTTCAAGCGTCTCGAGGCCATCGTTCATCCGCTGGTGCGCGAACGCGAGCGTCAGTTTTTGGAACGTCAAAGCGAGGCCGGCGCCGATCTGGTGGTGCTGGATATCCCGCTGCTCTTCGAAACTGGCGCCGACAAACGAGTGGATAAGGTTGTTGTCGTCAGCTGCGATCCACAGATTCAGCGGGAGAGGGTTCTTGCCCGACCGGGCATGACGGAGGAAAAATTCAATATGATTCTCTCCCGCCAGACGCCGGACGCGGAAAAGCGGGCGCGCGCCGATTACGTCATCGATACCGGCGGAAGTATCGAGGCGGCCGGCGAGCAGGTCAGAGAGATTATTGCTGATCTGCGGCGCAAGCAGCAGAGCAAGACATAGGAAAGCGGAGTTTCGATATGCGCGAGATCATTTTCGATACGGAAACCACGGGCCTCGACAACAGGGCCGACCGGATCATCGAAATTGGCGGTATCGAGCTCATCAACCATTTCCCGACAGGAAACACGCTGCACCTCTATATCAATCCTGGTGATCGCAAGGTGCATCCGGATGCGCTCGCGGTGCACGGCATCACCGATGAATCGCTGAAGGACAAGCCGCCCTTCGAAGAGGTCGCCGACAAGATCCTCAACTTCTTCGGCGATGCCAAATGGATCGCACACAACGCCACCTTCGACATGGGCTTCGTCAACGCCGAATTCGCAAGGCTAGGCCGACCGCCGATCCTGCCCGACATGGTGATCGATACGCTGGCCATGGCCCGGCGCAAACATCCGATGGGTCCGAATTCGCTCGATGCTCTTTGCCGTCGCTACGGCATCGACAACTCGCACCGCACGAAACATGGCGCGTTGCTCGACTCCGAACTGCTGGCTGAAGTCTATATCGAGATGATCGGCGGCCGGCAGACGGCGCTCGGGCTTGGCAGTGTCACCGGTTCGTCGGCACGCTCGCGCCAGAACGATGTCGCGGGAGAAATCGTCGTCGATATCTTGGCGCGGCCCGCTCCGCTGCCGGGCCGGCTGACCGAGGAGGAGCTTGCGGCTCATGCGGCGCTGGTCGCCAAGCTCGGTACGAAGGGAATCTGGTCGAAATACCCTGCTTCCGAATAGGGCGTTTTTTCAAGAATCAAAAGAAAATGCCCGGACGTGCGATCCGGGCATTTTCGTTTCCAGAACAGGAAAAATCGAGGCTCAGTTCGGAACGGCCGAAACCTGGGCGCGGGCCTGTTCTTCGGCCATGCGCTGCGTGAACATCTGAGCGAAATCGATCGGATCGATCATCAGCGGCGGGAAGCCGCCGTTGCGCGTGACGTCGGCGATGATCTGGCGTGCGAAGGGGAACAGCAGGCGCGGGCATTCGATGAAGAGCAGCGGCAGCATGTGTTCCTGCGGGAAACCGGTGACGCGGAAGACGCCGCCATAAACCAGCTCGGTGTGGAAGAGCACGCGCTCGCCATCCTTGGCTTCGGCGCTCAGCGTCAGCACGACGTCGAAATCGGAATCCGACAGCGGGTTGGCGTTGACGTTCACATTGATATTGATGTCGGGAGCATTTTCCCGGGCCTGAAGCGAGCGCGGGGCACCCGGATTTTCGAAGGAAAGATCCTTGGTGTACTGAGCAAGGATGCTGAGGCTCGGGCTGGCAGCACCGTTGCCGTTGGTCTCGTTGGCCATGGGGGTGTCCTCTCACGTCTCGATGGGTGTCGCCATCTAGCATTTAGAAAAGGGGCTTACAACCCTTATGGCTCCGGCACTCCGGAGGCCGTTCTCTAGTCTTCCAGCCGCTTTTGGTCCGACCAGGGCGAGTTGCGGTTTGGCTCTCGATGGAAATCGCCTTCATCGAGATCGACGACGTTTCCGGGTTTGTTAGGCCGGCTCTGCGGTCCGGCGCCCGGGCCTTGCCCGCGGTGGAACGCCCGCGAATTGCCGAGAACGACGATGCGCTTGCGCAAAACCTGCCAGGCGAGATCGCGTACGGCCGGGATGAAGAGCAACAGGCCGATGATATCGGAGATGAAGCCGGGCAGCATCAGGAAGAAGGCTGCAACCACGATCATGGCGCCATGCACCATCTCGCGGCCGGGATCGCCGCCATTGCGGCTTTCGGCCGAAATGCGCTGGAGAATGCCGATGCCCTGGATTCTCAAAAGAGCAGCACCGAGCAGCACGCTGAGGATGACAAGCCCCAGTGTCGCCCAGACGCCGATCATCTTTCCAACCACGATGAATCCGGCAATTTCAGCCAGAGGCATCAGAAAGACGAAGATAGGAAGAAGTGATAGGCGCATGTTACGGTGGTCCTGAGAGCGGGGTTTCTTCGCGTAAGCGTTGGTTTCGCGCGTATAATAAAGAAACCGGTCCGCTATTTGAATGATAGATCGATGCGGACTATATGGGGATTGATCTTTTAATTTTAACGGTGGTTCCGATACGAGATGGGTGCAAACGATTTTGTGACGATCTTTTTCCTGGTGGCAGCGGTGCTGATCTTCTTTCAGCTGCGCAGCGTTCTCGGCCGCCGCACGGGGAATGAGAAGCCGCCGCGCGATCTCTATGGTTCCGCAGATCCGGCCAATGGCCCAACGGCACCGGATGCCGGCAAGGTGGTGACCTTGCCGCGGCGCGATGGGACCGAAGAGGAAGATCGTTTTGCTGCCATCGATGCCTTTACCCCGGCCGGCACGCCGCTCAATGATTCGCTGCGCGACGTGAGCAAGGCCGATCCTTCCTTCAATCCCAAGGAATTCGTCAACGGTGCCCGCATGGCCTATGAGATGATCGTCATGGCCTTTGCCGAGGGTGATCGCAAGTCGCTGAAAGGCCTGCTGTCGCGCGAGGTCTACGAGGGCTTCGATGCCGCCATCGCCGAACGCGAAGCCAGGGGCGAAAAGGTGAAGTCCACCTTTGTCGGTATCGACAAGGCCGATATCGTCACCGCCGAGGTGAAGGGAACGGATGTCCTCATCACCATGCGCATCGTCAGCCAGATGATCTCGGCCACCTACGACAAGGCCGGCACTTTGATCGATGGCGATGCAGAAGCCGTGGCCGAGGTCAGCGATCTCTGGACCTTCGCCCGCGACACGCGTTCGCGCGATCCGAACTGGAAACTTGTGGCGACCGAATCGGAACAATGACGAGCCTATCGCAGGATTTCAGGCTGGAGCCGGCAACCTTCGCCGATCTGAAGGGCTGGGAGGAGGACGATCCTTCCAGCCTTTTTCGCGCGATGAAAGACTGTCGTACCCATATCCGCGATGTGAAGCCCTATCGCACGGGTGTAGTGGGACTGACGGCCGATGATCTCATGACGCTCCTCGATGCGACAGACGGGCAGGAGCCGCGCAATGCGGCCGAAGCCCGGGCTTTCTTCGAGCAACACTGTCAGCCCTTTTTCATTCGCCGTGATAGCGGCGCGGCCGGCTTTGTGACAGCCTTCTACGAGCCGGAAATCGAAGTCTCCGCCGAGCCGAACGAGATCTACCGCTATCCCTTTTATCGCCGCCCGGACGATCTCATCGATCTGGATGACAGCAATCGCCCTGCCGAGCTCGATCCATCCTACATGTTTGGACGGCTGCGAGGCGGGTTAATTTCCGGCTATCCCGACCGCGGCGAAATCGATCGCGGCTATCTCGAAGGCAAGGGCCTGGAGATCGCCTGGGCGAAATCCAAGGTCGATATCTTCTTCGTGCATGTGCAGGGTGCGGCACGTCTGCGCTATCCGGACGGGCGTCTCGGCCGCATCACCTATGCCGCCAAGGCCGGTCATCCCTTTTCGGCGGTCGGTCGCCTGCTCATCGAGCGCGGCCTGCTGGATCGCGCGACGATCTCCATGCAGACGATCCGTGACTGGCTTTACGCACACCCCGAGCAGGTCGATGAAGTCCTCTGGCACAATCGATCCTATATCTTCTTCCGCGAAGCCGATGTCAGCGATCCCGCTCTCGGGCCGATTGCAGCGGCAAAAGTGCCGCTGGTACCCGGCCGTTCCCTTGCGGTCGACAGGCTCATCCACACCTTCGGTTTCCCCTTCTTCATCCGGTCTGAAAGCTTGACGCATCTCGACGCCGGCAAGCCATTCGCGCGCCTCATGCTGGCGCTCGACACAGGCTCGGCGATTGTCGGGCCGGCGCGTGGCGATATCTTTACCGGCTCCGGCTATGATGCCGGGGAGCTTGCCGGGACCGTGCGCAACGACGCCGATTTTTATATACTCATTCCGAAGGCGGCGGCGCAGAGGTTTGGTTGATGGCCCCGGAACGGCAGAACAAGGAACGAAAGCTCAGCACGGAAGACCGAATCCTCTGGGGTAAGGTCGCCAAGAGCACGCGCCCTATGCCAGGCCGGATAGCTGACATCAAGGCTTTCGAGGCGGCGCTGCAGGCGGAAGCCGAAATCGAAGAAAGCGCCCGCGCCGCAAGGACGAAGCCAGTGCCTCTCTCGGCCGAAACGCAGGAAGCTCCCGCGCCTGTAAAGCAGCCGGCCGGCCGCCATCATCCGCTCGAACGCCCCGTCAAGCGCAAGATCGCCAGGGGACATCTGGCACTTGAGGCCAGGATCGATCTTCACGGCCTTATCCAGAGCGAGGCCCATTGCATGCTTCTGGATTTCCTGCTGCGCGCCCATAGCCGCGGCCTTCGCCATGTGCTCGTCATAACAGGCAAGGGCAGCTCCATGGGCAGCGAAGGAGCGCTGAAGCGTGCCGTACCGCTCTGGTTTTCCAAGCCCGAATTTCGCTTTCTGATTTCCTCTTACGAGACGGCGGCGCAGCATCACGGCGGCGAGGGTGCGCTTTATATCCGCCTGTCGCGCCTGAAGGGGGAGAAGCTTTGACCCCGTTCGGCGAAGCGGTACGCAAGCTGCGGCTGCGCAAAGGCGTCTCGCAGAAGCAGATGGCGGCTGCGCTGAACGTGACTCCGGCTTATTTATCCGCCTTAGAACACGGAAAGCGCGGCCTGCCGACCTTCGATCTCCTGCAGCGCATCGCCGGTTATTTCAACATCATCTGGGACGAGGCCGAGGAATTGTTCCTACTGGCGCGGTTTTCCGACCCCCGCGTTGTCGTCGATACCTCCGGGCTTTCGCCGGAATATACGGCCTTTGTCAATCACTTGGCAGGCAAGATCCGCAGCCTTGACGCGGCAACGATCCGCGAACTCTCGAAGGTTCTGGAAAATGCCGGAAAAACCGGCTGAAAACCGCCTTAATCCCCTGTTTTATACCTGATTTCGGGGCCTTCCGTTTGGAACTTCAGGGTGAAACATCCTATATACAGGCTAGGAAAAACCGCTGATTCGTTAGAGTCGGAAGATTTCAGGTCGAAACGACCTGAAATCTGAATCCGCTCTAAACTCAAAGAAGTAGAGCATGATGTCGTCCGAAAACCGCTCACACTTTTCGGCATCATACTCTACGGATCGGCAGCGTTCTCTAAACACTGGAAAGACTTCAATATATGACCGACACGTCCGTAACCGATAATGGTGGCAACGCCGAGTATGGCGCAGATTCCATCAAGGTCCTGAAGGGCCTCGATGCGGTGCGCAAGCGTCCCGGCATGTATATCGGCGACACGGATGACGGCTCGGGCCTGCATCATATGGTCTATGAGGTCGTCGATAACGCGATCGACGAGGCCTTGGCCGGCCATGCCGATATCGTAACGGTGACGCTCAATCCCGACGGTTCGGTCACGGTCACCGATAACGGCCGCGGTATCCCGACGGATATTCACAGCGGCGAAGGTGTTTCGGCGGCTGAGGTCATCATGACCCAGCTTCATGCCGGCGGTAAGTTCGACCAGAATTCCTATAAGGTTTCCGGCGGTCTACATGGCGTCGGCGTTTCGGTCGTCAACGCGCTGTCTGTCTGGTTGAAGCTGAAGATCCGCCGCCAGGGCAAGATCCATGAAATGAGCTTCACCCATGGCGTGGCGGATGCACCGCTGAAGGAAACGGGTGATGCGGGCGACGAGACCGGCACCGAAGTCAGCTTCATGCCGAGCTCCGAAACCTTCACCATGATTGAGTTCGACTACGGCACGCTCGAGCATCGTCTGCGCGAACTCGCCTTTCTGAATTCCGGCGTCCGCATCCTTCTGACCGACAAGCGTCATTCCGACGTCAGGCAGGAAGAGTTGCTTTACGACGGCGGCCTGGAAGCCTTCGTCTCCTATCTCGATCGCGCCAAGAAGCCGCTGGTCCAAAAGCCGGTTTCGATCCGCAGCGAGAAGGACGGAATCACCGTCGAAGTTGCGATGTGGTGGAACGATAGCTACCACGAAAACGTACTCTGCTTCACCAACAACATTCCGCAGCGCGACGGCGGCACGCACATGGCCGGCTTCCGCGCTGCCCTGACGCGCCAGATCACCTCCTATGCGGACAGCTCGGGCATTACCAAAAAGGAAAAGGTGACGCTGACCGGCGACGACTGCCGCGAAGGCCTGACCGCCGTGCTGTCGGTCAAGGTTCCCGATCCGAAATTCTCCTCGCAGACCAAGGACAAGCTGGTTTCCTCCGAAGTTCGCCCCGTCGTCGAGAGCCTGGTCAACGAAGCTCTCAGCACCTGGCTCGAGGAACATCCGTCCGAAGCCAAGGTTCTGGTTGGCAAGGTCGTCGAAGCCGCTGCCGCCCGTGAAGCGGCCCGCAAGGCGCGCGAGCTGACCCGCCGCAAGGGCGCGCTTGATATCGCCTCGCTCCCCGGCAAGCTTGCCGACTGCTCGGAGCGTGATCCCGCCAAGTCTGAAGTCTTCCTCGTCGAGGGCGACTCGGCGGGCGGTTCGGCCAAGCAGGGCCGTTCGCGCGAAAACCAGGCCATCCTGCCGCTGCGTGGCAAGATCCTGAACGTCGAGCGCGCTCGCTTCGACAAGATGCTGTCGAGCCAGGAAATCGGCACGCTGATCACTGCACTCGGCACCGGCATCGGCAAGGACGAATTCAACGCCGAAAAGCTCCGCTATCACAAGATCATCATCATGACGGACGCAGACGTCGATGGCGCGCATATCCGTACCCTGCTGCTGACGTTCTTCTTCCGGCAGATGCCCGATCTCATCGAGCGCGGCCATCTCTATATCGCCCAGCCGCCGCTCTATAAGGTGACGCGCGGCAAGTCGGTGCAATATGTCAAGGACGAGAAGGCGCTGGAAGAATATCTGATCGGCCAGGGCACGGACGATGCGAGCCTGCGCCTCGGCAACGGCGAAGTCCGTACCGGTCAGGATCTGCGCGAGGCGATCTATGACGCGCTTCGTCTGCGCACGCTGATCGACAATCTGCATTCCCGCTATAATCGCTCCGTCGTCGAGCAGGCGGCAATTGCAGGCGCTCTCAATGCCGAAATGGTCAGCGATCCCGCGCGTGCGGAGGCGCTCGCCAATGACGTTGCCAAGCGGCTAGATGTCATCGCCGAGGAAACCGAGCGCGGCTGGACTGGCGCCGTGACGAGCGAGGGCGGCCTGCGCTTTGAGCGCACCGTACGCGGCGTCAAGGAAGTCGTCTTCCTCGACATGGCGCTGATCGGTTCGCAGGATGCCCGCCTTATCGATCAGCTCGGCGCGCGGTTGAAGGAAGTCTATATCACACCGCCAAAGCTCGTTCGCCGCGATGGAGAGACGGAGATTTCCGGCCCTCGCCAGCTGCTGGACACGATCTTTGCCGGCGGCCGCAAGGGGCTGACGCTGCAGCGTTATAAAGGTCTCGGCGAGATGAATGCCGAGCAGCTCTGGGAAACGACGCTCGACCCGAACGTCCGCTCGCTGCTGCAGGTGAGGGTCACGGATGCGACCGATGCAGATGGCCTCTTTGCCCGGCTCATGGGCGATGAGGTCGAGCCGCGGCGCGAGTTTATTCAGGACAATGCGCTGAACGTCGCCAATCTCGACATCTGATTGTTTGACGAAAAGACAAAAGGCCCGCCGGATAGTTTCGGCGGGCCTTTCTTTTTTATCGATTACTTGGCGATGAAGGTGCCGTTGAAGGCCAGTCCTGAAAGCGGATTGCGCTGGCTCGGCACTTCGCGCTCGCGCAGCTTTTCCGGAAGTTGATTCTTGTCGCCGATCTTGCCGATCGCAACGGCAGCCTCGACGCGGAAGCCATCCGGAATGCCGAGAACCTCATACGCCTTTTCGACGTGGAAGCCCGTCATGCCATGAGCTTCATAGCCGGCTAAATGTGCCTGGATGGCCAGGAAGCCCCAAGCCGCGCCCGCATCGAAAGAGTGGCTGTAGCTGGGCTTCTGGTCGGCGGAGCCAAGCTCGCCGCTGTGAGTGCGGGAAATGACGAAAAGCAGCGCACCAGCGGATTTCACCCAGCCCTGATTGAAGTCGATCAGGACGCTCAAAAACCGGTCCCAATGTTCCGAGCCGCGCAGCGCATAGAGGAAACGCCAGGGCTGCAGGTTCGAGGCGGAGGGTGCCCAATGCGCCGCTTCCAGAATGGTCAGCAGGTCGGCTTCCGGCAGGGTCTCGTTGGAAAAGGCGCGCGGCGACCAGCGGTCGAGAAAGAGCTTGTCGATCGGATATTGGGATTCGCGGCTGTTGCTTGATGTCATGAGGGCTTCTTCCTTAGAGAGCATTTGCCGCAGGCGATCGAAACTGGCCGTTGGCTGGTCATAAATAGAGGATGAGAACTTAAACTCGGGCAGTCCAGTTCACGTCGAGCTCCTCGCGGAAGGCGAAGCGCTTGAGGTGGTCGGCAACGACGTTCTGCATGCGCTCGAGGTCTTCGGGCTTCTCGACCGTCAGCGTCATGACGAGGTTGCCGGGTTCGGCCGCCAGATCGAGGAAGTTTTCCGCGCCGAACGGCACCCTGCCGGCAGCCGCATCAAATTCCACGCTGAAGCGATGGCTCCAATGCTTGCAGAGCTGCTGGAGATAGCGGCTGGCATGGTCGGTCCTGACGTTGGAAACGGATGTCGCCATGGGATTTCTCCGATAAACCTGATCGCAAACGCGTCATTTGATACATAGAGGTATCTACATTCGCCAGGTAGACAGTCTGTTTCAAGTTTGCGTTATTCCGTTGAAATTTTGTTCCGCTATGCTCCGCCCCTATAGGAACGCGTGCGAGCGGAGACAGAGCCTTGCTGGTAAATGGAAAATGGACTGAGGATTGGCAGCCGGTCCAGGCCAAGGATGAGAAGGGCGGTTTCGTTCGCCAGATTTCGAGCTTCCGCAACTGGGTCACGCCCGATGGTCGTGCAGGACCGACGGGTGACGGCGGTTTCAAAGCAGAGGCCGGCCGCTATCATCTTTACGTCGCTCTGATCTGCCCCTGGGCTTCACGTACCCTGATTGGCCGCAAGCTGAAGGGTCTGGAAGAGGTCATTTCCGTTTCCATCGTCGAACCCGTGTTGTCCAAGCAGGGCTGGCAGTTTGGCGATTATCCCGGTGCGACGAACGATCCGATAAACGGCGCCAGCTACATGCATGAGATCTATACCAAGGCTGATCCGACGTTTACTGGCCGCGCCACCGTACCGGTCCTATGGGACAAGCAGAAGGGCACGATCGTCAACAACGAATCCTCCGATATTCTGCGCATGCTGAATGACGGCTTTGGCGATCTTGCCCGCAATGACATCGATCTCTATCCGGCCGGTAAGCGGGATGAAATCGACAGTTTCAATGCCCGGATCTATCCCGCTCTCAACAATGGCGTCTATCGCGCGGGCTTCGCCACGACGCAGATCGCCTATGAAGAAGCCTTCAACGAGGTCTTCGATTGCCTCGATCAGATCGAAACCGAGCTGGAGGGCAGGGATTTCCTCTTTGCCGCCAATCCGACGGAAAGCGATATCAGGCTCTTCGTCACCCTCGTCCGTTTCGACGTCGCCTATCACGGCCTGTTCAAATGCAATCTCCGCCGGTTGTCGGACTATGCCAACCTCCAGTCTTTCTGCCGCCGGATGTTCGATTGGCCAGGTGTTGCCGAAACCGTTGACTTCGATCATATCAAGCGCGGCTACTACTCGATTTCGACGCTCAATCCCACCGGCATCGTACCGCTAGGGCCCGCGCTGGACGAGCTGTTCTGATACTCGACCGAGTGGTCAAACCGGTCTAAGGTCCGCCCGTCCGATGGAGCAGGAGGAGCGTCATGGATTGGGAGGAGTTCCGACAGTGGTCGGAGAAAGCAGCCAATTGGGGCGCGGATTATCGTGCGTCGCTTCGCGACAGGCCGGTCCGGGCGAAGATGGCGCCGGGGGAGATTGCGGCTCATATCGCCGATTCTCCACCGGAAACGGGCGAAGCCATGGAGGATATCTTCAAGGATTTTGAGGATATCCTGGTGCCCGGCATGACGCATTGGCAGCATCCGCGCTTTTTCGCCTATTTTCCTGCCAATGCGGCCCCCGTCTCGGTGGTTGCCGAATATCTGGTCAGCGCCATCGCCGCGCAATGTATGCTCTGGCAGACATCGCCTTCCGCGACCGAACTTGAAACGAAGGTCGTTGACTGGCTGCGCCAGGCCCTCGGCCTGCCGGAAAGCTTCACTGGCGTCATTCAGGATTCCGCCTCGACCGCGACCCTTGCGGCTGTGCTGGTCATGCGCGAAAGCGCGCTGGACTGGCAGGGCAACAAAAGCGGGCTTGCGGCCAATAAGGCAGTGCGCATCTATTCGACAGATCAGGTCCATACCTCCATCGACCGGGCCATCTGGATATCAGGTGTCGGCGAGGATAATCTGGTGCGGATTCCCACCGGCGGTCCCAACAAGGCCATGGATCCGAAGGCGCTTGCCGAGGCGATCGAGCGTGATCGCGCGGCCGGGCTACTGCCGGCCGGGGTCATTGCCTGCGTCGGCGGCACCAGCGTCGGTGCCTGCGACGATATCGCCGCCGTCGTTGAGGTCGCCCATGCGCATGGGCTCTATGTCCATGTCGATGCCGCCTGGGCGGGCTCGGCGATGATCTGCCCGGAATTCCGCACTCTGTGGCAAGGCGTCGAACAGGCCGATTCCGTCGTCTTCAACCCGCATAAATGGCTCGGCGCGCAATTTGATTGCTCCGTCCAGTTCGTTCGTGAGCCGGAGACGCTGGTCCGCACGCTGGCGATCCAGCCCGAATATCTGCGCACGCACGGCCACGATGGCATCATTAATTACTCGGAATGGTCCGTGCCGCTCGGCCGCCGCTTCCGTGCGCTGAAACTCTGGTTTTTGTTGCGCTATCACGGCCTGGAAGGATTGCGGACGATGATCCGCAACCATGTATCCTGGTCGCAGAATCTGGCGATGCGCCTAGCCGCAGAGCCGGATTTCGAAGTTGTCACCGAGCCGTTCCTGTCGCTGTTCTCCTTCGATCATAAGGCGCCTGCGGGGGTCGATCAGGAACAGCATACGCAGCGACTGCTCAATGCCATCAACAATGACGGCCGCATCTATCTGACGCAGACCCGCGTCGGCGGCCGGCTGGTCATCCGCTTCCAGGCCGGTCAGTTCGAGGCGACGGCCGAAGACATCAATACGGCCTTTGACGTCATCGTCGAAATCGCCAGGTCATTATCCCCGAACTAGAAAAGCTGTTTTTCCAGCGCGGAGGGCCGAGCCATGCTAGGCTTTCGGAAATCGATTGATGACACTGGTGAATAACTCGTTCATATATGACGTCATCGATCTCGTCTTTGAAAATGCAGGGAAGGAAAATCCATGAAACTGTTGCGTGTTGGCGAAGTCGGCAAGGAAAAGCCGGCGCTTCTGGATAGCGACGGCAAGATCCGCGATCTCTCCGCCCATGTCGCCGATATCGGCGGCGAGGCGATTTCGCCGGCAGGTCTGGCAAAGATTGCGGCCCTCGATCCGAAGAGCCTGCCCGAGTTGCCGGAAGGCCGCCTCGGCGCCTGCGTCGCGGGCACCGGCAAGTTCATCTGCATCGGCCTGAACTTCTCCGACCATGCTGCCGAAACCGGCGCCACCGTACCGCCGGAGCCGATCATCTTCATGAAGGCAAGCTCTGCTATCGTCGGCCCGAACGACACTGTGCTGATCCCGCGCGGTTCTGAAAAGACCGACTGGGAAGTCGAGCTCGGCGTCGTCATCGGCAAGAAGGCGAAATATGTCAGCGAAGCCGATGCGCTTGATTATGTCGCCGGTTACTGCGTTTCCCACGATGTCTCCGAGCGCGCCTTCCAGACCGAGCGTTCGGGACAGTGGACCAAGGGCAAGTCCTGCGACACCTTCGGCCCGATCGGCCCCTGGCTCGTCACCAAGGACGAGATTGCCGATCCGCAGAATCTCGGCATGTGGCTCAAGGTCAACGGCAAGATGATGCAGAATGGCTCGACCAGGACCATGGTCTATGGTGTTGCCTACCTCGTCTCCTATCTCAGCCAGTTCATGTCGCTGCACCCGGGCGATGTCATCTCCACCGGCACGCCTCCCGGCGTCGGCATGGGCATGAAGCCGCCGCAGTATTTGAAGCCGGGCGATGTCGTCGAGCTCGGCATGGAAGGCTTGGGCACGCAGCGCCAGACCTTCCTGGCCGACGCGTAAGGCGTGCAAGGCTCAGGAACTTTAACCTTTCGAGATCATTCTTGATGCCGGGGAAGCGATTCTCCGGCGTTTTTTATAGATAAGAACCAATTGTAGTTATGTTGCCCTGCAGCAAAAACTGCTAGGTTGGATCATAGGAAGGATGAGGATCGCGCCCGAGGAGCCGTCATTATCCGGCTGCACCGCGCGACCGGAGGAGCGCCGCAGTGAAGGCAGCGACACGCAAGACGCGTGCGCTTCAATGATTTAGGTGATTTGCGCGGCCGGATGCCTCGCATCACGAAAGGTAAAGCCCCCATGTTTTATCAGTTTTATGAACTCAATCATGCCGCTCTCGCCCCTTTTCGCGCCGCGGCGGACATGATGCGCCTAGCCTACGCCAATCCCCTTAATCCCCTCTCTCATACCGTATTCGGCCGCACCTTGACGGCGAGCCTCGAGGTTTTCGAGCGCACGACCCGGCGCTATGGCAAGCCGGAATTCGGCCTGCCTGAAACCGAGATTGAGGGCAAACGCGTCTCCGTGCACGAAAAAATCGTCTGGAAGAAGCCCTTCTGCAATCTCATCCATTTCGAGCGCAGCCTGCCCGCCGGCCATGGCGCCGATCCCCGCATTCTGATCGTCGCGCCGATGTCCGGCCACTATGCGACGCTGCTGCGCGGCACCGTGGAAGCCCTGCTGCCGGGTGCTGACGTCTACATCACCGACTGGATCGATGCGCGTATGGTGCCGATGACAGAGGGCACCTTCGATCTGGAGGATTATATCGATTACGTCATCGAGATGTTGCACCACCTCGGCCCGGATACGCATGTCGTCGCTGTCTGCCAGCCCTCGGTGCCGGTTCTGGCCGCAGCAGCCGTTATGGAAGCGGCGGGCGATCGCTTGGCGCCCTCATCCATGACGCTGATGGGTGGCCCGATCGATACCCGCATCAATCCGACTGCCGTCAACCAGCTCGCCAAGGAGAAGCCGCTGGAATGGTTTGCCGACAATGTCGTCATGAACGTGCCCTGGCCGCAGCCGGGTTTCATGCGGCCCGTTTATCCCGGCTTCCTGCAGCTTTCCGGTTTCATGTCGATGAACCTCGATCGGCACATGATCGCTCACAAGGACTTCTTCGTGCACCTCGTCAAGAATGACGGCGAGCCGGCCGAGAAGCACCGCGATTTCTATGACGAATATCTGGCCGTCATGGATCTGACGGCGGAGTTCTATCTGCAGACGGTCGATCAGGTCTTCATCAAACACGCGCTACCCAAGGGCGAGCTCATGCATCGCGGCGAGCGCGTCGATCCCTCCGCCATCAGCAACGTCGCGCTTCTGACCGTCGAAGGTGAAAACGACGATATTTCCGGCGTCGGCCAGACGCATGCGGCACAGACCATCTGTACCAATATCCCCGACCATATGCGCATGCACTATCTGCAGCCGGATGTCGGCCATTACGGCGTCTTCAACGGCTCGCGCTTCCGCCGCGAGATCGCGCCGCGCATCCTCGCCTTCACCCGCGAGCACGCCCGTACCGGTCGGTCGGTCGTCAAGCGCGTCATCAAGGGCGGAAAGTCCGCCTGAAAGTAAATAAAATCAGATAGATGGAGCAGTTCGGAGCATTGTTAAACGGCTGAGTGGTTCCTGCCGTGCAAACTATTAGCTTTTGTTGAATTATCCGGGTTGATTCAAGTACTTGTCCGATTCCGCCTGGCGATCCCATTGAAGCCTCACGAAGAGGTTACCATCTCGATTGCAGCGGTACCGCAGAGATGATCGGGCCGTTTACCGCGCCGCGCGTCCTTGGAACGCGCTGAGATGCAGGTAGAGCTTTAAAAACCGCGCAGAAGCCTGACCGTTGACCGGTATCGGTCGAGGGGCGATGCGCCGTGCGAGGATACCTGACAATGAATCAATCTGCATTGCTTCGCCCGGATTGGACTCCGGCTACTATTGCCCTGATGGTGCTTGGCTTCGTGGTCTTCTGGCCGCTGGGCTTCGCCATGCTCGCCTATATTCTCTTCGGAGAACGTTTGCGGGAATTCAAACGGGATGTGAACGAAAGGACTGACGGCATGTTTGCTGGCTGCGGACGTCATCGCAATCGTCATCGCCACTCTTTCTCCTCGACCGGCAACGTCGCCTTCGACGACTGGCGCCGGGCAGAGCTTGAGCGCCTCGAGCAGGAACGCCGCAAGCTGGATGAGATGCGCGCCGAATTCGACTCCTATGCCCGCGAACTGCGCCGTGCCAAGGACCAGGAAGAGTTCGACCGTTTCATGCGCGAGCGCAACAGCGTCAAGCGCAATGACAATGGCGGCTCGCCGACCGAATTCCAGACGCCGTGACGGAAGTTCCGTCACGAGGTCAAAACCGGCATCATCCGATGCCGGTTTTTCTTTGCCAGAATCCGCAAAGCAAGTCGCGCAAAAGTGCGCAGCGGTTTTGCGATAACGATATGCGAAAATCGAGGACCAAAGCGCAAGGAGCAAATCTGAAAGATTGCGACGCGCTTTGGCGAATCATATAAAACTGCCTCATGTTTCCGCTGCTCTCCAGATCCCGCAAACAGCCGGCCAAGCCGCCCGCGCCGGAAACGCGCACCCTCGAGGTCGCCGGCCGGCTGATGCCGCTGACGATCCGCCAGCACGAGCGCGCGACCCGCATCACGCTCAGGATCGAGCCCGGCGGGCGGTCGCTGAAGATGACCATTCCACGTGGGTTGGCGGCACGCGAGGTCAATGCCTTCCTCGACCGGCATCAGGGTTGGCTACTGACGAAGCTCGCGAAATTCGCGGCCGATGGCAGCCTGCGCAGTGGCAGCGAAATCCTGCTGCGCGGTGTCCGCCATCGAATCGAGCATACCGGAACTCTGCGCGGCCTCACCGAAGCGATCGTGATTGAAGGCGTTCCAGTGCTGCGCGTCAGCGGCCTGCCGGAACATGCCGGCCGCCGCATCGCCACTTTCCTCAAGAAGGAGGCGCGCGCCGATCTGGAAAAGCTTGTCGCTGTCCACGCCAAATCCATCCGCGCCACCGTCACGTCAATCGCTATGAAGGATACTCGCAGCCGCTGGGGTTCCTGTTCCTCGCAAGGGAACCTGAGCTTCTCATGGCGCATCGTCATGGCGCCGCCGCTCGTTATCGATTACCTCGCCGCCCATGAAGTCGCGCATCTCAAGGAAATGAACCACGGCCCGCGCTTCTGGGCGCTCTGCCGTAAGCTTTGCCCCGACATGGACGAGGCCAAGGCCTGGTTGAAGCGCCATGGCAGCCAGCTGCACGCGATCGATTTTGATTGAACATGCTGTTTGGGTCGATCGAAGGCGCTCAAACTCCGCTGTGAGCCGATAGCGGCATGTTACACGAGCAAGACCTCTGCTCCTCGCGCCCGGGACATTTCATTCCGGCACGGCAATGCGGATCCGGCGCGTTCCGATGGGAGCCCCCGTCGCACGGTCGATCGTGACGGCATCGATCTCTGTTCCAGTTTCAGCGTCAAAGAAACGGGTCACGCCGTCGCTTGGGCGATGCTTGCGCCCCCATGCCCCGATCGCAAATAGGACCGGCAGAAAATCCTGACCAGCCGCCGTCAGCACATATTCATCACGCGGAGGCCGCTCGGAGTAGCGGCGTTTCTCCAGCAGGCCATCTTCTGTGAGGGCGGATAGCCGAGCGGTCAGCATCGTCGGCGCAATGCCGAGACTCTTGCGAAACTCGTCAAAGCGGGTGAGCCCTGCATGGGCATCCCGCAAGATTAACATGCTCCACGCATCGCCCACCAATGCGAGGCTGCGGGCGATCAGACATGGCTGGTTCGAAAGATTCTTCATGTCGATATCTTTTTGATAGTGACTTACTACTGATTTGATAGTAACAGAATGTTCATCGATGTTCCACGTGAAAATGAAAGCGAAGACCGATGAGTAAGACAGAACGCGGCGTCGCGCTGGTCACGGGCGCCTCTTCCGGTATAGGGCGAGTGACCGCGCAGGCGCTACGGCGCGAGGGATACAAAGTATTTGGAACCAGCCGGAAACCGTTGGCCGATGCTCCCGACGGCGTTTCGATGCTGGTCTGTGATGTCACGGACGATAAATCCGTGCAGGCGGCAGTCGATGATATAATGGTCCGCGCCGGAAGGATCGATCTGCTCGTCAATAATGCGGGAATTGGATTGCTTGGCGGCGCCGAGGAATCCTCCGTGGCACAGGCGAGGGCGCTTTTCGATGTCAATGTTTTCGGCGTACTGCGCGTGACGAACGCGATCCTGCCTGTAATGAGACGGCAGAGAAAAGGCAGGATCATCAATATCAGCTCCATCCTCGGGCTGATTCCTGCGCCCTACAATGCACTCTATGCATCGACCAAACATGCCCTAGAGGGATATTCCGAATCCCTCGACCATGAAGTCCGTACCCAAGGCATACGCGTCGTCCTCGTCGAACCCGGCGTTACCCGCACTGCCTTCGAAGAGAACATCACGCGGCCGGATCGACCGCTCTCTGCGTACGATAAAGCTCGCGCCGATGCGGAAAAGCTGATGCGTGAGATCGTCGAGAGAGGCGATGCGCCGGAGGTGGTCGCCGACATGGTGGTCAAGGCCGCCAACGCCGCATCACCCAGGAGACGCTATACCGCAGGCAGGATGGCAAAGCAGGTTCGCTTCATACGCCGCTTTTTCCCGGAAGCGTTCGTCGACAAAAACCTGCGCAAGTTCAACGGGCTTCCCGCCTGATAACCTCCATTGCCGATGCTGCATCTTCGATGCCCGGCTATTTGCTACCCTGGAAACGGAAGTCAGTCCCATGAAAGCATTTCTGATCGATCGCTATGCGAAAGGCGGCGCTCTTCGGTCCGGTGAAAGCCCGGTGCCGGAGTTGCGAGAGAACGATGTGATGGTGGAGATACATGCCGCCAGCGTGAATCCTCTCGATGCCAAAATCAGAGATGGTGAGTTCAAGCTCATCCTGCCTTATCGCCTTCCGCTCATCCTCGGCAACGATGTCGCGGGCGTCGTCGTCCGGGTCGGCCCCAGTGTCCGTGGCTTCAAGCCGGGTGACGAAGTTTATGCGCGTCCGGGCCACGATCGCATCGGCACGTTCGCGGAGTTCATCGCGATGAACGAGGCTGACGTGGCGCTCAAGCCGCAGAACCTGACGATGGAAGAGGCGGCGTCGATGCCGCTCGTTGCGTTGACCGCCTGGCAGGCGCTCGTCGAGCAGGCAAAACTGAGGAAGGGGCAAAATGTACTCATTCACGCGGGCTCGGGTGGCGTGGGAACGGTCGCCATCCAGCTCGCCAAATACCTTGGAGCGCATGTTGCGACGACGACGAGCACAGCCAATGTCGATCTCGTCAAAAGCCTCGGAGCCGACGTCGTCGTCGACTACAAAAAAGATGATTTCGAAAAGGTATTGCAGGGCTATGACATCGTGCTGAACAGCCTTGGCAAGGATACGCTGGAGAAATCGCTTCGTGTCCTGAAGCCGGGTGGGAAGCTCATCTCGATTTCCGGTCCGCCGGACGCGGCGTTTGCCAGGCAGAATGGTTCCGGATGGTTGTTTCAGCTGCTCATGGGGCTGTTGAGCTTCGGCATTCGGAGAAAATCAAAACGTCGTGGCGTCAGCTATTCGTTCCTCTTCATGACCGCGAACGGCGGACAGCTCCGCAAGATCACCTCTTTGATAGAGGCAGGAGCCATAAGAACGGTCGTCGATCGGGTCTTCCCGTTCCAGAGCACGAATGAGGCGCTGGCATATGTCGACACCGGTCGCGCCAAAGGCAAGGTCGTAATCGCCGTAAAGTAACCGCAAACTGTTGTTTCAAGAGGTCATCGCGTGGGTCACGGGCCGAAAAACCACCCTTGACCCTCGCCTTTAGGCTCGACTCTTTCGAAATTTCGTGTCACTCCGCTGCCATGAACCCCGATGTCAAAATTTGCGGTCTGAAGACGCCGGAAGCGGTGGATCGTGCTCTCGAGCGCGGCGTCACCCATATCGGCTTCATCTTCTTTGAAAAAAGCCCGCGCTATATCGAGCCCGATCTCGCCGGCCAGCTGGCGGAGCGCGCGCGCGGCAAGGCGAAGGTCGTTGCCGTCACGGTCGATCCCACCAATGACGATCTCGATGAGATCATGGCGCTTGTGAAGCCCGATATGCTGCAGCTCCATGGCAATGAGAGCCCGGAACGCGTACTGACCATCAAGGCGGTCCATAACGTGCCGGTCATGAAGGCCATGTCGGTGCGCGATGCCGACGATCTGAGGCGGGTGGAATCCTATATCGGCATTGCCGACCGCTTCCTCTTCGATGCCAAGCCGCCGGCCGGCTCTGTGCTGCCGGGCGGAAACGGCGTATCCTTCGATTGGAGCCTGATGAGCTGGCTCGACGATCGGGTGGATTACATGCTGTCCGGCGGTGTCAACAAGGACAATGTCGCAGAGGCGCTGGCCTCCACCAAGGCCAGTGGCATCGATCTTTCCTCCGCGCTAGAAAGTGCGCCCGGCGTGAAGGATCTCGGCAAGATCGACCAGTTTTTCGACGCTTTTGCAGAAGCATGCCTGCCGGAACCGGCAGCAGGGAGTAGAAAGTGAACCAGACGCCTAAACCCAATTCCTTCCGCTCCGGCCCCGATGAGGACGGTCGTTTCGGCATTTACGGCGGTCGTTTCGTTGCCGAAACGCTCATGCCGCTGATCCTGGACCTGCAGGAGGAATGGGCGAAGGCGAAGGATGATCCGGCCTTTCAGGCGGAGCTGAAATCTCTCGGCACGCATTATATCGGCCGTCCGAGCCCGCTTTACTTTGCCGAGCGCCTGACGGCTGAGCTTGGTGGCGCGAAGATCTACTTCAAGCGCGAAGAGCTGAACCATACCGGCTCGCACAAGATCAACAACTGCATCGGCCAGATCCTGCTCGCCAAGCGCATGGGCAAGACCCGCATCATCGCCGAAACCGGCGCCGGCCAGCACGGTGTCGCATCCGCGACCGTAGCCGCCCGTTTCGGCCTGCCTTGCGTCGTCTACATGGGCGCGACCGATGTCGAACGCCAGGCGCCGAACGTCTTCCGCATGAAGCTACTAGGCGCCGAGGTCATCCCAGTGACAGCCGGCAGCGGCACGCTCAAGGACGCCATGAACGAAGCTCTTCGTGATTGGGTCACCAATGTCGAAGACACCTATTACCTGATCGGCACGGCCGCCGGCCCGCATCCCTATCCGGAAATGGTCCGCGATTTCCAGGCCGTGATCGGCACCGAAGCCCGCGCGCAGATTCTGGAGGCCGAAGGCCGCTTGCCGGATCTCGTCATTGCGGCCGTCGGTGGCGGCTCGAATGCCATCGGCATCTTCCATCCCTTCCTCGATGACGAGGGTGTCAAGATCGTCGGCGTCGAAGCCGGCGGCAAGGGTCTGCAGGGTGACGAGCATTGTGCCTCGATCACCGCGGGTTCGCCCGGCGTGCTGCACGGCAATCGCACCTACCTGCTGCAGGACGGCGATGGCCAGATCAAGGAAGGTCATTCCATCTCGGCCGGCCTCGACTATCCCGGCATCGGCCCGGAGCATTCCTGGCTGAACGATATCGGCCGCGCCGAATATGTGCCGATCATGGACCACGAGGCGCTCGAAGCCTTCCAGACGCTGACGCGCCTTGAGGGCATCATCCCGGCGCTGGAGCCGAGCCATGCGCTCGCCGAAGTCATCAAGCGTGCCCCGAAGATGGGCAAGGACGAGATCATCCTGATGAACCTCTCCGGCCGCGGTGACAAGGATATCTTTACCGTCGGCAAGATTCTGGGAATGTGAGTTAGACGCCATGACCGCACGTATGGACAAACGCTTCGCCGCTTTGAAGGCTGAAGGCCGCCCGGCACTCGTCACCTATTTCATGGGCGGCGATCCCGATTACGAGACCTCGCTCGGCTCATGAAGGCGCTGCCGGAAGCCGGCGCCGACGTCATCGAGCTCGGCATGCCCTTTTCCGATCCCATGGCCGACGGCCCGGCGATACAGCTTGCCGGCCAGCGCGCCCTGAAGGCCGGCCAGACGCTGAAGAAGACGCTGCAGCTCGCTGCGGACTTCCGTAAAGTCGATGCCGATACGCCGATCGTCATGATGGGCTATTACAATCCGATTTATATCTACGGCGTCGAAAAGTTCCTCGACGATGCTCTGGCCGCCGGCATCGACGGCCTGATCGTCGTCGATCTGCCGCCGGAAATGGACGACGAGCTTTGCATCCCGGCGATCCGCAAGGGCATCAACTTCATTCGCCTGGCAACGCCGACCACCGATGACAAGCGCCTGCCGACGGTTCTGAAGAACACGACCGGCTTCGTCTACTACGTCTCGATGAACGGCATCACCGGTTCGGCATTGCCCGATCCGTCGCTGGTCTCGGGTGCCGTCGAGCGCATCAAGCAGCACACCGAGCTGCCGGTCTGCGTCGGCTTTGGCGTCAAGACGGCCGAACATGCCAAGCTGATCGGCGCCTCCGCCGATGGCGTCGTTGTAGGCACCGCGATCGTCAACCAGATCGCCACCAGCCTGACCAAGGACGGCAAGGCAACAGCAGACACCATCCAGGCTGTTGCCACCCTGGTGCGCGGCCTGTCGACAGGAACGCGTTCCGCCCGCCTTGTTGCCGCCGAATAGTGTTCCCATATAGGCCTCCCATCAATCCCCTACGGATTGATGGAAAAAGCCCTATGGGCATTTGGTGACGACTAGGATATCGATTAATTCGGTCGATTAGGAGTTTCGAATTGAACTGGATCACGAACTACGTCCGCCCGCGGATCAATTCCATGCTGGGCCGTCGCGAGGTTCCGGAGAATCTCTGGATCAAGTGCCCGGAAACGGGAGAGATGGTCTTCCACAAGGATCTGGAAGACAACAAGTGGGTCATCCCCGCATCCGGCTTCCATATGAAGATGCCGGCCAAGGCTCGCCTTGCTGATCTCTTCGACAACGGCGAATACGAAGCCCTGCCGCAGCCGAAGGTCGCGCAGGATCCGCTGAAGTTCCGGGATTCGAAGAAATATACCGACCGCCTGAAGGACAGCCGCTTGAAGACCGAGCAGGAGGATACGATCCTCTCCGGCGTCGGCAAAGTTCGCGGCCTGAAGCTCGTCGCCATCGTTCATGAGTTCAACTTCATCGGCGGCTCGCTCGGCATGGCGGCCGGCGAAGCTATCGTGAAGGCTTTCGAGCGTGCGATCGCCGAAAAATGCCCTGTCGTGATGTTCCCGGCTTCGGGCGGCGCCCGCATGCAGGAAGGCATTCTGTCGCTGATGCAGCTGCCGCGCACGACGGTTGCCGTTGACATGCTGAAGGAAGCAGGCCAGCCCTACGTCGTGGTTCTGACCAATCCGACGACCGGCGGCGTCACGGCCTCCTACGCGATGCTGGGCGACATTCATCTCGCCGAACCCGGCGCCGAAATCGGCTTTGCCGGCAAACGCGTGATCGAGCAGACGCTGCGCGAAAAGCTTCCCGAAGGCTTCCAGACTTCGGAATACCTGCTGGAGCACGGCATGGTGGATATGGTGGTCAAGCGTCACGACATTCCTGACACCCTGGCGACGCTTCTGAAGATCCTGACCAAGGCGCCGGCAAACGACGTATCGGTCAAGAACAAGAATGGCGCAGCACTAGCGATAGCAGCGAGCGCCTGACATCATCGATTGCCGACGGGCGGAGGTGCGGGATGACGTCTATGGATCAGTCCGCAATGAGCGAGGCAGCACGCGAGATCGAGAAGCTCATGGGGTTGCACCCCAAGGGCTTCGATCTTTCTCTCGAGAGAATAACCCGGCTGCTCGACGCCCTCGGCAACCCTCATCAGAAATTGCCGCCGGTGATCCATGTCGCCGGCACCAACGGCAAGGGCTCCGTCACGGCCTTCTGCCGCGCGCTGCTCGAAGCCGGCGGCTATAGCGTGCACGTCCACACCTCGCCGCATCTCGTCAATTGGCATGAACGCTATCGCATCGGCGTCAAGGGCGGCCGCGGCAAGCTCGTCGACGATGCCGTGTTTGCCGATGCGCTGAAACGCATCGCCAAGGCCAATGGTGGGCAAAAAATCACCGTCTTCGAAATCCTGACGGCAGCGACCTTTCTCCTCTTTGCCGAACATCCGGCAGATGTTGCCGTCATCGAGGTTGGTCTTGGCGGCCGTTTCGACGCCACGAATGTTATTTCCGATCCTGCCGTGTCGGTCATCATGCCGATTTCGCTCGATCACCAGCCCTACCTCGGCGACCGCGTCGAACTGATCGCTGCCGAAAAGGCCGGCATCATGAAGCCGGGCCACCCTGTCGTCATCGGCCATCAGGACTATGATGCAGCACTCGACGTGCTGATCTCAACGGCCGAGCGGCTTCGTTGTCCGACCGCCGTTTTCGGTCAGGATTTTTCCGCCCATGAGGAATACGGCAAGCTGGTCTACCAGGACGAGTTCGGCCTTGCCGACCTGCCGCTGCCGCGCCTGCCGGGCCGTCACCAACACGGCAATGCCGCCGCCGCCATCCGCGCCGTCAAGGCCGCTGGCTTCGTCGTGACCGAAGCGATGATGGAAAAGGCGATGACCTCGGTCGAATGGCCGGGCCGCCTGCAGCGACTGACGGAAGGTGAGCTGGTTGCGCATGTCCCGGAGCGCTCCGAGATCTGGGTCGATGGCGGCCACAATCCCGGCGCCGGCGAAGTCATCGCCGAGGCCATGGCGAATTTCGAGGAGCGCCAGCCGCGGCCTCTGTTTCTGATCATCGGCATGATCAATACCAAGGATCCGATCGGCTATTTCAAAGCCTTTGTCGGCCTGGCCGAAAAGGTTTATTGCGTGCCGATCCGAGGCAGCGAAGCCATGATCGATCCAGTTATCCTGGCGAATGCAGCCTATGATGCCGGCCTTATCGCCGAACCCATGTCCAGCGTCGTTGAGGCGCTGGATGCGATCAAGGGTGCGGCCGTGCCAAATTCGCCTCCCCCACGCATCCTGATCGGCGGTTCGCTCTACCTGGTCGGCGATGTCCTTGCCGACAACGGCACGCCGCCGCGGTGATTCTGGTCGGGTGGTCAACCACCCGCTCTCGTGCTTCGAGACGGCCTGGGCCTCCTCAGCATGAGGGCTGACCTTCGCGCCCAGCCGCTACGGGCTCATTTCTTCGTTGCCTCTGCGTTGCCATGGAGACGAGCCTGCTCCATCCTCACCCTGAGGTGCGAAGCCTCGAAGGGCAAGGATGACCCGCTCTCTCCGAACCAACAAAAAACCCCGCCGAAGCGGGGCTCTTGTTTTACAGTCGATACCGATCAGGCTGCGCTGGAGATCCAGTTCTGCAGGGCCGTCTTGGGAGCGGCGCCGACCTTGATGTCAGCGACTTCGCCGGCCTTGAACATGGCGAGCGTCGGGATCGAGCGAACGCCGAACTGGGCGGCCAGTTCCGGATTTTCGTCGATGTTGAGCTTGGCAACCTTGACCTTGCCTTCGAACTGCACGGCAAGCTCTTCCAGAGCCGGGGCGATCATCTTGCACGGACCGCACCATTCGGCCCAGAAATCAACGACGACAGGCTCTGCAGACTGCAGCACTTCGGTGGCGAAGTTGGAGGTATCGACTTTAACGGTAGCCATAGGCTGCTCCTTACCAGGATTTGCGGGTTGCTAGATATGTGATGGTGCGGTGCCCATATTTCAATATCTGGTATTTCACTTTGTCTCGAGCTCCGCAAGCGCCAATGCAAGCGCCCTGTCTGACAGCGTGTAGATCGAGGCATTTTCGGTATAGACCAGCATGCAGTCGATGCGTTTCCCCGGATAGAGCGACGAAAGAATTTCCCGATAGATGGCAAGCTGGGCTTTGTGCGCGAAGGGAATGCTGCTTTCCTCGCCGGGCGGCACGCGATTCGTCTTATAGTCGAGAATGACGACACGATCGTCTAGGTCAGCCAGCCGGTCGATGCGGCCGGAGACGGCATAGGACTGGTTGGCGAGCTTCAGCGTGCCCATGATCGACACTTCGGCCTGTGCATGGGTGCTGAAGGTGCCTTGCAGATCCGGATGCGACAGCAGCGCCATGACGGACTTCACCAGCGCCTCTTGCTCGGCCTGCGGCCAGAACCGCGCGGCCCGCTCGGCGTAGCGCCGGGCGGCATCGGCCCGCTCTTCGGGCGCGATTTCAGGCAAGGTCTGCAGCATACGGTGGATGAAGCGACCCTTCTGCAAGGCGCGGTCGGATTTGGCTTTCTCGCCGAAAAGCGCCGAAGTCACCAGCAGATCGTCGGCCTCCTCATCGATGACGGTGCCGACGCCGGAGGGGCTCAGCGGCCGCGGCAAGCTTTTCTGCGGCGGCAATGGTCGGCTCAGACCTGCAGGCAAATCCGCCCGTTCCGAACGCCTTTCATGCTCTCTCGCGGCCTCGAATTCGAGCTGAACCTGGGCGACGCGCCAGCTTAACCCCTCCCAGTCGCCATCCGGGCCGGTGAAGGTCTTTTGTGTGCAGTGCAGGTCATCGCCGCGCAGGGCAGCTGAAATCATCGCATGCCAGGTATCGGCATTCTCGCGGATGCCGCGATAACCGCAGATGATCAGGCGGTCGGCGGCGCGCGTCATACCGACATAGAGCAGCCGGCGATATTCCTCCTCCGCCAGCGCCTGCAGCCGCGCGGTGTCGGCCTGCGTGAGCGAATTGGCAAGTGCCGAGACCGGCACCCAGACCGGCAGCGGGATTTCGTCGCTGCCGGTTTCGATCAGCCGCATCTTCGGCAGATGTGTATGGGTGAAGGCCTTACCGCCGCCATCGACGAGAAAGACGATCGGCGCTTCCAACCCCTTCGAGGCGTGCACCGTCATGATCCGGACTTCGTTGCGGCCCTTGTCCTGCTCGCGCTTGACCGTCGGCGCTTCCAGTTCCAGCGTCGAGATGAAGGATTGCAGGCCGGGCAGGCCGCTTGTCTCGTGATCGAGCGTAAAGGTCAGGAATTCGTCGAGGATATCGCTGACCTCTGTGCCAAGCCGCGCCAGAAATTTCCGCCGGCCGCCAAAGCTGCCGAGCACGCGCGCATAGAAATCATGAACGGGAAGGTTCTTCGACAGAGCAAGGAAGGTTCGCAGCCGCTCGACCGCCTGGCTGAAGCGGTCATGGCCGTCCGCGGCAAATCTCTGCAGGTGGCTCCAGACGCTTTCCTCGTCGTCGCGATAGGCGGCAACGGCAAAGACATCCTCTTCGCTTAAATCAAACAATGGGCTCTTCAGTAGCGCACAGAGCGAAAGATCGTCTTCCGGCAGCAACAGGAAGCGGCCGAGCGCGAGAAGATCCTGAATGGCGATATGGCTCGTCAACACCAGACGATCGGCGCCGGCAACAGGAATATTGCCGCGCCGCTTCAGGGCGCGGGTCAGAGCATTGACGAAGCTGTCGCGCTTGCGCACCAGCACGAGAATGTCGCCAGCCTCGATGAAACGGGCTTTACCCTTCTCGATGATCGTTTCCCGACCGACAAGATTGCCGATCGTATGCGCCATCCGTCGCGCCAGGATGGCGGCCGGCGCGCTTTCCGGTGTCGAATCGAAAGGTGCCGTCCAGTCTTCTTCCTTGGCGGCCGGCTCCGGTGCAATCATCTCCCAAAGATCGACGGCGCCGGGATGGCCGATGCGGCTGGAGCGATGCACCACCGGCTCGTTGAGGGCGCTGAGTCCTCGGGCATTCTCCGGGCTGGTGAAGACATGGTCGACGGCGCCGAGCACATCAGCAGTCGAGCGGAAGGACAGCGGCAGGCGAATCGACGAGAATTGCAGGCCGCTCGCCGCCACGCGCCGCCGCGTGCGATCGCTTTCCTCGGAAAAGCGTTCGGGACGCGCGCCCTGGAACGAATAGATCGATTGCTTCTCGTCGCCGACGGCAAAGATCGTGCGCTGCGTCGGCCGGGCGCTGTTCCCGGAGAAGAAATCCTCGGCCAGCGATTGGATGACGCTCCATTGGATCGGGCTCGTATCCTGCGCCTCGTCCACGAGAATGTGGTCGATGCCCTGATCCAGCTTGTAGTGAATCCAGGGGCCGACATCCTTCTTGGTCAAGAGATCGGCCGTGCGGGTGATGAGGTCTTCGAAATCGAGCTGGCTGCGGCGCTTCTTCAGCTCCTCGTAGTCGCGGTTCAAGCGATCGGCGAGAATGAGGGCCGCATGGGTGGCGCGATACATCCGCATGAGCTTCAGCCGGTCACGGCAGGCAACGACATGGGCGCGTGCTTCAGCGACGGCATCCGCGAGTGCCGGCGCATCCGCAAGCATCGCCTTGACGAAGAATTGGCTGTCCGACTTCGGTTCGCCCTTCGCGGTTAGCATGGCCTTTTCGAGGATTTCGGCGCGCGCGATCGGATCTGCCTCGCGCTTGGCAAGGCGCAGTGCGTAGGCCATTTCCTGCGCCTTGGCGCCGCCCTTCTCGTCGGCAAGCGTCAGATAAAGCTCCAGCGTCGCGCCTGAGAGGCCCGGCAGCGGCCAATATTGTTCGGCAATGCTCCTTTCCGTCTCGCCGGGCGAAAGGCCAAGCCGGGCGAGCAATGCGGCCTCGATGCCGCCTTTGCGCTCGGCCGCTTCGGTGAAGCGGCGGATAGCATTGCGATTGGCGACGATATCACCCAGTAGGGTCTCAAGGCCGGATTCATCGCCGAGATCGAGCACATAGTCGAAAGCTCGCGCCAGTTCGGCATCACCATGCGGCGTCGTTGCCGTCAGCAACGCGCGGCGTGCATCGTCGAGCAGAACTTCGGCGGCTCGATCATCGAGAACGGAGAAATGGCCGGCAACATTGGCCTCGAGCGGGAATTGGTGCAGCAAGGCTTCGCAGAAGGCATGGATGGTCTGGATCTTCAATCCGCCGGGCGTTTCCAGCGCCTTGGCAAAGAGACGGCGTGCCTCGGCGAGCTTGAAGAGATCGGGCTCCTTGCCTTCGATATCGGCGATGCGTTTCTTCAGCTCCTCGTCCGGCATCGTCGCCCAGGCGGCAAGCCGATCGAAGACACGGTTCGACATTTCGGACGCTGCCGCCTTGGTATAGGTGAGGCAGAGGATGGCCGAAGGGCGTGCGCCTGCGAGAAGCAGGCGGATGACGCGTTGCGTCAGTACGTGCGTCTTGCCGGAGCCGGCATTGGCCGAAACCCAGGCCGAGCGTTCGGGATCCGACGCGATCGACTGCTGAATGGTCGTCCAGCTGATCCAGACGCCGGGATCGTCGCTTTCGGGCAGGATGGCGATATCGTCGGCGGAAAAATCACTCATCGCCGCCGCCTTCCTGCTCGGTCTCGGCCGTCGACCATTCCGAGACACGGGCGAGGTGATCGTAGTCGCCGCCATATTCGAACTGCTGGGCCGGAATCAGCCGTGAGGAAAAGCCCTTCTCGCCGGATTGCAGCAGCGAGACGAATTTGACGAGCTGGTCCATCGACTCTTGCGCCAGATCCATAGCCGACTTCGTTTCCGTCTTGCCGCCGCGGCTGGAATGCTCGTTGTTGACCTGGTCGACCTTGAAGCGATCGCCGGGCCGCAGCCGGACATAAAGCAGGTTTTCGGGGGTTAGTGCGCCGATGTTGCGGAACGCGCCGGCCTTCAGCGCATAGGCTTCCAATGCCAGCTGTGGATCGAGCAGCGCGCGCGCCTGTGGCGGAGAGGGATTGTAGCCGGTCTTGTAGTCGATGAGGTCGGCACCCTTGTCACTCTTGATGTCGATGCGGTCGGCAACGCCCGTGAGCCGAATGCCGATCGGCTCGATCTCGACGCCGGCGGGCACTTCCGTCGCCGTTTTGCGAACCGTCGGCCGCCGTTCAGCTTCCCAGGCAAGGAAGGCGCGCGCCACTTCGCGGAACCGCGGCCGCCAGACGCTGTCGATATGAACAGGCAGCCTTTCGGCATCGAAAAGCTCCGCGATGATCCGATCCATGGCCAGCGCCGCATCGGGCGTGCCGGCCACATGCCCTTCTCGGACGAAGCGGTCGATGATCTTGTGGTAGAGCGTGCCGCGTTCGGCCGGGCCGGGATCGCGGTTGAACGGATCGACCGGATCGAGTCGCAGCACGCGCCGGGCATAGATCGAGTACGGATCGCGGCGCAGCCGCCCCACCTCGCTGAAGGAATAGCTCTTCGGCTGCAGCTCTGCAGGCGGCTTTGGTGCCGGGCGCAGCGCCGGGGCCTGATTTTCGCCCTCGTCGATCATCGCGGCCCAATGGCGATACTGGTCGCCACGGGCCTTCATCGCGTCTTCCAGCTCCTTGCCGACGAGCGCGATCAGCCGCTGCAGCCAGCGCGACGCGACCGTCGGCGTTGATCCCTGACGCAGGGCGCGGGAATAGATGAGGTCGCGCGTGCCGTTCGCCATTTCGAAGTCATGCGCGAGCTGGCCGATACGGCGCTCCGGTGGTTCCAGGCCGATCTCGGTCTTCATGCTGCGGGAAATGAAGGGGTTGTTGGCCGTCTGCCCCGGCCAGGACCCTTCGTTCAACCCGCCGAGGATCAGCGTGTCGACGCTCTGCAGGCGCGCTTCCAGCGTACCGAAGATGAAGAGGCGGGGATGGCTGAGTGCGCGGGGCTTTACCGCCTGCCCCACGCAGAGCGCGGCCATGATATCGATCCACTGCACACCGTCGGCCTCCAGCTGGCCATCGGTTTCGATGACATCGCGAAGGAGGCCGGCAAGGGTGTCCCCCGCCTCGCCGGACCAGAGGCCTGCGAGGCTGCCGCGCTCGTCGACGGCCGCGGCTTCCAGGGCGCGGCCGGTACGCTCCGCCCAATCCGAAAGTGTGAGGAGACCCTCTGATGCGGGTAGGGAAAGCGCCGATACCAGCGGTTCGCATGCCGCAGCCACTCGCTGGGCAAGCGCGCGTGCATGCTCGATCGCCTCACGCGGCAGCGCTTTGCGCCATTGCGGGGCGTAACGGTCATTGGCTTGTTCCGCCATGCGGTCGTCCAGCAGGGCCTCCAGACTGCCGATGTCGATGGTGTCGACGCCGCCCCTGAGCGCCAGGATCTCCAGCGCATCGACGCCTGGCTGGTGCGTCTCCGCAGGCAGGCCGAACAAGGCAAGAGGATGTTTCAGCAGCGCGACGACGGCGACGGGATCGCCAGGGCGAAGCGATGCTTCCAGCAGCAATTGCAGCAACGTGCCCTGAGGCGTGGCGTTCAGCGGCGTACCGGCGGAATCGTCCGCGGTGATGCCGAAGCGGGCAAGCTCGGCTGTTACCCGTCGGGCGAGATTGCGGTCGGGGGTAATCAAAGCCGCCTGGCTTTCACCACCGTTGCGCCCCGGTTTCTCCAGCGCCAGCCGTAAGGCGATGGCGATCGCGGTCGCCTCCTCGCGTTCGTTGGCGGCTTCGATGAGGGCGACGTCGGCAAATGCGCCCAAGATCGCATCGGGAGCGAGTGTGTTGCGCCAGCTTCCCCAGCCGCTCGTCGCCTTGGCCGGCGCCAGCGCGCGCGATAGGATCTGCGCCCGCATCTGCATGGTTTCAGCTGCATCCGCGATGGGTTCGACATCGCGCCGCGTGACCTGCAACCGTTTCAGCAGCAGCGAGAGACCATATTGCGGATGGCTGCGCGTGGTCGGATCAGCTCTTTCGCCGATGGATGTCTCTGGCGCCACAAGCTGCCAATCCTCTTCCGGCATCGCAAGATCGAGTCCGGGCAGCACGATCACGCCTTGCGGCAAGGCAGCGACCGCTGCAATCAATTCCGCTGTTGCCGGCACTGAGCCCGTCGAGCCTGCTATGATAACCGGCCCGGGATGCCGCATGTTGGAGATGCGCTGCGCCTCGGCGCGCAGGATGGCATTGCGGTTGCGGGCGGGCGAGGACTTTCCGAGTTCTTCAAGACGCGCCGGCCAGAAGTCGCTGGCGATCGCCAGGAATTCGGCCGTCAGCTGCCACCAGAGCGCATGATCCTCCGCGCTGAGAGTGGCAAGCTCGCTCCATTCCCTGTCCTCGGTCTCCAGCGAATCGATGAGTTCGGCGAGATTACGTGCGAGCCAAATGGCATCAGCCGGACTTGCCGGCGCCACCAGCGGCGAATCGGAGTGAATATCGCGCACGATCTGCGGCAGCTTGTTGCGCCAGGCAAGGATCAGCCGTGCCAGTTCCAAGAGCCGCGCCGTATTGGCAAGCGGCTGCGCCAGATCGGCCGTTTCCGGCAGGGTTTCTTCGAAATAGCCGCTATCATCGTCGGTTTCGCCGAGCGGGCGGATGACGGGCAGAATGGCGGAGCGGCCGCCGAGCAGATCGACGAATTCCGAGCGCAGCACGCGCGCCGCGCGCCGCGTCGGCAGAAAGATGCTGACCTTGGCGAGTGACAGCGGGTCCGCCGGATCGTGACGGAAATGCTCGGTCAGCCGGCCATCGCGGAGCGCTGTCGCAAGCGTTTTCAGGAAGGGCAGGCCTGCCGGAATAGTCAGAATGCGCTGCCGGTGTCCGCCTGCCATAGGCTCACGCAAACGCCCGGAAATTCCGGATCGTTTCCTCCGCTTCCCCGACCGCCTCCGGCGTGCCGACAGTCAGCCAGTGGCCGTCGAGCATCGTGCCATAGAGCCGGCCGCGCTCGATGGCCTTGTCGAAGTAGATATTGATGTTGAAGGCATCATCAGGCGCATCATCGAGGAAGGATGGCTTCATGGCGAAGGCACCGGCATAGACGACACCGTTATATGGGTTGTCGCGATAGCGTGTGAGCCGACCATCGTCAGCCATGCTGAAGTCATTCTTGCCGTTGTGGCCCGTGGTCCGCTCTAGCTCGACGCAGAGCATGGCCATGTCCATACGCCGTTCGTCGAAGAATCCGGCTAAATGATCGAGATTGCTCGGATGGTCGGGCTTCTCGCCGATCCAGAACAGATCGGCATTCATGACGAACACCGGAGCGCGGCTCAGAAGTTTCAAGCCCTTAACGAGGCCGCCGCCATTGTTCATCAGCGCGTCCCGCTCGTCGGAGATCAGGATTTCAAGGCCGCGATAGGCGCTCAGATGCGCTTCCATCTGGTCGGCATGATGATGGACGTTGACGACGGCCCGCTCCACACCTGCCTGCACCAACGCATCCAGTGTATAGTCGATCATCGCCTTGCCGGCGATCTTCACCAGCGGCTTCGGGATAGTGTCGGTGATCGGCCGCATGCGGGTTCCGAGCCCCGCCGCCAATACCATGGCTTGCTTGATGGTCATCTGGTCTCGAACTTTCGATTCGCTATCAGTTTTCCTTAGCACAAGGCCGGAAAGCCGTCGCCGGTCTCTGGCCGTTATGCCCGGCCAATCCCGGCCTTCTCGCACCATTCCTTGAGAGGCGCGAGCGCTTCGTGCTCGAAGGCGATGGCGAGATAGGCGAGCGTGCGCGGCATATGCTTCAAATATCCTGGCTTGCCGTCACGCTGTAAGAGCCGCACCCAAAGGCCGGCAAGCTTGCAATTGCGCTGTGCCGACATGATCGCCCAGCTCTTCAGGAATTTCGCCTCGTCGAAGCCGCCCTGGGCGTGACGAAGTGCGAGATAGTCAGCCATCAGCTGATCATGCAGATCGCGCTCGATCGTCACCCGCGCATCCTGCACGAGCGAGGCGACATCGTACGAGGTCGGCCCGATCATCGCATCCTGGAAATCGATGATGCCGACGCGCTTGATACCCTGTTCATGCGCCCGCCAGATGATGTTCGGCGAATGCATGTCGCGCAGCAGCAGGTTCTTTTCCGCGTCGTCGAGCTGATCGATCAGTCTGTCCCAGATCGCCAGATAGTCGGCCCGTTCCTCGTCGCTTGCCGGCGTGCCGCGCTTCCAGGGCAGATGCCAGTCGAGCAGCAGCCGCGCTTCCATCTTCATCGCAGTCCGGTCGAAATCCGGAATGTGATGGATGTGATCCGGCGTGACCGGAATGTCGCGAGGAATGGAAAGGCTGTGCAGATGCGCAAGGCAGGCGACGCTAGCCCGATAACGCTCGGCGATCGGCTTGCCCTCCGCATCGAGCACGCCGTCGGTGCCGAGATCCTCGATCAGAAGAATGCCGAGATCGTAGTCGGCGGCGAAAATTTGGGGGACGGCAAAGCCGTTTTCGCTGAGAATATTGGCGATCGCCACAAAGGGGTAGGTATCCCAGGCGAGGTGCGCGACCTTGGGATAGGGCTTGCCGTCCAGCACCGGGGGCCCTTCCGGCAGCCGTGGCCAATCCATCAGGATCACGCGGCCGCTGCCGTCGGCAGGAAAAAGAGACTCGTAAGCCCGCAGCGAGGCATCGCCCGTGAGGAAACGTCTGGCGGCGCCGCGATAGCCGTGCGAATCGAGAAACGCGCGGATAGCAAGCACGCGCTCGATGCGTGCCATCTGCTTGTCCGGTGCCGTGAGGACGGCGCGCCGTCCTTCGCCCTCATGCGTCAGTTTGAGATCGATGCGTTCCTTCGGCAGCTCGCCCTCGGCCATTTCGGGCCACTCGACAAGGCAGATGCCGGTCTGCAAGGCTTCGTCGAAGCCGAGCTCCATCAATTCGCTGGGGTCGCCGAGACGATAGAGATCGAAATGCGAGACCGGGACGCGCAGCTCGTAGGATTGCACGAGAGTAAAGGTCGGGCTCGGAACGTCCAGTTCGGCATCGTCGGCCATGGCGCGCAGCAGCGCGCGGGCGAGCGATGATTTCCCCGCGCCGAGATCGCCTGACAGCGCCAGACAATCGCCGACCTTCAGGGCCAGTGCCAGATCCTCGCCGAGCTGAGCCGTGGCTGCGTCATCTGCGAGGAAGAGGGAAATGCTGCTCTCTGAGGCTGTCATTCTGCTGCGACGGAGTGGGGCAGTTCGGCCGAAGGAATTCGGCAGGTGACCGTCGTTCCCTTGCCTGCCTGGCTTTCGATCGAAACCTCGCCCTCATGCAGACTGACGAAGCTTTCGACGATGGAAAGGCCGAGGCCGGCGCCGCTGCGCTTGCCACCCTTGGCGCCGGAGGCGAAGCGGTTGAAAACCGTGTTGATCAAATCCTCCGGGATGCCTGGACCTTTGTCCGAGACAGAGAAGACGAAATCGGTGCCTTCGCGGCCGCATTTCAGCGAGATCGTCGATCCCTCTGGCGCGAAATTGGCGGCATTGGTCAGAAGTTTGAGTAGGATCTGCTTCAGTCGCTGCTGGTCGGCGACAATAGAGCCGAGATGCGCCGGCACGGTGATCTCAAGCATCACGCCGCTTTCCTGAAGCCGATCTGCGATCTGCATCGACACTTCGTCGAGCAGATCGTTGAGCACGATTTCGGAATAATTCAGGCGCATGATGCCGGCATCGACCGTCGCAAGGTCGAGAATGTCGTTGACCAGTGTCAGCAGCACCGAAGAGGAGGTCGAGATATGGTCGATATATTCCGCTTGCCGATCGTTCAGCGAGCCGATGCCCGGCGTCTTCAGGAGGTCGGTGAAGCCGATGATGTTGGTCAGCGGCGAACGCAGCTCGTAGGAGACGTGCTGGACGAAATCGTTCTTTAGCTCGTCGGCCTTGAGCAGCGCTTCATTCTTTTCGGTTAGGGCGCGCTCGGCGCGAACGCTGTCGGTCTTGTTGACGAAGGTCAGCATGGTCTGCGCATTCGGCAGCGGAATGACGGCATAGTCGAGCACGAGATTGGAGTAAAGTTCCAATGTGCCCTGCGATGAGGGCCGCTCGTCGTCGAAACTGGTGATCTGTTCGGCAAACCGTTTCCAGCCATCCGGCCGGTCGTAGGAAGGCGAGCATGCCTCCGCCAGAGCCTGGATATGCGTGCCGGGCTTGGCCTGTGCCTCGGTAATGTTCCAGAGAATGCGAAAGGCGGGGTTCGAGAGCCGAATGCGACCATCGGGGCCGAAAACGGCGACGCCTTCCGAGAGGTGATCGATGGTTTCGCCCTGGACCTTGACCAGCGTGTTGTAGCGTGTCTCGAGATCGACCTGCTCGGTCAGGTTCTCGAAGACCCATGTGGCGCCACCCTGCGGATGCGCGGTCGCGAAAACCTTGAGAATCTGGCCGTTTGGCAGATGCCAGAGATCCGTTTGCGTATCGAGCGCACGATAGACCGAAAGGACGTCGTCCTTCCAGGTCTTCCAGTTCAGCTGTTCCGGCAGCTTCTTGGCGCCGCGCAGCCTGTCCAGGAGCTCGCCATTGTCGGGTCGTTTCTCGAGGAAAGCAATATCGAGTTCCCACAGCTGGACGAAAGCCTGATTGTAGAATTGCAGCCGCCTGTCGCCATCGAAAATAGCAACCGGTGTCGCCAGATGGTCGAGGGTCTCGGCGTGGCTCTTCAGCGTACGGGCCAGCTCGGCGCGAACCGCTTCTGCTTCGGAAACATCGATCGCAATGCCGGCCGAGCCGTTTGGCGATTTGACGTCGATAACGTCGAAGAAGGTTCGATTGCCGTGTACGACGGTCGAAATCTTGTCGTGGAATGGCGACTCCGGCGTGGCGGCCGCGCGAATGCGTTCGCGAGCCACGGTCGTCAGGAATTCCCGCCCCTCGCGCACCGCTTCATCGGTCGAAACCGCTTCCACGGCCTCGCCATAAGCCTGATTGACCCAGGTGAGCTTGCCTTCCGCATCACGCTGCCAGACCGGCAGGTCGATGGCATCGAGCAGATTCTGAAATGCGGAGATCGAGGTCATCAGCCGATCGCGCTCGATCTTCAGCTCGGCGAGTTCGGCACGCAGATTGTTGAGAGCGATGAAGCGGACGAAAGCTCGCCCGCCGGAAATGCGGCCCTGCGCTTCCAGGATTTCGTCGCGATTGGTTTCGACCACCATATCGAAGCTCTGACCGCTGCCGCGCAGCTTGTCGATTGCCTTGTCGAGCTCACCAGCCGACCATGATTTCAGCCAGCGCCCGAAGGCGAGGAATTCATTGTCCTGCGGCGCGCCCGTCTCGACCGGCAGCTGGCCGAGCAGTTCCGGCCGGGCATTCTGGCCATCCCAGATGACGATCCGGCGGTTCTTGTCGGCAATCAAAGCCTGATACTGGGAAATACGCTGATTGGCATCTGAAAGGGCCGTGCGAATCTCGCGGCTTTCGCTTTCCATATTGCCGCGCTGCCGAACCATCCACATGGTCGAGAGAAGTGCGGCGGAAATCACGCCGATGATAACGGAGAAGACGGCCATTTCCGACGAGGTGAAGAGGCGCATGCTCGTCTGAGCAGCGTCATTGCCCTGCGCAAGAACGGGTCCGGTCAAACCGGTCAACAGGCCGCCGAAAACGCTGAGCTTCAACAATCGGCTCAGGCGAGCGAGCCGGCCCTTGACCTGCTTCGCCCCCGCCGGGAGCCGATGTGCACCGCCCTGCAGCAACAGCGTCGCCGCTCGGCGTAACGCTGGCTGATGCAGGTTGTCTTCCCCTTCAAACATAAGAGGTCTGTCTCCGTCCTTCAGAGCATGATGCCGAAAAGTGTAAGCGGTTTTCGGATGACATCATGCTCTACTCATCTGATTGTGGAGCGGATTCAGATTTTAGGTCGAGCAGACCTAAAATCATCCGGCTCTACTGTGCCGCATCCTGACAAGACATCCCATTTTCATGGCTCCGGGCACGCCCGGTTCGTCACGAATCAAGTGTAAAAACAATACTGCCTAGGAGAATCTGGGGGAAGGGAGCTGGCTAAAAAATAAGCCCCGGCATTTGTCAATGCCAGGGCCACAAGATGTTGTGGATACTGTTTTAATAATCAGTATCTGTAGTGGTCGGACTTGAACGGGCCCTTCGGCGTGACGCCGATATACGATGCCTGCTCTTCCGAAAGCTCCGTCAGCTTCACGCCGAGCTTGGCAAGATGCAGGCGGGCAACCTTCTCGTCGAGGTGCTTCGGCAGGACGTAGACTTCGTTCTTGTACTGGCCGGGCTTGGTGAAGAGCTCGATCTGCGCCAGCGTCTGGTTGGTGAAGGAAGCCGACATCACGAAGGACGGGTGACCGGTGGCGTTGCCGAGATTCAGGAGACGGCCTTCCGAGAGCAGGATGATGCGGTTGCCCTTGGAGAATTCGATCATGTCGACCTGCGGCTTGATGTTCGTCCATTTCTGGTTCCGCAGGGCGGCAACCTGGATTTCGTTGTCGAAGTGGCCGATGTTGCCGACGATCGCCATGTCCTTCATCGCACGCATGTGGTCGATGCGGATGACGTCCTTGTTGCCGGTCGTGGTGATGAAGATGTCGGCCGAGGAAACGACGTCCTCGAGCTGAACGACTTCATAGCCGTCCATGGCAGCCTGCAGTGCGCAGATCGGGTCGACTTCCGTGACCTTGACGCGAGCACCGGCCCCGGAGAGCGAAGCGGCAGAACCCTTGCCGACATCGCCATAGCCGCAGACGACGGCGACCTTGCCGGCCATCATGACGTCGGTGGCACGGCGGATACCGTCGACCAGCGATTCCTTGCAGCCGTACTTGTTGTCGAACTTCGACTTGGTCACGCTGTCGTTGACGTTGATGGCCGGGAAGGGCAGAAGGCCCTTTTGGCTGAGCTGGTAGAGGCGGTTGACGCCCGTCGTGGTTTCTTCGGTCACACCCTTGATGGCATCGCGCTGCTTGGTGAACCAGCCAGGCGTTGCCTGAAGGCGCTTCTTGATCTGCGCGAAGAGGATTTCTTCTTCTTCCGAATGCGGGTTGGAGAGCACGTCCTCACCGGCTTCGGCGCGGGCGCCGAGCAGGATGTACATGGTGGCATCGCCGCCATCGTCGAGGATCATGTTGGAAAGACCGCCATCGGCCCACTGGAAGATCTTGTCGGTATAGATCCAATAATCTTCGAGGCTCTCGCCCTTGACGGCGAAGACCGGAACGCCGGATGCGGCGATTGCGGCGGCGGCATGGTCCTGCGTCGAGAAGATGTTGCAGGAAGCCCAGCGCACCTGAGCGCCGAGCGCCACCAGCGTCTCGATGAGAACGGCTGTTTGAATCGTCATGTGCAGGGAGCCGGTGATGCGGGCGCCCTTCAGCGGCTGCGCTTCGCCGAATTCGGCGCGGCAGGCCATCAGGCCCGGCATCTCGGTTTCGGCGATCGTGATTTCCTTGCGGCCGAAGTCGGCAAGGCCGATATCCGCGACGATGTAGTCCTTTTCAGTGCTCATGAAGGTCTCCAGCCTGAACGATGCAGTCGCGCCGCGGGCAGACGCCTCGGCCGAATGCAACAAGAATTGCACGCTGACAGCGTGTGGATGATGCCGTGTAGCAGGCTTCAGGGTGGAAATCAATAATGATATAAAGAAGTCTTTATGTCTTTATATCCGCGATAGCAGGCGGAAAAGCCTACATTTCCTCGCCGAACTTGTTGGCGACCAGTTGGTCGAGTGCCTCGAGCGCTTCGGCTGCCTGGTTGCCGCTTGCCGCGACAAGCACGCTGCAGCCCGGGCTGGCTGCCAGCATCATCAGGCCCATGATCGAAGTTCCGCCGACCGTAGTGCCGTCTTTTGAAACGGTGATCACGGCGTCGTAGGCTTCGACAGTCTGGACGAATTTTGCGGAGGCACGGGCGTGCAGGCCCCGCTTGTTGATGATCAGGAGTTCCCGGGAAAGCTCGGTCATGGGAGCGGTGTTTGCCTCGTTATTTGCCACTGAGCACACGGCTGGCCACGTTGATATATTTGCGCCCGGCCTCTGAGGCCTCCACCAGAGCTCTTTCCATGTTGTTGTCGCCGCGTACGCCCGCGAGCTTGATCAGCATCGGCAAATTGACGCCGGCGATGACCTCGGTATGACCGCTATTCATGACGGAGATTGCGAGATTGGAAGGAGTGCCGCCGAACATGTCGGTGAGGATGATGACGCCGTGCCCGTCATCGGCGCCGGCAACGGCCTGCAGAATGTCCTGCCGCCGCTTGTCCATGTCGTCTTCGGGACCGATGCATACCGTCTCTATGAACTTCTGCGGACCAACGACATGCTCGACGGCATGCCGAAACTCTTCAGCCAGCTTGCCATGAGTGACAAGCACAAGTCCAATCATGATATTACTGCTCCCATGGCATACGCAAACAGGTGGCCAATATCGCAATGCAGCAATGTCGTCCACCGGTGGGGGGACATCTTGGCGATGAAAAGGCGAAGTGCAAGCTTAAAATATAGGATTTGCATGCCTGTTCGGGCCTAAATGGCCGATTAGCGGAAACTCGCGCCGATTTTCGCTATTATTACGGCCAGCGGATTCGCGGAGGTTGCGGCCAGGCGGATCACGGGCAACCGGATGGAGCGGGTTATATCGACCTGCTCGTCTTCCGGCGGCATCCTTTCCGCCGTGGCCGGATCGACGGGGCGGACGGCGAAGTGCATTTCGCCTTCGGAAATGTAAGGCATCCGGACGATGCCGGTATAGCGGATTTCCATGAGCCCTTCGATCGAGGGCGGGCATTTCGCAATCACGGAGCCACTTTGCTCGCTGATCAGCACCCGGTCGTCGGCAACAAGGCTCGCCGTCAGTCCGAGCGGTTTGGCAGCGGCAAGGCACGAAAAGGCGAGGGCGGATTTGCCGCTGCCCGAAGGACCGAGAAACAGGAGCCCGGTCCTGCCGATGACGATCGCCGTGGCGTGGATATTGGTCGCTTCGCCGGTCATGCGAGCGCTCACGCCTGCGTCTGGGCGGGAAGCGACAGGATGAACCGTGCCCCGAGCAGCGTCGAGCCATCGCTGTCGACGATATTCTCGGCGCGCAGCGAGCCGCCATGCGCTTCGGCGATCTGCCGGCTGATCGAAAGGCCGAGGCCGGAATTCTGCCCGAAACCTTCGGATTCGGGCCGGTCGGTATAGAAGCGTTCGAAGATGCGGTCGATATTTTCGGCCTGAATGCCGGGACCATTATCTTCGATATAGATGACGCAACGCGTCCGCGTCCGCGTCAGCCGCACGGTGATCTTGCCGGTTTCCGCCGGGACGAAGGATCGTGCGTTTTCGATGAGATTGGTGACGATCTGACCGATGCGCAGGTCGTGACCCTCGACGGAGAAATTCGTCTTGTTGCCCGGCTTGCGGTCGACGACATATTCGATTTCGACGGCCTTCTTGCTGTGTCCGACTTGTCTGGAAATATCGATCATGTCGCGCAGCAGTACTTCCAGATCGAGCGACTTCGCATCCGGGCGCGCAAGTTCGGCGTCAAGGCGCGATGCATCGGAGATATCGCTGATCAGGCGGTCGAGGCGGCGAACGTCGTGCTGGATCACGTCCATCAGCCGCTTCTTCGAATCATCGCTCTTGGCAAGCGGCAGCGTTTCGACAGCGCTGCGCAGCGACGTCAACGGGTTTTTCAGCTCGTGGCTGACGTCGGCTGCAAAACTCTCGATGGCATCGATGCGATCATAGAGTGCCGATGTCATGTCGCGCAATGCGATCGACAGGTTGCCGATCTCGTCCTGGCGGGCGGAAAAGTCAGGGATTTCCTCGCGTTCCTTCGCCCCACCGCGGCGCACGCGGATGGCCGCAGCCGAAAGCCGGCGCAGCGGATTGGCGATGGTGGAGGATAAAAGCAGCGAGAGCACGACGTTGACCAGCGTCGCGACGCCAAAGACGCGCATGATCGCGAGACGCTCGGCATGAACGATCTTGTCGATGTCGCCGGCCTGGGTCGAAAGCAGCAAGACACCGAGAACGGCGCGGAAGCGCTGGATCGGCACGGCGACCGAAACGATCAGCTCGCCCTTCTCCGTGGTGCGAACCACAGCGCCGCGCACGCCGGTCAGCGCATTCATGACTTCCGGATAGATCGAACCGTCGCCGCCGGGCGCTTCCTTGTAGACAGGCAGGTTACCCGGCTGCAGCATCTTGTTGAGCAGGCCGCTGAACCAGTCGGACCAGCTCTGCTTCTCGTCGTCGACGGGGGGCAGGTCGTAGCGCAGCACTTGACCGCGCGAATAAAGATGGCGGCTGTCGAGCAGCAAGTTGGCATCGGCATCGAAGATGCGGGCGCGGGTGCGTGTCGGCGAGATCAGCCGCGTCAGCACCGGCGCCACCTTTTCCGGATCGATCGGGAATTCGAGATCCTCATCGTTCGGAACGGGCGTGATGCTCTGGCCGGCCTGCAGCTCCAGCAGTTTCTGCGGATCGATGGTGATGGAGTTGGTATCGACCGATGCCGAGGCCGAGACGGCACCGGCGATGATCTCGCCCTGTGTCAAGAGGCTCTCGACGCGGGCATCGATCAGGCCTTCGCGGAACTGGTTGAGGTACAGGATACCGCCGACCAGAACGACGAGGGCGGCCAGATTGAAGAACAGGATGCGCCGCGTCAGGCTCGAAAAGACTGCATTGCCGAAGATGCGGCGGATCAGCACGAAGGGATGAGTCCAGCGCCGGCGCGCGATCCGAGCGCCGCTCGGGCTTTCCGAGTCGTCTATATCCCTGTCCTGCACCAGCTGTGCCAAGCCTACGGCCCTTTCGAAGAACGGGATTCGCGACCCCGTCCGCCTGCTCTTATTCCATCGTCCGCCGTATGGTCCAGTTAACTCTTATGCAGCTTCACGGAAGCGATAGCCGACGCCATACAGCGTCTCGATCATATCAAAATCGAGGTCGACCATCTTGAATTTCTTGCGCAGCCGCTTGATGTGGCTGTCGATCGTGCGGTCGTCGACATAGACCTGCTCGTCATAGGCCGCATCCATCAGGGCATCGCGGCTCTTGACCACGCCGGGGCGCTGGGCAAGCGAATGCAGGATGAGGAATTCGGTGACGGTGAGCGTCACCGGCTCGCCCTTCCAGGTGCAGGTATGGCGTTCCTGGTCCATGACGAGCTGTCCGCGTTCCAGCGAGCGGGCCTGCTGTGCAGCACCCGGCTTGGCGGCGGCTGCGCCGCCGGCAGCATTTGCGGCTTCGCGAGCGGAGGCACGGCGGAGAACGGCCTTGACGCGTTCGACCAGCAGACGCTGCGAGAACGGCTTGGTGATGAAATCGTCGGCGCCCATCTTCAGGCCGAAGAGTTCGTCGATTTCCTCGTCCTTCGAGGTCAGGAAAATCACTGGTATATCGGATTTCTGCCGCAGGCGGCGCAGAAGTTCCATGCCATCCATGCGGGGCATCTTGATATCGAAGATCGCCAGTTGCGGCGGCCGGGCAAGCAGGCCGTCCAGCGCCGAGGCTCCGTCCGTGTAGGTCTCTACCTTATATCCCTCTGCTTCCAAGGCAATCGAAACGGAAGTCAGGATATTGCGGTCGTCGTCAACGAGCGCGATTGTCAACATGGTGTTCGTCTCCGTCATCAGTGCGCGTCTCCCGGATTTGGAATCCAGCCCAGGCGGTCTGCCAGCTCGGTCGGCGGTAACCTAGCGCGCTTATGGGGATAAAGGTGGAACAAATTGTGGCAAAGATAAAGGGGAGGATTGTTGCGGAGAAAAACCCTTGCGCAAGGGTTGTGTGACGTAACGTCTCTTTGCCTGTTATTCAAACGATTTAAAATTATGGAAATTTATTTAAATCGATTAAATAACTGATATCATTAAATATTTCTCACGGCAGGCTCTTGTGCTTTTAAAAAGACCCCTCTACGCTTTAGATAATTCTAACGGCCAAGCCCCTTGTAGAGGAAAAAGTGATGGAGCAATTCGGCGTCCGCAATCCCGCGACTGAACTGGGATCGATCGGCCTGGGAGCCGCCGCCAGTGTGCGTTACAACCTCATGGAGGCTCATCTTTACGAAGAGGCGATTCGCCGTTGCGAAGCCGATCTGACCGCCCACGGCGCGCTCAGGGCCTTGACCGGACAGCACACCGGCCGTTCGCCGAAGGACAAGTTCGTGGTGCGCAACGCCACCACCGAAGACCAGATCTGGTGGGACAACAACAAGCCGATGTCGCCGGAGCATTTCGCGCTGCTGCACGAGGACATGCTGGCGCATGCCCGCGGCAAGGACCTTTTCGTGCAGGATCTGATCGGCGGCGCCGATGTCGAATATGCTCTGCCGACGCGCGTCATCACCGAATTCGCCTGGCATTCGCTGTTCATCCGCAACCTGCTGATCCGCCCCGATCGCTCTAAGCTCGAAAGCTTCGTACCGCAGCTGACGATCATCGACCTGCCAAGCTTCCGTGCAGATCCGGAGCGCCATGGTTGCCGCACCGAAACGGTGATCGCCTGCGATTTCGTCAATGGCATCGTCCTGATCGGCGGCACCTCCTATGCCGGCGAGATGAAGAAATCGGTATTCACGGCGCTGAACTACATGCTGCCCGAGCGCGGCGTCATGCCTATGCATTGCTCGGCCAATGTCGGCCCTGAAGGCGATGCCGCGATCTTCTTCGGCCTGTCGGGCACTGGCAAGACAACGCTGTCGGCTGATCCCACCCGTACGCTGATTGGGGACGACGAGCACGGCTGGGGTGAAAACGGCATCTTCAACTTCGAAGGCGGCTGCTATGCCAAGACCATCCGCCTTTCGGCAGAAGCCGAGCCGGAAATCTATGCCACGACGCGCCGTTTCGGCACCGTCTTGGAAAACGTCGTGCTCGACGAGCATGGCCGCCCGGATCTCGACGATGGCTCGCTGACGGAAAACACCCGCAGCGCCTACCCGCTGCATTTCATCCCGAATGCCTCGGAATCCGGTATCACCGGTCATCCTGAGACGATCATCATGCTGACGGCGGACGCTTTCGGCGTCATGCCGCCGATTGCCAAGCTGACACCGGATCAGGCGATGTACCACTTCCTGTCCGGCTACACCGCCAAGGTCGCCGGCACGGAAAAGGGCGTCGTCGAGCCGGAAGCGACCTTCTCGACCTGCTTCGGCGCTCCCTTCATGCCGCGCCATCCGGCCGAATACGGCAATCTCCTCAAGGAGCTGATCGCCCGCCACGGCGCTCGTTGCTGGCTGGTTAACACCGGCTGGACCGGCGGCGCTTACGGCACGGGACGCCGTATGCCGATCAAGGCGACGCGCGCGCTGTTGGCCGCCGCTCTCAAGGGCGATCTCGATAATGTCGAATTCCGCATCGATGCGAATTTCGGCTTTGCGGTTCCGGTGGCCGTCGAAGGTGTCGATACGGCCATTCTAGACCCGCGCTCCACCTGGGCCGATGGCGAAGCCTATGATGCGCAGGCTAAGAAGCTGGTGCAGATGTTCGTCACCAACTTCGCCAAGTTCGAGGATCATGTGGACGGCAACGTCCGCGATGCGGCACCGGGAATCCGCGTCGCAGCCGAATAAACATCCAGAACGGGAATGACTCACGTGAAACCCGGCGACTAGTTCGCCGGGTTTCATTTTGTCTGGCAGTGGTTTTCAACCGCAATGCAATGTGGGATAGACAGGCGCGGAGAAAATCATGGCCAGCGACGCGCTTTACATTAACGACCGGATCACCATTGCCGGCTGGGAACTGACGGAACAATTCGTTCTGGCGGGCGGTCCTGGCGGTCAAAACGTCAACAAGGTCGCGACCGCGGTCCAGCTTTTCTTCAATCTCCAGAATTCTCCCGCGTTGACCGAGCGCGTCAAGGCGAATGCGATCCGGCTCGCCGGCCGTCGTGTGTCCAAGGAAGGCGTTCTGATGATCGAGGCCAGCCGCTTCCGCAGCCAGGACCGCAATCGCGAGGACGCCCGCGAGCGGCTGAAGGAACTGATCCTCGAAGCCGCCGCCCCGCCGCCGCCGCCGCGGCGAAAGACCAAGCCGACAAAGGGATCGATCGAGCGCCGGCTGAAGGAGAAATCCGGACGCTCCGAGGTCAAGAAGATGCGCGGCAAGGTCGGCGGCGACTAGATTTGGTTTTCGGGCTGCAGTTTTGGCTTGGCTGGGTAAAATTGTAGCTTGTCGGGCGAGTTCAGTTTTGTGGACGCTGTCTGCCTGGCCCCTCATCCTAGCCTTCTCCCCGCATGCGGGGAGAAGGGACGACACAGCGAAACAACAAGACTCTCAGTTGCGGCGGCTGGCTTGGGGCAGGGTAAACCCCCTCGTCCCGCTTGCGGGAGAGGGCGGGGGTGAGGGCCAGGCACAATAGCGCGGCAATGATATGCTCACCTGATCAGCACGATTGCAGGAAACCAAAATGCTGCTCCCCAACGGAACTCGCCATCTCCCCGGATATCTCGACCGCCCTACCCAGGAAGCGCTCGTCCAGACGATCCGCGCCGTTGTGGCAGAGGCGCCGCTCTACATACCGGTCATGCCGGGTACCGGCAAGGAGATGTCCGTGCGCATGACCAATTGCGGTTCGCTCGGCTGGGTGACGGACAAGCAGCGCGGCTATCGCTATCAGCCGACCCATCCGGTCACCGGTCGCCCATGGCCAGCTATGCCGCCGCAATTGCTCGATCTCTGGCGCGATATAGCTGGCTATGAAAAGCCGCCGGAAGCCTGCCTCGTCAATTTCTATGGCGACGATGCCCGCATGGGCCTGCATCAGGATCGCGACGAACAGGATCTCAAGGCGCCCGTGCTATCGGTCTCGCTCGGCAATACCTGCCTCTTTCGGGTCGGAGGTCTCAACCGCAACGATCGCACGCTATCCTTCAAGCTCGCGAGCGGCGATATCGTCGTACTCGGCGGCGAGGGCAGGCTGTGCTTCCACGGCGTCGATCGCATCTATCCGGCAACGTCGACATTGCTGAAGAATGGCGGACGTATCAATCTGACGTTACGGCGTGTTCAGCCCTGAGCCTCAGAGCTTTCTGAGCGCCACCTGCTCGATCAGATGATTCTTGCCCTTCTGCAGGATAAGATCGGCACGCGGGCGCGTCGGCAGGATATTCTGGCGCAGGTTCTTCAGGTTGATGTTCTTCCAGAGCCCCTCGGCGATCGCCAGCGCCTCTTCCTCGCTGATCGAGGCATAGCGATGGAAGAAGGAGTTGGGATCGCGGAAGGCGGTCTCCCGCAGTCGCATGAAGCGGGCGACATACCAGTTGTGGATGAGCTCCTCGTCGGCATCGATATAGATCGAGAAATCGAAGAAATCGGAGACCATCGGCACGATCTTGCCATCGGCCGGCAGATGCCGCGATTGCAGCACGTTGATGCCCTCGAAGATCAGGATATCCGGGCGGTCGACCGTCTTGAATTCATTCGGCAGCACGTCGTAGACGAGGTGCGAATAAGAAGGTGCCTGCACATTCGGCTGGCCGGCCTTGATCGCCGAGAGGAAACGCAGCAGTGCTGCGGTATCGTAGCTTTCCGGAAAGCCCTTGCGCTGCATCAGGTTGCGGCGCTGCAATTCGGCGTTCGGATAGAGAAAGCCGTCCGTGGTGACCAGATCGACCTTCGGGCTCGACGGCCAGCGGCCCAGCAATTCTTTCAGGATACGAGCTGTCGTGGACTTGCCGACGGCGACCGAACCGGCGATGCCGATGACGAAGGGCGTCTTAGCAATATCGGAGAGGCTGAGGAAGCGGTTGCGCTGCTCGAACAGGATCTGCGAGGATTCCACATGCGAGGACAAAAGCCGCGACAGCGACAGATAGATGCGCCTGACTTCGTCAAGATCGATCGGGTCGCCCATGGAGCGCAGTCGCTTCACTTCGTCTGATGTCAGCGTCAGCGGCGTGTCGGCCCGGAATTTCGCCCATTCTTCCGAGGAAAAGAAGTAGTACGGCGAATAGGCCTTCGCCTCGAAAATATCGAGTGTCTCGGGCGCGGGCTCGCTCTTGGTCGCTATTGTCATCGCGTTCTTACCGGCTGGCCTTTTCCTGAAGGCCGGATTGGGCGGTGCGCCTTTCGAGCTCACCCATGACATTCTCTAACGGAATGCCGGCAATCTTCAATACGACTAAAAGATGATATAGCAGATCGGCCGCCTCGTAGGCGAGGTTGTCGCGATCGTTGGTGACCGCGGCCATCACGGCTTCGATCGCTTCTTCGCCCAGTTTCTTCGCTGCCTTCGGCTGGCCGGCGGCGAAAAGCTTCGCCGTCCAGGATTCGTCCGGCGAAGCCTTGGAGCGTTCCTCGATGATTCGTTCGAGGTCGGAAAGGGTAAATCCGCTCATTGGTCCGCTGTCTCCTAATCCAGCCGCATCGGAATGCCGCGCTCGGCCATATAGCGCTTTGCCTCGCCCACCGAATAGGTGCCGAAGTGGAAGATCGAAGCGGCAAGCACCGCCGTCGCATGGCCTTCCTTGACGCCGGCAACGAGGTCGTCGAGATCGCCGACGCCGCCTGAGGCGATAACCGGCACGCGCACCGCATCGGCAATCGCCCGTGTCAGCTCCAGATCGTAGCCGACCTTGGTGCCGTCGCGGTCCATGGAGGTGACAAGCAGCTCGCCGGCACCGCGCTCGACCATCTTGCGGGCAAAATCGACGGCATCGATGCCGGTCGCAATGCGGCCGCCGTGGGTGTAGATTTCCCAGGCGCTCAGATTGTCGCCGCCGAGCGCCTCGGTCCGCCGCCGCTTGGCATCGATGGATACCACGATGCACTGGTTGCCGAACTTGTCGGCCGCTTCAGCCACGAAATCGGGATTGTTGACCGCCGCCGAGTTGATCGAAACCTTGTCGGCGCCGCAGAGCAGCAGCTTGCGGATATCGGCAATGGTGCGCACGCCGCCGCCGACCGTAACGGGCATAAAGCACTGCTCGGCGGTGCGGGCGACAACATCGAAAATGGTGTCGCGATTGTCGGAAGAGGCCGTGATGTCGAGGAAGCATAGCTCGTCAGCACCGGCGGCGTCATAGGCCTTGGCAGCCTCGACCGGATCGCCGGCATCGATAAGATTGACGAAGTTGACGCCCTTGACGACGCGGCCGTCCTTGACGTCGAGGCAGGGGATGACGCGGGCTTTCAGGGTCATTGCGCTGCCTCCTTGGCCTGCTTGATCAGCGCCAGTGCTTCTTTCGGATCGATCCGGCCATCATAAAGCGCGCGGCCGGAAATCGCACCTTCCAGTTTGCGGGCGTCCGGCTGGATCATGCGCTTGATATCGTCGAGCGAGGCAAGCCCACCGGAAGCGATGACGGGGATGGAAACGGCATCGGCCAGTTCCAGCGTCGAGGCCCAGTTGATGCCGGTCAAGATGCCGTCGCGGTCGATGTCGGTGTAGATGATCGCGGCAACGCCGACACCTTCGAATTTCCTGGCGAGTTCGATGACGCCGAGTTCGGAGGCTTCGGCCCAGCCCTCAACCGCCACCTTGCCGCCCTTGGCATCGATGCCGACAGCAATATGGCCCGGATAACGCCGGCAGGCTTCGACGACAAGCGCTGGATCGCGCACTGCCACGGTGCCGAGGATAACGCGGGCAAGCCCGCGCGACAGCCAGTTTTCGATGTGGTCGAGCGTGCGGATACCGCCGCCGAGCTGCACCGGGTTCTTCGTCGCCTTAAGAATGGCATCGACGGCGGCGCCGTTGACGGTCTCGCCAGCGAAGGCGCCGTTGAGATCGACGACATGTAGCCATTCGAAGCCCTGGTCTTCAAAGGCTTTCGCCTGGGCACCGGGATCGGGGTTGTAGACGGTCGCCTGCTCCATGTCGCCGAGCTTGAGGCGCACGCATTGGCCGTCTTTTAGGTCGATAGCAGGAAAAAGAATCATGATGTCTGTCCTTGAAGCGCGAGCCTTACGGCTTCCAGCGCAGGAAATTGGCGATCAGGGCAAGGCCGAGCTTCTGGCTCTTTTCCGGATGGAACTGCGAGCCGGCCATATTGTCGCGACCGACGAAGGCGGTCATCGCGCCGCCATAGCTTGTGGTCGCGATGACGTCGTCGCCGTGGTCGGCTGCCAGATGATAGGAATGGACGAAATAGGCGTGCAGCCCGTCGGGGCCTGTGGGTATGCCGTCGAACAGCGCATGCGGGTGGCGGAGATCCAGCGTATTCCAGCCGATCTGCGGGATTTTCAGGTTGGGATCGCTCGGCGTCATTTCCTTGACGTCACCCTTGATCCAGCCGAAGCCTTTCGTGATCGTCTTTTCCAGCCCGCGCGACGACATCAGCTGCATGCCGACGCAGATGCCAAGGAAGGGGCGGGCCTTGTGTTCCACGACGTCGGCGACGGCTTCTGCCATGCCGGGCACGGCATCGAGGCCATGCCGGCAATCGGCATAGGCGCCGACGCCGGGAAGCACGATGCGATCCGCGGTGGCAACGCGCTCGGCATCATCGGTCAGGTCGATCTCGGCGTCGATACCTGCCTCGCGGGCAGCTCGCTCGAAAGCCTTGGTGGCCGAGCGCAGATTGCCGGAACCATAGTCGATAATCGCGACCCGCATGGTCAGCGTCCTCCGTCATAGCCGGGAAGGCCGAAGCTCGGGCCTGGGCGGCTGGTATTGGTGTTTTTGGCCGGGATATCCCAATTTTCGGAACGGATATTCCGGTTTGGCTGCTGCTCAAGTTCGGAAAAGTGGATTTGCTCTGCAGTTGCCAGATCGGGTGCAGAGACGAGGTTTTCAACCTTCCAGCCGCGGCCGATGAGACGCTCGCTGATCGCATGCGGGCCTTCCAGAGCGACAAGAACATGCACGCCAAGCAAAAGTGTTGCCCCCGCGGCGAAAAAGCCCGGCTGACGCATCAGTTCCAGCGCAATACCCTGCAGCAGAACGACGGCGATCGCGTACAGCCAAAGCCGGTGGAAGAGCATCCAGAGCGTCGGAAACAGGAAAGCCGTCCATGAAAAGCCGTCGCGGATGAATCGTGTTTCGTCGCGATACCGATCCGATGCTTCGGATCGGTTCGTCGCTCCAGGCGGAGTCAAAATCAGATAGCTTGCCATTTCCTCAATTCCCCAGTTCGGGGCTCAGGCGAGCGTGCCTTTCGTCGAGGGCACCCGGCCTGCCTGCCGCGGATCGATCTCGGTTGCGGTACGCAATGCGCGCGCAACGGCCTTGAAGCATGTCTCGGCTATATGGTGATTGTTGGCGCCATAATGGTTGAGGATATGCAAGGTGATGCCGGCATTCTGCGCCAGCGCCTGGAAGAATTCGCGCACCAGTTCGGTATCGAAGGTGCCGATCTTCGGCGCGCTGAACGAGACGTTCCAGACGAGGAAGGGCCGGCCCGAGAGATCGACGGCCGCCTTCGTCATGGTCTCGTCCATGGTGAGGTCGATCGAAGCGTAGCGCGTGATGCCGCGCCGGTCGCCCAGCGCCTTGGCAATCGCCTGGCCGATCGCGATGCCGGTATCCTCGACGGCATGATGATCGTCGACATGCAGGTCGCCCTTGGTGTCGATCTCCATGTCGATCAGCGAATGTCGCGACAGCTGTTCCAGCATATGGTCGAAGAAGCCGACACCCGTCGAAATCGTCGATTTGCCGCTGCCGTCGATGTTGACGGAAACGGAGACCGAGGTCTCGTTGGTCTTGCGGGAAACGCTTGCCGTGCGGCTCGCTGCGGTCTCTGCCATGGGCTGCTCCATCGGAATACGGCCGTTCCTTATCAGGCGTATCGGGAAATATCCAGAAGTTACGCAAGGGCCTTACGCGTTTAGCCGGCTTGCCGCCATTATTCGGGCGCGGTTGCCATTTGCAATCGCCAAAACCCCTCTTACATAGGTGCTGACGGGGCCGATACGCGGCCCGGCAGAAAGCCCGCCGAAACGGGGGCAAACAGGTGTTAAATGACGACAATCGTGACTATTCGCAAGGACGGCAAGGTCGTGATGGCTGGCGATGGCCAGGTCAGCCTTGGCCAGACCGTGATGAAGGGCAATGCGCGCAAGGTTCGCCGCATCGGCAAGGGCGATGTAATCGCCGGTTTCGCCGGCGCGACTGCCGATGCCTTCACGCTGCTCGAACGGCTTGAAAAGAAGCTCGAACAATATCCCGGCCAACTGATGCGCGCCGCCGTCGAGCTCGCCAAGGACTGGCGCACCGACAAATATCTGCGCAATCTCGAAGCCATGATGCTGGTTGCCGACAAGAACATAACGCTCGCCATCACCGGCAACGGCGATGTGCTTGAGCCCGAACACGGCGCCATGGCAATCGGCTCCGGCGGCAATTTCGCCCTCGCTGCTGCCCGTGCGCTGATGGATAGCGACAAATCGGCTGAAGACGTCGCCCGCCGCGCCCTCGATATCGCCGCCGACATTTGCGTCTACACGAACCACAATGTGGTCGTCGAAACGCTCGATGCCGAAGCCCAATAAGTTCCTCTCTTGATAGTTTCTAGCCCTGATAGGGAACATACGAAATGACCACTTTTTCCCCCCGCGAGATCGTTTCCGAGCTCGATCGCTATATTGTCGGCCAACATGAGGCCAAGCGCGCCGTGGCGATTGCGCTGCGCAACCGCTGGCGTCGCCAACAGCTTGAGCCTGAGCTGCGCGACGAAGTCATGCCCAAGAACATTTTGATGATCGGTCCCACCGGCGTCGGCAAGACGGAAATCTCCCGCCGCCTTGCGAAGCTCGCGGGCGCCCCCTTCATCAAGGTCGAAGCCACCAAGTTCACCGAGGTCGGCTATGTCGGCCGCGATGTCGAGCAGATCGTCCGCGATCTCGTCGAAGTCGGCATCGGTTTGGTGCGCGAAAAGAAGCGCGCCGAGGTGCAAGCCAAGGCGCATATGAGCGCCGAAGAGCGCGTGCTCGATGCGCTGGTTGGCGCCACCGCCTCGCCGGCAACGCGCGACAGCTTCCGCAAGAAGCTGCGCGACGGCCAGCTTGACGACAAGGAAATTGATATCGAGGTGGCCGATACCGGCTCCGGCATGCCCGGCGGCTTCGAGATCCCCGGCATGCCCGGCGCCAATATCGGCGTACTCAACCTCTCCGAAATGTTCGGCAAGGCCATGGGCGGCCGCACGAAGAAGGTGCGCACGACGGTCAAGGATTCCTACAAGGAGCTGATCCGTGACGAGTCCGACAAGCTGATCGACAATGAGGCGATCCAGCGCGAAGCCGTGCAATCCGCCGAAAATGACGGCATCGTCTTCCTCGACGAGATCGACAAGATCGCCGCCCGCGATGGTGGCATGGGTGCCGGCGTCTCCCGCGAAGGCGTGCAGCGCGACCTGCTGCCGCTGGTCGAAGGCACGACGGTGTCGACGAAGTATGGCCCGGTCAAGACCGACCATATCCTCTTCATCGCCTCCGGTGCCTTCCATGTCTCGAAGCCTTCGGATCTTCTGCCGGAGTTGCAGGGCCGCCTGCCGATCCGCGTCGAGCTCCGCCCGCTAACCAAGGAAGACTTCCGCCGCATCCTGACGGAGCCGCAGGCAAGCCTCATCCGCCAGTACAAGGCACTGATGGAAACGGAAGACCTGAAGCTCGACTTCACGGATGACGCGATCGACGCTCTCGCCGATGTCGCCGTGCATCTGAATTCGACCGTCGAGAATATCGGCGCCCGCCGCCTGCAGACGGTCATGGAGCGGGTGCTCGACGAGATCTCCTACAACGCCTCGGATCGCGCCGGGGTATCGATAACCATCGATGCCGCCTATGTCCGCGAGCATGTCGGTGACCTCGCCACCAACACCGATCTGTCCCGCTTCATTCTGTAAGCGGGCCGGCAGAAGCGATTTAAGACAGTAAACACTCGACAGCGGGCCGTTAACTTTTTAGTTAGGGGCCCGTTTCTTTGTGTCGCGTGGCTTTATTCGGCCAAGATTATCCGTCAGGCAACCGCACGGAAACATCGGTTTAAACTTCGACAGGACAGCCATCTTGCGACGGATACTGATCACTCTTCTTCTGGCAATTGTCAGCCTTTCCTGGATACCAGCCTATGCGGAGGCGGCGACCGCGGTGCCCCCGGGCAACCGCAATGCCGAGCAGCCGCCGGTTCCCGGCGCTTCGGTCCGGCGGACCCGCGGCACGAATTCGAGCTTTGAGCGCAAGTATCAGAAAGTCCGCGAATTACTGGCGACCGATACGAAGCTAATGGCAAAGATCAAGTCGACAGCGCGGGCCTATGGTATCGAGCCCATCCACATCATCGGCGCGCTCGTCGGCGAGCATACCTACAATGTCGATGCTTATGATGGCCTGCAGTCCTATTACGTCAAGGCTGCCTCCTATGCCGGCCAGAGCTTCCGCTTTGCCTATAATGGCGAAAACGTCGACGATTTCGTTGCGCGGCCGCAATTCGATGCCTGCAAGGGCAAGAGCGATTCCTACAGCCTCTGGACCTGCCGTGAGGATGTCTGGGAAGATGACTTCCGCGGCAAGACCGTCGGCGGCACATCCTATCCCGACAATCGTTTCAGCGCGGTCTTCTTCCAGCCCTTCTATGCCGGTCAGACTTTCGGCCTCGGCCAGGTCAATCCGCTGACGGCCCTTGAGCTATCGGATCTCGTCAGCCGCACCTCGGGCATCCCGAAGCTCAGCGAGAAGGATGCCGGCGGCGTCTACAAGGCGATCATGGACCCGGACCTGTCGCTTGCCTTCGTCGCGGCCTCGATCCGCAAGTCGATCGATGACTACCGCTCGATCGCCGGCATGGATATATCAGGCAATCCCGGCGTCACCGCGACGCTCTACAATCTCGGCAATTCCCGCAAGCGCGCCGCCGCCCTTGCTGCCAAGAACCGCGGCTCCTCGCAGCCGGTCTGGCCCGAAGAAAATTACTATGGCTGGCTCATCAATGATAAGCTGAGCGATCTGAAGTCGCTTTTGTAAGCACTCAGCGCGACGTTTTATCGTCTGGATTTGGCAGGCGGCGTTCCCCATATCGAACGGGTACGCAGCTCCCGCTGTGTTTGTTACGGCAATCGCCGGATTTCGAGGAGAGTTGATCCATGGATATGATTCCGGAAGCCTTCTCTCCGCCGGCGCCGATCCCGCGTACCATTCCGCCATCGCGATGGACGATCATCAAAACCATCCTGCGCAACCGCTCGAACTCTGGGGCGAGCCGTCCTATACGCTGCCCTGGATCAAGACGAAGTTCTTCAACGAGCGGACGCTCATCGTCAACGATCCCGGCCTGATCAAGCATGTTCTGGTCGATAATGCAGCCAATTATCGCATGGCCGATATCCGCCAGCTCGTGCTCCGGCCGATCCTGCGCGATGGCCTGCTGACGGCGGAAGGGCCGGTCTGGAAGCGCTCGCGCAAGGCTGTGGCACCGGTGTTCACGCCACGTCACGCGCAGGGCTTCGCCGGCCAGATGCTGAGCCAGAGCCTGGAATATCTGCAGAAATACGAGGACATCGGCGCGGAGGGCGCCGTGTTCGATATTGCCACCGACATGACCGAATTGACCTTCGCCATCCTGGCAGAGACCTTGTTTTCCGGCGAGATCGTCACCGAAGGCGAGCATTTCGCCGATGAGGTCAATGAGCTCCTGCATCGCATGGGCCGGGTCGATCCGATGGATCTTTTGCGCGCCCCTGCCTGGGTGCCGCGCATCACCCGCATCGGCGGCCAGCGCGTGCTCGACAAGTTCCGCGGAATCGTCCGCACCACCATGGATCAGCGGCTGGACAAGATGCGCCGGGATCGCGCCAGCGCGCCGGACGATTTTCTGACGCTGCTGCTCGAAAAGGCCGGTCCGGATGGACTGACCATGGAGGAGATCGAGGACAATATCCTCACTTTCATCGGCGCAGGCCACGAGACAACAGCCCGTGCCCTTGCCTGGACGCTCTATTGCGTCGCCAATAGCCCGCATATTCGCGAGGCCATGGAAGAGGAAATCGATCGTGTGCTGGCAACCGATGCCGAGCCGGTCGCCTGGCTCGACCTGATGCCGAACGTCCGCGCCGCCTTCGAGGAGGCGATGCGCCTCTATCCGCCGGCTCCGTCGATCAATCGCGCCGCCATCGCGGATGACGAATGGGTGAGCGACAAGGGCGAGCGCGTGACGATGGAGAAGGGAATCACCGTCCTCATCATGCCCTGGACGCTGCATCGCCACGAGCTCTACTGGGAAAAGCCGCGCGCCTTCATGCCGGAGCGCTTTCTTCCGGAGAACCGCGCGAAGATCAACCGCTTCCAGTACCTGCCCTTCGGCGCCGGTCCGCGCGTCTGCATCGGCGCCACTTTCGCGCTTCAGGAGGCCGTCATCGCCCTTGCCGTCATGATGCGTCGCTTCCGCTTCGACCTGACTGATGAGACCGATCCCTGGCCGGTGCAGAAGCTCACGACGCAGCCGCGCGGCGGATTGCCGATGCGGGTGACGAGACGATAGGACTGTTTTTGCCGCTTGCCAGCTAGCGGCCCGGCCCGGAAGGGTGCAATAACGATATCGCAGTGCATTCAAGGCTGGATATTGTCGTGACATCTCACTTCCTGCTCGGCATTGATACGGGTGGAACCTACACCGATGCCGTTCTCTTCCATGAAACCGAGGGCGTGGTCGCCAAGGCGAAATCGCTGACGACGCGGCATGATCTGGCCGTCGGCATTGCCGGCGCCGTCGATGCCGTCATCGCCAAGGCCGATATTCCCGTTTCGGCCATCGGCCTCGTATCGCTGTCGACGACACTCGCCACCAACGCATTGGTGGAAGGGCAGGGCGGTCGCGCCGGCCTGGTCATGATCGGTTTCGGCCCCGAGGATCTCAAGCGTAATGGCCTTGCGGAAGCGTTGGGCTCCGATCCTGTGCTGTTCCTCCCCGGCGGCCACAATGTTCACGGCAGCGAAAACCCGCTCGATCTGACGGCGCTGCGCGATGCGTTACCCGATTTGGCGAAGTCGGTGTCGTCCTTTGCCGTCGCCGGCTATTTCGCCGTGCGGAATCCGGCTCATGAAATCAGGGTGCGCGATTGCATCCGCGAGATCTCGCATCTGCCGGTCACCTGCAGCCATGAACTCTCTTCCAAATTGGGTGGCCCGCGCCGCGCCCTGACGACGCTGCTCAATGCTCGCCTCGTCTCGATGATCGACCGCCTCGTCGGCGCCTGCGAAGGGTTTCTGGCGACGCGCGGCATTGCCGCGCCGATGATGGTGGTGCGCGGCGATGGCGCCTTGATTTCGGCCGATGAAGCCAAGCTCCGCCCGATCGAGACGATCCTCTCGGGTCCGGCGGCAAGCCTCGTCGGCGCGCGCTATCTCACCGGCCTCGACAATGCCGTCGTTTCCGACATCGGCGGCACCACCACCGATGTCGCCGTCATGGAGGATGGCAGGCCGCGTCTGGATGCCGATGGTGCCGTGGTCGGAGGCTATCGCACCATGGTGGAGGCCGTTGCCATGCGCACTTATGGCCTTGGCGGCGATTCCGAAGTGAAGATCAACGACCGCGGCCTCGTCGCCGCCTTCGAACTCGGTCCGCGCCGCTTGTTGCCGCTGAGCCTCGCCGCTCACATGCATGGCGATGCCGTCTTGAATGTCCTGGAGCAGCAGCTGCGGGCGACGCATCTCGCCCGCAACGCCGGCCGCTTTGCGCTGCGCACCGGCGTGCCGGATCATCTGGCAAGCGGCCTTACCGGACCAGAGCAGGCGCTGTTTGATCGCATCGGCGCCGTTCCCGTGGCGCTCGACAAGCTCCTGACGATGACGTCGCAGAAGGCGACTTTGGATCGGCTTGTCGCGCGAGGCCTCGTGCATCTGAGCGGCCTGACGCCTTCCGACGCCATGCACGTGCTCGGCGGGCAAAACCAGTGGAATGCAGAGGCTGCCCGCCTTGGGCTCGCTCTGGCGATGCGGCTGAAGGATGGTTCGGGACGTCTCATCGCCGAATCTGTCGAGGAATTGGCGCAGAAGATCGTCGATCGCCTCACCCGCCAGTCGGCCGATGTCATTCTCGCCGCCTGCCTTGCTGAAGATGGCGTGGCCGATCTGGATCCCGCGAAATCCATCTCCATCGACCGCGCCCTTCGCCGCGCGCCGGGGATCGCCCGCTTTGCCATTTCGCTCGATCGGCCGCTCGTCGGCCTCGGGGCTTCCGCTCCGGTCTATTATCCTGCGATCGCGAAGATGCTGGCGACCGAGAGCGCCATTCCCGGCGATTCGGATGTGGCCAACGCCGTCGGTGCAGTCGTCGGCCAGGTCCGCACCAGCGTCACCGTTTTCGTCACCATGCCGGAGGATGGCATCTATGTGCTGAACGGCGCCGGCGAAAGTCTACGCTTCACCAATGAGGATCGGAGCTTCGCCGATGCCCGCTCGCGCGCCATCGAGGCGGCAATGGCGCAGGCAAGGCTGAATGGTGCCGTGGATCTGGTGGTTGCGGTGGCCGAGCAGGTAGATGCGCCGGAGGTCGAAGGCAGCCGCAAGCTGATCGAAGCGCGCTTTATTGCCACCGCCAGCGGCCGTCCCCGCATTGCCACGGACTAATTATTTCCCGAGTGGCATAAATCTTTCGAACTATTGCCAAATTGACAGAAGTGAAACCGTGAGCAAAGTGGCAACATGTAAAAATTGAGCCGTAACACGGCCTTGAGGAGTATATGGCATGAGCCGCATTGAAAAACACGGGCTTCAGATCGAACAGGTCCTCTACGATTTCCTCGTCAAGGAGGCGCTGCCCGGTTCCGGCGTGGATGCGGAGGCCTTCTTCGCCGGCTTTTCCAAGATCGTCCACGATCTCGCGCCAAGGAACCGTGAGCTTCTCGCCAAGCGTGACCGCATGCAGGCAGCACTTGACGATTGGTACCGCAAGAACGGCGCCCCGGTCGATCTCGCCGCCTACGAAGCCTTCCTGCGCGAGATTGGCTACATCGTGCCCGAAGGCCCGGCCTTCACGATCTCGACCGCCAATGTCGACCCGGAAATCTCAGAGATCGCCGGCCCGCAACTCGTCGTTCCCGTCATGAATGCCCGCTATGCCCTGAACGCGGCCAATGCCCGCTGGGGATCGCTTTACGACGCGCTCTACGGCACCGATGCCATTCCCGAGACCGATGGCGCGGAAAAGGGCAGGGGTTACAATCCCAAGCGCGGCGAGAAGGTCATCGCCTGGGTTCGCGATTTCCTGGATTCCACCGTGCCGCTTGACGGTACCAGCTGGAAGGATGTCACCGGTCTTGCGGTCAAAGATGGCGCTTTGGCGATCGCGACCAACGGCGGCGCCGTGAAGCTGGCCGATGGCAGCCATTTCGCCGGCTATCTCGGTGATGCCGCTGCCCCCACCCATATCCTACTGAAGCAGAACGGCATCCATATCGAAATCGTCATCGACACGGGTACGGCCATCGGCAAGTCCGATCCGGCCGGCATTTCCGATGTCCGCCTGGAATCGGCAATCACGACGATCATGGACTGCGAGGATTCGATCGCAGCCGTCGATGCAGAGGACAAGGCGGAGGTTTATCGCAACTGGCTCGGCCTGATGAAGGGCGATCTGACAGAGGAAGTCGCCAAGGGCGGCAAGACCTTCACGCGCCGGCTGAACCCCGATGTCGTTTATACCGCGCCGGATGGCAGCACCTTCGACCTGCATTGCCGCTCTCTGATGCTGGTCCGCAATGTCGGCCACCTGATGACCAATCCAGCCATTCTCGACCGCGATGGCAACGAGGTGCCGGAGGGCATCATGGACGCCGCCATCACCGGTCTGATCGCGCTCTACGACATCGGCGCGAACGGCCGCCGCAAGAATTCCCGCACCGGCTCGATGTATGTCGTCAAGCCGAAGATGCACGGGCCCGAAGAGGTCGCCTTCGCTGTCGATATCTTTACGCGCGTCGAAGACCTGCTCGGCATGCCCAGGAACACCATGAAGATGGGCATCATGGACGAGGAGCGCCGCACGACGGTCAACCTCAAGGAAGCCATCCGCGCCGCCCGCGAACGCGTCGTCTTCATCAATACCGGCTTCCTCGATCGCACCGGCGACGAGATCCATAGCTCGATGGAAGCCGGCCCGATGATCCGCAAGGGCGATATGAAGCAGGCGGCCTGGATCGGCGCCTACGAGAACTGGAACGTCGATATCGGCCTTGAATGCGGCCTTTCCGGCCATGCCCAGATCGGCAAGGGCATGTGGGCCATGCCGGACCTGATGGCCGCCATGCTCGAGCAGAAGATCGCCCATCCCAAGGCCGGCGCCAACACCGCCTGGGTGCCGTCGCCGACCGCCGCCACGCTGCACGCCACCCATTACCACCGCGTCAATGTCGCCGATGTCCAGAAGAGCCTGAAGAGCCGCGCCCGCGCCAAGCTGTCAGACATCCTCTCCGTGCCGGTCGCCTCGCGGCCGAACTGGACGCCGGAGGAAATCCAGCGCGAGATCGACAACAACAGCCAGGGCATTCTCGGCTATGTCGTGCGCTGGGTCGATCAGGGCGTCGGCTGCTCCAAGGTGCCTGACATCAACAATATCGGCTTGATGGAAGACAGAGCTACCCTGCGCATCTCGGCGCAGCATATGGCCAATTGGCTGCACCACAAGGTCATCAGCGAAGCGCAGATTGTCGAAACGATGAAGCGTATGGCCGCCGTCGTCGATCAGCAGAATGCCGACGATCCCAATTATATTCCCATGGCCGGCAATTTCGACGACTCCGTCGCCTTCCAGGCAGCGCTCGATCTCGTCCTCAAGGGACGCCAGCAGCCAAACGGCTATACCGAACCGGTCCTGCATCGCCGCCGCATCGAGCTGAAGGCAAAGCAGGCCGGATAGGCCTGCCGGAGGGCAGCTGAAAAACGCAAACAAAAAAGCCGCCGGACGATATCCGGCGGCTTTTTCAATGCGAATTCCCAGTGATTACTGGATCACGACAACCTTGGTGCTGCGGCCCGGAAGAACGCGGCTGTAGAGATCGATCACGTCCTGATTGATCAGGCGGATGCAGCCGGAGGAGGCGGCGGTGCCGATGGAAGCCCATTCCGGCGTGCCGTGCAGGCGGAACAGCGTGTCCTGGCCCTTTTCATTGTAGAGATACATGGCGCGCGCGCCGAGCGGGTTCGACAGGCCCGGGTTCATGCCGCCATCGACGTACTTGGCGATTTCCGGACGGCGAACAGCCATTTCCTTCGGCGGATGCCAATTCGGCCATTCCTGCTTCCAGGCAACATAGGCGGTGCCGGACCAGGAGAAGCCCTGCTTGCCGACGCCGATGCCGTAGCGCATCGCTTCGCCATTGCCGAGGATGTAGTAGAGGTGACGCTCGCGCGTGTTGACGATGATCGTGCCTTCGGCCTCATCCGTCTTGTATTCGACGATCTGACGGCGGAACTGCGGCTTCACCTTCTGGATCGGGATCGCCGGCAGCTGAAAGCCATTGTCGGTCGTCACACCGTAATCGCCATCGAACGTCTTGATGGTCTCGGTAGCCGAATTGGCGGTAGCGGCCGGCGCTGCTGCGGCGGTGGTGGCATAGCCAGCCGATGCGAGCATTGCGACAAGGCCGAGTGCGGTCATAGCATTACGGATGCGCATGGAAGTCTCTTGAATTTTCGTGGCGGGAAACGGATGGCTATCAACCATCTTTGTCTAAAGTTTATTTTCCATTAAACTTAGCTTTGCAAGCTGCTCTGGCCCTACAAAAATAGCGCCGGCGCGCAAATTAGAAGGACATGGTTTTTTTGCAACAACGCCAGGCCTGTCCCCGAGACAATTCATGACGATTTTGAACGTTTACAATAACAATCCGTTAATAGATGGCCGGCAGTCGGAACGGGCCATGCTTGTACGCAAGGGCGTGCAACTATTACTGCACGACATGCGTCACGCCGTGCTACCCGAGCTGCCGCTCGCCAGCGGTCGCCGCGCCGATCTCATCAGCCTTTCGGAAAAGGGCGAGATCTGGATCATCGAGATCAAGACCTCGATCGAGGATTTCCGCGTCGACCGCAAATGGCCCGAATACCGGCAGCATTGCGACCGGATGTTCTTCGCGACGCACAAGGACGTGCCCCTGGATATCTTCCCGGAAGATTGCGGGCTGTTTCTGTCAGATGGTTATGGTGCCCATATGATCCGCGAGGCGCCGGAGCATCGCCTGCCGCCGGCGACGCGCAAGTCGGTAACGCTCAACTTCTCCCGCGCTGCCGCCCAGCGCCTAATGCTGGCCGAGTGGGCAACGGGTAAAGATTTTGCCTTCTCCCCTCAGGGGTCCGAAGGACGGGTCGAGACCGGTGGCTCGACCCTGGTTAGTGCCCGCCCTTCGATAGCTCGGGACGCCGATGAGAGGGGCGAGGAGCTCTAGCTTCGAGTGATTTTTGCAACTCGCACTTACAGCGTCCTTCTCCCGAGGCAAAGTATGCTCTATTTCGGCGCCCGCTTGGCAAGGATGCGCTGCAAGGTGCGGCGATGCATGTTGAGGCGTCGGGCCGTCTCGGAGACATTGCGCTCACACATTTCATAGACGCGCTGGATATGCTCCCAGCGCACGCGGTCCGCAGACATCGGGTTTTCGGGCACTTCGGCCTTTTCACCGGGGCGCTGCGTCAGCGCGGCATAGACGTCGTCTGCATCGGCGGGCTTGGCGAGATAGTCGAGAGCGCCGAGCTTGACGGCGGTCACTGCCGTCGCGATGTTGCCATAGCCCGTCAGCACCACAATATGTGTGTCGTCCCGACGCTGGCGGATGGCTTCGATCACGTCGAGTCCGTTGCCGTCGCCGAGGCGAAGGTCGACCACGGCATATTTCGGCGGGGTCGCCTTGGATTTGGCAACGCCTTCCGCGACGGATTCCGCCGTCTCGACTGCAAAGCCGCGTGTCTCCATTGCCCGCGCCAGCCGGCGCAGAAAGGGGCCGTCGTCGTCGACGATCAGCAATGTAGCATCCGGGCCGATATGGGCCTCGGCATCCTTGGCCCCTGCTTGCGGGGCCACGCTTTCCTTATCCGTCATTTTATCTTCTATCCCGGCGACCATCCGCCTGCATATTCAACCAATTTTGACGATGGCAGTTTTAGGCCGCGAAAATCATTTTGTCGAATTACTGTCGATTAACACGCGCGGCCATTCGACGCGGACGCGCGCTCCCGGCGTCTCCGCATCGCGATTGCTAAAGGAAAGTGTAGCGCCAGAGCGTTCCAGCAAGGTCTTGGCGATGAAGAGCCCGAGCCCGAGCCCGCCTGCCGTGTCGTCGCGCTGGCGGGAGGTGACATAGGGTTCGCCGATCCGCGCCAGTATTTCCGGCGAGTACCCGCCGCCATCGTCCTCGATGATAATAGTCAGAGTTTCGGCGGTGTATTCCACCGTGACGGTCACAGTTTTGCGGGCATAGTCGACCGCATTTTCGATGAGGTTGCCGAGGCCGTACATGATGCCGGCATTGCGTGACAGAACAGGTTCGCCCGCCCGCGGGCTCTTCTCGATGAATTCCAGGGTGATTCCGAATTCGCGGTGCGGCGCGATAACCTCTTCCATCATCGAAGACAGGGTCAGCCGCCGCATATGCGCCTCATCCTCCGAAGAGAGTGTCGTTAGCCGCCGCAGGATGTCGCGGCAACGCTCGCTCTGGCTGCGCAGCAGTGCCACATCCTCCCGGAACCGATCGTCTTCCCGGAGTTCCCGCTCCATCTCTTTGGCGACGACGCTGATCGTCGCAAGCGGCGTGCCGAGTTCGTGTGCGGCCGCTGCCGCCAGCCCATCCAGCTGCGACAGGTGCTTTTCCCGCTGCAGCACCAGCTCCGTCGCTGAAAGAGCATCCGCAAGCTGCGAGGCCTCCATAGAGACACGGTAGGCATAGAAGGCGGCAAACGCCATGGTGGAGGCAATTGAGCACCACACGCCCAGCTGCATGACGCTATGCACGCTGACCGAAACGCCTTCATACCAAGGCAAGGGAAAGGGAGAGAATGCCAGAGCGGTAATGCAGATCATCGCAAGTCCGATGAGCGGCATGCTGTAGCGGATCGGCTGCGAGGCAAAGGAAATGATGACGGGCACGCAGACCAAGGCTGAGAAAGGGTTGGAAAGCCCACCGGTGATTAAGAGCAGCCCGCAGAGCTGCAGCAGATCGAGGCTGAGCAGCGCGAAGGCCGCCGGCGGTTCCAGCCGGTGCGTCGGCGGGTAGCGTAGCGTCAGGAAGAAATTGATCCAGGCAAGGCAGGCGATCAGCACGCAGCATGGGAGAAGCGGCATCGGAAATTTCAGCCAGAAAGCAACGATCATGACCGTCACCGTCTGGCCGCCGACTGCCAGCCAGCGCAGCCGCACCAGCGTCTGCAATCTCAGCCGCCGGCTGGTATGATGGCCCTCCTGTGCCTTCATTTCGGCTTCGGAGAGTTTTTCCAGTCCCCGGAAGAAGCGTGCCATCGTCAGGTCCCCCGTGGCTTGGCGCGTGTTGTCGGCAAGGCCTCGGCCGGATCCTCCGGCCAGGGATGCCTGGGATAGCGGCCGCGCATGTCGGCGCGGACATCCTTCCAGGATCCGGCCCAGAAGCCCGGCAGGTCGCGCGTCGTCTGGATCGGGCGATGTGCGGGCGATGTCAATTCCAGCACCAGCGGCAATCTGCCGCCGCCGATGGCCGGATGCTGCTTCAGCCCGAACAGCTCCTGCACGCGGATGGTGAGCAGCGGCTCTTCGCCGTCATATTGTATGGGATGGCGCTGACCGGTGGGCGCCTCGAAATGCGTCGGCGCCATCCGGGAGAGATCGCGCTGCAGCTCGTGCGGCACCAGCGACATCAGTCCATTGGAGAGTCCGCCGGCCGAAATATCGGAGAGGCCGCGCACATCGCTTTGAAACGGCGTGAACCATTCGTCGAGTCGGGCAAGCAGCGCCTCGTCGCTCATGTCGGGCCAGGGCTCGCCGATCGTCCTGTATAAGAAGCCGATCCTGTCCCGCAGCTGCATCGCTTCCTTGGAGAAAGGCAGGACGTCAATGCCGAGTTCGCGAATACCTTCGGTCAGCGCTTTCGCCGCCTGTTCACCGGAGGGGCGGGGCAGGGGCGTTTCCTCGAAGATGATGGCGCCGAGCCTTGTCGCCCGCCGCGCCCGCACCTGTCGGCTCGCTCTATCGAAAAAGCTTTGATCTTCGGTGCGGATCTCGCCCGGCAAATGCTCTTCGACATCGGCGCGGGAAATCTCCGCCGCCGCCAGTATGCGCGCCTGCGCCGCACGTCCGGTCAAGTCGGCAATGACAAGCATCTGCGCGCCGGCAAGCCGCTCGGTTTCCGGCAGCTCCGCGCCGCGCCCATTGGCCATGACGAAACGTCCTCGCCCGCCGCGCTGCAGCGCGATCCGATCGGGAAAGGCATGCAGCAGCAGCGCGCCGGCAAGCGGAGGAGTAGAAGCGGCAAAGCCGCCATTGCCGCCGGCAGCCTGAGCAAGGCGCCCGGCCAGCCGCCGCGCCGCC
>NZ_CP178198.1:3455000-3585000 GCF_047041135.1 Rhizobium sp. WW22
GGCCGTCACCGCTGATGCGGTGTAGCCTCAACGTGCTGGTGGCTGGTGAAACACTTCAGGTTTCTAAGCATTGTAACAAGGTATCTTCACCTGAATAAAATAGGGTGTAAGAAGCGAACGCAGGGAACTGAAACATCTAAGTACCTGCAGGAAAGGACATCAACCGAGACTCCGCAAGTAGTGGCGAGCGAACGCGGACCAGGCCAGTGGCAATGAAGTATAAAGTGGAAGAACCTGGAAAGGTTTGCCGTAGAGGGTGACAGCCCCGTACGCGTAGATGACTTTATTGTCCTAGAGTAGGGCGGGACACGTGAAATCCTGTCTGAACATGGGGAGACCACTCTCCAAGCCTAAGTACTCGTGCATGACCGATAGCGAACCAGTACCGTGAGGGAAAGGTGAAAAGCACCCCGACAAGGGGAGTGAAATAGAACCTGAAACTGGATACCTACAAACAGTCGGAGCCCGCAAGGGTGACGGCGTACCTTTTGTATAATGGGTCAACGACTTAGTGTAACAAGCAAGCTTAAGCCGGTAGGTGTAGGCGAAGCGAAAGCGAGTCTGAATAGGGCGATATAGTTTGTTGCATTAGACCCGAAACCGAGTGATCTAGCCATGAGCAGGTTGAAGGTTGGGTAACACCAACTGGAGGACCGAACCCGCATCTGTTGCAATAGATTGGGATGACTTGTGGCTAGGGGTGAAAGGCCAATCAAACTCGGAAATAGCTGGTTCTCCGCGAAATCTATTTAGGTAGAGCGTCTGACGAATACCCCCGGGGGTAGAGCACTGGATGGGCTATGGGGACTCACCGTCTTACTGATCCTAACCAAACTCCGAATACCGGGGAGTACTATCAGGCAGACACACGGCGGGTGCTAACGTCCGTCGTGAAAAGGGCAACAACCCTAACCTCCAGCTAAGGTCCCCAAGTCATGGCTAAGTGGGAAAGGATGTGAGGATCCCAAAACAACCAGGATGTTGGCTTAGAAGCAGCCATCATTTAAAGAAAGCGTAACAGCTCACTGGTCTAGTCAAGGGTCTTTGCGCCGAAAATGTAACGGGGCTGAAGCCATGCACCGAAGCTGAGGATTCCTCTTTGAGGAGTGGTAGCGGAGCGTTCCGTAAGCTGATGAAGGGATACCCGTGAGGGGTCCTGGAGGTATCGGAAGTGCGAATGTTGACATGAGTAACGATAAAGAGGGTGAGAGACCCTCTCGCCGAAAGACCAAGGGTTCCTGCTTAAAGTTAATCTGAGCAGGGTTAGCCGGCCCCTAAGACGAGGCGGACACGCGTAGTCGATGGGAACCACGTTAATATTCGTGGGCCTGGTGGTAGTGACGGATTGCTTAACTTGTTCACACTTATTGGATTGTGTGGGCGGGGACGCGGTTCCAGGAAATAGCTCCACCGTATAGACCGTACCCGAAACCGACACAGGTGGTCAGGTAGAGTATACCAAGGCGCTTGAGAGAACTATGTTGAAGGAACTCGGCAAATTGCACGCGTAACTTCGGAAGAAGCGTGACCCTTATATGCGCAAGCATGTGAGGGTGGCACAGACCAGGGGGTAGCGACTGTTTACCAAAAACACAGGGCTCTGCGAAGTCGCAAGACGACGTATAGGGTCTGACGCCTGCCCGGTGCTGGAAGGTTAAGAGGAGGGGTGCAAGCTCTGAATCGAAGCCCCAGTAAACGGCGGCCGTAACTATAACGGTCCTAAGGTAGCGAAATTCCTTGTCGGGTAAGTTCCGACCTGCACGAATGGCGTAACGACTTCCCCGCTGTCTCCAACATAGACTCAGTGAAATTGAATTCCCCGTGAAGATGCGGGGTTCCTGCGGTCAGACGGAAAGACCCCGTGCACCTTTACTATAGCTTTACACTGGCATTCGTGTCGGCATGTGTAGGATAGGTGGTAGGCTTTGAAGCAGGGACGCCAGTTCTTGTGGAGCCATCCTTGAAATACCACCCTTATCGTCATGGATGTCTAACCGCGGTCCGTTATCCGGATCCGGGACAGTGTATGGTGGGTAGTTTGACTGGGGCGGTCGCCTCCGAAAGAGTAACGGAGGCGCGCGATGGTGGGCTCAGACCGGTCGGAAATCGGTCGTCGAGTGCAATGGCATAAGCCCGCCTGACTGCGAGACTGACAAGTCGAGCAGAGACGAAAGTCGGTCATAGTGATCCGGTGGTCCCGTGTGGAAGGGCCATCGCTCAACGGATAAAAGGTACGCCGGGGATAACAGGCTGATGACCCCCAAGAGTCCATATCGACGGGGTTGTTTGGCACCTCGATGTCGGCTCATCGCATCCTGGGGCTGGAGCAGGTCCCAAGGGTTTGGCTGTTCGCCAATTAAAGCGGTACGTGAGCTGGGTTCAGAACGTCGTGAGACAGTTCGGTCCCTATCTGCCGTGGGTGTAGGAATATTGACAGGATCTGTCCCTAGTACGAGAGGACCGGGATGGACATATCTCTGGTGGACCTGTTGTCCTGCCAAGGGCATAGCAGGGTAGCTATATATGGAATGGATAACCGCTGAAGGCATCTAAGCGGGAAACCAACCTGGAAACGAGTGTTCCCTATCAGAGCCGTGGAAGACGACCACGTTGATAGGCCGGGTGTGGAAGTGCGGCAACGCATGAAGCTTACCGGTACTAATAGCTCGATTGGCTTGATCGTTCCCATTGCCAGTGCTCATCAGACGAACGTAAACGTTCATCTGCATTGAGTTTTGTCCTCACGCATGTACGGGTCTTCGACCCTATGCTGCGGACGGCGCGCCAGACCTCTGGCGACGCGCTCTGCGCTTGCGGACTTCGTCCGGAAACGCATCCAACGACGTGTTCAAATAAGACAAACGAGACTTCCAGTCTCACCAGCTTCTCATAGGGCATAAACCGCTGGCGCGGTTTAGCCCGAAGTTGCGCTTTGCCGACCTGGTGGTTATGGCGGGGTGGCTGCACCCGTTCCCTTTCCGAACACGGCCGTGAAACGCCCCTGCGCCCATGGTACTTCGTCTTAAGACGCGGGAGAGTAGGTCGCTGCCAGGTCTGCCAAACGCAACTCAGGCTAAATTGCCAAGCAATTTATGCCTCACAAAATCTTCTCATCACACTCTGAAAAACGGCCTAGCCGTGTTACAATAGGCCGCTACCAAAGCGGCCTTTGTCGCTTCTGGAGCACATTACCCCTGCACACCTGAAATACGGTGCCAAGGGAACAAGCGATAAACCGCAACGCGGTTTGCGCTGGTGACGCGACAAACCGAAACCCGGTTTGCGCTGGTGACGCGGGGTGGAGCAGCCCGGTAGCTCGTCAGGCTCATAACCTGAAGGCCGCAGGTTCAAATCCTGCCCCCGCAACCAAAATTTACAATCACAAAGATCAGCTATCAAGATTTGAAGCCGCTATAGGCTGTCGTGTCCGCCAGCCGCTCCGCTCGTGCTCGCGTCTTTTGCCGCTGATGGCCGTTGTCAGCTGAGCGAGCGTCAAAGGCTTGATGGGGTGAGCGTTATCGACCCCTGAAGAAAGCTGTCGATGCATCGTATTTGATAAGGCAGAAGATTTTCCTTCGCCGGCAGACGAAGAAGAGTCTCAGGCGGGACGCATTGATCGGCCACATCGATGATGTTCGCGGATGATGTGGTGCCGCTTGTTTCTGAATCGATTTGTCAAGAAGTCTGGCCGCCTAGTGACCGCAGCGGCCAGCCATACTTAAGGCTGCGGGGGATGGATCATATCGCGCGCGTATGAAAGTCCGATGCCATAGCCACCGGCGTGGGCTTCAACAATCCCTCTGGCTCCGGCATAGGTTTCGTGCCTTGTCCAGTCTCTTTGAAGCTCGAGGAGGACTTGAATCCAAGACGTCATCGTCGCCCCTGCCGCCTCCATTCGCCGTAATGCAAGGGAATGACTTTCAGGGGTCAGCCCGCCACAGGCGTCGGCAACGACAGAGACATCGTAACCTTCCTCAATGGCAGATAGGACCGGAAACGATACGCACGCCTCAGTCAGAAGGCCGGAAACGAGGAGACGCTTGCGACCGGTTGCGACAACGGCGGCACGTGCCGTCTCGTCCTCCCAGAGGTTCATGTTCCGGCGCTCGACCGACTTTACATCGCCGATCGCGGCCTGGATCGCCGGCATAACGGGTCCGCTATAAACCGTCGAGGCGGATGTTGAGGCGATGATTGGCAGTTCGAACAACGTGGCCGTCTTTGCCAAGGCCACGACGTTTCCGAGGAGCGTTTGACGAGCGACGGACTCGACTCCGAAGGCGAGGCCCGCCTGCTGGTCGATTAAAAGAAGTGTGCAATCGTTCGGCGTAATCAAGGGCAACTCAACCATGTGGGTTTCCGATTCTCCATTGCAGGATGGCGAGACGCTAGCCAATATTTCGGTCGGCATCTTGGACACCCCTATCGCTATTTGGGATTTCGTCTTCCCCCGTTCCCATGAGATTGCTGACGCGCTGAGTTGGTCTACCACGGGAACCTGTCTCCATGTCGCCCAGTCAGGCGCCAGGGCGGGTAAGCTGTTCTCGACGGATTGACAGGGTCACAGGTTTTTGCCCGGTAGCAGTATTATCGTCCAATTCAATCGACCACGTTTTCGGTAAACAATGTCCTTGCGATGCACCGCGGCGGAGCTCGTTTCGACCCAATTCCGGCGCAACGCATAACCAGAGACAAGGCAAGACCCGAACCAAATGTCAGTCGAATCGACATACGAATTTCTCGTCCTTCTGCTGATGGCGACGATCATGCTCGAGCTTGTCGCCCGGCGTTTGCATCTACCGCCGGCCGCGGCTCTTATCATCGGCGGAATCGTTCTTGCGCTGACGCCTGGCGTTCCGGCGATCAAGATTGATCCGGAAATGGTCATGCTGATTTTTCTGCCGCCACTCCTGATGAGCGGCGCAAATTTCACCGTATGGTACGACTTTAAGAAGCATTTTGCTGAGATAGCCTCTCTCGCGCTTGGTGCCGTCATATTCACGACATTGACCGTCGGAAGCGTGTTTCATCTCCTCTTGCCTGGTCTGCCATGGGCCGTGGGTTTCGCATTGGGGGCGATTGTCTCGCCACCGGATGCTGTCGCCGCCGGAGCGGTGCTCGAGAGGCTTCATCTCCCGAGCCGAATCTCGGCACTTCTGGAAGGTGAGAGCCTGGTCAATGACGCCAGTGGACTTGTGTTGTTACGCGTCGCTGTGGCCGCGACGTTGACCGGCACCTTCAGTATTTCAGAGGCCCTCGGGTCTTTCTCATGGGTGGCGATCGGAGGCGTGCTCGTCGGTCTCATCGTCGGCTGGTCCGGCGTTTGGGTGATCCGTCGATTGCGCGACAGCGAGCTGATCATTACAGCAACGCTCCTGCTCGCCGCGAGTTCCTATATCGGCGCGGAACGCCTTGACAGCTCAGGGGTCCTATCGACGGTCACAACCGGGCTCATCCTCGGATTCCATCAGCACGAAACCTTTTCAGCTTCAACCCGCGTGCGAGCTCAAGCGTTTTGGAAGGCAATGGTCTTTCTACTGGAGTCGCTTGTTTTCATACTTGTCGGCCTCTCACTTCGAGGCGTTCTCGACCGTATCTCCGGGGTCGGACAGGGCATTGGCGATCTTATCATTCCAGTTTCAGCCGTCGTTTTCACCGTGATCCTCGCGCGGTTTGTCTGGCTGCTTGGGACAGGAGCTTTGAAACGGGTCCTGCTATTTCGACGTTTCAGGAGCGGAGAGCCTTCATCAATTAAAACCACAACAATCATGAGCTGGGCCGGTATGCGTGGTGTGGTGACACTGACGGGCGCGTTGTCGCTTCCGGAACAGATGCCGGGAAGGGACATAGTTCTTATTGCCGCGTTTGCCGTGATTATCGTCACAGTTTTGGTCCAAGGTACAACCTTGGGCCCGCTCGCCACCCTCCTCAAATTGGCAAGTCCCGATGAAGAACAGCAGTTGCGCGACAATGAAGCTTCCGCCTGGAGGCGCGTAGCGGAAGCACAGTATCGTGCGATCCAGAAGCGCTCGCAGAAGGAGGATGGCAGTGAAATGCATCCCCGCCTACTCGACCAGTACAGGCATCGGGCGCAGGTTGCCGCGCAATACGAAGCTGACCGGGATATGCATGAGGGCATCAAGGTCGATCACTTCAGGACGGTTCTTGAGGCGCTTCAGGCGGGTCGTGCCGAAATCCTGCGGATGCACAGGGCTGGCGAAATCCATGATCGCGTCCTGCAGGATCTCGAACACGAGCTCGACCTTCAGGAGATCGCTGCGGAGAACAGGCTTTGATCTGTCCGGCCTGTGGATAGAAGGGTGCACCTTACCCTAACGTCGGACCATTGCGCAAATATCCACCGAGAATTGAAAATCAGCCATAATCAGTCCGGTTTTTGATGATTGGTGGCGTGTTCGGTTGTTGCCATAAGATTGTACAAGATAATTGTGGTCGTTATCGCAACGCTTGTTCTCTCTTCGGTTGCAACCTGATTTTCCGTGAGAATGAGCATTGCGCGGATATTCAGCAGAATTAGTATGGTCCACTGCAACCGAAATGTTCTCACGGATGCCACAGGCGCGGAGGCGTCTTGGAGGAGGGGGATTGAGCCTGGATTATCTTGAACTGAAAACGCTCGGCCCGTACTTCGGCCTTCCCGAGGCCGCCGCGCTGCGTACGGTGCCTATCAGAGATTCATCGATTTGCGTTACGAGAATAGCCAAGGATGTCTCGGATGGTGAGAGGCCAATCGTCTCCCTTCCCGTGTGCGATGCCTATTTTCTGATGGTCTACACCAAAGAGGCCCATCATTGCGATATCCTGGCCGATGGGAGCAGGACGCTGCCGCGAAAGTTCGAACGGGGATCGGTATGTCTTGTCGACCTTTCCGAAGGGGCGTCAATCGTCTTATATGCTAACCTTCACTCGGTTACTTTTTTTCTGCCAAAGACGCTTTTGGAGGAAGTCGGAGAGTTATCCAGCGCAAGCCCGACAATCGAGCTGCGGTGCCGAAGAGGCGAGAGGGATCCGGTTCTAAGCAATCTCACCGACGTCATACTTTCCCTCTTTGATCGAGAGACCGGATCGTCGGAAGCGCTTCTGAAACACCTGGCAATCGCGATCTGCTCTCATCTGATTGAGGACCCTCTCGGGGAGACGGGGGCCGGCGCGGACGACACGATCCTTCCCTTCAATCGCGAGGCTGCGGCAAAAGAGTTTATGAGAAAAAATCTTGCCCGTGAGTTGTCCGTCGCGGAAATAGCCGCGGCAGCTGGCCTCTCCGCTAATCATTTCTCGCAGGGATTTAAGAAGGTAACCGGCATCACGCCCCACCAATGGCTGATGCATGCACGCGTGGACGCTGCAAAGGAGCTGCTACGCGGAAGCGAATCATCGTTGAAAACGATCGCGAACGCATGCGGATTCGTGGATCAAAGTCATTTTACGAAGGTTTTCTCCCGTGAAACCGGGATGACGCCGGCGGTCTGGCGTGCCGGGTGCCTTAACTAATTAAGTTGAGCGAAAAGGAGCGTTTCGTAAAAAATTCGTTGGAATTTACCAAGGAATGCTCTAGCGTTGTGGCTGTAAGGATGGCTGGCCGGGGTGGACATTGGAAAGACAATTGGAGGGTGATAATGCGCCCGGAACGCCTGGTCCCAGTCGATGGACGATGAAGGCCTCGGCCATCACGATCACGCGCCTGTGCTACGACAAGGATGATCTTCCGATCGCTCCGCCGAGCAAACGTGACGAGGCGGTCTCTGTCATCACCCAGTTGACCGATTTCAGAATGCATCGACTTTGGAAGAACAACGAGCTCATTTTCGAAGGCGGGCATCCCAAGGGCGCGATTGCTATTACCGATCTTAGAAATGAATGGCAGTGCCATCATCTCTCGCCGTTCGATAATTTGAGGTTCAATATCCCGCTGTCCTTTGTGCGCTCTTTCCTGGAGGATATCGGACGCCCGCAATTCGGCGGGTTCGACTGTCGGCCCGGCACCAAGGACGACGTCATTCTTGGCCTTGCTCAGGCCGTCCTGCCTTATCTCGTCAATCGGCATGAGGCCAATCAGTTGTTTTTTGAGCAAATCAGTTTGGTTCTTTTGACGCATCTGACGCATACTTATGCCAGCCAGTACTTTCCGACGAGTAGGACGGGCGTCTTGGCGCCATGGCAGGAAAAAAGGGTACTGGAATTTATGACGGCGAACGCCTTCGCACAGGTTTCGATCGCCGAACTCGCTGAATTGTGCAGCTTGTCCCGGAGTTACTTTAACAGGGCGTTCAAGGAAACGTTTGGCCGCACGCCATATCGCTGGGTCATGGAGTATAGGGTTTCAAAGGCCAAAGATCTGCTGCTGTCGGGCCTTTCCATTCAAGAGATCGCCACAGCCTGCGGCTTCGCTGACCAGAGCCATCTGACGCGGGTGTTTTCGGATATTGCGGGAGAGCCCCCTGGCAACTGGCGCCGGCAGAACAGCTTGAAACTTAGCGATAAGATCCCATAAGATCGCAGCCGGCCAGAAGCTTGCGCTTTGGCGAAAATTCTTCCCCTCAGATCCTGTCTTGAGCAGGGCTCGTTTCCTTCCGGCGCCGTTTGATACCCGTTCGCCGAAACAGTCCGAACATCCAAAATGTCCTTCTAAGTGACAAGAAGATTGCTGCCGCAGCGGGCATCATCCGCTCCGTCAACGCAATTTAGCTGAATGACGACGCAATTCAGCTCAACGCTTTTGAGGAAAACATAATGGCCGTAAACGCGACACCGACGCCGGGCTCGAAGCTTCTTACTCCTAACGACCATACGCTGATCATGATCGATTTTCAGTCGCAGATGTCTTTTGCGACGAAGAGCATTGATGCTGTCAATCTGCGGAACAATGCAGCTCTCGTCGCCCACGGCGCTAAAGGTTTCGGCGTTTCCACCATTCTGACCACGGTTGCCGAAAAGAGCTTTTCCGGTCCGATGTTCTCCGAAATCACCGACGCGTTCCCCGGCCAGAAGTTGTTCGACCGCACCTCGATGAACACCTGGGAAGACGCTCCTGTCATCGAAGAGATCAACCGCATCGGCAAGACGCGCATTGTGCTTTCCGGCCTGTGGACCGGCGTCTGCATCGTTGGTCCGGCCCTGTCGGCGATTGAACAGGGCTTTGAAGTCTTCGTACTGGCCGATGCCTGCGGCGACGTTTCCGATGAAGCTCACAACCGGGCGATGGATCGCATGGTTCAAGCAGGCGCTCAGCCGATGACATCGCTCCAGTACCTGCTCGAGCTTCAGCGCGATTGGGCACGGACAGAGACCTACGACATGACCACTGGCATCGCCAAGAAGTTCGGCGGCTCCTACGGTCTCGGCATCATCTACGCAAAGACGATGTTCGGCGCGTCCGAAGGTCATTGACGAGTGAATGGCTGCTCGTGCTGACGCGCGATGCGACGGCCAGCTCCTCCAACTTTTCCGTGGCGCGCTCGTTCCTGCGCCACGGAACCCACCATTTTGTTTCCGCCATGTACACGGAGCTCACCATGACCGCTTCACCATCGATTAACGCGACCGTCGTCCTCGTGCATGGGGCATGGGCGGATGCATCGAGCTGGAGATCCGTTATTTCCCTTTTGCAGAAGCAGGGCGTTTCGGTTGTCGCCGTGCAGAATCCGACGTCATCTTTGGCGGCGGATGTCGAGGCAACCCGCCATGCGCTGAACCAGATCGATGGACCTGTCGTCCTTGCCGGTCACAGCTGGGGAGGAACCGTCATCACGGAAGCTGGTGACGATCCAAAGGTCAAGGCCTTGGTCTTTGTGGCGGCCTTCGCACCGAATGTTGGCCAATCGACTGGAGATCAGGTCGCTGCCCATCCGGCGCCCGCCGGCCTGGGGGAGGTGAGCACTGACCGCAGCGGCAGCTACATGATGAGCGTGAACGGTTGGATTAACGCTGTCGCGCAGGATCTTCCGGAACAGGACGCGCGGGTTCTCGCCGCGACCCAGCCGCCGCTCGGTGCCGGCACGTTCGCCGACAAGGTGAGCAAGGCCGCTTGGGCGAACCGCGGGAACTGGTACGTGATTTCGACCGAAGACCGGGCGGTCAGCGTCGAGCTCCAACGCGAATTGGCGGAGAAGTTGAACGCTCGTACGACCGAACTCAAAGCCAGCCACATGTCGTTGCTTTCGCAGCCAGCGGCCGTTGCTTCCGTCATCCTCGACGCGGTTTCCGAGGTATCGGTCGCCTAAGGCCAAGGCATGGATTCCAAAAGGACAATCACTCATGAAAATCTATCTGTATTCCCTGGCAGCCGGCCTGCTCGTCGGCATTGTCTATAGCCTGCTGAACGTCCGTTCGCCGGCCCCGCCAGTCATTGCTCTCGTTGGCCTCCTGGGCATCCTTGTTGGCGAGCAGATTATTCCCTTCGCCAAGACGCTCATCAAAAAGGAACCAGCCGCCGTCTCCTGGATGCATCAGATCAAGCCGCACGTGTTCGGCCATCTGCCCAAGGGCGAGAAGCCTTCAGACACCGCTGCCGACAAGGCGTGATCCCTTTTTCCAGTTAAGGACGAACGCAATGGATAACGCGACCGCGGACCTCATCCTGCATCACGGTCTGATCACCACGCTCGACCGCTCCAACCCAGCCGCCACCGCCGTCGCGATCAAAGACGGAAAATTCCTCGCCGTCGGCCACGACGCCGAGATCATGGCGCTTGCCGGGCCGAACACCAAGGTGATCGATTTGAAAGGCAAGCGTGTTCTTCCCGGCCTCATCGACAACCATACCCATGTCGTTCGGGGTGGTTTGAACTTCAACATGGAATTGCGCTGGGACGGTGTGCGCTCGCTCGCAGATGCCATGAACATGCTGAAGCGGCAGGTGGCGATCACACCGCCGCCGCAATGGGTCCGCGTCGTCGGCGGCTTCATCGAGCACCAGTTCGCCGAAAAGCGCCTTCCGACCATCGAGGAGATCAATGCCATCGCTCCCGATACGCCGGTCTTCCTGCTGCATCTCTACGACCGCGCCCTGTTGAACGCCGCAGCCCTTCGCGCAGTCGGCTATACGAAGGACACGCCAGAACCGCCCGGCGGCCAGATCACCCGCGACGCCAGCGGCAATCCGACCGGCCTGCTGCTCGCCAAGCCCAATGCCGGCATCCTTTATTCGACACTTGCCAAAGGTCCGAAGCTGCCCTTCGACTATCAGGTCAACTCCACCCGCCATTTCATGCGGGAATTGAACCGCCTCGGCATCACCGGCGTCATCGATGCCGGCGGCGGATTCCAGAACTATCCCGATGATTACGCCGTCATCCAGAAGCTCGCCGACGAGGGCCAGATGACGGTGCGCCTCGCCTACAACCTCTTCACACAGAAGCCGAAGCAGGAAAAGCAAGACTTCCTCAACTGGACCGCTTCGGTGAAATACAAGCAGGGCGACGACTATTTCCGTCACAACGGCGCTGGCGAGATGCTGGTCTTCTCCGCCGCCGATTTCGAGGATTTTCGCCAGCCGCGTCCCGATATGCCGCCCGAAATGGAGGGTGAGCTGGAAGGGGTCGTGCGAGTACTTGCGCAGAACCGCTGGCCCTGGCGACTGCACGCCACCTATGACGAGACGATCAGCCGGGCGCTCGACGTCTTCGAGAAGGTCAACCAGGATATCCCGCTCGAAGGGCTCAACTGGTTCTTCGACCACGCCGAAACGATTTCCGACCAGTCGATCGACCGCATCGCGGCCCTGGGCGGCGGTATCGCGACCCAGCATCGCATGGCCTACCAAGGCGAATATTTCGTCGAGCGCTATGGACATGGCGCTGCAGAAGCAACCCCGCCGATCGCCCGCATGCTGGAAAAGGGCGTCAAGGTCTCCGCCGGCACGGATGCCACGCGTGTCGCCTCCTACAATCCCTGGGTTTCGCTCTCCTGGATGGTGACCGGCAAGACGGTTGGCGGCATGCAGCTCTATCCCCGTGCCAATTGCCTCGACCGCGAAACGGCGCTACGGATGTGGACGGAAAACGTCACCTGGTTCTCCAACGAGGAGAGCAAGAAGGGGCGCATCGAGAAGGGCCAGTTCGCCGACCTCATCGTGCCTGACAAGGACTTCTTCGCCTGCGCCGAGGACGAGATCTCCTTCCTGACCTCGCAACTAACCATGGTTGGCGGCAAGATCGTCTACGGCGCCGATGATTTCCGGGCGCTCGGCGAAAACGACATACCGCCTGCCATGCCGGACTGGTCGCCGGTTCGCAAATTCGGCGGTTATGCCGCCTGGGGCGAGCCAGAGGGTGCCGGTCGGCATTCGCTGCGTCGCACAGCGATCACCGCCTGCGGTTGTGCCAACGATTGCGGCGTGCATGGCCACGATCATGCCGGTGCCTGGACATCGAGACTGCCGATTGCCGATCTGAAGGGCTTCTTCGGTGCGCTCGGCTGCTCCTGCTGGGCCGTGTGAGGACAAAGGCATGGACACTCTTCAAACCAAACTCGCCAGTCTTGCGCGCCCCATCTTCGGGACGCGCTGGATGCGCTTCCTCGCCCATCTCGGCCTCTGCGCCGCCTATCTACAGGGTGGCCTCAACAAGCTGACGGATTTTCCCGGCGCGATCGGCGAAATGACGCATTTCGGCCTGTCGCCGGCGGCACCTTTCGCCGTGCTCGTGATCATCTTGGAGCTTGCCGCCTCCGTCATGATCCTTGTCGGTTTCTTCCGTTGGCTCGGCGCGCTCGGGCTCGGCGCCTTCACGTTGCTTGCTACCTTTCTGGCGCTGCGCTTCTGGGAGCTGCCGGCTGGCATGGAGCGCTTCATGGCCGCCAATTCCTTCTTCGAGCATCTTGGCCTCGTCGGTGGCTTTTTGCTCGTCGCCTGGCTAGATCTCTCCCATCCCATCCCATCTCGAACACTGAGGCTTAAGACGTGATCTCACGACCGCTCCAAATACTAGGTCTTCTTCTCGCCCTTACAGCGCTGCCGGCCGCACCCGCGCTGGCGCGCAATGCCTATCCGCAGGTCGGTGTCGGCGCGCAATATGACACCACGCATGTTTATGTGGACCCGGACAAGGTCGACGCCTTCACCCAGAGCTTCCTTGCGACTTTCGGCGGGGCAAGCACGAAGCAGGTCGTCGCCACGGTGACGCCGACCCCGAGCAGCACGACGTCGCAGCTCCTGCAGACCCCCGCCGGTACCGTGTCGCTGTTCGGATTCAAGACGCCGATTCCCTATCCCTTCGGCGCCGAGCGCACCGGCTATCTCGTTACCGACATGGACAAGGCCGTTGCCGCCGCCCGTGCCGCCGGTGCAAGCGTGATCGTGTCGCCATTCCCCGATCCCATCGGCCGCGATGCCGTCATCCAGTGGCCGGGCGGCGTAAACATGCAGATCTACTGGCACACGACCAAGCCGAACTATGCGGCCTTCGAAACCATCCCGGACAACCGCGTCTATGTGTCGGCGGATGCCGTCTCTGCCTTTGTCAGGGGTTTCCTCGCCTTCTCGAAGGGCAAGGTTGTCTCCGACGATGGAAAGGCACCCGGCATCGAGATCGGCCGTCCCGACGATACGTTCCGCCGTGTCCGTATCGAATCCGTGTACGGCAGGATGACCGTGCTCGTCACCGACGGACATCTGCCCTTTCCCTACGGTCATGAGATGACGGGTTATGAAGTCCCGGATCTCGGCGCGACGCTGCAGAAGGCCAAGGACAGCGGCGTGAAGATCCTCGTCGAACCCTATCAGTCGAGTGACCGCCAAGCCGCCATGGTGGAATTTCCCGGCGGCTATGTGGCGGAGATCCATGCGGCCGCGAAGCCCTGATGACGGCGCAGCGGCCGCATGGACGCGGCCGCCCTGCCTTTGAGGGAGTATAATGATGATCGAACGCCACCTATTCTCGGCGGCCGCCTTGCTGGCCTTGTCAGCGACAGCGGCAATTGCTGCTGACCAGGCAAAAGCCGTCAAGCGGCCCACGATCAAGAGCAACCGCTGGCAAGAGGATTGGTCCGTCCTGGCGGATCCTGCGCTGAGGACGCGACCGCTCGACAGCCTGAAATATCTCCCGCTTTCGTCCGGCGATCCGGGAACCTACGTATCGTTCGGCGCGAATTTGCGAGACCGGTTCGAGACAAACAACGCCCCAAGCTTTGGAATCGGCGGGATCGAGCGCGATAGCTATGTGATCCAGCGGGCGCAATTCCACATCGATCTGCACCTCTTCGAGGACTGGCAGGTATTCACGCAGTTCGAAGATGATCGCGCATTCGGGAAAAGCTCCGTCGGCCCGGCGGATGCCGACAAGGCGGATTTGCGGCTGGCATTCGTCTCCTATTCACACGATTTCGATGCCGGGACCTTCAAGGCTCGTGTTGGCCGGCAGGATTTTGCTTTCGACCTGCAGCGCTTCGTTTCCTCGCGCGACGGGCCGAATGTGCGGCAATCCTTCGACGCTATCTGGGTGGATTGGGAGACGGGGCCGTGGCGCTTCATCGGCTTCGTCAGCCAACCGGTCCAATATCGAAACGATAAGGCTTTCGACGACACGTCAAATGGCGACTTCCGCTTCAGCACGTTGCGCGTGGAACGGCAGGTCCTCGGAACCAACGAGCTCTCCGCTTACTACTCGCTCTATCAGAAGCGCAACGCACATTACCTGGATGGATCGGGAGACGAAGACCGGCACATATTCGACACCCGATTTGCAGGCAGTTCGAGCGGTCTCGATTGGGATCTCGAGGGGATGGGTCAGGTGGGTTCGGTCGGCGACAAGGATATTCGAGCCTGGGCGATCGGCGCGCGTGGGGGTTACACCTTCGAGGATGCCCCTTGGACCCCGCGGCTGGGTCTCCAGTTCGATATCGCCTCAGGGGATCGTCATCCCGGCGACGGCACTGTCGGCACCTTCAATCCTCTTTTCCCGAACGGCTATTATTTCGCGCTCGCCGGCTACACCGGCTATACAAACCTCATTCACCTCAAGCCCTCGATCACGGTGAAGCCGACGGACAATATGACGCTGATGGCGGCAATTGGCCTTCAATGGCGGCAAACCACGGCAGACGCGATTTACGTGCAGCCCAACCAGCCTCTGGCAGGAACGGCGGGTCGCGGCGGTGCCTGGTCTGGGGCTTATGGGCAGATCAGGCTCGACTATGCCTTCAATGCAAATCTGACAGGCGCCATTGAGGCGGTGCATTACGAGATCGGCGATGTCATCCGTAAAGCCGGCGGTCACGACGGCAATTATCTGGGCGCTCAACTGACTTTCACCTGGTGATCGAATTTCAAGCGATCCTAAGAGCCGGCCTGCGGTGACCCGAGCTTTGTCCAAACAAGACGACTATCGGACAAGAGGTGCGGCCCTTTACAGCTTATGAAATCAGCGTCCACCCTGAAGGTTACCAAAATATCCGACAACCCGATCGAGATAATGTTTTCCCGCAGGCAAACATTGCTGGCCGGCGCAACCCTTTCCGCTGCGATAGCCATGCCGTCTCTTGCCTTCTCCGCTGCCACCTCCACAAAGACTAAAGGAATATCGCCCATGACCACCAGCTTCGTCGAAACCAAAGACGGCGTACAGATCTTTTACAAGGATTGGGGTCCGAAGGACGCCCAGCCGATCGTGTTCCATCACGGCTGGCCGTTGTCCTCGGACGACTGGGATGCTCAGATGCTGTTCTTCGTCCAGCACGGCTATCGCGTTGTTGCCCATGACCGTCGTGGTCACGGCCGCTCCTCTCAGGTCAGCGACGGTCATGACATGGATCACTATGCAGCCGATGCATCCGCGGTTGCCGAACACCTGAACCTCAAGAACGCCGTCCACATCGGCCACTCGACCGGCGGCGGCGAAGTCGCCCGCTATGTCGCCAAGTTCGGCCAGCCGCAAGGCCGCGTCGCCAAGGCCGTGCTGGTCAGCGCCGTACCTCCGCTGATGCTGAAGACCGAATCCAATCCGGGCGGGCTGCCTATGGAAGTTTTCGACGGCATCCGCAAGGCCGTCGCAGACAACCGCGCCCAGCTCTTCCTCGACTTCCCCGCTGGCCCGTTCTATGGCTTCAACCGCGAGGGCGCGATCGTTTATCAGGGCGTGATCCAGAACTGGTGGCGTCAGGGCATGATGGGCAGCGCCAAGGCCCATTACGACGGCATCAAGGCCTTCTCCGAAACAGATCAGACCGAGGATCTCAAGAAGATCACCGTTCCGACCCTCGTCCTGCATGGTGATGACGACCAGGTCGTTCCGATCGCCGATTCCGCCGAACTCTCCGTCAAGCTCCTCAAGAACGGTACGCTGAAGGTTTACAAGAGCTACCCACACGGCATGCTGACGGTCCACGCCGACGTCATCAATCCGGACCTGCTCGCCTTCATCAAGGCCTGACGCACACGATCGGCCTGCCGCTGCGCTCGGGCGCAGCGGCAGGCGGCCCATTAAAGCTAAAGCAGTGTCCGGAGTGCCGGAGCACTTTACCGAGATATCCAGGATCCTCCGCCAATGAAAGCTGTCCCGCTTCCTCTCCTCCTCAGCTTCAACGGGGGATATGTCGATACCGTCGGCTTCCTGGCGTTAGGCGGGCTGTTTACCGCGCATGTGACCGGCAATTTCGTGACCTTGGGCGCATCGTTAGCCTTGGGTATGGGCGGCACCCTATCCAAGCTCCTCGCACTTCCGGTTTTCTGCGCCGTCGTATTCGTCTCCCGTATCGTCGGGCTGGTGTTGCAGCGAAGCGGTCGACCGGTCCTGCGTCCTCTTCTCGTCGTCAAGCTGGTACTGCTTATCGTCGCCGCGGCGATCGCCTTGGCATACGGACCCTTCGGCGATCCGAACAGTCCGACGGCTTTTGCAATCGGCATGGTCCTTGTTGCCGCCATGGCGGTGCAGAATGGCATTCATCGCGTTCATCTGGCGAAATCTCCTCCGTCGACCCTGATGACCGGAACGACGACCCAGATCATGCTCGACCTTGCAGATATTGCTGTAGGCGGGCGTTCGGAGAGCACGGCTGCAGTTTACTCGCGTCTGAAGCGGATGGTGCTTGCCGTTGTCGTCTTCGCCTTGGGCTGCGCCATCGGGGCGCTGGCATTCATTCTCTCGCCCGTCTGGAATTTTGTCGTTCCTGCCGTTCTAGCAGCCCTGGCACTCGTTGCGCACGTTGAAACGCCTGAGGGCGATTGATTGGCATGCACCACCAAAACGCACCATCCATCGAACCCCAGGAGAATGAAATGTCTGATCGTCAGATGTCCGATTCCAGCTATAGCCATGTCATCAATGTTGGTGCCGACAAGGTCGATATCGCCGACTGGCTGTTCAACTTGCCCGATGCGGAATATCAGCGCTGCTCCCCCGATCACATCGCCGCTGGCGCGACTTGGACGGACGACGGTCGTCGGATGTCGATCAATGTGGAAACGATCGGTGGAAGCCTGGTGATCCAGCATTATGTCGCGAGATCGCTGAGCCCAACTATTGCAAGATGGTATCCATCTCCGATGTGATGGCCGCTTACGGTCGCACCAAGGTGCAGGTGATCTGGGAGCTCAGCGTCAAGCCGATCGATGCCGACCATTGCGAGTACACGAACCACGTGCGCGCCTTCGCCACCGAGGAGTTCCTGGCCTATTGCGAGAAAAATAACATCAATTTCGCAGATGCGGCTAAAGCCCGTTCTGAAGCATCGTCCAATCACAACAAGGGCGAGACGCCACTGTTTGCGGAGAGCATAGCGCGGCGTGCTAGGGAAAAGCGATCAGATCGCCGCTAAGCAGATACCTCGCCTGACATGTACAGCATGCTGCAATTTGTCTCTCCGGCAGGTGCTGGAGAGACATGCTTTCGCGGGAATGGAGGCATCTACCTCATTGAGAGGTACCGCGCTCTCTTCAAAGCGGCCGGCAATTAAATATGCTGATCGTGCCGGCTGGCGGCGGGCGAAAGTCCCGTCAATGAGGACTTCCGCCTGATAAAATGAAGCACGTTTCGGCAGAGACGTCGATGTCTCATGGTTCATGCCGGCTCAGCAGTGCAAAAGCCTGATCGTCGCCGAAATCGACCGGGCTCCATTTTCGATCCGCGTCGGGGCCGATCCGATCATCTTCGATCAGGCCGAACTTGCGTACGAAAGCTGAAAGAGCTGGCGGATGCGATTGGCCAATGTCCTCGCATGCTGCGGTGGTGTGATGCCATCCCCGCGCAGACGCTTTTCCTGCTCGAGCCGATCTGCAAGCGTTGCGGCGATCGCATCAGCCAAAATTGGACGCTCCCGCAGGACTTCGCAGAGCTGATCTCTGCCGATCTCGCAGGCAACGACCGCCGTCAGGGCAACGATACGGCCAGGTTCTTCCGCGCCGATCAAGACTCCACGTTCGCCGAAGAAATCCCCCGGCGACAGTCGATTGAGTTCCACATCTCGACCATTCTCCTGGCGGACGACATGCACCACGCCGCTTTCCACAAGCGTCAGCGCCTGGGAATGTTCTGCCTGCGGGATAATCTCTGTCCCTTTGGCATAGGTTTGTCGCGTCGCGGATATGAAGAGCGTTTCACGTTCTTTTTCCGTAAGCGCGTAAAAGAGTGGCAGCATTGCGATGAGCCGCAACGGGTTCTCGGAGCCTTCCTCCGAGCCGGTCAAAGCCTCTGGTTTGAGCGCCGCGCTGGATATGGCGTTGCTTGCGAGTGGAATTCCGGCCGCGAGCGCGTGCCGGTACACCAGATCGTAGATTTCGTTCTTTGCGGCTGTCGTCTCGGATATGTCACGGATGCGGAAAGCAAGCTCGAATTCGATGACTTCCTTGGTGAGGTTGACGATCGAGATCAGGGGATCCGGAATACGCATCATATGATTGCTTCCCAACGTGACCGTTTCTAGCAGTCTTGTCATGGTTGCTGGCGTGCGTGTCGGAGCAAGCTTGATCGACATGGCAATGCCATGTGTTTCATCGGGACTATTGAGATTGACGAGTTGCGATTTTGCCAGCGCGCTGTTTGGAATAACGACGAGATCATTGGTGGCGTTGGAGAGATGGGTCGCGCGCCAGTTCGTCTCGATGACGCGACCCTGGACACCGCTCTCCAGAATGATCCAATTTCCGACCTCGTACGAACGGCCAAGGTTGAGGGCGATGCCGGAAAATACGTCGGAAAGCGTGCTTTGCAACGCCAGGCCAAGGACGATAGCAAAGACACCGGATGTAGCGATCAGCGTGCCAACCGGCACGCTGAATACGTATGCCACCACCGAAAGTGCCGCTCCGACGTAGATGATCCCAGCGATCAAGTCCTGGACGAACCTCGCTTCGAGCGGCCGTCGCTCGAAGATCAGGAACAGCCTGACGCTGCTGACAATCATCATTGCCCCGCCGAGCCACCAGATTGTCTTTGCAAGTCCATAGAACAGGCGGTGCCAAAGGTCCGACGATGTCAGCGTCTCGGAGTAGGGCGCAACGCCGTTCGACAACAGAATGGCGGTCAACGTAACAAAAAAGGCGACGTCGATCGCGAAGCGGAAAGCCCTGTGCTTCGGCAATAGCCAATGCGCCCCGGCGACAAAGGCGACGAGAAACAAGAATTGCGTAATGGGATCATGAAGATATTGCATCGCGTAGCCCAGGAAGCAGCCCAATACCGGTAGCCCAAATTCCGGACGGCGTCTTGGCGATTTCAACGAATTTTGGCGTTCTCTCGTTCAGCAATAGTGAACAATGCATAGTCCGCGTAGGCAATTTCAATCTTAATCGAATCCGCCGACATCTTGTTCATCGAAATAGGAGTTCGGCAAATGAACAAGCCAATTGCATTTCATACCTTCAAGGACGGTCGCAATATTGCTGATGCCCAGTCCGACATTCCGCTCATCGTCACCTCGAAAGACGTCATTCTTGTTGGCGTCAGCGCGAGCAATCATTTGCAGTCGAGCCCTATAACGGGAGCACGATCATGAGCCGCAAGGTTTTTGGAAGACAAGCGAGCTTTCTGACGGCTGCGGCCGTCGTTGCCCATACGATCTGGACCAGCGCCGCTCCGGCGTTGACTTATCCGCTCTATGCGCAGGAATGGCATCTGACGACATTCATGACGACGGCGATCTTCGCGGTCTATCCGGTCTTCGTCGTCTTCATGCTCGTCGTTTTCGGCAATGTATCCGATTACATCGGGCGAAGGGAAGCAATGCTGCTCGGTCTTGCCGCTTCGCTCACCGGCACGCTGATATTTGCGCTGGCGCCTGACGTTGACTGGATCTTCATCGGCAGGGCCTTCATGGGCGTCGGCGTGGGGCTGTCCGCAGGGCCGTCGGCTGCCGCCATGGTCGAGTTCAGCGCGCCGGGCCGAACCGCGCAGGCCGGCAGCGCGACGGCCGCCGCCCAGGCGTTCGGAATGATCGGCGCCGCCCTTGTCGGAGGTGCGCTCATCGAATATGCGCCGCTACCGACACGGCTAAATTTCGCCGTTCTAGCCATAGTCCTCACCGTGCTCGCGGTTGCGACCTGGATGCTGCCAAACCATACGGCATCGCGGCCCACCGGCCGCTGGCGGCCGAGGGTTCCCGCCATCCCGAACGGCCTGTTTGCGACCTTCGTCACGGCGACTGCGGCGGTAACGGCTTCTTACGTGCTTGGCGCAATGACGCTTTCCCTCGGTGCGCAGGTGGCGCGTGATGTCATTGCCTCCCAAAACGCCCTCGTAAACGGCGGAACCATCGCGCTTTTTGCAGTCTCCTCTGCCGTCGCGACAATCCCGGTGCGGGGAGTCAAACCGAGTAGGGTCATGCTTATGGGCAGTGCCATCGCCATTGTCTCCTCCGGGTTGCTGGCGCTCGCTGCGGTCCTGCACTCGCTGGTGTTCTATACCGTTGCCCAGATCGGCGGCGGGATGGCCTACAGCCTGCTCCTCCTTGGAGGACTTTCGCTCATCAATGCCGCCGCTCCTGTGACGCATAGAGGCGCGACGCTCTCAGCGCTGTTCCTGGTCGCTTACTTGGCCCAGGCCGTGGTGGCCCTGTTGCTGGGCAAGATCGCGACCTGGGCGAGCCTTTCGTCTGCGGTGGATCTGGGCGTCGCGACGGTCGCAACGCTGGCCTTGATAACCCTTCTTCTTGATGCGGTCAGAAACACGGTCACCGGCCGCCGTGCTCGCAAGGCTGGCACGCATTGATCTGATCATGAAGCGGAGTGGGGCCGACAGTAAGCAGGATCGGCCCCACGGCTTTCCGAATTGCCGAAGATTTTTAGGGACAATCGATTTGTCCAAAAGAGCGGCAGTGGCGACAAGACGCCCCTCAAACCCATGCGCGAAATAATCGCAACGTTTGCAACAGCGAAGCACCTCATATGAAACTTTCGAAGCGACATCTGGCAATCGGAGCCGCGTTCGTATCGGCTATGATCGTTACCGGGATTGGGATTGCTGCCTGGATCGTCTATGAGCCCGCACTCCCAGAAGTCGCGCGCCCATCACCCTCGAGCTTCGATCGTGGTCTTGTCGCAAAGGGCGAGCAGCTCGCCACCGTCGGCGATTGCATCGTCTGTCACACCGCGCCGAATGGCGCACCTTTCGCCGGTGCGCGCGCTTTGCCGACGCCTTTCGGCACACTCTTCTCGAACAACATCACGCCCGACGAGAAGACGGGCATCGGCGCCTGGTCGCTCGCCGCGTTCAGCCGCGCCATGAGGCAGGGCGTCGGCCGCGATGGGAGCCATCTCTATCCGGCGTTGCCCTATGAGCATTTTACCCACGTCGGCGACGACGACCTCAAGGCAATCTATGCATTTCTGATGACCCGCCAGCCGGTCTCGCAGCAAGCTCCCGAAAACCAGTTGCTTCCGGGTCTCGGATTCCGGCCGCTGCTTGCCGGCTGGAAGCTGCTCTTCCTCAGGCAGACGGCGTTCGAGCCTCAGGCGAACGAAAGCGCCGAATGGAACCGGGGAAAATATCTGGTGGACGGGCTTGCCCATTGCGGCGGCTGTCACACGCCACGCAATCTTGGCGGCGGCGAGGAGAAGGGGCGGGAATTTGCCGGCGGCGTTGCAGAGGGCTGGAACGCACCTGCGCTCGACACAACGAATCCTTCCGCCGCGACCTGGAACGCGGATTCCTTGTTTGCCTATCTCAAGACAGGATCCGATCGCGAACACAGCGCGGCCGGCGGCCCGATGGGGCCTGTTGCCGAAGGTCTCTCCCGTCTGAACGATGCCGACGTCAGGGCGATCGCTGTCTACGTCGCTTCGCGGATGCACCCATCTCGTGATGGCGCTCCGGCGGCCGTCGCAGCCGAAGCCGGCATCGATAATCGATCTGCCGCCGCCGCGGCGCATCCTGAGGCCGATCTTCTCTTCGAAGGCGCCTGCTCCGGCTGTCATGCGCCGGGTGCGCCGATGAACGTCAATGGCCGGCCGCTTCTTTCATCCACGTCCGACCTCAAAGCCGATGACCCGAGGAACGCCGTGCAGACGCTGCTGTGGGGGATCGAGCCGCCAGGGGAAAAAGGTCCGTACATGCCGTCCTTTTCCAACACCGTGACCGACCGCCAATTGGCCGAGCTGCTCGCCTATGCCCGCGCCCGCTTCACCAATAAGCCGACATGGCCCGATCTGGAAGCTGCCGTCGGCGATATACGCAAGGAGAATGCGGAATGACGATCTCGATCAGCGTCAATGGCGAGGGCCATGAGGTCGAAGCCGATCCGGATACGCCGCTCCTCTACGTCCTGCGTGACGACCTCGAGCTGAATGGCGCCAAATATGGATGCGGCCTCGGGCAATGCGGCGCCTGCACCGTGCATGTCGATGGCATGCCGGTTTTCTCCTGTCTGACACCTGTCGGCCTGCTTGAAGGCAGGAAGGTGCGCACCATTGAGGGGCTGGGCACAGCTGAAAAGCCGAACGTCGTCCAGAAAGCCTTCCAGGATGAGCAGGCCGCACAGTGCGGCTATTGCATCGCTGGCATGATCATGCGCGCCCAGGCTCTGCTCGACCGTAACCGATCTCCGACCGAGGAACAGATCCGCGTGCACATGCAGCCCAATCTTTGCCGTTGCGGGACGCATGCCAGAATATTGCGGGCGGTGCATCGCGCGAGCCTTGAGCTTTCCCTCGCTTCCGCGACAGGAGGCGCGCAATGAACGCCATTCCAAATGCCGGTCTCACCCGGCGCTCCTTCCTCAGCGCAAGTGGCATAGCCGTTGCATTTGCACTTACGCGTCCGGCCTTCGCCCAGCTCGCCGGCGGCGGCGAAGGAGGGGCAGGGCCTGCCGTCGTCGCTCCCGACCTTCCCGGAAGCCTGAAAAACTGGCCCTATCTCGATTCCTGGATCCAGCTGGACGAAAAGGGTCACGCGACGGTCTTCACAGGCAAGGCCGAGCTCGGCCAGGGCATCAGGACCGCATTGCTGCAGGTCGCGGCGGAAGAGCTCGATCTGCCGCCGACCTCGGTCACGATGGTGACGGTCGATACCGCGCGCACGCCTGATGAAGGCCTGACGGCGGGTAGCCATTCGATGCAGGATAGCGGCACGGCAATCCGCAACGCGGCGGCCAATGTCCGGATGGTGCTCCTGCAGAAGGCGGCAGAGCAGTTGCAGGTCGAGCCCGAACAGCTTTCGACGACCGGAAAAGGACAAATTGCCGTATCGGATGGCCGGGTGGTTTCCTATGGTGAGGTCGCAGCCGCGCTCTCGCTGCATGTCGAAGCAATCGCCAACGCACCGTTGCGCAAGAAGCCCGAGTTTCGAACAATGGGCACAAACCTTCCGCGCATCGACATCCCCGCCAAGACGACCGGCGGTCAGGCTTTCCTTCATGATATGCGCCTGCCGAGCATGCTGCATGCCCGCTTGCTGCGAGGCCCGAGCGAGAGGACGCGTCTGAAGCTACCGCCCGCCGCCGAGATCGAGGCGATGCCGAAGGTGGTCAAGTTCGTGCAGAACGGTGATTTTGCGGCCATCGTTGCCGAGAAGGAGTGGGACGCGGTCAAACTGATGCGCAAGCTACAGGCGTCCGACTACGAGGCGGCAGGAGCAGCGTTTCCGACCGGAAGCGTCACGGATACGCTGAAGGCGCTGCCGGCGCGCGACATCGTTATTCTCGACGTCGCCCATCCGACCGCGGCGCCTGTCAAGACACTGTCGGCGCGTTATACGCGCCGATGGATCAGTCATGGCTCGATTGGTCCTTCCTGTGCCATCGCACTGCTTGAGGACGATTTCCTGACCATCTGGACCCATAGCCAGGGAACCTACGACGTACGCCGCGTCGCCGCCGAGCTGCTTGACCGGCCCATCGAGAAAATCCGTGCCATCCATGTCGAAGGCGCGGGCTGCTACGGTCAGAACGGTGCGGATGACGTCGCCGCAGAAGCTGCTTATATCGCCATGACGGTTCCCGGCCGGTCGGTGCGGCTGCAGTGGATGCGCGAACAGGAGTTCGGCTGGGAGCCGCTCGGTCCGGGCATGGTGACCGAGGTCGAAGCCGGTCTTGACGCCTCCAACCGCATCGTGGCTTGGAAATACGATGTCTGGAGCAATCCGCACAACAACCGCCCGGTCGGCGCCGGCGGCGTTCTCGTCGGCAATCAGATCGTGCCCGGCTTTCCGCAGCCCGAAGGCAAGGAAATTCCAATGCCGGAAGGAGACGGAAGCCGCAATTCCAATCCGCTCTACGATCTGCCGAACATGAATGTCCTTTATCACTTCATCAAGGACATGCCGATCAGGGTCTCGGCATTGCGTTCGCTCGGCGCCCATCTCAACGTCTTCTCGATCGAAAGCATGTTCGACGAGCTTGCGCTTGCCGGCAATGTCGATCCGCTCGATCTTCGGCTGAACCACATGGCCGATCTCCGCGCTCGCCAGGTCATGCAAACGGCGACCGATGCATTCGGCTGGCACAAGCGTCAGAAGAAAGGGCCCTTCCACGGCTTCGGTATGGCTTTTGCGCGATACAAGAACCTCGGCGCCTACTGCGCCGTCTGCCTGGAAATCAGCGTCGACCAGAATACCGGACGGATCATGGTTCACCGCGTCCAGGCCGCCGCCGATTGCGGGGAGGTGGTTAGTCCGAACGGCGTTCAGAACCAGATCGAGGGTGCGATCATTCAGTCGCTCAGTTGGTGCACGCGCGAGGAAGTCACCAACAACGAAACGATCCGCACCAGCTTCGATTGGAGCGCGTATCCGATCCTGCGTTTCCTCGATATCCCTAAGAAGATCGACGTGATTGTCGAGGAGCAACCCGGCCAACCGTTTCTTGGTGTCGCAGAATGCGGGCAGGGGCCGACTTCGGCCGCCCTTGCTAATGCGTTGGCCGACGCGACCGGCATTCGCTTCCGCGACATGCCGATGACGCCGGAAAGGGTGAGGGCGGCCATCGTCACTCTTTAGTTCCCTCGATGCCAGCCTCCGCTAGCGTGGCGCGAAGAGCGGTGATGAAGACACGGACTTTGGGAAGGACGAGACGCGTCGTCGGATAGACGGCCCAGATATTTATCGGCTCAGGTTCTGCGCCATGAAAATCGATCGGCGTCAGGCGGCCAGCCTTGATGTCGTCGGCCGCGTACCAGGTCGACAACATGGCGATGCCGGCCCCACCGAGGCATGCCGTGTAGCAGCCTGCGATGCTGCTGCAGGAAAAGCGTCCGTTCAGTCTCGCGTGGCGTTCAGCAACATGCTCGCGAAACGTCCAATGAGTGGCGCCGGCGAGTGATAGGCAGTCGTGATCGGCGAGTTCGTCGAGGGAGGAGGGCGTGCCGCGACGGGCAAGATAGCGCGGACTGGCGACGACGACCCGCGGATTGTCCGCGAGTTTGCGGGCGATAAGACTGCTGTCCCTGAGCCGGGCGATGCGGATTGCAAGATCCGTCCCGGTCGCCACTAGGTCAGGCAGGCTGTCGGTCATGTCGACCGAGATCCTTAGATCGGGATTGTCTTCCAACAGCTTTGGCACCATCGGCATGATGAATTTCAGCGCGAACGAGATCGGCACGGATATGCGCAGCAGGCCGGCGGCGCTCTCGGTGCCGGAATGCAAGAGCGCCATGGCGGCCGCCTCGTTATCGACGAGCGCCTGCGCGAAAGGCAGGAAGCTCTCGCCTTCCGGGGTGAGCGAAAGTGACCTCGTCGTGCGGTGAAGCAGCCTTACTCCGACTGTGGCCTCGAGCGCGGCCAGTCGGCGAGTTGCGATCATGGGAGTGATGCCAAGACGTCGCGCGGCAGCAGAGAGGCTGCCGGCCGAAACCGCTGCGGTGAAGACCAATACATCATCCGTATTCATTATATCGATATCCGTTATACCGGCTGATCATCCAAGATAGCTAAAACGGTTTTCGATAAAAAGCTAGATAACAGCATATCTTTTCAGCCAGAAAGGCAAGGATCATGGACGCGTTAAGTCAACATCGGCCGATAATGTCGAAAGAGCTTTCGAGGTCGGCATTATTTGCCATGGCGGCTGCCAGCGGCATCGCCGTGGCGAATATCTATTACAATCAGCCAATGCTGGGGATCATCGAGAACGAATTCCAGCACCAGCCGGTCACGGGCTTTATCCCGACCGCCACGCAGCTCGGCTATGCACTCGGCCTTTTCTTCCTGCTTCCGCTCGGGGACCTCGTCCATAGGCGCAAGCTGATCATCGGCCAATTTATCATTCTCTCGGTCGCGCTTGCGCTCGCGGCAGTAGCGCCTACCGCCTGGTCGCTCGTGCTGGCTTCGCTCGTCGTCGGTGCCAGTTCAACGGTCGCCCAGCAGATCGTTCCCTTTGCGGCTTCGCTTGCCTCCCCCGAGAAGCGCGGTTCGACAATCGGCACTGTCATGGCTGGCGTGCTATCCGGAATCCTGTTCAGCAGAACATTGTCCGGATTTGTCGGTCAGCATGCCGGATGGCGCGAGATGTTCTGGATCGGCGTGCCTTTGGCGCTTGGCGCAGCAGTCCTGATGTATTTCGCTCTGCCTCATCATCGTCCGACCTCGCGCATGGCCTATCATAGCGCCATCAAGTCACTTGCCCATTTGTGGAAGCGGGAACGGGCGCTTCGAACGGCCGCACTGATGCAGGCCTCGCTCTTCGGCTCGTTCACGGCTTTCTGGACGATCCTGGCGCTCTACCTGCAGACGCCGCGCTTCAACCTCGGCGCCGATGTCGCCGGCCTGTTCGGGATCGTTGGCGCAGCTGGCATCTTCGCCGCTCCGCTTGCCGGCAAGATCGCCGATCGCCGTGGACCGCATTTCGTCGTCTGGATGGGCGCTTTTCTGACGCTGGTCGCCTGGTTGATCTTCGGCCTGTGGGCCTCTCTCGCCGCGCTGGTGATCGGTGTCGTCATCCTCGATTTCGGCATCCAGAGTGCGCTCGTGTCGAACCAGCATATCGTCTACGCGCTCGATGCCGATGCTCGCAGCCGACTGAATACCATCTTCATGACCTCAATGTTCCTTGGTGGCGCGATCGGTGCGGCGCTGGCGACTGCAGCTTGGGGGTATGGCGGCTGGATCGGCGTCAGTGTCCTCGGCGCCCTACTTGCGGCGGTCGCCTTGGCCATTCGTGCGGTCGAACATCGTGCCCGTTCGACCACGGCTGCCAGCGCGCGATAGGAGATTGCCATGAAGCGGCTGCGTATTCGGATTGTCGGAGGATCGCTTGCAGGTCTCTTTGCTGGCATCCTCCTCCAGCGTGATGGCCACGACGTGAAAATCTACGAACGCTCTCCGTCCGGCTTGGCCGGACGGGGAGCAGGTCTTGTCGGACAGCATGATCTCTTCAGGATCCTGCGCGCCATCGGCTGTGAGCATGTTGCCCGCGTCGGTGTCGTCGCCAAGGAGCGGATCTATTTCAATCGGGACGGAAGCATCGCGGAGACATCGCGGACACCGCAGATGCAGATCTCCTGGGATTTCCTCTATTCGACCGTTGCATCCCATATGGTGGCCGAAAGCTATCAGATCGGGAAACCCGTGGTCGATGTGGTCGAAGGCGCGGAAGGGGCTCAGCTCCTGTTCGCCGATGGCCGTCGGGAAGATGCCGATCTCGTCATCGGCGCGGACGGCCTCGGCTCGGTCGTTCGTCCTCTGCTCAACAGGGACGCGTCGAACCGGTTCGCCGGCTACGTGGCCTGGCGCGGTCTTATTCCGGAGACAGCATTGCCGCAGGATGCCGCGGTCCTGCTGGACCGTTTCGCCTTTTACGTGACGAGCGGGATCCATGTTCTCGGCTATCTCGTTCCCGGCCCGGGCGGTGAAACCGGTCCCGGCGAGCGCCGATATAATTGGGTCTGGTACCGGCCGGTTGCGTCTGACGAACTGCAGACGCTGTTCACTGCCGCCGATGGCCGAATATTCGACTATTCTTTGCCGCGAGGCGCCTTGTCGGAGGAGCGGTTACAAATGCTCCGCTCGGATGCCGCCTCGATGTTGCCGCCTCCGTTGGTCAAGGCAATCGAAGCCGAATCCCTGCCTTCGATTCAAGGAATCTTCGACTTTGAAGCGACAAATATCGTATCCGCGCATACGGCCATCATTGGTGACGCAGCGTTTGTCGTTCGGCCACATACGGCGATGGGTGTCTCGAAGGCTGCCGGCGACACGCTCGCGCTGAGAGAAGCGTTGCTGGCTTCCGAAGATCTCTCCGAAGCGCTCGAACGCTACCAGAAAGAACGACTGCCGGTCGGAAAGAGTATCGCGGATTATGGCCGTCGGCTGGGCGCATCGGCTCTCTGAGACGGTGGCGGTGCCGCCGACCTCATCAGCGATTGCCCCTTCGATCCATTCCCGAATTAAAAGATATAGTTCGACGAAAAAGACCGCCCAGGGGCGACTGGGCGGTCTGGCGGACGCTTATCCGCAGGCTTCGGGAAGGGGAACCGAAGCGCAAGCTGGTAGCGGGGAGGAGAGCGCTACCCACCTCTTTCGAGGTGACGATTGACAGTAGCAACTCAGCCAATGGCCGCAAATCATACGGTCGTATGGTCTCGCTAAGACTTTCGAATGCCGCCGGTCCATCGGCCGAGATCGGCAGGTGAAACGTCCATGGAGCGGAGAAACAAACAATACGGACTGGCCGGCTTTTCCTAAACTGCGGCGGAGAACGAAGGCTTGCTGACTAACCGGCAAGCCGCCGCATTTGCACAGCGTTTGTGACGTTGCGAAACGCCAAGAAATGGATTGATCATGAATGAAGAAAACGCGCCTTTGCATCTCACATATCACATTGGCCGACACGATGGGGGTTGGGCCTATCGGCTGGGGGATGTCTGGTCGGAGCCTTATCCAAGCCACTCGGCGGCGCGCGCCGCAGCCCAGCGTGCGGCGCGCAGGCAGCAGCTTGAGGGCCGCGATGCAGAGATCGTCTTTCAGTCTGAAGACGGCTCCTGGCACAAGGAGCATGTCGAGGCAGACGATCGTCCCGAAGTCGATGTCGCCAACGAGTAACGGCCGAGAGGAGGCTCCACTCGCGCCATATCGCATCGAAGCGAACCGCCCAAAAATGCGAATTGTCGACCGCTATCGTTAATCTGACGGCGCAACGTGCCAGCTCCCGAACAAATTGCAGCGCTGCGCGACGCCGCACAGCGCGTTGGACCAACATGTCCCCTAAAAACAGGAGAAACTTATGAACTACAGAGTTCTGCTTGCCGGCTCTTGCGGCCGGCCGCGGAGGGCTGCGGGCCTGGCGTTAAACCTCGGCCTGTTCGTTCTTTGCTCGATCCTCACTGTCATCCTGCTGAGTGGATATGCGTCAGCCGGTGCCCCAAAGGTCGGCACCCAGGCGCCAGCTTTTTACCGTATGACGCTCGGCAACTTCGAAATCACCGCCCTGTCCGACGGCACGCATCCGTTTCCGGTCCATAAAGTCCTCACCAAGACATCGTTAAGCGACGGTCAGAGCGTGCCGCTCGATCAGTCCGCTCCAGGTGAGGCTGATGCGCTGCTTGCCGAAAGCAAGCTCGCCGTTCCAGTCGCGGGATCGATCAACGCTTTCCTGATCAATACCGGACCGAAGCTCATCCTGATCGATAGCGGCGCTGGCAGCCTCTACGGCAAATGCTGCGGCCACCTGATCGAGAATCTTCGGGCGGCTGGCTATGCCCCCGAGCAGGTCGATGAGATCTATCTCACCCATCTGCATGCCGATCACGTCGGCGGCGTGGCGCCGAACGGTGAGATGGCCTTTCCGAATGCCCTGGTCAGGGTGAGTCAGACCGACGCTGACTACTGGCTGAAGGATGCAAATGAAGCAGCGGCTCCGGAACTCCTGAAATCGATGTTCGAAGGCGCCAAATCATCGCTAAAGCCTTACATCGACGCGGGACGCTTCAAGCCGTTCGCCTATGGTGAGGAACTGGCTCCCGGCATCAAGCCGATCGCCAGCCCGGGACACACGCCCGGTCATAGCTTTTTCGACGTCGAGAGCAACGGTGCCAAGCTGCTGCTGTGGGGCGATGTCGTTCATGTCGGCGCCGTGCAATTCCCTGATCCGGCCGTGACGGTCGCCTATGACAGCGATGCCGAAATGGCGGAAAGCGAGCGTCTCGCGATTTTCGCCGACGCGGCAAAGAAGGGCTATTGGATCGGAGCGGCCCACATATCCTTCCCAGGCCTCGGCCATGTGAAGGCGAAGGACGGGCATTTCTTCTGGATCCCCGCCAATTACGCCGCCGCTCTAACAGATGCAAACTGAACGCAACCTCAGCGCGGACGAAGACCATCGGCGTACTGAGCTCGTGAAATGAGGCGAGGTTTCGTGGACGCACGGCGCCTCCCTTTGCGTTCGGGGCAGGGTTTGGTTGGCATACTTCCGGCCCGAACCTAGGTTTGGCTCGCGAAGTTTGTCAATGGACTCAACGGGTTCAGAGGCGTGGCCGATCGAATCTACCTCCAAGAGTTTCGCGCCGATAATACCTTGGTATGATCCGCTAAGACGCATGTGTGCTGGAACCGGATCTGTGTACGATTTCGTCGGCAGCCCGGTCGTTCCAAGATGACCTCATGAAGTTTAAAGGGTCACATTGGAGATAGACGATGTCCGCTGCCGCTGTTTTCGCCCACAATGCCTCCCCAATCACTTTCAAGAACGTCGCGACGGAAACCGCGGAGGAAGTATCTTCCCTTCTTTTGTGCGCGATCCGTTGTGTTGACAAAGACGAGACGATCGCGATCGATCTCATGAAGCAGGCTTCCAACTTGCTGAAGCCGTTCTCAGTCGTGGTCGAAGCCGCCGAGCGCCAGCGCAACCCCTCCGGCGGCCTCGCTCCCTGGCAGATCAATCGCGTGAAGAGCTACATCGAGGAGCGCATATCGCATTCGATCGCTCTCGATGAACTGGCACAGGTCGCAAAGCTCAGTACCAGCTACTTTTCCGCCGCCTTCAAGGTGACGTTCGGCATTTCTCCGCACAATTATATCGTCGAACGCCGGGTGGAGTTTGCGAAATATCGCATGCTGAACAGCGACGCCCCTCTCTGCGAAATCGCGCTTGATTGCGGGCTGGCGGACCAAGCCCATCTTTCGCGAATTTTCCGGCGTGTGACCGGAACGACCCCGAGCGCCTGGCGACGGTACATGACAAGTCCAGAAAGCCGGGCGGTCGCCGCCTGACGGAATGACGCCGCCAAGGCACTGCTCTGACACAGGTCTCACGCGCGGAAGAATGGACAATTTAGGGAGGCTTCGCTTTGTGTGCGGACTACGTCAGAAGCGAAAGAAGCTAGCAAAGCGGCGCGCAATGATTGAAGGATCCAGATATCTCACTATGCTCAGTCGGAAAGCATCTTGGATCGGTGCGTATGAAAGAAGCTGCGATGCCACCAACCGCCCTTATAGGGATTGTCGATGATGACGCTGAGTTCTTGGCGGCGCTGAGTAGCCTTGTTCGCTCGTTCGGGTGCAAGGTGGAATGTTTCAATTCCGCCGAATTGTTGGTCAACCGGGCCAATCTCCTGGATTTCGCCTGCGTCATCAGCGACATCAACATGCCGAAGGTGAATGGCCTGGACCTTATCGACGTCCTCCGTCATGAGGTCGAGGAACTGCCGATCATCCTGATGACTGGAAGCGGCGCGTCGAACCTGGAGGAAAAGGCCTACGGCTGCGGTGCGCGAGGCTTCGTCACCAAGCCCTTCGGTTTTGAGGAGCTCGCGTCGAGCCTGAAGGAAATCGGCGTGATTGCGGAATAGGGCGCGCTAGGCCTCGTTCAGCCCGAGAGATTCAGCCATCTTGACGAGGTCGGCCAGCGTGCGAGCGTCCATCTTGCGCATCGCCGCGCCGCGATGGATCTTGACCGTGACCTCGCTCAGGGATAACCGGCCGGCGATTTGTTTGTTCATTAGTCCTATCGCGACCAGCGCCATCACTTCCTTTTCGCGGGAGCTGAGCTCTTCGTAGCGAGCTCGCAATGATGACACCTCGGAATCCTTTGACCGTCGCTGACGGTCGATCTCCAATGCTCGGGACACCGCGTCCAACATGTCCTGATCTCTAAAAGGTTTCGGAAGGAAGTCGATGGCGCCAGCCTTCATCGCGCGGACCGTCATCGGGATATCTCCAAAACCGGTCATGAAGATCAAAGGGATGGACTTCTCGTTCTTCAGGAGCTGGTCCTGGAAATCGAGTCCGCTAAAGCCTGGCAGCCGCACGTCCACCAGCGCGCAGCAAGGCCCGCCCGAGCCCGAGAAGACGGAGAAATTTGGAACCGTCTCATGGAGCACGGTTTTCAAGCCGACGGAGCGAAGCAAGCTGTCGAGCGAAAGACGCAAGTCATGATCATCATCGATGACATGCACAATTGGTGTCGTGTTCATATCCAAACCGGGTTGAGACGAAGGCTGGTTCTTCGGCAATGCCGTCCTGCAGGCTGTTGCTGCCTATCCATCTGCGTGCGTCTGCTCCACGGGAAGGCCAAAGCTGAAACGTGCTCCCAAGTGGGGCGTCGACTGGAGCTCGATGCGGCTCCCGTGCGCTTCTATGATCGAACGGCAAATGGCAAGACCTATGCCGATGCCAGTTTCCTTGGTGGAGAAAAAGCTATCGAAAAGTCGCTCGCGAACATGAGGATCAATCCCCGGTCCACTGTCTTCGACGTCCACGATGACATCAGCGCCGCCCTGCCGGGTGCGAATGCACAGGGTCCTGTTCCAGGCCTGTCCGTCCGACATTGCCTGGGTGGCGTTCAGGGCGAGATTGACGATCACCTGCAGGATCTGTGTCTTGTCAGCTTTCACAAGTGGAAGCGTGGGCGAAAGATCGAGGCGCAGGGTGATCTGACGTTTGGCGAAATCGGTTCGCAGGAGAAGGATCGTTTCCTCGATGACCGAATTGATGTCGGTCGGGAGGCGCTCCGACTTCTTGTTGCTGGCCATTGCCCGCATCGTTGTGATGACGTCGGCCGCGCGCTTGCCGTTCTTGGCGATGCGTTCGAGCAGGAGTTTGGCCTCGGCGATGTCAGGCTCATCCCTGGACAGCCACCGCAATCCAGCCTCGGCGCTCGCGACGATGGTCCCGAGCGGCTGATTGACCTCATGGGCAATCGAGGCGGTCATCTCTCCCAGCAGCGAGATGCGAGCCGAGCGCGCCAGGTCGCTTTGCAGGCCATCCTTTGTCTGCTCGAGCGATGTTCTCTCACGAAGGCTCGAGAAGCTCAGATAGATGTCGTGTGAAGCAGTGTCCCGCTCAACCTGCCAGAGATTGAAAGCGACCTGATGTTCGCCCCCGCCTGCAACCGTCAGATTGCCGTCATAGGCGATCGCAGCTCGACCTTGAAAGAGTTGATAGAGGCCTTCCGTAAAATGCTTTAGCGCATCTTCCGCGAGAACCGATGCGATTGGCCGCATGAGGATCATCGCTGGATTTTTGACCTGAAGCAGTGCGCAGGCACTAGGATTGGCTTGCTCGATAAGGCACGCGTTGCCAAGGGCGCAGCTGACGTCCTGACTAAGTTCGAACGCGTGACTGCCTATTTCGATCGGCCGAAGGTTGGCGATGACATTCCATGCATCTTTCGCCGAGAGGCGGAGGATGCCCATCGGCATGAAATGAATGAGGCCGCCATCGGCAGTCACCTCATATGACGCGTCGATACTCATCGCCGCAAGAAACCAAGCAGGTCTTGGTTCAGCCTGTCCTTTTGCGTGAACAATAGGCCATGCGGAGCACGTTCATAGACCTTTAGCTCGGCCTCGGGAATGAGCTGAATAGCCTGTTCGGCCGTGGCCTTGAACGGGACGAATGCATCGTCTTCGCCGTGAATGATCAGCACCGGAACATTGAACCGCTTGATATCGCCGCGGTAGTCTGTGGCTGCGCATGCGGTGATCGCATCATGTGCCGCCTTCAAGGAACCCTGCATGGCGATCTGGTGCAACTGGATCATACTTCCTTCGGAAACTGTCGTGCCGTCACGGTCCGCGCCAAAAAACAGCCGGGCAAAGCCGCGCATGAATTCGGCCCGATCCGCTCTTAAGCCGGCGCGCACGCCCTCAAAGACGGGCTCGGGAACGCCGCATGGATAATCGTCGCTCTGTGCAAGCTTGGGAGTGGTTGCTCCAATGAGAACGACACGAGCCACCCGATCCGTACCATGGCGGCCGATGTAGCGCGCGATTTCGCCGCCGCCCATGGCATAGCCCACCAGCGTGACCTCAGTTAGATCCAGCGTGCGAATGAGCTCGTCGAGATCGTCTGCGAACGTGTCGTGGTCATAGCCATGCCAGGGCTGATCCGACCTGCCGAATCCACGACGGTCATGGGCAATAACTCGGTAGCCATGGGATGCAAGAAACATCATCTGATTTTCCCACATATCGCTGCTGAGCGGCCAACCGTGACTGAAAAAAACCGCCGGACCGCTGCCCCAGTCCTTGTAATAAAGACGCGTGTCGTCGCGGACCGTCAAGATTGGCATCCGTCTAACTCCGTTGCAAGAACTGAGGTTTTTTTGAATTATCCGGACGCTATCACAGCGATTTTAGCCGCACCATAGGTGGAATTTACAAGACGGAGCTATGCGTCAAAGAACGAGCCTTTCGTTCAAAACTGATCACCCTTTCGACGCGCGGATCGAAGATCGGTCTGTCGGGGGTAGTCTTTCGGACCTTTTGAAATCCTCCTTTCGGTTCTGCGACTTCGGTCATGCAGTCGCGGCGTGCAAACACTTGAATCTAAGCTTTAAGCGTTTGAGCTTCATGTCACGTCGGCGTAGCTGAGACCTAATGGAAAGCACCTTGAGAAGCGATGGAAAGAACGTTAGATGCCGACATTTGCGCGAAATGCTCACATAAAAAGACGCCACGCCGAAAGAGCAATCTCGGCGCGCGGTGCGGCGGCTGTGATTGTGATTGCTAGTTGTCGAATATATCCGTTCCAGTATGTTCTAGCCTGGAGGAGGGTATCTGGGCTGATGTGCTTAAGGTTGGACGGGAGAGACGGTTGAGCCCTGAACATTTCAGCGGAGCGGGTATCGGGAGTTATTTCGGCATACCGGAGGCGGCGGTTCTGGAAGTGGTGCCAGTGGAATCGGCTGTCTTTTATGCGGCGAAGCTGACAAAGACTCTGGGGGGCGGCCAATTTCAGGAGGCAAGGATTCCGACCTCGGATGCCTATCTCCTTATGATATACCTTGAAGATGCGCTCCACGCCGACATCGACCGATACGGTACCCGCACTGCCGTCAATTCCTATCGACGGGGATTAATATGTCTCATCGATCTTTTCGACGGCGCGGCCTTTGAATTGCATAGCGATCTCCACGCTCTTGCGCTCGTCCTGCCCAAGGCGCTTCTTCTGGAGATTGCAAGGATTTCGACTTTTACGAGAAATAGCAAGCTCATTTGCAAGAGGCGGCATCCGGATGAGGTTCTGTCAAATTTGGCAACGGCTCTCGTGTCGTTGTTCGACGCAAGTGGCCTCGTCCTGCCGGCGCTCCTGAAGTCCATGGCGCTCGCAGTCTGCGCTCACTTGCTTCACGATTACTGCGATAAGTTCATGTGCAACGGCGTTTCGCCCAGCTCTCTATCGGTGGAGCAGGAGAAGGCCGCTAAAGAATACATGATCGAAAATTTAGGACGCGAACTGAGTGTAGTCGAGATTTCGTCTGCAACCGGGCTATCGCCCAATCATTTCACTCGGGAATTCCGTAGAGCAACTGGAATAACGCCCTATCAATGGCTTATGAAAATCCGGATCGATCATGCCAAAGACCTTCTGCCGACGTCCGCGCACTCGCTCAAGGATATCGCGGCCGAATGCGGATTCACCGATCAAAGCCATTTTACCAAGGTCTTTGCACGCGAAACGGGCTCCACGCCCGCGGCTTGGCGGCACAGGAAAACTCACTGAGCGAATCTTTGCAAAAAATCGTTCGATGATTACTGGTGCTTGCGTCAAGTGCGATAATGTCGACTTCACGGCTCGGCATCGGAAGCTCCCGGAGCAGCGGCATATGAGGCGACCTATGGATTCGACGCGGGCATCAAGTTATACCTAACTGAACAATGCGGGGCGGGGCTCTACCGAGTTTCGTTGAAACCGAGAGGCACTACCAATGGCGATGGACGGACTTGGCGTCAGGGTCCAACATAAGAGGGATTCCTTCGGATGCACGGTGGAGAGGCTCGATGAGGACTGGCAGCTTTTCGCCGGTAACATGACCTTTTTCAGAAAGGCATCGAAAACGGCACCAGGAAGAGTCACCACCCCGGCAGGTGCAGATGGATATCTAATTGGTCTTTCGGTTCAGCGTGGTCACCGCAGGCGGATTTTCGATGGGCAGCGCTCGACCGTTCACGATTTTAACGAGAGCCACATCTATGTTCGTGATCTGCGCGAGTCCTACAAAGCCGATTTGAGCGGCTCGTTTGACTTTATTCTGGCGCAAATTTCGGGCTCTGACCTTGAGGAGATCGCGGCAGAATCGGACTTGGGAGACGTTTCTGCCCTGGCAACCACGACCGCACGTCCGGATGCGCTGCTAGCCGGATTGTTGCGCACGCTGATTGGATGTGGAGCAAGGCAGCAAAGTAATCGCCTCTTTGTGGACCAGATCTCCACTGCGATTGGCGTTCACCTGGCTCATACCTACGGGAACGGACGCCTTCGAACGCCAGATCGCCGACTGACGCTTTCGAAGAAGCAGGAGCATCTCGCAAAAGAGCTTTTGAGAAGCAGGATTGCGGCTAAGGTTTCAATCAGCGAGATCGCTCTCCTTTGCGATCTGCCAAGATTTGCGTTCATCCGCGCTTTCCGTGAGACGACGGGAATGACACCCCACGAATGGCTTCGAGAAGCGCGTCTGGAACGCGCCTGTCTGTTGCTTCGGAATGGTGAGCTCTCGCTTGCGGACATAGCCGCAGCATGCGGATATCCGGAAGTCGTCAATTTTGTTGGCGCCTTCACAAGATCGATGACCATCACACCTGAAGCTTGGCGGCTCGCCGCCGGCGTCAGATCATCCTCGCTTTAGGCGATTAAATATGTTCCCGGTGCGCCGTCATGCCGACCGCCGGCAAAAAGCGAAATTATTGCCTCAAGCCCAGCCTGAGGCTTGAAAATCTACAAGTCTTCATGGGCTAGGCCCCCGCAACCAATAATCTATCCCCCTCAGCTCCTAGCCATGGCAATACTAGCCAAGCCCGCAGCTGCCCTGGCAATCGTCTGTCGAAAAGCTAGCCGCACATTTTCCCGAAATAACGCAATGCTCCCGTAATCTGCTTCGCAGACCATCCGTGCATCAAAGCAATCAAAGGCGGGTGGTTATGCGGTTTTTTCTTCTTTTGGCCTGCATCCTGGCGGTCGGCAGCTCCTCTCTATCGGCCGCCGAACTCGGTTCGGAGCGCAGAAATCGGCACCCTCTCCTCGTTCAATATAGATATGACCCATGTACCGATGGCCGCGTGAGCGACGGGCGTCCGAAGAGTTGCGAGGAGTTGCGGCGCGCCTGGCGGCATGACCGATGGCGCGACTGGCCGGATGAAAAATATAGCCGTACACGACGATCCTTTATCAATCCATGTACCAACGGGCGTTTTAACGACGGCCAGCCCCGATCTTGCCGGGAGCTGCTGGACTGGCTGGATTGGCAATGAAAACGGTCCTCTCGCTGTCGTCCTGGCCTTTGGTGTTCTTCTCTGGCCTGCTTCTCACTCATTTCGCTTTCGAGAGCGAACGGCCAATGTTTGGCTTTGCGCTTGTCTATACCGGCGAGGTGCTGCTGCTCTTGCTGCTCGAACGCTATATTCCCTATGAGCGGCATTGGCTGCTTCCTGATGGCGAGACGGCTAATAACGTCGCCCATACGCTGCTGACCAAGGGGGCGGTGCAACTGTTTGCACTAGTCGGCGCCGTTTTCCCGATGCTGACGGCCACTGTGCTGCAGCCGTTCGCCGGTGCCCGCTTCGATCTGTGGCCGACGGCACCACCCATGCCGTTTCAAGTGGCGATCGCTGTCGTCGTCGCGGAATTCGGCCTCTACTGGGCGCATCGGATCGCCCATGAAAGATTGTTCTTCTGGCGCTTTCACGCGCTGCATCACAGCGTTATCAGGCTATGGGTCGTCAACACAGGCCGCTTCCACATTGCCGATTCGCTGTTCAAGGTAGCCCTCAGCTAGCTGCCGATCTATCTGCTGGGCGCACCGCTCCAGGTTTTCTGGTGGCTTGGTGCGATCACGGCGTTCATGGGCATTCTCACCCACTGCAACGTCGATATGCGAACCGGTATTTTCGATTATATCTTCAGCACGCCGCGACTGCATCGCTGGCATCATTCCAAGGACATGCGCGAGGGCAACACGAACTACGGTGAGAATGTCGTGTTCTTCGATCTGCTGTTTGGCACCTATTTCAATCCCGATCGACCATCTTCGACGGATATTGGCATCCGCGGCGAGGTCGCGAAAAATTTTCTCGGCCAGCTGGCGCAGCCTTTCCGCAAGGAAGGCATCCGCCAGATCCTTGGGCGCCCGACAAAAAGCGGCTGATGCCGCAAAGCGCAATGCTGCCGTAATCCATGAGACGTACCTCTGCCAGCAATCTCTCTCCAGTTGCAAAGGACGTTCTGATGACTGCCATTCGCATGAAGCAGCTCCCCCGTGGAATTGCTGCGCTCATAGTCCTGCTAATCCTGCCGGCCTGTGCCTCGCAGATCATGAAGAGCTATATTGGCGCGCCGATCAGCAGCGTGATGCTGGACTATGGTCCGCCGGATAATGTCTATGATCTAGGCCCGGGCGCGCGTGCCTATCAATGGCGCAAGCAGAAGACGCAGGTGGTGTCAGGCCAATCCAGCGGCGAAATCCGGGATACACGTCGCGGCAAACGTTATGAAGTCACCGAAACGCCAGGTTACGTCGAGCATACGGAATGTTTCTACACCTTCTATACCCGAGGCTCCGGTCCCGATTGGTATGTAACGAGTTTTCGCCAACCTTCGCTTGAATGCGAATAAATCCCTCTAGCGGCCCAGCGGAAGCCGGATGATTCCGCTGCTCGCAAGGGAACAACTCAATCCCGACCTGGTTCGTCAATTTTGCCCCATCGCCAACGCCATGGGGCATCGCTTTTCCACCAGGCAACGAAAATCAGCAATGCCGTCGGGACGATGATCGCTGTGGCGTAGCCGATTGGATGACTATCCGCATTAGGCCCGCCGACGAAGATAAAGGCCATCAGCACCAGCGCATAGATAACAAGCGCCATCCAGCCCTGCCAGCAGCAAGGCCGGCCGGCTCCGTAACCATAGGCTTTGACATGGAACCACGGGGCTTGGCATCTCATGCAGTCGGATCCCTTGGCGGATCAGTCATCGCTTCGCTGCACTTCTCCACCGGGATTGTCCGGCAACTTTCGGGCAACCGCAAGACCGCCGATCGTGCGAAACGCGATGGCAGCGAATGGTTCGATTGCGTACGCATGACGCGGCTGACTTTCATGATCGAAAGCGGCGAAAGCGCTGATTTGGGGTTCGATCAGCCATCCTCCGCCGCTCTCCTTCGCGCATGCCCTGGCTTGACTAGGACATGCTGACCTCTGCAAATCGGCGATCAGAAGCGATAGTTCAGGCCGGCCTTGATGACGTGATCGCGCAGATCGGTCTTCGACTTGCCGCTCGATGTCGTCGTGGAGACGTCGTTGGTCATGACGTAGTTATATTCGATCTTGGCCGACAGGCCGCCGCCGAAGCCCTGTTCGACGCCGCCGCCGACAAGATAACCCTGCTTCCAGCCGCCAGAGGTGGAAACGCCCTTGCCGCCTTCGAATTTCGTCATCGTCAGACCCGCGGTGCCATAGACCAGCGTGCGGTCGAAGGTCAGGCCGGCCTTGGCCTTGGCCGCGCCGCGGAAGCGTTCTTCCACCTTGCCGTTCGGTACGTGCAGTTCGTTGTTTCCGAGATAGGAGCCTTCCAGTTCGGCGCCGACGATACCTGGTCCTACCTGGAAATTGTAGCCGGCTTGCACGCCGCCGGTCAGCCCCTTGCCGCTGGCGAAAGGATTGAACTTAGGCGAGGCGATACCGCCATGGGCACCGAAATAGGCGCCGCTCCACTGAAAGGCCGCCGGCCTGTCATAGGCGGAGGCATCCGGGGCCTGGTAGGTGGTAAGATCGGCGGCTGATGCATTGTTTGCGGCCGCCATGGCCAGAGCCGCGAACAGAATCGATTTTACGCTGAGCGACATTGCTAACTCCATACGAAACCCATGCGCCACTCTCGACGCTCGCAAGGTCTCAGTTGCGTTGGAGAACCGAACATCGGTTCCTGCTGCTCTCCGGGACCGACCGCCTTGGGGAGCGGGTCGCCTTCAGGAGATGGAGGTCATTTTGCCGGTGAGAATTGCGAGTACATTGCAGGATTGAAAAATATTCATAAATTATCTAGTATTTTAAGATAGTTGATCGGATTTCCTTAACTATTTCTTAAGGTCTAGCAGTCGGAGCGTCGTGATGGGTATGCAGGATCTTTGTCCGTTGCCTGATGATGGCGCCTCTACCAATCTCGATCGTGAAGTTCATTTCTTGACCGATCAGCGTCCTTGCGCGCAGCCTACCTGCCCATCCTTCGTTTTAGTCGACTGCTTGCGGCTCCTCATCACGAGCGGATTCCACCCACGCCGCGCCGACGGCCGCGCCCAGCGACAGCAAGAATGCCAGAAAGATGCAGGCCGTGCGAAACGAGGTCAGACCCATCGCAGCGCCCGTCAGCATGTATTCGACCGGCAGGAATAGCAGAGCGATCGAATAGGAAAGACCCATCACATGGGGTCGGCAGTCGCGTGGCGGCTTCAATTGCAGGATCGCGACGAAGGCGGGTGAAAGCCAGCCGTTCGCCAATCCGGCAACGAGACCGGCCACCATCATCGTCATCGGCGAAATCTCGATCCATAGAATGCCCATCGAAAGCGCTAGGCCGAGCAGAGCCTTGGAAACGATAGCCGTAGGCGCCGGTAAGGCATGGCGCGATGCGAGATGCAGGTTCATCATGATCGTGCCCGTCGCCGATGCTGCAATGAAGAGCCCGAGCCACGCCACCGATTCACCCTGCAGGCGCAAGGCAGCCGGCACGATGAAAATCTGCAGCACCATGAAGAAGCCGAGCGCCGCACTTGCGCAAAGAGCGAATGGCAAAGACACGGCTGCAGTGCGGAACCGCCTGCCGGCGTGGAGGATATCGCCAAGCTTCGGCGCCGGCCCCAGCCGGAACCGCGGCAGGCTGAAAGACAGCAGCATCATGGCGATGAAATTGCCGATTACGATCCACCATGCCGCATCCTTCGGGCCGATGACGGCAATGATGAAAGCGCTGGCGGCAGAAGCCGTCAACAGCAAGAGGCCATCGATCGTATCGTCGATGGAAACCGCCGCGGCTGATGACAGCCTCGAAAGCCGCGCGATTTCCGGCGTCTTCGCCTCGGTGGCGACAGTCGCCGGACCGTCGAGTATCGACCCTGCGAAGCTGAGAAGGAGGAAGGTGCCCGGATGCAGGAAGTCCGCCATATAGAGGATCGCGATCATCAGCGACGCCAGCATGCCGATCTTCGCGGAGATGAGCGCGGTGTGGCGCGTGCCCAGCATCTCCGCCACATAGCCGCCAAAGACCATGCCGATCAGAAGAACCATGCCGTTCACGAAAGCGATCAGCGCCATGCACACGACGCTACGGGTGAGATCGTACATGATCCAGGGATAGAGGACGGCTGCAAAGGCATGGCTGGAATTCAGAGCGATATTGCTCAATTGAAGCCCGACGAAAGGCCATCGCACGCGGCGTTGAAGTTGAAACATGGCTCTTTCCTGACGATCATTTTCATCGTCAGGTTCGGCGCTCCGCCTTGCGGCAACATTACGGAAATAAAATTATTGCAGCGGGGACCGCAGCGGCCACCTGCGCACCCTCAGCGATCATGTCTCCAGGGTGCGAAGATCTATTCGCAGCGCTGGCCGGTGGCGCGATCGAAGAGATGCAGCGCGCCTGCGTCGAAGCCGAGCTTGAGGCTCTGCCCTTCGGCAATCACTGTGCGCGGCGGCAGGCAGGCCATCAGCCGCTGCGAGCCCGCCTGCGCTGTCACGATCAGTTCGGGGCCGGTCAATTCCGCGACTTCGCATATGGCTTCGAGCTTGCCGCCCTCATCGAGATGCAGTGTTTCCGGCCGGATGCCGATGACCAGCTCCTGGCCTTGGTTGATCGCCGCTTTCGTCGACGGCATCGGCAGGATGATCGAGGTGCCGTCGATGCGCAGCGAACCCTGGTCGGCGGTCGCGTTCAAAAGGTTCATCGGCGGCGCACCGACGAAGGTCGCGACGTAAAGTGTTGCCGGATGATTGTAGATTTCGTCCGGCGTGCCGAGCTGCTCGATCCGGCCGTCGCGCATCACGGCGATGCGCGTTGCGAGCGTCATTGCCTCGATCTGGTCGTGCGTCACATAGACGACCGTGGTCTTCAGCATCTGGTGCAGGCGCTTCAACTCGGTGCGCATCTCCATGCGCAGCTTGGCGTCGAGGTTGGAGAGCGGCTCATCGAAGAGGAAGACCTCCGGCTTGCGCACCAGCGCCCGGCCGATCGCTACGCGCTGGCGCTGGCCGCCGGAAAGCTGGCTCGGCTTGCGCTCCAGCAGTGCTTCGATCTGCAAGAGCTTCGCCGCCTCGCGTACCGCCTTGTCGCGCTCGGCGGCAGGCACCTTGCGCATTTCCAGGCCGAAGCCGATGTTGCGGCGGACCGAGAGGTTTGGATAGAGCGCGTAGGACTGGAACACCATGGCGATGTCGCGGTCCTTCGGATGCACGCCGAGCACGGAGCGATCGCCGATGCGGATATCTCCGCTCGTCGCCTCGGCAAGCCCGGCGATGATGTTCAGAAGCGTGGACTTGCCGCAGCCCGAAGAGCCGAGCAGCACCAGGAATTCGCCGCTTTCGAGCGAAATATCGATGCCCTTCAGCGTCTCCACTTCGCCGTAGCTCTTGCGGATGTTGTGGATTTCGAGCGCGCTCATTAAACGGCCTCCTCGGATGCTTGGGCCGGGCCGTAGCTGCGCGGCAGTGTGGAAATGGCGCGGGATGCGACCGCGGTCCCCGCCGAAAGGCAGGCCGCAGGCGGTTCGCCGCGGGCAAGGGCGGCCAGAAAGCCGGCATTGAAGACATCACCGGCGCCGATCGTATCGACGACAGTGACGCGGGGCGCTGCGGCCGAAACGAGATTGCCGTCAGCATCGATGGCGATCGCGCCATCCGGACCGCGCTTGACGACGAAGATGGCACCTTGAGGCATCAACGCATGGAGCGCGCGCGCGGCTTCGGCCGGATCGTCCATGCCGGCTAAGGTCGTCGTCTCGACTTCGTTCATGAGCGCCACGCCGCAGCGCGCAAGCCAGTCACGGGTCGCGCTGCAATTCGTATCCGTCCAGCCGTCGAGTGGCCAGCCGGTGTCGAGCGCGACGGTGATCCCATGCTTGTCGGCCCAGTCGAACAGGGCATCGTAGTCCCGCGTGAGATCTTCTGTGAGGAAGGCGCCGCACAGAAGCGCATAACCACCGGCAAGCCTGTTGCCGTCGAGAACCGCAAACACGTCATCGATATTGAACCGCGGCAGGTGCCCACGCGTCGTGAAGAAGGTGCGCTCGCCATCGGGATGGGTGATGCCGACCGAGAGCGTCGTGCCCTCCGGACGCACCGGCCATTTGCTGCTGCGCGCCCCGAAGGCTTCGCTGAGCCAGCGTCCGAACTGGTCGCTGCCGACATTGGCGGCAATCTCGTAATCGACGCCAAGGCCTTCCCAGGCAAGCGCGCTATTGCCCGCCTGACCGCCGACTCGCAGCTCGTCATGATCGACGATGATCTCGGTGCCGGCCCTCGGCCAAGGTGCCGCCGGCCCGAGGATCAGGTCGATATTGACGTTGCCGATGACTGCAAGCGGCTTCATTCATTCGCTCCGGGTGATCTTGGCGGAGCGCACCGGCGTGCCGGCATTCTCCACCCGCTCGTCGGCAAAGGCGATCATCAGTAACTGGGCAACGGGCAGCATCTGGAAGACGGCGGCAATGCCTGTTTCCGGTTTGAAGCGCAGGGTGACGCAGCTAGACACAGGCTCTTCTTGCGAACCGTCGAAGACGATTACGGGCGCACCCGTCTCGACGGCGGAAACGGCCATGGCCGTCACGAGACCAGCCGTCGCATCATTGCCGCGGAAAAGGACGACGCCGATCGAAGGCCCGAGCATTTCCATCGGCCCGTGACGCAGCTGACCGCCTTCAAGCGAGAAGCAGGGACGGCGGGAAAGCTCGGTGAGACCGAGCGCCAGCGCCTCCGCAACGCCCTGCAGGCGGCGGCCTGAGGTAACCACCGTCGCGACATTGGCGAGAGCCGCGAGAGCCGGCTTAATATCGAGCGTCTCCGGGGCACGAAGCACGGCGAGCGCAGATGCCGGATCCTGACCGAGGGCTGCGAAGATCGCCAGATGCAGCGCGAAGGTGACGGTGAGGCTGCGGGTTGCCGCAAAGGCAAGCTCGGTGCCGCCAACGCCGACGAGGGAGGGAACTGTCTTCGCGAGGAAGGAGCTGCCCTCCAACGTCAGGCCGAACGTGTCGGCAGTACCGCCCGTTTCCTTGAACCAGCGCACGACCTCGGCACTTTCCCCGGATTGCGAGGTCATGAAGACCGTGCGTCCATCCGACGACAATGGCTGGCCGAGCTGCTCGGAGAGCGGCAGTGCGATCGCATCGATGCCGGCGGCGCGATAGAGTGGCTCGACGGCGCGGTTGACGGCATGGGAGCCGCCCATGCCGAGCAGCAAGAGCTTGCCTGTGCGCTTCAGCGAAGCGGCGGCCTTGGCCGCCATATTGGCGGCAGCTGCGAAGGAGGCAAGCGCGTCGGCGTGCTGGCGAGCCATTTCGCGGTCGATGGCGGCAAGGCCTTCGGGGCGTGTGTTCTCCTTGGTCATGGTCATCCTTTGACGCCGCCATTGGTAAGGCCCGAGATCAGGGCACGTTGCATGACAAGGCCGATCAACACCGGGGGCAGGGCGGCCAGCACACCGGCAGTCGCGATCAGTCCGTAATCCGAGACACGGCCGCCGGCCAGATCCGCTATGGCGACGGTGAGCGTCTTGGCGCGCTGGTCTGACGTGAAGAGCAGCGCGTAGAAGAATTCATCCCAGGCAAGCAGGAAGGCGAAGAGCGCCGAGGTCGCCGTCACGGGCATGGCAAGCGGCAGCGTGATGATCTTCAGCGTCTGGAACAGCCCGGCGCCGTCGATCATCGCCGCAGCCTCGATTTCCTTCGGAATGGAATCGAAGCCGGATTTCATCAGCCAGGTCGTGAACGGCGCAAGAATCGTCAGATAGACGAGTGCCAGGCCGAAGACGTTGTTGAGCAGGCCGAGATAGGCAAGCCCCATATAGAGTGGCACGGCGAGCGCCACCGGCGGCAGCATATAGGTGGCGATGACCATGGAGAGCGACCATCCGACGGACGGCGTGCGCGACACGGCCCAGCCGGCGGGGATGGCGAGCGCAATAGCGGCGATGGTCGCCATACCGGCGACTTCGATGCTGTTGCGCAGCGACGAGGTGAAAGCCGCGCCCTCGCTGTTTTCCAGCGTTGATAGCAGCACTCTGTAGCGCGAGAAATCCGCCGTCTGCGGCCACCAGCGCAGCGGCTTGGCGGCAAGATCGGCAGCCGGCGAAATGCTCATGATGAAGAGCCAGGCGATCGGCGCCAGGATGACGATGGCGAGCAGGATGGCGCAGATATAGATGAAGCAGGTAAAGAGCGGGCTCTTGCGTTCCATCAGGTGGCACTCCCTGCGGTTTTGCGAACAAGGGCGGCATAGGCGGCGGCCAGCACCGTAACCAGCAGCGTGACGATGAGGGCGAGCGATGCGCCTGACCCCGCTCGCTGGAAGGAGAAGGCTTCCTGGTAGACGAGGATCGACAGCGTGCGCGTGCTGTTTGCCGGACCGCCGCGGGTCATCACCCAGATGATGTCGAACACCTTGAAAGCCTCGATGGTGCGCAACACCAACGCGACCATCAATGGCCCGACAAGATATGGAAGGATCACGAAGCGGAAGCGCTTAAAAGGCCCGGCGCCGTCGACCAGCGATGCGGCGGTGATATCGCGCGGCACTGCCTGCAGGGCGGCGAGCGCAATCAGCGCCACCAGCGGGAAATTCTTCCAGCAGTCGGCAACGATGAGTGCCGTCAGCGCCGTGCCCGGCTCGCCGAGCCAGGAGCGATAGGCGTCGATGAGGCCGAGTTGGGTGAGTGCCGCGTTCAGCGCGCCATATTCGGGATTGTAGATCAGCCGCCAGAGCGTCGCGTTGACGACGGTTGGCAGCGCCCAGGGCAGGATCATCAGCGCGCGCAGCACGCCCCGGCCCTTGAAGTCCTGGTTCAGCAGCAGCGCGGCCAGCACGCCGAGTACCATTTCGGCGGCGACGGAGACGATTGCGAACCACGCCGTGGTAATCAGGGTGCGCTGGAAATTGGAATTCGCCAGCATCTTTGCATAGTTGTCGATACCGACAAAATTGCCGCCGGTGCCGACAAGCTTCGCATCGGTGAAAGAAAGGCCGACCGTATCGACGAGAGGCCAGCCGATGACGGCGATCATCACCACTAGCAGGGGCAGCATCAAAAGCCAGGCGCGAGTTGTCATCGAGGTGCCGGACATGGCGGGCCTCTTCTTTCATTCTTCATGGAGGGTAGAGGCGGGCGGCGCTTGGCCGCCCGATAAGACTATCAGAGACCGCTGTTGGAGGCTGCCGACTTCAGCGCATCTTCCGGGGAAGATTGGCCGAGCAGGGATTCCTGGATCGCCTGCTGAAGTGCGGTCGACAATTCCTGATATTTCGGTGTCGTCGGACGCGGATACATGGCAGCGAGGCCGACCTTGGCGGCCGCGATCAGTTCCTCCTGGCCCTTTGTCACGGCCGGGTCGCTATAGGACGATGCCCAGATCGGCAAGCTGAGCTTGGCATACTGGTTCTGCGTTGCTTGCGACGTCATGAAGGTGATGTACTTCCAGGCTTCGTCCGGATGCTTGCTGGCGGACGTGATGCCGAGGCCCATCGAGCCATTGACGGCCGAAGCCTCGCTCTTGCCGGCCACACCCGGTGCCGGCACGACGCCGACCTTGCCCGCAACCTTGCTGTCCTTCGGGTCGTTGGCCATGTTGTACATGTAGGTCCAGTTCAGCGCGAAGGCGGCGTCGCCGTTTTCGAAGACCTTGCGGACATCCTCTTCGAGGAATTCCTTCGAGTTCGGGTTGGTGAGGCCGGACTTGTAGCTGGTGACCATGTATTTCAGGGCATCGAGGCCGCCGCCGGTCTGGAAGTCGGGCTTGCCATCCTTGATGAAGTCGCCCTTATAGGCACTGACGAGCGTCGCGTAGTCGCAGATCGCGGCTTCGGCCTGCGACCAGCTCCAGGCGATCGGGGTGGCGAGAAGACCCTTGTCCTTGATGATCTTCGCCTGTTCGTTCAGTTCGTCCCAGGTCTTCGGCGGCGTCTTGATGCCGGCCTTTTCCAGGATGTCCTTGTTGTAGAACAGGTACTTGGTATCGAGGATCCAGGGCATGCCATAGGACTTGCCGTCATACTGGACCGTCGTCCATGCGCCCGGCAGCACGCTTTTCTTCGTATCGTCGGAGATGCGCGAGGAAACGTCGACCAGAACCTTGTTCGTCGCGTATTCGGCCGGCCAGATCACGTCGAAGAGCACGACGTCATAGCCGCCGCCGGACCCTTGAGCCAGCACGGTCTTATCGTGCAGGCCTTCATAAGGGACGAATTCGAGATTGACCTTGATATCAGGATTGGCCTTGGAAAAGGCATCCGTCATGGCGCGCACATCGGCTTCGCTATAGGCAGCCTGCGCCATGAAGAGGGCATTGATCGTGGTCTCGGCAAAGGCGTGCGGGGCGAAGGATACGCCGATCAGCGCTGCGCCGAGCAATGTCTTGTTCAATGATTTCAACATTCCATCCTCCAGTTCTTTTTGACAGTCACGCGATTTTTCCAATGGCGGCTGAAGCGTCGCCATCGGTTGTCGAGCAGGCAATTGGCCGGGCTGGCCGCCGAGCATCGATCGGCGCGTCTCTGGAGCCATAAGGCTCCGTTTTGTTCCCTGATGAAACTCTGTGGTTTCTTTTAAGTCAATTGTCTTGACTAATTTGTTCTTCAATATTCTATTGCTGTCAAGAGGCAAAAGCAGATGAACGATATTCGCCCGATCAGGGCTACGAGCGGAACGAACCACGAGGGCACCAGCGCCCATAACCGGCGGGTGATCATCGACGCCCTCAGGCTGAACGGCGCGCTCTCCCGCGCCGACCTTGCACGCGCCACGCGCCTGACAAAGCAGACAGTCTCCAACATCATCGAGGAGCTGGAGCACGACGGGTTGGTGACATCAAGAGAAACGGTGCGACGCGGCCGCGGCCAGCCCTCGACTCCCTATGGCCTCGTGCCGGAAGGTGCTTTCGCCATCGGCCTGCAGATCGACCGGCATATCACCCGTGCCATCGCCGTCGATCTCGTCGGTAATGTCCTCATTCGCAAGGAAGCGAACCTGCCGGCCGGCGGGCCGACGACCGGCACCCCTGTCGTTCTGCAATTGGTGGAGGACGTGCGCACCGAGCTCAAACAGCGTGTGGCGCAGGCGGAAAAGCGCCTCGTCGGCCTTGGCGTGGCTATGCCCGGCCCTTTCGGCATCGAACAGGATGATGCCGACAATCCCTGGATGATGGGCCCGTGGCAGCGCTTTCCCTTGCTCGAAACCCTGTCGGCCGGCACGGGCCTCAACGTCACCCTGCAGAACGACGCTGCTGCCTGCGCGACCGCCGAGCGCATGGTCGGGGCCGCGCATGGGCTCGATCACGCCGTCTGCCTCTATGTCGGCTATGGTATCGGTGCCGGGCTGATCCTCGGCGGCGAGCTCTATAGCGGCGCCCATGGCAATGCCGGCGAAATCGGCATGGCGCTGCTGACATCAGGCGGAAAACAGACCCAGCTGGAGCATCGCGCCTCGCTGGCTTCTCTGTATGATCACCTCGGCGTCGATCCGATGGCGCCGGACCTCTATTCGCTGATAGACAAGCGCGCTGCGGCAGACGATCCGGATATTCTCGCCTGGATCGAAAGGGCAGCGATCGACCTGCGCTGGAGCGTGCAGCTCATCGAAACCATCTTCGATCCGCAGACGGTGATCCTCTGCGGCGGTGCGCCCATTGCGCTCGCAACCCGCTTGATTGCCGCCATGCAGCCGCTCCTGCCCTCCAATGCCGATCGCCCGGATCGATTATTGCCGCGCCTGCAGCTCGGCATGACCGATCCCTGGGCGGTGGCGCGCGGTGCGGCGGCTGAGCCGATCGGCCACGCCTTCGATCCGCGCTTTTCGGCGATCTTGAAATCCTGATATTCAGGGATGTCTCGGGCTGGCCCCGAGGCGCGCAAGCACTTTATTCGGAATGCCATAACGCTGGATGACATCGCGGCCGTTGCGCAGACCGCAGATCTCGCGATGGATGAACATTCCCCAGACGGCTTGCGCCGCGGTATCCACCAGCCGCTCGTGCTCCACGCCCGCCTTGCCCTTGGCTTCGCCCTCCCGCAAGGCTGCAAGCGCCGCTTCCACCTTCATGCCATGATGGCCGAGCGTGCTGGCGCGTTCCGATAGCATCTCATACTCAAGAATGCCGAGGCCGGTTTCTTTGGTTTGAGATGGATTGAAGTTGCGTGGCGGGCGAACTGTCATTCGAGCTCCGCATACTGATGATCTGTCTCCCCTTGGTTTTACACAAATTCAACCCGTTTCCCAAACGTGACCACGCCGCCTGCGCCATCTGAACTGCCAGCAGGGATCGGGAAATGCCGGGATTTCGCTGCCCCCTATCTGTTTTCGGGTGGCTGGAGCGTCTCATTTGAGGTCCAATGCGGACATAAGCGCTCCATCGGAGGCAATCTCGCCCGATGCCGCAAGCGCAATTCAAAGAAAGGATATCGGCATGACCAAAGCTTCGAAAAATGCGGAAAAGCAATATGTCTATCGGATCATGGACTCGCCTGTCGGCGCCTTGAAACTCGTCGGCAGCGATGATGGACTTGCCGCGATCCTCTGGGACAATGATCGGCCGGGCCGCGTGCCGCTGCTGGTCGTCGCAGAAGACGACAGCCATCCTGTATTGCTGGAAACCGAGCGGCAGCTCCGCGAATATTTCGCCGGCGAACGACAGGTTTTCGATCTGCCGCTCGACTTTGCCGGAACGGAGTTCCAGCAGAAGGTCTGGCAGGCTCTGCTCGCCATCCCCTTCGGCGAAACGCGCAGCTACCGCCAGATTGCGACTGAGATCGGCTCGGCAAAGGCGATCCGTGCCGTCGGCGCCGCCAATGGCCGCAACCCGATCTCGATCATCGCGCCCTGCCATCGCGTAGTGGGATCGGCAGGCGATCTCAGGGGATTTGCCGGCGGTCTCGAGCGCAAGGCCTATCTGCTGCGCCTCGAAGGAGCGGATACGAAGACATTCGATTTCGCCGCCTGATCGTTTGGCAATTATCAACGACGCATATGCAAAAGGCCCATCCGGTTTCCGGATGGGCCTTTTGCGTCGATAATGCCTTTGAACGACAGGCCTATCTCAGCCTTCGAGCCACTTCACCTGTTCCGGCGTCAGCTTGATGTCGAGCGCCGAAAGGCTGTCCTCCAGTTCGGCGACCGTGCGCGGGCCGATCAGCGGGATCACCGGAAAGGGTTGGGCGACGACATAGGCGAGCGCGATGTGGATCGGGCTGCGGCCAAGCTTCTGCGCCAGTTCGATCGCCCGATCGCGGCGGCCGAAATTGCGGTCGGAATACCAGACTCGAACCAATTCCTCGTCGTCTCGTTTGTCGCGGCCGGCGCGGTCGGTGAAGAAGCCGCGGCCCTGGCTCGACCAGGCGAAGTTCGGGATCTGCTTGGCATTCAGCCAGGCCTTCCACTCGTCGTCGGAGGCGGCAACGCATCCAGCCCAGATCGGATCGAGCATTTCCGCCAGCGAGAAGTTGTTGGAAAGGGCAGCCGGTGCCGCCTTGCCGTTCTTCTGAGCATAGGCAATCGCCTCGTCGAAACGGGCGCGCGTCCAGTTTGAGCCGCCGAAGATGCCGCGGATGCGGCCGGCCTTCACCTCTGCATCCATGGCATCCACGAACTCGCCGACCGGAACGTCGGTGTTGTCGCGGTGCATGAAGTAGATGTCGACATAGTCGGTCTTCAGGCGGTTAAGGGATTGGTCGAGCTGCTTGGCGATCACGTCCGGATAGCAAAGCGGTGAATGCGCACCCTTGCCGATCAGCACGATCTCCTCGCGCGGCACGTTGCGGCTGGTGTGCCAGTCGCCGAAGATGCTCTCCGTCTTGCCGCCGCCATAGACATAGGCCGTGTCGAAGGCGTTGCCGCCGGCTTCATAAAAGGCGTCGAGCGTCAGCGAAGCGGCTGCGAAATTCGGGAAAAACTCGAAGCCGAGCGTGACGAGCGATGCCGGTTTCGAGATGCCCGGAATGCTGCGCTTCGGGATGCTGTTGCCCTTCGTGACGGTCGCGCCCGCGATGTTCTTCGTCCGCTTTGCTGCCTTCTCGACACCATATTCGAGGCCGATCGAAGCGCGCCATTGGTCGAGCACCTTGAGGTTGCCGATCGAATCGGCCCAGCTGATGCCGGGATACGCGAGTTCCTTTTGTCCGGCGCGGATGGCATCGCCGGCCGCATCGACTTCGAAGGAATAGAGCCAGCGCTCCTCCTTGACCTCGATCGTCTGAGTTTCGCCGCCCTTGATGACCTCGATCTTGCCGACCCCGCCCTTATGGCCGGAGGCGAACCAGAAGTCCTTGACTTCGATACGGCCATCCGAGCCGATAATGCGCAGCGTGTTGTCCTGGTTCGCCATGATCGAGCAGGACACTTCGGCGATGACGTTATTGGGGAACTTCAGGACGGCGGAAGCCCATTCGTCGACGCCGGTTTGGCCGAGATGGCCGACGCCCGATACCTTTTCGGGATCGAGGAACGGCTTGCCGTCGACCGCGCCGGCGATCAGGCGGGCCATCGACACCGGATAGCCGCCGACGTCGAGAATGCCACCGCCAGCCATGTCATTGGCAAACAGCCGGTGTTCCGGATTGACCTTGCCCATATTGAAGCCGAAGGAGGTGCGGATGATGCGTAGATCGCCGATCACACCGCTCTTGACGAGCTCGATCAGCTTCGCCGTCTGCGGGTGGACGCGATACATGAAGGCTTCGCCGGCGAAGACACCGGCTTTCTTGGCCTCGTAATAGATAGCTTCCGCATCAAAGGCGGAAAGCGCGATCGGCTTTTCGACAAGCACATGCTTGCCGGCACGGATAGCCTTGATCGCCCATTCGGCATGGCCGGTATGCGGCGTGGCGATGTAGACGGCGTCGATCTCCTTGTCAGCGAGCAGGGCTTCATAGCCATTGACGATGCGCGCGCCCGGGAAACCGTCGCCCAGGCCCGGCTTGTCCGGATTGCGGCTGGCGATGGCCACCAGCTTGCCGCTGCGGGAATGGGCGATACCATCGGCAAAAGTCTGTGCGATCCTGCCGGGGCCGATGATGCCCCAGCGGATTGGTGTCTCAGTGGTCATGGAACGATCCTTTCCTAAATCTGCATGCTGTCTTGGGAGGATGGCTAGAGCGTGATGCCGAAAAGTGTATGCGGTTTTCGGACGACATCACGCTCTACTTCTTTGATTCTAGAGCGGATTCAGATTTTAGATCGACCCGACCTAAATTCATCCGGCTCTAGCGCCTATCGCAATCGGTTGCCGGCGCTGTCGAACAGGAATGTCTTGGCGGCCGATAGCGCCACGGTGAGCTTGTCGCGATTGCCCGTGTTGCGGGACTCCTCGCGCTCGATGACGATCTGCTCGCCGCCTTCGACATTGGCGTAGATGTAGCTGGTATTGCCGAGATGCTCCGCGACGTCGACATCGACGGTCATGTCCACATCGCCGCGCCCAGCCTCGAGGAAGTGTTCCGGGCGGACGCCGAGCGTCACCGGCTGGCCGACCTCCACCTTGGCGGACGTGATCGGCAAGGCCAGACGGATATCGCGCTGGCCCTTGAGCACGACGGCGATGCGGCCCTGCTGACTATCCGCGACCTCGGCCTGCAGGAAGTTCATTTTCGGCGAGCCGACGAATCCGGCTACGAACTGGTTTGCCGGATCGTCATAGAGATCGAGCGGGGCGCCGACCTGCTCGATGTTGCCGCCGCGCAGCACGACGATCTTGTCGGCGAGCGTCATCGCTTCCGTCTGGTCGTGCGTGACGTAGATCATCGTGGTGCCGAGCTTCTTGTGAAGGCGTGAGATTTCCACGCGCATCTGCACGCGCAGTTCGGCGTCGAGGTTCGAGAGCGGCTCATCGAACAGGAAGATCTGCGGTTCACGCACGATGGCGCGGCCGATCGCGACGCGCTGGCGCTGGCCGCCGGAGAGCTGTTTCGGCCGGCGCTGCATGAGCTCCGTGATCTGCAGTATCTCGGCCGCCTGCTTGACGCGACGGTCGGTGTCGGCCTTCGGATTGCCGTTCATCCTGAGGCCGAAATTGAGGTTCTGCTCGACCGTCAGGTGCGGGTAGAGGGCATAGGACTGGAAGACCATGGCGATGCCGCGATCGGCCGGTTCCACGTCATTGACGACACGGCCGCCGATCTTGAGTTCGCCGCCGGAGATATCCTCCAGCCCGGCGATCATGCGCAGCAGTGTGGACTTGCCGCATCCGGACGGGCCGACGAAGACGACGAATTCGCCGTCCTTCACCTCGAGATTGGCGCCGTGGATGATTTCCAGCGAACCGTAGCGTTTGACGATATTGGTAAGAGACAGTTCAGCCATACGGGTCTCCCGGAATTATTTGATTGCGCCGGCGGCAATGCCGGCGATGAAGTGGCGTTGCAGGAGAACGAAGATGATGAGGATCGGCGCCGTCAGCATCACGGCACCGGCCATGATGCCGCCCCAGGAGACCCTGGTGAGGCCGATCAGCGTTCCGAGCGCCACGGGCGCGGTCATCATTCCCGGCCGGGAGTTGATGAGCAACGGCCAGAGATAATTGTTCCAGGAAGCCAGGAACAGGATAATGGCGAGCGCTGCCATCGTCGGCCGCGCCAGCGGCAGGGCGATGCGCAGGAAGATCTGCCATTCCTTGACGCCCTCGACGCGGGCGGCGTCAAAGAGTTCGCCCGGCATCATCGAGAAGGCCTGACGCATGAAGAGGACGCCGAGCGAGTTGAAGAGCGGCGGCACGATCAGCGCTACCCACGTGTTCGCCAGCCCGAAATCGCGCGCCACCATGATGAATTGCGGGATGATGACGACGGAGTAGGGCAGCGTGATCGTGCCGAGGATGATGCCGATGACGCCCGAACGACCGGCGAACTGGTAGCGCGCCAGCGCCCATCCGGCCATCGATGTCAGCAGCACAGACAGGCAGGTATAGACGACGGCAACGACGATGGAGATCGTCATCGCGCCGACGAAGTTGGTGTCGGCCTGCAGGTTCCGGAAGTTATCCATGAAACCAGTCGACGGTGTCAGGACGATGCCGGGGCTGAAAATGCCGTAATCGGGCATGGTCGAGAAGACGAACATCATCCAGATCGGAAACAGCCAGATGATGGCGAGCGGCGCCAGCAGGCCGTGCAAGGCGATGGAGCGGATCAGAGTGGATTTGGACTTTGATTTCATTTCGGTTCGCGCCCCACCCAGAGATTGAGAAGAGAGATGGCCACCGCAAGCGCCGCCATCGTATAGGCGATCGCTGAGGCGTAGCCGAAGTTGGTGGACTGGAAAGCCTGGCGATAGAGCAGCAGGCCGAGCGTTTCCGTCCCGCCGCCGGGGCCTCCTCTATTGGTGATCAGATATGGTTCGGTGAAGAGCTGCATGGTGCCGATGACGGACAGGACGACGCAGAAGAGGATGATCGGCTTCAGGAGTGGCAGGGTGATGTGGATGAACTGCTTGAAGCGGCTGACGCGGTCGAGGGTCGCGGCCTCGTAAACATCCTCTGGGATCGATTGCAGCCCGGAAAGGATGATGATGGCGTTGTAACCCGCCCACCGCCAGGTGACGGCGATAACGATGAGTACCATTGCGGCATGCGAGTCGGCAAACCACGACACCGGCGCTATGCCCACGCCGCCGAGCAGCTTGTTGATGATGCCGAAGTCGACATTGAACATCAGGCGGAAGACGGCAGCATAGGCCACTTCTCCGACAACCACGGGCGCGAAGAAAGCAAAGCGAAAAATGCCACGCGCCTTCAACAACGGCGAATTCAGCAGCACCGCCATGACGGTGGCGAGCGTTATCATGACCGGCACCTGAACGATCAGGATGATCAGCGTGTTTTCAAGCGCATTGTAGAATGCCGGGTCGCCAAACAGCCGCCCCCAATTGAGCGACAGATTGAAGGTCCAGGGATTAACCCGTGTATTCTGGAACGATATCAGGAACGAATCGATGATCGGCCAGACCCAGAAAGCGGCGAATACCAGAAGATAGGGTGCAAGGAACGCATAGGCGCTCCGGTTTCGCAACCGCATGAAAGCCTTCTCCTTTAGCGCAGGAAAATGATGCGTGACATCACATCCCCGCCGCTCCTAGAGCGTGACGCCGAAAAGTGTAGGCGGTTTTCGGACGACGTCACGCGCTACTTCTTTGATTCTAGGGCGGCGGGGATGCCGGGCGCGGCTTGGGAGGCACGCCCGGTAGTGTCACTCATTTCGCGAGCGGCAGACCTGTCGCCGAAGCGATCTGCTGGGCTGCATCGTCGAGCGCGGCCTTGCCATTCGGATAGCCGCCAGCGAGATATTTCGTCTGGACAGCCTTTATGACCTCATCGGCATCACTGAAATACTGGGTGCCTGGGCTCGGGTTGATTTTCGGCAAGGTGGCGAGAATATCGGCCCAGACCTTTTGCCCGCCCCAATAGGGCTGCGGCTGATTGACGAAAGGATCTTGGACCGCTGTCAGCAGCGACGGCACGAGGCCGAAGGATTTCAGCATGGTCACCTGGCCCTCATTGGTGCCAAGTGTGTATTCGAGAAACTTCCAGGCGGCTTCCTTGTGCTTGGATCCGCTGGCGATTGCGAGCGACGAGCCGCCGAGATTGGCTGCGTGCGGGCCGTCGGCCGTCATGCTCGGCATCGGGTAGACGCCCCATTTGCCGGCAAGGTCCGGCGAGGTGGAGCGGATAGTGCCTTCATACCAGCCGCCATAGAGCTGCGACGCCACCTTGCTTGCCGTGTTCGCCTGGATTTTCTCGTTCCAGTTCGCGGCGCTCATCAGGCCCGCGTCGTTGATTTCCTTTACCTTCTCCAATGCCTTGACGCAGCCGGGCTGGTTGACGGTGATGCTCTGGCTGTCACCTGAAAAATACCCACAGCCCTGTTCGTTGGCGAGCATGCGGAACCATTCGGTGTCGCCGTTGAGATCGGCCTGCGTCATGATCACGCCCGGATTGGCGGCGGAGATCTTCTTGCCGGCGGCAATGAAATCGTCCCAGGTCTTGATGGTTGCCGGATCGACGCCTGCTTTTTCATACATGTCGCGGCGATAGAACATGGTGACCGGACCGGAATCCCACGGCATCGCATAGGCGGCATCGCCGACCTCAAGCTCGGCGCGCTTGAATTCCGGGAACTGCTTCTTCAGCTCATCCTTGTAGCCGAGCTTCGTGAGATCGGTCAGGCAGTCTGGAAAGCGGTTCCAGAAGATCGAAGCTTTGTGGTTTTCGATCGACATGACGTCAGGCAGCCCATCGCCGCCGGCAGCGCAGGCAGCCAGCATCTTGTCGAAGACCCCTGGGTTGCCGATGTCTTGAACCTCGACCTTGATGTCAGGGTTTTTCTTATTGAATCCCTCGACCGTCGATTTCAGCGCCGATGCGGCGATGTTCCAGCTCCATACGGTAATGGTGGTTTGCTCAGCAAAGGCAGAACCGGAAGCAAGCAGGGCAGCAAGTGCCGTCGCTCCAGCAAGTTTTAAACGCATTGAAAATCCTCCCTTTTCAATTGCCGTCCTCAGTAGAACACGCTTAAACTATCCGCCGGTACGCTTCTGTCTCCTAAAAAGGGAACATCGACTTGGCGAAAAGTAAGGTGGGTCAACGGGCAGTTTATCAGCCGGGTGCGAGCAGTGTCGAAGGGCTCCCAAACGTCCTGCAGATGTTTCATAACCAGCCGTTGCCGATGGCAAAGCCGCATTGGCACGCACAGGTGGAAGTCAATTACATTGTCCGCGGGACCGTGCACTACCGCATAGGCGATCACGAGCTTACTTTGCGAGCCGGTGAGATCTGTCTTTTCTGGGGCGGCCAGCCGCACCAGCTGGACGAACTGTCCGACGATTCGATCTATGCAGGCGCGCATCTGCCGCTCGTGCATTTTTTCCGCTTGCGGCTGCCGCTTGATATCTCCGGCCGTCTTATTCGTGGGCAGGCATTGATAAGCTCGGCGACCGATGCCGCCGATGACGAGAACTTCGCCCGATGGCACCGCTATGTCATGTCCGGCGACGGCGCCAAGGCGGAACATGCCGTCGCGGAACTCCTGCTGCGTTTGGAGCGCATCGCTTTCGAGCCCTATCGCATGGTTCCGGAAAAGACTGGAAATGCGGCCAATGACCAGGCTCATCCGCAATCCTCGCGCAGCCTGGCGCGCATGTGTGATTTCATCGCCGATAATTTTCTGCATGACATCGATACGGTTGACATCGCCAAGGCGGCACACTTGCATCCAAAATACGCGATGAATCTTTTCAAGAAATCCACCGGCATGACGCTGGCCAAATATGTGAACCTGCTGCGCCTTTCGCGGGCGCAGGCGATGCTGATGCGCGACGGCGCCAATGTGCTGCAGGTCGCCATGGATAGCGGCTTCGGTTCGATCAGCGCTTTCAACAAGTCCTTCCGCCATATTGCCGGGATGTCGCCTTCCGATTTCCGCCGTGATATGCGCGTGCTCTCTGCGGTGAAGTTAGAGGCCATCAAACCGTCGATGCCGCGGCTGCCACAGCAATATCATCGCTAGAGAAGCTTGCGGTTGCGCATGATCTCGCGCATTGCTCCTGACCAAATCGAGGGAAGAGGATCTCATGCGACAGTTTTCGGCCTGTATCGAGTGGTTGTTTGCGCGCGATGGCGATGCTTTTGCGGATCGTATCCGGCTTGCACAGGCGGCGGGACTCGACGCGGTCGAGTTCTGGCACTGGACGAACAAGGATCTGGACGCAATTGCAGCTGCCGTCGCCGAAACCGGCATCGGGGTGTCCGGCATGGTGGCGGAGCCTATGATCGCGTTGACGAATCCGGCAAACAAAGAAATTTGGCTGAAGGGACTGCGGGAGTCCGTTGCTGTCGCCCAGCGCCTCGGCGCGCCAGTTCTGATCGCGCAGGCCGGCGATGAACTGGCAGAATTTTCCCGCGCCGAGCAGCGCGCGGCCATCGTCGCTACCCTTCGTGCCGGTGCTGACATTCTCGAAGGGTCCGGCGTCCGGCTCGGCCTTGAGCCGTTGAACACGAAGATAGACCATGCCGGCTACTACCTGTCTTCGACGGCGGAGGGCCTCGATATTGTCGACGAGGTCGGCCGCCCGGAAGTGGGTATCGTCTACGATCTCTATCATTCGGCCGTCATGGGCGAGGACACGCAGCAGGTGATCTGCGATCGCATCGACCGCATCGTCCATCTCCATGTTGCCGATCATCCCGGCCGCAACGATCCCGGCACAGGCCATATCGATCTGGCGGAACGGCTGGATTGGCTGTACGCCCAAGGCTATCGCGGCAGGGTGGGCCTGGAATACAAGCCGACGACACAAGATCCGGCGGCCGTTCGGTCGGTCGTGAAATCGCTCCGCGGCTAGACTGGCTCCATCATGCCAAAGACGGCAACCAGCGCGATGACGATAATGCCGATCACGATCTCGGAGATACTTCCGAGCCGGAGGGCCAGCAGCGCCCGGCCCGGCTTGCGGCCGATCCAGGGAACGAAGACGTAGCGGTTGATAATGGCCAGCACCGTCATGATGGCAACCAGGGCGATCTTGATGGCAAGCAACTTCTGATACGGCGAAGACCAGTCCGTTGGCAGGCGTTTCAGGACCAGTAGCGTGCTGACGATGCCGGAGAGAATGACCAGTGCGACTGCAACGTGACCGGCATTGGAGAACCGGCGCAGCGCGAATTGCGCTTCCGCCCTATATTCCGGCTGGCCGAGAAGCTTGAGGATTGGGATCAGCGGCACCAGCGCCCCCAGCCAGCCGCCGCCGGCAAGCACGTGCAGGATATCATTGGCCCGGTGCACCTGCTGCAACCATCCCTCCAGCATCGAGGCATGCCCAGTCAATGACAGAGAGGCAAGGCCAATGCTGGCGCCCAGGGCCAGCCTGTGGCGGCGCCAGTTCTGTGGCGGCAGCAAGGCGCAAATCATCACGATGGCCGCCAGCATCTGCGCCTGCCAGGCGAGCCCGACCGTTGTTTCGAAAACCACTTCATGGATCATGCCGGCATCGAGCGCATCGCTCCAGCCGCTGCCGATATTCGCCGTCGTCACCGGCAGTGCGGCCAGTGCCGTTAAAGCCGCAACCATGACAATCAGCACAAACGGTTTTGCAATCATGCGCCAAACGGTGTCGGCAAGTGCTCTTGGTACGAGGAGAGAGAGATAGGCGCATGCGCCCCATAGAAGCATCAGGGATGCATCATGCAGAAAGCGGCAGAGTTGGAGCGCTGTCGTCGTATCCATCAGGGCTTCACGATAAGTTTACAGTCGCCATGAATGGGACGTTCCAATTTGAGGCGGCAGCCCTCGTGCCGAGGCCCCAATATCTGGGTTTCCAGGGTCGACGGCGGAAGGTCTCGCGCCAGCGTGGGTAGCGCGATAAGATTGCGGATACGCACTGTCAACTTTCTCCATGCATAAAGGTGCCGTTCGGGACGCTTTGCCGCAAGGCGGGTTGGTGCTGCAGGTTCGGTCCTGCTGCCAGAACCGTCACCAGCGATAATTTCCGCCTTTCTGGCAAAGAATCGTCGCTTTTGAGTTCTTTTTGCAGACACAGTTGAGGCGTTCCGGGGTGTGCGCTCGAAAGGCAGTTTCATGGCGGCGTCCAGGATACGCGAAAAAATGACCAATGGCTTCGGCCATCGTCGACGCCGGGAATGGCTCGAACACCTCGACATGCCCACCTACGTCATCGGCGATGTCCACGGGCGTTACGATCTCCTGAGCGCGCTGGAGCGCAAGATCTTTGCCGACGCGGCGGGATTTCCCGGCCGAAAGCTCATCATCATGCTGGGGGATTTCATCGATCGCGGTCCTGCCTCGGCGCAGGTCGTCAGCCGGCTGATGGCGCCGCCGCCGAACGGTTTCGACCGCATCTGCCTGACCGGCAATCATGAGATGGAGATGCTTTCCTATGTCGACGGAGAGATATCGCTTGAGGATTGGGTGGCGCTCGGCGGGGATGCGACGCTCGCCTCCTATGGCGTGGATATCCCTCGTTTGCAGCAATTATATCCCAAGCGGAAGAAGCTCGATACGTTCATTCGAACCTGGCTGCCCGACGATCACGTTAATTTCCTGCGTAGCCTGCCGATCCTGCTGGACACGCCCAAGGCGCTGTTCGTTCATGCCGGCATCGATCCCGACCGGTCGATTGCCGACCAGCAAGACGATGACCTGGTCTTCATCCGCTCGCGTTTCTACGACAGCGCGCAGCCGCTGCCGAAGCTGATCATCCACGGCCACACGCCAGTCCAACGGGCCGAAGTCAATGGTCTCAGGCTCAATCTCGATACCGGCGCCTTTTACACCGACCGGCTGAGCGCGGCCCGCCTGTGGCAGGGCCGCATTCATATCACCTCAACCTGATAGCCGGCTACAGGTTGCCGATGCAGAGATACTTCATTTCCAGATAGTCGTCGGCGCCGTGGCGCGAGCCTTCGCGTCCGAGGCCGGATTGCTTGATGCCGCCGAAAGGTGCCGTTTCCGACGACATCAGGCCGGTATTGATGCCGACCATGCCATATTCCAGCGCCTCGGCCACCCGCCAGACCTTCTTGAGGTCGCCGGCGAAGAAATAGGCCGCAAGGCCGAATTCGGTATCGTTTGCCTGGGCGATGACATCCTCGACGGTGTCGAAGCGGAAGAGCGGCGCAACAGGACCGAACGTTTCTTCGCGTGCGACCTTCATGCTACGGTCGACGCCTGTCAGGATCGTTGGCGCAAAGAAGGTGCCGGCGCCTTCGATGCGCTTGCCGCCCGTCACGACGCGCGCGCCCTTCGAAACGGCATCCCGAACATGGTCTTCAGCCTTGGCGACACCCTGTTCGTCGATCAGCGGCCCAACAGTTACACCTGGCTTGAAGCCGTCGCCGACAGAAAGCTCGGCCACCTTGGCGGCGACCTTGGCGGCAAAGGCGTCATAGACATTGGATTGCACATAGATGCGGTTGGCGCAGACGCAGGTCTGCCCGGCATTGCGATATTTCGAAGCCATTGCGCCTTCGACGGCGGCATCGAGATCGGCGTCGTCGAAAACGATGAAGGGCGCATTGCCGCCGAGCTCGAGGCTGACCTTCTTGATCTGGTCGGCGCACTGGCGCATCAGGATGCGGCCGACTTCCGTCGAGCCGGTGAAGCTGATCTTGCGCACCTTCGCATTGCCGCAAAGTTCGCGGCCGATCGCCGGGCCATCGATGCCGACGATGATGTTGAGGACGCCTGGGGGAATGCCTGCCTCCTCGGCAAGCACGGCAAGCGCGATCGCCGTCAGCGGCGTCTGTTCGGCGGGCTTCGAGACCACGGTGCAGCCGACGGCCAGCGCCGGCGCGATCTTGCGGGCGATCATGGCCGCCGGGAAATTCCAGGGTGTGATCGTGCCGACGACGCCGACCGGCTGCTTGATGACGACCATGCGCTTGTCATTGGAGGGCGCGGGGATGGTTTCGCCGTAGATGCGCTTGGCCTCTTCCGCATACCATTCGACATAGGAAGCGGCGTAGAGAATCTCGCCTCTGGCTTCCGGCAGCGGCTTGCCCATTTCGGCGGTCAGGATCGCCGCCAGCTCGTCGGCGTTGGCAACCATCAGATCGAACCATTTGCGCAGGATCGCGGCTCGTTCCTTGGCCGGACGGGCAGCCCAGGCGACCTGCGCGGCATAAGCAGCATCGATGGCAGCCGTTGTCTCGGCAGCACCCATATCGGGCAGCGAGGCCAGCACTTCGCCGGTCGCGGGGTTGATGACATCGAATATCTTCGTCGCGCCGCCGGCAGTCCATGCGCCATTGATATAGCCGGAAGCGCGCAGGAGGCGCGAGGAGAAGGGAACATGCTTGGTTATTGCGGTCGTAAAGGACATGGTCTGCACTCCGACAGGGTTTGCCCGGCAGTTCGCGCCGGCAAATAAAGGAAAATACGTTGGCGCGCCTGTTAATGGGAGGCGCTTGCCTCCAATAGCGATGCCTCGAGGATATCGAGCGCTTCGCTGAACACGCCATCCTGAATAGTGATCGGCGACAGGAAGCGGATGACGTTGCCATAGACGCCGCAGGTCAAAAGAATCAGCCCCTTGTCGAGCGCGATCAGCCGCACCTTGTTGGCGAAATCCGCGCTCGGCAGCTTCGTCGTCGCGTCGTTGAATTCAACCGCATTCATGAAGCCGGGGCCGCGAATGTCGACGATTTCAGGCACCTTGTCGCGCAGCGATTCCAGCCGCTGCTTCAGGCGCGAGCCGAGCTGGTTGGCGCGGTCGCAAAGACCCTCGTCGGCGATGACGTCGAGTACGGCATGGGCAGCGGCGATGCCAAGCGGATTGCCGCCATAGGTGCCGCCAAGGCCGCCCGGTGCCGGTGCATCCATGATTTCGGCGCGGCCGGTGACGGCGGCGAGCGGGAAGCCGCCGGCAAGGCTCTTTGCCATGGTGACGAGATCGGCGGCCACCTCATGGTGGTCCATCGCGAACATCTTGCCGGTGCGCGCAAAGCCGGTCTGCACCTCGTCGGCGATCAGGAGAATGCCGTGCTGGTCGCAAATCTCGCGCAGTGCCTTCATGAAGGCCGCCGGCGCGGGACAGAAGCCGCCTTCGCCCTGCACGGGCTCGAGGATGATCGCGGCCACACGCTGTGAATCGACATCGGCGGCAAACAGCTTCTTCAGTGTTGCCAGCGACTGCTCGACACTGATGCCGTGCAGCGGCACCGGGAAGGGTGCATGGAAAACATCGCCCGGCATCGGGCCGAAGCCGATCTTATAGGGGGCGACCTTGCCGGTCAGCGCCATGCCCATGAAGGTACGGCCGTGGAAGCCGCCGCCAAAGGCGATAATGGCGGAGCGGCCGGTGGCGGCGCGGGCGATCTTGACGGCATTTTCGACCGCTTCGGCACCAGTCGTCACGAAGATCGTCTTCTTGGCGAAATCGCCGGGAACGATCGCGTTCAGCCGCTCGGCCAGATGCACATAGCTCTCATAGGGTACGACCTGATGGCAGGTATGCGTAAAGCGGTCGAGCTGTTCCTTGACGGCGGCAATCACGCGGGGATGGCGATGGCCTGTATTCACCACCGCAATGCCGGAAGCAAAATCGATATAGCGATTGCCTTCCTTGTCCCAGATCTCCGCATTTTCGGCGCGGTCGGCATAGATCTGCGTCGTCATGCCGACGCCGCGAGAAATGGCGGCGTTCTTCCGCTCGGTCAAGGTCATTGCAGTGGCTCCCACAAGGCGTTTTTGAATTATCTTGCAGAAGTTCTGCAAGTTATTTACAAAACCCCTACATTTTTCCTGTAGGATTTCAAGCGGGATTTTGTTTGGGAGACAAGAATGAGCCGAAGGCTGGCAGGAGGTTGCCGCTTTCCTTTAAGGCGCGCTAAGTCGCTTCATCCGTGCTAAACGGATCGAAAAACGACAATCAGGATCTTGGCGAATGAGCAGTATCGAGCCGGAGCGATATCCGGTGCGCTATAAGGTGGCTGAAGCGGCGCGTCTTGCCGGCGTGTCGGCCTCCACGCTGCGGCTATGGGAAAGCCAGGGCCTTGTGGTTCCCTCCCGCTCCGAGACCGGACACCGCCAGTTCAGCGCCGAGGATGTGGCGCGACTGAAGCGTATTGCATGGTTCCGCGCCGAACGTGGCCTCAATCCTGCAGCGATTCGCGAAGCGCTCGAGACGGAGGAGGGGACTGCCGGATTGGAAAATGGCGAGCAACCGGCCTCCTCCGATATCGGCCGTAGGCTCCGGTCGCTGCGCCATGCCGCCGGCAAGACGCTGGACCAGGTCGCCGTCGACATGGGCATGACGTCGTCGACGCTGTCGACCCTGGAACGCACCTCGCAAGGCGTCAGCTTCAAGACCCTGCATGATCTGGCTGATTATTATGGCACGACGGTATCGCGCCTGTCCGGCGAGGAACGGGAGGATGCTTCCGCGCTCGTCCGATCCGGCGAATGGCGTGCCTGGCCGGCAACGACGCCGGGCGTCACTGTCCAGCTTCTCGCCGAAGGACGGACGATGATGGACTGCCATCGCTTCGTACTCGCACCTGGTGCGACGAGCGAGGGTGCCTATCGCCACGAGGGCGAGGAGTTCATCCATGTTCTCGCCGGTCGCCTGGAGCTGGTGCTCGACAGCGACCAGTTCTTCGATCTTCTGCCCGGCGATTCCCTTTATTTCGAAAGCCGCCGTTATCATTCCTGGCGCAACCGGCATGATGGTGAGACCATATTGCTCTGGATCAATACGCCGCCGACATTTTGAGCGGTGCCGGTATGGTTCTCATCCTCTCCGTTCTATAGAACGGACGAAAAGCGAATTCAGAACGACAGAGCCGGGAGAATCTCATGGCTGCCACCATCCGTTATCACGAAGGCGATATTTCCACTGAGGATGCCGCCCGCTACACCGGCGCCATTGCCATCGACACCGAAACTCTCGGCCTCGTTCCACGCCGTGACCGACTTTGCCTCGTGCAGCTTTCGCCCGGCGACGGCACGGCTGACATCATCCGCATTGCGGCTGGCCAGAAGCAGGCCCCCAATCTCGTCGCCATGCTGGCCGACCCGACGCATCAGAAGATCTTTCACTATGGTCGCTTCGACATCGCGGTGCTGTTTCACACCTTCGGCGTCACCACGACACCTGTCTTCTGTACCAAGATCGCCTCGCGCCTCTGTCGTACCTATACCGACCGTCACGGCCTGAAGGACAATCTCAAGGAAATGCTCGAGGTAGATATCTCCAAGGCGCAGCAATCGTCCGACTGGGCGGCGGAAACGCTGTCCCCGGCGCAGCTCGAATACGCCGCCTCCGACGTGCTTTATCTGCATGCGCTGCGCGAGAAGCTGACGCAACGCCTGCTGCGCGATGGCCGCATGGACTATGCGGATGACTGTTTCGCCTTCCTGCCGACGCGCGCCAAGCTCGACCTCCTTGGCTGGGAAGAGGCGGATATCTTCGCGCATAGCTGATTGCTTCGCTTGCAGCGCGAAATCCAGGGGCCAGTGTCGCGGAAGTGGCATTGGCCCTTTTATTTAGGGATCTGTTAAGGATTCGACTGCTATTTTGCGGATGATCTCCAGTTCTGCGCGTTCGCGCCTCGTCAGTTCGGTCATCCGGCGCTAGGAAATCCACAGGCCGCATGAGCGGACCTCAATTGAACCTGCTTCCCGCTTCCATCGTCGTCTTGCCAGACAAAGGAGCATGTCATGTTGCTTCCCGTTGGTGTCGTGTCCGCTGTGGGTGTGTCCGTTGAGAAGCCGATTGTCGCGACGGCCGAGACCTCCGGGCTTCAGACGACGGCAACGCCGCTCGCCGTTCTGTCGAGTACCGTCAATGCCAGCGTCGAGGGAAAGCTGAACATGCTGCTGGTCGCGGCCCGCGAACGCATGCTCGACAGCCTGCTTTCCGCGATCGATGCCGCCAGCAAGGTGGTGAATGTTTCTCGTGAGCCGGGCGAGAGCAATACCGCCTATGCGCAACGTGTTGCCGCCGCAATCCGCAGTCTGACGCCGCCGCAACTTGCCGCCGCGCAGCAGCGAATGGATGCCCAGATGAGGACGCCGGTATCCTTGCCGCTTCTCGCAGCGGCATTGCAGGATCCGGAAAGCGCGCAGGCGGCGCAGCTGGCTCTCAGCCTGGAGCAGGCGTCGGTCACCGAGCCGGACGCCGTTCTGAAGGCGGTCGTCAATTCCTATGGGCAGAATGCCGGCAAAGTGGAAACGCCGGCTGCGCAGGGACCGACATCGGCTCCGCTGCAGAAGGTGGCCGATCTGGCCGCCCAGGCGACGGCACTTGCAGCTGCCGCAGAAGAACCGGCCTCCGCTATGCCCGCATCTGCGCCTGCGCCGGCCACACCACCGCCGGCTCAGTCTGTTGCACAGCCGGCACCTGCGGCGCAGCCGGCGCCACAATCGGGCATTCCCGTACAATCTCAATCCGCGCCGGCTGCTGCCCAGACGGCTCAAGCACAGACAGTTGCGCAAAACGCTACTGTCGCCGCCCCGCAAGCCGCGCCTGCCGGTAGCGGTGCCGCTGCCCCTGCGGCCGTCATTGCCCAGCCTTCCGAGCTCGCTTCTCTTGTCGATGATTTGACCGCGAGCGTACTGCTGACGGCGATCGCCACCGAAGCCGAACTACCGACCGAAGTCGCGCTGATCCGGTCGCCGCTAGCGCCGCTGCCGGTGCCGCGCGATATCCAGCAGATAGAAGCCGACATCAAACAGGGCTTGCAGGTCGTCATTAGCGCGCCCGCGATGGCGACCAGTTCCGATCTTCTTCAGATCATCAACAATCCCTCCTCTTCCGTCGAGAAGATCATCGCCCAGGCACTGACCGGCAATGCTGCCGCGCAAGCCTCATCCGCGCAGCCGCCGGCCGTCAAAGAAGGCCTCAAGAGTCCGGTCGCGGCGGCGGCCATGCCGGTGTCACTGGCGGAAGGACCCGAAGCATCCGACGTTCTTGCCATCGCTTCCGGCAAGCCGATGTTGCAGACGTCGGCTGTAACGCCGATGGCGGTGTATGAGGCTGCGGAGCAGACGGCAATGCCGGCACCTCTGCCGCTCGGCGTTCCCTTCGTCGTGGCGAATTATCTGCCGGCAGACGCCCCCGCCAAGAACAGCGAATCGAAATTGCTCAATCGCGTCGATCCCGTCGGCGATGAGGAGGGCGGACAAGCTCAGGACGAGGAGAGCCGGCAAGGTCAGGATGAAGAGCATGCCGATGCGGAGGAAGCATCGACAAAGTCAGAGGGCGAGGCATCTGACGAAGCGGAAGCTGGCCCGGCCTCCGCGAGGGATGATAGCGTCAGGCCGGAGCTCGTTGCCTTGCCGCAGCCTCTGCGCGACCCTCTGCACGACCACGCCTTCGATTTCTACCGGCGCATGGTCGCCTGGGAATAGCCGGCTCGCAACAGACAGGCGGCACGGGCACCGCATGGTGGACAAAGAAAAACCCGCCGGATCGCTCCGGCGGGTCTTTTGTTTCCAGGCTTCTACCGAAGATTATTCGGCGTTGCGGTTCTTCAGAGCCGCACCCAGGATGTCGCCGAGCGAAGCGCCCGAGTCGGACGAACCGAACTGAGCAACGGCTTCCTTCTCTTCCGCGATTTCCAGAGCCTTGATGGACAGCATGATCTTGCGGTCCTTCTTGGAGAAGTTGGTGACGCGAGCGTCGACAATCTGACCAACCGAGAAACGCTCCGGGCGCTGCTCGTCACGGTCACGCGACAGATCGGCGCGGCGGATGAACGAGGTGATGTCTTCGTGGTTGACGAGCTTCACTTCGATGCCGCCGTCGTTGACTGCGATGACTTCGCAGGAAACGACTGCATTCTTGCGCAGGTCGCCGGAAGCTGCTGCTTCGCCGACTGCGTCCTTGCCGAGCTGCTTGATGCCGAGCGAGATGCGTTCCTTCTCGACGTCGACGTCGAGAACGACAGCCTTGACGACGTCACCCTTGTTGTACTCTTCGATGACCTGCTCGCCCGGACGGTTCCAGTCGAGGTCGGAGAGGTGAACCATGCCGTCCACATCGCCGTCGAGGCCGATGAACAGGCCGAATTCGGTCTTGTTCTTGACTTCGCCTTCGACTTCGGTGCCAGCCGGATGGTTGCGGGCGAATGCTGCCCACGGGTTTTCCAGCGTCTGCTTCAGGCCGAGAGAGATACGACGCTTGGTCGGATCGACTTCGAGAACGACGACTTCGACTTCCTGGCTCGTGGACAGGATCTTGCCGGGGTGAACGTTCTTCTTGGTCCAGGACATTTCCGAGATGTGGATGAGGCCTTCGATGCCCGGCTCCAGCTCAACGAACGCACCGTAGTCGGTGATGTTCGTGACGGTACCGGAGATCTTCTTGCCTTCCGGATACTTGGCCTGGATGCCATCCCACGGATCGCTCTCGAGCTGCTTCATGCCGAGCGAGATGCGGTGGGTTTCCTGGTTGATGCGGATGATCTGTACCTTGACCTGTTGGCCGATGGACAAGATTTCCGACGGATGGTTCACACGGCGCCATGCCATGTCGGTGACGTGCAGCAGGCCGTCGATGCCGCCGAGGTCAACGAACGCACCGTAATCGGTGATGTTCTTGACGACGCCGTCAACAACCTGGCCTTCTTCGAGGTTCTGAACGATTTCAGAACGCTGCTCGGCACGTGACTCTTCCAGAACCGTACGACGCGAAACGACGATGTTGCCGCGACGCTTGTCCATCTTGAGGATTTCGAAGGGCTGCGGGTTGTGCATCAGCGGGGTAACGTCACGGATCGGACGGATGTCGACCTGCGAACGCGGCAGGAAGGCGATAGCGCCATCCAGATCGACGGTGAAGCCGCCCTTGACCTGGTTGAAGATGACGCCTTCGACGCGCTCGCCAGCTTCGAACTTGACTTCGAGCTTGATCCAACTTTCTTCGCGGCGAGCCTTTTCGCGCGACAGAACGGCTTCGCCAAGCGCGTTTTCGATACGCTCGACGTAGACTTCGACTTCATCGCCAACCTTGAGCGTGCCGTCCTTGGCGCGTGCACCGAATTCCTTCAGCGCGATGCGGCCTTCGACCTTGAGGCCGACGTCTACAACGGCGACATCCTTTTCGATGGCGGTGATGATGCCCTTGGTGACATAGCCTTCAGCCAGATCGTTCTTGGCAAAGGATTCTTCGAGAAGGGCCGCGAAATCTTCGCGAGAGGGGGAAGTTACAGACATAAAATCTCCTGGCGTGTCCCGATCATGCAATCTGGACACTGATGCGCCGGTGGTTCGCGTTGAACAGGCCTGACCCCAGTCCGCCTCCCTTCGGGAAGCTATCCGGCGCTTGGACGGAATGTCAGGCTATCTTGAAATCGGCGGTTTCCGGCGCGAGGCGCGCGAAGGCCGCTCAAATTTTCAGGCATTTCGGCTCAGAGCGGCGTCGATGATCGATTTCGCCGTCTGAAACGCCGCTTCTATACTCATTTCTGAGGTATCTAGCAAGTGCGCGTCTTCAGCTGGTTTCAAAGGGCTGTCGGTGCGTCCCATATCGCGCTCGTCGCGCCGTTTCACGTCCTCGAAAATGGCGTCGTAATCGGCGCTGCCGCCGGCTTCGACAATCTCCTCGTAGCGCCGCTTCGCCCGCACTTCGGCCGAGGCCGTCACATAGAGCTTTACCGGTGCGCCCGGGCAGACGACGGTGCCGATATCGCGGCCGTCCAGCACGGCGCCGGGCTCCTTCTGCGCAAATTTTTGCTGCATCTCGCGCAATGCGGTGCGCACGGTCGGCATGACTGCGATCTTCGAGGCGGCCTCGCCGATCTCATGTCTGGACAGAACGGCCCGGTCGAGCCCGGCGAGATCGACCTTGCGCGCCATGCCTTCGGCAATCGCTTCGTCGTCGAGCGGCAGCCCGGCATCGAGCAGCGCCTTGGCCGTGGCGCGATAGGTGAGGCCGGTGTCGAGATGATGATAGCCATAGGCTTCGGCGATCCGGCGTGCCAGAGTTCCCTTGCCGGCGGCCGCTGGTCCGTCGATGGCGATGATCATGTCTTTTCCGTCCCTAACCGGTCTCTCGTTGTTTGCTGTAGCGACGCACCAGTCCGGCCATTTCCGCCAACGCCGTGCGATCGATCGCCGAAAGGCCTTCGGCGACGCCCTGTCGGTCAGCCAGCGGCCGGTTCTGGCTCACCTTCCATTTGCCGTCAATCGTCTCGATGTCGATTTCGATGCCGGCGATGCCTTTCATCTGGGCTGCGATGAATTCCGGCAGCGCATCTTTCCACGCTCTATGGCTCAGCGTGCCTGGGCCATTGCATTTTCCGGGCGAGTATCTCCTCGACGGCCTCCCGCTTCGTATAGCCCTTTGGCAAAGGCCCGCCGACCACTATACTAAAACCCTATGCAAAGCGGCGTGAACTTTAGCTTTGACAGAAACGGCCGCAACGATTAAGGGGACCGGCTGATATTTCCCTTAAAACGCCGGCTTCCCCGGCATTGCCGAATTTTCATTCGGCCATTCATGAGGCTTTGACAGTGGCGAAAGCGGAACTTGGAACAAAACGTACCGATCCCGATACCGGCAAGAAGTTCTATGACCTGAACCGGGATCCGGTGGTCTCGCCCTATACCGGCAAGTCCTGGCCCTTGTCCTTCTTCGAAGAAACCTCCGCTTCCAAGGAAGTTCCGGAAGAGGATGAAGTGGCCGAAGTCGATACCGAAAACACGGAAGTCGAACTGGTATCGCTCGAAGATGCCGACGAGGCTGCAAGCGGCGACGACATTCCGGATATCGGCGATGACGATGTCGAAATCGGCGACGATGACGACGATACCTTCCTTGAAGCCGACGAAGATGAAGATGATGACGACATGAGCGACATCATCGGCGTCACCGGCGACGAAGACGACGTCTGATCTGAAAGACGATCGGCCCGGTGAAAGAAAAAATTTCCCGGGCCGAATTTTTCGGCTTGCTATCTGTGAAAACCACAAGTAATAAGCCGCCACCCCGACGGGCGAAGCGCTCGGAAGGGACCCAGGGCCGGTCAAACGGCACCATCTTGATGGGGCTATAGCTCAGCTGGGAGAGCGCTTGCATGGCATGCAAGAGGTCAGCGGTTCGATCCCGCTTAGCTCCACCAGCCTTCGCTCTCCGAGCTTCGGCTCGGCAAGCCAGTAAACGAAGGCTGTCGCGCTGAAGTTACGCAGTAACGAAAGCGGACTTTATCCAAGCTGACTCAATGAGCTAAACTGGAAGATAGTTTTTGTACAACTGGTCGACAATGTATCGGTTGTGTCGACGTTGCTATTAGCTATCATGCGGTGCATGAAGTACGTCTAGATCCTTCAAAGCCATGATTTTCCCGATCGTTACTATATCGGCGTGACTGGAGACTTGAAAGCTCGCCTGGCGAAGCACAATGCCAGAGAAGTGCCTCATACATCGAAGTATGCGCCGTGGTCGGTCAAAACCTACATCGGCTTTTCCGATGAGGCGCAGGCGTTCGCATTTGAAAAATATCTCAAATCCGGATCGGGTCGCGCCTTTGCCAGAAAGAGATTGTAACCGCGCTTTGGAGAGACGCCCTCCGTTGCAAACCGGCGCTATAATCCTCCGCATCCCCCCAACTTCATGCTAACCTCCCATCCTCCGTAACCCGCCCCGAATCGCCCATGACCAGACAGCGCCGCCGTCGTCTTATCAAGACCCGCCGTACCGTGACGGGGTTTCTGCTCGTTGCCTCGATCGCCTTTCTGGCGGGCATGACCGATGCCGTCGGGCTGATGCTGACGGGCAATTTCGTGTCCTTCATGACCGGCAATACGACACGGGCGGCGATTGCCCTCGGAATGGGCGAGTTCGGTCATGCGGCGGTGCTGTTCTCGGCCATCCTGACATTCATCATCGGCAATGCGCTCGGCATCGTCATTGCCCATGCCGCGGATCGGCGAGCTTTCGTGGTGCTTGCCTGCGTCAGCATCCTTCTGGCCGCTGCCGCGGGTTTTGCGGAGCCGTCGCTGGTTCTCGTGCAGTTCTATCTGGTGGTTCTTGCCATGGGCATGGTCAATGCCACCGTCGAGCATATCGAAGGCCTGCCGATCGGCCTCACCTATGTTACCGGGGCGCTGTCGCGCTTCGGGCGTGGTCTTGGTCGTTTCCTGCTGGGGGATCGGGATTTTCTCTGGACGGTGCAGATCGTGCCCTGGAGCGGCATGATATCAGGCGCCATCATCGGCGCGCTTCTGGCCGGCGCCTTTGGCGCGCACGCGCTCTGGCTGGTGTCGATGGTCGCACTTGTCCTGGCGCTGTCGACGCTTTTCATCCCCCGTCCGCTGCAGCGCCGCTTTAATCAGCGCTTCGCGCCGCCGCCGCTGGCACGGCGGGCGAAATAGCCACATTGCAGTGCACAAAAATCTGCTAGGGAGTAAAGCGAATCGTTTTGCCGACAAGCGTAAGGATGTGCCGTGTTCGTTTTTTCGAAACTTGTCTGGATCTTCGGTCAGCCGCTGTCGCTGGCCTTCTTGTTTGTCCTGTTGGCATTCATCGCCGCTCTGCTGCGCTGGCGAGCAACCGTCATCACCTCGGCGCTCTTGTCGGCGCTGATCCTGTTCGTCTCGCTTTATACGACGGCCGGCGCCTATGTCGTTCAAACGCTCGAAGAGCGCTTTCCGCATCCGGCTGCCGATCCCGCCGATCTCAAATGCATGATCGTTCTCGGCGGCGCCACTCAGAACGAGGTGACGACGGTCCGAGGCGGCTACGAACTCGATTCGGCCGGCGATCGCCTGATTGAAGCGCTGCGTCTCGCGCAGAAATACCCGCAGGCGCGCATCGTGATCTCGGGCGGCGACGGCTCGATCGGCGGCACCTATGAGGGCGATGCCGTGATTTCCGAGCGTTTCTTCACCGCGCTTGGCATTCCGACAAGCCGCATGGTCGAGGACAAGACCTCGCGCACCACCTTCGAGAATGCCGTCAATACGAAGGAGCTGCTGGCGCAGAACGGGCTTTCGGAGTGCCTGCTGATCACTTCGGGCTTCCACATGCCGCGCTCGATGGGCATTTTCCGCAAACAGGGCATGAATGTCGTGCCCTGGCCGGTCGACTATCGCAGCACCGGCAAGGAAAGTCTCGGCTTCGATTTCACACAGCCCTCGCGCAATGCGCAACTGCTGGCGACCGGATTGCGTGAATGGGTCGGTCTGGTCGGCTATTACGCCGCCGGCCGCACCTCCGCCCTGTATCCAGGACCGTAACGGCGTATTCAGGCCCTAACGATGCGCGCGCCGTAAAACCTATTTCTGGGATATGGTGACGAATTTGGTGCCGCGCACCCTGACGGTGATTTCGCAGACCGCTTCGCCATCCTTGCGGTCGCAGAAGCGCGGATGCATCTTCATGACCAGCACCATGTTGCCGAAGCGCTGGATGAAATCGTAGCCGTAGATCTTCGCCGTGGCGATCATCAGGTAGCCGCCTTCGGCCACCTGGACATAGAAATTGTAGGGGCAGCCTTCGTCCGTGCAGTAGGGTCCCTTTTCGCCCTTGCAGGTGATCTCACCTTCATTGACGACGATATCCATCAGTTTGTCGTTGTTGATGTCCTGCTGGGTGGCGAATTTGTCGCCGAAGCTCACCTGGCCGTCGCAGCTCTTGGTGAAATGGTCCTTCTCGAAGGCCACGGGGTCCTGCAGGATCGATTGCTGCGCCTCGGCCGCGGCGGGCATGACCACGAGAGCGAAGAGGTTGAGGATTAAGATCAGCAGGGATTTCACGGGGGGATTCCTTTTCGAAGCGCCGTTACGGTCGCGATAACAGCCGCAGCCGCTGCGACATCTTTGCACGCGCCTGCTTGCGCGGCCCTTGCCGTCGTGATTCATTTCGGAAAAATCGCGGGCGTTCCGCTGGAGTTTTCGATGTCGCTTCTCTCGTTTCTTGATTATGCCGGCGTCGCTCTTTTTGCCGCGACCGGCGCGCTGGCGGCCTCGCGCAAGCAGCTCGATCTGATCGGCTTCCTGTTTCTGGCGGCCGTCACCGGCATCGGCGGCGGCACGCTGCGCGATATCGTTCTCGGCCGGGTACCGGTCTTCTGGGTGCTGAACCCGACCTATATCGTCATCTGTGCCGTGGTCGGCGTGCTGGTCTTCTTTACCGCGCACCTCTTCGAATCGCGCTATCGGCTGCTCATCTGGCTCGATGCGGTGGGGCTGTCGGCCTATTGCGTGATGGGGGCAGCCAAGGGCATGGCAGCGACGGGCTCGCCCACCGTCGCTATCGTCACCGGCGCGCTGACGGCGACCTTCGGCGGCATTTTACGTGATCTCTTGGCAAACGAACCTTCGGTGTTGCTGCGTCCGGAAATCTATGTGACTGCTTCACTCGTCGGCGCCAGCGTCTTCACCGCCGCCAATGCAACGATGCTGCCGCTTTATGCCTCTGCAGGGCTGGGTGTGATCGCGGCCTTTGCAGTGCGCGGCGGCGCGCTCTGGTTCGGCTGGACCTTCCCGACCTATCACCATAAGCCAGGCCGGCATCCGGACGATGTGATGTGACGGAGAATCTTGTCGCAGGTGAGCTGACGCGGCGCTTATTTCAGCGCTGCTGCTTGCGCCGCAGGCGGATCACCACGTCGACATGGGCGATTTCCATGCCCTGCGGCGGCTCGGGCAGATTGTCGATCGTCAGGTTGCTGATCGGAATATCCAGCACCTCGTTGTGGCCTTCCACGAAAAAGTGATGGTGATCGGAGACATTGGTGTCGAAATAGGTCTTGGTGCTTTCGACGGCGAGCACGCGGATCAGGCCTGCCTCGGTAAATTGATGCAGTGTGTTGTAGACGGTGGCGAGCGAAACCGGAACGCCGGCGGCAACGGCTTCCTCGTGAAGCTCTTCCACGGTCAGATGGCGGTCGCCCTTGGCAAAAAGGAGGTCTCCCAGTGCGATCCGCTGCCTAGTCGGCCTTAGGCCCACTTTACGCAGCCTGGTTTCGATCGCGATTTCGGCATGTTCTGCCATCCAGGGACTCCAGATTCCTGATCTCTATAATTCTTTACTAAGCCATATAACTTTTGCCTTGATTGCTTTCAATAGTTTCCGTGGGGTGGGAAGGTGCTCAAAAGCCGGAAAAATCGGGCTTTTGCCGCATTTGGCACTGGTAGCGGCTCTGGCGTTCCTGTATGCGACCACCACATAAGAGCTAATGCGTTCGATCGAACGGATGAATGAGAGTCCAATGCTTTCGCTTCATTTTCTGTCGATCTTGCACTAAAGCTTCACATCCATCGGCATTCATGCGGGGGAAACGGAATTTTTATGACGACGAGACAATCCAGCTTCAATTATGAGGAAATCCTGTCCTGTGGCCGCGGCGAGCTGTTCGGCCCGGGCAATGCACAGCTTCCCTTGCCGCCGATGCTGATGGTCCATCGCATTACAGATATTTCCGAAACGGGCGGGGCCTTCGACAAGGGCTATATCCGCGCCGAATACGACGTGCGCCCCGATGATTGGTACTTTCCCTGCCATTTTGCCGGTAACCCCATCATGCCGGGCTGCCTCGGCCTCGACGGCATGTGGCAGCTGACCGGCTTCTTCCTCGGCTGGCTCGGCGAGCCCGGCCGCGGCATGGCGCTTTCGACAGGCGAAGTGAAGTTCAAGGGCATGGTTCGTCCGGACACGAAGCTTCTCGAATACGGCATCGACTTCAAGCGCGTCATGCGCGGCCGCCTCGTCCTTGGCACCGCCGACGGCTGGCTGAAGGCCGATGGCGAGACCATCTATCAGGCGACGGACCTGCGCGTGGGCCTGTCCAAGGACAAGGTTGCCTGAACCGCGGCATCGCCGCCTCCAAAAAGACAGATGTTTTAGAAAAGGTCATCGACATGAGACGGGTAGTTGTTACGGGTCTGGGTATTGTCTCTTCGATTGGAAACAATGCGCAAGAAGTGACCGCCTCGCTGCGCGACGCCAAATCCGGTATTTCCTTCTCTCCTGATTTCGCCGAGCATGGCTTCAAGTGCCAGGTCTGGGGCGCGCCGAAGATCGATACGACCGACCTGGTGGATCGCCGCGCTATGCGCTTCCTATCGCAGGGCGGTGCGTGGAACCACGTCGCCATGAAGCAGGCGATCGCCGATAGCGGCCTCGAGGAAGGCGATATCACCAACGAGCGCACCGGCATCATCATGGGCTCTGGCGGCCCCTCGACCCGCACGCTGATCGAGGCGGCCGACATCACCCGCAAGAACAACAGCCCGAAGCGCATCGGCCCCTTCGCGGTGCCGAAGTCGATGTCGTCGACCGCCTCGGCAACGCTTGCAACCTGGTTCAAGATCCACGGCGTCAACTACTCCATCTCGTCGGCCTGCTCGACCTCGGCGCACTGCATCGGCAATGCCGCTGAAATGATCCAGTGGGGCAAGCAGGACGTGATGTTCGCCGGCGGCCACGAAGATCTCGACTGGACCATGTCGAACCTCTTCGACGCCATGGGCGCCATGTCCTCCGACTTCAACGAGAACCACCCGGAAACCGCCTCGCGTGCCTATGACGCCAAGCGTGACGGCTTCGTTATCGCCGGCGGCGCCGGCGTGCTGGTTCTGGAAGAGCTGGAGCACGCCAAGGCTCGCGGCGCCAAGATCTATGCCGAAATCATCGGCTACGGCGCCACCTCTGATGGTTACGACATGGTGGCGCCTTCGGGTGAGGGTGCCGTGCGCTGTATGCGCCAGGCGCTTGCCACGGTGAAAGGCGATATCGACTACATCAACACCCACGGCACCTCGACGCCGGTGGGCGACAGCAAGGAAATCGGCGCGATCCGCGAAGTCTTCGGCGACAAGATCCCGCCGATCCAGTCGACCAAGTCGCTGACGGGCCATTCGCTCGGCGCAGCGGGCGTGCAGGAATCGATTTACTCGATCCTGATGATGCAGGAGCGCTTCATCGGGGAAAGCGCCCATATCACCGAACTCGATCCGGAATTCGAAGGCGTGCCGGTCGTGCGCAAGCGCATCGACAACGCCAAGTTCGATATCGCTCTTTCGAACTCCTTCGGCTTCGGCGGCACCAACGCTACGCTCGTATTCCAGCGCTACAACGGATAAGGCAATGACGGGAATTATGCAGGGTAAGCGCGGCCTCATCATGGGTGTCGCAAACAATCATTCGATTGCCTGGGGTATTTCAAAGGCGCTGGCCGCCGAAGGCGCGGAACTGGCTTTCACGTTTCAGGGCGAAGCACTCGGCAAGCGCGTCAAGCCGCTAGCCGCCGAAGTCGGCTCGGACTTCCTTCTGCCGTGCGACGTCGAGGATCTCGCTTCGGTCGATTCCGTTTTCGACGCCATCAAGCAGCGCTGGGGCAAGCTGGACTTCATCGTCCATGCCATCGGCTTTTCCGACAAGAACGAGCTGAAGGGGCTCTATGCCAACACCACGCGGGAGAATTTCACCCGCACCATGGTGATTTCCTGCTTCTCCTTCACCGAGGTCGCCAAGCGCGCCGCCGATCTGATGACCGAAGGCGGCAGCATGCTGACGCTGACCTATAACGGCTCGACGCGCGTGATCCCGAACTACAACGTCATGGGTGTCGCCAAGGCGGCCCTCGAGGCTTCTGTGCGCTATCTTGCCGCCGACTACGGCCCGCGCGGCATTCGCGTCAACGCCGTCTCCGCCGGCCCGATCCGTACGCTTGCCGGCGCCGGTATTTCCGACGCCCGAGCCATCCTGTCGTGGAACCAGCGCAACGCGCCGCTGCGCAAGTCGGTCACCATCGATCAGGTCGGCTCGTCGTCGCTCTATCTCCTGTCGGATCTCTCGGCCGGCGTGACCGGCGAAATCCATTTTGTCGATGCTGGCTACAACATCACCTCCATGCCGACGCTGGAAACGCTGTCGAGCGCCGACGCGGAATAAGCTCCCGATCTCAGTCGTGTCCTCCCGGTTTTGGCCGGGAGGATCGAATTTCCGGATATCCTTCCAGAGGATTCCCGATGACGTCAAACGACGCAGAACTTTTGGCATCGACTGATCGCCTCGTCCTCCGCCGCTTCGTGCCTGAGGATTTTGTCGCCTACAGCGCCTATCGCTCCCTGCCGGAGATCTATCGTTTCCTGTATCGCGATCCACCTTCGCCGGAGGTGTTGCGAGAGCGTTTCGATGCTCGTTTGAATTCCGCTTTCTCCGAAGATGGGGATACGCTGCTGTGCGCTGCCATTCGGCGGGAGGATGGGGCTTTGGTAGGTGACGTTAGCCTGACATTTGCAAATAAGGCCGCACTTCAAGCGGAGCTCGGCTATACCTCCAACCCGGCCTATGCCAAGAAGGGCTATGCTACCGAGGCGGCGGAAGCCATGATTACCCTCGGCTTCGAAAAATTCGGCTTTCACCGGATCTTTGCACGGCTGGATGCGAAAAATACCGGCTCAGTCGGTGTCGTCGAACGGCTTGGCCTGCGTCGCGAGGCGCTTTTGATCGAAAACGATCGCTTCAATGGTGTCTGGGGCGATGAATGCGTCTACGCCGTGCTCGACTGCGAGTGGGCCGCAAGAGTGCTGAAACGAACCTCCTGAGCCTGCTCAAAAAATGGCGGCCATCTGACCGCCATCCTTCCTTACTTCTTCGCCCAGAGCACCTTGTAGCGGGCATTGCGGCAGGTCTCGCCGAATTCCTTGAAATTCTCGGCCAGTACCGGCTCGTAGGGCAGGCCGCGATTGGCGACAAGCATCAGCCGCCCGCCGCTTCGCAGCGCTGAAGCGGCCGTCTTGATCATCGCCTGGCCTAGCGAAGGCTCGGCGGCATGGCCCTCATGGAAGGGCGGGTTCATGATGATCAGGTCGTATTTGTCCTTGACCGGCTCGCTCGCCAGATCGTGCCAGAAGAAGCGCTGGGCGACTTTCGGGCAGTGCGACAGCAGATTGGCGCGTGCGGCCTCCAGAGAGCCGTAATGGGCCTCGTAGAGGTCGATGCGCTCGATTCTCGGCGACTTGATTGCCAGTTCGACGGAAAGATAGCCCCAGCCGGCGCCGAAATCGGCGGCATCGCCGGCAAAATCGGTTGGCAGGCGCGAGGCGAGCAGTTCGGAGCCGGCATCGATACGGTCATGGGAAAACATGCCGGGCGCCGTGGTGAAGCTGTCGTCGACGCGCGTTGCCGGCTTCGCGAGCTGCGCCGTCAACAGCTTGATATCGGCAGGCCGCGCAAACCAGAAGGCGACGCCGTGATACTTCGGCATGTGCTCGATTTCGAGACCGAAGGCCTCGATGCGCTTGCGCAGTGGTTGGATGCCATCTTCCTTGCCGCCTGCAACGACGATGAGGCCGCCTCCCTTTACGCGCGTCAGCGCTTCGGCGATGTGATCCTCATTCTCGCCCTTGTGCTTGCCGCAGAGCACCAGCGCGCCGTCGTAGCCTTCACCCTCGATCTCCGGCGTCACGTTGATGCGCTGCGCCTGCAGCTGGCGATAGAAGGGGCGGAAGCCCTGGACGGCGGAAAGCTCGGCGGCGAAGCCCTCCGGCAGCGCAAAGCCTGCCTCCGCGCCGAGAAACAGGATCCGCTCGCCTTCGCCGGGTGCGTCGACAGTGCCGGAGGCAAAGGGATGGAACAGGGTCTTCAGGGCATCGCGGCTCATGGGCATGGTCTCGTCTTGAAAGGTGGACTTGAACCGTCAGATATCTGTGGCCTTATCGTATCTCGTGCTTACCCCTCACCCTAGCCCTCTTCCCGTTGGGACGGGGAGAGGGGACGACAGAGCCGGAAAACATGCCCCTTGGTGTGTATAGGCCGTTGTCGAGCACAGTCATGTCCCCTCGCCCCGCATGTGCGGGGAGAGGGCTAGGGTGAGGGGCCAGGCACGCAGCTTCCACGATCCAGCCAAACCAACGGGCATTCAATATAAAAAGGGCGCGGAAGAGATCCCGCGCCCCGGAACTTGGATGAAGGCGCAGCTTATTCGGCTGCGTCGTCCTTCTTCTTGTCGGCAGCGATTTCCTGGCCGGTGGCCTGATCGACGACCTTCATGGACAGGCGAACCTTGCCGCGCTCATCGAAGCCGAGCAGCTTGACCCAGACCTTGTCGCCTTCCTTGACGACATCCTGCGTCTTGGCAACGCGCTCGGAAGCGAGCTGCGAGATGTGGACGAGGCCGTCGCGGGCGCCGAAGAAGTTGACGAAGGCGCCGAAGTCGGCGGTCTTGACAACAGTACCTTCGTAGATCTGGCCGACTTCCGGCTCTGCGACGATCGAGTGGATCCATTTGCGGGCCGCTTCGATTTCCTTGCCGGAGGACGAGGCGATCTTGACGGTGCCGTCGTCCTCGATGTTGATCTTCGCGCCGGTCTTTTCGACGATTTCGCGGATGACCTTGCCGCCGGAGCCGATGACTTCACGGATCTTGTCGACCGGGATGTTCATGACTTCGATGCGCGGTGCGAATTCGCCGAGCTGGCCACGGCTTTCGGTGATGGCCTTGGACATTTCGCCTAGGATGTGGGCACGACCGCCCTGTGCCTGGCCGAGAGCGACCTTCATGATCTCTTCGGTGATGCCGGCGATCTTGATGTCCATCTGCAGCGAGGTGATGCCGTCGGCAGTGCCGGCAACCTTGAAGTCCATGTCGCCGAGGTGGTCTTCGTCACCGAGAATGTCGGAGAGAACGGCGAAGCGATCGCCTTCCAGGATCAGACCCATGGCGATGCCGGCAACGGGCTTCGCCAGCGGCACGCCGGCGTCCATGAGGGCGAGCGAGGTGCCGCAAACCGTTGCCATCGAGGACGAGCCGTTGGACTCGGTGATCTCGGAAACGACGCGCAGCGTGTAGGGGAACTGTTCCGCCGACGGCAGCATCGGGCGGATAGCGCGCCATGCGAGCTTGCCGTGACCGATTTCACGACGACCCGGGGAACCCATGCGGCCGGTTTCGCCAACCGAGTAGGGAGGGAAGTTGTAATGGAGCAGGAAGCGCTCCTTGTACATGCCGGTCAGGCTGTCGACATACTGTTCGTCTTCGCCGGTGCCGAGCGTGGCGACGACGATTGCCTGTGTTTCACCGCGGGTAAACAGCGCAGAACCATGCGTGCGCGGCAACAGGCCGACTTCCGAAACGATCGGGCGAACGGTCGACAGGTCGCGACCGTCGATGCGGCTCGACGTGTCGAGGATGTTCCAGCGAACGATCTTCGCCTGCAGGTGTTTGAAGATGGCGCCGACTTCTTCGGCCGTGTACTTGGCTTCGCCTTCTTCCGGCAGGAAGTGTGCCTTCACCTTCGCCTTGACGGCGTCGACGGCAGCGTAGCGATCAGCCTTCTGCGTGATCTTGTAGGCGTCGCGCAGTTCGGCTTCGGCGAGGCCGAGCATTTCCTTCTCGAGCTCGGAATAATCTTCCGGCTGGAAGTCGCGCGGTTCCTTGGCGGCGACTTCGGCGAGCTTGATGATCGCGTCGATGACGGGCTGGAAGCCGCGATGACCGAACATGACGGCGCCGAGCATGACGTCCTCGGGCAGTTCCTTGGCTTCGGATTCAACCATTAGAACGGCGTCCTGCGTCCCGGCGACGACGAGGTCGAGGCTCGATTCGTCCATCTCGTCGAGATGCGGGTTGAGCACGTATTCGCCGTTGATATAGCCGACGCGAGCGCCGCCGACCGGGCCCATGAAGGGAACGCCCGAGAGCGTCAGGGCAGCCGAGGTTGCAACCATGGACAGGATGTCCGGATTGTTTTCGAGGTCATGCTGGATGACCGTGACGACGACCTGGGTGTCGTTCTTGTAGCCTTCCGGGAAGAGCGGGCGGATCGGGCGGTCGATCAGGCGCGAAACGAGCGTTTCGTTTTCGCTCGGGCGACCCTCGCGCTTGAAGTAGCCGCCGGGGATCTTGCCGGCTGCGTAGGTCTTTTCCTGGTAGTTGACGGTGAGCGGGAAGAAGTCCTGGCCCGGCTTCGGCGCCTTGGCGGAAACGACGGTCGCAAGCACCACGGTCTCGCCGTAGGTGGCGACAACGGCGCCGTCAGCCTGACGGGCGATCTTGCCGGTTTCGAGCTTCAGCGGGCGGCCTGCCCACTCGATTTCGACGGTATGGATATCGAACATATCTTGTCCTTGCATGATGCGGGAAAAGGCGCCGTCGCCGACGAATTCGGCAGGGCACATCTTCGACCGCACGAAGTGTGACGCATCACGGGCAAGACAACGAGAGGCTTTCGAAATCAGGCCGAAGCGCTAGGCTTCGGCTGAAAGCATCCGGCAATCCTGCCCCATGACAGGTCAACGGTTGTTGTTGGCAGCACCGGCCCATCCGGCCTGCCGACAGTTTCGCGTCGCACCGGCATAAGGCGCGAGGGAAACTGGTCTCAAGGGTTCATACCCTTCATAAGCATCCGGCGGACGTTCAGGTGAACGCCCGCCGGAAATTCCGTTAGCGGCGGATACCGAGGCTGGTGATCAGCTTGGTATAACGGCCTTCGTCCTTCTTCTTGAGGTAGTCAAGAAGCGAGCGCGGCTGGAAACCATCGTCAGGAGGCCACGACGGGAGTGGTTGTCCTTCTTGTGGTCCTTGAAGTGTTCCGTGAGGTTGTTGATGCGCTCGGTCAGGATCGCAACCTGGACTTCCGGAGAACCGGTGTCGCCTTCGACGGTAGCGTATTCCTTGATCAGCGCAGCCTTGCGCTCAGCAGTGATCGACATCGGATGGTCCTTTCTATGAGAGGAGATTGAAGTCGCCAAACGCCGGGATGTCGTCCAGCATTGGCCGCGAATGCAATCAGGCATGCCTGATGCTGGCGCTGCCTATAAACCAATTGAGCGCCAATTGAAAGAGGGTTCTCCCTGAGCGCCTTTCAGCGTCCCGCCATGGCGTCCCGGATCATGGCATTGTAGCCTTCCGGATCCTGCAGCATGGCGAAATGGCTGGCATCCTTCAGAATGACAAGCTTCGCGCCCGGGATCTCCTTCGCCATCATCTCGGTATGGTCAAGCTTCACCGCTTCGTCATGGTCGCCTATGGCAAGCGTCACCGGCACCGTGATCTTTCCAAGGTCGGCTGCGGTCCATGCCGGCTGCGTCGCCCACATCTGCGAGATCTGGTTGACGAAAGCCTCATATTCGTTCGGGGTTGGCGATAGTTTTTTGTAATATTCGCCGGCGACGTTGATGTAATCGTTGAAAGTCTTGTTGCTCATGACGTCGGGCTTCACGCCGTCGGTCGTAACATTGGCGGCTTGCGCGATCACGCGCGTCAGCTTTTCGGGATGTTTCATCGCCATGTCGATGCCGATGATGCCGCCGTCAGACCATCCGACCAACGTCACCTTGCCGACCTTCAGATAGTCGAGCAGCGCGACATAATCCGAAGTCATCAGATCGTAGCCAAAAGGTTTTTCGCTGCGCGTCGAGCGGCCATGCCCGCGGCTGTCGGCGACGATGACGAGGTGATCTCTCGCGAAATCGGCGACCTGAGCGCCCCAGACGTCGGCATTCCCGAGGCCGCCATGGATGAAGAGGATCGGGTCGCCCGCGCCATATTCGGCATAATACATCTTGATGTCGTCGACATCGGCCATGCCGCTCGTTTTCGGCTGCGGCATTGGCGGAAATGGCGGTAGCCCGGCCCACCGCTCGGCGGATTGGGCGTTTGTCACCGTCAGAAACAGGGAAAGGAATGCAAGTATTCCGAATGTAACTCTGCGCATATTTGCCCCCTTTGGACGGGCCATGATGGCCCGTCGGGGAACATATCGCATCGCCATTACTCGCAATAGCCGCTATTTCCGGTTGATTGAGGTCAGCCGAACACGCGCTTGGGGCGGAATTCGCCCTGGCCGATCTCGCCGATGGCGATCAGCTTGCCGCGGGACGTGGCATAGGCCTCGGTCTCGGCAACCGGTGCATCGCGGCCGCGCACCAGGATCGGGTTGCCCATCTTCAGGCGATGCGCCTGGTCGTCGCTGATGACGAGATGCGGCAGCGAAGAAAGAGCTTCCGCTGTATCGATCAGCAGCGCATCGAGGGCTGCCAGTCGCTCGTCCGCATCTTCGATCTCCTCCAGCGCTACGAGATCGGCAAGCGGCACCATCGCCTCCTCGGCAAAGGGCGCGACGAAGCTGCGGCGCAGGCCGGAAATATGACCGTAGCAGCCGAGGTCGCGGCCGAAATCGCGGGCGAGCGCGCGCACATAGGTGCCCTTGCCGCATTCGACTTCGAAATGGGCCGTGTTGGCATCCGGGCAGGCGAGCAGCGTCAGGCGGAAAATCTCGACTTCGCGTGAGGGGATCTCGACCGTCTCGCCTTCGCGGGCGAGGTCATAGGCGCGCTCGCCTGATATTTTGATGGCGGAGAACTGCGGCGGAATCTGGTTGATGACGCCGGTATACTTCGGCAGCAGCGCGCGAATATCCTCTTCGCTCGGACGCTTGTCGGAGGTGGCGGTTACAGCGCCCTCCAGGTCGTCGGAAGCGCGTTCCTCGCCCCAGGTCACGGTGAATTCATAGATCTTGCGGCCATCCATGACGTAGGGAACCGTCTTCGTGGCGTCGCCGAGCGCGATCGGCAACATGCCGGAGGCGAGCGGATCGAGCGTGCCGGCATGGCCGGCCTTCTGGGCCTTGAACAGCCACTTGATCTTGGAAACGGCTTCGGTCGAGCCGAAATCAATCGGCTTGTCGAGGATGAGCCAGCCCGAAATCGGACGGCCCTTGGGCTTGCGTGGCTTGGACATTCTCTGTCTCTTTATTGATCTTGGTCGTTGTCGTCGTCGAGATCGCGGCTGACCTCGGGCGAGCGCAGAAGCGCGTCGATCTTCTTGTAATTGTCGAAGCTCGTATCGTCGCGGAAGCGAACTTCCGGCATGTACTTCATCTGGCGAAGCTGCGGGCCGAGGCGGCCGCGGATGTATTTCGCATGGCGGTTCAGCGCTTCGATGACGGCGCCGTGGTCGGAAACGCCGAGCGGCGTCACGAAGGCCGTCGCGATCTTCAGATCGGGCGACATGCGCACTTCGGAAATGGAGATCACGGTGCGCTCGATCAGGTCGTCGCGCACTTCGCCGCGCTGCAGAACCTGCGTGATCGCTGAGCGCACCTGCTCGCCGACGCGAAGCATGCGCTGCGAAGGCGCGGAGGAAGTTGGTTTGGTCATGGTTGTTCCGTTAGCAGCGTCCCATTGGACGCGATAAAGGGGGTCAAATGACTCGATCCGGCGCAAAGGTCAAGGCTGGACAGGTTTTGCGGCCCGCCAGAAGCCGAGAATCCTTGAGAATGCGGCATCCTGAGCGCCCCGGTTGGCAAAGGCAGGTGCCGGGATATAGGTGACGAAGGATTCGGACTGGCTCCCTGTTGTTCGTAACGGGCAAGAAAAAACCGCCGGTTTTGGCCGGCGGTTTTGATATCTCGCAAATCGAGGATTGCTTACAGCGTACGGGTGATATGCTCGACGCGGAAGCACTCGATCGTGTCTCCGGCGCGGATGTCTTCGTAGTTCTCGAAGGCCATGCCGCATTCCTGGCCGACATTGACCTCAGACACTTCGTCCTTGAAGCGCTTGAGGGTCTTGAGCTTGCCTTCGTGGATGACGACGTTGTCGCGCACCAGGCGGACGCCGACGCCACGCTCGACCTTGCCTTCGGTGACGCGGCAACCTGCGACCTTGCCGACCTTCGTGATGTTGAACACCTCGAGGATTTCGGCATTGCCGAGGAAGGTTTCGCGGCGCTCCGGAGAGAGCAGGCCCGACATCGCCGCCTTCACGTCATCCACCAGGTCGTAGATGATGTTGTAGTAGCGGATTTCGATGCCCTGACGCTCGGCGAACTGACGTGCCTGCGCGTTGGCGCGGACGTTGAAGCCGATGATCGCTGCATTGGAGGCTTCCGCCAGCGAGACGTCCGACTCGGTGATGCCGCCTGCGCCTGAATGGACGATGCGGGCACGAACTTCGTCGGTGCCGAGCTTGTCGAGAGCGCCGGCAATGGCTTCGATCGAGCCCTGCACGTCGCCCTTGATGACCAGCGGGAATTCCTTCACGCCGACCGTCTGAAGCTGGGTCATCATCTGCTCGAGCGAACCGCGCTGGCCGGACAGGCGGGCAGCCGCCTTGTCGCGGGTGAGGCGCTGGCGATATTCCGAGATCTCGCGGGCGCGGCTTTCGCTTTCGACGACGGCGAACTTGTCGCCGGCTTGCGGTGCGCCGGAAAGGCCGAGCAGTTCGACCGGCATGGCCGGGCCAGCTTCCTTCACATGCTCACCCTTGTCGTTGACGAGCGCACGAACGCGGCCCCACTGATCGCCGGCAACGACGATCTGGCCGGGACGCAACGTACCCTTCTGCACGAGCACGGTGGCGACGGAGCCGCGGCCGCGGTCGAGCTGGGCTTCGATGACGGTGCCTTCGGCCGTGCGGTTCGGATTGGCCTTGAGATCAAGGATTTCCGCCTGCAGCAGGATGGCTTCGAGCAGCTTGTCGAGGTTGGTTCGGTTCTTCGCGGAGACTTCCACGTCGAGCACTTCACCGCCCATCGATTCGACGAAGACTTCGTGCTGCAGCAGTTCCGTGCGGACCTTCTGCGGGTTGGCTTCGTGCTTGTCGATCTTGTTGATCGCCACGATGATCGGAACACCCGCCGCCTTGGCGTGGTTGATCGATTCGATCGTCTGCGGCATCACGCTGTCGTCGGCTGCGACGACCAGGATCGCGATATCGGTTGCCTGGGCGCCGCGAGCACGCATCGCCGTGAAGGCGGCGTGGCCGGGGGTGTCGATGAAGGTGATCTTCTGACCGTTCTGCTCGACTTGATAGGCACCGATATGCTGGGTGATGCCACCGGCTTCGCCGGCGACCACGTTCGCATGACGGATGGCGTCAAGCAGCGAGGTCTTGCCGTGGTCGACGTGGCCCATGATCGTGACGACGGGCGGACGGGAAACCAGTTCGCCTTCCTCGTCGGCAACGTTGAAGATGCCCTGTTCGACGTCGGATTCCGAAACGCGCTTGACCGTGTGGCCGAATTCGCCGGCGATGAGTTCGGCCAGATCGGCGTCGATGACGTCGCCCGGCTTCATCATCTGACCTTCCTTCATCAGGTACTTGATGACGTCGACGGCGCGTTCGGACATGCGCTGCGACAGTTCCTGAATGGTGATGGTCTCGGGCAGCACGACTTCACGCGAGATCTTCTCGCGCGTTTCCTGCATCTGGCTGCGCCGGAACTTTTCCTGGCGGCGGCGCATGGCCGAAAGTGAACGGCCGCGGGCATTGCCGTCTTCGTCGACATTGGCCGTGGTAACCGTCAGCTTGCCGCGGCGCCGCTCGTCCTCGGTCTTCGGACGCGTGGTAACAGGCTTTGCCGGTTCCGGGCGTACGATTTTGCCGCGTGCCGGAGCGCCTCGGGGCGGGCCGCGATCGCTCTCTTCTTCATTGACGCGACGGCGGTTGGCCGGTGCCTCGCCGGCAGGAGCGCCAGGGCGTGCCGGCTGAGGAGCCGCATCCGGACGACGTGCAACGACGGGAGCTGCAGGCGTCTGGACTGCCGGCTTCGGCGCTTCCACCGGTGCGGGTGTCTCGACCTTGGCTTCGGCGGCGCGTGCGGCCTCTTCTGCGGCGCGGCGTGCAGCTTCGGCCTGTTCGGCGATGCGGCGTGCCTCTTCTTCCTGAGCGCGGCGTGCTTCTTCTTCGGCACGGCGCACGGCATCGGCAGCGTCGCGAACCTGGGCTTCGGCGAGCGCACGGCGGCGAGCATCCATTTCGCCGGCCGACAGATGGTTCAAGACCACCGGTCGCGACGAACGCTCCTGCTGCGGGCGCTGCTGACTACCCTGGTTGGGCTGCCCCGGCCGCTGTTGCTGGCCACCAGGTTGATGAATGCGCGGAGCCGGCTGCGGCGGGCGCGGCGGCTGCGGCGTCGGTTCGGCGACGCGCGTCACCGAGGGCGCGGCGGTCGTTACCGGCGTGATTGGCTTTTCGTCTTCAGGACGTAGCGGGCGGCGCTTACGGGTCTCAACCACGACCGCCTTGGTGCGACCGCGGCCCATGTCCTGGCGCACGGTGCCCTGGTTTACGCCTGATGGCTTCAGGGTGAGAGTCTTCTTACCTGAAACATTCAGCGTCTTGTCGTCTTGATTGTCGGTCATTCCGTTCCTGTTCCTTCGGACAGGGCACGGAAACGTCCGTCAGACCCTGTCGTTCAATGCATGTACCTTAATGAGGCGTCCGGCAAAGGCCGGTGACCGCGTCATTGTTTTCGCCGGCCAGCGCCGCCCGTTGCCCGGGACTGACCGCCGTTGCGGTACCGTTCGAGCAGGTTTGCGCGCTTCACTACACCCTCACCCGCCTGCCCTGCAAGCGCTGCGGCATGGATAAAAGCATTCTGGCCCATCAGTTCTTCCATCTCCGCTTCCGTAAAGACACGGAAGGAAGGTATTTCCTTTTCGGTTTCCATACCGAGATGCCAGGCTTTTCGTGCCTGGTCGATCTTGCGGACGCCATCGGCGGCGGCGGCGATCGCATGAAACACGGCAATTGCCGAGCCGTTGCGAACGGCGCCATCGACCTTCGATGAACCGCTGACGAACCGGCCCGCCTTGCGAGCCATGTGCATCATCCCGGCCAGTTGCGCCAAGAGAAGCCGGTCGACGACGGCACCGAGATCTGCCGGTGCCGTCACTTCCGCCTTCAAAGCGCGGGAAAACAGTTTCTTCGCCACTGCCTTGTCCACCAGTGCCCGGTCTATCTTAACCCAGCAGCCGCGTCCCGGCAGTTGCCGCTTCAGGTCGGGAACGATAGTTCCGTCCGGAGCGGCTACGAAGCGGATCAATTCGTCGGGTGATCCGCTTTCGCGTGTTACGATGCACATGCGGCCATTTGCGTCGTTACCGCCGAGATCATTGTCCTCAGTCGGTGCGCCAGGCCCCTCGGTGATCGTCATGCTTGTTGCTCGGTTTCGTCCTCCGCGACCTCTTCGGTCTCAGCGGCGAGATCGGCTTCGGTGATCCAGCCGGCCAGCAGGCGAGCCTGCACGACCATCTGTTCAGCTTCGACGCGCGAGACTTCAAGCTTGGAGAACAGGCCTTCGAACTTCTTCGTTTCGCCGTTCTTGCGTTCGCTCCAGCCGACGAGGTCGTCAGCGGCGCAGCCGGCGAAGTCCTCGATCGTCTTGATGCCGTCCTCGCCCAGGGCGACCATCATCTGTGCGGTCATGCCGTTGATCTCTCGCAGTTCGTCGGAGACGCCCAGCGCCTTGCGCTTCTCGTCCATCTCGGCTTCGAGCTTCTCGAGATATTCGCGGGCACGGGTCTGGATTTCCTGCGCGGTATCTTCGTCGAAACCGTCGATCGAGGAGATTTCATCGAGATCTACGTAAGCCAGTTCCTCAACGGCGGCAAAGCCTTCCGAGGCCAGAACCTGGCCGACCATTTCGTCGACGTCGAGCGCATCCATGAACAGGTTCGTACGCTCGTTGAATTCCTTCTGGCGGCGTTCCGATTCCTCGGCTTCCGTCATGATGTCGATATCCCAGCCGGTCAGCTGCGATGCGAGGCGGACGTTCTGGCCGCGGCGGCCGATGGCAAGCGAAAGCTGCTCGTCCGGCACCACGACTTCGATGCGCTCTGCATCTTCGTCGAGAACGACCTTGGCGACTTCGGCCGGCTGCAGCGCGTTGACGACGAAGTTCGCCGGCTCGCTGGACCAGGGAATGATGTCGATCTTTTCACCCTGCAGCTCACCGACGACGGCCTGAACGCGCGAACCGCGCATACCGACGCAGGCGCCGACCGGATCGATCGACGAGTCGTTCGAGATGACGGCGATCTTGGCGCGCGAACCCGGATCGCGGGCAACCGACTTCACCTGGATGATGCCGTCGTAGATTTCGGGCACTTCCATGGTAAAGAGCTTGACCATGAACTGCGGATGCGTGCGCGACAGGAATATCTGCGGGCCGCGCTGCTCGCGGCGGACGTCGTAGACATAGGCGCGGACGCGATCGCCGTAGCGGAAGTTTTCGCGCGGGATCATTTCGTCGCGGCGGATGATGCCCTCGCCACGGCCGAGATCGACGATGACGTTGCCGTATTCGACGCGCTTGACGGTGCCGTTGACGATTTCGCCGACACGATCCTTGAATTCGTCGAACTGGCGGTCACGCTCGGCTTCGCGCACCTTCTGCACGATGACCTGCTTGGCCGACTGGGCAGCGATGCGGCCGAAATCCATCGGCGGCAGCGGATCGGCGATGAAATCGCCGAGGGCTGCGTCCGGATTGCGGTCGCGGGCCAGTTCCAGCGGGATCTGCGTGGAATAGTCCTCGGCCTTCTCGACCACTTCGAGCAGGCGCTGCAAGCGGATTTCACCCGTCTTCGGGTTGATGTCGGCGCGGATATTCGACTCCGTGCCGTAACGCGAGCGCGCGGCCTTCTGGATCGCATCCGCCATTGCGGCAAGCACGATCTCGCGGTCGATGACCTTTTCGCGCGCCACTGCATCTGCGATCTGCAGAAGTTCTAGCCGGTTCGCACTGACTGCCATTGTTCTTAGTCTCCGTCTTCCTGCCTTCAGGTTTCCCGTTCCGTCAGGCGGTTCGTTGATCGGTTATTCTTCGTCGTCGTCCGCTTCGTTCTGGTTCGCTGCCTCGGCTTTCGCCAGCTTGTCGGCGCGCAGCGCGTCGCGGATGAGATCGTCCGTCAGGATCAGCTTGGCCTCGGCCAGCGTGCTGAACGGAATGGTTACCTTCTGTTCCTCGCCGCGGGTCGCCTCATCGCGTTCGATCGTGAAGCCATCGGCATCGACGGCGACGATCTTGCCGCGGAAACGCTTGCGGTTATCGACGAGGATCGACGTTTCGCACTTGACGATGTGGCCGATCCAGCGCTGGAAATCCGACTTTCGCACCATCGGGCGGTCGATGCCCGGCGAAGACACTTCGAGATGATACGCCTTATCGATGGGATCTTCCACATCTAGGACCGGAGAAATGGCCGTGGAGACCTCTTCGCAGTCCTGGACGGTCATGGTGCCGTCGTTGCGCTCGGTCATGACCTGCAGCGTCAGGCCGTTCAGATTGAGGAGACGCACGCGCACCAGACGGAAGCCCATGCCCACAAGGACGGGCTCGATGATGGCGGCGACGCGCTGATCAAGGCCGGTTTCGACGATCAGCCTGGGTTCATTGGTATTGTCTGCGTTTGTCACGTCCGACAAGCATTCACTCCGCATTGTTCATGCATTGGGAGATCGCGCTAATAAAAAAGAGCGGGTCCTTGCGGCCCACTCTTCATCACACGATCAAGAATTTGATGCGGATATAAGCCTCTTTCCGGCAAATTGCAAGGCATTCGCGCCGAAAGCCTTTTCCGCGGCTATTTCAGCACGCCGAGCATGGAGCTATCGGGATAGCAGGTCGGCTTCATGCCGCTTTTCTCCTGCCATTGGCCGATCGAGCGCCGCGTTTTGTAGCCGGGCAGGCCGTCGGTACCGCCGACATCGTAGCCCTTGCGCTCTAGAGCCTTCTGCATGTTTGCGACGTCGGAGCGCAGCATCTTGCCGACATCGCCCCATTTTTCCTGGAAGGCCCCGCTGCCATTGGCGATGCGGTCGGCTAGATTGCCGATATAGAGGCCGTATAGGTCGGAATTGTTGTATTCCTTGATGACATAGAAGTTCGGCGTGACGATGAATTCCGGCCCGTCGCGTCCGGCCGGCACCAGCATCATGCCGGTCGCCCGCATTTCGTCGGATGGAAATGACTTGCCGGAAACCCGCTGAATACCGAGCGAGGCCCATTGCGAAATCGGCTTGGCTAGGTCTGGCCCTTCCTGGGCGCAGGAGACGTTCTGCGGAATGGTAACTTCATAGCCCCAGCCGCGGCCACGCTGCCAGCCCTTCTGAACCATATAGTTGGCGATGGATGCCAGCGTGTCCGGCACCGAAGTCCAGATGTTGCGGTGGCCATCGCCATCGAAATCGACTGCATATTTCAGATAGTTGGTCGGCATGAACTGCGGCTGGCCGAGCGCGCCGGCCCAGGAGCCCTTGAACTGATCGGGCGTAACGTCGCCATGTTCGAGGATGCGCAGTCCTGCGATCAGCTCGTTGCGGAACATGTCCTTGCGCGTCGACATAAAGGCTTTGGTTGCCAGCACCTGAACGGCGGAATTCGGCAGCTTGGCGATGCCGAAGCCGGTCTCTCGGCCCCAGATCGCCAGCAGGATCGGTCCCGGTACGCCGTAGGACTTCTCGATCCGCCGCAGCACCGGCCCATATTGCGAGGCGAGGCCCCGCCCGGTTACGGCCAGTTTCTGCAGCCGCCCCTCATTGAAATAGGGGGCGGGAGAGGAAAATTCGGCCTGTGTCTGCGCTTGTTGTTTCGGTTTCGGGAAGCCCGGCGGCTCGAGATCCGGCAGATCCCAGTTCAGCGTCACGCCGGCAAAAGCGGCCTGGAAGGTTTTTTCCGAAATGCCGGCCTTTCGCGCTTCCGGCCAGAGATCCTTCTGGATCCAGACCTGAAACTGCGCTTCGACATCGGCTTTGGAAGCGGCGAGAGCGGGGAGGGGAAGGAGGGCGAAGAGGAGGACGAGCAGGTATCGAATATGCCGAAAGATACCTCCCTCTGTCCCTTGTGGGAGGTATGTCAGCGAAAGCTGACAGAGGGGGGTATGCACTCTCCTCATGCTCAATCCTTATGTCTTTGCGAAAATAATCGCCTCAAATCGCCGTCCGCGCCCTCAGCGCTGCCGCAAGCGTGCCCTCGTCAAGGTAATCGAGCTCGCCGCCGACGGGCACGCCATGGGCAAGGCGGGTGATCTTGACCTCGAGGCCATCCAGCTGGTCAGTTATATAGTGTGCTGTGGTTTGCCCTTCGACCGTCGCATTGACGGCGATGATGATCTCGCGGACACCGCCTTCGCCGACGCGGGCGATCAATCCGCGAATGTTGAGATCGTCAGGCCCAACACCGTCGAGGGGCGACAGGACGCCGCCGAGAACGTGATAGGCGGCGTTCATCGCGCCTGATCGTTCCAGAGCCCAGAGGTCGGAGACATCCTCGACGACGATGATAACGGACTGGTCGCGGCGGTCGTCGGTGCAGACGGTGCAGGGATCGACGGTATCGACATTGCCGCAGCGCGAGCAGATCTTCACCTTGTCATAGGCATCGCCCATGGCATGGGACAGTGGCCCGAGCAGCTGGTCCTTCTTCTTGATGAGATGCAGCGCCGCGCGGCGCGCCGAGCGCGGCCCGAGGCCCGGCACTTTCGCCAGGAGCTGGATGAGTTTTTCGATTTCGGGGCCGGTGACTCGCTTTGCCATGGGAGGCTTTTAGCTCATAAGCTTCAAGAACGGAATCTCGGAAGGAACGGTTGACCGATGAAAATTCTGGCCGTTTGCCGTGGCGCCCCTGAAATGCTGCCGGGCAAGAAAGCGAAGACCGGCATCAACAAGCATGCCGTCAACGGTGCCGTCATGATCGACGAGCTGGGGCTGCTCGGTGATGCTATCTGCAATCGCAAGCATCACGGCGGCCGTGACCAGGCGGTTTATGTCGAAGGTTCGGTGACGCTGGACTGGTGGGCAAGCGAGCTTGGACGATCGATGGAGCCGGGTGCCTTCGGCGAAAATATCATCATCGAAGGCCTGGACAATCGCGAGATCGCCGTCGGCGATCAATTCATAGCCGGCGATCTTGTTTTGGAAGTGACCTCGGCGCGTATTCCCTGTTCCACCTTCGCAGCGAAGATGGACGATCCGCAATTCATCAAGCGCTATATCCGGGCCGGACGGCCCGGCATCTATTGCCGCGTTCTTGCGGGCGGCACGGTGAGCGCTGACATGCCGGTCACCTATCTGCCTTATGCCGGCGCGAGAGTGACGATGCCGGAAATGATGGCGACCTTCGGCAGGCGATTGTCACCGGAGGATCGGGCGCGTTATCTGGCGGCGCCTATCCATTATAAGCTGCGGGCGTTCATCGAAAGCGACGCAGCGGCCTGAAATCACCGCATGGCAATCGCGACGGCCGCGCCTGCCATGGTGCCGGCGCTGGCCCGATTGGCGATGCGCACAGCCCGGCGGCTTTTGAGGAAGGTTCTGGCTTTGGCCGCCAGCATCGCCCAGGAGAGATCGATGATGACGAGCACCGCAAACATCGTCGCGACCAGCTCGGCCCAGCCCGAAACCGTCACGCCATGCAGATCGATGATCGAGGGCAGCAGCGCCACGTAAAAGACCATGATCTTCGGATTGCCCATGGTGACCGTGAAGCCGGCGAGGAAGAGTCGTATGGCCGATTGCTCCTCCGGCAACTCCTCTCCCGTCGTATCGGAGGAGGCAAACCACATCTTCCAGGCAAGATAGAGGAGATAGGCAACGCCAAGCCATTTGATGACCACGAAGGCGAGATGGAAGGTTTCGGCAATGGTCGCAAGTCCGGCAACGGCGCAGGTCAGCCAGATCGCTTCTCCGAGCCACATGCCGGAGAGGAAAGGCAGCACGTTGCGCGCGCCCTTCGTCAGCACGCGCGCCACGAGTGCCGCGATGTTCGGTCCCGGCGATCCCGCCGCAATGAACAAGGCACCGGCAAAAACAAGCAACGTCGACAGGCTCATCGCATTCCCTCCGGTCAGGCAGGCCAGACGACGTCTGGAAGAGGGGGCAGAGATAGCATTCCGGCGCGGCTTTTCCAAATGCCGGATTTATGTTCAGCCAAGCTCGGCGCGAAAACGCCCGAAGATTGCCTTGCCTTCCGGCCAGTCGCCCAGTCCGGAAGCCGCATTGATATGGCCGCGTGGCCCGACATCGACGAAGGTGCTGCCCCAGCTTTCGGCGCTATGGCGTGCGTGGTCGAAGGAGCCGAACGGATCATCGGTGCTGGCTACCAGCAGAGACGGAAAGGGTAGTTGCTGCCGTGGCGGATTGGCAAAGCTGCCAGCCTCGGCAAGGTAGATTTCGCCAGTAGGGTCGGGCACAGCCACCAGGAACGCGCCAAGGATCGCCGTCTCCTTCACAGGCGCCCAATGGGCGATCAGCTGGCAGGCAAGGCTGTGCGCGATCAGGATCGGCGGCGTTCTAGAAAGGGAGATTTCCCGTTCGAGCGCGGCAATCCAATCCGAAAGTATCGGTCTGTCCCAGCTTGATGGCTGGAAGCGTCGCATAGCTGGATCGTCCCGTTCCCACAATGTCTGCCAGTGACCTTCGCCTGAGCCGCCAAGCCCCGGTAGCGTGATGATATCGCTCATCTCTATCCTTTCTCCATGGTCTCTCATGGAGAAAAGCTCGCATGCTGGGATACCGATTGACATTGCAATCCATCGGATAAAACTTATCCCAACCGATGAATTGAAGGTGAGCAATGGACACTATCGAAAGAGGACTGGATCCGACGGATCTGTCGATCATCGAAATCCTGCAGCAGGACGGACGAATCTCGGTATCGGAGCTCGGCCGTCGTGTCGGCCTGTCGCAGCCGGCGGCATCGGAGCGGCTGAAGCGGCTGGAGGAGCGTGGCGTGATTGCCGGCTACCGTGCCGTGGTCGATCCCGCCGCCGTCGGGCTCGGCATGATGGCAGTCATCCGCCTGCGCACGACACACGAGCATATCCGGCCGTATCTGAAGCAGTTTTCGGAAATGCCCGAAATTATCGAGGTGTTGAGGCTGACGGGCGAAGATTGCTTCCTGCTCAAGGTTCTTGTGCCGACACCGTCAGACCTTGAAACCATCGTCGATTCCATCGCCCGCCATGGCGCGGTGACGACATCGCTGGTGTTGCGAAACGAACCGATAAAGGCGATCGGCCGCGATCTCATTCGCAAGGCGGCCGCACGCTGATGGGGAAGCGTGCCCTCTCAGAACGGCAACTTGAAACCGGGTGGGATCGGCAGGCCGGCGGTCAGTTCGCGCGTCTTTTCAGCTGCGATCGCCTCAGCCTTTTCCTGGGCATCCTTATTGGCGGCAACGATCAGGTCTTCGAGGATCTCGACATCGTCTTCCTTGAAGAGCGAGGAGTCGATCTTGAGGCCGAGCATCAGACCCTTGCCGTTGACGGTAACGGTGACGAGGCCGCCGCCGGCCTTGCCTTCGACGCGAATGTCGGCGATCTCCGACTGCATCTTCTCCATCTTCGCCTGCATTTCCTTCACTTTGCCCATCATGCCCATGATGTCGCGCATCGTCTTTGGTCCTTCTTCTGCAAGTCTCTGTTTGAGCGGCAGGATATGTCGTCATGGTCGTCAAACGCTTCAAGCCGAAGCGGTTCCGCCTGCACCCATCCTAGCCTTAGAATTCGATGTCGTCGCCGGGTAGAATATCGCCATCAATGGATTCGGCGATTGCCGGCGGAGCAGCGGCTTCGTCCTCTTCGTCCGTCTCGGGAGCCCGCACCCGCACGTCGATGATCTTTGCGCCCGGAAATTGCGCCAGGATCGCCGCGACATCGGGGTCCTGCCGCGCATCGGCGACCCGTTGCTTCTGGGCGTTCGCTTCTGCTTCGACGAGCGTCGGCTGGCCTTCCTCGCGGCTGAGGCTGACGATCCAGTGGATGCCGGTCCATTCCTTTAGCTTGACGGCAAGCTCGTTCAAAAGCGTGCCCGGCGCGCCCGGCGTTAAGCTGACATCAAGCCTTCCTGGCTCCAGCTTGACGGGGCGCACGAATGTGCGCACCAGCGCCTTCAGCTTCGGATCGCGCTTCTGGCTCGCAAGTTCAGCGATATCGGCCATCGAATTGACAGGCACGAGCGGCTTCGGCGCTTCGGCGGGCTTCGACTCGATACGGCCGACAGGTTGCGAATCCGGCTGCGTATTCGGCACGGAGCGCAGCATGGCGACCGGCGCGGAAGGCGTAGGTCTTGGCGCCGGCGTTTCGACCGCGCGGGCCACGGCGCTGCCCTGATAGGACACAGCGCCGCCACCATTGCCGCCGCTCGAAGAGGGCGACGGACGAGCGGCGCCATTGCCATCAGAAAATTCGGCGAGCCTGCGCGCCGCATCTTCCGGTGCCGGCAAATGGGCCGCATGCGCAAGCCGGATCAGCACCATTTCGGCAGCACCGGCGGTGCGCGAGGCATTCTCCGTCTCGGCAATGCCCTTGAGAAGCATCTGCCAGATGCGGGAAAGTGCGGTTACCGCAACCCCTCGCGCGAATTCCGCCGCTTTCGTGCGCTCGACTTCGCTGAGCGACGGATCGTCGGCGGCATCGGGCACATATTTGAGGCGGGTCACGAGATGGGTGAAATCGGCAAGGTCGGTGAGCACGACCACGGGATTGGCGCCCGCCTCGTACTGGCTGTTGAATTCGGCAAGGGCTGCCGAGACATCGCCTTTGACGACATGGCCGAAGAGATCGACGATGCGGGCGCGGTCGGCAAGGCCGAGCATTGTGCGCACGGCATCCGCGGCGACGAAGCCGCTGCCATGGGCGATCGCCTGATCGAGCAGCGACAGGCCGTCGCGCGCCGAGCCTTCGGCGGCGCGGGCGATCATGGCGAGTGCTTCCGGCTCGGCCTCGATGCCTTCCTTGCCGGCAATGGTGGTGAACAGCCCGACGAGATCGGAAGCGCTGATGCGGCGCAGATCGAACCGCTGACAGCGCGACAGCACCGTGATCGGAACTTTACGGATTTCCGTCGTGGCGAAGATGAACTTCACATGCTCGGGCGGCTCTTCGAGCGTCTTCAGGAGTCCGTTGAAGGCCGCCGTCGACAGCATGTGCACTTCGTCGATGATATAGACCTTGTAGCGGGCCGAAACGGGCCGGTAGCGCACCTGCTCGATGATCTCCCGGATATCGTCGATACCGGTATGGGAGGCGGCGTCCATCTCGATGACGTCGACATGCCGGCCTTCCATGATCGCCTGGCAATGGTCGCCGGGTTCGCGCAGATCGATCGTAGGCCGATCGACCGCGGCGGTCTTGTAGTTGAGGGCGCGGGCAAGGATACGGGCGGTCGTCGTCTTGCCGACGCCGCGCACGCCGGTCAGCATATAGGCCTGAGCGATACGGCCGGTCTCGAACGCGTTGGTCAGCGTTCGAACCATCGGCTCCTGACCGACCATCAGGTCCGTGAAGTCCTTGGGTCTGTATTTGCGGGCCAGCACCCGGTAACCGGTGCCGGTCGAAGCGGCATCTTTTGCTTGTCGCTCGGTGTCGCTCATCGCCCTGCTTGTTGCCCGGAAAGCCGGGTCTTGCTTTCGGAAAGGGTGGGAGGCTGGCACGAATGACCCGTGCCGGGCTCGTTAGGGCTGCTTCCTTCCGGACCTGACCCGGTTGGCGAGTGGCTCGTCCACCACCAACCTCCCGGATGCACATATCGGCAATATCGTCATCAAAAGCAAGCCAAGGTCAAAAAAAACTGCTAAACATTTGATAAAACAATGGAGGATGCCCCTTTGAAGGAGTTTACGCTCGACGATCGTCTTGCGAATGACAGCGTTTCCGTCACCATAACTGGCCTTTGCGACGTCAGGCTGATGAAGGATCGCCGCTGGCCGTGGCTCGTGTTGATCCCGCGCCGGCCCGACAAATCGGAAGTTTTCGAGCTGACGCCCCTCGACCGGATCTTGCTGACCTTCGAAACGGATAAGGTCGCGAGCGTCCTGAAGACGGTGACGGGGGCAACAAAAATCAATGTCGGGGCACTTGGAAATATCGTCCGCCAGCTGCATGTTCATGTCATCGCGCGGTTCGAAGGTGATGCCAATTGGCCAGGTCCCGTCTGGGGCTATGGCAAGGCGGAACCCTATTCGGACGAAGACATGAACAGCCTCATAGCCAAGTTGCGGGAAACGCTTTCACAATGAGCCATTCCATCTTTTCCTCGGATGCGCCGCATCCGGAAGCCAGCAGTCTCACCGCTTTCGCGGAAAACCAGCTCAACCGGGATGCCGAGCATCGCGACGAGGAATCGATTAAGCAGGCGCTCGCCAAGGAAGGCACGCACATCCTGGCCTTCGCCCAGGACCGGCTGGTGCTGAAGCATGATGGCCAGGTGCTCGACCCTCTGTTTGCCCGCTACGAGTTGAAGGATCTCGATCCGAATTGGGACGATGCCGTTCTCCTCGGTTATCGCAAGAGTGGCGAGCCCCGCCTTGCTGTGCCCGTGCGCGTCAATGCCGACGAGCTTGCCAGCCAATACAAGCCGGCTGACATGCGCTCGCTCTGGCGCGATCTTCTGCTGGAAGGCGAAATCCTGGGTGAAGCCGCGCAGGGCATGAGCCTTATCCGCTGGAATGGCGACAACCGCTTCTGCGGCCGCTGCGGCTCGGTCATGGAAAGCAGGATCGGCGGCTACAAGCGGGTCTGCTCGGTCTGCGAACACGTGATATTCCCGCGCACGGATCCCGTGGTCATCATGCTTGGCATCGATGAGGAAAGGAATCGTTGTCTTCTCGGCCGCAGCCATCATTTTGCGCCGGGCATGTATTCCTGTCTCGCCGGTTTCGTCGAGCCGGGCGAAACAATCGAGAATGCGGTGCGCCGCGAAACGCTCGAGGAATCCGGTATTCATATCGGCCGTGTGCGCTATCACGCCTCGCAGCCCTGGCCGATGCCGCATTCCCTCATGATCGGCTGCTATGCCGAAGCCAAGTCGATGGAAATCCATATGGATGAGGCTGAGCTCGAGGATTGCCGCTGGTTCACCCCGGAAGAGACGCTTGCCATGCTCGATCGCGTCTCTGTATCCGGCAATACCTCTCCGCCCAAGGGCGCTATCGCCCATCGCCTGATGCGCGACTGGGTGGAGTGGAAGCGCTAGGACTATTCTGCCATGGCCCGCTCCGAACGCTTGTTGACGCTGTTGCAGACGCTGCGGCGCTATCGTCGTCCGGTGAGCGGCGCCGTTCTGGCGGAGGAAACCGGCGTCAGCCTGCGTACGCTCTATCGCGATATCGCCAGCCTGCAGTCGCAGGGCGCCATGATCGAGGGCGAACCGGGGATCGGCTATGTCCTGAAGCCCGGCTTCATGCTGCCGCCGATGATGTTTTCCCAGGATGAGATCGAAGCGCTGGTGCTGGGGTCGAGATGGGTGGCGCGTGCAACCGACGCTCGTCTGGCGGCAGCCGGGACCGATGCGCTCGCAAAGATTGCCGCCGTGCTGCCCGCGGACCTCCGCGAGGCGGTCGACCAGGCGGCCGTGGTCGTCGGCACGCGCCGCATCACCGAAGACAAGGCCGATCTTTCCCTGATGCGCAAGGCGATCCAGACCGAGCGCATGGTGCAGCTGACTTACGGCGATGTGAACGGCGCCATCTCGACCCGGCGCATCTGGCCCTTCGCGCTCGGCTATTTCGACAATTCCCGCATCATCATGGCCTGGTGCGAACTACGCCAGGATTTCCGCCATTTCCGCGCCGACCGCATCGTCGACTTCGCAGTGCTCGAGGCACGCTACCCACGCCGCCGCGTCGCTCTGGCAAGAGAATGGCAGGCGCGCGAGGGCCTGGCCCATAATTGATCTTCGGGGCGCAATGCTACTGCCAGAAACTGTCAGTAGGCTTGGCTATGATCGGCACCATCCAAGCAGGAAGGAGGACCGATCATGGCAGGCAACGTTTCCATCATTTCGCAACATGTGCATTGCGGCGACATTGAGGCGCTTAAAGGCAAGCATCAGTCATGGCCCGCTCGTCTCTCTGAGGTCGCCCTCGGCTATTTCAGCTGCCGCTGGAATCGCCTCGATATTGAGGAAGTGCCCGATTCCGTGAAGCGGGATCTTGGCTTTCTCGACGGCTGTGAGCCGTATCGAGAGGAAGATCGGATGCGCTGAGGCAATCGATGCGAACTCGTCGCGACCTTCGCGGTAACGACCTGCGCATAATCAAAGATCCGAGCGCAAGACGCTGATCCGAATAGCGCAACGCGTTTTGGAACCGCATCCCCGCACGCCTTCAACCACGCGATGACACAGTCACTCCCGGCGAACTTTGCTCCGTTCGCCGGTTCTTATCCGCATGCCCTTAAATTCACCCAAACGAGAGGACCATCCACATGACCAGCCCGAACCTCATCATTTTCTATGTCAAGGATCCCAGCGAAAGTACGCCGTTCTACCGCGATCTCTTCGGCCGTGAGCCGGCATTCGCGTCGCCGAACTTCGTAGCCTTCGCGCTCGACAATGGCCTAAGTCTCGGTCTCTGGCGCCGCAGCAGCGTCGAGCCACAGCCCTCCGCCATCGGCAATCGCGGCGAACTGGGCTTCATGGTCGAAGGCACCGGGGCGGTTGAGCAGCATTACAGGGATTGGAAGGCACGCGGCCTGCCGATCGCACAGGAGCTGACGACCATGGATTTCGGCCCGACCTTCGTCGTGCTCGATCCGGATGGCCATCGACTGCGCGTTTGTGAGCCGGATAAGTAAGCCGAGATCGCGATTTGTCCCCGAACCTACCCTCTTCCCGTCAAGGGAAGAGGGAAATCCGTCACAATGGTGTCGCCATAACCGCCTGCTTAAAGATCGCCCCGCGTCGGGTGTCCCTTATAGACGCCGAGAATGCGGACCTTTTCGGAGAAGAAGCGCAGTTCTTCCAGCGCGCGGCGCACATGCGCATCGGCGGGATGGCCCTCGATATCGGCATAGAATTGCGTTGCGACAAAACGGCCGCCGAGCTGATAGCTCTCAAGCTTCGTCATGTTGATGCCGTTGGTGGCGAAACCGCCGAGCGCCTTGTAGAGGGCGGCGGGAATGTTGCGGACGTTGAAGACGAAAGTGGTGACGATCTTTTCGTCCGCCGAACCGCGTGCCGCCCAGTCTTCGTCGCGCGACAGGATGACGAAACGCGTCATGTTGTTTTCGGTGTCTTCGACATTCTCGGCGATGATCTCCAGCCCGTAGAGATCGGCCGCAAGCCGCGGCGCCAGTGCCGCCATGCTGCGGTCGCCGGTTTCCTGCACCAGCTTGGCTGCACCCGCCGTATCGCCGGCAATGACCGGTTTCCAGCCATTGGCGCGCACGATGTTGCGGCATTGTCCGAGCGCATGGATATGGCTGTGGACCGTGCGGATCTCTTCCTTCTTGACACCGGGCAGCACCATCAGCTGGAAGCGGATCGGCATGAAATATTCGCCGACGATATGCAGGCGCGATTCCGGCAGCAGATGATGAATATCGGCGACACGGCCGGCAATCGTGTTTTCGATCGGGATCATGCCGAGATCGGCGTCGCCGTTCTCGATGGCAGTGAGAGCATCCTCGAAAGTCTGGCAGGGCAGCGGCTCCATGGTCGGGAACATGTCACGGCTGGCCATATCGGAATTGGCGCCGTACTCGCCCTGGAAGGAGATCTTGTTGGTCTTGGTAATCATGGGACTGCCCTTGGGGGAATGCCGTCAATGAGAAGCGGCGGAGAGGATGCGTCTGGCCTTTTCGAGGTCGCCGGGAGTATCGACACCGAGCGGGATCGTGTCAACGATCTCGACATCGATGCGCATGCCGGCTTCCAGCGCCCGCAGCTGTTCTAGTGATTCGCGCAGTTCGAGCGGCGATGGGCCGAGGCTCACGAATTTCGCGAGTGCAGCGCGGCGGTAAGCATAGAGACCGATATGGTGATAGAGCGGCCCCTTGCCGTAGGGCGCTGTTGCACGCGTGAAGTAGAGCGCGCGCAGGCGATTTTCGGAAATCGGCGAGCCGATGACCTTGACGACGCTCGGCAGGGTCTTTTCCTCCTCGTCCTTGATCTCGACAGTCAGTGTGGCGATGTCGACGGCCGGATTTTCCAGCGGGCGCAGCGAGGCGCGGATGGTCTCGGGATCGATCGTCGGCAGGTCGCCCTGCACATTGACGATGATTTCGGCCCGGCCCTGCGGATCGACGGCCTGCAGCGCCTCGTAGATGCGGTCCGAGCCCGATTGATGATCCCTGCCGGTCATCACGACATCAAAGCCGGCATTGGCGACTGCGGCATAGGTATCCTCATGGTCGACGGCGACGACGATGCGACCGATCGCCGCCTCGCGCGCGCGCTTGGCAACCTGTACGATCATCGGCAGACCGCAAATATCCGCGAGCGGCTTGCCCGGCAAGCGCGTGGAGGCCATGCGGGCGGGAATGAGGACCAGCGTCTTGTCTAAATTTGAATCAGTCATTGTTGGGCCTTCTATTCCCGAGGGAAAAGTGTCAAAACGTCTCATGGTGGAGACCGTTTACAGAGTTGCAAGAAACAGCCAAAAGACATAGGTTTCGCGCGAATTCAAGATGGGCCAGCGGAGGATGCTGGCGGCGAGGGGAGCATAGCAGATGAATTCATCCTACGTGAACATGGGTGTCGGGGCGCTTTTGGCCACGCTGTTCGTGTTGAAGTCCGTGTCGCTCGCGTCAGGATTTATTTTCCATTCAGAGGCGCCGGAAAAGCCCGGTTTTGCCATCGTCGCGACCGAGGAACCGGCTGCGGGCGGTGACAAGGGCGCGGCTGCCAAGCCGGATACGCCGATCGCTCAGCTCCTTCAGAAGGCTGATGCCAAGGTCGGCGAAACGATCTTCAAGAAGTGTCAGGCCTGTCATTCCGGAGAAAAGGGTGGTCCGAACAAGGTTGGTCCTGATCTCTGGGGTATTGTCGACCGCCCGGTCGCCGAGCACGAAGGCTTCGCCTATTCGTCCGGCATGAAGGATTTTTCCAAGGGCGGTACGGAAAAGTGGACCTATGACCACCTCTATCATTTCCTGGCCGCGCCGAAGAAATTCGTCGCCGGAACGGCAATGGGGTTTGCCGGCCTGCCGAAGGAAGAGGATCGCGCCAACGTGATCGCCTATCTGCGCACGCTTGCCGATACCCAGGTGCCGCTGCCGGACCCGAACGCACCGGCCGCCACGAACTGAGGCAATTACCGGATCGATTGAAAAACGCGGCCGTCAGGCCGCGTTTTTGTGTTGCTCGCTCAGATTGAATGCCGGCGGGATTGCGTCCGCTGATCGAGGTCGAACACCTTCAACCCGTCCTCGGCGCTCGGCGGCATGCGCCAATCCTCGGCGACCAGCGCCTTACGGGCATCGCGCAAGCCGGCCTCCCAATGCTCGTGCATGGACAGTGCCGAAAACTCGTAATCCTTCGAATGCGACCGGAACTGCTTGTTGCGGTAGATCAGGTGGATGATGGTGACGCCGTAATCGGAGCAATGCTGCTCCAGCTTCTTGATCTCCGGATCGGCTTTGGCCTCTTCGGGAAGGCGGGCATAGAGCTCCGATATTGCGCGCCGCAGACGATGGCGTTCCAGAAAGAGATCTGTGTTGAGCCGTGTGCGGCTTGAATAGGTGATATCCTTGCGCCGCTCCTCGACCTCTTCCAGATCCTGCGGCAGCGGGCCGACGGCGCTGAAGAGATCGACCTGGAAGACGACCGTATCGATATCGGCGCCATTGCGCAGCACGTAGCTGAGCGGCGTGTTCGAGACCAGGCCACCGTCCCAGTAATGCTCGTTGCCGATCTTGACCGCTGGAAAGCCCGGCGGCAATGCGCCGCTCGCCATCACATGCTCGGGTCCGATCTTGATCTCCTTGTTGTCGAAAAAGGCAAAATTGCCGGTGCGCACATTGACGGCGCCGAGGCTCAAACGCACCGGGCCGTGGTTGATTCGGTCGAAATCGACGTGATCGAGCAGCGTCTGGCGCAATTGCTCCGTATCGTAGATGCTGGTCGCGCCCGCCGAGCCGCGCGTCTGGAACCAGGTTGGAAGCTGCCACGGGGAAAAGAAGCCGGGCACGCCGAAGGTCGATACCCACCAGCTGCTGACCGAGCGATAGAAAGGGTTGGTCTCGCGCCGATCTTCCATCAGTAGATCGACGGGGAGATGCACGGTCACCTTGTTCCAAAAGGAGCTCAGCGCCTTGAGCCGCTCGCCGGGCACGTTGCCGGCCATGATCGAGGCATTGATCGCGCCGATCGAGATGCCAGCGATCCAGTCCGGCTCGATATTCTGTTCTCTCAGCGCCTGGAAGGCACCCGCCTGATAGGAGCCGAGCGCGCCGCCGCCTTGGAGCACGAAGACCTTCTGCGCATAGGCTGACGCGGGATTGGTGAGCGGAGCTGCAATATTCATGTGCCATCCTTTGCTGCGCTCCGGGTGGGAAGGCCGGGATGCGCAAAATATATGACCATTTTCCTGCCTGCTTCTCCGAAAGCGGAGAGATGCCGTTACGATCGGCGGGTTTCGGCCTCGGTTATCCGAGCAGATAGGCCCAGAGCGATACCGAGAATGCGCCGAGCGCTGTCGTCAAGGTAATCGTCGAGGCCGCGAGACTGTGGCCCACGCCGAAGCGATTGGCAATCAGCCAGGCGTTCACACCTGTAGGAACAGCGGCCGTGAGGACCAGTGCGGCTCGCCATTCCGGGCTCAGGCCGAGAAGAAGTCCGGCAGCCAGCACGCAGGCCGGCAGCAGAAAAAGCTTGAAGGCGGCAATGACGCTGGTGACGCCGAGATTGCCCGACAGCCCATATTGACGCAGCGCCATTCCGAGCGAGATCAGCGCAGCCGGGCCGGCGATGTTGGCAATGTTGTCGACGACCGTGCCGAGCGTTGCGGGGATGGGAAGGCCGGTCAGGTGGACGATGAGACCGCAGAAAAGCCCGATGACGAGCGGATTGCGCAGGAGATTGCTACCAACCTGACGCAGCAACTCGCCGGTGCTGCGGCCGGCGTCGGCATTCTCCTTGCGCTCGGCTTGCTCCATCAGCAGCGTGCCTGCGATCATCATCGTTGGAAGATGCACGGCGATCAGGATCGACATCGCCATGACGCCGTCAGGCCCCACCGTGCGCCCGACCAGCGGCAGGCCGATGAAGATCGTATTGGCAAAAGCCGAGGAAACGCCGGCGAGCACACCGATGCGCGCATCTCGCCCGAAGAGCCGTGTCGCGACGATATGGCCGGCAGTCCAGGTGATGGCGACGCCGGAGAAATAGGCGATCCACAATCGAAACGGCGAAGCACCGCGAAAATCCGCTTCGGCGATGGTCCGGAACAGCAGGAGCGGCACCGCGACCTTAAAGACGAACTCGCTCATGGCCTCACCGACATCGGTTTTCAGCAACCCCGTGCGCACGATGACCCAGCCGACGAGAATGAGCAGGAAGACGGGAAGAACGTCTGTGAGGATTTCGGACACGCGGGTATGAAGCTCGTGATTTCGAGGAATTGGACCCGAAACTTGTAGCAGCTTGCCCGGGGCTGGAAACCCGCAAAACAAAAAAAGCGGGCTTGGCCCGCTCTTGTCGATCTCGCCCCGGTGGGGAGGTCCCCCCGGTGCACATGCCGCCAGTTCATCCGTGGTCGGCCCGCGTACCGGTGAGGCGGAAGGCATCATTCCTTCCCAAACTGGCTCGGAAGTCTTTCGAGCTTCCCATCCCAGTCGCGTGATAAGCATGTAAAGATAGAAAGTGACAGGCAAATGACTGATTGCAATCAAGTTGGCCGCGTTGGCGCGGATTTTGCTTTAAAACTTCAGAAAAACCGATAATACCGGATACCGGCTATCACCAGGATCCGGGACCCTCCTATAGATGACTCGCTTCGATGTACTGACCGTCGGCAATGCTATTGTCGACATTATCGCCCGTTGCGACGATCAGTTTCTGATCGAAAACAACATCACCAAAGCCGCGATGAACCTCATAGACGCCGAGCGCGCCGAGCTTCTCTATTCGCGCATGGGCCCGGCTCTGGAAGCCTCCGGCGGAAGTGCCGGCAACACGGCGGCCGGTGTCGCGAATTTTGGCGGCAAGGCTGCCTATTTCGGCAAGGTTGCCGAAGACCAGCTCGGCCAGATCTTCGCCCATGATATCCGCGCCCAGGGCGTTCATTACGAAACTAAGGCGAAGGGCACCTTCCCGCCGACCGCCCGTTCGATGATCTTCGTCACTGAGGATGGCGAGCGCTCCATGAATACCTATCTCGGTGCCTGCGTCGAGCTGGGTCCCGAAGATGTCGAGGAAGATGTCGTCGCCGATGCAAAGGTAACCTATTTCGAGGGCTATCTCTGGGATCCGCCACGCGCCAAGGAAGCGATCCGCGAGTGCGCCCGCATTGCTCATGCCAATGGCCGGGAAATGTCGATGACGCTCTCCGACAGCTTCTGCGTCGGCCGCTACCGCCACGAGTTCCTCGACCTCATGCGCTCCGGTACCGTCGATATTGTCTTCGCCAATCGTGACGAAGCCCTCTCGCTCTACGAGACCGACGACTTTGAAAAGGCGCTGACTCTGATCGCGGCCGATTGCAAGATCGCCGCCGTGACGACGGGCAAAGATGGCGCCGTCGTCGTGCGCGGCGATGAGCGCTATGTCGTCGATGCCCATCCGATCGAGGAGCGTATCGACACGACCGGTGCAGGTGATCTTTTCGCTGCGGGCTTCCTCTTCGGCTACACGCAAGGCCGCGGTCTGGAAGACTGCGCCAAGCTCGGCAATCTCGCCGCCGCCGTCGTTATCGAGCAGATCGGCCCGCGGCCGATGCGGTCGCTGTCGGAAGCCGCCAAGGAATTCGGGCTTGTCTGACGAAGTTTATCTCTATCAGCAGATCATCGAAGCCGCCTTCGGCAGATCGCAGGGGCGGCTTTGCTATAAAGTGCCGAAGCAAGCTTATCACCGAAAGAGCGTTACGGTTCCCGCCTCATAGAGGATGAGGATGCCGAGCGCGATCAGCACGAAGGGCACGACCCTGTGTCCATGTCGCCTGATCGGTGCGCCGAGCTTCGGATGATTGACGAGAGAATGTGCTGCACCCAGCCAGACTGCCGTCAGCACCGCGAAGATGCAGCCGATGGCCAAAACCTCATAGGCCGAGCGCGTCGCAAAGAGAGGCGTATAGACGCTGATATTGTCACCGCCATTGGCGATCGTGACCAATGCGACCGCCACGATGTTTCCATGTCCTACCGAGGCCTTGGCGTGATCTTCCGGATTATCGCCGGCCTCCCTGCCGTTCCAGAGCTCCCATAGCCTGCTGAGGCCGAAATAGATCGGCGCAAGGCCGAGCAGGCCGATATAGGCTGCGGGAATGACGAGAGCGAGCAATGAGGCGATGACGCTGACGCCGTAAAGAACGCCAATACCGAGATATTGGCCTATGATGATCTGCCTCAATCGGAACTTCGGATCGGCAAAGAAGCCGAGAAGCACGAAAATATCGTCTATGTTCGTCGATGTGAATGTGGCGATTGCAACGCCAAGAACGCCGAGCACGTACGCCAAGGTAACCGGTCTCCGTTTCTCATACCGGATACATCATTGTGCCGGAAAGTCGTACTATCGCTTATGTGTGAAAAGCCAAGGAGTACGTTACTTGAAGGCCTCGCCGGGGTAGGCGCCCCAGATTTCCGATTGTGCCACCCAGCCTTCGGTGCCGTCGGCGGTAACGAGGCACCAGTCGCCCGTGCATTCCTTGACACTCATCATCACGCCGGGCTGAAGCTTGGCAATGACGGCGGCGGATGGCTGGGATTCGCGGCGCATGTTGACGAAGACGGCCTTGCCTTTGCCCTTCATCCAGGGGGCGGCGATCGCCGAGCGCTGGCCCGACAGCAGCGACTGGTTGACCCAGCCCTCCGTGCCGTCGGCATCGCGTACGCGCCGCCAATTATCGTATTCCTGAATGATTTCGACCGGCAGGCCCTGCTTGAGATAGAGCCATGACACGGCATAATCCGCGCTCGGCCCGATGCGCAGGTTGACTCGCTTCGACTTCAGCGTGACGAAGCGCGGCAGCGGCAAGCCGCTCGGCCCCTTGGCGGCCTGGGCGACGGCAAGATCGACCGACACAGCGGCCATCATCAGGCCGATTGCGAAAATGGCGCAGGACTTCAAGACATTGCCACGCATGGGAGTTCCGTTCGTTCGTCATGACAAAGGCGCAGTTCCGGCGACCTTTCGCTCCGGTGAGCGGCAAATCCTCGGATCGCGTCAGCGAGTTTTGTTTGTCTTCGCCTGCGGGTCTGGTAGAAATGCCCGGAACGGGAAAATTATCCTGCTTCTTGGTTAAGAACATCTGAACAAGGCATCGCCGCTCGCCATGACGACGAAGAAAAAACCGAAGGTCTACGTCACGCGCAAACTGCCTGACGCGGTGGAGACGCGCATGCGCGAACTCTTCGATGCCGAGCTCAACATAGATGATCGCCCACGCACCAAGGACGAATTGATAGAGGCCGTCCGCTCGGTCGATGTGCTGGTGCCGACTGTCACCGACCGCATCGATGCTGAGATCATCGAAGAAGCCGGCCCGCAGATGAAGCTGATCGCCAGCTTCTCCAACGGCACGGATCACATCGATGTCGAGGCCGCCGCCCGCCGCGGCATCACCGTCACCAATACGCCGAATGTGCTGACCGAAGACACCGCCGACATGACCATGGCGCTCATCCTCGCTGTGCCGCGGCGACTGGCGGAAGGTGCGCGTGTGCTGACCGACAACCCCGGCGAATGGGCCGGATGGTCGCCCACCTGGATGCTCGGCCGCCGCATCCACGGCAAGCGCATCGGCATCGTCGGCATGGGGCGGATCGGCACCGCCGTCGCCCGCCGCGCCAAGGCGTTCGGCCTATCAATCCACTATCACAATCGCAAGCGCGTCAATCCCACGACCGAGGACGAGCTGGAGGCAACCTATTGGGACAGCCTCGACCAGATGCTTGCCCGCGTCGATATCGTCTCGGTCAATTGCCCGTCGACACCTGCGACTTACCATCTGATTTCTGCCCGCCGCCTGGCGCTGCTGCAGCCGACGAGCTACATCGTCAACACGGCGCGCGGCGATGTTATCGACGAAGCGGCGCTGATCAAGATCCTGCGCGAGGGCAAGATCGCCGGCGCCGGCCTCGACGTGTTCGAGAACGAACCGGCCGTCAATCCGAAGTTGGTGAAGCTCGCCAATGAGGGCAAGGTGGTGATCCTGCCGCATATGAGTTCGGCCACGCTCGAGGGCCGAATCGACATGGGCGACAAAGTCATCATCAACATCCGCACCTTCATCGACGGCCATCGCCCGCCCAATCGCGTGCTGCCCTTTCGATGACGGAAGCATGCTGATTCGCCCGCTGAAACGGGCTGAATACCCCGCTGCAAATTTGATCTCATTTCCCTCTCGCCGGTCACGTGCATGTCACAAAGCCGGCCCAGAGGTGACCACAAACACAAATCAGGAAGGGCGGAAATCATGGCGCGCGCGTTGCCGCATGAGCGGATTCAATATGTGGTCGAGGGCGGCTTCAAGCTGTCGGGAGAGATCGAACCGAGCGGCAACAAGAATGCCGCATTGCCGATCATCGCCGCGTCGCTTCTGACCGATCAACGCGTCGAGCTCAGCAACGTGCCGCGCATCCGCGACGTCGAGGCGCTGGTGGAGCTGATCCAGTCGGTCGGTGCGAAAGTACATTGGCTCGGCCGCAATGAGCTCGAAATCGAAGCGCGCGAGCTTCGCCCCGCCAATCTCGATCCCGATCTTTGCGCCCGTATCCGTGCCTCCATCCTGCTTGCCGGACCGATGCTGGCGCGCTGTGGCGAGATCACTCTGCCGCCGCCCGGTGGAGACGTCATCGGCCGCAGGCGTGTTGACACGCATTTTCTGGCGCTGGAACAGCTCGGCGCGAGGGTCGAGGTCAATAGCGTCTATAGCTTCCGCACTGATGGGCTGCGTGGCGCCGATGTCTTCCTCGATGAGCCATCCGTGACGGCGACGGAAAATGCGCTTTGCGCTGCCGTGTTCGCCGAGGGGACGACGATCCTGCGCAATTGTGCTTCCGAACCGCACGTGCAGGATCTTGCGCGGTTCCTGATTGCCATGGGCGCTCGAATCGAAGGCGTCGGCACCAATATGATGACCATCCACGGCGGCCAGCGGCTCGGCGGTGCATCGCATCGCATCGGCCCCGACCACAATGAGGTGGGCTCGCTGATCGGCCTTGCCGCCGTTACCGGCTCGGAAATCACCATCCGCCGCGCTGGCGTCGAGCATCTGCGCTCCACCCTCATGACCTTCGAGCGTCTCGGCATCCGCTGCCAGATCGACGGCGATGATCTGGTCATTCCCTCCGGTCAGGAGATGAAAATCCAGCCTGATTTCGGCGGCCATATTCCGAAGATCGAAGATCAGCCCTGGCCGGCGTTTCCCGCCGATACGATGTCGATCGCCATCGTCACCGCCTCGCAATGCGATGGCGTCGTGCTGATGTTCGAGAAAATGTTCGAAAGCCGCATGTTCTTCGTCGACAAGCTGATCGCCATGGGCGCCCGCATCGTGCTGTGCGATCCGCATCGCGCCATCGTCGCGGGCCCCTCCAAGCTGCGCGCCGCGCAGCTCGAAAGCCCTGACATTCGCGCCGGCATGGCCATGCTCATTGCGGCCATGTGTGCCGAGGGCACCAGCGTCATCAACAACGCCCAGCAGATCGAGCGCGGCTATGAGCGCATCGAGGAGCGGCTGAATGCCATGGGTGCCCGCATCACCCGCATTCCGCCGCGCGAAGCCTAACGACACGGCTAAACGGTTGAAGATGCGCTAGGCAATCGCCTTTCGCATTTCGATTGATGTCGTGCGATCGAAACCGGCGTGGCGATTTTCGGCCGTCTTCCGGAAGCCCCAGGCGGCGAAGGTGGCGTGATTGTCGGTGAGCTCGATCCGCGTTTCCAGCCGCAAGGTTTTTAGACCGAGCTCGCGCGCTTTAGTCTCGGCCAGGGCAAGCAGGCGTCTGCCAATGCCCTTGCCCTGCGCTGTCGGCAGCACGGCGAGCTTGCCGACATAAAGGCTCTCTGCCTCCGGCCGGCAGAAAATGCAGCCGACTAAATGCTTATCATCAAGCGCGGCATAAGCGATCTCGCTAAACGCCTTCGCTTTCAGCGTTTCGGATGTCAGCGCGAGCGCGGAGGATGGCGGATCGATGCGGCCGTTCATGTAAGCGAAGGATGCCAAGATAAGATCCAGCAACGCATCCCAGCGGTCGAAGCCGTCATCGAGGCGACGAAACGCGATTTCGCTCATTCCGCCGCGACCCGAGCGCGTTTGCGGCGATAGCGTACGGTTTCGAAGCGCGAGGAAAGCCCATCATAGAGCAGCAGGCGGCCGATCAGCGGCTCGCCGATGCCTGCGATAAGCTTGATCGCCTCCATTGCCATCAGCGTGCCGATGACGCCTGTCAGGGCTCCGATGATGCCCGCTTCCGCGCAGCTGGGAATCAGGCCCTCCGGCGGTGGTGCCGGAAAGAGATCGCGATAGCGCGGATTGGGATTGCCGTCCGCATCGTTTTCGTAAGGCTTCAGTGTCGTCACGGACCCGTCGAATCTTCCGACAGCGCCGGTCACCAGCGGCAAACGCGTCGCTTCGGTCGCATCGGCCGCGGCATAGCGCGTGTCGAAATTGTCGGAGCCGTCGATGACGAGATCGAAGCCGGCAAGGTGCCGCGCAGCCGTATCGAGGCTGAACCGCTCTTCGAAGCGGATGGTGCGAACATGCGGGTTCAGCCGCGCGATGGCGTCGGCCGCGCTCTGCGTCTTCATGTCACCGATCGTGCCCGTATCGTGAATGACCTGCCGCTGCAGGTTTGACAGCGAAACGCGGTCGTCATCGGCAATGCCGAGCGTACCGACACCGGCGGCGGCGAGATATTGCAGGACCGGGGCACCGAGGCCGCCTGCGCCGATGACAAGCACGCGGGCCGCCTTTAATTTTTGCTGGCCGGCGCCGCCGACCTCCGGCAGGAGAATATGGCGGTGATAGCGGGCGATTTCGTCTGAGGTCAAAGGATCCATGTGCTCGAGTTTAGCACAATCGCGGCGAAGGAGGCGCTAGGATTTCGTAATGCCGCCATGCGCCACGGTAAAGAATTGCGCACGCTCGCCAAGGGCCGAGAACATCGACCTATCGGTGCCGGTCATGAAGGCTTGGCCGCCGAGGCCGTCGATGAGATCGAAGAGCGCTGCACGCCGTCCTTCGTCAAGATGCGCGGCAATCTCGTCGAGTAGCAGGATCGGAGCATAGCCCGTCAGGTTGCCGACCAGGCGTGCATGCGCAAGGATGAGGCCGACAAGAAGGGCTTTTTGCTCGCCTGTCGAGCAGCGCTCCGCTTCCATGTCCTTTTCGCGGTGGCGTACGAGAAGATCGACCCTATGCGGCCCGTCCAGCGTGCGGCCGGCAGCGGCGTCGCGGTAGCGCCCTTCGCGCAGCATATCGGCATACGCATCTTCGAGATCGACGGCGGGCCGGTCGAATTGTCCGTCGAGAAAGCCGGAAAGCGCGAGCGCCGCTGAAGGAAACGGCGTCGTCTCGCGCGTTTCGGCGATCAGCCGCGAGAGAAGGCCGAGCATTTCCTGCCGCGCGATCGCCATGGCAATGCCGAGGCTCGCCATCTGCTCCTCGATGCCGCCGAGCCAGGAGGGATCGAACCGGTTTTCGGATAGCAGCTTGTTGCGGCTGCGCATGGCGCGCTCGAAATCGCTGGCGCGGCGGCCATGGGCGGGATCGAGCGACAGCACCAACCGATCAAGGAAGCGGCGCCGCTCCGAGGAGCCGCCGGTAAACAGGCCGTCCATGGCCGGTGTCAGCCAGAGAATGCGCAGGTGATCGGTCAGCTCGTCGACAGTCTTGGCCGGCGTGCCGTTGATTCGCAGCCTGCGGGCGGCTGATTCGTCGGTCGTATCAATGCCGGTGCCGATCTCGACGGCACCCTCTATGCCTTCGAGCTCGGCGAAGATCGAAAATCCGCCTGCCGCATTGACCCGGGTGACATCGGCATAGGCCGCGCGGCGCAGGCCACGGCCAGGCGAAAGAAGCGAGACCGCCTCCATGAGATTGGTCTTGCCCGCGCCATTGTCGCCGGTCAGCACCACATGCCGCTCATCAAGCGTCAGCGCCGCCGCCGCATAATTGCGGAAGTCGGTCAGCTTCAGGCGCGAGATGGAAACCTTGTTCGGCATCTGTCTTTCGGATTCTGGGTCGATGGGCGAGGGGTATGCCGAACCCCGGCCAAGTGCAAGGTTTTTGCCGTCGGCAATGGGTGCAAGAGAGATCGAGGACGATTCCAGAGACCACCGCCGTCCTTCGACGTGTTCAGGATGAGGATGGAGTGGCTTCTGCGCCAAGTTCAGCAGAGCAATCCTTGTAATAGCGGACGTTCCATGGTGAAGACGCCCGCAGGGCCGTCTCGAACCACGAGGGCGGCTGATTCGCGTACCCCAACAAAAATCCGGCCGAATCATCGGCCGGATTCATGTGAAACATTTTGATTCGCGAATCAGTCGCTGAACGTATCGAAGAAATCCTTCATGCGGGCGAAGAAGCCCGTCGATTCGGGATTGTTGTCCTTCGAGGAGATCTGCTCGAACTCCTGCAGCAGTTCGCGCTGGCGCTTGGTCAGCTTCTGCGGCGTCTCGATCTGGATCTGGATGTAGAGATCGCCGACCTGGCTGGAGCGCAGCACCGGCATTCCCTTGCCCTTCAGGCGGAACTGCTTGCCGACTTGGGTTCCCTCGGGAACGCTGACGCGCGATTTCGTGCCATCGAGCGTCGCTACATCGAAGGTGCCGCCAAGCGCCGCCGTCGTCATCGAGATCGGCACGGCACAATAGAGATCGGCGCCGTCCCGCTGGAAGAATTCATGCGGCTTGACGGAGAGGAAGATGTAGAGGTCCCCGGAAGGACCACCGCGCAGGCCAGCTTCGCCTTCGCCCTGCAGGCGGATGCGCGTGCCGTCCTCAATGCCCGAGGGAATGTTGACGGAGAGCGAACGCTCCTCGGTCACGCGGCCCTGGCCATGACACTTGGTGCAGGGGTCGGGAATGATCTGGCCGCGACCGTGACAGGTCGGGCAGGTGCGCTCGACGGAGAAGAAGCCCTGTGCTGCGCGCACGCGGCCGGAGCCCTGGCAGGTGCCGCAGGTCTTCGGCTGCGTGCCGGGCTTGGCGCCCGAGCCGGAACAGACGTCGCAGGTGATCGAGGTCGGAACGCGGATCTGCGCCGTCTTGCCGCTGAAGGCTTCCTCGAGCGAGATTTCCATATTGTAGCGAAGATCGGCGCCGCGCTCGCGTCCTCCGGACGAGCGACCGCGAGCGCGTCCGCCACCCATCATCTCGCCGAAAATATCCTCGAAAATATCGGAGAAACCGCCGCCGCCGAAACCGGCTCCGAAGCCGCCGCCACCGCCCATGCCGCCATGCTCGAAGGCTGCATGGCCGTAGCGGTCATAGGCTGCGCGCTTTTGCGGGTCCTTGAGCGTTTCGTAGGCTTCGTTGATTTCCTTGAACTTCCGCTCGGCATTGCTGTCGTCCGGGTTCTTGTCCGGATGAAATTGCATCGCCAGCTTGCGAAGGCGCTCTTCAGCTCTTTCTCGTCCGCTGTTTTTGAGACGCCCAATGTCTCGTAAAAATCCGCTTTTGCCATTAAGGACTAGACCCCGGAAATGGATTTCCGGCTGCCCCGAAGGCAGCCGGATTTAAGTCTCCTAGAACCTTTCGGTTCGCGCTTATGCAGACCGCTTGTGGTCGCCTTCGTCCTTGATTTCCTCGTAGTCGGCATCAACGACATCGTCCTTGCCGCCTGCTGCCGAGGCATCGCCGGAACCGGCTTCCGCCTGCTGCGACTCATAGATCGCCTGGCCGAGCTTCATGGAAACTTCCATAAGCGTCTGGGTCTTGGCCTTGATGTCTTCGGCATCCGGTTCGGAAGCTTCGGTTGCCGCCTTCAGCGCTGCGATCGCATCGGAGATCGCGGTGCGATCGGCTTCGGTGACCTTGTCGCCGTAATCCTTCAGCGACTTCTCGCTGGAGTGGATCAGGCTTTCGGCCTGGTTCTTGGCTTCGACACCTTCGCGGCGCTTCTTGTCCTCGGCAGCATGGGCTTCGGCATCCTTGACCATCTTCTCGATGTCGGCGTCGGAAAGACCGCCGGAAGCCTGGATGCGGATCTGCTGTTCCTTGCCGGTACCCTTGTCCTTGGCCGAAACCTGGACGATGCCGTTGGCGTCGATATCGAAGGTGACTTCGATCTGCGGAACGCCACGCGGTGCCGGCGGCAGGCCGACGAGGTCGAACTGGCCGAGCAGCTTGTTGTCTGCAGCCATTTCGCGCTCGCCCTGCGAGACGCGGATGGTTACGGCCGACTGGTTGTCGTCGGCGGTCGAGAAGGTCTGCGACTTCTTCGTCGGGATCGTCGTGTTGCGTTCGATCAGACGGGTGAAGACGCCGCCCAGCGTTTCGATGCCGAGAGACAGCGGGGTCACGTCGAGGAGCAGAACGTCCTTGACGTCGCCCTGCAGAACGCCGGCCTGGATAGCGGCGCCGAGCGCGACGACTTCATCCGGGTTGACGCCCTTGTGCGGCTCTTTGCCGAACAGCTGCTTGACGACTTCCTGTACCTTCGGCATGCGGCTCATGCCGCCGACGAGAACGACTTCGTCGATTTCGGCGGCGGTAACGCCGGCATCCTTGAGGGCTGCCTTGCACGGCGCGATGGTGCGCTGAACCAGATCGTCGACCAGGCTTTCCAGCTTGGCGCGGGTCAGCTTCAGCGTCAGGTGCTTCGGGCCGGTGGCGTCTGCCGTGATGAAGGGCAGGTTGATTTCGGTCTGCTGTGCGGACGACAGTTCGATCTTGGCCTTCTCGGCAGCTTCCTTCAGGCGCTGCAGGGCAAGCTTGTCGCCCTTGAGATCGATGCCGTTGTCCTTCTTGAACTCGGCAACGAGATATTCGACGAGACGCATGTCGAAGTCTTCACCGCCGAGGAAGGTATCGCCGTTGGTCGACTTCACTTCGAAGACGCCGTCGCCGATTTCCAGGATGGAGATATCGAAGGTGCCGCCGCCAAGGTCGTAAACGGCGATGGTCTTGCCGTCCTTCTTGTCGAGGCCGTAAGCAAGGGCTGCAGCCGTCGGCTCGTTGATGATGCGCAGAACTTCGAGACCGGCGATCTTGCCGGCATCCTTGGTTGCCTGGCGCTGAGCGTCGTTGAAGTATGCGGGAACGGTGATAACAGCCTTGTCGACCTTTTCACCGAGATAGGATTCGGCGGTTTCCTTCATCTTCTGAAGGATCATTGCGGAAATCTGGGCGGGCGAATAGCCCTTGCCGTTGGCTTCTACCCAGGCGTCGCCATTGTCGCCCCGAACGATGTTGAAGGGAACAAGGTGCTTGTCCTTCTCGACGGTCGGATCTTCGTAGCGGCGGCCGATGAGGCGCTTGACAGCGAAGAGGGTGTTTGTGGGGTTGGTGACAGCCTGGCGCTTGGCCGGCTGACCGACGAGACGTTCACCATCGTCGGTGAAGGCAACCATGGAGGGGGTCGTCCGGGCGCCTTCGGCATTTTCGATCACTTTTGCGTCCTTACCGTCCATGACGGCGACGCAGGAATTTGTCGTTCCAAGGTCGATACCAATTACTTTTGCCATGTCATTCTCTCCTTGAAGCAAGCTATCGGAACCCCTGTCAGGCATTCCATTGACAGCCCCTTACGGGATGGTCTTGAGGATTGCGCAGCCATGACTGCGGTGATGCCGCGTATATAAGTAGCGGTTTTACTGACTGCAAGGCAGGAAATGGCCCGAAATCCAGCAAAACAAATGGTTTGTCGCTCAAATTCCACATGCCCCATATGCGCCGAGGACCTCAGGATTTGACGCGACCGCGTATCAGAGCAGCCTTGCTGCGGCCATGCAAGCGTCTACTGCATGATTCTCTAAATCGGGATCGATTTAAGAATAAAATTCTGCAGCAGGTCCAAAGTGCCGCAGTGACCTTAGCGCGCCTACATGACGCGCCGTGCTGTGAGGGCGAAATTGCGATTTTATCGGCCCAGGATGACATCGAGCAGTGACGAGCGGTGCGGCCGCGCCGTGGCGACCGGAGCGCCGCCATCGCCGACATCGGCGGGCGGTATATCGCTGTCATATCGATTGGAGCTGTAAGGGTTGGTGTCGTCGGCCAGATTTGCCGGCGGCAGGTCCTGCGGGTCGTCGTTCGCGGAGGCCTGGTTGACAACCTGCGGCTGGATCGGCTGTTGCGACGGCCTTTGCTGCAAGGTCGGCTGTTGCATCGGCTGTCCGCCATTGGCGACGCCGGAGATGATGTTGCCGATGGTGGTCGGCTGGTCGCCGTTCGGCGCCGTCTGCGCCATGGGCAGGCCGTTGTCGATGATCTGGCCGCCGCCGAAGATCGGTGTCGGCGCAATGCCCTTATGGGCGGCGACCATGAATTCCTTCCACGCCTTTGCCGGCAGACCGCCGCCCGTCACCTTGCGCATCGACTTGCCGTCGTCATTGCCAAACCAGACGCCCGTGGTCAGGTGGCTGGTGAAGCCGACGAACAGCGCGTCGCGGAAGGATTGCGTCGTGCCCGACTTGCCGGCCGCCTGCCAGCCTGGAATGCGTGCTGTCTTGCCGGTGCCGTTAGTGATGACACCGGCCATCATGGCGTTCATGTTCGCAACGATATCCGGGTTGAGCACGCGCTCCGGATTGTCCGTATTGGCCTGGTACAGCACCTTGCCGGAGGCGGTCGTTACCTTGGTGACGACATGCGGGGCTACTTTGAAACCGCCGTTCATGAAGGTGGCATAGGCGGAAGTCAGCTCCAGCAGCGACACTTCGGACGTGCCAAGCGCGATCGAGGCATTGGCCTGCAAATCCGATTCGATGCCGAGCCTGCGGGCGACCTTGATGACCTGGTCCGGCCCGACTTCGGCGACGAGCTGCGCGGCAACGGTGTTCAGCGAATGCGCGATCGCGGTGGCAAGCGTGACGGGGCCGCTATAGCGCTGTTCATAATTTTCAGGCGCCCAGTTGCCGATCTTGACCGGCATGTCGTTGCGGATGGAATTGGGTGTCAGGCCCATCTCAAGCGCTGCGGTATAGACGAACGGCTTGAAAGCGGAGCCCGGCTGGCGCTTGGCGGTGACCGCGCGATTGAACTGGCTCTGTGCATAGTCGCGGCCGCCAACGAGAGCACGGATGGCGCCTGTTGCGTCGACGGAAACCAGTGAGGCCTGCGATGCGTTCAGCTTCTTGCCTTCCTTTTCGAGCACATCGCTGAGTGCCTTCTCTGCCTTCTCCTCCAGCGACATGTCGAGCGTGGTGTCCACGATCAGGTCTTCCTTGACATCGCCGCCGATCAGCTTCGGTAGCTGGTCCATGACCATGTCGGCGACGTAATTCTCGGCGCCGCTCCAGTAGCTCTTCGATCGTGTCGGCGGCTGGGACATCGCCGTCTTGGTATCGGCCTCGGTGATGAAGCCTTGATCCTGCATCGCCTGCAGCACGAGTTGCGCGCGCGCCTCGGCGGCGGCGGGATCGCGGGCGGGCGACAGCCGCGAGGGCGCCTTGACCAGGCCGGCAAGCATGGCGGCCTCGCCGAGATTGACGTCCTTGGCCGATTTGTTGAAGTAGCGCCGCGAGGCGGCCTCGACGCCATAGGCGTTGGAGCCGAAATAGACGCGGTTCAGGTACATCGTCAGGATCTGATCCTTGGTGTACTTGTGCTCCAGCCACAGCGCCAGCAGCACTTCCTGCACTTTGCGTTCCAGCGTGCGGTCCGGCGACAGGAAGAGGTTCTTGGCAAGCTGCTGCGTCAGCGTCGAGCCGCCCTGAACGGCATGTCCCGTCACGATATTCGTCACTACCGCGCGGCCAAGGCCGATCGGATCGAAGCCGAAATGCGAGTAGAAGCGCCGATCCTCAATCGCGACGATAGCCTCGGGAATATAGGGCGACATCTCGCTCAGCGATACGGCCTCGCCGCCCGTGGTGCCGCGATTGGCGATCAGGCTGCCGTCGAGACCATTGATCTTGACGTTCGGCGGCCGTTCAGGGATGGACCAGGTGCTGGCGCTCGGCATGCGCGAGCCGTAGTAGGCGACGAGGCCGGCAAGGCCGATACCGGCCCAGAGGCAGAGTACGAGACCCCAGTAGATCGTCGAACGGATGAAGCCGAAAAAGCCGCGCCGCGGCCGCGCACGGCGTGCCGGTTTGCGGCGGCTGCGGGCGCGAGTTCGGCGAGGCTTTTCGACCACGGGCTCATCCTCGTCGTCATCGTCGTCGGGTTCCGGTTCTTCGTAGTATGTTTTGGAAGAAGACGAATATTTCTTGGCCGAGTGCCTGTTGCCGATGATGCGCTCGCCGGCATTGAATCCGTCCTCGATGCGTTCCCGGCCGCTGGAAAAGGATGGTTCTATTCTCTGGCTTGATTTTTTCTTATCTGCCATTGCCGGCCGGTCGTACCTCGGTGCCCTTGTATTCCATGCCTTCTATCAGGCTGATCGCAGCGGCGGTAGCGATCTTTCAGCCAATGGGCGATCGAGGTAAAGCAACCCGCCTTGGTTCGCGCCTCTGCTGAAGACATCAAATCCCGCCTGAATTGTAAATGCGGCGATTTAAGGAGGGATTAAGAACATTCCGCCCCGCAATGGCGGCGATCTCGCCCTGCGACCGCGGGGGGCGCAAGGAACTTTTCGCCACCCTGAGCATTATCCTCTCATAAAAACAAAGAGGGCGAGCCCATGACTTCATTACTAAAGATAGAGCAAATTGAAGAGAGCAAGCTACGCGAGGTCTGGAGCGTCGAGGATTTCGTCCGACGCCATCGGATTTGCAAGGAGGAGGAAGCCCGGCTGAAGAAGCTGTTCGGCGACTTCGCAACGAAGCAGGAATTGCTCTCCAACGCGCAGCGGCCGCCCCAATTCCGTTGAAATGAAGTGGTTGGCCAGTGCGATGTTCATCGTGAGCCGCTGCGATCGAACGGATCGCAGCGGAGGAGGCTGAGCCAATGTGGAAACGTTTCGAACTGTGGCTGGTGGACCAGATCGACCGAATATTCGGCCTCGAGCGGCTTGCGCGCCGTGCCGGCTTCTCTCCGGATGAGGCGAGGCGGATCGCACGTGAAAAGTAGGCCGCCGGTGTTCCCCTGCAATTTGGGGATACTATCGCACTCGTATCGGATGAGACTGCGTCGATACTTCACGGACAACAAGCAATCTTCCATATTTTCGAATGCTCTGAACAAGGTTATAGTATTGTCATGTGGCCGTCTTAATCGACGGTTCCAAGCAATTGGTAGCGCGTGAGGAGGAGTGTTCATGCGACACGTCAAATGGAGCAATCCGATCGAGGTCGGTTTTGCTCAGGATAGCTTCCAGGTCGTGACAGGCCCTTCCGAGGCCCTTAATTGCATGGCCAATCTATGGCCCGACCGCCGTGGTCCCCTCTATGTGGCGGCTCGAAGCCTTTGCCGGGCTGCCATTGACGGCCGCAAGTCTGCCGAAGAAGCGCGCGAGATGTTCATTTCAGCCACTCGGGAAGCGCGTCTAAAGATGCATTGAAGCATGCCGCTACCATCGCATTAACTGTCCAAACCTTGCGAACCGGCGAAAGCGCGGCAGAGGTCGAGAGTTTTGCGCGCGTGCTCTTCCGTGAAATCATCTGCTGAGTGAAGCTCCCGCACGGGAGCGCGTTCTTCTGGGAGGCAATGCACTTCACCAAAAAGGCCGGCGACTTTCAAAGTCGCCGGCCTTTTAGCTTTTCAGGTGGTTGCAGGGCCGGCCGTCAGCGGTTCGAGCCTCTCACGGACATCCGGCAGTTGGGCTCCGACGCGGGGCATGGATCTCTGTGGTTAGGGCTATAAGGTCCCGGGTCGCTTGCATTCGGCCGCGGATTGTTCTGTGGCTGCTGCGGCTGTGGTTGCGGTTGAGCCTGCTGCGGTTCCGGGCGCGGGCGGTTGTCCGGACGGTTGTTGTCGTGCTGGCGGTCTGGCCGGTTACCCCAGTCCCGGTTGTCGTCCAGGCGCTGTCTGCCCCAGTCGCGATTGCCGTCGCGTTGTCTGTCCCAATCGCGGTTACGATCACGATCGGGCCGGCGATCCCAGTTGCGATCCTGTCCGTCATTCCAGTCGCGATTGCGATCAGGGCGGCGGTCCCAGTTGCCATCCTGATCATCATTCCAGCCGGAGCCGCGGTCCCAGCCCGGAGAATTGCGGTGGTCCCAGCCGCTGTCGGGCCGCCGATCGCCCCAGCCAGGGCCGCGGCGCCAGCGATCGCGATCGCGGTAGAAGTCGCGGCCGCGGTAATAGCGACCCCAATAGTCGTCGAAATTGAACACCACTGTCGGAATACCGAGCGGCCGGTAATATTGCCGGTCGACATAGATGCGGCGCGACTGATAGGTCGCCTGGATATAACGGCCTGCAACCCAGCCGCGGCCACCGTAGAAGGAGACATCGCACCACGGCGTATCATTGAGGCAGCCATTGATCTGAAGGGGCACACCGACCGGGATCATCGTGACAGCCGGATAGGCGGTGCTTGGGCCTGACCGCATGTTGACGTTTGCCGTGGCAAAGCCTTCCGCCGCGTCCGCAATGGCTGGCAGCGCCATGAGCGCTGTCAGTAGACTCGCCGCGAGAACCTTGAATTTCATAAATCACTCTCCCTTTCGCGCACTTCGCCGCCCCGGCGCTTGTTCACAGTCACGCGCCTACCCCGGCGCTCTTTGGTAACACTACCCAACTTCGGCAAGATAAAGGCTTCTCTATGCACGGGGTCTGATAGGAATCCCAAGTGCCTCCTCAATCTGTGCATGTGTTGTAGAAGCATTTGCATGAATACAGCTTGAACGCGCCAGTTCGAAACCGAAAAGGCGTTAAGGTTTTCGATCAAGGCTGCCGGGCTGCTTTAGAAGGTTTCTGGCAGAAACAACAAAGCGGCCTTGAAATTGCCACCTTGCCCTCTCATATACGCTTCAGTCATGCAGCCGATGGGCGCTGGCGCGCTGGAAAGCGAGCCATTTCGTCCGTTAATATCATGAAAGCGGCGTTAACTCTTCGTTGACCTTTCATGATCAATCTGGCTGCAGTTCCGCCCTTGCCTTTGACCACGGATGTACTGGCACTGATGTGAAGGCGGATGGCGAAAGGCCGGGTCATTCCGGCCTTTTTGTTTTTGGCGATGGCGTGTTCTTGCGGAAGCGGAGCGCGCCATTTTCATTTTAGCCATCTCCGTGCGCCCAAAAGAAAAACCGCCACAGATCCCTGCGGCGGTTTTCAAGTTCAAGCGGTAAGGCCCTGCTAGAGCCCCGGGCTATAGGCTTACATCGCCTTCTTGGCCGCGACCTTGATGGCCTCGGCCTTGGCTCTGGTCGGTCCTGCGGCCGCGATCGCCTTATCGGCCGGCACATAACCTGCGCCGATCGCGACGTTCAGCGAGATGTAGTCGGTAGCGCTCTGCTGAACAGCCTGCGCCAGGCTCTGCTGGGCAGCGGTCACATTGCGCTGTGCGTCGAGAACGTCGAGCAGCGAAGATGCACCGTCCTTGTAGCTTGCTGTCGAGAGCTGCAGGGCTTCCTGATAGGACTTGACCTGAGCCTGCAACGCCGCGACCGTCTGAGCATCACGGGCAACTGCCGACAGAGCGTTTTCAACCTGTTCGACAGCCTCTCGCACCGTCTGCTGCCAGGCGAGATAGTTCTCGCGGCTTGTCGATTCAGCGCTCTTGACGCCGGCGCGCAGGGCACCGCCATCGAAGATAGGCAGGTTCAGCGATGGGCCGAACGACCAGGTGGTCAGGCCGCCGCTCGCTGCCGATGTATGGATATAGGTCGGCGAAATCGAACCGCTGAGGGTGATCGACGGGAAGAGCTTGGCTTCCGCCACACCGATCTGGGCCGTCGAGGCAGCAAGCTGACGCTCTGCAACGCGAATATCAGGGCGGTTGCGGATGAGGTCGGCCGGAACACCGGTGCGGACGCTGCCGCGGAAGATCGGCTGCCTGCCGCCGCCCTGCATCTGCGCGATGATGGTCGATGAAGGAACGTTGAGCAGCGTCGCGATGTGGTGCACCTGCTGGCGATAGCTGATTTCATAACCAGGCACCAGCGCCAGCGTCTGGTTGACAAGGCCTTCCGCCTGAACCACGTCGAGGCGGGAAGCTGCACCGGCTTCGAGCTGGAACTTGGTCAGCGAAAGCGTATCGCGCCGCGACTTCAGGTTTTCCTGCGCGATCGAGATGAGCCTCTGGTAATAGCGGGCATTGACATAGCTGTTGGCGAGATCCTGCAGATATGTCAGGCGTGCAACGTCGACGCTGGAATAGGCGGCGTCGACCGAAGCATTGGCGCTTTCCGTAGCGCGGCGATACTGACCCCAGAGGTCGAGCAGCCAGGAAGCCGAAGCAGTGCCTTGCGTGGTGTTTCGTCTTCCGCCAGACGAAGAGACCCTCGAGCCACCCTTCTGGCCGCTTGTCGTATTGTCACCCAACACGGTGAGGCTTGGGAGACCGCCTGCACCTGCTGTGACGACGGCAGCTTCCGCCTGGTTGATGCGTTCCAGCGACTGCTGGATGGTCAAGTTCTGGGCAAGTCCCTGTGTGGCGAAGGCATTCAGCTTGGTGTCGCCGAAAGCGGTCCACCATTGCGAGCCGGCGATATCGCCGTTCGCCTTCGTACCGCCCTCCGAGAATTTGGCCGGGAGAGGCATTTCCGGTGGCTTATGGTCTGGGCCGCTGACGCAACCTGCCAAAACAAGCAGCAGGGCGGGGGCGGCAGTACGAATGGAAACCATCACTTTGTCCCACAATTCAATTTACTGATCAGTGTTTTTCGGGATCGGCTTGACCCCATATGCCGGCGCTCCAGTCTTACGCAACACAAACAACGACCCGAAGCGGTCGGCGTCAATCTAGCAACGAGTTTTGCAATAGCACAGTGGCTTTTACGAATTCTCGGCAGCGAACATATGTGGGATCGGGCGAAATATCAGCTTGTCGGTAAAAAAAATCTAAAGTGTTGCAAAAAACATACCCTCGCATCCACAATCAAGGGATGTGAATGGCGCAAAACTTCGCCACTACCGCAACTTCCGGGAAGCTTCGGCATGCCCATTCAGCGAAACGACCGTTCAAACGGTCTCCTAAGGGAAATAGCGGGCGAGGCTTGCGCGAACCCGGTCAAGCGGCGTTGCGTCGCGATCATCGGGCACGAAAGTCATGCCTGTGATCGCTTCATAGGCGCGTATATAGACCTTGGACGTCTCCTCGACCAACTCCCGTGGAATTTCCGGAATCTCGTCCTTATAGGGATCGCAGCGCTCCGTGACCCAGGCCCGCACGAAATCCTTGTCGAAGCTTTCGGGGCGCACACCGTTTTTGAAGCGGTCCTCGTAGCTGTCGGCGAGCCAATAGCGGCTGCTGTCGGGCGTGTGGATTTCGTCGGCAAGGATGATGGTGCCGTTTTCATCGGTCCCGAACTCATATTTGGTATCGACGAGGATCAGCCCCCGCTTGCGGGCGATTTCCTGTCCGCGCGCGAACAGGGCAAAAGCATAATTCGTCAGCGTCTGCCACTGCTGCTTTGTCAGAAGCCCGCCCTCGACGATCTGCTTCGGCGTCAGAGGCTCGTCATGACCGCCGTCGAATTCCTTGCTCGTCGGGGTAATGATCGGCTGTGGCAGGATCTGGTTGTCGCGCATGCCATCCGGCAGGGTGATGCCGTACATCTCGCGCTGACCCTTCTTGTAGAGCGTCAGGATCGAGGTCCCGGTGGTGCCGGCGAGATAGCCGCGCACGACGACCTCGACAGGCAGAATATTCAACCGCTTGCCGACCACCACGTTCGGGTCGGGATAGTCGATCACGTGGTTGGGGCAGATATCGCGTGTTTGCTCGAACCAGTAGCGGGCGGTCTGCGTTAGCACCTGGCCCTTATAAGGAATGCAGGTGAGGATGCGGTCGAACGCGCTCAACCGGTCGGTGCTGATGATGATGCGGCTGCCGTCGGGCAGATCGTAATTTTCGCGCACCTTGCCGCGATAGTAGTTGGGCAATTCCGGAAAATAGGCTTCGGAGAGAGTTCGCAACGCGTCCACCAACAGGCTCGTGCATCCGCCCGACGGATGCTTCTTGAGCGGACCCTTAGCGTATTGCGGCCGGAAGCGGAACGGTTTTCACATATATAATATGCAATTTGCCTTCCATCGCATGGCCGCAACAGCAAAATGCGGTCAGCTCGGCCGGCGCCAGCCGCTTCCGCTCCACTCGAGGATCGGCGTCGACAACACGCCGATGATTTTCTCGCTCCAACGCTTGCCGCCTAGATCGACACGATCCCGCCAGCGTTCGGATTGCAGCATCGCCGCGCCGATCACTACGGGATCGATACCGCAAGACGTTAAAAGAGAAAGACCTGCAACGATCGAGGCGCCGCTGGAGATCACATCGTCGATCAGCGCGACGCGCTTTCCTTCCAGCAGTGGTAGCATGCGCGGGTCTATATAAAGACGCTTCTCCTGGTTTGGCGTGGTGATGGAGGAGAGCGGGACCGAAAGCTCCTCGCGGTACCAGAATTTACGCGATGTTCCGAGCGGCGCGTAGCGCGTATGGCCGAGTGCGCGGGCCACTGCCGCCGCCAGCGTCAGTCCGAGCGTCGGCAATCCGGCGACGACATCGATATCATATGCTGCCATTCGCTTCGCAAGCGTCTCCGCAAGAGCGTCCAAAACGGTGAAGCTTGCCTGATTGACGATCAGCGACGCCAGCGCATGTTCGCCGTCGGCGAGCACGCGGATCGGCAGCCGCAATTGCCGCCCGTCCGGCAGCTCGGCTACGTAGAAATCCGCACGCTCCGCCATTGGATCGAAGGTGCCCGGCGCATCCAGCTCCTGCCAGAAGTCATGAGGTTGCATCGCGCTCAGCCTTCTACCGATTGACTTTCATTCCGGCGCGCCGGTGCAAGCTCAGGATTTCGGCCTCGGTCAAGGCCCGCACGCCGCCCTTCGGCAGATCACCAAGCGCGATATCGCCAAAGGCAACGCGCACCAGCCGCAGGCATTCGATGCCAAGCGCTTCCAGCATGCGACGGATCTGGCGATTACGCCCTTCCTTCAGCTCCACCTCGATCCAGCTGTTGCGGTCGCCGCTGCGCAGCAGCCGGGCCGAGCTCGCGGTCAGGAGCTCACCATCGTCGACGATGCCACGCTCCATGCGTGCCAGCTGCTCCAGGTCCATAATGCGGTCGACCTGCACATGATAGGCCTTGCCGACATGGCTGACGGGGTCGAGCAGGGCCTGCGCCAATACCGTGTCGTTGGTGAAGAGCAGCAATCCCTCGCTCGCCTTGTCAAGGCGGCCGACGGGCGCGAGATGGCGGGCATCGATCTCCCTCAGGCAGTCATAAACGGTCGGCCGTCCTTCGGGATCGTCGCGCGTCGTCACCAGCCCGCGCGGTTTGTTCAGCATGAAATAGAGCTTCTTTTCGGCTGATATCTCCATGCCGTCAACCGCGAACTTCGAATGCTCCAGATCGACCCAGATGGCAGGATCGGAGATCAGGCGGCCGTCCACGGTCACGCGGCCGGCGACGATCAACGCTTCCGCCTGCGTGCGCGAGCAATAGCCAAGCTTCGAAAGCGCTCGTGGCAAGGTCACGCGCTTGCCCTCCGGCTCTGGGGTGCGCCTTGTCGCTTTGCCGGATCTCTGCGGTGATTGCCTTTGGCTCAACCGTCCTGCCTCATGAGCATGTTTCCCTGGCCCGACATTGCTGTCGGTGAAGGTCAATCCTTTCGCACGGCGGCGCGCAGGACGCAAACCCGCATTGTCGAAAAGGATCGGCGGTTTGGAAAAGCAGACAGGGCTCGCGTTTCGTGGATGCGAGCCCTGTCGCGGGCCGGAGCGGGCGATGGGGTCGGGTAGGCGGCAACGAAGCTGCCGACATTCGCTCCGGAGGGATCCGGCTGCGGAGAAACTGCATCGCTTCTTTTGCTGGGATTTTTCAAAAGAAGGGAAATTTGTTACAGTTTGTAACGTCGGTCGTTTCCCTGTTGCCAAAACCGCCTCTCGCCCCGCATGGAAGAGCCATGGTTTCCGCATCGCTGCTTCTGGTCGAAGACGACCGCGAGATTAGGGCGCTCCTGGAGGAGTTCCTGAGCCGTGAAGGTTTTGCCGTGCAGGCCGCCGACAGCGCCGCAGCTATGGATCGTATTCTATCCAAGGGGTTCCCCGATCTGATCATCCTCGATCTGATGCTGCCGGGTGAAGATGGTCTCTCCGCATGCCGGCGCATCCGCACCCGCAGCAAGGTGCCTATCCTGATGCTGACGGCGAAGACTGAAGATATCGATCGCATTCTCGGCCTCGAGATGGGCGCCGACGACTATCTCGGCAAGCCTTTCAACCCGCGCGAGCTCCTGGCACGCATCCGCGCCATTCTCCGCCGCTCCGGCCCGGAGCGGCCGGAAGATGCCGGCATTCCATCACGGCGCAAAAGCTTCGCCGGATTGATCGTCGATCTCGACGGCCGGGTGATCGAGATGGATGGCGAGCGCGTCGTGCATCTGACGACCGCCGAGTTCGATCTGCTCGTCTGCTTCCTCGAAAGACCGCGCCGCGTGCTGTCGCGCGAGCAATTGCTCGACTGGACGCGCGGCCGTGGCGCCGATCCTTTCGACCGGACGATCGATGTTACGGTCTCCCGCCTGCGCACCAAGCTCGGCCATTGCCTGCCTGATGGCGCTCAGATCATCACCACGGTGCGCAATGCCGGCTATCTCCTTACAAGGGACGTGAAGGATGTCTGAACCATGCTGAAACTCGGTCTGGTCGCCCGTATCATCATGATTGTGGCCGTGGCACTGTTCATCATTCAGCTTGCGGCCTTTGCGGCCGCACAGCTGAAGCCGGATACGCCGTTCAATCCGGAGCGGTCGCCCGCCAAGCAAGTGAAGACTGCGATCCGTCTTCTCGATGCCATTCCGCCGGAGGCGCAACAGGCAGCCGTGCGGGCACTGAATGCCAATGGCCTGGCGATCCACCTGGCCGATCCGCCGGCTCCGGGTCGGGAGGAGGCCTCCAATCTGACGCTTACCGACAAGCTCGCCCGCGAATTTGCCGCGATCGCGCTCGGCAATCGCTATTTCAACATGCGCTCGCTTTCGGAAAAGCCGCAGGGCTGGTTCTCCGTCGGTGCGCCGGACAGGATCGTGGAGGTATCGATCGGCGTTGCCGGCGGCAAGATCGCCGTCTTCAACCTGCCCGAAACGCCGACGGTGCGATTGAACGGCATTCCCATCGGCCTCATCGCCGGCATCCTCGGCATGCTGGTCGCCGTCATCGCCATTGCCGCCGTAGCGCGGGAAACCCGGCCCCTGACGCGCCTGTCGCGAACCGTCAACTCGATCGGCAATGGTCTGCAGCCGGTTCATATTCCCGAAAGAGGCGCCTGTGAGCTGCGCCTGCTGATCAAGGCGATCAACGCCATGCAGTTGCGCATCGCCGCGCTCGTCAGCAACCGCACCCTTATTCTCGGAGCGATCTCGCACGATCTGAGGACCTACCTCACTCGCTTCCGTCTGCGCATGGAAATGATGCCGGAGACGCCGCATCGCGAGCGGGCGATCGCCGATGTCGAGGCCATGCAGCGGCTGGTGGAGGATGCGCTCGGCTTCGCCCGCAGCACCGTCATCTCGGACGGCAAGACCATTGTCGATCTCGACGCTGCCATCCAAGGTCACCTCGCCGAGCGGCAGGACGGCCAGGGCCTGGTGGGTTTCATGCCGATCGGGCAGCCGATTGCCGTCGCGATGACGGAGACTGCTCTCGTTCGAGTGCTTGATAA
>NZ_CP178198.1:3590000-3871617 GCF_047041135.1 Rhizobium sp. WW22
GCGGGTGCTAACGTCCGTCGTGAAAAGGGCAACAACCCTAACCTCCAGCTAAGGTCCCCAAGTCATGGCTAAGTGGGAAAGGATGTGAGGATCCCAAAACAACCAGGATGTTGGCTTAGAAGCAGCCATCATTTAAAGAAAGCGTAACAGCTCACTGGTCTAGTCAAGGGTCTTTGCGCCGAAAATGTAACGGGGCTGAAGCCATGCACCGAAGCTGAGGATTCCTCTTTGAGGAGTGGTAGCGGAGCGTTCCGTAAGCTGATGAAGGGATACCCGTGAGGGGTCCTGGAGGTATCGGAAGTGCGAATGTTGACATGAGTAACGATAAAGAGGGTGAGAGACCCTCTCGCCGAAAGACCAAGGGTTCCTGCTTAAAGTTAATCTGAGCAGGGTTAGCCGGCCCCTAAGACGAGGCGGACACGCGTAGTCGATGGGAACCACGTTAATATTCGTGGGCCTGGTGGTAGTGACGGATTGCTTAACTTGTTCACACTTATTGGATTGTGTGGGCGGGGACGCGGTTCCAGGAAATAGCTCCACCGTATAGACCGTACCCGAAACCGACACAGGTGGTCAGGTAGAGTATACCAAGGCGCTTGAGAGAACTATGTTGAAGGAACTCGGCAAATTGCACGCGTAACTTCGGAAGAAGCGTGACCCTTATATGCGCAAGCATGTGAGGGTGGCACAGACCAGGGGGTAGCGACTGTTTACCAAAAACACAGGGCTCTGCGAAGTCGCAAGACGACGTATAGGGTCTGACGCCTGCCCGGTGCTGGAAGGTTAAGAGGAGGGGTGCAAGCTCTGAATCGAAGCCCCAGTAAACGGCGGCCGTAACTATAACGGTCCTAAGGTAGCGAAATTCCTTGTCGGGTAAGTTCCGACCTGCACGAATGGCGTAACGACTTCCCCGCTGTCTCCAACATAGACTCAGTGAAATTGAATTCCCCGTGAAGATGCGGGGTTCCTGCGGTCAGACGGAAAGACCCCGTGCACCTTTACTATAGCTTTACACTGGCATTCGTGTCGGCATGTGTAGGATAGGTGGTAGGCTTTGAAGCAGGGACGCCAGTTCTTGTGGAGCCATCCTTGAAATACCACCCTTATCGTCATGGATGTCTAACCGCGGTCCGTTATCCGGATCCGGGACAGTGTATGGTGGGTAGTTTGACTGGGGCGGTCGCCTCCGAAAGAGTAACGGAGGCGCGCGATGGTGGGCTCAGACCGGTCGGAAATCGGTCGTCGAGTGCAATGGCATAAGCCCGCCTGACTGCGAGACTGACAAGTCGAGCAGAGACGAAAGTCGGTCATAGTGATCCGGTGGTCCCGTGTGGAAGGGCCATCGCTCAACGGATAAAAGGTACGCCGGGGATAACAGGCTGATGACCCCCAAGAGTCCATATCGACGGGGTTGTTTGGCACCTCGATGTCGGCTCATCGCATCCTGGGGCTGGAGCAGGTCCCAAGGGTTTGGCTGTTCGCCAATTAAAGCGGTACGTGAGCTGGGTTCAGAACGTCGTGAGACAGTTCGGTCCCTATCTGCCGTGGGTGTAGGAATATTGACAGGATCTGTCCCTAGTACGAGAGGACCGGGATGGACATATCTCTGGTGGACCTGTTGTCCTGCCAAGGGCATAGCAGGGTAGCTATATATGGAATGGATAACCGCTGAAGGCATCTAAGCGGGAAACCAACCTGGAAACGAGTGTTCCCTATCAGAGCCGTGGAAGACGACCACGTTGATAGGCCGGGTGTGGAAGTGCGGCAACGCATGAAGCTTACCGGTACTAATAGCTCGATTGGCTTGATCGTTCCCATTGCCAGTGCTCATCAGACGAACGTAAACGTTCATCTGCATTGAGTTTTGTCCTCACGCATGTACGGGTCTTCGACCCTATGCTGCGGACGGCGCGCCAGACCTCTGGCGACGCGCTCTGCGCTTGCGGACTTCGTCCGGAAACGCATCCAACGACGTGTTCAAATAAGACAAACGAGACTTCCAGTCTCACCAGCTTCTCATAGGGCATAAACCGCTGGCGCGGTTTAGCCCGAAGTTGCGCTTTGCCGACCTGGTGGTTATGGCGGGGTGGCTGCACCCGTTCCCTTTCCGAACACGGCCGTGAAACGCCCCTGCGCCCATGGTACTTCGTCTTAAGACGCGGGAGAGTAGGTCGCTGCCAGGTCTGCCAAACGCAACTCAGGCTAAATTGCCAAGCAATTTATGCCTCACAAAATCTTCTCATCACACTCTGAAAAACGGCCTAGCCGTGTTACAATAGGCCGCTACCAAAGCGGCCTTTGTCGCTTCTGGAGCACATTACCCCTGCACACCTGAAATACGGTGCCAAGGGAACAAGCGATAAACCGCAACGCGGTTTGCGCTGGTGACGCGACAAACCGAAACCCGGTTTGCGCTGGTGACGCGGGGTGGAGCAGCCCGGTAGCTCGTCAGGCTCATAACCTGAAGGCCGCAGGTTCAAATCCTGCCCCCGCAACCAAAATTTACAATCACAAAGATCAGCTATCCAGGGCGCGAAGACTTCATCTTCAATGGCGAGCGGTAGCTCCTCCCGCCTCAGGACCATAACGCGAACGGCTCAAAGCCCGCCCACAAAACCAAGTACAAAAAAGCCCGCATCACGCGGGCTTCTTGTGTTTGGTAACGCATCGAACATTTAACGCCTCGCCAGCGGCCCGAAAGCAGCCAAACACACCCCGCAAGGCACAAAACTCCAAAGCCTGCCCCAAAACAAAGCGCATCCTTCCCAAGAACAATATCGTGGGCGGGAAACCAATCGTACCTCGAGATCCCAGATCAACGTACATCTTATCCTTCGGGCTCCAGGATACAGCACTGCTCCGGCACCGGCACGAGCACCGCGCTGCTTCCAGCCGTCATCGGCTCCGATAAGGGGCCATTGGCGACGATGGCGCCGGCCGCTGTGTCGCACTGATACTGATAGGCGCGGCCGAGATAAGTGCGTGTTCCCAGAACCGCAGGCAGGCCGTTGCCTTTACGTCGGACCGAAAGACCATCCGCACGGCAGCCAAGAATGCAGCTGTCTGGAATCGGACCGAAATCTTCCTGAGACAGCGTGATCCTTGCGCCGCCTGCAGCCTCGGCAACGACGACGGCGCTCTCTCGCTCAACAACACGCAACGGCAGCAGATTCTCAAAACCGACGAAGCGGGCGACGAAGCTATTGGCAGGCTTGCGGTAGAGGGTCTCGGGCGTATCGAGCTGCATGATGCGGCCGGCATTCATGATGGCGACGCGATCCGAGATCGAGAAGGCTTCCTCCTGATCATGCGTGACGTAGAGCGAGGTCGTGCCGTTGGCGCGCTGCAGCTGGCGGATTTCCACGCGCATATCGACCCGGAGCTTCGCATCAAGATTGGATAGCGGCTCGTCGAACATCAGGAGCGGCGGCTCGATGACGAGGGCGCGCGCCAATGCGACACGCTGCTTTTGGCCACCTGAGAGGGCGCCGGGCAGGCGGTCACCGAGGCCGGAAAGACCGACGCGCTCCAGCATGGCGCCGGCCTTCGCGAGGCGCTCCCTCGTCGGCATGCGGCGCTGCTTGAGGCCGAAGGCGACGTTCTCGAGCACCGTCAGATGCGGAAACAGCGCATAGTTCTGGAATACCAGGCCGATATCCCTTGCGTGCGCAGGCAGCGTCGTCAGGTCACGATCGCCAAGCTTGATGGTGCCGCTCGTCGGCTGCAGGAAGCCGGCAACGAGCCGCAGCGTCGTCGTCTTGCCGCACCCGCTCGAGCCGAGCAGCGAGACGAGTTCTCCAGCCGCGACGAAAAGCGAAAGATCCTGCAGAACGGCTGTCTTGCCGTAATGGGCGCTGATGGAATTGATGGAGAGCGATACGGTCACGGGCGGCTACTTTGTCAGGAAGGTGAGGCCGAGGGTTGCTTCGACGATCGCCATCACGGCGACGGTCACGAGCATCAACAGCACGGAAACCGAGGCGATGGTCGGATCGAAGAACTGCTCCATATGGGCAAGAATCTGGATCGGAAGGGTGGAGATGCCTGGGCCGGTCAGGAAGACCGAAACGGAGACATCGTTGATGGAGGTGATAAAGGCGAGGATGAAGGCGGCGATGACGCCGGCGCGGATGTTCGGCAGCACCACGGTCAGGAAGGTCTTCAGCGGCGGACAGCCGAGGCTGATGGCAGCCTCCTCAATCGAGAAATCGAAACTCGCGAGACTGGCGCTGACGACGCGCACCGAATAGGGCAGCACCAGTAGCGCATGGCCGATCAGGAGGCTGGGAAAGATCGGTAGTCCAAGCCCGATCGTGATCGATTTCATCAGCGAAAAGCCGAAGACGATTTCCGGAACGAGGATCGGCAGGACGAAGAGCGTCGAAAGCCAGCGCGGCAACTCGACCCTGTAGCGGCTGATGGCATAGGCGGCGGGAATGCCGATCAGCAGCGACAGCGCCGTTCCGAGGAAGGCGAGCTCCAGGCTGGTGATCGCTGTCGTGCGGAAGGCCTCGATCCGGAAGATGTTCGAGAACCAGTGCAGCGTCAGGCCCTGCGGCGGGAAGGTGAGATAGGTCGTGTCGCTGAAGGCGGCGCCGATAATGATGACGAGTGGCGCCAGCAGGAAGAGGAAGACGAGGGCGGTGAAAGCGATGAGCGCGGGATGGGCCGTTCGTGCCATGATCACACCGCCATCGGGTTCAGCCGTCGCGCGAGACGGCTCATGAACGCGACAATGCCGATCGTGACGACAACCATGATGGCGGCGATCGTCGAGGCGCCGACCCAGTCGAAGGTGACCATGGCGCGCTGATAGAGGAAGGTGCCCATCATCATCTGCTTTTCGCCGCCGAGCAGCTGCGGCGTGGCATAGGAGGTGAAACTGCCGGTGAAAACCAGCACTGCGCCGACGATAAGGCCGGGTGTTGCCAGCGGCAGGATGACCTGTCGGAAGGTCGCAGCCGGCGTGGCACCCAGCGATGTCGCCGCCTGGATAAGATCCGTCGGTATGCCCTCAAGCACGCCGACGAGCGTCAGGATCATCAAGGGCACGAAGAGATAGACCATCGCGACGATCACCGAGCCCTCGGTGTAGAGCATCGAGAGCGGCTCGCTGATGACGCCGATCGACAGGAGGATGGTGTTGAGAATGCCGTTCTTGCCGAGAATGATCAGCCAGGCGAAGGAGCGCACGACGACGCCGGTCAGCAGCGGAAAGACGGCGGCGATGATCATCACGCTCTTGGCGCGGCCCGGCATCTGCGCGATGACATAGGCGGCGATGAAGCCGATAAACAGCGAGATCGCCGTGGTAAGGAGAGCAACCTCAATTGTCCTGAAGAGCACGGTTCGGCGAAAACCGCTGGAGAAGAAAGCGACATAGGGGGAGAACACCCCCTTGGATTCGCCGAGGGTCGCTGCGATCGTAATGACGACGGGAACGAGCAGGAACAGCGTTACGGCTACGATCGCTGGCGTCGCCAAACCCCATTTCATCAAATGCTTCATCAACTAAATTCCGTGAGAACGCCGCGGGAGTGTGCGGCATGCCCTGTTACATGCCGAAGATCTCGTTCCAGCGATCGACCCAGTCCGGCTGCGCCTCGATCAGCTTCTGATAGTCAATGCGGCTGAGCTTGGCGATCATCTCGGCGCCGTAGGTCCATAGCTTGGCCTTTTCCGGCGGCAGCGCCACCTTGGTCGAGACCGGTGCATCGACACCCTGTTCGGCTTCGGCCTGTTGTACGTCCTTCGATAGAACGAAGTTGATGAACTGATGCGCAAGCTCGACGTTTTCCGAGCCCTTCGGAATATTGACCGTGTTGAGGACGGCGATGTCGCCTTCCTTCAAGTCGGCCCAGGCCATCGTAGGAACGGCTGATCGCAACGATGACAGAACGAAGTCCTGCGTTATCGCCACCTTGGCCTCGCCTGTCGAGATCAGGTTCACCAGTTCGGAGCCGGTATTGTAATTCTTGACGACATTCGGCTTCAGCGCCTCGATGGCCTCAAACGCCTTGCCGGCATCGGCATAGGGATCGGCGCCTGCATGCTTGCCGGCTTGGAGCACCGTCAGCGGCCCACCCGTCGTGGTGATGCCGGGCAACGAAATGGCGCCCTTCAGGTCGTCGCGCCACAGATCGTTCCAGGAGGTGATCGGCGGGTTCACCTTCGCCGTATCGTAGACGATGCCAATGCGGCCGATCGTGTAAGCCGGGCCGTAATTGCCTTGCGGCGCCTTGGCGATATCGTAGAGATCGGCAAGGTTCGGGATCTTGCTGCGGTCGACTTCCTGGAAGAGGCCCTGCTGGATGCCAAGCTGCGAATAGCTGTCTGTGAGATAGATGACGTCGACGCCCTTGCCGTTGCGCAGCTTCAGCTTGTTCAAGCGATCGGCATTGTTGCCGGTTTCGAAAACCACATCGCAGCCGCAGATCTTCTTGAAGGGCTCGATGATGTTGGCCTGCATCTTCTCGCCATTATAGCCCCACCAGGAAACGGTCAGCGTCTTTGCTTGAGCGAAGGCCGGCGTGGCGGTTGCCGCGGCAAGGAAAGCAAATCCCGCGACACGGGCAAGGGTGAGGCCGTTCATTCTCGAAATCCTTTTGGTGAGTGAAATCGGGCATATGTTTCAAGCTTGCAGGATACTATTTTTCGAGCACCGGCTTTACAAGCCCAACAAATGGGCAGGGTGGTGGTTTTTGCCTTTCATAAGATGAATATCCAGTGTCGTCGTGCACAATACTGGCTTATTGAAGTGCCTGAGATCATTAGGCTTCCTTGATCCGATTCGGTCGGCTTTACAGGCTCGTGCGTCATCTTTACCCTCGGCTGATCGATTTCACTGGCAGGCATGCTTCTCATGACATCCCCGAACACAAATCTTCCCGACGATCTGCTGATCAATGCGGCGGACGAAGTCCTGATCCGTCAGGATTTGACGTTGACCGCGCTCGGCCGCCGTCCGGCAGATCGCCTGCTGCGCGTCGGCAGGCTTTTGGATGTGCATAGCCGCAGCTGGCTGGAGGATCAGGAAATCGTCATCAAGGGGCGGCGGATCGCCTATGTCGGCCCGGCCGGCAGTTATCAGGGCGAGGTGAGCGAGCGCGTACACGAGCCGCATCTCGCAGCCGTTCCCGGTTTCGGCGAGGCCCACAAGCATATCGAAAGCTCGCATCTGACGCCGGAATGGGAAGCGGCCTTGGTCATGCCGCATGGTGTCACCTGGACCTGTGAAGCGAGCCACGAATTCTCTAACGTCAATGGCGCCCGCAATCTGGAATTCTGGCTCGAGGCCCGCCGCCGCGGCTCGCCGATGAAGATATTCCCCCTGCCGGGATCGGCCGTTCCGCCGACCGCTTACGAATGGGGCGGCGGTCATTTCGGCTATGACGAGCAGAAGTCCTTTCTCAATGAGAGCCTGATGGTGGCCGGCCTTGACGAGGTCATGGACTGGCCCTCGGTCAGCAACCCGGAGAATCCGGCTTACGATCGTCTCTGGGGAATGATCCGCGCGACGTTCGAGCAGCGCGGCGTGGTCGAAGGTCACGGCGCGGGCCTGCGTGATCTGCCGTCGATCAATGCCTTTGCCGGCGCTGGCCTCGCTTCCGATCACGAAGGCTGGTTCCTGGAGGAGATCTGGGAAAAGCTGACGCATGGCCTGTTCATCGAGCTTAGACCTCATTCCCTACCCGAGGTCATCAAGGGCCTGATCGAGAAAGGATTGTCCGACTGGTCGCAGATCGCCTTCGTCACCGACGATCGCAGCGCCAGCGATACGCTGAAGATGGGTGCCACGGATTATAATGTCCGCCTGGCAATCGAGAATGGGCTGGCGCCGGAAATCGCCATTCAATGCGTGACGATCAATCCCGCCCGCCACATGCGCCTGACTCCATGGGTCGGCTCGATAGCCCCCGGCCGCTTTGCCGATATTGTGTTACTGGATGATGTGAAAACACTGTCGATCGCCAATGTCTGGGCCGATGGCAAGCCGGCATCCGAAGGCAAGACCTTCGTCGGCGTTCGCCCCGAGATCGACTGGCCGGATTGGGCGACGAAGACGGTCCGGATCGATAGAACAGTCTCGGCTGAGGATTTTCGCATCGCCGCCCCGTCGGATGCCGACACGGCGAAAGCTGCGCTGCTGCGGCCGTTCCACTGGGCGGATGATTTCATTACCATGGATCTGCCGGTCCGCGAGGGCGCCGTTGAGCGTGATCATGATCGTAACGTTACGAAATTCGCCATCGTCGATCGCTTTTCCGGGAAAGCCAAGGTCGCGCGCATGTTCTGGCTGGGCACGGGGCCGCGCACGCCGGATACCGCGCTCGGCGCCACGCTCGGCCATGACAAGCACAATATCTGGGTGGTCGGTTCCTCCGATGAAGCCATGGCCCTGGTCGCCAACGCGCTGAAGGAGCAGCAGGGCGGCTGGGTACTGGTCTCGGGCGGCAAGGTCGTCGCCCGCGTTCGCTATGAAGTCGGCGGTCTGATGACCGCGCGCTCGGCCGAGGAGCTGGATGCGGAGATGCAGGCGCTGTATAAGGCCGGGGCGGAGATCGACTGGATGTATGAGCCGACGTTCTCGCCGCGCTGGTGGCCGGGCTTTCCCGAACGGCTTTCCTTTGCAACGCTCACCTGCGCGCCCTGGCGCTGGGTGCTGGTCGCTCCCTCCGAAAGGGCGCCGGAAGGTTTCGTCAATGTCGCGACCGGCGAAACTCACCCGATCGTCTGGTAGGGATATCTGCCAGACCATTCGGAATATCCGCCTTACGGTATAGAAGGTTGATGAGGGCGGCCCTGTAATCCGCGCTTGACGGTGGAAGCCAGCTTCTTAATTATCCGTCCGGTTACTTATGTCGAGCGGCAAGCTGTGGAGGCTGGGCGTGTTCACGGGCACGTTAAGCGGCGGTAGCCGGCAACAGGGCGGAGGAGGCTCTGGTGATTGCACTTGATAGTCATGCGCCGCGAATAACATCGGCATTTTCCACTTTGGGATGTGCGGAATTGGAACTGGTCGAAGCCCTCGAACTGGCGGCAAACCACGGCATCGATGCGATAGAAATCCGAGCCCTTGGGAGCACCATCGATCTCGTCGCCTATTTCACGGACAGATTCGGCTCTCCCGCAAGCTTGGCCAAGGTGCTGGAAGGCTCTGCCGTAGGCGTCTGCGCCTTCAATACTTCGCTGCGTCTGGTCGGTGCGACAGCCCAGGCGAAGGAAGAGTTCCTGCGCCACCTTCCTTGGGCGGAGGCCGCCGGCGTTCGTTCGCTCAGGGTTTTCGATGGTGGTGAAACCGCCGATGAGGGCGAGCTGGCCGAGGCGCTGGCCACGCTGCAATGGTGGCGTGAGATCGCCGTGCGCGAAGGCTTTCGTGCTGATATGGTCATCGAAACCCATGATTTCCTAGCACTGCCGGACGCCATCCCGCGCTTCCTTGAAATAGCCCCAGATTGCGCGCTGATATGGGATACACATCACACTTGGCGCAAGGGCGGGCAGGATCCCGTCGAAACCTGGAAGCAGGTTCGTCGCAATACGCACCATCTCCATGTCAAGGACAGCGTTTCCCGGCCGGGGCCTAGGCTGCCCTACAGTTATGTACAGCCCGGCACCGGCGAGTTCCCGATGGCGGCGCTGCGTTCGGTGCTCGACGCCGATGGCTATAGCGGTATCGTGAGCCTGGAATGGGAAAGATTGTGGCACAAGGATTTGTCACATTTAGGTTTGGCTCTACAGTCTGCGAAGCGAAGTGGCTGGTGGTCCCGCCCCAAATGGTGAATAATTGTTGAAGAGCATTAATATTTTAATTTAGTTGAAAGGAAGAGTGCCGCACGGAGATTGACTTTTGCAGCGATCGTTAATTAGTCTATTAGCAATTATTAAATAACTATCTCGTACGCATATCCTCGCCGGTTGACTACGGTCTTCGGCGCAATATTTCCAGCTCGATGAAGGGAAGCCTCAATGATTGAGGTCGAGGGTGTCTGGAAGATGGAAGAGGCAAATTATAGCTATCTGAAGTCCCATGTTTGGGCGCGATATGCGCCGCGCTCGGCTGCTGCTTCCGGCTTCCCGCTGCTTTGTCGCTTCGCCCCGAAAGGGAGGCCCGATGAACGGTAACGCAAGTCGCGAGGAAGAGAGACACGGAGCCCGGATCTTGAAGGCAATCGCCGCAGGCGGGCTGGGTTTTGCCGCGCAATGGATTCACGATGCGGCAAATCCCGGTAAGACGTTCTATGCCGAAAGCCTGGCGCGCGTAACGGACTCGGACGGAACCGTGCATACGGCCGGCACCTTCGTTTCGCTCCTTGAACGCCAGGATCGCTGGTTCGATCTCGATCTGCGTATTCTGGATATGGTGCTGTCCGACCTAGCTGCGGATGAGACGCTGGTTCTTGGTTTCAATCTCTCCGCCACCAGCCTGTCGCATTCGGATCGGTTTGCCGATGTGTTCGGCCGAATCAGCCGCCGATCGGAACTTGCCTCGCGGCTCGTCATTGAGATCACCGAAAGCTATCCGGTCGTCGGCGCATCCATCGAACGCATGAAGATGATTAGTGCTCTCGGTTGTCGTATCGCGATCGATGATTTCGGATCTGGCTTTGCCACGCCGGCGGCGTTGCTGCAGGTGCCTGCAGATATCGTCAAGATCGATGCAGCCTTTGTCTGGGATAACAGGCCTGGCCGCGACGGAAGCAATAGCCTCTCCCACATCGTCGGTTTTGCATCCTGTTTCGCTCCTTTTGTCGTCGTCGAGGGGATTGAAACCGGCGCTCAACTCAATGCCGCGCAGGAGGCGGGCGCAACGCATGTCCAGGGTTTCCTGCTTTCGAGGCCGGTTTCCCTGGCGCGGCTTCGACGTCATAAGCGCAAAGCTGTCTTGCGGGGGGTGGCATGAACAATTGCGCACCGGAGCCTGTCGTTCTCGCTCTGCAGGTGATGCCATGATGCAGCGACTGGCTTTCACATCGGCCTATCACATATCGGCGGCGCGTGCGGCGAGCGAACTCAAGACGAAGACATTGCTGCGCGCCCTGGTCAGCCGGCTTCGCATCGTCTTCTCCGGAAGCGGCGGTGAGCTGTCAGCCACTTTCGTCGGCGGAGCAGGCCCGCATGTCCTCATTTGCGATCAGGCCGGCGAGGCGGTGGGCCGCGTGACCATCGATGCCGAGACGGGTCTCTATGTCTTGTGTGAACTCGGCGGTCATGCCGATGATGTCGTCATCGTGACCGCAAGTGAAAATCGATTGCTCGAGGAGATTGCTCTCCATCTTGGCGATGGCCAATCACTGCACGAACCCGTGGATGCCGCCGTCAAAACACTGGTCGGCCAGACGATGGAGGATGTCGAGCGCAAGCTCATTCTCCAGACTCTGCAGCATTGCGGCGGAGATCCCACTCACACGGCGTTCATGCTTGGCATGCCGCTCGTCACCCTTTGTAACAAGCTGGCGGTCTACTTCGCGGACCCTGCCGGCGAACTGCCGCAGTCTGCTGCGGATACGAGATAGGAGGCGAAAGCTACTGGCTGTAATTGCGTACGCATTTGATGCGGACGCATTGAGCCCCGGTTATCGAACCGGGACAGCGCCCCGAAACAGGGCGCACATTGAAACGGTGCGATGTCCGTCCGCGGGTATGGCACATGATGCAATTCGAGCGGGGCGGCGCACGAGGAACCAATGAGATCCGGGAAAAGATCATGGATTCTTTCGAGACAAAAACCCCCGCTCCGCCGAAGCCTTCCTTGTTCGATGGCTGCGTGAAGATCGTTTCGGCCTATGTCAGCCATAATGCCGTTCCCATCCACAGCCTTCCCAGGCTGATCAAGGACATCCATGATGTGTTGCTAACATTGGATGGGTCGGCTTCCATCGTCGAGCGCGCCAATCTGGTGCCGGCTGTGGATTTGAAGAAATCGGTGACGAACGACTACATCGTCTGCCTCGAAGACGGCAAACGCTTCAAGACGCTGAAGCGTCATTTGCGCGTGCATTATGGCATGACGCCCGAGGAATACAGGCAGAAGTGGGGGCTCGCTCCCAACTACCCGATGGTGGCGCAGAATTATGCCAATCGTCGTTCGGAGCTTGCCAAGATTTCCGGCCTCGGTGCGAACGGGAACAAGAGGGAAACCGTCGACTGAGCAATTTCGGAACAGGCGTTTCGCACGCGCTTGACCGGCGTTGCTTGTGTGCTCCGTGAGAATCCGTTCGCGCAATGCTGCAAACAAAATGGCGCCCTCGTCAGGGCGCCACCGTCTTCGGGAATAGTCTCCGCTGTCGATCAGAAGACCTGGCGCAGCACGATGAACAGCACGAAGGCCAGTGTGATCGAAGCCGGCAGTGTCAGGATCCAGGCCATGAGCATGTTGCGTACCGTCGACCACTGCAGGCCGGAACCGTTTGCCGCCATGGTGCCGGCGACGCCGGAGGACAGGACGTGCGTGGTCGATACCGGCAGGCCGAGATGGTCGGCGGCGCCGATGGTCAGCATGGCGACAACTTCGGCGGCAGCACCCTGGCCGTAGGTCAGGTGCGTCTTGCCGATCTTTTCGCCGACGGTGACGACGATGCGTTTCCAGCCGACCATGGTGCCGAGGCCGAGCGCCAGCGCCACGGCAACCTTCACCCAGAGCGGGATGAACTTGGTCGCGTGATCGACGGCGGCGTGATAGTTGGTCACGGCCTTCAGGTCCTCGGCGCTCATCGGCAGCAGCTTCTGCTTGTCGATCAATTTCAGCGATTCACCGATCAGATAGATATCGTTACGAACGTTGCCGACGAGCCCGTTCGGCAGCTTCTCGACGCTTGGATAGGCCGCGATCTCAGCACTCGTGGCATGAATATATGCTTGGAGAGCTGGCGTCGTCGCATCCGTCCAGGTCTTGGTCTTTACGGCGCTGCTGACGGCGGCCTTCGGATCGGCCGGTGCGGCAACACCCGGCTTCACATATTTGCCGAGTACCGTCTCGACTTGCGTCGAGGCAGCTTTATAGGCTTCGAGATAGTTCACGTCGGGCGTCTTATTCAGCGCGAAGGCGGTCGGTACGAGGCCGATGAGGATGAGCATGATCAGGCCCATGCCCTTCTGGCCGTCATTCGAACCATGGGCGAAGCTCACGCCGGTGCAGGTGAAGATCAGCAGGCCGCGGATCCAGAGCGGAGGCGGTGCATTGCCCTTCGGCGCTTCGTAGAGCTCCTTGTTGCGGATCAGCACCTTGGCGACCAGCAGCAATATGGCGGCCATGGCAAAGCCGATGATCGGCGACAAGAGCAGGGACATGCCGACGCTGCTTGCCTGCGACCAGTCGACACCGCTGGTGGCGGAGCCGGCAGGTGCCAGGAACTGGTTGGCGAGGCCGACGCCGATGATCGAGCCGACAAGTGTATGTGAGCTCGAGGCCGGTAGGCCGAGATACCAGGTGCCGAGATTCCAGATGATGGCGGCGGTCAACAGGGCGAAGACCATCGCGAGACCGGAGCGGAGCCGACCTGCAGGATGAGCTCGACCGGCAGCAGCGCCAGGATGCCGAAGGCGACGGCGCCGGAAGAAGTCAAAACACCGAGGAAGTTGAAGAAGCCCGACCAGATGACGGCGAACTCCGCCGGCAGCGAGCGGGTGTAGATGACGGTGGCAACGGCGTTGGCGGTATCGTGGAAGCCGTTGACGAATTCGAAGCCGAGCGCGATCAGCAGCGCCAGCCCGAGCAATATCCACGGAACCGCGGCGGCCTCTGCAAGATCGCTGCCGAGAGCGTAGGCGACATAGACGAGGCCGGCCAGGACGACGATGCCGAAGAGCGGCAGAAACCATTTTGCCGAGCTGCCTGCGCCATGAATCGGATGGTCGGCATTGCCGCCTTCCGCATTGTTTGAAACGAGGTCGACCATCCCGAACTCCCTTATTGCAATGGATATTGCCGGTGTAAGCCTCGTTCGTGAAACTCTCGTGACGCGGGAACAGGCTGCGGCGAACTGCAAATGCGGGCAGTGGTAAGCCCGTTCGACTGCCGGCGGGTTCTCGGGCTGATCTTGATTTGCCTCCAAAAGGCCATTTTCGGTTCAGCCGGCGTTCATACCTTCGGGGGTTAAATCCCCCATGTAAGGGACTTGGATAGAGGGCCATTAATATGAGATCGTCCGTGATTGCCATTGCTGCCTTGTTCGGCAGCCTGGTTGTATCTTCGGCAGAGGCAATGCCTATCCCGGCCGTTGGGTCAACGGCCTCCGTGCCGATTGTGAAAGTTGACTATGCCTGCGGTCGTGGCTGGCACCTGACGCGCTGGGGCGAATGCCGCCCCAATCGCTGGGGTCCGCCGCCCCGGCGCTGGGGTTACTACAGGCCGCCACCGCCGCCGCCATGGGGCTGGCACGGCCATCGCCATCATCGCGATGGCTGGGGCGACGGCCGCTGGCGCGATCGTCCGCACTACTGGTGAGATCAGAAGCACCGCCGCATCTTGCGGCGGTGTTTTATTGAGGGCAGTTCCGAAAAAATGCGGTTCTTAAGGCTGAGCTTGCGGCCGTAACGCGCGCGCTCCGAGCCAGAGGCCCGCAAGAACGAGCAGGCTGGCCGATAAGATCGCAGCAAGGCTTTTCGCATGGAGTGCGATGTCGGCAAGCTTTGGCCGGATGAGATCGGCCGTATTGAAGCTCTCGCCGCTGAATTTGCACAGGACGAGCGAGAGATTGTTGCGCACGAGTGTCGCGTCGATATGGGAGACGAGATCGTCGACCGATGCCTTCTCCACTTTCATGACGCGCATCTGCAGCAGCACCGCCTTCGCCGCGGCGAGGTAGGCGTGGGAGCATTCGTTGAACGGGCTTTCCTCGTCGCTGACGCTGCCCGGCATCAGGCCCCATAGGCAATAAGCACGTTGGATCTGCGCAAAGTTCAAGAGACGGCGGAAGGTTTCGTCGGTATCCGATACGCTCTCGGCAATCGAGATGATCCGCCCGTAATAGGGAGCGATCACTGCCATCTCGCCATGGGTAAGACTTGGAATCGGGATGCCAGCCTGGCTGCCGGAGGAGCCGCCGCCATGCGCGGCAACCGAAGCCGGCCAACCCGTAACGATGAGACAGAAAATTGCAAACAGGACGCCGCCTGGATACGGGCGTCTCCCGCGCATGTTGTCATGCGCGGGATGCGATCTATTTACCACACTAAGCCCGGCGCAGGGCCACATTGCCGTAGCGCGTCTGCGGCAACTGGCGTTCCGCCCAGGCTCCGAAGGCAAGGCCGAGCGTCGTCCAGAGGATGGCGTGCATGCCGAGCGAGGTGATGCGAAAACGCCAGAGTACGACGGCCGAGAATTGCTCGGGCACTTCGTTGATCGAGGGAAGCAGATATTGGATCAGCGCGACGAAGACGATGTAGCCGATGCCGGCAATGATCGCACCGTTCCAGGAACCATATCGCACCGCCAGCCTGCGTCCGAAGCCCACGGCAACGATCATGCCGACGACGGAGGCAACGATCATGATGAAGAACAGTTCTGTTCTTGCGCCGATCGTATCAGGATTGCCGACGGCCGGCGGATTTGCCGGATACTTGATGTCGGGCACGAGCGAGATCGTCACGAAAGCGGCGAGCGCGAGCAGCGCCGCCGTGCCGCGCGCACCCAAGGGGCTGATGCGGCCGTAGACGAACGAGAAGACCAGCGCGAACAATCCGCCTATTGCGGTCGAAAAGATCACGCTGCCGGTGAAAAGGCCGATGCCCGCCTGGGTGGCGCGGCTCACGATTTCCGGTTCCGGCGCTTCGCCGGCTGCCTGCGCGGCCTTTTCTTCAAAGCCGATGGCCCAGTCGACCAGCGGTTCGCCGAAGATGTGGGCGAAGGCAAAAACGAAAATACCGGCAAGGGCCCCGACGATCATGCCGCGGAGCAAAAGACGTCCAACCATGTGCTTAACCCCTTAGTGGCAGGGGAAGCCGAGAAGGTGACGGGCGTCATGCACGAACTCGTGCACATACATGCCCGAGATGAGCGAGGTCGCGCCTTCTTCTGCGCCGATGAAATAGATCGCGAGCAGCATCAGAAGGCCGGCGAAAATGGCCCAGGGCAGGATTTGGCCGAGCGGGATCGGCTGCGGAACTGCGGATGGGGCGAAAGTGGTGTCGGACATTGTATTTCCCTCGTTAAGAAAAGCGCGTTCCATTTGCGGAAGGGTTTTTGCGGGAAGGGTCTGGCTCTCGAGGGCGAAGTTTCCGTCATCGATTACAGTGGCGCGACCGCGCCGGGATTCCACCGGCTTCCACACCCGCAAGTCCAAGTTTATAGCTATCTGCCAATATGATTGTCAATCAAGCGCCACAGCGATGCGAAATCGCGACAAGAGTGCGGCAGGGGATGGAAACAGAGGAATCTTATGAAAACGCGTTTGAGCTGGATTTGTCATGGGGCGACGCAAGCCCATCGGAACGGCTGCTTTCCGGATGACGAACCCTTGGAGGCGAAGGCGGCTCAGCAGGCTCAATCCTTGTCCTTCGGGCTCGGGGCAATCGACCGGGTTTGGGCGAGCCCGGCTTTGCGTGCCCGCCAGACCGCTGCCGTCCTCGGCCTCGATGCTATCCCGGACGTCGCCCTGCGCGAATGCGATTATGGCGATTGGCGCGGGCAATCCCTTGCTGAACTGCATGAAAGGGATGCGGAGTCCCTGGCGCTCTGGATGACGGATACGTCGGTGGCGCCGCATGGGGGCGAAACCCTGTCGGCTGTCATGAAGCGTGTGGGCGAATGGATGGGGAATCACATCGACGATACCGGCCATATCGTCGTCATCACTCATGCGAGCGTCATTCGCGCTGCCATCCTGCAGGCCTTGCAGGCGCCGCCCGCAGCATTCTGGGCTGTTGATGTCGAGCCGTTCGGGATTGTCGAGATGACGAGCGACGGCCGACGCTGGCAGCTTCGTTTTCCGAAAATGACGATCTAAGGCCAATTCCAGCAAAAATGCGACGCTCCAGTCCTCAGCGGGCCGCTTTTGCCCGCTGCCTCTCGAAATAGACGAGATAGACGGCCAGCCCCAATGTCATGGAAGCCAGTCCATACCAGGTGATGGCATAGACGAGATGACTGTTGTGGAAGGTGATCTGCGTCAGCCCGCCCACGGGCAATCCGCCGGGATTTTTCGCATCATCGGCATCGATGAAGTAGGGCGCTACATTCTGCAGCCCCCGAGCCTCAGCGATGGCTGTCACGTCGCGTGAATACCAGCGCTCCTCCGCCGGCACGTTCGAACGCAGCAGCGTGCCTTTAGGCTCGCTCATCCGCAGCAGGCCGGTCACCGTAGTCTCCCCGGAAAGCTCGCCTTCGGCGCGCGTCGTCGGATTGCGCTTCTCTGTGGGAACGAAGCCGCGGTTGACGATGATGATCGTGCCGTTTGCAAGCTTCAGCGGCGTCAGCACCCAATAGCCCGCACCGAGCACAGTCGAGGCATAGACTTGCGCTTGCCTGTCGTTGAGGAAACTGCCGCTTGCCTGGACATGCTTGTATTCGGAGTTTTCGGCCGTGATATCGGCCCATTGCGCCGGGCCGGGTGCCTGAACCGCCGGCGCATGCACGCGCGCATCGACCCTGGCGATCAGATCCAGCTTCCAGTGCAGCCGCTTCACTTGCCAGGTGCCGAGGCCGATGAGAAGGGCGGTCAGGAGCAGAAGCAGCGATACCCAGATGATAAGGTTAAGCGTCGAGCGCGGCTTGCCCTGAGATGTGTTCGAGGAAATATCGGTCATGGCGCAGGTCTCCGGGGACGCGCTGACGCATGATTTCGGGCGGTTCAACACTCTTCGCTGAAGCTCATGCGCGGTCGGGAAGATTTGGCTGCGGCTTCTGGCATTTCAAGCATGCACTGCGCAGCATCCGGCGAATTCTCACGCCGGGAAGAGGGCGGGCCTTCGTTCGAAGGCCCGCCGCTCGAATTTACGGCATGTTGCGCATCATCTCGGGCGACATGGGCATCATGTTCGCGTTGAGGTGATGCATGACCCAGAGCGAGCCGGACAGCGCGATGATGACGATCACGATGGTGAAGATCAGCGCCATCATGTTCCAGCCGCCTTCCGAGCGGGTGTTCATGTGCAGGAAGTAGATCATGTGCACGACGATCTGGATAGCACCGAGGATCATGACGATCGCTCCGGTGACGGCCGGATCGGAGATGACCTTGCCCATGACCAGCCAGAAGGGAATGGCGGTCAGGATGACGGAGAGGATGAACCCCGTCATGTAGCTCTTGAAGGTGCCGTGTGATGCCTCGTGGCCGCCATGATGATCGTGGCCGTGGGCGTCGCCGGATTGATGCGAATGGTTTGCGTTCGAGCTCATCCGAGAACTCCCATGAGGTAGACGAGGGAAAACACGCCGATCCAGACGACGTCGAGGAAGTGCCAGAACATCGAAAGGCACATCAGGCGGCGCTTGTTTTCCGGGATCAGTCCGTAGCGGCCGACCTGCACCATCAGCGTGATCAGCCAGACGATACCGGTGGTGACGTGCAGACCGTGCGTGCCGACCAGCGTGAAGAAGGCCGACAGGAAGGCGCTGCGCTGCGGGCCGGCACCGTCGAGGATCAGGTGATAGAACTCGTAAAGTTCGAAGAAGATGAAGAGAGCACCGAAGATGCCGGTGATCGTCAGCCACATCAGCGTGCCCGACTTGTTGTCCTTCTCCATCGCCAGCATGGCGAAGCCATAGGTGATGGAGGAGAAGAGCAGCATCGCCGTGTTGAGGGCGACGAGCGGCAGCTCGAAGAGGTCGGCCGGAGAGGGGCCGGCCGCATAGCTGTGGCCGAGTACGGCGAAGGTGGCGAAGAGGACTGCGAAGATCAGGCAGTCGCTCATGATGTAGATCCAGAAGCCCAGCATGGTGCTGCCTTCCGGATGATGCTCCTCCTTCAGATAGAAGGCGGGTGTTTCGCCGTCCACGGGAGCTTGTGCAGAGTGGGTCGTCATAGTCTTACACCTGTCCTGCGAGCTGCTTCGTACGCTCGTTCTCGGTCTTCACGACCTCGTCGGCGGGAATGTGGTAGTCGCGCTTGTAGTTGAACGTATGGCCGATCGTGATGACGACCATCGCGACGAAGGTGATGGCGGCGAGCCACCACATGTACCAGATCATCCCGAATGCAAAGCCGATGGAGAGCACGCCGAGGATGATGCCGGTGCCGGTGTTCTTCGGCATGTGGATCGGAATGAAGCCTTCGGTCGGCCTGACGTAGCCACGGTTCTTCATGTCCCACCACGCATCGTGATCGTAGACGATCGGCGTGAAGGCGAAGTTGTAGGCCGGTGGCGGCGACGAGGTGGACCATTCCAGCGTGCGGCCGCCCCAGGGGTCGCCGGTATGGTCACGAAGCTCTTCGCGCTTCATGAAGCTGACGGCGAGCTGGATGAGGAAGCAGGCGATGCCGATGGCGATGAGGCCGGCGCCGAAGGCGGCGATGATGAACCAGATCTGCAGCGACGGATCGTCAAACTGGCTGACGCGGCGGGTGACGCCCATCAGGCCGAGGATATAGAGCGGCATGAAGGCGAACCAGAAGCCGATCTGCCAGAACCAGAAGCTCATCTTGCCCCAGAAGGGATCGAGCTTGAAGCCGAAGGCCTTCGGGAACCAGTAGTTGACGCCCGCGAACATGCCGAACAGAACGCCGCCGATGATCACGTTATGGAAGTGGGCGATCAGGAACAGCGAGTTGTGCAGCACGAAGTCGGCTGGCGGAACCGCGAGCATGACGCCGGTCATGCCGCCGATGGTGAAGGTCACCATGAAACCGACGGTCCACAGCATCGGCGGCTCGTAGCGGATGCGGCCGTGATACATCGTGAACAGCCAGTTGAAGAGCTTCGCACCCGTCGGGATCGAGATGATCATCGTCGTGATGCCGAAGAAGGAGTTGACGCTGGCGCCCGAGCCCATCGTGAAGAAGTGGTGCAGCCAGACGAGGTAGGAGAGGATCATGATCACGCAGGTGGCGTAAACCATCGAGGCGTAGCCGAAGAGGCGCTTGCCGCAGAAGGTGGCGACGACTTCCGAGAAGACGCCGAAGGCCGGCAGGATCAGGATGTAGACTTCCGGGTGGCCCCAGATCCAGATGAGGTTGACATACATCATCGGATTGCCGCCGAGGTCGTTCGTGAAGAAGTTCGTACCGGCATAGCGGTCGAGCGTCAGCAGCGCGAGCGTAGCGGTCAGGATCGGGAAGGATGCAACGATCAGGATATTGGTGCAGAGCGACGTCCAGGTGAAGACGGGCATCTTCATGAAGGTCATGCCCGGGGCGCGCATCTTGACGATGGTTGCGATCAGGTTGATGCCCGAGAGCGTCGTTCCGATACCCGCGACCTGCAGGCCCCAGATGTAATAATCGACGCCGACGTCTGGACTATAGGCGATGCCGGAAAGCGGCGGGTAGGCCAGCCAGCCGGTTTTCGCGAATTCGCCGATGAAGAGCGAGATCATGATCACGATCGCGCCGGCTGTCGTCATCCAGAACGAGAAGTTGTTGAGGAACGGGAAGGACACGTCGCGGGCGCCGATCTGCAGCGGCACGACGAGGTTCATCAGGCCGGTGACGAAGGGCATCGCCACGAAGAAGATCATGATCACGCCGTGGGCGGTGAAGATCTGGTCGTAGTGATGCGGCGGCAGATAGCCCTCGGATCCGTTGAAGGCGATTGCCTGCTGCAGACGCATCAGCAGCGCGTCGGAGAAACCGCGCAGCAGCATGATCAGCGCCAGCACGACATACATGATGCCGATCTTCTTGTGATCGATGCTGGTGAACCATTCCTTCCAGAGATAGCCCCAGAGGCGGAAATAGGTCAGCAGGCCGAGGAGCGCGATACCACCGATGGCGACGCCGAGGAAGGTCACGACGAGGATCGGCTCGTGATACGGAATGGAGTCGAGCGTCAGCCGACCGAAGATGAATTTGTAGAGGTCCGGGTTGGAAAACATGGATTGCCTCTGTCCCTTATGAATGTCTTGTTATTGAGCGCACCGGATCAATGACCCTGATGCTGCGCCGAACCGGTCGACGAATCGGAAGAAGAGCCGTTGCCCATATCCATGCCCGGCATGGAGTTGTCGCCATGCTGCATGGTGTGGCCGGCGCCGCCGTCTGCCTTGACCGGTGTGACCTCGGCCGAGGCGCCATCGCGATTGTCATAGATCAGGCGCTCGCGGTTTTCGTGGCTTTCCTTGCCGCCGCCGCCCTTGGCGTCGATATGCATCATCTCGCTCATGCACATCTTGCTCGGATCGGCGCACATGTTGAGGATGGCGTTGTAGAGCCCGTCGTCGACGGCGTTGAAGTAGCGTACCGGCTCGCGTTCGCTGGGCTTGGCAAGCGCCAGATATTCCTGACGGCCGAGCGCCGTGCCCTGGCTCTTCGCCTTCTGGATCCACTGGTCGAAATCGGCCTGGTTGAGGCCATGGAACTTGAAGCGCATGTGCGAGAAGCCGGCGCCGCTATAGTTGGCGGACATGCCCTGGAATTCGCCGGGATGGTTGATGACGGCGTGGAGCTTCGTCTCCATGCCCGGCATGGCGTAGATCTGTCCAGCCAGTGCCGGAATAAAGAAGGAGTTCATCACGGCCGAGGCCGTGATCTTAAAATTGATCGGACGGTCGACGGGAGCTGCCATCTCATTGAGGGTGGCGATGCCGTATTCCGGATAGAAGAAGAGCCATTTCCAATCGAGCGCGACCACTTCGACCGTCAGCGGCTTCACGTCGGCGCTGAGCGGCTTGTCGGCGGCAATGCGGTCGAGCGGGCGGTAGGGGTCGAGCTGATGCGTGCTGATCCAGGTCACCGCGCCGAGCGCGATGATGATAGCAAGCGGAGCGGACCAGATGACCAGTTCCAGACGCGTCGAATGATGCCACTCCGGCTCGTAGGTCGCTTCCTTGTTCGACTGGCGGTATCTCCAGGCGAAATACAGGGTCAGGAAGATCACCGGAATGATGATGATCAGCATCAGTACGACCGAAATGATGATGAGGTCTCGCTGCTGCATGGCGATATCGCCGGAAGGATCCATCACCACCAGATTGCAGCCCGACAGCAGCAAAAACAGTGGGATGACAGACAAACGGCTGAAAATCTTCGATAGTCTTAGCACGTCTTAAAGCTCTTTTTGTTTCGACCCTACCGCGACTAAAGGACGGCGGTCATGAACGATATGAGGTGTTTCGTCGCACCGCAGCAAGATAGAGTGCATTGCGGTATGGAATGCTGTCCCACCTATCGGGAAAACCCTCAGAAATCCAGAAGGTTTTCTATTGAGCAATTCGCTTTTGCCGCCGCTAATATACCCGGATCGGAACAAATGGCTATCACCGGCGGTTGTTCTTCGTCCGGAACTTGGCGCCAAAGGCGGATAATGGCTCGACTGATTGCTAATTTGCGAATTATTTCATGCTGGATACTTGATATGTTCGCACGTTTGATCGACATTTTCATTACGCGCGAGTTCGTGGAGGAATTCGTGCTCGGAGAGGGAGGCTCCCGCGCATGGTCAGCGTAACGCATGAAACACTGAACCCCACATCTTCAACTCTGGAGAGCGATGCCCGCAGCATGCATGCGGGCGGCTCGGTTGCCCCCGGCAACATCGCCATCGGCGTGATTATTGGTCGCACGTCGGAATTCTTCGATTTCTTCGTTTATGCCATTGCATCCGTACTGGTCTTCCCGAAGCTGATCTTCCCCTTCGCCGACCCGCTGCATGGCACGCTGCTTTCGTTCCTGGTGTTCTCGCTCGCCTTCATCGCGCGTCCGATCGGCTCGTTCATCTTCATGGCGATCGACCGCACCTATGGCCGCGGCGTCAAGCTGACGATCGCCCTGTTTCTGCTCGGCGGATCCACGGCATCCATGAGCTTCCTGCCCGGCTATTCCGAAGTCGGCGTCTACGCGATAATCCTGCTCGCCATCTTCCGCATTGGGCAGGGCCTTGCGCTCGGCGGCGCCTGGGATGGTCTTGCTTCGCTCCTCGCGCTCAATGCCCCGACGAACCATCGCGGCTGGTATGCGATGATCCCGCAGCTTGGCGCCCCGATTGGCTTCATGCTGGCAAGCGCCCTGTTTGCCTATTTCGTCACGAGCCTCACGACGGCGGACTTCCTGGATTGGGGCTGGCGCTACCCCTTCTTCTGCGCCTTCGCCGTCAACGTCGTCGCGCTCTTCGCCCGCCTGCGTCTGGTGGCGACAGAGGAATTCGGCACGCTCTTGGAGCGCCATGAGCTGGAGCCGGTAAAGATGACGGAGCTGCTGCGCGTGCATGGCCGCGACGTCCTGATCGGCGCCTTTGTGCCGCTGGCAAGCTTTGCGACCTTCCATCTGGTCACAGTCTTCCCGCTCGGCTGGGTGACGCTCTACAGTGAGCAGAGTTCGGGTTCGTTCCTGCTGGTGGAATTCCTCGGTGCGATCTGCGGCATTCTCGCCATCATCTGTTCCGGTATGCTTGCCGACCGGATCGGCCGCCGCAATCAGCTCGCCATCGGCGCGGTGTTGATCGCCTGCTTCGCTTTCGTGGCACCCTGGCTGCTGGATGGCGGCGCGACTGGACGCCACATCTATGTGGTCCTCGGCTTCACGCTGCTCGGCCTCTCCTTCGGTCAGGCCGCCGGCGCGAGTGCTTCGCGCTTCAGCCAGAACTATCGCTACAGCGGCTCGGCCCTGGTGTCGGATCTGTCCTGGCTGATCGGCGCCGGCTTCGCGCCATTCGTGGCGCTTGCCCTCTCCAGCCAGTTCGGCCTCGTCTATACCAGTCTCTATCTGCTGTCGGGCGTCGTCTGCACGCTGGTCGCAATCTTCTTCAGCAAGACGCTGGAGACGCGAGACAACTAAGTCAAATTCCGGAAACGAAAAAAGGCTGCGGCATGAAAGTGCCGCAGCCTTTTTCGTTCATGCCGAATGCAGGAGCCACGCGATCAGCGGCGCTGCCAGCACGTTCGTCACTCCTACCAGCACCATGACGAGACCGGCGATCGATCCTTCCTCGCGGCCGATCTCATGAGCCTTGGCGACGCCGATGCCATGTGCCCCCATGCCGTAAAGTGCACCTCGAGCCATGCCCGATTGCAGCGGCAGCAGCCGCAGCAAGATCTGGCCGACGACGGCGCCGAACAGGCCGGTGATGACGACGAAGACGGCCGTCAGGTTGGGCGCGCCGCCGATATCACCTGAAACCACCATGGCAAACGGCGTGCTGATCGAGCGCGGCATCAGACTGAGCCGCAGGCTCTCATCGAGGCCGAAGAGGCTGGCAAGCCCCCAGGCAGAAACCATTGCTGTGGTACTACCCACCGTCACACCGAACAGCAGGACCGGCCAATAGCGCTGGATGAGGCCTCGCTGTTCGTAGATCGGCACGGCGAAGGCGACAGTCGCAGGCCCGAGTAGGGCCAGCAGCCAATGGCTGTCATGCATATAGTCCTGATAGTTTGCGTGCAGCATGAGAGCGATGGCGATCAGCACCCCAGGCACCGCTACTAGCGGCGACAGCCAGAGTGATGGCCGGCGTCGATAGAGTGCCTTTGATATGTAATAGAGACCGACCGTCGCCAGTGGCCAGAACAGACCTGATACCGCGGTTTCAATCGTGAGCATGGCTGGGTGCTCCCTTACGTGTCATGAGGCGGTAGCCGATATCGATCGCAACGGCGGTCACGCCCATGACGATCACTGTGCCGGCAAAGATCACTGCAAGTACCTTCAGCCCGATGAGGCCGATGAATTCGCCATGATCGAGCAAAGCCAGCACCGCCGGAACGAAGAACAGCAGCATTTCGGCGAGAAACCACTCCGCGCCACGCTTCATGCTCGTCAGCTTCACCGTGCCGCTCGCAAACAGTGCCAGCACCAGTAGCATGCCGGCGATGGCGCCGGGTATCGGCAAGTGTGCAAGGCGGACGATGGCTTCGCCCGCTTGCCAGAAGGCAAGCAGCAGCAGGGTCTGAGCAAGGCAGCTCAATTTCGGATGTTTCTTTGGGTCGATACGCATGGGAGCTCGGCAAAATCTGTCAGCCCGATAATAGGCGTTTACACCACATGAATAAAATGAATTGATTTCATATGATCCAGTCCTATAGGGAATAAGTATGGAACTTCGAACATTGAAAGCCTTCGTCGAGGTAGTGCGCCAGGGCGGCTTCTCAGAAGCCGCAAAGGTGGTGTTCACCACGCAATCGGCCGTCAGTAAGGCCGTGCGCCAGCTGGAGGACGAGCTTGGCCTGCCGCTGCTGAACCGCCTCGGCCATCGCGTGACCCTGACCGATGCCGGCGAGGTGGTTTATCGTCGGGCAATTGCGATCCTTGCCGGGCGCGACGATCTGCTGGCCGAATTATCGGAACTGCGCGGGCTGACGCGGGGTACCCTGCGGCTTGGCCTGCCGCCGATCGGCAACGATGCGCTGTTTGCACCGGTCTTTGCCGTTTTCCGCAATCGTTATCCAGGCATAGAGATCAGGTTGGTGGAGCAGGGCGCCAAGCGGTTGGAAGAAATGGTGCTGGCCGATGAGGTCGATCTCGGCGCCTCGCTGCTGCCGATGGCCGATGTCTTCGAGTGGCAGGTTGTGCGCTGCGAGCCGATGCATGTCCTTCTACCGTCGGCGCATCCGCTCGCCGGGCAGCAAACGGTGCCCCTGGCGGCGCTCAAGGACTACCCCTTTCTCCTCTTCGAAACCGGCTTCGCGCTAAACGGCATCATTCTCAACGCCTGCCGTGCGGCCGGCTTTGCGCCGGACATTGCCGCGCGCTCGAGCCAGATCAATTTCATTGTTGAACTGGTTGCTGCGGGCCTCGGGATCGGCTTCCTGCCACGGTTGATCGCCGAACAGAGCCGGCGTTCGGGCATCGCCCATGCGCTCGTTGTCGAACCGGACATGGAGTGGAACATGGCCTGGATCTGGCGGCGCGGTGGATATCTGTCGCATGCCGGCCGTGCCTGGCTCGACCTCGCTGCGGAGATCGCGGCTAAATCTTGACTCTTATCTCAAACTTTTGTGATAAGCAGACATCACCGTAAACTTGAAAAAAACGGTCAGGAAAAATATAGGCTACCGCATCGCCGCCCGATGACGGTGGTTTCCAAGCGAGAGGACTTAATGACTTTTTCCTTTTCTCATCTCACCGGCACCCTGGCGCTTGCCGCAGGTCTTGCCGTCGCTCCGATGCTGGCGCATGCCGCCGAATCCGATGGCATCGTCGTCTACAATGCCCAGCATGAGACGCTGACGCAGGCATGGGCGGAGGGCTTCACCAAGGAAACCGGCATCAAGGTCACGATCCGCAACGGCAGCGATATGCAGTTTGCCAACCAGATCGTCCAGGAAGGCGCTGCCTCTCCGGCAGACGTTTATCTGACGGAAAACTCGCCGGGCATGGCACTGGTCGATGCCAACAAGCTCTTCGCTCCGGTCGATGCCGCGACACTCGCCCAGGTGCCGGAAACCTTCAAGGCAGCCGATGGCAACTGGGTCGGCGTCGCCGCCCGGTCCACCGTTTTCGCCTATGACAAGACCAAGCTGAAGGAAGCCGATCTGCCGAAATCGCTCCTCGATCTCGCCGATCCCAAGTGGAAGGGCCGTTGGGGCGCTTCGCCGGCCGGCGCCGATTTCCAGGCGATCGTCAGTGCGCTGCTTGAGCTGAAGGGCGAGGACGCAACCCGCGCCTGGCTGAAGGCGATGAAGGAAAATGCGAGCTTCTACAAGGGCAACAGCGTCGCGATGAAGGCCGTCAATGCCGGCGAGACCGAAGGCGCTGTCATCTATCACTATTACTGGTTCGGCGATCAGGCCAAGACCGGCGAAAACAGCAAGAATGTCTCGCTGCACTATTTCAAGAACCAGGATCCGGGTGCCTTCGTCAGCATTTCCGGCGGCGGCGTTCTGGCGTCCAGCCAGCACCAGAAGGAAGCACAGGCTTTCCTGAAGTGGATCACCGGCAAGGGCGGCCAGGCCGTCCTGCGCGATGGCAACTCGTTTGAATATGCAGTCGGCAATGGCGAGGCTTCCAATCCGAAGCTCGTGCCGCTCTCCGACCTCCAGGCTCCGAAAGTCGAACCTTCGAAGCTGAACAGCAAGAAGGTTACCGATCTGATGACGGAAGCGGGCCTTATCTGAGGCAAAGTCCCGTGCCGCGGCGCCTTTAGGGCGCTTTCGGACGGGCTTGGCTCTTGCATCACTATCCTGTGCCCTGCTAGGGGCATGGGGATGGCCTTTAAGGCCGATCGATCGGGCAATCGCCGGCAGCGGCGGTTGCCTTCCCATTTCAGGGCGTGAAAGGCAGCTTAGATTTGCTGCAGAAGAACACATATGCCGGCGAGGCCGCCGCCATGCGAATGCCCCAGTTGACGGCTGCTCCGCGCAGCCGCGTTCGGCATGCATCCGTCGTCGCCCTTGCTTCGATCGTCGCGCTTCTGAGCCTGGTGCCGCTCGGCTTCATCGTCTGGATCACGATCGACACGGGCTGGGCAGAAGTTGTTGCCCTGATTTTCCGCAGTCGCGTTGGCGATCTGCTCGTCAATACCGTCCTGCTCGAAGTCTGCACCATTCCGCTTTCCATCCTGCTGGCAGTGACGCTCGCCTGGCTGACCGAACGCACCGATATTCCTTGCGCACGGCTCTGGTCGTGGCTGGCCGCCGCGCCGCTTGCCGTTCCCGCATTCGTGCACAGCTACGCCTGGGTCAGCCTCGTGCCGAGCATGCGCGGGCTGTGGAGCGGCGTGCTGGTGTCGGTGCTTGCCTATTTTCCTTTTCTCTACCTGCCGGTCGCAGCCGCCCTGCGCCGGCTCGATCCGGCGATTGAGGATGCCGCCGCCTCGCTCGGCCTCGACCCCTGGCGCGTCTTCTTCCGGGCGATCCTGCCGCAGCTTCGCCTCGCCATCTGCGGCGGCTCGCTGCTGATCGGCCTGCATCTCCTCGCGGAATACGGTCTCTACGTGATGATCCGCTTCGACACCTTCTCGACTGCCATCGTCGACCAGTTCCAATCGGCCTATAACAGTCCGGCGGCAAACATGCTCGGCGGCGTGCTCGTCTTCTGCTGCCTGCTGCTGCTCGGCATCGAGGTGCTGGCGCGTGGCAACGAACGCTATGCCCGCATCGGCTCGGGTGCCGCCCGGCCGGCCGATCGGCGCCGTCTCGGCTGGTTCGTCGTTCCCGCGGTCGCGCTGCCCATCGTCACCGCCGCATTGACGCTCGGTGTTCCTTTCGTCACCCTGGCGCGCTGGCTTTATCTCGGCGGCGCAGGCGTCTGGCGGATCGACACGGTCGGCTCGGCCTTGCTGCAGACCATTCTTCTCGCGATCGCCGGTGGCCTCCTCGCCACCATTGCGGCGACCCCGATGGCGTGGCTGTCGGTACGCGCGCCCGGCCGGCTGCAGCGAATTCTCGAAGCCTGCCACTATTATGTCGGCTCGCTGCCGGGCGTCGTCGTCGCCCTGGCCCTGGTGTCGATCACCGTCCGGCTGGTCCTGCCGCTCTATCAGACGTTTGCCACCCTTCTGCTCGCCTATGTGCTGCTCTTCCTGCCGCGCGCCATGGTCGGTCTGCGTGCCAGCATCGCCCAGGCACCCGTCGAACTCGAGCGCGCCGCCATGGCGCTCGGCCGCACGCCGGCGCAGGCGGTGCGGCAGATCACCATGCGGCTTGCGGCTCCGGGATTTGCGGCCAGCGTCGCGCTCGTCGCCCTCGGCATCACCAACGAGCTGACGGCGACGCTGATGCTTTCTCCCAACGGCACGGAAACGCTGGCGACGAAATTCTGGTCGCTGACCAGCGAGATCGATTATGTTTCCGCAGCGCCCTACGCCTTCATGATGGTCGTCCTGTCGCTGCCGCTCACCCTTCTTCTCTACGTGCAATCAAAGCGAACGGCCGGACAATGACCTTTCTGGCGATCAAGAATATCAGCAAGCGCTATGGTCCCGTGCAGGCGCTCGACAATATCGACCTCACGATAGCTGCCGGCAGCCGCACGGCCATCGTCGGCCCGTCCGGCTCCGGCAAGACGACGCTGCTGCGGATCATCGCCGGCTTCGAAACTCCCGATGCCGGTCAGGTGGTGCTTCAGGGCGAAACACTGGCGGATGGAGAGGCCATCGTACCCGCGCATCGGCGCGGCATCGGCATTGTCTCTCAGGATGGCGCCCTGTTTCCGCATCTGAGCGTATCGGAGAATATCGGCTTCGGCATGGAGCGCGGCGCGCGCGACCGCGATCAGCGCATCAATGCCCTCATCGATATGGTCGAACTCGACCGCGGCATGCTCGACCGCCGGCCGCATCAGCTCTCCGGCGGCCAGCAGCAGCGCGTGGCGCTTGCCCGCGCGCTCGGCCGCAAGCCGCGGCTAATGCTGCTCGACGAGCCTTTCTCCGCCCTCGATACCGGCCTGCGCGAAAACATGCGCAAGGCCGTCGCCCGCGTGCTGCAGATCGCCGGCATCACGGCGGTCCTGGTGACGCATGATCAGGCGGAGGCCCTGTCCTTTGCAGATCAGGTTGCTGTCCTGCGCGAGGGCAGGCTCATACAGGCCGGCACGCCGCAGGCGCTCTATCTCAGCCCAAGGGATCGCGAGACGGCACTCTTCCTCGGCGATGCCATCATATTGGCGGCCGATCTCGATCAAGGTCTGGCGAAATGTGTCCTGGGGCAGATCCCCGTCGGCGCCGGGAACCGGCAGGGTCGCACTGATATCATGTTGCGGCCCGAGCAATTGCGCCTCCGGGCAATCGATGAAGCCGGCGCGGGTGCTGCCTGCATCGGCAAGGTGACCGAAATCGAGTTCGGCGGCGCCGTCTGCGCTGTTACGGTCGTACTCTCCAACGGCTCCGAGACACTGAATATCAGGAGTTCCGGCGTCGGCCTGCCCGAGGTCGGCAGCATGGTTTCGGTGAGCGTCATCGGAAAGGCACATGTGTTCGACAGGCTCGATAGCTGAGCGTTACTTCGAGTTGAAGCAGGCGATGCTTTGGGGAAGATAAAGCATATCGCGCAAAAGTGTGCAGCGGTTTTGCGACAACGACATGCGTCAAATCAAGGTCCTAAAGCGCAAGAAGCGAATCTGAAGGATCGCGGTGCGCTTTAGGCGCGCCATCATCGTGCCCCATGCTGAAGGAATCTCTCCATGTCTTTTCCCCATGAGATCGAGCCGGACCTGCCTTTCCTCACTTCGCTCCGCCGCAATCTTCATGCGCATCCGGAACTCGGCTTCGAGGAGGAACGCACCAGCGGCATCGTTGCCACCTTGCTGGAGGAAGCGGGACTGACCGTGCATCGCGGCCTCGGCAAAACCGGTGTCGTCGGCACGCTACAGGTCGGCAACGGCACGCGCCGTATCGGCCTTCGCGCCGACATGGATGCGCTCGCTATGCCGGAAAAGGCCAATCGTCCCTATAAATCCACGATCCCGGGCAAGATGCATGCCTGCGGGCATGATGGCCATACGACGATGCTGCTCGGTGCCGCCCGTCATCTGGCCGCCAAGCGCGGCTTTTCCGGCACGGTGCATTTCATCTTCCAGCCGGCGGAAGAAGGTCGTGGTGGCGCCAGGCGCATGGTGGAAGATGGCCTTTTCGATCTGTTTCCGTGCGATGCCGTCTACGGGCTTCACAATATGCCCGGCCTTGCGGTCGACGAGATGGCGGTTGTCGAAGGGCCGCAGCTTGCTTCATCGGATAGCTGGCGCATCACCTTCCGCGGTACCGGCACCCACGGCGCCAAGCCGCATCTCGGCAAGGACCCGATCACGGCAGCGGCGACCTTCCTTTCCGCGCTGCAAACCATCGTCGGTCGCGTCGTCGATCCGCTGGAGCCGGCCGTCGTCAGTGCCTGCTCGCTGCAGGCGGGCGATCCCAAGGCGCTGAACGTGATACCAGATACGGTCGAGATCGGCGGCACGGCGCGCGCCTATACGCCGGAGGTCCGCGATCAGCTGGAAGAGGAGATCGGACGCCTGGCGCATGGGACTGCAAGCATGTTCAACATTGCCGTCGATTATCAGTTCGAGCGCCGCATCCCGCCCGTCGTCAACGATGCAGATGCCACGGCGCGGGCGCTGAAGGCTGCGACGACTGTTTTTGGCGAGAATGTGCGGACCCGCTTCCCGCCATCGACCGCCGGCGACGATTTTGCCTTTTTCGGTCAGAACGCTCCTGGCTGCTATGTCTGGCTCGGCAATGGCCCCGCCGTTGACGGCGCCCTGCATCACAATACGGCCTATGATTTCAACGATGAGGCAATCGCCTCGGGTGTGGCTTTCTGGACGACATTGGTCGAGCAGGAATTGGGAGAGGGTTGAGACAGGGCTGAACGTGCCTTACCGCGGTATACCGCCTCTTTTCAGCGTCCAGCCTCTCGCAGCAATGCATCGAAGATGATCTGTCGCGCCCTTTCGGCATCGATCTCCACGGCGAAATGGGCATTGAATTGCCCATGCGAGGCGCGCGTTTCGACGACGGTGCGCCCACGCGTGTGCTGTCCATGCAATTCCGCATCGATCCGGGCATGCCGAAGGGTTGCGATGCCAGGTTCGATGAAAACGGCGGCAGCCGTCGGGTCGTAGATCGCCATGGCCGGTCTGCCGCGGCTGATGGCGATGTTGACATAGCCTTCCAGCAGGTCAGCGAGCAGCTGCGCCTTTTCGCTGTTATTCTCGCGGATGCGGGCGACATCCTCCGGCCAGGCCAAGACCTTGCGGCAAATGTCGAGATCGATCATGTGCAACGGCAGGGTATGCGCCAACACAATGGCAAGTGCCTCCGGATCGGCAAAGGCGTTGAACTCAGCCGATGCCGTGTGATTGCCCACAGTGACCCCGCCGCCCATCCAGGTCAGCTCGTCGATGCGGGCGGCGAGATCCGGCCGTGCCAATGCCAAAGCGGCAATATTCGTGAGCGGCCCGAGCGCCAGGATGCGTTTCGGCCCATCGCTGTCGGAAAGCCAGTCGCATAGCGCGGTAAATGCGTCGCTGAATGGAAGTGGATCGGCCGGCGGCAGGCTTCTGCCTGCGGTCGGAATGCCGGTCTGGCCGAGAATGTTCTGCGCCGTTTCCAGCTTGCGGAGAACGGGCAGCTCGCGGCCGGTATGGATCGGAAAGGTCCAGTTGAAGACGGCGGCAGCGCCCGCCGCATTGGCCTTAACGTGAGACAGGGGTGCATTGCCGCTGACGAGCGAAACGCCATCGATGATGGTATCCGAATGCGCCACCACCAGAATGGCAGCGATATCATCGAATCCCATATCGGTATCGATCCAGATGCCCATACTCTATCTCATCGGTCGCAGCGAAATGGCACGGCGGCGTTTCCTGCCGCCCTGGCGGGATGGTCGCGGGACGCGCGCAAGCGGTGTTCGTCCCGCGGATCGCTTAGCTGGCTAGCGCATCAAGGATGCGGATCCAGGAACGAATGCCCTTGTGATAGGAGCGCAGCTCGTATTTCTCGTTCGGCGAATGGATGCGGTCGTCGGAGAGGCCGAAACCGACGAGCAACGATTCCATGCCGAGCATCTTCTGGAAGTCGCCAACGATCGGGATCGAGCCGCCCATGCCGATGATGAGGGCGGGCTTCGGCCATTCGCTGGAAAGCGCGGTCTTGGCCTTGGTCAGTACCGGCGAATCGTAGGAAAGCTGGATGGCCGGCGAGCCGCCATGCTCATGAAACTCCACCGAGCAATCCCCAGGGATCTTGGAGCGCACATAGGCGCGGAAGCTCTCGCGGATCGCCGCCGGATTCTGCTGGCCAACGAGGCGGAAGGAGACCTTCGCCGATGCCTTGGCGGCGATCACTGTCTTGAAGCCGGCGCCGGTATAGCCACCCCAAATGCCGTTTACTTCCGCCGTCGGCCGCGCCCAGGTGAGTTCCATCACAGACCGGCCCTTCTCGCCCGAGGGGATCGACAGGCCGACTTCGCCGAGGAACTTTTCGGCCGTCATGCCGAGCTTCTCCCAGGAGGCCTTGATATTAGCAGGCGTTTCCTCGACGCCTTCATAGAAGCCGGGAAGCGTTATGCGCCCCGTCTCGTCATGCAGTCCGGCAAGGATGTCGGTCAGAATGTGGATCGGATTGGCGGCAGCGCCGCCGAAAAGGCCCGAATGCAGGTCGCGGTCAGCAGCGGTGATGACGATTTCCTCGCCCACCAGGCCGCGTAGGCCTGCCGAGATCGCCGGCGTGTCGCCATCCCACATACCGGTATCGCAGACGAGGGCGAAGTCGGCTTTAAGCTCGGCAGCATTGGCTTCAAGGAAAGGCTTGAGCGAGGGCGAGCCGGATTCCTCTTCGCCTTCGAAGAGGATGGTGATGCGCACCGGCAGAGCGCCCCTCGTTTCCTTGTAGGCGCGCACCGCCTCGACGAAGGTCATCAGCTGCCCCTTGTCGTCGGACGTGCCGCGGCCGGTCAGGACCTTGCGGCCATTGCCCAGGTCCTTGATCGCGGGAGCGAAGGGATCGCTTTCCCAAAGATCGAGCGGATCGACGGGCTGCACGTCGTAGTGGCCGTAGAACAGCACATGCGGCGCATCGGCAGCGCCGGCATCGTGATGAGCGACCACCATCGGATGACCGGGCGTATCGCGTACGGAGGCCCTGAAGCCGAGCGAATTCAGGTAGGTGACCAGCCATTCCGCCGCCTTGCGGCATTCCGGCTTGTAGTCCGGGTCTGTCGAAATGGACTTGATGCGCAGCAGCTCGAAAAGGTTGTCGAGGCTGGAGGGAAGGTTCTGATCGGCGCGGTCGAGAACGGGCGATAGATCGGTCATATCCGACTCCTTAGGTGAAATTCGGAGCGACGATAGACCAAAGGCCAGCCGGTTTCGAGGCGTTAAAACCGAAAATTTACCGTAGCTTGCCTCTTTCGACGGAGGCTTGCTCTTATGTGATTAGTTGCGCATGTAGTTTACAAGTTTTTTAGATTATTAGAAATAACGTCAATCCAGAAAAGTATTCTGGAGACGCGTAATGTTTTCAGTAATTGCATGTATTCGCGACGCTCATGACTTCAGGCTTATTCTCGTGGCGGCGGCCATCTGCCTCATCGGCAGCCTTGCCACCATGCTTCTTTTTTCGCGTGCACAGGAATGCCAGTCGCATCAGCGTCGCTACTGGATTGCGGCTGCGGCCTTTGCCAGTGGTGTCGGCATCTGGGCGACGCATTTCATTGCCATGCTCGCCTATGAGAGCAACCTTCCCATCTCCTACGGCATTTCGCTGACCGCGCTTTCGGTGGTCTTTGCCATCGTCGGCTCATGGCTCGCGATTGCCGTTGCCTTCGAATGGGACAATCGCGTTTCCTTTACAGTCGGCGGCATGCTGATGGCGTTTGGAATAGCCGCTATGCACTTCACGGGCATGCAGGCCATCGAGGCCTCGGCAAAGCTCTCCTTCGATATACCGCGCGTCGTCGCTTCAGTCGCCATCGGTGGCGTCTTCTCTTCACTGGCTTTCCTGGTGTTTCGCAGCCTTCGTGGCTTTAGTCGCATCATGGTCGGCGCTCTTCTGCTGTTGCTTGCGATTTGCTCCCTGCATTTCACCGCGATGAGCGGCGTGACGCTAACGCCCGAAATTGGGATGCCGGGGGCCGCCCTCGCCATGGATCGAAGCATCCTCGCAGGCATCGTCATGGCTGCCGCGATGGGTCTGATCCTCATCGCTCTGGGCGCCATCTTCATCGACCGTCATCTGACTGACCTTCGCGGCTTCGCCAACGCTTCGCTCGAAGGCCTGCTCATCATCCGTGACGGCCGGGTCATCGATGCCAATGAGCGATTTTTCACCATTTCCGGATGGTCGCAGCAGCAGGTGGTCGGTGCCCCGCCAGAAACCTTCCTGGCGATCGACATAGATGCCCAAAGTGATGCCGCCATTCCACTGGAGACAACGCTGTCCGGCTATGATGGCAACGCGATCCCAGTCGAAACCGTGCGTCGCTCCATCACCTATCGCGGCCACGAATGCAGCGTATTGGTCGTGCGCGACCTGACCGAGCGGCGTCAGGCGCAGCAGATGATCGAGCATCTGGCGCACCATGATATATTGACGGATCTGCCCAATCGCTCGCTGTTCGACCAGCGCATGCGTCAAGCGCTGCAGGTGGCCAACCGCAGGGGCGGGGAAGTCGCCATCTTCTGTCTGGATCTCGACCGCTTCAAGGCCATCAACGACGTCTTTGGCCATGCCGAAGGCGATCGCATCCTCTGCAAGGTTGCCGGCATCCTGCAGCGTGCGATCGAGGAGGGCGATACGGTGGCAAGGCTCGGCGGCGACGAGTTCGCCATTATCCAGCCCAGGCGTCAGCAGCCTGAGGGGGCCACGCGCCTTGCCGAACGCGTTCTTTCGGAATTTGGCATGGAGATGGATACCGCCCGGGATCCGACGGCCGTCGGCGTCAGCATCGGTATCGCCATCTATCCGCGTGATGGCACGAGCGCCGAGCAGCTTTACGCCAATGCGGATATGGCGCTTTATCGTGCCAAGCATGCGGGCCGGGGCCATGCCTGCTTCTTCGATGCCGAAATGGACAAGGCCGTGCGCACTCGTCGCCAGCTTGAGAACGATCTGCGTCAAGCCATCCTGCGCCGTCAGCTCTTCCTGGAATATCAGCCGATCTACGATGTCGGCAGCGACGGTGTCAGTGGTTATGAGGCGCTGCTACGCTGGGCGCATCCGGATCGAGGCGTGATCGATCCGGAGACGTTTATTCCCATTGCCGAGGAAAGTGGATCGATCGTTGCGATCGGTGAATGGGTGCTGCAGCAGGCCTGCCAGGAGGCGACGCGCTGGAGTGAGCCTGCGAATGTCGCGGTCAACCTCTCGCCGCTGCAATTCATGATCCCGACCCTCTACGACCAGATCGAACGCATCCTGCGCAAAACCGGCCTCGATCCGCAGCGCCTCGAACTGGAAATCACGGAGGCGGCGCTGATGCGCGAACGAACGACTGTGATCGCGACATTGCAGCGGCTGCATCGCCTCGGCGTTCGCGTGGTCATGGATGATTTCGGCACCGGCTTTTCCTCGCTCAGCAATCTGCGCGCCTTCCCATTCGACAAGATCAAGGTCGACCGCAGCTTCACCGGCGCCCTCGAACACGATCCCGCAGCTCGCTCGATCGTCCGCGCCATCATCGGCCTCGGTCACAGCTTGAATATGCCTGTGGTCACGGAAGGGGTCGAAACGGAAACCCAGCGCCGCATCGTCATCGAGGAAGGCTGTGCCCAGCTTCAGGGGATATTCTTCGGCAAGCCCGATGTTGGGCCGAGCCAGTTCCAGTCCGCTTTGAATAAGGTGGTCGGCCGGGCTGAGGCGCGTTGCGCAAAAGTATGAAGCGGCTTTGCGGAAAACCGCTGCATGCGTTTTCTGGGATTGTTCTAAAGCTGTCTGGCATTCTCCAGCACGCGCCGGATATATTCCAGCAGCAGCTCGCGTTCGAATTGCCGGAAATCCTTGAGAAGATCCGTATCGGCGGCCATGGCGGCCTCGATCGCTTCCGCCTGCATGGCTGCGGCCTTGTTCGTCAGGAAGACCAGTTGCGCCCGCTTGTCCGAAGGATGCGGGCGGCGTTCCACCAGGCCGTCCCGTTCCATGCGCGACAGCGTATTGGCCATCGTCGCCTGTTCGATGTCGATCCTCTCGAGCAGCTGCTTCTGCGTCAGCCCATCCTCGGACCACAATTCGAGCAGGATCGGAAACTGACCGGGGGAAAAACCGAGCGTCGCCGCGCGTTGTTGTAGCGAGCGAGCGAATCCCTTCGCCATCTGACTGGCAAGGTAGGCGGCGGAGTCCATCCGATTAAATCCCATGATTGCAAATATGCCCATAATTCAGGAGCAAGACAATCAGCAATTATTCGGGTAGATCCCCTCTGAAATAAGCAACTCAGATGAATTTTTCACCTTCATAGGTTGCATTTTTTTGACATGAAAAAGCCGCCATGGCCTGGAGGGGGCGCCATGGCGGCTCATGAAAGAGGGACAAAGGCCCGGAGAGGGGATAGGCCTTTGTCCTAGTCTGACATGGCGGGGGACAGGCCGGTTGTCAGACCCGCGGCGTATCAATCGCCGGTGATTAGGATTTGAGGTTTCGAATGTGGTTTTTCAAGGGAATGCGCAGATTAGATTGATTAAAAGTTAGTAACGTTTCGGTGAGAGATCTGGTCATCTCATCAAAGCAATTCCAGGAAAAGTGTATCGCGGTTTTCCGTCCGGAATTGCATAAAAACAGAAGATAGAGCGTTTCTGCGATTCGAAGAAAAGCGGAAGCGCTCTAGCCTGCAAAACCGAAGTTTATATGGACGTTGGAAGAGCACCACGCTATCCATGCTTCCATGAAAAAAGGTGATCATCTCTTCCTCGTCGACGGTTCCGGTTTCATTTTCCGGGCCTTTCACGCTTTGCCGCCGCTGACGCGCAAGTCCGACGGATTGCCCGTCGGCGCCGTCTCCGGTTTCTGCAACATGCTGTGGAAGCTGCTGACTTCGGCGCGCGATACTTCCGTAGGTGTGACGCCGACGCATTTTGCCGTGATCTTCGACTATTCCTCGAAGACCTTCCGCAAGGACATCTTCCCGGAATACAAGGCCAATCGCTCGGCGCCGCCGGAAGAACTGATCCCGCAATTCGGCCTCATCCGCGAGGCGACCCGCGCCTTCAACCTGCCTTGCATCGAGACCGACGGCTTCGAGGCAGACGATATCATCGCCACCTATGCCCGTCAGGCGGAGGCGGCTGGCGCCGATGTGACGATCATCTCGTCCGACAAGGATCTGATGCAGCTCGTCACCCCCATGGTCCACATGTATGACAGCATGAAGGACAAGCAGATCGGCATTCCCGACGTGCTCGAGAAGTGGGGTGTACCGCCGGACAAGATGATCGATCTGCAGGCCATGACCGGCGACTCGGTCGACAACGTCCCTGGCATTCCCGGCATCGGCCCGAAGACGGCGGCGCAGCTTCTGGAGGAGTTCGGCGATCTTGACACGCTCCTTGCCCGCGCCGACGAGATCAAGCAGCAGAAGCGTCGCGAAAACATCATCGCCAATGCCGAACTTGCCCGCATTTCGCGCCAGTTGGTGACGCTGAGGACGGATGTACCGCTGGAACTTGCGCTTGACGCGCTGGTGCTGGAGCCGCAGGACGGCCCGAAGCTGATCGGCTTCCTGAAGACCATGGAATTCACGACCCTGACGCGGCGCGTCGCGGAGGCCTGCGACTGCGATGCGGCGGCAATCGAGCCCGCCGTCGTCAAGATCGAATGGGGCGAGGGCGCTCATGGTCCCGATCTCGATGTTGGCGAAAATGTCGATCTTGTTGCCGGCAGCGTTGTCGAGGCTGAAGGGGCATCGGTTCCAGCGCCGTCGGCCAAGGCGCGTCTGGCTTTGGATGGCACCACAGAGCCCGAGGATCTCGCCAAGGCGCGCGCCGCAAGTTTTGCGAGCGCGCCGATCGACCATTCGAAATATGTGACCATCCGCGATATCGCCACGCTCGACCGTTGGATCGCGGATGCGCGCGAAACCGGTATCGTCGCTTTCGATACGGAAACGACCTCACTCGATGCCATGCAGGCCGAGATCGTCGGCTTCTCGATGGCGATCGCCGACAACCGCAACGATCCCTCGGGTTCTTCCATCCGTGCCGCCTATGTGCCGCTCGCTCACAAGACCGGTATCGGCGATCTGTTGGGCGGCGGCCTGGCCGACAATCAGATCCCGTTGCGTGATGCGCTGCCGAGATTGAAGGATCTGCTGGAGGATGCCTCCATCCTCAAGATCGCGCAGAACCTCAAATACGATTACCTGCTGATGAAGCGCTACGGCATCGAGACGCGGTCCTTCGACGACACGATGCTGCTGTCCTATGTGCTCGATGGCGGCGCCAATGCCACGCATGGCATGGACAGCCTCTCCGAGCGCTGGCTCGGCCACAAGCCGATCGCCTACAAGGACGTCGCCGGCAGCGGCAAGTCCAACGTCACCTTCGATCTCGTCGATATCGACCGCGCGACCGCCTATGCCGCTGAAGATGCCGACGTGACGCTGCGCCTCTGGCTGGTGCTGAAACCACGACTTGCGGCAGAAAAACTTTCAGTCGTCTACGAACGATTGGAAAGGCCGCTCGTGCCAGTGCTTGCCCATATGGAGGAGCGCGGCATTACCATCGACCGGCAGATCCTTTCCCGCCTTTCCGGCGAGCTGGCGCAGGGTGCCGCCGCCTTGGAAGACGAGATCTACAATCTGGCCGGCGAGCGCTTCAATATCGGCTCGCCGAAGCAGCTCGGCGATATCCTTTTCGGCAAGATGGGATTGGCCGGTGGCAGCAAGACCAAGACGGGGCAATGGTCGACTTCGGCGCAGGTGCTGGAGGATCTGGCGGCGGCCGGCTTCGAGCTGCCGCGCAAGATCGTCGACTGGCGCCAGCTCACCAAGCTGAAATCCACCTATACGGATGCGCTGCCGAGCTATGTCCATCCCGAGACCAAGCGCGTCCACACCTCCTATTCGCTGGCCTCGACCACGACCGGGCGCCTCTCCTCCTCCGAGCCCAACCTGCAGAATATTCCGGTGCGCACGGCGGAAGGCCGCAAGATCCGCACCGCCTTCATTTCGACGCCGGGCCACAAGCTCGTCTCCGCCGACTACAGCCAGATCGAGTTGCGCGTGCTGGCGCATGTCGCCGATATCCCGCAGCTCAAGCAGGCCTTCGAGGACGGTGTCGACATTCACGCGATGACGGCCTCCGAAATGTTCGGCGTGCCGGTGGACGGCATGCCGAGCGAAGTGCGCCGCCGCGCCAAGGCGATCAACTTCGGCATCATCTACGGCATTTCCGCCTTCGGACTGGCGAACCAACTCTCGATCGAGCGCTCGGAAGCCGGCGACTATATCAAGAAGTATTTCGAGCGCTTCCCAGGCATTCGCGATTACATGGAAGGCGCCAAGCAGGCGGCGCGCGACAAGGGCTATGTCGAGACCATCTTCGGCCGCCGCATCCATTTCCCCGAAATCCGCTCCTCCAACCCTTCCGTCCGCGCCTTCAACGAGCGCGCCTCGATCAACGCGCCGATCCAGGGTTCTGCCGCCGACGTCATCCGCCGTGCCATGATCAAGATGGAGCCGGCGCTGGCCGCAGCCGGGCTTGGCGATCGTGTGCGCATGCTCTTGCAGGTGCACGACGAACTGATCTTCGAAGTCGAGGATGCGGATGTCGAGCGCACGACGCCGATCATCGTCTCGGTCATGGAAAACGCCGCCATGCCGGCGGTCGACATGGCCGTGCCGCTGAAGGTCGATGCGCGCGCTGCCCACAATTGGGATGAGGCGCATTAAGGCTATATCGGGTGTCGCATTCCTAAGTTGGTGAAATTGCTTTCTCGCCGCCAAGGGCGAGATTGGGCAGCTTAAATACTCTTATTTGCCGATCAGCATTTCCAGCACCGAAATAATGGCGCGCTCGGCCTCTTCGAGCGTGCCGCTATTGTCGATATCGGCGACGTCGTAGCTGCCCTCAACGGTCAGCGAGCTTCTTTCCAGCCGCTTCAGCACGTCTTCGCGGCTCTCGCGTCCGCGCGCCATCAACCGCTCGGCCAGCACTTCGCGTGTCGCCGTGATGTTGATGACCTTCAGACGTGGAAATGCGCTCTGGAAGTGATGCAGCGCCGAGCGTGAGCCATTGGCGATCACCAGATGGTCCTGCGCAAGCTCATCGAAGACGTTGGCCGGAATGCCATATTTCAGGCCGTGCGCTTCCCAGGAGACGGCGAAGGCACCGGCCTGTTCCATCGCATCGAAATCGGCGTCGGAGACGCTTCTGTGGTCTTCGTTACCAGCATCGCCGTCGCGCGTAATGACGCGGCGAACGAAGTGGACATCCGGTCGGCCGGCAAAATGCCGGGCGGCCAGATTCATCAGCGTATCCTTGCCGGCACCGCTCGGGCCGACGACGACGGCGAGCGTGCCCGCTGTCGCATCCGTCAGGCCGAGATTAGCCGGCTCGAGATTGGCGCTTGCGCTCATGCCACCCGGCGTCCTTCCCGCCAGACGGAACGCGTCACCGGCACGCCGTGATCGCGGCGAACGCGCACGAGATCCGCCCGCAGCCCTTCGGCAATGCGGCCGCGGTCGTTGAGGCTGACCGTCTTTGCCGGCGTCGCCGTCACCATGGCAATCGCCTGCGGCAGCGAAATACCCTCGACTTCGTCCGCGAGGATGAAGGGGGCGTGCAACAGGCTGAGCGGCACGTAATCGGAGGACAGCACGTCGAGCACGCCGAGTTCGGCCAGGTCGCGGGCGGCGATATTGCCCGAATGCGACTTGCCACGCACGATGTTGGGCGCGCCCATCAGCACGCTCATGCCGGCGCCGTGGGAAGCCTTGGCGGCATCGATACTGGTCGGGAACTCCGCCAGGCGAACGCCGTAATTGATGGCTTCATCGACATGGGCGAGCGTCGCATCGTCATGACTGGCGACCGTGATGCCGCGTTCGGCGCAGACCTTGGAGATCGCGTCACGATGCGGCGTGGCATATTTCGCCGATTCTTCCTGGCGCTTGGCAACGAACTTGGCAAAGGCCTCGTCACTGAGCCCGCGCTTCTTCTGATAGTAGAAGACGTACTGATCCATGGTCTGGAACTGGCGCTGGCCCGGTGCATGGTCCATCAGCGAAACTAGACGGACGTAAGGGTCTTTCTCGAAATCCTGGAAGTGGTCGAGCACGTTGTCAGAAGAGACTTCGCAGCGCAGGTGGATCAGGTGATCGGCGCGCAGGCGATCTTCGCTTTGGGCCGCCTGGATGGCATCGGCCATATCGCGCATCTCGCCCTTTTCGAAACCACCGTCCTCATCAGAGCCCATGCGCAGGCAGTCGAACACGGTCGTGATACCCGAGGTGACGATCTGGGCATCATGCGCCTGGATCGCCGCCGTCTTGTTCCAGCGAACGCCCGGGCGAGGGGAATAATGTGCCTCCAGATGGTCGGTATGCAGCTCGACCAGACCGGGGATCAGATAATCGCCCTCGAAATCCTCGCCGATGAGGGACTTGCCTTCGGAAATGCCGGCAATGCGACCGTCGCGGATCAGCACGGAGCCGTCGACGATCCTGTCTTCGAGGACGATGCGGGCGTTGGAAAGGACGGTTTCTTTGGTCATATCGGCTCTTTCATATTAGGCGCCGGCAAGCGGCAGCCAGGAACGGACGGTAAAGGGAGCACCACGCTCTTCTTCGACGAAGACGGCGAGGCCGGAAATATCGAGCGGCTTGCCGGTATGTTCGGCGAAGCGATGGCGCAGAATTTCCTGTAGTTCGGGTTGACGCTCCGTGGGAACCCGACCGGTCAGCGTCATGTGGAAACGGAACTCGTCATTGACATAAGGATAGCCCCAGCGCAGCAGATTGGCGCGCTGCGGCTCCGTCAAGCCTTCCGGCTTGCGCCTTGCGATGTCATGGTCCGAAAGCGGTGCGCGCAAAGGCTCGAAGGCTTTCACGACGCGCGAGGCGAAATCTTGTAACGGTTCGTAAACGGTGCTGGGCACGAGCGCGAAGAAATGGCCGAGTTGGCCCAACACAAGTTCCGGAATGGTGAAAGCCTTGGTCTGCGAGGCGAATTCGGCGGCAACTTCGAGGAGATCGCGCTCGGTCACCGAAGCGGCTAGCTCGAACGGCGCCTTCAGCGTGGCATGAAAGCCGTAGCGGCGCGGATCGGCCGTCAGTTCGGCATGGCCTTCCGGCAGCGGCGCCATGGCCTTGTCGGAAAAAATCTCATTCGAAAATGCATCACGGCCCAGCCAGCGGGCGGCAAGCGATGTCAACGGATCTTCTTTGGGCGGCGTGAAATAGAGAGCATAGCGCAAGGCTGCATTCCTTGGAAAAATCGGCTGCGCGGGACACTGTTGGGTGATTTGCGACAAACCGCAAGAGCAGCAAGGCAGCAACGGTCCGAATCCGGCTAAAGCCAGCTTGACCGCTGCGGTCTTGCCGGCCTGCGCTACCGGATTCCCGTGACAGAATGATGATGCGTAACGATTTTTTCCCGATCTTTTTATTTCGCTCGCGCACCCATCAGCCGCGAACGCAAGGCGTTGGATGCAGCATCGAACAGGAAGACGACGATCAGGATCAACAGCACCATATAGGCGACGTTTTCCCAGTTCGCGTTGGTGCGCATCGCTTCCCAAAGTTTGAGCCCGATACCGCCCGCGCCGACGGCGCCGATGATGGTCGCGCCGCGCACGTTCGATTCCCACTGGTAGAGCGTCTGGCTGACGATGACCGGAACGATCTGCGGCATGATGCCGTAGCGATGCACGAGAATGGTCGGCGAGCCGGTGGATTTTACGCCCTCGCGCGGCTTGTTGTCGATATTCTCCAGGCCTTCGGAATAGAGCTTGCCGAGCGTACCCGTCTCGGTGAGGAAGATCGCGCCGCTGCCGGCAAGCGGGCCGGGGCCGAAGGCGCGGGTCAGGAATAGCGCCCAGATCAGCATGTCCACCGAACGCAGGAAGTCGAAGAGGCGTTTGAGGATCTGGTTGAGCAGCCGGTTCGGCGTGATGTTGCGAGCCGCCAGGAAGGCGAGCGGAAAGGCTACGAGCGAACCGAGCAACGTTCCCAGAAAGGCCATGACGATGGTCTGGAACAGCTTGGTCCAGACGTCGCCATGCTGCCATGCGCCATTGTTCCAGACATTGTCGAAGGCCAGTGAGAGATTGGACTGGGCAGGGTCCAGCCGCGGCCCCGAAACGATGAGGCTGATGACTTCGCTCGCCGGCTTGTCGAAGAAGGGCGAATGCGTGTCGAAGACGAAGTTGGCCCAGCCAAGAAAGCGCTTGCGGATCTTCACGCGATCAGTGGAAATGCTGGCATCGCCCGCAAAGCCGAGATTGACCAGGATATTGTCGTCATAGACCGTCATCCAGCTGGGTACGGGCTCGGAGCCGACGATCTTCGGCGCATCGCCGGCGATATCGATCGGGATCGTAATGCCGTGCGCAGTCACGATGGCCTGCGTTTTGGTCACGGTTACCGTGCGGCTCGTGCCGCTGACGGAAACGGTCATGCTGCCATCGGGGTTGGTCTTGACCCAGTCAGGATTGGGATTGTCGCCCAAAGGCGAAAAGCGCGGATACTTAATGGTGATCTTGTCGCCGGAGATGCGGAATTCCGGCTGCACGTCATAGCTCACCCATTCGCTGAGATAGATCCCGACGCGCTCCCAATGTGCTTCCGAAATGACTTTCGGCAGATCGAAGAACCACACTGCATAAATGCCGTAGAGGACAATGCCGATGAACATCATCAGCGCACCGAAGCGCTGGCGGAAGGATCGGTGAAGAACCTCCGGATAGCGCGCTTCGATTTCCTGCATGCGGCTGGCGTCGATGATGGACATGGTCAACCTCAATGCTGCAAAAGGAAGGCATGTTCGCCCACCAGACGGCGGCGGAGCCATGCGGAAAACTGATCGACGGCGATGATCGTCAGGAAGAGAAGCAGCACCAGCGCCAATGTCTTGGCGCCGAAACCGCGTGAAATCGCAAGTTTGAGCTCCTCGCCGATGCCGCCGCCGCCGACGGCGCCGATGATGGTGGAGGCGCGAACATTGATCTCCAGACGCAGCAGCGCGTAGGACATGAAGTTCGGCAGCACTTGCGGCAGGGCGGCGAAGCGCACGCGCTCGCTCCAGCTCGCGCCGACGGCGCGCATGCCCTCATCCGGTTTCATGTCGATGTTCTCGACCACTTCGTAGAAGAGCTTGCCGAGCGCGCCGATCGTATGCAGGCCGACGGCGATGATGGCGGCGATCGGACCGATCGACAGGATCGCCGAAAACAAGCCGGCGATGACGATCTCGGGAAAAGCCCGCAGAAGTTCCATGATACGCTTGGTCACCAGACGAATCGGATTGGATGGCGACATGTTGCGGGCGGCGAAGAAGCTCAAAGGCACGGCGAAGACGACGCCGATGATGGTCGATACCAGCGCTACGTTGATCGTGATGATCATCAGCTCGAAATATTCAGGGATATAGAAATTGCCCCAGACATAGACGCGACCGAGCGGGAAATTGAACTCCTCACCGCCGGCACCATTGGCCCCGTTCGGGCTTGGCAGGTCGAAGAGCGCGCGATAGACGTCGGACCAGTCCTTCGGAATGAGCCAGCTCAGGAAATCGAAGAGATGCGGCAGGCGATCAAAGAAATGCCCGGCGTTGTTTTCATCGGCGAAGCGCACCGAGCTGACGAAGGCGACGAGCAGGATCACGAGGCCGATGCCGGTGTAGAGGCGGCGGCGAGCCACCATCTTGCTCCAGGCGTCGCCGATCTCCTTGGCGCTCTGTGGCGCGCTCTGCATGTTCGGGTGCGTATCGGCGATCGTCATGAAGTCAAGCCTCTGTGAATAGCAAAAGGGCGGCCGTTGCCGGCCGCCCCATTATCGGAATGCGGATCAGCCGCCGATGGCAGCCTTGCGAACGTCGATGACGGCGTTGTAGAAGTCCGGGGTAACCTTGACGTAGCCCTTGAAGTCGCCGCCTTCGATGGCGTTGAAGCACTTGGCGTCGGCCGTCGGGAGCTTCATGAAGAAGTCGGTCAGCTTCGCCTGCCATTCGGTGCCGAGAGCGTTGCGAACGACGAGCGGGCCGTTCGGGATCAGCGGCGAACGCCATACTTCGACGAGCTTGTTCGGATCTACGGCGCCCTTGTCGACTTCCTTGCGGAAGGTGCCGGAGGTGAAGCCGTCCTTGAAATCGCCAACGCCCGAGGAATCGTCGACAGCGACGTCGACCTTGCCGTCATAGGCGGCGAGCAGGTTGTTTTCATGGCCGCCGTTGAACTGGGTCGAGCCGAAGAACTTGTCGTTCGGCACGCCGGTGGTCTTCGGAATCTGCGTGAGGGGAACGAGGTAGCCCGAGGTGGAGTCCGGGTCGGCGTAGCCGAGCTTCTTGCCCTTGGCGTCCATGATCGTCTTGATGCCGGAAGACTTGAGGGCGAGGCCGATCGAGTAGTAGCCGGTAGAGCCGTCGGTCTGCTGCGTGGTCAGGATCGGGGTAACGGCCTTCGGGTCCTTGATGGCGACGGCTGCGTAGCCGGAAGCGCCGAGTTCGGCGAAGTCGAGCGTGCCGCCGAGCAGGCCCTGGATAACGCCGTTATAGTCGGCGGCCGGGAACAGCGAAACCTTCTCGAAACCGAATTCCTTCTTCAGGTGGTCGGAAAGGCAGGCGTAGTTGCGCAGGCGATCGCTTCGTTTTCGCCGCCGAGAATGCCGATGCGGAATTCCTTGAGGTCTGCTGCGTTGGCAGCAGCGCCGACTGCGAGCGCAACGAGCGCCGTAGCGGCAAAGAGTGCTTTCTTCAACATGGGTTCGTCTCCTGATTAACCGGTGTCCCCGGATGTCTTCGGTCTGATAGAAGAAATGCGCCCTTGACGCGGGCCTTCGATCCCGGCCGTCCCTCTCAGAGACCGGCCAGTGCCAGCGGTTGCGGGCCGGCAGATTCAGTCGCCGCGGCTTGCGCGGCCGGATCGGCGATATTGATGGATGTCGACGTCATGCTCTCGTCGATGCCGGCGCCGTCCTTATCGGTGCCGTAGATTTCCTTGACGGCGGCTGCCGTCAGATCGGTCGGCTTGCCGTCGAACACGACCTTGCCGCCTGCCATGCCGACGATGCGTTCGCAGTAATTGCGCGCCGTATCCAGCGTATGCAGGTTTGTGATGACGGTGATGCCTTCACGCTCGTTGATATCCCGCAGCGCATCCATGACGATCTTGGCATTCAGTGGATCGAGCGAGGCGATTGGCTCGTCGGCCAGCATCATCTTCGGCTGCTGCATCAGGGCACGGGCGATGGCGACGCGTTGCTGCTGGCCGCCCGAAAGCGTGCCGGCCATCTGCAGGGCCGTCTGCTCGATGCCGAGACGCTCGAGTGCCGCGATGGCTTCAATGCGTTCCTCACGGGAAAAGACGGACAGCAGGCTCAGTACCGTCGAACGCTGGTTCAGCCGGCCGAGCATGACGTTGGTGAGCACGTCGAGGCGCGGCACGAGGTTGAACTGCTGGAAGATCATGGCGCAATCGCGCTGCCAGCTGCGCAATGCACGGCCGCTGAGCTTCGAAACCTCGGTGCCGGCGAAATGAATGGAACCGGAACTCGGATCGGCGAGGCGATTGATCATGCGCAGCAGGGTAGACTTGCCGGCGCCGGAACGGCCGATGACGCCGACCATCTGTCCTTGCGGTATGTCCAAAGTCACGGAATCGACAGCGAGCTTGTTTCCAAACCGGCGCGAGACATTCCTGAGTTCGAACATAGTGCTTCCCTTTCGCGGCTGCCGGGCTGCAGAAATTTCAGCGGTACCGGTGCTAAGAATGGGCGCATGCCCCTGCCTCGAAGGGAGTTTCGACGGGGTCGGCGCCAATCACAAGGCAACCGATTAGTCCCGCTTCATGAAGCTCCGATGTCAGTTTTATGTAACTGCTGTTACAATTCCCGTCGTTTTTGCAAGATTAGCCGGCTGAGGGCTTTCCGCTAAGTTTAGCCGTCAAACATGCCTGTCGGCAGGCCGTCGATGCTGAAGCTATTCTTCTCGCGCCGATATTCTTCAATGCCATCAGGACCCTTGGCTTTGGCCCACTGGTCGAGGCTCGGCCTCTCGCCCTCATAGGAAAAGAGCGGCACGCCGAAGCCGCAGGAGGTCTGCACGAGATCGAAGTCCAGCCATACGATCTGCCGTGCGCCGAGCGGCTCTTCGCCCGCATAGTGATCGTGTAGCAATTCCCGATATTCGGGCGTCGATCGATGGATGATCCGCCCGCGGCCATAGAGGCGCAGGATCATCGGCGGCCCCTCGACTGCGCAGAACATGATCGTCAGCCGCCCGTCGGCCTTCATGTGGGCCGATGTCTCGTTGCCGCTGCCGGTGCGGTCGAGATAAATGGCGGTATTCGGGGAGATGATGCGCAGGCATAACGTTTCGCGCGGCGAAACATTGACCCGGGACGCCGATGTCGCGGACGCCGTGAAGAAGATATGCTGCCGCGCGATGAAATCGCGCAGCCGGTCGTCAACGCTGGAAAATTGCTTTGCCATTAAGAGGCCTCCTTAATTCGGGCTAGACAGATCGCCTGAGGCTGAAGCGGCCGCCGGTCTCGTGCAAGCCCGGCTTGGGCGGAAAGCGTCCTTAGGCGGCGTAGCGATCCAGAAATTCCTCCGCCGAAAGGGCGCGAAAATCCGCAAGCGCCGTACGCAGGCGATCGTGATCCCAATCCCACCATGAGAGCTTGTCCATGCGCGCGCCGACCTCGGGCGTGAAACGCTCGCGAATAAGCTTGGCCGGCACACCGCCGACGATGGTGTAGGGCGCGACGTCCTTGGAAACGACGGCACCGGCGCCGATGACGGCACCATTGCCGACCGTCACGCCGGGCAGCACGGTCGCGCCGTGGCCAATCCAGACATCGTGACCGATGACAACGCGGTTGTCGCGCCGCCAGGTGAAGAAATCCGTCTCCATATCGGCATCCGGCCAGTAGTCGGCGGCGCGGTAGGTGAAATGGTGCAGCGTGGCGCGCCATGTCGGATGATTGGTAGCGTTGATGCGCACGGCGGCGGCAATGTTGACGAACTTGCCGATCGTCGCGCACCAGACCGCGCCATCCTGCATGATGTAGGAATAGTCGCCGATCTCGGCTTCATCGATACGGCAGCGGTCGGAGACCTCGGTATAGCGGCCGAGCGTCGAATTATTGACGCTCGCCGAAGGGCTGATGAAGGGCGTCTCGCCCAGTTGGCGGCTCATGCGGCGGCCTTCCGCGGCGAGAACTGCGAGACGTCGAGAATGCGGCTGCCGACGGCCTCGCGCACTTCTTCGTCATGGAAGATGCCGAGAAGGGCAACGCCGGCTCCCTTCTTCTGCTCGATCATGTCAACGACGACGGCCCGGTTGCGGGCATCGAGCGACGCCGTCGGCTCGTCGAGCAGCAGGATGGCGTGGTCGGTGATGAAGCCGCGGGCGATGTTGACGCGCTGCTGTTCGCCGCCCGAGAAAGTGGCAGGCGGCAGCTGCCAGAGCTCCTCGGGCAGGTTCAACTGTGCCAGCAGCTCGGCCGCTCGGTTGCGGGCATCAGTCACGCTCACCCCGCGGGCGAGCAACGGCTCGGCAACGACATCGATGGCGGCGACGCGCGGCACCGTGCGCAGGAACTGGCTGACATAGCCCATGGTCTGGCGACGGACATCGAGCACGGTGCGCGGGTCGGCGGTTGCAAGATCGACGATCCTGTCCCGGTGAGTGACAAGGATCTGGCCGCTATCAACGGCATAATTGCCGTAGATCATCTTCAGCAGCGAGCTCTTGCCGATGCCGGACGGGCCGCCGAGCACGACGCATTCGCCTGATGCGACGGAGAAGGAGACATCGGCGACGACGGGCAGACGAATGCCGTCGCGCAGATGCATGGTGAAGCTTTTGAAGACTTCGGAAACGACGAGTGGGGTTGCCATGTTTCTTCCTCAGACCTGCAGGATCGAAGAGACCAGCAGTTGCGTATAGGGTTCGCGCGGATCGTCGAGCACCCGGTCGGTTAGACCGTGTTCGATCACCTGTCCGTCCTTCATCACCATCATGCGATGCGACAGGAGGCGGGCGACCGCGAGATCGTGCGTGACGATGATGGCCGAAAGGCCGAGATCGTTGACGAGGCCGCGCACCAGATCGAGCAGGCGGGCCTGCACGGACACGTCGAGGCCGCCGGTCGGCTCATCCATGAAGACGAGGCGGGGGCCGGTCACGAGGTTGCGGGCGATCTGCAGGCGCTGGCGCATGCCGCCGGAGAAGGCGCGCGGCTGGTCGTCGATGCGGTCGGCGTCGATTTCGACCCGCTCCAGCCAGTCAATGGCGGTGTTGCGGATGTTGCCGTAGTGGCGGTTGCCGATCGCCATGAGCCGCTCGCCGACATTGGCACCTGCCGAAACCGTCATGCGCAGGCCGTCGGCCGGGTTCTGGTGCACGAAGCCCCAGTCGGTGCGCATCAGGAAGCGGCGCTCGGCCTCGTTCATGCGGAACAGGTCGCGATAGGTCTCGTCGCGCATGTGGTATTCGACGCTGCCCGTCGTCGGCAGCAGCCGTGTCGAGATGCAGTTGAGCAGCGTCGTCTTGCCGGAGCCGGATTCGCCGACGATGGCGAGCACTTCGCCGGGCCACAGCTCGAAGGATACGTCCCGGCAGCCGATGCGGCTGCCGTAGAACTTCGAGATGTCCTTGACCTTCAGAAGAGGTGAGTCACTCATTCGGCAGCCTCCTGGTTGGGTGCCAGCATCGAGCCGATATGGCCGTGGGCGCGACGGTCTTCGCAGAAATCGGTGTCGGAGCAGACGAACATGCGTCCGCCCTTGTCGTCGAGGATCACCTCGTCGAGATAGACCTGCTCGGCCCCGCAAAGCGCGCAGGGCTTGTCGAAGCGCTGTACTTCGAAGGGATGATCCTCGAAATCCAGGCTGACGACTTCGGTGTAGGGCGGCACGGCATAGATGCGCTTTTCGCGGCCGGCGCCGAACAGCTGCAGTGCGTCCGACAGATGCATTTTCGGATTGTCGAATTTCGGCGTCGGCGATGGGTCCATGACGTAGCGGCCGGCGACCTTGACCGGATAGGCGTAGGTCGTGGCGATGCGGCCGTTGCGGGCGATATCCTCGTAGAGCTTCACATGCATGAGGCCGTATTCCTCAAGCGCATGCATCTTACGCGTCTCGGTCTCGCGGGGCTCGAGGAAGCGCAATGGCTCCGGGATCGGTACCTGGTAGACGAGCACCTGGTTAGGCCCCAGCTTGGCCTCCGGGATGCGGTGGCGCGTCTGGATGATGGTCGCCTCGTCCGTGCGGGTGGTGACGGCGACATTAGCGACCTTCTGGAAGAAGGCGCGGATGGAGACGGCATTGGTCGTGTCGTCGGCACCCTGGTCGATGACCTTCAGTACGTCCTGCGGGCCGATGATCGCTGCCGTCAGCTGCACGCCGCCGGTGCCCCAGCCGTAGGGCATCGGCATTTCGCGCGAGGCGAAGGGCACCTGATAGCCGGGAATGGCGATCGCCTTCAGGATGGCGCGACGGATCATCCGCTTGGTCTGCTCGTCGAGATAGGCGAAATTGTAGGTGGCGAGTTCGGTCATTCGGCTGCCTCCGTCATGGGGTCCATGCCGCTTTCGCGAGCGGCCTCGAAGTCGCGGCGCATGCGCCGCACCAGGTCGAGTTCGGCCTGGAAGTCGACATAGTGCGGCAGCTTCAGATGTTCGACGAAGCCGGTCGCCTGCACGTTGTCGGAGTGGGAGATGACAAATTCCTCATCCTGAGCCGGCGCAACGATGTCTTCGCCGAGTTCCTCGGCGCGCAGCGCGCGGTCGACCAGCGACATGGCCATGGCCTTGCGTTCGCTCTGGCCGAAGACCAGGCCGTAGCCGCGGGTGAACTGCGGCGGTGCCTTGGCCGAGCCCTTGAACTGGTTGACCATCTGGCATTCGGTCACCTGGATGCGGCCGAGCGAGACGGCAAAGCCGAGTTCCGGTACGTCGAATTCGACCTCAACTTCGCCGATGCGGATTTCGCCGGTGAAGGGGTGGGTGCGGCCGTAACCGCGCTGCGTCGAATAGCCGAGCGCCAGCAGAAAGCCTTCATCGCCGCGGGCCAGCGCCTGCAGGCGAAGATCGCGGGTCATCGGAAATTCCAGTGGTTCGCGCGTGAGGTCGCCGATATCGTGGTCGACGGGCATGGCGCCGTCGCCTTCGATCAGCCCTTCCTGATCGAGGATTTCGGAAACGCGCATGACGCGGCCGTCTTCGGCCGGCCGCTGCATCGGCTCGTCGACAGGTTCGTCGGTCAAAAGGCTCGGGTCGAGCAGGCGGTGCGTATAGTCGAAGGTCGGGCCGAGAAGCTGGCCGCCGGGCAAGTCCTTGTAGGTCGCGGAGATGCGGCGCTCGATCTTCATTGCTGATGTGTCAAGCGGCTGGGAGTAGCCAAAGCGCGGCAGCGTCGTGCGGTAGGCTCTGAGCAGGAAGATCGCTTCGATCATGTCGCCGCGGGCCTGGCGAACGGCAAGTGCGGCCAGCGTCCGGTCATAGAGCGAGGCCTCGGCCATGACGCGGTCAACGGCGAGCGCTAGCTGCGCCACGATCTGGTCGATGCCAATGGCCGGCAGCGAGCGGTCGCCGCGGCGGCGGTCGGCCAGCAGCCGGTGCGCATTGGCAATGGCGGCTTCACCGCCCTTTACAGCAACATACATACGTCACATCTCCGTCGCGATGATCTTGGTGGTGCGCGGCAGGCAGAGGAATTGCCGGCCCGCCGTCAGGATGAGATCGACGCCGCGCGGGAAGAGAGCGCGATTGTCGTTCCAGATGCGCAGCAGCGCATCCGGCAGGCCGATCGGTGCGATCATGGTGATATCCTTGATGCCCGGACCCGATAGCGCCAGTTCCTTGCCGCCTTCGAGGCTTTCGATCTCAAGCACGATCGTCGTCGAGCGATCGGGATATTCCTGGGTGCCGATGCCGAACTGGCTGAAGGAGGAAAGCGCCATACCAGCTTCAAGAAAGGCAAAATGTGCCTCCAGCCGCTCGGATATGATGGATGCGCCGGTATGGAACGCCAACCAATCCGGCAGGCTCGATCGCGCAAGGCTATTGGACAGCCAGACCGGCGTATCGTGATCGCAAAGGGTCAGGCCGATGGCGCCGGCAGCGATGCCGAGCGGAGCCGGCGGCGCAATGTCGGCGGTAATGGTCTGCAGGGTGCCCGGGCGCGCCATGGCGTCCATCGTCATCTTGAAGACACTCTGTGCGTCGAAAACCGGATCAGTGAAACCGCCGGTCAGGGCCTCATTGCCGAAGGTTGGGGTGCTGGAAAGGCTCATCAATCTTCTCCGCGAACCATGGTGAAGAAATCGACGCGGGTCGCCGCCGTCTCTTCCGCGCGCTTGCGATCATAGTTTTCGATACGTTCGGTCACGGGCTGCAGGATCGCCTTTTCGACGAACTCTTTCGTAGCCGATTGCTGCCAGAGTGCATCGAAGATGGCCGAAAGCCGGGCCTTTTCCCGATCTGTGCCGAGCGCGTGCGCATGGCCGATAGTGTTGGATGCCAGCCGGACGGTAGCGCGTGTCACCGTGACTTCGCCGAGATTGAACGGAGAGCCGCCACCACCGATGCGGCCGCGCACCATGACGAGCCCGGTCTCGGGGCCGCGCACCGGTTGGACTGTCGGCTTGCTCGGCAACGCTTCCCAGGCCGCCTCTAGCTCGTCGCGTTCTGCCTGCGCCAAGAGATCGGCGACGCGCTTGCGTTCACGACGCTCCTGTGCGGCCGCTTCCTGCCTTTGTGCTGAATTCATCGCGCCTTCCTTTAAATGTCTATTGATATAGACAACCATACAAGATATGTTTATATCTATTAGCGAGTCGTGACAAGCGTGTGACAGGGCGAGTGGGCGAAATGGCAGGGCAGAAGATACAGAGGCAGACGGGCGTGGCGCTCTGGCGGCAGATTGCCGACCGCATTCGCACCTCTATTAATCACGGCGACTTCGACGAGACGGGCATGGTGCCGCCAGAAACGGCGCTGGCGCTGCAGTTCGGCGTCAACAGGCACACGATCAGAAGCGCGCTGGCAGCACTCGCCCAGGAAGGCATCGTCAGGGCCGTGCAGGGACGCGGGACGCTGATCGAGCGCAAGGAGCGGCTGAGTTTTCCGATTTCGAGACGTACGCGATTTTCGCAAGGGATCGGCGATCAGGTGCGCGAAACCCGCAGCGTCTTGCTTGCATCCGGCGAAGAGGCCGCCAGCACTGAATTGGCCAAACAGCTCAAGGTCAGGACGGGAACGCCGTTGATAAGGCTCGAGACGCTGGGTCAGGCGGACCATCGGCCTGTATCGCGCGCCACCAGCTGGTTTCCGGCGGATCGTTTCGGCGATATCGCGGAGGTCTATCGGACAACCGGTTCGATCACCAAGGCATTCAAGGAGCTTGGCGTTCCGGATTACGTCCGCGTCGTCACCGAGATCACGGCAACCCATGCCGACGAGAGCGATCTTGCCGATCTACAGCTATCCCCGGGCGCCATTGTTCTCGTCGCCCAGGCGCTAAATGCGGATCTCGACAATGTCCCGGTGCAGTATTCAATTTCCCGCTTCGCCGCAGACAGGGTGCGTTTTACCGTCGAGAATTGAGAGAAGGGTTTTAGCCCTCATCCCGGCCTGTCAGTCACCCCCTCCCCGTTTACGGGAAGAGGGCCAGGGTGAGGGGCTTTCTAGCCAAATAAATTGCGCTCAATGCGCGCCGGACATGTCGCCGAGGACTTCCTTCGAGGCGACGGTGGAATCGGCCTTGAGCTTGTAGACCATCGGTACGCCGGTCGCGAGGTTCAGCTCAAGGATCTGCGCCTTGCTCAGGCGATCGAGAACCATGACGAGCGAGCGCAGCGAATTGCCATGGGCGGCCACCAGCACATTCTGGCCGGCGAGAACGCGCGGCAGGATTTCCGTCAGGTAATAGGGCCAGACGCGGGCGCCGGTGTCGCGCAGGCTTTCGCCGCCGGGCGGCGGAACGTCGTAGGAGCGGCGCCAGATGTGGACCTGCTCTTCGCCCCACTTGGCGCGGGCGTCATCCTTGTTGAGGCCGGAGAGATCGCCGTAGTCGCGCTCGTTCAGCGCCTGATCTCGAATGGTTTCGAGGCCGGGTTGGCCGATTTCATCGAGGATGATTTTCAGCGTGTGCTGGGCACGCGTCAAGGCCGAGGTAAAGGCGATATCGTACTTGATGCCGTAATCGGCCAGAGCCTTGCCGCCTGTCTTGGCTTCTTCGACGCCAAGCGCCGTCAAATCGGGATCCTTCCAGCCGGTGAAGAGATTCTTCAAATTCCAGTCGCTCTGGCCATGGCGAACGAGGACGAGAGTACCGCTCATAATATTTCTCCCTGATAGGGCAATTCCAGGAAAAGTGCGTAGCGGCTTTCTGTCCGGAATTGCGAGACAATAAAAGGCTGGAGCGGATTGGCAGGTCCCTGCCGACCCGCTCCGGGTTCGGATCAACGTGTGGAGAGCCCGAGTACGTCGAGCATGGAATAGAAGCCGGGCTTCTTGTCGCGCGCCCAGAGCGCCGCCTGCAGCGCACCGCGCGCAAACAGCGAACGGTCGCCGGCGCTGTGCGACAGCGTCAATCGCTCGCTTTCGCTGGCGAAGATCACCGAATGATCGCCGACCACGCCGCCGCCGCGCAGGGTCGCAAAGCCGATCGTGCCCACAGGACGCGCACCCGTATGGCCGTCGCGCACGCGCACGGAATTGTCGTTGAGGTCGATACCACGGCCCTTCGCAGCCGCCTGACCGAGCAGCAGTGCGGTGCCCGAGGGTGCATCGACTTTGTGGCGATGGTGCATCTCCAGCACCTCGATATCCCAGTCGTTCGAAGGCAGCGCCCGCGCCGCCTGTTCGACAAGCACGCTCAAAAGATTGATGCCGAGGCCCATATTGCCCGATTTGACGATGCGGGCATGGCGCGCGGCCGCCTTGAACTTCGCCTCGTCCTCATCCGAGCATCCCGTCGTGCCGATGATATGGACGATGCGTGCCTGTGCGGCGAGGCCGGCAAAGGTGACGCTGGTTGCCGGCGTTGTGAAATCGATGACACCTTCGGCATGAAGGAAGGCGGAAAGCGGATCGTCGGTGACGGGAATGCCGATGGGGCCGAGCCCGGCGATCTCGCCGGCATCCTTGCCGATGAAGGCGGAGCCGGGACGAGCGACGGCGGCATGCAGGGCCACGCCGTCGGTTGCATGAATGATGCGGATGAGAGCCTGTCCCATGCGGCCCGCCGCGCCAACCACCACCAGCTTCATCGCATCGTCGCTCATGTCGTCTCTATCGTCTATTTGCGGGAATTGCTTGAAATCGCCGGTAGCTGCAGGTTGTTGAGCCGAGCGTAGAGGCCATTGTCGGCCGTCGCAAGCGTCTCGTGGTTGCCCTCTTCGACAACTCGGCCGTTCTGCATGACGACGATCTTCTCGGCGCGGATGACCGTCGACAGGCGGTGCGCAATGACAACGACCGTGCGGCCGCTCATCGCCTCTTCCAGTGCCTTCTGCACGGCCGCTTCGGACTCCGTGTCGAGCGCAGAGGTTGCTTCGTCCAGAAGCAGGATCGGCGCGTTGCGCACCAGCGCGCGGGCGATCGACAGGCGCTGGCGCTGGCCGCCGGACAGCGTCACGCCGTTTTCGCCGACCGGTGTGTCATACCCCATCGGCTGCGCCTCGATGAAATCATGGGCATAGGCGAGGCGCGCTGCTTCCTCGATCTCGGCATCCGTCGCGTTCGGGCGGCCGTAGCGGATATTGTCGCGGATCGTGCCTTCAAAGAGATAGGGCTGCTGCGACACATAGGCGAGCTGTTCCCGCAGCGACTGTTTCGTCACATGCGCGATGTCCTGCCCGTCGATGAAGATGCTGCCGGATTTTGGGTCGTAGAAGCGCGGGATCAGATTGATGACGGTGGACTTGCCGGCGCCAGAAGGCCCGACGAGCGCTGTCGTCTGTCCGCCCTCGGCCGTGAAGTTGACACCGGAAAGTACGGATTCATCACCATAGGCGAAATGAACGTCGCGGAACTCGATGCGGGCGTCGGTCACGTTAAGCGGCTTGGCATCCGGCAGGTCGCGCTGGCGCGGCTCCATGTCGAGCAGCTCGTAGATCATCCGTGCATTGACGACCGCGCGCTCCAGCTGCACCTGCAGCTTTGCAAGGCGGCGGGCCGGATCGTAGGCAAGCAGCAGCGAAGTGGCGAAGGAGAAGAACACGCCGGGCGAGACATTGTCGTAGATCGAGCGATAAGCGGCATAGGCAAAGAGGCTGGCGATCGCAAAACCGGCGACGGTTTCGATCAGCGGTCCGTTGCGCTCCGAAAGGCGGGCGATGCGGTTCTGCCGGTGCTCGGCGGCGGTGATCAGCTTGTTGATCTTGCGCTCGAGCTCCTCTTCCATCGTGAAGGCCTTGACGATGGAAACGCCTTGAATAGTCTCCTGCATCGCGCCGAGTACATGGCTGTTCAGGACGATCGCATCGCGCGTGGCGGCGCGCAGGCGCTTAGAAATATAACGTAGCGCGAAGAAGAGTGGCGGCGCGATAACGACGAATGCGATGCTGAGCACCGGATCCTGGAACACCATGACGCAAAGCAGGGCGATGAAGGTCAGAAGGTCGCGTGCCGTCGACGTGATCGTCAGGTTCATGACATCGCGGATGCCCGAGACGTTCTGGCTGATACGGGCGGCGAGCTGCGCGGAGCGCGCTTCGCTGAAGAAGCCGACCGACAGCGTCATCAGATGCGAATAGAGCCGGCGCTGGTAGCGGGCGATGATGTTATTGCCGATCTTCGACAGAATGACCGACTGGAAATACCCGGCAAAACCGCGCACCACGAAAACGAGGAAGATGCTGAAGCAGATTTTCCAGGCATCGACGATATTGCGGGCGATGAAGGCGCTGTCGATGACCGACTTGACGATGTAGCCGATATAAGCAGTCGAAAGCGCAACGAGGATAAGGCAGGTAATCGCGATGGAGTAGCCGCGAATATGATCGCGGCCGTTCTCGGCGATAATTCGCTTCAGCATGCCTGTAATGGCTTCGCTGTCGACGTTTTTGCTTTTCGGGTCAGGCAATTTCAATAATCGGCTTCCTGTCTTGAACCAAGCGAGCCGCATCTGGCACGTGCTTTCGCGGCTCTATTAAAGAGTTAGCACGGCTTTGGCTAGACATGGCGTGCCGCGCTGGTTAAGGCCGATCGCGGAGCCGCAATCACTATAGAGGAAGGTGGCCTCTTCAAAAAGGTAGGCGCGCCGGCTGTTTCGGTGCGCCATGAGCTGTTTGGCAAGCGGTTAACGCCGCCAGCGACGGCCTTCTGTCGCAAGGCCAAAGTTTGTCGGCTTGCGGGCATAGGTCGCCAGGCCGGAAAGCGCTGCCAGCGGATTGACGACCACGTGCGTCGGGATCGTCTTCATCAATTCCGTGTGCGGTGCCTTGTCTTCGAAGGCGGCGCGGAATTCCGGCTTCTGCAGCGCGGGCAGGATCTTCTGCGGAATGCCGCCCGAGAGATAGACGCCGCCGCGCGCCATGAAGACCATGGCGAAATCGCCGGCGACACGGCCGAGATAGGTAACGAACAGCGTCAATGTCTCCTCGGCCTGCCTGTTGGTGCCGGCGAGTGCATGATTGGTGATATCGGCTGGCTCTTTGAGGCTCGGTTCGATGCCGTCAGCCGCGCAGATCGCATGATAGAGGTTCTGGAGGCCGCGGCCGCAGATCACCTGTTCGGCCGAGATACGGCCTTCGATGGGTTCTAGATGCGGCCAGATCTGCAGGTCGCGTTCCGTGCGCGGTCCAAGATCGATATGCCCGCCTTCGCCCGGCACGGGCACCCATTGATGCTGAGTATGAACCAGGGCGCCGACGCCAAGCCCGGTGCCCGGCCCGAGCACGACGCGCGATGCGGTCATGTTCCCGGATGCTTGGCCGATGGTTTGGCGATGCTCGTCGGAAATCTCGGCGATCGCGAGCGCCTGCGCCTCGAAATCGTTGATGACGAGCACGTCTTCTATCCCGAGATTGGCGATCATCGTCTTCGGACGGATCACCCAATCGCAATTGGTCAGCGGAATCTCGTCACCCTGCACGGGACCTGCCATGGCAAGAATTGCCGAGCGGGGTCGGACCTTGCTGTTTTCAAGGGAAAGTTTGATCGCATCGTCGATCGTGGCGAAATTCGCCGTCTGCACGACCGGAAAATGCTCCTGTTCGGAGTCCGCATCGACGAGGATGGAGAAACGCGCATTGGTGCCGCCGATATCGCCGATCAGGATTGGGAAAGGCAGTGGGGCATCGCTGTGATTGAGCTCGGGCATGGCCAGGTCCGTGGTCTGCCGCCGGCAAGGCGGATTAATGGTTCAGTGTTTTGATCAGCCGCTCGGCAGTGGATTCGTTGAGCGCCATCGGAATGTCGTAGAGAACGGCAAGCCGCGTCAATGCCTTGACGTCGACGTCGTGAGGGTGCGGAGTGAGAGGATCGATGAAGAAGACAAGCATGTCGATCTCGCCGGTGGCGATGAGCGCACCGATCTGCTGGTCGCCGCCGAGCGGCCCGCTTTTCAATCGGGTGACGTTGAGGTCGGGGCAGGCATCCAGCACGCGGCCGCCCGTCGTACCCGTGGCGACGATGTTCCAATTGGCAAGGGCGGCCTCATTGCGTCGCGCAAATTCTGCCATCGCATCTTTTTTCTGATCATGCGCGATCAATGCGATGCATTTGCTGCCGGCCATGAAATCCTTGCTCCGCCCGATGCTTTCAATCGATTTATCCGCGTTCTATACCAAGGGGGCGCGTTTTGAAAGACGCTTCGGGCAAGGACGGGCGCGGGATCTATTGCTGCGGAATCTGACCCGGCGGCGTATCGCCCGAAACCGGCATCGCATCCGTCTCCGCCGAAACGCCGGCAGTTTTGGCGCCGGAGGCGGCAGGACGCGTGGAAGCTACCGAAGGTGCTGCCAATACGGCCTGGCAGGCCTTGGGCAGATCGGCAACCATGACTTCGCGTGGCTTGACCGGGGGCTTGGTGCTGGGCTTCGGCTTTGCCCAGGGCTCGGGTCCGAACCACCATGCGAGCGACTTGTCGCAGCCATCGCCGGCGGCGACCGGGGCCTGCCCCGTGCAGCCGACGGAGCCGGCTGGGCAGCGGAGGCGGATATGGAAATGCGAGTCGTGCCCGTATTCCGGCCTAAGCTTGCCGAGATTGCTGCGATCGCCCGTCCAGGTCTCGCACATCTTCTTCTTGATCGCCGGATTGACGAAGATGCGCTCGACCTCGGGATAGCTCGCCGCGCGCATCAGCAGGCGCGCATGCGCCGGCGTCCAGACCTTGTCATTGATCGTCAGGAACTTGTCTTTGGCGAGCATCGTGGTGAAAGGCATGGCTTCGCGCTCTTCCGCCGTCATCTTGCGCCGTGGCATCGGCGTCAGCCAGACGTCGGCATCGAGGCCGATCTGGTGCGAGGCGTGACCGTTGATCATCGGACCGCCGCGCGGCTGCGAGATATCGCCGACAAGCAGGCCCGGCCAGCCGTCATTCTTCGCCGCGTCGCGCGACAGGCGCTCAAGCAGGCCGATCGTTTCCGGCCGGCCCCAGCGGCGATTGCGCGACAGGCGCATCGCCTGCCACGTCGGGCCGTCGGCCGGCAGAGCGACTGCGCCCGCAAGGCAACCCTTGGCATAGAAGCCGATCGATTGCGGTGCCTCCTGCGTCGGTAGCGTCACGGCGCCGAAGACCGCTTTTGCGCTGCCGGGCGAAGGTGTGGCCTGCTGCGCCAGCGCATCGCTGGCGACAAGGCCCATCCCGATCGAGGTTGCGAGAGAGAATTTGCCGATCGTTCGAAAGGCACGAGCCAGAAGTGAAGCCATGCATATCCTTGAAGGCGGTCGGCATTAGCCGAAGTGATTTGCCGGGAGATTATCCTGAAACAGGATGGAAGTGAATCCGCGGCAATCGCCGGTGGCTACGGCCGACCGCCTTTGCCGTCGTTACTACAGATCAGTTCGCCAGGATTTCCGCCGTCTTGCGGATACGCGACAGCCGCGGCAGCACTTTCGTGCAGGCGAAATCCTGCATATCCTGCGAGAGCGTCGTCACGGCATCTTCGGCAACAATGACGGCGTAATTTGCCGCGTGGGCATCGCGCACGGTGCCTTCCACGCCGAAATTGGTGGCGACGCCAGTCACGATCAGCGTTTTGATGCCACGGCGGCGCAGCTGCAGATCGAGTTCCGTGCCGTAGAAGGCGCTCCACTGGCGCTTGACGATGGCGACATCGGGCGTCAGCGCTGCCATCTCGGCCGGAGCTTCGAACGCGGCCGGCGGCAAGCCTCCTGGGGGAAGCGGGAAGCTTTCGTCGGTCGGCTGATTGACAGCGTCGGTATAGTCTGCGGAAAATCCGACGGTCACGAAAACGGTCGTTCCGCCATCGGCCTTCAGTTTGTTTGCGATGGCGACCGTATTGGTGACGATCTGTTGGGCGGAGTAGGGCGCAAGCGGGCGGCTGAGCACGAGGCCTTGCAGGTCGATGGAAACAAGAGCGGTGGTCTTGGGATCGTAAAGTGGCATCTAGGGGCTCCGGAAAAACATGAGGGTATCCTCACAATGGAAAATATGAGGATGACCTCACAAAAATCAAGTGAAGAATTGAAGACGCGTGCGCCGAAGCGGCAGCGAGGCCACGATCGCGTTGCCGTTCTGCTCGAAGCGGCGGCGAAAGTCTTTGCGCGCAGGGGTTACGATGCGGCCACGATGACGGAGATCGCGGCCGAGGCGCATTCGTCGATCGGCTCGCTCTATCAGTTCTTTCCGACAAAGCCCCTGCTTGCCGAGGCGCTGCATATCGATCGCCTGGAGCGCCTTAAGGCGGGGCTTCGTGACATGGCGGAACGGAGCATAGGGCTTTCCGCCGCCGGTAGCGGCGAGGCAATCTTCGATGCGCTTGCCGCTTTCATCGAGCAATATCCCGAGTTTCCCGTACTAGCCGGGCGTCGCGATATTCCCAAGGACCGCAAGGCGCGCTCGCGCGCGGAGTTGCGAGAGCTGATTGCCGCCTTTCTGCGGCGGGCCCATCCGCCGATCACGGACGATATCGTTCTGATGGCGGGTATCGTGCTCGAGTTGCTGCGCATTGCTGTCGTCGTTTCCAGCGACCCGGATGCCGCCGAAGACCGGCGCGTCTTTGCGGAACTGCGACTGATGCTGCGCAAACGTCTTGAGGATGCTACGGCAAAAGATTGAGCCTCGGACACGGTTTTCAGCCTTTGCAACAAGATGAGTTGTTGCGTCCTGCTTTTTGCCCTCATTTGCCTTATGCTGATTCTTCAGAAATCATCGGGAGATCATGAATGGCATTGTCGCGGTTGAAAGCAGGCTTGGTCGTTTCTCTTTTTTGCCTGCTGGCAATGCCTTTATCCACGAAAGCCGAAGAACCGCAATTCCGCATCGGCACGGCTATTCTTGGCGACTTGAAATATCAACCCGGCTTCAAGCGTTTCGACTATGTCAATCCGGAGGCGCCCAAGGGCGGCGAGCTTAAGCTTTCGGCCGAAGGCACGTTCGACACGCTCAATCCCGTGCTGTTTAAGGGCAACCCCGCCAGCGGATTGTCAACGGTTTTCGATACGCTGATGAAATCGTCCAATGACGAGATAGCCACTTCCTACGGCTTGCTTGCCGAGGGCGTCTCCTATCCCGATGACATAGCGAGCGCCACCTTCCGCTTACGCGCCGAGGCGAAATGGGCCGATGGCACACCGGTGACCCCGGATGATGTGATTTTCAGCTTCGATCGCACCAAGGAGCTCAATCCTCTCGCGACCAGTATCTATTCCCACGTGACGCGAGCCGAAAAGACCGGCGACAGGGACGTCACCTTCTATTTCAATGAAAAGAACAATCGCGAACTTCCTTTTATCGCCGGCCAGTTGCTGATCGTGCCGAAACATTGGTGGGAGAGCGCCGGTACGGACGGAAAGCCGCGCGATATCTCCCGCACGACACTCGAGCCGATCATGGGATCCGGACCGTATAAGATCGTCTCCGTGCAGCCGGGATCATCGATCCGATACGAACTACGCGACGACTATTGGGGCAAGAACCTGCCGGTCAATATCGGCCAGAATAACTTCGGGGCGATTTCCTATACCTACTACGCCGACAAGGATGTGCAATTCGAAGCCTTTCGCAGCGGAAATACCGATTTCTGGCAGGACCAGTCAGCAAGCCACTGGGTGACCGCATATGACTTTCCAGCCGTCAAGGACGGCCGCATCAAGCGCGACGAGCTGCCCAACTCGTTGCGCTCTGTCGGCATCATGCAGGCGGTGGTGCTCAATCTCCGGCGGGATCAGTTCAAGGATCAGCGTGTGCGGGAGGCGTTGAACTACGCCTATGATTTCGAGGAGATGAACCGGGCGCTTGCCTTTGGCCAGCTGACCCGCGTCAACTCCTTCTTTTTCGGTACCGAGCTTGCCTCTTCGGGGCTGCCCACGGGCGAGGAATTGAATATCCTCAACAGCGTCAAAGATAAGGTGCCGCCCGAAGTCTTCACCACGCCCTATACCAATCCGGTCGGCGGCGACCAACAAAAGGCCCGCGACAATCTGCGCAAGGCGATCGAGCTTTTCAAGGAAGCCGGTTATGTGTTGAAGGGCAATCGCATGGTCAATGAAAAGACCGGCCAGCCCTTCACGATGGAAATCCTGCTCGGCAGCCCTTCGATGGAAAGATCAAACCTGCCCTACGTACAGAACCTGCGCCGCATTGGCATCGATGCGACCCTCAGAACGGTCGATTCATCGCAATACATCAACCGCATTCGCAGTTTCGACTATGATGCGACCTGGAACGTCTGGGGCACTTCTCTGCCGCCCGGCAGTGAACAGATCGATTACTGGGGCTCGGCTTCCGCAAACCGCCAAGGCTCTCGCAACTACGCCGGCATATCCGATCCGGGTGTCGATATATTGATCGGCAAGCTTGTCTCTGCCGCGACCCTCGAAGAAAAGACTGCTGCCGCCAAGGCGCTTGACCGCGTACTGCTCGCCCACCACTACGTTGTCCCGCTGTTTTATGGGACGACGAACAAGATCGCTTATTGGGACAAGTTCGAACATTTGCCCGAGCTGCCGTATTACTCCATCGGCTTCCCCGATGTCTGGTGGTCGAAAAGCGCCGGAAAGTGAGCCTCTCTTGCAATGAGGGGCTTGCTGGCTCCAAATGCAGAGGGCTGATTCGGGTAGTTTCAAGCTGATATGACTGCGCCGGTCTCGATCCGGCGGAAGGGAATGTGATTTGATCGACGGACGGATTGAGGCGAGGCGGAACATACTCCTCTCTGAGGGAGTGGCGGGCTGATGGGCGCCTATATTCTGCGACGCCTCCTGCTGATGATCCCGACCATCGTCGGTATCATGGCGATTTCCTTCACCATCGTGCAGTTCGCGCCGGGCGGCCCGGTCGAGCAGGTCATCGCGCAGCTGACCGGGCAGGGAGATAATGCCAACGGCCGCCTGTCGGGTGGCGGCACGGACCTGGCTGCCCAGCAATCCTTCGACGACAGCGGCTCGAAATATCGCGGCGCGCAGGGGCTCGATCCCGAGCTGATCGCCAAGCTCGACAAGCAGTTCGGCTTCGACAAGCCGCCGCTCGAGCGTTTCGGCCAGATGATGTGGAACTATATCCGCTTCGATTTCGGCGAGAGCTTCTTCCGTAATACCACCGTCATCGACCTCATCGCCCAGAAACTGCCGGTGTCGATCTCGCTCGGCATCTGGATCCTGATCTTCTCCTACGCCATTTCCATTCCGCTCGGCATCCGCAAGGCGGTGCAGGACGGATCAACTTTCGATGTCTGGACGTCGGGCATCATCATCGTCGGCTATGCCGTCCCGAGCTTCCTGTTCGGCATCATGCTGATCGTGCTGTTTGCCGGCGGCTCCTTCTTCGACTGGTTCCCGCTGCGCGGCCTCGTCTCTGACAACTTCGCCGACCTCACCTGGTGGCGGAAGATCCTTGATTATCTCTGGCACCTGGTGCTGCCGCTGATTTCGCTGTCGCTTGCCGCCTTCGCCACGACGACGCTACTCACCAAGAATTCCTTCATCGAGGAGATCAAAAAGCAATATGTCATCACCGCCCGCGCCAAGGGGCTTTCCGAACGGCGCGTGCTCTATGGCCATGTCTTCCGCAACGCCATGCTCATTGTCATTGCCGGCTTTCCCGGCGCCTTCATTTCCGCCTTCTTCACCGGCTCGCTTTTGATCGAGAACATCTTCTCGCTCGATGGCTTGGGACGCTTGAGCTATCTCTCCGTCGTCCAACGCGATTATCCGGTGGTGTTTGCCACGCTCTTCATCTTCTCGCTGCTCGGCCTCGTCGTCAGCCTCGTCTCAGACCTCATCTACACCTGGATCGATCCGCGTATCGACTTCGAGCGGAGGGACGTCTGATGGACGCGACCAATCAGCAGACGCTCCCGGCAACGGTGAAGCCGCCGCGCAGGGGGCTGTTCTCGCCGACCAATGTGCGCCGCTGGGAAAACTTCAAGGCGAACCGTCGCGGCTACTGGTCGCTCTGGATCTTCCTGGTGCTGTTCGTCCTCAGCCTCGGCGCCGAATTCATCGTCAACGACCGGCCGATCCTCGTCTCCTACAAGGGCGAGATTCTGACGCCGGTCTTTGTCGATTATCCCGAGGAGAAGTTCGGCGGTTTCCTGGCGCAGACGGATTATCGCGCCCCGGATATTCAGGATGAGATCAATGCCAATGGCTGGATGATCTGGCCGCCGATCCATTATTCCTATCAGACCGCCAACTCCAATCTTCCCAAGGGCATGTCGGCGCCGACGCCGCCTTTCTGGGCGATGAGCAAGGAGACACGCTGCTCGGGCTATCCCGGCGGTGTTGCCGATCCGAACTGCAACTGGAGCAATTTCAACTGGCTCGGCACCGACGATCAGGCCCGCGATGTGCTCGCCCGCTTGGTCTACGGCTTCCGCATCTCGGTGCTGTTCGGCCTGGCGCTCACCATTTGCTCGGCCGTCGTCGGCGTCTGCGCCGGTGCGATACAGGGTTATTTCGGCGGCTGGACTGATCTTCTGATGCAGCGCTTCATCGAGATCTGGTCGTCCATGCCGGTGCTTTATATCCTGTTGATCATCGCCTCGGTGCTGCCGCCCGGCTTCTTCATCCTCCTCGGCATATTGCTACTGTTTTCCTGGGTCGGTCTCGTCGGCGTCGTGCGCGCCGAATTCCTGCGGGCGCGCAATTTCGAATATGTGCGCGCCGCCCGCGCGCTCGGCGTCAACAACCGTACCATCATGTATCGCCACCTGCTGCCGAACGCGATGGTCGCGACGCTGACCTTCGTGCCCTTCATCCTGTCGGGCTCGATCACCACCCTGACCTCACTGGATTTCTTGGGCTTCGGCATGCCGCCCGGCTCGCCGTCGCTGGGTGAAATGATCGCCCAGGGCAAATCCAATCTGCAGGCTCCCTGGCTGGGGCTTTCGGCCTTCTTCACCATGTCGATCATGCTGTCGCTGCTGATTTTCATCGGCGAGGCCGTGCGCGACGCCTTCGATCCGAGGAAGACGTTCCGATGAGCGAAAACTCCACTCCGCTGCTATCCGTCCGCAACCTCTCCGTCGCCTTTCATCAGGGCGGGCAGACCTCGATCGCCGTCGATGGCGTCTCCTTCGATATCCATAAGGGCGAGGTGCTGGCGCTGGTCGGCGAATCCGGCTCCGGCAAATCGGTTTCGGCCAATTCGATCCTGAAGCTCTTGCCCTATCCGTCCGCGAGCCATCCTTCCGGCGAAATCCTGTTCAAGGGCAAGGACCTCTTGAAGGCATCGGACAACGAACTGCGCGCCGTGCGTGGCAACGACATCACGATGATCTTTCAGGAGCCGATGACCTCGCTTAATCCGCTTCATTCGATCGAAAAGCAGATCAGCGAAATCCTGGCGCTGCATCAGGGCATCGTGGGCGAGGCCGCGCGCAGCCGCACGCTGGAACTCTTGAACCAGGTCGGCATCCGCGAGCCGGAAAAGCGCCTCAAGGCCTATCCGCATGAACTATCCGGCGGCCAGCGCCAGCGCGTGATGATCGCCATGGCGCTCGCTAACCGCCCCGAACTCCTGATCGCCGACGAGCCGACGACTGCGCTCGACGTCACCGTGCAGGCGCAGATTTTGGAATTGCTGCGCGATCTCAAGGGCGCGCACGGCATGTCGATGCTGTTCATCACCCACGATCTCGGCATCGTCCGTAAATTCGCCGACCGGGTCTGCGTCATGACCAAGGGCAAGATCGTCGAGACCGGCACCGTCGAGGACGTCTTCACGAGACCGCAGCATGACTATACCCGCCATTTGCTGGCCGCCGAGCCGCGCGGCGAGCCGCCGGTAAGCGATGCGAACAAGCCCGTCGTCATGGAAGGCAGCGATATTCGCGTCTGGTTCCCGATCAAGGCCGGCTTCATGCGCAAGGTCGTCGACCACGTGAAGGCGGTCGACGGCATCGATCTGAAGCTCCGCGCCGGCCAGACGCTCGGCGTCGTCGGCGAATCCGGCTCAGGCAAGACCACGCTCGGCCTGGCGCTCGCCAGGCTCATTTCCTCCAAGGGCCGTATCGCCTTCGTCGGCAAGGACATAGCCGGCTATTCGTTCCGCGAGATGCGGCCTCTCCGCAACCAGCTGCAGGTCGTCTTTCAGGACCCTTATGGATCGCTCAGCCCGCGCATGTCGGTCGGCGAGATCATCGCTGAGGGGCTCAAGGTGCATGAGCGCTCGCTTTCGGCCGACGAGCGCGACAAGCGCGTCTGCTGGGCGCTGGAGGAAGTCGGCCTCGATCCGTCCACCCGCTGGCGTTTCCCGCACGAATTCTCCGGCGGCCAGCGCCAGCGCATTGCCATTGCCCGCGCCATGGTGCTGAAGCCGCGTTTCGTCATGCTCGACGAGCCCACCTCGGCGCTCGACATGAGCGTACAGGCGCAGGTGGTCGACCTGCTGCGCGACCTGCAGCAGAAGCACGATCTCGCCTATCTCTTCATCAGCCACGACCTGAAAGTGGTGAAAGCGCTCGCCAACGAGTTGATCGTCATGCGCTTCGGCAAGGTCGTCGAGCAGGGCGCATCCGCCGATATCTTCCGGGCGCCGAAAGAGGACTACACCAGGGCGCTGCTTGCCGCCGCCTTCAATATCGAGGCGGTGCCGACCGCCGCGATCCAGCAATAGAGACCACCATCATGCCGGCCAAAAGCCCCATTCTCGTCGACCTCAAATTCGATCCTGTGTCCGTTGCTAAGGCGCTTGAGCCGGCCTTTGCCGATCGCGGCAGCATCAATCTGGCCGATCCTGCCAATAAAGGCGTGGATCTCTCCCATGTCGACTACGCGCTTGTGTGGAAGCCGGATGCCGATCTTTTCGAGCGCGCACCCAATCTCAAGGTCATCTTCTCGGGCGGCGCCGGTGTCGATTCGATGATGTCGATTGCCGGCCTGCCTGACATCCCGGTAGTCCGCTTCGTCGATCGCAGCCTGACGGTGCGCATGAGCGAATGGGTCGTGATGCAGTGCCTCATGCATCTGCGCGATGTGCAGGGGCATTTCAGGAACCAGCGTCAGCACGTCTGGGCGCCGCAGAATGGCCCTGAAGCCGCCGAAGTTACCGTAGGCGTCATGGGCCTCGGTGTTCTCGGCTGCGATGCCGCCGCCAAGTTGAAGATCATGGGCTTCAATGTCATCGGCTGGTCCCGCAGCAAGAAAGAGATCGACGGCATGGAAACCTTCGATGCCGCCGGGCTTGATGCATTCCTGGCGCGCACGGACATCCTGGTCGGCCTCCTGCCGTTGACGCCGGAAACGACGGGTATCTACAACACCTCGCTTTTTTCCATGCTGCATCGCAACGGCCCGCTCGGCAAGCCGGTTTTCATCAATGCCGGCCGCGGCAAGAGCCAGGTTGCGGCCGATATCGCTTCGGCTGTTCGTACTGGCATTCTCGGCGGCGCCTCCCTCGATGTCTTCGCCGTCGAGCCTCTGGCTGCGGACGATCCGCTCTGGGACCTGGAAAATGTCATCATCACGCCGCATGATTCCGCCATGTCTGACGAAAGGGCACTGATGCGCCATGTCGAGGAGCAGATCGCCCGCTTCGAACGCGGCGAACCGCTGCAGCATCTGGTAGATCGCAACCGGGGTTACTAAATCCGGTAGGATGCGGGGGAAGTTGCGGCGCTTCGCTTCCGCCGGTCAAATGTGGCGCGTTTGCCCTGGCATCAATTTTCTTTCAGCGACTGGACTTTCGCTCAACATTTTTTGATAACAAGGCGCTACAACCGCATGCCGGCAGGATAGTCGGCGGTTAGCATGACGTCCGCAGGGCAGGAGACGGGGCAGGAACGACATGACCAAGACGGATATCGCCACCCGCGTCTATAATCATACCTGGAAGCTTGATCCGATCATCCGCAGCCTGATCGATACGGATTTCTACAAGCTTCTGATGCTGCAGATGATCTGGAAGCTTTATCCGGATGTCGATGCCACCTTCTCGCTCATCAATCGCACCAAGAGCGTTCGCCTTGCCGAAGTGATCGACGAGAAGGAATTGCGCGAGCAACTCGACCATGCCCGAACGCTCCGCCTCTCCAAGAAGGAGATGATCTGGCTGGCGGGTAACAGCTTTTACGGCCGCGCACAGATCTTTGAACCGGAATTCCTCGCCTGGCTGTCGAATTTCCAGCTGCCGGAATATGAGCTCTCGAAGCGCGACGGCCAGTATATTCTCGACTTCCACGGTTCGTGGAAGGAAACGACGATGTGGGAAATCCCCGCGCTCGCCATCATCAACGAGCTTCGCTCCCGCTCCGCGCTGAGGGCGCTCGGTCCATTCACCCTCGATGTGCTCTATGCCCGCGCCAAGGCCAAGATGTGGGGAAAGGTGGAGCGGCTGCGGGAACTGCCGGGCCTGCGCATCTCCGATTTCGGCACCCGCCGACGCCACAGCTTCCTCTGGCAGCGCTGGTGCGTCGAGGCGCTGAAGGAAGGTGTGCCCCACGCTTTCACCGGCACCAGCAACGTGCTGCTCGCCATGGATTCCGATCTTGAAGCGGTCGGCACCAACGCGCATGAGCTGCCGATGGTCGCAGCCGCGCTCGCGAAAAACGATGAAGAGCTCGGCAAGGCGCCCTACAAGGTGCTGCGTGACTGGAACCGTCTCTATGGCGGCAATCTACTCGTCGTGCTGCCCGATGCCTTCGGCACTGCTTCCTTCCTGCGCAACGCTCCGGAATGGGTGGCCGACTGGACCGGCTTCCGTCCCGACAGCGCCCCGCCGATCGAAGGCGGCGAGAAGATCATCGAATGGTGGAAGAAGATGGGCCGCGATCCGCGCCAGAAGCTGCTGATCTTCTCTGACGGCCTCGATGTCGATGCCATCATCGACACCTACAAGCATTTCGATGGCCGCGTCCGCATGAGTTTTGGTTGGGGCACCAATCTCACCAACGATTTCGCCGGCTGCGCCCCGACCGAACTCAAGGGCCTTAACCCTATTTCGATCGTCTGCAAGGTCATCGAGGCAAACGGCCGGCCGGCCGTGAAGCTCTCGGACAATCCTCAGAAGGCGACGGGTGAGCCTGCGGAAGTCGAGCGCTATCTGAAGTTCTTCGGGGCAGAGGATCGCGTCGATCAGGAAGTGTTGGTTTAAAGCATTTCTAGGAAAGGTGCACAGCGGCTTTCCGCCTGGAATGCGTAAAAGTCCTAGTGTCGGCGCGCCGCTTCCATCCGGGCGACGCGGCGAAATAGCGTCCAGCGGCCATTTTCCCAGCGATATTGGTCCGGCGAAATAACGTAGGGCACGTCGCTGAGATCGGCGCTGATCAGTTCCAGAAGCTGCAGACCTTCAATGTCGTTCTCATGCGTGAAGAACACCTTGTCGCGCGACAGGAAGGCGGCGATCGGCGCGGCGCCCCCGGATTGCTCCTGCACCTGCGCCCAGAAATTCGGCAGAAAGGCGATGCTGGATTCGAACTGACCGTCCACCTCGACATATTGGAACCGGCTGCGTTTGGCGATCTGAACGCCGGTCTTGGCAAGGAACTTCTGCAGGTTGGCCTGTGCCGTTTCGGCGAGTTCCCTTGCATCGATGCCCCAATCGTCGAGTGCTTCGGCCATGACGTAGTTGACCGCCGTTTCGCCGTTGACGACGAAGAGCTTGATCAGGTTTTCGGCCTCGTCGAGGTAGACGAATTGCGGCGGATTTGGCTCGTCCTTGACGGCCTGCATCATCTGCTGCTGCGCAACCTCGACGAAATCGCGCGCTTTCAGCACCGGCAGGACCTTGGCGAGATCGCCGCTGTCGACCATGGCCTCCGTCATGTTGAGATAGTTGAGGAGCGCCTGCGCGCGCGCCGGCCCACGCTTTTCCCGCAGTGCCAGCAGCGCATTGCTCAGGAATTTCGTCATCGTATCGCCGTTGCGGCTGTGCAGCGTCAGGCTGCCGACGGCAGGATCGTAGTCGGCACGGATCAGGTCGCCGAAGAACGGCAAGCGTTCCTGCAGATAGGCGGCGAAAACCGCTTCGTCCTGCAAGGCTTCATCGGGAATGTTGAGATCGAGGGTCTTGGCGGCAGCCGTGTTCTCTGGCTCCTGCACTGAGAGGGTTTGGCTGGAGCGCACCTCTGCGTGCTCGCCTCTGCCGAAGAGCCTTTTCAGGAAATTGAACACGCGCATCCCCGAGCACTGAACGGTTTTGCAGCAGAACCTAGCGCGACAGCCGTTGCGGGGCAATGGCGGTATGATCAGGATTGGGAGCCGTAAGTGCCTGCTTGCCCGTGTCAAAAACGCGTATAGTCTGCAGGAGCGGGCCGGATGGTCCGATGGCAAGAAGGGCAGCGCAGATGAGGAATGTCAGGGGCGGCAGGTGGACGATCGGAGGCCTGCTTTTTTGTCTTTTCGTACTGGCTGTGCCCATGGCGGTCTTCGCTCAGAATGCGGCCGCACCGCAGCCGACAACTCCGCCGCCCGACAAGGTTCGCGAGCTGATCCAGCTGCTGAACGAGCCCGATGTCAGGCAGTGGCTTACCACGCAGCTTAACAGTCAGCCTGCGTCCGCCAGCGATAAACCCGCACCCGTCACCGATCCGGCTCCCGCCGACGGCAATCAGATGTCGGTTCTGTCGGGCATGCTCGGCCACACGCGGCATCACCTCGAGCTGGTCTCCGGCGCTGCGATGACTTTGCCCTACGAGGTCATGACCGCATCGGAGAAGCTGGAGGGGGAGGGCAAGTCGGTCGGGCTCGTGCGCATCATCGTTCAGATTGTCCTCCTGTTCTTCCTCGGATTGGTGGTCGAACTCGCCGTTGCCCGTTTCATCAACACCAGGCATATGCAGCGCAGCGAGAGGGCTGCCGGTACCGAGACGGAACTGCAGGCAGCGCGCTTCCAGTTTCTGGGCGGCGTCGTGCCCGCCATCATCCATGGTCTGGTGACGCTCGTTCCGCTTCTTGCCTTCGATTGGCCGCCGGTCATCGAAAACTTCGCCATCGCCTGCGTCATCGCGATGGTATCGATCAGGCTGGCGATCTCCATCGGCAAGCTTGTCATGGAATTGATCGCGATGCGTCGCGCCAACGATGTCCTAGACGAGGACGGCGGCACCGCCCGCATCGCTGAACGGCGGCGCGTGGCCTATTACTGGTATCGGCGATGCACGCTATTTGCCATTTATTTCGCCTGCGGCTGGGCGGTCATACAGGCCGTCACGTCGCTGGACTTTTCTGCCGGCGCGCGCGACCTCATCGGCTACACGCTCGGCATCGGTTTGTTCCTGATCGCCACGGCTGCCGTGTGGGCGAGGCCACTCCCGCCGGAAAAGCGTGGGGTAAAGACGGTTTCCTGGCTGCTGACGATTTTCTTCGTGGCGCTCTGGTGCCTCTGGGTGGCCGGCTTCGACGGCCTCTTGTGGATCGGCATCTATGCGATATTGCTGCCGCGCGTCCTCTCGGTATCGACAAAGGCAATCGACGCTCTGCATGATGCGGCCGACGGCATTTTTGGTGCCGGCAAGATCGCGGCTGTGCTGCTCGACCGGGGCGTGCGCGCGCTGATTATCACTTTCGCGGCCTTGTGGCTCGGCAAAATGCTTGGAGTCGAGGCGCATGCGATGATGAGCGGCAGCGAATCGGTCGTGGGCCGCATCGCTCGCGGCATTCTCGGTGGCATCGTCATCCTGCTGGTCGCCGATCTCGTCTGGCAGCTCGCAAAAACCTATATCGACGGCAAGGTGATGGAAGCTCTGCCCGCCGCCGGCGAATCCGACGAGATAAGGGCGAGCCGCGCCCGGCTGCAAACGCTGCTGCCGATCTTCCGTAATATCCTTGCCGTCGTCATCGGCATCATTGCCGTCATGATGGTGTTGTCGGGCCTCGGCGTTCAGATCGGGCCGCTGATCGCCGGCGCCGGCGTCGTCGGCGTCGCGGTCGGCTTCGGCGCGCAGACGATCGTCAAGGACGTCATCAGCGGTGTCTTCTATCTCTGGGACGATGCCTTCCGTATTGGCGAATATATCGAAAGCGGCCATTACAAGGGCGTAGTCGAATCCTTCAGCCTGCGCTCAGTCAAGCTGCGCCACCAGCGCGGCCCGTTGGCGACGATCCCCTTCGGCTCGCTCGGTGCGGTCAACAACATGAATCGCGACTGGGCGATCGATAAGATCATCGTCAAGGTCACCTACGATACCGATCTCGTGAAGCTGAAGCGCATCGTCAAGGATATCGGCCAGCGCCTGCTTGAAGACGAGGATCTGAAGCCAAGTATCATTCAGACGCTGAAGATGAAGGGCGTCGAGCAATTCGGCGATTTCGCGATCGAGATCAGGCTGGCGATCACCGCCAAGCCGAACGAGCTCTCGGTCATCCGCCGCAGCGCCTTGGCCTTGATCAAACAGTCCTTCGACGAAAACGGCATCCAGTTCGCCTTCCCGACCGTTCAGGTGGCAGGCGATAAGGATGCCGCAGCCGCCGCTGCTCGGCAGCTTATCGAGATGCGGGCGGCAAATGTGGATGGCGCGCAGCAGGCGGGTTAGATCCGGTCAGGTCTCGGCGCCGCCGTGCTGCCGCGCACGATCAGCGTGACGCCGATCATCTCGCGCTCGGCCGGCACGGCATCGTGAAGAACGGCCTGCACCGCGCGTTCCGCGATCTCGGCAAAGGGCTGGGCCATCGTCGTCAGGCCGGGCTCTACCATGCCGCCTTCCGGCACGCCGTCGAAGCCGATGACGGAGACGTCCCGCGGCACGGAGAGACCTCGTGCCCGCAGCCAGTTGATCGCCAGAAGCGCGATGTTGTCGGACATGGCGAGGATCGCAGTCGGCGGTTCGGGCAGGGAAAACAGGTAGTTCAGCCCGGCTTCAACGCTTGGCTTGTCGTTGAGCGTCTCATAGATCGGCACGTCCTCGCGGCCAATCCCGAATGCTTCGAGCGCCTGCCAATAACCGAGTGCGCGATTGCGGGAGGTGGAATAGATCCCGCGTTCGATCTCTGCAATTCCGACCGGCCCCACATGGTCGTCCGAAAGTTCTGTTGCGAGCACGCCGAAACGCCTGTGGCCCAATTCCGCCAGATGCCGCGCCGCAACGGCCGCGCCTCCCACGTTGTCGACGCTGATCGAAGGGATGGACGGGTCCTCGTCATTCAAGGCGAGAGCGATGAAGGGCAATTGCCGCTCGCGCGTCAACTGCACCAGTTTCTCTCCGCCCTCTACGCAGAGCAGGATAAAGCCATCTACCAATGCGCTCTTGATGTTCCAGTCCACCGTCTGCCGGTCCTTGGCCGAGACCAAAGCTAAACCGGTGCCGCTGGCATCGCACACGCGGGAAACCGCGGCCAGCAGAGCCCTGGCCCACGGGTCATTGAAGAAATAGGCAATCGGCTCGACCGCGGCGACGCCGATGGCATTGACCTTTCCCGCCCGCAGCAGCCGGCCGGTCAGGCTCGGCCCGGCGTAGCCGAGCCGCTTGGCTGTCTCCAGCACATGCTCACGCACTTCCTCGCGCACCACTTCGGGCCGGTTGAAAACATTAGAGGCGGTCCCCTGCGATACGCCTGCCGCCTTGGCGACATCCGCGAGCTTGATGGTGCCCTTAGCCAATGAAATGCTCCTTATGTTTTCCGGCGGATACTAGCAACGAAGTTGTATCGGTTCAATTCTTCTTGACGGTGGAATCTTGAGGCGTATAATTGAACCGATTCAATAGGGGCAATTTGAGTAATTATTGAATCGATTCAATAGAGGATAAACCGATGCTGACTAATTATCTCTTCAAGGATCTCTATAATGATCGATGGGGCGATCCGGGCAATCCGGATGCAGTCGAACCGCCTTCACCGGAGGACAAGGGCGGGGCCGGCCAACAAGGTTTGCTGGGTCGACTGGCAAACATTTTCCGCCGCCGCCGGAAACATCCCTCGGCATGGTCCTTTACGATTCCGAGCGACGCGTCTGACACCGAAAACGAAGCCGAGATCCGGCATCGCAATGGGCTAGAAGACCCGAAGTTTCTCGCGATTGCCAAGGCTTTGTCGCGAAATTGCTAGAGCTACGCCATGGAGCGCGCGAAATTTCGAGCCTCAGAAATTTTCCTTGTAGGGACGCAGATCGAGCTCCTGCGTCCAGGCGGAAGGATGCTGACGATGGATATGCCAGTAGCTCTCGGCGATGGCGTCGATATTCAACAGCCCATCGGCGTCCACATCCGGCCGACGCGAGCGCAGCCGTTCCCCGTCGATGCCGCCATCGATGATGGTGTGAGCGACATGAAGACCGAGGGGACCGAATTCGCGTGCCATGCTTTGGCTGATCATGCGAAGACCGGCCTTGGCGGCGGCGAATTGCGCAAAGCCTGCCTTGCCGCGCAGGCTGGCGGAAGCGCCAGTGAAGATCACGGTGCCACGGCCAAGCGGCGCCAGATGCCGCGCAGCCTCGCGCCCGACGAGGAAACCGCCGAAGCAGCAGATGCGCCAGAATTCTTCGAATTGGGCGGCCGTCAGGTCGCGGAAGCCGATCTGGCGATTGATGCCAGCGTTGAAGACGACCAGATCGGGCGGAGCGATGTCGTTCCGAGTGGTAAAGGCGTGCTCGAATAGCCGGATGACCGCGGCTTCATCCGTCGCATCCGTTTCGATCGCCTCGGCGCTGCTGCCGGCTGCCTGGATCGTAGCGGCCACCTGATTGATCTTCGCTGCGGTCCGGCCTGCAACGACGACATGATAGCCCTTGTCCGCGAGAAGCCGGCAGAGCGCCGCACCCAGACCCTGCTCGGCACCCACTCCAACAATAATTGCGCTTGGCGTGCTCATTCGGCAGCCTCCCTGGCCTTCAGCGTCGGATAGTCAGTGTAACCCTCGGCACCGCCGCCATAGAAGGTTGGGCGATGATAGGGATTAAGGGGAGCACCGCGACGAATGCGCTCCGGCAGATCGGGATTGGCGATAAACAGGCGACCGAAGGCGATGGCATCGGCATGGCCCGCGGCAAGTGCCGCTTCAGCCGTATCAGGCCGGAAATTGCCCGCGGCGATCAACGTGCCGGACCAGGCGGGCCGGAACAATTCCGCAGCCGACGGCACGTTCTTGTGGTCGACCTCGGCCTGGCCCGCACCACTGGCGCGCGGCTCGATCAGATGCAGATAGGCGAGGTTGAGCCGGTCCAGTTCGCGAATGACATGGCCATAGAGGCGCAGGGGGTCGTCCTCGCCGCTGTCATTGGCGATGCCGAAGGGCGAAAGGCGGACGCCGACGCGATCCGACCCCCAGATCTCGGAAACCGCCTCGACCACCTCTAGCAACAACCGCGTGCGGTTCTCGATCGAGCCGCCATATTGGTCGGTGCGCTGATTGGTGCGGGCCTGCAGGAACTGCTCGATCAGATAGCCATTGGCGCCATGGATCTCGACGCCGTCGAAGCCGGCTTGCTTGGCATTGGCGGCGGCTTGAGCATAGACGTCGATCAAAAGCGGCATCAGGTCGATATCGATCGCCTGCGGCGTCTCGAAGGGCACGCGCTCGAAGGAGGCCGTGAAGGCCTGTCCCTGGGCGGCGATGGCCGAAGGAGCAATCGGCAGAGCGCCATCAGGCTGGTGCGAGGAATGGGAGATGCGGCCGACATGCCAGAGCTGCAGGAAGATCTTGCCGCCCTTGCAATGAACCGCATCCGTCACCGCCTTCCAGCCGGCGATCTGTTCGGCCGTATGGATGCCCGGCGTGGCCGGCATGCCCTGTCCGGCCCGTGAAATCTGCGAGCCCTCGGAAATGATGAGCCCGCCCTCGCTGGCGCGCTGGGCATAATATTCTGCATTCAAAGCCGAGGGCACATTGCCGGGCTGGCTCGCCCGCATGCGGGTCAGCGGCGCCATGACGATGCGATGCGCAAGCTCATAGGGGCCGACGGAAAGAGGCGAAAACAAAGTGGCTGTCATAAAATTCTCCTGCCTGGAGCCAAATTGCTCCCCGGGGCGGAAGGGCCTGTCAGCGGCGATTCGGTCTCGGGAGTTCGAATAAGATGATGGTCATCATTTATTCCAACGATCGGACATGCGCAACTGAATCTGATCTCAGGCGGCAGTCCGAGCGAGGAAGGCGAGCAGAGCGGCGTTAAACTGCGCCGGCCGCTGCAGCGGTGCGAAATGGCTGACGTCGGGCAGAAAGATCAGTTCCGCCCCGGGAATATGCCGGACAAGATAATCGGCGTGTTCGCGCTTGATGAACTCATCGTGCTCGCTGTGCACGATGGCAACAGGCACATTGATCTCGGCGAGATCTTTGACCGTGTAGTTCGGCTCGGTCCGCTGCATCAGGCCGACCGCTTCGACGAAGGCATCGAATGCGTCAGGCGTGGCCGAAAGCGCCGCATAATCTTTCGTATGGCGGGAGAAGCAGCGCTCGATGATCGGCGTCGCCACGAATTCCTTCGTGCCGCTCGGGTCCATGTTGCAGGCAAAGAAAAGGACGCCGGAAACACGCTCCGGATGGGTTTTTCCAAGCACCATGCCGATGCAGGCGCCGTCGCTCCAGCCGGCCATGGCGGCCTTGTCGATCTTCAGCCTGTCCATGACGGCGAGAACGTCGGAGGCCATGAGCTCATACGTGTATGGTCGCTCGTCGCGTGTGCTGCGGCCATGGCCCCGGCTGTCGACGACGATAATCCGATGGCCTGCGTCGATCAGCGCCGGCACCTGATAGCCCCAATTGCCGCTGTTTCCGAGCCCGCCATGCAGGAGGATCACCGGAGTACCCTTGCCGTAGGATGCATACCAGATACGCGCGCCATTATGATCGACATGGCCTTCCACCTCGGTATGCGGCAAGGGGGCGGCCCCTTCGGCTTCGAAGCGGTGAAGCTCATCGTCCTGAAATTCCATACCCACCTCCCATTGTGCCGTCTCTTCCTGACAGCCATGCGGCGAGACTAGTCGATGCCGGCGCGTCTTTTCAACAGGCTACGGTCATATCGTTGTTAGGTGCTCGAAAAGATCGCGGGCGGGCGATGGCAGCTCTTCGAGGGAGCGGGCGCAGATCGAAAGCCGGCGCGTCGCCCATGGGTCGGTAAGGCGAAGGACCGCAATTTTCGCGGATCGGCTGCGCCGCTGCGCCGCCGCTTCGGGCACGATGCCGAGGCCGATACCCTGGCCCGCCATGTCGCAAATGGCCTCAAATGTCCGCATCCGCACCCGCATTTTCAATCGGCTGCCGAGGCGGGCGGCCTGCGCGTCGATGTGATCCTGCAGCGCTCCGCCTGCGAGCCCGACGAAATGCTCGTGCAGGATTTTCGCAAAAGCGATCTGCTTTGACGGCGCGAGCGCATGGTCGCGAGACATCACCACCACGAGCCTGTCGATCGCGAAGGGCCGCAATATCAGGCCGGAGGTATCGGCCGCGTCCGACAGGATGCCGATCTCGGCCAGCCCGGACGAAACGGCCCGGGCAATCTCGATGCTCTGGCGCTCCTTGAGATCGATGTCCGTTCGCGGGTTCCTGGCCATCCATCCGGCAAGGCGCGGCGGCAGGTATTCGACAATCGCCGCGGTGTTGGCGAGAAGCCGGACGCTAGCGCGCAAGCCGCTGGCATGTTCGCCAAGCTCGCCGCGCATCTGCGTGAGCTGCCGCTGGATCAACCGGGCATGATGGGCTAGCGCTTCGCCGGCGGGCGTCGGGCTCACACCGCGTCGCCCGCGCTCCAGCAGCTTTACGCCGCCATTCGCCTCCATATCCCGCAGCCGCTCGCTGGCGGCCGGCAGCGAAAGTCCGACATCGGCGGCTCCATGCGTGATGCTGCCGGCATCGACGACGGCGAGGAACAGGCGAAGGTCGGTCAGACAAAGCGCATGGGCTGAAGAGTATCGCATCTCCAGCCTTCGGAAAAGCCGAAGGCTGACTTCGCATCATCCGCATTGTGCCGGTCTTTGTCTCTGCTACTGAAAAGGCATGATGGATCATTCGATATGGCTCGTCGCGGCGATCTTGGCGACCTTCTTCGTCGCCGGCACTGTCAAGGGCGTCACCGGCATGGGGTTGCCGACTGTGGCGATGGGAGCTCTGGGCACGCTGATCTCGCCGCTCGTCGCGGCCAGCCTGCTGATCGTCCCGTCTTTCGTTACCAATGCCTGGCAGCTGCTGGCCGGCCCTAGTTTTGGCTCACTTGCCCGTCGTTTCCTTCTCTTGGTTCTTGCCGTGGTCATCGGAACCTTCGCCGGCTCATATTTTCTTGCCGCCCACGATACGCATCTGACGACCGCTGCGCTGGGTGCGGCGCTCATCGTCTATGCCGGCCATGCTTTGTTCGCCCGTCAACTACATGTGCCCGCAAGGTTCGAGCCGCTGCTATCGCCGCTCGTCGGCGGGGTCACCGGCCTGCTCACAGGAGCGACCGGTGTTTTCGTCGTGCCGGCAGTACCCTATCTGCAGTCGCTCGGACTGGAGAAGGAGGAGCTGGTTCAGGCGCTCGGTCTTTCCTTCACCGTGTCTACCGTGGCACTGGCCGCAGCGCTTGCCTGGCACGGCGCCTTCCGCATCGACAATCTCGCGCTCTCTACCCTCGCGATCGTCCCGGCACTTGCCGGCATGTGGGCCGGCCAGATCATTCGCAATCGCGTCAGTCCTGCCACTTTCCGCCGCTGGTTTCTGATTTGTCTGCTGGTGCTTGGCGCAGAGATGGTGATGAAGGCCTCTTTCTGAGGCAGTCTTGCCGGGCTGCCCGGTGCGCACCCATATGGAGTTTGTTTCAAGGTGAGGCCTGACCGATCGATGGAAAGAGAGCAGCAAGAGATTTCCGATGACCATCCGCCGGCCGATGCCCTGCTCGTCGTCGATGTGCAGAATGCCTTCGTGGAGGGGTCGAGCGCGGTTCCTGGCCATGCCATCCTGAGAGCAATGGTCGAGTTCCTGTTGGACAAGGCACGCTCGGCATGGACGCCGGTTATTTTCCTGCAGAATGATGGTCCGGCCGGTGCACTGGACGAACCGTTTCAGCCGGGATGGAAACTCTATTTCCCACCTCTATCAGGCGAAGTGGTTGTTCGGAAATCGGAGGATGATGGCTTCGAGGGCACCGATCTCGACGCCATTCTGACCGCTTTCGGCGTAAGGAATCTGGTCATCTGCGGCGTGCTTTCGGAGATGTGCATTGCCGCAACGACGCGGGCAGCGCTTCAGCGCGGCTATGGCGTGCTGCTGCCGCATGATGCGCACACCACCTATGATGTTCCCGCTGGGCCGGGCTCGCAGGGCGTGCCCGCAGCCATGGCGGCAAGGGCGGCGGAATGGTCGCTCGGCGACGAGATCAGAATCTGCGCTTCGGCACGCGAGGTTCGTTTCAAAGAGCGGGCTTAGTCGCAGGTCTCGCCTCATCAATGCAGGCCGCTCTTGAATGTCGCGTCGAATCGTAATAATTGAAGTTACATGAAACGCGATAGCCGACTTTCCTCCGTTCTCCACGCTTTGCTCCATATGGCCGAGCAGGAGGGGCCGCTGACCTCCGAAACCTTGGCGCAATGCATGCACACCAATCCGGTCGTCGTGCGCCGCACCATGGGCTTGTTGCGCGAGGTGGGCATTGTCCGTTCCGCCAAGGGGCATACCGGCGGCTGGACTATTGCGGCCGATCTCAAAAGCGTCACGCTGCGCCAGCTGCACGAAGCGCTCGGCGAGCCTGCCGTCTTTGCCATCGGCAATCGCAACGAGACGCCAGAATGTCTGGTCGAGCAATCGGTCAATTCCGTCCTCGATGATGCTTTTGCCGAAGCCGAAGCCTTGCTGCTCCAGCGCTTCGAAAACGTCACGCTGGCCGATCTCGCCGGCGAATTTGCGCGGCGTCATGCGCAGTGGCGCTCAGAAAGGACCCTGTCATGAGCCACGACGTCATCGTCATCGGAGGCAGCTACGCCGGAATGGCGGCAGCCCTCCAGCTTCTCCGCGCCCGCCGCAAGGTGCTGGTCATCGACGCGGACAAGCGACGCAATCGTTTCGCCGAGGAATCCCACGGCTTTCTCGGCCAGGATGGCGTCAACCCCGGCGAGATCGCCCGCAAGGCGCGCGAACAGCTTTCCGCCTATCCGACGCTGAGCTGGGTCGAGGGCACGGCCGAACAGGCCGAGGGCGAGAAGGATGCCTTTGTCGTGACCATGGCAGATGCCACGCGCCATGATGGCCGCCGCCTTCTCTTCGCGACCGGCGTCTCCGATGCCTTGCCCGAGCTCGAGGGACTTGGCGAACGCTGGGGCAAGAGCGTGTTCCATTGCCCCTATTGTCACGGCTACGAACTCGGTCAGGGCCGTATTGGCTGCATCGCCACCGGCCCGATGTCGCTGCATCAGGCGCAATTGCTGCCGGAATGGGGCGAGGTGACGTTCTTCCTCAACGGCAGCTTTGTTCCGGATGAGACGCAGCACGCCGATCTCGCCGCACGCGGCGTCACGATCGAGGCGGCACACATCGCAAGGCTGGAAGGAAAGGCCGATGTTCGGCTAACCGATGGACGGCTGCTGCCGTTTGCCGGCCTTTTTACCGCATCGCGCGTGTCGCCCTCGAGCCCGATTGCCGAGCGGCTCGGCTGCGCGCTCGAGGAAACGCCTTTCGGCACCCAGATCCAGACCGATGTCACGAAGGAAACGACCATCTCAGGCGCTTTCGCTTGTGGCGACGCTGCTCGTATCCCGCATTCAGTGTCGCTCGCGGTCGGCGATGGTGCCTGGGCGGGCGCACAGCTGCATCGTTCGCTGGTGTTCTAAGCCCGGTTTCGGAAGGCATACTTGCGCTATTCGCCTTCCGGCACCTTCACGATAACCGTTTCATCCGGTCCGATGGACCTGCCGTCCTGTGCTCGGATGTCGAGCTGCACCGGCTGTCCCGTGGCGCGATCCACCAGCAGCGAATGTTCCTCGGCCGGTGCAAAGAGATGGCGCTCGCCGAACTTCCGCAGCGCCACCATGACCGGGAAGAGATCCTTTCCCATCGCCGTCAGCCGATATTCCATGCGCGTGCCGCCTTCGCTTGTTGGCACAAGCTCCAGGATGCCGCTGGCGACAAGCGTCCGCAGTCGCTCGGTGAGAATATTCTTGGCAATGCCGAGGCTCTTTTGGAACTCGCCGAAGCGCGTCAGTCCGTCGAAAGCGTCGCGCACGATCAGGAGCGACCACCAGTCGCCGATCACGTCGAGCGACCGTGCGCTCGGACAATAATCACCCTTCAGGCTTTTCCGCGCGACCATCGCCTTAGCCTTTCCAGTCTTTTGTTAGCAGAAATGGTTGCATGATTAAACCAATGATGTTACTCGATTGTTGGTTTCATTATTAAACCGAAGAATCGGGAGTTTTGCAATGACGATCGATCAGGACGCGCCGCCAGCCGGCAGCGCGAAGGATGCTGCGCGCCTTCATTCCTCGCGAGCGGGTTCGTCTAAGAGCGCCGAATACTCCGGAGTGGCCAATCCGCCGCTGACAGGGGCAACGATTCTCCTCTTTGCCGTCGCGAGTGGCCTTGCTGTCGCCAATGCCTATTTCGCCCATCCGCTTCTCGATGTCATGGCCGATGATCTCAAGCTGTCGCGCACGGTTGCCGGCCTCATCGTCGGCGTAACTCAGCTCGGCTATGGACTCGGCCTGATCCTCTTGGTGCCGCTCGGCGACCTTGTCGACCGGCGCAAGCTCATCATCGTCCAGTCGCTCTTGAGCGTAGCCGCGCTGGTCTGTGTCGGCTTTTCCTCAAGTGCGGCGATGCTGCTTGCCTCCATGGCCGCGGTTGGTTTTCTGGCCGTGGTCACACAGGCGCTCGTTGCCTATGCGGCGAGTCTGGCGCAACCCGCCGAGCGCGGCCATATCGTCGGCATGGTCACAAGCGGCATCGTCCTCGGCATCCTGCTGGCGCGTAGCGTCGCCGGCACGCTGACCGACCTCTCCGGCTGGCGGACCGTCTACATTGTCTCGGCCGCGCTGACGCTGGTAATCGCGCTTCTCCTCTGGCGCGCGCTGCCGCGGCAGGAGAAGCCGAAGGGCGGACTCTCCTATTTCGGTCTCATCCGCTCGCTCGGCATCCTGCTCGTCGAGGAGCCGGTGCTGCGCATCCGCGCTGTCATCGCCATGCTGATTTTTGCCAATATAACCACCTTGCTGGCGCCACTCGTCCTGCCGCTGACCGGGCCGCCTTACTCCCTGTCCCACACCCAAGTCGGCTTGTTCGGCCTTGCCGGCGCCGCGGGTGCGCTCGGCGCCATCAGGGCGGGGCGCTGGGCCGACCGTGGCCATGGCCAGCGCACGACAGGCATCGCGCTTGTTCTCATGCTCTTTGCCTGGCTACCGATCTCGATGCTGGATCGCTCTATCCTCTGGCTGATTTTCGGCGTGCTTGTCATCGATTTCGGCTTGCAGGCGGTGCACGTTACCAATCAAGGCATGATCTATCGCGTCAGGCCTGATGCGCAGAACAGGCTGACCGCCGCCTACATGATCTTCTACTCCATCGGCAGCGCCGTCGGCTCCTCGACAGCGACCATCATCTATGGTCATGCCGGCTGGACGGGCGTCTGCATCTCGGGTGGGGTTATAAGCTTCGCAACGCTTCTCTTCTGGGCGCTGACCTTGCGGGCAACGCCTGAGGTGGCGACACGGAGCGTCGATCACAAAAATAGCTAGTTTTCCGGCGGGGAAGCCGAGCCCAGCTGCTCTTCCAACAATGAGAGCACCGCTCGAATCCTCGATGGAACCGGCCTTATTGCGGGATAGAGCGCATGCAGATCGAATCCCGGCACGGCGAGCTCGGGCAGCAGGCGAATCAGCCTACCGCTCGCCAGATCTTCGGCGCAGACCGGCTCCTGCAGGACACCAATGCCGGCTCCATCCAGCAGCAAGCGGTGCAGCGGCCGCCAGTGGCTGGTGCTGAGCACAATATCGATAGGGGCAAGTTCGGTCCGTCCCTCCGGGCCGATCAACGGAAGCCGTCCGCTGTTGAACAGGCTGGAAACCCGCAGGAAGGGGTGGTCGGCAAGCTCGTCGGGTATCGTTGGCACCCCATGCTCATCGAGATAGGCAGGCGAGGCCACGAGCACACGGCCGACATGGCCGAGCTTGCGGGCAATGAAGCTGCCTTCGCCAAGATCGCCGAGACGCAGCGAGATATCGACGCCCTCCGTCACGGGATCGACGATCCTGTCGTTGAGGATCAGCTCGATCTTCAGCAGCGGATGGCGCTTGCGCATCTGCAGCAGGATCGATGGCAGCAGGACCTCGCCGACGCCATGCGGCGCTGCGATCCTGAACGTACCGCGGAGCGACTGATCGCCATTCGCGACCGTCAGGGCATCGTCGGCACTTTCGAGAACTTGCTTGCTGCGCTCATAAAAGGCGGCGCCGACATCGGTGACGGAAAGCTTGCGGGTGTTTCTGAGCAATAGCCGCGCACCGAGATATTGCTCCAGCCGATCAATGCGCTCGCTGACGGCAGGTTGACCCATGCCGAGATCGCGGGCGGCGGCCGACATGCTGCCCCTTTCCACCACTCTGACATAGACGCGCATCGCCACCAGCAGATCCATGCGCCCCAATATATCGGTTCAGCCGATAAATGTAAGTGGATGATGCCGTCTGGTGGGGAAGCGTTCGATCGCCGAAAACGGCGTTCAAACAGCAACCACAGGTCAGGCTCATGAGCGATATAAGGCTTTACATGTTTCAATCGGGCACGCAGCGCTGCAAGGCGCACGATATCAGGATGAATCAGGGTGGCGACGCCGATTGCGAAATCCCGGTTCCCTGGTTTCTGCTGACGCATCCGAAGGGTAATGTCGTCATCGATGGCGGACTGGCTGCTGAAGGTCTGACCGATCCGCGCGGCTATTGGGGCGATGTGATCGATAGCTATCAGCCTGTGATGACCGAAGAGCAAGGATGCGTCGCGCAGCTGGCGAACCTCGGCATATCCGGTGAAGACATCCGCTTCGTCGTGCTGTCCCACCTGCATTCCGATCACAGCGGCGCTATCGGCCGTTTCCCGAACGCGACCCATATCGCCCAACGTCGCGAATATCGCTACGCCTTTGCGCCGGATTGGTTCGCCGCCGGAGCCTATGTCCGAAAGGATTTCGACCGTCCCGGCTTGAAATGGCGCTTCCTGGAGGGCGACGCGACCGATGGCTACGATCTCTATGGCGACGGCGTGCTGCGGATGATCTTCACGCCGGGCCATAGCGTCGGCCATCAATCCTTTCTCGTGCGGCTGTCGAACGCAGGCGCGATATTGCTGGCGATCGATGCCGCCTATACGCTCGATCATTGGAACGAAAAAGCGCTCCCCGGTTTCATGGCGTCCGCCGTCGACACGGTGCGATCCGTCGGCAAGCTGCGTGCGCTTGCCGAACAGACCGATGCGCTGGTGGTCACGGGGCATGATCCCGAGGCGTGGCCTCGGTTCAAGCACGCCCCGGCCTATTACGATTGAAGGCGCATCCCTCCGATTAGCCTTGCTCGCCTGATGGTGCTCGTTCCGTATCGAAGAACTGTGCTCGATGCTGACGAACCCATTCCTCGACGCCCGTCGGCTGGAAATCCTCCAGGCCGGCTTGCGGCCTGAAGGGCTCGGCCAGCATAGCATCCGCCTCTTCCGGATGCGATGCGAAGAAGCGGAATTTCGAGGCGACGCGGCGCCCTGTTCCTGGCCCCATCGCGGCATCGACATCCCGCTCGAATTCGTCGAGCGGCTGCTGGCGATAAGCAATCCGGCGACCAAGCCCCGCACCGATGCGCGTGACAAGCTCGTTTCCATCAACGCTTTCCGGCCCGGCGATGCGATGATCGCCTGATACAATGCCCCGTTCCAGAAGAGTAACAGCGGCACGGGCGCAATCGTCGACCGAGGTCCAGGCGATCCGCTGGGATTCGGCAATCGGTGGCGCAAAGATCCCATGTTCAATGATGTCCTTGCGCGCCGAAGGCTTCAAGAGATTGTCGAGGTACATTGTGGGGCGAACTGTGGCGAAGGGCAGGCCTGACGTGCGGATGATGTCTTCGATCATGGCGTTGGCGGCAAAGCTCGGTTCCGCACAGGGCGCTGGGCGACTGGCGCTGGCAAGCTTGAGGACGATGGATTTCATGCCGGATGCGAGCGAAGCCGATATCGCGTTGTCGGTCTGGATACGCATATCCGCCTGAGATCCGATCGGGATCTGCAGCACGGCATGTGCAATGCCGACGCTGGCGACGCGAAGCGAGGCGGCATCGCAAAGATCCGCCTCAACAAGCTCGACGCCGAGGGCCGAGAGTGCGGCGGCGCGCTCCCGGTCTCGCACAAGCGCCCGAACCTTGAGGCCACGCTGCAACGCGGCGTGGACGACGGCGCTACCTTGAACGCCGGCTGCGAGATAGACGAGGATAGGCTTGGATCGATCGATCATGGACATACAACGGCTCCTTCGAACATGGTCTGCCGAGGGAGCATCGTCAAATGGCTACCACCCGCAGACCCGAAACGCGCACGAGGCGCAGGGACTGTCGGGGTATCCGCGCAAGCGCGGAACAGAGCTTCTCCATTGAGGGAGAAGGGCCTGGGCCTACCGAGACCAAGCCAGCCATTTTCGACGGACGATATCTAGGTCGGCGTCACGGATGCTGTCAATAGATAGGTACGCGCGCGACGCAGTACTTGCCTTACGGCTGAGGCAGTAGCGATCTGATCCGCTCGGCATCGTCAGGCGTTGCCGGATTGTAGACGATCATGCTGAGATCCGTCCGGCCATCGACCGAAAAGGCCGAATACTCGAATGCCAGCGGGCCGAGAATGGGATGGCGTATATGTTTGACGGCTTCGGTATGGGTGCCAGGAACATCGTTTTCGCGCCACATGGCCCTGAATTCCGGGCTGATGCGGCAAAGTTCCGCCACGAAAGGCTCGATCTCACTCGATGCGCCTGCGCGCGCTGCATCGACACGGAATGCGCCCAGGGCGAAACGGGCGACGCTTTCCCAGTCATATTGCACGGCGCGCGCACGCGGATCGAGAAAGATATAGCGCAGAATATTGCGTTCTTCCGGCGGTAGCGATCCGTAATCGATCAGCATCACGGGTGCTGCCCGGTTCCAGGCGATGACGTCCCAGGTGGCGGTCCGGATAATGGCGGGACTCGGCTCCAGCGCATCGAGCACGCGCTGCAGCCGCGGCGTGACGCCATCATTTTTGCGATAGCGCGCTTCCGGCGGACGCCCGAGGCCAAGTAGGAACAGGTGCTCGCGCTCCACTTCCGTCAGCATCAGCGCGCGGGCGATCCGGTCGAGCACGTCGGCGGAAGGCGCACCGCCACGGCCCTGTTCCAGCCATGTGTACCAGGTCGGACTGATATTGGCGCGCTGCGCCACTTCCTCGCGCCGTAGTCCAGGCGTGCGCCGCCGTTCGCCGGCAAATCCCAGGGCGGATGGGTCGAGTTTCGCGCGGCGGTCCCTCAGATAGGTCCCGAGCGCGTTTTCGGTTTCGATGAGATCGGTCATCCTGTTAGTGTCTTTACTATGATAAGGTCACTACTTTACCAGAATAAACGATAGGCACAAATTTGTCTCCGACGAAATAAGGAGACAGTGCATATGCGTATATTCGTTACCGGTGCGACCGGAAATGTCGGCTCGCATGTCGTCAGGGAATTGATCGGTGCGGGCCATCAAGTGCTCGGCCTTTCGCGCTCGAAGGAAAAGGCGGTTGCACTCGCCGCTGCCGGCGCCGAAGTCCTTCACGGCACGATCGAGGATGCGGCCATCCTGAAAAGCGGCGCTTCGCAATCCGACGGCGTCATCCACCTTGCCTTCAACCATGACTTCACGAGATTCGCCCAGAATTGCGAGGATGATCGTCGAGTCATCGCAACGCTCGCCTCGGCGCTTGCCGGTTCCGCCCGTCCGCTGGTCATTACGTCGGGTACGCCGATCGCCAACACGGTGCCGGGCGAGCCGGCAAAGGAAGATAATCCGATCGTCCGCTCCGATAGGCATCCGCGTGCCGCCACCGAGGAGGCCGGGATATTGGCGAGCGAAATCGGCGTCAATGTCTCGGTCGTGCGCCTCCCGCAGGTGCATGATCCGGTCAGCCAGGGGCTCATTACGCCTTTGATCCAGACATTCCGGGAAAAGGGTGTCTGCGCCTATGTCGGAGATGGATCAAGCCGCTGGCCGGCGGCGCATTTTACCGATGTCGGCCGTCTTTATCGCCTCGTCGCCGAGCGCGCTGAACCCAATGCCAAATATCATGCGGCCGCCGAGGAAGGCGTGCCCATGCGCGATATCGTCGAGACGATCGGCCGCCGCCTGAACCTGCCGGTCAAGTCCGTCGCCAAGGAGGAGGCGCAGGATTATTTCGGCTGGCTCGCCCTGTTTGCCGGCCACGACATGCCGGCTTCCAGCGCCAAGACGCGCCAGACGCTAGGCTGGGAGCCGAAAGGTCCGACACTGCTTCAGGATCTTGCAGAGCTGCAGGTTTCCGCAGCGTAATGCCGGTGCCATCGGCTACGGTCCGCGGATGATCGATGGTCTGATGGATCATGCATTCGAAGACCCGGCCGACCATTCGGCCGGGTTTCATCTTTCAGGCTGCGATCCAGAAAGCTCCGGAGTCAGGCATACGGTGTCCCGGCAAGAGCGGCGTCGACACCGGCAAAACCTCGGTCCAGGACGCTCGACAGCGCTGCCTCGGGCCTTCGGTTTTCGCGAAAGGCGCGAAGCGCCTCGCCATAGGCGGTCACCAGCGTCGCCATCAGCATGGTGCTGGCGAGCCGCGCCTCTGGATCGGAAGCGGGCTGGCCCACGGCGTCGGACAGTATTATCGAGAGATCGCCGGCAAGGCTCACCTGCAGTCCGCATGCATGCGCCGTCAGTGCCGGGCTCTCCGCCACCATGCGCCAGAACGCGATAGGCCGCTCCGTGATCCTGAACAGGGGATGCTGCGTCTCCACCAGTTCCCGCATCAGCGCCTGGAAGGCGCGCACCGGCGGCGCTCGGCCGCGGTCGGCAATCGCCTTGCGCACCAACTCGCGCACCTCATCCTCGCGATCGAAAACCAGATCCTCCTTGCGGCGGAAGTAGTTGAATACCGTCTTCCTGGCGACTTCCGCTTCGTCAGCGATGTCGGCGACGGAAACCTTGTCGAAGCCATGTTCGACGAAGAGGCGTGTTGCGACATTGGAGATCGCCTGACGCGTCATCTCCTTCTTACGGTCCCGGAGTTTGATTCGATTTGACATGAATATATTTATACCATAAGTAAATTTATACCGAGTGTAAAAATAATATTGCGATCACGAAATCGGTGAAATTGGCACAGGTTTTATGGCTGTTCCCGTGACTGCACCGTCGCCCGCTCGAATGGAGATTGGCTTTTTCCACGGACTCGCGCCGGCTGGGACTCCTGGAAGCCGGAATGTCTGGCGCCCTTGCGGCGCTGTTCGCTTGAGGAATTCTCTTGATTTATGATGTCCTGATTGCCGGCGGCGGACCTGTCGGCTTGTTTCTCGCCTGTGAGCTGCGTCTCGCCGGTCTCTCCGTATTGGTGCTGGAGCAGGCCGAGGATCCGCGCTCGCCTCTGAAGCGCCTTCCCTTCGGCATGCGCGGCCTTTCCGCCCCAACCATCGAAGCCTTCCATCGTCGCGGCCTGCTGGGCGATATCGCTGCGCCCAAAACTCCGAAGGACGGTTCGGGCGATCGCGCCGCATCGGCTGCGCACTGGATGCATCAGCCGCGCCGCCCGGGCGGCCATTTTGCCGGTATCCAGTTCTTCCATGACAATATCGATGCCTCGAAATGGCCCTATCGCCTTCCAAGCCCGGCCGGCACCAGCATGATGGTCGAGATGGAAAGCCTCGAAACGATCCTGGCCGCTCGCGCCGAGGCGATGGGCGTCGAGATCAGCCGCGGCTTCGGCGTCGAGAGCTTCGAGCAGTCGGATGAAGGTATCTCCGTCTGCGCCGGAGGCGAGACCTTTCGTGGACATTGGCTCGTCGGCTGCGACGGCGGCCGCAGCATCGTTCGTAAGGCTGGCGGCTTCGAATTTGTCGGCACCGATCCCGAATTTACCGGCTATTCTGCTGACGTCGAGATTGCAGACCCGGACAAGCTTCAAACAGGCCGCCACTACACCGCGACGGGCATGTACACTTTTTCGCCGCCCGCGACGATCGCGCTGGTCGACTTCGACGGCGGTGCTTTCCACCGGACCCAGCCGATCACGCTCGAGCATGTGCAGTCGGTGCTGCGCCGTATCTCCGTCACCGAAGTCACTCTAACGGCAGTCAAGCTTGCCACCACATGGACGGACCGCGCCTACCAGGCGACCAGCTATCGCAGAGGGCGCGTTCTGCTTGCCGGCGATGCCGCGCACATCCATTCCCCCTTGGGCGGCCAGGGCCTCAACCTTGGTCTGGGCGACGCGATGAACCTTGGATGGAAGCTTGCCGCCGTGATCCGTGGCGATGCGCCGGACAGCCTGCTCGATACCTATTCCAGCGAGCGGCATCCCGTCGGAGCGCAGGTGCTCGACTGGTCACGTGCGCAGGTGGCGCTCATGCGGCCGAGCCGGAGCTCGCGGGCGCTCGAGGCGATCATCCGCGATCTGATCGATACACGTGATGGCGCCACCTATTTCGCCGAGCGGGTATGGGGCGTTTCTCTCCGTTACGATCTCGGCGACATCAATCCGCTTGTCGGTCGCAGCGCTCCCGATTTCGAGTTGGCCGACGAGGCGAGGCTTGGCGACTTCTTGAGAGCAGGCAGAGGCCTGCTGCTCGATTTCACCGCCAACGCATCGCTTGAGGCGCTTGCCGGTCGCTGGGGTAACCGGATCGCCTATCTCGCCGCGGACAATGTCGGGGACCGGCTTGACGTGAATGCCTTGTTGATACGGCCAGATGGTGTCGTCGCCTGGGTGTGCGAAGCTGAACCCGATATCGAGGAAGCCGCAAAGGCCGCGCTGCGATGGTTCGGCGAACCGGAGCGCGCATCTGCCTGAGAAGCGTTGCGTCCGGAGCATGAGATAAGCTGCGTGGTTGGCGAAGGTCATGGCCGATGCTATGCGAGCGGGCAAGCATCCGGAGCATGGCTCGGTGGAAAACCGCGACCTACGCGGATCAGGACGCCAAACAGATCGGAAAAGAGGTTGTCGTCCGCCTCTTGAGCAGAGTGTTCTCTATCTCTGTAGTATGGGCAGCGGTCAATGGCGGACAAGGTGGGATTCGAACCCACGGTACGCTTTCACGCACACACGCGTTCCAGGCGTGCGCCTTAAACCACTCGGCCACCTGTCCATCTGCACTTTCGCATCCGATAAAGGAGCTATTGTGGGAACGGCGCGATATATACCGATGAATTTCCTAGGATCAACCCGAATCTGACAGTTTTTTGACTTCTGGACAAAAAACTCTGCGTCTCATCCCCATTGCGCTTATTTCGCGCTCCACTTATCTAAAGAAATGGATGAGGCGGCATAAGACCGGTCGGCCCGCAAAGGCGTGACGTAGTTGAGTATCGGGAGGAGTTTATGCGTTTCCTGTTGCGTTTTACCAGCCTTGTCGCGCTGGTGGTGGCTGTGATCGCCGGCACCATCGATTCCATTCAATCCGTGGCGGCTTCCGCCGTGGTCATGACCCCGATGGGGGATGCGTGGAACGATGTTAGCCCTTCATCGCTGGCAAGCCTTCGCTCGACTATCGCCTATTATGTTCATCCCCGCTTCTATGACTTGGCGATGCAATGGCTGCTGTTTCAGCCAGCTTTCGCGGTCTTTCTGGTGATCTCGCTGCTTCTGTGGGTGATCGCCTATAAGCGTCAGCCCGTTGCCGGACGCTTCAGCACCTGAAAGGGCTGCGTTTCGCTCTGTGCCATTTGGGGATTTTGGTGACGTCGGAGAATGTCTGGCGATGGGCTTGCAGCTATGCCGTGGTGAGCAAAAGGGGCGATTGCGGAGAGCTGACCGGCAGCTGTTCTGACCAATAAAATTGCAGTTTTGGCCCGAAATTGTTTAAAAAAAGGGTCGTTTGGATGGGTTTTCACCAATTCCCACAAATCTTTACCAACTGAAAAATTTCTCGTGAATTTTTCATGCAGCCATGCAAGGATGCGCGCCAGCTTGGCCTCGGGGAGGTCGGCGGTTCCGCAGACTTGCCCGGTCAACGGGCTTGCGGGAGGACCCAACAAGATAGAAACAATAGGGCTGCACCACATGAAAAAATCCCTTTTGACCCTTTTCGCCCTGGCTGCCATGTCGGCAACGGCGCTTGCGGCCGATATCAAGCCGGCAATCGTTTACGGAACCGGCGGCAAGTTCGACAAATCCTTCAACGAAGCTGCCTATAACGGCGCCGAAAAATTCAAGAAGGAAACCGGCATCGCTTACCGCGACTTCGAGCCGACGGGCGACACTCAGGGCGAACAGGCGCTGCGCAACTTCGCCAGCAAGGGCTTCAATCCGGTTATCGCTGTTTCCTTTGCCTGGACCTCGGCACTTCAGAAGGTTGCTGCCGAATATCCGAAGACCGAATTCGTCCTGATCGACGACAGCCTTGACCTGCCGAACGTCCGCTCGGTCAAGTTCAAGGAAAACGAGGGCTCCTATCTCGCCGGCGTCATGGCTGCCATTGCCTCGAAGTCCGGCAAGATCGGTTTCGTTGGCGGCATGGACATTCCGCTGATCCGCAAGTTCGAATGCGGCTACGAGCTCGGTGCGCGTGCCACCAATGCGAAGATCGAAGTTTTCCAGAACATGACCGGCACGACCGGCGCTGCCTGGAATGACCCGGTTCGCGGCGGCGAACTCACCAAGAACCAGATCGACCAGGGCGCAGACGTTGTTTACGCGGCTGCCGGCGCGACCGGCCTCGGCGTGCTGCAGACCGCCGCCGACAACAAGAAGCTGTCGATCGGCGTCGATTCGAACCAGAACTACCTGCATCCGGGTTCCGTTCTGACCTCTGTCGTCAAGCGCGTCGACCTGGCCGTTTACAATGCCTTCAGCGACGCCAAGAACGGCAAGTTCACGCCTGGTACGCAGGAACTCGGCCTGAAGGAAGACGGCGTTGCCGTCGCTATGGACGACAACAACAAGTCGCTCGTCACTCCGGAAATGCAGGCTGCCGTCGACAAGGCCCGGACCGATATCGTCGCTGGCACCATCAAGGTCCACGATTATCTGACCGACAACGCCTGCCCGAAGAACTGATATGAAATAAGGGCGTATGACGGGACAAAAACGTCATACGCCCTTTTCTTATCCGGAAACCGGTTTCTGGAGCCCCTATAGTGAGCCAAATCTCTGCCATCGAGCTCGTGGGCATCGACAAGAAGTTCGGTGCTGTCCACGCCAATAAAGATATCAACCTGACCGTCGCCAAGGGCTCGATCCACGGGATCATCGGCGAAAACGGTGCCGGGAAATCGACCCTCATGTCGATCATCTACGGATTCTATCAGGCGGACAGCGGCGAAATCCGCATCAACGGCAATCCCATCGCCATCCGCGACAGCCAGACGGCAATCGCATCCGGTATCGGGATGGTGCACCAGCATTTCATGCTGGTCGACAATTTTACCGTCCTTGAAAACGTCATGCTGGGCGCCGAAGGCGGCGCGCTTCTCGCAAAGGGGGTAGCGGCCGCACGCGCCGAGCTCAACCGGCTGGAAAAGGATTATGGCCTGGAAGTCGATCCGGATGCGTTGATCGAAGAGCTCCCCGTCGGTCAGCAGCAACGCGTCGAGATCCTGAAGGCGATGTATCGCGGCGCCGAGATCCTCATTCTCGACGAACCCACCGGCGTCTTGACGCCGGCGGAAGCGGACAATCTCTTCCGCATCCTTCGCGTCCTTCGCGATCAGGGCAAGACGATCATCCTCATCACCCATAAGCTGCGCGAGATCATGGCGATCACCGATACGGTGTCGGTCATGCGCCGCGGCGAGATGGTGGCCACGCGCAAGACGGCGGAAACCACCGTCGAGGAGCTGGCCGAACTGATGGTCGGCCGCCGCGTGCTGCTGCGGGTGGAGAAGGGTGAACCCAATCCGGGCGAGATTCTGCTCTCGGTGCGCAATCTCACCGTCAAGGACGGTCGCGGCGTCACCATGGTCGACAACGTCTCCTTCGACGTTCGCGCGGGCGAGATCGTCGGTATTGCCGGCGTTGCCGGAAACGGCCAATCGGAATTGCTGGAGGCCATCGCCGGTATCCGCAAGCCGGCCTCGGGCGAGATCCTTCTGCATGGCAAGCCGATCGGCAATGCCGATCCCGCAGCACTTCGCGACCTTGGCCTTGCCCATATTCCAGAAGATCGCCATCACATGGGCCTCGTCCTAAAGTTCGAGGAGTATGAGAATTCAATGCTCGGCTATCACCGCGACCGCAAATACGGGCGCGGCGGCATGCTCGATCTCGATGCCATGCGCAAGGATGCCATCGAGAAGATCGAGAAATACGATATCCGCCCGCCAAACGCGCGGCTGAAAACAGCCAATTTTTCCGGCGGCAACCAGCAGAAGATCGTCGTAGCCCGTGAGATCGAGCGCGATCCGAAGGCTCTGCTGATCGGCCAGCCGACGCGCGGTGTCGATATCGGCGCCATCGAATTCATCCATCGCCGCATCATCGAGATGCGCGACGCCGGTAAGGCCATCCTGCTGGTTTCGGTGGAGCTGGATGAGATCCGTGCGCTTTCGGACCGTATCCTCGTCATGTTCGCCGGCCATATCGTCGGTGAGAAGTCGGCTGAGGCCGGTGAACAAACACTCGGCCTGATGATGGCCGGCATTGCCGCGTGAGGCGTATATGAGCACGGCTTCCGTTCCGCTCCCCAATTGGATCACCTACGGTCTGATCCCCCTTCTCAATCTCATTGTTGCCTTCCTGATCTCCGGCCTCGTCGTCTGGTTCATCGGCGAGAGCCCGCTCGATGCCCTTATCCTGCTGCTGCAGGGCGCGCTTGGCAGCGGCGAAGGCATCGGCTTCACGCTGTATTATGCGACGAGCTTTATCTTCACCGGCCTGTCGGTCGCCGTCGCCATCCATGCCGGCCTTTTCAATATCGGGTCGGAAGGCCAGGCCTATGTCGGCGGTCTTGGCTGCGCCCTGGTGGCGCTGACCCTCGACCATTATGTGCCCTGGTATGTGACGATGCCCTTTGCCGTCATCGGCGCGGCGATCTTCGGGGCGCTTTGGGCCTTCATTCCTGCCTGGCTGCAAGCCAAGCGGGGCAGCCACGTCGTCATCACCACGATCATGTTCAATTTCATCGCATCGGCGATGATGAACTTCCTGCTGGTGCATATACTGATCGTTCCGGGCAAGATGGCCCCTGAAACCCGCACCTTTCTGGAGGGCGGTCAGCTGCCGAAGCTCGGCTGGTTGATGGATCTGTTCGGCTCGACCATCGGTGCGGCGCCGCTCAACGTCTCATTCCTGATCGCGCTGGTTATGTGCTTCCTGGTATGGGTGCTCGTCTGGCGCACCAAGCTCGGCTATGAAATGCGCACGCTGGGCCTCAGCCCGACCGCTGCGGTCTATGCTGGCATTCCCTATGCCCGCACGGTCGTTATCGCCATGCTGCTTTCCGGCGGCCTTGCCGGCATGATGGCGCTCAATCCCGTCATGGGCGCATCCGCGCGCCTGCAGGTCGAGTTCGTGCTCGGTGCGGGCTTCGTCGGCATCGCCGTGTCGCTGATGGGCCGCAATCATCCGCTTGGCATCATCGTGGCGGCGATCCTGTTCGGCATTCTCTATCAGGGCGGCGACGCGCTCTCCTTCGACATGCCGAACATCACGCGCGACATGATCGTGGTGATCCAGGGTCTCGTCATCCTGTTTGCCGGTGCTCTCGAATATATGTTCCGACCTGCGCTTGTGCGCATCTACCAGACATTCGCCAGGACGTGAGGATCGGACGATGGACTATTATGATCTTCTCATCAGCATACTTGGTTCGACGATCCGCCTGTCGATTCCGTTGATCTTCACGGCGCTGGCGGGCCTGTTTTCCGAGCGCGCCGGCATCTTCGATATCGGCCTTGAAGGCAAGATGCTGGCCTCGGCTTTTGCTGCCGCCTGCGTCGCCTCGATCAGCGGCTCACCCTGGGCCGGCCTTGGCGCGGGCATTGTCGTCTCTGTCGTCGTCGGCCTGCTGCACGGTTTCGCATCGATCACCAATCGCGGCAATCAGATCGTCTCGGGCGTCGCGATCAACTTCCTGATGGCTGGCCTGACCATCGTTCTCGGTCAAGCCTGGTTCGGTCAGGGTGGCCGTACGCCCACTTTGCCTGCCACTGCACGTTTTTCCGGCATCACCCTGCCGGGCGCTGATGCCCTTCGCGACGTTCCGTTCATCGGGCCGCTCTATGCGAATGTCATCTCCGGCAACAATATCCTGACTTATCTGGCCTTCCTGACGGTGCCGATTTCCTGGTGGATTCTTTATCGCACCCGTTTCGGTCTGCGGCTGCGTGCCGTCGGCGAAAATCCCGGCGCCGTCGATACCGCCGGCATCTCGGTCGAATGGCTGCGTTATCGCTCGCTAATAGCAGCCGGCATTCTCTGCGGCTTCTCCGGCACCTACCTCGCCATCGCCCAATCGGCTGCCTTCATCAACAACATGTCGGCGGGCAAGGGCTATATCGCGCTTGCCGCACTGATCTTCGCAAAATGGAAGCCGGTGCCGGTCATGTTCACCTGCCTTCTGTTCGGCTTCCTTGATGCCTTCGCCAATTTTATGCAGGGCAAGGCGGTTCCGGGCATCGGCGAGGTGCCGGTACAGATTTTCCAGGCGCTGCCCTATATCCTCACCTGCATCCTGCTTGCAGGCTTTATCGGTGTCGCCAAGCCTCCGAAGGCCGGTGGCGTGCCCTATACCAAGGAGCGCTAGTCTATGTCGCATGATCTGTTCGAGGCTGCGCGCAGCGCGATGGCGTTCGCGCATGCTCCCTATTCGAAGTTTCCCGTTGGCGCGGCGATCCGTGCGGAGGACGGCAAGATCTATACCGGCGCCAATATCGAGAACCTGTCCTTCCCGCAGGGCTGGTGCGCCGAACCGACGGCAATCGGCCAGATGATAATGGGCGGTGCCAAGAAGATCGTCGAGATTGCCGTCATCGCCGAGAAGCTGCCGCTCTGCCCGCCTTGCGGCGGCTGCCGGCAGAAGATCGCCGAATTTGCCAGCAAGGAGACGCGCATCTATCTTTGCGACGAAACCGGCGTGAAGAAGACCATGACCATGGACGAAATGTTGCCCTTCAGCTTCGAAACGGAGGTGCTCGGATGAGCGCGGCCGTCGATATCCTCACCGAGAAGCTCGGCGAGTTGAAGCCGCGCTATGGCATCGTCCTGGGTTCCGGCCTCGGCTCTCTCGTGGATGAGGTCAAAGACGCGCTGCGCATTCCCTATGCCGATCTGCCCGGCTTCCCGGTCAGCGCCGTCTCCGGCCATGCCGGCACGCTGGTCGCAGGCAAGCTCGGCGATGTCCCCGTCATCATGCTTTCCGGCCGGGTGCATTACTACGAAAAGGGTGACGCCAATGCCATGCGCGGGCCGATCGAGACCTTGAAGGCACTCGGCGTCGACACGCTCATCCTGACGAACTCGGCCGGATCGCTGCGCGAAGAAATGCCACCGGGCTCGGTGATGCAGATAACCGATCACATCAACTATTCCGGCATGAACCCGCTGATCGGCGAGGAGAGCGACAGACGCTTCGTCGGCATGACCAGCGCCTACGACCTCGACCTCATCATGCGCATGCGCAAGGCGGCGGAAAAGGCCGAGATCAAGCTGTCACATGGCGTCTATATGTGGTTTTCCGGCCCGAGCTTCGAAACGCCGGCCGAGATCCGCATGGCGCGCATCCTCGGTGCCGATGCCGTCGGCATGTCGACGGTGCCGGAAGTCATCCTGGCGCGTCTTTTCGGTTTGAGGGTTGCCGCTGCCTCCGTCATCACTAACTATGGTGCTGGCATGACCGGCGGCGAGCTCTCGCATGAGGAGACGAAGGACATGGCTCCGGTCGGCGGCGCGCGGCTTGCCGCTATCCTGAAAGAAATGATCGCGGACGAAGGAGATCCACAATGACCGGCCATTCGCTGAGAGAAACGGCAGCCGTTGCGCTTTCCCTTCTCGATCTCACCAATCTCAAGGATGACTGCACCCCGGCTCAGATCGAGGCGCTGTGCGCCCGTGCGCAATCGCCCTATGGCAATACGGCCGCCATCTGCATCTGGCCGCGTTTCGTCGCACAGGCGCGCGGCATTCTCGGTGTCGATCATGCCATAAAGATCGCGACCGTGGTGAATTTCCCGGCCGGCGATATGGAGGTGGCCGATGTTGCTGCCGAAGCGCGCGAAGCCATTGCCGATGGCGCCGACGAGATCGATCTGGTCATTCCCTATCGCGCCTTTCTGGCGGGCAGTGAGCAGGCCGTCACCGATATGGTTGCCACGGTAAAGGCCGAATGCAAAGGCCCGGTGCTTTTGAAGACCATCCTCGAAACCGGCGAAATCAAGGATACCGCTCTCATCCGGCGCGCGTCAGAACTCGCGATCGATGCCGGCTCTGATTTCATCAAGACTTCCACCGGCAAGGTGGCCGTCAACGCGACGCTCGAAGCCGCTGACATCATGCTGCGCGCCATCCGTGCTAGCGGTCGCAACGTCGGCTTCAAGCCGGCGGGCGGCATCGGCTCTGTCTCCGACGCGGCCCTGTATCTCAGCCTTGCCGAGACCATCATGACACCTGATTGGGCTATGCCTTCGACCTTCCGTTTCGGTGCATCGAGCCTGCTCGACGATATCCTGAACGTGCTGGCCGGCGGTGAGTCCAAGACGGCGTCTTCAGGCTATTGATCCATGATCCCGCAGGAGATCATCCGGCAGAAGCGTAACGGCGCCACCCTCTCGGCCGCCGATATCGATGCGTTTATCGGCGCATTAGGGCGTGGCGAACTGGCGGAAAGCCAAATCGGCGCCTTCGCCATGGCCGTCTGGTTTCGCGGCATGACGCGGGAGGAAACGGTGGCGCTGACGCTCGCCATGGCCCGCTCCGGCGATACCCTCTCCTGGCAAGGCATCGGCAGGCCGATTGCCGACAAGCATTCGACTGGCGGCGTCGGCGATAACGTTTCGCTGATGCTCGCCCCCATTGCCGCCGCCTGCGGCCTCGCCGTGCCGATGATTTCGGGTCGCGGTCTCGGCCACACCGGCGGCACGCTGGACAAGTTGGAATCCATTCCCGGTTACGGGATCACCCCGGATGCCGCCCGTTTCCGCAAGGTGGTCGATGAGGTTGGCTGCGCCATCATCGGCCAGACCGGCGCGCTGGCGCCCGCCGATGGCAAGCTCTATGCCGTGCGCGATGTCACCGCGACCGTCGATTCCGTACCGTTGATCACCGCCTCCATTCTGTCGAAGAAACTGGCGGCGGGGCTGGAAACGCTGGTGCTCGACGTCAAGATCGGCAGCGGCGCCTTCATGACCTCGCAGGAAGAAGCCGAGACGTTGGCGCGCTCGCTGGTGGAGGTGGCCAATGGCGGCGGGGTCAAGACTTCGGCCCTCATTACCGACATGAACCAGCCCCTGGCCGATGCGGCTGGCAACGTGGTCGAACTTCGCAACTGTCTCGATTTCCTGAAGGGCAACAAGGCAGGCACGCGGCTCGAGACCGTCGTGCTGGCCTTCGCAGCTGAAATGCTCGTTCAGGCCGGCATTGCCGCAAGTGCTGCCGATGCGGAGAGAAGAGCGCGCGAGGCTCTGACCTCAGGCAAGGCGGCAGAGATCTTCGGCCGTATGGTGCACGCCCTTGGCGGCCCCACCGATCTGCTGGAACACCCGGATCGCTATCTGGCGAGTGCGCCGGTGCAGAAGCCCGTTCTCGCCGCCGCCGATGGCTGGCTTGGCGCCTGTGATGCGCGGGAGATAGGCATGAGCGTCATCGATCTCGGCGGCGGCCGTCGCCGCCCGCAGGACAAGATCGATCATCGCGTCGGCTTCACAGACATTCTGCCACTCGGAACGAAGGTGAGCAGGGGCGATCGTATCGCCACCGTGCACGCCGCCGACGAGGCAAGCGCGCAAAAGGCCGCGGTCGCTTTGTCGGCTAACTATCGCATCAAGGATACGGCGCCCGCTTTGTCGCCTGTCATTCTCAGACGGATTTGATCTGAAGGCGCCAGTCGGCCACTTCGCAGTCTCCGGAAGGCCTTCTATCCTATTGCTTCAGAAGCAATGTGCCGTTCTGAACACCATAGGAATTCAGCTTCGTCATGAAGCTCATGCCGATCAGCGTTGTGCTCAATGCGTTATCCTTTGCCACCACGGCCTCGATATCGCGGACCCGGATCGTGCCGATCTCCAGGCGGTCGAGTTTGATGTGGGCGACCCTTGACGTGCCGTTTGCCGTTTGGACTGAGTAGCGATAGTCGAGATCGACGCCGCTGAAGCCGAGGCTGCGCGCGGTGCTTTCGTTCATTGCCACATAGGTCGCGCCGGTATCGATCATCCCGTGCACAGAGCGGCCATTGATGGTGAAATCGCCTTCATAGTGGCCGCCCGCATTGGCGCGCAGCTGAACGCTGCCATAGGAAACGGGAGCTTCCGCCTTCGGTGGGGCAAGCGAAACCGCTTCGACCGGCGCCGGTTTCGCGGCATGTTCGCCATAGCTGCTCACCAGCATCGGCACCTGGGTCGCCGCAACGGCGATGACACCGGCAAAGGCAAGAACACGAACGAGCATCGGCAAGGCCCCTCCTGCGGGCCATGCCATTTATAAGCCGAGAGTGCTGAAAGGATGCTAAAGCAATCAATAAAAAGCCCGGCAGTCGAATAACTGCCGGGCTTCCTGAAAAGTATTAGAGCGGATTTACTTGGTGCCGTACATGCGGTCGCCGGCATCGCCGAGGCCGGGGACGATATAGCCCTTTTCGTTCAGGTGGCTGTCGATGGCGGCCGTGAACACCGGAACGTCCGGATGCGCCTTGCGGAAATTGGCGATGCCTTCGGGAGCCGCCAGCAGGCAGAGGAAGCGGATATTGTGCGCACCGCGCTCCTTCAGCTTTTCGATGGCGGCAATCGAGGAATTGCCGGTCGCGAGCATCGGATCGACGACGATGATCAGGCGCTCGGAAATATCCTCGGGCGCCTTGAAGTAATATTCGACCGGTTGCAGCGTTTCATGATCGCGGTAGACGCCGATATGCGAGACGCGGGCCGAGGGCACGAGATCGAGCATGCCTTCAAGCAGGCCGTTGCCGGCGCGCAGGATCGAGGCGAAGACCAGCTTCTTGCCCTCGAGGATCGGCGCATCCATTGGCTGCAGCGGCGTCTCGATGGTTTCGATGGTCAGTTCGAGGTCGCGCGTCACTTCGTAACAGAGCAGCGTCGAAATCTCGCGCAGCAGCCGGCGGAAGCTTCCCGTCGACGTGTCTTTCTTGCGCATGATTGTGAGCTTGTGTTGCACAAGCGGGTGATCGATGACAGTGACGCCGTCCATGGTTTCAGCCTTCCAGTAATTCCGCGATATAAGATGGTTCTTCCACGGAAATTGCCTCTGGTGCAAGGAAATAGGCCGGTTTTCGAGATTTCATCCCCAATATGGGGCCTAGACCGTGCCTTCAGAGCTCTGATAGCAACGCCGCCCGCGTTGTCTCGTCCACGAAGGCCGCTTCGATCGCCGTGCGCGTCATCGCATTGATCTCGTCGTCGCTGAAGCCGAAGGCTGACGACGCAAGCTCGTATTCCCGCTCGAGCGAGGTGTGGAAGAAGGGCGGATCATCGGAACTTATCGTCACCTTCACGCCGGCGTCGCGCAGCTTGCGCAGCGGATGCGACTGGAAATCCGGAAAAACCTTTAGCGCGACGTTGGAACCGGGGCAGACTTCCAGAACGGTGCCGAGATCGGCAAGACGTCTGACGAGATCCATATCCTCAATGGCGCGCACGCCATGGCCGATACGCTGCGGGCGCACCAGATCCACCGCGTCGGCGACGCTAAATGCGCCGCAGACCTCGCCGGCATGGATGGTGATGCCGAGGCCGGCTTCGCGGACGATGTCAAAGGCGCGGGCGTAATCGGCGACGCGGCCCATGCGCTCCTCGCCGGCCATGTTGAAGCCTGTTATCAGCGGATTGTCGCTCTTGGCGGCATATTCCGCCGCCTTCACCACGCGCTCCGGGCCGAAGTGCCGTTCGCCGGTGACTATCAGCCGTGCTTCGATACCGGTCTTGGCCTTGGCGGCACGGATGCCGGCGGAGACGCCTTCCATATAGGCGTCGGCGCCGAGGCCGATGCGGTCGCCATGGTCGGGCGAGACGATGAGTTCGCTATAGATCGTGCCGATGCCGGCAAGCTCTTCCAGATAGGTTTCTGTCAGCAGCGCATAGTCTTCCTCGGTGCGGTAGACCTCGGAAACCTTGTCGTAGCAGACGAGGAATTCGGCAAAATCCTTCCAGAGGTAAACGCCGTCCTTGAGGAAGACGCTGGTATCTACTCCGTATTTCTCCGCTTGTGCGAGGGTCAACGCCGGTGGAGCCGCGCCCTCCAGATGGCAGTGCAGCTCCACCTTCTTCAAATGCGATGTCAAAGGAAGCTCCTCCCGTTCGGTCCTGCCGCAATTCCCAAATGTTTCGCAACCGTCTCGCCGATATCCGCATAGGTCTGGCGGACGCCGATGGATCGGGAACGAATGCCCGGTCCGTAAGCCATGACGGGCACGCGCTCGCGTGTATGATCGGTGCCGCGCCAAGTCGGGTCGCAGCCATGATCGGCGGTCAGGATGACGAGATCGCCCGCCTTCAGCTTCTTATGCACCTCAGGCAGACGCGCGTCGAAGGCTTCGAGCGCTGCGGCATAGCCTGGCACGTCGCGGCGATGGCCATAGATCATGTCGAAATCGACGAAATTGGTGAAGACAAGATCGCCGTCCGCTGCTTCGTCCATGGCCTTCAGCGTCGCATCCATCAGCGCCATGTTGCCATTGGCCTTGATGACCCTGGAGACGCCCTGATGGGCAAAGATATCGCCGATCTTGCCGACGGCGTGCACCGTGCGTTCGGCCTTGACCAGACGGTCGAGCAGTGTCGGCTCGGGCGGCAGAACGGAAAAGTCGCGGCGATTGCCGGTTCGCTCGAATGTCGCCACCGTCTCGCCGATGAAGGGGCGGGCGATGACGCGCCCGATATTGTAGGGATCGAGCAGCGTGCGTACGATCTTGCAGAGGCCGATCAGCCGATCTAGGCCGAAATGCTGTTCGTGCGCTGCAATCTGGAAGACGGAGTCGGACGAGGTATAGCAGATCGGCTTGCCGCTGCGGATGTGCTCTTCGCCGAGCTTTGCGATGATATCCGTGCCGGAGGCATGGCAATTGCCGAGAATCCCCGGCAGATCGGCGGCTTCGCAGATGGCCTTCACCAGCTCCGGCGGAAAGGCATCGCCCTCGGCCGGAAAGTACCCCCAGTCGAACATGACGGGCGTACCGGCGATCTCCCAATGGCCCGAAGGTGTGTCCTTGCCGTGGGAGACCTCATTGGCGCAGCCATAGAGACCATAGAGTTTTTCCGGCAAAGGCATGCCGGCGGGATAGTTGCCCGTTGCCGCCTTGGCGATCTCCAGCAGGCCGAGGCCCGACAGGATCGGCAATGTCAACGGGCCTCGGCGCAGGCCTGTCCGATCGGCCGCCCCCGCAGCGCAGAATTCCGCGATATGGCCAAGCGTGTCGGCGCCTTCATCCCCGTAGCTTGCCGCATCGGGGCCACCACCCACGCCGAAAGAATCCAGAACGAAGAGAAAGGCGCGCGCCATAGATCACCCGATAACAATACCGTCACCCCGGGGAGGTCTTCCGGGTCATTGGACGTCATCCATATAACGGAGGCATCGACTTGGCAATTTTCCGTTTGGAAGCCCCGCCAGGCGCCTCTCTGCGGCGGCGTTCTCAGCAATCGCTGCAGCTGATCGAAGTTCCGACACGCTGGCGATAGTAATATTGCCGGCTGATGGTGATCTGGTTTGTACCGCTTGGCAGGAAATTGGCACCAAAGCTGAGGAGCTGATAGGGGAGGGCAAGTTCGCTGCGGACGAGGAATGTGCTTGCCTGGTTCATGTTGGCCGGCAAAGTGACCGTTGAGCCAACCGTATATGGCCTGCTTCCATCCTGCGCCCAGGACCATGCGACTGTCGACTTGCCTGAAGCGTCGATGGTGATGCCGGTGATCTTCAGCGTCAGGCCGGTGGTGCCATAGGGTGCGAAGATGGCGCCGGCTACCGAGGGCATTGTCGCAAGCACGGACTTTGTGATCGACGATTGCTGCGAGACGATGTCCGCGATCGAACCGGCCGAACGGCTGGCTCGTTTCGAGGCGCTGAGGCCGACGGTAAGCTCGAAGGCACCGAGATAGAGCATCAGCAATACGGGAAAAAGAATGGCGAATTCGATGGCGCCCACGCCGCGCTCGTCGCGGGCGAATCGCCGCAACATGCCCGAGGGCGCATTTTCTTTCGCGGTCATGCTTGCGGCCCTGCTCACGGATAATTCTCGTTCTGAAAGGCCGCCGTTGCGACGATGAGATAGACCGAGGCCGAACCGTCAGTCGGGTGCACGTTGGTCAGATAGGGGCGCAGCAGGTCCGTTATGATCCCCCAGCGATAGTAGGCGCGCACCATGTTCAGCGACTTGGCCCCGCCCGGTGTGAAGGCGAAACCTGTGGTGCTGAGATCGGAATAGGGATCGGTCGAGGATTTGCGGGGAATCGTTGTCGGCATGGATGCGAAGCTCGAATAGCTTTGCACATCAAGGTAGAGGTTTGTCGGCGTCTGTAGTTCGGAAGATGAGCACGTAATGAGCACGGAAATCTGATTGCAGAATGCCTGCCGGAATTGCTGCGAGCTGGTATTGGCCGCGGTAATCTGACCGGTTCTGATCTGACGCGATAGAGTATCGACGGCGTTCGAAACGACTTGTTCCGCAGTAAAGGCGACAAAGGTTTCGATAATGGCGAAGATGATCAGAAAATAGGGAATCGCAAGCAGAGCGAATTCGATCGCTGCCGTCCCATCGCGAGAGCGCACGAATTCGCGCAATTTACCCCGGGCATGCTGCCGTGCAGGGCTTGTATTGACGAGAAGCGCGTTGTCTGGCGTCATAGGTCATCCGCGATGTTTAAGCGCGGAGAACACTAGAGTTGCTTTCTTGATAATCCGTTTCTCTTCTCTATTCATATTTAGAGGAAACTGGGATTATCGATCGCAATATAATTATTTGAAAGTACTTTAGAATATTTGCGTTATCGAATGTTATTATGGCCCTGCGGCCGCGGTCGGTGTCGCCGTATTGTTTTGCTGGGCGTGCTGTTCGCAATTCGGCGTGCATGACAGCACGGCGCGATCCGTCTGGCGGAAAACGCGGACCGTATTGCCTTCATCGATCGATACCAGGATCTGCTCGTCTACGATCGCATTGCCGTCGGTATCGAGCAGGATGATATTTGTCGTGCCGAAGCTTCGGCCTGTCAGTACGATGGTTTTCGGATCGGCGACCGTTGCATCGGCGACCTGCGAATTGCCGACGATGACCTTGCTGACGGGGCGGTCCAGCTTCAACACGCGCGCGTGATCCATATAGACGCGCAGCAAGCTCTCTCCGGCAGCGTGGGAAAGCTGCGGCATCATGCCGGCCGCGGCAACAATGCAGGCAAGGAATGCTGTTCTGCCGCCGATTGGCATGGCTTGGCCTCTTGGAAAGCGATAGTGAAAAGAATTTTCGGATAGAATGGGAAAGAATGGTGAATGAACGATTAAGCTGACCAGGCATCGTTCGATTATGGCTCGGATGTGTCATTCGCGCGTCATATCATCCTATCATTGCGAAAATCCTGTATTGTTTCGAGACGAATCGCATATCGCGCTAATATTCACACATCTAATAATTTCCATTTGGCTGAAAAACTTCTTTAAAACGGAAAGAAGAACATAAAACTTGCATTAACTATTCTATTTTCGCTTTTGTATTTACTGCGTATTAACCTAATTCTTTAAAGCGATGGAAACGGCGCGCAGCTACCGTGCAGTTCATCCGATCAACGGCAACAGTTGGCGGACGTGCTGTCAACAAAGTGGAGTTAAACTTATGTCCAAGATTTTTTCGCGTTTCCTGAAGGATGAATCCGGCGCGACCGCAATTGAATATGGCCTGATCGCCGCCCTGATCTCGGTTGCTATCATTACCGGTGCAACCACCCTCGGCGGCAAGCTGAATAGCACCTTCGCAAATATCGCGACCCAGATGGGCACCGCTGCTACCGCGGCCAACAACGCCGGAAAGTAATTCGCCACTTCGAGTAAGCGATTACGTGCGAAAACCGCTCATATCAATGCGCGGTTTTCAACCTTCATACCTTTGCTGTGGGGCAGTTTATCTTCAATGCTTGAAACGGCAACATTGCTGATCTTCCCGCTCTGCATGTCGGCTGCGGCAATCTCTGATCTGCTGACGATGACCATCCCAAATCGCTTGTCGCTGGCGCTCGCGATATCGTTCTTTGTGTTGGCGCCCACTGTCGGACTGTCCTTTGCGGAAATCGGCATGCATATGGCTGGCGCTGGTGCTGTATTCTTTGCCTGTTTCACATTATTTGCTCTGAACGTTATGGGCGGCGGTGACGCAAAGCTCCTGGCTGCTGCTGCGCTTTGGTTCGGCCTTGATGCGTCGCTCTTGGAGTTCTTGATCTACGTAGCCTTTATCGGCGGTGCAGTCACAATTTTGATCATGTTGCTGCGCTCGCAGGCAAACACGATTTTGGCCATTGGTCTCCCGCTGCCGAACTCTTTGGTGATCGCCAAGAAAATCCCTTACGGCATCGCCATCGCGATTGGCGGCATTCTCGCCTTTCCATCTTCACCGGTCTTGATTGCGGCGACGCGCGCCTTGGCTTGAGGTGGCGAGTAAAAATCTAACTCGCACATATATATATATTCTAATATACACCAAGTAATTATGGTTAAATAACAATAAATGTAACCACCCATTAACCATAATTACACCAATTGCCGGTCATTCTGCAGGGCGAAGAATCCTGTTCCTCAAGGAATGACCATGAAACCCGCTCGCATAATGATACTCGCAGTGGCAGCCGTAGCAGCCGGGATGGCCGGTCTGCTCGCGATGCGCCTGGCGGGTTCGCGCGATATCGTTCCCCAGCAGATCGCGGCGGTCGTGGAGAAGGAGGCGACGGTCAACGTCCTCGTTGCCGGCGCCAATCTGCCTGTCGGCACACGTCTGAACGAACAATCGATCCATTGGATGCCTTGGCCCGAAAGCGGCCTCGTCAAAGGCCTTGTCACCGAACGCGAACGGCCCGATGCGCTGAAAGATCTGACTGGCGCTGTCGTTCGCCTGCCGATCTTCGAGGGCGAGCCCATCCGCGAGGAGAAGATTGCCGATTCCAACAGCCGCATCCTTTCGTCCTTGCTGCCGGCGGGCAAGCGGGCCGTCGCCACGGAGATTTCCGTCGCCACCGGCGCAGGCGGTTTTATCCTTCCGAATGACCGTGTCGATGTCATCATGGTGCGCAAGGGGTCGCAGCAGCAGCTCGTCACGGAAACCGTGCTCAGCAACGTGCGCGTTCTGGCAGTCGATCAGCAGATCGAGGAAAAGCAGGACGGAAGCAAGGCCGTCGTCGGCGCAACCGCGACGCTGGAGCTAACGCCGGACCAGACGAAGGTCCTGGCGGTCGCGCATCAGATGGCCGATCGCCTGACGCTGGCATTGCGCTCCGTTGCCGACGCGCAGCAGCCCGATACGACGGCCGCCGATTATCTTCTGGCCGGCGACAATGGCGGCAGCATGATCCAGGTCATCAAATCCGGAGCAATCGTGACCGACGGCCCGACCGGGCCGAAGCCGCAGTGAGAAGGGGCGAGACCATGTTCAAGATAAGCAACAAAGCCAGCCTCTCCTTTGGTGTAAGCCTCTCCTTCTCGATCGCCTTTGCCGGGCTGCCTCTGGGACCGGCCTTTCTGCGCACGCCTGCGGCCTTCGCGGGCGGTTCCGACAGCATCGTGACGATAGCCGGCCTGGGCACGAAGCGCACATTGAAGCTGGGCCTCAACAAGGCGCTTGTCGTCGATCTGCCAGCCGATGCCCACGACATCCTCGTCTCCGATCCCAAAATGGCCGATGCAGTGACGCGAACCTCGCGCCGCATCTATCTTTTCGGCAAGACGGTCGGTCAGACCAATATCTTCATCTTTGGCGCCGACGGCAAGGAGATCGTCAGCCTCGATCTCCAGATCGAGCGCGACATTGCCGGACTTCAGGCCAATCTCAAGCGCTTCATTCCGGACTCCGACATCAACGTCGAGATCGTTTCCGACAACATCGTCATGACCGGTACGGTGCGCACGCCCCAGGATGCGACGCGGGCCGAGCAGCTTGCGCAGGCCTTCCTCAAAGGCGGCGAAGCGACCACTCGAAACCAGACTGCCTCGGGCAGCGGCGACAACAATGCGGTCGCCATTTTCGCGGAAACACGGCAGACCTCGCAGATCGTCAACATGCTGCAGATCGAAGGCGAAGATCAAGTGACGCTCAAGGTGACCGTCGCCGAAATCAAGCGCAGCGTGCTGAAGCAGATCGGCTTCGACAATCTCGTCAGGAATTCTTCCGGCTTGACGGTTGCCCAGCTCGGCAGTCCTGGCGCGGATGGGACTGCGGCGGCCGGCGGCGGCGGCCTGGCCAGCTTGTTCAAGACCGCCATCGGCAAATACGATATCAGCACCTATCTCAATGCTCTCGAGCAGGCTGGGGCCGTCCGTACGCTGGCCGAGCCGACGTTGACGGCGATCTCCGGCCAGGCCGCGACCTTCAATTCGGGCGGTCAGACCCTATACGCCGTCACGAACAAGGACGGGACCGTCACGGTCACGCCCTTCACCTACGGTATCAGTTTGGCCTTCACGCCTGTCGTGCTGTCTGCCGGACGAATCGCTCTGCATGTGCAGACCCAGGTCTCCAATCCGGTTGGCACGGCCAACGCCGGCACGGCAACCTACAACCAGCGCGCCGCCGATACTTCGGTGGAGTTGCCGTCGGGCGGCTCGATCGCTTTGGCCGGTCTCTTGAGCGATACCATTCAGCAGACCACCAACGGCACGCCGGGCGCCTCGAAGATTCCGATTCTCGGCGCTCTCTTCCGTCAAAAGAGCTTTCAGCGCGATGAAACCGAGCTGGTCATCATCGCGACGCCTTATCTGGTGCGGCCGGTCGCCCGTAGCCAGCTTGCCCGCCCTGACGATAACTTCTCGCCGAGCAACGATATCAGCGGCGTCTTCATGAATCGTGTCAACAAGATCTACGGCCGCAAGGACGGGCCGCCGGTCGCCGATGCCGATTTCCACGGCACTGTCGGCTTCATCTACAAGTGAGGAGAGACCGATCATGACGCGCGCCTTTTCAACCGGATCAATGAAAGATCCCAAAATGGCCAGCCTGGAGCACAAAGCGCCTCGCACCGGCCGGTCCCGTTCCCTCAGGCTGGCTCTGATGGTGCCGGCCCTGATCGTGACGGCTGCAACTATCAGCAGCTGCGCTGATTCACGTGATCGCATGACCACCAGCGCGATCAATGACGATTATCGGCAACGTCATCCGATCGTGTTGACGGAGAAAGAACACAATCTCGATATCCCGGTTGCCGCCAGCGACCGTCGCCTGACGACGGGAATGCGCGATACCATCCGCGGGTTTATCCAGGATTACCGCACTCGTGCGAGCGGTACGGTCGAAATCCTTGCCCCCAGGGGATCGATGAATTCTTTGGCGGCATCTGCGTTGCGTCAGCAGATCCGCAGGGAGCTGGTTGCGAACGGCATTCCGTCGGCCCGCATCGTCGACAGCTACTATGGGGCTGGCGACCCAGGCGATGCGGCTCCGATTCGCCTGCGCTTCACAGCGACGACGGCGCTCACCAACACATGCGGTCAATGGCCGGACGATCTTTCGGACAACGCTTTCGACAACCAGAACTACTACAATTTCGGCTGCGCGACACAGCATAATCTGGCGGCGCAAGTCGCCAATCCGACGGATCTGATCTCGCCGCGCGCCGTGTCGCCGATCGATACCGATCAGCGCAGCAAGGTGATCGACAATTATCGCAATGGCTCGGTCCCGACGAGTACCGCCACGGTTGGCGGCTTCAGTGGTTCCGGCGGCTCGGGCCAATGAACATGAGAGTTACGCGCCGGCGGAACAGGATGAAATCATGAACGCCATCGAATATGATATCGGCTCGACTGCCCCGGAAGCGGAGGAGGTTTCGCGCTCGGCCAATCTCGACAATCTGCGGCCGCTGCCGCGTATTTCCATACATGCCTTCTGTGAAAGCGAGCAGCTGCAGCAGGTGATGGACCAGTGTGCCAACGATCGGCGCATGTCCAAGGTTAGCCTCCGCATCACCAGCGGTGGTGTCGCAGCTGCAGCGAACATGTTCGCCTCGGCGCCGACCCCTAATCTGATCATCCTGGAGACGCGCGCCGGTCCACGCGGCCTGTTGGCGGAACTCGAACCGCTCGCCGCCGTCTGCGATCCGAGCACCAAAGTCATCGTCGTCGGCTATCACAACGATATCGGCCTTTATCGCGAACTCATCCGCAACGGCATCTCCGAATATATCGTCCAGCCGACCGACATGGTCGATCTCTTAACTGCGGTGGCGGCGATCTTTATCGATCCCGATGCCGAGCCGCTCGGGCGCAGTATCGCTTTTATCGGCGCCAAGGGCGGGGTAGGCGCATCGACCATCGCCCATAATTGCGCCTTTGGAATTTCCAGCCTTTTCTCCACCGAAACCATTCTTGCCGATCTCGATCTGCCCTACGGCACCGCCAATATCGATTTCGACCAGGATCCCGCGCAGGGTATCGCGGAAGCCGTCTATGCCCCTGAGCGGCTTGACGAGGTCTTCCTCGACCGGTTGCTGACCAAATGTTCCCAGCATCTCTCGCTGCTGGCGGCCCCCTCGATGCTGGATCGCGCCTATGATTTCGAAGGGCAGGCTTTCCTGCCGGTGCTGGACGTCCTCCAGCGCAGTGCGCCGGTCACGGTTCTCGATGTGCCGCATGTCTGGACGGAATGGACACGCTCGGTACTTGGCGCGGTAGACGAGGTCGTCATTTGCGCCGCGCCCGATCTCGCCAATCTGCGCAACGCCAAAAATCTGATCGACGCTCTGCGCAAGCTGCGGCCCAACGACAAGGCGCCGCACCTCATTCTCAATCAGGTCGGCATGCCGAAGCGTCCGGAGATCAACCCTTCGGAGTTCTGCGCACCGCTTGAGACGGATCCGATCGCCATCATTCCCTTCGACATCAACCTGTTCGGCAATGCCGCCAACAGCGGGCAGATGATCGCCGAAACCGATCCGAAGTCGCCGACCGCGGAGACTTTCTCGCAGATATCGCACATCGTTACCGGACGTGTCGCTTTGAAGAAGGCCAAAAAAGGCGGTTTGCTGGGCCTTCTGAAGCGAAAATGATCGTTTGATTTCGCACGGGCTTCCGAAGGCCGATTTTCATGGAGGCCGTGCAGCAGCATTAGAATTGGATCAGAAGATGTTTGGCAAGCGCGGAAATGAAGGTCCTGCAAAGAGCGGCGCGATGTCTCCGCCGCCGGCGCGCGTGCCAGCCGCTGGCAATGGTCCGACGGCACCGGCCGTGCTGATAGAGCCGTCCCATGATTCCACGCAGCCGCGTCAGCAGGTCGTGCCTCCCTCGATGCAGACGCCCAGCCGCCGTCGCGTGGCGCGCACCGAAGAATATTACGATACGAAATCGCAGGTCTTCTCCGCGCTGATCGACACGATCGACCTTTCGCAGCTTTCCAAGCTTGGCAACGAGGCCGCGCGCGAGGAAATCCGCGACATCGTCAACGATATCATCACCATCAAGAATTTCGCGATGTCGATCTCCGAGCAGGAGGAACTGCTCGAGGATATCTGCAACGATGTGCTTGGCTACGGTCCGCTGGAGCCGCTGCTCGCCCGCGACGACATCGCCGATATCATGGTCAACGGTGCCGGCCAGACCTTCATTGAAGTCGGCGGCAAGACCGTCGAATCCGAAATCCGCTTCCGCGACAATTCGCAGCTTCTTTCCATTTGCCAGCGCATCGTCAGCCAGGTCGGCCGCCGCGTCGATGAATCCAGCCCCATCTGCGATGCGCGCCTGCCCGACGGTTCGCGCGTCAACGTCATCGCACCGCCGCTCGCGATCGACGGTCCCGCGCTGACCATTCGTAAGTTCAAGAAGGATAAGCTCACCCTCGATCAGCTCGTCCGTTTCGGCGCCATCACGCCCGAAGGCGCGACACTTTTGCAGATCATCGGCCGTGTGCGCTGCAATGTCGTCATCTCAGGCGGTACCGGTTCGGGCAAGACGACGCTTCTGAACTGCCTGACCAACTACATCGACCGCGACGAACGCGTCATTACCTGCGAAGACACTGCCGAACTGCAGCTGCAGCAGCCGCATGTGGTGCGCCTCGAAACCCGTCCGCCGAACATCGAAGGCGAGGGCGAGATCACCATGCGCGATCTCGTCAAGAACTGCCTGCGTATGCGCCCCGAACGCATCATCGTCGGCGAAGTGCGCGGACCCGAGGTCTTCGACCTGCTGCAGGCGATGAACACGGGCCACGATGGTTCCATGGGGACCATCCACGCCAATACGCCGCGCGAGTGCTTGAGCCGTATGGAATCGATGATCGCGATGGGTGGTTTCAGCCTGCCGGCCAAGACCGTGCGCGAGATCATTTCCAGCTCCGTCGACGTCGTCATCCAGGCCGCCCGCCTGCGTGACGGTTCGCGCCGCATTACCCAGATCACCGAGGTGATCGGCATGGAAGGCGATGTGATCATTACACAGGACTTGATGCGCTACGAGATCGAGGGCGAGGATGCGAACGGCCGGATCATCGGTCGGCACGTTTCCACCGGTATCGGCAAGCCGCATTTCTGGGATCGTGCCCGCTACTACAACGAGGAGCGGCGCCTGGCGGCCGCCTTGGATGAAATGGAACAGAAGGCGCAATAGGATTTACGATGTTTGGTATCGATCCAATAGTGCTGTTGATTGTGCTGCTGGCGGCGGTTTCCGCCGGGGCGGTCTGCTATAGCGTTCTCTATTCTCGGATCGAGACCCAGAAGAAGGCGGAAGGCCGTGTCAATCGCGTCAAGCAGGCCGAAACCGATCGCGTCAAGGTCAAGGCAGCGCGTGACCGCGTCCAGGAAATGTCGAAGCGGCGCAAATCCGTGCAGGATTCTCTGAAGGATCTGGAACGGCGCCAGTCCGAAAACACGAAAAAGAGACAGTCGCTGAAAGCGCGCCTCGCCCAGGCCGGTCTGTCGTTGACGCCGGCGCGCTTCTACATCTTCAGCGTGCTGTTCGGCCTTTTCGTCACATTGGTTCTTTTCATTGTCGGCGCCCCGCCGCTGGCCATTCTGGGCATATTCTTTGCGGCTGCTTTCGGTCTGCCGCGCTGGGTCGTCCGCTTTCTCATCAAGCGCCGGCAAAGCAAATTTCTGGAAGAGTTTCCGAACGCACTCGATGTCATCACGCGTTCCCTTCGCTCGGGCCTGCCGCTCAATGATGCGGTTCGGCTGGTGGCCGGCGAGGCACGGGAGCCCGTCAAGACCGAGTTCCGCCGGGTGGTCGAAGCGCAACAAGTCGGTTTCAGCATGGCGGATGCCTGCGCGCGCATCTCGAACCATATGCCCCTGCAGGAGGTAAATTTCTTCGCGATCGTTATCGCAATCCAGGCCCAGGCGGGCGGTAACCTGTCGGAAGCTCTCGGCAATCTCTCGAAGGTGCTGCGCGAGCGCAAGAAGATGAAGGCGAAGGTCAAGGCATTGTCGATGGAAGCCAAGGCATCCGCCGTCATCATTGGCACTCTGCCCTTCGTGGTGATGCTGCTGGTCTATCTGACCTCGCCGCAATACATGATGATCCTATTCGCCGATCCGCGCGGCCATCTGATCTTGCTCGGAGCCGGCATCTGGATGTCGATCGGCATCTTCATCATGCGCAACATGGTCAATTTCGAGATCTGAGCGGGAAGGAGCCGCGTAGCCCATGACCGATCTCGCTGCCCGTTTAACCGATCCCGGCACTCTTCTTGCCGTCGTGGTCGCCATTGCCGTCTTCGCGACTTTCTACACGATTGCGATACCGCTTTTGGAACGCGGCGATCTCAGCAAGCGCATGAAGGCCGTATCGACGGAGCGTGAACAGATCCGTGCGCGCGAGCGGGCACGGCTGAGTGCGGAAGGCGGCAAGACATCGCTGCGCAGCCACAACAATCGAAACGTCAGGCAGATCGTCGAGCGGTTCAACCTGCGCAACGCGCTGGTCGACGCCAATACCGTCAATCGCTTGCGGGCCGCCGGCCTGCGATCGGAAAATGCGCTCAACATGTTCCTGGTGGCGCGATTCCTGCTGCCGTTCCTGTTTCTCGCGGTTGCGATCGTCGTCGTCTTCGTTCTCGGCTGGTTCGCCGCAAAGCCCCTGCCGATCCGCCTGCTCGGGGTCATCGCTTTCGCCTATCTGGGCTTCTATACGCCGAACATTTACATCTCCAATCTGGTGAGCAAGCGCCAGAAATCGATCAAGCGCGCCTGGCCCGATGCTCTCGACCTGATGCTGATCTGCGTGGAGTCGGGCATTTCAATCGAGGCAGGCATGCATCGCGTGTCCGAGGAAATGGCGGAGCAATCCCCGGCGCTTGCCGAGGAAATGGTGCTGACCACGGCCGAGCTTTCCTTCCTGCAGGATCGCCGTACCGCCTTTGACAATCTCGCCGCCCGCACGCAGATCGATCTCGTCAAATCGGTGACGCAAGCGCTCATCCAGGCAGAACGCTATGGTACGCCGCTCTCGCAGGCGCTGCGCGTCATGGCGCAGGAGGGCCGCGACGAACGCATGAACGAGGCGGAAAAGAAAGCCGCCGCGCTGCCGCCGAAGCTGACCGTGCCGATGATCATCTTCTTCCTGCCGGTCCTGATGGCTGTCATTCTCGGCCCGGCGATCATCCAAGCCATGGACAAGTTCTAAATTGCCTGCTTGCCCGCCACGCGGAGACATGGTTAGTTGTATGTAATGTCGTCGAGTGCGTCTGGCGTGTGTTGCGGCAAGCGCAAGTCGTTCGTACCGAGCGTCCTTGGAGGTCTCGTATGTCATCCCTGGCTATATTTTTCAGCGTCATGGCGGCTGTCTTCATCGGAGCCGTCAGTCCCGGTCCGAGCTTCGTGCTCGTTTCGCGCATCGCCATTTCGCGCTCTCGCAAGGCGGGGCTTGCCGCGGCTTTCGGCATGGGAACCGGCAGCGTCATTTTCGCGACCTTGGCCCTGTTTGGCTTGAGCGCGCTGCTGATGAAGGTCGAATGGCTGTATCTCGCGCTGAAAATCGGCGGCGGCCTTTATCTGATCTACGTCGGCATCCGGATCTGGCGCAGCGCGGCGGATGATCTTCCCATCGATGCCCCGGCAACGCCGGCGGAGGGCGGTGTGATGCGCAACTTCCTCTTTGCGCTCGGCACGCAGCTCAGCAATCCAAAGACAGCCATTTTCTACGGCAGTATCTTCGCCGCGCTCCTGCCGGCTGCTCCGCCTCCGTGGCTGCTCTTTACGGTTCCGCCCGCAGTCTTTCTGGTCGAGGCTGGCTGGTATACCGTGGTGACGCTTGCCTTCTCCTCGAACCGCCCACGTGCACTTTATGTCGGATCAAAGCTCTGGATCGACAGGGTGGCGGGTGCCGTCATCGGTGCCCTTGGAGCGCGGCTTGTGGCCGAGGGGCTGCCGCGCCAGATCTGGCGTTAAGTGCCTCGAGCTGCCGGGTATCCGCCTGAATTGGCGCGCGGCCGGTTTATCTGTGCGAAAGGTGCGCAGGCAAGCCGTTATGGCCGCTCGCGCTGGCCCTATTGTTGGGCGACTTTCCTGCCGTTGCCGCTGGCGGCAAGCTTCTGCCAGGAGTTCTGCTGCGCCAGCATGCCGCGCAGATAGGCAACGTTGGCGTTCGCCTGTTGCGGCGTCAGTTCCTGCCGCGCAATTTGTTCGGCTTCCGCAAACCGGCCCTGCAGACCGACGACCAGCGCCAGATTCTGTCGTACGCGGCTATCGGAGCCCGGCTGCGAGATGGCTGTGCGGAGATAGTTTTCCGCATTTTTAAGATCGCCGGTCAGCACATAGGACATGCCGAGATTGGAAAGGATGGTCGGCTCGTTTGGAGCCAACACCAGCGCATCCCGATATTTGGCGCGCGCATCTTGGGAGCGCCCAAGCTGATCGAGGATAGCGCCCTGCGCCGAAACCAGGCGCCAGTCCGGCCGATCCGGAAGCTGGGCGCGGTCAATTGTCGAAAGCGCCTCGTCGAGCTGGCCTGCCGCCGCCTGGGCCTTGCCATAGGCCGCCAGCACGCCGCGGTCGGTCGGATTGGCGATTGCAACCTGCTGCATGACCGCAAGCGCCTGATTGTTGCGGCCGCTCAAGCGCAGCGCATTGGCGTAGTTGACGCCGGCATCGCGATCCTTGGGATTGGCATCATAGGCCTTGCCAAACGTCGCGGTCGCCTGAGCCAGCTCGGTGCTGTTCATCGTATCGACAGATTTCGAAGTCTTGGGGATCGAGCCCGTCGTCATCCTGTCCTGTCCGGTCGTCGAGCAGCTTGCGAGCGCGAGCGCCAGAAGTGCGATGGAAGCTCCCTGCAAAAGAAAGGTTCTGAATGAAGACGCGGCTGAGACGGCGGGCATGACGCTGATCCCTGAATTCCTATAGTCTTGCGCCCGGCCTAGAATCGGAACAGGGAAAGGTTCGACGCAATGTTCGCTCCAGCAATAATCTGTTAACCCTAACAGACAGTTAACTCTCGATTCCTCTCAGTCACCGCCAAAGGATAGTCATGGCCCCCTTTCAATTCATCGAGCGCGCGACGCCTTTCAATTCGAAGGGTGGCGCGACCCTGCCGATCTTTGCCGTCACCCCGGCGCATATCGAGACGGGTACCATCGATCCCATCGCGCTCGATTGGGCACGCAAGGCGGGCTACAAGGCAGAGAGCGGCTCGCTGTTGTTGATCCCGACCGCTGAAGGGCATCTTGGCGGAGCTCTGTTCGGTCTCGGCTCCAATCCGTCCGAACAACCCTTCCTCACAGGCAAGCTGGCACGCAGCCTGCCGGCCGGCGCCTGGCATATTGAGACGGCGCCGCTGACGGCGAACCGGCTCTCGCTTGGTTTCGGTCTCGGCAGCTATCGCTTCGACCGCTACAAATCCGAAAAAGCTGCGGCGCCGACATTGATGATCCCGCGCGATGCCGATGCCGCCGATATCAAGCGCCAGCTTGCAGGCGTCTTTCTCGCCCGCGATCTCATCAACACGCCGACCAATGACATGGGTCCGGAACAGCTCGAAGCCGCCTTCCGGGCGCTGGCCGAGCACTACAAGGCTGAGATGTCCGTCATCATCGGCGATGATCTCCTGAAGGAGAATTTCCCGCTGGTCCATACGGTGGGGCGTGCGAGCGCCGATGCGCCGCGCCTTCTGGAGCTGCGCTGGGGCAAGAAGGGTCATCGCCGCATCACCCTGGTCGGCAAGGGCGTGTGCTTCGACACCGGCGGCCTCGATATCAAGCCGGCATCCTCGATGCTGCTGATGAAGAAGGACATGGGCGGTGCCGCCAACGTCATGGGCCTAGCGCTGATGATCATGGACGCCAAGCTCAAGGTCGACCTGCGCGTCATCATTCCGGTCGTCGAGAATTCGATATCGGCCAATGCCTTCCGCCCTGGCGATATTTACAAGAGCCGCAAGGGCCTGACCGTGCAGATCGACAATACCGATGCCGAGGGGCGGCTGATCCTCGCCGATGCGCTTGCCTATGCCGACGAGGACGCGCCGGACCTGATGATCGACATGGCGACGCTGACGGGTGCTGCCCGCGTCGCGCTCGGCCCCGACCTGCCGCCCTTCTTCACCGACGATAGCGAACTTGCCAGCGATCTGACCGAGGCGAGCCTGGAGACGGATGATCCGCTGTGGCGCATGCCGCTCTATATGGGCTACGATAAGGATATCCGCACCAAATTTGCCGATATCACCAATGCTCCATCAGGCGGCATGGCCGGCGCCATTACGGCCGCCCTGTTTCTCAAGCGCTTCGTGACGAAGACACCGAGCTGGGTGCATTTCGACATCTTTGGCTGGGCACCGAGCGAACGTCCGCATTCGCCCGGCGGCGGCGAGGCTCAGGCGATCCGGGCGCTCTATCACTATATCAGGCAGAGCGTACGGTAGGTGGCTGCCGGTCCTTCTCCGCGCGTTACGGGGAAGGGCGGTGAATTCCCCTTGAAACCGCCACGATCTTGGTCGAGACTGGAACGGCAGCGTAACGAATTTCGGGGTTGCTCTTGCCGCTTGAACTCACCGCCTCGCAGGCTCTCGGCCTCTGGCATGGCGTGACGCTCGCTCAGGTGCGCCGCGAGGATCATGATTTGACGCTGCGGCAGACGGCGATTCTGCTGCAGATCTATCTTGTGCCGCCGCCGCATACCGTACGCGGCCTGGCCGCTACGCTCGGCGTCACCAAGCCGGTCATCACCCGGGCGCTTGACACCATGGGAGTGATGGGATTGGTCGACCGCGTACGCGACGATCGCGATCGCCGCAATGTCATCATTAAGCGAACAGTCACCGGCGCGCTCTATCTTGAAAAACTCGGCGATCTCATCATCGAGCACGGTCGAAAATTGTAACCTCAGGAATTTCACCATGATGCTCGACCGCCGTCTCAATGCTTTCAGACCCGATCTTGCCGAGGTTTCTCTCAAAGGCAAGGTTGAGGCCGAGCGTTTCGTCGAGGGTATTGGCGCGCGCGTTGCCGTGCCGGTCGTTGCGCTCCGGCCGAAGCCAGATCTCGCCTCGGGCATCGATACCGAGCTCTTGATGGGCGAAGAGGTGACGATATTCGAGCGCCGCGACGGCTGGTGCTGGATCAAGGCTCTGTCTGACGGCTATGTCGGCTATCTTCCGGAAACGGCGATCAAGGAGGGCGCGGCGGCTCCGACCCATATCGTCGTCCCGCAGCGCACTTTCCTCTATCCCGAGCCGGAGCTGCGCAAGCCACATGCTGCGATCCTCTCCATGGGCAGTCTCGTACATGTGACCGGCCCGGCAGAGGCGCGGGGCAATCACTATGTCGTCCTGGAGGATGGAACCGCGATCTTCGCAAAGCACGTCCAGCCGATTGGTTACAACAAGGGCGGCGACTTCGTTGATGTCGCCTTACGCTTCATCGAGACACCCTATCTCTGGGGCGGCCGCTCGGGCCTCGGCATCGATTGCTCAGGGCTGGTACAGCTGGCACTGTCGATGACGGGCCGCGTCGCACCGCGCGATACCGACATGCAGGCCGCCGGCCTCGGCCAGCCAATCGAGCGCGAGGAGTTGAAGCGCGGCGATTTCGTCTTCTGGAAGGGGCATGTCGCGATCATGGAAGATCCCGAAACCATCGTCCACGCCAACGGCCATACCATGACCGTCGCCCGTGAGAATTTCGCCGCCGCCATCGAGCGCATCGGCTGGCTTTATGAAAGACCGACAGGCTATCGCCGTTTCATCGACTGACTGCGCTCCGAAACCCTGTTGCGACAACCCATCCGGCATTTGCCGTGGCGGCGGTCTTACGGCGTGCGAGGGCGTGCTATCCAGATGCCGGCAACGATGACGATGCCGCCAAGAGCCTGCAGCAGCGTGACATTTTCCCCGAACAGGAACCAGGCGAAAAGAGCGGCCGCGATCGATTCCAGGAAAATGACGAGCGAGGAGAATACGGTCGGCAGTCTTCCGAGCGCGACCGAAAGCAGGCCTTGTCCGCCGGCGTGGCTGATGAGGCCAAGCGCCAGAAGCACGCACCATCCCGAGATCGACTGCGGCAATATGCGCGGCTCGAAGAAGAAGGCGATCAGGAACAGGATCGCCGAGGTTATGACGCTCAATTCGAAAGTGACGCGCGCGGCATTGGTCCCTGGCCGCGCTGCGCCGACCGCCAGGAAATAAAGGCCGAAGAACGCGCCGGTGATGATCGCGAGTGCATCGCCAACGGCTCGGTCCGGATTGAATGCCAGGCTTTGGACGACGAGCGCCGTGCCGCCCGCAAGGCAGACGAGGAGGCCAAGAAGCGTGGCGCGACCGACCCTTTGCCTCAGCAGGAGCCAGCCGAAGATCACGACCCATAGCGGCGCCATCGTCGCGAAGAAGGTGGCGTTGGCAATCGTCGTCCGCATGATCGAGAGATGCCAGAAGAACAGGTCGCCCGTGAAGGCAATGCCGGCGAGAATCGTCGGTATCGTAAAGCTGGCGCGAGGCGCATTGGGCTCCGCGACCTCCGCGTATCGCATCCATATCCAAAGGATCGGCAGCGCCAGAAAGACACGCCAGAAGGCGCTGGCGAAAGGCCCGACATCGGCAAGACGCACGAGGCTCGGAGAAATGCTCATGGCCAGCGCCGCGAGAATCATCGCCACGAGACCAAGGAGAAAGCCCTTCGTATCGTCGCTTTCACCGAGGCTCTGGCTGCGCATATCGTATTCGGTGTCCGGCTGTGACATTCTCGTGCCTTTGCAAGTCAGATGATGTGTGGCGCAAAGCTAGTACATAAGGAAAGAGGATTTGGCTCCATTTTGACGGCTTTCATGCAATTTTGTTTCCTCATTGCGGTAAGGATGTATTGAAATGCGCAAACCCGCCGATCTCGATGAGTTCGACCTGGCAATTCTTGAGATTCTTCAGAAGGACAATACCGTTCCGCAACGCGAGATCGGTGAACGGGTCAATCTGTCGGCCCCCGCCGTGCAGCGGCGTATCAAGCGGATGCAGCAAAGCGGCGTCATTCAGGCCAATATCGCCGTCGTCGATCCGGCGGCCGTGGGCTTGCCGATCACCATCGTCGTCGAGGTGCATATCGCAAACGAACGCTACGACCTCATCAATGCGATCAAGCGCAGCTTCCTCGAAGCGCCCGAAGTCCAGCAATGCTACGGTGTCACCGGCGAGGCAGACTTCGTGTTGATCGTCGTCGTCACCAGCATGTCTGCCTATGAGGACGTCGCCCGGCGCCTTTTTTATGACAATCCGAATGTCACGAAATTCAAGTCGCTCGTCACGATGGATCGGGTGAAGGTCGGTCTTTCCGTGCCTTTGCGGCGCGATTAGTTGGAGCGTGCATCCAGCGAGGCTAAGCGCCGCTTCTGGGAAGGATGCGACGAACATCTATTGCATCCCAATGCGCCATGACTTTCTCTTGAAAGCGCGCGTTGTCAAAGATGACTTCTCCGTCGTCCTGGGTCCGAAAAATATCATCCTTGAAAACAACAGCTTCTAGAAAGCGCGGCGACCGTTTGTTCAAGTTATAGGAAAAGTGACTGTGCAGGTATTCAAAGGAGAACATTGCAACACAATAATTGTCGAATGTTTCATATTGCGAAAAGTCGGCCGTTGCACATTCGTCCAAGGTCATGACTGGGTGGAAGTACGGTCCCGGAAAGTGCGAATTTGATTTGATAGGCTTGAGGACACCAACGTCTTCAAGCGCTCCAGCTGGCCACTCCCAATTGCCCATATATTCATGGCTGAATGCTTCACGAAGGACGCCATTCTCGTCGGGGAATGAGTAAATGTCGGCGTGTTCTTGGTCGTTGTCTATTTTCCGGTTAACCTCAAACAAGAACTCATACAGAAGCGCGGCTACAGTTGTATTCTGCAATTTCAGAGCCTCCTCGCTCCAGTCTGGTCTTTATTCACAGGCCAACGGTGTCAACTCGGCCGCTTCGGCCAGTTCGTCACGCCGCCGCTCCAGTCCTCGAAGACCTTCGAGAGACGAAGCACCAGCATGTCGTCGAAGCGCGGGCCGACGATCTGCATGCCGATCGGCATGCCGGAGCGGGAAAAGCCGCAGTTGATCGAGGCGGCCGGCTGCTCCGACATGTTCCACGGAACGGTGAAGGCGATGTGCTCGAAAGGTCGCGCCGGGTCGTTGGTAGGGGAAGCCCATTCGGCGGGATAGGAGACGATCGGATTGGTCGGCGAAAGCACGGCATCCACCTCTGCGAAGAGCTTGGCGCAGCTCTTGCGCATCTCGTAGGTCTGGTTGAAGCCGCGAACGGCATCGACGCCGCTGATCTCTGCGCCGCCCTTCGCCCAGCTATAGATATAGGGCAGAATGCTGTTGCGGCGCTCCTCGCTCAGTGCCGTCATGTCGCCCCAGAAGCGGGCGCGCCAGAAGGCGTCGAGCCCATCCAGCATCTGCCTCGTCAGCACCGGCGCGACATCGATGATGATGGCGCCCGCTTCCTCGAAGCGCTTGGCGGCAGCAGCGACGGCATCGCGTATCTCGTCCTCGACAGGCAGCCCGCAGCCGGCATCCAGCATCAGGCCGATCTTCATGCCCTGGACGTCGATATCGAGATCCATCCAGTCGATCTCATTCGGCGGCAGGCTGGTACTGTCGCGCCAGTCGGGGCGCGAGAGCGTCGCCATGGAAAAGGCGGCATCCTCGACCGTGCGGGTCATCGGTCCGGCGCATCGCCCGAGATAATAGGGATCGATCGGAATACGGCCATTGCTCGGCTTGAAGCCAAAAATGCCGGTCCAGCCAGCTGGCAGGCGTATCGAGCCGCCGATATCGGTCCCGATATGCAGCGGTCCGTAGCCGGCTGCCGCCGCCGCCGATGCGCCGGCGCTGGAGCCGCCCGGATTCTGGCTGGGGTCCCAAGGATTGCGGCTGAGCTTGTGAAAGCTTGAAAGGCCGGAGGAGAGCATGCCGTAATCGGGGCAGGTGGTTTTCGCGAAAATCACTGCTCCGTCCTCGCGCATGCGGGCGGCGATCGGGGCGTCTTCGGCAGCGGGAATGAGCTCGACGGCCGCCGTACCGAGCGGCACGGGCTGGCCCTTGGTGGCGATCAGCTCCTTCAATGTCACCGGAATCCCGTCCAAGGTCCCAAGCGGCGCACCCTTGGCCCAGCGTTCCGTGGAGGCCGCGGCCTGTTTGCAGGCATCCTCGGGATCATAGGCATAGAGAGCAGCGATAGTCGGCTCCCATGCCTCGATATGCGTCTCGAGCGCCAGCCAGTATTCGCTGGGGGACAGGCTCTTGTCGGCAAATTGGCGCCTGAGGTCTCGGATGGAAAGATCGGTAGGTTCGGTCATGATCTATACTCTTTATGTCGCAATCAGCGCGTCGCCTCACGGGGGTCGAGGAGATCGCGCAGCCCGTCGCCGAGCAGGTTGAAGCCGAGCACGGAGAGCGCGATGGCAAGCCCCGGCAGCAGGGCGAGCCAAGGCGCAACGTGGAAATAGGTCTGCGCATCGGCCAGCATCCGCCCCCAGGTCGGTGCCGGCGGCGGCACGCTGAGACCCAGGAAGGCGAGCCCGGCTTCCGTGAGGATCGCAAGGCCGAGCTGGATCGTCGCCTGGACGATGATGCTGCCCATGATGTTTGGCAGGACATGGCGGCGCGTGATGGAGAGCTGCGTATTGCCGATGGCGCGCGCCGCCAGCACATAGTCGCGGCTCCACGCCTGCAAGGCCGCACCGAGCGCGACACGGGCAAAGACCGGCACCATGAAGACGGCAATGGCGATAATTGCCGTTGAGCGCCCCGTCCCAAGAAATGCGCCGAGGATCATGGCCGAAAGGATTGGCGGCAGGGCGAAGATCACGTCGCAGGCCCGCATCACTAGCGCCTCGAATAACCCTCGTTGGGCGGCGGCGGCGACACCGATGATCGTTCCGATCGTCCCGCCGATCGTGACCGATGATACGGAAATGGAAAGCGAATTCCAGCAGCCCGCCATCAGCATCGACAGGACGTCGCGGCCGATCTGGTCGGTGCCGAGGAGCCCGAAGCCGAAGGGCGGCTGCAGCTTGTGGAGGATTTGCATCTTCGCCGGCGGCACTGGCGTCCAGAACTGCGAGACGAGAGCGACGCAGAAGAGTGCAAGGATGATGATGGCACCGACGATGAGATTCATCCGCCGCAGCGCCCGAAAACGACGGCGAGAAGACGGCGCGGCAATTTTGGTCTCGACTGCAGTCATCGCGCACCTCCTGCTCGCAATCGCGGATCGATGACGAGATAGGAGAGATCGACCAGAAAATTCACGACGATGACGAGGGCGGCGAAGAACAGCACGACATCCTGAAGCACGATGACGTCGCGCTGGCTGAGTGCCTGATAGGCGAGGCGGCCAAGGCCGGGCAGGGTGAAGACATTTTCGATCAGCACGGCGCCGGCGACGAGAAAGGTGAATTGCAGTCCGAGAATGGTCAGCACTGGCACCAGCGCATTCGGCACCACATGACCCCAGAGCACGCGGCTGCGCGACAGGCCCTTGGCGATCGCCGTGCGGGCAAAATCCTCATGCAGCGTGTCGAGCACGGCCGAGCGCGTCACACGGGTCAGCACCGCCGCCTGCGGCAGAGCAAGGGCAGCGGCCGGGAGCACCAGCGACTTTGCGGCAGGCCAGAATCCACTCTCCCAACCGGGAAAACCGCCGGCCGGCATCCAGCCGAGCGATGTGGCAAACACAAGCACCAGCAGGAGGCCGACCCAGAAGCCCGGCACGGCAATGCCCATCTGCGAAAACAGTGTGGCGATGATATCGAAGACGCCGCCGCGTCTTGCCGCTGCCGCAACGCCGAGCGGTACGGCGACAAGAACCGACAACAGTATGGCAAGCAGCGCAAGCGGCAGGGTGACGGCAAGCCGCTCGGCAATGAGACCTGCGACCGGAACACCATAGGTATAGGACGTGCCAAGATCACCCACCAGCGCGCCGGCGAGCCAATGCCCGTAGCGCACGATCAGCGGTTGATCGAGCCCCATATTATGCCGGAGCGCGGCCAGCGTTTCCGGCGTCGCCGAGGTGCCGAGCGTGATGGCGGCCGGGTCGCCCGGCAGCAGCGCCATGACGGCAAAGAGCAGCAGCGAGACCGCGATCAGCGTCAGCACAAGTCCGAAAATCCGGCGGGTGAGCAGTACGATCATAGCAAGTCCATGGCCAGGCTAATCCGGCTAGGAATGTAGAGTTGGTGCGACCTTTGAAACCTCCTTCTCCCCACCGGGGAGAAGGTGCCCGATAGGGCGGTTGAGGGGGACGAGGGATGAAATCCTGAGTGCCTTGAGCGCAAGCAAAAGGCAATTTTCGGCGTGGCAGCCCCCTCATCCGACCCTTTGGGCCACCTTCTCCCCGCTGGGGAGAAGGAGTTGGTGGTCATGCGCGAAAGAAATACCAAGATCATGCCCAATCAAACTGTCGGAGCGGTCAATCTTCCCAGGAAACGTTGGTCAGCACGTTGGACGGGATCGGTTCGTTCTCCCAAAGACCCTTCAGCTTCTTGTCCCACACTCCTAGCTTCGGCATGACGAAGAGGAAGAGGGCGGGCACATCTTCGGCAAGAATGCTCTGCGCCTCGCCATAGAGCTTGTTCTGCTCGGCGGGATCGGCGGTCAGCTGGATCTTCTTCATCAACTCGTTGAAGGCCGGGTTCTTGTAGTTGAAGTAATAGGGGTCGCGCGAATAGATATCGATATCCAGCGGCTCGGCATGGGCGACGATGGTCATGTCGTAATTGCGGCCGGTGAAGACGTCCTGCACCCATTTCGCCGGGAATTCCGTCGGCTCGATGTTCATCGTCACGCCGATATCGGCGAACATGGCCTGCATGACCTGGGCGCTGCGCGGTGCATAGGCCATCTGCGGCGTCTTGATGGTAAAGGTGAAACCATTCGGATAGCCGGCTTCGGCAAGCAGCGCCTTGGCCTTGGCGGCGTCATAGGGCAGCGTGCCGGTCAAATCCTTATAGCCGGGGTCGTTCGGCGTATAGTGGCTGCCGATCGCCGTACCGAAACCCGACCATGCGCCCTCGATGATCGTCTTGCGGTCGAGCGCCATCATCAGCGCCCGGCGCACGCGCTTGTCGTCGAAGGGCTTGCGGGTATTGTTCATGCCGGCCACGACCTTGAGCTCGGTATTGCCGATCTTGGTCGTCAGCCTGACGTCGCCCTCGAAGGAACTCATGAGCTCTGGCGCGGCGAATTCCGGAAAGGCATCGAGATCGCCGGCCTTCAGCGCGGCGGCCTCGGCCTGTGGATCGGAAATGAAGCGGAAGGTTACCTTCTCGAGCTTCATGTCGACCGATTTGTTCCAGTAGTCCGGGTTCTTGACAAGGTCGACGTGGTCGCCCTTCGTCCAGGAGGAGAATTTGAACGGACCAGTGCCGACGGGTGTCGTCTTGTCGTTGGCCGAGGATTTCGGCCCGACCATGACGGAGCTCGGCCAGCCAAGCCAATAGAGCAGGCTGCCGGTCGGCGAGGACAGATGCAGTACAAGCGTTTCCGCATTCGGCGTGTCGATCGAGGCGATGGTTGAGAAGAAGCGCTTCTGCGGATTGACGGAATCGGCGCCGCGAGCGCGATCGAGCGTGAACTTGGCGGCAGCTGAATCGAAGGCTTCGCCGTCGTGGAATTTCACGCCGGTCTGCAGCTTGAACGTATAGGTCAGGCCGTCAGGCGAGATTTCCCAGCTCTTGGCAAGCTGCGGCACGATCTTGCCGTTTTGGTCGATGGCAACCAGGCCCTCGAAAATGTTCTGCCAGGTGACCTGGCCGATCGCGACGGGCGCGGCGATCGTCGGGTCGAGACCTGTCGGCTCGACGCTCATGCCGAGATTGAGTGTCGTCTTCGCGGCCTCAGCCTGTGTGAGGCCCATCATCAGCAGCAGGCCGGCGGAAACTGTGGCGCCATAGGCAAGCCGGCGCGCGACGTCGCCCAGGCTCGGGCGTGAAAACTTGGTCATGTCGGTTCCCTTGCTTTTTGCCCGCATGTCCGGCTTCCCTCCGGCTGCGGTCTTTTTCAGGATAGTGTCATCTCATAGGCGCACACACAATTCCGAAGATGTGTGCTCGGTGTAGCCGAAATCGCTACACTGGTTTGTCTTCTACAATGTTGGATTCAATCCTGCCTCCCCTTGGCGGAAAGTTGCTGACGCATGAAGCGCTCGATGAAGTCGAGCAGCTTGCCGGCCGCAAAGGAGAGCTGGCGATCGGGCGCGACACAGAGATCGACTGGCGTCCGCACCCCCATGCCGCCCGCAACGGGCCGTGCGACGAGCTGCCCCGCCTTGATCTCCCTTTGAACGGTGAGTGCCGGCAGCATGGTGATTGCCGCCCCGCGCAGCACCAGCTCCTTCTGCATTTCCAGCGAGCCGGTCTCAAAGACTGGATCGAGCCTCAGCCCCTCACGTTCGAACAGCGCGTCGAAGGCCTGCCTTGCGCCGAAGGAGCGATCGGGGACGGCAAGCGCGTGTGACGCGATTTCCGCAAGCGTGATCTCGCTGACGCTCGCAAGCGGATGAGAGGCGGCAGCGATCACGTCATAAATCAGCTCGGAACGCAGGCGTACCTTTGTGCCGGAAAGCGGCGGGGCAAACAGCGTCACTGCGATGTCGGCCTCGGCATTGCTGACGGCTTCGATGGCGCCGCGGGCGCTGGTGATCGTCACTTCGAAGCGCAGATGCGGATAGCGCAGGCTGAACTCGGCCAGCGCCGGAGCAAGGATATTGGCGACCGACGCGCCGTTAGCATAGATGCTGACGGTTCCGCGCTGCAGGCCTTTGAGATCTTCGATCAGCTGGTGAACGTGGTCGAGCTCGCGCAGCGTCCGGCCGGCGCGCTCCGCCAGCAATTCGCCGGCAGCCGTCAATTTGATGCCGCGGGCGCTGCGCTCGACCAGCTGCGTGCCGAAGTGATATTCGAGGTTCTCGATTTGGCGGCTGATGGCCGTCGGCGCCACGTTCAGGTTTTCAGCCGCCTGGCGCATCGAATTGGTGCGCACCAGCTCGTCGAAATAGATCAACGCGCGGATCTGCATGCGCGGGATCTCCCTTTAGACGGCGGGCTTGGCGAAGCGATCCGGCCACGCCGCTTGCCCACTTTCGACCGGCAGCGCCGTCGCCTCATAGACGCCGCGGGCGATGGCGCGCGCCATGACGATAGTGGCAAGGTGGCAGAGCTCCATGAAACCAGGCATATCGTCGCGGGAATGCTTGCCGGTAGAGGCGGCAAACACGGTATCGCCGTCGAGCGGCAGATGCGTCGGCAGGAGTGCCCGGGCGAAGCCGTCATGGGCTGAGATGGAGAGGCGATGCGCCTCCGCCTTGGTCAACTGGGCGTCGGTGATGACTGTGCCGATGGTCGTGGCGGTGATGTTCGTGCCCTTCAGCCGCAAGCGCGAATCGGCCACCTGCGGCATGCCGAGGCCGCCGAATTCGCCATTTTGCTCGAAGGGAGCTGCCCAGAAATGCGGACCCTCGCCGATGGTCGCGGAACCGAGTGCATTGACGGCGACGATGGCGGCGATCCTGTATCCCCTGCTGCTGACGGCGCTTGCCGAGCCGAGGCCGCCTTTGACCGTTGCCGTGGTGGCGCCTGTACCGGCGCCGACGCTTCCAAGTGCAAACGGTCCTTTATCTGCGGCCTTGAAGGCAGCATAGCCGAGATCGCGATAGGGCGAGTGCAGTCCCCAATCCTTGTTGCCGCCGTTGATGAGATCGAACAGGATCGCTTGCGGCACGATCGGCACCAGCGCATCGCCGACCTGCAGACCGCGGCCGATCTCCCGCAAGCCTGCCTGCACGCCGCCTGCGGCATCGAGCCCGAAGGCCGATCCACCCGAGAGCACGAGAGCATCCACTGTGCCGACCGTCATTGCAGGGTCCAGCAATGCGGTATCTCGCCCGCCTGGCGCGCCGCCGAGAACGGTACAGGAGGCGATAGCCGGCTCATCGAAGACGATGGCGGTGACGCCCGAGCCGAGTGCAAGATCGGTGGAGTGACCGACGGCAACGCCTTCGATATCGGTCAGGAGATTGAGGAGGTCAGCCAATAAAAAATCCTTCGCCGCTTACAACGCGAGGTCGTCATGGCGATAGGACCGTAAAGAGGGTGAAAAGACAAGATGGGTTTGGTCGAGAGGCGTGTCACCATGCGCCTTTTAAGCTAGGGCTACGGGCATTCGCATATGAACGCGGGCATGAGACATAAGCCGGTACGGCGACTTGCGCGCAAGAAAAAGCCCCCACCCTGATTCTATCAAAGGGTGAGGGCTGGGGATGGGATTGAGTAAAAGCGCAGGTAATCCGACCCATCAAACATGGATCGGCTTGGCCTGCTGGCGGGAAAGGAGATCGCGGATCGCAAGCTTCACTTCGTCCGCATTTCTGAAATGCTGCTCGTCCAGATCATGGACATGATATTTTACGGCGATGAACTTGAGCCGATCCTGATCAGGAACGACGATGCCGACGGGAACGCCGGCGTATTCGATGACTTGCTTCTTCATAAATAGACTCCCTCTGCGCACGCACGGCGCAGACATGGCGAATTGACTGTCTTATTCCGGGAAGGAGGACGAACGTCACATTCGACAGCACGGGCGGGAGAGCGCGCCCGAACGGTCATTGCCAAGCACGGGCCGCCCAAGGAACGAAGCAATGACTTTTCTATTCAGCATGTCACTTCCTCAATTGGCGTTGTACTTGTTAGGGCCCCAGTAGCAGAGACCCGGTGAGTGCACCATTATCCACTGTATTAGTAGATAATAGCAGCCGCATCTTCAGAAACATATTCCGAAAGATGTCAAAATATCGACGATCGGGAAAATAAAATTCCGAGCTCCGGAGGTTGCAGGGAAGGTTGTCTTAATTGCCTTCTCATTGCCACCCGTGCCCGGTAAGGCTCGCCGATCACCGGGACAGAGATAGGAGCTGCCGCGAGATTCGACAATGCCCCGGCGCATTAAAATTCACCTGCCGCTAAAACACCTAAATGGTTAATGGCGCGCCGGGATCGTCAAAATCCATCTTCCAGCACCTTTTCCAGGGCCGTCACAAAGAAATCGGCGCTCTCCGGTGCGAGGCATAGCGGCGGTTTGATCTTCAACACGTTTAGGTGATCGCCAGTCGGCTGCATGAGGACTCCGAGATCGAGCAGGCGCTCGCAGATCGCAGCCGTCTCCTCGGTGGCCGGCGTCAGGCTTTCGCGGTCGCGCACGAATTCGACGCCGAGATAAAGCCCCGTGCCATGCACGGCGCCGATCAGCGGGAAGCGATCCATGAGAGCGATCAGCCCGGCCTTCAGCCGGTCGCCGATGACGCGGGCATTTTCCTGTAGATTCTCATCCCTAAGGATATCGAGCACGGTGAGGCCGACGACGCAGCTGACCGGGCTGCCGCCGGCGGAAGAAAAGAAATAGCCTTCTTTTTCCAGCGATTCGGCGATCTCGCGTCGGGTGATGACGGCGCCGAGCGGATGGCCGTTGCCCATGCCTTTGGCGATTGTGATGATATCGGGCACGACGCCCTGGGTTTCGAAGCCCCAGAAGTGTTCGCCGAGCCGGCCGTAGCCCACCTGCACTTCGTCGGCTATGCAAAGGCCGCCACACTGCCGTACTGCATCGTAGACGCCGGCAAGATAGCCATGCGGCAGCGCGATACCGCCGGCATTGCCATAGACCGGCTCGGCGATGAAGCCGGCAAGCCCCTGTCCCTTTTCATCGATGGCCTGCAACTTGGCCGTGACATCGTTGAGATAGTCGATCCCCGAATCTGGGCCGCGGAACGGGCCGCGATAGGTATTGGGAGACAGGACAGGATGCACCCACTCCGGCCGTGTCGTCAGCGCCTGCGGATTGTCGGCAATCGAGGTGGAGACGGCATCGCTCGCAACGGTCCACCCGTGATAGGCCTCCAGCAGGCAGAGCATGTTCCTCTTGCCCGTGTGCGCCCAGGCGAGGCGGATCGCAAGATCATTGGCTTCCGAGCCGCTATTGACGAGGAAGACGCTGTCGAGTCCATCAGGCGCCAGCGCCGCCAGCCGCTCGGAGAATTCCGCGACAGCGGCATAGTGGAAGCGAGAGTTGGTATTGAGGCGAGACCATTGCTGGGCGATTGCTGCCGTCAGGCGCGGATGGGCATGTCCGAGCGTCGTCACGTTGTTGACCATGTCGAGGTAGCAGCGTCCCTGCGTATCGAACAGGAATTCGCGCCAGCCGCGCTCGATTTGCGGCGGGAACTCGTAATAGTGCTTCTGCGGCTTGGCGAAGCGGGCGTTGCGCAATGACAGCAGCGTGGATGGATCCGGCCGCGGCGCTTCGCAGGCCGGGTTCAAGAGAGCAGCAGGCGAGGGGGAGATGGCTGACCAGCCCTCTGCCTGATCCGCTGTCGCGAAGAGCGGCGGCACAAGGCCGGGCACGCGGCAAAGCTGGATGCGCAATCCCCCGATTGCCGAGCCCTCGCTGCCGATGGTCCCGATTGTAGCTCCTTGCTCGACGGCCGCTCCATCCTCAAGAGCACTCTCGATGCCGTCGAGATGCAGGCTCACTTCGTCGCCGACCAGCACGAAATGCTGGCCTTGCCGTTGCAGCAGGCCGGCAAAGGGTGCGGCGACAGCGGCGCCCGCCGGTAGGCAGATATCGCAATGCAGGGCGAAATTCTGCGGCTGTATCATGTTAAGCGGCGCGGCGAGAGACAGGCGGAATTCACCGTAGCGCGTCGCCGCAGTTCCGGAGGCGATTGCCGCTTGGGCAAGCAGCCGCCAGTCCATATCCGGCTTCTGCCAGTTGCCGTCGATAAAGTCGGGGCCGGTGACGGAAAGATCGATCGCGGCAATCTGCGAGGGATCGATGTCGGGCAGTAGCGGCGCCCAGCCGTCAGTCGCGATTGGCGCGACATCGAAGCCGATCGCCTTGAGGATCGCGGCTTCCATCACATCCGGCTGTGCGCCGGTCGCGACATCGAAAATCTCACGTTCGAAATCGAGATTGCCGCGCACATACTCATTGTCGGGGTCGATGGCAAGCTGTTGTTCGCTGCTGGCAGTAAGGATGACGGCGCGCGCGACGATCAGCGGCCAAAGCGCCTTGCCCTCTGCCTCTGTCAGCGGATAGACCGCATGATAGCCCTTGATGGCGGGAAGGATGTAGAAGGGGTTGCCGTCCGCATGGTGCAGCAATGATGCGCAGGTGACGGCGAGATCGCCGACCAGCCAGCCCTGAATGATATCACCGAAATCGATAACGCCGTCGGGGACGAGCTGTCCATGAGCATCCGGATGGCTGACGACGTTGTCGTCGGTGACATCGTGATGCACGGGCTGCACGCGCAATTCGCTTGCCAGCGGCTGGATGCGCTTGACGGCCGCCACCATTGCCTTGGCGATGCGGTCGCGCGCCTCGTGGTCCGTGATCGCCGACAGCAGCTGCACGGCGACCGGCCCGGCGCGCCGCAGGTCCCATTGCAGGTTTCGATGAAGACCGGGATGGTCGAAATCGGCAAGATCTCGGGCAAGCCGGGCCGAAAGTGCGCCTAAGCCTGCGGCTGCGGCAGGCGACAGATGCCTGCGCCGCGTCAGCGTCTGGCCCGGAAGAAAGCCGAGCAGCCGAACGAGATAATCCTGTTCACGAAGGGTAACGGTGAGAATATCGCGGCCATTGAGAGAGGGCACAATTTCAGGCACGCGCGGCGCGTCCGGCTTGGCGTGCAGGTGACGGATCGCGGCGTTCTGCGCCTCGAGCTCGACCAGCTCGTATTCCGCCCGGCAGATCTTCAGCACATAGGCATTATCGCCGGCATCGATGCGGTAGTTGCGGTCCTGCTGACTGCCGAGCTCGGTCAGCGTCCCGCTCAGGCCGTAATGCATCTGCAGGATTTCGGCCGCCTCGTCCGGCGTCACGTCCGGTCTCGGCAGTTGCATACGGTTCACGAGCGTGGCGTCGGCCATGGCATCCCCCCGGATGGTTCATTTGCATCGACACTAAACCATTCCATATTAAAGAAAATTACCCAAAGCAGATAGGGCTGTCGAGCGATGGGACGGAAGATAGGCCACGGAATGCAGCCGGCTAGCCGTAAGGGCCTATTCGACCTCGATGGAATAGCTGCAACCGGCCAGCGTCTTACCGGGATGGGTATCGACTGTGGAGACGTTGAGCGAGATGCGCGTTTCCAACACGGTGTCCGAATTTGCCTGCTGATCCTTGTGTGACAGAACGACCTTCTCGCCAAGAAACTTGTTCGGCTGATCGACCGAGGCTGTCACGCCAAGCTGTTTGGCCAGCGAATGAGAATCTGCCTCATCGAGCACGGCGAGGGGGCCTGTGGAGGTAAAGACGATCCTGTTCGTCCGCCGTCCGAAGACGGTCACAGGCAACGAAAGCTGGAATTCGCGCAGAAAGGGATTGTCCGACGGCAGCTCGCTCATACCGAACTGCTTCATGGCTTTGGCGCTTTCTGGCCCGGTCAGCCATAGAGCGAAATTATTGTAGCTGGGCACGTCGTATGTCGTGCATTCGATCAGCTTGGCGAGATCGATCTTGGAAGGGTCATCTTGCGTTGTTGCTGCATGCGACGCTGGCGCGCTCAAAAGGAACGCCGCGAGCAGCAGCGTTCCATTGCGGTAGAATGACATGTCCTCTCCTTAGTCTCCGGGCGATTCGAGAACGGTGATATCAAATCGCGCGCCGGAGCGAAAAGGAAAGAAAGGTGGCCCAAATCGAGCCTCGGTGCCTCACCCCATGCGCTCGGAGGCATAGGAACCCGGGCTTGCCGGGAAGACGACGGTGCGGTTGCCATTGAGGAAGGTGCGATAGTGGATATGGGCATGGATGGCGCGGGCGAGAACCTGGCTCTCCACATCGCGGCCGATCGAGACATAGTCCTCTGCGGACTGCGCATGCGTGATGCGCGCCGTATCCTGCTCGATGATCGGACCCTCGTCGAGATCGGCCGTTACATAATGCGCCGTCGCCCCGATCAGCTTCACCCCGCGCTCATAGGCCTGCTTGTAGGGGTTCGCGCCCTTGAACGACGGCAGGAAGGAATGGTGGATGTTGATGATCCGGCCCGACATCTTCTGGCACATGGAATCCGACAGGATCTGCATGTAGCGCGCCAGCACGATCAGCTCGGTGCCGGTCTGCTCGACCACGTCCATGATCCGGGCTTCCGCCTCCGGCTTGTTGGCCTTGGTCACCGGAATATGGTGGAAGGGGATGTCATGATTGACCACCACCTTCTGGTAATCGAAATGGTTGGAGATGACGCCGACGATGTCGATCGGCAGGGCGCCGATCTTCCAGCGATAGAGCAGGTCGTTGAGGCAATGGCCGAAGCGCGACACCATCAGCAGCACCTTCATGCGCTTCTTGGCATCGTGGATCTCGACGTCCATGGCGAACTTCTCGGCGATCGGCTTGAAGCCTTCGGCCAGCGCCGTCTCACCGACACCTTCTTCCGAGATGAAGGAGACGCGCATGAAGAACATGCCGGTGTCGAGATCGTCGAACTGGCTGGAGTCGACGATGTTGCAGCCCTGCCCGGCCAGATAGTTCGAGATCGCCGCAACGATCCCGCGCGTCGATTTGCACGCAACTGTCAATACATAGCTCGTCATGTCTCTTCTCTTCTATCCCGAGGATGTCCGCCTGCTTAGATGAAATCGGAGGTCTGGGAAATACCTCCCCCCAGTCATGTTTCGACGGATATTTAGGCAGGATGACGGGCAAAAAGCCGTTCCCGTTGCGTCTTCGAACGGCGTATCCCCGCCTCAGCCGCTGGTTGCCAGCGAAAGCTCTTGTGGCCGTTTCGCCAGACTTCCCTCGTTGAATTTTAGGAATCCCACAAGAAGCCAGACGAGCCCGGCCGTCTTCATGGAGAAGATCGCCGTCGAGCCGATCATCAGATTGAGGAAGAGGAAAAGGGAAAGCGCATGGCCAAGGCGTCGCTGGTTGACCGTTTCACCGCCCGGATAGAGCGAGGCGTAGAGCCAGAACAGGATCAGGCCGAAGATGGTGGCGCCATAGATGATGTAGACATATCCGCTGTCGAAGAAGATGCCGACCTGATCGAGCTGCAGGCCGATCGTGCTCTGCAGATCCATGCCGAGGAACGCTTTCACCGTGCCATTGATGCGCCCGACGAAATTATCGCCCGTCACGCTCGGCTCGAGCGCGTGAATGACGAAGCCGACTACGATGATCCCGGGCATCGTCAGTAGGTCGAGTGTCTTCGGGAGCCATGGATAGATGAAATAGCCGGCAACGCAGACGAGGCTGAATATCAGCATCGTGCGCGTGTCATTCGTCAGTAGGATCAGCACGACCGTCGAGAAGAATAGCAGACGGTCGAATAATCCCAGGCGATTGGAAAAGCTGATCAGATACAGCACCATCACGCCGCAGAAATTGGCAAGCGAGACCTGCTCCAGGAAGATGGAGGACGATCGGTGGTCGATCAGGCCGAAGGAGAACCGGCCCTCGAAGCCGAGCGCGCCGCGAAACAGGCCGATATCGCTATAGGTCGCCGGCGGCACGCCGCGCGTATTCTGGAAATATTCGGCCGGATGGAACAGCGCGACATATTCCTTGACCGAAACGATTTCCAGGACAAGCACGGCAAGCACGATGAAGCATGAAATCTTGAATGCGAGCTTGACGGTGCGCTCGTTGGCCAGCCGCCCCATGATCGAAAAGGCGAAGATGATCATCACATTGCGGAGATGATCGATATAGGCCTGCTTGTTGATGGCGATGACGAAGATCGTCAGCACGATCGTCAGCAGCAGGTAAAGGAGCGGCGCTATGTCCTCCTCATATATGCCCTTCGTCAGCAGATAGGTGAAAGCGGCGACCTGCAGCAATATTTCGGACAAGACGACCGCGCTCGGCGTCAACGGCGTGATATTGTGATTGATGAAGGCCAGGATGCAGTTATAGCAGACCGCCAGCAGCGAAATCGTGAGAATGACGAAATTGATCGGCTGCTTTTCGCCTGAACGTTGCATGAGATATCCGAGGTCGTGGCGTCTTCACTGGCCGCGGCAACATATCAGCCCGATGATTCGCGACAAAGGGCCGGGTTGCCCGTCAGCGGTCATTTCGCCGGCCTGACCAGCGCGCATGAGGCCGCCAGGGGCGACTTTCGGCTCAGGTCCTCGGCAAGAACCTTCATCTGCGGCTTGTCGCGACCATTGCGCGGCTGGACGTTGAGTGGTTCCTCAGGCGGCCACCAATCACCGGCAGCCCAATAGGTCCAGCCGAGCCAGACGTCGCTGTTGGCGTCCATGACGTGGAGCATCTGCCCCAGGCCATCGAGGCAACCATCATTGGCGGCGACGCCGAATTCGCCCAGAAATCCGCGTTTGCCGTTCTTGCGCAGCCAGTCGGTGACGTCATTCATGCCCTTCACGGCATTGTCGGTGCCATCGCAGACCGGGTGCGTGCCGGAACTGTCGGAATCCAGATATTGGTGAAATTCAAAGGCGTAGAAATCGAGCGGATCCTTGACGCCGAGCATGACCGTTCCATTTGCGCCACCGCCAAGCACATCGACGGACCAGCTGTGTGCGCCCGTCCAGTTCGTGCCCGGCACGAGAACGAGATTGCGAGCGCCGACGGTACGGATGCTGCGGATCGCGGTATTGGCAAGTTCGAGCCAATCGGGCGCCTTAAGGTCGTGCGGTTCGTTCATCAGGCCGAAAGCGACGCCCTTGCGGTTGGAGAACTCGACCGCGAGCCGCGCCCAGAAATCACCGAATGCGAGATCCGTCGCGGGAGGCTGCTTGAGCTGCGTCTTGTCGTAATAGGCATAATTATGCGGGTCGAGAACGACTGCCATTCCGTGCTTCTGGATGAGGTCGACGGCATCCTTCAGGCGCTTCAGCTCGTCACCGTCAAACGAGGCCCCGAGCACCGGCTGCAGCCGTTCCCAGCGAAAGGGCAGGCGGATCGTGTTCATGCCCTTTTCGGCAAAGTAGCGCACGGTCTGTTCGGACGGATAGGTGTAATTGACATTGATGACCCCACCGCGTTCGCCATATTCCGCTCCGGAGAGATTGACGCCGCGATAACACAGTTGCGTGGCCGCGAATGCACCTCCAGCGTCCGTCGTGAAAGCAAGCATGACGGCCGCCGCTAGCAGGCGTCGTAGAGACTTCTTCATCGATGCGGTCATGGCATGTCCCTGTCTTCCGTGCGGCTATGGCTCTTCATAGGAAGCATGGTGTTGAGCAATGATGAAAGGATGGGTTGCGTTGACGCCCGCGGCGCGATTTCCTGGAAGCGTCCTTAATGTTCCGTTAGCCAAACCTTTCTAAACTTCAGGCGTCTGCTGCGTGGAATCCGCCTGCGAAGCACTGAAAGTCTGTAATGAGCTCAATGGAACGAAGCCAGCGATCGGACCGACTTGCGGGTTGGCGCGACACCGAGCCGTCTGATGGACGGCGCGATGGTGTGCGCCCGCGCAGTCCTGTCTTGCGCCCTCGGGATTTCGTTGTCGCAGCCGAGCCCGTAGCACATTCCGAAGAGCCCAAAGCGCCTATCGTGGACGCCGGCGTTCTGCAAAGCCCACCGAAGCGATCCGATGCAGAGGAGCCGGTGGTACCAGGCCCCATTGCCGAGCCGGTTGTTGCTGCGGCGACCCCGACCGTCGAACAGGTTGCTGCTTCGCCGGTGTCTGCCGCTGTTTCGACGGCATCGGTACCGGCGGTGAAGTTGCCGTTGCTCGATCTCCGATCGGCCATCGCTTCGATCTGGGCAAAGAAGCTTGTGGTTCTTGCCCTGGCAGGCGCCGGCGCGGTACTGGGCGGCGCTGTCATTCCCCTTATTCCGCAGAAGTTCACCGCCGAGACCAGCCTCTATTTCGACCCCCGCCCGGTCGGCGGCTCCGATTCCGCCCAGCAGGCGCCGACGCCGCCTGAGTTGATCACCACGATGATCGAAAGCCAGACGCAGATCCTGTCTTCGGGCAAGGTGCTCGGGCGCGTTGTGGATGCATTGAGGCTCGATCAGGACCCGAAATTCAATGGCGGCGCCACCGGCGAGGCGGCAAAATATGTGGCCACGGCCGCCCTGGCGAAAGCCGTTCAGATCGCCCGCGAATCCAGCACCTATGTCGTGACTGCGAAAGTGACGACGGGCGATCCGCAGAAATCGGCTGGGATCGCCAATCAGCTCGTCACCTCCTTTCTGGAGGAAGAGAGCAAGGCGGCGTCGAATAGCTTCAAGAGCAGCAATACGGCGTTGGACAGCCGCCTTGAGGATTTGCGCCAGCAGGTGCTCTCAGCCGAAAAGGCTGTCGAGACCTACCGCGCCGACAACGATATGGTGGCCGTCGAGGGCAATCTGATTTCCGACAAGCGCCTGACCGCGCTGAACGACCTGCTTATCACCAGCCAGCAGAAGACGATCGAGGCGAAAGCCCGAGCCGATGCAGCCGGAAAGCTCAGTTTCGAGGAAGTCGTCTCCAACAATCCTTCGTCGGGGGTGACGTCGACCGCATTGAGCAGTCTGCGGCAGCAATATGCGACGATGGCAGCCAATGTCGGAAGCCTGCAAAGCCTGCTCGGCGCCCGCCACCCGCGCCTGCTCGCCGCGAAGTCCTCGCTGGAAAGCCTCGCCGCGGAAATCCGGGCGGAGCTGCAACGGCAGATGACATCGGCCCGCGCCGATTACGAGCAGGCGCAGAAGGCCGAGCAGGATATCGCCAAGGAACTTGCCGTGCAGAAGGCCTCGCAGGTCAACACCTCGGGCAAGCTCGTCAGCCTGAACGAGCTGCAGCGCAAGGCGACCGCGGCGCGCGATCTTTATGAATCGCTTCTGAAACGGTCCGGACAGGCGAGCGATGCTCACGATCTGTCGCAGAGCAATATCCGCGTCATCTCCGAGGCGGAAGCGCCACTGAAGGCCGATGGGCCGAGCCGCAAGGTGATGATGGTGGCCGGTCTTATCGCCGGAGCGATCTTCGGTGCCGGTCTCGGCATGGCGTTTGCCATTCTCATCGGTCTGTTTCGGCATCCGATTATCCGCAGCTATTTCGGCAAGTGACCGCCGTTCCATCTTTTCGTTTCGGCGGCTTTTTCAGCATTGAGGATGCAATTGCGCGCCGACTGTTCTAAATGTAAATCGGCGCTGCAGATGATCGGATCTTGCTAATGGAAGCGCGATCTGCTCATTACGCGTTGTATGATACTTTGTGAGACAATCTATGCGAGAAAAGCGGTGCGCTGCTCCGATGACTGGCGCCAGGGAAAACTGACCGATGGTGCCCGCGGATAAACTCGTTCTGCCGTTTCTGGCTTTGCCGCGCTCTACCAAGCGCGCGCTTGCGCTGCTGGTCGATGCCAGCCTATGCGTGCTGACGGTCTGGTTTGCTTACTGTCTCCGCCTCGACGATTGGGTCATTCTCGAAGGCGTCGAGTGGCTGCCGGCCATCGTCTCCCTTCTGCTCGCCATTCCGATCTTCATCGTTCTCGGCCTTTATCGTGCGATCTTCCGCTATGCCGGTCTTTCGGCGTTCGTGACGGTCGTCAAGGCGGTGGCGATCTATGCGCTCGCCTTCATGACGGTTTTCACCGCGATCAGCGTGCCGGGCGTGCCGCGCACGGTCGGTATCTTGCAGCCGCTGCTATTGCTGATCGCGATCGGCCTGTCGCGCATGTGGACGCGCTACTGGCTCGGTAACGCCTATCAGCGCCTTCTCAACCGCAATCAGCTTGGCAAGGTGCTGGTCTACGGCGCGGGTGCTTCCGGGCGCCAGCTTACAGGCGCCCTTGCCAACAGCGCCGAACTGAACGTTGTCGGTTATCTCGACGACGATCGCAATCTGCACGGCAGCATCATGGGCGGCCTGCCGATCTACGATCCTGCCGATCTGCCGGCGCTCGTTGTCTCGGGCGAGATCAAGGGCGTATTGCTCGCCCTGCCGAACGCCACGCGGCAGCGGCGCAACGAAATCCTCGAAGACATGCGCAAGGCCCGCGTCACCGTGCGGACCATGCCCGATCTGACGGCGCTTGCGCAGGGCCGCGTCGCGGTTTCGGATCTGCGTGAGCTTGACATCGAAGACCTGCTCGGCCGCAACGTGATCGCTCCCGACCGCGGCCTGATCGAGAAGAACATTCGCGGCAAGGTCGTCATGGTCACCGGCGCCGGCGGCTCGATCGGCAGCGAACTCTGCCGCCAGATCCTGAAGAACGGCCCGTCCGCCCTGCTGCTGATCGAGCAGAGCGAGTTCGCCCTTTATGCCATCCATGGCGAACTGGAGAAGACGGCCGCTTCCGCCGGTTATGCCGATATACGGATCATTCCCTTCCTGGCGTCCGTGCGGGATGGCCAGCGGATGAGGCAGATCATGCAGGCCTGGCGGCCGAAGACCGTCTATCATGCCGCCGCCTACAAGCATGTGCCGCTCGTCGAATACAATCCCGCCGAAGGCATCCGTAACAATGTGCAGGGAACGCAGATAGCGGCCGAGGCTGCGCGCGATCATGGTGTCGAAAATTTCGTCCTCATCAGCACCGACAAGGCAGTGCGCCCGACCAACATCATGGGTGCGAGCAAGCGGCTGGCGGAAATGGTGCTGCAGGCTATGGACGCCGATCGCAAACCCGGCACCGACAGTACCAATTTCGCCATGGTGCGCTTCGGCAACGTGCTAGGCTCCTCCGGTTCGGTCGTGCCCCTCTTTCGTCAGCAAATCCGCGACGGCGGACCGATCACGCTCACGCATCCCGATATCACCCGTTATTTCATGACAATTCCCGAGGCGTCGCAGCTTGTGATCCAGGCGGGCGCGATGTCGGGCGGCGGCGACGTATTCCTGCTCGACATGGGCGAACCGGTGCGCATTGCCGATCTCGCACGCCGCATGGTGGAACTGTCCGGTCTGACCGTGCGGGATCAAGACGAGCCTGACGGCGATATCGAGCTCGAAATCACCGGCCTGCGGCCGGGCGAGAAGCTCTATGAAGAGCTATTGATCGGCGACAACCCGCAGCCGACCAGTCATCCGCGCATCATGCAGGCCAAGGAAGACTTTCTCCCATGGCCGGAGCTGTCGAAGCGGCTTGCCGCACTTGAGGCGGCGCTGGATGAAAACGACATTCCTCTGGCCAGAACTCTGCTGCAAAATCTCGTTTCCGGCTATACGCCAAGCAGCGAAGTGGTCGATCTGGTCTATCGTGAGCGCGAGACGGATCTGACGGTCGACCAACCGAACCTTGATAACGTCGCGCAGCTATAGACGCGTGCCCTGTCACGATACCGGCGCCTCCTGGAGCAATTCCAGGAAAAGTGCGCAGCGATTTTCCGGTCCGGCTTGGCGCCGCTGCTACCGCTTCGTCGCGATGGCGTAGTACCAGCGGCGCACCTGATCGCAGGTGCGGAACCAATGTGCCGTCAGCCGCAACAGGGGGTGCCGCTTTACGGCGCGGTAATGTACGCGCTTGCCGATCGTGGTATCGGCGCGATGGGGGCTGAAGTCGACAAGATTTTCAAAGGTCGTGAATGTCTCGACGCCGGTGGACCAACCGCGTTCCAGGGCGACGTCATAGGGAAGAAGCATGGGCTTCAGCGTCGTCAGCAGCTTCTTGGCAGCCTTGCGGTTGACGATGTAACAGGCAGCTGAGCCCTGCGGACCATGCATGCAGCGGCCGACAACGTCATTTTCACTGGTTCCGTGGATCGGTTTGAAGCCGACGAGACGATGGTTAACGAGTTTGACGAGACGGGCGCCTTTAGCGCCGTCCATCGCCGCGATCGCGCGCGGTATCAGCCTCTCGTTGAGCTCGACATCATCTTCGATGATGATCGCCATCCTGTCGCCGCTGGCGACAAATTGCTCGAGGGCGATGAGATGGCTGCGATAGCATCCGTATTCTCCCGGCAGGAGCTTACGGCCGTTATGATACATGAATGAAGGTGGGTGGAAATCGACGCGATCCGCGTCAGCGATGACGCGGCCGTCGACAGCGGGAATGCGGGTAATATGCAGATCGAGTTCGACAGCCTGCTTGCAGAGCCGCTCCCACCGATCACGCGAGCGATCGAGGTTGATGACATAGATGGAAACCTGCTGAGCGATATCGTCAGCAGTCCCGGGATCAGGGAAGGGAGGAACACGATTAGTCTGTTCGAGAATGACTGTTACTCCTGCAAACAGAAATCGCGGCGACTGCAACTGAGATGACAATTTCCGTACTATATAACATGCTTATGACTTGTCGCAAACGGCTGCCGCACGTCTGTGTTGTATTTGCAGATAAAAGCATTTTTTTTGGTGTAACGTAGCGTGAATGGCCGGCCGCGGCTGGAGGGAAGCCGCCGCTTATGCGCGATTTTGGTCCTAGAACCCGTTGGCGCATGACTGCGGCCCCACTATATCTATTGTATGCGGCGTATGATCGTTGCGCTCGCATCTGCAAAGGAGCGTAGCAGTTCATGTGGGTCAAATCGAAAATCGCCATTGCTGTCCTGTCCTTTGCAGCCTTGATGCCGGCGGTCGCCCTTGCCGACAATCCGCTCCTGCCCAAGCCATATGTCGCTCCCGTCTATCCTTACAAGGACCTTCCCGGAGTTACTGCGCCCAAAATGGCTGATGACGAGAAGTTTCAATGTCATACTGCCACTGTCTACGCGGATTATTTTCACGAAGGACCATTCTATCGTGGCCTGCCGCGCCTCGGTTACGTTTGTGATCAGAATGGCGTCATTTCCAGCAGCACCAGAAAACCGAACTACCAATATTGGCAGTATAACGGCCCGGACAGATAGGTCGCAGGCACTTTGCCGATTTAAGCAGCAGCGTTGAGCGCCATCGCAATCAAAGCGAGCGTGGCTTGCGCGTCAATGTCGCGCAAGTTTTGTCATTTTCTGAAAATAAATTTCATGTTTCTCGTAAAATGCGCGAACGTCGTTGACGAATGCGAAAATTTGTCCCAAGCTTACGAAAATAAATTACGTAATGGGAACTCAAAAGCATGCGCGTTGGAATCATTGGGCTGGGATTCCGCCTGGGCTACCTGGGCTATGTCTTCAAGGCGATCGATGAGAGCTTCGAGATTGCCGGCTATGTCGATCCGGCGCCGGCGGGCCTGCTCGGTTTGACCGAACGGGGCATATCGGCGGGGAAGGCCTATGCGACGCCCCAGGAGCTGATTGCCAACGAGAAGATCGATCTCCTGATGATCGGCTCTCCGAACCACATGCATCTCGATCACATTCGCGTCGGCCTCGAAGCCGGCCTCAAGATCTTCTGCGAAAAGCCGATCGTCACGACGATTAAGGACAGCATCGAGCTCGCCCGCCTGATGGCGAAATTCGGCCATGAGCGCTTGAACGTGGGCCTGGTGCTGCGTTATTCGCCGATGTACCGCGATCTCCTGGCCGCTCAGGCCGAAGGAAAGCTCGGCCATGTGGTTTCGATCGAGGCGGCGGAGCACATCGAGCCCTATCATGGCGCCTTTTTCATGCGTGACTGGCGCCGCTACGAACATTATTCCGGCAGCTTCATGCTGGAAAAATGCTGCCACGACCTCGATCTCTACAATGGTGTGGTCGGTGCGCGGCCGGAGCGGGTCGCAAGCTTCGGCGGCCGCAAGAGTTTCATTCCGGAAAACGATCCGGCACGGGAAGGTATCAACGATCTTGAGCTCTTCCATCGCAAGCCGAGCGGCTGGATGGGATCGGACAAGGTCTTCGACAGCGACGGCGATATCATCGATTACCAGGTGGCGATCGTCGAATATGCCAATGGCGTCGGCATGAACTTCCACACTAATCTGAACGTGCCGGACCAGTTCCGCCGTTTTGCCATCATGGGCTCGCGCGGCATGGCCGAAGGTGATTTCATCCGCGGTTACTTCAATGTCCACGAGATGCTGACCGGCAAAAAGGTGATCGAAAACACTTACGCGGCCACCACGCTTTCGCAGCATTATGGCGCCGACGAGCAGATGGCCGCCGATATCATCGCGCACGTCAAGACGGGCCTGCACCTGCCTGTGTCGACCCAGAATGCGCTGGAGGCAGGCATTCTCGCGCTATCGATGGACGAGGCGCGCATGAAGAGAGCTGTCGTCGATCTCCGACCGATCTGGGACGAGTTCGACGAAGCGCTTCATTCAAGAGCCGCCTAGGGAGGGGCGCGGGATGGGTGTTCAACGCAGCACGGTCATCTTCGCCTGGCTCCTGCTTTTTCCGGCTCTCCTCTATGTCACCGTCATCGTCGCCTATCCGCTGGTCGACACGATAATCCTGTCCTTCACCGATGCGTCGTTGAAGAAGGTGACGAATTGGGTTGGGTTCGAGAACTACGCGAAGATCTTCAACGACACTTTCGCAGGCGTCATCGTCCGCACCTTCATCTGGACCTTCTTCTCCGTGTCGATCAAGATGATCATCGGCACTTTAGGGGCCGCGCTCCTGAACTCGGCCGTTCGGGCCGCGCGCTCTTCCGCGTGCTGACCATGCCGCCCTGGATCGTGCCTATGGCGATCGGCATCTTCATGTGGGGCTGGATGTATAATGGCCAGTTCGGCATGATTTCCGGCCTGCTGCAGCGCTTCGGCATCGTTGACAGCCCCGTCGCGTTCCTGGCCTATGGCAGTACGGCCTTCTGGGCGACGATTGTCACTGACGTCTGGATCGGTGTGCCCATGGTTACTCTTTACATGCTGGCGGCCATGCAAGCGATTCCGCACGATCTCTATGAGGCGGCCTGGACTGATGGCGCCGGCCGCTTCTATCGCTTCCGCCGCATCACGCTGCCGCTGCTGGTGCCGTCTCTGGTCACCATGTCGATGCTCTCGCTGATCTCGACCTTCAATTCCTTCGACATCATCTGGATCCTGACCCGCGGCGGTCCGAACGGCGAGACGACGACGATGATCATCGACACGTATCGAACGGCGATCGGCTCCTACAAATATGGCGAGGGCGCTGCGCGTGCGGTGCTGATCTGCATCTTCCTGTCGCTCTTCTGCCTTGCCTATTTCCGCCTGACCAGCCGCTTTTCCACGGGAGCCAAGCAGCGATGAGCCACCCTTCGATGATCCATCGCTACAAGTGGTATGAGCTTATCGGCATCTATGCCGGAATCTTGCTCTTTCTGGCTTTCGTGCTGGCGCCCTTCATCGAAGGGTTCCTGGTGTCGCTGAAGCCGCTTAGCCAGCTCTTTTCGTCGCCTTACCGCTTCATCCCCGAGAACGGCTCTTTTACGGCCTATCGCACGATGTGGACGAGCGTGCCGGGTTTCGGCTGGTATATCTTCAACTCGTTTCTGGTTTCCGGATCGATCACCATCATCGTGCTGATCCTCGTCGTGCCGGCCGCCTACGCCTTCGCCCGTTTTGAATTCAAGGGATCCGGCCTGCTGCTGGGCGCGTTCCTTGCGGTCAAGATGTTTTCCGGCGCCGTGCTGCTCATCCCGCTGTTCCGGCTCATGCGTTCCTTCGGTGTGCTGAACACCTATTTCGCCATGATCGTGCCGGGTGTGGCCTTCATCATTCCCACGGGAATCTGGCTGCTGCACACCTATATCCGCCGCATTCCGCGCGAGCTGGATGAGGCGGCCTATGTGGATGGCGCAAGCCAGCTCTATACGCTGCGGCGTGTCATCTTGCCGATCGCCATGCCCGGCATCGTCGTTGTTGCGATTTCCTCGTTCATCGAGGCCTACGCGCAGCAGTTTATCTATGCTCTTACCTTCAATTCGAAGACGGAATACATGCCGCTGCCGGTTGGGCTCTTCGCCTATTTCGGCCGGCAGGAGGTCGTCTGGAATGAACTCATGGCCGCAAGTTTCGTCGGCATCGCGCCGGCTCTGGTCGTGATCTTCTTCCTGCAACGGTATCTCGTCAGCGGTCTGACCGCCGGCGCGGTGAAGCAATAAAATCAAATCAACCACCAGAGAGAACGGGAGCTTAAACGTGACATTCCATTTCAAGACAGGGCTTCTCGCCCTTGCTTTGCTCGGCTCCACCGCGCTTGGCGCCGTGAACGCCCAGGCGGCCGACAAGGAAATCAGCTGGATCTATTGCGGCGACAGCATCGATCCGATCCATGTGAAGTATATCAAGCAGTGGGAAGACAAGAATCCGGGTTGGGCCGTCAAGCCAGAGCTCGTCGGCTGGGAATTGTGCCAGGATAAGGCGACAACCCTGGCTGCAGCCGGCACGCCGGTCGCCATGGCCTATGTCGGCTCGCGCACGCTCAAGCAGTTCGCTGACAACGATCTGATCGTTCCGATCCCGATGACGGACGACGAGAAGAAGGCCTATTATCCGGGGATCGTGAATACGGTCACCATCGATGGACAGCAGTGGGGCACGCCGATCGCCTTCTCGACCAAGGCGCTCTATTGGAATAAGGACCTCTTCAAGAAGGCCGGCCTTGATCCCGAGAAGCCGCCGACCACATGGGCCGAGGAAATCGCCGACGCCAAGGCGATCAAGGAAAAGACCGGCATTCCCGGATACGGCCTCTCGGCCAAAACCTTCGACAACACCATGCACCAGTTCCTGCATTGGGTTTACACCAACAATGGCAAGGTGATCGACGGCGACAAGATCACCCTCGACAGTCCCGAAGTTCTGGCAGCTCTCCAGGCCTACAAGGACATCACGCCTTATTCGGTCGAAGGACCGACGGCCTACGAGCAGAACGAAATGCGCGCTATCTTCCTCGATGGCAAGGTCGGCATGCTCCAGGCTGGTTCCGGCGCTGCCTACCGCCTCAAGGAAACGAAGATCAACTGGGGTGTGGCACCGCTGCCGCTCGGCCCGTCGGCCAAGGGTCCGGGCACGCTGCTCATCACCGACAGCCTTGCCGTCTTCAAGGGGTCTGGCGTTGAGGACAAGGCGATCGAATTTGCCAAATTCATCACCTCTCCCGGCCCGCAGGGCGAATACGAACTCCAGGGCGGTGCCGGCCTCACGCCGCTACGCCCGTCTCCGATGGTTGACGAGTTCGTCAAGAAGGACCCTTCCTGGAAGCCGTTTATCGACGGCATCGCCTATGGTGGTCCGGAGCCGTTGTTCAAGGACTATAAGGGCTTCCAGAACGCCATGATCGCCATGGTCCAGTCAGTCGTGACCGGCCAGGCCCAGCCGGCGGATGCGCTGAAGAAGGCCGCGGCCGATCTCGAGCAGTATAAATAAGTTTGCAAGTCACCGGGCCGCGCGCATCGCGCGCGGCCTTTGGAGCCCTGCCCGCCCCTGGCGGCGCCGCGCGGAGACAGAGTTTGGGAAAGCTGCACCTTAATCAGGTCAAAAAATCTTACGGTCATTTCGAGGTCATCAAGGGCGTGGAGCTCGACGTCAATGACGGTGAATTCATCGTTTTCGTCGGCCCATCCGGCTGCGGCAAGTCGACCTTGCTGCGCATGATCGCCGGTCTCGACGATGTGACCAGCGGCGACATCAAGATCGATGGTGCCCGCGTCAATGATCTGCCGCCCGTCAAGCGCGGCATCGCCATGGTCTTCCAGTCCTATGCTCTCTATCCGCACATGTCGGTGTTCGAGAACATCGCCTTCCCGCTGCGGGTGGAGAAGATGGCGGAGGACAAGCTCAAGGCCAAGGTCGAGAATGCTGCCCGCATCCTGCACCTCGATAAACGCCTGCAGGAAAAGCCGGGCCAGTTGTCCGGCGGCCAGCGCCAGCGTGTCGCCATCGGCCGTGCTATCGTGCGCGAGCCGAAGATCTTCCTTTTTGACGAGCCGCTGTCGAACCTCGATGCAGCGCTGCGTGCCGATATGCGCATCGAGCTCGCGAAGCTGCACCGCCAGCTGCAGGCAACCATGATCTATGTGACGCATGATCAGGTCGAGGCCATGACCATGGCCGACCGGATCGTCGTCTTGAACGCCGGGGAGATATCGCAGGTCGGTGCGCCGCTGGAGCTCTATCATAAGCCGGCCAATACCTTCGTTGCCCGCTTCATCGGCAACCCGAAGATGAATTTCCTGCCCGTCACTTGCACTGGCGTCAGCGATGCGGGTGTGGAGGTGGACTACAAGGGACAAAAGGTCCTGCTGCCGGTGACGCCGCGTCCCGGCTTTGCCGGCAAGCCGCTGACACTCGGCGTCCGCCCGGAGCATGTCCAGCTCGGGGACGGCGATCTGACGTTGACAATCGTGCCGACGGTCGTGGAGCGGCTCGGCGCTCAAACGGTCGCCTATGCCACGGCCGATGGCATCGATGAGAATTTCTGTGCGACGTTGGAGGGCAGTGCGGCTATCCGCATGGACGCCCCGCTCAAGACCGGCATCCGCCTCGGCGATTGCCACCTGTTTGACGAGAATGGCCAGGCCTTCGAGCGGCGGGTGGAACTGGCAGAAATCGACATGGACCTGCTGAACCGGGCGGCCTCCTGACGGGAGCAGGCCCGGAAGCAACCCATCCGCCCTCTTGGTTCGAGACGGCCCTTTGGGCCTCCTCACCAGGAGGGCTAATCAATCTCGCCCAGCTTATGCTCGGAACTCGCTCCACCCTCATCCTGAGCCCGTCGAAGGACGAGGGTGGCCCCGATGCGACCCGCGAGTGGCGGATCGCCCTACCAGACCAGACCGCGAGCCGCTACCTCTTCTACGCGCGTCACCACGCCATCGCGATGGAACACCATCTGGTCGAAGAGATTGGAAACGACGCAGGTATGGTTCGGGATAATGCTGATCTTGTCGCCGATCTCAGGACGAGGGCCGGCGCAGTTCGACAGGTCGATGACGCCGTGCTCTTCCGATAGCCCTTTGATGATTGCATCGGGATAGCCGACCACTTGGCCATAATCGGCAAAACCAAGAAGGTCTGAGGTCAGAGCCTTGGAGCCGGCATCGATGACGGCACGGTCTTCGGTCGGGCGCGAAACGACGGTGGCGAGAATGTGCATGGCGCAATCCTCTTCCCGGCAATGGCCCGCACGCACCATGGAGCGGTCATTATAGATATAGGTCCCGGCGCGGTGCTCGGTGGCGGCCGTGACGAGATGCGCCTCGAAAAGGCTCGGCGTGCCGCCATTGCTGACGATCGGGCATTCGATGCCATCATTCTTCAGCAGCGCTACCGCTTCAACGAGGAAAGCCTGTGTCGCGGCGGCGTCGTTCGGCTTCGGATAGTTCATCAAGCCGCCGAAGACGAGACCGGGCTTGCCGGCTATATGCTTGCCGAGAGCGGCTGCCTGCGCGGGCGATTGCACACCGCAGCGCGCGCCGCCGGTATCGCATTCCACCAGCACGGTCAGCGGCTTGCGGACGGCGAACCAGTCGGAGAGTCCGTCAACCGTCACCATGCTATCCGCCACCACCTTGAGGCCGGCAATGCGGTCGTTCAAAGCCGAAAGCCGTGTCAGCTTTTCCGCCCCGAGGATATTGAAGGTGATCAGGATATCCTCGAAGCCTGCCTTGGCGAAGACTTCCGCCTCGGTGATCTTCTGGCAGTTGATGCCCTTTGCGCCGGCGGCGACCTGGGCATGCGCCAGTGCAGGGATCTTGTGCGTCTTGATATGCGGGCGGAAATTCAGTCCATGCGCATCCATGTAGGACTGCACGCGAGCAATGTTCGCAGCCAGCCGGTCTTCGTCGATGATCGGGCGCGGCGTGGAGAGGCTGTCGATCGTGTCGCCGGGCTTGGGGCCGATTTCCAAGGCGATGTCGTGAGCGATACTGGAAGCCATGTCAGGCATCTTTCCGTTCTTCTGCAAAGGGGTCCGCCACCATCGGCCAGATATCCTTTCGCGCGCGGCGGTAGGGCGTGCGCGCCGGATTGTTGGGATAAGGCGTTCCCGCGGAGCAGTAAAGGATCTGCGATGCGATCTTGGAGAAGGATGCGTAGAAGTGATTGGTCGATTTGATGACCAGGATCTTCTTCGTTCCGGGATCGATGCCCATAACGGAAAACAGGCTCGGATCGAAGCTCTGCGCGCGCGTCGAATTCAGGATGATGTCGATACCGTCGAGCTGAATGTGCGCGGCATCGCCGAAGGGAGCGAAGCTCTCGCCGAAACGCATCTCGGCATTGGGAACGAGGCGAACGATCTTGACGAGACCGTCGATCGGATTACCCGTGCCCGGCGCCGATTTCGCACCGAAGCGCAGCGGGATTTCCGCGCCTTCGCCGGCCGCCATGCAGATCTGGACGGCCATCGGGTCCCAGATCGTGCCGATCGCCGTATCGGTAGCGCCGCAGTCGAGCAATTCCTGCAGGATGACCGTAGCATCGCCTGCCGTGCCGCCGCCGGGATTATCCCAGAGATCGGCGATGACGACGGGCCCTGAGGCAGCGGCCATCGCCTCGCTCACCGCCTGCTTCTCATCGATCTGCGGCATGATGAAGGTGCCGCGCTTCGAAAAGAGTTCCAGGCCAAGATCGCGGGCGATTGCAGAGCCTTTACCCGGCTTATTATCGGTGACGACGAGCAGCTTTGTGCCCATTTCGGGCACGTCGCCCGCCATGAAGCCGTGAATGACGGAGATGGACAGAATGTCCGTATCGCTCTTTTCCATCGTCATGATCTTGTCGACGAAGGAGCGCATGGGGTCGCGCGAGGTCGGAAACACATCGATCATGCGGCAGTCGAAGACGGACATGACCGGCTTGACCCGGCCTTCCAGCGTATCGATGGCGATACGCCAGAGGTCCTCGGCGCGATCGACGAAATCCGTATGCGGGAATTCCTTGAAATAGACGAAGAAATCAGCGGCTGCGAGGCGCTTCGCCGTCAGATGGCTGTGGGGATCGAGTTCGGCGCACACCAGGATATCCGGACCGACGATCTCGCGCACGTGCGACAGGAAATCACCTTCCGTATCCTCATAACCATCCGCAACCATGGCGCCGTGCAGCCCGAGAACGACGGCATCGACAGGCGTGGCCGCGCGCAATTGCTCGAGAATTTCGTCGCGCAGTTCCTCATAGGTACGGCGATTGACAAGCCCGGCCGGGTCAGCCCAGGTGGCGGTACCCTCGATCACCTCCCAGCCCTTTTCCGCCGCGATGCGACGACCGACGGTGATCGGCGCCGTACACAGCGTCGGCGTTTCCGGGTGCGTGCCGGGCGGCGCATAGAGAGAGGCTTCGAAAGCGCGCCGATCAACGCAGATGGGGGAGAAGGTATTCGTCTCGGTCGCAAGGGCCGCGGTGAAAATGCGCAACGCTGTCGCCTCTATTCCATGGGATTCGGCAGGTAACCGGTAAAGCCGCAGATCTTCCAGTGTCCCTCATGCAGGCGGCAATAATAAAGTGTCTGCCACTTCATCACGTCGATGCTGCCATCCGATTTCTTCAGGCTGCCGTCGAACTTCTTGCGCACCAGCGCCATATCGCCTTCGATTTCGATGTCTTCGAGCGTCGTGGTGGTGAAAATGGCCGTGCGCGGATCTTCGGCAAAGGATTGTGTGGCGAAGTCGCACGCCTGGCGCAGCCACTCGTCACGATAGGCCGACAAGGTTGGGAAGGCGAGACGCCATTTATCAGGGCTGACCTCGCGCTTTCCGTCGATGCCGATGAAGCCTTCCTCGACGAAATCACCCGCGACTTTCGACCAGTCGGCGGCAAGAAAGGCATCGATGTCACGCGGAACAAGCATCTCCCAGATCGAATGCCTGGCGGTATCGCTGGCAGGGAAGGGATTCTTGAAAGGATCACGCATAGCATCCGCCGTCATTTAAATTCTTTTCATAATTTGCGATTTTCACTGGTCAAATTCTGCTTTCTATGGTCATTTGTCAACGTATCAAGAAAATAATTTGCAGGAACCGCATGGCGGCCATCGCATGTCACGGTTCCGGCGAAATGGGAACGAATGACAAGCCCCATCTGTGCCCACGCCAGTCCACAGGCGCCGGCGGATTCGATAAGATTGAGATGGATCGCGTCGCTGACTACGTGTCAAACGTGGGTGAACCAGCGACAAAGGGGAGGCTGATGGATATCTTCACGACCATGCAGGACGAGAGGGGGCGGCTTTCGCAATCGGAAATCCGCATCGCCGATATCGTCCTCAATGATTTCGAATTCGCCGTCAATGCTTCCATCATCGAGCTGGCGGGCAAGGCGGATGTCTCGCCGCCGACGGTGACGCGCTTCTGCCGGCGTCTGGGCTGCGAGAGCTTTTCCGATTTCAAGGTGCAGCTCGCGCGTACCGCCTATGTGGGCATGCGCTATCTGAAGCCCGAGCCGAAGAGCATTGCCCCGGCCGACGTCGCACAAGACATTATTACCAAGGCGCAGAACGCACTCTTCCTGCTGCATCGCGGTCTGGACGTCGCGGCGATCGAACGGGCGGCAAACCGGCTTGCCGGCGCCGAGATGATCTATGCCTTCGGTTCCGGCGGCAATTCCTCGATGATTGCGACCGAGCTGCAGAACCGCCTGTTCCGGCTCGGTCTCCGCATTACCGCGAGCTCCGATCACAGCATGCAGCTGATGATGGCGGCGGCCGCCAAGCCGACGGACGTGTTGATCGGCTCGTCCTTCTCAGGCCGTAACGCCGAGCTGGTGCGCGCCTTCACGCTGGCGCGCGAAGCCAAGATTCCGACCATAGCGCTGACGCAGAGCAACAGCCCGGTCGCCCAGGCCGCGGAAATCACGTTGCCCGTCGATCTTCCGGAAGGTGACAATATCTATCGGCCGACATCGACCCGCATCGCCTATCTCGCCGTGGTGGACATTCTCGCCAGTCTGGTCGCCTATCGCATCCAGCCGCAGGCTACGGTGACGCTGCGCCGCATCAAGCAGCAGCTCGTCGCTCACCGCGACGGCGACGATCGCCAGCTGCTGGGGGACTAGAGGATGTCGCGCAAAAGTGTGCAGCGATTTTGCGACAACGACATGCGCAAAATCAAAGACCTAAAGCGCGGAAAGCGAATCTGAAAGATCGCGACGCGCTTTAGACTGGAGCTACCGGCAAACAACAATGAGCGGCAACCTCCGCTCGGGAACGAACTAGAGGAAACCATATGAGCAGATCCGTTGCCATCGTCACAGGGGCGGCCGGCGATATCGGCCGTACCATCGCAAAACGCCTGGCAGATGACCATGACGTCATCCTGCTCGTTGATATAGATGAGGCGGCAGTGCAGACGGCGGCGCAGGCTCTCGGTCCTGTGGAACGTTTCGTGCCATTCAAGGCGGATATCACCAGCGACGGCGATGTTGCCGCCATGGCCAAGGCGGCATCGGGATTGGGTGGACTGAGGACGCTGGTCAACAACGCCGGTGCTGCTCGCGCCGTCAGTCTTCATGATACGACGCCTGCCATATGGCGCGCCGACAATGCCCTTAATCTAGAGGCGGCTTTCCTCTGCTTCCGCGCCGTCGAGGACATGCTGAAGGCGTCGAAGGGGTCGGTCATCAATATCGCCTCCGTCAACGGCATGGCCGTCTTCGGCCATCCGGCCTATAGCGCCGCCAAGGCCGGACTCCTGCATTTCACCCGGCTGGTTGCCGTCGAATACGGCAAGTTCGGCATCCGCTCGAATGCGGTCGCGCCCGGCACCGTTCGTACTCAGGCCTGGGAAGCCCGCGCCGCAGCCAATCCCAATGTCTTTGAAGAGGCGAAGCGCTGGTATGCGCTGCGGCGCGTCGTCGATCCCGTCGATGTCGCCAACGCCGTCTCGTTCCTCGCAAGCCCGCTCGCCGCGGCGATCACGGGCGTGTGCCTGCCTGTCGATTGCGGCCTGACGGCGGGGCAGGCGGAGCTCGCCCACACCTTCTCTCAGTCCGAACATTACTGACGCACGCTGGCAAAAGGGGAACATCATGCAGCCGTCCTCCTATCATCTCGAAAACACCTGGTCGCCCGAAGGCGGGAAGCATGGTCGATTGACACTGACCCTCTTCAATTTCTCGGATGCGCCTCTTGAGAATTTCCGTCTCGCCTATACGACCCTGACGCGCCTCGTTGATCCCCAAGCCTGCGACAACGCCGTCTTCGTCCGCCGCAATGCCAATTTTCATGAGTTTGCGCCGCCGGCCGGCCTCTCCATCGCACCCGGAGGAAGCTGGACGTTCACCGTCTCGGCACTTCACCGCATAGCGCGCCATTGCACCGACGGCGCCAAATCCGCCTATGTAACGCTCGAAGACGGCACTCATGTCACCGTCTTCACTTCGGATCTGTTGCTCGCCGATCGCGTCAGCGAGCCGCCGCCGGTGCTGCTGCCGGAAGGCAGGCTTGAGCTTCCCTACGCGATCCAGCCGTGGCCGGCAGAGATCGACGTCAAGCCGGGCGAAGATTTTCCGGTTGCGCTCTACCCGGCCGAGGGTTCTGATGCCGCGAGCATCAAGGCGCTGGCTGCGGCGCAGGCGCTCTTCCGCCGCCTCTTTCCGTCCAATCACATCCCCTTCAGCCTTATTGCGGCGCCACAGGGCAGGGCGCTGCGGTTTGTCGAACGGCCGGCACTGGCCCGGGAAGCCTATGAGCTTTCCTTCTCCGGGGATGAAGTGGTACTTTCCTTCTCTGCCGAGGCAGGCCGCCTCTACGGTCTGACGACGCTGGCACAGCTTCTCGATGGCGCACGGCGCGAGCCCGGCAAGTTTCGCTTTCCGGTCGCGGGCTCGATCGCCGACCGGCCGCGCTATGGCTGGCGTGGGTGCCACCTCGACGTCTCCCGGCAGTTCACGCCAAAGGACGACGTCCTGCGGCTGCTCGACATTCTCGCCTGGCTGAAGCTCAATATCTTCCACTGGCATCTCACCGATGACGAGGCCTGGCGGCTGGAGATCCGCGCCTATCCGCAGCTGACCACCACGGGCGTGCTGCGCGGGCCGGACGAGCCGCTGCTGCCGCAACTCGGCAATGCTGCTGAGCCGGTCGGTGGCTTCTATTCGCAGGATGATGTTCGCGAGATCGTCGCCCACGCCACGGCGCTCGGCATCGAGGTGATCCCGGAAATCGACATTCCCGGCCACAGCACCGCCACCCTCGTCGCCCTGCCTGACCTGACGGACGGGCAGGAGGCTCCTGACAGCTATCATTCCGTTCAAGGCTTCCCGAACAATGCGCTGAACCCCGCCATCGAGCTGACCTACGAGTTTCTCGCCAAGGTCTTCGACGAAATGGTCGAGCTCTTTCCGTCCGAATATATCCATATCGGCGGCGACGAGGTCGCCAATGGTTCCTGGCTTGCTTCACCGCTTGCACGCAAGCTCATGGAGCAGGAGGGCATATCGGGGACGTTCGCGCTGCAGTCCTATTTCCTAAAGCGCATCAAGGCCATGCTTACCGAGCGCGGGCGCAAGCTTGCCGGCTGGAACGAGGTCGCCCATGGCGGCGGCGTCGATCCGGAAGGCACTTTGCTCATGGCCTGGGAAAAGCCGGAGGTCGGCATCGATCTGGCGCGCGAAGGCTATGAAGTCGTGATGACCCCGGGCCAGGCCTATTATCTCGACATGGTGCAGGCCGATGCCTGGCAGGAGCCGGGCGCGAGTTGGGCGGGCACGGTGCCGCCGGCACATACCTATGCCTACGAGGCCGAGGGCGATTTCCCGGATGAGCTGAAGCATCTCATGAAAGGCGTCCAGGCCTGCATCTGGCAGGAGAATTTCATCTCCCGCGACTATTTCAACCGCCTCGTCTTCCCGCGTCTGCCTGGTATTGCCGAGGCGGCCTGGACGCCGAAGGCACAGAAGGACTGGCTACGCTTTGCCGCCATCGTGCCGCTGAACCCGAAGCTTTAGGGCATGTCGCGCAAAAGTGTGCAGCGGTTTTGCGACAACGGCATGCGCAAAATGAAAGACCTAAAGCGCGGGAAGCGAATCTGAAAGATCGCGACGCGCGGCTCCGTCCTTCGATCACGCTCCAAGCCGCCGAAAGAGATTTTCGGCGGTTTTTTCGCGTCTGGGACGCTTTGAGGTGGTGCTGCGAGCGGTCGGCATGGGATTGCGGCCTGCAGATCAGCCGGCCCGCAGGTTCGCCATATCGGTCGGGAAGAAGCCCGCCCAGGCCATCACGGTCACAGCTGTGATGACGAGCAGATACCACATGGTGACGAAATCTCCGGCCAGCCGCCGGTTCAATGCGGCGAAGAGAAGAGCGACGCTGAAAGCAAGCCAGAGCAGATTGTAGACGTGGTCCATTTTGTTGTTCCCCTTATTCGTCTCACCTCCCTGCTTCAAAAGTTAACCAGTTGGAAGCGGGGAAGCTAGCGCCGTAATGGGATGGAGGTTTGCGCACAGCGCGAAGCGCAGGAGGAGTGATCGGCGCCAATGCATGGCAAGAAGCTTTCGGTGAGCGCGCCGGATCCGATGAGGCTCAAGAAAAACTGGCGGCAGATCCGCGGCCGGGAACATCTCGCCGCCGCTGCCGTTATCGCCTCATGGCGTCAGCGAGGAGTTGATTTCATGCATTATTCTAGGACAGCGGCCGCATGGGACGGTACTGGATCGCTTCTGATTGCAGCATTGGTCGCGCTCAACATTTAGGAGGCGTGACGATGGAATATGGCGATTGGAACAATCCCGTCATAGTCGATCTCGGCGGCGCCGGGCATTATGCGATCATAACCAGCGCGCTCGATGCAGCGAACTGCATGAGTGAGGAATGGCCTGTTGTCAGCGGACCTGTTGTGGATGAGGCTGTGCTCGTATGCCTCGATGCCGTACTTGGAATGGCCTTCGCCGAGGAATCGCGGAAGGCTTTTCTGGAGGCGGCGCAGGAGGCGGGGCTTAGCGTCAGGCCGGATCTTGGAAGCCTTCATTAGATCGATATGTACCAGAGGGCGCGACGACACGGCCAGGCCACCCAAAGCGGGAGCGCTCAGATCATCCAAAAGATCAGGCTGAGAATCACGATCACGGCGAGGATGAAGCCTATTATCCTCCCGAGCCCTTCATTGACGTTGCCGTTGCCGACGATCAGATCGTACCAGTCGCTCTTGTGGTCCATCGAACATCCCTCAGGGTTTGCCCCATTAGGTCGCTCTCTTCCTCGGTAGTCAATGATTTAAAGATGGCTTCGGAGAGGCTGCCGCCATGTTTCAAAACCAGCCGAACGCGCTTCCGGCGAACCGGAATGCGTATCGAAAGCATCTGTTATGTTTTGAAATTTTTGAGAAATCTACGTTTCTCAAGAAAGGAAATGGTGCCCAGAAGAGGACTCGAACCTCCACGCCTCGCGGCACAGGTACCTGAAACCTGCGCGTCTACCAATTCCGCCATCTGGGCGACGGACACGCATGTAAGGGGGTGGCCGTCCGGTGTCAACAGGGTTTTTGAAGTTTTAGTGTCAATCGCGAAAAAAGCGGGTGAAGCCCGGGTCAAGCCCGGGCTGCGGCCCATGCGCTGATCAGGCCAAGTCCCTGTTCCAGCAGGGCCTTTGCCTCGCTTTCGCTCGATGCTTCCACATAGCAGCGCATTTCAGGCGCATTGCCGGAGGGGCGGAAATGGATGATTCGGTTATCCACAAGTGTCACCCGCAGGCCGTCGATGTCGCTTTTCGAGGCGACCGCCGCGACGGGCTTCAGGAAATCCGCGAGATTGGCATCGGAGGCGCGCAGATAGGCCATCAGCGCTGCGCTGGTTTCCACGGGGAAGTTCTCCAGGCGGTCGGCGGCTGCAAAGGGCAGGCGGTAGCTACCGGCGACGGCCGAGAGCGGATTGCCTGCCTTGGCGGCGGCATAAAGCGTAGCGAGAATCGGCAGGAAGCTGTCGCGTGTCGGCAGCGGCTCGAAGGGTTTTCCCTCGACAGTGAAGCGGCTGGCTGTCAGCGTGCCGCCATTGGCCTCAAAGCCCATGACATTGGCCTTGCCCGCCGCAATGGCCTCGTCCATGCCGGCGATCACATAGGGGGAACCGACGCGGGTACGAGTGACGGCATAGGAGCCGGCGGCCTCAATGCCCGAATTGGAGGTAACAGGCGTAACGACCACTTGTGCACCGAGGAAATTTGCGGCGATGAGGCCGAGCAGATCGCCGCGCAGCGGCTCGCCGGTTTCGTCCGCGACCAGCGGCCGATCGCCGTCGCCATCGGCGGAAACGATGGCATCCAGCCCGTGTTCCGGTGCCCAGGCTTTCATCAGGCGGATGGTCTCGGCTGAGACCGCTTCCGTATCCACCGGAATGAAGCTCCCGGAGCGGCCGAGCGGCACGACGCGGGCGCCGTAATGGGTTAGCACCTCACCGAAGAGATCACGCGCCACCGTGCTGTGCTGATAGACGCCGATGGTGAGGCCGGCGAGGCTGCCTGATGGCAGCAGGCCCTTGTTGCGCTCCAGGAACAGCGCCTCCGTCTCCGCCGTGCGGTTTTCCGCCTCGGCGGGGGTTTCGTCGAGCGCCGAATCGCCGATCGCAAGCGCCTCCTCGCTGATCGCCACTTCGTCGCGCTTGTCGATCTCGCCGTCCGGCCGGTAGAATTTGATGCCATTGCGGTCGGCTGGGATATGCGAGCCGGTGATCATCAGTGAGGCCGCCTTCAGCTGCAGGCCGTAAAGCGCCAGCGCCGGCGTCGGCAATGTGCCGCAGTCGATCGGCGTCAGGCCAGCCCGCTTCAGCGCGCCGATGCAGGTGGCGGAGATCGCCGGGCTCGATTCGCGGAAATCGCGGCCGATGAGGATGAGATCGCCCGGCTTGGCATGGCCGTTTTTCAGCAGGTGGCGGGCAAAGGCTGTCGCGTAGAGCGCCGATGCCCGACCGGTGAGATCTGCGGATAGGCCGCGAAGGCCGCTGGTGCCGAATTTCAAGCTGCTCACTGGCAATCTCCCTTGCAATGGTTGGGCTGTTATGGCGCAAGCGGTGGCGGCGATCAACTCATCGTGGGTCGAAGCGTTCCGGTTGCGGCGGCACTGGTTTTGCCATCGTCATGACCCCAACTAAGATAAGAGGTGTGGCGGCCCGCCATAGGTTAGCAGCGTGCGGAACAGGAGCATGTCATGGCTGTTTTTCATAGGATCGCGTTTGGCTGCGTCCTCGCGCTTGCCTCGCTGTCGCAGGCGGATTTCGCTGGCGCCGCTTCAGATTCCCGGAAGCTGATTACGCCGCCGCGCACCAATACCGTCATCTGCGATTCCCGCGGCTGCTTTGGTTTCGGACAGCGGCAGTTCTACACCCGGCCCGGCCAGCCGCTTCCCGTCACACCGCCCTATACCGGAGGCCTCAATCGCGATGACAGCCCGCGCGTTCATATCCTCCCGCGCGAGACCTCTGCACCGCCGCCAAGGGCACTCTATCCTTCGCCGGCCCAGAAGCTGAGGCAGCACCAGACTTGGTGTGCCGAGCGCTATCGCACCTATAATCCCGGCACCAACAGCTATACGACGATCAATAATGGAACCAAGCCCTGCCGTTCGCCCTTCGACTGATGCCTGAGCAGCAGGGGCCTAGCTTTCCAGCGATCCGCGATCGGTATGGCCGAGATCGCGCTCGGGGTCGATGATGTCCCGCACCCGCTGCTTCAACTCCTTCGGTCCGGGGAAGCCGCCATCTCGCTTGCGCTCCCACAACAGTTCGCCGTCGATGCGGATTTCGAAGACGCCGCCGGTGCCGGGGATCAGCGCCACTTCACCGAGACTGTCGGTAAAGGTCTGCAGCAGCTCCTGCGCCATCCAGCCGGAGCGCAGCAGCCAGTTGCATTGGGTGCAATAGAGAATGGTGATGCGGGGCTTGTCGCTCATCGTCCTGATCCTTCGTTGTTTGCTGAGATTTAGGCTCAACTTTAGTCTGCTGCAAGCCAAAGCAATTCCAGGAAAAGTGACAGGCGGTTTTCCGTTCGGAATTGCGCCAGGATTAGACGGCCGGAGTCGTTCGGCATTTCCGTGGAATGTTGACGCGCTCCGGCCACTTGCCTCTCCCGCCGCCTCATGCTCATCTCCGGTGGTAACATCGCTCGGGAATCAACGGTATGCGCGTCGCCATCATCGAGAATATGAAGAACACCCCGCTCGGCGCGCTTGGCATTGCGCTGGAGGAGGCTGGAGCCGAGATCGGTTGGTTCCGCCCCTGGAGCGGCGAGGCCCTGCCGAAGGAAACGTCATCCTGGGATGCGCTGGCCGTGCTCGGTGGCGAGCAGAGCGCCCGCGATGACGACACCCATCCCTATCTGCCGGAGCTGGCGGGGCTGATGCGCCGTTTCGAGGGTGAGGATAAGGCCGTGCTCGGCATCTGCCTCGGCAGCCAGATCCTGGCGCGCGCCTATGAGGCGGAAAACCGTCTCGGCACCGCCCATGAATTCGGCTGGAAGACGGTCGGCCTCACGGAAGAGGGTAAGGCAGACCCGCTGCTGGCCGATGTCGGCGACGAATTCACCATCTTCGAATGGCATGGCGACACCTTTACCTTGCCTGATGGAGCCACGCGCCTTGCCGCCAATGGCGTCACGCCGAACCAGGCCTTCCGCATCGGCCGCGCCACCTATGGCACGCAGTTCCACTTCGAGGCCAATGCCGCCGTGGTGGAGCGCTGGCGCGGCGAATTCAGGGAAACGATCGAGCGCAAGGAGCCGGGCTGGCTCGACCGCTATCCGGAGCTCGTCGCCAAGCATTCCGCAGCGGCTGAGACGGCCGGCCTTGCGATCGCGCGCGCCTGGGTGCGGACGATCAAGGTGCAAGCAGAGCTTCCGCAGGCGGCAGAGGCCTGAGCATCGGCGATGATCGGGCACATCCGATCAATCAGATGGCGATGTGTTATACACTGGCAGTTTGAAATAGGAGGAAATGACATCATGAGTGCACTGGAATTACCATGCGAAGGCGGTTGTCGTTGTGGACAGGTGCGGCTGAAGATCAGCGCCAAGCCGATACTCACCATGGCCTGCCATTGCACCGGCTGCCAGCGCATGACGGCCGGACCCTATTCGCTGAGCGCCGCCATACCCACGGAGGGTTTCGAGGTGACTGAGGGCGAACCCGTCATCGGCGGCTTGCACGGCGATGTCATCCATCACTATTTCTGCCCGCATTGCATGAGCTGGATGTTCACGAAGCTCGAAGGGGTCGATTGGTTCGTCAACGTCCGCGCCACCATGCTTGATAACGTCAGCTGGTTCACGCCTTTCATGGAGACCTGGACGAGCGAAAAGCTGCCCTGGGTGACGACGCCAGCCAAGCACAGCTACGCCGCACTACCGGCGATGGAAGAGTATGAGGGTTTGACGAAGGAATATATGGCTGCGAACTAAGATCAGAAACCTTGAAAAAGAAAGTCGGTTGCGGCGGTAATCTGATCGCCGTGCGAACTTAGATCAGTAATCAACTCTCCGATTTCGGCGAGCGGTATCGCCGCCATAAGCTGGGTCGCCATGATATAAGTCTCGTCGTCGATAGTGAATTGCGGGTTGAGCCTCGCTATTGGCGTCAACACATCTTCCGCGCGAAGCAATGGAGCCATTATCCGCGTGCTTAGCCTATCCAGTAAATCAGCTTGAAGATCGAGTACGAGAGTTCGACTTTGCCTCAGACCATAGACGCGGAATCTTGCCATCAGAACTGCCGATATTTTCCAAACGGCAGGCCATGTTTTTCAACGTAGGAATTGGCTTGTTCGATTGCCTCAGCATTTTCCATAAGCCATAGTCGTTCGCGCTCAACCTTGATGGCGCGCGCTATGCCGTCTTCTGCAGCACGTGAGATATTGATTTTCAGGCCACGTGCCTCTGAAACGAGCTTCTCGTCGAGAGATAAATTTGCAGCTTTTCGTGCGGTCTGGGTCATGAGGAACTCCTCAAATTATGCGCAAATTATATGCGCATAATTTGTATTTGATAAGAGCCTCACTCATCCCCCATCTTCAGCGCGGCGATAAACGCTTCCTGCGGGATTTCGACCTTGCCGAACTGCCGCATGCGCTTCTTGCCTTCCTTCTGCTTGTCGAGCAGCTTGCGCTTGCGGGTGGCGTCGCCGCCGTAGCACTTGGCGGTCACGTCCTTGCGCAGGGCCTTCACCGTCTCGCGGGCGATGATGCGCCCGCCGATGGCGGCCTGGATCGGGATCTGGAACATGTGCTGCGGGATCAGGTCCTTCAGCTTCTCGCACATGACGCGGCCGCGCTTTTCGGCGGCCGAGCGGTGCACGAGCATGGACAGCGCATCGACCGGTTCGGCATTGACGAGGATCGACATCTTGACGAGGTCGCTCTCGCGATAGTCGGTCAGGCTGTAGTCGAAGGAGGCATAGCCCTTGGAGATCGACTTCAGGCGGTCATAGAAGTCGAAGACGACTTCGTTGAGCGGCAGGTCGTAGGTGATCATGGCGCGGTTGCCGACATAGGTCAGCTCGGTCTGGATGCCGCGGCGGTCCTGGCAGAGCTTCAGGATCGAGCCAAGATAATCGTCCGGCGTCAGGATCGTCGCCTTGATCCACGGCTCGCGGAATTCGGAAATCTTGACGACGTCGGGCATGTCCGCCGGATTATGCAGCTCGATCTCCGTGCCGTCGGTCATGGTGAGCTGGTAGACGACGGAAGGTGCCGTCGCGATCAGGTCGAGATTGAATTCGCGCTCGAGGCGCTCCTGGATGATTTCCAGGTGCAGCAGGCCGAGGAAGCCGCAGCGGAAACCGAAGCCGAGAGCGGCGGACGATTCCATTTCGAAGGAGAAGCTGGCGTCGTTGAGGCGCAGCTTGCCCATGGCCGAGCGCAAGTCCTCGAAATCGGCGGCATCGACCGGGAAGAGGCCGCAGAACACGACAGGCTGTGCCGGCTTGAAGCCCGGAAGAGCCTCGGCGGTCGGGCGCTTGTCCTCGGTGATGGTATCGCCGACGCGGGTGTCGGCCACTTCCTTGATCGAGGCAGTGATGAAGCCGATTTCGCCAGGGCCGAGGCTGTCGACGGCGACCATCTTCGGCGTGAGAACGCCGACGCGCTCGATCTGGTACTTCGCGTCCGTGCCCATCATGCGGATGGTCTGGCCCTTGGTCAGCGTGCCGTCGATGATGCGCACGAGAACCATGACGCCGAGATAGGTGTCGTACCAGCTGTCGACCAGCAGCGCCTTCAGCGGTGCCTTTTCGCCGCCCGGGCTCTTCGGCGCCGGCAGCTTGTGGACGATGGCTTCGAGAACGTCAGGAATGCCGAGGCCGGTCTTGGCCGAGATCAAAACGGCGTCGGAGGCATCGATGCCGATGACCTCTTCGATCTGGTCCTTGATGCGGTCGGGTTCGGCCGCCGGCAGATCGATCTTGTTGAGGACGGTGACGAGCTCGTGATTATTGTCGATCGCCTGGTAGACGTTGGCGAGCGTCTGCGCTTCCACGCCCTGAGAGGCGTCGACAACAAGCAGCGAGCCCTCGCAGGCCGACAGCGAGCGCGAGACTTCATAGGCGAAGTCGACGTGTCCGGGCGTGTCGATCAGATTGAGGATATAGGTCTCGCCATTTTTGGCCTTGTAGTGCAGGCGCACCGTCTGGGCCTTGATGGTGATGCCGCGCTCGCGCTCGATCTCCATATTGTCCAGCACCTGCTCCGACATCTCGCGTTCGGCAAGGCCGCCCGTCGTCTGAATCAGGCGGTCGGCCAGCGTCGATTTGCCATGGTCGATATGGGCCACGATCGAGAAGTTGCGGATGTGCGAAAGCGGAGTGGTGGAATTGGTGCTCATGCGCGCCATATAGCAGCGCCGCCCCGCGCCGCAAAGCGGAAAAGCGGGGTTTTGCTGAGGTTATCTATCGCTAGGCTTGCGCCTGCAAACGTTTCGGCTGGTACCTGAGATGTCTTCAGTGTCCCTTGAGGAATCTGAACTTCGCAGTCAGCTGCCCGGTCTCAATCAAACCGTTGATGTCGCTTTGATTGATACGGCCACTTGCAACTCCATCCGCCAACCGGCTGCACAACGCGCCCGGAAGTCTTTCCTTCGTCACGCTCATGTAGGCCGTAGCATGCTCTTTAAACTTGGCGTTCGACAATTCGACGCGCTTCACGCAACCGGCTATTGCTCCATCGCGATTATTTTTAACATCGTCTTGAACTGTTGTGCAGCCGGACAACCCCGCCAGTGCGGCCAGTGAAACTACGTAGAACAATTTCATTTGAATCCCCCAACTCTTTGATGCGTTCATGAGCGAGCGACCTTGTGCCAAGCTTGAGTTGTAGGGCGTCGGCAAATTAGTTGAAAAGTAGTGCTCACGCTCGGGAACATGTCGCCTTCGCAATCAACGACTCAGGATGCTTGATTCCATCATGAGATCGTGTAATTCTCTTATAGTAGAATTACGAAGCGTGAGACACAGGCAATGGCGGATGATGATCTGGAAATGGCGATTGGCGCGCGTATCAAGGAGCTGCGCATCGCCCGCGGCCTGACGCTGGAGGAGCTTGCTAACGCCTCGGCCGTCAGCCGTGCCATGATCTCGCGCATCGAGCGGGCGGAGGCCAGCCCGACGGCCTCGCTGCTGTCGCGGCTTTGCGCAGCGCTTGGCCTTTCGCTCTCGGCCTTCTTTGCCGAGGAGGACGAGGAGGTGTCGCCGCTTTCCCGCCATGCGCAGCAGGCGATCTGGCGCGATCCGGGAACCGGCTATGTCAGACGCGCCGTCTCGCCGCCGGCAACGGGTTCGAAGGTCGATGTTGTCGAGGTCATCTTCCCCGCCGGCGCGTCCGTCATCTTCCCGCCGAATGCCGCAAGCGCCGAGATGACCCAACATGTCTGGCTGTTCGAGGGCGAGATGGAGGTGACGCATCGTGATGTTACCCATCGCCTGATGCCAGGCGATTGTCTGTTCATGGGCGTCGGCGACGGCCACGCTTTCCACAATCCCGGCGAGGTGCCGGCGCGCTACAGCGTCATCCTCGATCGCGGCCGTTCATAACATTCAAGGATCTCTTCATGCCTGATATTCGTCTTCTCTCCGCCGCCGAGGCTCGTGCTGCTCTGCCGGATCTTTGCGATGTGCTCGCCGATTGCGTCAATTGCGGCGCTTCCGTCGGCTTCATGCAGCCTTATGGGGCGGCCGACGCATTGCCGTATTGGCAGGGCGTGGCCGACAGCGTCGAAAGTGGCGCGACACTGCTTTTCGCCGCCGCAATTGAAAGCAGAGTGGTCGGAACGGTGCAGGTCGGCGCCGCACAGATGCCGAACCAGCCGCATCGTGGCGATCTCAAAAAACTGCTGGTGCACAGCTCCGCGCGAGGCAAGGGGCTTGCTCGGCTGTTGATGGAAGCCGCTGAGCGCGAAGCCGCACGTATCGGCAAGACCTTGCTGGTGCTCGACACGGCGACGGGCAGCGACGCCGAAGCCATCTACCCCCGCCTCGGCTGGGAGCGCGTCGGCGTCGTCCCCGATTACGCCTTGTGGCCGCAGGGCGGGTTCTGCGACACGACCATCTTTTACAAGCGGATTTCCGCGTAATTTCAGCGCGAAAAGGCCGCGAGCGCATCTTCCAGCTTCGAGCCTGGCGCCCAATGCATTGCTTTCCAGCCGAATTGCCGGGCGGCTTCGATATTGGCGAGGTAATCGTCGATGAAGGCGATGTCGCCGGGCGCGATGCCGACGAGCTCGGTCGCCAGCCGGAAGAACTCCGGCGCCGGCTTCTGGTAACCTAGCATCGCAGAATAGAAGATGCCGTCGAAATAGTCGGAGAGCCTGAGATTCTCCATCAGATAGGCGGCACGCATATGCTCCTGATTGGTGGCGAGGAACATCTTCGTTCCTCCGACCCTCAGTGCGGCGAGGTCCTCGAGCAGGCCGTGGTCGAGGCGAGAGTCATTCTCGAACCAGTAGTGGATCAGGGTTCGGGCGCTAACGTGGGGCGCAATCTTCCCGAGAACCTCCGCAAGCCTCGGCTCCAGCGCATCGCGACCAGTGACGATGTCAGGCCAACAGGTTTTGAAGAATGTCTCTTGCAGCGCCTCAAGCCGCACGCCGAGATCGCGCTCCAGATAGGTGAACAGCGGCAGTCCGTCACCCGGGCGGCCATGCACCAGCACGCCGTCGACATCGACCATCAGGAGTTTCATGCGCCGCCTCCAATTCCTCGAACGTGGGCGGAAGGTGCAGTTGTTTGCAGCAGCATTCAAGGCCACATCCCGCTCTTTTTTCCGGGGCGCGATGCATGTAAGCCTTCGTGTTATCAGCAAAACAATGCCGGCGATGGAGGAGGGGACGATGCGCGTCATTTATTCGGAGGATCACAAGCTGAGGGATGCCAAGACCGAGCTGCATGATGGCCAGCTCGTCACGCCCTTCGAGGCACCCTTCCGCGCCGAATGGATCCTCGCCGCCGTAAAAGAAGCCGGCTTTAACGATGTCGTCGCGCCTGAAGCCAATGGGCTGGAAACGGCGCGCAAGGTCCATGATCCCGCTTATCTCGATTTTCTCGGCGTGGTCTGGGAGCGCTGGGTCGCCGCTGGCTACAAGGGCGAAGCGATCGCCAACTCCTTTCCCGTCAGGCGCACCAGCCAGCGCGTGCCCGACAATATCGTCGGAATGATCGGCCACTATGCCAATGCTGCCGATACCTCCATCACCAAAGGCTCCTATGAGGCTGCGCTCGCGTCCATGCGTTGCGCCCTGACCGGCGCCGACTGGCTTCATGCAGGCAATCGCTTCGCTTTCGCCCTCTGCCGCCCGCCCGGCCATCACGCCGGCATCGATCTCTTCGGCGGTTATTGCTTCATAAACAATGCCGGCGTCGCGGCGCAGCGCCTGCGTGATCATGGCGCCGCCAAGGTTGCCGTGCTCGATGTCGATTTCCATCACGGCAACGGCACGCAGGACATATTCTACCGGCGCGGCGATGTTTTCACGGCGTCGCTCCATGGCGATCCCATCCATGCCTTTCCCTATTTCCTCGGCCATGCCGATGAGAAGGGCGAGGGCAATGGGTTGGGCGCCAACCGCAATTACCCCATGCCGCGCGGCACGCCATGGGAAGTCTGGTCGGCGGCACTCGATGATGCGCTCGCCCGCGTCAAGCTATTCGGCGCGGAGGCGATCGTGCTCTCGCTCGGCGTCGATACGTTCGAGCGCGATCCGATTTCCTTCTTCAAGCTGACCTCGCAGGATTTCGTCCGCATGGGTGAGCGCATCGCGGCCGCCGGGCTGCCCGTCCTCGTCTGCATGGAGGGCGGTTATGGCGTGCCCGAAATCGGCCTCAACGTTGCAAATATGCTGAAGGGTCTCGAGGCTTGAGAGATGCTTGCATCAAACTGCCTGATTGCAGGATGAAAAGTTTGAATTTGTCAGCATAAGTCTAAGCTTCTAAAAAGCCTCGCCGGATGGGAGAGGTTATGGAACAGAAGCTTGTCGAGCGTGGCACGGATGGCGGCGCGGCCTTGATGCCGCATCCGGATGTTGCGCCATCGACCGGTGGCATTGCCGCCGGCGTGCTGATGTGCGTCATGTCCATGTCGTCAATCCAGTTCGGCTCGGCACTGTCCTCCCCGATCATCCATGCCTATGGGCCGGCGGGCGCGACCTGGCTGCGGCTCGTCTTCGCCTCTATCGCGCTGGCAATCATCGTTCGGCCCAAGATCATGAGCTACAGCCGCTCGCAATGGCTCGGCGTGTTGGCGCTCGGCACCGTATCGGCGCTGATGACGACCTCCTTCTTTTCGGCAATCGCGCGCATTCCCTTGGGCCTTGCCGTTGCTATCGAATTTCTCGGGCCGTTGCTGGTCGCGACCCTCGGCTTCGGGCTCAGCCGCCAGCTTCTCTGGCCGATCCTTGCGGCAATCGGCGTTCTGCTGCTGGCCTATGATGGCGAAGAGTGGGTCGGCAATCTTCCCGGCATCCTCTTTGCCATCGGTGCCGGAGCGGGATGGGCCTGCTACATTCTTTTGACGAAGAAGGTCGGCAATGCCTTCGAGGGACTCGAGGGTCTTTCCATGTCCCTGCTGATCGCAGCGGTCGTCTCCACGCCCTTCGGCTATGCCTCTGCGGTCCCTAATCTGACGGCCTTCGGCCTTCTTGAAATAGCCGGCTTGGCGTTGCTCGTGCCGCTGCTGCCCTATGTGCTGGAAATGGTGGCGCTTAAACGCATGCCGACATCTTCCTTCGGCATCCTCATGAGCCTCGAACCCGCCATCGGCGCCGTTGCCGGGTTTGTCATTCTGTCGCAACCGATGACGGTGTCTCAGATGTTCGGCACCGCGCTCGTCGTTTCCGCGAGTATCGGGGCGACCGTTTTCGCCACGAAAGCCTGAGACTGGTGGGCGTAAGCCGTCGTCGCTTTGAGTTTGGTCCCGGCAATTCTCCGTCAATCCGGGGCTTGAAGCCTGGCGATCTGGGGTGCAACGATTGCGATGAACAGTCCTGGATCGCCGAAAGCTCTCGCCGAGAGCATTGCCCCATGAACCGAAGCCATCAGGATTTGCGCCTCTTCCTCGGGTCGCTTGTCCAGCTTGAAGAGGCCATTCTCGGTTCCAGCCTGCAGCACCGACGCAAGCCATCCTGCAAGGTTATGAAAATGGCCACGTACCTGGGATGCGACATCCTCCGGCAGCATCTGCATCTCGCTGGCGAGCATCGCACAGACGCAGAAGGGCAGCGAGGCGTCCCGAATGCATGAATGCCAGTAGCTCACATAGGCCTGCAGCTGTTCCGCAGGGCTCGAGATCCCCTCGCGCAAAGACTTCAGACCCGTTTCCGTCTGCTGCCTGTAACGGCCCACGAGCACCGAAACCAGTTCGGCCTTTGTCGGAAAGTGATGGTGGATGCTTGCCTTCCGGATACCGATCGCGGCGGAGATGTCGGCATAGCTGAAGCCGTTATAGCCTCCGGCCACGATAAGAGACTGCGCGATGTCGAGAATTTTTTCTGAAGTCGAAGCTATTGATTTCATGTCGCTGCCTACCTTTTAGTAGGCGAATTGTCAAGATAGCCACACCACTTCCGGCTCTCACGAAATGGTGTTCGAGCCAATGTTGACTCGACGAATTTATCTTCCTACTAGTAGGTAGAAAAATACAAGGAGCCTTCCGATGCAAAGCCGCATTTCACCCCAGCCCAACTGGCTGCAGTCCTACTATTTTACACGTGCCCTGTTCTCGATCGCCTGGATTGCAGCCGCGATCCTCCTCAGTGCAAAACCGCCATCCGTCGCGTTTCTGCTGGTTATCTATCCTGTGTGGGATGCCCTCGCCAATCTGGTCGACGCCCGGGTTAACGGCGGCCTGAAGGTCAATCCGTCCCAAACATTGAATGTTGTCGTCAGCATCATCACGGCGCTCGCCGTTGTGGTAGCCACCGACAATAGCACCTATGCCGTTCTGGCCGTGTTTGGGGCTTGGGCGATCCTCTCGGGCCTGCTGCAACTCTACACCGGCGTAAGGCGCTGGCGTATCTATGGCGCTCAATGGGTAATGATCTTGAGCGGTGCGCAGTCGGCGCTTGCCGGCGGTTTCATGCTCAGTCGATCCCTCGGCACCGTCGCGCCGACAATTCTGGATATCGTTCCCTATGCGGCATTCGGAGCCTTCTACTTCCTGCTTTCTGCAATCTGGCTTGCGGTCGCAGCTTATCGCAAAGCACATGCATAGGTGCTGCCTGATCTGGCGGCGGCAGGTTTGAAGCGGCTTGCCGCCGTCGAGAGAATCGTATCGATCACTCATGCCGCAGTTAATGCCGACGAAGTTCTGAACTTCATCGATCGCGTGCCCGTCGTCCTCTGCTGTCGAATTCCGTATTTTCGCGGGCCTGCCTTAAGCCGTCGTCCTCGCGGGATCGTCCAGCGCAGGATTATAGAAGAGCGAGAGCGTCAGGCTCTTGGCGATGCGCTCGGCCGTTGCCATGAACCAGTCCTTGGCCTGCTCGGAAGGTGCGATGTCGCCCAGCGTTTCGGAGAAAAGCGTCAGCCACTCAGGAAAGAGATCGGCGCTCATTCCTCCGACGCCGAGATGCGCCTGCACCGGTTTACCGCCATAGGCGCCATTCTTGAAGGCGACGGAGGACCAGAAGCGTTTCATCTTCTCCATGTGATCCGGCCAGCGTCCGGCAAGGCGTCCCTCGAAGACTGGCCCGAGCCGGGGATGTGACTGAACGCGTCCATAAAATGTATCGACCAGTCTGTCGATGAAGGTAGCATCGATGCCTATGCGCGCCATTTCCGCCTCGGCTTTCTCGCGAATGCCGGCGAGGTGAGCTGCGCGGGCCTGTAGTTCCTGTTCCATAATAGTCTCCTGGCTCGGGCTAGGCGTCGCCGCAAGCCACATCTGTCCCCATCTATGTAAGCAATTTGCCGGCCACGCCAAGCGTCATCGGAATGTTGTGGCAATCTGTCAAACCATCTCGCGATTGCTGATGTTGTCGCGATAAACCGTGAATTCTTCGGCGCGCAGCCCAGACGGCAACACATCCGCGCTTGACCAGCGCAATCACTGACTTTAGATTTAGAATAATTCTAAAGTCATGAGGTTGCCCCCGATGCTGCTCGGCCTGTTTCGCCCGTCCAAACGTCCTTTCACCTCGCTTTCCGAACAGGAGATCCTCGCGATCGCCATTGCGGCGGAAGAGGATGATTCGCGCATCTATCTTGCCTATGCAGATACGCTCCGTCCGCACTATCCTGAGTCCGCCAAGGTTTTCGAGGATATGGCCGAGGTCGAGGACAGCCATCGCAAGACGCTGATCGATATGCATCGCCGCCGCTTTGGCGAGCGTATCCCGCTGATCCGGCGCGAGCATGTGCATGGCTTTTACGAGCGCAAGCCGGATTGGCTGCGCAAGAACCTCTCCCTCGATGCCATGCGCAACGAAGCCGAGGCGATGGAGCAGCAGGCCTATAATTTCTATGTCGAGGCGGCCAAGCAGGTCTCCGATGCCTCGACACGCCAGCTTCTCGGCGATCTTGCGCTTGCCGAGCAGGGCCACGAAGACGTCGCCCGCATGCTGGGCGAGAAGCACACGCCGGAAGAGGTCAAGCACGAGGAGGATGCACAGGCACGCCGCCAGTTCTTGCTGACCTACGTGCAGCCGGGTCTCGCCGGGCTGATGGACGGTTCCGTCTCGACGCTCGCACCGATCTTTGCCGCCGCCTTTGCCACGCAGCAGACATGGCAGACCTTTCTTGTCGGCCTGTCGGCGTCGGTTGGCGCCGGCATTTCGATGGGTTTCACCGAGGCGGCCCATGACGACGGCAAGATCTCCGGCCGCGGTTCGCCGATCAAGCGCGGCCTTGCCTGCGGCATCATGACGGCGCTTGGCGGCCTCGGGCATGCCTTGCCCTATCTCATTCCGCATTTCTGGACCGCGACGATTACTGCGGCCGTGGTTGTTTTCTTCGAGCTCTGGGCCATCGCCTTCATCCAGAACAAGTATATGGAAACGCCGTTTCTGCGGGCTGCTTTCCAGGTCGTCCTCGGCGGCTCGCTTGTGCTGGGTGCCGGCATTCTGATCGGAAATGGGTGAGGTAGGGCGAGGACATTCTCAGATCACGAAATGTTAAAAGTCGGAACGCCTTCCACTGCCATTGGTTAGCAATACGAGGCCGCTCTTGGCCTCGTATGCAAACCAAAGGAGATAATCCAATGGCAAACCAAGGTGGAACTCACGAGCAGCATGTGAAGGCTGGCCAACAGAGCCACAAGAATATGGACAACGGCAATACGAGGAATGCTTCGTCCAGCGGCTCCCGCGAGCAGCACTCTGGCGGCTCGCGCGGCGGCACGCACGAGCAACACGTCAAGGCAGGCCAGCAGAGCCATAAAAACAGCTGACGTTCGTGGTGATGACCAATTCGCCCTTGCATGAAAGTAAGGCGCGTTTTCATACATGATGAAAAAACGAAAGGCCGGTCCGAGGGGCCGGCCTATCTGCGTTTAACAGTTTGGCTTTCTTACTTGACGGCGCCGACGAGGACGTCGTTGCCGTTCTCGATGGTCACCCAGCGGCCGGCATTGAAGCTCGCTTGGCGCTTCAGGTACGAATAGGGGGTCTGGTTCCAGACCTTGATCTCGTCTTCGAGATTGTCGAGGATGAAATCGCCCTGCTTGGTGCGCAGCGTCAGCACCGCATGTCCCTCGCCATCGGGCTTGCGTACGACCGTCATCAGCAGATTGGATGCGGAAATGCCGCTCTGCATCAGCATTCTGCGCTTCAGAAGGGCAAAATCCTCGCAGTCACCGGCCGTTTTCGGATATTCCCAATATTCTTCCTGCCCGTAGACTTCCATGTCTGTCGCCGGATGGATGGTCTTGTTGACGCGCAGGTTGACCTGATTGACCAGCGCCCAGGCGGCGGCGTTCATGTCGACAGGGCCGATATTGCGGGTCGGGCCGCACTCGTCGGTATGTCTCTGACAAAAGTCGTAGTGCCCGATCGGCTGGGAGGTCACGTTGCCGACGGTCATCGAAGCGCCCTGCTGAGGTGCTGGCATCGCCGCCGACGACATCGCAACTATAGCAGCGAAGGCAATCAACAAGCCCTTTATACGCACGCCCACTATCCTTGTATCGTCCCTGCATTTGTTAACAAATTGTTAATGTAGGGGGGTGCGCGAAGTCAATCGTTACTTAAGTGTTAACGCGGGAACCGGCTCATATGGTTAATTTCGGCACAATCAAGGGAATAGTTGCCATAATCCTCTGCTGCCTGTGATTATGCGGGCGCGCGCATGCGGCAGCGGCCAAAGGAGGCCGCGCACTAAGAGGCCTGCAGGTATCTGCTTGTTTTTACGGTGTGTTATGCAGCGCCAATGTCTCGGCCACAGCGAGCATGCGCTCCAGATCCTGCGGCCGCGACAGGCGGTGATCGCCATCGCGCACAAGTGTTAACACCACATCGTCGGCCGGCAGGTGCTCGACCAGCTTTAACGAATGCGAAAAAGGCACGTCGGCATCCTCCATGCCCTGCAATATATGCACAGGGCAGCCGGTCTCGATGATGCCGGTGAGCACGCGATTGGCGCGGCCGTCCTCGATGAGCGCGCGGGTGAAGATATTCGGCTCGGGGCTATATTCCGAAGGCTCGTCAAAATAGCCGCGCTCTGCCAGTGAGCGCCGCTCGACGTCGGAAAGATTGGGTTCGATGAGGTCGATGGTGAAATCGGGCGCGGGCGCGATCAGCACGAGGCCTGCAATAGTGGGTGCTTTCTTGCGCTTGCGCAGTTCCTGGATGGCCCTGAGCGCGATCCAGCCGCCCATCGAGGAGCCGACGAGAACGATCTTCTTCGGCTTGGTATGGTCGATGACGGCAAGTGTCTCTTCCAGCCAGCGCGAAATCGTCCCGTTGGTAAACTTGCCGCCGGATTGGCCGTGACCGGAATAATCGAAACGGATGCAGCCGATACCGAGCCGCGCGGCAAGCGCATCCAGTTCCAGTGCCTTGGTTCCGCTCATATCGGATCGATAGCCGGACAACCAGACGAAGCTGACATTCCTGTCGCCCTTACCGGCTGCGCGCTGAATGACGGCGATCTGGCGCTCGCCGTCGCCCGTGCCAACGGGAAGAAAGATCGGTCGGATGGTTGCGGTCTCGGACATGGAAAGCTCCCGGATTTTCTGCCCTATAAAACAGATTCGCGCTCGCGTGACCTGAAAAATCCTCGATCTTTTGGCTGGGCTCTCTATATAAATGCGCAGGATACTGTGTCCTTCGCGCATCTCGCGCTTCCGCGACACTCTATTGACACGCGGGAGGTGCTTTTTTCCTGCTGTCATGCTATTGACTTCAACACAGCTTTTACGACATTTCCGTCAGTTGCGCCGACGGGGAGCGAGAGGCTGCAGCTATCCGAAACAATTCGTGGAGAATACGACCATTCGCAGACCCTTTAAAACCGATGCGCCCGTAAAGGACGGGCCACGTTCCAACAGGGAAATTCGCGTTCCCAAAGTTCAGCTCATTACAGCTGACGGCCAGAATTTGGGCGTTGTGCCGATCGACCAAGCATTGAGAATGGCAGAGGAGGCCGGTCTCGATCTGGTGGAAATTTCCCCCAATGCTGATGCGCCTGTGTGCAAGATCCTCGACCTGGGCAAGCTGAAATATGCCAACCAGAAGAAGGCCGCCGAAGCGCGCAAGAAGCAGAAGATCGTCGAAGTCAAAGAAATCAAGATGCGTCCCAACATCGACACCCATGATTATGAGGTGAAGATGAAGGCGATCGGCCGTTTCTTTGAGGAAGGCGACAAGGTGAAGGTGACCTTGAAGTTCCGTGGCCGCGAAATGGCCCACCAGGAACTCGGTATGAAGCTTCTTCAGCAGGTCAAGGAAGATACGCTCGAGATCGCCAAGGTGGAGGCCGAGCCCAAGCTCGAAGGCCGCCAGATGATGATGGTGCTTGCGCCCAAGTGAGGCGCAAGTCGGAGTAGAGAGGCCGGAGCCGTCCCTTGGACGGCTTTTTCCTTTTGTGCGGCATGGGCCATGCCTGTCATCGATCTGCAAAGATTCCCGCATTGGCACCGTTGCACTCGAAGGCAAGTGCGGTTATAAGCGCGCGTCCGAACTGACCGGCAGGGCATGCCGTGGCAGTTCAGAATGCTGGTGGAGCGGTTCGTCACCGTATCCGCCGTTCAACAACAAACGCTCCGGCACCTTGTTGCAGCCCGGTCAGTTCCGGATCTGTGGGAAGGGCTTTTAAGCAAAGCAGGCCAGGAAGCATCGAAGGAGTAGCAAAATGCCCAAGATGAAGACGAAGTCCTCTGCCAAGAAGCGGTTCAAGATCACCGCATCCGGCAAGGTCAAGGCAGCCGCTGCTGGCAAGCGCCACGGCATGATCAAGCGTAGCAACAAGTTCATTCGCGATGCCCGCGGCACCATGGTTCTCGCAGAACCGGATGGCCGTAAGGTTATCAAGAACTACTTGCCGAACGGTCTCTAAGACTATTCGTAACGCTATAGACTAAGGAGATCATGAAATGGCACGCGTAAAAAGAGGCGTTACCGCCCACGCCAAGCACAAGAAGGTTCTGAAGGCAGCCAAGGGCTTCTACGGCCGTCGCAAGAACACCATCCGTACCGCCAAGGCCGCCGTCGATCGTGCAAAGCAGTACGCTTATCGCGACCGAAAGGTTAATAAGCGCAACTTCCGCGCCCTCTGGATCCAGCGCATCAACGCTGCCGTCCGCGAGCATGGCCTGACCTATGGCCGCTTCATCGACGGCCTGACCAAGGCTGGCATCGAAGTTGACCGCAAGGTTCTTTCCGACATGGCAATCCATGAGCAGGAAGCTTTCGGCGCGCTCGTCGTCGCTTCGAAGAAGGCACTTGAATACCTCAAGGAAGCCGGCACGAAGAACGAGTTCGAAGCAGCCGTTAACTAACGCTGCCTCGCACGTCTTTCGTAAATTCATTATGAAACCCGCGCTGGCGAAACCGGCGCGGGTTTTGTGTTTTGCAGCATATGCTTTTCCATCGTGTCAGGCTGTCTTGTTGGGCGAGGCTCGAAAATGGGTCGCGCGTCGGGCGACAAATACCAAGTACCGTATTCTTGGCGTGTTTTTGTTATTTGCCCGGTTGATTGGCCGCTTCCACATGGGTAGTGATCTGCAGCGCCTCATCGTTGCCACAAGCAGTCTGATGTGGGCGTTCATCCATTATTCCGCGGAATGAGCGGCGTTCCAAGCCCGCCGCCCGCAAGGCAGGATCAGATGACGGAACTCGTAACACTCGAAACCCAACTCATGGCCGAGGTGGCTGCGGCGAACGACGAGCAGGCGATCGAGGCGGTCAGGGTTGCCGCGCTCGGCAAGAAGGGCTCGGTTTCGGAACTGCTGAAGACGCTGGGCTCCATGTCGCCGGAAGAACGGCAGACACGCGGCGCAGCGATCAACGCGCTGAAGAACGCCGTCACCGACGCGATCAACGCCCGCAAGAGCGAGCTGCGCGATGCGGCGATCGAGGCGAAGCTGAAGGCCGAGACCGTCGATGTCAGCCTGCCGGTCCGCTCCTCGCCGACTGAGCGCGGCCGCATCCATCCGATCAGCCAGATCGTCGACGAAATCACGGCCATCTTCGGCGATATGGGCTTCTCGATCGCTGAGGGCCCCGATGTCGAGACCGATTATTATAACTTCACGGCGCTCAACTTCCCGGAAGGGCACCCGGCCCGCGAAATGCACGACACCTTCTTCTTCCAGCCGGATGAAAAGGGTGAGCGCAAGGTTCTGCGCACGCACACCTCGCCGGTGCAGATCCGCACCATGGAAGCGCAGAAGCCGCCGATCCGTATCATCATCCCCGGCAAGACCTACCGCCAGGATAGCGATGCAACGCATTCGCCGATGTTCCATCAGGTCGAAGGCCTCGTCATCGACAAGACGGCGAACGTCGCCAATATCCGCTGGGTACTCGAAGAGTTCTGCAAGACCTTCTTCGAGGTCGACAATGTGACGATGCGCTTCCGCCCGTCCTTCTTCCCCTTCACGGAACCGTCCTTCGAAGTCGATATCCAGTGCGACCGCTCCGGCCCGATCGTCAAGTTCGGCGAAGGCACCGACTGGATGGAAATCCTCGGCTGCGGCATGGTGCATCCGAACGTACTGCGTTACGGCGGCCTCGATCCCGACGAGTATCAGGGCTTTGCCTGGGGCATGGGCCTCGACCGCATTGCCATGCTGAAATACGGCATGCCCGACCTGCGCGACTTCTTCAACGCCGACGTCCGCTGGATGAACCACTATGGCTTCCGCCCGCTCGATATGCCGACTTTGTTCGGCGGTCTGAGCGCGTAAGGAAGGGATAAAGCACATGAAATTCACACTCTCCTGGCTGAAAGAGCACCTGGAAACCGACGCCACGCTCGACGAGATCTGCGCCCGCCTGACGATGATCGGGCTGGAAGTGGAAGAAGTGGACGACAAGGCCGCATTCAAGCCCTTCGTCATCGCCAAGGTTCTCTCGGCCGAAAAGCACCCGCAGGCCGATCGCCTGAAGGTGCTGATGGTCGACACCGGTAGCGGTGCGCCCGTTCAGGTGGTCTGTGGCGCCCCCAATGCGCGCGCCGGCCTCGTCGGTGCCTTCGCGGCCCCCGGCACCTATGTTCCCGGCATCGATGTGACGCTCACGGTCGGCAACATTCGCGGCGTCGAGAGCCGTGGCATGATGTGCTCGGAAAAGGAACTGGAAATCTCCGACAGCCATGACGGCATCATCGATCTGCCGGAAGATGCGCCCGTCGGCACGAGCTTCGCTGCCTATGCCGGCCTCGACGATCCGGTCATCGAGATCAACCTGACACCGAACCGCCCGGATTGCACCGGCGTCTATGGCATCGCCCGCGATCTCGCCGCCTCCGGCCTTGGCACGCTGAAGCCCCGCCTCACGCCAACGTTTCCTGTCCAAGGTGAAACGCCGACCGAACTCAAGATCGAGCTCGACGATATCAGCCTTTGCCCGGGCTTTGCCTTCGCCTCGTGCGCGGCGTCAAGAACGGCCCGAGCCCGAAGTGGATGCAGCAGCGCCTGCTCGCGATCGGCCTCCGTCCGATCAGTGCGCTGGTCGATATCACCAACTACATGACTTTCGACCAGGGTCGGCCGATGCACGTCTTCGACGCCGCCAAGGTCGAGGGCAATCTGGTCGTCCGCCGCGCCAGGGACGGAGAGACCGTGCTGGCACTGGACGAGCGCGAATACAAGCTCAACCCCAGCAACGTCGTCATCGCCGATGGCAACGGCGTCGAATCGATCGGCGGCATCATGGGCGGTGAGCATTCCGGCTGCGACGAGAATACGACCGACGTGCTGATCGAATCGGCACTTTGGGACCCGATGAACATTGCCAAGACGGGCCGCAGCCTCGGCATCATCACCGACGCGCGCTATCGCTTCGAGCGCGGCGTAGATCCGGAATATATGGTGCCCGGCCTTGAGCGCACCACGGAGCTGGTGCTTGCCTGCTGCGGCGGCACGGCTGCCAAAGCCCGCGTCGAAGGCTACAAGGGTTATGAGGCGAAGATCGTCGATTTCCCGCTGTCGGAAGTCAAGCGCTTGACCGGCCTCGACGTCTCGACCGATGAGAGCAAGTCCATCCTCACGAAGCTCGGCTTCTCGGTCTCCGGTTCGGGCGAGCGCATCTCGGTCGCCGTTCCCTCCTGGCGTCCGGATGTCGATGGCAAGGCCGATCTGGTCGAAGAAATCATGCGCATCCATGGCGTCGACAATATCAAGCCGCAGCCGCTTAGCAGCCACGCCGCCGTCAACGGCAAGATCCTGACGACGCTGCAGATCCGCACGCGCACCGCCAAGCGCGCGCTGGCATCACGCGGCATGCTGGAAGCCGTCACCTGGTCCTTCATCTCGGAAGATCAGGCCAAGCTCTTCGGCGGCGGCTCCAACGCGTTGAAGCTTGCGAACCCGATCGCCGCTGATATGTCCGACATGCGTCCTTCGCTGCTGCCGGGCCTGCTGTCGGCTGCTCAGCGCAATGCCGACAAGGGCTATGGCGACGTCGCGATCTTCGAAGTCTCGGGCACGTATGAGAACGACACGCCTGAGGGACAGCGACGCGTTGCCGGGGGTATTCGCCGCGGCACGGCATCGCTTGCCGGCGCCGGCCGCATGTGGTCGAACGCCACCAAGGGCGGCGGCAAGCCGGTCGACGTTTTCGACGCCAAGGCCGATGCTCTCGCCGTCATCGAGGCCTGCGGCCTGCCGATGGGCAATATCCAGATCGAGCAGGGTGGCCCGACCTGGTATCATCCCGGTCGTTCCGGCACTATCAAGATGGGTCCGAAGGTCGTGCTCGGCTATTTCGGTGAATTCCATCCGAAGACGCTGGAAGCGCTGGATGTCTCCGGCGCTCTTGCCGGCTTTGAAGTCTATATCGATGCCATGCCCGAACCGAAGAAGAAGGCCACGCGCACCAAGCCGGCGCTGGAGCTTTCTCCCTTCCAGGCCGTCAAGCGCGACTTCGCCTTCGTGGTCGACAGGTCGGTGGAAGCCGGGGCCATCATCCGCGCCGCCGCCGGTGCCGACCGCAAGCTGATCACCGGCGTCAACGTCTTCGACATCTTCGAGGGTGCGTCGCTCGGCGAAGGCAAGAAGTCCATCGCCATCGAGGTGCAGATCCAGCCAGCAGAGCGCACGCTGACCGACGAGGATTTCGAGGCGCTGACCCAGAAGATCGTGGCGAACGTCACCAAGTCGACGGGTGGGGCGCTGAGAGCGTAATCGGCTGCGGTCGAGTTCGCGGAGGGTCTGTCACCCCCTCTGTCGCTATCGCGATATCTCCCCCACAAGGGGGAGATTGGTAACTCGCGGAACTCCTCTGCCTCAGTCAAATATCGAAGCTGCAGACGCTGAAGCTCTTAGATTTGGAAGAGCGTGCGGCATACTTCCAACGATCTCCCCCCTTGTGGGGGAGATGTCACGAAGTGACAGAGGGGTATCAGGGGCACGGCATCCTCGATGCCGCCTCACCTACCGATGCAGATGATAAACCTTGTTCACCACACTCCACCGGCCATCGATCTTCACCAACGACAGATAATCCGAAAACCGCATGCCGGCGAATTCGTCAACGACTTTGACGCTGGCCGCATCGCCTTCGATGTCGATCAACTCGATCTCCATCAGCGGTATGGTTCCGGGCGGCGCGCTGCCTTCCTCGACGATCGCGGCAATGAATTCATCCCGCGTCATCCATTCCACCGCGCCTTGATAATTGCCGATGATCGCTGCTCGCGGATGGAAGGCCTTGCGCAGCGCCGGTTCGTTCGCGAATGCCATGCCATCGACGTAGAGATGAACAACCGCGCGGATTGCCTGCTCTTCCGACATCTTGTCATTCCTCGTTTGCGTCATGTCTAACATATCATAGACACCGCCGACTGCCAAAACGCTGGCACCATGATCGCAATGATTTGACGACGTCTATTCCACGAAGACGCGCACGCTTGCCGCGCGCCCGGCGGCATCGATGACGGTCAGCGTCGAATAGCCGGCGCCATCGGGTGTCCATTGGTTGGTGCGGCGGCGCGACATGTCGGGCAGCGGCTTGCCGTTGGCGAGCCAGCGGAACGGCGCCCTGCCACCCTGCAGCTTCAACGCCAGCGGCATGATCTGGTCGTTGCCGCCGCTTGCCCCGAGATCGACGCGCGCACCTTCCGGCGGATAGACGATCTGAGGCGCCGGTTCGCGGCTGGAGGCAGCCAGCAGCCCGGCGGCGGTCACGGAAAAACGCCGCTGGCTGATCGGCAATTCGGTCGGCGCGATGCGCACGGCGCCCATCGGAGCGGCAGGGAAGGGGGTTGTGGCAACGCCCGATTTGGCGAAGGCCTCGAACAGGATGGGTGCGGCTGAAACATAGCCCGCCAGCCCCGGTACGGCGCCATTGTCCGGGCGGCCGACCCAGACGCCGAGCACATGCGCGCCGTCATAGCCGATCGACCAGGCATCGCGATTGCCGTAGCTGGTTCCGGTCTTGTAAGCGATGCCGAGCTGCTTGCTGCCGCGCGGGGCAATGATGTCGGAGAGAATGTCGGTGATGTTCCACACCGCGATCGGCTCCATCAGTGGCTCGCCGTCGATCGGTCCCGGTTCGTCCTGCACGCCATCGCCGATCCGCATGGCCTTGCCGCGATTGGCAAGCCCGGCATAGAGCTGCACGAGATCCTTCAGCGTCACGCCGACGCCGCCGAGGCCGATGGCAAGGCCCGGAGCTTCGTTCGGCGGCAACTTCGGCTTCACCTCGGCGCGGCGGAAGCGCACCAGCAGCCGCGTCGGCCCGACCGCGTCGAGCAGGCGCACAGCCGGTACATTGAGCGACAGCTGCAGCGCCTGGCGCACGCTGACATCGCCCTGGTAGCTCATGTCGAAATTGCGTGGGCGATAGCCGTAGAAGTCGGCGGGGCGATCCTCGATAATCGTCTCCTGCGCCACATAGCCCTGCTCGAAAGCAAGGCCGTAGATGAAGGGCTTCAGCGTCGAGCCGGGCGAGCGCAGCACGCGGGTCATATCGACCCAGCCGGCACGCGAGGAATCGAAATAATTGGCCGAGCCGACTTCACCGATGATCTCGCCGGTCTTGGCGTCGGCCATGATCATGGCGACAGACACTTTTGGTCCGAGCCGCTTTGCCGCCGCATCCGCCACTGCTTCCAGGCCCTGCTGCACATCGCGCCGCAGCGTCGTCTTGTGCTTGATGACGCCAGACTGCTTGCGCAGTGCCAATTCGGCGACATGCGCGGCATAGGCCGGCAGTTGCCGGCGCTGAGCAGGAATTGGTGAAAGCGAGGCGCGCTCCGCTTCGCCTTCGCCGATCACGGTAGCGACGGCGGCGCGCTCGAGCACGCGATGGCGGGCAGCCTGTGCGGCGGCGAGATTGCGGTCCGGCCGTCGCTTTTCCGGCAGCTGCGGCAGGGCGACGAGAAGGCCTGCCTGCGCGACGGTCAGGTGTCGCGGCTCCTTGCCGAAATAGGCAAGGCTCGCGGCCCGCACGCCTTCCAGATTGCCGCCATAGGGGGCATGCGTCAGATAGAGATCGAGGATCTGTTCCTTCGTCAGCCGCCGTTCGATCTGGATGGCACGGACGACCTGCAGGAGTTTCGCCGTCATCGAGCGCTCGCTGCGGGGCTCGATCAGGCGTGCCACCTGCATGGAGAGCGTCGAGCCGCCTGACACGATGCGGCCATGCGTGAGGAGTTGGAGGAAGGCGCGGCCGATCGCCATGGGATCGACGCCATGGTGATCGTAGAAGCGCCGGTCCTCATAGGCGACCAGCATACGCAGAAATTGCGGATCGACATCGGCAACCTCGGTCTTCAGCCGCCAGCGCCCCTCCGGCGTAGCGAAGGCGCGCAGCAGATCGCCATTGGCGTCGAGCACCTCGGGTGAGACGACGCGGGCATTGTCGAGCGGCGGCGGATAGGCGTGGTCTGCGGCTTCCAGGCCAAAGACCAGAGCCACCGCCGTCAAGACGGTGGCTCCAAAGCCGATCGCAATTTTCCACCGCGCCTTCATGGCTGCTTCTTACTGCTGGGCGCCCAGCACCTCCATGCGACCCATCGCCGTGCGGGCCGAAAACTGGGGACGATACATGTCCTCGACGCTTGCGGCCGGATGATCGTAGACGCCGGGGGTCACGGCACGCACGACATAGGCGAAGGTCATGTCGCGATCTGCCCCGGAATTCTGATCGAAGGCAGCGACGAAGCGGTCGTTGCGGAATTCGACATGAGCAGGCTGAACTTCGCTGAGCCAGTCGAAGTTCGAAAGCTGGGCGCTGTTGACGATGCTCGGATTGTCAATCTCAAAGCCTGCCGGCAGGAGATCGGTCACGAGGATGCGCTGCGGCCAGTCGTTATTTTCGGTCACGTGCAGCACGACCACGTAGCGTTCGTTCTGCTGTGCCTGGCTGACATTCGCCTCCTCGCCGTCGAGTGTGTAGTACTTGCGCTCGATCTTGAAGCCGTTGCCACCGGCCGGCAGCTGTGCCACCGGAGCCGCGACCGTGGTCACCGCAGCCGACAGCGGCTGGCGCGTCGTATTGGTGACGGTCAGCGGGTGGCCCATCAGCGCATCGCCACTCATCTGCGCCATGTAGGTGCCGCTATGGGCGGCGCCGTTGACATCGAGCGTCAGGCCGTCATCGCCATTCTGTAGAGCGCGCGCGGCAAGCAGCATCCAGGTCTGTTCCTGCGTGCTGGTATATTTCCGGCTCTGCCAATCCTTGGCGACGACGCTTGCGAGTTCCGGAATGATCGGCGGCACGGGGCGGCTTTCGGCGGCAAGCGCCAGTACGGCGGCGCCGTCGCGCAGCGACGAGCCGTAGTCCGAGCGGACGAAGCTGACCTTTGTCACCGCCGCCTTTTGCGACATCTGCAGCGAATCCACGAAGATGTTGCGCGAGCGCTGAGCATCTCCATAGAGCGCCAGAGCGGCGGCCAGATGTGCTTTGGAAAGCGGCGTCGGGAAGTCGTTCAGCATGGTGTCCGCATAGTAGCGCAGATCGCTGATCGACGCCTTCTTGTTGCGCGCCAGCACATAGAGCGCATAGGCGATCTCGTTGCCGTTATCCTTGACGTTGGTGTTGGCGCTGAGCGCATTCTGGAGGTTTTCGAGACCCTGCACCATGGCCTGATCCGGCACGTTGTACTTCTGCTCGCGGGCGCGGGTCAGGAAGTCCATCACATAGGCGTCGAGCCAGAGATCGCCGGAGCCCGGACCCCAGAGGCCGAAGCTGCCGGTCGAGGACTGGTAGGACAGTTCGCGATAGATCGAATCCTGCACGCGCTTCTGGATCTCGGCGTCATTGGCCAGGCCGTTCTTGATGGCCATGTCGCTGAAGTAGAGCAACGGCATGGCGCTGCTCGCCGTCTGTTCCGCGCAGCCATAGGGATAGTGGCTGAGGCTCATCAAAAGCGCCGGCACGTCAAAGGCGCTGGAACGGCTGACATTGACGCTGACCGAGGCGCCGGGCAGCACGCTGTCGGCGAGAAGGTCGGCATTGACGGTCAGGCTCTTGCCTGGCGCAAGCGCGATGACACGCCGTTCGGTGACCGGCAGCTGCGACGGGCGAACGGGGATATCGACCGATTGGTCGAGCGACATGCCTGATCCATTCGAGAGCTTGATCGCGATCGTGCCGTCGCCTGGCTGTCCGCCGGTCAGTGGCAGGGTGATGGCGTATTTGCCGCCGGCCTGCAGGTTGATCTTCTGCTGCGTGGCGCTTGCATCCACCGTCACGGCGCTGTTGCCCGTTACCGCGAGGGTGTATTCGCCGGCTGGCGCATCCGTGTTGGCGACATCGAGACGCAGGTTCGCCTTGTCTCCCGGTGCCAGGAATTTCGGCAGGCTGGCGGTGACGACGACGGGATCGCGGATGATCACATCCTGTGTCGCGTGACCGACGCCGGCTTTCGACCAGGCGACGGCCATCAGCCGTGCCGTGCCGTTGAACTGCGGAATATCAAAGCTGACATTCGCCTTGCCATTGGCATCGAGCTTGATCGGACCGGAGAAGAAGGCGATCAGCTTTTCCTTCGGCGGGCTCGCCTGCAGGGCTGCCTGTCCGCCGTCGCCGCCGGTACGCAGCTTGCCCGTTGCGCCGAGTGAGCCATCGATGAGGCGACCGTAAATATCGCGGATTTCGAGGCCGAGCTGGCGTTGGCCATAATACCAGTCATCCGGTGCCGGCGGCTGGTAGCGCGTGAGATTGAGGATGCCGACATCGACGGCGGCAATCGTGACATAGGCGTCCTCATTGGCGCCTGCACCCGCAACCTGCAGGGCGATGTTGAGCGGTTGGCGTGGCAGCGTCTTCTGCGGCGCGTCGATCTTGATCTGCAGCTTGCGCTCGCCGGGATCGACGGGGGCCCATTTGATGCCGATGGCGCGCATCGGCATGCGGCTTTCCTGGGCGTCGCCAGGGCGGAAAAGAGTGGCCGTCAGATAGGTGCCGGCGCCCCAATCCGCCGTTACGGGAACGTCGACTTCGCCGCCTGTCGCGCCGATATCGGCATTGGTGACCGAGATCAGCGTTTCCGACCCGGCCGTCACCATCAACTGACCGGCATAGCGCGAGGTGACCTTCAGCTTGGCCGTGTCGCCGACATGGTAGCTTTCCTTGTCGAGTGCGATCTCCAGCGCATCCGGCGTTTCCGTCGAGGTGGAGGCGACATACCAGCCGGCATTGAACTCGACGCTCGATTCCGGGCCGTTCGCATCGGCGGTGGAGACTTCGAGGCGGTAGCGACCCCAGGTGACCGGCATGGAAATCGCCGCACCGTCCGTCGTGGCATTCACCGTGCCGACCGCCACCTGCTTGGTGGACATGATCGGCTCGAACTTCCAGCTGCTGCCGTCGCGATACCATTGATAATTGCGTTCGACGCTGAGCAGCTTCCAGGTCAGGCCCTGCATGGCCTGCTTCTGGCCATTGGCATCGACAACGATGACATGGAAGTTGCCGACGGAATTCTCGCCGAGATCGCCGTCGAATTCCGGCTTGATGCCGATGCGCGGACCGTCCGCCTTGACGGGCAGGGTCAGCGAGCGCTCGACAGCGCGGCCGCCGGCTTCCTGCATGCGCACCGTAATATTGGCGTTCAGCAGCTGCGTGGTCGAAGGTGTGTCGTTGATCGTGACATTGAAGGTCGTCTTGCCGTTCTCGTCCAGCGCCTGCAGGTCTTCGAGCGGCACCTGCGTGCTCTCGGCCTTGCTGTCACCGCTGCTGCTGTCATCGTCATCATTGCTTGCGTTTGCCTTGCCTGCACCCTCATCGGCGAGGCCGAACTGATAGCCCTTGAAGGCATCGCTCTGGCGCGTCGGCTTCAGCGTCACTTCGCCTTCGAGGTTGAGGCCGGCGGCCGGCGCACCATAGAGATAGCGTCCATCGACATTAACCGGAGTCGGCTGACCGACTTCGATCTCCTTGGCGTCACTCTTCATGTCGAATTCGATGCGATCCGGCACGAAGTCATCGACGAGGAAGGTTTGCGAGCCGATGGAGGAGCCCTTCGGGTCGGTGTAGATGTTCATCGTCCAGGTGCCGCGCATCGAGGTCTGCTGCAGCGGCAAGTCGACATTGTAGCCGCCGAGCTTGCCGCCGTCGGTGACGATGCGGCGGTCCTCGACGCCGTCCGGCCGCAGGAAGACGAAGGTGAGCGGCAGGTTTTCGACCGCCGTCGAGCTGACGTCGCGGGCAAGGGCGGAAGCATGCACCGTCTCGCCGGCGCGGTAGATGCCGCGTTCCGTCCAGGTCAAAAGGTCGATCGCGCCCGGTGCGGTTCTACCGGCAACGCCGCGGTCGGAAAGATCGAAGCCGGCGCGGGTCATGTCGAGGAAGACATAATCCTGATCGCCGTTTTGGGCGGTGATGACGGCCGGCGTCATGCCCGCCGTACCGCGCATCAGGCCGGCGCTGAAAACCGCCCGGCCGTTATCGTCGGTTTTGGCCGTGCCGAGGATTTCGTTGTTCTTGGCAAGCAGCTGTAGCTGAATGCCTGCGAGCGGCTTGGCGCCGCCGAGCGAGCGGGCGAAGACATTCAGCCCGTCGGTGCCGGCATAGGTGGTGACGCCGATGTCGGAAACGACGAACCACTGTGTCGCCTGCGGGTCCCATTCATGGCCGCCGCTCTCGGGCGCAACCGCCGTTAGCACATAGACGCCCGGTTTGCGCTTCGGCAGCGCCTCGTCCACAGGGAAGCTGGTTGCGACTTCCTTGTTGAGTTCCTGCTTGATCTCGATAGAGCCCTGCCAGACCAGTTCGCCATTGGTGTCCTGGATGGTCTGGGCGCTGTAACTGTCCACCTGCGTCAGAAACTGCGAATTGTTCAGAAGCTGCGCGATATTGCGGTCGCCGATGCGGTAGAGCTTGAGATTGGCTGTGTTGGCGTTAACCGAAATGATCGGGATGCCGCGGCGCGCGGTCGAAGGCAGGACGAAATTGTCGCCCGTGAAGCGCAGCGAAGCGGTGCGATCCTTGACGTAGATATCGACATTGACCTGCGAGGCGAGGCTTTCATCCACCGAGGAGGGCAGGCCGGCGCGCAGCGAAATGCGGTAGTGCTGGCCGAATTCCAGCCCTTCGACGCAGATCTGGTTGTCCTTGGCATCGACGCCCTTCGGCGCGGCGCCGTTGAGGGTGACGAAGGGGGTATAGTCGACGCCGCTCTTTACCAGCTTTTCGGAGAACTGCACGCAGGCGCGGGGCGAGGCATTGTCGTTGTCGAGCGTATTACCCGTGACACGGAAGCCCTGACGGGCCAGAAGATCGTTATAGGCTGCCTGGACCGCGGCCGAGCTGGTGAGCTCGAGGCTTGCTTTGTAGGCGCTGAGCGCCGGACGATAGTTCTGCGCATTCTTCAGCGCCTCGGCGAGAACGGCGAGCGCATCGGCGCGGCTGCTCGTCGTACGGGTCAGCTGATAGCCGTTGAGTGCGGCATAGGCGGCGCGCGTAGCGACAGACGTGTCGTTCGTGATCGTGTTGGCGGCACGCGCCATCTCGATCCACAGATCACCGTTGTCGGGATTGAGCGAGAGAGCGCCCTGGAAGGCGTTCAGCGCATCGTTGACATTGCCCGAGGTCAGTTCGATGCGGCCGAGCGCAATAAGGCTTTCAACGCCCTGGCCCTTCAGCTCGTTGCCGAGCGTCAGCGTGTTCTTTGCATCACGCGCGCTCTGGACGAAATTGTCGGAAAGGAATGAAAGGGCAGGGGCCGCGCCGATATCCGGCTCGCTGGTGGCCGCCGTCTCGACGATCTTGCCGGCGATTGCGCCGGGAAAACTATTTAGCTGGTTGAAGTCCGACTTCATGAAGCACCACTTCACCTTGGGATTGTAGGTGAAGGCCTTGCAGGACTTGTCGCCGATGCAGGACGCGGAGCACTGATCCAGCGTCACATTCTGCTCTGTGCGCAGATCGAAGCCGAAGTAATCGCCATCCTTCGTGGTAACCACCTGGCGCTTGACGTCAGCCGCCAGCGAAGGGGTCAGAGAGGCAAAAGTGGCGAGAAGAAAAGCAGAGAAGCCGATAAACGCGCGCTTAGACATAAGTCCTCCCAACGCTGCCCGTTTTTGATGGCGGCAATCTTCAAATTTCGGACCTGTTTGTCAACCGAGCGTCGAGCTTCTGAATGAGCTTCGCGTCCATGACGATCAACTTAGGAGTTTGAAAAAGCCCGCAATTCAGGCTATTTGCATGTTCGGCCACTCCCTTGAGGATGCTTCAATTTTCTTTTCGGTCCCAAAATAACATCGGCCTTTATGGCCGATGTCGTCGCTTGGGCGGAAGAGGCGGCCCATTTGTCATATATTCGTCATCGCCAATGCGGCATCCGAATACCGCTTTCCAGTGACGGTCTCGGGCGTGATGATATCACCGAGTTCCTTCACCTCCTGTGCTGAAAGAACGATATCGGCAGCCGCGGCGTTCTGCTCGAGATGATGCAGCTTGCGGGCGCCGGGGATCGGCACGATGTCGTCACCCTGGTGCAGCACCCATGCGAGCGCCAGTTGTGCCGCGGTGACGCCCTTTTCCTCGGCGAGCGCCTGCAATCTGGCGACAAGCGCCGCGTTGGCATCGAAATTCTCGCTCTGGAAACGTGGAAGCGAACGGCGGAAATCGTCGGCGGCAAGATCGTCCGCCTTTTGGATGGCACCGGTCAGGAAGCCGCGGCCGAGTGGGCTATAGGGCACGAAGCCGATGCCGAGTTCGCGGCAGGTGGCAAGCACTTCTTCTTCCGGATCGCGGCTCCAAAGCGAATATTCGCTCTGCACGGCGGCGATCGGATGTACGGCATGGGCGCGGCGGATGGTGGCGGAGCCTGCTTCGGAAAGGCCGAGTGCGCGCACCTTGCCCTCCCGCACCAGCTCGGCCATGGCGCCGACCGTATCTTCGATCGGCACATTCGGATCGACGCGATGCTGGTAGTAGAGGTCGATGACATCGGTGCCAAGTCGCTTGAGGGAGGCTTCGGCAACTTCCTTGACATGCTCGGGCCGGCTATCGACGCCGATCATGGCGGCGGGGCCCGATTTCGTGTGATCGAGCTTGAAACCGAATTTGGTGGCGATGACAACGCGGTCGCGCACAGGCTTCAGTGCCCGGCCGAGCAGCTCCTCGTTGGTAAATGGGCCATAGGTTTCGGCGGTGTCGAAAAAGGTAACGCCGAGATCGACAGCGCGATGGAGCGTCTTGACGGATTCGGCTTCGTCAGCGGCGCCATAGGCAAAGCTCATGCCCATGCAGCCAAGTCCAACGGCAGAAACGGTGAGATCCTTGCCAAGCCTGCGGGTTTTCATGGTGTGTTCCTCTTGAGACGTATGGGAGCGGTAGGGTTTGTGTCCTCTGCCTACGAGCCCAAGGTAGGGCTCTGGATAATGAATGAAAATCCATGCAAATTCTTACAGGCTGTTCTATAATTTAGATCAATGAACCGGACACAGCTCTCCCAACTCGCGGTTTTTGCCGCCGTCGCCGCCCATCGCAGCTTCCGCGCTGCCGGCAAGGAACTGTCGATCGCGCCGTCTGCGGTCAGCCATGCCGTGTCCAGCCTCGAGGAAAGCCTCGGCGTGCGGCTGCTTGCACGCACCACGCGCAGCGTATTGCCGACCGAGGAAGGTCAGGCGCTGCTTCAAAGGCTGGCGCCGGCTCTGGAGGAAATCGATATTGCGCTGGAGGATACGCTTGCGACCCGCGGCCGCCCGGCGGGGACGCTGCGCATCACCGCCCCGCGCTTTGCTTCCGATCTTCTCATGGCGCCAAGGCTGGGTGATTTCCTCAATACCTACCCGGACATCACACTGGAGATCGCCAACGAGGACGGCTTCAGCAATATCGTCAAGGAGGGCTATGATGCCGGTATCCGGCTGGCGGAGAGCATCGAAGGCGACATGATCGCGGTCAAGGTCTCGCCTGACATCCGCACCGTCATCGCCGGGTCGCCGGCCTATTTCGAGAAAAATCCGAAGCCTCTGCATCCCCGCGACCTCGTTCATCACCGCTGCATCAAGCGGCGGTTCACCGATGGCTCGATCTATCGCTGGGAATTCGAGAAGGATGGCCACGAGCTTGTCGTTGCCGTCGATGGCCCACTGATCGTCATCGAGGATAGGCTCGGGGTTCTGGCGGCTGTCAACGGTGCCGGCCTTGCTTATCTGTTCGATATCCGCGTGCAGCAGGAACTGGCCGAGGGCAAGCTCATCCGCGTGTTGGAGGATTGGTGCCCGCCCTATCCCGGCTTCTGCATCTATTATCCGAGCCGCCGCCAGATGCGCCCGGCGCTCAGGGCCTTCATCGACTTCTTCAAATATACGGGACCGTGAGGGGCGGCGGTGGGGACCGGTCCGCCGCCCCATCCTTGGGGCAGGCAAGCGATGTCAGGCTGCGGCCTTCTGATTGGCTGCGGTCATTGCCAGCTTCGAGAGGTTCTTGTCGGCATTTCCCTCTTCCTGCAGCGTCTGGTCGAGCAGTTCGACGACTTTCTTCTGGCCGAGCGTGTTCGCCCAGGTGCGCAACGTTCCGTAGCGGGCGATCTCATAGTGCTCGACGGCCTGCGCCGCCGATATCAATCCGGCATCGAGAGCCGGCGTTCCCTTGAATTCCTCGATGATCTCCTCGCCTTCGGCAATGATCCCCTGGATGGCTTCGCAGGTCTTGCCCTGGGCGCGCTTGCCGATCAGGTCGAAGATCTGCTGCAGGCGTTCGACATGGCCTTCGGTTTCCTGCAGATGCTTTTCGAAGCCGGCCTTCAGATCCGGCGATTGTGCCTCGCGCGCCATCTTGGGCAATGCCCGCACGATCTGCCTTTCGGCATAGTAGATGTCTTTCAGCGTGTCGTAGAAAAGATCTTCCAGCGTTTTTTCCTTCGGCATTGTTTCTCTCCATATTCGGGAACCCGATTTTCAAGGGCTTGCCGCAGTCAGCGGCCCTTACGAAAGTCGGCGCGGGTCGAATTGTTCCCGTTGCTGACGGATTCGGGTGGCGATCTGGTTTAAAGTCGGCTGAAATGCAGCGATGGCGAGGAGGCTTTTCAAGCGATGAGAAAACCGGGATCGATGAAGGGGCTTGAGGATCTCGGCCGCGTCAGGCTATCGAAGAACTTCTTCTTTCGCGATTTCCTGCATTCGGAAATATCAGATTTCTATCGCATCCCCAATATTCCGGAGGATCCCGATCTGGCAATCGAGGCCGGACGCCATCTTTGCGGGGAATTGCTGGAGCCGCTGGAGGCGACCTTTGGCCGGCTACATATCCGCTCGGGCTATCGCTCGCCGGAGGTCAATGCCTTCGGCAACAGGAACGGGCTGAACTGCTCGACCAATCCCCACACCGCTGCGCACCACATCTGGGATATGCGCGATCTCGACGGCTGCATGGGGGCGGCCGTCTGCATCGTCGTGCCCTGGCTGATCGATCACCATAGCCACGAAGGCGATTGGCAGAAACTCGCCTGGTGGATCCACGACCATCTGCCCTATGCCTCGCTCTGCTTCTTCCCGAAGCTCTGGGCCTTCAACATCCAGTGGCACGAGCGGCCCAAGCGGACCATCCAGAGCTATGTCAGCCCACGTGGCATGCTGACCAAGCCGGGCATGGCGAACTGGGAGGGCGACCATTTCGCCCACTATGAGGGCTTTCCCAAACTTAGAAGCTGATGCGATAGCGAATATGCCCGTCGCTCTTAACGTAGCTATCATAGAGCTTGCGGGCGGTCGCATTGCCTTCTTCTGTGTGCCAGTAAAGCCGTGCCCAGCCGTTTTTCTTGCACAGCGCGACGAGATCGTCGAGCAGCGCCCGGCCGACGCCGTGGCCTCTGGCGCTTTCATCGACAAACAGGTCTTCAAGATAGCAGTCGGGCGCGCGCACCCACGTGCCCTCATGCGTGAGGCTGAGGGTAAAGCCCTTGACCTCGCCATCGACTTCGGCCACGCGCATGAAGATCGCCGACGCCGGATCGAAGACCCGGCGCCACGTCGCATCGGTGATGTCGGGCGCGACGGTGACGCCGTAGAAGGCCAGATAGCCGTTCCATAGTGCGCGCCAGCGCGCTTCATCGTCGGGTCTGGCGTCTCGGATCGTCACGGTCATTGGCTTGTCTCTCTTATTCGCCGGCTGCGTCGAGCAGGCGCATGGCGTCATCGGAAAGCGAAAGCTTCGCCGAATTGATGAGCGCGTCTAGCTGGCTGAGGCTGGTCGCACTGGCGATCGGGGCGGTAACGCCACGCTTGCGCAAGAGCCAGGCAAGCGCGATCTCGGCGGGCTTCGCGCCGGTTTCGGCCGTGACCTTGTCGAGCGCTGCGAGAATCCGCAGGCCCTTGTCGTCGAGATAGGCGGCAACCCGGTTCTCGCGTGCCCGTCCCTCCGTATCCGCCTTGGTGCGGTACTTGCCGGTCAGGAAGCCGGCCGCGAGGCTGAAATAGGTGATGACGCCGATGTCTTCCCTGACGCAAAGATCCGCCAGCGGCCCCTCGAAGCTGTCGCGGGCGTAGAGGTTATATTCGGGCTGGAGCACGTCGTAGCGCGGCAGGCCGGCCTTGGCGGCAGCATCGAGCGAAGCCTGGAGCTGCGTCGCGTCGAGGTTCGAGCAGCCGACATGGCGGATCTTGCCCTGTTCCTTCAGCTTGGCATAGGCGGCAAGCGATTCCTCATGCGGCGTCTCGGGATCCGGCCAGTGCGAGAGATAAAGGTCGATGTGATCGGTCTGCAGCCGCTTCAGCGAGGCTTCCGCCGCCTCGATGATGTAGTCGGCCTTGAGGCCCTTCTTGCCCGGCCCCATCTCCGATCCGACCTTGGTGATGATGATGGCCTTGTCGCGCGAAACGCGGCTCTGCTTCAACCACTTGCCGATAATCTCTTCGGAATCGCCGCCCTTATTGCCGGGAACCCAGCGGGAATAGACATCCGCCGTGTCGATCGTGTTGAAGCCGGCATCGAAGAAGGCGTCGAGCAGTGCGTAGGAGGTTTTCTCATCGGCCGTCCAGCCGAAGACATTTCCGCCGAAAACAATGGGGGCGACAAACAGATCGGTTCGTCCAAGCTTGCGCATGTCCATGATATCACTCCAAATCACTTGAGGGGCAGCTCGGCGAGCAGGCGCCGGCGCGAAGGGACAGCGCAGGCTAACGACCTTTGCCGACAAAGACCACTAACGATTTCTTTATTTATGGGCGAAAGACACTTAGCCGAACAGCGTTGCGCCCGTTGCGACCGCCGCTTAAGGTCATCGCCGCTGCTGCGGCGTCGAGTCGCCAGCTCTGATTTTCGATTTTACCGGTTCCTGTGGCGCGGCCAGCGTCTGGAATGCGATGCTTAAGGAGAGAGATCATGCTGCGTTTCGGAATTCTGTCGACGGCCAAGATCGGTCGCGATCTGGTGGTGCCGGCCATCCAGGATGCGGAAAACTGCATTGTGACGGCGATCGCCAGCCGCGATCTCGCCCGTGCTCGGCAGATGGCAGACCGCTTCTCCGTGCCGCATGCTTTTGGCTCCTATGAGGAGATGCTCGCCTCCGATGCGATCGACGCCGTCTATATCCCGTTGCCGACTTCTCAGCACGTCGAATGGACGATCAAGGCTGCCGATGCCGGCAAGCACGTGCTCTGCGAAAAGCCGATCGCGCTCAAGGCGGATGAGATCGACAGCCTGATCGCCGCGCGCGACCGCAACAAGGTGCTGGTGACGGAAGCCTATATGGTTACCTATGCGCCGGTCTGGCGGAAGGTTCGCTCGCTGCTCGCCGATGGTGCCATTGGCCGCCTGCGCCACATCCAGGGCGCCTTCACCTATTTCAACCGCGACGCCGGCAACATGCGCAATATCCCTGCGCTCGGCGGCGGCGGCCTGCCCGACATCGGTGTCTATCCGACGATCAGCACCCGTTTCGTCACCGGCCGCGAACCCCTGCGCATTCAGGCCGTCACTGAGCGTGACCCGGAATTCGGCACCGACATCTATTCCAGCGTCAAAGCGGATTTCGGCGACTTCGAACTGAGCTTCTACATCTCGACGCAGATGGCCAACCGCCAGGTCATGGTCTTCCATGGCACTGAGGGTTTCATCGAGGTGAAGTCGCCCTTCAATGCCGATCGCTATGGAGCGGAAGAGCTGGAGCTGACCAATCGCGGTCATTCGGAATCGACGATTTTCCGTTTCCCCGATAGCCGCCAATACAGGCGCGAGGCTGAAGCTTTCGCCTCTGCCGCGCTTGGTCAAGGCGCCGAGGTCGTGTCGCTGGAAAGCTCGAAGCTCAACCAGAAGGTCATCGACGCCATCTACCGCGCCAGCGAGAAGGACGGCTGGGAACCGGTCTGAGGGTTTCCTTATTTCCTGACGCAATTCCGGACGGAAAGCCGCTGCACACTTTTCCTGGAATTGCTTCAGGAATTTTGCCGGTGACGGAAGACGAAGCGCGAATAGCCGAAGAAGCTGAATGCCGTTGCTGCCGCCGATGCCAGCGTCAGCGCGATGATCGGCCGCAATGACGGCTCGGTCATCAGCAGCGAGCTGAAGAGGGCGTAGTTCAGCAGAGCCGAGGTCAGCCCGACCGAGCCGTAGCGGAAGCCCTCCGCCGCAAGCGAGCGGTCGGATCGGCCGAAGGTGAAGTTGCGGTTGAGTACCCAGGTGGCAAGCAGCGCGCTCGGGATCGATATGGCGCGGCCGACGAAGGGGCCGAAGGGCGTGAACCAGAGCAACAGATGCAGCACGCCCGCATCGACCACGAAGCCGACACCGCCGGCGATCAGGAAGCGAAAGAGCTTCTTCATGCAGCCTTGGCCCTCTTCTTCCGGCTTGCCGGCTTGTCGATCTCAGCTATGTAAACCGACCTGTCATCTTCGCTTTCGCGCGAGGAGGGCCTGAGCAGGCTCATATAGTGGATGCGCAACTGTTCGGCACGGGCGCGCGCCACGGAATCGAGGATGATACCGGCTGTGAACAGCATGAAGGCGATCATTGTCAGCGCCAGGGAGAGCATCCAACTCGGCATGCGCAAGACCTGTCCGGTTTCGAAATATTCGATGAAGACCGGAATGGAGAAACCAATACTGAGCTCCATGGCGACGGCGCTCAGGATGCCGAAAAAGGCGAAAGGCCGCGTTTCCTTCATCAGCATCGCAAACATCCAGAGGATCTTACCACCGTCGCGGAAGGTGGAAAGTTTCGAATGCGAGCCTTCCGGCCGCCGACCGTAATCGAGTTCCAGTTCGCTGACGGGCAGCTTCAGCCTGGAGGCATGAACCGACATTTCCGTCTCGATCTCGAAACCGCCAGACACGGCAGGAAAGCTCTTGACGAAGCGGCGCGAGAAGCAGCGGTAGCCGGAAAATATATCGGTGAAATCGGCGCCGAAGATGCTGCGATAGAGCCAGTTGAAAATGCGGTTGCCGAAGGCATGGCCCTGCCGGCCTGCGTCGTTGCGAACGTTGCGGCGGGTGCCGACCACCATGTCGGATCCCTCGGTCAGCAATGTGCGGATCAGCTCTTCTCCGTCTTCGGGCGCATAGGTGCCGTCGCCATCGGCCATCAGATAGATGTCAGCTTCGATATCGGCGAACATGCGGCGCACCACATGTCCCTTGCCTTGCCGACGCTCGCGCACGACGGTCGCGCCGGCAAGCATGGCATGCAGCGCGGTGCCGTCCGTCGAATTATTGTCGTAGACATAGATCGCGGCCTGCGGCAGCGCCTTGCGGAAACCGCGCACGACCTCGCCGATCGTTGCGGCTTCATTGTAGCAGGGCAGGAGGACGGCGATATTCAGCTTCTCATTCGACATGGTCTTGGCCGGTTGCTGCGTGTGAAGTCAAGTCGAGGCCCGATTGACGATCCGGGCGAGAGCTTATCCCGCTGGCTGTTAATAAGACCCTATGGCTGCCCAATAAAAAAGGCGGGATACCGGCGCTGCGAAAAACATTATCGTGATAAAAGCGGCTGTAGGCAGCGGCTTTACTTTTTTTTGATCGGCAACCGTTAGCGTATCGCCCCGACTATCCTTCCAACATGAGGTTCATCGAGATGGCGCAAACGCTGGCAATGCCGCCCGAGGCAGCCGGAACGGCAGAAAAGAAGGCGCCTCTGCGTTGGTCTCATCCTGCTCTCGCTGCGCTCGTCTATGCCGCCATCGTCATCGTCGCGCAGCTCATCATTCATCGCAACCTCGCAGACTATGTCGGGCCTGATAATGACGACGCCATGCGCCTTGTCGAAGTGCGGGATTTTCTCGCCGGCCAGGGCTGGTTCGACATGATGCAGTACCGTCTCGGCCTTGCGGGCGGGACGCTGATGCACTGGTCGCGCTTCATCGATCTGCCGATCGCAAGCCTCATCCTCTTCTTCCGGATGTTCCTTTCACCGGAAGGCGCCGAGGCGGCCGCGCTGACGGTATGGCCCCTCATGCTCGTCCTGCCGCTGGTGTTCTTCATGGGTCTTGCAGGTCGGCGCATCGCCGGCGTGGAAGGCATGCACTTCTCGCTGATCCTGACGGCGCTGTTCGTCCTGCTTTCGCCGCGCTTCGTGCCGGGGTCCATCGATCACGACAATGTTCAGCTCGGCCTCGTCGCGCTTACCGTCGCAATGCTGGTCGACGAAAGTTACAGACCTCGCAACTTTGTGATCGCCGCCATTGCCCTTGCCATCCAGCTGGGTATCGGCGCGGAGACAACGCCCTTTGTCGCCGTCGCCTGCATGTCGGTTGCCTGTTTGTGGGCCTGGAAAGGCGAGATATTCGCACCCGCTGCCAAGGCCTTTGCCCTGACCCTGACGATCGCCGTCAGCGCCGCCTTCTTCTCGCTGGTGCCGCCGCGTCTTTACTCGATGGTCACATGCGACAATCTCTCGCTCGGCTTTTACGGCATCACCAGCGCAGGCTGCGTCGGGCTTCTCCTGTCGTCCATTTTTGCCAGCCGTCTCTCCCGGCCCTGGCGTATTGCAATTCTCGCGGTCAACGGCGCATTCGTGTTTGCGATAACCGTCGCACTTGCGCCGCAATGCCTGCGCAATCCGCTTTCCGATCTGGACCCCATGCTGGTGGATTTCTGGCTCAGCAGAGTGACCGAGGCACAATCGATTATCTCCGTGGCCCACCGTCAGCCGGATACGCTCGGCGTCTTCTACGCAACGGGTCTTCTGGCGATGCTCGTCTGCGCCTTTCGTATCCTGCGAGGCACCCGATCGAGCCTCCACGCAATGCTGATGGCGCTGATCGCGATCAATTGGGTGATCACGCTGGTGCAAGTACGCGGCACAGAATTCGCCAATCTCCTGGCCATACCGCCACTGGCATTGATGATCGCCGAATTGCGAAAAAACTACATGGCCGATCCCAGAAATCTGCGTGCGATCCTGCTCTATGCGGGGACGTTATTAGCCTCTGTCCCAGCCGTTTGGGCCGTGGGCGGCGCGCTTGCAAGCAAGGGGGTCGTCAATGGTCTTATGGTCGCGGCGCCAGTTAAGGCGGAGGAGACTGCCAACTGTATATCCCAGCAGGCCCTGCGACCGATCGCGGGTCTTGCGCCGGGGGTGGTCGCGGCGGCCTCCAACCTGGGAGCGCCGCTTCTGCGCTTCACCCCCCATCGCACCCTCTCCGGTCCCTATCACCGCGATCCTGATGGAATGATGGCCGAGCTGCTTATTGGCCTTGCGGAGCCGCAACAGGCAGAAGCGCTTTTGCGTGAGGCAAAGGTGACGATTGTCGCCTTCTGCAAGGGAGATCCGCAGGTAGAGCTGGTGAGTGAGCGGGCGCCGAAGGGGCTTTATGCGCAGCTGAGCGCCGGGCATGTCCCGGCTTATCTGGAGCCGATTGCGGCGCCGGCGGAATCGGATGTGCAGTTCTTCCGTGTCACGCCGCAGAATTGAGCTGAAGCCGTTCAGCTCTGCGCGGAATCTCCAAACCACGCCATTACGAGCGGGAAGCCGCAGAATACTCTTTGATATTGTGTCTAAGCCCGGCGCTGTTCCAGCATATCGGCGGTCATGAGATAGCCGATAAAGCCGAGATTGTAGCCGCCGAGCGCGATAAACAATGTCGTCAGCGGCGGCGGAACGATCGATATCGCAACGGCCGCCATGAAGGCGATGCTCACCAATGCCACGCCGAGCAGGGCGCCGATCGTCGAGCGCTGCAGGCCGGCGGCAATTCCGATGATCGTGGCGGTCACGAATATCATCGCTCCATATCCTTTTTACTAAGAACCAGTTTGCACAGGTTTACGCGCGGATGGCTAAGAAAGGCTTTGTCGGTAAGGTTAACGCTTGATGAAGCAATAGGCTCCACGCCCTTTGTGGGACATGCAAAGGAGGCGGCAGTACCTCAAGTATGCGCACAATCCTGTCGTTCGATCGATTCAAACTTAAGCGGTATGCGCAAGGCTCCGCATTTTCCGCGACATCGGCTAGAAAGAGGACATGAGCAGCTTTTTTGAGAATGATTCGCCCTCGAACCTGACGGAATACTCCGTCTCGGAACTATCCGGATCGATCAAGCGCACGGTCGAGAATGCGTTCGACCAGGTGCGTGTGCGCGGTGAAATTTCCGGCTATCGCGGTCCCCATTCCTCGGGCCATGCCTATTTCGCGCTGAAGGATGATCGCGCGCGGATCGATGCGGTGATCTGGAAAGGCACATTTTCCAAGCTGAAATTCCGCCCTGAAGAGGGAATGGAAATCATTGCAACAGGCAAGGTGACGACTTTCCCGGGCTCGTCGAAATACCAGATCGTCATCGAAACCTTGGAGCCTGCCGGGGCAGGCGCATTGATGGCATTGCTGGAGGAGCGCAAGCGCAAGCTCGGTGCCGAAGGCCTCTTCGATCCCGAGCGTAAGCGCAGGCTTCCTTTCATGCCCAAGGTGATCGGCGTCGTGACGTCGCCGACCGGCGCCGTCATTCGCGATATCCTGCATCGCATCTCCGATCGTTTCCCCGTGCACGTCCTCGTCTGGCCGGTGAAGGTGCAAGGCGACGGCTCCGGCGATGAAGTGGCCAACGCCATACGCGGCTTCAACGAGTTTGCGCCTGGCGGCCCGATCCCGCGCCCCGATGTGCTGATTGTCGCGCGCGGCGGCGGTAGCCTCGAGGATCTCTGGAGTTTTAACGACGAGGCTGTGGTGCGCGCCGCAGCCGCGAGTGAGATCCCGCTGATCTCGGCTGTCGGCCACGAGACAGACTGGACCTTGATCGACTATGCCGCCGACGTGCGCGCCCCGACGCCGACAGGTGCGGCGGAAATGGCCGTGCCTGTTCGGGCCGAATTGGAGGCGCAACTCGCAAGCCTTGCAGCCCGGCTGCAGGGGGGGATGACGAGACAGATGGATCAACGGCGGCAGGCCGTTCGCGCGCTGCTGCGCGCCTTGCCTTCCCTCGATCAGATCCTCGCTCTGCCGCGCCGGCGCTTCGACGAAGCGGCCGCCGGCCTTGGCCGCGGGCTGGAGCTGAACACGCTCAACAAGCGCCGCTCCTTCGAGCGCACGGCGTCGCATCTCCGACCCGATATTCTGTCGAATCGGATCGCCGAGCGCCGCCAGCAATTGGGCGAACGGATGACTCGGGCCGAGCGGACCATCGAGCGCATGCTCGACCGGTCGCGTGCCCGCATCGAGCGAGCCGATGCCGTCTTTGCCACTTTGCCATCGCGCCTCGAAGCGCAGACGGGCAGGGCGCGTGATCGCCTCGGCAATCTCGTCCGTCACGCCGATACGGCCATCCGTCATCAGCTGACCCGCGCCCGCAGCGAACTTACGGCGCAGGAGCGCATCCTGCAGTCGCTCTCCTACAAGAATGTTCTGAAGCGCGGCTATGCCGTTGTGCGCGACGAGGATGACCGCCCGGTTTCGCTGGCGGCAGCACTTTCGGTGGGTGCGGCCATTTCGATCGAATTCGCGGATGGCCGGATCGGTGCGGTCACCGGCGACGATGCCACGCCGCCTTCGTCTTCATCCACGTCATCAGGCGCTACGCCTGCGAAGAAGCGGGCAACCAAACCGGCAGAACCTGCCGCTCCACCGAAGCAGGGAAGCCTCTTCTGATGCGCATCCTGCTGGTGCTGGCTCATCCCCTGGAGGATAGTTTTGCCGCCGCTGTGGCCAAGCTTGCGCAGGAAACGCTCGTCGCTCGCGGTCACCAGGTCGATCTGCTCGATCTCTATCGCGAAGGCTTCGACCCATGTCTATCCGAAGCCGAGCGGCGCGGCTATTTCGACCAGCCCTATGATACCTCTGGCGTCGATGCCATGGTCGCACGGCTGCAGGCGGCGGAGGGACTGATCCTCGTCTTCCCGCAATGGTGGTTCAATTTCCCGGCTATCCTCAAAGGCTTCTTCGATCGTGCCTTTGCGCCGGGCGTTGCTTTCACCCACGATCCCGCCGGTGGCCGCATCGTGCCGAAGCTGACCAACATCCGCCTGTTCTGGGCGCTGACGACGACTGGCTCGCCCTGGTGGATCGTGCATTTCTATATGGGCAATCCGGTGCGGCGCCTATTGAAGCGCGGCATAGCCGCCTTCTGCGCCAAGCGGCTGAATTTCCGCATGCTGGCGCTGCATGATATGGACCGCGTGACCGATGCCGGGCGCAAGGCGCATCTCGAACGCGTCAGGCGAGCGCTGGCGACGATCTGATCCACGATTCATTGCAAAAGAAGATGCCGCGGCAGAAATACCGCGGCATGATCGCATTCGAATATCCGAACTGGGTTATGCCCACTCGCCCTTGCGCATGACGGGCACGCGCGAGCCATCGGCATTGATGCCGTCGATATCGACCTTGTCGGAGCCGATCATCCAGTCGATGTGGATCAGGCTGGAATTGCCGCCCTGCGCCTTGATCTGTTCCTGGCTGAGCTTGGCGCCATCGATGAAGCACTTGGAATAGCACTGGCCAAGCGCGATGTGGCAGGAGGCGTTTTCGTCGAAGAGCGTGTTGTAGAACAGGATGCCGCTCGCCGAGATTGGCGAGGAATGCGGTACCAGCGCCACTTCGCCGAGCCGGCGTGCGCCTTCGTCGGTGTCGAGCACCTTGTTCAGCACTTCCTCGCCGCGCGTCGCCTTGGCCTCTATGATCCGGCCGCCTTCGAAGCGGACCTGGATATTGTCGATGAGGGTGCCCTGATGCGACAGCGGCTTGGTGGAGGAAACATGGCCTTCGACGCGCAGCGCATGCGGCGTGGTGAAGACCTCTTCCGTCGGGATGTTCGGGTTGCAGGTGATGCCGTTCTTGGCGGTGGAAGCGCCGCCGTGCCATTCATGGCCGTCTGCCAGACCGACTGTCAGATCGGTACCCGGTCCCTGGAAATGCAGGGCGGAAAAACGCTGGCCGTTCATCCAGGCCGAGCGCTTGTGCAGATTGGCATTGTGCTCGGCCCAGGCCGCGATCGGATCTTCGACATCGACGCGCGAGGCGGAAAAAATCGCCTTGGCGAGCTTGGCGACTGCGATTGCCTCCGGGTCGTTCGGGAAAACCAGTTTTGCCCAGGACGGGTTCGGGTAGGAGACGATGTTCCAGTTGGTGTCGAAATTCGAGATCTTTTCGAGCGCCGGCTTATAGGCGGCCGAGTTGGCGCGGTTGGCACGCGCGACCTTGTTGGGGTCCTGGTTGGACAGGAGCATCGGATTGTCGCCGGCAATCGCGAGGCGTGCCGTATTGTTGGAGAAGGCCTTGGCCATGCCTTCATAGAGCCATGTCGCGGCCCGGTCGAAACTCGCATCATGGCCGTATTCATAGCGGGCAAGCGTCGTTTCTTCGTCGGAATAGAAGGTTGAGACGAGGCCGGCGCCGGCCTTGTAGGCTTCGCGTGTGATCAGCCGAACCAGCGGCATCGCTGCGACCGGCGCTGTCATCAGCAGATCCTGGCCTGCCTGTAGCTGCAACCCGACCCTTACGGCTACTTCTGCAAGCTTTTCCAGCTTGGCGTGATCGACGGGATGATGGTTGGGGGTGGCTGATGTCATGGCAAAACCTGCGTGCTTGCTATCGAAAGAGTGGTCAGAAGACTTAGACCGGTTTGCGGCGAAATTGAAGGCGCTATGTCCGATCTTGAAGATCGTCAGGCAATCAGGGACGCAGCCTTGGCTTTGAGAGTGGTCACGGCATCCTGCGGACTGAGGCGCACCTGCAGCCCGCGCTGGCCCCCGTTGATATAGACGTACGCTTCGGTCATAGCCTGCGCCTCCACGGCTGTCGGTACAAGTTTCTTCTGGCCGAAAGGGCTGATGCCGCCGACATGATAGCCGGTCAGACGCTCGGCATCGGCAGGCTTCATCATGTTGGCCGATTTGCCACCGAAGGCCGCTGCGAGTTTCTTCATGCTGACCTCGTGATCCGAGGGCACGACGGCGCAGACCGGCTTGCCGTCCACCTCAGCCATCAATGTCTTCAGCACGCGATGGGGTTCTTCGCCCAAGGCCTCCGCCGCCTGCAGGCCGACGCGCTCCGCATTCGGATCGTAATCATAGGCATGCACTGTGAAGGCGACCTTCGCCTGGGTCAGTACTTGCGTGGCGCGGGTGGTTTTGGACATGGCTTGTCTCTACGCTGTCTTGCCGAATGCAGCCGCATAAATATCCGGCTTGAATCCCACCAGCAACTTTCCGTCCGCTTCCAGCACCGGGCGCTTTATCATCGAGGGCTGCGCCATCATCAGCGCAATGGCCTTTTCCTTCGACAGATCGGCCTTGTCCGCATCCGGCAGTGCCTTGAAGGTCGTGCCGGCGCGGTTGAGCACGACTTCCCAACCGGCTTCCTTCGTCCAGCGCTCCAGATGATCTCGGTCGATGCCGGCTGTCTTGTAGTCGTGGAAATCATAGGCGATGCCATGGCCCTCGAGCCAGGTCCGGGCCTTCTTCATCGTGTCGCAGTTCTTGATGCCGTAAATGGTGATCGTCATGTCGAATCCGTCTCTTGCTGTCTGATAGCGCATACCATGCGAACAAAGGCGGATGAAAGCCGATCACGGGGCGAAGCTGTTCTCTCTTCCGTTGCAGTCGCCACCCATCATCCTGTAAATATGCAGTGTGCATATTTATGGTGCGGGTTGGAGCATGGCGACGGACAAGGAAATATTACGGCTGGAGAATCTTTTCGGCGCCATGAGCCTCGCTCTCGTGGACAAGATGGAAAAGGCCTTCACGGATGAAACCGGCCTCGGCCCGAGCGCAATCGCCGCCATCGTTCAAATCGGCACTGAGCCTCGCCTGACAATCGAGACCTTGCGTCGAATGATCGCTCTCTCCCATTCCGCCACCGTGCGCCTCGTCGACCAGTTGGTCGCATCCGATCTCGTCGTGCGGGCCGGCGGTGTCGACGGCGATAAGCGCGCTCGCTCGCTGCAGCTCACTGAGAGGGGGCGCGCGCTTTTCAAGTGCAGCCTTGCCGCCCGCCGTGCGGTCATTCAGCGGGCCATCGCAGTGCTCGGGCCGGAAGAGACGGTGCAGTTCAGCCATCTCGTCGAAAAACTGCTGCCGGCCTTGGTCGATCTCGGCGATGACCAGGACGTGGTCTGCCGCGTTTGCGATCAGGGCGCCTGCGACCAGGATCGCTGCCCGATTGCCTTCATGACATAGGCGCGGGTAGGGTCTTGACATTTTTATCATATATATGCACACTGCATACATATATCTCGAAAGGCGATGGTTCCCGCCTTCGATGATCTGAACATTGCCTGCATCAATTCGATCGGAGGCATGATCGTGATGGAAAATCGTTCAATTCTTGCCCGGCTAATGGGTATCTGTCGTGCTGCTCTTGCAAGCACATCATATCGCGTGGGTCGCTTCGGCATTCTTCTACGGGAATCAGCAGCGATCGCCTTCACCATGCGCTGCAAGGTGATCGATCGCCGCTAAGAAAAATCAATCCTCAAGTGTTCCCGGCTTGCGGGCGACGGAACTCGGCTTATCAGCGCCGATCTTCATTAAGTCGCCGCGCCGGCGCACCAGCCGGTCCGATACGCGGGTGACGATCAGACCTGCTTGCGGCGCGCGGACGTCGATGGTCCCGTTCTCCATGCCCGGCGCGGTGATGATGGTCGCGAGCAGATCGCCCTCTTGGACGCGCTCGCCGATATTGCGATGGAAGAGCACGGTGCCCGCCTGCGGGGCACGGATCATCTCGACATTGTCGAGCGGCACGGCCGGGCCATCGAATGCAGGAAGTGCAACGCTGTCATCACGGACTGCGCCGCGCGCGGCCAGGAAGCGCCAGAGCCCTTCGGCATCGTTCTTTGCCATCTCGGGATAGACATCGCGGGTGCCGCGCAACTCGACCGTCACAGAGAGCTTGCCCAGCAGCCTTGCCTTCTTTTCCCCCGGCACTTCGTATTTCCAGGCGAAGCTGACGGCCTCCTCGAAGGCCGAGCTTTCGCCATCCGACAGCAGCACGGCATCCATCTTCAGCGCCGCGGCAAGATCGGCGGCTTCGGGCCAGAATGCCTCGTCGATATAGGCATATTGCAGGGATTCGTCATCGCAATGCAGATCGATCACCAGATCGGCACCGAGCGCCATATGGATCAGCTGGCGCTTCAGCCGGTCGACGGCGGGGTAGCGTTCCAGATTTTCGATGAGGAGATCGCGGTCGCGCAGCGAGATAAGCGGAAAGTCGCGGTTGAAGTTGGTGCGCGAGCCCAAGTCGAAGCGCCCTTGCATCTCGCCGAAATGCGATTGCGCCGCGCCGATCGGATTGGCATGCGGCACCACGACGATATCGCTGAAGATCGCGCCTTTGGCTTCCGCTTTCCGAAGCCGCTCGCAGAGGAAATGCACCAAGGCCGTGCCCGGCAGTTCACCGGCGTGCAATGCAGCCTGGATGTAGATCTTCGGGGTATCCGTCTTGTTGCCGGAAAAATGCAGGACGGGCAGCCGCCAGGCGATCCCCGGGGTGTCGCCTTCGATGACGATTTCGGTGACGTTCATGGGCGGCCTCCTGCTGATGATAATCAGAGCCTCATATCAAGCCCTGCAGGCGGTCCGCAACCGTTTGTCACCACATGCCAGAATCAGGACCGGGGACAAACAGCGCCAAAATAGCTTTCAGCGGCTGCCATTCCTGCGCAGGCACAAGCTCAGGAGCAGGCTGAGCAGCACCGCGCCGACACCGAAGGTGAAGGGTGCCGCATAGCCAAGATGATCCGCGAACAGGCCGGCGATCGGGCCGGTCGAACCGAGCGACACGTCGAGAAAGATCGAATAAAGCCCGAGCGCGACGCCGCGGTTCTGCGGCGGGATGCGCTCCATGGCCTCGTTGCCAAGTGCGGGGAAGACGGGCGCGAAGCCGGCGCCGGCGAGAGCCGCGCCGATAATGGCAACGGTCGGAGATGGCGCAAAGGCAAGCGCAGCCAGGCCGACGATCTCGATGACAAGGGAAATATGCACCAACGGCAGGCCGCCGAAACGGGCGACTGCCTGCGCAAGACCCAGGCGCACACCCATGAAGGCAAGGCCGAAAGCGCTGAGCGCAAAGGAGGCGCCTTCCCAGCCGCGGCTATGGAAGAACAGCGCGACGAAGGCCATGACGACGCCGAAACCGCTCGAGGCAAGCGCAAGCGCAACGCCGTACGGTGCAACGCGGCTCAGCACCTGGCCCGTGCCGATACCCTTTTCCTTGACGCCGGGGACCGGCGGCCGCGTTTGCGCTAGCATGAAGCCGGCAACCGCAAGGATGATGGTGACGACGCCGATGGCGAAGAAGCCGTATTGCCCCTGCAGCCAGGCGCCGAACGGGGCGGCGAGCGCAATGCCGCCGTAGGTGGCGATGCCATTCCAGGAGATGATGCGCACGGTTTCCCGCGATCCCATCAGGCCGATCGCCCAGGTGATCGCCGCCGTGCTCACCCAGCTCTCGCCGATGCCGAGCGCCAGCCGCCCTGCAAGCAGAAGGGCAAGGCTTGCCGCCGGGACTTGGATCGTAAAGGTAGAAGCGATGGTGAGTGCGCCCGACAGACCGTAGGCGAGGAAACCCAGGAAGACCGAACGGCGCGGCCCGTATTGATCGCAGAGCCGGCCGACATGGGCGCGGCTGACGATGGTCGCCACATATTGTGCGCTGACAGCGATGCCGGCCCAAACAACGCCGAAGCCGAGGCTGCTGTCGACATAGGTCGGCAACACCGCAAGCGGCAATCCGATGGCAAGGTAGCCGAAGAATGTCAGCGCGACGATCGAGATGAGAGACAGGGTCGAGGTGGACCGGATGGTCTGGGAAGCAGTGTTCACGGGATATCGCCTGCGGGCACCGGCAGCGGTGCCCATGCTGTTTGCCACGAAGGAAGCGGGATTCGTATCGGATAGCACTGACGGCGAAGGCCTGAGGGCCGTACGTCGCCATGGGTAATGGCTATCAGGCAACAGCAGGTGAGGTCAACGAATTGCTGCCTTGCGGCAAAACCCATTGACGGGATGAATTGATTGTGCGTGGGCGATTGTCCATGGGGCGTGCCAGCGGTGTAAACCCATTCTTCCCGAAGGAAGAATGGGCAGAAGGCATCACATCGTTAGTATGACGCTGGCCGTCGTTCTTCCTGCTTCGAGGTCGACATGGGCTCGGGCGGCATCCTTCAGCTCGTATTCCGCGCCGATCGGGTTGACGAGCCCGGCCTGCAGCGCGGCTATAAGCGCCGTGGCGCCTTCGCGGTAGAGTTCGGGATCGTTGGCATAAGCCAACACGCTCGGACGCGACAAGCCGATCACACGGGGCGCGGTCAGCTCCTCTATGTTGATCGGCGGAATGGGGCCGCTGACCTGCCCGAGGCTGGCCACCATGCCGAAGGGACGCACCGCAGCAAGCGTCTGTGACAACATGGTCCCGCCGATCCCGTCGACGGCAAGATGGACGCCACGGCCATCGGCGATGCGGCGCGTTTCCTCGACCCAATTCCCGGATGTATGCAGGAGAACTGCGTCCGCACCTGCTTCATGGGCGATGCCGACTTTGGCTTCGGATCCCACGGTAGCGATGACCTTCGCGCCAATCTTCTTGGCAAGGCGTGTGACGAGTTGGCCGAGCCCGCCGGCTCCCGCGTGCACCAGCACCCACTCGCCCGCCTTCACGGGATAGGTCTTTTGCAGCACCATCTGCGCCGTCAGTCCGCGCAGCATCGTGCTGCCGGCAACGCGTTCGCTGACACCATCGGGTAATTTCACCAACCGGCTTGCAGGCAGCGTGCGCATCTCGGCATAGCTGCCGATCGGATGACCGATATAGGCGACACGGTCGCCGACCTTCAGATCGCCGACATCGGCACCGAGCGCTTCGACAACGCCTGCACCCTCAAAGCCCAACACATTGTTGCCGGGTTGCAGCGGGTAAAGCCCGGAACGTACGTATATGTCGACGAAATTGACGCCGGAGATACTTTGGCGGATCAGCGCCTCGCCGGCGCCGGGTTCGCTAGCTGGGAGATCGACGGCTTTCAGGACTTCGGGGCCGCCGGGGCTGGTAATGGCAATCGCTAGGGGCATGGGGAAATCTCCTTTCGGACGATTTTTGACCACAAATTCCTCGGGGAATAAATTCGGTATGAACTCACCATATCTGTGCAATAATGCACCGATGATCGACTGGCAGGACCTTCACCATTTCGCCGCTCTCGCGCGAACCGGCTCCCTCTCTGCGGCGGCGCGCGAGTTGGGTGTCGACCACGCAACTGTCGGCAGACGTATTGCGGCGTTGGAGTGTGCGCTTGATCTGCGCCTCATCGATCGGCGGCCACGCACCTCGCCGCTGACGGCTGACGGTCGTGCCATCGCCGAACTGGTGGCGGGTATGGAGGAAAATGTCGAGGCGATCAGACGCTATTCGAAAAGTGCCGTGTCTGGGCTTTCCGCTGCAGTCAGGGTCAGCGCACCGCCGTCGATCGCTGCCCATCTCCTGGCGCCGAAAGCCGCGCTGTTTCATACCCATCATCCGAACATCACGCTGACCATTGCCGGCATTGCACGCAGCGTCGCGCTCAATTCCGGCGAGGCTGACATCGCCGTGCGCATGATCAGGCCGGAGGAAAGCGATCTCTTGGTCCGGCGTATCGGCGCCATGCGCTTCGGTCTCTATGCGATCCCGCCCTTAGCGCAAACGCCAGAGGAGGACTGGGTGTTCATCGGCTATGATGCGGCGATGGAGCATCTGACCCAGCAAACCTGGCTTCGCAGTCTGCTGGGTGGTCGTCCGATCGTCTTCCGCGCCACCGATGTTTTCGGTCAGCTCGAGGCTGCTCGTGCCGGACTGGGGGTCGTGGCGCTTCCGAGATTTCTAGGCGATCGCGAGGCAGGATTGGTGCGCCTGCCCACGGAGATCCCGTCACCGACGCGCGACCTCTGGCTCGTCACCTATCCTGATCTCCGTCGCTCGCCTGCCATCCGTGCGGTTATGGACTTCGTTGCGGATGTGGTCGGTCAAAGCTGCCCCTTGCGGGACGCCTCGGACAGCGCCGTATAAGTGCCGATTCCAACCCGTATTTTTCTGTTGCGGCCTCGTGGCGAATCTCTATCCATAGACGGATGGACCACACTTACGGTCGGTGATCGATGACGAAGCTGGGCAGTTGGTTCCTGGTGGACAGGGCGGATCTGGTCGCGGGCATATCGGTTGCCGGACTGATGCTGCCGGAAGCGGTCGCTTACGCCGGCATCGTCGGCCTGCCGCCGCATCGTGCGATCCTCGCCGGCATCGTCGGATGTCTCGTCTATGCCATATTCGGCCGCAGCCGCTTCGCCATCGTCTCCCCCACATCCTCATCCGCTGCCATTCTCGCCGCCACATTGGCCGTCGTGCCGGGTGATGCAACGATCAAGGCGGGGCTTGCAACGGTCGCCGTGGCGCTCGCCGGCATTCTTTTCGTCATCGCCGGTACCTTGCGCCTTGGCGGCATCACCGGTTTCATCTCGCGGCCGGTCCTGCGCGGCTTCGCACTCGGATTGGCGATCACCATCATCCTGCATCAGCTGCCGATCTTCGTTGGTGTGCCTGTGCAAGGCTCGAATATCCTGGCTTACGCGGCCGCACTCTTCGGCGCGATCCTCCAGTGGAATCCGATCAGTGTCGCGGTAGGCGTGGTCGCGCTAGTGGCATTGCTGCTCTTGAAGCGATTGCCGGGCATTCCCGGCGCTTTCCTTGTGCTGGTCGCGGGCATCTTCGCCTCCTATCAGTTCGGCCTGGAAGGCCATGGGGTCAAGCTGGTCGGCCCGATCGAGATACTGCCGCAATGGCCGTCGCTGCCGGACGCCGACTGGACCGCCTATTCCCGGCTGGTACAATTCACCGTGCCCCTTGTCCTCATCCTCTTTGCTGAATCCTGGGGTACGATGCGTGCACTCGCCCTGCGTTATGGCGAGACGCTGGAGGTCAATCGCGAGCTTGGTGCGCTGGGCGCCGCCAATATCGCCAGCGCCGTCGTTCAGGGCATGCCGGTCGGCGCGGGTTTTTCCGCAGGCTTCGCCAGCGAGGCGGCGGGGGCAAAGACGCGGGCGACGACCGTCTTTGCCGCCATCGGCCTCGCGATCCTGATTGCCTGTGCCGGACCGCTGGTGGCGCTTCTACCGGAGCCGGTGCTGGCTGCGGTCGTGATCGCTGCTCTGACGCATGCGCTCGACCCCAGCCCCATCCTGCGGCTGCGCCACCTGCGTCGCGATTTCTACGTGGCACTGGGCGCCGCCGTCGGCGTGCTCGCTTTCGGCGTGCTCAATGGCATGCTGCTGGCAATCGCCCTTTCGCTCGCTGCCATGATGCATCGCCTGGCATCCCCGTATATCGCCCGTTTGGGACGGCTCGACAACAGCCATGACTTCGTCGATGTCAGCAGGCATGACGACGCCGCCGAGATACCGGGCATCGCCATCTGGCGCCCCGGCGAAACCCTGTTTTTCGGCAATGCCGATACGATCTTCGGCGAGATATTGTCCGGCAGCCGCAGCCAAGTCGGATTGCAGGCCGTCATTCTCAGCCTGGAGGAAAGCTCCGATATCGACAGCACGGCGATGGACGCCTTGATGGAGTTCGACAGCGCCATGCAGCGAGCCGGCCTCCGCCTACAGTTTGCTCGGGTGCATGACCGGGTTCGCGATCTCATGATGGTCGCGGGCGTCGCCGATGTCGACAAGCGCTGCAGCTTCAGCGTCGATGATGCCGTCGCGGCGGTGATAGCTGAAGGGAAACCTCCAAAGGCGTGAGCGGCCGCTCAATCATGCAAAGTCCAATAGCAGAGATGATCGTGCCTGGCCTCTCCCTGCAGGCTGTTGATGAGGACGAAGTCCCTGGCGGTCCAACTCACGGGTTCTTCGAGCATGATGTCGGGAACGAGATGTCCCTGATAGAGCAGCGTCATATGCGGTTCGACGGAGCTCTCCTTGGCTGGCGCAATGCCTGTGAGCCGCATGGCATCGGCCAGTTCCTGATGGAGCGCCTTCAGTTCGGCATTTCCGTCCTTGCTCCAAAGGACAAGTGGGCGGTTGTCGCCATTGCCGAAGCTGACTGCTCGATCGAAGACGACGGGAAAGGGCGGCTTCCTCACCCGAGAGGCAGCTTCCATCGCCGCAAATGCCATTTCCTCGGGCAAGCAGCGAAACGAGCCGATCGGGTAGAGCGTCACATGAAAGAGATCGGCCCGACGCGGCTTCGTGGAAAAGCGGTGCTGCCGGCGAAGATGTCCTGCAAGCTCATGACTGCGTGCAGCAATTGCCGCATCGGGCAGGAGGGCGAAATAGAATTTATTGATCGGCCCTTGATCGATTGGCGGCGGTGTTCGGTATGCGCTCCGCCCGCAAGATAGAGTGAAAGCTGCCCATTGTTCTTCATGGTCACTTCAAAGCGCCTATCGCTTTGTCCTCCTGCTTTTTGACCGCAAAACGATAGGATAAAGCAGTTGCTAATTCAAGAACAAAACTAGAACAAATCCTGGAGGCTTTCCGTTGCAAGCGTTACCAAAAAAGCGATCGAATAAAAGGACGGCCTGATCTGTTCATTCCAGGTTCGGGCATGCGTGCCCATTTCACTCAAAGGAATCACGATCATGTTCACCAGATCAGTCTTTGCGGCCGTTGTTTTCGCTCTCATCGGCTTTGGTATCGCTTCCTGCTCGACATCCGGCGAGCGCAATAGTGGTGGCGGCATGACGCTGAACGCTCCTCCAACCGGCGGCGGATATTGATATCCGCGCTCGCGATTGTCTCAGAGCCGCGCCGCCGACATCAAAACGGTGGCAATTCTCCTTCCTCGCAAGAAACGGGTTGAATTCGACGCTTCCGAGGACGATTTTCATGGCAAGTGGAAACACGGGAGGTTTCGTCATGAACGAGACAAGCCAGAATTACCTGATCTTCGAGACCGCCGGCGGCTTCTGCGGCATTGCCTGGAATGATGTCGGCGTGCTGCGCTTTCAATTGCCGACGAAGGATGCGGGCGCGACCGAGCGTTTGCTTCGGCGCCGCCTGCCGAATGCGCAGCCCGGGACCCCAAGCGCGGACATCGCGGCAGTGGTTGCCAAGGTGAAGCGCTATTTCGCGGGCGAGGAGATCGACTTTTCCGACGTCACGCTCGATCTCGGCGAGCAGGATGCCTTTTTCAGGCAGATCTACGATGCCGCCCGGCAGGTCGGCTGGGGCCACACGACGACCTACGGCACATTGGCCAAGCAGCTCGGCGCAGGGCCGGAAGCTGCGCGCGATGTCGGGCAGGCTATGGCGAAGAACCCGGTGGCGTTGATCATTCCCTGCCATCGCGTTCTGGCGGCTGGCGGCAAGATCGGCGGCTTTTCCGCGCCGGGCGGTTCCAACTCCAAGGCTCGCATGCTGGAGCTCGAAGGCGTTCAGCTCGCGCCGCCAAAACCGGTGCAGCAGTCGTTGGGGTTTTAGGCCACAAAGCGGCCCGAGGATTAAGCAAGATGGACCGGGAGGGCGGTTACTGAGTGAAACCGCTCTCCTGTTCAATCGCCAATTTCACCTCGCGATAGTGCTCTGTCAGTTTCGCCAGATCGAAGGCCCTGTTGAGGCCGCTCGGGTTCGGTACAACCCAAATCGAAGCGCCCGCAAATTTTTCTGCTTGCCGCCCCCATTCGACATTGGCCCGGAGGCTGATGGCGACATAGGCCGCTTTGCCGAGAAACGCCAGATTAGCCGGCGCAAACTTCCTGATCTTTTCTTCGAGCACTGGAGCGGCGGCAATATAATCGCTCCTTTTCAGCTCGCTGGCGCTTTTCGTCGGGCGGGAGACCGCCGATGTCAGGCCGAGGCCATATTGCAGCATTTCGCGCTCCTCCTCCGCGCGCAGCAGGCGAGGCGTGAAGCCAGCAAGGTGCAGGACCCGCCAGAAGCGGTTGCTGCGGCTCGAGAAGTTATGCCCGTCGCGATGCGCTGTAAGCGCGGGGTTCAGCCCGCAAAAGACCACGGAAAGATGAGGTGCCAGGATTTCGGCAAGCCCGCTCACCTGCTCTGCTGTTTCGGTCGGTTCATTCATGGTCTTCGTTGAGGCATCATCCTGCATGTCGGATTTCCTGCGAAAGCGGCGGCAAGCGCGCCGCCTTCGTCACGCTAGCCGATAAGCACCCGGCCGGCCAAGGGATAAGAGGCCTGATCCGCCCTTGCCTGCCTGAATCCTGCCGGCCTTCACGCATCACACAACGGTGGTCGGGCCGAACCACGTGGTCAGCGCCTCGGGAAGCTCCAACTGGGTCTCCTCTCCAACCCAGGCAACATATCCGTCCGGCCGTATCAATACCGCAGTGGGTGCATCAACCGCGCCGATCGCTGGAAGCTCCCATGGCCCGGCATATTGGGCGTCGATCGATTTCACCTGATCCGCCCAAGGGGCGATATCGAAGCTCTCGGGCACGCCGAGATTGAGCAGCAAAGGCTGGCCTCCGTGCAGCAGGTCGAAGAGCCGCAGCGGACCATGGGCGGCGGTGAGGTCAAGATCGGGCATGCGGCGGCCGAGCAGCGGATGTCCCTCGCCAAGATCGTAGTGGATATCCAGGCCGGACATCATCGCGGCGTAGCGCCGGCGCGGCTCGTCCATGGCGAGGCATTCGGCCATGGTCTCTCGGAGGATCTGCGTGCGGTCGTCGGGGCGGCGGAGCGCGACCGAGACCAGGATATTGCGCAGCACCCGGGCAGCGATCGGATGACGCTCGGCGTGATAGGTATCGAGCAGGCTTTCCGGCGATATGCCCTTGATCACCTGGGCCAGTTTCCATCCGAGGTTTACGGCATCCTGTACGCCGATATTGAGACCCTGTCCGCCATCCGGGGGATGGATATGCGCGGCGTCCCCAACGAGCAGCACACGGCCCTTGCGATAGGATGCTGCCTGTCGCACTGCATCCGTAAATCTCGAAATCCAGTGGGGGTTATGCGCACCATAATCGGTGCCAAAGACGGCGATAAGAGCGTCGCGGAGATCGCTGAAGCTCGGTTCGCTCGAGGTTCTCAACTGCCGCTCCGTCAGCATCACGCCGATCGGCCCTGTCTTAGGATAGACGACCTTCCCCTCGCGGATTTCGTATTCGAACCTGCCGAGGGAATGCATGCCGAGCGCATCATGACGAATGCCCAACTCCGGCTCCTCGGTCATGTCCACCTCGGCGATCAGATTGCTGATGGTCGCATCCCATCCGGGAAAATCGATGCCGGCTGCCTTGCGGATCAGGCTGCGCCCGCCGTCGCATCCAACGAGATAATCCGCTCGCAGCGTCGTCCCGTTGGACAATTGAACATCGACGCCACCGTCGTCCTGTGCGAAGCCGGTAACCTCCATGCCGTAACGGACCGGCACGTTGAATTCGCCGACCCAGTCGGCGAGGATGCGCTCGATGTGTTTCTGGCGCAGTCCCAGGCCATAATTGTGTCTGGTGGGAAAATCGCTGATATCGAGGCGCACCGAGGCGAAACTTGCCACCTGCGCTATCTGCCCCTGTGAGAGGAATCGATCGGCAATGCCGCGCTGGTCGAAAATTTCGATGGTGCGCGCATGTAGACCGCCGGCGCGCCAGCCGACAAGCTCCTGATTGGCACGCCGCTCGATGATCGCGACGTCTATGCCCGCCAAGGCCAATTCGCCCGCCAGCATGAGCCCTGTCGGACCGGCGCCGGCAATAACCACCGCATGTTTCGTAACAGTCATGTCCATGCTCCCGCTTTTCGGTTTGCGCCGGCATTTGTACGGGAGGATCCGGGTCTTGACGCAAGTCCCTTGTGCGCCACATATGTAGACTAGAGAGAGCGAATATCTGTTCTCATGGTTTAATATCGACCTGCGAAATCCTTCGCGAAACGGCTGTCTCCCCATCCAATAAGATATTTGATCCGCGCCCTAACGCGTTGTTATTGCGCGCTTTGGAACCAAAGGTCGTGCGAGATCGTTTGTCTTTGACTTTATACGACGCTGACGTCGTGCCCGGCCGGCTGGGTAAGCGGCGCATTTGAGGAGCAGCTCATCATGAATATTTCATCTGGATTTCGGTCGGTCGCGGTTGCCGCCATCGCCGCTGTAGGAATTGGCTTCGCCAGCGCGGCACATGCCGATAGCGGCACCATCCGCTTCTCCGTCTACAAGGCGGCTTTCTTCGTCGGCGGCTCCGGAGGCGAGGGCACCTTAACCTTCCACGGCAAGCGCTATCCAATCTCGATTGGCGGCATTTCGGGCGGTCTCGCCTTCGGTGCCTCCAAGACCTATTTCCAGGGCACTGTGCGCAATATCCGCCGCGCCCGGGATGTGGCCGGCGTCTACGGCGCTGCCGGTGGCGGTGGCGCGGTGGGCAAGGGCGCCCAGATGATCGTCATGACCAATGACAAGGGTGCCAAGCTCGAGCTCACGGGCAGGCAGGTCGGCCTGCAGGTCAATGCCGATATCAGCGGCCTGAGCGTCACAATGAAATAAGAGCGCGTTCAGCTCTGATAATTATTGCCCGAAGGCCTGATCTGCAGGAATGGCGATCAGGCCTTCGTTGCGAAGCAAGCTACCCATGAGGGCGAAGTCGATCGCATTCCGCGGGTCTTAGGGAATCAACGCTCTCAAGCCAGCATCGACTGTTGGGCGAAGATCCCCGCCATCGTGCCTTGCCATGATGCCGTGGTGACCGAGGGGATGAGGGGGTTGGTGAGGTCCCCTGCGGCGTAGATGCCGGGCATGCTGGTTTCACGGCGCTCGTCGACCTTGAGGACGATGCCGAGGGGCGTGGCGGCCGTGGCGAGGCCTAGTGGTTCATGCAGGCTTGCAGACGGCTTGTTGCGCGGATGGGCGAACAGGATGTCGACCGCGACATCGGGGCCGGTATCGAGCTTGACGGTGGCGCCATGGACCCCGTGACGGGCGATTTCAGTGATCCGACCATCGATGATAGGTGTGTTGCGACGCTCCAGATCGGCCCGGATATCGGGCGGAATGTCGTGACCATCGGCGAAGACCGTCAGCTTGTTGGTCCAGTCGTGGAACAGCCTGACCTGATTATGCGACTGCGGGCCGGACCAGACGAGGCCCCAATGCTGGCCGGCGACTTCAAAGCCGTCGCAATAGGGGCAGGGCACGATGGACGTGCCCCAGCCTTCGGAAAAGCCCGGAACAGCAGGCATCTGGTCGGTGATGCCATAGCTCAGGATTAGGCGGCGCGCCCCAAGGCTTTCGCCATCGCCAGTGAGGACGGAGAAATCGTCGATGGTGCCGGAGACCCCGTCGGCCCGGGCATTGACCAGCTTGATCGTGGGATAGCGCGCCAGTTGCTGCCGCGCCTCGGTCAGGATGTCCAGCGGCGGCTTGTGATCGTGGCCGAGCATACCATGCGAGTGGCCGGCGAAGCGATTACGCGGCAGGCCGGTATCGAGAACGGTGACCTTGCGGCGGGCACGGCCGAGCTGAAGGGCGGCTGCGAGGCCAGCAAAGCTGCCGCCGATGATGATGACGTCATCCATGGTGATGGGCTCCTTGTTGTGGATGGAAGAGGATGGGCCGGACTTGGCGGGGCCGGGGCGCGGGCGATGCCGATGGCGGAAAGCGCCGCGGCCAGCTTCAGCAGGGTTCGTCGCTGCATGGATCTCTCGCAGTTCAGGCCGTCGATCGTCCGACAAATGCGCTTGCGTATTTTAGATACTGCATGGTATCGTAATTCAGCCATTACGATACTGTCAAGGACCATAATTGTCGTGAACGAAAACAGTCAGGGCCGGCGCGGCCGGCCCGCCAACGAGACGCTTGGCCAAACCATAGTCGTCGCCGCGGGCGAACTCTTTGCAGAATTGGGTTTTCAAGCGACGACATTGGACAAGGTCGCCCAGCGAGCGAAGATATCCAAGCTCAGCATCTATCGGCACTTCGAGAACAAGGAGGCGCTGTTTGGCGCGGCGTTTGCGGCCCGCTGCCAACAGTTAATACCACAGGCCCTTTTTGAAGGCGTCGACGGTTCGGCGGAAGATCAGCTCATGGCGGTGGGATCGTCGCTGCTTCGCACGCTGTTGCGCCCTGACGTCCGCAATGTCGAAGCCATGGTCATGGCCGATATGACAAGTCAAAAGTCGTTGAGCAAGCTCCATTACGAAGCCGGCCCCGCCCATATCATCGCCCAAATCGAGGCCCTGTTACGTCAGTTGCACGCGAAGGCGGTTCTGAACGTGCCCGATCCTCTCCGGTCCGCCCGCTTGTTTGCCGCGCTTTTCAAAGGCTCCGATCTCCTGATTATCGCACGCTTCGATGAGGCGAGAGCAGAGGACGACAACGAGATCGAATCCTATTGCCGGTCGGCCGTCGCCATGTTCATCGCCGCGCACGGGGGCAACGACCACGCGGGGGGATAGCCTAGACGGGCCGTGAAGGACGGTGACGTAACCAATAACGCCCGCTTTTTTTGGGCGACGCCATTCAAGCGCCGCTCAAATGGACGAAGCAGGCGCGGCAGCGAAAATTGGCGCTTGGACTGCGCGATCACCACCGTTCCCCCTCACTCCCATTCGATCGTGCCGGGCGGCTTCGAGGTGACGTCGTAGACCACGCGGTTGATGCCGCGGACTTCGTTGATGATGCGGGTGGCGGCGCGGCCAAGGAATTCCATGTCGTAGTGATAGAAATCCGCGGTCATGCCGTCGACGGAGGTGACGGCGCGCAGCGCGCAGACGAATTCATAGGTGCGGCCATCGCCCATGACGCCGACGGTCTGGACCGGCAAAAGCACGGCGAATGCCTGCCAGATGGCATCATAGAGGCCGGCCTTGCGGATTTCATCAAGATAGATCGCATCGGCTTCGCGCAGGATTTCCAGCTTCTCGCGGGTGATGCCGCCTGGGCAGCGGATGGCGAGGCCGGGGCCGGGGAACGGGTGGCGGCCGATGAAGCTGTCGGGCAGGCCGAGCTCCTTGCCGAGCGCGCGCACTTCATCCTTGAAGAGTTCGCGCAGCGGCTCGACGAGCTGCATCTTCATGCGTTCCGGCAGGCCGCCGACATTATGGTGCGACTTGATGGTGACCGAAGGGCCGCCGGTGAAGGAAACGCTCTCGATGACATCGGGATAAAGCGTGCCCTGGCCGAGGAAATCGGCGCCGCCAAGCTTCTTGGCTTCATCCTCGAAGGTTTCGATGAAGAGCCGGCCGATGATCTTGCGCTTGGTCTCGGGATCGGAAACACCCTCGAGCTCGCCGATGAAGCGGTCGGAAGCATCGACATGGATCAGATGCAGATTGTAGTGCTCGCGGAACATGGCAACGACGTTTGCCGCCTCGTCCTTGCGCATCAGGCCGTGGTCGACGAGGATGCAGGTCAGCTGATCGCCGACAGCCTCGTGGATCAAAAGCGCGGCGACGGAGGAATCGACGCCGCCTGACAGAGCGCAGATGACGCGCTTGTCGCCGACCTGATCGCGGATCGCCTGCACTGCCTTGGCGCGATAGGCCGACATCGACCAGTCGCCCTTGATGCCGGCGATGTTGTGGATGAAGTTGCCGATCAGCTTGGCGCCATCGGGCGTATGCACGACTTCCGGATGGAACTGCACGCCGTAATATCTGCGCTTCTCGTCGGCGATGAAGGCGTAAGGTGCGTTCGAAGAGGTGGCGACCACCTCGAAGCCATCAGGCAGCGCGGTGACGCGATCGCCGTGGCTCATCCAGACCTGATGGCGCGAACCGTTCGACCACAGACCTTCGAAGAGGGCGCAGTTCTTGTCGACTTCCAGGAAGGCGCGGCCGAATTCACGGTGGTGGCCGCTCTCGACCTTGCCGCCGAGCTGCATGCACATGGTCTGCTGGCCGTAGCAGATACCGAAGACCGGGATGCCGCTGTCGAAGATGATCTGCGGCGCCCGCGGCGAGCCTTCGTCCACGGTCGAGGCCGGACTGCCGGAGAGGATCACGGCCTTCGGCTGCAGCCGCTTGAAGCCGGCTTCGGCGGATTGGAAGGGGACGATTTCGCAGTAGACGCCCGCTTCGCGCACACGCCGTGCGATGAGCTGCGTCACCTGGCTGCCAAAATCGACGATGAGAACGGTATCTGGATGTGCTGTCTGGGTCATGGCGAGCCTTTAATGAAAAGCGCTTTCCCTGGCAATCGGGCAAATCACACAAACGGCGATTTTATTGTCCCGATTGTCCTACATTCTCTGTCTTTTCTCGTAATTCCGGACGGAAAACCGCCATGCACTTTTCCTGGAATTGCTTCAGTGGTTTCCAGTCCCTCAAAACCAGAATACGCCGTCTTCGAGCGCCGTAAACAGCCCATCGACCGCGTAGGAGAGTTTGCGGTCGATCACATGCAGATATTCCGTCCAGTCGGAAATGTGCTGAAGCTCGACCTTTCCGTCGGAAATGCCACGCAGGCCGATCAGCGGCAGGCCATAGGTCTGGCAGGCGCGCAGCACGGCGAAGGTTTCCATGTCGACCATGTCGGTGCCGATGCGTTCATAGGCTTCGGAGCCGGAGACGATGTTGGCGCCCGTCGAAAGGCTGCCCTCGGCAATGGTAGGAATACGCAGTGGCAATTCGATCGTTGCAGGCAGATCGAGGAAGGGCGTGCGGCCCTTCTCAAAGCCGAGCGGCGAGGCATCCATGTCGCGGTAGGAAACCGAGGTGACCTGGTAGACCTCCGTCTGCTCCAGCTTGGCGGAGCCGGCCGAGCCGAGCGACACCACGAGATCGGGAAGGTCGCCCTGCGCTTCGAGCTGCGCGAAGGCGCGGGTGAGCACAATCGCGGCCTCCACGGGGCCGACGCCTGTCATCAGTGGATCGATGCGCGAGCGTAGGAAGGGTCCATATTCGGCCTCGGCGGCCATGACGAACAGGATCGATTTGCCCGATACCCGTTTCAGTTCGAATTTCATCCGCTAATTCCCTCTCTGCCCCGGATGACCATCATCGTTCCCGTCATCGAGGCGATCAGCTTGGCCGGTCCGTCGCCGATGGCATAGCCGCGGCCGTCGGCGACGATGATCGTCGTGCCAGGCTTGGTGACATCGCCCCGAAACAGGAAGCGCTCGCCGCGCCCGGGCGACATCAGGTTGACCTTGAATTCGATCGTGAGGATCGACGCGGAGGGATCGATGACGCTGTAGGCCGCAAAGCCGCAGGCGGAATCCAGCGCGGCGGCAATGATCCCGGCGTGCAGGATGCCGTGCTGCTGTGTCAGCTTCACATCGAACGGCAGCTCGATTTCGACCGTACCATGCTCGACGCGGGTCAGTTCCGCACCGATCGTTGCCATCGCCGCCTGTCGCGCGAAGCTCGTTCTGATGCGGGTCCGAAAATCGCCGCCGGTCCCCGTGTCATCTGCCCCTGTCATGCCGTCCCCTTCTTTCGCGGGTGCGAAATTGGCATGGAGAGGCCATTTGGACAAGGGTTATCCGGTGGAAAAAGGAAAGCGCCCCAAGCTGCTGCGCCGGCACCGAATTTCCCCGATCAACTCGCCGTGCTACCCGACGCAATGAAGCTTGTCGTGAGGACACAGATGACCACGATTGGGCAATTCGCGGCCGCCGATGAGAGCTGGATGCGGACACAGCTCGCTGCCGATCTGGTCGATCAGTGCCCCGCGGCTTCCAAGATCAGATGGGCAATCGTATCGGGGTGCGAGATCAGCGAGAGGTGGCTTGCCTTCACTTCGATGGTCTTCGCGCCCATACGCTTGGCCATGAAGCGTTCCAGATCCGGATTGATCGTTCTGTCTTCGGTGGAAACGGCATACCAGCTTGGCTTGCTGCGCCAGGCGGCCTGAGTGGTCTTTCCGGTCAGCAAAGCCTTCTGGAAGGGCTGCTGCACGGCATAAAGCACTTCGGCCTTGGCCTTGGGCAGGTCGCCGGCGAAGTCGCGCAGGAAGGCTTCCTCGGTGAGTCGTCCTTCGTCGCCGTCGAAGATGATACCGGCCGAGGCAGGGGGCGTCGGATATGTCTTGGCGAGCGCCGTATAATCTTCGCCGGCATCCGGTGCGCGGGCTGCGACATAGACGAGCGCCGAAACCTTCGGATGAACGCCGGCTTCCGTCACTAACATGCCGGAGAAGGAGTGGCCGACAAGGACGGTCGGGCCGTCCTGGCGGTCGAGCACGCGCTGTACCGCCGCCACGGCTTCGAGGAGAGTCGTCAACGGGTTCTGCACGGCCGTGCAGTTCAGCCCCTTGGCCTGCAGGCGGGCGATGACCTCCGTCCAGCAGGAGCCGTCTGCGAAAAGTCCATGCGCAAGAACGACGTTGCGGACCTTTAACGGCGCGGAGGCAGCCGCGCCCGTGGTCGAGCTGACGGCGGCCATGCCACGCGTGGACATGAGGGTGGCGGCGGCACCGGCAACAATGGCGGTCGCGAAATTTCGTCTGGTCATCATCATCGTGATACCTATCGTTTAGAGATAAATTAGCACCAGAAAGCAGTCGTGCCGGATGCCGGAACGGTAAAGCTTCTGAAATTTTGTATGTCTCGGGGACGGCACCTGCCCGGATCCTACGGATCAAAAGCCCTCTGCATCCCGATTCAGCGTCAAGCTTGCTTTGTGTATGCAAAAGCAAGCTCAATGCCTATTTTTGTATTCTTCATATCGAATTCCGTCAATAATTGTATGTGTAACGGTTGTGTGATAGATAAATTGTATGCAAATATCGGATTGAAGTGATATTTTGCATACAAGTCGCAACGGATGTCGGAGAATTGGGAACGATGGATGGACTAGATGGTGCGGCCGACGATCGCGAGTTGTTGTCCGACCGCATTCGCAACGCGCTGGAAGATGAGATCGCGACCGGCAAGCTTGAGGCGGGCGCAGCACTGGACGAACAGCAACTGGCCGATCGTTTCGGTGCCTCGCGCACGCCGGTTCGCGAGGCACTGAGGCAGCTGTCGGTAAGCGGTCTGGTCGAAATGCGAGCGCGGCGCGGGGTGGTCGTTGCCCGCATGACGCCTGAACGCATCATGGATATGTTCGAGACGGTTGCCGAAATCGAATCGATGTGTGTAAGGCTCGCCACTTATCGCATGACGCCGCTCGAGCGCAGCCACCTGATCGAACTGCACGATTCATCTGAAACGCTTGTGAAAACAGGCGATTTCGATGCTTACGATGTGTTCAATCGCGCCTTCCATGAGGCGATCTATCACGCCACCCACAACAGCTTTCTTGCAGAGCAGGCGATCATGATCCGCAATCGCCTGGCGGCCTTCCGCCGGGCTCAATTGCAGCAGGAGCAGCGGCTCGAGCGATCGCGGGCGGAGCATGAAGCCATTATGCAGGCGATAGCCGAGGGAGACGGGGAAATGGCGGCGCGGCGCATGCGAGCACATATGCTCAATGCAGCGACGGCGTTGCGGCGCTTCATCGAAGCCAGCAAGCTTATTTAAGCAGTCCAGCCAAAGTCCGGATCAGCCGCGGGCGATGCGGACGATGTGCTGGTCCCAGGCGACATCGTTGTGTTCGCTCAGAAAGTTGCCGTCATAGGACGAGACGGCAAAGCCATGCCGAGCCGGTGCGATGCCTGCCGCATCGGCGATGCTCTCCACCTTCAGTACCTTACCCGTTCTCGCATCCAGCGTCACCGAAGTCCCTTCGACCGGCGATGTGACACCAACGAGATTCTCGGCACGGTTGACTGCGATGGCGCCGACATAATTGCCGAGCGCCCGCGTCGTCTCGTCGGGCAGGGTAATGAAGGTCAGGTCCTCGCCCCTGGCGAAATGGCCGATAAGCGGCGGCAGGTCGTTGCGGTGACCTTCGTACTGGCAGGCAAACCAGACGCGGCCGCTGGCGTCGATATCGACATGGCGTGTCGAAACCTGAGCATATTGCGACGGCAGTGTGTGCTTCTCGATCAGCTGGCCGCTGGCGGCGTCGATCAGCGTCAGCGACGGTTCCATATGGTCGAGGTTGAGCTTGGTACGGCCGAAATCCGGATGGGTCTCGATGCCGCCATTGGCGACGATCAGGAACCGGCCGTCATCCGAAACCGTCATGTCATGCGGGCCGACGCCATAGGTCTCGTATTCGCCGATGCGGGCGAAGCGGTTGCTGCCGTCATAGAGCCCGATGATGCCGCGATTGTTGTCAAAGTCGTTCTCGCTGGCATAGAGCAGCCTGCCGTCTGGCGAAAACGTGCCGTGCCCGTAGAAATGTCGGCCTTCTCTAGCGGAAATGACGATCGGCTCGGCCTTGTTCCAGGGATCGAAAATCATCGCGTAAGTGCCGGGCCGGCGCGCGAAGGCGACAGTCTTGCCGGTCGCCTTCGAAAAGGCCATGCCGTGGGCGCGGGCGGGCAGCGCGACCTGATCGATGATGCGCCCCTGTTCGGTCACCGTCGCCACTGCAAAGGAGCCGTCGGCGGCGCGGATGCCGGAGGCATAGACCGCATCGGCCCGCTCCAGCGCCATCAAGGCACTGGGCTTGAGCGCCGCAAGGAAGGTCAGTCCCGCTGCCTTGACGAAGGCCCTGCGATCGATCAAGCCGCTGCGCATCATGTTCTAGTCTCCGTCGGCGAAGGAGAAGCCGGCCGAAAGACCGATGGCACCGCCATACTCATCGCTGAAGCTGGTGGCGAGATCGCGGCTGACGGCGAGCAGCGTGTCGATCTTGGCGCGCTCAGCGTCGTTGCCGATGGCCGCCTCGATATCCGGATTGATCGTCGGTGCCGTCGTCGCAAGCTCGTTCAGCAGGCCGTCGATCTTGGTGGCAACCGCGCGCTTGTCCACCGGCAGCAGGCTTGCCATGTCGGCTTTTTCCCAGAGCGTCTTCAGGCCCTCGATATTGCCCGTGAACGAGGTCCACGTATTGGCCGAGCGCCAGTAGATCGCCATCTTCGGCCGCGCCGTTGCCGGATCGCCTTTGTAGAAGGTTTCCAGCCGCTGGTCGCGAACATTGGCCGCGCCATGTACGAGGATGCCAAGCAATGCGGTGACGGCCTCCTTGTTGTCCATGAAGTCATTGCTGTCCTTGCCGGGAAACTTCCAGGATTTCTGCACGCCATCTGGCGCATCCCATTCGTCGGCGATTTCCTTGGCGGTGTTTTCGATATTGCCGGCGACAGCCGCGCCATAACGGCAACGGAAGCTCTGTTTATCCTTCCCGAGGACATTGGAGCCGTTGCCGAAGAGTACATATTCCAGTGCCGTCATGCTCATCAGCGCCACGCTCTTGCCGGCGACGGCCTCGACGGTCGTGTCCTGCTCGTCCGCCTTGGCGATCAGCGCCTGCACCTGCTTGAGGCCGACACCCTTGCGGTCGGGATAGAAGAGGATGTGCTCGAAGCGGTTCTTTTCGATGATAGGGCCGGTATCGACGATCTCGATGCGCGACCAGCTCTTCACAGTGTCACCGAAAGCCGATTTGGCGCCGGAAAGGGTGGCGTCCGTAGGATCGGCGCAAAGCGCCTTCATCGCGACATTCAGTTTCGAGGCGGAGTCGTGCATGGCGCGGTAGCCGGGGCGGATCACGTCATCCACCGCTTTCTGCAGTACGGCCGGCACGGCGGCCTCGTTCAGACCGGCGCCATTGGTCGTCGCATCATCGGCGTGGGCAGGCAGGGCGGCAGCGGTAAGCAGTAGGCTTGCGGCCAGAGCAATTCCAGCAAAAGTGCCCAGCGGTTTTGCTGGAATTGCGTGAAAACAATGGGACGGAGCATTTGCGTGACTCTGTTTAGAGCGGAAATGCTCCGGGCGTTTCCAGTGGCGCATCAGAGGGACTCCAGAAAGTTGATGAGGGCTTGCCGATCGTCCTTCGAAAGATCGGCGAATGCATTGCGGGCTTTTTCCGCCTCTCCTCCATGCCAGAGGATGGCTTCAGTCAATGTGCGGGCGCGGCCGTCATGCAGATAAGCCTGCCGGCCGCTCACCGTCTGTGTCAGGCCTATACCCCAGAGCGGCGGCGTGCGCCAATCGCGACCGGATGCCACGCCCACCTGCTGCCCGTCCGACAAGCCTTCGCCCATGTCGTGCAGCAGGAAATCGGAGTAAGGCCAGATCAGCTGGAACGCCTGCGGCGAAACCTTACCGTCGCTGCTTTTCAGGCCGTCGCGTGTCACGAATTTCGGCGTGTGGCAGGCGGCACAGCCGGATCGATAGAACATGTCCTTGCCGTGCAGCACGGCGGGCTGGCTCGTCGAGCGGCGGGCGGGCACGGCAAGATTTTCGGAATAGAAGGTGACGAGCGGAAGCACCGGGTCCGGCGCTTCTGTGTCGCCCAGGCGCTTCTGCACGCCGGTCGGCATGGTCAGACATTGCGGTTCTTTGGCGGTGCAGTCGCCGTACGGGTTCGGTCGGTCTGGCGTCGAAATGCCGATATCGGCGGAAAAGGCGTCGGCCACCTGGTCGCGCACGGTTGCATTCTGGGCCTTCCAGCCGAAACGCCCGAGCGCGAGTTGACCCGTGCGATGATCGCGGACGATGGCGGGGCGGCCGCGAATGCCGGTGCCCTTCTTATCGTCCGGGTCGGCATTGGCGAGAATATCGGCATCCGGGATGGCCTCGATCAGGCCGAGGCCGATCATCGGCGGCGCGATGCGCGCTGAAAGCTTGGTGTTGACGTCCATCGGCCCATAGGCGAGATCGCTCACCCCGTATGTCGGCTTGCGCAAGGTCACGGTCTCGCCGCCGGTAAGCGTCACCGTCTCCTCGCTATAACTCACAGTCACCTTGCCTTCGGCGGCAAGACCGGGGACGGCAAGATCCTGCAGCTGTGCCCCATAGGTCGAATCCGGGAAATTGAGCGCATGATGGTCCCTGACCACCTGCTTCTCTTCCGGCGTGATGGCGGCCCTTGCCAGGCGCAAGACCATCGAGGTCGCGGCCGCGCCCGCTTCCTCCGGCGGATGGCCGCGCCCGTCGCGAATATGGCAGCTTTGGCAGGAGCGGGCATTGAACAGCGGCCCCAGCCCATCGGAGGCCTGGGTGGAGGAGGGGGCGGAGACCCAGAGCTTGCGGAAAAGCGCATTGCCGAGATGAAAGTCCTGCCCCTGCGCCTGGTCTAGCTTGGCCGAGGGTTGGGAGAAGATATCGCGCGTGACCTTGTCGATCGAGGTCAGGCCGCCGCCCTGCATCGTTTCATAGGGTTCGGCCTTGAGAAAATTGCTGGTCGCGCGGGTCACGTCGCGCACGCGCTTCAACTCCTCAGCGGAGAGGTCGGTGCGGTTACTCGGAAAGTCGGGGATGTCCGCGGCGGCGAGCGCGATGGAAAAAACCAAAAAAGCCGCAGCGATGGCGGGCAAAAAGGCGCGATTGGCCGGAATGCGTGTCATGGGTGTCGGGGCGGCAACGCCTTGTCGCGCTGCCACCCTCCCTTATTACTTCTTCTTGAAGACGGAGTTCGGATTGTCCAGGCTGTCCGAACCTTCGAGCTTGATCGTGCCGAGATCGAGAGCAGCGATGACGCGCTGGATGCTCTTTGTCTGGTCGAGTAGGCCGTCAATCGCCTTCTGAACCGTCGCGTTTCCTTCCTTGTTGCCCTCGCCGATCATCTGATCGTATTTTTCAACCGTCTCGCCGCGATGCACCAGCGCCTTCATGGCAGCAAGTGTCGCGTCGAGCTTGCCTTCCATTTCCTTGTCGAGCGCCGGATCCTTGGCCTTAACCAGATCGTGCAGTGACGGCCCCTTCATCTTGGTGCCGTCGGCGCGGGTATAATTGCCATTATAGGCGGACGCGATGCCGACGGCATCGCCATTGTGCTCGTTATAGGTATTGTCTGAGAAGCAATCCTGCTCTTCTTCCGGATCGTGCAGCAGCAGGCCGAGCTTCATGCGCTCGCCGGCAAGCTCACCGTAGGAAAGCGAACCCATGCCGGTTAGGATAGCGGTGAGGCCGGCCTTCGGATCAGCTTCGACATGCTTGGTGGCTTCGCCGTCCGGCGCCCACTTGTCCGTCATCTCCTGCAGGTCCGAAACCAGCAGCGTGGACGCGGACTTCAGATATTCGGCGCGGCGGTCGCAATTGCCATGCGTACAATTCTTCAGATCGTAGTCGGTTGCCGGACGCTCGCCGGCGCCGGCATCCGTGCCGTGCAGGTCCTGGCCCCACAGAAGGAATTCGATGGCGTGGTAGCCGGTCGCGACATTGGCTTCGATGCCGCCGGCCTGATGCAGTGTGCCCGACAGGAATTCCGGCGTCAGATGCGATGCGTCGACATCCTTGCCGTTGATCTTGATCGTCTTGTTGGCGATGACATTGGCGACATAGAGCGCATTCTCATCGCTTTCCGTGCCGTAGGAGGCGTCGACATAGTCGATCAGGCCTTCGTCCAGCGGCCAGGAATTCACCTTGCCTTCCCAGTCGTCGACGACCGGATTGCCGAAGCGATAGACTTCCGTCTGCGCATAGGGAACGCGAGCCTTGATCCAGGCCGCACGTGCCGCCTTAAGCGTCTTGTCGCTGGGGTTGGCGAGCAGGGCGTCGATCGCCTTGTCGAGTGCTTTCGCCGTCGTCAGCGAGTCCTGATATTTGGCATGTGCCAGTTCCGCATAGTGCTTGAGAACGGCTGCCGGTTCGGGAGTTGCCGCAAGGGCGGGAAGGGTGGATGCAGCAGTCGCGATAACGGCCACCGCGAGCGCGGCGCCAATTTTGTTCTTTAGTTTCATGTTCCTCTCCTGTGACAGCGGGGGCACCGTCAAAACTTGGCAATTTGTCTCATGTATGAAAAACAAACTTGTGTCAAACACTCTAGTTTAGAACGATTTTAAGGCGAGGAACCCCGGGTGTACGGCGACAAGCGAAATGAATTTGCCTTCAAATGGCAGGCATAGGCCGCTTGAGAGGTTGTCGGCAGGGCGGTGCAAGCAGGGCTACGACAGGACAACCGGCCGAGCGCAATCGCTAGTCGATCGCCGCCAGCTCACATCTTCCGTTGCAGACGGCTGAAGAAGAAGCCGTCGGTATCGGTGGAGGCTGGCGTCAGCGTAATGGTCTTGCCATCCGAGGAGCGGGGCTTTGGGGCATCCTTCCCGAACAGCTTCCCCCATGAGCTCAGGGTCTCCACGACTTCGAAGTCCGGATTCTGGGCGGCGAAACGGTTTACCTGTGCTTCATTCTCTTCCGGCAGCACCGAACAGGTGACGTAAAGCAGCGCGCCGCCGGGGCGGACGAATTCGCCGGCTTGCGCCAAGGCTTCCTGTTGCTGGCTGATGCGCTCGTCGAGGTTCTTCTGCGTCAGCCGCCATTTGGTATCGGGACGGCGCCGCCAGGTGCCGGTCCCGGTGCAGGGAGCGTCGACCAGAACCTTGTCGAACTTGCCGCGCAGTTGGAGCAGGCCGTTGCGGTCGTCATGGACCTGGACATTGCGAGTGCCGGCTCGTTTCAGGCGCTCGATGATCGGCGCCAGCCGTCGCCGGTCGCTGTCATAGGCATGGACCTGGCCCTTGTTGTGCATCGCGGCCGACATGGCGAGCGTCTTGCCGCCGCCGCCAGCGCAATAGTCGAGCACCTGATCGCCTTCTTCAGGCAGAACCAGATCCGCGACGATCTGCGAACCTTCGTCCTGCACCTCGAACCAGCCTTTCTGGAAGGAGAGCTCGGCCGTGACGTTCGGCAGGCGTGACGCACCTTCGCCGGCCGGAATTCGGATGCCGAACCGGGCGATTTTCGATGCCTGGCCGCCAGCGCGTTCCAGCGCTTTCACGACCTTGGCGCGATCGGCCTTCAGTGCATTGGCGCGGAGGTCGAGCGTCGGACGTTCGGCGAGAGCTTGCGCTTCCGAAAGCCAGCCATCGCCGAAGGCTTGGCTGAAGGAGGGCTCGACCCATTCGGGAATATCGCCCTGGATGTGGCGGGGCGCATCTTCGAGCTTGCGGGCCGCAAAAGCGGCCAATGTTTCGGCGCTCGGCGCCTCGGGAGCAAATTTATCACCGTCGAGCTCGGCGGCCAGCGCCTCGGGCGTCAAGCCCCATTGGCGGAAGAGTACAGCATGGGCAAGCGCGGACGCACTGTCGTCTTCCATCAGCCAGGCATGCGAAAGCCGCATGCGCAGGGCGTCATAGACGATGTTGCCGATCGCGGCTCTGTCGCCGGAGCCGGCGAAGCGATGGGCAAGGCCCCAATCCTTCAGGGCATCGGCCACCGGTCGCTTGCGCGCTTCGATATCGGCAAGAACTTCGATGGCCCCCTGCAATCGGCCGCCCAGACGCATTCACACTCTCCTACTCGCGCATGACCCGGAACCCGTTGGAGCTCATCTTGGGAATCTGCGCCCTACCAAAACCGCTGACGCCTCGCCGATCCGCGCAGACAATGCCCATGGCGGCGGATTTTGAGACGTCTCAATCGCGTGGTAGCCGCGATTGGCCGAGAGAGCAAGCGTCATGCCGATTTGCCGGTAGTTCCGGCTTCCGGCGATTACTTCGAGGCGACGACCTCGTAACAGACCTTGGCGGTACCCGAAGCGACCATGCCGATGTTCTGTGCGGCAGCGCGGGAGAGATCGAGAACACGTCCGCGAATGAAGGGCCCACGGTCGTTGATGCGAACGACGACGCTGCGGCCATTGTGCTTGTTGGTAACCCGCAGGCGCGTGCCGAAGGCAAGCGAGCGGTGGGCTGCAGTAAGATTTCTGGAACTCATGCGTTCCCCGGAAGCAGTCTTGGAGCTTCCCCCGTACCATGAAGCGCCTCCGCAGCCAGCGGATGCAAATGCCGGAGTCGAAACGACAGCAATGGAGGCGGATATAGTTGCGGCGATTGCCAAAGAACGTGCGATTTTCTTCAAACCGATTTTTCCCTCAAGCTATTGAACTTGCGCCCTGGGTAGGCGGCGGGGCTTAAATCAGGCCAAAAATGGCGAAAAAGTGCCACTTTCGATCACGGAATGTTACATTCTGTAACATTCGTGATATTGGGGGAATACTGGGACTATTCAGCGGATTTGCTTGATCGTGGAAAAAACCCAATAAAATCAGTTAAAAATGGAATGAATTTTCTCGAAGGCGCCTGGTGATGTCAGGCATCACAAAAATCGGAAAAATAATTTTCCGACTTTGCCATAATCGCTGCCGCATTTGTGCAATTTTAGAGGTCGTTAACCATAAATGCGGAGCAAATTGAACTATAGTGCCTGGCTAAGTAGGAATTTTCATGCGATCTCACCTGGCGTGGAGAGCGATTTCTCAGCCGCGCCACGCTCCCGAGGACCATAATTCGGCGAGCGACATGCGATACTCTGGGTAGCGGAACTGGAAGCCGAGCGCGCGCAATTTCGCGTTCGAAACGCGCTTGTTTTCCCCGTAGAAAGAGCGCGCCATCGGCGTCAGCTCGGCCGTTTCGAAAGGCTGTTCCGGTGGCGGTTCGACGCCCATCAGGCGGGCAGCTTCGACGATGACATCCTGCGGCGGCGCAGGTTCGTCATCGGTGACATTATATATGCCGCCGAGCTTGCGATCGGACAGGAAGCGGGCGCAAGCGCCGATATCCTCGACGCGGATGCGGTTGAACACCTGGTTCGCCTTGATGAGCCTCCGGGCGGTTCCCTTTTCCAGATTGCAGAAGGCATTGCGGCCGGGGCCGTAAATGCCGGAAAGGCGGAGTACAGCGACGGGAAGGCCGAGCCGGATGCCGACGCGCAGCCAGCCGTCTTCCGCTTCTACCCGCTCGACCGAGCGGTCCGCGACGGGATGCAGCGGGGTCTGCTCGCTGACCCAGGCACCCTTGTGGTCGCCATAGACGCCGACGGTCGAGAGATAGCAGATCCATTCCAGCTTTGGCAGCAATGCCTTGAGATTGAGCTGCGCCAGCCGCAGCAGCGGATCGCCCGATTTGCCGGGCGCGATCGATTGCACCAGATGCGTTGCCGTTTGCATCGCCTCGGCCAGAGCCGGATCGATCGTTTCACCGTCGAACACGAAGGCTTCGACGCCTTCCTTCGTTAACAATGCCGCCTTGTCGGCGGAGCGGGTCGTGCCGGTGATGCGAACGCCGGAGCCGGCGAAGGCCTTGGCGATGGCCGTTCCGGAATAGCCGCAGCCGAAAATCATCACATGCATCACGATACCCCTGCCAGTTTCCATTCGGCGCGAACTTCTTCGTCTGCCTCGTCATGTCTTTGTGCCGCAAACGCATGGAATTCGCCAGCCGTCATCAGTCGCGATAGCGCCCAGACCGCCATGCCGCGCACGGTGGGCGAGGGATCTCCGGCCAGTTCGCGACATTTCTCGATAAAGGAGCGATCGCCCGAATTGCCGGCGGCGATGAGTACATTGCGGATGAAGCGGTCCCGGCCGATGCGCTTGACCGGCGAGCCGCTGAAGAAAGCACGAAAAGCCGCATCATCCAGATTGAGCAGGAGGGCGATCGACGGTTCCTTGAGATCCTCGCGCGCCACCAACTTCATCTCCGAGGCGGCGCTTGCGAACTTGTTCCAGGGGCAGGCGACAAGGCAGTCATCGCAGCCATAGATGCGGTTGCCGATCAACGGCCGAAGCTCAGGATCGATCGGACCCTTGTGTTCGATGGTCAGATAGGAAATGCAGCGCCGTGCATCAAGCTGATAGGGCGCCGGGAAGGCAGCGGTCGGGCAGGCGTCGAGACAGGCGCGGCAGGAGCCGCAATGGTCGATCTCCGGCTCATCCGGCTCGAGATCGGCTGTGGTGAACATCGAGCCCAGAAAGAGCCAGGAGCCGAAGGCGCGGCTGACGAGATTGGTGTGCTTGCCCTGCCAGCCGAGACCGGCAGCCTCTGCCAGCGGCTTCTCCATGACAGGCGCCGTATCGACGAAGACCTTGACATCCTCCTTCGAGCGCGCCGCGAAGCGGGTGGCGATCTCCTTCAACCTACCCTTGATGATGTCGTGATAGTCGCGATTTCTGGCATAGACGGAGATCGCCGCCTTGTCCTGCTTTTCCAGAATGCCGCGCGGATCTTCGTCGGGACCATAATTCAGGCCGAAGACGACGATGGAGCGGGTCTCGCTCCAGAGCACGCGCGGATCGCCGCGGCGGTCGCGTGTCTCTTCCATCCACCCCATGGTGCCGTGATGGCCTTTGTCGAGAAACTGGCCGAGCCGGACCGCCGCTTCGGGTATGGCGTCCGGCCTGGTAATGCGACAGAGATCGAAACCATAGGCACGCGCTTCCTCTCGCAACAAAGCGGTCAGTGTGTTTCTTCGCTTGTCAGCTTTTTCCGCTTCGCGATCACCGGGCATATCGAGCCCTCGTCAGAAATCCAGATCGGCATAGTGCGAAACTGGTGTGACTCCACGCACACGCTCCGCCAGGATCGGCCGGAAGGATGGGCGCGACTTTAGCCGCTGATACCATTCCTTGGCGACAGGCGATTCCGTCCAGTCGATCTCACCCAGATAGTCTAGCACGGAAACCGAGGCCGCGGCGGCGAGATCGGCGTAGCTCAGGCGCTCACCGGCCAGCCACTGCCGCGAACCTGCAAGCCAGGACAGATACTTCATGTGCTGGCGGATATTGCCGCGCGCCATGCGCATGACCTTGGAATCGGGCGCGCCACCGCCCTGCTCGGCGGTCATCTGCAGCTTGAAGACGCGCTCGCGCGTCAGCGGCCGCGTCACATCCTGCTCCATCTTCTGCATGAACCATTCCGTCAGCCGGCGGATTTCGGCGCGCTGGAACGGATCTTCGGCCAGAAGCCGACGATCGCGCTTCAGAACACCATGCGTCTCGTCAAGATATTCGGAAATCACCGAGGCGCCACAGAGCGCCCGCATGCTGTCATCGACATAGACAGGCAGGGTGCCGGCGGGGTTCAGTGCCAGGAAATCGCGTCGCTTTTCCCAGGTCTGTTCCTCAATCAGCTCCGTCTGATAGCCATATTCCGTCAGGATCAGACGAACGAACCGGGAGGAAGATGACATTGGGTGATGATACAGCGTCGGCATTGGTACTCGGGTGTTTCTAATTGATGCTACGGAAGTCTTTTGGGTCGCGATTCTGCGGCCCTAGTCATTTGTCATCGGTTGAAGCTATAGGATCTTGGCCTAGTTTGCACAAGCGAATCGGGCCGCCCTGCCGTTAGACAAAGGACACGATATGGCTGAACAAATTGTTATCGCGTTGGTTTTAGGCCTTGTGGAGGGGCTTACGGAGTTCATTCCGGTCTCCTCGACGGGCCATCTGATATTGCTTGGACATTTTCTCGGCTTCAAATCGGCCGGTACTTTTGAAGTTTTGATCCAGCTCGGCGCGATTCTCGCCATTCTGCTTGTCTATTTCAATCGTCTCGTCCAGATCGCCAAGGCGCTGCCCGTCAGCGTCAAGGCTCGTCACTTCGTTCTGGCCGTCCTCTTCGGCTTTCTGCCCGCTGCCGTTATCGGCGCACTGGCGCATGATTTCATCAAGACGGTGCTGTTCGATTCGCCGAAGGTCATCTGTATCTCGTTGATCCTCGGCGGCATCGTCCTGCTCGTCATCGACAGGATCGAGTTCAAGCCGAAATACACCAGCGCCTACGAATTTTCCTGGCCGATGGCGGTCAAGATCGGCTTCTTTCAGTGCCTGGCGATGATTCCGGGAACGTCGCGCTCCGGTTCCACCATCGTCGGTGCCCTGCTGCTCGGCGCCGACAAGCGTTCTGCCGCTGAATTTTCCTTCTTCCTCGCCATGCCGACGATGGTCGGCGCTTTCACTCTGGATTTGTGGAAGAGCCGCCATGATCTCAGCTTCGCCGATGGTCAGCTGATCGTCATCGGCTTCTTCATGGCCTTCATCTCGGCGTTGCTCGTCGTGCGCGCGCTGCTCGACTTCGTATCCCGCCGGGGTTACGCCCCCTTCGCATGGTGGCGAATTGCCGTCGGCACGATCGGTCTTATCGGTCTCTATTTCGGCTGAGACCGCTCGTTCGCGCTGATATCCTGGAAAAATGAAGGCCGGTCAAAACCGGCCTTTTTCATACCCGATCAGTTCCGGGAGGACGTGTCGATGGAACCCGTCGTGCAGGGGTCGACGCCGTAGGTCGGCGCACATTCGCCCTTGATCGAGGCGATGCTGCCGCGGGCCACGAAGGAGCCTGCGAGAATCACCAGTGCCGCGCACGCAAACAAAAGCGCGATAGACTTGCCCATCGAAGAATGCCTTTCCGCAGAAGTGTGAAGCGCGCCGCGAACCGGTTCATTGTCCAAGCCTGAGACGCGCGGCTGTGTTAGTCAGTGGAATGAGCAATAGCAATAAATGTTCATATTAAATTTGACGTTAATGCTACTATTTCCAGACTGCGTCTTTTGAGCAACGCCAAGCTGTGAATGGCGCTGCTCTGCCAGCGTCTTAAAGTACGATTCTGTCTTCGCGGGGCAATAAAAAACGCCGCTCGGCAAAGCCGGGCGGCGGGTGAATTTCGTGGAACGGCCGAATCGTCAGGCGGCTTTGCCCGAGCCGGTAAACTGGCCCTGCGGGCGGTAACGCACCAGATAAGACGGCAGCACGGAGACAAGCAATGTCGGCAGCAGGCCGACGCCCTTCAAAGTGCGTCCTTCCGCTTCCGCCTGCTTCGAAACGACGTTGTCGCTCTTCAGCAGCGTTACCTGGTCGGCGGTGATCGGCGGCTTGATGAGCGGCACCAGCGACGCGACCGAGCCGATCAGCGAAGCCAGCCCGAAGGGGATGGAGACGAATGACTTCTTCCGATTGATGACGGCAAGCGTGGTCTCGAGACATTCGCGGAAAGACAGGATTTCGGGGCCGCCGAGCTCATAGGTCGTACCGGCCTTCAGCTTGCCGTCGACGCTCCGCGCAACGGTCTCGGCGATATCCTGCACATAAACGGGCTGGAACTTCGTCTTGCCGCCGCCGATCAGCGGTAGGAACGGCGCGGTGCGCGACATGTCGGCGAACTTGTTGAAGAATTCGTCTTCCGGCCCGAACACGATCGAAGGGCGCAGGATGATTGCATCCGGCTTGATCGACAGAATGGCGGTTTCGGCGCGAGCCTTGGTTCGGGCATAGGCCGAAGGCGAGTTGGCGTCGGCGCCCAGTGCCGAAATATGCGTCAGCGAGGCGCCGGCGCCGCGGGCGGCTTCCGCAATCGCCTTGGCACCAAATTCTTGCACCGCATCGAAGGTATTGCGGCCGCTTTCAGCGAGAATGCCGACGCAGTTGACGACATGCTGCGCGCCTTCCACGGCGCGGTCGATGGAATTGCGGTAGCGCACATTGGCCTGAACGATCGAAATCTGGCCGAGATTGCCGAGCGGCTGCAGGAAACCGGCAAGATCGGGACGGCGAACGGCGACACGGATGCGATAGCCGCGCTTGGCAAGCGCGCGCACGACGTGCCGCCCGATGAAACCTGATCCTCCGAACACGGTAACGAGCGGCGGGAGGTTGGACAGGGTCATGGCAGGCTCCTCGAAAGGCTTGGATTGGGCTTATCTGGTTTCGTCTTAGCCGATCCGCGCGCCGAGGTGAAGTGCTATCGCGCTGCATTGCAGCGTCGGCTTTTCAAGGGAGTTAGACGCCTTCGACGACGACCATTTCTGCGTCTGCCACCTGCTGGCGGATTTTGGCGGCGATCTGATATTCGGGCGAATTGTAGCAATCGACGGCATGCTGCAGCGACGGAAACTCGATCACGACGTTGCGGCCGCGTGCCTGTCCCTCCAGCGGGGTAAACGCTCCGCCGCGGGCAAGGAAATTCGCGCCGTATTTCTCGAAGGCGGGCTTCGCGGCAGCGACGTAATCCTTGTAGCGCTCGGGGTCGCGAACATCCACGCGCGCAATCCAATATCCCTTTGGCATGTTTTCCTCCCAGCTTGCTTTTGTATCTTAGAGTGCGGCGTCCATCTCGGCGAGGATGGCGCGAGCGGCCTCCTTTGGATCGGCCGCCTTGACGATCGGTCGTGCGACGACGAGATGGCTCGATCCGGCCTTGATGGCGTCAGCCGGCGTCATCACCCGCTTCTGGTCGCCCTTGTCGCTGCCGGCCGGACGGATGCCGGGGGTCACCAGCGCCATATCAGGTCCGATGATCTTGCGGACCGCGGCGGACTCTTCCGCCGAACAAACGATACCGCCCATGCCCGCGAGATGCGCCTGTTCAGCCCGGCGCAGCACCAGCGTATGCGGATCATATTCATAGCCGGCGGCGATGAGATCGCCTTCGTCCATCGAGGTCAGCACGGTGACGCCCAGCAGGCAGAGGTCTGACCCTTTGGCCGCTTCGACAGCCGCCTTCATGGCTTTCGGATAGGCGTGCAGCGTCAGCATCGACATGCCCATCTTGACGATATTCTCCACGCCGGAGGCCACCGTATTGTCGATGTCGAGCAGCTTCATGTCGAGGAAGATCTTCTTGCCGCTGGCGGCGAGATCGCGGGCGAATTCCAGGCCGCCGGCAAAGGCGAGCTGATAGCCGATCTTGTAATAGAGGATGTCATCGCCGAGGGCGCCGACCACTTTTTCGGCCTCCTGAAGGTTTGGAACATCCAGTCCAACGATCAAGCGGTCGCGTGCGGTCATATCAAGCCCATCCCATCCAGTCTTCCATGGGTGTCCAGTCGCATGAGACGGCGCGCTTCGCAAGATCGAAACAGAAAAGATTGCCGCCGCCCGGCGGCTGATCGCCTTGCCGCGCGATCGGCTTCCCCTCCAGATGGCATTTCAGCAGCGTGCCGACGCCGCCATGGCCGACGAAGGCGATCGGCACTTTCGGATCGTGGCGCGCAAGAACGGCCTCGACATTGGAGACGATTCTCGCCTGCGCGTCGATAGCGCGTTCCCAGCCCTTGAAGCTCTGATGCGGATTGGCAAAGAACCAGTCCGCCGCTTTTTCGAACTCCGGCGGCGGCAGAAAACCTGTGGCGCTGCGATCATTTTCATGCATGGCTTCGATGGCCTCGATCGGTGCGCCGCTTGCCGCTGCCAAGGCCTCGGCCGTTTCGATTGCCTTGCGCTCGCCGCTGGAGACGATCAGGCCGAGCTTGCCAGCCCAGGGCCGGCTCGCAGCCAGCCGCGCCCGCTCGGCGCCAATGTCGGACAAGCCCCACTCCGGCACCGGCACATTCGGGTCGATCCGCACCTGTGGGTGCGTAACATAAAGAGCGTACATGGATTTCCCAGCGATTGTCTCAGCCGCGGCTATAGACCCAGAGCTGGGCCGGCGGAATATTGCGGACGATAAAGTCGTAATGCCGGATATGATAGCGATCCGGCTTGGCGATGATCGGCGAGACCGGGCCGTAGGAAATCTGCACCACCGGGCGACCGGGCGGGATGCGATCCAGCAGGCTCTCGAGAAGCGCGACGCGCGCCTTCATCGGGAAATTGAGAAGGGGAATGCCCGAGACGACGGAATCGAAGGTCTGGCCGCGCAGCACGCCCAGCGTTTTATCGAGATCGAAGGCGTCCCCATTGATGAAGTTGACGCCGGGATAACGGCGGACGAGATGATTGTAGAAATCGGTGGAATATTCGATGGCAACGAGATTTTGCGGCTCGACGCCGCGTCCGAGGATCGCCTTGGTGATCGCGCCTGTTCCCGGCCCAAGCTCCAGCACGGGCAGCCCTGATTGCGTGTTGATGACGCCAGCCATCTTGCGAGCCGTAATCGACGAAGTAGGAACGATCGACCCCACGGTCTTGGGTCCCTGCATCATGCCTTTGAAGAAGCGAATCTCCTCATCGAATTTCTTGCCCAGCCGTTCCTTGAGACGCAGCGCCATGCTCTCCCCCATCAGATGTTACCGTCGCGACTTACATATTGCTTCTCTAGATCTTGCAACCGAATGACGCAATAACAAGAGAAAATGTCGCAATCGACAAAAGACCAAATAAAAGCGCCCTTGCATTGGATAAACGCAGAAAGGGCGCTTTGGTTTCCCTAGAGCCGGATGAGACATCCGGCTCTAAAATCAAAGAAGTGGAGCATGATATCGTCCGAAAACCGCTCACACTTTTCGGCATCGTGCTCTACACGCGCATCGGCATCAGCACATAAAGCGCGTCGTCGCCGGCCGTGTCGCGAATGAGCGTCGGCGAGCCGGCATCGGCCAGCAGGAATATGGCTGCATCGCCGGAAAGCTGTGCGGTAATGTCGAGCAGGTACTTGGCGTTGAAGCCGATTTCCATCGGGTCCATCTCATAGCCGACGGCAACTTCTTCCGTCGCGCTTCCCGAATCCGGGTTGTTGACGGTCAGCAGCAGCTGGCCGTCAGACAGTGCCAGCTTCACGGCGCGGCCACGCTCCGAAGAGATCGTCGATACACGGTCGACGGCCTGGGCGAAAGTCTCGCAATCGACCCGCATTTCCTTGTCGTTGTTGGCTGGAATAACGCGCTGATAGTCCGGGAAAGTACCGTCGATCAGCTTCGAGGTCATGACGATCGAGCCGATCGTCAGGCGGATTTTGGCGTCGGAGACTTCGACGGTGACCATCGCGTCCGGCGTGTCCACGAGCTTCTGCAGTTCTCCCACAGTCTTGCGCGGGATGATGATCCCAGGCATGCCTTCGGAGCCGGAAGGCGCACTGACATCGGCGCGCGCCAGACGATGGCCGTCGGTGGCGACAGCCCGGAGCTTCAGGTCGCCGCCGCTTTCGATGGTGTGGAAGAAGATGCCATTGAGGTAGTAACGCGTCTCCTCGGTGGAGATCGCAAACTGCGTGCGGTCGATCAGCATCTTCAGATCGGACGCCTTCAGCTTGAAGGAATGGCTGAAGCTACCGGCGGTGAGATCGGGGAAATCGGATTCCGGCAGGCACTGCAGCGAGAATTTCGAGCGGCCGGAAGCGACCGTCATCGAGCTGCCGTCGGGATTGGTGGCGAGAAGCACTTCCGAACCATCGGGAAGCTTGCGCACGATGTCGTAAAGCAAATGCGCGGGAACCGTGGTGGCGCCGGCCTGTTCGACATTGGCGGGCGTTGCCTCGGTGATTTCGAGATCGAGGTCGGTCGCCTTCATGTCGAGGTTTGTGCCGTCGGCTTTGAGCAGCACGTTGGACAGGATCGGGATCGTGTTGCGACGCTCGACCACGCGATGCACGTGGTTCAGCGACTTCAGGAGGTTCGACCGCTCTATTGTAATACGCATGGATGCTACCGCTTTCGACCGTGACTTGCCGGGCGGCCCGAGGCGCCCGAGCGACATGTTTTCGGACAAGGCCCGAAAGATTGGACAGGCAACTTGGCAGACTTCTCCATCCGAATGCAAGAGGCATAGGCGATTTGTCGGGCGCCAATTCGCCATTTCGTCGGCAATGCTCCACAGGAATTGCACCGCTCTTGCCGTCCGTGCGCGCCTCGCCCATAAAGGCTGCTTATCCCAAGTGAATTCAGGACCGGTATGAACGAAGAGCAATCAGGCGGCGGGACACGCAGTTTCCGCCTGCATAACAATCAGATCCCGGCCCGTCCTCTCGAACCGGCGCTCTATCTCGTCGCGACGCCGATCGGCAATCTCGGCGACATTACTCTGAGGGCGCTGGAAACGCTGGCCGGCGCCGATGTGCTGGCCTGCGAGGATACGCGTGTCACCCGCGTCCTGCTCGACCGCTATGGCATCCAGAACAAGCCCTATGCCTATCACGAATACAATGCCGATGAGGCAGGCCCCCGGCTGCTGCAAGCTCTGGAAGCTGGCCGATCGGTCGCGCTGGTATCGGATGCCGGCACCCCGCTCGTCTCCGATCCCGGTTACCGTCTCGCAGTGCAGGCGATCGAAGCGGGATATAAGGTCGTTCCCATTCCCGGCGCCTCCGCACCGCTTGCGGCCCTCGTCGGCTCCGGCCTGCCCAACGACGCCTTCTTCTTTGCCGGTTTCCTGCCCACCAAGGACAAGGGGCGGCGCGATCGGCTGGCCGAGCTGGCAGGCATCCCCGCAACCCTCATCTTCTTTGAATCGCCGCATCGCATCGCTGCGACTCTTGCCGCCGCTGCCGATGTGCTCGGGGGCGAGCGTGCCGGCGCCGTCTGCCGCGAGCTGACGAAAACCTTCGAGCAATTTCGCCGCGGTACGCTATCCGAACTCGCCGCGTTCTATGATGCCGTTGAGAATGTGAAGGGCGAGATCGTCTGGCTCGTCGGCCCACCGGCGGAAAACGTCGCGGCGGCGGCCGATGTCGATGCCATCCTCGCCGATCTCTCAGGGACCATGCCGACCGCCAAGGCGGCAACGGAGGCTGCGCGCTTGACCGGCTTGCCGCGTAAGGAGCTTTACCAACGCCTGCTCGACATGAAGGAGCGCCATGGCTGATACGAAGCCCGAGGCCGGCGAGAAACTGAAGCGGCAAAAGGCATGGCGGCGCGGCCATGTTGCCGAATATCTCGCCGCCGCCTTCCTGATGCTCAAGGGCTATCGCATCCTGGCGATCCGCCATCGCACCAAGCTCGGCGAAATCGATATCGTCGCCCGCAAAGGCGATCTCGCCGTCTTCGTCGAGGTCAAATCCAGACGCGGCGCGCAGGAGGCGATCGACGCCGTTTCCTTCTCTTCGCAAAACCGCATCCGTGCCGCGAGCGATCTCTGGCTCGCGCGGCAACCGGATTTCGCCCGTCTCTCGCAACGCTACGACATCGTCGCCATGCTGCCGGGTCGCTGGCCGCAACATTTTCCGGATGCGTTTTGAGCGCGGCGTTACAAGACCGTCACAAAATCAGCCTATTGCCGGGGCGACCAGCACCTGCGATTTCTCTGCGCGCGCTCCTTATTTCAGTTCGACAGGCCCTATCATGATCCGCAACACCGTCTCCGCCTTCACCGTACCATCGCAGGAAGAGCGAAAGAGCTTCCTTTCGCTTGAAAAGACCCCGGCCGTTCACGCCGAAAAGCTTGCGTCGCTCGCCTGCCTGAATACGGTGCGCGTCGGTGGGGCGGCCGGTAAGGTCGAGGCTTTGGCCTTCCCTTTTGCTGTCGCTGCCTGGAATCTCGAGCGCTGCCTGTTCCCGGAGGAAAGTGCGGCCAAGCTGCGGGAAACCGGTGCGCCGCTGATCCTGCTGTCGGAAATGGATCTGGGCATGGCCCGCACCGAACAGCGCGACCCGACCGCGATCATCGCCAGCGAACTCGGCATGAATCATGCCTATGGTGTCGAGTTTCTTGAACTCAGTCTTGGCTCGGAAATCGAGCGCTCCTACTGCCGCGACGATTTTAATGAGAAGGGCTTTCACGGCAATGCCCTGATGGCCTCGGTCGCGTTGAAGGATGCTTTCATGATCCGTCTACCCGGCGAGGCTGTCTGGTTCAACGATAGCAACGAGCAGCCGCGCATCGGCGATCGCTGCGCCGTCGGCGCCATCGTCACGACGGAGGCCGGCCCCATGGTCGCCGTTTCCGTTCATCTCGAAAGTGTTGCCACTGCTGCCTATCGCGAGCGGCAGTTGGCGGCGCTGATCGATGAGGTCGAGGCTTTCGCGCCCGGTCTGCCGATCCTGATCGGCGGCGATCTCAACACCGGCAACCACACCGGCGGCGATTATTCGACGGATACGCTATTCGCCATGGCCGAAAGCCGAGGCTTCGAGTGCCATGGCGGGCCGCTCGATCAGGCAAGCACGCGCCCGAGCCTGATCACACGTTTCCCCGATCGCGCCATGAAGCTCGACTGGTTCATCACCCGCGGCTTGAAGATCGGCGAGAGTCATCTTGTGTCCTCTCTCAACGGCGAGGGCAAGCCGCTCTCCGACCATGACATGGTCGTTTGCACAATCGAAGGTTTTTCCGCCTGATCGCTGCAATCGTTAAAATGCACTTGGTTTCGTGAACTTTGCCGTTACCCGTTCCATGCGATGAGATCGCAGACGCTCATGGAATTTTGGGGGATTGCATGGTCTTGAAATTAATGTTGGCGAGCATGGCGGCCTTTGCCACCCGTGCCGCGCCAGTCGTCCTCGCGCTGCCGCGATCGAAAAGCTTCGTGGCTGGCGCCAGCAACGAAATGGAAATGAAGCCGTCGCCGATCGAGCCATCCTGGATCTTGTCGGGCAATCCCGTTGCCCGCATCGCCGAGCATTCGCGCGGGCAGGACGATGCCGCCATGACCGCGCTGTGGGATTGCACGGCGGGCGAGTTCCGCTGGTATTTCGGCTGGGACGAAACCGTCATGATCCTTGAGGGTGAGGTACACATTACGACGGAAGACGGCGTCGAGCGTACGCTGCATGCCGGCGATGTCGCCTATTTTGCCGGGGGCACCTGGGCGACATGGCGCATCGACCGTTACCTGCGCAAAGTCGCTTTCTTGCGCAAGCCATTCCCGAAGCCTTTGACCATGGCCTATCGCCTGCGCAACCTCGTCCGCCAGGGCAACACACAGGGCCTTGCTGCCTAAGCAGGGCCACCTTGGCGGAAGCCCTTGAATAGCCGTTGCGTTTGGATGCGGGCCGACCTACATCTGTCCGCAAATCCGAGCGAGGGCTGACTATGGCTGGTATCAAGAATGTTGCGGTCCAGATGGACCATGTCCGAAGCATCAACATTGCGGGCGACTCGACCTTCGCCATGAGCCTCGAGGCGCAGAACCGCGGCTACAAGCTTTTCCACTATACGCCGGAGCGGCTGAGTATGCGCGACGGCAAGATCTATGCCTCCGTCGAGCCAATGATCCTGCGCGACGTCAAGGGCGATCACTTCGAGCTCGGCGAGCCGGAGCGCGTGGACCTCTCGACGATGGACGTGGTGCTGCTGCGGCAGGACCCGCCCTTCGACATGGCCTATATCACCTCGACGCATCTGCTCGAGCGCATCCACCCGAAGACGCTCGTCGTCAATGACCCGGCCTGGGTGCGCAATTCGCCGGAAAAGATCTTCGTCACCGAATTCGCCGATCTCATGCCGAAGACGCTGATCACCCGCGATCCGGCTGAAATCCGCCGCTTCCGCGATGAGATGGGCGATATCATCCTGAAGCCGCTCTATGGCAATGGCGGCGCCGGCGTCTTTCATTCGACCCGCGACGACCGCAATCTCTCGTCTCTTCTCGAAATGTTCGGACAGCTCTTCCGCGAGCCGTTCATCGCCCAGCAATATCTGCCGGATGTTCGCAAGGGCGACAAGCGCATCATTCTTGTCGATGGCGAACCAGTCGGCGCGATCAACCGCGTGCCAGCCGAGCATGATGCCCGCTCCAACATGCATGTCGGCGGCCGCGCCGAAGCGACCGAGCTGACGGCGCGCGAAAAGGAAATCTGCGCCCGCATCGGACCGGCCCTGAAGGAGCGCGGCTTCCTGCTCGTCGGCATCGATGTCATCGGCGACTATATGACCGAGATCAACGTGACGTCGCCAACCGGCATCCGCGAAGTCAAGCGCTTCGGCGGCGCCGATATCGCCAGCCTGCTCTGGGATGCGATCGAAGCCAAGCGGGCCTGATCGGCAGTTTCCGCCACGCTTTCAGCTGAACAATCATATCCACCCAGGCATGTCGATGATTTCGACACGCCTGGGTAAAGTTTTTGTTCGTTTATTGTTCTTGTTTCATTCCTCATCTTGTGCCAGATTGCAACCCGAAGTTTGCTGGTCGGGGCACGTAACGGCAAACGGGTTCGGCGACAGGGGAATAGGGCATGGTAGCGCGCGTCAGCACGGTTGCGTTTCAGGGCATTGAGGGCGTACCCGTCGAAGTGCAAGTGATGATTGCGCCCGGCAAGGTGCTGATGCACATCGTCGGTCTGCCGGACAAGGCGGTGGCCGAGAGCCGGGAGCGGGTCCAGGCGGCATTGCACGCCTCCGGCCTCGCTCTGCCGCCGAAGAAAGTCACCGTCAATCTCGCCCCGGCGGATCTGCCCAAGGAGGGCAGCCACTTCGACTTGGCGATCGCGCTCGGCCTGATGGCGGCGCTCGGTGCGATCCCCGCAGATGCTTTGTCATCCTATACCGTTATCGGCGAACTCAACCTCGACGGCACGATCGCGCCCGTTGCCGGCGCGCTTCCCGCAGCGATCGCCGCCAATGCCATGGGCAAGGGGCTGATCTGCCCGGCCGAGAGCGGATCGGAAGCCGCCTGGGCTGGCAAGGAGATCGATATTCTGGCGCCGCGCAGCTTGATCGCGCTCTCCAATCATTTTCGCGGTACGCAGGTTCTCTCGCGACCGGAGCCATCCGTTCGTGCCAGTGCCACCAATCTACCCGATCTTGCTGATATCAAGGGGCAGGAAAGCGCCAAGCGCGCCTTGGAGGTGGCCGCCGCCGGCGGGCATAACTTGTTATTGTCGGGCCTCCCGGCTCCGGCAAGTCGATGCTCGCTTCGCGCCTGCCGTCGATCCTGCCGCCCCTGTCGACGAACGAGCTGTTGGAGGTGTCGATGATCCATTCGATCGCCGGCCAGCTTTCCGGCGGCAAGCTCTCCGATCGGCGGCCCTATCGCGCGCCGCATCATTCGGCGACCATGGCGGCGCTCGTCGGCGGCGGTCTGCGTGCGAGGCCCGGCGAGGTGTCGCTGGCCCATCACGGCATTCTGTTCCTCGACGAACTACCGGAGTTTTCGCCGCAGGCGCTCGATGCGTTGCGCCAGCCTCTCGAAACCGGCGAATGCGTCATTGCGAGAGCAAACCATCGAGTTTCCTATCCGGCCGGCATTCAGCTTGTGGCGGCAATGAACCCCTGCCGCTGCGGCATGGCCGGCGAACCGGGCCACACCTGCGCCCGTGGGCCGCGCTGCGCTTCAGATTATCAGGGCCGTATTTCCGGTCCATTGCTCGATCGCATCGATATCCGCATAGACGTACCGGCAGTCTCCGCCGCCGACCTCATCCGGCCGACAGCCTCGGAAAGCAGTGCTGATGTAGCGCTCCGTGTCGCTCGCGCCCGCGAACGGCAGCGGGAGCGTTTCGAACGAGCCGGCATGAAGGATGTCGGCACCAACGCCCGTTGCTCGACCGCGATGATCGAAACCATCGCCGAGCCGGATGCCGCCGGCCTGCAATTGCTGCGCGATGCCGCCGAGAAGATGAAATTCTCCGCCCGCGGCTATCATCGCATCCTCAAGGTCGCTCGAACGCTCGCCGATCTCGATGATAAGCCCACCGTCGGCCGCATCCATCTCGCGGAAGCCATCTCCTATCGCATCGCCGGAGAGCGACTGGCAGCGCACGCCTGAAAGTCCTGAGCTGAGGCGACGCTCGATCGTCGCCCGTCCGCCTGAATGAAAAAGGGTGCCGAAGCACCCCTTTCCAAGTCCGAATGACGGTTGGCGCCTTTAGCCGCCAAGTCCCTCGAACAGGGCCGTCGAGAGATAGCGCTCGGCGAAGGACGGAATGATGACGACGATGGTCTTGCCTTCATTTTCGGGACGCTGGCCGATCTTGATGGCCGCTGTGAGCGCCGCGCCGGAGGAGATGCCGACCGGCACGCCTTCGAGCTTGGCGACGAGCCGCGCCTGCTGGAACGCCTCGTCATTGCTGACGGTCACCACCTCGTCATAGACATGCGTATCGAGAACCTTCGGCGCGAAGCCGGCGCCGATGCCCTGGATCTTGTGCGGGCCGGGATTGCCGCCGGAAAGAACGGGCGAATCCGCCGGCTCGACGGCGATGACCTTGATGTCGGGCTTGCGGGCCTTCAACACCTGGCCGACACCGGTGATCGTGCCGCCGGTGCCGATACCGGAAACGAAGATATCGACCTTGCCTTCGGTGTCGTTCCAGATTTCCTCGGCCGTCGTCTTGCGATGGATTTCCGGGTTGGCGGGATTTTCGAACTGCTGCGGAATGATCGCATCCGGCAGCGACGCGGCCAGCTCTTCGGCCTTGGCGATCGCGCCCTTCATGCCCTTCGGTCCCTCGGTCAACACCAGCTCGGCGCCGAGCAACGCCAGCATCTTGCGGCGCTCGATCGACATGGTTTCCGGCATAGTGAGGATAAGGCGATAACCCTTGGCGGCGGCGGCAAAGGCGAGCGCAATACCCGTATTGCCGGAAGTCGGCTCGATCAGCACGGATCGGCCGGGAGCGATCTTGCCCTGGGCTTCCAGGCTCTCGATCATGGCGACGCCGATGCGGTCTTTCACGGAAGCGATCGGATTGAAGAATTCGAGCTTTGCCAAAATGTTGGCCTTGACGCCCTTCTCCTTCGCCAGCTTGTCGAGGCGCACGATCGGCGTATCGCCGATGGTCTCGGTGATCGAGGCGTAGACGCGGCCGCGGCCGGGTTTGCGGGTGTCGGACATGGGTAGCTCTCCCTACATTGGATTTATGGAATGACAATAGGATCAAACGCGCGCGGAAACCAGAGTGCGCACCCGTTCCTCGCGTGAAGCGCGTGAGAAAAGAATCTCCGGAAGGCCTTCTTTGAGGATGTTTTTTTCAGGCGGCGCGCGTTGCGATGAAGGCAGCGGCGGCGGCGAGGCCCCGGCGGGAAATGGCTGCAGCGACAAAGAGCGCGCCGCAATAGGCAGGTAGGGCGCGAGCGTCATGAAGCTCTCCTCCTGAGATGGTATCGGCTCTATTGCACTACCTTTGCGTTTTCAAGCGATTGCGCCGATGCAGCGAACATATTACCAAGGTGTAAACGGCCCATCCCAACCGCTTTGCCCAAGGATATCATGTCTTCCGCATTGCTCCTGATCGATCTTCAGAACTCCATCCTGACGGGCCTCGGCACGCCGGATCGCCAGCCGGCTATCGATGCCGCGCTGGAGGCGGTCGTTGCGAAGCTCGCAGCGTTGAAACACAGCGCCCGTGCCGCCGGTATTCCCACCTTCATCGTTCAGCATGACGGCGGCCCGACCCATCGTTTGGCCAAGCGCAGCGAAGGCTGGCAGCTGCGCCGGGAGATCGCACCGGAAGCCGGAGATGTCGTCGTGCACAAGACGAGCTGCGATTCCTTCTTCGAGACGGATCTGGAGGCACGGCTCAAGGGCCATGGTGTCACTCACCTCATCGTTGGCGGCTGCATGACGCAGTTCTGCGTGGATACGACTGTGCGGCGCGCCGTTTCGCTGGGCTTCGACGTCTCACTGATATCAGACGGACACACCACGGCGGATATGGGCAAACTGAGTTTCGAAGACATTGTCACCCATCACAATATGCTGCTTGACGGTTTCGATGCCGGGCCGCATGAAATCAAGCTGGTCGCATCGACCGAAATCTCCTTCTGAAGCCCTTTCTCCGCCGGAGCCTCTATGCCGCATCTGACCAGCATGATCACCTTTGCCCTGATTGCTCTCGGCATGGTGCTGACGCCTGGGCCGAACATGATCTATCTGGTGTCGCGCTCGATCTCGCAGGGACCAGCGGCAGGGTTGATCTCCCTTGGCGGTGTCGCCTGCGGCTTCCTCTTCTACATGTTCTCGGCTGCGCTCGGCATTACCGCCTTCGTCTTTGCCGTTCCTTTCGCCTACGATGCGCTGCGGCTGGCGGGTGCGGCCTATCTTGGATGGCTCGCCTGGAATGCGCTGAAGCCCGGCGGCCGCTCGGCCTTTCAGGTGCGCGAGTTGCCAAAGGACAGCACCCGCCGGCTTTTCACGATGGGGCTGGTGACGAGCCTGCTGAACCCGAAGGTCGCGATCCTCTATCTGTCGCTGCTGCCGCAGTTCGTCGATCCCGCCGCCGGCAGCGTTTTCACGCAATCCATTGTTCTCGGCTTCGCGCAGATCATTATCAGCGTAACATTCAATGCCATTTTCGCGCTGAGTGCCGGCTGGATCGCGATGTTTCTCACCCAGCGCCCATCCTTTGCCCTAGTGCAGCGCTGGCTGATGGGCACGGTGCTGGCCGGGCTCGCCGTGCGCATGGCTTTCGAGGCTCAGCGTTGATGCGGAGCGTTTCGCTGCCGCTCGCCGCCAGCCTTCTGGTGCTCGCATCGTTCTGGAGCGCTGCTTCGGCGGCGGAGACGGGAACGCAGACGATCGTCTTCATGCGTCATGGCGAAAAGCCCGAGGCGGGTCTTGGCCAATTGAGCTGCCAGGGTCTCAACCGGGCGCTGGCTTTACCGCCGGTGCTGACAAAGCTCTTCGGCAAGCCGGCGGCGATCTTTGCGCCTGATCCATCGAAGCGAAAGGACGATTCCGGCACTTCCTACGATTATATCCGGCCGCTCGCGACCATAGAACCGACGGCGATCGCCCTTGGAATGCCCGTCGATACCAGCTTCGGCTATGAGGATATCGATGATCTGAAAGGCGAGCTGAAGAAGCCTGCTTATGCCGGCAAGCTGATCTTCGTTGCCTGGGAGCACAAGCAGATCGTCGATCTCGCCCGTCAGCTGATGAGCGAGAATGGCGGCGATGAAAAAGCCGTGCCGAAATGGCACGGCAAGGATTTCGACAGCCTCTATGTGCTGCGCATCGGCGGGGGCAAGGCCGGATCAGGCTTGACCTTCGAGAAAATGGCCGAAGGTCTCGACGGTCGCTCCGATGTCTGTCCGAATCTGGCTAAATAATTTTAGAACACCGGCCGCATGAAGCTACGCTCGTAGCTGATGATGCAGCGTGTTTCCTCGCCATAGGCAAGGGCGGCCTGGCATTCCGCATCCTCGGGTATTTTCAGCCGATATTCCTCATAGGCGGCAAGGCTCGGGAAGCTGAAAAGCGCCAAGGCGATGTTATTGGCTCCCTCGTGCGGCATGAAATAGCCGTGATGCGTACCGCCCAGCCGGTTGACCAGCGGGATCCAGAGCTTGGCGTAATGCTCGAACTGGGCGAGCTTATAGGGATCTATGACATAATGCAGGTAGCACGTGATCATTCGGCGGCCCCCTTCGAAAGACCACCGTTTCTATTCCAGGGCAGGGGGAGCGTCCAGCCGAGATTCATGCCGGCAGCAGCCGCGAAAATGATGACTGCGCCGAGGATCTGCGCCGGGCCAAGCACATGGCCGAAGGCAAAGCGATCGACGATGATGGCGGCGATTGGATAGACGAAGGAGAGTGCCCCGGTCAGGTGCGTCGGCAGCTTCTGGATGGCGCCATAGAGCAGCACATACATCAACCCGGTATGCACAATGCCCATGGTGACGAGGATCGACCATCCCCCGATATCCTGGGGTGCGGCGGAAAAATGGGTAAAGGGTGCCAACATCAGAATGCCGGTGGACACCTGGATCAGCGCAATCAGATGCGGCGGCGTGCCCTTCAGCCATTTGGCAGCGATCGCTGCCAGCGCATAGAAGAAGGCTGCGCCCAGCGAAAGCAGGATGCCGATCGCATAGCTTCCCGAACCGGCGGCCTCGGCCGGCTTGCCTTCGACGATCACGACCATGCCGGCGAAGGCGAGGCCTAACCAGAAGAGCTTGGTGAAGGTGATCCGTTCGCCGAGGAACAATGCGCCGAGACCCAGCAGCATGAAAGGTTGCGTATTATAGACGGTTGTGGCGATGGAAATGGAGGCGTGGGAATAGGCGGCGAAAAGCAGCAGCCAGTTGAGGACGATGGCGATCCCGCCACCGACGGCAATGGAAAATGTCCTGAGATTGAGGATGCCTGGGCGCAGCAGGCCCATGGCGCCGCAGATAACGAGCAGCGTCAGCGCGCCGAAGAAGCAGCGCCAGAAAACCACACCGGTCACGGCCTGCCCGGACATCAATACGAACCAGCCGATCGTGCCTGAAATCAGCATCGCCGCCGTCATTTCCACCGTGCCGCGTTTAATCTCGTTCATTGCCTTGGCTCCCGTCTATCTGCCCCAATCATATTGCGGTATCTGCGCTGGTGATATAGATTTAGTAAGGTAAATTAGCCAAAAGACCTAGGTAAATGAGGTTGAATGATGAGTGCTCCTAATGCGAGCCTTGGTCTCGATGAGATCGATCAGCGGATGCTAGAAGCGCTGGCGCGCAATGCCCGCATATCGCTGAAGGAATTGGCGGAAGCGGCCAGCCTGTCGTCGCCGAGCGCGGCGGAACGTCTGCGCCGACTGGAGGAACGCGGCATCATCTCGGCCTTTACCGTGGATATCGCGCCGGAGGCGATCGGCTATCCCCTGCAGGCGATCGTCCGCATCCGGCCTCTGCCCGGCCAGTTGCATGTCGTCGAGCGGATCATTCAGCAAACGCCGGAATTCATAGAGTGCGACAAGGTCACCGGTGACGATTGCTTTATCGGTCGGCTGGTGGTGCGCTCGATGGGTGAACTCGATGGTATATTGGATAAGATCACCGAGCGGGCCGAGACGAACACGTCGATGATCAAGGCGACGCCGGTCAAGCGCCGCCTGCCTCCGCTTACCGGCTCTAGAATTCCGCCATCGGCGAAAGCATGAGCGGCCCGACAATATCGGCCGCCGCTTGGCCGCGCACCATCAGCATGGTGTAGCCGTCGTAAGGCTCAAGCGATACCTGGCAATCCAGGCGGTCCGGAGAAAAGCAGATCTCGATGCGCTCGGGTTCGATATCGAGCGCTGAGACGATGGTCGCCAGCGAGGGGATGGCAGTTCCCACAATGTCGAGAAGCCAGAAAGTCGCGCCGTCGAACGTCCATGCAGCGACCGTGTCATCCCCAAGCGCCGTCAGGCGGATCGCGGAGTTGAAGGAAGCATTCAGCAGAAACATCTCCATCTGCCTGACAACGGCAAATTGGGCGGAGGCCGGCTGACGGTTTTGCAGGAGCGTCTCGATGAGGCGCAGATCGTCAGGCGCTTCCAGGGAGAGCTGCCGGGCTGACAAATCAGATTTCTGAAGCGTCGGCGTCCGCGCAACGAAGATATGCTGCGGCAGGATGCGAAAGCCATACCGCTCATAGAGAGCCGGCTTGTCTGTGAGCAGCAGATCGAGTTCGTAGCCCTCAGTCGCGGTGTGGGCAAAGGCGCGCTGCATGAGGTCGCGATAGAGGCCGCGCTTGCGCCATTCCGGCCGGACCGCGCCGGATTGATAGCCCGCCGCCTTGACGACCCTGCCATTGATGATCATCGGCATGGAGAAGGCGCTGAAATTGGCGACGCAGCGGCCATCGGCATCGAAATAGCCAAACGGCATGCTTGTCGGGTCCGGGCCGTCAAATTGGTCCAGGATGCTGACATCGATCGAGAATGTATCCTGCAGCAGATCGACAAGCGCATTCCAGGCGGAGGGATCGTCGAAATAATCTTGCCGGAGCGTCAGTCCGTGGTCTCGTCCCAGTTCGGACATCACACGCCGGTCGAGCCGAAGCCGCCGGCGCCGCGTGCGGTTTCGCTGATCTCGGAAATTTCGGCGACGCGCACTTGCGTCACCGGCGCGATCACCATCTGGGCGATGCGCATGCCGCGCGTGATTTCGAATGGCTCATCACCGAGGTTGGCCAAAATCACCTTCACTTCGCCACGATAGTCGCTGTCGACTGTGCCGGGGGAGTTCAGGCAGGTGATGCCGTTCTTGAAGGCGAGGCCGGAGCGCGGGCGGATCTGCGCCTCGAAGCCATCCGGAACTTCGAAGATGAAGCCTGTGGGAACGAGCGCCCGCTTGCCCGGCGCGATCGTCAGCGTCGCGCCTTCTTCGACGGCTGCGCGCAGGTCCATGCCGGCTGCACCCTTGGTCTCATAGGCGGGCAGCTCCAGGCCTTCGCCATGCGGCAGGCGGATGAGCTTCAGGGTCGGGCTGATATCAGTGTGAATGGTCATGCGGCATTAGTTTGCGCGCGAAGGCCGGAGGTCAATTGCATTTAGGCCTTTGAGTCGCTAGATACGGCGCCAATTCACAGGATTCACACGCATGGCCGAAAGTCTCGCCGAGGCGGTCTCCCGCCGCCGCACATTCGCTATTATCGCTCACCCGGACGCGGGCAAGACGACGCTCACCGAAAAGCTGCTGCTCTTCGGCGGCGCCATTCAGCTTGCCGGCGAAGTCAAGGCCAAGAAGGATCGCATGCAGACGCGCTCCGACTGGATGAAGATCGAGCGCGAACGCGGCATCTCGGTCGTGACGTCGGTCATGACCTTCGAATATGAAGGCAACGTCTTCAACATTCTCGATACGCCCGGTCACGAAGACTTCGCCGACGACACCTATCGCACGCTGACGGCCGTCGATGCGGCAGTCATGGTTATCGACGCCGCCAAGGGTATCGAGCCGCGGACGCTGAAGCTGTTCGAAGTCTGCCGCATGCGCGACATCCCGATCATCACCTTCATCAACAAGATGGACCGCGAAAGCCGCGATCCTTTCGAAATTCTTGATGAAGTCGAAGAGAAGCTGGCACTGGATACGGCTCCGGTCACCTGGCCGATCGGCCGCTCCAAGACTTTCTGCGGCTCCTACCATCTGGCTGACAATACCGTTCGCGGTTCCGATACCGAGGTCGAGGCGACCAAGGTGAACGGCCCGCAGGCAGTCGCCGACCGGTTGCCGGAAAACGAGCGCCAGGCTTTCATCGACGAGACGGAACTGGCGATCGAGGCCTGCCGTCCGTTTGATCGGGACTCCTTCCTGGAAGGTCATATGACGCCGGTCTTCTTCGGCTCGGCGCTGCGCAATTTCGGTGTCCGCGATCTTATCAACGCGCTCGGCGACTTCGCGCCGCCGCCACGTGACCAGGTTGCCGACATCAGAACGGTTCACGCCACCGACGACAAGATGACGGCCTTCGTCTTCAAGATTCAGGCCAACATGGACCCGAACCATCGTGACCGCATCGCCTTTGCGCGTATCTGCTCCGGCAAGCTGGAGCGCGGCATGAAGGCGCGGCTGTCGCGCACCGGCAAGCAACTTGGCCTGACCGCACCGCAATTCTTCTTCGCCTCGCAGCGTCAGCTCGCCGACACCGCCTATGCAGGCGACGTCGTCGGCATTCCGAACCATGGAACGCTGCGCATCGGCGATACGCTGACCGAAGGCGAATCTCTCGTCTTCCAGGGCGTGCCCAACTTCTCGCCGGAAATCCTGCGCCGTGTTCGTCTTGAAGACGCGATGAAGGCGAAGAAGCTCAAGGAAGCGCTGCAGCAGATGGCCGAAGAAGGCGTCGTGCAGCTCTTCTCGCCGGAAGATGGCTCTCCCGCCATCGTCGGCGTCGTCGGCGCCCTGCAGCTCGATGTCTTGAAGGAGCGGTTGATGGCCGAATACGGCCTGCCGGTTTCCTTCGAAATGTCGCGCTTCTCCGTCTGCCGCTGGATCTCGGCCGATCAGCCGGCCGACCTCGAAAAATTCGTCACCCAGCGCCGCGGCGATATCGCCCGCGATCTCGATGGCGATCCGGTCTTCCTCGCCCAGGACGGCTTCTCGCTGCGCTACGAGGCGGAACGTTACCCGGCTATCAAGATGGTCGCGATCAAGGAATATCACGCCGTCAAGGCGGCGTGATCGGTTCGGATGCGTTTCATTTTGGAATAGTGCTGCCGCGATGTTCCATCCGATATAGCGCTATGCCATAGTGCCGCGGGTGATTTCCTTGATCGGAACAGGCATTTTATGATGAGACTTTTTGCGGTTCTTGCTCTGGCCTTCGTCGGCCTGATGCCGGTCGCAGCCGAGGCGCGAGTCATCACCGATGCGGCCGGACGCACGGTGTCTGTGCCTGATAAGATCAACCGCATTGTGGTGGCCGGGCCGCCAGCCGCCGTCCTGGTCTATGTGCTGGCGCCGGATAAGCTGGTGGGCTGGGTGCATGCGCCCGATGATGCCGCCAAGGCCTACTTGATGCCATCGGTGCGGTCGCTGCCGACAGTTGGCCGTTTGACCGGCAAGGATGGCGCGATCAGTTCGCAGGCGGTCACCGACACCAAGCCTGATATCATCCTCGATGCCGGTATGGTCGATCCCACCTACAAGGCGCTGGCCGACCAGGTGCAGTCCGACACGCATATTCCCTATGTCCTTATCGACGGCAGCTTCGCCCGCACCGCCGATACGCTGCGCGATGTCGGCGCCCTGATCGGCGTCGAGGACCGCGCCAACAAGCTGGCCGATTATGCCGATACGGCGATCAAGGACCTGAACGAAAAGCTCGCGACATTGCCGAACGACCCGCGCCCGCGCGTCTATTATGGCCGTGGCGCCGATGGTTTGGAAACCGGGCTCTCCGGCTCGATCAATCTCGAAATCCTCGATGCCGTCGGCACGATGAATGTCGCTGCCGCTGCCGGCAAGGGTGGCTTGACCAAGGTGACGCCGCCGCAGGTCGCCGGATGGAATCCGGATATCATCATCGCCGAGAACCCTGACTTTGCAGCCTCGGTGAAAAGCGATCCGCAATGGGCCGGCATCAAGGCCGTCAAGGACGGCAAGATCTTCGTGCCACCGTCCCTGCCTTTCGGCTGGTTCGATTCCCCGCCTGGCGTCAACAGGCTGCTCGGCGTGCGCTGGATGGAGAAGCTCATTTATCCGAAGCTCTTCCGCAGCGATTTTTCCGACGATGTGAAGCAATTCTACAAGCTGTTTTATCAGGTCGATCTGACTGACGATCAGCTGGCGGCGTTGCTGAAGGGCATGAAATAACCGCTCTGGTAAGGAAGGCATTCATGGTCCGGGAAAACGAAATTCGCGAAAACGAAGTGGCCGTCGAGCCGCCGGTAGCCTTGGATGCGGGGCTCATCTTCATAGGCCGCATTTCCACGCCCTGGACATCGCGCATGGAAACGCCGCGCCAGGGCCGGCATGATGGCCCGATCTGCCGGATCGAAATCTTCGAGCCCTGGGTGGCGGCGCTGCAGGGCGTGGAAGCCTTCGAGCGCCTGGAAGTTCTCTATTGGCTGGATCGTTCGCGCAGGGATCTCGTGCTGCAGAGCCCGGCCAACAGCGGCAAGGTACACGGCACCTTTTCGCTACGCTCGCCGGTGCGGCCCAATCCCATCGGCACCTCTATCGTCAAATTGGAAGCCGTCGAGGGGGCCGTATTGCTGGTGCGCGGCCTCGATTGCCTTGACGGCACGCCCTTGCTCGATCTGAAGCCGGATCGCACGCAGTTCAAACCGATCGCGCCGCCGCAGCCCGGAGACTTCCAGACCGGCGACGGCGAGACGGCGCATTACTGCCAGAAGCGGGATGTTTAGAGCGCTTCGTGAAACCGCTCCAAGCTATTGCCATCAGTCCACTATTGAAATCCTATTCGCCTCGCGGATAGCGCTGATTTTCCTCCAGCACGTTGAGGTCCATATGGTTGCGCATGTAGCGCTCGGATGCCTTTTGCAGCGGCTGATAATCCCAGGGGTAATAGGCGCCGTTGCGAAGGGCCGTATAGACCACCCATCGCCGTGCTTGGCTCTCGCGCACGGCAGCGTCAAAGCTTGAAAGATCCCAGCGCGCCATGGCCTGCGCCGCCAGTCTCTCCAGCGTTTCCGTATAGGCCGGGTTGCCTGCCAGATTGGTTAGCTCTTTCGGATCCTCCCTGAGATCGAAGAGCATCGGCGGGTCCTTTTCGCAAAGGGTCAGCTTATAATTGCCGTCGCGTAAGCCTACGAGCGGCGCTTCCGAGCCTTCTGCGGCATATTCCATCGGCACGGGGCTGCGGCTTCCGGTTCCACGAGCCAGCGGCGTCAGGTCCTCGCCATCCGTCCAGCGGCGCAGCGATGCGATGTCGATCCCGGCAAGGGCTGCCAGCGTCGGAGTAACGTCCAGCGTCGAGACTGGCTGGTCGATCCGCTTCGGCTGCCAGTCGGGAGCTGCGATCATCAGCGGCACGCGGGCCGAACCTTCGAAGAAGTTCATCTTGAACCAGAGGCCACGCTCGCCGAGCATGTCGCCATGATCCGAGACGAAGAGGATGATCGTGTTGTCGGCCATACGGCCGCGCTCGAGCGTCTCTAATATCTCGCCGATCTTCTCGTCGACATAGGAGATATTGGCGAAATAGCCGCGGCGTGCCCGGCGGATCTGGTCCGGCGTGATGTCGAAGGCGGTGTGGTCGCACGCCTTCATCAGCCGCTGCGAATGCGGGTCCTGCTGTTCGAAGGGGATTTCGCCGACTTCCGGGTCGAGCGCCGGGCAATTCTCATAGAGGTCCCAGAAGCGGCGCCGTGCGACATAGGGGTCGTGCGGATGGGTGAAGCTGACGGTCAGGCACCAGGGCCGCTCGTCATGCCCTCGCGAGAGATCGTAGAGTTTGCGGGTCGCGTGATAAGCGACCTCGTCGTCATATTCCATCTGGTTGGTGATCTCGGCAGTGCCCGCGCCGGTGACCGAACCGAGATTGTGATACCACCAGTCGATGCGCTCGCCCGGCTTCGTATAATCAGGCGTCCAGCCGAAATCGGCAGGGTAGATGTCTGTGGTCAGCCGTTCCTCGAAGCCGTGCATCTGGTCAGGGCCAACGAAATGCATCTTGCCCGACAGCGCTGTCTGATAGCCGGCGGCGCGCAGATGGTGGGCGAAAGTCGGGATATCTGAGCAGAATTCGGCGGCATTGTCATAGACGCGCGTGCGGCTCGGCAGTTGTCCGGACATGAAGGAGGCGCGGGCCGGTGCGCAGAGCGGGCTTGCCGTATAGCTGTTGGCAAAGCGCACGGAGCGCTTCGCCAGAGCCTTCAGGACCGGTGCGTGCAGGAATTCGGCCGGGCCGTCGGGGAAGAGCGTCCCGTTGAACTGATCGACCATGAGGATGAGGATATTCGGGCGGGACATTCGCGTGTTTTCCTTGGAGATCAGAGGCCGGCTGCGAGCCAACGCATTGCGGAAGTGCATATGACGATAGCTCACTGTTTGTTATTCGATTATTTTATTGAACATCACTAGAGTTCCCGCTGTGAAGCAGACATTTTTCGATGGATGCCAAAAGGAAATTTTATGGTTGAACGTCTCGTCGATCTCGGTTGGCTGCGGATATTCCTGGAAGTGGGCCGCTCCGGCAGCCTCTCCGCTGCCGCTGCAGCGCTTGGCCTGACGCAACCAGCCGTCAGCTATCAGATCCGCCGCATCGAAGAGCAGATGGGCGTGTCCCTGTTTCACCGCCAGCATCGCGGTGTCGTACTCTCGCCCGAGGGGCAGCGCCTCTTCGAAATCGTCGAAAAGGCGGTTGCCGGCGTCGATAATCTGGTGCGCAGCTTCCGCGTCGAGGCGGAGCGCCCGTCCGTTCGTTTGCGCACCGACTATGCCTTTTCCGCTCTCTGGCTCATTCCCCGCATGCACGCGTTCCGGCTCCTCTATCCGGAAGTCGATATCCAGATCGTCGCCACGCAGCGGCTGGATCGCGGCGCGCCGGAAAGCGGCGATATCGCCGTCTTCTTCGGAACACGCAACGAGTTCGGTTCGGGCGCAACGCTACTTCTGCCGGAGAAGGTCGTGCCGATCTGTACCAGAGGTTTTGCAGAGCGGCACGGTCCATTCACCGATCCCTCGCAGCTTGCCGGCACCACGCTTGTTCATCTCGATTCAGAAATGCCGTCGCCGTGGTTCGACTGGCAGAGCTATCTTGCCGCCTTCGGCATTGCCCGTGATGCCTATGCTGGCCGCGGCGACCTGCGCTTCAATACCTATTCGCTCGTCGTGCAGGCGGCCCTCAGCGAGCAGGGCGTTGCCATCGGCTGGATGGGCCTTGTCGATTCCCTGCTCACAGCGCGGACGCTGGTGACGGTGGGTCCCATGCTGCAGGCGCCGGAGCGCGGCTATTGGCTGTTGCCGCCGGCCGTCGCGAATCCAGAGGCGGAGCGGTTGGCGCAGTGGCTGCTCACCGCCGCCGCCGCCGGATGATCATCATGCTCTATTCCGCCGTAAGATCGGCAAGAAACGTCTCGCACCAACGCGACACGTCATTTTCCAGCAGATAGTCCATCATGCCGCGCCAACGCTCCTGCCGCTCCTGCAGCGGCATGTTGATGGCGCGCGCCAGCGCATTGGCGGTGCCGTCGACATCATAGGGATTGACCAGCAGAGCGCCCTTCAGCTTGCGCGCCGCGCCGGCAAAGCGCGATAGCACCAGCACGCCGGGATTGTCCGGGTCCTGCGCCGCGACATATTCCTTGGCGACCAGGTTCATGCCGTCGCGCAAGGGAGTTACCAGCCCGACCTTCGCAATCCGGTAAAGGCCTGCCAGGATCGGGCGGCTGATCGAGCGATTGATATAGCGGATCGGCACCCAGTCGACCGTGCCGATCGCGCCATTGACCCGGCCCGCCTGTTCGGCAACCGCGTTCTGCATCGCCTCATATTCGGGGACTTCCGAGCGAGATTTCGGCGTGATCTGCAGATAGGTGATGCTGCGCTGGTGGGCGGGGTTGTTGGTGATGAAACGTTCGAAGGCATCGATGCGCTGCGTGATGCCCTTGGAGTAATCGAGCCGGTCGACGCCGAGAATGAGGTCGCGGCCTTCGATGCTTTGGCGCACTTTCTGCACCATGCTGTGCGACGCTGCTTTGCGGGCGAATTCGGCAAAGCCCGCCGTCTCGATGCCGATCGAATAGGCGCCACCGCGAAAATCATGGCCGTGAGCGCTGAAATGGCCCGGACTTTTCTCGATGCCCATCCCCTCGCGCTTCAGGCAGCCTGCAAAGTTCTCAAGATCATGGTCCGTCTGAAAACCGAGCAGGTCGTAGGAGGAAAGGCCCCGCATGATCTCCTCGTGCACCGGCATGGCGAGCACGACATCGGCCGGTGGCCAGGGAATATGCAGGAAGAAGCCGATGCGGTTCTTCAGGCCCATCTGCCGCAGCTCCGCTGCAAGCGGGATGAGATGATAGTCATGCACCCAGATGATATCGTCGGGTTCGATCAGAGGTGCGAGCCGGTGGGCAAAGAAGCGGTTGACGCGGAAATACCCCGTCATTTCCTTGCGGGCATATTCGGCGAGATCAAGCCGGTAATGACAGATCGGCCATAGCACGCGGTTGGCAAAGCCCTGATAATATTCCTCTACATCGGTCTGGGTCAGATCGGTAAGCGCATAGGTGATGTTGCCGTCCTGCGTCATCCGCAGCGGCTCAGGCTCCGCGTCGCCGCTCGATTTGCCGGACCAGCCCATCCAGATGCCGCCGCGCTCGGCGAGCGCCGCCTGCAGAGCCACCGCAAGGCCACCTGCCGCAGCGGCGCCTTTATGGTCGGGTACGGAAACACGATTAGAAACAATGATGAGTCGACTCACGAATTCTTCCTTTCGAGAAGTCTGGGAGACATCGCCATGATCGAAAATTACTTGACGAGCGTTCCCAGCACGTCCCTTAAACGCGCAGGTGAGCCAATGGATGCACGTGCCAGTGTTTTTCCGTTCGCGTCGCCGATGCGCACGGATTGGCCGCCGAGACGATTGGCGGCGGCAAACATCGTCTCGTCGGTCACATCGTCGCCGATCGCGACCGGACGGCGTCCTTCGAAGGGCGCTTCTGACAGAAACGCCTCGACGGCATGTCCCTTGCTGGCGTGGGCAGGGCAGATTTCTAGGACCATTTTGCCACGTTGAAGGTTCCAGTCGGGACCCGCTTCCTCCAGATGGCGCTGCATGGCTTCGCCGATCTCGGACTCATATGCAGGTGCATGGCGGAAGTGGACCGCAACCGCCGCCCCTTTGTCCTCGACGATGGCGCCCGGCCAGGCTTGGGCCTCGTAGGCAATGGTTTGCTTCATCGCCTGAAAGGCGGGCGGGATATGCGCACGGCGCAGCCGTCCGGCCGCATCACGCCGTTCTGCGCCATGGAGGCCTGCAACGGGAAAGCGGAAGGGCGCAAAAAGGGGATCGACGAATTCGATGGCGCGGCCGGTGACCAAGGCCAGTGCGCCGCCGAGCTGGCGGGAGAGCGCATGCAGCGTGCCGGGCAGATAGTTGGGCACGACAATCGCTTCCGGCCTTTCGGCGAGATCGAGCAGGGTTCCGTCGATATCGAGGAACAAGGCCCAGTCCTGCGGATACAATGAGAGTGCGGTAAGGGCCGGCTCGTTCAGCGGCCTCGGCTTGGCTTCACCCTGTTCGGGCTGTTCCTGAGAAGACATGCTGGGTTAGCTAAGGCGCTCTTCCCGTTTGGCAAGGAAAAAAACGAACGGCTGAAAATCAAAAGGGGTCGCCTTAGGCGACCCCCCATGAGCTTTGGCCCGTAACTGGCCTGAAGCGGCGAACGCTTCGGGAAGGTGTTGGTCAGAGCGAGGGCTGCCTCGCAACGTTCACAACCATTTCCATGCCGTATACAAAGACCGAAATCTCACTAGACATTGGATCACCTTCCTTTCGTTACGTTTCAGACAAGCTTAACGTAGCTCAAATTTGACTTGATGCAAGAGGCACAGTCTTGGGGAGCTTCACACTTATTGTCGCTGTGAAATGTGTTGCCCGCCGCATCTCGAGCAAGAGTCCTGCCGTAGCGGCCTTCACGACGAAAATGTTGCGATGCGAAACGTGAACGGACGAAGCGTCAAATATCTGTCATCTTGCGCCGCACTGCATGGAAAATTAAGACTTTATTACCCATTCCGCATAAACAATCGTCCAAGATTTGCCATTCTCCCGCGGGACAGGAAGACAGCAGGAATCGGAGTGAGAGACGCATGTGTCGCTGGGCAGCCTATCGTGGAGACCCCCTCTATCTGGAGGAGCTGGTGTCTTCGCCCGCCCACTCCCTGATCGAACAATCCCATTGCGCCACGCGCGCCAAGACGGCGACCAATGGTGACGGTTTCGGCATCGCCTGGTATGGCGACCGGCCGGAACCGGGCCGTTACCGCGATATCCTGCCGGCCTGGTCCGATTGCAATCTGAAGAGCCTGGCGCGGCAGATCCGCTCGCCGCTCTTCCTCGCCCATGTCCGTGCGGCCACCGGCGGCGGCACGCGCCGCGACAATTGCCATCCTTTCGTTTTCGAAAACTGGTCGTTCCAGCACAATGGCCAGATTTCCAATTTCGACCGCCTGCGCCGGCCGATGGAAGCCATGCTCGATGACAAGCTCTTCCATGCCCGCAGCGGCACGACCGATTCCGAGCTTCTGTTTCTGCTGGCGATGCAGTTTGGCCTGGCGACGAATCCGATCACAGCGATCGCTCAGACCATCGGCTTTGTCGAAGGGCTCTCGCTGCATTTGACCGGTTCGGTGCTGGTGCGCTTCACCGCGGCCTTCTCCGACGGCAAGTCGCTCTACGCCATCCGCTATGCCACCGACCGCAAGGCGCCGACACTCTATGCCTCGCCCGTCGGCTTGGGGTATTGCCTCGTTTCCGAGCCGTTGAATGACGACGTTGATGCCTGGCGTGAGATTCCAGACGGCAGCGCCGTCATGATCGACGATACCGGTGTCCATGTCACGCCTTTCCAGCCGGAAGAGCGTGCCGCCGGAGAGATCAGGGCGCCGGCTGCTATCTCTGCTTGAACTGTTCCGATATCAGCGCTGCCAGTCGCACCGCCACTTCATCCTTGTCGAGATCGGGCCACTGTTCAACCCCGGTGTGGCTGATGATCTTCACCCTGTTTCTTGTGCCGCCCATGATGCCGGTTGCGGGTGAGACGTCGTTGGCGACGATGAAGTCGGCGCCCTTGCGCTCCAGCTTCGCGCGGGCATTGCTCTCGACATCCTGTGTTTCGGCGGCAAAGCCGATGACCAGTTTCGGCCGCTGCGTGTGATGGCCGACCGTTTTCAGAATGTCGGGGTTTTCCGTGAGCGCCAAAGTCGGGATCGATTCGCCCGGATGCTTCTTGATCTTCTGGTCCGATGCGGAGGCGACGCGCCAGTCGGCCACAGCGGCCACCATCACCGCGATATCGGCCGGAAGGGCCGCCAAAACGGCATCGCGCATCTCATCAGCTCGCTCGACATGGATGACGGTAAGACCGACCGGATCGGGTATGGTGACAGGGCCCGAAACGAGGGTAACATCGGCGCCAAGGGCGGCAAGCGCTGCCGCAATCGCATGGCCCTGCCGTCCAGACGAACGGTTGGCGATATAGCGCACGGGGTCGATCGGCTCATGCGTCGGCCCGGAGGTGACGACCGCCTTCTTGCCGGCAAGCGGCTTTGCACCGTCGTCCAGCCGTCTCTCCGCCGCCCCGACGATATCAAGCGGTTCGGCCATCCGGCCGGCGCCGGCCTCGCCGCTCTCGGCCATTTCACCGGTCATCGGCCCGACAAAGGTAATACCGTCCCTGCGTAGCGTCTCGACATTGCGCTTCGTCGCCGGATGCGCCCACATCTTCGGGTTCATCGCGGGGGCTGCGAGCACGGGCCGGTCGGTGGCGAGCAATATTGTCGAGGCGAGATCATCGGCCAGCCCATTTGCCATCTTGGCGAGCAGATCGGCAGTCGCCGGCGCGATCAGCACGAGATCACAGTCGCGCGCCAGCCTGATATGGCCGACATCCTGCTCATCCTCTCGTGAAAACAGATCGGTAAAGACATGGTCGGCGGCCAGCGCGCCGACGGCAAGCGGCGTGATGAACTCCTGCGCACCCGCTGTCATGACGGGCCGCACACTCGCGCCGCGTTCACGCAGCCGGCGGATGAGATCGAGGCTCTTGTAGGCCGCGATGCCGCCGGAGATGATGAGGAGGATGCGCTTTCCTGCGAGAACCATGCCTGAACCCGTCGCCTGTTCTTTTGCTGATAAGCCTAAGCCTTTGGTGTGTCATAGGCAATCGCGGCATTCTCTCATTACGGTTGTGAGCCGTCCTTTCCCGCTATTCCGGCAGACAATCACATCGCCCTCACGCCCTTGTCATTTGCGCGGACCCTTGGCCTCGACAAAGGTGAACACGTTAACGAGCAAAGGAGCAACGTCTTGAAACTGATGAAAGTCGCTGTCATCGCCCTGCCGGTCCTGGCCGCTGCCATGCCGGCCTTTGCCGAGCGTGCCTATTCGCCGCAAGAGCAGAAGAACAAGGAGATCGTTCTGGATTTCTACCAGAAGGCGCTGAACGACAAGGATTTCGACGCGGCTTCAAAGTATCTCGGCAAGTACATCCAGCATAATCCTCTTGCCGCCGATGGCCCCGAAGGCCTGCGCGGCTTTCTGGATTATCTGAAGAAGAACTATCCGCAGTCGAAGAGCGAGATCAAGCGCGTGATGGTCGATGGCGATTATGTGATCCTGCGCGTCCATGCCATTCGCCAGCCGGGCGATCGTGGCAGCGCCATCGTCGATATCTTCCGCGTCGAAGACAGCAAGATCCAGGAACATTGGGATTCGGTGCAGCCGATCCCCGAGAAATCCATGAACAATAATACGATGTTCTGAACGGAAAAGCCGTAAGGGGAATAGAGTCGGCGGCTCATTCAAAGCATTCGAGCGACATGATCCCGCAACCGTTGCCTATGTTACGGGATCATGTCCGCGTTTCGAAGCTGCCGGCGCGATTGCGTCGGCCAAATATTCGATCAGGTACGCGTGATCGACAGGCCGCCATCGACGAGCGAAGCCGTGCCGCTGACGAAGCTCGCATCATCGGAGGCAAGATAAAGGACCGAGCGAGCGATCTCTTCCGGGCCGGCAACGCGCTTCAGCGCATGCAGATTGGTTATGAACGCCTGCTTTTCAGCCGTATCGTTCATGTCTCGATACATATCGGTATCGACGGCACCCGGCAGTATGGCATTGACGCGCACATTCTGCGGGCCAAATTCGGCGGCCAGCGTCTGCGTCAGGCCGATCAGGCCGGACTTGCTGGCGGCATAGGCGGCAACGCCAGGGAAGCTGACGGTATGGCCGACGAACGTCGAGGTGAAGATCACAGAACCGCCGCCATGCCTGATCATTTCGCCAATCTGGTGCTTGGCGGCGAGGAAAGATGCGGTGAGGTTGATCGCCAGCGCTTCGGAAAAACCTGCCTCCGAAATCTCGGTGCTGGGACCGGCCTCGCCGAGCGTGCCGGCGTTGTTGAAAGCAATATCGAGCTTGCCGTAGCGCTCGACAGCAAGGGCGACCAGCGCCTTGTGGTAGTCTTCCGAGCGTACGTCACCAGCCAAGACGGCTGCTTCTCCGCCGGCGGCCTTGATCTCGGCGGCGAGGCTTTCCAGCTCTGCCGCGCGGCGAGCGCCGACAATAACCTTGGCGCCTTCGGCGGCGAAGAGTTTTGCCGTAGTGCGGCCAATGCCGGAGCTGGCGCCGGTGACGATTGCAACTTTTCCATTCAAGCGGTTCATTGTTCCATCTCCTGTGTGAGGACGTGTCTTTCGGTTTGTCCGATACGTGGAAGATGGCCTTTTCCGATCGTTCGGATTAGTCTTCAAAAAGAGGAATTCGAATTCGGAGTTTCCGAACGATGTTGAAGATCGACGGGATCGTGACGTTCGTGACTGTAGCCGAGGCGGGCTCGATCAGCGAGGCGGCGCGACGGCTGCGTCTGTCGAAATCCGTCGTCAGCGAGCGCCTGTCGGAAATGGAAAAGGCGTTGGGGGCGACCTTGCTTCACCGCACGACCCGCAAGCTGACCCTGACCGAGGATGGCACTGCCTTTCTGCAGCGCGCGACCCGCATCGCACAGGAGGTTCGCGAGGCGGCGGCCGATCTTGCCGAGCGGCGCGGCATGCTGATGGGACCGCTGCGCATTGCAGCACCCGTCACCTTTGGCCGCCTGCATCTGGGGCCGGCTCTCTATCCGTTTCTCGCCGCGCATCCGGAGATCGAGTTGACGCTCGATCTCGACGATCGCCGCGTAGATGCCGCCTCGGACGGTTACGACGCGATCATTCGCCACGGCCTGATTGCCGACTCGCGCCTCGTCGCATGGAAGCTTGCCCGCAGCCGCCGCCTTCTCGTTGCGTCACCGGATTATCTCAGCCGCAACGGCAAACCCGCTTCGCTCTCCGATCTCGAGGGTCATCGCGGTATTTTTTACACCAATCGCGGTGTCGCCGACTGGCGCTTCGAGGGGCCAGAGGGCGCTGTCGTCATCCGTGCCAAGCTGGCGCTGGGCGTGAACAATGGCGATGTCCTCCACGATGCCGCGATTGCCGGGCTTGGTATTGCCTTGCTGCCCGCCTTCATCGCCGGGCCTTCAGCGAGGGAGGGGAGGCTCGTAGAGATCGATGTCGGCTACCGGCCGGAGCCGGAGTTCATTTTTATGGCCCATCCCGAAGGTCGCAATCCCTCGGCCAAGCTTCGGGCAATGGCCGATCATTTGAAGAAGGCTTTTGGCGATCCGCCCTATTGGGAGCGGAGCACGTAACTAACCAATCAGACTCATGAGGTTGGCGATGACGGGCGATCGCTGCGCCTTGAGGCTGGCAAGGCCGAGCCGCGCTACGACCGGCGGCCCATCGATTTGCCGATAGGCGACGCCGTCGAGCTTGATTTGCGCGATCGAAGCCGGAACGATGGAAACGCCTAAGTTTGCGGCGACGAGATTGACGACGGATGGGATCTGCGGCGCTTCCTGTGTCACCACGAGATCGAAGCCCGCCTCGCGGCAGGCGGCGACGATATCGTCATAGAGGCTCAGCCCCACCATGCGCGGGAAGAGGATGAAGGGTTCGCCCGCGAGCGCCGCAACCGGCACGCGTTCCTTACTTGCCAGCGGATGATGGGCCGGCAGTGCGATCAGCATCGGCTCATCGGCAAAGCGCTTCAGCCGCACGTCGCGCGGATCTTCCAGGCCCGGGCGAATGAAGGCAGCGTCGATCTCGCCGCGCATGAGCCGCTCCATCAGCGCATTGGTGTTCATCTCGGTCAGCGATATCAGCACTTCCGGCCAGTGCCGCCGAAACTCGCGAATGGTTGATGTGACGATGGTGTTGAAGGCGGAAGAGGCGGTGAAGCCGAGCGACAGGCGGCCGATCTCGCCGCGATTGGCGCGCTGGGCGGCGAGCTTTGCCTTTTCCGCCGCATCGACCGCCATTTTCGCTTCCGCGAGAAATGCCTCGCCGGCCACCGTCAGTTCCGCACCATGCGGCACGCGGTGGAACAGCTGCGCACCCACTTCGTTTTCCAGGTCCCGGATCTGCTGGCTGAGCGGCGGCTGGCCGATACCGAGTTTGGCTGCCGCACGGGTGAAGTTTCCCGCTTCGGCCAGCGCCAGAAAATAGCGAATATGACGCAGCTCCATCGCTATCTCCAAAAGCTATCAAGATCGCCTGTTCCATATATTGGACTAATGGAGCTGATCTGGCTAGATTTCAGGGCAAGAAAGGTTGGGTGCCCCCATGTTTCGCGCCGCTAGACAGCAGGCAATCACTGCTTCCGAAGTTCCGTCCAGTCCCGAATTGACACTCGTCAGGAGCGAGCCGCCGGCGAAGCCTCGCCAATTCCTGACGCGCGGCACGCCTGCCTTCCGCCGCGCCACCATTGGGCTGTTTCTCTCGGGCTTTGCCACCTTCTCGCTGCTTTATTGCGTGCAGCCGCTGATGCCGATCTTTTCCGAGGATTTCGGTGTCACGCCCGCTGCAAGCTCGCTGTCGCTATCGCTTTCGACCGGCTTCCTGGCCTTCGCGATCTTCGGTGCCGCCGCCGTTTCCGAAAGCCTCGGCCGCCGCAGCCTGATGTTCATCTCGCTGCTTGGCGCGGCCATCTGTACGCTCGTCTGCTCGGTATCGCCGAGCTGGCATATGCTGCTTGCCGTTCGCGCGCTCGAAGGCTTTCTGCTGGGCGGCGTGCCGGCCGTCGCCATGACCTATCTGGCCGAGGAGATCGAACCGCGCGGCCTCGGCGGTGCCATGGGCCTCTATATCGCCGGCAACGCCTTCGGCGGCATGGCCGGGCGCGTGGTGACCGGCACGATCGCCGAATATCTGAGCTGGCGGCCGGCTTTGGCAACGGTTGGCATTCTCGGCCTGATCGCCGCCATCGGCTTCCTCTATCTGCTGCCGCCGTCGCGCAATTTTACGCCGCGAAAGGGCTTCGATGCCAGCTTCCATGTGAAGGCCTGGAGCGGTCATTTTGGCAATGCGGCGCTGCCGCTGCTCTTTGCCATTGGCTTTCTCGTCATGGGCTCCTTCGTAACGGTCTATAACTATGCCGGCTTCCGTCTCGTCGCCGATCCCTATGATCTCAACCAGACCGAGCTTGGATTGATCTTCACCGCCTATCTCTTCGGCATCGTCGCCTCGTGGGCTGCAGGCCTCCTCGGCGATCGCATCGGCCATTTCATCGTGCTGCCGATTGGTGTGCTGATCGCAGCAGTCGGTGCGGCGGTGACGCTTTCAAGCTCCTTGCCGCTGATCATTCTCGGCATCGTGCTGGTGACGATTGGCTTCTTCATGGCCCATTCCGTCGCCAGTGCGCTGGTGGGACGGCTGGCCGATGGCTTCAAGGGGCACGCCTCCTCGCTCTACCTGCTCGCCTATTATCTCGGCTCCAGCATTGCCGGCTCGGTCGGCGGCTATTTCTGGCTTGCCGATGGCTGGAATGCCGTGGTTGCCTTCATCCTGGTCATGCTGGCACTCTGTCTCGCCAGCGCTCTTGCCGTTGCCAGGCTGGCGCGTCGCTGAGCCCAGGAGGCCACCATGATCCGTATCGACCATCTCGATCACCTGGTGCTCACGGTTGCGAGCATCGAGGAGAGTTGCGATTTCTATACCCGTGTCCTCGGTATGGGTGTCGAAACTTTCGGGGAGGGCCGCAAGGCTCTGACCTTCGGCAATCAGAAGATCAACCTGCATCGCGCCGGACATGAGTTTGAGCCCAAGGCTGACCGCCCGACACCGGGTTCGGCCGATCTCTGCTTCATCAGCACCACGCCGCTCGATGACATCGTTGCTCACCTGAAGGCCGAGGGTGTTGCGATCACGGAAGGTCCCGTTCCCCGAACCGGTGCGACCGGTCCCATTCTCTCGGTCTATTTTCGTGATCCGGACCGGAATCTGATCGAAGTTTCCAACATCGTTTCCTGAGATCGCACGCTGCAGGTGCTTCTTGACATCACTCGCTTGCGGCCTATATTAAATCTATAAGTTAATTAACTGATAGGTTTAGAAAGTCGCATGGATGCGTTGAGCATGACCCTCTCGGCCCTGGCAGATCCGACCCGCCGGGCGATCCTGGCACGGTTGGCGAGTGGCGAGGCGTCCGTTTCCGAACTGGCCGAACCTTTCGATATGTCGCTGGTCGCAGTCTCCAAGCATCTGAAGGTGCTGGAAAAAGCCGGCCTGATCTCGAAGGGGAGGGAGGCGCAATGGCGGCCTTGCCGGCTGGAGCCGAAGCCGCTTCGGCAAGTGGATGACTGGCTGGAGAATTACCGTCAGTTCTGGAACGACAATCTCGATCGCCTGGAGGACTACGCGGCACTATTGCAAAAGGGAGGAAAGAATGACCCCAGCAACTGAGGGCGGCAGCGTGCGGCCGCGGCGCGAGATCGTGCTGACCCGCGAGATTGCCGCGCCGCGTGCCCTGCTGTTTCGCCTCTGGACGGAACCGCAACATCTGATGCGCTGGTGGGGACCGCAAAACATGACGGCGCCGTCCGTCTCCATCGATCTCAAGGAAGGCGGCGCTTGGCGGCACTGCATTCTTACGCCGGAAGGCAAGGAATATTGGAGCCATGGCCGCTATCTGGAGATCGTCCCGCCCGAGCGTCTCGTCTTTACTTTCGCCTGGGAAAACCAGGAGGGTAGGCCCGAACATCCGATGCAGGTGACCGTGGAGTTTCATGAGCTTGGCGAGAAGACGCGCCTCGTCTTCCGCAAGGTCGAGCTGCCCGACGATACCGAGCTTAGATTGCAGACCGGCGGATGGGAGCAAGCCCTCGATAAATACGTCGCTTACGCAGAAGCCACCTCAAGGGAAGGATGAGAGTGATGAAGAAGACCTATCATGGAAGCTGCCATTGCGGCGCTGTGAGCTACGAAGCCGATCTCGATCTGCAGGGCGGCACCTTCAAATGCAATTGCTCGATCTGCAAGAAGAAGCGCAATTGGCTGGCTGTCGCCACACCAGCCGATTTTCGCCTGACCTCAGGCGAAGACAACATTGGCGAATATCAGTTCGGCCCGCGGACGCTACATCACCTCTTCTGTAAGACATGCGGCATCAGCTCCTTCAACTGGGGTGAAAATCCAGCCCTCGGCGGCAAGTTCTATGCGATCAGCATTAGCTGCCTGGATGATGCCACCGATAAAGAGCTCGCCTCGCTTCCTGTCGGCTATTTCGATGGCCGCGCCGACCGCTTCGATCGGTCGCCAGAAGAAACACGTTATCTCTAGCGCGAGGGCTTAGCCTCTGGTGGCCAGCCAGATCACGTGACGCGCGCCTGTCTTGCCGTTGGCGCGTGTGTTGACCACTTCGGCGGTAAAGCCGCTGCCGCGCAGCCGCCTCGTAAAGCGCTCGTCAGGTCCCGACGACCAGACCGCGAGTACGCCGCCGGGCCGCAGCGCATCGCGCGCTGCCTTCAGGCCATGATAGTCATAAAGACCATCATTGGCTTCGGACGTGATGCCATCCGGGCCGTTGTCGACATCGAGCAGGATAGCATCGTATGTTGCCTTGCTTGCGCGGATGAGCGGACGCACGTCGCCCTCATGAATGGCAACACGCGGGTCGTCGAGGCAGCCGTCGAAGACTGTTGCCATCGGCCCGCGCGCCCATGAAACGACTGCCGGAACAAGCTCGGCAACCGTGACCTTCGCATCCGCACCGAGTTCACCGAGCGCCGCGCGCAAGGTAAACCCCATGCCGAGGCCGCCGATCAGTATGTGTGGTGCCTTCCGGCCTCTGATCTTCTCGCAGGAAAGCGTGGCAAGCGCGCGCTCGGAGCCGCTCAAACGGCTGTTCATCAGCTCGTTGGTGCCGAGCATGATGGAAAATTCCTGGCCGCGCTGCTTCAGTCGCAGCTCGCCGCCGCCGGGGATTTTCGCAGTGTCGAGCAAGGTCCAGGGGATCACGGGCAATTCTCAATTCTTCTGAAGTTGCCGGGGACCATAGTCTCTCAATCTCGCCAAGAACAGACGCGCTTATCCCAAACGGATATAGGGCACATCCTTTTTCGCAACTTCGTCCAGCGCTTCCTCATAGCCCGCATCCGCATAGCGCATGACGCCAAGCGCTGTATCGTTGGTCAGAGCATGGTCGAGCCGCTCGTCGGCGGCATCCGTGCCGTCGGCAACCACGGTGACGCCGCAGCTGGTCATATAGCCGGCATAGCCGCCGCCGCCGGAATGGACGACGACGAGATCGGCCATGGACGAGCAGAGCATCATGGCGTCGATCAGCGGCCAGTCGGCGATGGCGTCGGAGCCGTCCTTCATGCCTTCGGTCATGATGTTCGGATGCGCCATGGCGCCGGCATCGAGATGGTCGCGCGAGAAAGCGATCGGCCCCTTCAGCTCGCCGCTTGCAACGAGCTCGTTGACGCGGCGGGCCAGCGCCGTGCGCTCGCCATGGCCGAGCCACGCGATGCGGGCCGGCAGACCTTCGAAGGGCACATGCTGGCGGGCAAGCTTGATCCAGTTGGTGATGATCTTGTTGTCCGGGAACATTTCGAGCAGCAGATCGTCGATGCGGGCAATATCGCTTTCCTCGCCGGAAAGCGCCATCCAGCGGAACGGGCCGATAGCGCGGCAGAAGAGCGGCCTGAGATAAGCTTCGGTGAAGATCGGGATATCGAAGGCGTTCGCAACGCCACCTTCCTTCGCCTGGGTGCGGATCAGGTTGCCGTTGTCGAAGACTTCGGAGCCCTTTTTCTGGAAGTCCAGCATTGCCTTCACATGCTCGACGATCGAGGCGCGGCTTGCTGCCATCAGCTGCCCTTGACCATCATCGCGCAAGTCCCGAACTTGCTGCAGGTTCATGCCCTTCGGTACATAGCCGTAGACGAGATCGTGGGCTGAGGTCTGATCGGTGACGATATCGGGCACGATGCCGCGCCGTGCGATCTCGGGATAGATCTCGGCCGCATTGCCGACCAGCCCAACGGAAAGCGCCCGCTTCTCCTTGACCGCCGCATCGATCATCGCCAGCGCGGAATCGAGATCCGGGGCGATTTCCTGCAGATAGCCGATGTCCTGGCGCTTCCTGGCGCGCTCGGCATCGATATCGACGCAGAGGATGGCAGCGCCCGCCATGCGGCCGGCAAGCGGCTGTGCGCCGCCCATGCCACCGAGACCGGCCGTCAGCACGAAGCGGCCGAAGAGGTCGCCGCCGAAGCGACGCTCGGCGATGCGCATGAAGATTTCGTAGGTGCCCTGGATCACGCCCTGGCTGCCGATATATTGCCAGGCGCCGGCCGTCAGACCACCCCAGCAGATCAGGCCCTTACGCTGCAGTTCGTAGAAGACTTCCGCCTTCGCCCATTGCCCGACGATGTTGCAGTTCGCCATGATGACCAGCGGTGCCTTGTCGTGCGTGCGGATGAGGCCGATCGGTTTGCCGGATTGGATGAGCAGCGTCTGGTTCTCATCCATTTCGGTGAGCGCCTTCACGATGCCCTTGTGCGCTGCCCAATTGCGGGCAGCCTTGCCGAGGGCGGCGTAGACGACGAGATTGTCCGGATCTTCGCCGACCGAGAGCACGTTTTCGAGCAGGCGCAGCAGGGCCTCCTGCCGCCAGCCTTTGGCACGCAGCTCCGGCCCGCCCGGGATTGGGAATTTCGGGTGACGTGGATTGGCTTTCGGCATGGATTTCCCTCTTGTTTGATGCCTCCCCTTCTCCCCCTCGGGGAGAAGGTGGCCCGAAGGGTCGGATGAGGGGGCGGCTCGGCAGATACCGTCTTTGCTTACCGCTCAGACGTTCGCTCCTTCGTCGCTCACCCCCTCATCTGTCCTGCGGACATCTTCTCCCCGCTGGGGAGAAGAGGAGTGCTCTTCAATACTCATTCATTTCGGCGGCAAGCCCTCGACAAAATTCAGCGCGGCCAGGAGCAGCCGCTTGCGCAGCATGTCGTTGCCATAGGCCTCCGGCCCGGCGCGCACCCATCCCTGCATTTCCCGACCGCGCGACAGCATGGGTTTGACATCAGGCTGCTCGAGTGCCCAGGCATCGTTGCCTTTGCCAAGGCGGATCAGCATCCCGTCTTCGCGCGCGCCGCACAGCAGATGGCCATTGAGCAAAAAGGCCCAGCCGCCGAACATTGCCTTCTCGCTGAGCCCGGGGCGTTGCCCGAGCTCCTCTCTCAGCAATTCCTCGAGACCGGCATCACGGGCCATTCAAGCCTCCTGTGCTTTTCAGCCTTTCTTGCCGGCCAGGGCGTATTTGGCGATCTCGATGCCCATGGCCTTCTCGACGGAGGGATAGACCGTGGGGTCGAGCACACTGGCAGAGAGCGGAATGATATCCATCGGCACATGCAGGATGAAGACGTTCATGCCCTCGTGCAGCTGGCCGACGCTCAAGGGCTCGCCTTCCGGCGACAGCGTGGTGATGACGGAAGGGAAGGTCGCGCGCCGTTTGCCGCCGGCATCTTCGACCGCCATGTATTCGTTCATCACATGCATGATGACAGCCTTCTCGCCGGAGCCGACCGTGATGGTGCCGATATCGAAGGCTTCCTTCGTGTAGACGACGTCTTTCTTGGTGATCGTACCTTCCGCCAGGATATGGCCGCCGGTCGTCTTGCAGATGGCGTCTATGACGGCGCTGCCGCCCTTCTTTTCCGCCTCGATGATCGCTTCGCCGAGCGAAAGCGCCATGGAGATGCCGCCGAGCGCCGCATGCGTGCGGACGTAAGAGGCGCGCAAGGGGTTGCGGCAGGACGCGATGAAGCCGCCGGACTGGTCGGATGCGGCGCGCAGGATCGGCGAAATCTTCGCCGTCGCACCCTTCACGACGAGCTCGATATAGCGGTTCTCGGCGCGGTTGCCGCCGACGGCGGTCTGGATCATCTGCTCGGGCGAACCCGCCATGCCGATCGAGCCCATGTCGCCCGTCGGATGGGCGCGGATGTCGCCCACCGCGTCTACCACCTTCGTTCCGAGGATCGCCGACGGCAGCCAGCCGTTCAGCGTCGAGGACCGCCCGTTCTGGCCGATGATCAGGCCGGAAAGCTTCTCTCCAAGCTCGTCCTGCAGGAGCTGCACGGCTTTCACGTAGTCGATGCCCTGCATTTCCCAGGGGGTCGTGGAGGCCGGTGCGCCGATGGCCGCCGCCGTGGCGATCCAGTCATTGTCGTTCAATTCCTCGATCGACACCAACTCCGGCTTGCCGACATTGACGGCCGCATAGCCGAGCATGCGGCCGTGATCTGCCCAACCGCCACCGCCTGCGGCATAAACGGAGCCACCCTTAACGGCCGCTTCCACATCCTTGGCAACGAGTACGCGTCCCATCGGCTACTCCCGGTTCTGTTTGAGGTTCTTGTCCATGTCGCGCACCGCTTCGAAGAGCACGGCAGCACCCATGGCGATGTCGTCATTCTCGGCCCATTCCTCGGCGCAATGGCTGCGGCCTTCCTTGCAGGGCACGAAGATCATCGCAGCAGGCGCAACCTTGGCGATCCAGGCCGTGTCGTGGCCGGCGCCTGAGGCCATGCGGCGATGCTTGGCGCCGACAGTCTCGCAGGCGCGCTCCAGCGTTTCGAGCAGTACGGGAGCGCCCGGCGTCGGCATGTTGTCGGAGACGCGCACCGGCGGGTTGATCGTCACGCCATAATCGGCAGCGATGGTCTTCACCTCACCGTCGATCCAGGCCAGGAAATCCTCCATGTCGCTGCGGATTTCGGCGCGGCCATCGATCAGCAGCACGACCTTCGAGGGCACGACATTGGCGGCATTCGGCTCGATGCGGAATTCGCCCACGGTCGCGGCGAAATGGCCCGGCGTCTTTGCCTGTTCAGCCGCGCGGCTCCTGATGTCGAGTACGAGCTGCGAAGCGGCCACCAGCGCGTCGGCGCGACGGTCCATCGGCGTCGTGCCGGCGTGATCAGCGCGGCCTTCCACGGTGATTTCGATACGGGTAATGCCGGCGATCGCGGTGACGATGCCGATATCCTTGTTCTCGGCTTCCAGCACAGGGCCCTGCTCAATATGCAGCTCCAGGAAGCCGGCTAGATCCGGCCGCTTCTGGGAGAGCAACATGGAGGGATCGCCGCCAACCTCGGCAATGCCCTGCGAAAGCGTGCGGTCGCCGCTCGTGCGGGAGAGCCATGCCTCTGGAATCTGCCCTGTCATGCCGCGGCTGCCGATGCAGGAGACGCCGAAGATGCTGACTTCCTCTGCGAGGAAATCGACGATCTCCAGATCATGGTCCAGTTCGATGCCGCGATCCTTCAGGGAGCGCGCGACTTCCAGCGCGGCAATGGTACCGGCTATGCCGTCGAAGCGGCCGCCATCGGGAACGGTGTCGGAATGTGAGCCGACAAGGATTATGCCGAGGCCGGGTTTGGCACCGGCGCGCCGGCCGATCAGGTTGCCGGCGGCGTCGATGCGGGTCTCAAGTCCTGCCGCTTTCATCCGCGCCTCGATATAGGCACGCCCTTCCAGGAAGAGCGGGGAGAAGGCGCGGCGCGTCCAAGGATGGCCCGGATCGGTGATCCTTGCCAGAGCATCGATATCCTCGGCGATACGATCAGCGTTTACGGGCAGGTTGTGGCGCTTGGTTTCGGTCATCAGGCTGCATCTCCGGCGAGAATTTGGCGAGGCAAGGGACGGACGAAGTTGCCGGAGCCGGGTTCGGCCAGCACCTTCTGCCCCTCGGTGATCTGCTTGCCTCTAAGGTAGGCGGCGGACACAGTCCAGGGCAGGCGAATGCCATTATAGGGGCTCCAGCCGACGACATTGTTGCCGCTTGCCGCCGCGTCGTAAACCATTTCGCGCGGTTCCAGTACGACGATATCCGCGTCCTTGCCCAGCGTCAGTGCGCCCTTGGTGTGGTCGAGACGGAAATGCTTAGCCGGGTTCTCCGCCATCAGTTTCGCAGCCCAGGTGAGCGGCACGCCGCGTTCCAGAGCACCCTTGACGAAGAGCGGCACCATGACTTCCAGTCCCGGCACGCCGGACGCATTCGCCAGCATGTCCGGATCGGTCTTGCGGTTTTCCGACCAGCTGACATGGTCGGTCGAGACGAGCCAGACATTGCCTTCCGCCAACTTGCGCCACAAGGTTTCCACTTCGGCACGCGGGCGGATCGGCGGATTAATTTTCGCCTTGCCGCCGAGGCGCCGCACATCGTTTTCCTCGTCGAGCGTCAGGTAATGGATGCAGCACTCGACCGTCGCTTCAAAGCCGTCGCGGCGATAGGCGCGGGCGATGTCATAGCCGCGGCCGAGCGAGCAATGCACGACATGCGCCGGGCAACCGGTATCCGCGCCGGTCTCGAAGATCGTGTGCATGGCAAGCAGCTCGGTGATCGGCGGGCGCGACAGGCCGTGGGCGCGATAGTCGGTGACGCCGCTTGCCTTGACCTGCTCCATGTAGGTGCGCACCGCTTCGTCATCTTCGTTGTGGACGCCGGCGGTCAGGCCCGTTGGGGCGATCGCGGCAAAGCAGGCATCGAGCAGGGCAGGCGGAATGCGCGGAAAACGCTTCGGATCGGTCCCGAAGGTGGAGAATTTGAAGGCGGCAACGCCAGCCTCAACCATTTCAGCGATGCGCGCGGGGCCTTCTTCCGGATCGACCGTGCCGTAAAGGGCGAAATCGACGCGCGATTGCGGCGCGGCGTGGTCGATCTTCTTCTTCACCGCTGCTGCCGAGCAGACGAGATTGCCTTCGTCGTAGGGCATGTCGACGATCGTGGTCACGCCGCCAGCGGCTGCCGAGCGCGTCGACCAGATGAAATCCTCCTGGTCCTTCTGGGAAAGGGAATGGACCTGCGCGTCGATTGCGCCAGGCAGAATCAGCGCCTTGCCGAGCAAGTGCCGCTCACGCGCTGGCGGCGGCACGCCAATGCCGACCTCGGCGATTTTGCCGTCGCGCACGGCGACATAGCCGGCTTCCACGATACGCTCGGGCAGAACTACGGTGCCCTGCAGAATAAGATCGAAATCGGCCATGTGCGTTCCCTCCGCTCGTCGTTGCTTCAGATGGCAATCGTGTCGCGATAAAGCCGCTCTTCGACCCGCTCCAGCGAGCCAAGTGCGAAGAAATCATCATAGGCGATGATCGGCTTATGCGCGATCAGTTCAGAGACGAAGGACTCGGAGGCCAGTTCCTCCTCGATCGCCTCGACCTCGGCCGAAAGCGGCCGGTCGACCACGTAGAAATCCGCATGCTTGCGCACGACCTCGTAGAGCATGCGTGCCACGCCTTCCGGCTTGTCGCCGAGAATGTCCATCGCCTGGGCCGAGAGCAGGGCTTCCAGGGCCGCCAGGCGCTTCAGCGCGCGCATCTGCCGTTCAAAACGTTCGATGACCAGCGGCAGGAAGGCGGCCTCGTCTTCCATCCCAGCCGCCACGACGAGCGACTGGGCCGAGACCGGATTAGACATGGACAGAACACGTGAGAAGATCTCGCCGGCGAGCTTGATGATGGGGCCGAAGCCGGTCGCGATCTTCCCTTCCGGCACGAGATTGACCGGCAAGCCACGCCGCTGGCCGTTGCCGAGCAGCACGCAGCGGTTGAAGGCGTTGCGGGCGGCATGCGCCATGCAGATGACGGCGGCTTCAAGCAGAATGGTGACATCGAGCGGAAGGGAGCCGCCCGAGGTCATGACGCGGCCGTCTACGATGACGGGATTATCGTCCGAGCGGCCCGTGGCGGCGAGAATCTTGTGGCCTGCCGTCAAAAGGTTTTCGATGACCGCGCCGAAGACCTGGGCAATCATGCGCAGGCTCAGCGGGTCCTGCACATGGGTCGCGACCGGCCAGGGCCATTCTTCCGAGGCATTGCAGAGCCAGGCGCCGATCAGAGCCTCGCGGGCGGTGCCGACATGGCGCACGGAAATCCAGGGATCGCGCGAAGCACCGAGCGCGCCGGCGGCCATCATGCCGGTCGCGAGCAGTACGCGAATCGACGAGGCGGCATTGCGGGTGGTTTCCGCCGCGGCGGCGAAGCTGACGGCATTGACGCTGAGCGAGGCGAGGCTGTCGCGCGGCAGCATCCTGAGAGGATCTATGCCGGCGGCGCTGAAAGCGTCGGCAGCCTGCATGCGCCGCCCTCGATAGACGGCCTCGCCAACACCGGTCAGCACAGCGCCAATCTGCCCCATCAGGCCGATATCCGCGCAGCCGATCGAGCCCGTTCGCCTGACGACAGGAATGACATCCGCGCTGAGCAGCTGCAGATAGGCTTCGATCAGCTCCTGCGAGCAACCGACCTTGCCGGTCAAAGCGGTATTTACCCGGATCGCCATCGCATTGCGAACGACCGACATGGAAAAGGGCGCGCCCGTACCGAAATGATGGGCGCGCACGAGGCCGAGATTGAAGGCTCGAGATCTTCAGGAGACCATTCGACATCCTTCATGGCTCCGACACCGGTCGTAGAGCCGTAAACCGGCATCCCCGATTGAATGGTGCTTTCGAGAACGCCGCGTGCCAAGCGTACGCGAGCCATGCCGCTCTCCGACGCCGACGGCAGGACAGTCCCCGCTCCGATCCGCACCAGATCGCTGAACCCAAGGGGTTGTCCGCTGAGCTCGATACCGGCTCTCTGACGCTCCATCTCTGCTGTTCTCCTTTTTTGCAAGGCTATGCGAGCCTTATCGTCAATGGGATATCCCAAATGGCGAACACCTTGATCCGTGCCAGACAGACTGATTTTGAGGCGAGTGCGTACGTTGCGCAACTCTATGTTTGCGCGCGCATATGGCTTCCCGCCCCGGCCGAGCTATTGGGCCAAGGCGAGGAAGAAGCTCGGAAAACTTTGCGATCAGCTCAGGTGCCAGGCGATGTAGAGAAGCGCCAGTGCGATCACCCACAACGCGAGTCGGCCGGAGCGGCTGTGCTTGGCCTCGGCCTTGCCGATCGCTTCCGCCGTCTGCGGATCGAAACGCAGGCCGTTTTCGCTCATATGCAGCAGTTCGTGGTGGAATTTCTCGGTCTTCGCGGCAATCTCGGGTGCGGCTTCGGCGAGCTTCACGGCCGCTTTCAAACCGTCCTTCAAATCTGTCATGATCCGCTTCGGGCCGAGATTGGTGCGAATCCAGTCGCCGACGACCGGTTCCGAGGCCTTCCACATGTTGAAGCGTGGATTGAGCATGCGCGATACGCCCTCGACCACGACCATGGTCTTCTGCAGCATCACCAGCTCGGGCCGCGTTTCCATGTCGAAGAGTTCCGTTACTTCGAAGAGCAAGGTCAGAAGCTTGCCCATGGAGATGGTTTCGGCCGGCTGGCCATGGATCGGCTCGCCGATCGCGCGGATGGCCTGCGCAAAACTCTCCGTATTGTGATGCGCAGGTACATAGCCGGCTTCGAAATGCACTTCGGCCACCCGGATATAGTCGCGGGTGATGAAACCGTAGAGGATTTCGGCGAGGAAGCGGCGTTCCTTCTTCCCTAATCGCCCGACGATCCCCATGTCGACAGCGACGATCATGCCCGCTGCATCGACGAAAAGGTTGCCGGGATGCATGTCGGCGTGGAAGAAGCCGTCGCGCAGCGTATGGCGCAGGAAGGACTGGATCAGCGTATCGGCGAGCGCGTTGAGATCGTGGCCGGCCGCCTTCAGCCCCTCGACGTCGGACATCTTCACGCCGTCGATCCACTCCATGGTGATGACGTCGCGGCCGGTGCGTTCCCAGTCGACTTTCGGAACGCGGAAGCCCGGATCCTTTTCGGTGTTTTCGGCGATCTCGGAGAGCGCGGCCGCTTCCAGCCGCAGATCCATCTCGACCTTGGTGGTCTGCTCGAGCGTCTTGGTCACTTCCACCGGGCGAAGACGCCGGCTGGAGGGCATGAACCGCTCCTGCAGCCGTGAAACCAGATACATCGCCTTGATATCGTTAGAAAAGCGCTGACGAACTCCTGGCCGGACCACCTTGACGGCAACGCGCTTGCGGCCCTCTGCCGTCTCGATTTCGGCCGGATGCACCTGCGCTATCGACGCGGCGGCGATCGGCGCGTCAAAGCTGGCGTAGAGATCGTCGATCCGCCGGCCGAGCGAAGACTCGATGGCTGCCGTCGCCGTTTCATGCGGGAAGAAGGCCATGCGGTCCTGAAGCTGCGATAAGTCGTTCGCCATATCCACGCCGACGACATCGGGGCGCGTCGCCAGGAACTGGCCGATCTTCACATAGGAAGGGCCGAGCCGCTCGACCGCTTGGGCAAGCCGGTCGCTGCGCGCCTGGCTCTTCGCCTTCCGGCGGGCGAAGATGCTGACGAAGGACTTGGCGAGGCTGATGGAGGGGGGCAGCCCTTCCGATGGCAGCGCCATGACCACGCCTTCGCGCACGAGCACCCAGCCGACCCGAACAAGGCCGAAATATGCGCTGAAAGCACTCATAGCACCTCAAAGTCCTGACGAGCGGAAACCTTCGGCCGCGTCATGTGGCTCGACATCATGCTTCAGAGCTTCCAGCCGGAGTGCAGCGCGGCGATGCCGCCGGTGTAGTTGGTGAAGCTCACGCGCGAGAAGCCGGCCTCGCGGATCATCGTCGCGAAGTCCTGCTGGTTCGGGAACTTGCGGATTGATTCCACCAGATATTGATAGGGCTCGGCATCGCCGGTGATCGCCTTGCCGAACTTCGGAATGGCATTGAAGGACCAGGCGTCGTAGACACGGTCGAGCAGCGGCAGATTGACTTCGGAGAATTCGAGCACGAGCAGCCGGCCGCCGCGCTTCAGGACGCGATAGGCCTCCTTCAATGCAACATCGATGTGCGGCACGTTGCGGATACCGAAAGCGATCGTATAGGCGTCGAAGGAGTTCGGCTCGAAAGGCAGTTCCTCGGCATTCGCTTCGACGAAAGTGAGATTGTCGGAAAGCTTCTTTTTCTCCGCCCGCTCGGCGCCGACGGCCAGCATCGAGCCGTTGATATCGAGCACCGTTGCATGTGCCAGGCGGTTCGAGGCTTCCACGATGCGGAAGGCGATATCGCCCGTGCCGCCGGCAACGTCGAGCACCTTGTAACCAGGCTCCTTGCGCGGGTTGAGCGCTGATATCATCGCGTCTTTCCAGGCGCGATGCATGCCCATGGACATGACGTCATTCATGACGTCATAGCGCTTGGCGACCTTGTGGAACACCTCGTTGACGAGGCCCTGCTTTTCGCCATCGGCTACTTCGCGAAAGCCATAGGATGTTTCCATGCCGCCATCGGCGGAGGTGCGGCTGTCTGCCATCGGCTCAACTCCGTTACACAATTAAGCGGCGGACCATAGCGAAATCGCGTTTGCCACGCTATCTCATCAGCCAGATCACCAGCCGCAATGCCTTGGGCTATAGCTCAGATCATAAGCGGTTGAAACATAAAGATGGATAGCCATGCCGGAATTACCAGAGGTCGAAACCGTCAGACGGGGCCTTGCGCCTTCCATGGAGGGTGCCGTTCTGAAGGAGTTGGAGCTGCGCCGCAACGATTTGCGCTTTCCTTTCCCGGCCGATTTCGCGCAGGCCGTTGCGGGCCGCGGCATCGCGTCGCTGTCGCGCCGGGCCAAATACCTGCTGATCGATCTCGACGACGGCAAGACGATCGTCGCGCATCTCGGCATGTCCGGCTCGTTCCGGGTGGAGGAAGGTGCTGCGGCCGAGACGCTGGGAACCTTCCATCATCCCCGCTCCAAGGACGAGAAGCACGATCACGTCCTCTTCCATCTGGCGGGTGCAAGCGGCGATGCGCGCGTCATCTATAATGACCCGCGCCGCTTCGGTTTCATGGATCTCGTCCGGCGGGCCGAGATGGCCAGCCATCCCTTCTTCCGTGATCTCGGGCCGGAACCCACGGGCAATGAACTGAGCGCGGACTATCTGGCTAAGCGCTTTGGCGGTAAGGCGCAGCCGCTGAAGAGCGCGCTGCTGGACCAGAAGAACATCGCCGGTCTCGGCAATATATATGTGTGCGAGGCGCTGTGGCGCTCCCACCTGTCGCCGTTGCGCGCCGCCGGCACGCTGGTGATGGATACCGGCAAACCGACCGAAGCGCTGCTGGCGCTGGTCGAGGCGATCCGCGAGGTCATTGCCGATGCGATAGCCGCAGGCGGCTCGTCGCTGCGCGATCATATCCAGACGGACGGTTCGCTCGGCTATTTCCAGCATTCCTTTTCCGTCTATGATCGTGAAAGCCAGCCTTGCAGTACGCCCGGCTGCGGCGGTACGGTCAGTCGCATCGTCCAGGCGGGGCGCTCTTCTTTCTACTGCGCCTCCTGCCAAGGCTGATTGACGGGCCAAAGGTGATTTAAAGGGCCAGAGCTGATTTAAAGGGAGAGAGAAGTGGCTTACGAAACCCTCATTGTCGAAACTCATGGGGCTGTCGGCCTCGTCCGGATCAATCGGCCGCAGGCGCTGAACGCGCTGAATTCAACGGTCCTTTCCGAGCTCAAGCAAGCCTATGCCGCTCTTCATCTTGACGATGCCATCGGTGCGATCGTGCTCACCGGTTCGGAAAAGGCCTTTGCTGCCGGCGCCGACATCAAGGAAATGCAATCGCTCGATTTCGTCGACGCTTATAAGAATGACTTTTTCAGCGGCTGGGCCGAGATTGCCAATGCCCGCAAGCCTGTCATCGCGGCGGTCAGCGGCTTTGCGCTCGGCGGTGGCTGCGAAGTGGCGATGATGTGCGATTTCATCATCGCCTCGGAAACCGCCAAATTCGGCCAGCCGGAAATCACGCTCGGCGTCATCCCTGGCATGGGCGGCTCGCAGCGTCTCACGCGTGCGGTCGGCAAGGCCAAGGCGATGGACCTGATATTGACGGGCCGGATGATGGATGCGGCAGAGGCGGAGCGTTCCGGCCTTGTGGCGCGCGTCGTACCGGCAGACAAGCTGCTCGACGAGGCGCTGGCCGCCGCCGCCAAGATCGCTTCTTATTCCGGTCCCGCCGTGATGATGGCCAAGGAGGCGGTCAACCGTGCCTTCGAAACCACGCTCGAGGAGGGACTACGCTTCGAACGCCGCCTGTTCCACAGCCTGTTCGCCACAGAGGATCAGAAGGAGGGCATGGCGGCCTTCGTCGCGAAGCGCAAGCCAGCCTTCAAGAACCGGTAGGGACCAAGATTCCGGAATTACGCGGGTTTGGCGAGAATCCGCGTTGACGCCGCGGCTCATTCCGGTTATATGCCCGCCACAGTTTGGAAAGCCGCTCTGGTTTTCCGCAATTGCTCCCGCATTGCTGGATGAAGTGGCCATGGGGCCTACGCCGCAACGATGGAGTTTTGTTCGAATTCTAAGAGAGGCATACATGGCCAATACTACCTCGGCGAAAAAAGCGACCCGTAAGATCGCCCGCCGCACCGATGTCAACAAGGCTCGTCGCTCGCGCGTTCGCACGTTCGTTCGCCAGGTCGAAGAAGCTATCGCATCGGGTGATGCGGATCGCGCAAAGACAGCTTTCATTGCTGCTCAGCCGGAACTGGCTCGCGCGGCAAAGAAGGGCGTGCTTCACGCCAACACCGCTTCCCGCAAGGTTTCGCGTCTTGCCAAGCGTGTGAAGGCCCTTTCGGCCCCGACTGCATAATCTTTCGTTAACGAGTCTATCGTTAGTATTAAGCCCGGCCCTCGCGCCGGGCTTTTTGGATTCAGCCAAAAAAATGCCGTATTGCCAAAATTGACTGCTCGATCATGTCAGTGACGTGACAGAAATATACATTTTAAAACAATGGCTTACGGCAGGATATCTCAGCGCTGGGTGATCTGCATGACGCATTGCCGGCTCACAACTGAGTCAAGGGATATTTTATTTTTTTTCTTTTGAAAGCTGTGGGAATCGCGCTCGACAGGAATCTCTTTGATTCAACAGCGATTCTTTTTTGAAGGGCTTGTGACAGTCAAAAATGGCCTCCTGAGTCAATGGCCGCCTCTTAATTTTGTGTAAAATTCATCGTTGATATCTGCCCTCGATCCTGCCTAAATGGATTTCAACAAGGGGCGCGGATTTCACCTTAAACGGCTTCGGCAAACACCGTTACGTATGGCGGTGGAGGTGGTTTTGTCTCTTGTGACGGAGCGGTTCAGTTCCGTTTTTTCAAACAGTTGACGAGTAAGAACCGGAAGCGGCGACGCTTGCGGAACGAGGAAGCTTGTCTGTCCTTTGCGGCCCAAATTATTGGCGCGGCTGCGGGGAGGGGAGAAAAATTGACAGCCATTGGAGCGGTCAATCGGAATACGAGGGCCGATTGATGCTCCGGTTACAGACGCCGAGACGAATGCTGCTTTAAAGAGCGGTTTTCGCCACAGTGTTCCTGTAAAGCCTGCTGGCCGGGCGTGGCTGATGAACCGGTATGCGGCGCAGCTTGGACAACGAGCGCGATCGTCATGCCATGGCGAAGAACCAGGGGCGGCAGTGATGTGCTCCCGCCCTATAAAGAGACTTTGGAAGGCGGCACTAT
>NZ_CP178199.1:0-2011819 GCF_047041135.1 Rhizobium sp. WW22
ATGGCGATAGCGAACCGCACGGAGACAATAGCTCCTTCAAAGGAAAATGCAGCCAGCAAGATCGCGCGGCATGCAACCGTACTGTCTGGTCAGCTCCAGCAGCTCAGAACGCGTATGTATCCGCCGAAATCCGAGAAGATGCTACGCCAGTTCCTGACCAATGAAGTGTCAAAGCTCACGTCTATCCCGGATTCGACATTGAAGCTGATGTCGAGTGAAGGCCGCGGTCCTGTTCCCAGCCGGTTGGAGAACAATCACCGGGTCTATACGCTTGCCCAGATCAACGAATTGCGGGAACTGTTTGCCAAGCAGAAGCCTACGGAAGCGCTTCGCTTCCTGCCTCGGCGCCGACCGGGCGAACATCTGCAGGTCATGGCGATTGCCAACTTCAAGGGTGGCAGCGCCAAGACGACGACCTGCGTTCATCTCGCGCATTATCTCGCACTGCATGGCTATCGCGTGCTTGCCCTCGATCTCGATCCGCAGGCATCGCTTTCGGCCATGTTTGGCGCGCAGCCGGAAATCGATGTCGGCGCCAACGAAACCATCTATGCGGCACTTCGATATGAGGCGGCCGAAAGGCGTCCCATCCGCGAGATCATTCGCAAAACCTATTTCGACGGCATTGACCTTATTCCGGGCAACCTGGAGGTCATGGAGTATGAGCACGAGACCCCTCGCGTCCTGGCTCAAAAATCCGGCTCGGGCGTGATCTTTTTCGAGCGCCTTAAGCTAGCGCTGGCGGAAGTCGAAAGCGATTACGACATCGTCATCCTCGACACGCCGCCGTCGCTCGGATTTCTGACCCTCAGCGCTATTTATGCCGCAACGAGCATGATCATCACGGTACATCCGGCCATGCTGGACGTGGCATCGATGAGCCAATTCCTGCTCATGATGGGCGACCTGATCAGCGTGCTCAACGAAAGCGGTGCGCAGCTCGATCATGATTTCATTCGCTATCTGGTAACGCGTCACGATCCGAACGATGCGCCACAGTCCCAGGTCGTTGCGATGTTGCGCCATCTCTTCGGCACCGATGTCTTGTTGCCGACGGCGATAGAGAGCACCGCAGTCGAGGCCGCCGGACTTGCCAAGCGCTCCCTCTACGAGCTGGAAATGGGGCAGATCGGCCGAGACACGCACAAGCGCGCGCGTGAGGCCGTCGACGCCGTCAACGAGGCGATCGTGCAACTCATCAATGCAAGTTGGGGACGTGGATGAGCAAAAGCCCGAGAAAATCCATCGTCGCCAGTTTCGGTCTGCTCTCAGCGGAGTTGGAAAGCAGCGAAAACAAAACGGATTCATCGCCGCCGGCCCCTGCCCCCGCGCAAGCCGGCCGTGTCGGTGCCGGTGTGATCGGGGCCGCGCATCGGGCGATCGGTGACATACGCGCCGAGCGTGACCGGCTGCGTGCCATTGTCGAATCCGGCGAAGGCTGGATACAGGACCTCGATCCTCAGGTGATCGATGCTTCTCCTTATCCGGATCGCCTGCCTGACGATGATCCTCAGGATTTCGAGAGATTCAAGCGTTCCATTGAGGAAGAGGGCCAAAAGGTTCCGATCCAGGTTCGACGGCATCCCTCTTCAAGCGATCGATATCAGGTCGTTTACGGCCATCGCAGATGGCGGGCTGCTCTAGAGCTCGGTCGCACCGTCCGTGCCATAGAAGTCGAGATTTCCGATCTCGATCTCGTTCTGGCGCAGGGCATCGAGAATGCCAGCCGGCAGGACCTGACATGGATCGAACGCGCCTTGTTTGCCTCGCGCATGGATGATGCGGGCATCAAGGCGCGCCACATCTATGCGGCTCTCTCGATTGAGGATGCGGAGCTTGCGCGAATGCGGAGTGTCTATCGCGCAATTCCGGCAGATATCATTGAAGCGATCGGCAGGGCTCCGAAGATTGGCAGACCGCGTTGGCTGGATCTGGCGAAGGCCATATCCGCAGCCCCGAATGCTCTTGATGTGGTGCGCGCCGCTCTCTTGGATGCAAACAGGGCCAATGAAACCTCGGACCAGCGCTTTCAGGTGGCGCTGAAGGCAATCAAGCCTCCGTCTGAGCCGCGCAACACGCAAATTGCGATTTCCGATACATCCGGAACTAGGTTGGGTGTGTTCATGACCTCCCCTCGGGAAGTTCGAATTTCTGCCGAGGGCAAACTGGGTACGGAATTCGTGAGATTTATCGAGGAGGAGTTGCCCGATCTTGTCGAGCGCTTCACTCGTTTCAGAGACAAACGCAACCCCTGACAGCTGTCAGGGTTTTCTGATTGGAAAGGAAACTAGCAAAAGAAAAAAGGCCCCCAAACGTTGCCGTCGTGGAAGCCTTCTCTTCAATGTAGCAACTGAAGAATCGCATTTCCCCGAATCACAGTCAAGAGTTTTTGGCACCGTTTTTGGTGATCGTATTTCTTTTGCCTCTTGAAGGTGAAGAAAATGCAGAACGGAAGTGTGACGACGCCCTTTGGGCGGCGGCCGATGACGCTTGCCTTAATGAGACGGCAGGTCGCCACGTCCGCGATCGAACCAAACAAGACGGCCGATAAATGGAAAGTCTTTCGAGACATATCCGAAGCACGAGAAAAGCTCGGTCTGCAGGATCGCAGCCTGGCGGTACTCGACGCGTTGCTGAGTTTTTATCCCGACAATGAGCTTCGTCAGGACGCCAAGCTCATCGTCTTTCCATCCAATACGCAATTGACCTTACGAGCCCATGGCATTGCAGGCGCCACGCTTCGCAGGCATCTGGCATTTCTCGTCGAGGCTGGCCTGATCGTTCGTAAGGATAGCGCCAATGGCAAGCGCTATGCGAGAAAAGGCCGAACAGGTGAGATCGAAAACGCATTCGGCTTCGATATCTCACCGCTGTTGTTGCGCGCCGAAGAACTTGCAGTCATTGCTCAACAGGTCGTGGCTGATCGGATCGCCTTTCGGCGGGCCAAGGAGAGCCTGACAATTTGCCGGCGCGACGTCCGTAAACTGATTGCGGCGGCTATCACGGAAGGCGTCGAGGGCGACTGGCCTCGGATCGAAGAAATCTATAGCGCCCTCCTCGCGCGCATTCCTCGCTCCCCGACGATGTCTGAGATTACCTCTATTCTCAGTGATATGGAGCTACTGCGCGGCGAAATCATCAACCTGCTGGAAAAACAGCAAAAAATTGAAAATTATAGCACCAATGATGCCCATGGTGAGCGCCACATAAAGAATTCGAATCCCGAATCCTTTAATGAACTTGAACCAGGCTTTCGAACAAAGTTGGAAGCAAGATCTCGGAAAACGGACGAGCGACAAAAAGAGCCGATGCGCATCTTCCCGTTAGCTCTCGTGCTGAAGGCATGCCCCGAAATTAGCTCCTATGCCCCTGCAGGCGTGATCAGCAATTGGCGAGATCTCATGTCTGCAGCCATCGTGGTACGATCGATGCTGGGTGTCACGCCCTCGGCCTATCAGCAGGCTTGCGAGACGATGGGGCCGGAAAATGCCGCCGTGACGATGGCCTGCATTCTCGAGCGATCAGGGCATATCAACTCAGCCGGTGCTTATCTACGTAATCTTGCAGGCAAGGCAAAACGCGGCGAATTTTCACTTGGTCCGGTACTTATGGCGTTGCTTCGCACAAACGCGGGGTACGGCGATATCGTATTAGAAGTTTCATGACATATCAGATCGGCTTGCTGAGATGCGCTGGTTCCGAGACACCAACGGTACACGATCGGAATGAGCCTTCGGGTCAACACAGGAAAGAAGCACCAGGATATACATCCTCTTGTGCGATATGGCTGCGGCAAGCCATTCAGCTTTGGCCATCGAACCTTGCCGACGGCCAAAGCTGCACATTGGATTAGCGGCAGACGCGCTCCTTGCGAACTACCCAATGGCCATGAACCCTATGCTTTACGGTCTTCACAAAGCAATTGTGGTGATGACGATGAAATGGAGCTGCCTGGGAGGGAGCGCTGACGGCAACGACCGAAGCCAGGGCGATGGCAGTGGAGAGAAGCAGGCTTTTCATGTGAAACCTCATAAGCATTGGGGGTGATGCTGCGTGTTTACGCATGACTTTGATGACTGATTAAGGCTTAACCGAAAATGAATAGCACCCTTACGATTTTGTAATGAACTTTAGCGCCAGCAACTCGCTCGACGAATTTTCAAAAGGGGTAGAATTGAGCTTCAGAGATTAGATCCCGGTTTAATCGACAATACGCAGTGCATTATGTCTCATCACTATTCCAGCGAGATCGAGTCATTGGAACGGTCATGGACGAATGTGGGAACGAAACCGGCGAATAAGTGCGCTCGGATTACTCGCTCAGACACCTATTTTCTTCTCTACTGAAAACGAAATCGGAGCTAGTGGGTGCACATTCCCGCCATCGCTAAAAAGTTTAGTCAACCCGGTATCGCTTATGGAAGCTAATACCCATATAGCTTCAGGATGAGAGATTTTCGTTGAAAAATCCGACAGTTAGACAGTGGCGAATTCGGGTATGAATAGCGAGGCGCTCCGCTTGTTTTGTGATGTATAGCAAGGCAGGGGAGGGAATAGTCAAGCAAATTGTCGTTCAGCAACATCTTTCATATGGCCTGCAAACGGAGACGTATTGTCTTGCGCAGAAGGTCGATTGCTTCGGAAACGGTCGGTCCTTCGATCGGAGGCGGCAGCGCGCGTTCGCAGAACTCCCGCCAGACGAACAGGGTTAGTTCGGCGCCGTCCGTTTCGCTTTCCGCCTCCCCTTCCGTAAATTGCCCGAGGAGCCGATATCGGGCGTCTCGCCAGAACAGTTTCTCGACCCACTCATAGATAGGAATGATATGGAAATGAAAAGCGAGTCCGGAGCTGTGACCATAGCGCCCGATATAGACGCGCGGAACGCGGAGTTCCTCTTTCAGGGCAGCTTGAGACAGCGCCAACAACGGACCGATTTCGCGCAAATCGTCATCGGATAAGTCCGACAGATCATCTGCAGATATCTTCGAGGCAACGACAAGATAGCCGGGGAGAGCAGAGTTCGCGCGATGACCTACAACCCATCCGTCGGTTTCAGCGATGAAAAACTGTGAAGCGGGCCTCATTTCGGATCTCCTGTTCCTGCTATTGTTCGCCGGCTATTTTTACCCCGCGTCCAGCGCAAAAGCGGTGTGGAATTCGGTGGGCATGAGCCGGCCCCCTTTATTGGTCTGAATGAAGGGGCAGACAGTATGGTCCTTTCCATTTGCAATTCTTACTGGGCGCCCGGCAGATTACACCGAGGAAATAGACGGCGGTAACGATATGATGTGAAGTTCTCTAGCGTTGACGGCACCTCAAAGTCGTTTGTAGTGGCTTCGGAAAAGCTCTCTCCAGTTTCGCGCTCACAACAAACCCTGACAGCTGTCAGGGTTTTCCAATAGGCGTATGTGGGAGGCGGTATGGAAAGATCTACCCTGCGTAAGGCGACGGGCCGGAAGACAACATATGTCATGCTGCCTATCAATAAGCTTTGACCGCAAACCCTGACAGCTGTCAGGGTTTTGATTGTACGGGATTCCTGGCATTGATGCGCCATGCGGCAGAGCAGAAACCCGGTCAGTCTTGCCAGGAGGATTTCGGCGGGAAGATAAACGGCAGGCTGAATCACGCGGGCGGACCGCCATTTTATCCCGCGTGGCTGCAGCTGCAGCGGCGTCCGCCGCCGCAGCCACGCTTCGGAGCGAGCGTGATCCTTAATATGCGGCCAGAAAGTTCGATCCGAAATCCGGCTCAACACCGAGCAGCGGCGCGGCGTGGGCAATGATGTCGTGAACCATGGGTGCCGCCGTGTTGGTCGCGAAGGTTAAATTGTGTTGGCCTGTCAGCGGCTGGTCGACGAAGGCCAGCACCACGTATTTCGGGTTATTCATTGGAAACGCCGCCAGGAATGAATTGAAGCTGAGCTTGTGCGAGTAAACCCCGTGGATGACCTTGTTTGCGGTGCCGGTCTTCCCGCCGACGTGATAGCCGGGGACGTCGGCAGGTTTGCCAGACCCTTGCTCACCGTTCAACTGGAAGAGGTAGCGGATCGTGTCGCTGGTGCTCTTCTTGACGATCATCGTTTCGGTCTTTTCCGCCTCTTCCTGCGTGCGCGGCAGGAAGGTCGGCTCGATCAGCTTGCCGCCGTCAATGAGGGCGGCACCCGCGACGGCGGTTTGCATCGGCGTGGTGGCGACGCCGTGGCCGAACGCTATGGTTATGGAGTTGAGCTTCTTCCAAACTCTTGGCTGGCTCGGCGCTTTCACCTCAGGCAGTTCCGTCTGCATTTTCGACAGCAGACCGAAGCGGGTCAGGTAGCTCTTCTGGATGGTCATGCCCACCTTGTCCATCATTTTGGCCGTGCCGATGTTGGACGAATAACGGAAGATTTCCGGGATCGACAGGACACGCCGCGGCACGTCGCGGTCGTCATGGATGGTGAAGCCGCCGTAGTGCAGGGGAGAGCTGGCGTCGAAGGTGTCCGTCAGCTTGACCGTGCCGGTATCGATGGCCATCGCGATCGAGAAGGTCTTGAAAACCGATCCCATCTCGTCGGTGCCGTTCGACATGCGGTTCAGCCAGCCTTTGACATCAGTCTGCGGATCGTTTGGATCGAAGTCGGGTGCCGAAGCCATGGCCAGGACTTCGCCGGTGTGGATGTCGAGAATGACGGCGCCGGCCGCCTGACTCTGGTAGCGGCCGATCGCATCCGACACCACGTCGTGGACGATGTTCTGAACGCGCAGGTCGATCGAAAGCCGCACGGGCTCCAGTTGGTCGCGGCTCGTCAGGCCCGTCGATGCGAGATCCGACAGGCCCTGCATGTCGAGATATTTCTCCATGCCGGCGACGCCGTGATTGTCGATATCGACATAGCCGAGAATATGGGCAGCGGTTCGTCCGCCCGGATAGAAGCGCTTGACCTCAGGCCGAAATCCGATCGCCGGAATGCCGAGCGCCAGGATTTCGCTCTGTTCCTTCGGCGTCAGCTGCCGGCGCAGCCAGGCAAAATGCGAGCGGCGATCAGCAAGCTTCTTATAAAGGGATTTGCGGTCGATATCGGGAAAGATCGAGGCGATTTTTTCCACTGCCTCGTCCGGATCGATTACACGGTTGGGCTCGGCAAACATCGAAACTGTGCGGATGTCCGTTGCAAGCAATTCGCCGTTTCTGTCGACAATATCCGGACGCGCGGCGCTGACATGATCCGGAGGAATTGCCGAGGTGTCGGTCCTCGGCTCCATGTCGAAATAGGTAAGCCTGGCGAAGATCGCCACATAGCAGACGAGCAGCCCACCCGCGAGCATCATGATACGCGCTTTGGCAAGTTTCGCCTGGCCCGTCGCGCGCACCGGCGGGCGCTCGCGGCCCACAGGACCAAAGGTGATTCTGATGAGGCGACCGCTATTTGCGCCGAGGGCGTGGATGATCGACATGAACGATAATTCGCAAAAACTGGGAGGGCGGGTTTGCCTCTCGATTAACAATCTTTAAACGCAAGATGGTTAACAGGAGTCTAATCATAAGCTCCCATTACCATCCTCGTGCGTGAAAGAGAGTGCACCAAGCGGACTTCCGGCCGGCAAGTGATAAAGTGGAAATGCTAGTGGGAAGGACACTTTCTGAAAAGCGACGATTGGCGTCCGGAGGACAACAGTACGTCCAGGCGCCTTACAGTAGTATGCGAGGCAGATTTTGGGACTGGTAGCCCCCTCTACCCAGCGTCTACCCCTTCATCTCTCGTCCCCATGCACCGTTGTTGGTTTTCACGCGGAACAGAGCCGGTTTTTCCACCGAGAAGTGAGCCACGTTTAAATATGGTTTTCTGATCAGGCTTTGGTCAAGGGATTGGTTTTTTCTCCTCTCTTTTGGGCTGCTGCGGCCGAGCTGGCCTTGAAGCGGAAGCTGTCGTTTCCTGTTTCCAGGATATGGCAACGGTGGGTCAGGCGGTCGAGCAGAGCGGTCGTCATCTTGGCGTCTCCGAAGACCGTGGCCCATTCGCTGAAGCTGAGGTTGGTGGTGATGATGACGCTGGTGCGCTCATAGAGCTTGCTCAGCAGGTGGAAGAGCAGCGCTCCGCCTGACGCGCTGAATGGGAGGTATCCCAACTCGTCCAGGACCAGCAGATCGAGGCGAACCAGTGTCTCAGCGATCTGGCCGGCCTTGCCTTTGGCCTTCTCCTGCTCGAGCGCATTGACCAATTCGATCGTCGAGAAGAAGCGGACCTTTCGGCGATGATGCTCGATCGCCTGGACACCGAGGGCGGTCGCGATATGTGTTTTTCCTGTGCCAGGGCCGCCGACGAGCACGATATTCTGCGCTCCGTCCATGAACTCGCATCGGTGCAGTTGGCGCACCGTCGCCTCGTTGATCTCGCTGGCGGCGAAGTCGAACTCGGAGATGTCCTTGTAGGCCGGGAAGCGAGCAGCCTTCATGTGATAGGCTATCGAGCGAACTTCGCGCTCGGCCATTTCAGCCTTCAGCAACTGGGACAAGATCGGCACGGCCGCATCGAAGGCTGGAGCGCCTTGCTCGATCAGGTCGATGACGGCTTGAGCCATGCCGTACATCTTCAGACTACGAAGCATGATGACGACGGCGGCGCTGGCAGGATCATGACGCATGGCGACCTCCCGCGATCCGGACACGCAAGCCATCGTAGCGTTCTACATTGGCCTTGGGTTCGCGAAGCAAGGTCAGCGCTTGTGGCGTATCGATATCGGGACCATCAGTGGTTTTGCCGTCGATCAATCGATGCAGCAGGTTCAGCACATGCGTTTTGGTTGCCACGCCCGCCTCCAGGGCCAGTTCCACAGCGCGAAGGACGACCTGTTCATCATGATGGAGCACGAGAGCAAGGATATCGGCCATCTCACGATCACCGCCGGGGCGGCGAAGCATCTGATCCTGCAATTGCCGGAAGGCCAACGGCAATTCCAGGAAAGGCGCTCCATTGCGCAGGGCACCAGGCTTGCGCTGGATGACGGCAAGATAATGCCGCCAGTCGTAAATCGTCCGCGGCGGCTTGTCGTGGCTGCGTTCAATGACCCGCAGATGCTCACATAGGATATTGCCTTCTGCCGCAACAACCAGTCGCTCGGGATAGATCCGCAGGCTGACTGGCCGGTTCGCAAAAGACGCAGGCACGCTGTAGCGATTACGCTCGAAGGTAACCAGGCATGTTGGAGAGACGCGCTTGCTCTGCTCGACGAAGCCGTCAAACGCAGCGGGGAGCGCCATCAATGCCGGTCGCTCTGCCGACCAGACGTGCGCGATCGTACCGGGCAAGGTGCCGTGCGCTGTGTCGCGCCACAGATCCTGACAATGCTGCTCCAGCCAGGCGTTCAACGCCGGCAGATCGGGAAAGTCCGGCATCTGTTGCCACAACCGCGGTCGAGCATCCTGGACGTTCTTCTCTACCTGACCCTTCTCCCATCCTGCCGCTGGATTGCAGAACTCAGGCGCAAAGACGTAGTGGTTCGTCATCGCCAGGAAACGGATATTGACCTGCCGCTCCTTGCCGCGGCCGACGCGATCGACCGCCGTCTTCATGTTATCGTAGATGCCGCGACCAGGTACGCCACCGAACACGCGGAAACCGTGCCAGTGGGCGTCGAAGAGCATCTCGTGCGTCTGCAGCAGGTAAGCCCTGATCAGAAACGCTCGGCTGTGCGATAGCTTAATATGGGCGACCTGCAGCTTTGTGCGTTCGCCGCCGATCACGGCATAATCTTCACTCCAATCGAATTGGAATGCTTCGCCAGGCCGGAAAGACAGCGGAACGAATATGCCGCGGCCAGCCGTCTGCTGCTCAACCCGCCAGTCACGGGCGAACGCGGCGACCCGACCATAGGAGCCGGTAAAGCCGAGAGCTGTCAGATCAGCATGAAGCTGCTTCAGCGTTCGGCGCTGCTTGCGCGACTTCCCGGCCTCAGTCTTCAGCCAGCCCGCCAGTTTGTCGGCAAAAGGATCGAGCTTGCTCGGTCGTTCCGGTACCGCAAACTTCGGCTCGATCGTGCCGGCGCTCAAATACTTCGCGATCGTATTGCGTGACAATCCGGTTCGTCGGCTGATCTCGCGCACCGACAACTTCTCGCGCAGTGCCATCCGACGGATGATGTTTAAAAGTCCCATGTGGATCACTCCGTTGCCCCTGTCGCTCACCGCGTTGGGGGAAGGTTCACATGGCTCAATTCTCAATGGAAATTATGCGCCTGACCGGCTCAGTTCCGCGTGAAAACCAACAGGCTTGCATGGCACACACTCCGCAGTGCTGATTTTGCCCTACAAAATGATGTGGGCGAGTAGATATTCTGTCAACACAATCTTTGCGGTACTGAAAACATGATAATAAGCTAAAGATCGAATTTTCTCCGTCAGTGCACACCCTGTAGTTGATCAAATAAGATGTCGGTAATGTACGGCCGAGCTGAGCCAGGAGCTGTCGGAGAAGCGGTGATTAAGGCGGTCCCTGCATGTTTAATTGTCAGTGAGCTTGTTTGTAGAAACTACTGACGCGATGACGAAATCTGTGCCAGGCCGCTCCGCAGAGCGAGATTTGATTCGTTGATGTTCGCACTTTCGGCCCAAGCCCATCTCGAAACATTCACAGCGCAAACAAACATTCTGCAACCAACTCACTTCTACGATCTCGTCCTCTGCGAACTCCGATACCCCAGGCCCCAAGTCTACGATGACACCGGACGACTTATGATGACATGCTCCATTCATGTGGATCCGACCAGGAATCTTGCTCTCGTCGTACTCCCGCTGAAGCAAAATCAGAAGCTCCCTTTCACAAGGCGCAGGCATTGCGACAAACCTCCTACGCGAAGCATGGCTCCTGATAGGCCATAGCCAGTATTTCTTTCCCTTGATCGTCACCACCATCTCATCGAGCTGCCACTTGTCGGCAAACTGGCCTCGTGAGCGGCGTCGGAGCTGATGAGCGAACTTCAAGCCGAATTTCGCCGCCCATTCCGCGACGGTCTGAAACGAGACGGCGATGCCGCGCTCGGCTAACAGATCTTCGACATCGTGCAAGCTGAGCGGAAATCGATAGTAGAGCCACACGGCATGGGCAATGATCTCAGCGGGAAAGCGATGGCGTCTGAAGTGGGCATGCGAGGCTTCGGTCATGACTATCCGAATATCAAGCCGATCCCAACCACGCGGTTAAGGCGACGCCACCAATATTAAGCATGGTTATCTCAATCAGAAGAAGGGCTAGAATTTTCACGAGAACGTTCTGGCCCTCGTCTGTGCGGGGCCACCACTCGAAGCAAGATTACCTTTATAGCCTTGTCGCGTGGCGGTCCTTGGGCAAGAAGAGCAAATGCGGACGCCCTTCCAGCTTGGTTGTTTGCACCAATGGTATGGCCGCAACGCCATCGTTTCGCTGAATCCAGATGTCGTATTTGGTAATATCTATCAGTCCCCAGATATCTTCTGGCTCCGCGCCGAACTCGCCAACGATGTCGCAATGGATCTCGATCGACAGCGCCGGTGTTCTCCGTAAGATTTTCTCTGCTCCGCGCAGAACTTCGAATTCGAACCCCTCGACGTCAATTTTTATCACGTCTGGCCAAACGGTGTTGGTCTCTGCCCATTCGTCGAGGGTTACAACAGGAACCGCAATGCCACCCCGACTGGTTACCTTCGCATTTGAACGCGATTTGATATGCAATACGCCAGGCTTTGCTCCTACCGCCGCGTTGATAGCAACGGTATTACTAATCTGATTGATTTCGAGGTTCTTCTGCAATGCATCGAAGTTTTCGGGGAAGGGCTCGAAGCTAACCACTTTCCCTTCGTCCCCAACCATTTTCGAAAGGAGAATGCAGTCACGTCCATGATGACTACCACATTCGAAAACAGTGGCATCAATTAAGCCGAGCAGCGCTATAGCATCCATTTCGTGGGAATGAATGTTAGCATGTCTCGCGTACCAATTCTTTGCGAGAGGCGTCGTGACAGCGAAATTGAACCCGATACCGTTGACCGTGAGTCTCGTTTCGTAAGGAGCGAATCTAATCGACGTCACTGCATCGTTCAACCTTGACGAAAGGGCCGCCTTCCACCAGCGGGCATCAAAGTACTTCGCGTTCGCCTGAATTGCCACCGACGATTTCTCCCCTGAGCGAAAAGATGCGAAAACATTACACGCCTCGCGCAGGCTTAGAAATACGCAGTTGGTGGCGGACCGGAGTAAGCGGTTGCTATCCAATCGGTTACCGGGATAACACCTTCTGGTGGTCCTTACACTAACTGGATTGACAACTTGACATCTCTGTCAAGGATGGGCTTTGGTGCGCGGTTCGTTGAAAGAACGGAATTCCGTCTTTGATGCTGTTGCTACGGCGTTGCAGTCTTGCAGCGGACGGATTTCGGGCGTGCGCATGCCAGCATTCTATTGAGGACCGAGCAGCCGATGGCGACTTCCGTCCGCTGCGCTCCGAATGAGCGCGCCCGCAGCCGGTGTCCGATAATCGATTTGTAACGACCGATCGCGGTCTCGACCAGCTGTCGTTTTGCATTTAATCGGGCTCTTCCTCAATTTCTGTGATTCAGCGGCAGCATTCTCGCCCTCATCAGCTCTGGACCGGCGCGACCGTACATTGCTCGCTTCAGCATCTTGAGGCGGTTGATCTGCCCTTCGGCTTGCCCGTTGCTCCAAGGGAGTTCGATTGCATTTTTGACGGCATCAATATCCCGGCGCAAAATGCTGGCGAAACGCATGATTGCCGTGAGCTCGGTGTCGACGGCATCGTCCATCCATTCATCCAGTGCTTGCGAGCTCCTGCTGCGCAATATGCCGTTGAAGCGCATAGCCAAGCCACGCATTATGGCGAATGCTCGAGAGCCCTGCTTCAAGGCATTGACCTTTCTGGCCTGACGATCTGTCAGCATGCCGCGCGGTTTTATGCACAAAGCTGCAGCCACTACGGACGAGATCATATGGCCCGTATCGGGATCGCGGACGGGTTCTGAAACATCCATTTCCGGAGTCGGCTCGTCGGGTTGAATGTTTTCGACTTCACGCCAAACCTTCAACAGGCGCTCCAGATTGGAGCGGCTGCCGGTATAGCAGCGGTTCTTGATGTCGTAAAACAGATGGCGCCCAACCCGGTTTCCATTCTTCCAGCACTCAGCCAGGAATGTTTCAAAATACAATGGCGATGTCGAATTCAACGCTGCCCGGTTTCTGTCACGAGGTGCATTGGAAGTAAGCCAATTCACGATGCTGCGGCGCTCGTATCCGGTCCGCCTTGCAATCTCGCTGTAGGTGAGGCCCTGCTGGCGCAAAGCTTGAAGCGTGTCGAAAATTTCCTGACGAGATTGCCTGTGCGCCAAGCGGGCACGGCGCTGTTGTGACCTGGCGCTGGCGATAGCATCTTCGGAGAGTATCGGCCTAATATGGGCGTGACCATAAACGCTGATCTGCTCCTTGATTGCCTCCCTGAGATTTTGAACCAGATGAAAACGATCAGCCACCTGGCGGGCTTGGGGCGCCCCCTCTCGGGCTGCCTGTGCATACAAGCCGCAGCGATCTCGGCTCACGACCTCGATCGTCGGACGCTCTTGCAACCAAGATTTTGCGCTCTCGACGCTGCGGTCCTCCAGAACATCGACGACCGAATGACGCTCAAGATCGACCATGATTGTCCCGTATCGCGAGGAATGCCGCCAGCTCCAATCATCAATGCCCACGACCCGAATAGTGTCTTTTTGTATGGATGCCGGATTACCGCGCTTCAACTGCCGCAAGATCGTGTCGTCGCTGACCGGCATACCGAGCCGATGCATCAAGTTCTCTCCTGGACGACCACCTAGTCTGTGGCCAATCAAGCCGACAATCTCCGCCATCCGCCCAGTTCGTCGCATATAGGGTGCAGCAATCCCGGGCAATCTGTCGGTGAAGGTTCGTCGCCCGCATTTCCTGTGTCGACACTGCCATCGGTTCAGAGCGAGTTTGATTCTCACCACTTGACCTTGAACAGGCAAGTCCTGGAGGCGGCGGTTGTGCCAGCCGTGCCTGTGTCGGCTTCGTGTTCCGCAATCTGGGCAGATGCCGACCGGTTTCGCAGCAGCCGAAACAACCCAGTTTTCTTCATCATGAAGCGTGATACCCAGAATTTTGACCCCTGGGCCGGGTGACCATTTCGATTGCGTTCGCATCCCCGCAGATAGCAGTCGTGGCGCTAACACTCTGTTAACCACAGAAATTGAGGAAGAACCCGGTTAAATGCAAAACGACACCTCTAGATATTTGAAGATGACCGTTTTCAGATAGTTTTTTCATGCTTATGTTGCAACAGGTCTCGCTGCGATCGGGCAAGTTGAGATGGGGCAAAGCTATAGGCAACATGCGCGTTGTCAGATTACCCGCTATGAAGGAAATAGTTATGCAGCCTCTTGCTAAACCCGATGACATTCCACTGATGTTCGAGGCGGCCGTTGCCAAATCCCGCAACGAACTGTTTCTGGCCTGCTCTAATCGGGACGAGCGCTTTGATGGCTTCGCTCGCCTTTGCCTGTTTCGGGCTGAGAAAGATCCGCCCTGGACCTATTTCGACCTGCCAGTCACGATTGCGGACGCTACGTCATTCGTGCCGCAGCCGGATCCCGACGCTGCTGTGACGACCAGTTATGTTTTTCTGGAAGAGGACGGCGATGTTTTCTATTTGCCGGCCGGACGCGAGCCGGAGACAGAGCGAATTGTCGGCTCCGGTCTCTGGAGCGATGATTCCGAAGGGTGGGGCTACGTCAAGGCCATTACGCAGATCGGCAATCGACTCCATGCCTGCGGTGGTGGTGGCCAAGTCTACCGACGGCTTGAGACGGGGGTATGGGAACACATCGATGAGGGGCTGCTGCAGGTTAAGGGTGACCAGCATGATCTCAGCCTCAGGACGATCGCCGGTCCCAACGAACAGGAGATCTATGTCGGCGGCTGGCGTGCGAACGTGGACGACGGCGTTCTTTACTATTGGGGCAGCCATGGATGGGAGGCGGTCGCACACAATATTCCTGCGATCAGCAGCATTCATATCGAGCACGAAGCCTCGGTATGGGCATGCGGCCGCCACGGCACCCTGCTGCATGGCAATCACATTGACGGATTCAGAAATGTCCTAGAGCCCGTGCGCTCCCGCGAGTATCTGAGCGTCACCATTTATGGCGATCAGCTCTTCCTGGCGACAAATCTCGGGCTTTACGTCTATGTCGACGGCTCCGTCAGCCCCGTCAAAACAGGATTGGTTCCGGAATTCGAGGACGGCCACATCTTGCAGGTCGTCGATGGAGTGCTCTGGGCCATTGGCTACGAAGACATCGTGCGTTTCGACGGCAAAGCTTGGGAGCGAATCCCGTTTCTCGGAAATCCCCCGATCGGATGAACGCTTAGAACCGTATCGAAATGGGATATGGACTGGGTTAGAGAGGCAGCATTGCGCGTCGGCCGCTTTGAGCCCACCGAATGGCTGCGTGGGCATCGTAACGTTAACCTGTCGGCGATTGGCCTGTGCGATTTTGTGGCATGACCCAAACTGCTCGTGATCTGCTGTATCGCCGCAACCGTTTCCCAGCTGAAGTGATTGCTCACGCCGTCTGGCTCTATCTTCGGTTCCCGCTCAGTTTGCGGATGGTCGAAGATTTGCTTGCGGCACGTGGGATCATCGTCTCGCACCAGACCGTGCGCCTTTGGGCCGATAAATTTGGTCGGCACTTTGCGAATGAAATCCGGCGGCGCTCCGCCGGTCGGCTTGCCGCCAAGTGGCACCTCGACGAGAGTGTGCCGCGAGGCACCCACAGCAGTGTGGGAGCCGAGCTGCACGGAAGATGAGGGTATGGTCCCTCGAAGCCGACCGTCAGGGGTAGGTTTCAAACCACTGCAAGCTGCAACGGTAAAGAGCCGTGGTGGTGAGCGTTGCAGAAAAGGCGGACGTTAGTCCGTCAGGTGAGGTTTAGAGAGACGAGCGCAAGCGAACCGCTGATGACGTGTCGAAAAGTGCAAGATGATGTCGAAACCGGGAGGAATTCGTTAGCCCGGGACAAGTCTGGGGGGCGACCTGATTTCTGCCCAGGCGGCATCCGGCATGAAGGCGGCGTGACTCTTAACCAGGCTTTCGTGTGGAACGCGGGAACCTGTCGCTCCGATGTTAAGGGAGAAACCCAAGCCGGCGGTCCCTGCGAGGGTGAGATTACCGAAGCGGAGCACAGGGGCGGAGCAGCCCGTAGTAGTGCTGAAGGTCCTGTAATGGGGCTGGAGCGAAGGGGCTGCGTTGTTCAGCTCTGGAGCGTGGACAACCGGCGACGGGAGGATCCTCGTGGATAGAGCAAAGCCGTACGCGATCCCGAAAAGGGAGGTGTGGGAAGCATATAAGAGGGTTAGAGCCAACCAAGGAGCGGCTGGTATTGACGGCCAGACGATTTTGGACTTTGAGGCTGATCTTACGAACAACCTGTACAAGCTCTGGAATCGGCTGGCGTCGGGCAGCTACTTTCCGCCGCCGGTGCGGCGGGTCGACATACCCAAGAGCGATGGGAAGACGCGCCCGCTGGGCATACCCACGGTCGCCGATCGCATTGCGCAGATGGTGGTCAAACGCCATCTGGAACCGGCGGTGGAGCCTGAATTCCATCCGGATTCCTATGGGTATCGGCCCGGCAAATCGGCACTCGATGCGATCAGCGTGGCGCGGCAGCGATGCTGGCGTTACAACTGGGTTCTTGATCTCGATATCAAGGCTTTCTTTGATAGCATTGAACCGGACCTGCTGATGCGGGCTGTGCGCAAGCACACCGATTGCCCGTGGGTGCTTTTATACATTGAACGATGGCTGAAAGCGCCAGTGCAGATGCCGGACGGAAATCTCGTCGCCAGAGAACGAGGAACGCCACAGGGCGGGGTAATCAGCCCTCTCTTGGCAAACCTCTTTCTTCACTATGCGTTTGACATGTGGATGTGTCGGAATTTCCCGAACATTCCGTTTGAGCGTTATGCTGACGACGCGATCTGTCATTGTCGGACCGAGGACCAGGCGATGGCGCTTCGGAACGCTCTGGACGCGCGTTTTACTGATTGTGGGCTGACGCTTCATCCTGACAAGACCAAAATCGTCTATTGCAGGGATGAAAGTCGGCGAGGCACTCATCCGGTCTACAAGTTCGACTTTCTCGGCTACGCTTTCCGGCCGAGACTTGTGAGCAAGAAGGCCGGGGGCATGGGTGTTTCATTCGGTCCTGCGGCCAGTCCGACGGCGCTCAAGGCGATACGGGGCACGATCCGTAGTTGGTCCTTGCACCTTCGCAGTGACAGGGCTCTCGATGATCTGGCACGGATGTTCAACTCGTACATCCGCGGCTGGATCAATTACTATGGTCGGTTCTGTCCTTCAGCTCTCCAACCTACGCTCTGGAGTGTCGAGCGATACTTGGCCCGATGGGCCTCGGGAAAGTACAAGTCCTTGCGTGGGCATAAGCGGCGATCCCGGCATTGGCTTTTGCGCATCGCGCAGCGCCAACCTCGGCTGTTCGCCCATTGGCCTCTGCTTCATGGATACGGTCGAACAATGGGAGCCGGATGATGCGAGAGTATCACGTCCGGTTCTGAGAGAGCGTGGGGGTGAAATTCCCCTGCGCCACTCGCCTGGTCGTCTCGATCAAGGGCAGGAAATATTGGCTTTGGCGTGCCGTAGATCAGGATGGTTTCGTTCTCGATGCTCTGTTGCAAAGCCGGAGAAACAAAAAGGCAGCTCTTCGGCTGATGCGCAAGCTGCTCAAAGGACAGGGCGTCATGCCGCGAGTGATGGTAACCGACAAGTTGCGCTCTTACGCCGCCGCAAGGGCTGAGTTGATGCCAGACGTCGAGCATCGCTCGCATAAAGGATTGAACAACCGCGCTGAAAATTCTCATCTTCCGCTGAGACGACGAGAGAGGCGCATGATGCGCTTCAAGTCGACGCGACAATGCCAACATTTCGTTTCAGCCCATGGCCAGATCGCCAACCTCTTCCACCTACATCGGAAATGTCACACTGCCGCAGCCCACCGCCAACTCCGCGCCGATGCCGTCACAACCTGGCGTGAAATCGCATTGTCCAGCGTGCTCTGACGTTCGGCGCACAAGCCCCTCCTTCGGCCAGAATTAGTTAAGGCGACGCCACCATTCATGTCATTGCCGGTGTCGGTCTGGCTTGAGCGGCCGTGTCCGCGCCGGTCGTGCGCGATCACGCGATAGCCATGGGAGAGGAAGAACAGCATCTGCGCGTCCCAATCGTCCGCGCTGAGCGGCCAGCCGTGATGGAACACGATCGGCCGCGCGTCTCGTGGCCCCCAGTCTTTGTAGAAGATCTCGGTGCCGTCGGCGAGTTTGAGGGTGGCCATATAGGAAACTCCATTTTCGAATTTTTCAGATGATGGGGCCAGGTCGGCGAACGGCGTCACTCGAAACGATAGTCCGAGAGATCCACCCCGACGATGAGGAGCTCGGTGGCAGGCGTATTGTCCGGGTTGCGGGGAAAGACGCGGAACTTGGAGGGCAGCACGATGCCCTCGACCGTGACGGGATCGAGGAGATAGCGGGCCGCCGCGTTGTTACCCTGGATCTCGACCTCATAGTCATGACGCCGGATCAAGCCGTCCGGACCAATGTAGAAGGTCTGCTCCCTGCTGTGGGTGGCAATGGCCGCGGGAAAGGTCACCCGCAGTCGGCGCCACGTCTCGCCTTGCTCCGACCAGGGCGCGATCTCCTCCGTCACGATGCCAGGCTGTGCCAAGATGAAGGGTGACGTCAGGTAGGTCCACATCGTGTAGCCCGCGAAATAGGCGAGTTGCGGGTCGCTCCAATGCGTCTCCATGGCGAAGCCCGCGAAAGTCGCGCGCGGCCGCGGGAGCTTCTCGATGAAATCGCCATCCGGTGTCTCGATCGTCACCTCGTCGGGGTGAACCGGGAGCGATTCCGGGTCGGGTGGAAAGGCCAGTGCGAGACCTCCTCCGTTCGGAGGTTCACCCGCAGATTGGCTTGGGTAAGCGTATCGGGCTTGCCCTTGAGATTCCAGAGAATGCCGAACTGGTGGAGCCTGGCCGTCAGAAAGGAGAACTGCCGGAACCGTTCAAGGCCGCCATGGGCCTCGATCGCCATTTGCTGAAGGTCGTTCATCTGTCGTCTCCCTCAGGCGTCCAGGAAGGTTCGGCAGTGGGCGACGAAAGTCTCCGGGTATTGGAAGAGCGCGCCGTGGCCGGAATCCGGATAGAGGATTAGCTGCGCGTTCCGCATCGCCTTGAACATGGTGTAGGCGTTGATGCTGGGGAACATCGTGTCGTCGCTGCCATGCACGATGAGCGTGCGCTGGGTGATGGCGCGCAGCGTCTTGTCGCCTTCGTCATTGGCTGCGCACCAGCCGATGATGGCCTTGGCCTGAGGCTCGCTGACATCGTCGCCGCTATCCGGATCGCGGCCCTGAGTGCGCGCGGTGGCGCGGGCCACGAAGGCGCGGCCGGCGCGCTGGCTGTCGTCGGAAGGCGTGAAGAACAGGGGCAGGCGCACATCCGGCGCGCCTTTCGCGAAGGCGTCCTCCACCACGGCGAGCAGATGCTCCTCGCCGCCGCGCGGCGCCGCGCCGGCGATGATGATCTTGCGGATCAGCTCCGGATGCTCGACCGCGAGGACCTGGGCGAGCATGCCGCCCAGCGAGAAGCCGAGAAGATCGACCTTGGCGAGGCCGAGACCACGGATGAATGCCTCGGCATCCGCCGCCATGTGCTCCACGGTGTCGGGTGTCCGGCCGGTCGAGGTGCCGATGCCGCGGTTGTTGAATACGATGACGGGCCGTGTCTCGGCCAGTGCGTTCACCACCGCCGGGTCCCAGGCGTCCATGGTCCCGGTGAAATGTTGCAGCAGAACGAGCGGCATTCCGGTGCTAGGGCCAAGGCGCCTGTAGGCGTAGCGGACGCCGCCGGCGTCGAGATGCTCGGTCTTTACGGTTTCGAGTGACATTGTACGCTCCTGGTTCTGAAATCCGGGAAATGGCTATCAGTGGTGTTCCAAAGCCGACAGGACGTAGATGCCATCATTCCGGCCATGGGTATGGCGAGCTACCGCTGAAACAACTATTTAGGCGGAAACGAACCTCTCGGAGAAAACATGAAGATCGGCCTCGTCCTGTGTCCCGGTTTCCAACCCGTCTGCTTCGGCGCCGTCGCGGCGTTCGACGTGGCCAATAAGCAAGCAGGCAAGAAGCTCTACGACTTGCGCGTGCTCTCGGAGGAGGGCGGACTGGTCGCCTCGTCGTCCGCCATGCAGGTCATGACGGAAGCGTTCGATGACGCGCCCTACGACACGCTGATCGCCGCCGCGGGCCTGGAGATTCCCACATCCTCGCCGGGTCTCATCCGGCTGCTTCGGGCCGCCGCGCGCGATGCCAGACGGGTCGCCGCCATCTGCCTCGGTTCGTTCATTCTGGGAGACGCCGGGCTGCTGAATGGCCGGCGTGCTACGACGCATTGGCGTTATGCCCAGACCCTGCAGGAGCGGTTTCCGAGTTGCCAGGTCGAGATGGACAAGATCTATATTGCGGACGGCCCGATCTGGACATCGGCGGGCATGACGGCGGGAACCGATCTTGTCGTCGGCCTTATCGAGCGCGACCACGGCGTCGAGGTCGCCCGCTCGGTTGCCAAAGGCATGGTGATGTACCATCGCCGTTCTGGCGGCCAGTCCCAACATTCCACGCTGCTCGACCTTGGCACCAATGAGGACAGGGTCCAGCGCGCGTTGAATTTCGCCCGCCAGAACCTGGCCCAAAGCCTCACGATCGAGGATCTTGCCGAGGCTGCCTGTCTCAGCCCGCGCCAGTTCACGCGGCTCTTCCGCGCGGAAACCGGCACGACGCCGGCGAAGGCGGTCGAGGCGCTGCGAGTCGAGGCCGCGAAGCTGATGCTGGAGCAGAGTCGGCTGCCGATCGAGGTGATCGCCCGAGAGGTGGGATTTGCCAATCGGGAACGGATGCGTCTCGCGTTTGCGAGGGTGCACGGCGAGGTTCCGAGGGCGATCCGCAATGATGCCGGACCTCTCGCTGCAATCTAGCCGGTCGCTTCGATAGAGTCATACCTCTCGCGCAGGATCACCGAACAGCCTAAAGACGTATGAGGAGCGGCCATGCTCGAAGATCGCCTTCCCGTTCTCAGCCTCGAATAGCGCGACGCGGAACGTCGCATAGAGCGCGGCCTGGCTATGACAGCCTTGCCGATCTCTCCCTGAAGAGGGTTCTAGTGCCACCGGCAATCTCTAGACCCGTCCCTGGGTTGTGCTCAAGGAACCTGAAAAGCTTCGGACCGCTTTTGCCGTGTTTCCCGATGTTTGCCAGCAGCGATTGTCCGCTCCAATCGAGCAAACTGAGATGATGAGACTTCAATTTGGCAGGGTGGAGCTTGTTGGTTTCGAGATGGACTTGGTGTTCGGCGCGCGCACGCGATGCTCCCAGAAGCGGTAAAGCGTGCCTCCAGCCACGAGCGTCACGACCAGGTTGGCGAAGACGAACAGCGCCGGCGCGAGATAGCGAACGGCGCCATCATCACCGAGCAGCAGAAGGCGCATCGGCGCCGTGGCAAGCGCTGTCACGCCGAAGGTGAAAGACCAATAGGACGGCGCGAAGGGCTCGCGCAGGATCCAGGGCAGCAGCCTGAGCAAGATCAGGGCCTGCAGGACGCCATAGCCGATCATGCCGTGGGCTAGCACCCATGGAGCCTGCGGCGCGACCGCGATGAGCGAGACCGCGCCGACCACGGGTGGCGCAAGCTGTATGCCCAGGGTCGGCCGCAGTGCGTTCGCCATGCCAGGCGCCGCCAGCAACCGGTGCAGCAACACGGACTCAATCGCGAGCCAGCCGAAGAAACCTGCCCCGAAGAAGAACTGTCCGGCATCGGGAAGGCCGAGGGCAGAGACGACCGTGGCCGCGACGAAACTGCCGGCGACGGTCGGCAGATAAAGCACCGGCGTCGTATGGCCAGGATCACGCTCACCCATCCAGAGGCTGCCCGTCCGCCACACGGCGAAGCCAGCCGTGAACACGGCGCCCACGATATAAAGCCCAACAGCGACACCCTGGGAATAGGGAATGACCCCCGCGCCCACCAGCATGGTCGCAACACCCACAAGTCCGATGAAGCAGCATTGCACCGGATGCGCGGCTTCTCCCAGCGCGGCCTCGCGCGCCACAAGCCACTTCAATCCGTAAAGGATCGCCAGCGCAAGCCACACGAGCGCTGCGGCCATCATCACCAGTTCTCCAATGAGGGCGGGAAGGCCCCAGACGAGATGCGCGGCGCGCCAGGCGCCGGCGAGCCCGGCCAAGCCGAGCACCATGCCGAAGAAGGATGCGGGAACGATCGGTAAGTTGGAGGCTTTCATGGATCTTTTTTTCACAGCCGCGCGGCTCGCATGGTTCGATCAGCTCTGGCCTGATGTCGGCCAGCCCGCGAGCACGATCTTGCCCCTGGCGCGCCCGCTCTCGATCAGGGCGTGGGCCCGGAGCAGGTTCTCGGCCGAGATGGTCCCGAAGACTTCGGTCAGGGTAGTCTTCAGCGTCCCGGCATCGACCAGCCGCGATACCTCGTTGAGCAGCGCCCCTTGTTCCGCTATGTCGGCCGTGCCGAACATCGAGCGCGTGAACATGAATTCCCAGTGCGCGGATACGCTCTTCACCTTGAACGGCGACACATCGAGCACCGCCGGGTCATCGATCAGGGCAAAGCGGCCCTGCGGCGCGATGAGCTTGGCGATCTCGGCGAGATGCTGGTCCGTATTGGTGGTCGAGAACACGAAAGCCGGCTGTCCGATCCCAATCCGCTCGATCTCCGCCGAGAGTGGCTTCGAATGATCGATCACATGATGCGCGCCGAGGCCGCGGCTCCATTCCGCCGTTTCCGTTCGCGACGCCGTCGTGATCACGGTCACGTCGGTGAGTTTGCGGGCGAGCTGCGTCGTAATCGATCCGACCCCGCCGGCACCGCCGATGATGAGGAGAGCATTTGCGGCACCCCGCACGGCACTGCGGATGTCGAGCCGGTCGAACAGGGTCTCCCAGGCGGTGATGGCGGTCAGCGGCAGGGCCGCCGCCTCAGCGAAGCTGAGCGAGGCGGGCTTCCCGCCGACGATCCGCTCATCGACCAGATGGAATTCGGCATTCGTCCCGGCGCTGCCGAGTGCGCCCGCATAGAACACCGTGTCACCCGGAACGAAGAGGGTCGCGTCGGGACCGACCGCTTCCACGGTACCGGCGGCGTCCCAGCCGAGCACCTTCCAGGACCCCGGTTCCGTCGGAGGCCGCATCCTCATCTTTGTGTCGACCGGATTTACCGACACGGCTTCGATCCTTACGAGAAGATCCCGCCCTGTGGGCTCCGGCCGAGGCAGATCGATGTCGGCGAGGGATGCCGGATCGCTGACTGGGAGGGAGAAGCGGAAACCGATAGCTTTCATGATTTTGTCACCTTAAGGGAAATGGCGCTGGGGCGCTCTGGGAAGCCATGGACCGCGCCGGTTCCAGCCATGGTGGGTCGCCAGGATAGCCGATGCTCGGGGTTCGGAGCCTGCGGCTAGCTGAGACGGATGTTCGAGAGATCGATGGAGACGACGAGCGGATCGGTGCTGAAGTTGCCATCGGGTTGGCGAGCATAGATCCGGCGCTTCGTGGGGAATTTGATGCCGGATGCTTCCGTGTAGCCTTCAATGATATGAGCGCCGGGCGTGTTGCCGGAGATCTCGACGTCATAATCATGGCGCTTCAGCAGGCCGTCACCGTCGAAATAGAGTGTCTGCACCGTGCTGTGCGTCGCGATGCCGGCGGGAAACCGCACGGCGAGGCGGCGCCAGTCACCACTGTCGGCCGGCCAGGGCTCCAGCTCCTCGCTCTCAACCCCCGGCCAGGCAAGCAGGAACGGCATGTTGAGATAGGTCCACATGGCGCAGCCAGCGAAATAGGCCAGCTGGAGCTCGCTCCATGGCGTCTGCAACGAATGGCCGGAGAAGCTGGCGCGGGGCTGCCTCAACTCCTCCAGAACCACGCCGCCACCACCCTCGATCGCCACGCGATCCGGAGTGAAGCGAGAGCGTCGGTCTCCGGCGCCGAAGGGCGCATGCGACGCCCATTCCTCGTTGATGCCCACCGTGACGGTAGCGCGCGTGAGCGTGTCGGGGTGCCCCTTCAATGGCCACAGGGCACCGCCCTGGATGAGATCGGCGGAGACTTGGTTGAATTGCCGCCAGCGATCGAGGCCGCCATGAGCCTCGATTACAAAGTCCTTGAGTTGCGTCATCGATGCGCTCCTGCGAGGGCACGCGCGAGATTGCGCGTGCTTTAAGTCGCCTGAAGCTAGAACCACGACTGCAATCTGCGAACGTCGTTGATGCCTTGATTCCGGCCATGGCGTCTGGGCCCTCGAACGGGGAGCGGCGCAGCACCCCGAAGATCATTGGGGCGCCTCCGGGGGGCCGCGGTCGGGCTCAGATCGTGCCCGGGCTATCGCGCGCCAGCACAATCGGTCTCAAGTTCAAATCATAGATCAAAAACTATTTCTGATACCGCCATGGAAGGTATGGATTGGAACCGCCGACAAGCGATAGGGACATTCTCAATAATCGCAGGCAGGTGACACTTCCAAGCGCAGGTCGTCGGCTTAGCGAATGACGGCACGTCGGTTAGATTTTCCTTAAGGCGACTGGCGGGGTCAAATCCTCACTTCGCTTGACAAAACAACAGTAATGGCTTGGAGGGTTGATCGGTTGAGGGTCGTCAGTTCGAATCTATTCAATGCGATGCATTGAGGTAGTTCAAATCGTGGCGGTCAATCAGGGCGCGTGTTCGCATCTCTCGGCTTTATTCTCGTCGTGTTGCTATCTTCGGCCACCCTTAAGGAGCGTTGAGGATTGGTCCTCGAGCCAGAGATAGAGCGGTCTCGAGCAGGACCTTTGCGCCTATCTCGATATGCTCTGAGGTGACGAATTCAGCTTCGTTGTGACTGATACCGTCGCGGCATGGAACAAAGATCATCGCTGTCGGTGCAACGCGGCTGACGAAAAGTGCATCGTGGAAGGCGCCGGAAACCAATTTCATGTTGGAAACGCCGAGCCTTTCGCATGCATTGTCGATCACATCGACGATTGTCATGTCGAATTGTCCGGGAGCCAAGTCGAAGCGTTTTTCGATATGCACATCGACCATATGATGCTTGGCCGACGCGCGGCATTCAGCATCGATCTGGGCTTGTATGGAAGAAAGCGCGTCTTCCCGCGGATGACGAATGTCGACTGTGAACGTGACTTTGCTCGGGATGACGTTGACTGAACTGGGTTCGATGGTCATGCGACCAACCGTCAGCCGCGCCAGCGGATCAGCAGGCATGACGACTTGCTGAAGGTGCGCGATCGCGGTGACCGCTGCCGCCATCGGATCCCTGCGGAATTCCAGTGGTGTCGTACCGGCATGGGCTGCTTCGCCGGTGAAGGATATCTCTAGCCACTTGGTTCCCTGGACGCCGGTGACGATGCCGATCGGCACGCCCATGCGTTCGAGCACAGGGCCTTGCTCGATATGCACTTCAACTAAGGCGGAAACGGAATGGCCAATCGGCCGCGCCACAGCTTCCGGCAGCGCATTCAATGTTGCTGCCAGTTCATCGCCAAATCTCGCTCCGTCGACGCCACGCATGTCCTGCCAACCCAGTATGTCGCCCGCGCCGACAAAGGCCATTGAACCCATGCAACCGGGAGAAAAGCGGCTGCCTTCCTCATTGGTCCACGACACCACTTCCACGGATCGCTCCGTGGCTAGCGCTGCGTCATCCAAGGCTTCCAGCACTTCGAAGGCAGACAGTGTGCCGAGCGCACCATCGAACTTGCCTCCCGTAGGCTGACTGTCGAGATGGCTGCCGATCAGCACGGGCGGAAGTGAAGGATCGCGTCCCTCGCGCCGGATGAATAGGTTGGCTACTGCATCCTGATAGATGTCAAATCCCCGTGCAGCGGCCAGTTCCGCAAGCAGCCGTCGGGCTGCGCGATCGTCCGCGCTCAGCGCCTGACGGTTCACTCCACCCGCTGCGGTCGCTCCGATGGCTGCAAAATCGGCAATGCGCTGCAGCAGGCGCGGCGCATTGATCTTCGGGCATGCATTCATCGGCGGATGCCTGCCACGAAGTTCGTCACGCGCAGCGGGTCGACCGCATTCCACCAGACGCCGTCATACTTCAGCGAGCTTGCAATGATCACGCCATCGGCTACCGACAGAATGTCGTTACCATTATCCGGCGTCACGCCGCTGCCGACGAGTGTCGGCAGGCCCGCCGCCTGCTTGATCATTCTGATGTAGTCGAGATCGGCTGCATGGCCCGTCCTTTGCCCTGTGGCGATAACCACATCTGCGTCGAAGAAAACAAGATCTTTGACCTGTTCTTCGATCGGTCGGTCCGCAACGATGGCATGCGCGCCATGTTTGACATGCGCATCGGCAAAGACGCGGATGCCATGGGCATTGAGCCTTGCGCGATAGCGCATTGCGCGGGCCGCTTCGCCCTCGATAAAGCCTTCATTGGCGACATAGGCGTTTGCCCATTGATTGACGCGAACGAAGCCCGCGCCCGCGGCACTGGCGATTGCAAGCGCCGGAATGGCGGCATTGGCAAGAACATTGATGCCGATCGGACCGCCGAGTTCACGGCGGATGCGATCGGAGATGACGGCCATGTAAGCTGAGGTTTCGGGGCCGATATCATCGGGCTTGGAAAAGGGAATGTCGCCATGGTTCTCGATGATCACGGCGTCGCAGCCGCCCGCAAGGTAGGCGCGGGCATCGTCAAGTCCGCGCTGGTAGACGGTCTCAATCTCGTCGCCCGAATAGCGCGGCGCGCCGGGAAGCGGCGCCAGATGAACGACGCCAATGATCGCCTTTTCGCGCCCGAAAAGATCGATGAGCGCGTTGCCAGCTATCTGCGCGATGGGTTTCATTGTCCCACTCATGTGTTTTCCAGTTCTGATCTCTTGATGATGTCCGAAATTTCCACCCGCGAGGGATAGGAGGCGAGCGTTCCAGGACGACCGACGGAGATGCCGGCGGCCTTGGTTGCCACTTTCGCAGCTGCAGTCAGGGTTTTTCCTTGTGCGAGCAGGCCGACGAGAACGCCCGCAAAGCAGTCACCGGCGCCGCTGGTATCAAAGACTGCCCTCTTGGGCGCTGCGAGGAAAACTGGTGTTTGATCCGCCTGATCCCATATGAGGCTGCCTTGGCTTCCAAGCGTAACCACGGCGCTTCTCGCTCCGTTGCCGAACAGCAGGTTTGCCGCTGCCGTTGGGCTTTCCACACCCGTCAGGGCCGCGGCTTCGCCTTGATTGACGATGACGAGATCCACATTGGCAACATCCTCGACCGTCAGGTCCGACAACGGACTGGCATTGAGCACCGTCCTCAGACCTGACCTTCCGGCAAGTTCCAGACAGGTGGCGGTGATCTCCCTGGACAGGTTGCCCTGCATCATAAGGATGTCGCCCTTGCTCCAGGTCCGCGTCAGGGCCGATTGCCGGATCGGATCGAAGGCTCGCGCGCAGGCGACGGCGCTGACGATGGCGTTTTCGCCGCTTTCTTCCAACAGGATCGTCGAACGGTCGGTGGAAAGAGGCAGGCGGATCAGCCGATCGACCTCAAGGTCACCCTTCAGCATCTCGCGTACGTCATCCGCCATGTCGTCGTCGCCAAGCGCGCTCCAGAAGCACACCGCTGCCCCGCTTCGCGCCGCCGCCACCGCTTGATTGGCACCCTTGCCTCCTATGCCTTCAGCGATCGAGGTCGCGTTGAGCGTTTCCCCTGGCCGCGGCAAGCGCGGCAGGCGGAAGCTCGTATCGACGCAGACATTGCCGACGACATGGAGGCGCATGGGCGTCAGTCCTTGAACGTTGCCCAGGCCAGCATCTGCTCGAAGAGCGTCTTGTAGCCGTTCCATGCAATGAACTCCGGCGGCAGCCAGTGTGGACCGACATCCGAAGTCCAGACGAGTGTTCTGCCGGCGCCATAGGTGCCCGTTACCAAAAGTGGCTGCGAACCATATTCGCCTGAAACCGTCGCAAGCACGTCAGCTCCTTGCTTCACCTTCACCTCGTTGAAGCCGAGAAGATAGGGCCAATCTTTTCCGAGGCCCTTGAGAACCGGGTGGGTGTCATTGCCCGTCACAACGGGCGAAAACCCCTCGGGAACTTCAACGCGGTCATCGAAGGCAAGGCAGGTTACCGGCAGCACCTCCTCCACCGGCGTTTTATGATAGCGCGCGCCGCCATTGATGCCTTGGAAGCTGTAATAGCCGCCGAACATCAGCAGCGCGCCGCCATTTGTAACGTAATCGCGCAACAGCTTCAGCCGGTTCGGGGTCCTCTTGGAATGAATCCAGGTATCAGGGTGCAATAGCAGCGTGTTTGCGCCGATATCGGACAGAACGATGGCGTCATATTCCGCGAGTGCTTCGGCTGTCAGCGGAAAATCACGTTGCGCCTCATGGGCAGGCATGAAGGTGACGTCAAAGGCGCTGTCCTTCAATGCCTTCAGCAATTCGTCGGCACCGGTGTGATAGGTCACCGTCGGAAACTGATCGAAACCCTTGATATGGGTGGCGGTCGAAACCCATGATTCACCCGCCAGAAGAACCTTTTTCTTGCTCATGTCTGCTCCTTGGATGCACCCGACCTTCAGGCCGAGGCGGAAAATACCGATTGGGGATTGGTGATCAGCATTTGGTCGATCGCCTGCTGATCGACCCCGTGACGCTTCAGTCGCGGCAGGAAATGCTTGAGAATATAGCCATAGCCGAAGCCGCCATAGCGGGTCAGCATGATCTTGAGAAAGACGTCCTGAGACAGAAGCAGCCGATCGGCAAAGCCCAGCTCCACGAGCGCTCTGATCGCCTTGGCGTTCTCCTCGTCAGATGGCGATTGGGCATCCTGATCGGCGTAATAATAGTCCATGCCGATCATGTCATATTCCAGGAAAGCGCCGCGCTCTGCGAGGCTCTTTTGATAATCGAGATCATCATGGCTGGGATTCATGTGGCAGAGCACAGTGTGACGCAGATCCGCGCCTTCTTCCTCGACCACGTCCAGCACCCGATGAGCAAGCCGCTCCCATCCCGGCAAATGGATGGATAGAGGCAGGCCGGTCAACCGCGAGGCACGCGCGGATGCCCTCAGGGACTTCTGTTCCTCGGACGTAAAATCCTTGCTGACGCCGACCTCGCCGATGATGCCTGCCATGATGTCTGGCTGGGTTTCGCCGCCGCCGACGTCGTTGACGATGAAGGCGGTGACCTCGTCCAGATCCATGCCCTTCAGCCACTCCGGATGCGTATGCTCCAGGTAGAATCCGGTCCCCATGATGATCTTCAGACCGGACATGCGGGCAATGCGGGCCAATTGTTCGGCATCGCGCCCTATGCCAAAGTTGGTGGTTTCAACCACGGTATGGCCGCCAAGCTTCTGGAAGCGGGAAAGTTCGGCTAGCGCCAGATCCCGATCATCCAGCGAGACGTTGTCGCGGCTCATATAGGGGTTCATCCGCAACTCGCCGATGATCTCTATTCCAACCGGCTGTTCGGCGATCGCCTTTTCGTCGGGATGGCAAGGGCACCTCCAGGAGCTCGCTCCATCCAGGAAGATATGCTCATGCATGAGCGTCACGCCCATTTCCGTGACCGGGATGGGGCCAAGCACGGTCATTGCGCATCCGGTATGAACGCCAATGGCATGACGCGTTCTGGCCCCCTCGGCGAAGAGATGATCCATCATGCTTAGCGGCCCCTTGCTGCGCCCTTGAAAAGGCGGAAGTTCAACCAGATTGCCACGAGGATGATGACCCCGGTGACGATCGGCGTGAAGAAGGGCGACATGTGCGAGAGGATCAGGCCGTTGGCGATAACGGCAACCGTCAGTGCTCCGAGCACCGTTCCGACCACTGAACCGCGCCCACCGAACAGGCTCGTACCGCCGAGGACAACTGCGGCAATGACATCGAGCTCGAAGCCTTGCCCGGCATTGGAAGAGCCGGAACCCAGGCGCGCGGCAAGAATGATGCCGGCGATGGAGGCTGCGACACCCGATATCACATAGACGAATAGGGTGACGCGCCGCGTGTTGACTCCGGCGCGGCGCACCGCCTCGGCATTGGCACCAATACCGGTAACGTATCGCCCGAACGGCGTTTCGTTGAAGGCGATATAGGCCGCGATGAGGGCAACGATCGCGATGATCGCGGGGGCAGGAATGCCAACGAACCAGGCTTGGCCGATTGCGGTGAACGGGCTCTGCGGATCGACAGGAATCGAGTAGCCACCGGTGATAAGCAGTGCCAGGCCCCTGATGACCGATAGTCCAGCCAGCGTGACGATGAAGGCGGGGATCCGCTCATAGGCGATGAAATATCCCTGGATTAATCCGGTCGCCGCCCCAAGAAGCATCATCAGAACGACGACAATCGGCCATGCGATTCCAGCCTGAAGGCAGGCGGCCGAAAGCGTTGCGGCAAGAGCCAATACGGATCCGACCGAAAGATCGATACCGCCTGTCGTGATGACGAAAGTCATGGCCGCCGCCACGATCAACAAGGGGGCGGATTGTCTGACCACGTTCAAGAGATTGGGAGTCGTCAGAAAAACGTTTGTAAAGAGGGAGAAGAAAATGCAGACCGCGATGAAAAACAGGGCGATCGAAACGATGCCGCCATTAGCTATCGCCTTGTCATAGAGGCGAGCCTTGCGCAAACGGGATGAGGGGGCGGTTTGGGCGTGAGAGGATGTCATGGTCATACGGAAGCGCCTCGCTCGGTATGTCGACCGGCCGAGCGTGCGGAGAACTTGCGACCGACGATCAGGTTGACGACTTCTTCTATATTCGTTTCAGCGATGAGGCGCTCGGCGACGTTCTGCCCCTCATACATGACCTGGATGCGATCGCAGACGAGGAAAAGATCCTGCAGCCGATGCGTAATCAGAATGACACTGACACCACGGGCGCTAACCGTGCGGATGAGCTCCAGCACCGCCTCGACTTCGGCAACCGCCAGGGCGGCCGTTGGCTCGTCCATGATGAGGACCGATGGATTGAATGATGCCGCACGGCCGATCGCGATGGACTGGCGTTGGCCGCCTGAGAGATTCTCGACCTTCAGATGCGTGTCCGGAATGACGATGCCGAGCCCTTCCAGCATATGGCGCGCCCGTTCATGCATGGTCTTCTTGTCGAGGATTGGGATGCCCGCAAGCTTCCATTTCGGTTCACGCCCAAGGAAGAGATTGCCCGCCACATCGACCGTGTCGCAGAGGGATAGGTCCTGATAGACCATCTCGACGTGCGCGGCGCGTGCGTCAGCGGGCGAGGCAAAGGAAACCGGTTTGCCGTCGATCTCGATCGTTCCCGAATCCGGGATCACCGCGCCTGAAAGAACCTTGCTCAAGGTCGATTTGCCGGCACCGTTGTCACCGACAAGGCCGAGGACCTCGCCCGGCTTCAAGGTCAACGATACATTGTCCAACGACTGCATCGTGCCATAGCGTTTGGAAATGCCGGTCATCCTGACGCGGTAGGTATCAGCGTTTGTCATATCAATGCTGCCTTGCGGAAATGGCCTCAGCCATGATGCCACAACGTCATGGCCGATGCGATCGGCCATGACGTGACGAGATGCGGGAGCTATTTGAACATGCCCCGGAACTTGTCGACATTCTCCTTGGTGACGATGGTCACCGGCACATTGATAATCGGATCGATCTTCTCGCCCTTTTTCACCTTGACGAGCGCTTCGACGGCCGCCTTGCCTTCGCCGGCCGGATCCTGCTGGATAACGGCTGTCACCCAACCCTGATCGATGCCTTCGACCGCCTGCTTGGTCAGATCCCAGCCGAAGACCTTGACGTTACCCGTTTTGCCCTGGCTGGTAACGGCGGCAACGGCGCCAAGGAGTGCGGGCTCACCGGTTGCATACAACGTCGTCATGTCGGGATTGGCGGTAATGAGATTTTCCGCCGCGCTGAGCGCAACATCCTGCACGTTCTGGCCGTCCACGGTATCGAGGAAGTCGACCTTCTGGCCACCAGCCTTTACCGCCGCCTCGAATCCATCGAGACGCTGATTCTGAATGAAGGAGTTCAGTGCGCCGACAACGCCGACTTTGGCGCTGCCGCCCATCTTATCCTTGACGTAGTCGGAATAGAATTTGCCGATCTCCTCGCCCGCCTTGGTATTGTCGACACCCACGAAGGCGATGTTGTCGCCGTTTGGAATCTGGGCATCGATGGCGATGACCGGGATGCCGGCCTTCTTGGCGGCGGTGATTGCCGGCTTCACGCCGTTTACGTCGATGGCGACCAAGATGATGCCGTCGACCTTCTGGGTTATGTAGTTCTCGATGGCATCATTCTGCGCGCTGGGCACGTTGTTGGCGTTGAATATGACAAGGTCGGCGCCGGCTTTCTTTGCCGCCTCCTTGGCGCCGTCATTGATCTGGTTGAAGAACAGAGCCTGCTGGTTGATCGTTACGAGAGCCAGCGTATTCGCCATCGCGGCGCCGGCACTGCAGGCAAATGCTACGGTTGCACCAATCGCGCAACCGAACAGGTATTTCTTGAGATGCATGATCGTTCCCCATGTTTTTGGATTGCATGGGGAGTATTCAAGTAACTTGAATGATTGTCAAGTGACTTGAATTGGCGACTTTGAAGATGATCTCGAGTTCTTTTCAGAGCCAGTGGCGGTGCTAGAAGGTCGCCGGCGTATTCACCCAGAAGATGCTTGCGCGCTGCGATCCCACATTGCGATACCAATGGGGTAGTTCGGAGTTGAAGACGAAGCTGTCGCCGACGGAAAGCCGGAACGTGCGTTCACCGACCATAAGTTCGATCTCGCCGGCAAGAACGTATCCAACCTCCTCGCCGACATGCTGGATCGGCCCCGCACTTTGGCCACCGGCCTCAATGTGGTGGATGTTGCATTGAAGCAGATGACCTTGCGAATAGGGGATAATCCGTTCGAGAGAGATGCCTTCCCCTCTGCGCAATGGGTCGAGTCCAATCAAAGGCCTTGTCCCGGAACGGAAGACAATGCCTTCTTCACCGTCGGCCTCCTCGAACATCCAGCCAATATTCGTACCCAGAACACCGACAAGTCTATGCAACATTGGTAACGAGGGTGATGCCTTGCCGTTCTCAATCTTCGACAGCAGACTTTCAGAGCAATCCGCAGCCAGCGCAAGAGCCTTAAGGGTCAAGCCCCGGGTTTGCCTGGCCAGCCTCAGACGGCCTCCAAGCCGCGCCGGATTGGTCAGTATCTTTTCCTCGTTGTCTTCTCCCGATTTCCCGGGGGATCCAATCATGTTCATGGTTCTGGTATCGCTGTTGCAAAGCCAGAGCTTAACGCCAGCCCTCTGCGTCTGTCTAGGGACATGGATAGCGGTACCGTGCGTGCCCAGTTGGCGCTTTCGAGCCATGGCACCTAATTCTTCGCGGAATAACGCACGCTGAGCCCCTCGCGACCACATACGCCTTGAACGCTTAGATTTCCTTGGGAGTTGTTAAAGCAGGCGAGAAAAAATAATTCGTCGCCCTGATGCATATTACATCAGTAGAAAGTAGGGAGCGGAATTCCGCCAGCCTTCCGGTTTGCCTGAGGTTACCTAAAGGCCGGAAGCACAGTTCGGGATGGCTCCACGTGCCAGCGCCAACAGCTGTCACCCGGCAGTGCCGGGGGACAGATCCTCTGTCGTGGATGACGGTCGCGGTCCGGTCGATGTCGTCAAGACCTGATGAACGAGAGCAGGTCGGGGTTGAGGACATCCGCATGCGTGGTCAGCATGCCATGGGGATAGCCGGGGTAGGTTTTCAGCGACCCGTTCTTGAGCAGATCGACCGCACGCGGCACGGAACTTGCGAACGGGACGACCTGATCGGCCTCGCCATGCATTACCAGCACCGGCGCGGTGATCTTCTTGAGGTCTTCAGTATAATCTTCGAGCCAGGAGTCGATAGTTGCGTAGTGTGCCAAGACGCCGCCGGTCATGCCCTGACGCCACCAGTTCGCAATCACTGCCTCCGAAGGTTTGGCCCCATCCAGATTGTAGCCATAGAACGGATTCTCAGGGACGAAACGGAAGAACTCAGCTCGGTTGCCCAGCACGCCTGCACGGATCGCCTCGAACCATTCTGGCGGCTGACCGGCGGGATTGTCCTCGCTCCGATACATGTTCGGCGTCAGTGAGGCGACCAGCACCGCCTTGGCGACGCGCTCCGGATGGCGAGCGACATAGCGAGCCACCTCCCCACCACCCGTCGAGTGACCGATATGGATCGCGTCGCGCAGGTCGAGGTGTTCCGTCAGGGCTGCGAGGTCGGATACCCAATGATCCATGTCGTTGCCGGTGCTGGGTTGGTCGGATCGACCGTGGCCGCGCCGGTCGTGAGCGATTACCCGATAGCCGTGGCTAAGGAAGAAGGTCATCTGGGCATCCCAGTCGTCCGCCGACAGCGGCCAGCCATGGCTGAAAACGATCGGCTGGCCTGAGCCCCAGTCCTTGTAGAAGATGTTTACGCCGTCTGCGGTGGTGATCGTAGGCATCGAGTCGCTCCTTCTCCGATTGGACACAGTTGATTGGGAAATACCTCCGTTGAGGCGCGTTTGATCATATCCCAAAATTGCGACGTCAACTAAATCCCCCCTTATATCAAAGACAAATACCTTGTATGTTCGAGCTATGCCTTAAAGGTATAGCGAGGACCGGATGGAACTGAGGCATTTGCGCTACTTCATTGCGGTTGCCGAGGAGGGAAGCCTACTGACTGCAGCCGAGCGACGGCTACATACTTCCCAACCGTCACTCAGCAGGCAAATTCGCGATCTGGAAAGCGAAATCGGCGTAGAACTGCTGGAGCGGCAGCCGCGTGGCGTGACGCTCACCGCCGCGGGTAAGGTGTTTCTGGATCACGCTCGGCTGGCACTTCTGCAAGTCGAGGCTGCGATCGAAGGCGCCCGACGGACGGCAGAGCCGAAAAGGCCCACAATCGCCATGGGGTTTCTAGTTGGGCTGGAGGTCACGTGGCTGCCTCACCTATTGCGCATGATCCGTGAGGAAGCGCCGGAGACCGAAGTCACGCTATGCAGCCTATCCTCCCCGGAGCTTGCCCTTGCGTTAATGCGCGGGAGGTTGGACCTAGCCTTCCTTCGTCCCGAGAAACAGAGTTTGGGTCTATCCTTCAAATTGCTGGCGAAGGAGCCTCTGCTCGCCGTGCTGCCGGCGAGTCACCGCTTGGCATCGCGCAAAAAGATTCGGCCGGAAGATCTCGCCCGCGAAATTTACGTCAGTTCGGCGAGAACATCTCCGGTATTGCAAGCTGCGATCGAGGACTACGCATCGAATGCGGGGATCGCGCTCAAGGCAAGATACGAAGGCGAGAATATATCGTCGGCAATGTCGCTCGTTGCGTCTACGGGCGGAGTTACTCTTGTCCCGCTCTATGCGCAAAATATGCTGGCACCAAACGTCGTTGCCAGAGCGCTGGAAGGTGTGCCTCCGACAGTTGATCTCACTCTGGGATACAACGAGGCCAATCCCTCTCCCTTGCTCCGCCGGCTTTTATCGCGTGCGGATGAGTTGGTCGAAAACGTGCAAAATCAGAGTATCATCCGATATGCGGAAGCTCTGTCGTAAAATCACTAACTTGTCCAGCCGCGTCCCTCGCCAATACGCTCTACGGCAGAAGAATCGCCCGACGCTCGCGAGCCGTGTTGACGACTCTAGACCAACAGGTCGCCGCAAAGATCGGGAAGGCGCAAACGGAAATGCTGGCTGGAACACCAGGAGTCTGGAAACTACATGCGGGCCACCTTCCGTGCGAGCGCCAGAAACCCGAACAGGTGGGGAGAGCGATTGTCGCGTCGATAGTTTAGCGAGAGTTTGGTGCCCGGATTGAATCCTTCAAAAGTCCGGTAGACGACGCCGGTCCGCTCGTTGAGGGCCACCGACTGGGGAACGATGCACACACCCACGCCGACGGAGACGAGACTGATGGCAGTCAGAAAGTCCTGGGCCATCACCTGTGAAGCTGGGATGAAGCCGTTCCGCTTGCAGACGTCGAGAACGTAGTCCGCATAGCTTGGCCTCGGCCGGCGCGGAAAAAGCACGAACGTCGTTTCTCGCAGGTCTTCCAGTTTCATTGAACCTTGAGCGTCAGCGTATATGTCTGGCAGCGCAAGGACCAGCGGCTCCTCGATCAACGTCTCGGATTTCAGCTCCGGATCCTCGATCGCGGGACGCGCGACAGCAATGTCGATCTCCCGTTGGATCAGTGCGCGCTGCAGCTCGGCATTGTTCATGGCAGAGAGAGCCAGCTCGATATCTGGATGGGCGAGTCGAAACGCCTTGATGATGTTGGGGAGGATACCGAACGTGGCAGTGCCGACGAAGGCGATCCGAAGACGGCCTGCAACCCCCTCGCCGATGCGCCTCACCTCGCGCTCCGTCTGGTCGACGCGCTCGAGTATCTCTCTTGCCCGTTCCTGAAGCAGCTCGCCGGCTTGGGTGAGCCTGATCTGGCTGCGGCTTCGATCAAACAGGGCCGCGCCGATCTCCTTTTCGAACTGAGCGATCTGGCGACTGAGCGGGGGCTGGGCAATGCCGAGCCGCGCGGATGCCCGGCCGAAATGCAGCTCTTCCGCCACCGCCAGAAAATAACTCAGCCGTTTGAAGTCCATTATCGTCCCTCAGATATGAGCCAGCTCCGCCCTGGAGTGCCTCATACGCTCCAGCGCCTCCTCAAAATAGGGTCGGAAAGCAGAAGGGTTCTCGCTCATCGGAAAATGTCCAAGATCCTTCATGATGGCAAGGGTGGCGCCGTCAATCGCTTCCGCCGTACGGCGGGCGTCCTCGGGTGTGCAGGTCAGGTCGTATTCTCCGCACATGATATGTACCGGCGTTTTTCTCGTGTCGATCATTCCCAGCCTGCCGGTGAGGCTGTCATCCTTCGTGTAGAAACTGAGATCGCCGCGGAACACACCCGGCCCCGATTGCATGAACATCCACTGGGTGTTCCAGCGTTCGACAGACGGCGCCTGGGGAGCAATATTGGCCGACACGAGGGCGGCGCCCATCTCTCCGCCGTGGGCGTCGGGACGATGGAACCAGTCGATGTCATACCAAGCGGGCTGGAAATCGGACGCCTCGATGGCGATGAACCCGGCAAAGCGATCGGGATGCAGCGCCGCCAGTTGCAGAGCGATCCGGCCTCCCATGGAGCACCCCGCGAGCAGTGGCTTCTCCAGCCCCAGCGCACTGCAAAACGAGAGCACTGTTTCAATGTAGGTTCCGGTGGTCAGCAGGTATTCCGCCGTCTCGAAGCCTTCCGGCGGGAGGGACTTGCCGTGCCAGGGCATGTCGAATGCCACGAAGCGGTGCGAACTGGTGAACGCCTCGTCGTTGAGAATGAACCGCCATTGGCGGGTATCGGCTCCGGCGGTATGCAGGCAGACAACCGGGCGGCCCTGGCCGGCTTCCTCGAAGTAAACCCGCAATGGTGTGCCATTGACGGTCAGGCGGACATACCGGCCGGTGATCGGTTCGATGGACGATGTCATGGGCGTTCCTCCCGTCGGCCCAGTGCCATGAATTCCTTGAAATAGCGCAGGTTCTTCACGAGAGTCAGAATGTCTCCGTCGATGCGGCCGTGCCCATATTTCACGAGGCCGAAGATGTCATGGTACCCAGGCTCTGGCAGCGGGTGCCAGAATTTGTCCAGCGCCTCACCTTTGACCCTGAGCGCGAAGCGCCACGGCAGTTTCTTGCTCGGACCTTCCTTGATCTCAACCACGCGGCCCTTCTCGAAGGTGAGGTAGAATTCATCCCGGTCTATTTCGAGCAGCACGGTCTCATTGAACAGGCGCCCGAGGCGCAGGAGATGAGGGGTGGCGTTGAGCCTCTCCGCCATGTCTTCGAGTTTGAACCGATGGAGTGCGTACGGCATTTCCGGTGTCATTGGCTTCCTGCCTTGCGCGCCATGAAGCGTACCTTGTCTTCGTCGAGGGTCACGCCGAGGCCGGGACCAGTCGGCACATGGATCTCGAACTCCTCGAAGACCAGCGGCTCCGCGACCAGATCGTCCACGAGAATACGGGGACCGAAGTGCTCGCTTCCCCATTCGAGCTTGGGAAGCGTCGAAAACACAGCCATGTGCGCTGCTGCGCCGATGCTGCTTTCCAGCAGGCATCCGCCGTAAAGCTCGATGCCGAATGCCTGCGCGATGCCGGCCGCTCGCTTGAGCTCAAGGAGCCCGCCGCTTTTCACCAGCTTGAGGGAATAAACACTTCCGCAGGCCTGCGAGGCGACGCTCGCCAGTTCCGTGTTGGTGAAGGCCGCCTCGTCGATGAGAAGCGGGATGCGGGTTCGGGAAGCGACGCGCGCCATGGCATCGCGTTGGGATGCCGGAACCGGTTGCTCGATCAGCGCCACGCCAAGTTCCTCGAGCGCCGGAAAGAGCCTGATGCACAGAGCTTCCGTCCACGCTTGATTGACATCGACGATCAGCCTCACGTCGTCGCCCAAGCCGCCGCGCAAGTGTTGCAGTCGCTTGACATCGGCATCCGGCGTGTTGAAGCCGAGTTTGATCTTGAAGTCCCTGTGCTGACGCAGACGCAGCTTCTCGCGTGCTTCTTCCAGTTCCTGCCCGGCATCGCCGGAGGCAAGCGCCCAGATCACGCCGATTCTGTCGCGGACCTGCCCGCCGAGCAATGCACTGGCGGGCAGGCCGAGCGTGCGTCCGACGGCATCGAACAGTGCCGACTCAACGGCCGCCTTCGCAGCGAAATTGCGCGTCGCCGCCTTTGACATGCGCACCGCATTGGCCTCGAACAGCATGGCATCCTGATCGGCGAGTGCGGGGGCGAGATAGTTTTCGATGACCGCCTGTATCGACTCCACGCTCTCCTCAGCCCAACGTGGCCCGCCGAGCGTGGATGCCTCGCCGATGCCCGTGACGCCGTTCTCAAGGCGAACCCGCACGAGGACGAATCCCTGGTGGGCAATCTCCGTATTCGAAAGCTTGTGCCGCCGAACGGTAGGAGCCTCGAGAATGGTCGCCACAATGGAGCGAACCCGCATGTCCCGGGCGTTGACCGCAGAGTGGTCCGGAATTGAGGATGGTTCAGCGCTGGCGAGGGGCATTTTCCTATTGCCTTTCGAGCTGATCCGCTGAGACATGTCTCGGCGGATCGATGCTTGAGTGCTTGTTTGGTGATTACTCGGCGGCGACAGCGATAGCGCCCGCGGCCGGCTTGAGCTTGAAATCGAATTCCATGACAAGGTCGGTATCCGCATCGGCTGCGGCCTTGTCCATCTTGCCGATGAGGCTTTCCTTGACTGCGAACACCGAGTCGTTGTCGAGATACTGGGTGTCAGCGTCATAGATCTGCGAGACGAGGCTTTGATAGCCATCCTTCTTGAGCATGAAGTGGATATGGCCTGGCCGCCACGGGTGGTGGCCCATATAGTTCAGCAGCTCTCCGGCGGCTCCATCATAGGGGATCGGATAAGGAACCGGCCGAATGCCGACGAATTCGTATTCGCCTCTTTCGTCGGTCAAGAAGCGGCCGCGAAGATTGTAGTCGGGCTGCTCAGGATCCTGCTGTTCATAGAGCCCGTTCGGAGCATCCTCCCAAACGTCGATCGTCACGCCCTCAACCGGACGCCCGGCGGTATCGCGCACGGTTCCGCGGACACGCACGGTCTCGGAGCCTTCGAAGCTCTTCTGAACAATGGAGGCGCCTTTCGGCAAAACCGGCGGGTTGTCTCGATAGAACGGCCCGAGGACAGTAGATTCGCTCTCACCATCCGTCACGGTGTGGTCGAGCATGTCGACCAGAACTTCGACGCCCAGGATGTCGGAAAGCAGAATGAACTCGTTGCGAGCATCATCAGAGATGTGTCCGGCGCGGACGAGGAATTGACAGACTTCAATCAGCTCCGCGTGGGTGATCTTCGCTTCGATGCAGAAGCCGTGGATGTGACGGATGAGGCTCTCAAGAATCCCACGGTTTCGGGCCGGGATATCCGAAGACAGCGCGGCGATTACAACATCCGAGATGTTTTGCTGGGTTACGTTTCGCATTTTCTCCTCCTTGCAAACTGTAAGTATGCGGTTCATCCTCACCACATAAACTCGGTCTCGACCTGCAGCAGGCCAGCCGTAGTCTTTCGCGTATTTTCCATGGCGCCGAATTTGCCTTTGAAGAAAAGCAGTGGTTCGTCGCCTCCGCTTCCCGCGAGCGACTGAACATGGCCCACGAAAATTGTGTGATCGCCGGCGAGGATTTCGTCGTGGACGATGGCCGAGAACGTGACGATCGCGCCGCGGATCACTGGAAGGTCATCGAGAGTGTCGAACAGATCATGCAGGTCAGCGTTTGGCTTGCCTGCGAAATGCCAGGCCACGGCGTCCATGCCGGACGCAAGAACGCTGAGGGCGAAGCGGCCCGATTTTTGGATCTTCTCCAGCATTCGAGCCTTCTCGGCGATTGAGATGGCAATCAGTGGCGGATCGAGAGAAATCGACATGAACGCGTTCGCGGTCATGCCGTGATCGTGGCCGTCGCAGTGGGTCGTGATGATGTTCACACCGGTCGCGAAGACACCACAGGCGTCGCGAAACGTGCGGGGATCAAGCAGTCGCATGGTGCCCTCCATTGTCGTTGGATCCTCGAAACGGCGGAAGCTCCGACCATCCTTCCAGTCGTTCCGCCTCCAGGAAGCGTCCTGCGGCCCTAAGGGCTCGAATCCGGGTGCTCGATACGACCTCTCCAGACTCGCAGCATACGGCCGGAAGGATGCGAGTATCGAAGTGGCTGGCGAGCAACGCTGGGTTTCCCTTCTTGCAGGAACCGAAGCGAAAATCCGAGCCGAGCCAAATGACCCGCGGCGAAATCCGACCGATTTCGCGAATGAAATCATTTGCTGTGCGGGCCCTATAGGACGCGTCGAAACGGGCGACGACGATGTGATCGGGGCCGAGGGCGCTTATCCGCTCGATTTTCTCATCGATCGAAGTGAGGGGGCGGGCACCGCACAGCAGAGCCTTGGGAGGTGGATCGAATGTGTAGACGACAGAGGGAACGCCGAGACATTGCGCATTTAGCACAGCCGACCGGATCAACGCCTGATGGCCGCCATGAACCCCGTCGAAGGCTCCGATCGTCAAGGCCGATCCGCAAAGCGTCAATTCTGCCTCATCTTGAATCTGCACATGAATGCGGGGTTGATGATCCATGGTCTCCTCCCATGTTCCCAGCCGTAGCGCCTTCGCCAGCGCCATCGATGAGTATATCTAGCGCCTGACGGCATGCTCTGCGATGCCTGAAGCGGTATCGCATGATACCTATCAATCGCTCCCTTTAAGCGCATAGTTCTCTCCCTCGGAAAGGGAAGGAGTGCCCTTTCGGATCAAAGCGCCGCACCGGCACGCAGCCCACCCGGCCAAAATGGAGGAGTGAACGACATGCACAATCTGGCTATCGCGTCCGAGGAGAACGCAAACTCGACCGACGCCTACACCGGTTCGGAGTTCCTGGAGAGCATTCAGGACGGCCGCGAGATCTACATCTATGGTGAGCGCGTCAAGAACGTCACCGAGCATCCGGCATTTCGGAATTCCGCGCGCATGGTGGCGCGCTGGTACGATCGCTTCCATGAAAAGAAGCAGCAAATCGGCGTGCTGACCGACACGGGGTCGGGCAAGTTGACGCATCCCTTCTTTCTCGGCTCCAAAACGAGCGAAGACCTCATCAAGTCACGAGACGCTATTGCCGAGCTGCAGAAGGTCTCCTACGGCTGGATGGGCCGGTCCCCGGACTACAAGGCCTCGTTCCTCGGAACGCTGGGTGCGAATTCCGACTTCTACGGCGAATACGCCCAGAATGCGCGTGCCTGGTACGCCCGTACGCAGGAACGGCTCGACTATTGGAATCACGCTATCGTCAATCCGCCGATCGACCGTGACCGCCCGATCGAGGAGGTTCGCGACGTCTTCATGCATGTAGAGAAGGAAACGGACAAGGGGCTCATCGTCTCGGGAGCCAAGGTTGTCGCGACCGGCTCGGCCCTCACGCACTACAATTTCATCGCCCACTACGGCATCCCGATCAAGGACAAGTCCTTCGCGCTGATCTTTACCGCGCCGATGGACTCGCCAGGTATCAAGCTCATTGCCCGCTCGTCATACGAGTTCAACGCGGCCGCGACCGGATCGCCGTTTGACTACCCGCTTTCGAGCCGTATGGACGAGAACGACTCCATCCTCGTCTTCGACAAAGTCCTGGTGCCCTGGGAGAACATCTTCATCTATGGAGACGTCGACAAGATCAACCAGTTCTTCCCGGCATCGGGCTTCGTCCCGCGCTTCACGCTGCATGGCCTTACGCGTCTGTCGGTGAAGCTCGACTTCATCGCAGGCCTCTTCTCTATGGCTGTCGAAGCAACGGGTTCGAAGGATTTTCGCGGCGTGCAGGCCGGCGTCGGCGAGGTCATCGCGTGGCGCAACACATTTCATGCACTGGGTGATGCGATGGTGAAGTCGCCCGTTCCGTGGCAGGGAACCGAAGGCTACAACCTGCCGAACCTCAATGCCGGTCTTGCCTATCGCGTGCTGGCGCCGATGGCGTATCCGCGCATCAAGGAGTTGATCGAGCGTCACGTCGCGAGCGGCCTCATTTATCTGCCGTCGAGTGCTGCTGATTTCGAAAGTGAGGCTATCCGCCCTTACCTCGACCGCTTCGTCCGTGGGTCGAACGGCTATGCCGCGCTCGACCGCGTCAAGCTCCTGAAGCTTCTATGGGATGCCATTGGCACGGAGTTCGGCGGTCGCCATGAGCTCTATGAGCGCAATTACGCTGGCAACTATGAAAACCTCAGGATCGAGACCTTAGGGGCGGCGACGGTAACCGGCGATCTCGAGTCCATGCAGTCCTTGGTGAAAGACTGCATGAGCGAATATGACCTGTCCGGATGGACGGGTTCTGATTTGATAAATCCGGATGACATTAGCCTGGTCGGCCGGGGTACAGTCCAGGCTGCCTAGTGGTTCCATGGCAAGCTTGGTTCGGCTTCGCCTTACCGCAGCTCCAAATACTTGTCGCATGCCTCCAACCCTTGAGAACTGGGTTGGAGGCATGGGGATTTTGAGGCCGACCAGATCAAGGAAGCGGTCGACACGGTCGGGGGCAGCCCACTACCATCAATTCGTTCGCCGTGATCCGCTTCTCCGACGGATTTCTGGCGGCTGACCGGTTCGAGTAGAACGACCCGAGATATCAGCCACTGCAGACCTTTGCGCCCTCGACAACCAATGGCCGACTTGGGTCGCACTTTGCCGTCTACAGGGAGACTATCCAACGGCTGTTGTGTCGCGAAACCCGCCAAAAATCCCTATCGTATGAAAGTTGTCATGGTCGCTAGTGTAAACCGCCTGATCGCTGCTTAAGGTAGTCTTTCGCCCCCTTCCGCAAACGACCCCTTATTGCTGAAGGACGCAGCTATCGCTGGATCGCACGCGATCTCGGGATCAGCAAGAACACCGTCAGCGACGTCGTCAGACGCAATCGCGCACCCGTCGAATGATTGGTTTGTTAGCGCCGGTTGCAGGGTCAGCAAAAGTCTCTATCGTGCATCTCAATGTAGTCGTGGAATACCAAGATGAACACATTAAGCCGACCAGGCCTCAGCGATATTAAAAAAGGAGACTGGGTAGATCGGCGTTTGCCTAAGGCATGGCAACCCTACACAAGGCTTGCACGGCTAGACCGTCCAGTAGGAATATGCTCACACTATTCCCTTGCTGGGCGGCGCTCGTCCAAGCGTCGTACGGGATTCCCGAGCTTCGACACTTGATCGTCTTTACTCTCGGCGCATTGCTGATGAGAAGTTCTGGTTCGACCGTGAACGACATCGCTGATCAAAAGTTCGACGGACACGTTGAACGAACACGATTTCGCCCCTTGGCGATACCTGTTTGCTTGCGCGTTCTCAAGTCGTAGCCAGCTGATAACAAGGGGAGTGATCACCTTGAGTACGCTGCCCACTGAACTCGTGGCGTTGTTTGACCAACCGCCTCTTCGCGGAGGTTGCATACGGCGGTCGCCCCGCGTCACATGCCGTTGACGTCACGCCGGCATTGACTTCATTTCGACAATAGATGATTTTGGTACGCCATATTATGGCATCCGAAGATCGAGGGTGTGAAAATGAATGATGATGCGCATGGCGCCGCAATTCGCGTGGAGCGTCCGACGAAGACGTTGCGGGAGCTCGCCCTCGACAAGGTGCGAGAGGCGATCATCAACGGCTATTTCCGCCCGGGCGACCGCTTGGTGGAACGCGATCTTTGCGCGCAGCTCGGCGTCAGCCGCACGATCGTGCGCGAGGTCCTGCGCCATCTCGAATCCGAAGGCCTCGTCGCCAATCTTCCGAACAAGGGGCCGATCGTCGCGCAGCTCAATCATGACGAAGCCAAGCAGATCTACGAGATCCGCGCCGCGCTCGAAGGGATGGCGGCACGGCTTTGTGCCGAGCAGAACAACCCCGCGATCGCCGATGCCCTGGACAAGTCGCTTGAGGACATAAGGCATAGCTACCGCGAGAAGGATATGGCCGGCGTGCTCGCTCACACATCGTCCTTCTATCAGACGCTGTTCAGCATGGTCGACCGCCATGTGGCCTGGGGCGTCGTCAACCTTCTGACCGTGCGCATCAATCACCTGCGCTCGATGACGATCAAGACGCAAAATCGCGATGTCCAGGGGCCTGCACAGATGGCGCGTATCGTCGACGCGATCCGGCGTGGCGACGGTGAAGGCGCCTATCAGGCGGCGATGGATCATGTCACCAGCGCAAGCGCCATTGCCCAGGCCGTGCTTTCCGGCCGGCAGCCGATCGACTGATTTCTCGCCAAGGCCATGAAGATGACGGCTTCCTCTTCCTTTCTCGGCTTCTCGGACCGCCTTGACGATGGCCATCTGCCGCGTGTGGTGATCTTCGGGGCGGGGCACGGAAGCACCTATCCCGGCAAGGACAGCAGCGGCTATGCCTTATCGCCCGGGGCAATCCGAGACGCCAGCCAGGGTGATGCCGGGCTTGTCGACCACTGGGATTTCGATCTCGGCGGCCCGCTGTTCGAGGGCAAGCCGATTTCCTGCATCGACGTGGGGAACATTGAGACCGTCATGCATGACAATGCCGGCAACCGAAGCCGGATTGAGGCCAAGACACGCGACGTTCTGGCATTGTCAGCCGTGCCGATGTTGCTTGGCGGTGACTGCTCGGTAACGATCCCTTTTATTGCAGGCTTTGCGGATCACGGACCGGTCTGGGTACTGCAGCTCGACGCCCACATCGACTGGCGTGACGAACTGCATGGCGAGCGCTATGGCTATTCGAGCCCGATGCGCCGGGCAAGCGAAACGGCGCATGTCGCCGGAATGGTTCAAGTCGGTCTTCGCAGCGTCGGAAGCGCCCGTTCCACCGAGATCGAGGCCGCGCAGAGCTACGGCAGCCACTTCGTGACCGCCCGCGAGATCCATGCGCAGGGCGTTGCAGCGGCCCTTCGGCATATTCCGGAAGGAGCGCGGGTTGTCGTCACCTTGGATTGCGACAGCATCGATCCCAGCATCATGCCTGGGGTTGCCGCGCGGACGCCGGGCGGTCTCACCTATACGCAGGTTATCGACCTGATCGCCGGCCTCGGCCGACGGGCTGATATTGCGGGTTTCGATCTGGTGGAACTCTATCCTCCCGCCGATATCGACGGCCTTTCGGCCTTGACCGCCGCGCGCATTGTCGTCAATGCGATCGGCACCATCGTCCGCCAGGGGTAACGCCGGCGAAATTCTCGCCGTGTGACGAGCAGGCGTGCATGATGCCGATGAGCGTCACGCCGCATCAAATTGTTCGTTTGCCTTCGTGAAGCGGGTTGACTTCGCCGCCTCTTCGGTGTGACGGTATACCATAATAACGAATACAAAAGCAAAATACTCACGGCTGAAGATGCGCGATGACAAGCACCGCTTTCGCCGGCGCTTGTTCGTGCCTATTCATAAAGCACTGATATAGCTGACTATTTTAGAAAGCGGCAGGTTTTTCAGTTCCGGTCGTTCAAAGCTGCTTGACAGTATAGTATTATGGCATACCATCATACGCATTCTTAGATGAGAGCGAGCCATGAGCCTTCAGATCCGAAAAACTGTCCTGCAGATCGAAACGACGCTTGTTGAAGGGGAGAAGGCAGCGGCCACGCCGTTAAAGCTCTTCTCGGCATCCGCGATCGTCAAAAACCCTTGGGCCGGTCGGGGCTTCGTCGCGGATCTGAAGCCCGAGATTCATGCCGCCGCGCCTGTTCTTGGTGAATTGCTCACCAAGATGATTATCGATGCGGTCGGATCGGGCGAGGCCGTCGAGGCTTATGGCAAATCCGCCGTCGTCGGTCTCGATGGCGAGATCGAGCATGCATCCGCGCTGATCCACACCCTTCGCTTTGGCAATCATTATCGCCACGCCGTCGGCGCCAAATCCTATCTCGCCTTCTGCAACACGCGCGGACCGGCCAATGCGCCGATCATGATCCCGCTCATGGACAAGAACGATGAAGGTCGTCGTTCGCATTATCTGACGATCCAGACGTCGGTCCCCGATGCGCCTGCCGCCGATGAGATCGTCGTGGCTCTTGGCGCCTCTGTCGGTGGACGGCCGCATCATCGCATCGGCGATCGTTATCAGGACCTTAGGGATCTGGGACAGGACGTCTCCAATCCGGCCGGCGTATAAGGATCGGATGCTTGGATGCCGGCAATGGAAACGATGGATCAGAAAAAGGCCGGTCACCTGACTGTGGGAGGCTTGCTCCGCAAGCACACGGCGCATGGCACCGCCTATCATGAAGTCGGCAAAGGCGAGCCGCTGATTCTGATCCATGGTGTCGGCATGCGGCTTGAAGCCTGGACGCCACAGATCAAGGCTTTTTCCGGAAGCTATCGCGTCATCGCTGTCGATATGCCGGGTCATGGGGAAAGCGTTGGCTTACCCCCTGGCAGCAAGCTGGAAGCCTTTGTCGCCTGGTTTGGCGGCTTTCTCGATGAGATGGCGTTCAGTAAGGTCAATGTTGCCGGCCATTCGATGGGTGCGCTCGTTGCCGGAGGGGCTGCCGCCACCTTCGGTGAGCGGATCAAGCGGATCGCCTATCTCAATGGCGTCTATCGGCGCGATCCGAAGGCCAAGGCCGCCGTGCTGGCGCGCGCAGCGGCAATACCGTTGACGGGCGTCGACAAGGAAGGCCCGCTGCTGCGCTGGTTTGGCGATGATGCCCAAAGCGCGGTGGCGCGCGAGCTCACCCGCAACTGGCTGAGCCTTGTCGATCCGCAGGGCTACTCCACCGCCTACGCGGCTTTCGCCGGCGGTGACGAGACCTACGCCGATCGCTGGCCCGATGTCGGGGCACCGGCTCTGTTCCTGACGGGATCCGACGATCCAAACTCGACGCCGCGGATGGCGGAGCAGATGGCCGCGGCTGCACCCAAGGGCTGGGCACGGATCGTCGAAGGGCACCGCCATATGGTGAACCTGACGGCGCCGGATACCGTCAATGAGCTGCTTGCCGAGTGGCTTTCATGCGGGGAGGACGCAAGATGACGACACAAGCTTTCGATCCGAGGGCGCTGCGCGACGCCTTCGGCGCATTTCCGACCGGTGTGACGGTCGTGACGGCGCGCGATCAGGCTGGTCTTCCGATCGGCTTTACGGCCAACTCCTTCACGTCGGTGTCGCTTGAGCCGCCGCTTCTTCTTGTCTGCCTCGCCAAGACCTCGCGTAATTTTGCCGCCATGACGAGCGCGAAGCACTTTGCCATCAATGTGCTCTCGGAGACGCAGAAGGCCGTCTCCAACACCTTTGCGCGGCCCGTTGAAGACCGGTTTGCCGCCGTCGAGTGGAGTTCCGGGGCGGATGGCTGTCCGATCCTTGCCGATGTCGCCGCCTGGTTCGAATGTGCCACGAGCGAAGTCATCGACGCCGGCGACCATGTCGTCCTGATGGGACGGATCGTTTCGTTCGACAACAGTGGCCGCAATGGACTTGGCTATGCTCGCGGCGGCTATTTCACGCCAATCCTGGCAAGCAAGGCGGTCTCTGCCGCTGCGGAAGGCAATATCGAGCTTGGAGCAGTCGTCGAGCGCGATGGCGAAATCCTGCTGCTTGGGGAAGAAGTGCTTGCTCTTCCGAATTGTGAGGGCAGCGAAGGAAGCCCCGCCGACATTCTCGGTCAGTATTTGCAAACGCTGACAGGCCTTACCGTGACCGTCGGCTTCCTCTATTCCGTCTATGAAAGCAGGAGCGATGGCAAGCATCACATCGTCTATCGTGCCTTTGCTTCACAAGGCGAACCGCGCGAGGGCAGGTTCCTCAAGCCGGATGCACTGACGACGGCGCACTTCAAGACCAGTTCCACTGCCGATATCGTCGCCCGCTTTGCGCTGGAAAGCCAGATCGGCAATTTCGGGGTCTATTTTGGCGACGAGACCTCCGGCATGGTGCGGCCGGTTTCCGGAAAGGCGGTGCAGATATGAAATTCTCTCTCTTCGTCCACATGGAGCGTCTCGACGCGAGCCAGACGCATAAAAGCCTTTATGAGGAGTTCGTCGCGCTTTGCGAGATCGCCGACAAGGGCGGCATGCACGCGATCTGGACGGGCGAACATCATGGGATGGATTTCACTATCGCGCCCAATCCCTTTGTGACGATCGCCGATCTGGCGCGCCGGACGTCACGGGCGAGGCTCGGAACGGGAACAGTGATCGCGCCCTTCTGGCATCCGATCAAGCTTGCCGGCGAAGCGGCGATGGCCGACATCATCTGCGACGGCAGGCTCGATATCGGCATCGCCCGCGGCGCCTATTCCTTCGAATATGAACGGCTGCTGCCGGGTCTCGATGCATGGGGCGCCGGTCAGCGCATGCGCGAGCTGATCCCCGCCGTGAAAGGCGTCTGGCAGGGCGATTACGCCCATGAAGGCGAGTTCTTCAAATTCCCGTCGACCACCTCGGCGCCGAAGCCGCTGCAGCAGCCGAACCCGCCGATCTGGGTTGCCGCGCGCGACCCGAATTCGCATGAATTCGCTGTCGCCAATGGCTGCAATGTCCAGGTGACGCCGCTCTGGCAGGGCGATGATGAGGTCGAGGCGCTGATAGGGCGGTTCAACGATGCCTGCGCCAAGAGCCCGCATATGGAGCGACCGAAGATCATGCTCCTGCGCCATACCTATGTCGGCTCCTCGGAGGATGACATCGCACGGGCTGCTCATGAGCTCAGCGTCTATTACAACTACTTCTTCGCCTGGTTCAAGAACGAGAAGCCGATCCATCAGGGCCTGATCGAGCGTATTCCGGAAGAGGATATTCGCGCCAATGCCATGCTGTCGGATGCGGTCATGCGTAGCAATAACGTCGTCGGAGATGCATCCACAGTGATTGCTCGGCTGAAGACCTATGAGGCGATGGGCTACGACGAATATTCCTTCTGGATCGACACTGGCATGTCATTCGAGCGCAAGAAAGCTTCGCTCGAACGGTTCATCGCCGAGGTCACGCCGGCATTTGCGGAGTGAACGTCATGCAGCGCTTCCAGCACTATATCGACGGTGAGTTTCTGGACGGGGAAGCCCGCTTCCAGAGCATCGACCCCGCGACCGGCGACGTCTGGGCGGAGATGCCGGAAGCGCGCGAGACCGATGTCGATCGCGCCGCCAATGCCGCCGAAAAGGCCCTTTACGAAGGCCCGTGGTCGAAGATGACCGCGACGCAGCGCGGCAAGCTTCTCTACAAGCTCGCCGATCTGGTTGCGGCCAATGCGCAGAAGCTTGCGGAACTGGAGACGCGCGATACCGGCAAGATCATCCGCGAGACTTCGGCGCAGATCGCCTATGTCGCCGACTATTACCGCTACTATGCCGGCATCGCCGACAAGATCGAAGGCTCCTATCTGCCGATCGACAAGGCGGACATGGATGTCTGGCTGCGTCGCGAACCGGTCGGCGTCGTCGCCATGGTCGTGCCCTGGAACAGCCAGCTCTTCCTGTCCGCCGTCAAGATCGGGCCGGCGCTTGCGGCAGGCTGCACGACGGTCGTCAAGGCTTCGGAAGACGGGCCGGCGCCGCTGCTGGAATTCGCGCGGCTGGTCCATGAAGCCGGCTTTCCGGCTGGCGTCGTCAATATCATCACCGGTTTCGGCCCTTCCTGCGGCGCGGCACTCGGGCGGCATCCCAAGGTCGCGCATATCGCCTTTACCGGCGGGCCGGAGACGGCACGCCATGTCGTGCGCAATTCGGCCGAGAACCTTGCCTCGACATCGCTGGAACTGGGCGGTAAATCACCCTTCATCGTCTTTGCCGATGCGGATCTCGAAAGTGCCGCCAATGCACAGGTTGCCGGCATTTTCGCGGCAACCGGCCAAAGCTGCGTTGCCGGCTCGCGCCTGATCGTCGAAGCCAGCGTCAAGGACACCTTCCTGTCGATCCTCAAGCGCAAGGCCGACGCGATCCGCATTGGATCGCCGCTCGATATGGCAACCGAGGTCGGCCCCCTTGCCACGAAGCGGCAGCAGGATCATGTGGCCGCGCTCGTTGAGAAATCCATTGAAAGCGGTGCTCGGCTTGTGACGGGTGGCCAAAGGCCTGAAGGTGCGGGCTATTACTTCCCGCCGACGATCCTCGATTGCGATGGCGTCTCCTCGCCTTCGCTTACCGAAGAATTCTTCGGGCCGGTTCTGTCGCTTGTCTCGTTCGAGACCGAGGCGGAAGCCCTCAGGCTTGCAAACGATACACGCTATGGCTTGGCATCCGGTGTCTTTACCCAAAACCTCACGCGCGCCCATCGCCTGACGAAGGGCATCCGCGCCGGTGTCGTCTGGGTCAACACCTATCGCGCGGTATCGCCGATCGCGCCATTCGGCGGCTTCGGCCTTTCCGGTCATGGCCGGGAAGGCGGTCTTGCGGCGGCTTTGGACTATACGCGCACCAAGACGATCTGGCTGCGGACGTCGGATGACCCGATCCCCGATCCCTTCGTCATGAGGTGAGAGCGATGTTTTACGAGATCCGCACCTACCGGCTGAAGAACGGCACGATCCCGCAATATCTGAAGGTCGTGGAAGAGGAGGGGATCGCTATTCAGAAGGCGCATCTCGGCAATCTTGTCGGCTACTTCCATTCGGAAATCGGCGTGATCAACGAGATCGTGCACATCTGGGCCTACGCAAGCCTCGACGATCGCGAGGCGCGGCGCGGGCGGCTGGCGGCGGACCCCAAGTGGCAGGCTTTCCTGCCCAGGATTCGCGACCTGATCGAACAAGCGGAAAACAAGATCATGAAGCCCGCCGGTTTCTCCCCCTTGGGGTGAACTGGCGGTGTGTAAGGCATGCCTCCAAGAACTGAAAAACAAGGACAAGGGAACATGAAAGCAAGAATTGCACTCGCGGCCTTTGCCGCAATAATGGCCGCATCCATGCCCGCCAAGGCCGATACCATGGTCTTCACGAGCTGGGGAGGAACGACGCAGGATGCGCAGAAGGTCGCCTGGGCCAACCAGTTCACTGAAAAGACCGGTATCGGCGTCATGCAGGACGGTCCGACGGACTATGGCAAGCTGAAAGCTATGGTAGAAGCCGGCCAGGTGAGCTGGGACGTCGTCGATGTCGAGGGTGATTATGCCGCCCAAGCCGGCAAGAACGGCCTGCTAGAGAAGCTGGACTTCTCCGTCATCGACAAGTCCAAGCTCGACCCGCGTTTCGTCAGCGACTACTCCGTCGGCAGCTTCTATTATTCCTTCGTTATCGGCTGCAACGCCGATGCCGTGAGCGCCTGCCCGAAGACCTGGGCCGATCTCTTCGACACCAAGAAATTCCCAGGCAAGCGCACCTTCTACAAATGGTCCGCGCCGGGCGTCATCGAAGCGGCACTCTTGGCCGATGGCGTTCCCGCCGACAAGCTCTATCCGCTCGATCTCGACCGTGCTTTCAAGAAGCTCGATACGATCAAATCCGATATTGTCTGGTGGTCGAGCGGCGCGCAATCGCAGCAGCTGCTGGCCTCGGCCGAAGCGCCTTTCGGCAGTATCTGGAATGGTCGCATGACCGCGCTCGCCAACCGCGGCGTCAAGACGGAAACCTCCTGGAGCCAGAATATTACGGCGGCGGATTCCCTTGTCATCCCCAAGGGTGCACCGAACCTTGAAACGGCGATGAAGTTCATTGCGCTGGCGACCTCGGCACAGTCCCAGGCCGATCTGGCGAAGGCCACCGGATATGCGCCGACCAACCTCGGCTCGGCGAAGCTGATGGACCCTGAGATAGCCAAGACCTTGCCGGACCAGCAGACCGCCAGCCAGGTCAATGCCGACATGAGCTATTGGGCCGCAAACCGGGATGCCATCGGCAAGAAGTGGTACGCCTGGCAGGCGCAGTAAGCGGCGGAGATAGCCAGACCACCGCGGACAAATCTCCGCGGTGGGGCAATGCGAGGTCCAGGCCCGCGAGTGGCGATCGCTGCACGTCGGCGCCGATGGTGGGAAAGGATTGCCATGTCGACATACATAAACGTTGCGGACGCGGCCGCACCGGCGCGCAAGGCGGCAGGGCCTACTGGATTTGCGCAGGTGGCGCCGGCTCTCGCCTTCGTCGCGATCTTTTTCATCTTTCCGGTCATCGCGCTGCTTTTGCGCAGCGTGATGGAGCCGGCATTCGGCTTTGGCAATTACGCGGAATTGCTGGGCTCCGAAACCTATCTGAAGATCTTTGTCAACACCTTTATCGTGTCGGGTGTCGTGACCGTCCTGGCGCTGCTGATCGGTTTTCCTGTCGCATGGACGCTGGCGATCATGCCTTCGCGCTGGTCTTCCGTTGTCTTTGCGATCCTGCTGCTGTCGATGTGGACCAACCTGCTGGCGCGAACCTATGCCTGGATGGTGCTTTTGCAGCGCACGGGACTGATCAACAAGATGCTTGTCGGTGCGGGGCTTATCGACAAGCCTCTCGCGCTGGTCAACAACCTCACCGGCGTCACGATCGGCATGACCTATATCATGCTGCCCTTCATCATCCTGCCGCTCTACGGCGTCATCAGGAAGATCGATCCGGCCGTGCTGCGGGCGGCAGCGCTGTGCGGCGCCAGCCGTCTGCAATGCCTGACCCGCATTCTGATACCCCTTGCCGCACCTGGCATGATGGCAGGTGCCCTGATGGTGTTCGTCATGTCGCTCGGTTACTACGTCACGCCATCGCTGCTTGGTGGCACGGCGAACATGATGCTTGCCGAACTCATCGCGCAGTTCGTGCAGTCGCTCGTCAATTGGGGCATGGGCGGGGCCGCCGCCTTCGTCCTGCTCGTCGTCACGCTGACGCTCTATGCCGTCCAGCTGCGGCTGTTCGGCGCCCAGAATATGGGAGGGCGCTGAGATGCTGCTGAATTTCGATCGTCTCGGCTGGTGGAAATATGTGCTGCTCGTCATCACGGTCCTGACGGCGGCTTTTCTTCTGATGCCGATCCTGTTCATTGCGGCCTTATCGTTCGGTTCGTCGCAATGGCTGATCTTTCCGCCGCCGGGCTGGACCTGGCGCTGGTACGCGGAGCTGCTTTCCGATCCGCAATGGCTGGCTTCCGCCTGGACCAGCTTCAAGATCGCCGCGATCGTCACCGTGCTTTCGGTGCTGCTCGGCCTGGTGACATCCTTCGGCCTCGTGCATGGAAAATTCCTGTTTCGCGACGCGCTGAAGGCATTGTTCCTGACGCCAATGATCCTCCCGGTCGTCGTCTTCGCCGTGGCGCTTTACGCCTTCTTCCTGCGAATTGGCCTTGGAGGCACCTTGATCGGCTTTGTGGTGTCCCACCTTGTGCTGGCGCTGCCCTTTTCCATTCTGTCCATCTCCGGCGCGCTCGAAGGCTTTGACAAATCGATCGAGGATGCCGCCGTGCTTTGCGGCGCGTCTCCGTTCGAGGCGAAGATCAGGGTCACGCTGCCCGCCATCAGCCACGGCTTGTTCTCCGCGGCTGTCTTCTCGTTCCTGACGTCTTGGGATGAAGTGGTCGTTGCGATCTTCATGGCGAGCCCGACGCTGCAGACGCTGCCGGTGAAAGTCTGGGCGACGCTCAGGCAGGATTTGACCCCTGTCGTCGCCGCTGCCTCCACGCTTCTCATTCTGTTGACGGTCACGTTGATGACGCTGGCCGCGATTGTACGCAAGGTTCTGAAATCATGAGCGAATCCTTCCTGAAGATCAAAGGTATCCGCAAGGAATACGGCCCCGTCGTCGCAGTCCATGACGTCAATCTCGAGGTCAAGCGCGGCGAGTTCCTGACCTTTCTTGGCCCATCCGGCTCAGGCAAGAGCACGACGCTTTATATCCTCGCCGGCTTCGAGAACCCGACCAAGGGCGATATCCTGCTGAACGGCGAGACGCTGTTGTCGACGCCGTCGCATAAGCGTAATATCGGCATGGTGTTCCAGCGCTACACGCTGTTTCCGCATCTGACCGTTGGAGAGAACATAGCTTTTCCGCTGAAGGTCCGCCGCAAGTCCAAGGCTGAGATCGACAGCCGGGTCAAGGAAATGCTGCGTCTCGTCCGCCTGGAAGGCTTCGAGGATCGCAAGCCGGCGCAGATGTCGGGCGGCCAGCAGCAGCGCGTCGCTCTTGCGCGGGCGCTTGCCTATGATCCGCCGGTGCTTTTGATGGACGAGCCGCTATCGGCGCTCGACAAGAAGCTGCGTGAAGAGATCCAGCATGAGATCCGCCGCATCCACCAGCAGACGGAAGTGACGATCCTCTACGTGACCCACGATCAGGAGGAGGCGCTGCGGCTCTCGGATCGCATCGCCGTTTTCTCCAAGGGCGTCATCGACCAGATCGGAACCGGCCCGGAACTCTACGCCAATCCCAAAACTCGCTTCGTCGCCGAGTTCATCGGCGATAGCGATTTCATCTCGTGCCATCTGCTTTCATCGGACAATGGCCAGGCGACGATCTCGCTCAGTGACAAGACCGTTTTCGACAGCATCCCGGTGCACGGACGGCCGACGTCAGGGAGCAAAGCGGCATTGATGTTGCGGCCGGAACGCATTCGGCTCGGGCGCAAAGCAGGCTCAAGCCAAGGCCTCAGCGCGACGGTCAACGATATCACTTTCCTCGGCAACAACGTACATGTGACGACGCGGATTGCCGCCGGCGAAACCCTGTCCGTGCGCCTGCCCTTTGGCCACGAAGCCATCTCGGGTCTCAGCCGCGGCGATAATGTGCATCTGGAGTTCGATCCCGACGCCGCGCATGTCTTCTGCTAGCGCTGGCCGGTACTCTCACTGCGCAATGAAGGCAACCACGGCAATTCCGCCAGCCCAAGTTCTTGGCTCGCCTCATGAATTTGTTAGATACGGATTTTCTAATAGAAGAGTCGTTGGTTGTGATCCCATTCAGGAGCAGCCCATCTCGTTGCATTTTCGAAAAAATTCCTCTCAGATTTAGGAACCGAAGAGGCGGCCTTTCAATGATCGGAAGCCGAGCTTTTCGGAGATTTCGTGAGCAGCTTTCAAGAGACTGTCGAGATAGGCGGTGCGATTGCGCAAGCCATCTTCACGCGGGGTAACCAGGCAAAGCGTCGCAATGCTGGACCCGTCGGCCTGCCGGATCGGAACAGCGAAGCAGTGGGTGAAATTTTCCACTTCGCTATTGAAGGTGAAATATCCGTCTTCGGCGGCCTGGCGCACTTGAGCGATGAAATCAGCAGGCTCCAGGCGCCTGCCATTCGGCAGGATGAAATCCTCTGGCGGAATGAAATCGAGGATTTCCTGATCGGAAAGATGCGCGACAAGCAGGCGCCCCGAGGCCGTCCACGGAATTGCAACGAGTTCGCCGACATTCGACGAAATGCGAAAGGGCCGGATGCCCTCGCGCATCATGGCGACCGTATATTTATTGCCTTCCAGCAGGCACATTTGCGCGGTTTCGCGCGTCTCTTCCGCCAGCACCCCCAGCATGCGGCCGCATTCGCGCATCAGGTCGAACTGTTCTGCATAGGCGGTTCCGAGAAAATAGAGACGGCGGCCGAGAAAAACCCGGCCATCGCCGCCCTGATAATCGAGCATGCCATGGCCGAGCAGAAGATTGACAAGCTCGTAGATGGAAGAACGTGGCGCGCCGATTTCCGTAGCGATCTCGTTCGGCCGCATGGGCTGGCGTTTCACGCGCAGAAATTCCAGGATCTCAAACGCGCGATCCAGCCCTCGCATGCGTCGGGATACAATGTCATTTGCAGTCTCGGCCACGCTTTTCTCCAAAATTCCTAAACTAGCCGCAACCCGTACGTTGCGACGTATCGGCACATGATGCCGACTATACGGCGCTCGTGCCGTCAGATCTAAGCAAGATGCTGCGATAGCATTCACGCGTGCGATGACGCAACGCTTGCGCAGCGCTCTTGTTTCCTCTCAATTGAAACTCGAGGTCTTGAGGAATTCGGCCAGCCGCTCCGTCTTCGGGCGCATGAACATATCTTTCGGATCGCCTTCTTCACAGATGACGCCCTGGTTCATGAAGATGACGCGCGACGAGACTTCATAGGCAAAGCGCATCTCGTGGGTAACCAGCAGCATCGTCATACCGTCGGCAGCTAACCCTTTGATGACTTGAAGAACTTCACCAACCAGTTCAGGGTCGAGAGCCGACGTCACCTCGTCGAACAGCATCAGCCGTGGCGTCATGGCGATGGCTCGGGCAATCGCGACACGCTGCTGCTGACCGCCCGAGAGCTGGCCTGGATAGTGGTTGGCGCGGGCGGACAGACCCACACGGTCGAGCCATTTTTCGGCGACGGCGCGCGCATCCGCCTTCGACATCTTCTTCACCTTTACGAGGCCGAGCATCACGTTCTCGGCCGCGGTCATATGCGGAAAAAGATTGAACTGCTGGAAGGCCATGCCGGTGAGTGCGCGCTGGCGAGCGATCTCCTTCTCATTCTTGCGGCGGCGGATGTTGCCATCGACATGATAGCCGATTTCCTCGCCGTCAAGGCTGATTTTGCCGCCCTGGAACTCCTCCAGCATATTGATGCAGCGCAGCATCGTCGTCTTGCCGGAGCCCGACGAGCCGATAATGGAAATGACCTCGCCTTCCTGCACTATGCAGTTGACGCCCTTCAGAACCTCATGCTGGCCATAGGTCTTGCGCAAGCCCTGAATGTCTAGAATTGTCTTGGCCATCGGTCCGATCTCCTCAGGACGGCAGTGCGGTCTTGCGCTCGACATATTTGCCGAAGCGCTCGATACCGAAGTTGATGATGAAATAGAGGCCACCAGCCAGAAAATAGAACTGGAGGCTCATGAAATTGCGCGAGATGATCTCCTGGGTGCGCAGGAGCAGTTCAGCGACGCCGATCACGGAAAGAAGCGTCGAGGCCTTCACCATCTCGGCTGCGGTATTCACCCAAGCCGGCAGGCATTGGCGCATCGCTTGCGGCCATAGGACCGAAGTGAAGGCCTGAGTGAAGGTGAGGCCGATCGCCTTGGCCGCCTCCGTCTGACCTCTGGGGATGGCTTGAAGAGCACCGCGCACGATCTCGCCGACATGAGACGAGCAAAAGATTGCCAAAGCCAGCACGCCTGCGGAAAACGGCCCTAAATCAAGTCCTACCGCGGACGAAACGTAATAGCTTGCCAGCACAAGCACGAGGACCGGCGTACCGCGAATGATATCGGTATAGGCTCTCATCACAAGGCGCAGGATGGCGCCGGCATAAACAAGCGCCAAGCCGACGAAAACGCCGAGCACGGACCCCACAAGAATGGCGAGCAGCGAGATCGACACAGTCACGCCGATGCCATTCAAGACGACGTATCGGGCGATCCAGAGTTGTTCGAGAAATGTGTGCGACATTCGATCTTACCTCGGCAGAGCCAGACGGCGCTCGACGAAGCGCATCAGTATGGCGATGAGGAAACAGGTTGCGACATAAAGAGCCGAGGTGACGAGCCACGTTTCGATGACGCGGAAGCTTTCGACATTGATCTTGCGGGCGGCAAAGGTCAGCTCCGGCACGGCAATGGCTGCCGCCAGTGACGTGTCCTTGAACAAGGAGATGATCGTCGAAGACAATGACGGCAGGACGTTGCGCAGCATCAAGGGAGCGATGATGGACCCACGGATCTGCATGGATGTCAGGCCGATGGAAAGACCCGCTTCGGTCAGCCCCTTCGGAATCGATAGCAATCCTGCACGGAATACCTCTGCCAGATAGGCGCCCGAGTAAACGGAAAGCACCAGGACGAAGCTCTTCACCTTATCCAGGCGGAAGCCCAGCTGCGGCAGGGCAAAGAAGACGAAGAGCACCAGGACGAGGATCGGTAGGTTGCGAATTGTGGTGACGTAGACCTGTGCCGGCACGACAGCGATATGGCTCTTCGATGTCAGCGCGAAGGCCAGCACAAGGCCGATCAGAGCACCGATGAGGATCGAGATAATCGCAAGGCCGAGGCTGAGCGCCAAGCCGCTCAGTAGAAAATCAAAGTTGCGCCAGACGGCGGCAAAGTTCAGCGTGTAACCCATGGCGGGCTATCCCTTTTCAGGCTGGCGGAGCGGGGAATACCCGCTCCGCTATGCTGTTACTTGTATTCGACCGGAAAGCCGATCTGCGGGGGGGCGAGGTCTTTGCCGAACCAGGTCTTGTATGACTTGGCGTAGCTATCGAATTCGACGCCGGTCATGGCTTCATGCAGAGCGGTATTGACGAAATTCAGCCAGTCCTGATCGCCGCGCTTGACCGCACAGGCATAGGTCTGCGGGTTCCATCCATAGCCCGCATCCTTATAGCGGCCGGGGTTCTGCGTCATATACCAGGCGAGCGACGACTGATCGGTGGCAACGGCATCGGCGCGTCCTGATTCCAGTGCCTGGTAGATGAGATCGACGGACTCATACTGGTCGACCTTCGCATCCGGCAGGGCGGCGTGGACCATGGATTCCGCGTAGACGTTTTGAAGAACCGACACGGTGACGGAGGAGCCCGCCGCCTTCAGCGCACCATAATCCGCATATTGCCCATCCGCCTTCAGCATCAGGCCGACGCCTTCGCGATAATAGGGAATGGTGAAGGCAACCTGCTGGGCGCGCTCACCGGTTACAGTCATGAATTGGCAGGTAATATCGACCTTGCCCGTAGTGATGTTCGGAATACGGGCGTCAGACGATTGATTGACATATTCGATCTTGTCGGGATCGCCAAAGAGGGCCTTGGCAATGATGTGGCCCATGTCGACATCGAAACCCTGCAGCTTGTCATCGGCGCTTTTGAAGTGCCACGGCGCGTTCGTGCTGCCGGTTCCAAGAACGAGGTGGCCGCGGGCAAGCACCTCATCGAGCTTGCTGCCGTCGGCGAGAACGGGCGTGGAAGAGAGGAGTGCGGCGGCGACCAGCGACATTAGGCCGGCGCGAAAAGTAATGCTCATGGTTGTTCCCCTTGGTCAATGGCTTTACAATCCGATATTGTGGACATGTGTCTGTTATCTCGGATAGCGCATATCAAGGGATATGCGGGGCAGCTTGTCAATAGTGGCTGTCGCCACCGATCGTCCGAAATCGGGAATGGTAAAGGCGCTCGTCGACACAAATGTCATCGGCGGCAATCGCAACGCGATACCGCAGGAGCGCCGTGAACAACGTGTTCTCAGGAGCAGGCGATCAGCATCATCTGCCCGGCGTTTACGATGATGAAGCTTCGGTTTGCTCCGCTGGGATAGGTCGCACTGACGGGCGGGGGCAGCAAAGCGAGAGACGGACCTTCGTCAGGCTGCGCTGCTCTTTGAAACCCTGCAGCAGACAAGGCGATCTGCTGACTTGGCGCTCGTCTGCAATGAAGCATGGGAGCGTGGGCCTGCGTGGCAAGAAGGTATTCGAGCAAGGGCGAGAATGCTGCCGCCATAAGCTGATTGAGGGCGCGAAAGAAGCCGTGAAGAAATTGAACTGCCGTTTGCAGGCCCCTTTGGTCTTCCAAGCAGTTGATCTACCTAGAAGCGGCAAAGTTAGTATCGCGCCGAGAGTTCGATTCCGCTCAAGAGCGTCAAGGGTTCCAAATCTCAAAATCAAGGCCTTGCGGGGGAGCCTCGCTTGCTTTGAGGAATACGTGCCTTCGCTTATGGCCTGACCGAAGTTGTCTGCATGGCAGTCGGGGGTGTCCAGGATCTGCCGGCACTGGGATCAAAGGCAAGGCGTAGGATAACATGGCCGCGGCAGTCGACCCAAAGGTGTGGGGGCAGAGAAAGCCGACCGTTCGTCCAGCGCCAATCGCAGCGTTCAGCAGCCTCCTCAGGGTAAAAGCCCGCAATCGCGTCGAGCGGGATCTGGCGCTCGACGCGGAGACCGTCGAAGATAGTCAGGCCGTGAACGGAAAGACCGAGTGTCCGTCTGTCATCGCTTACGCCGTCGTCAGCCGGAACCCAGGTGCGCGAGACAAGCATGACTTCCTTGGCGCCGACCAGAAAGATGAACACCGCCAGATTGTCGTCGATCGTCGGCTCGGTGCGTCGGCCATCGACGATGAGGTGCGGGTCCATCTCCGCATTGCGGCGCCCAGCCCATCGATTCCGCGCGGGAGTGTAGACGGTGACGGATTACCGCTATGACTGCGCCGTCCTTCACCAATGGCTTGGCGTGTTGGTCGATGATGACTCTCGTCTTGTCCCCGACCGGAGTGTCCCCGGAAGAGACGGCACCGCGGTTCAGGCAGCTCTCGCAACTGAGCCCCTCCGCCAGGAGTACCTCGTGGCTGGCGAGCTCGACATGCCAATACGTGACTTCATCGATATCGACTGCGGCGACTGTAGCGCCGTTTATCAATCGGTCGATCGGGATCAACACCTCGTCTAGCGCCCGCACGCACACGGCATGGCTCTGTGATAGCTGGAGGCCTCGTTGGGGAACATCGCCCGGAAAGGCCCGGGCTTTGACCTGAACAGGCCGGTGCTCGCGCGCGGGTTCCCGGATCGTCCGTGAGGCGATTCTGACGATGGCGCTCGTATTACCGGCGGCGGTCATCACAAAGTCGCCCACAGTTAATTTCTCCACTGCGATTTCGCCGTGTGGGGTGCGGATGCGAGTTCCCGAAACGAAGCCGGCTGGCACCTCGGATATGAGCGCTGAGATGACCTGGCCATTGTCGATCTCATAGGGCATCATCGGACAACCCTTGACGAAATTGCTGGCCCGTTGAGACCAGCGTACGACACACACCGCCACCCTTGATGCTCCAGTTCGGAACCAAGAGCTGATTTTACCCCGTAAGGTTGTAACGTCTGCGGGCTCAGGAGGGCGAGGCACCTGGGATTATGCGGCTCTAGTTGCTTGTTTCTGGGCTAGCGCTTCTGCACGGCAGGCGAGGCGTTCCCTGATCGCCTCGACGATCAGGCCGCCATCAACGAACGGCCGGGCATATCTGCTCAAGCTTTCGGCAACGCGCCCAGGATCGACTTTACCGAGGCGGCCATGCGCGCGGCGGAAGAAGGCGCCGTTGCCGGCCTCCATATAACTTTCACAAGGCATCCCTTCGGCGAGCAGCACATCGTGGCTCTCAAGCTCCACATGCCAGTAGGCCACCTCCGCAACCTCGACCCAGTCGATGGTCGATCCGTTGACCAGCTGGCCCACGGGCACGAACACCTCGCCCGCCATGTCCACGCAGACTGCGTGGCCGGGCGATAGGAACAGGTCGCGGATGGGGATATTGTTGCCGAACGCACCGGCCATGATCCGCACGGGCCAGACTGCTGGCGCCGGGCGCTCGATTCGGCGGTGTCCGATCCAGACGATGGGGCGTGCCTTGCCGGAGGATGTCACGGCCAGGTCGCCCACCTGGAGGTCCTCCACTGGCACTTCACCCCGCGTGGTGCGGATGCGCGTGCCGGAGACGAAGCAGGGCACCTGGCTGGTGGTGATGGTATTGCCCGAGACCGCGAAGTCGGCGGTGTTCACGCTCGGATCGAAGTTGATAGTATACGTTCCGGTACTTCCATCCACCAAGATTTCGGCCGACCGTCGTGACGACCATCAATGAATTCGCCGGGAGCGGGCATGGATTGCGGTGTCCCCGGTCACGCTATCCATGTAATCATCTGCCAGTTCAGAAAGGGCCTCTACTATGCACCCGGGGCTCCTATCCGTCATCCATGAGTTCTTCTACCGCCGTGGCGATATTTTGCGGTTCTGTCGCAAAACGAAATAGCGACCTATCCCCGGCATTAAGCCCTCTGATTTTCAGGGGAGTTTGTAATGTTCATCGGCAGCCACGTCGATCGATCGGTGATGCTGCTGTGCGTCCGTTGGTATCTGGCTTACAATTTGAGTCTGCGGGACCTGGAAGAGATGATGGCCGAACGCGGCATGAGCGTCGATCACTCCACCATCCATCGATGGGTCGTCCACTTCTCCCCAGTTGCTGGAGCGCTTTAACCGTCGTAAGCGGTGCGTTACTGGCAAGTGGCATATGGACGAGACATACATCAAGGTCCGCGGCGAATGGATGTATCTCTACCGCGCTATCGACAGCGTCGGCGATACGGTCGAGTTTCTCTTCAGCGAAAGCCGTGACCTGCCGGCGGCCAAGCGCTTCCTTCGCAGGGCGTTGGATCGTCATGGCCGGCCGGATTGCATCGTCATCGACGGCAGCCTGACCAATCACCAGGCGGTCATTTCCAGCGATGCCGAAGACCGCCTGCGCAACCGATCGCGGCGTTCACTGAACCCGATCCGCATCCGCAGGAGCAAATATCTCAACAACCGGATCGAGCAGGACCATCGGCGCATCAAGTGCCGCATCCGGTCCGTGCTCGGCTTCAAATCGACGGCAAGCGCTGAAGTCATTCTCCGGTATCGAGATGGTCCATATGATGCGCAAACGGTAGGCGAGGTTCGCCGACAATCCACGCCCGTCAATCGCAGAGCAATTCGAACTTATTGCCGCCTCAGCCCCAGTGCATGGCTCAACATCCGTGACCTCGATACCGTGTTGCGACAGAACCTTCGTGCTTAAGCTAAACTCGCAGATTATTCGGTATAATTGCGACGTCATTTGAATGGAACCAGCCCGGACGCGAACGGTACCATCCGTTGAACGAGTTTGGAAAATTGCAATGGCCTCTCATCCCTCTATCTATAATGACTTAGATTTGCGGAGCTTAATCGACGAATGGAAATTCTGGGACTCGCAGAAGGCAAGATGCGACAGTGCTGGGCTTTCCAAAGATGAAGCCGACAGCATGATCGTCATCCTCAATGCGCTTATTCGCAGCAAAAATTTGAATCAAGAATATCTCTCGCTGCCGGACGTAAACGGTGAGCCGGCCGATTGGTTTAAGAGTGACAGCTGGGGATAACATTCAAAGGTCGAGCTTCCGTCAATCGACCGCCTTCAGTCAAAAGACAGCATCGAAGGCAGCCACTATTTAGTTGGAAACTTTGAGGCGAGCATTAAGACTTTGTCCTTGCCTTACAACTCCATGGTGAACGTAACATACTATACCGTACGACCTGGCAGTTGAGTAGGTGAGCGGTAGCTCAATCATTCCATCCTCCGACCGCCACACCTAATCTCATTCAAAGGGTTATAATTATGCAGCGTTTGCATTTGGCTCTCTTGTTTGTAATCCTTCCAATCTTGGCTCACGCTCAAGGCGCTGTACCGCTCTCCGGGCCAATCTCGGGGCCTACTACGTCGACTATCGGGGATGTCCCCGTTTTTGGTGATATGACAGGGACAACGTTGCTGGACAGCGGTAAGGCGTTACCATCGGGAACGGTTGTCGGCACCACGGACGCGCAGACCTTGTCCAACAAGACGATAACCTATCAGTCTTCCGGTGCCGGCACGATCGCCGGGACAGTGAAGAGCAAACTCGACCAGATCGTCAACGCCGCCGATTTTGGCCTGATCAGCGACCCGACCTGCGCAACCGATGCGACGTCTTCGTTGAGAGCGTCAATAGCAGCGGCCGCTAGGAAAAAGCTCATCCTCCCGGCAGGAACTTTCTGCTTGAACACGCCGACAAGCACATTGCAGATAACCAATTCAATGGAAATTGAGGGCCAGGGCGCAGCCAATACCATTATCGTATGGAACAGCCCAGCCGGCACCCCTTATGCTCCGACCATCGATGTTTTGGCCAAAGGCGTGACGATTCATGACCTTGGTGTAGATGGCAACGCGGCGGGGAAGAATTATACGGATTCCGTCTACTATGGCGGACTGACCACGTCGCTGATGGCCCCTTGGGGCGAAGTTGCCTTCGTTATCGAAGGCGATAACTTTACCGGCTACAATCTGAAAGGAAGGAACGCTTTCACCAATTGCATCGGCATTGGCAAGGTCAGCAGCGACGGGCTCTCGCCTGTTTTCGGTAGCCCCAGCAATGTCAATCTCGACAACATCTATACCGAATTCTGCGGTAACGGTCTTGCGGGGGCAAACCAGCCAATTCCGGGTCACAACGGTTTTGGAATCGATAACGGATCGGGTTCATTCGTCAACATCAGCAACGTGATCGACAATCAGTCGTTCAGCAACTTTGGGAATGATCTCAACGCCGGTGGAAGCGTCAACTGGACCAATGCCTGGGGCTACTTTGCCCGTAAGGATCCATCGCAGACGGGCCAACCGGCGTCCGGATTCGGCTTCTACAGCGGGTCAGGCGCCGGCACTTTTAGCAATATCAATATCATCTCGCCCGCATCCTTCGGCATCTGGGCGGATGCTGGTAGCTCGCAATCGTCATGGAGCAACATAACCATTCGCGGAGCCGGCCAGCAATGTCTGATCATCGGCGCCACATCATCCAAATGGAACAATGTCGAATGTCAAAGCCCTTCCCAGGCTGCGGCTGGCGCCTATGCCGCCGTTCGAATTCGAAACGATGAACAGTCCTGCGACGCAAACGGCCAGAACTGCCAGCCATTGCCGATTTCAAATCTGATGATCGATAATCTAGTGATCGAGGGGCAAACTAATACGGAGGTGGCGCAAGGTGGCCCTCCTAGTTGGTCCTATGCAATCGAGACCACCGGCGGACCCAATAACGTCACCGGCCTCATCAATATGAACGCAGCCCTCGGCACGAACGGGCCTACCGCATTCAAGCTTGACGCCGTGGTCACCGGATTGCAGATCAACCATAAGGAAGCAATGACCCGCGCCTTCGATGATGCTTCGATCGGGCCTCTCTCGCCTTATCGCTTCGCCTTTGGTGGATTGACCAATATCAAGTCGCTTACTCCGAACCAGAGCTGGCAATCCTCGCCGTTCGGCGATTTTTCCAATAATGGAAGCTTGTTCATATCCGATACGACCACGCCATTGAAACGAATTGCATTGGGCTGGGACCCAATAAACAATATCGGCGTGACGCAATGATAAATGCCGGCGTTTTACCAATGCCGTTTGCTATCAACCCATCCGGCGGCAACGTATATCTTGGGCAACAATCGCTCTCCACCACGTCATTCTCCGGCTTCCCATATATGGGATCGACGGATGGAAACCTGACGGGCACACCCACTTCGGTGGCGGCCATGGTACCCTTTGCGTTTGATGCAACCAATAAGAACTTTAATATCTATAGCGGTTCCTGGCTGAAGATTCCGGCTGTCACCGCCACCGCCGCAGATATCTGGGCAGGGACCCCCAATCGGCTGGTACAGCCGTCTTCACTGATAGCTCAAGACGCTCCGGTTGCCCTGACCGGCGCGAGCCACATCAGCCTCAATATGGCGGCTGGCAGAAATTATTCGCTCACTCTCACCCTGCCTGTAACCAATCTGGATAATCCTCTGAATGTGGTGCCGGGAAGGACCGGATTCATACGCTTGTCGCAAGACGCGACGGGCGGCAGAAGCATCACCTTTTCCTCTTCGTTCAAATTTCAGGGCGGAACGCCATGTGCCATCGCTACGGCCGCCAATGCCGTAACCTACGTAAGATGGATCGCCTTCAGCGCAGCCGAGCTGAATACCTCCTGCGACATAGCTGTAAGATAAGCTGGAGCAGTCTTGTGGACATGACCTGAGCCCGGGCTCAACGCAGCCTCTATCGATGACTGGCAGATGAGCGCTCTTAAAGGGGATACGAGCATGATATCAGAAGAAGTGGCCTCGGCTCACCAGGCTCTGTTGATGGCTATGAACAGGTTGCGGTTCGGATCTTACGCTGATCGGAGCAGCACCCGGTTCCATAAGTTCGGTTGGACTTGCAAAAGTGAGAGTCTCAGCCAGACGCTCATCGCAAATTGGTCGAATTGGGCGCTTTAAGGATTGTTGCGACCTTGGCAGGAAAATACACTTTCCCACCTGGCGATCGAGGAGGAACAAGTCATAGACACCTTACCGGAAGTTGACCGCGATCCAATTGGATCAGCTTTGAGCGTTGTGTGGTCGAATGTCCAAGGCTGGGTTGGGCATCGGGTCCCGCACATATTGAAGCTGGTACACGAGATCCAAACTATAAACGGTACTCATGGGGATATCGTTGAAATCGGCGTGCATCATGGCAAGCTGTTCTTCATCATGGCCGCTGCGGCGCGACCGAACGAAAAGTGCATAGCCGTAGATCTGTTCGAAGATCAGGACAAAAACCTAGATCATAGCGGAAAAGGGTCGCTGTCGACTTTTACGCAGCACATGAACGACTATTTTCCGCACCTGAAACCGCAAGTATCGGCGATTTCAGGCGATAGCATGTCCATCACGCCGGCAACGATCCGTGGGCGGCTTGGTACATCTGGGGCCAGGCTATTTTCCGTAGATGGCGGCCACACAGTCAGACACGTAATCAATGACATGCTTCTCGCGCAGGAGTTGCTTGTGCCGGGAGGCGTCATTCTGTTGGATGATTTCCTTGGCCCGCTTTGGCCGAGCGTTTCCGAGGGCCTCTTCGAGTTTCTGCGAACTGCCAATACGCGGCTCGCTCCACTCCTCATCTTTCAGAACAAGCTGTTTTTGACGACCTATTCCGAGCACCCAACTATGCTGACGCAGCTTCGCAAGCTCCTGGACCGGGACTTACCGGCAGAAATCCACAGCAATAGCTGGCGCTACGCGGAAATTGGAGTACATAAGGTTCTATGCTTTGCCTGAAGCCACCACAGCATCCACATTGAGTGCGGGAGCGATATTGCTGGGTGCCACGAGTGGATTTGCGGACATCGAAACGCAAATCCATGCATGGCATTACCGTTGCACATTTAGCCATGGTCTGAATCTATAAGTTTCCCATGATTCGGACGTCATGGGTCAATTCCCCTTTAGCCTGCCATAAAACTTTCACCCAGCGGCGACTAAAGCCCCAGCGGTTTTGAGAACGCCAAGTGGCGCGGTGCGAGCAACCGGCGGAAACGCGAAGCTTTGATCTTGCGCGGCGTTGGCCGGACTCTAATCCAATCTCGAGGAAATTACTCGTGGCAGGTCACCTTGAACGTGTTTGAAGCGGCTTCACGTTTTCGTATTCTCAGGGATCATCAGCATAGTCTTGTTGATGTAAGGTGTTTTTTCCAACACCACGACAGAGTCATAAAAATGGATCGCAGACGTCGTGTTGGTTATATGAGTCTCGGGCACAATTTCATCTCCATACGCAGTAGACTTCGCGTGCATCTCGTCCACGAATCCTTTGCACCGATTGATGAATGAATTTTCCGAGCGTAACCCACCGCCAAGTTGTGGCCAGTAAGAGCCATTCAAATCTTCCGCCAAATAGACGCCGTGGGGGGCCATGCGCGGATAAAGATAGTCGAATGAGACATTGATATCACTGTTGTGATGGCTTCCGTCATCAAGAACGATATCGGGTGGACCGAATTCGTCCAGGAGGCTCTGCAGAAATTGTCGGTCGCTTTGGCTACCGATCCTCACGTTGATTTGCTCTTCCTCGTATGATTTGCATTCCGGCCGAATATCAATCGATACGATGCGAGCCATTGGGCCGAAGTAATATTTCCACATTTGAGAGGAGCCGCCATGCCCGGTTCCGATCTCCAGGAAGGTGAGCGGTCGATTGATATATTGAGAAAAATACCTCTCATAGATCGGAAAATAGTGGGCATACTTGATTATCTGCCGGCCGGTATTGTTCAGAAAATATGTGTAGAGGTTCATGGCCATCTTTCTGCGGGTGCATTGTTGACCGGAAGTTGCGTTCATAAACTCTTACAATGATAAAGCTCCCGTCAAGTAGCTTTCATTAGATATGTCGAAAATATCATCCTGTCTCGACCTCGCCTTCGTTAGGCAAGGAATCTTGCGTCCTTCATAATACTTCCGGCGTCCGAAAACGTATAAGCTGGGCGGTTTCTGGCTGGCGCACCAATAGAACTATCGAGATATTGACTATCAGCCATAGCATTGATCGACGAGTGGCTACGACTGCACACTCCCCTGCCAAACCGAAATTGTTTGCAAAAATGGGAAGCACGAATAATGGATCAAGGCACCTCTATAGATAAGGCCGCAGATGATGCTGCGGAGTTGATATTTTTTCACAAGGTAAAGGTGGCCCATGATAAGCTGTTTGGAGCAAGGGGTGGGCCTTACAATATAGATTCAGTCGCCTACTTTGCAGCTGCCATTGAGAGCTATCAGTATGCGCGCGAGCATATGCGAAAGGCTGCTCGATTTGATACCCGTGAAGCGCTACTGCACTTCAGCCTGGATAAAATATTGATCGATGGGCTCGTTTTGGAGTTCGGTGTTTTTTCCGGACACACGATCAATATCATAGCCGATAAGCTCAATCACAAGATGATCTATGGCTTCGATTCATTCAAAGGACTCCCGGAGGATTGGACAGCGGGTGCAAAGGCTGGCGCCTTCGCACGCGAAGGGCTTCCATCCGTTCGGGAAAATGTTCAACTTGTGGTCGGCTGGTTCGACGACACGCTGAAGACTTTCTTGGCCACCCATCCAGGCAATATTTCTTTCCTTCACGTTGATTGCGATCTTTATTCCTCAACGAGAACGGTTTTGACTGAGGTGCGCGATCGCATCGTTCCCGGAACCGTCATTCTGTTTGACGAATATTTCAACTACCCCGATTGGAAGCGGCACGAGTATCGCGCTTTCCAGGAGTTCGCGTACGAGAACAACATAAAATATGAATATATCGGCTTGGTTTCGGCCTTTGAACAAGTGGCTGCGAGGATCCTCTGAACGCCGCGCGAGAGCCAGTCGAAAAGGAAGGCAAGGCTCGTGGTCAGGACCAGGTGCTTGTTGCTTATCTGACGACCGCCCCGAACATCCGCGCGTATGTGCGAAGGCACGGGGAGTCACTTGAGCGCTTCTGAGGGCGAGCGCACGGTGTACTGCGTGTGGCCGGCAGATGTATCGATGAGATCCGAGATAGGACGCTCTTCGAGCGTAAGAGCATTCAGGAAATTTGAAAGTGAACTGCTGATTGCAAATCTATCGTCAGTTCCGAAGAGGCACGTCTGTTTTCGGCAGTATCATTAGAAGGCAAAAAACGTATAAGCTCGGCGGTTTCTGGCTGGTATTAACGCCAAGCTATGGTGATATTGCGTTCTGATATCACCCGAGAAACTTCCTATGATTCCAGATCCCACCTCTTTAGACGACTTGGATATTAAGTCTTTAGTCGATGGGTGGGGATTTTGGCATCACTGTAAGATGAGATGCGGAGATCAATTCCAGCGTACTAACATATCGAATAAGATTCTTGTCTATTTGGATGAGCCAATTCAATCGAAAAATCCGATCACCGTTATGTCCCGTTGAGGAATGCGGCGTGGGGAGACAGTTGATTGGTTTCGAGGCAATAGTTGGGCTTAACCACACGGTCAGGACAGAGGGATGCTCGAACGCAGCGCATCAGTGACGAAATCCTCCCAAGAGTATAGCTTTCGTACACCGCGGGAGCTTGCTGTTTCGGAGACAGAAGTAAAACGAATTCTTGTTATCGGCTCATGCACCTCGCAAGGCATCTATCATTATGCCCACCGCGTTTTCCCAAGGACTGAAGTCGATCATATTCTTTACAATTTCCCCGGTGTCGATGAAAGCAATTTGCCGCGGCCGGCGAGTGAATACGACTTTCAGTTTATCTATCTTCCTTTGCGCACGGTCGTGCCTGAAACGATGCTCGCGAATATATCACATGAAAGCGAAGAACCGTTTATTGCGAAGTTTGAGGAGGCAAAGAACAGGCTCCTCCAAACGTTGAACGGTGCACTGAAATATACAGAAAACTCCAATTTGCTCACATTCGTATCGGAGTTCTTGGCCCCCCAACAGAGTCTGTTTGGCCGGCTTTTGCCTCGTCATGACTTTCGCAATCCGACTTACTTTGTAGAGCAGCTCAACAAGGTCCTTCATGAGATTGCGGCGGAACGCGCCAATACTCACGTGGTGCAAACGGACTCGATAGCCTCTACCTTCGGCAAAAAGTTTATTCAGGAAGACTTAGTTTGGCCGTGGAGCCATGCATCGTACGCCAACGATTGGGACAGCGTGCACGATACGAAACGCATTGCTGTTCCGACCAAGCTCTCGGATCTCTATCCGTTCAACACGCAAGATTTCATTCTCGCCATTTGGAGCGAGATCGATGCCATGTATCGAACGATCAGGCAGCAAGACAGTGTAAAGTTGGTAATCGTGGATCTTGATGATACCGTCTGGCGCGGCGTCGTGGCTGAAGAGGGCATCCATCCTTACATTCTGGAGGGCTGGCCACTTGGCATGATCGAGACCCTGAAGTATCTCAAGCACAGGGGCATAGTCCTGGCAATCGTCAGCAAAAACGAAGAAGCACGGATAACCGAGCTTTGGCCCGACATTCTTGGTGGCCGGCTTGCTCTTGATGATTTCGCGATCCGAAAAATCAATTGGCGCCCAAAGGCTGAAAATATCCAGGAGATTCTGACCTACACAAATCTCTTGCCGAAAAACGTTCTCTTTATCGACGATAACCCCGTCGAACGCCAATCGGTCCAGGCAGCTTTCCCGACAATCCGCACCTTGGGAGAGGAACTGTACGCGATCCGGCGAATTCTTCTGTGGGCGCCGGAATTGCAGGTTCCTTATATTAGCCAGGAATCGAGCCGGCGCACGCAAATGATCCAGGATCAAGTCAAGCGCGAGACCGCTAAATCTGGGATGAACCGCGAGGACTTCCTTGCATCTCTCGGTGTGAAGGTTGCCATTCGAGAGATAACGGATATCTCACATGCCAGCTTCCCGCGAGCATTCGAATTGCTCAACAAATCCAACCAGTTCAATACGACGGGCAAACGATGGAGCATCGAAGAATGTAGCCGGGCGTTCGCTGACGGCTGGAAATTCTCGACGTTTGAAGTTCAGGACAATTATTCCTCCTACGGATTGGTCGGTGTAGCAATATTGAATGGATCATATTTGGATCAATTCGTCATGAGTTGCCGGGTCGTCGGACTCGGGGTCGAAAGTGCGGTCATTCGCTTTCTCTACCATCATGGAGACCTGAAGAGCGGACGTATCGTCGAAACGGAAGCCAATTTGATCGTTCGCGATCTCTTCCAGAAATGCGGCTTCTATTACGATGGCGTGCATTGGGTGACCGATGGCGATTTCCCCGAAGCGTACACACACGTAACGATCACGGCCGCTTGAGAACGATTCACTTCGGCATCGTACTTTATAACGGGTACAAGGGACCTTGGTGCGCGGAACGTTAATCGTGTTGTCGTAGGTGGGCGTCAGGCTCCATAATTGGTCTTTCGCAACGATGCCTTTCAAACACAATTCCGCCCGCCGCCATCACATTGGCAACATGAAGTTCAAGGTGACAAACGGGGCGGGGTATGAGGCAGGGCTTTGTGGGCGGGGCAGTCTGACGCTGTGGCTGACATCGGAAGCACTTGCCAGTTGGCGACGAAGCTTTCTCAAGCGGCGTCGCCGCGCTTTGGCGATGTCATCGCCAACCGTCGAGAAGTAGCCACTGTATTGTGGCAGCTCCCGATCATGAAAAGTGTTGCGCCTGATCTCGCGATAGATCGTCGAGCGATGCCGACCGACTTGGCGTGCCATCTCGTTGATCGGCACCTAGCGCTCGACCAGGTGATGAAGACGCCGTCGATCGGCGAGGGTCAGTTGCGAATAGCATCGGGACATGCCAAAATCTCCAAAGTGAAGCCATTGAAATCATTGGCATGTCGCACTTGAAAATAGAATGTACCCCCGCTACAACTAAATATAAGATAAGTAGAATTATGACATTCAGCCACTTAGTGCCCAGCACTTGGTTCACCGCTCACAAGCTCATAACTCGGTACAGAATAACCCGTCCGGTCGGCATGATTTGCGAAAGGAAATCAAAGTCCCGCACATTACCGGTTGGCACGCTCGCGCCTAGCTGCCGCGCTTGCAGAAAAACAAGGGCGTCATTGACGAAACGCCTCTCATGCCCTTTCCCTTTAGGAAGGTTGCTCAACCGAAACAGCAACCCCGCCAGCACACCTGCCTGTCCCCACATGGCTGTCTCCGGAGCATGAAGACGGTGCTCAGGGATGTCGTCTAAAGTCTCGGCGATCGTTTCGAGAACCGCTTTCGTGGTGGCACCTGATATTCTACCGGGACGTGCTGATCAAAAAAGGCCCTACCACGCCAAAACGCGGAAATAGAGAGTATCGGCTCATTCATTCTCCGCCTGCCCCAATCGCCGCTAGATCGTAGCGACGATCGAGAGATTTCAATCTTGAATAGTTTTTCTTCCCCAAGAAACGTTGATGCTTCAAAGAAATAACCGCGTTTGTTGCACAACCGCCACTCTGCTCCGGAAACGTGCGCGAATTGGCACGCCGCATCCGCTACTTTATGATGCATAGATTAGAATTCTGCTATGTAGCGCCTTAGCCGATGACCGGCCGCACCGCGTATCAGGTGCTGTTTCAGGAACTTAATGATCGATCGTAGGACAAGGCCTCTTTGTCCTGCTGGATCGCTGTTGCTTTCGGGAAGGTTTGCATGACGTTTTCGGCGCTGGCAAAGACATATGCCATCAAGTCCTTTGCTTCCATAATCATCGCCACATCGGCACTCTACGCTTTGCCAGGCTTTGCACAGGAGCAGCCGGCACCGGCAGCAAACGCACCTGCCAATGCAGGTGCCGTACAAAATGCCGCACCCGCCGCAAATGCTCAACAGCCGCCAGCACCTCAGGCGCGCGTCCAGAAATTTGATGACTGGTACTATCGCTGCATCGACGGCAAGGCGGCGGACGGTTCTGCAGCGGAGAGCTGCGAAGTCGCGCAAATCGCAACAGTCAAGCAGGGCGACCAGGATGTCAACGTTTTGACGCTCGCGGTTGCGAAGGTGCCTGCTCCCACCTCAACGGACAAGAAGGCGGCAAAGCAGCCTGCCAGTGAACTGGTGCTAACCACGCTCGTGCCACTCAATATGTACATTCCCGCCGGGCTTAGCATCGATGCAAGCGACAAGCCCGTCGTGCAGTTGGTCTACCGCAACTGCAATCAGGCGGGCTGCTGGGCGCAGCAGAAGCTGGATGCCAAGATGGTGTCGGCCCTTTCCAAGGCCTCGGATGGCACCGGTCATGTCCAGATGATGAATGGCCAGAAAGTCAACATCAAGTTCTCGCTGAAGGGATTGTCGGCGGCGCTCGATGCGCTGCAGAAGCCCGCCTCGAAGTAAGCGGACGGCGGGAATAGCTCATGACACTGGCTTTAGGGTCGCCTCCTGCGCGGAGCGGCCGGTGCTTTTCGAAGTCGTCATTCATTGTGCCGTTTGCCACCGTGTTGCTGTCGGTGATCCTGGTTTCGGCCCAGGCTGCCGCACAGCAATCGCCGAATGACGACTTCGCGCGCCGTCAGGCGCAGGAAGCCGAGCAGCAGCGGCTGCAGAGCTTGGGTCAGATGACGCCGAAGCCTTCTCCGGCCGAAGTTCCGCAGCCGGAAAAGGCCGGTGGCGGCAAGTCCGGCCCGTGCTTTGCCATCACCCATATCGAGGTTGAAGGCGTCACGCAGTTTTCGGCCGGCGCGATCGACAAGGTCACCGCAGGTTATGCGAACCGCTGCGTCGGCGTCGGCGAGATCAACGCGCTCTTGCGCGACCTGACGCATCTCTATCTCGATAAGGGTTTTGTCAGCTCCCGTGTCTATGTGCCGGCGCAGGATATCGCCAGAACCAAGGTGCTGCGCCTCGTTGCCGTCGAAGGCACGCTTGCCGATATCTACATCAATAGCAAGCCAGTTTCGGGTTTCGGCGCGGCAGGCTCCGGCGTGATCGCCACGGCCTTTCCCGGCATGAAAGGCGAGATCACCAATCTGCGCGATATCGAGCAGGGGCTCGACCAGATCAATCGTCTCACCTCCAACAATGCCAAGACCGCGATGCTGCCCGGCAAGACGGACGGCACCTCGATCCTCAATATCGAGAACAAGCCCAGCCATCCCTGGCATCTGTCATTCGGTAACAGCAATCTCGGCCAGGAGCAGACGGGATATTCCAAGTCCTCAGCCTCGCTAGGCTACGACAATCTTTTCGGCATCAACGACCAGTGGAATTTCGGCTACGAGCATACCGGCCCCGATTACCCCTGGCGCAATGACGGCCATGGCAAGAGCAACAGCTATTCCGGCAATGTCAGCGTGCCCTACGGCTATTGGACCTTTTCCGCCAATGGCTCCTGGTATGAATATGACAGTTCCGTTCCGGGTAATTTCGGGCCGCTCAATACGTCGGGCGATAGCAAGCAGGTCGGCATCGGCGCCGACCGCGTGATCTTCCGCGACAAGGATTCGATCACCACCTTCAACAGCGGGCTCACCTACAAGGAAACCAACAACTTCCTGCTCGGCAACAGGATCGAGGTCGGCAGCCGCAAATACACGGTCGGCGATCTCGGCATTTCGCATTCGCGCCGCATGCTGGGAGGACTGTGGGTCTTCGATCTCTCCTACAGCCAGGGGCTCAACCTCTTTGACGCGGTCGCTCCCGGCGATGCCGGTGCAGGCAACGCCAATCCCCGCTTCTCGAAGTTCTCAGGCACCATCACTGTGACGCGGCCATTCGAAGTGGCGGAGCAGCATTTCGAGATCAATTCGATCGCCACCGGGCAATATTCCCCCGACAATCTGTTCGGGGCGGAGCAGATCTCGGTCGGTGGCTATTCCTCCGTGCGCGGCACGCGCGAGACGATGCTTTACGGCAATAACGGCTTCTTCGTTCGCAACGATCTCGTCTGGCGGACGCAGCCATTTGCCGACAATGCCGAACTGGCGAAGATCCTCGGAGAGTTCAGGCCCTATGTCGGCCTCGATTACGGGCGGATCGCCCGCCAGGCCCGTTACCAGATCGCAGGCGGCGACATGCTTGGCTGGACGGTCGGCGCCAAGCTCGCCGGCGGCAATGTCAATTTCGATATGGGTTATTCGGATGTCTTTGGTGGCACGGTCGACCGCCGCGACTCCGGGCTTCTTTTCGTAAGTACTTCAATACGTTGGTAAAAGTGTAACAGGGCAAGATCATGAATTTCGCAATGATGAAAAACCGAAAAGCTCCCGCGCTATCCACCGCAGTGCTTTTGAGCTGTTCAATCATGCTGTCGGGTTGTGGTGGCCGCGAGGCGCATCCGATTGCATCGACCAGTGTGGGTGATGCCGGGTTGGAGTGCAGCGGTATCAATCGCGAATTCGCCGCGAACGAACGCCAGATCCTGTCAACCGTCAAGGAGCGTTCGCAGGCCCAGGGCAAGAATGTCATCCTTGGCGCCACGGGCGTTCTTCTGTTCTGGCCGGCCCTGTTTTTCATGGATCCCAAATCGCCGGAGAAGATCGAGATCGACGCCTTGCGCAATCGCAATCAGGTGCTGACGGATCTTGCACGTTCGAGAGGGTGCGCGGCGCCGAAATCTCAATTGGGCGAACTTTACAAAAAACTCGACGGCGGTGTGAAAACCACCCCGGCCACAAGAGGCGGCTGAGGAGATGACGATGGATCTGCGCTTGATATCTGTAACCGGTGCCTTTGGGGCCAAGCTAATGCGATACATCTCCGGTGGTATCGCCCTTGTTCTCATGATGTTGCTCGCGTCGTGCGTCACGACGGACCCACGTCTTGTGGCTGCTCTTCAAAAGACCTCCGTGCGCGAAATCCGCATCGAGACGACGCCTGATCTAATGGCATTCCCGGAAGCGGATAAAAAGCTGGCGGAACAAGAGATGTCGGATGCGATCCGGGTGTTGCGGACGACAATGACAAAGCAGCTCGTCGGCCTGCCGGGCGGACCCGTATCGGGCCGTCTAGTTGTCACGTTGCATGTCTTTGACGTCAGCACGAAGAAGGCGCGTGTCATCGGGGGCCATGACAGTCGCATCGACGGGACGATCCGGCTGGAAAACGCCAAGACCGGTGAACTGATCGCAGCAGCCCAGAACATACACGGTGAAGACCTTTCCATGCGCGGAAGTGGCTATGGCGTCATTGTCGCGGTCGCCGTCAATGCGATGCAAACCTCCGGATCTCCTGAGGTTATGGCTCAGCGCCTTTCCGACTCGTTCACCGCCAACGTCAAGAAGTGGTTGTTGACGAAGAAATAGGGGGAGGCCGGCTCTGACGTCGACTTTACGAGAGGATTCGGTGTGAACGGCTCATGCCGATCACACAAGGATTGCTTCAGCCAAGGGCCGGAAACGCGTTGATCGCGCGGCCATGGGTGTAGTGATCGATCTGCAAGCTTTGGTTCAACTGCGGCAAATTCAGCGTGCCGCGCAGTCACCAGTAAAGGCGTGTGATGAGCAAGAAAATCGCATTGGTTGGATCAAGGCTTGCGGCTAAAGACGAGGACGTCGCGTTTGGTCTGCGAAGCCAGCTTCTGCGCCTTGGGCGACAGTTGCTTGCCGTCACTCTGAGCTTGCTTCTGTTTCTTCAGCCGGCAATTGCAAACGCGCAATCCGTTTCCGCGGCAGGATCTGTTCCCGCTGCCAACCAGCCGGGCGTTGGTGCAGCGCCCAACGGCGTGCCGCTGATCGATATCGTCACGCCGAACGCCGCCGGCCTCTCGCATAACAAGTACGACAACTTCAATGTTGGCACCCAAGGCTTGATCCTCAATAACTTCAAAGGCGAGCAGGGCATCTCGAACCTCGGCGGGGTGACGCCGGGCAATCCAAACCTCAATGCCTCGAACGCGGCTTCCGTCATTCTCAACGAGGTCACCTCAGGCAATCGCTCGGCGCTGAACGGCCCGACAGAAGTCTATGGCGGCAGGGCCGACGTCATCATAGCTAATCCGAATGGAATCACCTGCGCCGGCTGCGGTTTCATTAATACGCCGCATGCGACGCTGACGACTGGTGTTCCCACTATCGGCGCCGACGGAAGCCTGACAGGATTCACCGTCAATGGCGGCGATGTCACCTTCGAAGGCGCAGGCGGAAACTTTGCGGCTGCTCCTGGCGCTGTCGATCTGTTCGACGTCGTCTCCCGCCAGATCCATGTCAACGCGCCGATCTACGGCAAGACCGTGCGCCTGACTGGCGGGGCCAGCAAGTACGATTATGCCACCGGCGAGGCGACGGCGCTGACCGCCACCTCGGGCACGCCGGAATATGCGATCGACGGCACGGCGCTCGGGGCTATGCAGGCTGATCGTATCAAGGTCGTCGTCACCGAAAAGGGCGCCGGCGTCAGGATGAGCGGCGACATGGCCGCCAATGCCGGCGAGCTCTCGCTATCAGCCGACGGCAAGATCTCGATCGGCAATGCGTCCGCACGCGATGGCGTCACCATCACCTCGAAACAGAAGGTCACTGCCGCCAAGGTGACCTCGAGGCAGAAGGTCAAGGTTCAAGCCGATCAAGGCATTACCCTGCAGTCGATCGCCGCCGATAGCGATATCGTGCTTGCAAGCGGCGCCGGTCTGCTCAGCATTTCTGGTGATGTCAACAGCGGCACGACTGTGCAGATGAGTTCGGGCGGCGGCATTGCTGCCGGCAGCGTCACCGCTGGGAGTGGTGCTGCAACGCTTTCCGCGACCTCAGGCGATATCGCGATTGCAGGGGCGGCCAATAGCACCGGCGACCTTACTCTGACCGCTTCTGTTGGTTCGATCTCGGCCGCTTCGCTGTCAAGCAACCAGAGCATCACCTTGAATGCCGGCCTTGATATTGCAGTCGCCGGTAATGTCCTGGCGCAAGGCAATGTCAGCGCCACCGGCCGCTCGGTGTCCGCCGGTATGGTCGTCTCGGGCATCAATATCGCTGCCACCAGTGCCGATCCGAGTGGTAATGTGGTGCTCGGGACTGCAGGTAATCTTAGCCTGACGGCCAGGGGCGGCAATATCGCGACGGGCAACCTGCTGTCGGCCAGTGCGCTCAATACGACGGCGACCGGCAATATTACCGCAGGCAGCCTTCAGTCTACCAACGACCTGACGGTAACCGCGACGTCACTAACATCGAGCGGTATCACGTCGCATGGGGCGCTCACGCTGAACGCAGCGACGAATGTGAGCGGTCAGATTCTCGGCGCAAACAACGTCCTGATCTCGGGCTCCACAATCTCGGCTGGGGTCATCGTCTCTGGGGTCGACTTTGCGCAAACCGCTGCGAACGGCGGCAATCTCGTCCTTGGCAGCGCCGGCGGCATGACACTGGCGGCCTCGGGCAACATGTCAGTCAATACGCTGCTGGCAGCGGGATCGATTTCCGCCACATCCGCCGCTCTCACTGTCGGGAACGTCAGCGGTCATCAGGCCATCACACTCACAGGTACTTCCAGCCTGACGGCGACCGGCCAGGTTCTCGGTGCTGGTAACGTTTCGCTTTCTGGCGGCACGATATCCGCCAATCAGATCGTCAGTGGTCTCGATTTCGCTGGAACCCAAGCCAATGGCGGCAATATTACGCTTGGCACGGCTGGTGATCTGACATTACAGGCCTCGGGCAGCCTGACGGCCACAGCCTTGCTCACGGCCGGCATGATCATGGCCACGGCGGCGGATCTCAGTCTCGGCAGTGCCACGGGCCACAAAGATATCGCTCTTACCGGCACTTCCAGCCTGACCGCGGCCGGCCAGATCCTCGGCGCGAACGACGTCACGCTCTCGGGCGGAACGGTTTCGACCGGCCAGATAGTGACTGGTGTGGATTTCGCGGCGATGGCGCGATCTTCGACCGCCGCAATCGTCATAGGCTCGGCTGGCGACCTGACGATCAACGCCACGAGCGCCACGACGGGTCCGCTTCTTGTCGCTGGCGATTTCACTGTGACGGGCGGCTCGTTCTCGGGTTCGACTGTCACCGGTCACGGCAATGTCACGATCAATGCCGCTACGAACTTGACAGGAACGCTGCTGGCGGGCGGCAATGTCGGTATCACTGGCGCTGACATTTCCGCAGGCACACTCGTCTCGGGCGTCGATTTTGCCGCCACCAGCCAGTCCGTGGACGGTAGCGTGGTGCTCGGCCCCACCGGCGCACTCACGCTCAATGCCACCGCTGGCAATCTCAATGCTTCCAACTTGCTGGCGGCAGGCGGGATCAACGCCACCGCAAGCGGCAGCATCGGCAATACCACCCCGGTCAACGTGGTTGCTCACCAGAGCTTGACGATGACGGCCGGTGGCACGATCGCCCTTGCGGGCCAATCCATGGCTGCGGGCAATATCAACCTGCAGGCCCAGTGGATATCAGCTGGAAGCCTGGTGTCGGGCGTCGACTTCGCGGCTACCCGTGCGTCCACTACCGGGGCTCTGATGCTTTCGCAGGGCAATACCCAGTCCGGTACGATGACGCTCATCGCTACGAATGGCGATATCACGGCCAGCAATGCGCTATTGTCTGGCGGCAATTTCTCCGCCGCGGCAAGCAGCGATATTAGTTACGCATTGCTGCAGAGCCTTGCGAATGCCTCGCTGACCGCGCCGGGTACCATCACCTACACCAACAACACCAATGTCACCGGCAATCTGACGATCGATACCGGTACGATCGATTTCTCGGGAACGCGCGGCGCCAAGCTCGCCGTCGGCGGTGATCTTGCCGTCACGGCCACATCCGCAGACCTGACGGGAAGCAACCTCGTCCTTGGCGGGCTCACGCTCAATCTTAGCGGTCAGGCCGATCTGACCGATGCGCGGGTGAGTACGGTTACGTCTAGCGTTACCGGTACCGGTAACGCGGGAGCCGGCGGCTCCGGCGACATCGCCATCACCGCAGCCGGTCTGACCGCAAGCGACACCACGACTTTGCTCGCCGCCCATGACGTGACGCTCACCCTGCCGACGCTCACCAACAGCGGTCAGATCGCCGCCGGCAACGATTTGACCATCAGTACATCAGGCGATCTCACCAACAATGCGACCGGCCTCCTCTATGCCGGGAAGGACGCGTCTCTTCTGGTCGCGGGGACGCTGACCAACGCTCAGGGCGCTATCCTTGCCGGCAACGATCTGACGATTGGAGGCAGCACGATAACTCAACGCAACGGGGCGACCACCAACATTTCCGGCTTGATCCAGGCCGGCCGTGACATGTCGATCCTGACATCCAATCTCATCAACAAGCGGTCGACGACACCAACATGGGTGACGAGTCAGTTAGTCTCGTCGGGCAATGTCGTCGGCACCTTCGTGCTCAATCCCGATGTTGCCGGCAAGCCCTTCGCCTATCTGGAAACCAGCGACCAGAACATTTTCCAGCTTTATCCCGGCATCAATCCGCCGGCATGGCAGGATTATCAACCGCTGCTCTGGTCTCAGGCGACGCTTGCCGATGGCACGACGTATCATGCCTGGACCTGGACATCCGCCAACGGGCCGGTTCTGGTGGGACCGATCTTCGACTGGATCAAGGCGCGTGTGCCGAAGGACGCCAACGGCAATCCAGTCCTCGATCCCAACAACCCGTCGAAGTATTTCATTGTTGATGAGGTCGTCAGAAACGGCACTGACGCCAGCACGACCTACACATGGGACCCGACAGCCAATCTCAGCCAATCGGTTTATGAGGACCGGTTTATCGGCGCACTCAGTCCTGAGGCGGTCATTCGGGCCGGTGGCAACCTCGCCGTCGACGCGACCAACCTCACCAATTCCTACAGCAGGATCGAGGCCGGCGGTAACGCGACGCTCAGCGGGTCTACGCTCACCAACGAGGGCGTCGTCCTCAATCGCACCGCGATGCTGACCTGCAATGCCCAGAGCGCCTGCACGGCCTACAATGCCGATGGCACGGCCGACCCGTCGCGTGATATCGCCAATGGCACCTCGATCGTGTCGGGATCACAGGTGATCGGAGGTGCTGCCGGTACGCTCAAGGCGGCCGGCGCGCTGAGCCTCAATTTTGGCACGGTCAACAACACCTCGCTTGGTTCGACGAGTGGCGGTGCGGCTGTGAGCGCGCCCTCGACTTCAAGCGATCCTCTATCTGCCCTGAGCGGCATGACTGCCGGTGGCGCCTTGTTTACGGTCAACAGCGCACTCTCGAACGTGGCTGGCAACAGCACACCGACGACGGGCGGCGGCCTGACCGTGGCGCTCGGCAACCTAACCCAGATCTCCGCGGCGAACGTCGCGCAGCTCGCAGCGCTTGCCAAGCCGCAATCCGGTGGGGTCGGCGGGACCGTGCCGGGGCAGGCGTTCATTTTCGAGACGCGCGCGGCTTTCCTCGACGTTTCGAAGTTCTACGGCTCGGCCTACTTCATCAATCGCGCCGGCTACAATCCGGAGACAGGCATTCCGTTCCTCGGCGACGCCTATTTCGACAATCAGCTCATCGACACGCAACTGCGCCAACTGGTCGGCGATGGGCTCGGAAACGGCTCCTTCATCCCCGGCAACAACGCCATCGACCAGATGAAGTCACTGCTCGACAATGGTGCAGCTTACGCTGAAGCCAACGGTCTGGCTTTCGGTCAGGGCCTCACGCCTGAGCAGGCTGCCAATCTGAAGCAGTCGATCGTCCTCTATCAGGCCCGGACCGTCAACGGCGTCCAGGTGCTGGCCCCCGTGGTCTATCTGTCGGCTGCCGACCGTGCCAAGGCGGGAACATCGGCCGGTGCCATGATCGCCGGCAACACGGTCGATCTCAATGTCGGAAACCTGAACAATTCCGGTGCGGTTGCAGCTGCCGGCGGGCTCAACATTGCCGCCAGCACGATCAAGTCGACCGGCACCTTCTATGCCGGTGGCAACCTGAACCTGACGGCTTCGAACGGCATTACGCTTGCCGCCCAGACCATGACCATCGGCGGCCAGAATGTCGTCAGTCCGAATGCGAGCGTCTCGGCCGGCGGCAATGTTCAGCTGGCCGCCAACAACAGCGATCTCAATCTCCAGGGCGCCAGCGTCAAGGCCGGCGGCAACGCGCAGCTATCCGGCAACAATGTCAATCTCACCGCAGTCAAGGTTGACAATAGCGGTCAGCAAAATGCGACGGGCGCCCGCGTCGATGCGGGCGGAAGCCTGAGCATCACCGGCGCCAACGACGTCAACGTCATCGGTTCTTCTGCTAAATCAGGCGGCGATCTCAGCGTCAAAGCCACGAATGGCGCGGTCAACGTCGTCTCGACCGATCTCACCCGCAAGACGGACGATGGCTACACCAGGACATCAGGCACCGATCAGCAGGCCTCGCAGCTCTCGGCCGGCGGCAATCTACAGGTCAATGCCAATACCGGTGTTCTGATCTCTGGTTCCGACCTGACAGCCAAGGGTGACGTTGGCTTGACGTCCAACGGCGACATCAATGTCACCACCTCGCAGAACCAGTCGAACTCGACGTTCGGCAAGAACTCCTCGTCCGAGCTGACGCACAACGGCTCTACCATCACCGCCGGTGGCGATCTGGTCGCGAAGTCCAACAGCGACATCAATGTCATCGGCTCGACGATGGCGGCGGACGGCATGCTCGGCCTACAGGCGAAAAACAACGTCACCATCGCTGAGGCGACCGATGCCTATACGCTCGATGTCAAAAGTTCGAGCAAGAGGAGCGGCTTCCTGGGATCGACGAAGGAGAACGCTTCCGGTCATCTGGAAAATACCACATCGGCTGGCTCCACACTCTCCGGTAAGGGCGGCACCACCCTCATCTCCGGCGGCAATACCACTGTCTCGGCCTCTAAGGTGACGGCGGGAGACGCCACGCATACATCCGATCTCAATATCCAGACCGGTGGCAATCTCATTGTCACCGCCGGCAAGGACACTGAGACCGAACACGACAGCGCCAAGCGCAAGGGTTTCCTGCGCAGTGGCAGCTCCAGCTATGACGGCTACAACGAAACCACTGTGGGATCGCAGCTTTCAGCCTCCGGCGACGTCAACCTGGACGCCGGCAAGGCGGCGGCCATTGTCGGCTCGAAGGTCAATGCCGATGGCTCGCTGAATATCTCAGGTGAGAGCGTCAGCATTCTTGGCGCGCAGGAGAACCATCAGTCCGACAGCCAGCGCAAGGATTCAGGCCTCTTCGTCGGCTCCGGTGGTGGCTTCATCTCGCTCTACGGCAAGAACGAGAAACAGGGCCAGCAATCCTCCACGGACAATGTGGGCTCGACGCTTTCGGCCGGTCAGGATGTCAACCTGACGGCGAGGGGCGGCGCGACGATCGCAGGCGATCGCGCTGGTGATCTCAACATCATGGGATCGTCGGTCAGCGCCGATCGCGACATCAACCTCTCCGCCACCCGTGACGTCAATGTCACGCCCGGCGCCGAGAGCTCGTCACAGTCCGAACAGCAGAAGAAGTCCGGCTTCGGCTTGGCCCTCTCGGCCGGCGGCGGCGGTTTCTCGATCGGGATCGGCGCGCAGTCGACGAAGGACAGCAAGGCGCAGCAGTCCGACACCAATGCCATGTCGACGCTCTCGGCTGGCCGCGACCTCAACATCTCGGCTGGTCATGACGTCAACCTGCAGGCGACCAGCGCCTCGGCCGAGCGTGATGTGAGCGTCTTTGCCGGCAGTAACATCAATCTGCTGTCGGCCAACGACGTCACCAATTACCAGGAGGCACACGAAAAGAGCTTCGCCGGCGTGACGCTGACGGTCTCCAGCCAGGTCGGGAAGGCGGCCCAAAGCATCATGAACTCGGCCGAGCGTCTGTCGGACAGCGGCGACGTCAATGCGGTGACCAATACAGCCATTGCTGGCCTCGGCTTCTATCAGGCCTACAAGGACCTGCAGGGCGTCTATGATCAGTATCAGAAGTCCGGTGATATCGGCGTCAACGTCTCATTGACGGTCGGCGCCAACCATCAGGAAAACAGCTGGTCCTCCTCATCCTCGACGCCCGTCGTCACCGATATCCGCGCTGGCCGCTCGATCTCGATGGAGGCAGAGAACGGCTCCATCACCAGCGATGGCGCGCAGATCCTGGCGGGTTATGACAAGAACGGCATACCCACGACCTCCGGCGATCCGCTGGTCGGTGATATCTTCCTGTCGGCCAGGAACGGCGACATCAACCTGAATGCTGCGACAGGCACGTCGGATTCGACCAGCGCCAACTCCTCCTGGAGCGTTGGCGTCGGAGTCGGCGCGACGTTCGGCGGTGGTGGAAACGGTGATCTTGGTCTGGTTGCCAATGTCGGCTATGGCAAGGGCAGTGGCGACACGGAAAACCTTAGCCACACCAATACCCACATCAATGGCACCGGTGACATCACCATCGTCACCAACGACCTGTCGCTGCGCGGGGCGACGGTGACAGGCAACTCCGTCACCGCCAACGTGAAGAACCTGACGATCGAAAGCCAGTTGGATACGGCCAAAGCCAAGGCTGATCAGCTCAATCTTTCAGCACAGACAGGCTTTGGCTCGACCAATGCTTCCGGTGTCACCCAAAAGGCCAAGGGCGATGCGGCGCTAGTCTCCGAGCAATCAGGTATTCATGCTGGAACGGGCGGCCTGTCTATCGATGTGAGTGGCCAGACTTCACTGGTCGGCGGGTTGATCACTAGTGAAGCTGGTGAAGGTCGCAACAGCTTTTCGACCGGCACACTGACGGTCACCGACATAGATACGCATTCCACCTGGAAGGCCGATACTTACGGGCTTTCGATTGGCACCAGCGGCATCATGCCGACCCCGCCAGTGAAAGCGAGCGAAAACAAAACCGGTCAGGCGCTTTCGGCGATTGGCGGCAATATTCCGATCATCATCACTGATCCGGCGCATCAGACGCAGGATGTTGATGCGATCCGCCGCGATACCAACAACACCAATACTTCGCTGCCCGGTCTGCCCGATCTCGAGCATATCCTGCGCGATCAATACAAGACCCAGGCGGATCTACAGGCGGCGCAGGCAACTATGGCAGGACTGGCCGGAGACATCGCCAGCCAGTTCTACAGGCAAGCCGCTGAGAATAAAGACCAGGCTGGCATGGAGTATTGGAAGGAGGGTGGCGCGGGTCGTGCGCTATTGCACGCCATAGGCGGTGGCATCCTCGGAGGGGTTAATGGATGGGAGGGAGCGCTTAAGGGCGCCCTAGGCGGTACCGCAAGCACGATAATGGCGCCGGCCATTGCCGACCTTATCAAGGGTATGCTGAAGGATAGCTCCTTGTCGGACGCCGACAAGGAGACGCTTGCCACGTTTGTCGGCTCAAGCCTGAGTGCTGCGGTTGGTAGTGCCGTCGGTGCCGGTGAAGGTGGATCCTATGGAGCCGCAAACTATCAGAACAACTATCTCAATCATGCCGACAATGACGCTCTTGCCGCCGCAAAAGCCGCATGCGATGGCGGAAATGGGGATCCGAAGGCTTGCGGCGAGCAAACTCGACTTGAGCAGAAAGACAGCCAACAACAGGAAGCCTACGTCGGGTGCCGGGCCAATGGTTACAGCGGTTCTGGTTGCCTTACAGTTCTAAGCGATGTCGTGGCGTCGCTCTCCAGCTATGCCGGCACGATATCCTATTGGGCGTCAGAAAAAGACCAACAGGCCGCCAAGCAGCTTCTCGAAGGGTCCGGCGGAGCTGACCAAATCCTCAAAATTCTCGCGCCAAACGGTGTCGAAAACCTGACTGCCGAGCAGAAACGTGACCTCCCAGCAATTTATGGCCTCTTAGTCACGGATCCGGCAGGCTTTTTCGGCATTCCGTCGATGATTCAGCAGGCAAGTAATGGCGATCCTGCGGCCATGGCGCAGATCGTCGCATTGGCCACCAAGCTCAAGATTTTCGGCACGTCGACGCTTGGTGAGATTGCCAAAACAAGCGAGGCAGCCTCAAAGTCGAATGTCTGGTCACTTAACCCAATCGATAGAGGTAACTCGATTGAGACATCCCTGGCGCAAACCGACTACAGCAGTGCGAATGGCTGGTTCCGCATCGGTGCGGAAAGAAACGGCTATTTCCCATTAATTGATTTTCAGAACGGGAATACAGTCGTCAGTGTGAAAACCGTCGACACCACAGGTTCGACCTGGATGTCGCGAATACAAAATACAATTGACGAGCTCCGAAGGAGCGACATAACCGTTGATGGAAGTCCGGCAACCAAGATTCTTGACATTCGAGTTCAGCCGGGTGGAATTGATGCAGCACAAGCATTGGTAGACTACGGCAGAAATCAAGGCATAACGGTGCTGGTGAAGGAGTTTCGATGATGGCGCGCGACAGATCAGAAAAACTAAGGCTTGTTTTTACCTTAAAACCGCGCAGTGGAAACACGGTCACCATCACCGAGAAGCCCAAAATCGAAGTGCAGCGGCGATACGGCGAACTCTCTGCTCTCGAAGCTCTAGAGGCCATTCTCTCAGTGCTGCGTACGCTGCAACTGGATGACAAGCTTCACGCTAACGGCAGGCCTATAAAGCTAAACAACCTTTTAGCATCAGCTAAAAATACTGACCATCTAGGTCAATTTGAGACAACCACACTCGTCTTTAACTATGGTGCCGTGGCGAACGCTGAACTTTGTCAGGTGATAATCGCGGAGAAGATTGCAGGCGCCGCTATCGATTGGGAGAAATGGGCGGCACCGTTCATCGTCTCTCCCCATTTTGTGCAGGCATGGATTGCCGATGTAGAATACGACAAGTGGCAAAACACTGAAGATCCCTTAATCTACAAGGCCGCCAATCGGGATTACTCATCTCTACCTATGCGTTCGAATGGGTTGCCGCCGCCAGTGGAGCAGATGGTGATTGATATTTCCCAGAATCCTGGTCGCTGGGAATTTCGTTCCGGGTATATAGAGGCAGTCGGTTCCATCATGTGGCTCAGCGATCTGTTCTGGCGGTATGTCGGTTCAAACCGCAAAGAGTGGCTAGCCGAATTTTCACAGGCGAAGACGGAGCAATTGACGGAGAACGTGCTCCGCGTAGAGGTCTCCGAGACCAGTTTTAAAGACCAATCTACCCGTGATCTGCAGGATCGTTTGCGCAACGTTCTTTACGGCTGAGGTTGCGTAGAGAAATGCCGGCGCTGTCGATGGCAATGGCGATCTGGAGTCAGATGTAAGAACCGTTTCCGGAGAATTTAAATTGAACGCAAAACTTTTTGCCACAATCGCGCTCGGCTTAGTGACGAGTCTCCTGGCAGGATGCGCCGGAGGGCATGATCCGGCTAAGGCGGCCGCTGAACACAGCGCGGCTGTCGCACAGATCGCATCGAAGAAAAGCCAGAAAGGTGCCTTGCTGCTCGTCCGGATCGTGGATGGGAACCTGATGGGTGATCAATATTGCTCAGGGCATATTCGCCTGCGCCGGATGGACAACGGCAAACCTGATAAAAATACGCCGTTTGAAGATATCTATTCCGCCGATCGGTGGCTGCTGCCCAATGAAAAGAAGCCGAAGGATATGCAGGCGACTTTCCTTTATCGCGTGGCGAACGCCAGCTCCTATGCCCAGTCTTTCAGGCCTATCGCACCCGGCCGCTATGCCATCACCTATGCGGATTGCCAGTACGGCATCAGCCAGTTTAGCAACGGCGTCAAGATCGAGGCCGGTGGTGACCATAATTTTCTGTTCAGTTACGTTAGCCCGCTGGGCGGCGCCAGCACGATTACAATTGGTGCCGGGCAAATTGTCGATGCCGGCTACATCCGCCTAGTGGGACGACGTAGCAATCCTATCGTTGTAGCATCTGAGGCCTCGGCGGCAGAGCGAGAGGTGATGAAGGAAGTTCTTCCTGAAGCGTACACCTCGATAACTTTTACCCAATTTACCCCTTAATGGGACGTTGCGCGGCCGCGCTTGATTATGCCTTTTGTGCTGCCTCGCAAAGGACCGATCGAAGTTCAACGCTCCACAAGTTCCAGCTACCATTACATCTCTCGCCGTCCCGATCAGGCCAACCCCGGAGTGAATGGCCTCGCTCGATTGCAGCCACTTCATGAGCGACGTTCGTTCCGCGAACGATCAGCACAGGTTCCACTACGTTGAGCGGAATGATGGTCAGATCGGTCGGATCATGTGCCCAGTTGTCAAACGCAGGCGACGCGCCCTTTCCATGGTGGAACGCCGCAGCAGATATCGGTGGTTTCCATTATTCGCATCGGATCCTCATGTCGGCGCCGGGATTGGCGCTCGTAGAGTTTCGTTGCTGCCGCAGCCAATCACGGGAGCGGCCGCTTGCGTCGCGCCAGCACGATCACCGCAACGCCGACAATGGCGACCAGGGCTCCCCGATAAATCCAGGGCGACTGGTCGATCATGAAGCTCTCGGCCGGATAGGGAAAATACCCACTGCCCTGCCCCATCCAGACGAGACCGATCAGAATAAGCAGTCCCCCTAAAACATATGCAAACTTCACCATGGCGATCTCCTTGTTCCAGATTGGCGGGCAGAAAAGTAGCGACAATTTCAACGAATGCGACGGTTGGGGCTCCGCCTGCAGCAGACCCCCTCGCCCGAAAAAGGGTCGGGATAGCCGAAGCCAAATGGCCTGGTGCCTTAACCCGGGACATCCACTTGCAAGCGAACTACATCCCCAATCCCAGCCCTTTGTTCAGGGTCCGCTTTAACTCGTATTGACGCGACAGCTCTGCCTTCTGTGCCCGATCGGTAATACGAGCGACAGCCTCGATGCGATGGAGCTTATCGGCAACCTCTGGTCCAAGCCGCAGGTTCCCTTTCTTCAACTCGCGCGGATCGGAACTGCCGAACCGTTGCTCAAGCGCCTGGACGATCGTCTTCGCCTCATGGAGGGCCTGTCGTCCTTCCGGCGTGCCGGACAGTTGCTCAAGGAACTTCGGCTTGTCGGCCTGAGAGAGGGCATCGAACTGCTTCAGCAGCTCCTCGCTGCGGCTAGTCAGTCCGGGCACCTCGACCACATCGCGCTTCTCGCGGTGCCAGGTTTCGGATTGACGCTCCGCCTCCAGCCGGCGCTCCCAGCTGAGACCTGCGGCCGCGACATGATTGCTCAGCGCGGTGGAGTAGTGCCTTGCAGCCTTGCGCTGCCTGTTCTCGCCCAACAGGCCCACTTTTCCACACAGCTCACCGAACTGCTCCGGATGCTCGGCGACAGTTTTGGCGAGCGCCTCGCGGCCAATCCCTTGGTCCACGATCGCCGCGCTGATCCTCTCCGCGGCGCCGACGGGATCCGTGTAGACATGGCGGCCAACGGAACGCACCGTGTCCATGGCATCCTGCAGATGCGGCTGTGCCCTCTCCCGGGCTATGTCCTCGACACTGCGGGAATATCCCGTGATCGCGGGCACCAGTGGCGCCACCCTCTCGAGCTGCTTCTCCCCTACCCGCCCGACCTGCTCCGGTGCTGCCGACATCTGAGCCTGGGCCTGCGTCGGTGACGCAAGATCGATGGCAATCTCGCTGCGAACGCCAAACTCTTCGGCAATCCCCCGCCGCTCGGCAAAGACGCCGATATAATCGAGCGTCGTTTCCTTCGCGCCAGAGCGGCTCAAGCTCGTGCTGAGCACCTTCATATCCTTGAGCTCGTCCGAAGCCGCATAAAGCTTCACGCTGTCGCGGTGACGCGTCATGGCCACATACGTCAGATGCCGGTCCATGCTGGCGGACGCCATGACGAACGCTCGGTCGACGGTCGCCCCTTGAGACTTATGGATCGTCGTTGCGTAGCCATGATCAAAGGCTTGGTAACTATTGACTGGTATCGAGATGGTCCGGGCGCCGTTCCGCCCGTCGCCTGAGCCGTCGAGACGTATTTGTAGTGCGTCCGCCTCGACGGCCTCAACCGTTCCCAACATGCCATTCTTCACACCGAGATCGCGGTTGTTCTCCAACAGAAGGATACGATCGCCGGGTGCAAAGGCGCGCTTGCCGTCATTGGTCTGATAGACCAGTTCGCGGCCCAGCGTTTCTGCGTCCCGGTTGACCTTGGCCGCGCCCTCACCTGCGCCAGACGCCAACAGCCCACGCTCCTGAAGCGCGGCACGAATATCCGCATTGATCGCCCGAACGTCGGCGCGGCGATGCGCCAGTGCGATGCGGGAACCCGATGGATGCTGCTCAAGATCCGCCAGGTAGTCGCGCACCAACGAGGCCCGTGTCTCGTCCCTGTCAGCACCGAACTGAACCCCACCCCGATCGGCATGGGCGGTCAGTCCCTCGACCGTTCGATGGGTGGCAAAGGCGATCGACGCATGGCGCTGCCAATCCTCCTTCTGTCGGCGGATTTCCGAGAGCTCGACCGCACCCACCTGCTCGGCGATCGCCCTGAAGGGTGAGCCGGCGCCGATCGCCTGCAACTGCTCGTGATCGCCGACGAGCACCAGCTTTGCTCCCCTCGCCTCCACTTCAGCGACGAACCGTGCCAGTTGTCGGCTGCCAACCATGCCGGCTTCATCGATGACCAGGATGTCGCCCTTTCCAAGCTCGCCCTTCCCTGCCTGCCAGCCATATTCCCACGAGGCCAATGTGCGCGAGGCGATGCCAGAGGACTCTTCCAATCCCTCCGCCGCCTTGCCGGCGAGTGCGGCCCCGTGAACGCGGTAGCCCTGGCGCTCCCAGGCATCGCGCGCGGCCGCCAGCATCGTCGACTTTCCCGCTCCCGCAAACCCGATCACAACAGCGATCTGCTGCGCTCCGGTGACGTGCTGAATGGCCAGGCGCTGCTCCTCGCTCAAGCCGGACCGCTCGATCGCTCGCTCTCGATCGACAAGCGGCATCACGTCGCGTTCAACTTTTCCGGAGAGGGAGGACGCGGTCCTTGCCCGGATGGCGCTGTCCTGTAGGATTATAGCCTGATCGACATGATGTCGATCAACACCATGGCCGAGAGCGCTCGCCATTTTCGATGCCCTCTCGGCCATGGCATGTTCGATCTCGACCATCTCCCGCGTCGAGTAACGCGCCAGCTCACCGTCCCGCTCGGGCTGCAGTTCGACCAATGCCGACGACGCCATGACGGAAGCAAAGGCATTCGGGAAACCTTTGATATCGTCGATATAGCGATGCAGCGCCCGCGCCACGTCGTGTCGATCGAACACACTCTTCTCAGCCGTAATGGTCGCCAGAACCTGCTCAGGCTTCTCCCGGATCAGTTCGGCATTGCGCCGGGCCGCCTTCTCATCGAGCCGCGTCCGTGACACCTCCAGCCCACGCCGATCCATCTGCGAGGCATGCACACCCATATGCTCGGTCGGCTCGATCTCCAGCCCACGTTCCTGATGCGATCGATGATCGATCCGCACATCAAGTCCGGCCCGCACCAGATGACGATTGGCGTGGCTATCCCAAGCCTGACGGATATCGCGAAGCTGCATATGAGAGGTTGGCTGATCATGGTTCAACAGCCACTTGTTCTTGCGCTCGATCAGCGTCTTCTCGCCAAGCCCAGTCTCCCGCACCATCCGCGTCGTCATCAACAGATGGGCATGAACGTTGCGAACGTCCTCCTCCCCTTGCGGCTGGTGAATGGCAAAGTCGACCGCGGCACCATAGCGGTTTGCCAAGTCGCGCGCGAAGTCCCTCGTCAGCGAAAGGCGTTGCTCCGAATTGAGCTCATGCGGAAGCGCTAGTTCGAACTCCCGCGCCACCCGCGCATCCTTGCGCACCTCGGCGCGTTCGACCGCATTCCAAAGGTCGGATCGATCGCGTGCCCAATCGGCCACGACACCTTCCGGTAGCACGATCTCCGCGTGTTCGACACCTTGCTTGCGGGTGAAGTCGTGCACCAGGCCATCGCGCTCATTGGTGAGTTTGACGGCCGCACGATAAGCAGCGGATGCAACCGCGCTGCGGCCGCCGCTACGGGCTATCGTCTTCATGCTGAAGTGATAGATCGCCAAATGAGAGTTTTGCGAATTGAAACGGCCAATCGAACATAACAAGCCTTGAGTTGCGCTGCAACTCGTAAGTGCACCCTTAGAAACTACACTCGCTTCGCTCCCTCCGTCGGGATTTAGGCAAGACGCACCAACATCAGTATATATTCAGGGTTGTTGCAGACGCAACGCTGTGTAGTCTCGTGAGCATGCCGGAAAACAATACATCACCGCAACGGCAATCCTTGTTCATCTTCAGAACGGTTCAGTAGACAGCCGGCAGGAAAGGATAACATGGCGCGCAAAACCCTGGAACAACGCATTGCCGAACTGGAGGTTAGCAAGAAGGCGCTGCAGGCGCGTCTTGGAAAACGAGAGCGCGCGGAAGACACGCGGCGAAAGGTGCTGCTTGGGGCGCTCGTGCTGCATCGGCTGGAGAATTCCAACGATGCAGACTTCACCCGACGACTGGGCGACTGGTTGCGGAGCGAGCTACCCGGCTTCCTCACCGCGATGGTGACAAAGCTCTGTTCGACGACATCCTCAAGCCGGGCTCCTCGTCTGAACCGATCGGCGGCGGGAAATGACGTTTGCCCGATTGGTGAAACTGACTGTCAAGGCGCCGGTCATGGCCGTCGGATGTGCGATCATCGGCACTCTTCTTGCCGGACTGCTCGTGCTTGCCAACGGTCTCATCCATCTGGTTGCTGGGATTGAGCATGGGGCTGTCAGCCAACTCTTCGTTGCCGTCGTCAAATATCTGCCGCTTCTATTTGGTGTCGGAGGTTTCCTCTCGGCCTTCATGACGGATGCTCCGATCGCTGCCGTGTTCGGCTCTGCCCGTTGGGCAACGACGAAAGAATTGCGGACGCTCTCGGCCATCGATAACGGCCTGCTGATCGGCCGGGATCCGGTGACGAACAAGCTGCTGCGCTATGACGGACCCGCGCATCTGCTGACAATGGCGCCGACACGAACCGGCAAGGGCGTTGGCACCATCATTCCCAATTTGCTGACCGCCGAACGCTCGGTGATCTGCATCGATCCGAAGGGTGAGAATGCCAAGGTCACCGGACGCACTCGGGCGCGGTTCGGGCTGGTCCATATCCTCGATCCGTTCGCCGTGACGGGACAACGATCGGCCGCCTTCAATCCCCTCGATACGCTCGATCCGAATGGCCTCGACGTCGCCGAAGACGCAAGCACGCTTGCCGACGCGCTCGTCTTCGATGAACCCGGCATGGCCGGGGAAGCGCATTGGAACGAGGAGGCCAAGGCGCTCATCGCCGGGCTGATCCTCGCGATTGCCGTTGGGGAATCTCCGGAGCGCCGACACCTCGCAACGCTGCGAGAATATCTGACGTTTCCACCGGAACGGTTCGCCACGCTGCTCGCCGTCATGCGGGAGATGGAAGAGGTGAACGGTCTGATTGCCCGCGCCGCCAATCGACATCTCGGAAAGTCCGATCGGGAGGCGGCCGGCGTTCTCTCTGCCGCCCAACGTCACACCCATTTCCTAGACAGTCCGCGCATGACCGCCGTGCTCGGCCGATCGGATTTCCGCTTTGCTGACCTTAAGCGCAACAACGCAACGGTGTTCCTGGTACTGCCACCGGATCGGCTTTCCACCTATTCGCGATGGCTGCGGTTGCTGGTCACCCAAAGCCTCACCGACATGGCGCGTGATCCCGCCTCCCCTACCCGGCCCGTGCTCTACCTGCTCGACGAATTCGCCGCCCTTGGCCATCTCGCTCCCGTTGAACGCGCCATGGGTCTGATGGCCGGTTATGGCGTTCAGCTCTGGCCAATCCTCCAGGACATCCATCAGCTGCGCGCCACCTATGGAAAGCGCGCCGGCACCTTCCTGTCGAATGCCGCTGTCCTTCAGGTGTTTGGGGTCAATGATATCGAAACCGCTGAGCTCATCACTCGTTCGATCGGCAAAACAGACGCGCAGTACATCACCCGATCGTGGAGCGAGGGTAAGAACTCCACATCGGAACACATCTCGGCACGTGATCTCATCAACGCCGACGAGATCCTGCGCCTGCCAGACGACAAGATGGTTGTGCTGAGACAAGGGCAGCGGCCGGCATGGGTTAAGAAGTTGCGCTACTATGCCGATGTGGAATTCGAAGGGAGGTTCGATCCGGCGTGAACGGCCTCCCGCGGGTCGGCGCCCCTTCACGGGCAGGTTCGCAGGACCTCCCACAAGCCATCCTCACGATGCAAATCGCTCTTCCTAAGCTTCGCGGTGCGCCGCAACCGACCTCATGGGGAACATGTCTTCCCCATAATGGTGAAGGCGTGTGTGATGGCGCCGGCAGAGCCAACGAACTTGCAACGGGTTGTCGTACTGGTCGTGGTGGGCGTCGACTGCTTCAATGCCGCAGACCTCGCAGACACCTTTTTCCAGTTGCCCGGTCTTCAAGGCTCTCTGGACCGCCAGATGCGCGTCGTACTTTGCTGGGTTTGCCCGACGCCAATCCGCCTGTCGTGTCTCGCTCTCGATCATGATGTTGGCCCAGTCATGTTGTTTCGAGTATGTATTGTCGAAGGCAATGCCCGTAATGGTTTGTGCGCCAAGCACTTACGGTAGTCGGCGACTAATCTTCGAGAGATATCCAGTGCCAAAGCCGCCTCCTGATTATAATTGTGATTTTGGCCTAGAGAATCGAACGCCGACGCCACCCCCGTTTTCGGGGATAAATTCGATACCTGCCTTCTCGAAGGCAACTTGGATAGCTTCAACGGTTGAAGCCCGAAGCTGTTCACCTCGTTCTAACCTGGCGATCGTATCGGGAGATACGTGCGCGAATTTGGCCAAATCGCGAGTTCCCCATCCCAGCGCCGCGCGCGCCATTTTGCACTGAATCGGAATCATTTCGTAACACCGATACGATTTTGTATTGAAGTCTGCTGCATTGGCGGATATCGTATCCATGTTACGATTTCATCGTTCCACCGCTCCTGGTTAGCCCACCACGAGCGGCACGACCAAAATCCATAAGTGAGGCTCGGATCATGGCTGATTCTGAGAATAGCAGAACTTTGCCTGCAATTACGCCTAGAAAAAAGCACTCAGTGAGCGGCGCCACCGAAATCTTACCGCGCGTGATCGACCGCCGGAACCTGCTTCCCGTCGCCGCGCGCCTGCTGAGCGCACTGATCGCGGAATCCCGGCAACCCAGGCAGAGTGGTCCGACGCCCGTCAGAGAAATGTGGCCTCGCTGGTACGAGTACCACCAGCAGCACGTGAGGGCCATCCGTCTTAGGGAAAAGCTGAAGGCGGAACTGCTCAAAGCGGCCGGCGGCCTTCCTGTGGTTATGCTTCCGAACGTCGGAAAGGATGGCGTCGTCGAGGTTCGCTCTTTTGCCGACATCAATCGAATGGCCTCTCAGTTCGATACCGAACACCTGTCTCAAGCGCGAGCGGAGCTTCGTCGGCGCCGGAAACGATGGAAAGAAGCGGATCGGCGCCTGGGATACAGTGCGATCCTTGCCCGAGAACAAGAACTCGCGGAACGGGCTGGGATATCCGGACGTGTCATGTGGATCACACGACCCTCCTCGCTGATCGAAGTCACGGCGAAGCTCCATTGCCTGATCGTCATGCACGATCCCGGCTTGAAGCTTGAAGAAGCACCTTGGCCCGAACTACGGACAATGCTGAAGGATCTCCTTCTCCTTATGGAAAAGGGCTGGCCGGAACCAGGCAATGGACCTGCATATACCGGCAAGGCAGCGGATGTACGAGGCATTCTAAATTTGGCAGCCCGATACCGAGACGCCGCCAACACGCTTGGCGAGGGTTTGTCGAAGCCCAATCACCTTCCGCGACGTCTTCTGGCTCTCCATTCGATTAAGCTGTATCTGGATGCTCTTCTGCTTGCTAACGGCCTTAATCGCCAGACAATCTGCAGCTTTGAGGGCAATTTAAACGAGCGAACTCGCGTCGCAATGGATCTCGGCCTGGTTCTACGCAAGCGTACAGCGGCACATTTGGCAACTCTCTCATCAAGCAGAGAGTATCTCGCCGTCAGTTATGGATCGGAGACGACGGCTACGCTCTCGCAGATGAATCGAGTCATGGCAACTCTGGATGAAGTCTCGCTAAAAGTACGAAAGATGTTGAGAGGGTTGCACGGTAGAAGAGACGATCATTCCCGTCATAACGCAAGCTAGTTGGTGATTTCGGGCAACAGTGAGGGTGCTCATCATTTGAAGCTCTGAAAAACGTCATTCCTTTCACGACGGTGTCACCGACGCAGCCTAGCCGACCAGTCTACGTTTTTCTTTTCGTGAGATCCCTTTCTTGAAACATCATCGTCCGCACATCGTAGTTATCGGCGCAGGTATCATCGGTTCGGCGATAACATACAATCTAGCCATTCGGGGTGCGGACGTCTCACTCATTGATCAAGGCATAATGGCCGGTTCCGGCGTGACAGGTCGAGCGTTTGGTTGGATCAACGTTATCAACGGAGTACCAGGCACCAGTAGTTATGCCCTCTGGCGCCAGGCCGTCGCTGAGTACCGAAACCTGAGAGATGCCCTGCCAACGACCTTTTCCGACGCTCGTTCCGGTTCCCTGCTGTGGAAGGCTACATCAGAGGAAACCGAGCAGTTTGCAGAACTTCACCGGAATGCCGGGGAGCGCATTGACCTGTTGCAACGAAGCGCCATACAGAAGCTGGAACCACGCCTCCGCCAAGTACCGAACCTCGCCGCGTTCTCACCGAATGATCTGGCTCTCGACCCAATGCAGCTTGCCAAAGACTTGGTAACTGCTGCAAGTGCCGCTGGTGCCTCGACGCGTTTCGGGGCGGCCGTCAGTGCTATTGACGCTGTCAATGGCAAAGTCTCCGGGATACGAGTCGGGGATGAGAAAATCGCTATCGACATTGTAGTTATAGCGGCGGGTGCTGGTGTCCACATGCTAGCTGATCGACTTGGTGTTCAAACAGGCCTGAGGACGTCTCCGGCCTTGCTTCTCCGCTACGCTTGTGATTGCCGCATCATCAACCACATCCTGCGTAGTCCGCAGCTGGAAATTAGGCAGGCCAGCGACAGCACGCTACTCGTTGCGAAATCCTACATCGACAACGGAGATGAGAATGGCCCTCGGCTCGTCGGTGAGAAAATGTTAGCTGTAATGAAGGAAGAGCTGGATTTACCCAACGAGCCCGCTCTGAAAGGTGCGCAAATCGGCGATCGCCCTGTTTTTGCCGACGGCTTACCGCGGTTCGGATTCCTTCCGGAGATCAGTGGTCTCTATCTTGCAGTCGGCCATCCCGGCGTTACCCTTGCACCATTGATTGGGCGCTTGACCGCAGAGGAGATACTCGAAGGCAGGAACCTGAACTCGGCGCGGCTCTCGCTCGAATGAGCATTGGTGCGCCGCACGAAAATCCACGTCTGGTGCTGCGCAGCTCTACCGTATATCTACGCGCCTTTCATGTTCAGCGACCAACAAGGCCACAGAACGGGTGAGGCAGCTGGCGGCATCCGGTTCATCTACGTTGACCAAGGTCTCGTGCTCGTGCAAACCTGGGACGGAAGGTACGGATAAGTGCAACTACGGCGGAAGTTGCGGCATCCTACAGGTCGATGGAAAGGATTTCGGCCAGACTTAGATAGCGGAGGGACTGGCGGTGCCATTCGTATGCGGCCGAAACGGTTGTCCTCCTACTCCAAGCCCCTGGTGCGGCTACACTCCCCGGAAAGCTCCTACTGGCTCGGCGCTCTCATGAGGCATCTTGACCGGATACGTGGCCGCAGAGAAAATACTTTCCATATCGTTCCGATCCGCAGAGATCAAAACTGAGGGCTGTGTCATCCAAGCAACCAGTGACGTCTGAAAAACAAACCGATCTGGTGACCACCCTTTGGGGAATAGGCGAAGCGTATACCTGCACATGCAAACCTCATTTGAACCGCAGTCTATCCACTAATTGTGCCCACCGCGTTCGTAGGAAATTGGCTCGGCTTCAGACCGGGTTGCCAGCATGAAATCGGGCAACGGTACGTTTGGCATGGTATCGTACGCTTTGAGGATGGTCTCCAATGGCGTCAAAGTCTGCTCGCGGTCCCAATAGACGATCTTCAACCATGTGGCCGCGCGCGCATATTGGCCGGCTCCCAACCAAGTTTCCTCGAGATTGGCCTGTAACATTCGCCGCCCGGCCTCCAACAGGTCATCTTCATCAAACCGCGCCCGCCCTAGCTTATTTAGACAAAGCGCATAGGCAAACGCCCGCGGCTTTAACGTTGTTTTGAGCGATGGGGTTTTCGGCTTCAAGTGCCGCTCATATTCCTCGACTGCGGTGTCGTGCTGACAAGCCTGAAGGCTGAACGCCATGAAGTCGTCAAGAATTCTGTCGACGAGCAGCCGCCGCGAACTATGCGGCAAGCCCTTGATTTCCTGAGGAACGAAACGTTGGAGCTTGTAATCAAACTTGTCGACACCGAGTACCTTGGTAAAGCCGGTTCGCATGTATTCAATCTCTGCTTCTTGTGCGGTTTTCCACGATGCTTCGTCGTTTCCTTTATCGTGCATCCATTGGCCAAGGGCCTTGGCCCAGTGCAATGTCTTGCGGTGGAAGCAGGGCAAGGATCCAAACCTTTCCTCTTCTTTTTCCTCGATGGCCTTGTCCAGCCATTGGAGCGCCCGTGGAAGAACGGGTGCTATTTGCTTTTCACGACGCACCAGCCAGGCACGGATAACATCACTAATGTCATGCACCGCAAAATTCCCCATCGGCCTTGCGGGATCGTATTCTGTACGAAGTGCATGGGCGATAGTTCCATCGATCACCTCATGCATTCGAATGGGATCGAATTTCTTCAAAACTGTCTCCGCTTCCTGGGATTGAAATTCGGAATCCTTGCTGACACCGAGTTCTTGATAAACGCCGTTCCCGCTCTTATGCTGACGGGGTGTCTTCAATGTCGAAGTCCAGAGCCGCGACGAAGACGACGGCCCTTCGCCGTACGCATGAAGCCAACAAACGTCGACGAGCCAAATCGCTCAACTGCCGCCTCACAAGGTACTTGCGACATCCATAAACGCTGGTCGTTTTAAGCAAGTTAAGACCATGGATCAAATGTCGACAGCAGCCCGTAATGTGCGGGACAGAAGTAAGCGGTGCGCCAAGACGACTAAGAAGCCTCTCGAGACGGCGCTCCGTTCAAGCGCATCAACGCCATCAACATCGGCCCCATTGAAAACTCGCCGCGCTCGGCCTTCCGGGTGAGATCACGCAGATATGCTCCGGCCGAATTGATGTGCCCTGCCCTTTCGAGGATGCAAGCCATCACTGCGGCGGCGTTTTCGGGACCGAGGATATCGCAGGCATCCTGATAAGCGCTCGGACTGACGCCCAGCATGGATCGAACCACGACTGCCGCTGACATCAGCTCTCGCCGGCTGCCGATCGAGCCTCCCCGCCCGTAATTCGAGATCTCAGGGCAGGCTTGCAGGACCATACCAAGGGGGAACGCCTTTATCGGCTCCCCCGGAAGTTTCATGGCTTGGCTCGATTTCGCCCCCTGCTCTTTTTCGAGAGCTGGTTCAAGATCAGAAATGGATTCGGGATTTGAATTCTGTATGTGCCGCTCAATTTGAGACTCATTGGCGCGCAATTTATTCATTTTGATCCGCATTTTCAGACGGTTGAGTACTTCTTCGCGAAGCATCGTCAGCTCATCGAGCACATGGGCGACATCATCGATCGTAGCGGCTCGCGGAAGCCGCCCAATGATGTCAAGGAAGATAAGCATGATCTTCTCCCAATCACCCTCCACACCCTCCTCTATCGCAACGTTGACGAGCTTCGAGATGTCACGGCGGCAGATGGTCAGCGTTCTTTGGTCGTACGGAGAAGCTCTCGATCTGCTTGAACCTGGGCAGCGATCGTTTCGATCTCAGCTGCCCGTGCGAGCAATGGAGCCAACGAGAAGCCAAAAGCCTCTGAGACCTCGCCTGCCCCGTCGCGTCGCGCATAGCGCTTTCCATTGGCGCTGTCCTTCCGCAAGATCAAACCGGCCTCTACTAGGACAGCCAAGTGCCGTCGAAGTGTTGCAGCAGTCATTCCCCGGGCACGGATCGAGAGCTGAGCGTTTGATGGGAATACCACCAGCCCGCGCTCCTCCGAAATTTCATCGCCCGGATAGAACGTTAGCAGTGCGTCGAGAACTGTCAGGGCGCGGTCCGATACCCCTAAAGAAGGCCTTGCTTCACAGATCGCGCGAAAGAGCTTCCACTTGTTCCTATTAATGCCGGGTTCGATCTCCTCGGCCAGTTGCTGGCTTGCCAACATGCCAAGCGTCATCGCCCGCCGCCCAAAGGGCGTCGACACACTTCCACTCTCCATTTCCTTCACCTTTCAATAGGCAAAAGAAGTTCGCTCACCAAAACGGTGCCAAAGACCCTTGACTGCGATTCGTGGAAATGCGATTCTCGACCTTGCTAGAGAATACGAGAGAGGCTTCCACGGGCAACCGTTTGGGGGCCTTTTTCTTTTGCTGCCTACCCTTCCTCAGTTTTGGTTGACGACAGAAACTCTTGGTGCAACCGTTCCAAATTCTCAGCGATGAAGCGGCCAAAATTGCCTGCATCATCAGACTTGAGCGCGATTGAATAGCTCTTGCCGGTGCCCTTGAACTCTGCGCGAACCGACGCATCACCCGCTCGCCACTCGCCCTTTTGTGGCACTTCCTTCTCTACCTGATCCGCCTTCTTGATCTCGGACACCAGGAACTCGAAGCGAGCGTCCGATTCGAGGGAGCCGAATGTGTCCCCCTGGACGAGCTTGAGGACAAGCTTCTTGGTGGACGGCTTCTCGATCTTCTGCGCGAAATCGATCCATCTGTCTCGGCCGATGGATTTCGCGGGACCGATCTTCGTTGCAACGGCTTCAGGCACTCGGCCGGATACCGAGAGCATGCGGGTCAACATCGGAGCGTCAGTTGCAAGAGCCGACTGGATCGTAGGCTTGTCATAACCTAGATCGAGCAAGCGTTGAGCAAATATCGATCGCTCGATGAACGACAGGTTTTGTCGAGCCGAGTTTTCCTGGCCTTGGGCGATCACATGTTGGGCGTCAGTGATTTCCTTGACGACTGCCCGAACTTTGCGACCCAGGTCTTTTGCGGCCCGGGCTCGGCGATGGCCGAAAACGATTTGATATCTACCGTGCTTCGACTGGTGAGGGCGCACCAGAATTGGGGAATCTTGCCCTCGTTCCCTGATAGCTTTCACAAGTTCCGAATAGGCGACATCGTCTTCGGCCATACGATCCGAAACAAAGGAGCCGTCGAGATCGGCAGTGTCTAGTTCGAGAACCTGTTCGCCCGCAAGATTCTGGTCGGCGAGGGCGGCTTTTTCAGCTAGCTCGTTCAACGAGCTGATCATCGATCGGGACGCGCCTTTGGCAGCGTAGGTCGGCGCAGGCTTCCTTTCCTGGTCGTCGCTTTTAGGCGACGTGATATTTGAGAATACGTCCCTTCTAGCCATGACAGACACTCGCCTTTGTTGATTTCATTGGAGAAAAATGCCGTTTGTACGGCTGACAATTCTGCTTATGCATTCCGACGCCCCCATGCCTTATGCAGCAGATCGATCACCTCCGCATTCACCGCGTCCATTGATTCACGGGCACGGTCATAGGTCGAAGGCGTGAACTGCGAGCGCTCGACTTCATAGAGCGTTTGTTTGGTCAAACCGGCGTCAGAAATTGCCGTTGATTTCACCATTTGATTTCGCATCATCTGGGCGGCAAACATCGACTGCATGAAACCGACCATTTGCTGCTGTGGAATGTCGGTCGGCTCATATCTCGTCACGAGATACCGGAACCAGTCGAGCGAGACATTCACGCCGACGGCTTCAACCGACTTCAAGATGTTGCCGAGCATCAAGAGGAACTGGCTCATCGACATAATGTCAAGCATCTGAGGATGAACGGTGATCAGGACGGACGTAGCTGCCGTCAACGCTGTGAGCGTGAGGTAGCCGAGCTGCGGAGGGCAATCGACCACGACGATATCATACCGATCGTCGACCTCCGCGAGAGCGTCTCCAATCCGGGTATAGAATAGCTTTCCCGCATTGGAATCTTTCCGCTGCATGGCGATGGGCGTCTCGTACTCGTATTCTTGAAGTTCCAGATTTGCAGGGACGATATCCAGATTAGGGAAGTTAGTCGACTGGATGATTTCGGTGATGGACTTCCGCTCTTCATCGTAGCGCAGCGACTCGTAGAATGAAGCCTTGTCGTCAAGCTCGGGCTGAATGCCGTAGAGTGCGGTCAGCGATGCCTGCGGGTCGAGATCGACCGCAAGGACACGATAGCCACGCAATGCCAGGAACTGCGCCAAGTGTGCAGAGGTCGTTGTTTTACCGGAGCCTCCCTTGAAGTTTACGACGGCGATTACCTGGAGTCGCTCGCCTTCCTTACGGTGCGGAACGCGATCAAGGAGGGCGCGCAAATCATTCATCTGGTCGGCCGAATAGTATCGCCGCCCTGTGGACGTCGTCGTAGCAGGCTCGACGCCCTTGCCTTGAAGATGTAGCTTCTTGAGATAGCTTTGCGAGACACCGACGAAATCGGCAACCTCGGCCAACGAAAATTGGCGCAAAGACTTCTGCGCGTTCGGCGGAAATTTTTCCTGCCGCAGCATGTCGAGCTTTGACGAGATATCGCCCCCTTGTTCAAGGATCGTATCTGCAAAACCCGGCACTTTCTCAGAAGTGGCCATTTTCACGCTCATCTTTCGAAATCCACTCAGTCACGATATTTTGGCACTTCCGCACCAATTATCGGGACAATGCTCCGATTCCGTCTTCATGGCAAGAAAAAGAGGGTAAACGAAAGGTTAACGCGGTCATTCGCTTACAGGAGCCGAGTCGTCGTTCGATGGGAATAGAGAAAGAGGCGGAGGCGGAAGGGCACAGTTTTACACACAAGTATCGCTCCAGCTTGCCGCCACGACCCGGTATATGGCAACACAGCGAGGGGACTGAACGCGCATGATTAGACGGCCTTCGGTCCGGGCGGGCAGGGGTGCGCGAGGATTCTCCTCGCCATCCGCCGTGCCACTGTCTTCACAGAGGAGCCGCATGTTGAATGGAAGCGGTCACATTCCGCTTCTTAATCATGCTACCCTTTTAGCCGGCGTCATTACCATATCCACATGGATATTCTCAAACGGGCAATTTAATGCGCCGCGCTCGTCCTTCTCGATCAACCCCAGATCGACCAATACCGCCGCGTCTTCATGGACACGCTTAACGTCCCGGTCCAATCTCCGCGCCAGTTCCCGCACCCCTACCGTACCGCTTCCCAAAAGCACGTCCAGCAATTGCCAGCGGCGCTCGGTCAAGCGGGAAAAGAAAGCGCCCGGCGTCTCGAAGTTGAGCGTTTCACCCTGATATTCACCCGTCGAAAGACCGCTCGCGGCGCGTTTTCCGGCTGCGCGCAGTGCCGATTTCCAGTCGGCGTTTGTCGTGATCGTCAGTGTTCTCATGACTGCCTCCGCTTTTCGATTTCGGACAGAAAGTCCTCGATGAGTTGGTCGAGTGTTGTGAACTGGTAGGGAAACTCCTTGCCATCCAAATGCATGTGATCGCCTTTTCCACGCTCATTGTCGAAGCCAACAACACGCGCACCGTTCCGAATGTAGACCATACGGTACTTAAATCCGTGGTCGGTTGGGGGAACAGGCGTTGGCACTTTCCAGACGACGAATTGAATAATGCTTCCGTCTGCCTCGACACTCTTATGTTCGGTGATCTTCTGTGCCTTCATGTTGTCCATAATGCCAACATCCTACGGCGTTGTCAAATCCGCCAACATGCCCTCCATTGAAAAACCCGGTGGCAGCGAGGAGAGGCTGCGACCGGCGACCGCTGGTGTTACTCAGCCGCCTCGGGGAAGTCGACTATGCCACCATCGTCGGCGTCATTAATCACGCCTGCAGTATTGTCGTTGCCGTCTCCCCCGCATAGGCCTCTGACAAGAGGCCATTGCCGCCCTGTACCTTGAACATGGCGACACGCAGCGGCGAGGGGAGCCATGCCGTGCCCTGGGCTTGAGCCTCGGCATAGATGCGGCTTCGGCCTTCTTCATACGATTGATCCCGCGGTCCTTTGATTTCTGTCAATGCGGCTTCGATACGATCGCGGGTGAGGTGATTAAATACCTTCCCACCGTCGCCTCGAAGTGATTGCTCATGTCGAGGTCGAGAGCCTTACCAGCACCTCGGCGCGGGCGCTGCGTCTTGCGAAAATCATACTTTTCCTTCACTGCGTCGATGGCATGTGCTGCAGCAAAGGCCAGCAATTCGACAAGCTCATGCTGATCGCGCACAAGGTACCATTCGAGGATATCGGCAGGATTGCCGGGAACGTGATCGAAAATGCATAGACCTTTGGTAACGTAAACAGCATAAGAGCGCTTTTGCATAACCTTACTTGATGCGAATGGGGAAAATATAATGAATATCGCCATTGTCGCGACGGTCGTTGCGTTAGCTCTTCTGCCATCTCCATTATCTGCAGCTTCATTTCAAAATAGGGATGCTGACGAAGCAGTCACCCATTTGATTTTAGGCTTCGAAGAAGGCGACAAGGTCGATATCAGAAGCCCACAGTTTACAGGTGTTCGTATTGCCAGAAAGGTCTCTGAAAAGCCGTTAGCTTTAGCTGTAGATGAAAACGGCATCGCAAAAGACGGCTCACATCGCTCAAGACAAATTTCCTCGCTGTCCGTGACCAAGCTGGACAATTGCACCTTCAGAGTGCGCGTCCAAATATTCGATAACCCGAATTTGGGGGCCGAAACTGCAACTATAAATGAGAAAACGGGGCAAAGCTCGAACGACAGTGTTTACCAATTCGATTTCAGCGGCCTGACTGCGGTAACAATTAGGCCGATATTCGATGGCGTGGCGGAAGAGGTGCGTTTCGAAGGAGCGAAATTACAATGTGTCCAGTCGGTGCCGCTTTCGTTCTGTGATCATGGATCCGGTAAGACTGTGTTCGAGGAACAAGGTATGTGGACCCGTTCACGCGATTTTCTGTTGCCGTATCCATACACTGATGAAGCGAAAATATCTCGACAGAAGAATGCCCAAGAGGCGCTTGTTTATTTTCGCGAGCACATCTGCAAACCCAAGGATTAGGATTCTTTGCTCCGGTAACTACTGAAACCATCTTTGGAAGGCGTGGCATTGCCGCCTAGAACAGGTGACCAGACAATCGGAGACGGCTTCAGTATGACTCCGGGCCTATATGTCGATCTTGAGCCATTTTGCATCAAGGCGAGCTAGGCGTATGGTGCTCTCGCCATTCTTGATGTTCGGCCGTTGATCCGAGTGGAAATTGAACACTTAGAAAAATGCTCTACTCTCGCCTCAGATAGCCAGCCGTGCCGCTACACAAGCAAACGCGCTGCGCGCCCGTTTTTCCTCTCGGCATTGTTATAGTAGCTCGCGGCCTGGGCCACCGACTTATGCAAAGACTGCTGCATCGCCTCCTGCAGCGGCACGCCGCGGTTGGCCGCCTCGGTCAGATAGCCCGATCGCAGCCCATGCGCCGAAAACATCTCTACGTCCAACCCCGCCAGCTTGCACCGGCTTTTCAGGATCAGATTGACCGATTGCGGCGTCAGCGCGCGCCGGTCGATGTTCCCCCACTGGTCGATCCGCCGGAAGAGCGGTCCGCTCTCGATCCTTGATTCTTCAATCCAGCGCTTCAACGCGACAACCGGCCGGCCGATCAGAACGGCATGCGCCTGGTCTTCAGTCGTCGTCGTCTTCGTGCGGCCGAGATGAACGGTGAGACACGGCAGGAGGGGGGAGGCGGGGTTTCGTGGATCGGCATGGACCTGGTCTTCATCGACCAGATCCTCGACCCGCAGACCGGCAACTTCGGAGCGCCGGCGGCCGCCGGAGGCAAAGGCGGTCAGCAGCAAGGCGCGATCGCGAAGATCGACCAGGCGCTCGCCGTTACAGGTGGCCAGCAGCTTTGTCAGAACGTCGGCGGTGACCGCTCGTCTGCTCTTGCTGCGGCGTTGCCGGGGTGCGGCGCGGACTGCCAGTCGCAATGCGGCCTTCAACGAGGGAGCGGTAAAGGATCCCGCTAGGCCACGCCAGCGGGAGAGGATCGACCATGAGGTGAGGCGACGCCTCACGGTATCGGGCGCGTGTGGGCCTTCGGCGCGCAGCAGGCCTTTGGCGCGTAACCCGATCTCGACGTCATCAGGCATGCCGTGGGAAGAATCCTCGGCCCGTTCGACCGGGTCCCAGAGATGATGAGCGACGAATTTCAGGAGCAGGCTCTCCGGCGCCGGCCAGGGGAGGGGGCTGCCTGTCGACAACTCGCACCAGGCTTCGAGATAGCCGAGATCGGAGGCGAGCGCTCTCAGTGTATTCGCGCCCATGCCCTCCTTGGCCAGATGCTTGAGGGTGGCGACATCCTCGTCGGTCAGCAGCGTTGCCAGCTGATCGCGGCGATCGAAAGGCAGGATGGCGTCGAGCGCATCGAGCTCCTCGGCGCGCGCCAGCACCGGATCGGCGGGGGAGATGCGGACGATCGTTTTCCTTGTCATTGGGTAGCCGATGCGGGATGACATCTCACGTCCGTCCGCCCAAAATCTTGCCCCTTGAACAGCAAAGGCGCCTTGGCGATCGCGGCAACGGCGTACGAATAGCAGTCGCCCATATTGAGACTAGCTGGATGGCGACCTTTGCCAAACAGGTCGAAGGCCTTCTCGGCAGCATAGTAATGCCGCTCGCCAAAGGCCACAGCGGTCACATTTGGCAAAGCGACGAGCTGTGAAATGATGGCTGCGGCGTTAGGAAAGCTCTTGCCGGTGAGCACCATTCGTGCCTCAAGCAAGGTCGGCCAGCCAATGACGACCTCCTCACGGGTGACGAGCGCATGAAACCGTTCAGCTTCGGGCTCTCCCAGCGACGTGGCCACAATCACCGACGTATCGACGGCAATCATTTCGGCAAACCGTTTTCGTCGTAAAGATCGTCATGGGCGGAGGTGGTGCCGGGTGGCACGGACCGGCGGCCCTCGGCCATCAGCTCCCAAAGCGTGTCGGCTGGCGTCTGTGCCGACTTTTGCCGCAGTTCTTGGTCGTAGTGCTCGAGCGCAATTTCGACGAGCTTGTTGATTGGTTGGCCGGTGCGTCTGGCCAGCGCATGTGCCAGATCGCGTGCCTTGCTGCTGCGGATGGAAAGCTGCGGTTCGGACATTTGGGCACTCCTGACGCGGATATTATGCCGCAAAGATAGTGCTTTGGGCCGAAGATAGCAAGGAAGGGCCGTCAGATGGCTTACTATCGATACTTGATACCTATCGCTAGTGATCACCGCAGAACAGCACCATCTGAGCAACGGAAACAAACACCGATTTCGATTCACTATTGCGAAACAACAGCGTTAATTCATATGGTTAACAAAGCAAGAAGCTGCCATGGCCGTGGGGTAAAAGGGGCTGATTTTCTGGCACTGCCGGTTTGGCGGGCAATTGTGCCGTTGTTGCTCTTCTACCATAATTGGCTGTGGAGCATAAGACGCGATCAGCGACGGGAGGGGCACAGTGGAAGTGGATGAGATCGATATCGACAGCTTAGATGAAGCGGCGCTGATCTCGCTGGACGACCGCATCGTCGGGCGGCTGCAGGTGTTGGATCTGGAGAAGACGGCGCGAGCGCTGCGGCAAATCAAGATCGGCGGTCGCGTGATGTTCGAAGGGCCGGACAATACGCTGGTCAGCGGCATTGTCGTCCGTCGCAATCGCAAGACGTTGAGCATTCAAGTCGACGACCACACGCAGTGGAATATTTCGCCGCATCTGATCCGGATCACGCAGGACGACATACGAGCGCAGGTCGAGCGGGAGATGCCGTTCCTGACTTTGAACGAGGACGATTATGCTGCATGGATCCGGGCCAATGTGCCGGGCGCCGGCAAGCTGACCTCATCGGGCTGATCCGGGTTCAGCCACGCGCGAGGATGGCGCCGGGCAGGGGCGGGATAGACTGATTGCCATCGCCAACTCCCAGCCGATCGCCGAGGTAGTGCCAGAAGTAGAGCCCGAGTTTCTTGCAGGTCTTCATCAGCCCGAGCATGGTGTCGCGGGCAGTCCGGCCGTCTCTGCTCATAGTGCCGCCGGAGATTTTGCGCTTGGTGACGAAGGTTCGCAGATTATTCTCCGACGCATTGGTATGAAGCGGGATTTCCGGCCGCTCGAGCACCTTCAGCAATTCGTCTTTGCGCCGGTGAAGACGCACCAGTAATGTGTCGAGCGCGTTATAGCCGGTGCGCATGGTAAAGATCCGGTCAAACCGTCGTCGGAAAGCCGGGATGGCCTGCGGTGACGGCTTTTGTTTCCAGGCCTTCAGCGCCTTATAAAATCGCCAGACGAGATCGCGAACCAGCGCGACCGATCGAACCTCTTTCGCCTTTGCCGGCATCAGCTTCTGTAACAACCGTTCCGCATGGATCCAGCACAGAGCATGATTGCCGACGCGGAACTGACCGGCATCGTCGGAGACGATGACCACGTCGCCCACCAGCCCATGATGGCGAATACACCCCCAGAGGCCTGCTTCGGCCAGGACACCAATCCCCTGGCGGTCAAAAATGTCGACACCCCTGCGCGCCAGATATTCCATATACGGCACCTGGTTACTAAAGAGCCGGGGCTCGACACCGCGCAGTTCGGAGCCAAGTGCCGGATCGGCACGACGGTCTTCCAGATAGCCGAACGCCGCGTCGTTGAGGACATAGTCCTGGTAGTTGCCGCGCAACAGCAACAGGAAGTTCAGCCGCGATTTCGATTTCGTGGTGCGGAAGACGGTAAAATGCTCGCCGCCGATCTGGGTCGTATAAAAGTTGGCATGCGCATGGCGGGCGCCGGTGTCGTCGACCGTGACATAGAGGACGACACCAGGCCGGCATGCAACACCGCCGCATCCTCGGCAACAAACCCATCCAGCTCCCTCGTCAGAAGGCGCACGACCTGACGCTTGGAGATCTCGACGCCGATATCATTCAGCAACGTCATCAGTCGCCCAGTCGTCACTTGCCCTTGCGCGTGCAGCATCAGGCAAAACCGCCTGAGGTTCGGCCCATAGCCACCCGTGATCCCCGCGGGCAGCGGTGCCAGCACCGTCTTGCCGCCCGGGGTCAGTCAGCATTCGCGTCGGTAATGAACAAGCTCGGCCGACAGCATCAGTTCCCGCACGAAGCAACTCTTATAGCCTTTGAACCGCGAGCCGACTGGAACACTGGCACGCAAGAACTCTTCCCAGCTGACCCGTTTCACATCCAGCTTTGGGCCGCGCGGCTTCTTCTTGGCCGCCTGTTTGTCGCCAGATTTGATATCGGTCGCCTTATCCATGCCGGACGGCCGAAACGGCGGCCGCGGCGGCAGGTTCTTCAGCCGCGCGATCTCATCACGCAATTGCTGGTTCTCCACCTTCAGCTGGGAATTTTCCAGCCACAGCCCCGCGTTTTCGGCCTCAAGCTTTTCGAGACGAGCCTCGGCCTGTTCAGCCCGCTCCAAAAGGCCAGTCACCAGACTGCGTAGTGCCTTCAGCGATAGGGTGTCGGCATGTTCAGGTGCGGGGAGCCGTCTCTTTGCCATCCCCGGACTGAATCATGATTTGCCCTTGTGGCGGAATCCCCAGAACGAGAATTCGCCCCTGGAGAATACCGTTGTGCACGCTTCTCTGGAGTTGCTCGGCGGGAATATTTCCACAAAGACAGACCGGACCTATTGCAAGCGGGCCGCATCTGCCGTCGGGGGCAAACCGGATTCGCCGGCGCTCACCCAGTTTATATGCTGCCGGATCGCTATTGCACTAGCTTCCACGCTTTTGGACGTGATGTCCAAATCCAGGATAAACGGATGCGAAGGCTTCAGGACACGAGCTTTGCTGCTTCTCTCTCTGGATGCTCGTGTATCAATCGTCTTCAGCCGATCCCGACGAGCAGGCGTGGAGACACGGCGAACAAGTTCTTCCTCATCGCAAAGCAGTCTGACAGGCACCATCAGAGCCTCGCATTGTTGCGAGGCATTGGCGATCTGTTGAAACGTGCGAACGCTACGTTCGTCATCTTCGGTGAGAGCCTGCGTGAAGATGAAATTCGCTGAAGGAGGGCTGTAGGCAACAATTGCGTCTAGGACGGCTTGTCGGATTCTCCCGGTGTATTCCGATATCCCTTTTGGAAGGGGCGTAGTCCCGTCGTCATCTAGCAGGCGGAATATGGGATTATTGAACCAATGGTTATCAATGACTTTTGCGGAAATGAGGGTGCTCAACTCATTTGCAATTGTCAGCTTTCCGACGCCAGGAAAACCCATCAGTAAAACGAAAACACGCATAACGGGGCTAGCTTCTCCATGGTCGGCAAACAGACAATAGGGGATTTCTCCCATGCGGCAATGGCCTCGGCATTTCTTGGGACGGAGCTACCCCCCCCCCCGCATCCACGGGGCTTTTCGCGCTTAGCAAACCTGCTGATTAGGCAAAGCGAACTATCCATACGATGAGGAGCATGTCGATTAGCAATGCGATCACCAGAAGTAGGCTTATGAGCTTTCGTCGCTCTGCCGTCTCCTTGGATTCAACTTTGAAAGCCGCGTTGTAGGCGTTTTCAGTGTCTCGTTCACTTGCTGGTCGAATGGAGTTTCGAGGGCGTGTCATATTGACGAGGCCGCATGTGACGAAGATGAAAAATAATAGCAGATAGGGGGCCATCTCAAATGCAGCCTTTTGCTGTCCAGCCACTTGCAATTCCTCATCTTAGATAAACAGCTTGCACCGTCCATCGCAATTAGAACCCGCTTCTGCATGGCGGGCGGTTCTGCATCGCCAGAAAATCTGCTCCCCTTACATGATCGAGGGATCGGGGTACGCGGAGCAAAAGGGGTGGCGCCGATGGAGTTTCCGCGCTGGCAACGACGGGCGCGCAGTTATCTGTGCATAACCATCGGCCTTGAATCCGACGACTATCGTGGCCGATTCCGCCTGCGAGCAAATCATGATTCCTTCTCGCTATGGGCAAGAAGTCGCTGCCGCCCGATGAGCATGTTGAGACGCTGTCGCTGGTGGCGACGCGCCGGCTCGTCGGCGGCCTTGTCGAAGAGCTCCACACGTTGAAGGCCGATGTCGCAGCGCTGCGATCCGAGAACGAAGCCTTGCGGCAAGACAATGCCGAACTCCGGCTGGAGAATGTCCGCTTGAAGGTCGAGAACCAGCAACTGCGTGACGAGATCGCACGGCTGAAGAAACTGCCGCAGCGTCCGCCGTTTCGACCATCGGGTATGGACAAGGCAACAGATCCGGGCAAGGTTAATCCCGAGGATGATCGAACAGCCGGCAAGCCGCCCGCGGCCCTAAGCGGGACAAGAACCGGATCACCCGCACCGTGACGCTGAAGGCCGACATACCCGAAGGCTCGCGCTTCAAAGGGTACAAAAGCTTCTTCGTACGTGATCTGATACTTGCCGCGGAACTTGTCCATTATAGGCGCGAACGCTGGCGGACGCCTCAGGGCAAACTGATAACGGCTCCCTTGCCAGACGGAGTCGCCTGCGGCTTTGGTCGCAATTTGCGTCGGATCTGTCTGGCGCTCCATGCACAAGGACAGGTCACGACGCCCAGGCTGAGCGAGATGCTCAACAGCATCGGCATTGAGATCTCTAAGCGGCAGGTCTTGCGGCTGCCGACCACGCGTCTCGATCCGTTTATAACCGAAGACAGCGCCGTTCTGCATGCCGGGCTGGTTTCGGCACCCTTCATCACCGTCGACGACACCGGCGCTCGCCATATCCGGCGCAACGCCTACACCACCCAGATCGGCGGTGAGCGGTTCTCCATCTTCCGCACCGGTTTTTCCAAATCGCGGCTCAACTTCCTGTCGATCCTGGAGGCAGGTCATCAGGACTATATCCTGAATGAGGAGGCGATGAACTGGCTGCGAACACAGGGTGCTGTCGAGCAGGCTATCGTCGAGAAGCTCGTCACCCGGTCCACCACCATCTTTGCCGATCAGGTTGCCTTCCTGGAGTACTTGACTGGCTGAGGTATTGATATCTTTGACCGGCAACTGATACGCCCGCTTGTCGAAGCCGGCAGTTGGGGCACGATCCGCCATCACGGCCTACTCGGCAACACGGTCATTGTCTCTGACGACGCTGGCCAGTTCCGCGTCGGCAATCACGCTTTGTGCTGGATTCATTGCGAGCGCCTGTTGCAAAAGCTGATGCCGGCAAAGCGACGAGAGGTGCGATGTGTCGAGTTGATCCGCTACCTCGTCTGGCGATTTTACAAGGCGCTGAAGATCTGGAAGCAGCAACCGTCACCGCAGGCAGTCCACGCATTCCGGCGCAGGTTCGATCGCATCTTCACCCTGCGCACCGGATATGACGCACTCGACAGGCTACTGGTGCGCTTGTATCGGCGCCGCCGGGAGCTTCTCAAGGTCCTCGAACATCCCGCTATTCCGCTGCATACCAATGCCTCGGAGAACGATCTGAGGACCTTCGTGACCAAGCGAAAGATCTCCGGCGGCACCATGAGCCTTGACGGTCGTATCGCTCGCGACGTCATACTCGGCCTACTGAAGACCTGCCAGAAGCTTGGTATCTCATTCTATATTTATCTTGGCGATCGCCTCGGGCTGGACGCGGGCGGATCAAAGATCCCGCCGCTGGCCGATCTCGTCAACTCAGCAACCTGCTAATCTCCATTCGCCGCAAACAATGAGAAACGGTTCCCGCAAATCGGAATCATCGTAACAAATATGATGCTAGAAACGCGACCGTTTTCCGATGAGCAGCGCCAGCGTTGGGGGTTCCGGATCTTAAGAAAAAATCGTGCGTGCCGTCTTCAAAAACGTCGAGGCCGACAGGCTTCCCGAGCCTTTGCGCCGTCTGTTGCAAATCCCGGCCGATTGCCAGCGGGAAAGTCCGATCGGCGCTGCCCCAAATCAATAACAACGGCGGCAATGAACGAACAGGCTTCGAATAGCCATTTGGGAAACCGCCGTCGACAAGCACCAGCCCGTCAATATCGGATCGCCCTGCCGACGCAGCCGCGGCGATCTGCGCACCAAGCGAAATTCCGAGAATACCAACCTTGACCTGACCAGGTGACTGAGCGCGAATATACGCAGCTACGCTTTGAACGGCCGATGTCCATTGTGACCATCGACGCGCATAATAGGCTATCCGCGCGGATGCACCGTCCATCTTGACGATGGCGTTTAGGTCAGCCGCCGAAACGACATGAACGAGATATGCGTTCAAACCAGCTGCCTCGAAGGCCTGCCCAAGCTCGCCATACGCCGAAGCGCCAAAACCCTTGCTACCGCTTAAGATCAGAACTGCCGGACATTTTTTGCTCGCGCAGTTTCCGAAACTTTCCACCAAAACTCCACCGCTCGGTGTGGGAACTGTGAACTCCTGCCGGGACGATTGGGCATTTGCCGCTGCTGCGAAAAGCAACATGCCAAGGACAATAATGGTGATCCGCATGCATACTCCGTCTTGTCTGCTCTCGAATGCGAATGTCCCGCCAGAGACGAGAGTTTCGCACCTGACTTGCGACATGGCAAAGATACAACCTTTCGGAGCCGGCTCAATGGCCCCCAGCGCTTTGCCACCCTTTTTGCGCCCGGTACCGTTTTCGAAAGACTGATTAAAAGGCAAGGCGACATCGATTTGCAGTTCCGCCTTTGTCAGCTTTCTGCAACGGCCGGGAAGGAGGACGCGAAGCGTCAGTTGGATCGGTTATTCTGTTGAGACAGCTGCGGTCGACGTTGGAGAGAAGCGGACCTTAAGCTTTGGCGGTCACAAGACCTAACGGCCCCGGGGGTGACATGGCCGCTGACATCAAAGAAGAGGCGAGTCCTTTGTAGGTCTTCACCATCTCCGGCAACGGACGGGCGTCGACATAACGCTTGCGTTCCTCGGGGCTGGCACCTTCGCTTTGGGGGCAACACGAGGGCGTCGTCCTGTCCGAGCTTCGTGCTGGCCGCACCGAGGGTTACGAGAACCTTGCGGTAGGCGGTGATCGTCTGCGCGGACGGCGCTCCGGGGCCTGATCTTGCCAATAGCGTGAGCCAGGTCGGGCGCGATCCGCTTTGGCAGAGTGGCACGACACAACGTTGGCTTCGCGGCGACCAGCTTTCTTCAGGGACAGCCGACGGGGTGACGGTCGTGCCGCCCGGTGTGTCGGGTCCGGTGATCGCCGTTCCGCACCAGGTCTCGTACGACGCAGTGCGCGGATGCTGGTATTCGGATATTGCCATCGCGCAATTGGCAGCCCTCTCTTACGCTCCTCTCGTACAATTGTGCGTTGCCCGATACCAGCCAGAGAGCTTGGAGGGGCGCGCGATTTCAAAAATCGTGCAGACAAGCTTCGTGCCATTGATGCCAAGCCGAACGCTAAGCTGGACACAGGTCGATGCGCAGAACATTTCCGTAACGCTCGAAGGCATAAGTCAGGCCGGCCCATCGCGCAATGTCGTTGAAATCGCTTTAGAACAAAGGCCCAAGGGGACAGGCGACTGGAGCGGGCCGACGGTAATGCAAGCGGATTCTGCGATTCCAGGCTGGCGGGCGGTTCCACAAGCCACGAGCGGGACTTTGGGCGCGCAGCTCATACTCCCGCTGCCGCAAGGCGAGTTCGATCGACGCATTCGGGTGACGGAATATGAATACCCATCCCCAGCCAATCAACCCGGTGCGTTGGCGGAATTGCAAAGGCGGGCGGTTTTCACTGATTTGATAGAGCTGAAGTGAAGGGACTGCAGGCTTCGCAAAAGCTGGGCAACTATCCCATCAATTCTCGGGCACAGTTTCACTGAGTTCGAACAATTCGATAATGTTGGGCTTTGAAGGTCTGGGCTATATGAAAGCGGATTGATTTCGCCGTTTGCGGCGGCCGTCAATCGTAGCCAATGACCAGCTTGATTTTAGCCACGAAATTATATAGTCGCCGTTGCCCCCTTCACGCAAAATCAACGAGTTAGGTTCCGAATGGTGCGGGTCGTGGGTTCGGACCCCATCAAAAGCGCCGAATATAGCGATTGTTGAAGAGTTCTACAACGCTACGCCTGAGCTCGGCTCGTTTAGAAGGACGTGTTTTCGGGCTATGTGCCGGCATAGCGCGCGCCAATAAAGGTCATCAGACTGGCCACTGCAAAGACATTGATGTTCATCAGCATTGCGATCTGGCCACCGGTCCATGGAAAGACGGGGTCCTTGAGCCTCCACCAGCATATCGCAAAGCAGACAAAGATGCAGCAAACAAGGCCCCGCTGCCACCATTTCTCATCGGGTTGGAACGAGACTAGTGTCAGCGCCATGCAGGGTGCAAGGAATAGAAGTGTGGCGGACGCTCTTCCGAAAACGATGGATTCGAATACGGTATCGATCGTGCCGATCAGCGGCAGCGCCAGCCGGGCACTAAACGGCGATTTTCTAGCGATCAAAGGTACCGCCAGAAAAAAGGGAATGGCGACGAGCGTTATGGCTGATGTTTCAACGCCATCGCCAACCAGCCACCAAACATACATTGGGTAGAACGGCTTGTTGGCTAAGATGACCCAGGCAATGGTAATCGTTGCTCCGGTCCTTGCATCGAGCGCCGGCCGCCTCATCCCGCTGGCCTCAGCAAATAGTGACCTACGCCCCAGACATGACCGTTGTCGTGGCCGAAGAGGCCAGCGGTGGCGAGGAAAAAGAGCCGCCAACGGCGCTGCCAGAGTGTGCTGTCCCTCCCATAGACCTTGGCGAAGATCGGCTGGATGCGGTCGATCTCACGGTCGAAATTGGCGAGCCAGTCGAGTGCCGTCCGGCGGTAATGCATGCCCGACCAGCGCCATTCCTTTTCGACTGAAAGCAGATCGGCAAAGCGATACGGCAGATCATGTGCCGGCATAATGCCGCCGGTAAAGAAATGACGGGCAATCCAGTCGGCCGGATCCTGGTGGTTGAAGCGATAGGAGCGGTCCTTGTGGGTGAAGACATGGAGGAAAAGCTTGCCGTGCGGATTGAGCCATTCGCGGACACGCTCTAGCAAGGTGCGCCAGTTGGACATATGCTCGAACATCTCGACCGAGATCACGCGATCAAAGCGTCCATCGGTCGCAAAGTCGTTCATGTCTGCCGTGATGACGGTAAGATTGCCGAGATCGTGCTTCTGCGCCATGGCGAGAATGTATTCGCGCTGTGAGGTGGAGTTCGAAACCGACGTAATCCGCGAATTGGGAAATTGCTTTGCAAGATAAAGGGACAGCGAACCCCAGCCGCAACCAAGTTCCAGGATACTGTTTCCATCCTCGATTTCGGCATGCTCCACAGTTTCGGCAAGTGCATAAGTCTCAGCTTCCGCCAGCGTCGTATGGGGGTCCGGATAAAGGCAGCAAGAGTATTTTCGTTGAGGTCCCAGGGTTAAGCTGAAGAATTCCGCCGGGACTTCATAATGCTGTCGGTTGGCCTCATCAGTGTGCGTCGCTACCGGAAAACTGCCCATTGCCTCGACGAACGTATTTTCCGCATCTTGCGAAATCAGCGACAGACGGTGTTTGGTGCGTGCACAGAGAAAATCTATCCCAGCCAGCGTCATGCTGTCCGTAAGCGGTGCTCGCTCTGCGGCGTTGATCGCAAATGCCAGCATATTCATCGACTATTCTCCTTGGGAAACGAATTCGGTTTTGCGAGGGCCTGGAAAGAAGGCGTTCACACGCTTCCGCTGTGCGCGAAATTTATCGCCGCGCGAGCGCAGCATATGCTCTTCCAACGGGGGAATTCCGGATACATGCACCAGCAGCCAATACATCAACGCCGGTGCGAGCAGCGATAACAAGCTCGTTGGTGAGCTTGTGACGGCGAATAGCGGCAGGCAGCACCAGAACAGCCATTCGAAAAAATAGTTGGGATGGCGGGAATAACGCCACAACCCCGTCTTGCAGACCTCAGTCTTGGCTTCTGGCCTTCTGCGAAATCGGGAAAGCTGCGCATCTGAAAGCGCCTCTCCAGCGAGGGCTGTGGCGGAAAGCAACACGGCAACGAAATCCGTTACCGCCGGATAGGCCTTGTCATTGATCGCGGCGAGATAGATCGCGAATACAAGGATGAAAGCCGCAAGAGCCTGAACCTGCAGAAAGATAAAGAGCCGCGAGCTGGCACTGGCGCCCCAGTCCTTCATCAGTTTGGCATAGCGTGGATCTTCTCCGCCGCCTTTGGTGCGAACTCCAATATGCCAGGCGAGCCGCAGCGCCCAGGCTGCCACGATCATTATCAGCGTCATCCGGCGCGAGAATGAGCCTTCTGCACAGCCGGCGGTGAGGATGCCGCCCAAGCCCACAGCCGCGGACCAAATGGTGTCGATCCACCCGCTCATACCGGTTTTGCGCTGCACGATCCAGGCGGCGGCCATCGCCAGAGATATGCCGACAGCCACGATAGCTAGAAGAAACCAATCCATCCGTTCGCTCGCATTGATGCGCTCTTGTGTCGCTGTGAACTATTTACGGACGGTCGGTTGAACCGGTTTCGTGCTACTCGAAAAAATCTCTCTTTGTGCGAAACCAGCCGCCGCCGCCCTCCGTATCTGTCTTGAAAGTCAAAAGCTTATTGCGGGAGCCGAGGGGTTTTATGGGTAACTACGATCGAAACGGCGGCCGCCGTCTGAACATTGCGATAATAGGAAGTGGCATTTCGGGACTGTCGGCAGCTTGGCTTCTCTCAAATCGCCATGACGTGACTGTCTTCGAAGCAAGCGATCGGCTCGGCGGCCATAGTAATACGGTGACATTCGAAAGCGCCGCAGGCGCTGTTTCCGTTGATACAGGCTTCATTGTCTACAACGAGCTCACATATCCTAATTTGACGGCGTTGTTCCGCACGCTCGACGTGCCCACGGCTGCCTCCAATATGTCCTTTGCCGTTTCGATCAACGACGGCGCCTATGAATATTCCGGCGGTACGGGTCTCGGTCTTTTCGCACAGAAATCAAACATTGTCCGCCCGCGTTTCTGGTCAATGATGCGCGATCTGGTGCGCTTCTATCGCGATGCCCCGCGGGACTTGCCCGACATGGACGGCATCTCCCTCGATGATTATCTCTCATGCAACGGCTATGGTCGCGCCTTTCGCGACGACCATCTCTACCCGATGGCCGCGGCGATCTGGTCTACCCCTGCGATGGAGATCGGCGCTTATCCAGCGGCAAGTTTTGTCCGCTTCTGTAACAATCACGGCTTGCTCAATCTATGGGGTCGGCCGATTTGGCGCACTGTAAGGGGCGGCAGCCGCGAATATGTTGCCCGCATGACCAACAGCTTTTTCGTCCGTATCCGGTTGTCGACGCCAGTAAAGTCGATAAGACGCGGATCACAAGGCGTAGAGCTTGAGGCGGCTACTGGCGGCCATCACCTCTTCGACGATGTGGTGATCGCCACCCATGCTGATCAGGCGCTTCGAATGCTTGTGGATGCAAGCACCGAGGAAAGACGTATTCTGGGTGCTTTCCGCTATTCGCGTAACGAAGCTGTCCTGCATAGCGATGTCTCGCTAATGCCGAAACGGCGCGCTGCCTGGTCGAGCTGGAACTATACAGCGGATACGCGCGACGGACCGAGCCAACCCTCCATCACCTATTGGATGAATAAGCTGCAGCCGCTGGGTTCAGCGCCGCCGACCTTTGTCACCCTCAATCCGCGCAGAGCGCCAAAGGAGGAAACCATCATCTGCCGTGAGATATATGAACATCCGGTTTTCGACCTATTGACCGATCGTGCACAGAAGGAAATCTGGTCGCTTCAAGGCATCCGCAATACCTGGTTTTGTGGCGCGCATTTCGGTTCTGGCTTCCACGAGGATGGCATCCAGGCGGGCCTTGCGGTCGCCGAGGATCTCGGTGGCTTGCGGCGGCCTTGGCAGGTCTCGCGGGAAAGTGGTCGTATCGTCCGTCAGCCGATTAGCCAGCCTGTCAAGCCGCTGCCGGGCGTGGAGGTTACCGCATGAGTGCGGAACTTCAATCTGCGCTTTTTTCCGGCCTGGTCACACATGCTCGTGTAAGGCCTAAGCAGCACAAGCTTAGCTATCGGATCTATTCTCTGCTGCTCGATCTCGATGAGCTTGACCAGATCGATCGGCGGTTCCGCCTTCTCTCCATCGATCGTTTCAACCTTTTCTCCTTCTATCGCAAGGATCGAGGCGACCGGTCAGGATCCGATCTGAGGAAACAGGTCGAGAGGAACATGCGAAGCGCCGGTATCGACCCGGATGGCGGTCCAATACGGCTGCTGACAATGCCGCGACTGTTCGGTTGGGCTTTCAATCCGCTGAGCGTGTTCTTCTGTTATTCGAAGGATGTGTCGCTCAAAGCCATCCTCTGGGAAGTGGACAACACGTTCGGTGAGCGTCACGGCTATATGATCCCGGTCGAGGCGAACGATGCGCCGGAAATTATCCAGCAGTGCGACAAGGCTTTCTATGTCTCGCCTTTTATGGACATGGATCTGCGGTATCAGTTTCGCGTGTCGCCGCCCGCCGACGTTCTTTCGATCCGAATCGAGACTTTCGATCGCGATGGGCCGGTATTGACCGCGAGGCATGTGGCGCGTCGTAGCGAGCTTACGGATCGCGCATTGCTTAAGGCGTTTTTCGCGATCCCTTTTCTGACGCTTCGTGTCGTCGGAGGCATTCATTGGGAAGCGATGAAGATCTGGCTGAAAGGTATTGGATTGCGGGTACGTCCCCATCCTCCGGAAAGCTCTGTTTCATTCGGTTGCTCATCTCCCACTGAAGTGAAAATACCCAATTCCAAGGTTGAAATTCATGAGCCATTTTGACGATTTCTCCAGGGCGTCGATGCGTGCGTCCGATAGCATAGGGGGACTCGGCCTTGTCGGGCACCTCCTCATGAGGCTATTGCGCAACGTGCGCTATGGCCATCTGAGGATCACGCTGCCTTCAGGACTGGTGGTCGAAAAATCCGGTGCCGAACCGGGTCCCGAGGCGATCGTCAACATGCGGCGTTGGCGTATGTTACCTCGCCTGATCGTTGCGGGAGATATCGGCTTTGCGGAGAGTTACCTCGATGAGGACTGGACGACTCCCGATCTAACGGCGGTCATCCGCTTCGCGGCAAGAAATACGCAAGCGTTAGCACCCGCTATCCAAGGCAGCGCGATAATGCGGCTGTTCAATCGTGCAAAGCATCTCTTCAATGCCAATACGAAGCATGGCAGCCGTCGCAACATCGAGGCACATTACGATCTCGGCAACGAATTCTACAGACAGTGGCTCGACCCGACGATGCTATATTCCTCGGGAATTTATGATGATTGTACGCACACCCTCGAAGCCGCCCAGCAAAAGAAGCTAGAGCAAGTTCTGAAAAAGCTTGCGCTCGATCACAACCAGAGTGTTTTGGAAATCGGCTGTGGCTGGGGTGCTCTTTCCGTATTCTTGGCAGCGCGTGCCAACGCCAAGGTGACGGGTATCACCTTGTCACCTTCACAGCTCGCCTGGGCAAGACAGGCAGCCGCCAGTGCTGACGTGATAGAGCAGGTGGACCTGCGCCTGCAGGACTACCGTGATCTCGATGGCCAGTTCGATCGCATCGTTTCTATAGAGATGTTCGAAGCAGTAGGCGAGGCCTATTGGCCGGAATATTTCTCGACGTTGAAACGTTGTTTGCGACCAGGTGGAAAGGCTGTGCTGCAGGTGATCTCGATTGAAGAAAAGCGCTTTGATGCCTATCGGCGCGGCTCCGATTTTATCCAGAAGCATGTCTTTCCCGGCGGCTTTCTGCCCTCTGGTTCCGCTTTGGAGGCGGCAGTTGCAAAAGCGGGCTTCCGGCTGGCAGCAAGAGAACATTTCGGCAAATCCTACGCACGAACACTTCTCGAGTGGCGCACCCGTTTTCATGCGCGCTGGCCGACCATTGCGGCCCTAGGCTTTGACGAGCGATTCCGTTGCCTTTGGCACTACTACCTGTGTTATTGCGAAGCCGGCTTTGAGGAGGGGAGCATCGACGTCGGACTTTATACACTTGAGCACGCATGAAGGTCGGCGGTTAAAAGGAGATCCAGGCATGAGAGCGATGATTGGAGCGATTGTTTATCTGGCCGCAGCATCTGCAACTAATGCGCAAGCGGCCGAAATCGAGGGCCTATGGGCTCGGGCAGATGGCAATGCCAAAGTGAGAGTTGCACCCTGCGGATCGGACGTCTGCGCAACCAATACGTGGATCAAGCCGGGAACGCCAAGCGAAAAGGCTGGCGACAAGCTGGTGATGACGATCAAACCCAGTGACGATGGCGTCTATTCCGGTGAGGCTTTCGATCCTCAACGTGATTTGAGCTACCGGATCACAGTGAAAGTGGATGGTGATCGGATGTCCACGAGGGGCTGTGTTATCGCCGGCCTGATTTGCCGGGGTGTCGATTGGACACGCATCCGCTGATCGACCGAAGGAAGGCCGCTATGGAGAATGTGGTGAAAACCTACGTCGTTGCCTATATCGTCACACTGGTTGTGTTCATCGCCATCGATTTTATCTGGCTGAGCAGCATGACCGACCGTCTTTACCGACCTGTAATGGCAGAGATACTGACAGCTGACTTCCGGCTCGCGCCTGCCATCGCCTTCTACCTGATTTATGCGTTTGGACTTACGGTTCTCGCTGTTCGCCCCGGTCTGATCGGGGAGTCGATCCAGACTGCGATAGTGTGCGGGGCGATGCTCGGCTTTACGGCTTATGCCACCTATGATCTGACCAATCAGGCGACACTCAAGAACTGGTCGACTGTTCTGACCTTAGCCGATCTTTTTTGGGGTACGGTCCTCTCAGGCTTTGCCGCCGGTTGCGGGCAATGGATAACGGCGCGTCTCCTCGGAACTGTTACACATGGCTGAGGATCAGGGGTGAGTGCTATTCGCGATAGCCTGCACATTCAAAGATTTAACCGCCAAATTTCGAAATTGAGCGCTATCGCGAAAGCAACCCAAACAGCGAGAGGTACAAGACTGTAACTAGCGGTCCGGTCGAGAAGGCGAAACTTGAAGATTGTGAGCAGGATTAAAATCCATTGCGGAACGATGTTGATAACGCCAAGCAGCGGGCTATGGAGCGCAAAGAAGGCCCACGACCATGCGGCATTGAACGCCAGTTGCAGATAAAAGCAAATGAGCGCCGCCGACTTTTGCGGTTGGTCTCCTGGAAGTATCCATATGCGCCAGACCGCAAACGACATAGATGCATAAAGGAAGGTCCAGACCGGCCCAAAGATCCAATTCGGTGGATTGAATGCGGGCTTGGCAAGGCCTGCGTACCAGCCCTCAATGTTCGGCAGGGTCGCCCACTGTCCGAGAAGAAGGGTTAAGATAACCGGGATCGCCGCGAGGCCGGCCTTCACCAAAGGCTTTTGTTGGTCCACTGTTTTTCGCGGCATCATAATCTCTCTTCTGGCCCGCTTCCTGCACGGCGTTTGCCAAACCGAAGCCTTTGTTCCTGCTCTTCAAATCTGATACGTGGATTTTTCTGGATCGGATCATGGGATCCAAGCGGCATTGCCCATCGTAGAAAGCGCATGAATGTTTCAGCACCGCCTATCGATAGCCGTGGCAAACAGAACAGCATCATCTCCTTCGAAAGGAGACGAGCGGTGACGACTTTGCACGAGCACGATCCATTGTCGCGCGAAGCGGTCAATCAACTTGTTCTGACGATAGCAACCCGTCAGGATCGTCAGGCCTTTGCCGAGCTCTTCAATTTTGCAGCGCCCCGGATCAAGGCGTTCATGATGCGCTCGGGCTCGACGGCTGAAATTGCCGAAGAAATCGCCCAGGAGGCGATGCTTGTGGTCTGGCGCAAGGCAACTTATTTCGATCCGGCGCGCGCCAGTGCGATGACATGGATTTTCACGATAGCCCGCAACTTGCGGATTGATTTTCAGCGGAAATCAAGGTCGTCAAATCAGCCGTATGGTGACGAAACTGAGGTCATGCAGGCTGCTGAACCCACGCCTGAAGAGATTTTGTTTATCAGAGCGGATGAAGAAAAGGTTCGCGCCGCGCTTCAGGCGCTGAGTTCCGAACAGGAAGAGATCATCAGATTGTCCTTTTTCCGTGATCGTCCTCACTCTGAAATTGCCAGGGAATTGGATTTGCCGCTCGGCACTGTGAAGTCTCGTATCAGGCGTGCGCTTGGAAAACTTAGGGATATGCTGGAAGAAACATTATGACGAACAAGCATCATCCCAGCGATCAGACACTCCTGCGTTTTGCTGCAGGCACGTTGCCGGCCGGTCCTGCGCTCGTCGTTGCCGCCCATTTGAGTGGTTGCCCTTTCTGTCAGAGGCGCGTGGCGATCTTCGAGGCCATTGGGGGTGAGATGCTGGTCCGGACGGACCCCCAGGCGCTTTCTCCCGAGGCTCTTGAACAAACGCTTGCGCGTTTGGACTTGGATCACAGGGCGGGTCGCACCGCGCCGCAGCCCTCACCGGTTTCCATTGATGGCATTATTCTCCCAGGCCCGCTAGCTGGCTGCAAAGTAGGACCTTGGCGTGCCGTGGGTCCAGGCGTCCGGCTTAGCCGTGTCGGCGTGCCCCATGCGCCAGAAGCAAACGTCATTTTGCTGAAGGTTAAAGCGAACAAGCGCATGCCGGCGCATGGGCATACGAACCTGGAGGTGACGCAGGTCCTGAAAGGATCGTTCTCGGATGGCGATAGTCGTTACGAGGCAGGTGACTTCGTAGAGGGTGACGATGAGACGGATCATAGTCCTGTGATCGGTAGCGACGGCGAGTGCATATCCCTGGCGGCTATCGAAGGACGTGTGCGCTTCAAGGGATTTCTTGGCAGATTGCTCGCGCCTATCGTAGGCATCTGATTGCGTTTGAGCGCCAGTGCTGGTGGAGAAGACAAATAGCCCCGGGAACAATACTTCTTGCCGATCATTTCGTTCTGGAATTCAACGGAGACCGTCATGTGTACTAACAGAAGATCAAAGTCACAAATTGGTTCGCGGCCAAAGCATCGCTCGTGGCTAGAGCGAATTTTTGTAAGTGTCGGATGTGGGATGCAATAGAAAATCTCTGGTCGGAAAGAGTAATCCGGCACAGTTTAGAGGAAAGTCGTCGATCGGACTTAGATGCGATTTAGGACAAGGAGCAAAGGTTTCATTTTGGTATTCGTCGGTTGACGATATGGCATGTCCCTAGATGCGGTGTCTTGGTTCCATGAACCGAAAGATTGCCTGCCGTTGAAATTAATCGGATATCCCCAATTTCGCTCCTCTAGGCACGGGATCGAGTATTATGGACCGAGATCAGGATCAGGAAGAGGCAAGGCGAGCCGGCGAACGGCTTGTAGCAGCTCACTCAAGCGAAGATCCGTTCGCTGCGGCGTTCAAGGCAACGCGCATGCCGATGATTATCACCGACCCAAACCAGCACGACAATCCGATTATATTTTGCAACGGCGCCTTTGAACGTCTAACCGGTTATTCGAACGAAGAATTGATCGGGCGCAATTGTCGAATTCTGCAGGGTGCGGAGACCAATCGAGAGACCGTTGCTGTCGTCCGCGATGCACTTGCCAACGGACGCGGTGTCTCGGTCGACATTTTGAACTATAGGAAGGATGGCAGCGCGTTCTGGAATGCATTGTTCATCAGCCCGGTATGGGATCAGCAAGGTAGAATTATCTATTTCTTCGCTTCGCAACTCGACTTTACGAACATTAGAAGCAGGGAGGCGGACCTAGCGTCCGCTCGTCACCAGGCCGAGGAAGCAGTCAAGGATCGTACGAACGATCTGCACGCAGCGCTGGCGGCCAAGACACTGCTGATTCACGAAGTTGATCATCGTGTCAGAAACAATCTTCTGACCATGGCTTCGATCGTCAAGATGCAATTAAGGTTGACGAAGGACCATGGCCAGCAAAATGCGCTGATGTCCGTGCTCAACCGAATCGAAGCGATAAGCACCGTCCAGCGTAAGCTTTTTACAACCAACGACGTCACTCGCTTTGACCTGGGTGATTTCGCGTATGAGCTCGTTTTGGATCTCCTCGGAGCTATCAAACGTGATGATATACGACTGACACTCGATATTTCGCCGGCTTATGTTCCTGCGCTGAAGGCGTCGCCGCTGTCGCTTATCGTGAACGAGTTGGTCGGCGATGCCCTCAGCCATGGGATCAGGGACAGCGGAGGTGACATTCATGTTGTCGTCAAACACTTCAACGGATGCCTCCTCATCAGGGTGGAGGATATATCGGAACCGGTTACCCCGGATGAGGTGAGCGCAGAATTGAGTCGGCTGCTTCTGGAGAGGTCGGCGCTTCAGGTAGGCGCGACAATCGAGCGAAAGTGCGAAGGGCGGCACACGACCGTGGACGTCACTTTACGGATCGAAATCTAGGAGGAACTACTGCTTTGAAAGTCATGATCGTTGAAGACGAAATGTTGCTTGCGATGGAGCTCCAATGGGAGATCGAGGCTGCCGGTCATACGGTTGTCGGACAGGCGGCAAGTAGCGCTCAAGCACTGGAATTTTTGGAAACGTCTCCACCGGAATTTGCTTTTGTGGACATCCAGTTGCAGGACGGGCCGAAGGGTATCGATTTTGGGCGAGCGCTTGCTGAAAGGGGTATCCCGTACGTCTTTGTCAGCGGCAATATCAAAAAGCTGCCGCCGGACTTCGCTGGTGCGATTGGCGCTATTGAGAAGCCCTACACAATGAACGGAATTGCGAACGCCCTTGAATATATATCGGCGGTTGTTTCCGGAGACAAGGACCGGCTGGCGCCGGCAAGTCTCGTTCTGGCTGTAGATTGGTGATATCACCTCACAGGGTGGCGTCGCCTTAACGGATTTTGCTGAGCGAAATGATATCCGACCAGCATGACCGAAGAGCCGCTTAACCATTACCGCCGCCATCGCTTTCCAGCCGAAATTATCGCCCATGCAGTCTGGCTCTATTATCGGTTTCTGCTGAGCCTGCGCGACGTCGAGGACCTGCTTTCCGAGCGCGGAATTAACGTCTCGTTTCAGACCGTCGCGGAATGGGCGGCGAAGTTTGGCCTCAAATTCGCTTATCAACTACGGAGGCGATGGCGCGGCAACCTTGCCGCCAAGTGGCACCTCGACGAGAGTATGCCGCGAGGCACCCACAGCAGTGTGGGAGCCGAGCTGCACGGAAGATGAGGGTATGGTCCCTCGAAGCCGACCGTCAGGGGTAGGTTTCAAACCACTGCAAGCTGCAACGGTAAAGAGCCGTGGTGGTGAGCGTTGCAGAAAAGGCGGACGTTAGTCCGTCAGGTGAGGTTTAGAGAGACGAGCGCAAGCGAACCGCTGATGACGTGTCGAAAAGTGCAAGATGATGTCGAAACCGGGAGGAATTCGTTAGCCCGGGACAAGTCTGGGGGGCGACCTGATTTCTGCCCAGGCGGCATCCGGCATGAAGGCGGCGTGACTCTTAACCAGGCTTTCGTGTGGAACGCGGGAACCTGTCGCTCCGATGTTAAGGGAGAAACCCAAGCCGGCGGTCCCTGCGAGGGTGAGATTACCGAAGCGGAGCACAGGGGCGGAGCAGCCCGTAGTAGTGCTGAAGGTCCTGTAATGGGGCTGGAGCGAAGGGGCTGCGTTGTTCAGCTCTGGAGCGTGGACAACCGGCGACGGGAGGATCCTCGTGGATAGAGCAAAGCCGTACGCGATCCCGAAAAGGGAGGTGTGGGAAGCATATAAGAGGGTTAGAGCCAACCAAGGAGCGGCTGGTATTGACGGCCAGACGATTTTGGACTTTGAGGCTGATCTTACGAACAACCTGTACAAGCTCTGGAATCGGCTGGCGTCGGGCAGCTACTTTCCGCCGCCGGTGCGGCGGGTCGACATACCCAAGAGCGATGGGAAGACGCGCCCGCTGGGCATACCCACGGTCGCCGATCGCATTGCGCAGATGGTGGTCAAACGCCATCTGGAACCGGCGGTGGAGCCTGAATTCCATCCGGATTCCTATGGGTATCGGCCCGGCAAATCGGCACTCGATGCGATCAGCGTGGCGCGGCAGCGATGCTGGCGTTACAACTGGGTTCTTGATCTCGATATCAAGGCTTTCTTTGATAGCATTGAACCGGACCTGCTGATGCGGGCTGTGCGCAAGCACACCGATTGCCCGTGGGTGCTTTTATACATTGAACGATGGCTGAAAGCGCCAGTGCAGATGCCGGACGGAAATCTCGTCGCCAGAGAACGAGGAACGCCACAGGGCGGGGTAATCAGCCCTCTCTTGGCAAACCTCTTTCTTCACTATGCGTTTGACATGTGGATGTGTCGGAATTTCCCGAACATTCCGTTTGAGCGTTATGCTGACGACGCGATCTGTCATTGTCGGACCGAGGACCAGGCGATGGCGCTTCGGAACGCTCTGGACGCGCGTTTTACTGATTGTGGGCTGACGCTTCATCCTGACAAGACCAAAATCGTCTATTGCAGGGATGAAAGTCGGCGAGGCACTCATCCGGTCTACAAGTTCGACTTTCTCGGCTACGCTTTCCGGCCGAGACTTGTGAGCAAGAAGGCCGGGGGCATGGGTGTTTCATTCGGTCCTGCGGCCAGTCCGACGGCGCTCAAGGCGATACGGGGCACGATCCGTAGTTGGTCCTTGCACCTTCGCAGTGACAGGGCTCTCGATGATCTGGCACGGATGTTCAACTCGTACATCCGCGGCTGGATCAATTACTATGGTCGGTTCTGTCCTTCAGCTCTCCAACCTACGCTCTGGAGTGTCGAGCGATACTTGGCCCGATGGGCCTCGGGAAAGTACAAGTCCTTGCGTGGGCATAAGCGGCGATCCCGGCATTGGCTTTTGCGCATCGCGCAGCGCCAACCTCGGCTGTTCGCCCATTGGCCTCTGCTTCATGGATACGGTCGAACAATGGGAGCCGGATGATGCGAGAGTATCACGTCCGGTTCTGAGAGAGCGTGGGGGTGAAATTCCCCTGCGCCACTCGCCTGGTCGTCTCGATCAAGGGCAGGAAATATTGGCTTTGGCGTGCCGTAGATCAGGATGGTTTCGTTCTCGATGCTCTGTTGCAAAGCCGGAGAAACAAAAAGGCAGCTCTTCGGCTGATGCGCAAGCTGCTCAAAGGGCAGGGCGTCATGCCGCGAGTGATGGTAACCGACAAGCTGCGCTCTTACGCCGCCGCAAGGGCTGAGTTGATGCCAGACGTCGAGCATCGCTCGCATAAAGGATTGAACAACCGCGCTGAAAATTCTCATCTTCCGCTGAGACGACGAGAGAGGCGCATGATGCGCTTCAAGTCGACGCGACAATGCCAACATTTCGTTTCAGCCCATGGCCAGATCGCCAACCTCTTCCACCTACATCGGAAACATCACACTGCCGCAGCCCACCGCCAACTCCGCGCCGATGCCGTCACAACCTGGCGTGAAATCGCATTGTCCAGCGTGCTCTGACGTTCGGCGCACAAGCCCCTCCTTCGGCTAGAATCAGTTAAGGCGACGCCACCCTTCTGAGCCACGACAGCGCGGCATCAGTGAAGATTTTCTTCGATGGTCTTGTAGCAGGTATCGCTATTTCCGATGTCAGCCTTGGTTAGCGGTTTCCACTCATCTCGATCAAAATCGAAATACTCAAGAAAGCAGCGACCAGCGTCGTAGCTGAACCATTGAGCCGCAAGCAGGCGACTTTCGAGACGATAATCCAACGTGAGATACATGTTAGCTTCGCCGCCGCGCGGAAAGCTCGCCGGCTGGCCAGTCTTGTTGTCGGCGACGATCGCGAAGGAGCATCCCGTTCCGCAGCCGATCTGAATAAGGGTGTAGTGCCCCGCAAAGTTGGGTCCTTGGCGCATGCCATCACGGATGCGAGTTCTGAAGGAATTGAACTCGCGGTCTCGCCCCTTGAAGTCCGGTAGCATCGTCCTTCCGGCAAATCGGCCTGAGGTTGGAAAGTCGGCCGGGTTTTTCCGCACGACACTCGGTGCACCTGATGCGTTGGCGCCTGCAGCTATTTTCGGAGACGATGGGACGTCACATGCATGCCAGTCCATTTGATAGCCATACTCGCCTTCGCGACCAAAGCACCAGCCGACGGTCTGAAGCTTTGCTGCGATGCGCTCGCGTCGGTCACAGGCTGCCAGAGTGTCAGTCGAATCTCCACTACCACCGCGGCATGTTCCATTTTGCTCTTGCCACTGCGCTATCAGGCGGATCGGTGCGGAGGCTCCCTTATCCGCCTCGTTGACCTTTCCACTCTCCGATATGATTGTTCCGGTCTTCACATCCCAGACGAAGGCGAACTCCGCAGTTCCCGACGATATGCGATCGCCGGCGCGCTTTGCGTACCAATCGACATTTCCGTCGATCCTACAGGTATCGGAACAGCTGATCTTCAGAGACTGCGGCTTTTCGCTGTATGCCCGTATCGGCCATCGTGTCGCAAAGTCGCGCTTTGCAGTGACCACCTCCGCTTTGGGTGTCGCTTTCCCGTAGAAATCCACGGTCTCGCCATACGTCTTTTCCATGAATGCAACGGCTTCGGTATTCCCGCCAGACCATGCGTCGTAATAGGCAGATATGAAGGCCCTGGCCTTTTGCTCGGTTGTCTGTGCTGCAGGTTCCTGCGATGCGGAAGAGGGAGGCGCCGGCACAGCCGCTCCTGCTGCGGTAAACTGGCCAGCTATATCCTTCAGGTTGCCGAAGGTCACGCCATAGCTCTGCATCTCGCTGGCGGTGAGATACCGCATATCGTCGCTGGGTACGGAGAGGCTGACCTGGAGCAACTTTGGATCGACGCCCATCTCCGTAAAATACGACATGATTTGTGCCGTCATTGTCTGTATCGCAGCTACGGCTGTGGGACTGTCGAGCCCGGCCCCTGGCGCAAACGAAGATTGATGAACACCGATGGCGCCCGGCTCTGCTTGGCGGATCAGCCCGCCGACGAATGCCAGCGTGCAGGCGGATGCGCATTGGCTGGCACGCAGCTGAAACGTCGCCAGCCCGAGCGACCGGATCATCCTGCCGTAGGCCATCGCTGCAAGGATGTTGCCGCCGTTGCTGTCAAAGGTAACAGCCTTGGCGCCGCTTGCTGCGACCTCCCGGGAGAGCTGCTGAGGATCATCCGACTGGCTGAATTCACCCTTCAGAAGAAGAACGGGAGCCGCGTTTTCTATTGGTATCCTCTGTATCGTCATGTCTGCATGCGCCGCGCCGAACAAGGTTGCGGATGCGATGATGGCCAGAACGGATCGACGCAGCAACACCGGTACTCACCCCGAAAAACACCAGATGCATGTTATCGCATCAACTGTAACGCGCAATACCGAATGCGATACATCGCCTCTTCGATGGATGCCAAAACTGGGTTGGAGAATTGCGCACGGCCTCTATCCCGAAAAATCTCCGAGAGTTGTATTTAGCAGTCCTTCCCAAGCGAAACCGTGATCGGTAGGTCGTTGGAAGCCGTCGGCCTCGGGTCGGACATTCCATCGACGCTAGGGCGATGCGTGCTATTGGAAAACTTGAGGAGGGAAGCACTTTCTAACCATGGGGCCGTTGGTTCGAATCTGTTCAAGGCGACGCTTCAGCCTGAACCTTTGTTAAACAGGGGAATCGGAAGCGAAGGATCTCGGCGACGGCATCTTCTCGGCTGCTTCCGCGCTACGGATCGGTTTCTCAAGCTCATCTTTCAGGCGTTCGGCATCCATCGGCAGACAATAAAATGGCCTGCCGCGTTCGAATCTGCAAATTCCGAGGCAATCCGCTCTCTGATTCCGAAATGATGTCGCCCCCCAATTCCGAGAAATAGCCGCCCCCTCGTTCCGAGATGATGCCGCCCCTTGTGAATGGATGTGGGGTGGGTGGTTAGCCCATCTCCAATGGCGAAGCCGAACATCTCTGGCACGTGGAATGGCTGGGACTGCTCCTCGAACGGGATGGAGTTCCCGCTACGCTGCACGCCTCCGCACGCCCGCTGCATTCCGGCAAGTGCGCCTCGGCATCAGCTCCACATGGCGCGAAACTTGCTTCTCCAAATCCGCAGGAGAACCGCCATGCCAGACATAGATCCGCAGATTTTCTCGATAAGCCGTCCCGCGCTTGCAAACTACAGGGCGTTCGTGCAGCGCAACATGATCGTCGAAACCTACCGCAGCGAAGCTGGCCAGATGATTTCGAAGGGTTCTCTTCACCGGATATCGATCAATCGCACCGCCCATGGCCGATATGCCTACCGATTCGGCAGTGGCGCGTTTCGAAAGGTCGATCGACCGGCTTTTACTCTGGGCTTCCAGCCCGCAAACGTGGCGCTGGAAGTCGATGGCGATGCGTCCGACTATATCTCTATCTTCCAACCCACGGCGCTATACGAAAGTATCGGCGGCAATGACTTCGACCCCGACTGTCGCAACGAAGAAGGGCTCAGTGCGATCACCGATCCGACTACCTTGCAGGTCGCGCTCTCCCTTGCACTCGCCATCCAGGCCGACAGCAGCGATCCCTTGCTGATGGAACATCTGGGAACTGCGCTCGCCTGCTGCGTCGTGAAACTGCTGGGGACTGGCCCCACCGCGGGCAGTCCGCTGACCTCGGGCAATCTTCGGCGGGTGATCGACTATATAGAGGGCCTGCTCGGCAAATCCGATCTCAGCATCGAGGAACTGGCCGGCGTCGCCCATATGAGCCCTTTTCATTTCAGCCGGGAATTCAAGCGAACCACGGGCGTGGCGCCGCACCGCTTCATTCTGGAGCGCAGAGTCGAGCGGGCGAAACTGCATCTTGCCGATGGCAAGCGGCTGCTCACCGATATCGCCTACGCGACGGGCTTTTCAAGCCAGGCGCACTTTTCCAGCGTCTTTCATCGCCTGACCGGCATGACGCCGAAAGAATACCGGCGATCGGTCCAGCCGTGAAGCGGCCCTTGTGGGACGGCAAGTCAGCAGTTTCAGGAAAAAGCTTAGCAGGAATATGAAAGCCAGACGGCCCGCGACCTGCGAGTCTCCCTCTATCAGGAGACCGCATCATGACAGCATTTGCCCAGCTCAACCCCATTACCGACATCTGCTTTCTGGTCGAGGATATCGACAGGGCCACAGCATTTTATGTCGAACGGATGGGCTTCAAGCCCCGCCGCCGGGCGCCGGGCTTTGCCGATTTCAGTTGCGCAGGCGTAACGCTGGCGCTCTGGGAGATCGGCCATATCGCCGAGAACACCGGCGTCTCAAGCCTTCGAGCACCCGCCGGCGTGCATAAGGCCTGCGCAGCCGTGGAGCTTTCCTCGCCGGCCGCGGTCGACACGGCCTATGAAGAACTGAAAGCCGCCGGCGTCGTCTTCCAACGGCCGCCGCAGGATTATAGCTGGAACGCCCGCTGCTGCTATTTCGCCGATCCGGACGACAATCTCTGGGAACTTTATGCCTGGGCTGATGGCGGCCCAATCGGCGATATCGATCGGAACTAGCCGGCGGTTTGTCCCGCACGCCATTCAAGAAACAAGAGGGGAAGGCAAGAACGATGACAGAACGCACAAATCCGACAATGCCAGGCCGTCGCACTATCCTGAAGGGCGCAGCCTTCACGTTTGCCGCAGCGGCCGCAGGCATCAGCCTGCTTACCCCCCGCGACTCGAAGGCGGCCGCCAAGGTGGTCGTCAAGTATGACTGGCTGATGAGCAACGGCCAGATCGGCGATATCGTCGCCGCCAAACAGGGTTTCTTCCAGGCGGAAGGGCTGGACGTGGAATTCTCCCCCGGCGGTCCCAATTCGGCGACGGTGCCGCCCGTCGTTACCGGCCAGGCGCAGTTCGGCCAGTTCTCGGATTCCGCTCAGCTCCTTCTCGCTCGCGCCTCCGGCGTTCCGGTCAAGATCTTCGCCTGCGGCTTCCGCATGGCACCCTTTGCCTTCTATTCGCTGCCGAAGGCGCCGATCCGCACCGTTCAGGACATGGTCGGCAAGCGTATCGGCATCCAGCCAACGGCGCGCTACGTGCTCGACGCTATTCTGCTGAAGAACAACATCGATCCCTCCAGCCTCACCATCACCAATATCGGCTTCGACATGACGCCCCTTACCACCGGCCAGGTCGGCGCAGTCACCGGCTGGATCACCAATACTCAGGCGCTCTCCATCATCGGCCCCGACCGTATAGACCTTATGATGAAGGATACCGGCCTGCCGTCTTACGCCAATGTCTATTTCGCCACCGATGACGCTCTGCAAAACCATGCCGATACGCTGGCGGCCGCTCTACGAGCCATCGCCAAGGGTTGGGCGTGGACGCATGAGCATCCCGAGGATGCGGTCAAGCTGGCGGTCGAAGTCTATCCCCAGCTCGATCTCGCCATCGAACTGAAAACCGTGCCTCGCATTCTTTCGCTCAGCTTCGACGCTGCGACCGGCAAGGATGGATGGGGCATTTTCGATCCCGCCGCCATTGCCGAACAGATTTCCGTCTATGACAAGATCGGCCAGTTCAAGTCCGGTGCGCCGAAGGTGGAAGACTGCTATTCCACCAAGATACTGGACATGACGGCGGCCGATCGCCCCAAGATCGCGTGAGGGATCGTTGCCTGAAGCATCTGCCATCCGAGCAACCGGATTGTCCCTGGGTTATGCTGGGGCAGGCGGCCCCGTGCGCGTCCTCTCCGGTGTCGATCTTACCATCGGCAAGGGAGAATTCCTGACCATTCTCGGCCCCTCCGGATGCGGCAAGTCCACCCTTCTGCGGGCGGTGGCGGACCTGCTGCCAACCATGGACGGCAACCTGTCGGTATTCGGACGGACGCCATCCGAAGCCCGAAATAGCAGAGAAGTCGCCTTCGTCTTCCAAGAGGCGACCCTACTGCCATGGCGCACCGTCCGGCAAAATGTTGCGCTGCCGCTGCAAGTCGGGAGGAAAAGCGTCTCGCGCCCGGTCGAACCGAAGCCGGATCATTGGCTCGACCTCGTCGGCCTCTCCCACCTCGCTGATCGCTATCCGCACCAGCTTTCCGGCGGACAGCGCCAGCGCGTCGCCATTGCCCGAGCGCTGCAGTGCGAGCCGGACGTGCTGCTCATGGACGAACCCTTCGGCGCCCTCGACGAGATCACCCGCGACCGCTTGAACGATGAGCTGCTGACCATCTGGCGCAGGACCGGCGCGACCATCCTGTTCGTGACCCACAGCATCATCGAGGCCATCTATCTCGGCGGGCGCGTGCTCGTGCTGGCCGCCAATCCGGGGCGGGTCCAGGCGATGATCGACCTTGCACCGCTTAAGGATGAAAACGGCTTCTGCCGCCGGGAGAGTGCCGACGTCCAGGAGACCGCGGCCCATCTGCGCCGGCTGCTGCAGGAAGGGAGCCTTCCGGCATGATGCAGTCTCGTCTGTCCATGACCGAAACGGCCGCCCTCCCGTTGATCGGTGCCCTGTCGCTGCTCGCCGCCTGGCAATGGCTGGTGCCGGCGCTCGGTGTTCCCGCCTATATCGTGCCAACGCCGGCCGCCGTGCTGCGCACCTTCGCGACGGAATGGCGCTTCCTCCTGCTGAACGCCCTGCCGACCTGGGCCGAGGCAGCGCTCGGCTTTCTGCTCGGCAACGTCCTCGGCGTGCTCATGGCCGTCGCCTTTGCCTACAATCCACGCCTGCGGGCTGCCTATTTCCCGGTCGTCCTGCTGTTCAACACGATCCCCGTGCTCGCGCTCGCGCCGATCATCATTCTGATTTTCGGCTTGGGCATGTTGCCGAAGGTCATCATCGCAGCACTCCTCTGCTTCTTTCCAACCCTTGTGAACACGGCACAGGGCCTCAACCTCGCGACGGCCAACGAGCTGGAGCTGATGCATGTGCTGTCAGCTAGCGGTTTGGAAACATTCTGGCGGCTGCGGGCGCCGCGGGCAGCGCCGCTACTCTTTGCTTCGTTGCGCATCTCCGCCACCACCTGCGTCATCGGCGCCATCGTCGGGGAGTGGATCGGCTCGAATCAGGGGCTGGGCGCCGTCATCATCCAGTCGACCTTCAACTATCAGGCGGAAAGGCTTTTCGCCGCCGTCGTTCTCGCCTCGCTGTCCGGCATTGCCTTCTTCGCCCTCGTAGCCCAGATCGAGCGGATGTTTCATCGGCTCCAGCCGGGTGGATAATTGGGCGGCACGAGCGCGGTCGAGGCCGGCGGCCATCTCGTATCGCCGCCCTTCGTCGATTGTGAATAAGGATTAAAGAATCACCCCGTCGAGAAAGCGCTTAAGCTGCTGAAATAGATTTGACGTTCCGAAATATTGGCGGGTTGCGATCGGCGTCGGTCATGACCCTGCAAGTCACCTGCTTTTGCCATTAATTTCAAATCGTTGTCGGGACTTTCAACAGGGTCAGTGTTCCGAGCCTGATCAGAGTCTATAGCTCAAATGTGGCACCCCAGCTGGTAATCGGCCAATGGTTGTCGCGTCGTTGGGCAACAGTGAAATGGAAATTGCTGAGCAGTTTCTCTCCAAAGAGCCACACCGTCTCGGTGAACTGCGGTCGAGTAACCTCCAGTCCGAGATTGAAGGAGGGCATGTTGTCCGACTTAAACATAAAACCGGCCTCAACTCTCTCAGGAGTAAATGGCGTGCGTACCCAAAACGACACGACTGCAGGCCATCGCATTTTTGTTTGCGGCGTGAGCACTGCTGCACCGACGATAAGATAGGTGAATTCTACAGACATCGCTGGGGGGCCTGGTTGGACGTGCTGCCCGATAGACCCGGAGGGCCTTTTGGCAAACTCGCCGCTCCAGTGACCGACTTCGACTTCGGGCCAACCAATTTTACTTGGTTCCGCTTTTACACGTTTCGCCATACGTGACCTCACCGGGTAGGGACTTCTGCAAACCAGGCGTAAATGCGGCTACTCAGTCACCGGTCAAGGCTAACATTCGGCGGCTTACGGTAGCCCGTGGGCCCATTTAGCTACGTGATCGGCGACTGTCGTGATATGCTCTGCAACCGTCAGGCCGGAAACAGCCTTTCTCGGCCGAAAATCGTGATCTCCATCTTCGAGCCACAGAATTTCGATCATGCTGGAAAGCGTGTAGCCCGAAACCTCCTCTCGCGATCCGAATAGATCACGTGTGCCCTGGCAGATGAGGGTCGGGGTCTTCATTTCCGCGAGATGGTCTGTCCGCAAGCTGTCAGGTTTTCCGATGGGATGGAACGGGTAACCCAGGCAGAGCAGTCCGGAGATCTTTCCGGTATCGTAGAGGTCATCCGCGATCATGCTGGCCACGCGACCGCCCATGGATTTGCCCGCGATGACGAGGGTTCCTCGCGCACCGAGTCCATCGATCACAGCTTCATATTCCTGCTTCAGGAGTTCGGCGCGTGGGGGCGGCGACCGTTTTCCGGTGGAACGTCGTGCTGCCATGTAATCGAACTCGAATCGGACGACCCGCAGGCCCTGATCGGCAAATGCGGACGACATGTTTTCCATCCACATCGTGTCCATTGCACCGCCCGCTCCATGAGCGAGAACGATCGTGATCTTGGCGTCTTCAGGGCCGGTGACGAGGAAGTCGTGTGGCATTCGGGTTCTCTTAGTTCGAGGCACTCCTGTCATAACAATGGGAGAGCCGCTGGAGAAGAGGCGGTCGCGATCTACGCACCGACAGCAAGAACGATCACCCGTGGTCGTGGCATCGATTTGTCATCGATGCGATCACATCCCGGATCTAAAGTGGTTCTCACGCCACACGAGCTAAGACACGGGTGAAGCAGCATGGACGATCCAGTTCGGAAAGCAATATACGCCGGGATTGTCAGCGTCTGTTTCTCTGACCCGGCAACTGGCGCGAAGCTGAGCCGTTTGGAGCTTCGGCAAGGGGTCGACACGCGCAGAGCATTCGAAATCGGTGACGGTGCGCTCATATATAGTCGAGAACACGTGAAGGCTCTGACGTTTGCTGGCGTGAAAGATGCATTGCTGGCTATTGCCGAGAATACGCCTTAACCGAGGTCGGTCAGATCAAATCGGCTCATGGTGAGGGTGAACTAGAGTTCGGCATATTGTCGAAGCTGCTCGCTGGCATTCGCCCCCAAATCGCGGATATCATGGTGGGCTGCCAAGCATTCGCCGAGCAAGGGAAGAGCCATTATGGGTGGTATCAATATTCATTGTCCACCATTCGTCGGACGCGACAAATCCGGGACGCCGTTTGAGGCCGTGTTGGCTGAGATTTCGGAAGGAGCCGGATCTGAAGTCGAGAGTGTTGTTCGAGCAGTTAATGAGGCGCTTGAGATAGCGAGCGATCACATTCTGATTGCGCCAGCCGATGCGGCCAAGCTTTTAGATCCCTTGAGAGTTTGGATAGAACGCATGCCAAACGACCCTCGACCGCTCTTCAGCGAATGCGCAGAGGACCTGTTGGAAGCCTGTCGCGCAGCCGTCTCGAATGGTAGACCGGTCGCGCTGGTTTGGTAATGCACTGTTCTGTGCGGGCAAGCTGAATCGCGGTGCCTCTTCAGTGGTCCTGCCGAAGGCGCTTTTTATGCTCCGCGCCTACGAAGCCTTACTTGCGGGATGCACCGAGATCTTCGCCAGTTCCACGGCATCCCGAGAGAGCCACTGGTGGGTCGAAATTGCAGCTTGAAGCTCCGGAAGCGTCCGGTTGCCTTCCCTGAACAAGGTGACAACGGTGGCGGCCGCGATTTCGTACTCCGGGGCGGCACGGTCGATACCGATTGAAGTTCGCCACTCCTCGAGTGCCTGGCTGATGATGTCGAGTTCAACGGATCCGAACGTCGCATTCACAAAGTCTCTCATTGTCTCTCCCGAAAACAAGCGGCAGAGAGATGGGAGCCGCCATGGCCAATGTCAAAGGGAAGACGAAGATCGAGTGGCTGTAATCAAATATTCACCATGACTTGCGAGCTTTACCGCGCCACGCAGTTGAATACCCGGCAATCGGGCAGGTATTGGTTCTGCGTCACCTGCCCAGCAGGCCTGTCACCGCTTTCAAATTTCTCCGCGTTGACGAAGCGGCTTGTCATAAGCATGGATTATGCAAGGCGAGTGACTGAGAGTTGAGGGGGCGGCGTGGTGATAAAAGCAATCCTGTTCGACCTCGACGAGACACTGTTGGATCGGCGTTCAACGGCAGCTGAATTCTTGCAGATGCAGTATCGTGAACTGGTCGCCGGGCAGTTCGGTGACGCTCTGTCGCAAGATCAGTATGCAGCACGCTACTTCAAACTCGAAGAAGAAGGCCTCGTAAAAAAGTCCGACCTTTACCCTGCGCTTGTCGCATCATTCGGATTACCTGCTGAGTTGTCAGGTCCGCTCCTCAATCATTTCCGTTTGCGTTATCCCGAAATGGCTCGCCCGATGAACGGGGCACGTGAAGCTCTTCAAACCCTCCGGAAGGTGGGCCTGCCTTGTGCGATTATCAGCAATGGCGAGGGGGGCGTCCAGAGGAAGAAAATTGAGGTAGCCGGTCTCGCAGACCTGATTGAATTTGCTCTCATATCCGGCGAAGTAGGTATTCGTAAGCCCGATCGTCAGATTTTTGAAATGGCTGCAGAAAGGCTAGGCCTGCTTCCTTCGGAATGCGTGTTCGTCGGAGATAATCCGACGGCGGATGTGTTGGGGGCTCTGAATGCGGGAATGAGTGCGGTGTATTTCGGGGAAATCGAAACATGGCCTCTCGAACTGCCCGAGCCAGACTACGCCTGCAACTCTTTGGGTGACGTCGTGGCGCTCATAGCGACTCTCGAATAAGGTTGGCCGGGAGCGTCAGCGGAGCTTGTCTGCATCAACCGGTTTTCTCAAATATCGCTGACGAACCACGTCATCCATTCTCCAGATTTCCGCAGGTTTGAAGCCGCAGCTCTCACATCCAACGCACACACTGAAGCGAGCGTGCTCGACTACGGAGCGTTGGCAGGCACATATAGGCACGCTGGCGGCATAACGTCGATTGTCGCGTTTGGCGATGATGGTCTAACTTTGCAAGTTGGATCGCTCAATCCAGTTCCGCTGGTGCCAAGTGGTGAAAGGACCTTCAGTTCGCCTGCTCCTGGCCTTCACGTCTCCTTCTCGCAGGCTGGATCTCCTGGAATACCTGCGCTCATCCTTCGCCAATTCGGGTCGGAGTTTCGTTTGCAGCGTGAAGCGCTCGATCGACATAAACTTTGAATCTAGCCGTCCAACCACCGATGTTCTGGGTTGCTTCAAAAGCGGTGAGGGGAATGCGAATGCTATCGAAATGGAGCGTCATCACGCGACTGGCACTCGTCTCGGGTCTGCTGGCAATAAGCGCAAGCGGGGCAGCCAGGTCCGCGTCAGTGACGTCTGCCGCCAGAGCCCCGCGTGCGAAGCCTGGCCCGAGAAGGATCAAGACCAAAGCAGGTGAATAAGCCAGACCCTTGAAAGTTCGCCAAATGCAATGCTGAACCCGCTTCGCGCGGGCTTTGTCTTCGCGAAGCTTGGAGCCAGTCAAAAAGGGCTGGCCGCCTACGCCGGCCTGACGACCACAGTATCCTCCGGCACAGGCATCCGCCCATCCTACGCGCAGTTCCAGCCACCGTACTGGCAGGTTCCTCGCCGCATCGGGCGGAAAGCCTTGATCGAAGGAGCGGCGGCACGATTGACGCGAACGCACCGGAACGCCAGTAGCACCAACCCAAACGGGTAGCTCAACTAAACCAATGGTAGACGCTAATATTCTAATTGCCGGCCTGAATGCCACCCTCGGGTCGGACAGTGCAGCGTCCGACGGTTGCCCCTTATATTGCCGTCGGACGCACCCCTCGCGATATAGCCCTTTCCTCATCGGTGCTTCCACCACACGCTGGGGTCGATGTTCTATGGCTCAGAGTTGCTCCAGCAGAGCATGCAGCTCGTCAGCGATACCGGACGGTCTCGAGACCATCGTGGCGGAGGTGCAGGAAATCAAGCGCCATGTCTCCGCAATCGTGGAATCAGCTCAAGAGCAGTCTTCCGGGCTTCAGCAGATCAACACAGCCGTCAATCAATTGGACCAGGATACGCAGAAGAACGCGGCTACGGTCGAAGAGGCTATAGCTGCAAACTACAGTTTGGCTAACGAGGTTCGAACACTGGAAAGCTCCCATTTAGCAAAAACCATTGAATTTCTGCCCGGCGATAAGTAATCTGCAACCTTAGCTAGGTTCAATGTCTTCCAGCCGCATGGAGACATCAATGTTACTGGGCCTGCAGAACATCATCCTCAGAATGGTTGCGCAGGGCGACGAGCTCCAAGCGACCTTGGAGAGACTTTGCGTCGAGGTCGAGCACCTCCTGCCGGGCGCTGTTGCATCGGTACTAACCTTGGATGATCAGGGACGCCTACACCCATGTGCTGCGCCCGGCTTGCCTTTAAGCTACTCAATGGCGCTTGATGATGTCGAAATCGGGCCGGCTGTCGGTTCGTGTGGGTCTGCGGCATTTTTTGGCGAAGCGGTGATCGTTGATGACATCGAGCGAGATCCTCGATGGGCTGATTTCAAGGCCCTCGCATTGCCGCACAGCCTCAGGGCATGTTACTCGAGCCCGATCTTTGGTAGCAAGGGCAAAATCCTTGGCACATTCGCGCTCTATTTTCGGTATGCGCGTGCACCGTCTTTGCTTGAGCAAGCTATCGTAGAAAGCTGTTTGCCGCTTTGCATGATTGCGCTGGAGCGGCACGAGCGTTTGCGGGAGCACCGCCGACTTGCCTTCACCGACATCCTGACCGGGCTACCAAATCGCGCAAGGTTCAACGTCGCGATGGACGAAATGTCGCCGGGCGACTGGGCGCTTCTGCTTGTCGACGTCGACAACTTGAAGATCGTCAACGACACATTCGGCCATGCGGCGGGCGACGACCTGATTGCATCGGTCGCACGAGGGTTGCTGAGCGTCGTCAGCCCTCGAGCCGTCTATCGTCTGGGGGGCGACGAGTTCGCAATCGTCCTTGATCCCGCTTCGGTCACTGAAGCGGAAGAAATCGCCACTGAATTTGCCCGGAAGGTCCATCAGCCGACTATATGCGCCGGTCATACGGTGTTTCCATCTATCACCGTCGGAATCGCGCATTCTGAGCAAAGACATTCGACTGAAGAAATCCGCCATCTCGCCGACCTCGCCCTTTACCATGCAAAGGATACAGTTCGCGGCGGCTTCGTCACCTACGACGCGGCTCTGACTTCGACAATCGCAAAGCGCTACGAAGTTGTGCAGACCGTCGCGGCGGCCTTGAGGGACGAACGAATCGAAGCTTGGTACCAACCGATCGTCCGCATCGATACCGGAGAGATCGTCGGCGTCGAAGCTTTGGCGCGCCTACGTCTGGCGAGCGGCGAAGTGTTGCCGGCCGCCGTTTTCCATGAAGCAACGAAAGACGCCCATGTGGCGGCATCCCTCACACGCTTGATGATCAACTGCATTTCGAAGGACGTCGGTCACTGGCTTAGATCGGGCATTCCAATCCAGCATGTGGGCATCAATCTCTCAGCCGCGGATTTTCAATGCGAGGATTTTCCGCAGAGTCTCCAAGCCGCGTTCGAACGAGAGGGAGTTCCGCTCCATCATGCAATTCTTGAGGTGACCGAATCCGTTTATCTCGGCGGACGAGATCAGATCGTTGCCAAGAAGATAGCCGCGATGCGTGCGGCTGGCTTCAAGATTGCGCTGGATGACTTCGGCACGGGCTTTGCCTCGCTCACACACCTGATCACAATCCCGGTCGACCTGATCAAGATCGACAAATCGTTTACCGATCGTTTGGGTGACGATGATGTCGGCATAGCAATTGTCGAAGGCATACTCCACATCGCCAGGCGAATGGGGGTCCCTGTGGTCGCGGAAGGTGTGGAAACCCCAGCGCAGGCCGACATACTCCTGGCCCGTGGCTGCACCCTTGGCCAAGGCTATCTTTATGCCAAGGCGATGCCCGCGTCCGAAATGGCTGTGCTGCTCCGGACCCACGGTCAGAAGACGGACAAGGTCGTCGGTGAAAAGCCACAGGACGGCCTCCGGCACGTTGGCCGGTCGCGTTGACGGGGCCCGTGCGCGGCAAGTCGATCCTGCTCAGACAGAATGGCTGGGTAAGAGGTTTGCGTGCTGCTGACCGAAGGCCGGTGGCACTGTTGCAAAAACCGCGTTGATGTCCGAAAGAGGGCCGCAGATTTTCAGCGAGATTTTTAATGAACGATTTCAAATGGCGTCATTTTGAGGGCGTGATTATCCTTTGGACGGTGCGATGGTATTGCCGCTACGGCATCAGCTACCGTGATCTCGAGGCCGACCGCAAAGAGACGATCAGGCCCAACTTTGAAGATTGCCGCGAGCATCTCCTTAATTGCCTCCGTGGGGCCGGCTGAGGTCGAGATTCTACCAGGCCCTTCCCCCAAAAGTTACCTCGGCAAAGGGCGGACAGGACTGTGAAATTCTTTGTTATTTCCCACCGACTCCGGGCTATCGCAAGATGGGAATTGGCCTGAATTCTTGTAAGAAATTTCACATCCGAGGCCTAAATATCATTACATACTTATCAAGTATGAGAAAACGGCCAGCGATTAGAAATTGTTCTGTTGTTTAGCGTGTCAATAATAACTGAATATATGTCGGCTTGGATTATTGCAGTTAAATTTGCTACTTTGTTTGGCAAAATGGTTAAGATCTTAACATGTGCATTTAGAAGTCTCATGGCCGTCCTTTATATCGGTTTTAAGTTCTAAGGATTCTACCATGAAGAAAATCTTTGCATTGGCCCTGCTTGTATTAGCGTCTCCTTTCGGGGCGCAGGCCGCGACCTTGACATTTCCCGGTGACAAGCCCGTCGCAAGTATCACCATTCCGGATAGCTGGAAGCCGGAGGAAACCGACGGTGGCGTCCAGGGAACCTCCGACGATTCTGCGGTCTACCTTTCAGTCGAGGTCGCCAGCGGCAAATCCATGGAGAAAGTTGTTACCGGTGCAATCGATTTTCTCGCAGAAAACAAAGTAACGATCGACCCATCTTCCCAAAAGGAGACGCCTGCAACCGACGTCAACGGTATGCAGATGGCCACCCTGGAATGGGATGGCAAGGATGAAGACGGTCCCGTTAGCGTCGGCTTGCTAATCGCGCAGGTGAGCGCTGACAACGCTCTCGTCGTGACGTACTGGGGAGACAAGGGCGAGGAAGATAAGCACGATGCTGAAGTCAAGGCGATCATCGCCTCGATCAAGCCGGTTGAGTGACCGTATCTATGGCAGCGGTGAAGTTATCGCCGCTGCCAATGGGTTGTCGAATACCGCCGCGAGTTGACCTTCTGGGGGGGCGGATTAAAAGTTGGACTGATTTTCACGTTAAGGCCGAGACTTTTTCGGTATTCGATGGGGCTGAGATGATGCAGGCGTAGACCTTCAACTGGCTGTTCGGCGGTGCCAGCGCCGGCAAGGTTCGTTTCCTGATAGGCTCGTCGGAGACGATAGGCACCGGCGTCAATGCCCAGCTCAGGCTCAAAACGCTCCAGCATCTCGACGTCTCGTGGTTGCCATCGCAGATCGAACAGCACGAGGGACGTATTGTCCGCCAGGGCAATCAGCATGAGGAGGTCGATATCTTCGCCTATGCCACCGAAGGCTCGCTTGCCGCCTCGATGTGGCAGAACAACGAGCGCAAGGCGCGGTTCATCGCCGCGGCACTCTCCGGCTTCACCTCGATCCGGAGGCTTGAGGATATTGGCAAGGGTACCGCCGACCAATTCGCCATGGCCAAAGCTATCGCGTCGGGCGATGAGCGGTTGATGCAATGATGGGCCGGTCGCGTGGTCATCCGCGGCAAGTTTTTCCGCGGCGAGATAGATGATGTGCTGCGCAGATTATCGTGACAGTCGGTGTTTGTCGTCGATCAGGATTAGGCGGCTAGGCGGTGTGCTGCCCCACGTCCAGAGGACGAGATTGAAATCGTCGTTCGTTGCAGCGGATGCGAAGCTCTTCACGAGCAGCCCGCAACAGCCGTCGGCAGCAAGCTGGCGCGCGAAGGCTTGTGTTTTCGCCTCACCCGAAACCTTCATCTGGTCACGCCATGTTGGATCGGCGAGTGCCTTCGCATCCATGCCCCGCGTCCGAAGGGCCGCGTCGTCCCGGCAGTCGAACACATGTTCGATATTGGCATCATAGGAAACCAGCGTCGTCGGTTGCAGATTTCCGACCTGATTCGCTTCCTTCAGCGCCGTCATGATAGTCAGCGCCGTATAGAGGGCCGGCACGCCTTTCGGGTTGAAGCGGCCGCCATAGAGTTCCGCGCCGCGTCCCGACAAAGGCTCGCGGGCGTAGATCGGGTTGAGCGCCCGATAGAGCTTTCCTTGATACTGCATCGGCGGGGGTTATGCGTGAATGCCGGCGTCGACCGCGTCGATATAGTCGAGCACCTCGTCGGCGCGACCGTTGCGGACCAGTTGCATCGCCGTCTGACCGGAGAAACCAGACAGCGGCTCGGAGCGATACCAAGCGTAGGCCATCAGCGCCGAGCCGAAGCGCGGTTCGACCTTATTGACGATCTCAATCATCTCCCGCAGGCGCCGCTGCGTTCTGTCGGAGCGAATACGATCCTTACGTTGGATCGCGTCTTTTCCAAGTCCGGCAGTGCGCGCGATCTCTTCGCTGGTCGTGCGAAATGCATCCGCGATCTTGCGTGGTGCGAACAGCCCATCGTCTGCATATTGGGCGATGCCCATGATCCGCCTCCATCTTCATGGTGCCATTAATATAGACGCTATATAGCGTCAATAATGACGGCATTCAATGCCTTTCGGAAAAAATGAGGGAGGACGGGAAACTCCTCTCGCAGATCGGTGGAATTGTCACTGAATCACCGCCGCGACAATCCTTGGCCGTCAAATGGCGCGCGAGCAATGTCCGCCTCATCTTGGTTAACCTCGCCGTCGATCTGATCCTCGGTACGCACATCGGCACGCAGCCGGGTGTGCCTCGACTGATGCCGCCGACTGGCCTGGTCACAGCTCCGGCGAAATCCCTCTAACCAGGGGAAGCTATATCTTGCTATTCTGGGATGTCGGTCTGCTTCCGGCCCCTATGTCGGTCATTACATGCCGGAAGGGCTAATGTCCGCTACTGGGGAATTTCAGACGGTTCGCTTTCGTAACAACCCGGTCGCCGGTTCTAATCCGCTCAAGGCGGCTAATCTAATCAGCGGCAGGACGGACGTCCGCGGACACTATGGGTGGGATTGGTCAGCCTGGCCGATTAGCCTCTGTGCCGTGAATTTGTCTGTCACCAGCGTGTCGATCACGCCCACTCGCAACGCGCCGGCGATTGCCGCGCTCTTCTTCGCGCCCCCGGCCAATGCAATAACGCGGTCGACGCCGTGGAGGTCTTCGAGCGGAAGGCCGATGACCCGGTCGTCGAGCGGGGTTTTCACAGATTTTCCGTCTTTGTCGAAAAAGCGAAGCGAGATGTCGCCAACGGCGCCGGCCTCGGCGAGATCGGCTAGCTCGCGTGACGAGAAGATGTTTCCGGATCGGCTGAGCAGCTCCGATGGTTCGACTGCGCCAATACCGACGATCGCCAGCGTAATGCTGCCAAACAGGTCCATCGTCTCGCGAACGAAGGGATCGGCTTGCATGAGGAGCTTCGCCTCGCGCGAGGAGGTCACGCCTTGCACAGGAAGAAGTTTGGGCTCGGCGCCCGTTAGGCGGGCCAAACGCGTCGTCAACTGCGTCGCGTGCGTCTGGACGGAAGGGTCGCCCATCCCGCCGAGCGTCTGCACGACGTATTTTGCCCGAGCGCTCTTCTGCGGATGGATGTTTTCGACCATCTTGAAGATCGTCTGGCTCCAGCTCGAGACGCCGATGATCTCTCCAGGGGACAGCGTCAATTCGAGCAGATGGGCTGCCGCCTCGCCGATGCGCGCCATGATCGCGCCATCGCGATCTTCCGTACATTCGACGACGATTGCTTCCGGAAGGCCGTATTTTTCGCGTAGCCCGCTCTCGAGTTCGCTATAAGTCCCGACCGGAGGGATGACGCTCGTGCGCACGATGTCTTCGGCCTCTGCCCGTTTCAGCATTCGTGAGACGGTCGCTTGCGACAGTCTCAGATGCTGGGCGATTTCCGCCTGTCGTCGCCCTTCGATGTGATACATCTGGGCCACTCTCGAAATCAGGCGGAGTTCGTTGAGGCGGGACATGGGCAATTCCGGCTTGAATGTTTATTCACACTTAGCCGGTGTCGGGCGCGCCGTCGAGCGCGCGAGCGCATCATTCCACGTATTCAATAAACCGGCACGGTCCCGAGCCTCAGGAGTGATTGCCCGAACGGCCCGGGGAAGGGACGCGATTGTGTCGAGATCCTTCCACAGACCCAACGAGAGCCCGGCAAGATAAGCGGCACCAAGCGCCGATGCCTCCGGCGCTTCGCACTGGATGACGGCATGCTCGATAAGGTTTGAGACGCTTTGCATCAGGAAGCGGTTCTGGCTTGGCCCGCCGTCGACGTAGAGCGCGCCGAGCTCGCCTCCGCTTTGGGCGCGCATCGCGGCGATCACGTCATGCACTTGGCAGGCGATCGAGTCCGTCACGGCGCGCGCCATCTGCGCTTTCGTCGTGGAAAAGTTGATCTGCGAAAAAAGAGCCCGCGCCTCCGAATTCCAATAGGGTGCTCCGAGGCCGACGAAAGCCGGGACGAAGCCTGGGCCGCCCGGTTCTGCGGTTGCGGCGAGTTCGACCAATGCCGCAACGTCGGCGAGCCCGAGGATCTCCGCCATCCACGGCAGGCTGGCGGCGGAAACGAGGATATTGCCTTCGAAAGCGAAGGTTGGCGTTCCGCCGATCCGCCAGGCAACGGTCGTCGTGATGCCGTTGCGCGGTGCGATAAATGCGGGCAGCGTCTTCATGACGGAAGACCCGGTACCGAAGGTCACCTTTCCGTCGCCCGGTTTAAAGGCGCCGTGGCCGAAAAGCGCCGCATGACTATCACCGATAGCGGCGCGGATCGGCGTGCCATCGGCAATGCCGGGCAGCCCTTGCGTGGATCCGAAATCGGCTGAACTGTCGAGCACCTCGGGTAGGAGCCCGACATCGATGCCGAAGATCTCGCCGAGTTCCTCGCTCCATTTCTGATGTTTGAGGTCAAACAACTGGCTACGCGCGGCGTTGGACGCATCGCAGACATGCCGGCTGCCACCGCTCAGGCAATGAATGAGCCAGCTGTCGATGGTCCCAAGCCTAAGCCGCCGGCCGGCTGGAGCACGGTCGAGAAGCCAGCGAAACTTCGCGCCAGGAAACATCGGATCGAGCGGCAAGCCGGTCAGCGCTTCCACACGCGATAGATGGCCCTCGCCTATCAGGCGTTCGCAATCGCTAGCGGTTCGCCGGCACTGCCAGCTGAGCACCGGGCCGAGCGCATCGCCGGTTTCGGCGTCCCAGACGGTGACGGATTCGCGTTGATTGGAGATAGCGACCGCCTCGACGGTGACTTCGCCGGCCTTCGTCAGGCAGGCCTCGATCGCTTCGCAGACGGAAGCGAAAATTCTGCGTGGATCTTGCTCCACCCAGCCCGGCTGCGGATAGGAAATTCCAACCGCGGCCGAGCCTCTGGCAAGGATCTCTCCAGTTTCGGAAACCAATACGGCCTTGGAATTGGTGGTACCCTGGTCGATTGCCAGAATTGCCCGCATCGTCGTCTCCTCACATATAGGGCCGGGGCGGATGCGCGCGCCGGCTTATATAATCTGCTACTAGATTATTTGCGCTTGAGCAGCGCGCCTGCGGCATCGGCAATTGCTATAGGCGCCATGCCGAATTCGTCGAGGAGGAATTCGGCCGAGCCCGTCGGGGCGTAGATACCGGGAACGCCGAGGCGCTTCATCGGCACGGGTGCATTGTCGACGACGACTTCGGCTACGGCCGAGCCGAGACCGCCGAAGATCGAATGCTCTTCGGCCGTCACGATTGCGCCCGTCTCGTTGGCTGCAGCTATGATTGCCGCCTCGTCGATCGGGCGGACAGTTGCCATGTTCAGGACACGAGCCTGGATTCCGCGCTCGGCCAGGATCTCGGCGGCCTTCATCATCCGGTGAGTCAGCGTGCCGTTGGCAATCAGCGTGACATCGGAGCCTTCGCGCAGCAGGTTCGCCTTGCCGACTTCGAACTTGTGACCTTCGGGCAGCAGATCCGGAACGCCGACCCGTGACAGGCGCAGGAAACAGGGACCGTTGTAGCTTGCGGCCCATTCGACGGCGGTGGCCGTCTCGATGCGATCGCAGGGGGCGATCACCGGAAGGTTCGGCAGCACGCGGGTCCAGGCGAAATCCTCGATTGAATGATGGGTCGGCCCGAGTTCGCCGTAAGCCAAGCCCGAGGAGATGCCGACGAGCTTGACGTTGGCATTGGAGTAGGAAATGTCGGCCTTGATCTGTTCCAGCGAGCGGCCGGTCAGAAATGGCGAGGCACCGCAGACATAGGGCAGCCGCCCGCCGTTTGCGAGGCCGGCGCTAACGCCGACCATGTTCTGCTCCGCGATGCCGACGTTGACGAGGCGTTCGGGAAACTTGGACTTGAAACCTCCAAGCTTGGAGGAGCCGACGGAGTCGTTGCAGACGGCGACGATCGTTTCGTTTTCGGCCGCCAGGCGTTCAAGCGTCGCGGCGAAGGCATCGCGGCAGTCGTGAAGCTTCGGTGTGTTTAAGGGCGCGTTCATCAAATTGCCTCCGACAGTTCTGCCAATGCGATTTCATATTGTTCCTTGCTCGGAACCTTGTGGTGCCAGTCGACTGTGTCCTGCATGAACGAGATGCCGTGCCCCTTGTTCGTGTGGGCGACGATGCAATGCGGGCGCGATCCGCGGCGCTCGAGCGCGGGAACGACTTCAGCCATAGAGTTGCCATCAATCTCGGTGACGTCCCAGCCGAAAGCCTCGAGCTTTGGGCGTAGAGGGGCGATATCGTTCGTGTCGGAGAGGGACGCGCCCTGCTGGAAACGATTGTGATCGACGACAAGCGTGAGATTGTCGAGGCCGAACTGGGCGGCCGCCATGATCGCTTCCCAGTTCGAACCTTCCTGCATCTCGCCGTCGCCGGTGATGACATAGGTGTGGTAGCGCGCACCTGATAGCTTTGCGGCTTTGGCCATCCCGACAGCGACAGGCAGCCCGTGTCCGAGCGGCCCCGTATTGGTCTCAACGCCGGGAACCTTGTTGCAGTTGGGGTGGCCGTTCAGCCGCGAATGCGGCTTGAGGAAAGACGAGATTTCCTCTTCCGGGATGAAGCCGCGCTTTGCCAGCACGACATAGAGCGCGCAGGCCGTATGACCCTTGGAAAGGACGAAGCGATCGCGATCGGGGTTCTTCGGATTATCCGGCCAAACCCGCAGCACTCGAAAATAGAGTGCTGCCAGAAGATCGATCACCGACATTTCTCCGCCGATATGACCGGCGCCGGCTTCGTAGACGGCCTGTAGGTCGCGCACACGGATCTGTCGAGCAACGCGCTCAAGGTCGGTAATCTCCATGATATTCCCTCATAGTGCATAATTATTCAGATCATGATATTTTTGCACAGCGATCGGTTTAGTCAAGCCCCATTGCGGCGTTTCAATAATTGATGCGGCTGGAGAACGGTAGTTGACAGGCTTTCGTCAAGTTGTTACGAATTTTCCACCATGCTTGAATATTTATTCTTATATGAACAAATATCAAGGTAACGTCGCAATTGCAGGAGGAACGATGGTGGCGGTAGATATCCAAGACCGGGCTCATTCGTCTGGGACATGGCGCAGCAAGCTCACTGGAGCCACGGGGCCGCTTGTCGGCCTTTTTCTTCTTTGCCTGTTCCTGACATTCACCACCGACGCATTCCTGTCGCTGCGCAATGGCTTGAACATTCTCGACCAGATCACCGTGCTCGGCATCATGGCCGTCGGCATGACCTTCGTGATCTTGATCGGCGGGATCGACCTGTCGGTCGGGTCGGTTCTTGCGCTTTCGATGATGGTGATGGGCTGGACGGCCAATACTGCCGGCCTGCCGCTCGGCGCCGGTATCGCACTCGGATTGCTGGCCTCGGCGACCAGCGGGCTCATCGTCGGTCTGGTCATCACGCTCTTCCGGGTGCCCGCCTTTATCGCGACACTTGCGATGATGTCGGCGGCGCGCGGTGTTGCCAACATGATCACCGACGGGCAGCAGATCGTCGGCTTTCCAGACTGGTTCATGATGCTGGCGATCGACCGCCATTTCGGTGTGTTGACGGCAACTGTTTTTCTGATGCTCGCCGTTGCGCTCATCGCCTGGCTGTTTCTACATTTCCGGTCGGAAGGCCGCATGCTTTATGCCGTGGGCGGCAATCCCGAGGTTGCGCGCCTTGCCGGCATAAACGTGCAGATCGTCACGATTCTCGTCTATGTACTGAGCGCGATTCTCGCGGGCCTCGCCGGCATCGTCCTTGCGGCTCGCCTCGACTCCGCGCAGCCGTCCAGCGGTTTCGGCTATGAACTGGACACGATCGCTGCTGTGGTCATTGGCGGGACGTCGCTCTCGGGCGGCACCGGCGGCATTGGCGGCACGCTGATTGGCGTTCTCATCATCGGTGTCCTTCGCAACGGCCTGAACCTGCTCAACGTCTCCCCATTCCTGCAACAGGTCGTCATCGGCATCGTCATCGTTCTGGCGGTCGGCGCAGAGACAATTCGCAGACGTCGGGCTGCTTGAGATTTCGGCCCGGGAGCCGTGCGGGCCAAGCATATTCCTCTCCGAAAGGTTGGAGCGGACTACGACCCGATGGGGAGGTACCCAGGGGTTCATCAAAATGGAGGAAAGAAAATGAAACTTGCGCGTATTCTTTTGACCTCGGCCGCCGTTCTGGCCGTCTCGCTCGGCTCGGTTCAGGCCAAGGAAGCTAAGAAGATCGGTCTCGCCGTCGCCAACCTGCAGGCAAACTTCTTCAATCAGATCAAGCAGGCCGTTGAGGCCGAAGCCAAGGCGCGCGGCATTCAGGTTGTAACGGTCGATGCGAAGGGCGATGGCCCGACCCAGATCAACCAGGTACAGGACCTTCTGACGCAGAAGATCGACGCCCTCATCTACATTCCGGCAGGTGCGGCAGCCGCAACCGTCCCGGTGAAGCTCGCCAAGCAGGCAGGCATCCCGGTTGTCAACGTGGACCGCAACGCTGACGGCGCGCCGGGCGACACCTTCCTTGCAACGGACTCGGTTGCATCCGCGAAGGCCGTTTGCGACTACATCCTCAAGGAAGCTGGCGGCAAGGGCAAGATGGTCATCATCCATGGCCAGAAGGGCACGACGCCCGAGCTCGACCGCTCAAAGGGATGCGCGGATTCGCTGAAGGCCAATCCGGACGTGAAGGTCGTCGCCGAACAGTATTCCAACAACTGGTTCCAGGACGAGGGCTTCCAGATCATGCAGAACATGCTGCAGGCCAATCCGGACATCTCCATCGTCTTCGCACAGGCCGACGCTCTGGCGCTCGGCGCCGCCCAGGCAATCAAGGTCGGCAATCCCTCCCAGAAAATCGTCGTCGGCGGGTTTGACGGCGACACCGCGGCGCTCGAAGCGCTGAGCAAGGGCGTGTTCGACGTGACGGCTACGCAGCAGACGCAGAAGATGGGCCGCGATGCGGTCGCAAATGCCGTTAAGCTCGTTGCCGGCGAAAAGGTGCCGCCGGTACAGCTTCTCGACGCGACCCTGACGACCAAGGAAAACGTGGCTGGCTTTATCGCCAACCACCCGTGATCAGTCGATATCCAGAGGAGGTAGTGTCGTGACCGAGCCGGTTCTTTCCCTCAGGGGCATATCCAAGCGCTACGGAGTGCTTCAGGTTCTCAAAAACGTGGACCTGGACGTATATCCCGGCGAAGTGGTTGCGCTTCTCGGAGAAAACGGCGCCGGTAAATCGACGCTATCGGGCATCATTGCTGGATCGCGGACACCCTCCGAGGGCACGATGACCTGGCTGGGGCAGCCCTATGCCCCGGCCACCCCACGCGAGGCGATCGACAAGGGTTTGGTGCTGATCCACCAGGAACTCCAGCTTCTGCCGCATCTTTCGATCGCCGAGAACGTCTTCATCGGCCGCTGGCCGATGAAGAATGGCGTGGTCGATCGCAAGGAGATGGTTCGCCGTGCTCAGGAACAGCTCGCCCGGCTCAACCTGCACATTCCGGCGACGCGCAAGGTCGCGGGCCTGTCGACCGCCAACCAGCAGCTCATCGAGATCGCCAAGGCTCTCGCGCTAAACGCGAAGCTGCTGATCCTCGATGAGCCGACAGCGGCCCTTGGCGGGGCCGAGACGGAAGCTCTCTTTGAGCAGGTGCGCAAGCTTCGCGCCGAGGGCGTCGGCATCATCTACATTTCGCACCGCATGGAAGAGATCAAGAAGATCACCGACCGTATCGTTGTTTTGCGTGACGGCGAGCGGGTTCACGAATTTGCCGACAGCTCGACGCAGGTGCGTACAATCGTCGAAAGCATGGTTGGGCGCTCTCTCGATCGCTTATTCCCAACACTTCCAGTACCGACCGACCGGCCGGTGCTTCAGGTTTCCGGCCTATCGTCGCCGGAAAAATCCTTCCGTGATGTCAGCTTCGACGTTCATGCGGGTGAGATCCTTGGCATCGCCGGTCTCGTCGGCGCCGGACGCACCGAGCTCGTGCGGGCGATATCAGGTGCCGATCCCGTCAGTTCCGGCACGATCAGGCTGGAGGGCGAAGCCCTGAAGCTGCGCAGTCCTGCAGACGCGATTGCCCGCGGCATCGTCATGGTCCCCGAAGACCGCAAGCAACAAGGCCTCGTCGTTTCGCACAGGATCGGCGAAAACATTATCTACGCCAATCTCGACAAGCTGGGCGGGCGGTGGATTACTTCCGCAGTCAAGCGTGCCTTCGCCGATAAAGCGGTCGCCAAGTTTGGCGTCAAGGGTCGCGCCGAGCAGTTTGCCTCGGATCTGTCCGGCGGCAACCAGCAGAAGGTCGTCATCGCCAAGTGGCTGATGCGCGATCCTAAGGTTGTCGTACTGGATGAGCCGACGCGCGGCATCGATGTCGGCGCTCGCGCCGGTATCTACGACATCATCGTCAACCTCGCTAAACAGGGCGTTGCGGTCATCGTCGTCAGCTCGGACCTCGAGGAGATCCTCGGCGTTTCGAACCGCATCCTCGTTTTGGCGCAGGGCAAACAGGCGGGCATTTTGAACCGGGACGAGGCCAACGACGTCTCCGTCATGGAACTGGCGACAATCTAAACAAGACAGAAAGGAAGAGCGGTGTCGGACGTCACTCTCAATGCACCGAAACTATTCGATCTCAGCGGCCAGGTGGCTATCGTTACCGGCGCCGGCAGCGGTATCGGCCAACGTATCGCCATCGGCCTTGCGCAATGCGGCGCCGACGTCGCACTTCTCGATCGTCGCAGCGATGACGGCTTAGCGACAACCGCAGGCCACATCAGAGCTGCCGGCCGTCGCTCGATCGAAATTGCCGCTGACGTCACGAACAAGGGATCGCTCGCCAATGCGGTGGCCCGAACCGAAGCTGAGCTCGGACCTCTTTCGCTGGCTGTGAACGCGGCGGGCATCGCCAACGCAAACCCGGCCGAGGAAATGGAAGAAGACCAATATCAGGCGTTGATGGACGTCAACCTGAAAGGCATCTTCCTGTCTTGCCAGGCAGAAGCGCGCGCCATGCTGAAGAATGGCCGCGGCTCGATCGTCAACATCGCCTCCATGTCCGGCGTCATCGTCAACCGGGGGCTCAGCCAGGCGCATTACAATGCGTCCAAGGCAGGTGTGATCCACCTGTCGAAGTCGTTTGCCATGGAGTGGGTCGACCGCGGCATCCGCGTCAACACCATATCGCCCGGCTATACGGCAACGCCGATGAATACGCGGCCTGAAATGATTCATCAGACGAAGCTCTTCGAAGAGCAGACTCCGATGCAGCGCATGGCATCCGTCAATGAAATGGTCGGTCCGGCAGTCTTCTTGTTGTCCGAGGCCGCAAGCTTCGTGACGGGCGTCGACCTGCTCGTCGACGGCGGCTTCTGCTGCTGGTGATGCCATGCGAAAGCTGATTGCGGGCAATTGGAAAATGAACGGTCTCGTTTCCTCCCTGGCAGAGATCGAGGCGCTGAAGGGGCTAACGGGTAGTGCGGCCTGCGATATCGTCGTCTGCCCGCCCTTTACGCTGATTGACCGCGCTGTTCGGCAGGCCGTTGGCTCGCCCCTTTCGGTCGGAGCGCAGGATTGCCACGCGCAGGCGAACGGAGCCTTCACTGGCGATGTTTCTGCCGAAATGCTCGCCGACAGCGGCGCGCGCTACATTATCCTCGGGCATTCCGAGCGTCGTGTCTCTCACGGCGAGGATGACGAGATTGTGCTTGCAAAGGTAAGAGCCGCCCATCGCGCTGGTCTGACGACCATCGTCTGCATCGGCGAGACGCGCCACGAGCGCGACGAAGGGCGGGCAATCGAAGTGGTAAACGAGCAATTGGCGGGGTCCGTCCCGGGTGAAACCGACAGCCGCAACCTCGTCATCGCCTACGAACCCGTCTGGGCGATCGGGACCGGTCTGGTGCCGACGCATGAACAGATCGAAGAGGTCCATGCCACCATTCGCAAGGGGCTCGAGCAGCGTTTCGGACACGATGGCGGTGCCGTTAGGATCCTCTATGGCGGCTCCGTCAAAGGCGTCAATGCTGCGGCGATTTTCGGATTGCGCAATGTGGATGGCGCTCTGGTCGGCGGCGCCTCGTTGAATGCGTCGGACTTCGCCGAGATTGTTCTGGCAGCCACGTGAATTTGAGCGGGCACTCCGGTTGAGGAGCGCGTACAGCCGCATCCTGGAAGGAAAAGAGAATGCAACGCTTCGAAAACAAGACGGTGGTCATAACCGGCGCAAGCCGTGGCATCGGTGCCGCGATTGCCAAACGCTTTGCCTGCGAGGGCGCGAACCTCGTTGTCTCTGCCAACGAAGACAGCGTTCATGCAGTTGCCGAGCAGATCAAGGCAGACGGCGGCAAGGCGATCCCCTTCGTCGGCGACGTTACCGACAAGTCAAGCGTCATCGCGCTCTATGACGCAGCGGAACAGGCCTTTGGCACAGTAGACGTTTCCATCCAGAACGCCGGTGTCATCACCATCGCCAAGATCGAGGACATGACCGAAGGGGAGTGGGACAAGGTAATGGCCGTCAACACGAAGGGCGTATTTCTCTGCGCCCAGGAAGCGATCGCCCGGATGCGCAAGCATGGTCGCGGTGGCCGCATCATCAATACAGCGTCCGGGCAGGCTCGCGCCGGCTTCATCTATACGCCGCACTATGCCGCATCAAAAATGGGCGTCGTCGGCATCACCCAGAGCCTCGCCAAGGAAGTTGCCACGCAGAAAATCACTGTCAACGCTTTCTGCCCAGGCATCATCGAAACCGACATGTGGGCCTATAACGACCAGGCTTGGGGCAAGCTGCTCGGCAACTACGGCCCCGGCGAACTGATGAAAGAATGGGTCGAAGGCATTCCGATGAAGCGCGCAGGCTCCGGCGAAGACGTGGCCGGCCTCGTGACCTTCCTTGCGAGCGACGATGCTGCCTATATTACCGGCCAGACCATTAACGTCGACGGCGGACTGATCATGTCGTAATTCACTATTCCAGAACGGTGTGTTCGATCGCATCGCAAGGTTCGGAAGTTGGAAGGTGGCGTGGCCCTCTTGCAAAGATGAGGTCCGGTCCCTTATGTTAGATTTGTTCTCAGGGCGGGGTGCAATTCCCCACCGGCGGTATCGGGGAAACCCGGAGCCCGCGAGCGCTTCCGCGAACGGAAGGTCAGCAGATCCGGTGAGAGGCCGGGGCCGACGGTATAGTCCGGATGGAAGAGAGCATGCAGCGGGCGTCGCGGGTTGCGACGTTCCTACGCCTGTTCGCCCAAGGGATATTTGTGGCCGTCATTGGTCATGCGGCCGCTAAAGCGGTTAACCCTTGAAAGGCATTGAAATGGCAATTTCCCGAATTGAAGATGCGATCGCCGCGATCGGCCGTGGTGAAATCGTGGTTGTGGTCGATGACCGCGACAGAGAAAATGAAGGGGATCTGCTCGTCGCATCGGAATTGATCACGCCGGAGGCCATCGCGTTCATGATGAACCATGCGCGCGGTCTGATCTGCGTGCCGATGGAAGGCGAGCGGCTGGACGAACTCGACATTCCCTTGATGGTGCCTAACAACACCGAGATGCTGAAGACCGCTTTCACCGTTTCGGTCGACTATATCCCTGAGACGACAACGGGCATCTCGGCGGCTGACCGCGCTGCGACCGTCCGCGCCTTGGTGACGAAGGGTGCGCGTCCTGAGGACTTCGCCCGACCCGGCCATATCTTCCCGTTGCGCGCTCATCCCGAAGGTGTACTCGGAAGGCCGGGGCACACTGAGGCTGCTGTCGATCTTGCCCGGCTTGCTGGCCTTTCCGCGTCCGGAGTCATCTGCGAGGTCGCTAAAGACGATGGTACCATGGCGCGCCTTCCCGACCTTGAAGTGTTCGCCGAGCGGCATGGCCTCCATCTTATCACCATTGAGGATCTGATCGCTTACCGTGATCGCGATGCAGAGACGAAGATCAGGGCAGCGTAAAGTCTCAAACAGTCGCCGGCGGTGGCAACGCAGCGCTACTGCAATCCGGTGCGCTCTGCCTCTTATGCGCTTAAGCGCAGTGCTAATAATGTGATCGCTCGACACAGTGCACGGATAGCAACGCATCCGTGCATCTTCCCCTCCATCGCGGCAGCCGGCATTTTCGCGGGCCAGCCGGTGTTCTGGAGCTTGCCGTCGCGCTTCCTGCAGGGAAAGGGGCTGCCGCGGGTCTTGCTGCTATCAATTCGGTCGGCAATCTCGGCGGCTTCATCGTCTAGAATGTCGTGCCCTGGATCAAGGATGCGACGGGCAGCACGATCGCATCGATGTTCTTCCTGGCTGCCTGCCTTGTGATCGCGGTGCTGCTGGTTCTTGTGATCGGGCGCATAGTGCCGCGCATACCGCGTCCGGAAGATCTCGGCAATTCAGGCGCAGCACGCGTGAAATGATTGCGCTCATACTTTTAAAGGCATCGACCAAAGAGGGGCGCCCCAATGGCCGCCCCGATTTTTCAGGTGACGCTGATGTCAAGCTCACGCAAAGGCATACGAACCATCCGGACGCTTCGGCACGCGCCGCTGCCAATGAATATAGCCTTCCTCTTCCATGGCCTTCTCATCCATGTCGACGCCCCAGCCGGGCCGGTCCGGCCTCAGCTCGAGATAGCCGTCCTTCGGCAGATAGGGATCGACGACATAGCGGGTCTCCCCTTGCCGCTGCTCGACCTCGTTGCCGCCATAGACATAGGCTTGGCCTTTCGGCAGCCGGTATTCGAGGATCTTGAAGTTCTGCGCGGCGGCGGAGAAGTGCACATTGACGGCGGTCGCGAGCGGCCCCATCGGGTTGTGTGGAGCGACGCCGACGAAATGCGCTTCGGCGATCGTCGCGATGCGCCGCATCTCGCTGATGCCGCCGACCACGCAGATATCCGGCTGGATGAGGTCGGCGCCCTTGACCTGCAGCAGACGCAGGAACTCGTTGCGGTTATAGAGGGACTCGCCGGTCGCGAGCACACAATTGAGGCCCTGTTTCAGTTCGCCCCACATCTCGATGTTTTCCGGACGCAGCGGCTCCTCGTAGAAGAGCGGGTCATAGGGCGCCAGCGCATTGCCAAGCTGGCGGGCGGCGATCGGCTCGAAGATCTTGGCATGGGCGTCGAAGGCGATCTCATAATCGTCGCGCACGGTCTCGCGCAGCGAGCGAAAATAGTCAGCCGATGCCTTCACGACATTGCCCCAGCGATGGGCGTGCATGTCGATGCGCCAAGGGCTGAGCTTGAAGGCGGTAAAACCCCATTCGGCGTTCAGTCGATCGAGCTCGTCGCGGGCCGCCGGCGCGTCCGGCGCGGTGTAAACGCCGGCATAGACCTTGATGCGATCGCGCACCGCACCGCCGAGCAGCTTGTAGACCGGGACATTGAGAGCCTTTGCCGAGAGATCCCAAAGGCAATGGTCGAGCGCGGAGATCGCCGAAAGGCCAAGCGCGCCCGGCGGGAAGCGGCTCTGCTGGATCAAGAGGTTGATGAGATAGTCGATGCGGCTCGGATCCTGGCCGCCGATGAAGCCATAGAGATAGTCGAGGATCGGCGGCAGCGCCAAATCCGGGCCGTGATTGTAGCACTCGCCCCAGCCGGTCAATCCGTCGTCGGTGTCCAGCGCCACGATGACGCGCGGGCGATCCTTGTCGCGGGTCATGAATACCCGCATGCGGTCGATCTTCATCTTACTTCCTTCTATCGGTGGTTATAAATGCGGCATGGGAGGTGCCGCAGGTGGGGAGATCCTTGCCGTGCTGCGGCGAAATCCGAGCGCGGCAAATAAGCGTTCCGGCCTGGTTGAATAAGGCCATCACGCAGCGCTTCCGTTCTTCACGGTTTCCGGCTCGACATAGCGAAAGCGTCGCGAGCGATCGCGATCGCGAGGGTCGGGGCGCGGGATCGCCGAAATCAGTGCTTGCGTATAGGCGTGGTCGGGTGAATTGCAGACCTTGTCGGCGTCGCCAACCTCGACCAGGCGCCCCTTGTACATGACGCCGACACGGTCGCACATGTAGCGGATGACGCCGATATCATGGCTGATGAAGATATAGGCGAGGCCAAGCTCGTCCTGCAGGCGCATCAGAAGATCGAGCACCTGTGAGCGCACGGAGACATCGAGAGCCGATGTCGCCTCGTCAGCGACGATCACGCGCGGATTAAGCGTGATGGCGCGGGCAATGCCGATGCGCTGGCGCTGGCCGCCGGAGAAGGCATGAGGATAGCGCTCGCGCGCCCTTGGATCGAGCCCGACCTGCTCCATCAGATGGCAGACGCGCTCGTCGAGCGCGCGGCCCTTGGCAATGCCGTTGACGAGCAATGGCTCGCCGATGATCTGCGAGACGGTCATGCGCGGATTGAGCGAGCCGAACGGGTCCTGAAACACCATGCGCAATTCGCGGCGTGCTGCCGCAAGGGACGGCCCCTTTGCGCTTGCCAAGTCGGTGATATCGCCATCGGCGCGGCGATAGAGGATTTCGCCTGCACTCGGATCGATAAGGCGCATGATCGAGCGACCCATTGTCGTTTTGCCGGACCCGCTCTCGCCGACGATGCCGAGCGTCTCGCGCGGCAAGAGCGAGATCGAGACATCATCGAGGGCGCGGACCTCGCCGAAGGCCATCGAGACATTGCGCAATTCGAGGATCGGCGCCGCGCCTTTATCGAGCGGCGGTCGCGCCAGACGGATTTCCGCCTTCCTTTCGAGCTTCAGCACGGAACCGATCAACATGCGAGTATAGTCGTCTTTCGGAGCATGGAAGATCTGCTCGACCGGACCATGTTCCTTGACCACGCCATTGTGCATGACGAGCACGTCGTCGGCGATCTGTGCGACCACACCCATGTCGTGGGTGATGAACAGCACCGCCATGCCGGTGGCCTTCTGCAGCCGGGCAATGAGATCGAGGATTTCGGCTTGTGTCGTCACGTCGAGCGCCGTTGTCGGTTCGTCGGCGATCAGCAGCTGCGGCTTGCAGGCGAGCGCCATGGCGATCATGGCGCGCTGGCGCATGCCGCCCGAATATTGAAAGGCGTAGCGGTCTATGGCTTTTTCCGGAAAGGGGATTTCCACCTGCTTTAGAAGCGAGATCGCCTCGGCGCGTGCTTCCGCCTTGCTCATGCGCGTGTGAAGACGCAGCGCCTCCATGATCTGGTCGCCGACCGTGTGGACCGGCGAGAGCGAGGCCATCGGCTCCTGGAAGATCATGGCGATATCGCGCCCGCGGATGGATCTGATCTGCCGCCCGCGCGGATTGAGCTTGGCGAGATCGACCGAACTGCCGCCGGTGCCGTTGAGAATGATCGAGCCGCCGGTGATGCTGCCGGGGGCGTCGACGATCTGCAGGATAGAGCGCGCGGTGACCGATTTGCCGGATCCGCTCTCCCCGACGACGCAGAGTGTCTTTCCCGGCTCGATGGCGAAGGAGAGATTGTCGACCGCGCGAAAGGTGCCGGTTCGCAACGGGAAGTCGACGGTGAGATTCTTGACCTGCAGCAGCGGGCGAGCGGTGTTCATGGAAACGATATCGGTCATTCCCGCCTCATTTGTTGTAGGGATCGGCCGCGTCGCGCAGGCCGTCGCCGAGAAGGTTCAACGCCATGACGGCGATGACGACGGCGACACCCGGCAGGAAGAGCCACGGTGCCGTTGCGATCGAGCGGATGTTTTGCGCCTCGCGCAGCAGCACCCCCCAGGAGATGGTCGGCGGCTGGAGGCCGAGCCCGAGGAAGGAAAGCGACGTCTCGGCCAGAATCATCGCCGGCACGGCAAGCGTGATGGAAGCGATGATGTGGCTGGCAAAACTCGGCAGCATGTGGCGGAAGATGATGCGCCCCTCGCTGGCGCCATCGAGCCTTGCGGCGGCGACGAATTCTTCCGTCCGCAGCGATAGGAAGCGGCCGCGTACGACGCGGGCAAGCTGAGCCCAGCCGGTCAAGGACAGGATGATCGTGATCATCATATATTGCAGTGCCGCCGGCCAGCCTTGCGGCAGCGCTGCCGCCATGGCGAGCCAGATGGGGATGGTGGGCAGCGACAGTACGAAATCGATCAGGCGCTGGATGAAAAAGTCGAGCTTTCCACCGTAATAGCCCGAAACCCCACCAAGAACGATACCGAGCAGAAGCGAAAAGAAGACGCCGACGAGGCCGATCGACAGCGAAATCTGTGAGCCCTGAACGGTGCGGCTGAAGACGTCGCGCCCGAGTCGGTCTGCGCCGAACAGAAGAAGAGGCGTCGACTTGTCGGAAGATGCCAAGAGATGGATGTTGCTCGTGAAGAGCCCGAGCACGGAATACTCATAGCCTCTCCCGAACAGGCTGATGGAGACGGGCTTCGTCGTATCCTCCTTGAAGATCGGTGCAAGTGTCTCCGGATCGCGGGTTAGCTTCAGCGGATAATAGTGAAGCCCGAGGGAAAAGCAGTTATCCGTGTCAAATAAATGCACCCTTTGCGGCGGGTGGAAGGTTGCGCGCGCGTTTTGCTGATTGGGATCGTTTATGGCAAAGAAGCCTGGCACGATCGCGACGATATACATCATCACGGTGACGACAAGCGCAACCATGGCAAGCTTGTGGCGGCGGAAGGCCCACCAGATCAGCTGCCATTGCGAGGCGACGGCGGCGCGGTCGGGGCGCAGGGTTGTGACGGCGATATCGGCCATGGGCTGCTCCTATTCCAACCGGATGCGGGGATCGACGAGGGCAAGCAGAATGTCGCTGATGAGTGACCCGATCAGCGTGAGCGCGCAGATCAGCAGCACGAAAGCGCCGGCGAGATACATGTCCTGTGCCATCAGCGCCTGCAGCAGCAAGGGCGCCGCCGTTGGCAGGTTGAGGACGATCGCCACGACGACCGACCCGGAAATGAGATTGGGCAGCAGCCAGGCGATGGTGGAAATAAACGGATTGAGGGCAATGCGCAGCGGATATTTGACCAGCAGCCGGAACTCGGAGAGGCCTTTTGCCCGTGCCGTCGTCACATAGGGTTTGGGCAGCTCGTCCAGCATATTGGCGCGCATGACGCGGATGAGGCTTGCGGTCGATGAAACTGCAAGGATGACGACCGGCAGCCACAAATGCGACAGGAGATCCACCGTCTTGGCGATACTCCAGGGTGCCGTCTCGAACTGAGAGGAAAACAGGCCGCCGACATCCTGGCCGAACTCGACCGCGGCGACATACATCAGCACCAGCGCGAGCAGGAAGGAGGGAATGGCAAGTCCGAGAAAGGTGAAGGCGGTAAAGAGATAATCGCCGATCGAGTATTTCTTGACGGCGGAATAGACGCCGATCGGCAGCGCGATCGCCCAGGTGGCAATCAGCGCCGCAAGCGCCAGAATGAGCGTCAGCGCCATGCGCTCCCAGATAAGGCCGGAGACCGGCTGTTGCCATTCAAATGAGATACCGAAATCGCCGCGCGAAAGAATGCCCCACATCCATTTCAGATATTGGATGAGCATCGGCTGATCGAGGCCGAAGCGCTCGCGTAGCTGCGCGGCCGTGTTCTGATCGACCACCTCATTCGAAGAGGCGAGCGTGGCGATATACGTCGTCACATAGTCGCCGGGAGGCAGCTGGATCAGCACGAAGGCCAGGAAGCTGACGGCAAAAAGGGATGGGATCATCCATAAAAGGCGTTTACCGATGAAGACCAGCATGGCTGTTTCTCGCAGTGAGCGCTGCCGCGGGCAGCTCCGCATGATGGAAAGCGCCGCCCATGCAAGGCGGCGCCGGATCGGTGTGATCAGCTGGTAAAGAAGAATTGCTGCGGCATGGCCGGTCCCGGATTGGGCCACGACCAGCTGTCCGGCTGCTTTTCGGGAACATTGCGCAGATTGTTGCGGATGATGCCGAAGCCGCCGACGGCGAGGCAAAGGCCAACGGTTTCAAATTCTTCGGCGGCGATATCAAAAATCTGCTTCATGACCGCGCCGCGCTTGTCGAGATCGGCCGTCGAGCGCGCCTCATCGAAAAGTTTCATACGCTTCTTTTGGCTTTCCGGTGGTTCCTCGCCCTGCTTGCCGTTCGAGGTGTACCAGACCGACCATGGGATTGCGTAGCGCGAGCCTTGCGGGTGGAAAGCGAAGAAGTCGCGCGGGTCGAGCATCGGATCGAGGCCACCGGGGCCTGGCCAGACCTGGGCATCATGGGCGTTGTCGTCGCCGCGCGTATAGTAAAGCGCCCGCTCGATCGTGTTGACTTTCATGTCGACGCCGATCTGTGCCCAATGTGCCTTCACCAGCTCGAGAGCATCGACCAGATCGGGATAGAGGGTCGGAATGACATCGACGGTGAAGAACATCTTCTGACCATCCGGCCGGAGCCGGAAGCCGTTCGCATCCTTCTTGCCATAACCGGCCTGGTCCAGCATCGCGCCGGCCTTGTCCGGATCATAGTCGGTGAACTGGCGGGCATATTTCTCGTTGTACCAGGGATGCTCCGGACGCGGCCCGGCCTGGTAGGGTTGGCTCTGGCCGAAGTAGACGATGTCGATGATCTCCTGCCGGTTGATACCGAGCGAGAGCGCCTGCCGGATCGACTTGTCGGCAAACATCTTGCGCATGGCCGGATCTTTATGGGTGATGTTGAAGTAGATCTGGCATTGCTGCGAGGTGGAAGGAATAAGAGTTAGAAGGCGATAGTCGCCCTTCTTCATGTTCTGCGAAAGCGTCGGCTTGTTGGCGAGTACGCTGATATGGCGCTCTTGAATATCGATCTTGCCGGAGATGACATTCAGCATCAGCGATTCCACATCCTGCGAGATGCCGAAATTGATCTCGTCGACATAGGGAAGCTGGTTCCTGATGTATCGACCTGCCAGAAGTATGGGTTGCGCGTCATGACGACGCGGGTTGCACCGCCGGTATAGGGTTCCTTGACGACCCAGGGATCGAGCGTCGGTTTGTCGGGATTGCCCCACCGCGAGGGGATTTCGATGTCGCCGCAGCGGGCGCGGAAGAGTTCGGGCCAATTGCTGACGCCGGCCTTCTTCGCATCCTCGGCGACGTTCGGATTGTATTTAGGCAGGAACTGGCTGCAATAGTGCTTCGGAAACAGCGTCGGGTGCTGGCCGAGCGGGGTTGCGAGATTTTCCAGATAAAGCGCGTTTGGAGCGGCAAAGGTGAATTTCACCGTATAGTCGTCGATCTTCGTGACACTGACGGCCTTGCCGGCGACGGACAGTTGCGCCGGCGCCGCGCTATAGAGATCGGTATTCTTGACACAGTCTTCGATAGCGAAAACGACGTCGTCGGCCGTAAAGGGATGGCCGTCGGACCAGCGAGCGCCTTGAATGAGATAGAAGGTGAATTGCGAAGCGTCGGCATTGACGTCCCAGCGTTCGGCGAGGTTCGGCAGGACCTGAGTAAACTCGAGGTTCCAGCGCACCAGGCTCTGATTGCCCACCATGCGCAGAATGCCATTATGGTCGGACGAGCCGCGCAGGCCACGCCGTAACGTGCCGCCATAGGTTCCGACCTTCTCGTAAGGGGTGACGACCATTGGCTTTTTCGGCAAGCGGTCGGCCAGCGGCGGCAGCTTGCCTTCTTTGACGAGCACAGCCAGGGCGGGCGCCTCGCCACCTGCATCGGCAGCGTTGACACGACCGGCCACAGACAGGGCTGCCATTCCCGCCATGCCGCCGAGGACGGCGCGCCTGCTCACGCCGCGGGGCAATATTTCATCGCGCATCGAATCCCTCCCGTTTTAATCTCGACCTGGCTCTGCCTCGGCCGATGCAACAGGCTCCCGTCCCGTCACCATGCACCCATCCGGCGCAGCGTCGAGACCATATTACATTCTCAGGTAATTACAATAGTTGACAGATTTTTACAGATTTTGTAGTTCTGAACGCGCAGGTGCGCTGTGCCTGCGCCGCCATTCACGAAGGATGATGATGAAACTCTCTGTCGCCAACGATTCCGGTGTAGGCGTGACGCGCTTCGGCGACATCATCTATGAGAGGATCGTCGCGATGATTGCGGATGGAACCTTTCCCGTGAACGAGCGGTTGCCGGCGGAAGCCAAGCTCGCGGAAATGTTCGGCGCGTCACGGCCTGTTGTGCGCGACGCTCTGGAGCGGCTGCGTGCAGATGGTTTGGTCGTTTCGAGCAAGGGGTCGGGTTCCTATGTCAGGCAAAGGCCGGATTCGTCGGTCCTGAAAATGGTGCCTGTAGGATCGCTTGCCGATGTCCAGCGCTTTTTCGAATTTCGCGCCGGGCTTGAGGCGGAGGCCGCCGAGCTTGCTGCGCGCAACTGGCAGGCTGATGACAAGGAGCGGATCACACTAGCGCTTCAAAAAATCGAACAGTGTCTTCGCGAGGGCCGACTTGGCGCTGAAGAAGATCAGGAACTGCACGATGCCATTGCGGTCGCCACCGGCAATCAATTCCATGTCTCTGCTCGCGAATTGTTCAAGCCGCACTTCGCCATCGGTCATTCCGTGACCCGCAGCCTCAGCCTCAAGCGGACGCCAGAACAGATCCGCAGTGTTCAGGATGAGCATGCCGTCATCGTGCAGGCGATTTTCGCGCGGCAGGAGACCGAGGCTCACGATGCCATGAAGCGCCATATCTTGAATGCACGCGCCCGCATGTTCCAGGGCGTATAGGGAATTGGATGAGGCGAAGGCGAGGTGATGGCTTCTTTACGTCTCCTCGTTTGCGTCTCGATGGATGATAAAGGGTCAGGGTAGGAAGATGAGCATTGAAACCATGCGGCAGGTGCTGACCGGCGTCTCCGGTGTTCCGGTCACGGCCTATGATGGAAGTGGCGAGGTGGAACCGCGCGTCACCGCTCAGGTCTATCAGCGGGTAGCGGCTGCCGGCATTCACAACATCGTTGCGGCTGGGAATACCGGCGAGTTCTATGCGCTCACTCCGCAAGAAATCCGCCGCGTCCATGAAGCGGCGATATCCGGCGTCGACGGCAAGGCGCCGGTGACGGCGGCGATTGGCCGTTCATTGCGCGAGGCGATCCAGATGGCGAAGGATGCTGCCTCGATCGGTGCTTCAGCCGTCATGTCGCACCAGCCGGTGGATCCTTTCGCCGCACCCGGCTCGCAGATCGACTATTTCCGCGATCTGGCGGAGGCCTCGCCCCTGCCGCTCGTTGCCTATGTCCGTGCCGAGGGCTTCAGCGTCGAAGACATGGTTCGCCTGGCCGGTCACGGCAACGTTGTCGGCATCAAGTTTGCGACGACGGATCTGATGCTGCTTTCGCGGGCGATCGCGAGTTCCGACCCAAAAGGCGCGCTCTTCGTCTGCGGTCTGGCCGAAAGCTGGGCTCCGACATTTGCGGCGGCGGGCGCAAGAGGCTTCACCTCAGGCCTCGTCAATGTTGCGCCGAAGCTGTCGCTTGCCGTTCACGCTGCCTTGGAGAAAGGCGATTTCACCGCTGCGCGCGCCATCGTCAACAAGCTTGAGCCCTTCGAACGCATGCGCACGAAGTTCCGCAACGGAACAAACGTTACCGTCGTCAAGGAGGCCGTGACCTATTCCGGCCTCGATGTCGGTCCTGTCCGCGTTCCGGGCGTGCCACGTCTTGATGAGAAGGACCGCGAAGAGTTGTTCGCTTTGCTGCGCAGATGGCGGGAAGCAGGCGAACTTGCCACCGCCTGATGCCGGTATCCGGCGGTGGCGACCTCTTCATGAACCGACGTTCTAAGTACGCCGCTACAGACAGTCCGAACGCATTCGACGCAGCCCGCTTCATACGTATGTGACAAGGGAAATCGTCATATGTCAGCGGGTTCGTGACTGGTGCTGCTACCTTGTAAGCTGGTCGGGCGAACTTCAGTGCGGTCCTTGTGGGGCCTCAGCAAGAACAAGCGAGCTGCAAGAGCGAAGGGATTATGAATGAATCAGCTGCAACTCGGTACGTCTCGGGCTGCCCGCTAGCGAACTCAAATGTCTTCGATAAGCGAAGTTCCATAAATCGCACTATGCTGGATCGGATGCCTAAGTCATTGATAATGTGGGATGCGACACGAAAACAGCGGTCCCTTCAAGGCGACGATGTTCATAGGGGAGCCACACTTTTAGGTGCTGGTGAGAATCTCGCAATATCGCGATGTTCATGATTGTCTGCCGAGCGAAGGGCCGCGTCACCGAGCGCGCAATTGTGAAACGCACCAATTTTCAATGATGGAAATACCACTTTGGCGCAGGCGCCCGATTTCGGCCGTGCCGGCGGGGCTTCCCTCATCGGCGTGTAGGCGTTAAGAGTTCGTCCATCGTATAGTTGAGGACCTTTCGATTCGGCCCCAAGGCGGACGCGAAGACGCAGGCGAACCCCAGCCTGCCACTTGCATGGCCAACTTAAGAGGTCCTCATCAGACGCTCTCGGGGCTATACATATCGAATGGAAATGTGATCCTAAATACTCCGTTATCAGGACTTGCGTTCTTCGCTTTCAGCAAAGTCGCAATTGTCTCAGATGCAAAACGCTCTATGGGGTGTGACAGGATCAGCGAAATTGTGCCATCTATCAAAGCAGCCCGCGTATCTTCAAAAAGCTCATAGCCTACGGTGACGAAGTCTTCCCGTTTCGGAGTAGCTCTGAGCGCGGCTATCGCACCTGTAACACCACCCCCCGAGATGAATAGCCCGCACATATCGGGATGGTCTGTCAGCAGCTTTTCGACATGTTCACGGGCAACCACAGCCGACTCGTAAGTTGGTAGCGGTTCGAGCAGCGTGAATCCCGAATTATGTTCACGGAAGTAGGACCGAAACCCGCTTTCATTCATTTCCTGGTTTCGCAATCGGTGGCTGCCCACAAGAATGCCTATCTTCCCCGGCTGTCGCACCATGCGGTCAAACGCCCAGGCAGCGGTGCGTCCCACTTTCCAATTGTCGAGCCCGACAAAGCTGATTCCTCCCTTGGCCGTAAGGGGGCCGATAAGTGAAACGACCGGCACGCCGCTTTCAAGAACTGCGTCGATCGCGTCAGCAACGGCGGGATGCTGCGGCGCTACAATCGCAAGTGCTTCGCACCGAGCGCCGAGCGACTGAATATGTGCTGCGACTTTCTCCGGCGTGAGATCTTCCATGTACTCGACGGCAAGATCTATATTGGCGGCAGGATGAGCTTTCGCGGCTTGCGCTATTGAATCGCCAAGTAGGCGATAGAATCGTCTCTCTCGTCGCTGCAGCAAAACCCCAACACGGTGGATCACCTCTTGTGCCTTCGCCGCCTGCTTGATGGTGCCAAGTCCGTAGAAGCCGATTTCCTCAGCGGCTGCCAAAACGCGCGTGCGCGTATTGCTGCGGACCGATTGAGGCTCGGAGAGAACACGATTGACCGTTGACACGGATACAGCCGCCGCTCTCGCCAAGTCTGGAATGGTTGGTCTCTTCATGTCAAAATTTCCATTTCCATGATTGCAGGTATGTCACAACATGTCATTTAGCCAAGTTGTTGAAACGATTTGAGACGAATTTAGTAAGCGATATTAATCCATGTTGACCCGAAAGATGTCAACGTAGCATTCATTGCGCGTTGACGGCGCTCAGCGATCTAGGAGCCGTCAGCGCTTTGGGGGGAGGCCCAGCGCACAATTTGGACGAGGGAGCTCAACGGCGCTTGGTTGAGATCGCGGACCTGCGCGTGCCTGCCGGGATCGGCCGCATGGCCAAAAAAATATGTCGAGCCGCAGCCATGCGGCTTTAACCTGAGGAGGAATTCGACATGTCGTTCACCAAGAAAATCGCCACCGCAGCCATGGCATTCATGCTGGCATCCAGCGCTCATGCGGCTGACACGGATATCGCCGTCATCGTTGGTTCGGCTCAAGATGGCTTCTGGAACATGGTCAAGAAGGGCGTCGACGACGCGTCGCTGATGGTCAAGGCCAATGGCGGCACCGTCAACTTCATGCAGACCCAAAACTATGACAACTTTGGCCCGGATCTCGCTTCGCTGATCGAACAGGCCGTAGCCCAGGGGGCCAAGGGTATCGCTATTCCGAACTGGCTGCCGGAATCCGAAACGCCTGCCCTCAAGGCTGCGCGCGACAAGGGCGTGGTGATCATCTCCTTCAACGCTGGCCAAGGCGAGATGGATAATTACGGCTCGCTGAACTATTTCGGCTCGGACGAATACCTGGCGGGCGTCGAGGGCGGCAAGTATCTCGCATCTCACGGTGCAAAGAAGATCCTCTGCCACATCCAGAACCCGGGAGCCGTAAACCTCGAAACCCGCTGCAAGGGCGTTCAGGACGGTGCGAAGAAGGCTGGCGCGGACACCTTCATCCTTCGTGTTCCCGCCAACCTCGACCAGGACATGAATGGTACCTCTGAGGCGATCAAATCCGAGCTGATCGCCGATCCGTCGATCGACGCCGTAATCACGCTCGCCGCCTGGGCCGCGGATGCTGCCGCTAGCTCCATCGATCAGCAGGGCAAGAGCGGCAAGATTCAGCTTGGCACCTTCGATATGTCCGCCTCGGTTCTGGATCGCATTTCGAAGGGCACGCAGACCTTCGCCATAGACCAGCAGCCCTATCTGCAGGGATTCCTCGCAACCTCGATGCTGTTCGCCAACCTGAAGTTCGGCACTGCGATTGCAACGAAGCCGGTTCTGACCGGCCCGGCGATTGTCGACAAGACCAATGTTGCTTCCGCAATCGAAGGCGTCAAGCTCGGCGCACGTTGAGGCGGGCCTGAGGCTGAGATCTGGCCACTAAACTGGCCGGGTTTCAGCCCTGCTCCCTCCATGTAACTTCGTCTGCGTTGATTGAGGATTTTGCTACATGACCGCCACAAACCTGAGAACCAGCACCGTTGAGACAACCGCCGTCCAGAGTGAAACGACCATTTCATCCATCAAGGCCTTTTTTCGCACCCCTGCCGCTGGTGCTTTCATGGGATTCGTGGCCGTCTTCGTTCTCTTTTCGATTTTCGGATACAGCCGTAATTTTCTCTCAGTTCCGGGTGTGACGACATGGGTCAATTTCGCGTCCCTGGTCGGGATGATCGCAATTCCAGTCGGATTTCTGATGATCGCCGGTGAACTCGACATTTCGACGGGTGCCGTACTTCCTGCGTCGACTATGACGATTGCGATCGTCTGTGAGCACTATCAGATGCCCGTGCTTGTTGGTGTCGCTGCGGCTCTTGCCATTGGTGCCCTGATCGGCTTCATCAACGGATACATCGTCACTCACACGCGCGTGCCGTCGTTCATCGTGACATTGGCGACGCTCTTTGCCGTGGCAGGTATCACGCTCTACCTGTCGATCTTCTTCATCAACAACACCAATTCTTTCTATCATGCGCCAGATTGGGCAAAATCGCTCTTCGGCGGCAAAGTGTATGGCTTTAACTCTTCCGTCTTCTGGTGGGGTGGCCTCATCACAGCATTCGTCTTCTTCCTGCACTACTCCCCAAAGGGAAGCTGGGTCTTCGCTCTCGGTGGCGACCAGGAAAGCGCGAGAAACGCAGGTATCCCTGTAACTAAGATGAAGATTGCTCTCTTCATGCTGTGTTCCACGTCGGCGGCCTTCGCCGGTGTTCTCCAGGTGATGACATTCAGCTCCGCAACGTCCCAGGCCAATTTTGGCCTGATCTTCAACACCATTATCGCGGTCGTCGTCGGTGGCGTTCTCCTGACCGGTGGTTTCGGTACGGTAATGGGCATTGTCTTCGGGGTGCTCACGCTTTCGATCGTAACCCAGGCTATCGGTTTCACGGAGATCGACAGAAACCTGTCCTTTCTGATCATCGGCGTCATGCTTTTGATCGCCGTCCTGCTCAACGACACGTTTCGTCATTTGGCCACCAGCTGGTCGACGTCCAAGAAGAAGTAAGGAGAGCGACAATGTCCGCCAAGAAACCCGTTCTCGAATTTCGAAACGTCGACAAATCCTTTGGCCATATTGATGCTCTGCACGATATCAGTATTAAGGTAGTCGAAGGTGAGGTGCTCTGCCTGCTTGGCGACAACGGCGCGGGCAAGTCCACACTCATCAAGACCCTGTCCGGAGTCTATCAGCCGACGCGTGGCGAAATCTTGATGGATGGCGAGCCCACCAATTTCTCCAGTCCCCGCGAAGCGCAGGAACGGGGGATCGCTACGGTTCACCAATTCGGTGGGACCTATCCCTTGATGTCCATAGGGCGCAACTTTTTCATGGGTTCAGAACCGACAAAGGGCTGGGGCCCGTTCAAGTATTTCGACCGCACGACCGCCAACCGAGTGGCCGTTGCGGAGGTTCAGAAGATGGGGATCACTCGCATCACCGACGGGGACCGTTTGGTCGGCGGTCTGTCCGGAGGGGAGCGCCAGTCGCTCGCGATCGCGCGTGCTGTCTATTTCGGAGCCCGTGTTCTCATCCTTGACGAGCCGACGGCAGCCCTCGGCGTCAAACAGGCTGCGCACGTACTGCGGATCGTCAATGAGGCCAAACGCCGCGGCCTCGCGGTCGTTTTCATCACCCATCAGGTGATGCATGCCATGGCCGTGGGCGATCACTTCGCGGTGCTCATCCGGGGTGCCATTGCGGCCGACTTCCGAAAGGGGGAAAAAACACGCGAGCAGATCGCCGATCTAATGGCCGGAGGGGAATCGATGGCAACTCTCGAAGCCTCCATCGAAGGCTATAGGGAGACCCATGACGGTGTTCCGCCCCGCCCGCGCACTGAATGAATCTGATTGAGCCATCACGTAGCGGATTGTGTTGAACGGAAGCGGTTGGGCCTTGCGCCAACCGAATGGAAGGAGTTTGTCCAATGGTGCGAATCGCAGTCATTGGTGCGGGACTGATGGGCGCTGATCATGCCAGGATCGTCACCGAGGAAATGCAAGGCGCAAGCCTTCAGGTGGTCTGCGACATGGACGAAGTCCGGGCGCGCAAGGTGGCCGATGCCCATGGTGCAGCAGACGTTGCGACTGACCCGGAAGCTGTGATTGCCCGCGCCGATGTGGATGCGGTGATCGTCGCGAGCCCGGACTTCACACATGCGCCGCTGTCACTCGCCTGCATCAACGCGGGCAAGAAGGTGCTGTGCGAAAAGCCTCTGTCGCAGTCCTCGGCAGAATGCCTCTCGGTTATGCAGGCGGAACAGAAAGTCGGTCGAAGGTTCGTACAGCTTGGCTTCATGCGGCGCTACGACCAATCCTATTGCGAGATGAAGCAGGCATTGTCGACCGGCAAACTTGGCCGGGCGCTGATGATGCACAACTTCCACCGCAATGTGGAAACGCCCGCTTCGAACTTTACGGGGGCAATGGCGATCACCAATTCGGCGCCACATGAATTCGACGTGGTCCGCTATGTGCTCGGAACTGAATATGCCGCGATTTCGGCCTTCCAGCCCGTTCGATCGGATGCCAGGGTTGCACCAGTCTTCATGGTTCTCGAAACCTCTCATGGTCAACTCGTCAATATCGAGATCAATAACAACGCGGCATACGGCTATGATGTCCGTGCCGAACTCGTCGGCGAGCAGGCGAGCATGGCAATGAACCATGTCGCCTATACACGGCTGGAGCAGTCGCTGGGTGTTCATACCGGCTACGATGCCGATTGGCGAAGCCGCTATTTCGATGCCTATCGCCGCCAGAACCGGGCTTTCCTAGGCTTCGTCAAGACAGGCATTTTCCCGGAATTCGCATCGAGCTGCTGGGATGGCTATACCGCTGCCGTCGTCGCCGAGGCAGGCGTTAAAGCACTTGCTTGCGGTCAAAAGCAACCCGTCACCATGATTTCCAAGCCGGAGTTCTACGCATGAAACTGGGTTTCGTATCCGACAGCCTTGGGGACATGCCGCTCAATGACCTACTCGACAATGCGGCCCGCATGGGTGTCTCGGGGGTCGAGGTCAACACTTGCGGCTGGTCGACAGCCCCGCATTTCGATCTCAAATCCATGCTGGGCAACACGGTCGCGCAGAAGGACTTCCTCAAGGGCTTTTCAGATCGTGGGCTTGATGTGATCAGCCTGAATGCCAATGGCAATCCGCTTCACCCAACCGATCCGGCTCAGGGCGAAGATCTGAAGAAAACCATCCGGGTCGCAGGCGAAATGGGCATCAAGACGGTCTGCACCATGTCTGGCCTGCCTGCGGGCAATCCGTCCGATACCATGCCGAATTGGGTCGTCTCTTCCTGGCCGCCGGAAACGCAGGCGATCCTCAAATACCAGTGGGAAGAAAAGCTCCTGCCCTTCTGGGCCGAGATAGTGGCGCTGGCAAACGAATGCGGCGTGGAAAGGATTGCGCTCGAACTACATGGTAACCAGTGCGTCTACAACGTGCCGTCGCTCCTGAAGCTCCGACAGCAAGTCGGCCCTGTCGTCGGTGCAAACCTCGACCCTTCACATCTGTTCTGGATGGGGGCGGATCCGCTGATAGCGGCCGAGGCATTGGGGAAGGCCGTCTATCACGTCCATGCCAAGGATACATTCCTGAACGCGCCGAAGCAGGCGGTGACCAGCCTCCTCGAAAATGGGAGCCTCACCGACATTCCGGCCCGCTCCTGGTCCTATATCACGCTCGGCTTCGGCCACGGGGAGGAATGGTGGCGCCAGTTCTGCTATCGCCTGAAAATGGCCGGTTACGACGGCTGGCTCTCCGTTGAACATGAGGACGTGCTTCTCAATTCGCTCGAAGGGCTTAAAAAATCCGTGGCCCTACTAAGGGGTGTTATGCCCGTTGCACCGGCCGATTTCAAACTTCAGGAAATCTAAGATGACCTTCCAACTTGCCGCTTGCGCCGAAATGCTCTGGCGCGACAGACCAATCGAATGGCGGGCAAGCCGCCTGAAGGAGATGGGCTTCGGCGTCGGCCTTTGGAACTGGCCCGCCTGGAATCTCGACGCCCTGGAAAAAACCGGTGCCACCTTCACTATCATGAACGGCTATCTCGAAGGTCGGCTCACCGATGCAGAAGGTTGTGAGATGCTTCTGGCGTCTGCCACGGAAACGGCGAAGGTTGGCAAGCGCCTCGGTGTCCACCGCCTCAATCTGCATGGCACGGGGCTTGGTGAACTGGGCATTCCGATACCGAAGATCGGTGCCTTCGCGCCGGGTATGGAACAGCGGGCGCGCGATACGCTTAACCGCATCTGCGATCTGGCAGAAGCCGAGGGTCAGGTTTTCACGTTAGAAAACCTCAACCCCATCGATCATCCTGGTTGCCCTTTCGGCTCGACCGCTGATGTGCTTGCTATCGTTTCTGCCGTGAACCGCCCGCAATTGCGCATCAATCTCGATCTCTACCATACCCAGATCGGCGAGGGTGATCTTATCCGCTGGTGCAAGGCCTGTCTGCCCTGGATTGGGGAGGTTCAGGTGGCTGACAATCCCGGCCGTTGCGAGCCGGGCACGGGCGAAGTGAACTGGCACGGCGTTGCAAAAGCCCTGAAAGCGATGGGCTATGCGGGGCCTGTCGGTATGGAAGCCTTTGCCTCCGGCGATCCGGAAGATGCGCTTGAAGCGTTCCGCACCGCTTTCACTATCTGATGTTGTTTTCCTAGGAGGATCATCCGTGTCATCCACCATCCTGAACGTCGGTCTTTTGGGCGCAGGCCGTATTGCTGGCGTCCATGCCACCGCCATTTCCACCAATCCCGGCAGCCGCCTCGCGGCTGTCTCCGACATCAATCAGGCCGCCGCTGAGAAGATCGCCGCCCAGTATGGCGCCGAAGCTCGCTCGACCGATGCGATCCTCGATGATCGCGCCATTGATGCCGTGCTGATTGCCACCTCCACCGATACCCATTCCGACTTGATCGAGCGGGCGACGACAGCAGGCAAGGCCGTGCTTTGTGAAAAGCCTGTCGACCTCAGCCTTGCAAGGGCACAGGTTTGCCAGAAGACGGCCGTCGCTACCGGTAAGCCGGTGATGATTGGCTTCAACCGCCGTTTCGATCCCAACTTTGCGGCTCTCAAGGCAGCAGCCGACCGTGGTGAAATCGGCAAGACTGAACTCCTGTCAATCACGTCCTTCGACCCCGCGCCGCCGCCGGTCGCCTATATCAAGGTCTCGGGCGGCCTCTTCCGTGACATGATGATCCATGACTTCGACATGGCTAACTTCATCCTGGGTGCGGCTCCCGTCGCTGTCTCGGCTGTCGGAACATCGGTCGTTGATCCCGAAATCGGTGCCGCTGGTGATGTCGATACCGCCGTGGTGACGCTTTCCTACGCCGATGGCCGTATTGCCGTGATCAAGAACAGCCGCCGCGCCGTCTATGGCTATGATCAGCGTCTGGAATTGCTGGGTTCGGAAGGATTGCTGCAGGCGCAGAACATGCTGGAAAACACAGTGGTAAAGTCCACCACCTCTGGCGTGACGGGCTCAAAGCCCACCTATTTCTTCCTCGAACGCTACATGCCCGCCTATGCGGCGGAATGGGCAGCATTTGTCACCGCTGTGAACACAGCCTCGGCTCTGCCGGTCACGCTCGATGATGGTGTCGCAGCGCTCGCCATGGCGGAAGCTGCAACCCAGTCTGCAAAGACCGGATCCCTCGTGAAATTGGCAGAGGTTCTTGGCTGAGCTTTCAGAGAAAGCAAAACAGTCTCTGTCGGACAACTCCTCCTGCCCGATCTAGCGGCGGCCCGACCTTCGGATCGAGCCGTCGCATACTCCTGATGCCGGAGGATGCGCCGCTGAAGACTCGATCAACGACCTGCTGCGACTACGGGTACCGGCCACAGGATATCAGGTTGAGCGATGGTGCGGACGGGAACGTTCACCATCCGAAGGAACGTTTCCGTTGAATTCGATCCGGTCATGCACTTGTGGAGAACGTGGTTTGTGCCGGATGGCTCGTCGTCGAAGCGGGGGTAAGTCCGCGATTGCTCCGCTTAGAGAATACATGGCGCAGGCCTGTGCTGCCCTCCAGGCAAAGTTCGGGGGTGACAACCTTCAACGACCCTTCCCAAAAGTTATAGCCGAACAAGCACCGGAAGCATGATCATGAGCACGGATAAAACAATTCGAAAACTGACGACCATCGCCGAGCTAAAGGATATGATTGTAGCAACCAAGCTTAGCCTCCCGGAGCAACAAGAGCGTGTCGCACGCACGGCTCTCGCTCATCCTGAAATTGTAGCGTTCGGCACTGCGCAATCGCTTGCGAACCGATGCGGAGTGTCGCCCTCAACCGTGGCCAGAGTTGCCGTTGCTCTCGGGTTCGATAACTTCAGGGAGTTCCGACAGGTTTTCCGTCAGCAGATCCGAGAGATTTCGATACGAGCCGCAGACACCCTATGCTGACAGGAAGGCTCTGTTGCAAAAATTCCAAAGATGCCGGAAGGAGCACCAAAGATTTTGAGTGAGATTTTTGATGAGCGATTTTAAGTGGCGTCATTTCCAGGGTGAAATCATCCTTTGGGCGGTCCGCTGGTACTGCCGCTATGGGGTGAGCTACCGGGATCTTGAACAGATGATGGGTGAACGGGGCGTTCCTGTTGATCATTCCACGATCTATCGTTGGGTCCAGAAGTACGCGCCGGAGATCGAAAAACGGCTGCGCTGGCACTGGCGTCGTCCGCAATCAACGAGTTGGCGTGTCGACGAAACTTATGTGAAGGTTCGTGGCCAATGGACATACCTTTACCGGGCCGTCGACAAATTCGGCAACACGATCGATTTCTATTTGTCCCCGACCCGCAACGCGAAAGCCGCCACGCGCTTTCTCGGCAAGGCCCTGAACGGTCTGAAGGATTGGGAAAAGCCAGCCGTGATCAACACCGACAAAGCGCCAACCTATGGCATTGCCATCGCGCAATTGAAGGCCGAAGGCAAATGCCCCGGCGAGCTTGTGCACCGGCAGGTCAAATATCTGAACAATGTCGTTGAGGCTGATCATGGCAAGCTGAAACAACTGATCAGGCCGGTGAGAGGGTTCAAGACGCTGAAAACAGCCTATGCGTCGATCAAAGGTTTCGAGGTCATGCGAGCCTTGCGCAAGGGCCAGGCTGCGATTTTCAATCTGACGGGTGACGCCCGTGGTGAAGCCCGTATCGTTGAACGGGCTTTTGGCATCGGACCGAGCGCCCTGACGGAAGCCGTAGCTCTGCTCGCCCGGAATCTCGAAACTCAGGCTGCATGAGGGTAGAGAACACGGCACCTATCCAACCTCTCGCAATGTTTGCAACAGAGCCCTCAATCGCATGTTGGCATGTGCACGCCCGAAATCCGTCCGTTGCGGGAAGGCAACCCCCTAGACGACAACATCAAAGTGCGGACTCTGAAAAACACCCGAGCCGCGCACCAAAGCTCTCATCTCGCCTTTAAGAGCAAAGCGACACCTGTACTGAATTGAGCGCCGACTTGAGGTAGCGGGCTGCGAGCAGGTTTCCCCGCTCCCTCGCCAAAGACAAGGCTGCATCACAGTAAGCCTGAAACGGCTCCGAGCCATCAAGAACAAGGGCGGCTTTCTTCTCGACGACTATGCCGCAAAAGAATGAGGCTAGACCTAGCTCATTTCTCAGACAGCAGCCCGTAAGCACCACTTTCCGTTGGGTTCCACCGGGATAGGTCGAGTATTCAAGATGGCATCGTTCTCCTGTTTTGATGGCTTGAAAGAGCCCGTGAGCGACCTGAGGCTGGTCACTTTTCTCCATACGGCCTATTAAGTCCTCGACAGCCACACCGGCCGCCAGGTCCTCTGCCTCCATCCCGTGGAGCGCCGCGAATAAGCTATCACCATGGTAAAGGTTCCCTGCAACAAACCACGTAAAGAAGCCGATTTCGGGGATCACAAGCCTTACGGTTTCGCGCGCAGACGGGACACTCGGCGCGTCCTGCAAAAGCCTGCGGCTTAAACTGATGTTCTCCCGGACATCCGACAGGAGACCGGCGATCTCCGACGTAAGAACCTTCGTTCGCTCCATTTGCTCCAATTGAACGCCCTCTCCAAGGCCCATTGTCCGCCTTCATAGCATAGTATAACCTAATACAAGCACAGGGTATTGAACATTACCTTTATCAACTGTGATGACTGGCGTTTTTTCTCACCCCAAATTCTTAGGGGATTGCTTGATGACAGACGATATAAAGTTCAATGCCGATAAAGCTGCGGAGCTGCTTGGGCTTCTCGCAAATCCCAGCCGTCTGAAAGTGCTGGAGCTGATCACCAAAGATGAGTGGGGCGTGTCAGAGCTTGCAACGGAGCTGGGGCTTAGCCAGTCTTCCTTGTCTCAGCATCTTGCACGATTCAGGAGCGCCAATCTGGTTGCTGTGCGCCGAGAAGCACAAAACCTTTACTACTCGTGTTCATCACAAGACATTTTGAAAGTCATGGCGACACTCGAAGAAATCGGCAAAATTTCCGGGAGCCCGAAGTCAGCCGCCTAGCTTCAGTCGCGCCTCAGTATATATTGTCGACGCGCCCGCTAGCCACTGTTGCGCGGGGTGGCGGTTGACAATAACAGAGGCTACATGACGGATCTTACTGAGAAACCCTTCAACAGCAGTCAGAACTTCGTACCGGTGTGTGCGATCGGAGCGTCCGCAGGTGGCGTGGCGGCTCTGCAAACCATGTTCAGGCTGATCGCTCCCGATCTCGGTTTGGCTTACGTCGTCATTCTCCATCTATCACCAGACGAGCCTAGTGCGCTGCGAGAGATTCTTTCCGTTTGCACACGCATGCCGGTCTACCAGATAGAAGACACTCCGACGCTTATGGCAAACTGCGTCTATGTCATCCCGCCAGACCGCGAACTCGTTATCGAGGGCGACAGCATCGCAGCGCGACCGTTTACGGAGCCTCGGGGCAAACGGGCTCCTATCGATATGTTTTTTCGTTCTGTGGCGCTAGCCCGCGGCGACGGCGTCGCGATTGTGCTGACAGGAGCTGGAACCGACGGCTCGCTTGGTGTCACAGCCGTCAAGGAAGCTGGCGGCGTCATCATGGTGCAGGATCCCGCAGAGGCGGCCTTCCCATCCATGCCGCGGAATGCCATAGCGACAGGAGCGGCTGATTTCGTTGCACCGATTGCACGCCTTATTGAGCATCTCGCCGAAGTGGCTGGCAGCAAGGACGCTGTGCGGTCTCTCGATGTAAAGGGATCAGCAAGCGATCTTCGGCGCATTGTCGCATTGTTGCGCTCTCGCGTCGGCCATGACTTTTCCGCCTACAAGCGCGCCACAGTCATGCGGCGTGTCGTTCGTCGAATGCAGGTGAGCCGAAGTAAGACGCTCACCGAGTACGCCGATTACCTAATAGCCACCCCTGACGAAGCAATGGCCCTTTTCTCCGACCTTCTAATATCGGTAACGATGTTTTTTCGGGATGAACATGCTTTTGCGGCACTGGCGCGCCAGGTGATATGCCCCCTGGTTAGTGGATACGATGCAGCAAACGAGGATAGCGTACGAGTGTGGGTCGTCGGTTGCGCAACAGGCGAAGAAGCCTACAGCGTCGCAATCTTGCTCCACGAGGAAATGGCTCGGCAAAGCGTAAATATACCGCTGCAGATTTTTGCGACAGACCTTGACGAAGCTGCCTTGGCGGTGGCCAGGGAAGGTCGTTATCCTCGATCAATCGAGGCCGATGTTTCGCAAGAGCGACTTGCGCAGTTTTTTGTCGACGAGGGGACCCACTTTCGTGTGCGTAAGGAGCTTCGCGAAACAGTCCTTTTTGCCAAACACAGCATTCTCAAAGAGCCGCCGTTTATGCGGCTCGATTTGATCACATGTCGCAACCTGCTGATCTATCTTGAACGCGGGCTGCAAGCCCAGATTTGCTCGCTGTTCAGCTATAGCCTGCGAACCGGGCGTTTTTTGTTCCTGGGTTCGGCGGAAACAGTCGATGCCGCTGCCAATCTTTTTGCGCCAATAGACCGACAGGCGCGGATTTACAGCGCCCGCGCAAATGGCACCCAATTGCTTCCTATCCTTCCGCAGTTTGCTGTTTCAGAACAGCTTGCAGATTTTACCCGTCCCATTCCGCTCGTCAGCGATCGGGGAGCTCTGCCTGCGGCTCTCCACGTCGCGTCATTGGAGCAACACGCGCCAGCTAGCGCGCTCCTCGATGACAGCGAGAATATCCTGCATCTTTCCCCAACTGCCGGTCGCTTCCTTCTCCATTCTGCAGGCCCAGTCTCACGGTCACTGACGGCGGTTGTAAGACCGGAGTTGCGCCTGGGCCTTGGCATCGCGCTTGCACGCGCACTGGAATCGGGGGAGCCGTCGTTGACATTTCCGACGGTTGTCGCCTTCGACCACGGCAAACGGCGTGTCGCATTACAGGTAACTCCGGTTAGGAACGAGACGGACAAGGCCACTCAAGCGCTCGTGTTCTTCCTGGATGGCGGTATCGTGCTCGAAAACGAGGATGCTGCCCAGGTTTCTGACACCCGACCCGATGAAGTGCGTCGCATTTACGCGGAGCTGAAAGCGTCACAAGAAGCCTTGATGATGAGCCGAAACGGGCACGAGGCTCTCGTCCAGGAGCTCCGTGCGGCCAACGAAGAACTTCAGTCGATGAATGAGGAATACCGCTCGACAGCCGAAGAGCTTGAAACTTCAAAGGAAGAGCTGCAGTCTATCAATGAGGAATTGCACACAGTCAACGCCGAACTGAAAAACAAGCTCGATAGCATATCTGCCGCGCACAGCGACCTACAGAACCTGTCGTCTGCGACGGAGATCGGCACCCTCTTTCTCGACTCCGATCTCAGGATCAAGATGTTTACCGCACCGGTCGCCGAGCTCTTCAATATCACCCGGCACGATATTGGTCGCGCAATCACGGACTTCACACACTTTCTCGACTATGACGATATCGACGCTGATGCGCGAAAGGTTTTGAAGGATCTGGTGCCGATCGAGCGAGAGGTCACCAGCCGGCGGGGCAAGGAATTTTCCATGCGCCTTCGGCCTTACAGAACCGTGGAAGATAGGATTGATGGGACCGTCGTTACATTCGTGGATGTCTCGGAACGAGCCCGTGCGCAAGCAGCGCTAAGAGAGAGTGAGAATCGCTTCCGTCAATTCGGAGAGGCGTCACAGGACATCCTCTGGATCCGAGATGCAGAGACCTTGCAATGGTCGTATCTAACGCCGGCGTTCGAAAAAATCTTTGGCCTGGACCGTGAAGCGGCGCTGCGCGCTGACAATATGCTCGGCTGGCTTGAGTTGATCGTGAAAGAGGATCGGGACGGTGCTGCGGAAAACCTCCGCCGAGTTCGGAGCGGAGAATTTGTGACGTTCGACTACCGTATCGAGCGGCCTACCGACGGCAGCATTCGATGGCTCCGCACAACCGACTTCCCCATCAAAGACGGCAATGGCAAGATTGTCCATTTGGGCGGGATCTGCCACGACATCACATCAATAAAGAAAGCGGAAGAAGCGTTGGCAACTGCGCAATTACGCCAACGTGCCTTTCTAGAAGGGATACCGCAACTTGTCTGGCGAGCCACTGAGGGGGGACATTTCACGTGGTCTGGTCCGCAGTGGATGAACTACACCGGACAGAAAGAACTTGAAAGCCATGGGCTGGGGTGGCTCGAAGTCGTTCACCCTGACGACCGTGAGGTAGCAACGAAGACCTGGGAAGACGCGATCGAAATGGGCGGCTTCGAAATCGAATATCGTATTCGCAACGCTGAAACAGGCTCGTATCGCTGGTTTCGTACGCAGGCGACGCCAGTTCGCGATGACAATGGCACAGTTCTGGAATGGCTCGCCACATCGACAGACGTGGAAGATCTCAAAGCTTTGCAGGCGCGGCAAGAAATGCTGGTTGCCGAACTGAAACTTCGCAGCGCGAACCTGATTTCTGAGGTTCAGAAACTGACCGACATTTCCATCCAAGATAGCAGCAGCTTGGATGATTTCCGGCACCGTTTCTCCGAGGGGCTAATTTCATTGGAGCGTTCAGAGTAGGCGTCGTATTGGCTTTGGTGCGCGGCTCGGGTGTTTTTCAGAGTCCGCACTTTGATGCTGTTGCTACGGCGTTGCAGTCTTGCAGCGGACGGATTTCGGGCGTGCGCATGCCAGCATTCTATTGAGGACGGCGCAGCCGATGGCGACTTCCGTCTGCTGGGCGCCGAATGAGCGTGCCCGTAGTCGGTGTCCGATGATCGACTTGTAGCGACCGATCGCAGTCTCGACCAGCGATCGCTTGCCATATCCCGTAGCGGCTTGCCACTTCAACCGGCCATCGGTGTTGCTCGCCGCAATGTGTCGGTCTCGCTGGCTCGAAGGATCGGCGTCCGGCCGTTCCACCGCATTGGCGCGTGGCGGAATGACCACGACAGCACCGGCACTGTGCCTGGTGACGGCGTCATAGGTCGGATTGCCGTCATAGGCGCCATCGGCCGCGAACTGGCCACCGCGCGTCGTGCGCTTCGGCGCCTGCCAGGACGACAGGGCCACAGGGCCTCCGCCGTGATCCACAGGGTCAGACTACCGCATCGACGAAGACCTGCCTCATATTCCGCCCAGTTCGTGACCTTGAACTTCATCTTGCCAATGCGATGGCGGCGGGAAGCATTGTACTTGAAAGGCATCGTGACGAAGACCGGTTATTGCGATTGCCGACCACGTACGACAACGCCATTAACGAACCGCGCACCATGTGTAGACACCCGGTTGGCAAGAGGAATCTTTGGGTCGGCATTTGCGCGTTGTCGGTGCTGACATGTGTCCGGCCTGTTGTGCGGCTTTCTCATATGCCGCTGGCCCGTATGGTGTTCGCAGGTCAGGTCCAAATCAACGCCGCGTGCTCTTGAGACACTTTGGTGCGCACTGGTTTTCCTGATCCCGTCTCACGACCGTTGCGCCATACTTCCAATGACCTCTCTCGCCGCGACGTCCCCCTCGGTTACGTTGGCGTTAAGCCGCAGCAACCGGAGCTCTGTATATTCCTCCCCTGGACATGATCGCCCAGACGATGCGCGCCATCTTATTGGCAAGCGCCACTCTCACCAGCATCGGTGGTTTGCGCGCCAGTATCCTGGCCAGCCATGATCCAGGCGCTGCTCCCTTGCGGGCGCGCCACACGACCTCGCTATTGGCTCCCATGATCAGGAGCCGCCGCAGAGATCGTTCCCCCATCTTCGTCGTGGAGCCGAGACGTTGCTTGCCGCCTGTCGAATGTTGTCGCGGCACGAGCCCAAGCCATGCGGCAAAGTCCCGTCCACGTTTGAAAGTTTCCGGCGATGGTGCAAGCGCCACCAGTGCGCTGGCAATCAGCGGCCCAATTCCGGGAATTGTCATCAACCGACGCACTGTCTCATCTTCACGGGCCCGGCGCACGATCTGCGCATCCAGCGCCCGGATCTGGTCATTCAATTGCGACAAGGTCGCCGTCAGAAACCGCAGAGCAGTCCGTGCCGTTTCCGGAAGCGCTGTTTGCGGATCCTCGACCATCGCGAACAGTTTCGGACCGTAGCCCAAGCCCTGCGGTGCCACCTCGCCGAATTCTGCCAGATGGCCACGCAGCGCATTGATGGTCTGCGTTCGTTGCCGAATCAGCAGATCGCGGGTGCGTAATACCACTGCTGCTCCTTGTGTCTCTTCGCTCTTCACGGCAACAAAGCGCATCGTTGGTCGTTGCGCTGCCTCGCAGATCGCCTCGGCATCGGCCATGTCGTTCTTTTGACGCTTCACAAACGGCTTCACGTAAGCCGGAGGGATCATCCGGACCTCGTGTCCCAGACGGCCGATCTCGCGAGCCCAGAAATGAGAACTTCCGCAGGTTTCCATCGCAACCAGGCACCGTGGCAGGCCACCAAAGAATTTCAAAACCTGTCCGCGCCGCAACTGCTTGCGAAGCACAGTTACCCCAGATGCATCCGCGCCATGGACCTGAAATACCGTCTTGGCCAGATCCAGACCAATCGTACGAACTTCAATCATGATGCCCATCCTCCAATGGTGGCTTCAAACAAACTCACCTTGCCACACACTGCGATCGTCGCGGGCGTCTATATCATCAATGCCCAGCTGCGCGTCCAAGCCATCGCCGGCCGCTATAGGATTTCTAAAAGTGCTGCTGACGTTCTGCAAGCCTGACGCGTAATAGTGGAAGTGCCAGAGTGGGAGAAGCGCGAAAAGCCGCTCGCTCGACTATCACCGCGTATTCCGTCGAGTAGGAGAGCACCTCATTTCCCATTGTTGAGAGCGTAGCAAAACCTCGTGCGCCCTTCCTAGCCACCATCAATGCAGTCGAGTGGCACCGCCTTCATTTTCCCATCGCTCAAGCGCGATTTTTCTCCAGAGCACATTACCAGAAACCGCAGGGAGATTAGCGCACCTTGCGCTAGCTTCCATCGCCGGGGGCGAGGAGTTTGGAATCTCGTTTGAGTCGTTGTGCGCTAGGGTTCGATGGTCGTCTGCCAAGATTGCTGCTTTTAGCTTTTTCTCTTCTCGTCGAAGCAGCTCCACGAGAACGCTTTTCTGAATATCGCTCTGCTCCGCAAGGAGCAAAGTATTGAAGTTTTGGATGTTTCTCTTTGCAATGAAGATATCCATGGGCTGCCTCGCTTTCACTATTGGAGGCGAGAACCGGCATCTGAGGCGAGCCGGTTGGCAAACACTTCTGCCCATCAGAGATTGCGCCAAGTTGGTAAACGTGATGCATCCTCTTCTCCGACTGGTCCACAGATTAGGCTCTTGACTGACAGGCAGCAAGTAATTTTCACATTCCGGTGGCCGACGTGATCGCAGTTCAGATCACAAGTCGCGCCGGGCGTCCGTTTCTTCGTTCGGCATTGTTGTAGTAGCTGGCCGTCTGCGTCATCGAGCACTCGCGAAAAAGATGGCGCGGATAGCTTGGAAGGTCATGGTCTCGGGAGAGGGCACTGTAAACTTAATGCTGTCCGGCCAAAAATCTCACCCTCTGCTTTCGCTTATGCCGTTTTCAAGCGTGCGATCCCATTCCACATCTCCATGGCTGTGAATAAGCGTTGAAGAATCACCCCGTCGAGAGCGCGCTTAAGCTGTTGAAATAGATTTGACTTTCCGTAATATTGGCGGGTTGCAATCGGCGTCGGTCATAACCCCCGCAAGCCACCCGCTTTTGCCATTAATTTCAAATCGTTGTCGGGACTTTCAACAGGGTCAGTGTTCCGAGCCTGATCACACACTGCGCCAAGTCAACAACACGAGTGGTGGCGGGCATCTCGGCGGCACGAATTTCGGGCAGGCCTTCGATGCGAAGACATCATCCAGCAAGAGCAGAAACGATAAATCCCGCAAGCCTGAGCGCATCAAATAGCCTTAAATGGAGAGCGATACTGATTTTGTCAGCGTCGCTCTCGTCTCGCCTCGATCAGCAGATCGCGATCCTTCGGGGCGATGGAACGGCTTCTTTTAAATGCGGCCTTTGTGATGACCGCATACGCGGCCTGTTCGTCAGTGCTCATCGCTCCACGCCCTCAGGAGGAAACAGCTATGCAAGTCGAAAATCGTCCAGGTCCGTCAGGACACCGCGTGACGTCGAACCCTCCTGATCCGGTCGGCACAGAAATACTCGAACTCCCGGATTTGAAAGCCTCGGATGAGGCGACCAGAGAGGCATATGAGCGTGGCGGCGAAGCTGGTATGCGGGACGTGACAGGTGAGGAAAATCCTTATCCGGAACGAAGCGTGCTCGCCAAGGCTTTCGAACACGGCTACCTCGATGGCCAAAAGGTGCAGAGATAAAACTGTAAGCTATCGAAATGGCGGGTTCTTCCTCAATTTCTGTGGTTAACAGAGTGTTAGCGCCACGACTGCTATCTGCGGGGATGCGAACGCAATCGAAATGGTCACCCGGCCCAGGGGTCAAAATTCTGGGTATCACGCTTCATGATGAAGAAAACTGGGTTGTTTCGGCTGCTGCGAAACCGGTCGGCATCTGCCCAGATTGCGGAACACGAAGCCGACACAGGCACGGCTGGCACAACCGCCGCCTCCAGGACTTGCCTGTTCAAGGTCAAGTGGTGAGAATCAAACTCGCTCTGAACCGATGGCAGTGTCGACACAGGAAATGCGGGCGACGAACCTTCACCGACAGATTGCCCGGGATTGCTGCACCCTATATGCGACGAACTGGGCGGATGGCGGAGATTGTCGGCTTGATTGGCCACAGACTAGGTGGTCGTCCAGGAGAGAACTTGATGCATCGGCTCGGTATGCCGGTCAGCGACGACACGATCTTGCGGCAGTTGAAGCGCGGTAATCCGGCATCCATACAAAAAGACACTATTCGGGTCGTGGGCATTGATGATTGGAGCTGGCGGCATTCCTCGCGATACGGGACAATCATGGTCGATCTTGAGCGTCATTCGGTCGTCGATGTTCTGGAGGACCGCAGCGTCGAGAGCGCAAAATCTTGGTTGCAAGAGCGTCCGACGATCGAGGTCGTGAGCCGAGATCGCTGCGGCTTGTATGCACAGGCAGCCCGAGAGGGGGCGCCCCAAGCCCGCCAGGTGGCTGATCGTTTTCATCTGGTTCAAAATCTCAGGGAGGCAATCAAGGAGCAGATCAGCGTTTATGGTCACGCCCATATTAGGCCGATACTCTCCGAAGATGCTATCGCCAGCGCCAGGTCACAACAGCGCCGTGCCCGCTTGGCGCACAGGCAATCTCGTCAGGAAATTTTCGACACGCTTCAAGCTTTGCGCCAGCAGGGCCTCACCTACAGCGAGATTGCAAGGCGGACCGGATACCACGATGAAATCTTCGTCGTCAGGCGATTTTGGCCTGCAGGCGTTGCAGGATCATGATGAGTTCGGGTGCCATTTCCCGTATTTCCTTGAGGTGCACAGCGCTGAGCCGCAGCAGGACGTCGTCTGCCTTCGCGGTCAGCGTCAATGTCTGTCGCCGTTTGTCCTGCGGGTCCGAGTGTCGTGTCACCAAATCGGCGGCGCTCAATCGTCCAACGAGCTCGGTCGCTGTGTGGGGTGCAATCAGTAGACGGTTCGCCAGCAATCCGATGGTCATAGCATCATTGACGGGCTGCGCCTTGATCGCGAGCAAGGCCTGGTGCTGCTGGCTGGGAAGTCCTTCTTCCTGGGCAGCCGATGTGCTGAAATCCATAAATCTGCGCAGCGTATAGCGTAAATTGGCCAACGCTTCATAATCACTGCCACTCAAAGTTTCTTTCGTCATCTGCACGATCTCAGTATTTGCGTCGCTCTAGCCAACCACATCTATGCCATCCAGGCGATTTTCTCCAGCTTGCGTCGATCCTGGAGGATACGCAGTGCTTGCATCAGCTCCGGAGCCATCTCCCTGATTTCGTGCAGATGCGCTCCGCTGAGCTTTGCCAGAATGCGTTCGGCCTTGTCCATCAATCGTACGATCTGCCAGCGGCCATGGGCCTTGCTCGATATGCGCTCAATATAGCCCGCCTCGGCGATCCTGCTCACAAGCTCCGTTGCTGAATGCGACGCAATCAGCAGCCGATCGGCGAGCATTCCGACGGTCATCTCTTTTTCAGGTGGTAGCCCTTTGATCGCAAGCAGCGCCAGATGTTGCTGTGGCGTCAGGCCGAGATTCGATACTTCCGCGTTACTGAACTCCGTAAATTTTCGCAGTGCATAGCGCAGGTTCGCAAGGGCCTCATAATCTCCCGGCGAAAGGGCATCCTCATGTGTTTTCGTGGTCATGCTGCAACTCCATCAGTCACAAAGATGTTGATTTATATCGTATCACGACATATCGGGGAAGCGATGAAAAAATGCGCCTGCGTTGAACAGCAGCGCGATTTGGAGACAACGCATTGAAAAACCCGGAAAGCAGACCACACCATCGTCAACATGATTTCACCGGCGGCCTTGCCCGACGGGAGGCTGGCGACTTCACAACAGACAAGCGCGTGCTTTTATTGATCGGCATGGCGATTATCGTCGGCACGGGCGGCGCCTTAGCCGCCTGGTTACTCGTCAATTTGATTTCGCTTGTGACAAACGTTGTGTGGCTCGGACACGTCAGCACGCAAGCGTCTTCACTCGCGAATGCGCCGCGATCGGCCTGGATGGTGGCGGCTCCCGTGATCGGTGGCCTCGTGATCGGCCTGTTGGCCCGGTTCGGCTCTGACAAGATCCGCGGGCACGGTATTCCCGAGGCCATCGAGGCCATCCTGATCGGCGGCAGTCGGATGTCACCCAAAGTCGCACTTCTAAAGCCGCTTTCATCGGCCATCTCCATTGGAACCGGCGGCCCTTTCGGCGCGGAAGGTCCGATCATCATGACCGGCGGTGCCATCGGCTCGCTGTTTGCGCAATGTTTCCACATGAGCGCTGCGGAACGCAAAACGCTGCTGGTTGCAGGTGCTGCGGCCGGTATGACAGCGATTTTCGGATCGCCGATTGCGGCAGTGATGCTGGCTGTCGAATTGTTGTTGTTCGAATGGAAACCGCGCAGCTTCATTCCCGTTGCGGTGGCGGCATGTGTTTCGATCTACTGGCGACCGCTACTGTTTGGACAAGGTCCACTTTTTCCGACCAATTTCCAGAGCCATCTTCCCTGGTGGAGCGTGTTTCTCTGCCTTGCGATGGGCATCATTTCCGGTCTGCAGTCCGGTCTGCTGACGACCTTGCTTTACAAAATTGAGGATGCGTTCGAACGGTTACCGATCCATTGGATGTGGTGGCCTGCGCTCGGTGGCTTAGTAGTGGGGCTTGGTGGGTTGATCGAACCGCGTGCGCTTGGCGTCGGCTATGACATCATCTCGGATCTGTTGGGCAGCCATATCGTTGCCAAAGCGGTCCTTGCAATCCTTCTTGTTAAGGCCGGGATCTGGCTGGTGGCTCTGTCCTCTGGAACGTCAGGTGGCGTGCTTGCGCCGCTCCTCATTCTCGGTGGTGCTCTCGGCTGGCTCGTTGGGCTCGTCTTTCCCGGAGATCCAGGCTTCTGGGCCTTGCTGGGCATGGCTGCCATGATGGGTGGCACGATGCGTGCGCCGTTGACTGGAACGTTCTTCGCGGTCGAGATCACCGGCGACATCAGCGCCCTTGTGCCGCTGCTTGCAGCGACGGTCACAGCCTACGCCGTCACCGTTCTGCTGCTCCGCCGTTCCATTCTGACCGAAAAGATTGCACGTCGCGGTCAGCATATCACCCGCGAATACGGCATTGATCCCTTTGAACTGACACGTGCATCCGAAATTATGATCCGGCAAGTTGACACTTTGTCTGCAAATATAAGCCTCGGAGAGGCCTGTAGCTTCTTTTCATCTCAACAAAAAAGCCATCGCGTCTATCCGGTCGTCGAAGATAGTGGCCTGCTTGCAGGCGTGGTCTCTCGTGCCGACGTGCTGCGTTGGCAGGGTGACGAAGATCTTGCCGGCCAAAGTCTTAAGGAAAACATTTCTGACGGTTCGCTCCCCGTCGGTCATCCCGACGACACCGTTGGATTCATTGCCGATCTCATGCTTGCCGCAGACACCGGCCGAATCCCTATCATAGATCGATCGACCGGCAAACTTGTTGGCCTAATCGCGCGTAAGGACTTGTTGCGGCTCAGGAGTTCCTTGAAATCTGCCGAACTCGAGCGGCGTCCTTATTTTGGAGCTCATCCGAAAGCGGTCACTGACCAATGATCGTTGAGCAGACGCGAATTTTTCGGAGAGATCGCACCTATAGCTCCCGTGGGGTTTTCCGCAAGGCCGTAGGCATTTGCGGTCGTGTTTTGGCGGGCCGAAACAGCGTTACCCACTGCGATCAGGACAGGATTTTCGTAACCGACCTCCTTCATGCCCACAGCAGGATTCATGAGGCTGCCGTGGGCTTGCCGTTCACGCTGCCTTGGAGAAAGGCGATTTCGCCGCTGCGCGCGCCATCGTCAACAAGCTTGAGCCCTTCGAACGCATGCGCACGAAGTTCCGCAACGGAACAAACGTTACCGTCGTCAAGGAGGCCGTGACCTATTCCGGCCTCGATGTCGGTCCTGTGGTGCATTGATAGTAACCGAGGAGGCTCATTCTACTAACGACAGAGAACATTGCCATAAAAATTCAACGCGCTGAGCAAATCGCAGATATGAGGCCGAGGGTTCAAATCTATTCAAGGCGGTAGACGTTCGTAAATCGGGTCAGCCCTTCGTGGGCGAGGCCCGCCAGTAGTGTACGCCTTCGGCAGCTTTACGCCGTCATATCGGTCGTTCAGCAGAGCTAAGCCATTCCCCGAAACCCGTCATCCAGCGGACCATACCAGGGCGCGAAGCGCAAGAAGAGACGCTCAGAAGCATCTCCGTGAAGACCAGAGATTCTCGGAAGACCACGTACTCCCGTCCAGGTCTGCCGGTGCAAGCGTTGTCGCGTGCTTCGAGGGTCGCGCCGCCTCTTCCGCGTCATTTGCTGAATGCAGGCAATATTCGGCGCAAAATACCGAAATGCTGATGCAGTAGGTGCATTCTGCGGCACCAATTGCCGATAATGCCAGTTCCTGTTGATCGTCGAGGCGCCGATGTCCCCTACAATCCACCACATCTGCAGTGATGAAGCGCTGCCCAAGTCTGCGGACGTTGTAGTGATCGGCGGCGGGATTGTCGGCGCCAGCGCGGCCTATTTTCTGGCGCGGCGCGGCCTGTCGGTGGCGCTGATCGAAAAGGGATATGTCGGTTGCGAACAGTCGAGCCGGAACTGGGGCTGGTGCCGCCGGCAGAACCGCGATGCACGTGAGTTGCCGATCGCCAATCTGGCGCTGCGGCTGTGGGAACAACTCACCAAAGAGATCGGGCATGACCTTGGTTTCCGCCGTTGCGGGCTCATCTATGCGAGCTCCGATCAAAAGCAACTCGCCGAATGGGACAAATGGCGCGAGGTTGCCGAACGGTTCGACGTCAATACGCGGATGCTTACGGCCAATGAGGCCGCCGCCGCCGTTCCTGCGGCTAGCGGCCGCAAGTGGCTGGGCGGGGTCCACGCGGCAGACGACGGCAAGGCCGAGCCATGGCTCGCCGCCCCCCGGATAGCTGAGGGCGCGCGCATGCATGGCGCCACCATTCATCAGAACTGCGCAGCACGCGGACTGGACATCACCAATGGGCAAGTGAGTGGCGTCGTCACTGAGAATGGCACCATCCGCACCAGCGCGGTACTCTGTGCAGCCGGCGCCTGGGCTTCCGCTTTCCTGCGCATGCACGCGGTTTCGCTGCCCCAGGCCAGCGTCCGTCAGACCGCCTTACGGACTGGCCCTGCGCCGGATTTTGGCGGGGCAATCTATACGTCTGACTGTGCCCTGACGCGCCGGATCGATGGCAGCTACACGGTAGCCGTCAGCGGCAGGGCGAAGCTCGAACTCACACCGCAGAGCATCCGCTATGCGCGCCCGTTCATGCCCATGTTCATCAAGCGACTGAGTACCATCGAGATCGGCATGGGCCGCTCGTTCTTCCAGGGTCCGGAAACACTCGAGCGCTGGCATCTCGACAGGCCAACCCCGTTTGAACGTATCCGCGTACTCGATCCCGCTCCGGACATGCGGCTGGTGGCAACCATAATGACGCGGGTAAAAGCCTTGTTCCCCGCCGTTGCCGATGCAGGCATTGTGTCCTCTTGGGGTGGATATGTCGACTGCACACCGGATGCCATACCCGTGATTTCACCGGTGGACAGCATCGCAGGCGTGTACACCGCCGCAGGCTGTTCCGGACACGGCTTCGGAGCTGGCCCTGGCATTGGCCATCTGGCGGCGGATCTGGTCGCGGGCGACGCTCCATGCGTCGATCCGACCCCATTCCGGTTGTCGCGTTTTACGGACAGATCGAAAATTGAAGTGGGCGCCATCTGATGCGATTTGGCCGCAGATGAGCGAGATCTTCGTAGAAGCTATATGGAAATCATATGTCAATACCAAGCGCTCCAGCCAGAAACCTGGCGTTCATCCATACCGTTTCGGGCCTTGTTTCCGAGTTTGAGGGCCTCGCGAAACAACATCTGCCCGACTGGAAGCCATTCGCGGTTCTCGACGAGAGCCTCTTGCGGGATACGATCGAGCGCGGGTCGTTGTCCGATCTGACGATACGGAGGCTCGCGATCTACACATGGTCGGCAGTCGATGCGGTTGCGCCGCTTTGCCCTGTGCCGCTGTTCCGAATTGACGAAGGCATGGCCAAAGCCGCCGTCGAGCATGGAAATCGCATAGGCGTCATGGCGACCTTATCCACGACGCTGGTCCCGACGATGGATCTGCTGAAGCGCCAGGCACATGAGGCGGGCAAGGACGTGATGATCGACGATGTGCTTGTTCAGGGCGCGTTTCAACTCCTCGCCGGCGGGGACGTGGAGACCCATAATGCGCAATTGCGCCAAGCTCTCGAAGAGCTATCGCAGAAGGTCGACGTAATCGTCTTGGCGCAAGCATCGATGGCGCGTGCGGTGCGGGGAATGACACACTGCATTCCAGTTCTGACAAGCCCTGTGTTTGGGATCGAAAACGTGAAACGGCGTTTAGAGCAGTGATAGGATGAAAGAGAGAATGCAAATGCCTCGCCATCCTCGAATACTATCGATGCTACACCTGTAGCGGAACAGACTAAGATATGACCGACAGCCAAAGCCGTTGCAACGACGAGGCACCTGTTGGGTGACCGTGTTACAAGGATGGTTCATATCCGCGATCGGAAAATCATCGGGGACGCGCACCTATTCGCTGGTGAGCCAGGCGCTCGGCTAGGGCTGCTGCGAGCCACACCTCAAGTGGGAGGCTTGAAGTCAAGACTGCTTGGTAACGGGGTTCCGCCTCCGTTGATTGCCCGCCCTTTTTACCCTTTAGGCCACTTTAGCCCCCGCGAAATGGCCGTCATGTCGTAGCGCAAGGAAACCCTTATGATTGAGAGAGAAAGCAGTTTCTACATTGACGGCCAGTGGCAGGAATTCAGGGATGTGGCCCGTCTACCCGTCATCGATCCGACGTCGGAAATGGTGACCGGGCAGATTGCAGCGGGAGGAGCCCGCCACGTGGACATCGCCGTTGCGGCCGCCCGCAAGGCATTTCCGAAATTTTCGCAAATGCCTGTGCCGGAAAGGATTAGTCTGCTTGGCAGGATGCATTCCCTTCTGAAGGAGCGCGCCGAGGCTTTTGCGCAGGCCCTCGTCACGGAAATGGGAGCCGCGATCAGCTTTGCACGCGCGTCACAGGTGCCTTTTGCCGCCGAGCATATCCGGGTTCAGATGGAGGTTCTCGAGAAATATCCCTTCGTTGCGGTCGATGGGACACGAGCGACGACTAGGGAAGCCATCGGCGTCTGTGCCTTGATCACGCCTTGGAACTGGCCGCTTTATCAGATCACCGCCAAGGTGGCCCCGGCCATCGCTGCTGGCTGCACGATCGTGCTCAAGCCCAGCGAGCTCTCGCCTTACAGCGCCCTCCTTTTTGCACAGCTGATGCATGATGCAGGTACGCCACCGGGAGTGTTCAATCTGGTCAATGGCACAGGCGAGAGCGTCGGAGCGGCTCTTGCCAGCCATCCGGAGGTCGACATGATTTCCATTACCGGCTCGACGCGCGCGGGCGTGCTCGTCGCACAGGCCGCTGCACCCACCGTCAAGCGGGTCGTTCAGGAACTCGGCGGCAAATCACCCAATATTCTTCTTGATGACGCCGATTTAGACGAGGCAGTTGCGAAGGGCGTGCTGGCCGGCATGCGCAATGTCGGCCAGTCGTGTAGTGCGCCGACCCGGATGCTCGTTCCCGCGCATCGGCTTGCCGAGGTCGAAGATTTGGCAGCGAAGACTGCGCGCGCACTCGTTGTTGGCGATCCGCGTGATCCGCAAACCAACATGGGACCTATTGCCAATCGCGCCCAGTTCGAGCGTGTCCAGGCGATGATTCAAGCCGGCATCGATGACGGCGCCAAGCTGTTGTGCGGCGGCCTCGGGCGCCCAAACGAACTGAACCATGGTTTCTTTGCCAGGCCGACGATCTTTTCCGAGGTGACGCCCGACATGCGGATCGCGCGGGAGGAAATCTTCGGCCCCGTGCTTTCCATCATGTCCTATAGGGATGAGGATGACGCTGTCTCGATTGCCAATGACAGCGTCTATGGTCTCGGCGCCCATGTGCAGTCCTCCAATTTAGAACGGGCGCGAAGGGTCGCGGCGCGGATCCGGGCGGGCCAGGTTCATATCAACTATCCGGCTTGGGACGGAGCAGCCGCCTTTGGTGGTTACAAGCGGTCGGGCAACGGGCGTGAATACGGGGTCTATGGGCTCGAGGAATATCTCGAGACGAAATCCATCCTCGGATTTTGACGCCGTCAGGACTGCAAAGAAAGCAAGATCAAAGGCAAACGGAAATGGAACGGATGGAACAGACGGTTGCGACGACCGCCCACACGGAAACGGAAATGACGCTTCAAACATTGGAGACGCCCTGTCTGGTGCTGGACGCCGAGCGGATGGAGCGGAACATCAAGCGACTGAGGAGCCGGCTGGATGGTCTGGGCGTCTCGCTGCGCCCGCATCTGAAGACAGCCAAGTCTGCCGAGGTAGCCCGCCGGGTGATGACGACGCCCGAAGGCCCGGCAACAGTCTCCACGCTAAAGGAAGCAGAGCAATTTGCGTCCGCAGGCGTTCGCGACATGATCTACGCGGTCGGGATCACGCCTTCCAAGATTGCCCGTGTTCTGGCGCTGCGAGAGAAGGGGGGCGATCTGGTCGTCGTTCTCGACAGCGTTGATCAGGCCCATGCGATCGCCGAGGCGTCCCTGAATGCGGGAATACCCATCCCGGCCATGATCGAAATCGATTGCGACGGGCATCGGTCCGGGATTGCGCCAGCCAATCGGGCCTTGCTTCTGGAAGTCGGGCAAGCGCTGGCGGCGGGCGCCGAATTGCGGGGGGTGATGACCCATGCCGGCGATAGTTATAAGGGCGGCGGCGTAGAAGCGCAGCAGCGCTATGCCGAAGCGGAGCGGTTGGCCGTTGTGGAGGCCGCGCGGGTCCTGCGCGCCGCCGGTCTATCTTGCCCAGTCGTTAGCGTTGGCTCGACCCCAACCGCGCATCATGCGACGGATCTTTCCGGTGTGACGGAGGTCCGCGCCGGCGTGTTCGTCTTCTTCGATCTGGTCATGGCCGGCATCGGCATCTGCCAGGTCAGCGACATCGCGCTCAGCGTTCTTGCGACGGTAATCGGACATCAGCGTGAAAAGGGCTGGATCATCACTGACGGCGGGTGGATGTCGCTTTCGCGTGATCGCGGCACGGCCAAGCAGGCTGTTGATCAGGGCTACGGTCTAGTCTGTGACATCGATGGCAACCTTTATGGCGACATTATTGTTGCCGACGCCAATCAGGAGCACGGAATTATCGCAGTTCGTCCCGGGTCGGGTGCGCAGCTGCCCGATCTTGCGGTGGGGGAACGGGTGAGGATTCTGCCGAACCATGCATGTGCAACCGCTGCGCAGCATGACGCATATCATGTCGTGCGCGGGCATTCGCAAGTGGTCGAGGCCTGCTGGCCGCGCTTTGGAGGTTGGTGATGTCCGCACCTATTAACGTCAGTACAGATCACGCTCCGGCCCCGGCAGGGCATTATGTGCAGGCAAAGGTCGCTTTTCAACATATCTTCATCTCCGGCCAGCTTCCTATCCGGCCGGACGGGGCGCCGCTCCATGACGACAGCTTCGAGACGCAGGTCGAACAGGCAATCGACAACGTGTTGGCAATCTTGAAGGCTGCGGGCGGCGCCCCGGCTGACCTCGTCAGAGTGACCGCCTACATAGTTGGGGTCGGCAACTGGCCGCGCTTCAATCAGATCTATGCGCAGCGACTGGGGGACGCAAAACCGGCCCGCACCGTTGTGCCAGTGCCTGAACTTCACTACGGATATCTAGTCGAAATCGACGCAATCGCATTCGTTGGCAACAATGGCAGGGAGAACTTCATATAAAATACCGCCCATCGAGTTTCACGATGCTTGGTCCGGTTTATTATTTGGATGGTGTTGCCGAATTTACCGACGGCCCGGAAAAGGTAGGTCCATTGTCCGCGCACCTTAACGTAGGTTTCATCGACGCGCCAGCTTGTTGACTGCGGCCGGCGCCAGTGCGAGCGCAACCGCTTTCCATTTCCGGCGCTTATTTCCGGACCCGGCGATAAATCGTGGAATGATCTACGAGCACGGCCCTTTCATCGGTTCTGTTGCAAAATTTGAGGTAGTCGCGTCGACCGATTGCCACGGCTGCTCAGAACGCGGCAGCCAGGCTCTCAACCTGATCAGAGATTGACGGGTTGGCAGCGTAAGCGTCCTGCAATTGGCGCTTTCGTAGCATGTGGATCATCTCAATTCCGGACAATGTTGCTATGGCCGATTTAAATGACTTGAAGCCGAGCATCGGTCTGACACGCCGCTTGATGCGCCGGTGATCCTGCTCGATGCGGTTGTTCAGATACTGACTCTGTCGAATGCATAGGGATTCAGGGCGACGGCAGGACCGATCCTGAAGGCGGCTTGTGGTGTCACAGGAAATGATCGCTTCCCGGTTGGTCTGGCTGCCATCGATGACAATGCGCTCCGACCGGCCGTGCCGGGCGAAAGCCTTTCTGAAGAAGCATTTGGCAGCCGGCGGGTTGCGCTTCTCGCTGAAGAAGAACTCGACCGTGTCGCCGTTGCTGTCGATGGCGCGATAGAGATACGTCCATCGGCCGCGAACCTTGATATAGTGTCGTCGGCGTGCCGCTTGCCAGTGATGGCGCGCTTGCGCCGATTGAACCGATCCGCCAACGGGGGCGCAAAGTGGACGACCCAGCGATGGATCGTCGAATGATCGACGCTGATGCCGCCTTCGGCCATCATTTCCTTCAGGTCGCGCAGGCTCAGGCCATAGCTCAGATACCAGCGCACGCACAGCAAGATCACCGACTGCTCGAAATGCCGACCTTTGAACATTGCCAATCTCCGCGACTTCCGGAGATCAATGCCATGTCACCAGTAACCAGGAAGTTTGCAACAGAAGCCCTGCGTCGCATGCTGATCCATGGGGCCAGGGCCGCCATGCCGCATCTGGCACGAACCCAGACCGCAACTGGAGCGTGGCTACGAGGACTGATCGCGCGCGCTCATCCAAACATCGTTATCGTCGCATTGGCGGCAAAGATGGCGCGCATCATTTGGGCAGTGTTGCAGAAACGTGTGATGTTCGAACACACAGCCGCCGTGTCGTAGTCGAGGCGTTGCTGCCTCGCGAGTATCTGCGGGTGGAATGAGGAAGATGGCCTGACAGTTAGACGACGCCTTGAAAACCCGATCAAAAAGATGGCGGACCTCGCCGAAGCGTTTATGAGGATCAGGGCGTGCGGAGCTCCATCTTGGCCAAGGCATGCTTTGAGACCGGATACGTTGGTGCAGATTGATCAGGCTCTTTCATACCACTTGCAGACGGGCGAGCCATACGTTTTTTGAAGCGCAGCCCCTCGCGGCGCAGGAAACGCCAAACGGCGTCATGCGAGACAATGACGCCTCTGACCGCCAGTTCGTCCTTGAGACCATGCAGGCTGATTTGCGGGCTCTGCGCAATCCGCTCGGCTATGAAAGCGCGATGTGGTTCCAAAAGACGTTTGCGATGCCCTCCCATCTGACCGGGCGCGACCGAACCGCTGCGGCGATACCGCTGCGACCACTTCACCACAGATGAGACCGAGACACCAAACCGCACCGCCACCGAGCGGCAGCTCTCTCCCGCCGCTACAGCGCCCACGACACGTTCACGCAGATCATTCGAAAGAGGTGCGACCATCGATGCTGACCTCCTCTCAGCCAGCATCTTGAATCACATTCCACAGCAAAAGGGAATCTGCGATTCTAACAAAATCAGAAACGCTCTAGACCAACAGGTCGCCGCAAAGATCGGGAAGGCGCAAACGGAAATGCTGGCTGTGAATCGGCGCGATGATTAGGGGCAAATCGGCGTCACAAGCTGTTGATATTTCAAGGATGGGCGGGGTCATTCGGCGACGCCGATTCACACCCAGTTCGTGATCCAGTAGGCTATTGCCGAGATAGCCGCCGCCGCGGGCAGGGTTATTATCCATGCGACGACGATATTGCTCGCCAATCCCCATCGAACCGCCGAGATCCGCCGCGCGGCGCCGACACCGACGATTGCGCCCGTGATCGTATGGGTCGTCGAGACTGGGATGCCAAGCCATGTCGCGGCGAACAAGGTCAAGGCGCCACCGGTCTCAGCGCAAAAGCCCTGCATTGGATTGAGCCTCGTGATCTTCGAGCCCATCGTGTGCACGATCCGCCAACCGCCAAACAGTGTCCCGAGCGCCATCGCGGATTGACAGGATAACACCACCCACAGGGGCACGTGGAACTCCGCACCGGTATGACCTTGGGAGTAGAGCAGTACGGCGATGATGCCCATGGTCTTCTGGGCGTCGTTTCCGCCATGGCCGAGGGAGTAGAGAGAAGCGGAGACGAATTGCAGGACGCGGAAGGTGCTGTCGACGGCGAAAGGCGTCTGGCGAACGAATATCCATGTCACGCACAGCACGAGGAAGAGCGCGAGCACGAAGCCAAGCAGTGGCGACATGACGATGGCGCCGGCCGTCTTCAGCAGGCCGGACCAAACAATGGCATCCATGCCAATCTTCGCCACGCCGGCACCGACGAGGCCACCGACCAGAGCATGCGACGAGCTTGATGGGATGCCCAGTACCCAGGTCACGATATTCCATATGATCGCCCCTATCAGGGCGGCGAAGATGACCTGTGGCGTGACGATGTTGGGATCGATAATGCCGGTGCCGAGGGTTTCGGCGACGTGGAGCCCGAAGAACAGGAAAGCGATGAAATTGAAGAATGCGGCCCATAACACGGCGTATTGCGGTCGCAGGACCCGGGTCGAGACGATGGTGGCAATTGAGTTGGCTGCGTCGTGCAGCCCATTCAAAAAATCGAAGAACAATGCCACCGCGATGAGGCCCACCAGCAATGGGAAAGCGAGAGTGGCCTCCATCAGACGTTCTCGATTACGATGCCGTTGATTTCATTGGCGACATCCTCGAAACGGTCTACCACCTTCTCCAATTCACCAAAGATCTCGCTGCCGATCATGTATGCCATTGGATTGGTGCCGCCATACCGGCGAAAGAGATCTTTTAGACCTTGATCATGTAGCTCATCGGAGCGACCCTCGACCTTTACGACCTCTTCAGTGAGCGCGCTGAGGCGAGAAGAGTTGGCACTCATGCGATCAAGGAGAGGGATTGCCTCGGCTACCAGTTTTGCGGCCTCGACGATCGCCTTGCCCATTTCCTGCATACCGGGATCAAAGCTGTCCTGTTCGAATAGCCGGATGGTCTTGACCGTCTTGTGCATCATGTCGATCGCATCGTCCATTGACATGATGAGATCCTTGATGTCGCCACGGTCAAAGGGCGTGATGAAACTGCGCCGAGTGGCAAGCAGAACTTCGCGCGTGATGTCATCGGCCTCGTTCTCGAGCTCAACGATGCGCTGGCAGTGCTGCTCCGTGTCTTTGCCAGCCAGCAATTCGTTCAGAGCTTCCGCCGCGCTGACGATCGTGCGCGAATGTCGAGAGAAAAGATCAAAAAAACGGTCTTCTCTCGGCATCAGTCTACGAAACCAGTTCACTTTCCGCACTCCAAACAGGCGTTGTCATAAATCCGTCATAAATGACGGGGCCCGACATGGAAAGCCGAGACATCCGCAAAACGGCGCTCTCCGACAGTCTCATCACAAGATTTGAACTGCTTATGCGCGGTCTAATCGGTTCCCGTGACCGTCGAAGAAATGCAGGCTGTCGGCGGAAGCGGCAACCACGCATTCGCTGTCAATTGCGATCCGGGACCGCCCCGAAACTCGAAAGACGATGGTTTGGCCATCCGCCAGAGCACCGTAGACATAGCTTTCCGCCCCGACGAGCTCCACCGCCTGGACACGCGCTTTTGCGCTGAACGCCGCATCGCTCGCGCCATCGGCCAGGTGAAGGTCCTCGGGCCGAACGCCGATCGTCGTGTCAGCGCCGATAAGGCGGCCGCCGGGTGAAAGCGCAATTGTGCTGCTTTCGGTAGATTTCAGAAGGTTCATGGAAGGCGAGCCTATGAAGGTCGCAACGAAGGTCGTGGCGGGTCGTTCATAGAGTTCGATGGGTGTGCCGACCTGTTCGATTCGCCCGCCATTCAAGACGACCAGGCGATCGGCCAGCGTCATGGCCTCCATCTGGTCATGGGTGACATAGACGCTCGTGGTCGCGAGAGATCGTTGCAGCCGTCTGATCTCGACACGCATTTGCACCCGCAGCTTGGCATCGAGATTGGAGAGCGGCTCGTCGAACAGGAACGCCGCCGGCTCGCGCACGATGGCACGGCCCATCGCCACACGTTGCCGCTGGCCGCCGGAGAGCTGACGTGGCTTGCGCTCGAGGAAAGATTCGATCTCCAGCGATCGAGCTGCCGACTGGATGCGCTGGTCTATTTCCGCAGCTGGCACATTCCTGTTCTTCAGACCATATGCCAGGTTCTGGCGCACGGTCATGTGCGGATAAAGCGCATAGTTCTGAAAGACCATCGCGATGTCGCGTTCGGAGGGTTCCAGACGATTGACGATGCGGCCGCCTATATTGATTTCGCCGGATGTGATGGCTTCAAGACCTGCGATCATACGCAGGAGCGTGGACTTGCCGCAGCCGGAAGGCCCGACCAGCACGACGAGTTCGCCGTCGGCGATATCGAGCGACACGCCCTTGATTGCATCAACGTTGCCGCCATAGGTTTTGCGGACATCCTTGAGGGTGATCCCAGCCATTATTTCTCCGTCTCCACAAGACCTTTGACGAACCAGCGCTGCATCAGCACGACGACGAGAATGGGCGGGATGATCGCCAGGATCGCCGTCACCATCACGAAATTCCAGGGTGTCGCCGCATCGGCGAAATCCACCATTTTCCGCAGCCCAATAATGATCGTCGACATCTTCGCGTCGTTGGTGACGAGCAGTGGCCACAAATATTGCGTCCAGCCGTAGATGAAGAGGATCACGAAAAGGGCTGCGATATTGGTCTTCGACAGCGGCAATAGGATATCGCGCATGAAGCGAAAGGGGCCGGCATTGTCGATGCGGGCGGCTTCCAGCAGCTCCCCCGGCACCGTCAGGAAGAACTGCCGGAACAGGAATGTCGCCGTTGCCGACGCCATCAGCGGTAAAGTCAGACCTGCATAGGTGTCGATCATTCCAAGATCGACGATAACCTTGTAGGTCGGCAAGATGCGCACCTCCACCGGCAGCATCAGCGTGACGAAGATCATCCAGAAGAACACCATCCGCAGTGGAAAGCGAAAGAAGACGATGGCAAAGGCCGACAGGAAAGAGATCGCGATCTTGCCGGCAGCGATGACGACTGCAACGACAAATGTATTCCAGAGCATCCGCTCGAGGCTGACGCCGACCACGCGCTCGACACCGCCGTTCAGCGCCTCGCCATAGTTTTCGGCGAAATGGCCGCCGGGCAGCAGCGAGATCGGCGGCCGCAAAATCTCGGCCGACGTCATCGTCGAGGCGACGAAGGTGTAATAGATCGGGAAGGCGACGATGATAATGCCGATGATCAGCATCAGATGGCCGATCAGATTGGCGATGGGGCGTTTTTCAATCATCGTCTCGCCTCACGCATAATGCACGCGCTTCTCGACGAAGCGGAATTGGAATGCCGTCAGCGCGATCACGATCACCATGAGGACGACGGACTGGGCTGCCGACGAGCCGAGATTGAGATTGACGAAGCCGTCATTGTAGACCTTGTAGACCAGGGTCTCTGTCGCCTTTGCCGGTCCGCCGCCGGTGACGGCATGGATGATGCCGAAGGTGTCGAAGAAGGCGTAGACCGTATTGACCACCAGGAGAAAGAAGGTCGTCGGCGCTAGCAGCGGAAAGACGATCGTCCAGAAGCGCCGATTGCCGCGAGCACCGTCGATGGAGGCCGCTTCGAGCAATGATTTGGGGATTGCCTGCAGCCCCGCGACGAAGAACAGGAAATTGTAGCTGATCTGTTTCCAGGCGGCGGCGACAATGACCAGCACCAGTGCCTGGTTGCCGTTCAGCAGCGGATCCCAGGCAAAGCCATTGCGGCGCAGAATATAGGCCAAGGTGCCCATGGCCGGGTTGAACATGAACAGCCAGAGCATGCCGGCGACGGCGGGTGCGACCGCGTAGGGCCAGATCAGCAGCGCACGATAGAGCGTCTGTCCGCGCACCACCTTGTCGGCAGCAGTGGCGAGCGCGAGCGCAACAATCATCGACAGCAGCGCCGTCGCAACGCTGAAAATCACCGTCACCTGCAGGGAATGCAGATAGGTCCCGTCAGACAAAATCGCGCGGAAATTCGCAAACCCCACGAAGCCGCTCTTCAGCCCGAAGGGGTCTTCGCGCTGTGTCGATTGATAAAGCGCCTGGCTTGCCGGCCAGAAAAAGAAGACGACCGTCAGGATGATCTGCGGTGCGACCAGGAAATAAGGAAGGATCTTGTTTGGAAAGACGACGCGCTGCACGGCGATCTCCTGTGATGGGAAACTGCCCGCAGCCTTGGTGGCCGCGGGCCAAACCGTATCAGTGCATCAGTTGCCGATGGCTTGCTGGATAGCGGCATTGCCGCGTTCGACGGCCTTGTCGAGTGCCGTCTTGGCATCTTCCTTGCCGGCCAGCATCGCCTCGAACTCCTCGTTCATGATGTCGCGCACCTGCGGCAGGTTGACGAGGCGAACGCCCTTGGAGTTGGTCGTGGGAGCCTTGCCGAGCATCTGCAGGATCGGCGTCTCGCGGCCGGGATTCTTGTCGTAAAAACCGGATTTCTTGGTTTCCTCGTAGGCGGCCATTGTCACCGGCAGATAACCCGAAACCTGATGCAGGCGCGCCTGGATCTTGGTCTGTGAGAGGAAATGGAAGAACTCGGCGATGCCTTTGTATTCGGTATCGCTCTTGCCCGCGAAAACCCAGAGGCTGGCGCCGCCCGGGATGGTGTTCTGCGGCCGGCCTTCACCATCATAATAGGGAAGCTGGCCGATGCCGTAATTCATGCCGCTCTTGATGATATCGCCAAGGCCGCCAGACGATTCCGTCAGAATGCCGCATTCACCCGAGGTGAAGAGTTGCTTGGCCTCCGAGGTGCGGCCGCCGTAGCGGAAGGTGCCATCCTTGGCAAGATCGGCGATCGCTTGGAAATGCTGGACGAAGAGCGGTGCATTGAACGCCAGCTTGACGTCGGTGCCGCCCAGCCCGTTTTCGTTGGTGCCGTAGCTGACATTGTTCCAGGCTGCGAAATTCTCGGTCTGAATCCAGGTGAGCCAGGTCGAGGTGAAGCCGCAGGCCGATGCGCCGCTCGACTTGATCTTCTTGGCGGCCTCGAAGACGTCAGGCCAGGTTTTCGGCGGATTCTCGGGGTCGAGCCCAGCCTTCTTGAAGGTGTCCTTGTTGTAGTAGAGGATCGGCGAAGACGAATTATAGGGGAAGGACAGCATCGTGCCGTCCGGCTTTGAATAATAGGAGACGATGCCCGACAAGTATTGTGATTTGTCGAACGTGTAGCCCCCCTTCTTCAACACATCGGCCGCCGGCATGATCGCGCCTTCCGCACCCATCATCACGCCGCTGCCGGCGTCGAAGACCTGCAGGATCGCCGGCGCCTGCTTGGAGCGAAACGCCGCAATACCGGCATTCAGCGCTTCCGGATAGGTGCCCTTGAACACCGGAACAATTTTATAGTCCTTTTGGCCCTCGTTGAATTCCTTGGCCAGTTGCTCGACGACTTCGTTGTTGGCGCCCGACATTGCGTGCCACCATTGCAGCTCGGTCACTGCAAACGCGTGCGACGTTCCTCCGAATGAAATTGCTGCCGCTACAAGGCAGCTCCACGCGAGGCGATTAGGCATTTTTCCTCCCATTATTATTCGTTCCGTGAAACGGCTTGGTCGATCCTCCTCGATCGGCCGACCCGCTTTGCGCTGCACTGCCGCCGGATGTGACGATCAACTTGCAAGCGCGTTCATTTAAACTAATGCTTACTCAACTGTTGTCTACCGGGAAAACTTATAAGCCAGCTATCTTTTTCAGATCGTCGATCGCACCCGGGGCGGCACCCAGAACCACCGATCCCTTGGTCAGACGTTCGCCTTCCGTCGGGAAGGGATGGTACCAGCCGCCGGCTTCCTTCACGAGGCAATAGCCGGCCAGGCAATCCCAGGCATGCATGTATGGTTCGTAATAGCCGACCAGGCGGCCGGCGGCGACATAGGCGAGCATCAGGGCGCCCGAGCCGTTGCGGATGAAATTGCCGCCGGCTTCGAGAACCTGCTCGACCATTTTCGCGACGAAGGCGGGTGAGACATGATTGTTGGCGCCGATGCCAGTCACGGCGTTGCGGATATTGCGCGATGCATCCAGCTTGAGGCTCTTGCCGTTCAAGGTGGCACCTCTGCCGTGCGCGGCGACGTAAAGCTCATCGTGGCATGGTGCCGAGATGACGCCGATCACGGGAGTGCCGTCACGCAATACTGCGATGGAAACGCACCAGTTGGGCATGCCGTTGACGAAGGGGCTCGTCCCATCGATCGGGTCGACGACCCAGGTGTAGCCGGAGGTGCCGGTTTCCAGACCATATTCCTCGCCGAGGATGCTGTCCTGAGGATGCGCCGTATGGATGCTTCCGCGGATGAGATTTTCAACCTCCCGGTCGGCAATCGAGACAACATCCTGCAGGTCGCGCTTGGTTTCGATGATCAGGGTCTCGCGCCGCTTGAAATAGTCGAGAGCGAGATTGCCGGCCTCGCGGGCGATGGTCTCGGCAAGAACGAGGCGTGCTTCGAGATCGGCGAGGGTAACGGAGGTCATGCAGCTAGGTCCTTAATCGTCTGATGTTTGACGGCAATCAGCCGCCGATGACGGCAATGCCGCGATCCTTGAAAGCGATCGTGACATCGGTGTTGGGAGGAAGGGCGGAATCGACCGTTGCATCGACAACGAAGAGCGATCCGCGATCGGTCTTTACCTCGTACTCGACGTGATCGCCGAGATAGGCGGAATGAGTGATCTGGCCATTGAACTGGCCGTTGCCTGTTCCTGGCGTCAGAATGATCGCGTTCGGCCGCACGGCGAGCTGCGCGGAACCGCATTTGACCGAACGGCTGTTGACCCTGTGGCGAAGTCCCTGGATCGTGATCGTGACGCCATCGCCGTCGGTTTCGACGACATCGCATGGCACGACATTGGCTTCGCCCATGAAGTCGGCAATGAAGGCGGAGGCTGGCGTATCGTAGAGCTCGCGCGGTGCACCCTGCTGCGCGATGCCGCCATCCTTCATGACGATGATGCGATCGGATACGGCAAGTGCTTCGTCCTGGTCATGGGTCACATAGACGGCAGTAAAGCCAAGCCGCTGCTGCAATTCGCGGATATCCGTCCGGACGCGCCGGCGCAGCCGAGCATCGAGATTGGAAAGCGGCTCGTCGAGAAGCAGCACCTGAGGTTCGACGACGAGCGCACGCGCCACGGCGACACGCTGCTGCTGGCCCCCGGAAAGTTCGGCCGGAAGACGCGAGCCCATGCCGGCAAGGCCGACAAGGCCAAGCGCACCTTCCGCCTTCTCGCGTGCGTCCCTGCGTTTCATGCCGGAGGATTCCAGTCCATAGGCGACATTGTCGAGCGCCGTCATATGCGGAAACAAGGCATAGCTCTGGAAGACCATCGAGACGTCGCGTTCATTGGCCGGAAGCATGGTGACATCCTTGCCGCCGATCAGAATGCGGCCGGAGGAGGGGTGTTCCAGCCCCGCCAGCATGCGAAGCGTCGTCGTCTTGCCGCAGCCGGAAGGGCCGAGCAGGGTGACGAGCGTGCCGGGCTCGATGGTGAGCGACAGATCGGGAATGGCCGTGAACGCGCCGAAGGTTTTTCGAACATTCTCGAAGACGACGGAACCGGGAGCCTTCGGATTCATGCGGTTTTCTCCTGAACGATGGATGCGGGCGCGGTCGGCGACGGCGTCATCGCGACGCGGTTTACGCGCCGCAGCCGCCTTTCTCCGACGAGCAGCTGGAACCCGGCAATGACTGATATCATGACGACGATAAGGGCGGAGGAATAAGCGATTGCGATGCCATACTCGCCGTTTTCGACCAGGCCGACGATATAGGCCGTGGACATGTTGTACTGGGCGCTGACGAGGAAGATAGCGGCGCTGATCGAGGTGATGGCCCGTACGAAGGAATAGACAAGTGCTGCGGTAATCGCCGGCCGCAGCAGCGGCAGAATTACTTTCCGGATGGTGCGCAGGCTGTCGGCCCGCAATGTCAGCGATGCCTCGTCGAGGCTTTTGTCGAGCTGGCTCATGGCGGCAACGCCGCCGCGCACACCGACCGGCATGTTGCGAAACACGAAGCAGGCAATGAGAATGAGCGCAGTCCCGGTCATCTCCAGCGGCGGCAGGTTGAAGGCCATGATGTAGCTGATGCCGATGACCGTGCCGGGGATGGCAAAGCTCATCATCAGCGCGAATTCGAACAGGCCGCGCCCGACGAATTTCTGGCGCACGATCAGATAGGCCGTCAGAAGGCCGACGGCAGCCGTCAAGGGCGCGGAGATCAGGGCGATCTCCATCGTCGTCCAGAAGGAGTTCCAGGCAACACCGGTCCAGGCGATGCCGCCATCGTCACGTAGGCCGATCGAGAAGGCCTTGACGTAATGTTCCACCGTCAGCGTGTTGTCGAGACCCCAGGTGCGGACAAAGCCGCCGAAGAGTATCATGACGTAGACAACGACGGTGAACACCATCCAGGGGATGACGAGCGTATGGACCGCGATCGAGAGGCCGCGGGGCAGGGCGCCATGAGCGCCCGAATCTCCCTTGCCTGTCACCGTCGCAAAGCTCTTGCCCTGTAGCCAGAGGCGTTGCGCGAGGAAGGCGCTGAGCGTGAAGACGAGCAGGATCATGGCAAGGACTGCCGCGCGCGACGGATCGTTCTGTGCGCCGACGACACTGAAGAATATCTCTGTCGACAGAACCCCGTGGCTGCCGCCGAGAACCATCGGATTGCCGAAATCCGCCATGCTTTCGATGAAGCCGATCAGGAAGGCGTTTGCGAGACCCGGCTTCATCAGCGGCAGGGACACGCGCCAAAACGTGCGCCAGCGATTGGCGCGCAGGGTCTGTGACGCCTCTTCCATCGACGGGCTGACGCCTTCGACCACGCCGATGAGGACAAGAAAGGAAATTGGCGTAAAGGAAAGAACCTGCGCGATCCAGATACCCGTCAGGCCATAGAGCCAGCGGCTGGGTTCGGTTCCGAAGATCGAGGCCGCAGCTTGGGTGACTACACCGGCCCGTCCGAACAGCAGGGTCAGCGCCAGACCGACTACGAAGGGCGGTGTGATGATCGGCAGGATCGTGAGAAGCCTCAGTCCCTTCTTGAAGGGAAAGCGGGTGCGAGTGGCGACAAGGGCAAAGCAGAGCCCAAGTAGCGTCGACGCGCCTGCCGTCAGGATCGCCAGCAAGAGTGTGCGCCAGGCCACACCGCAACGGTCGCCGCCAACCACGCAGCCAAGACTCCAGATCGACGGATCCTGGATGTTCGTCGTGAAGCCGCCGGGATCGAACGATCCGTCGAATGACTGGAAAGCGCCGACAAACATGCTGCCAACGGGATAGAACACAAAGATCGCGACCAGCACGACCAGCATGGTGACGGCACTGACAACGAAGGCATCGCCCTTCATTACGCCGCGTTCGGCAAGGCCAAATGAAAAGAGCAGGACGAAGACGATGCCTAGGATAATGGCGCCGGCACCCATCGCTGGTTGGCCGTCCGCCAGCGCACCGAAGATGGTCTCGCAGATCGACCAGCTCCAGCCCGCCGACGTGATCGCGAGTCCCTGCAGCGACAAAAAGGCAAAACCCAATGCACCGGCAAGCGTCATGAGCGCGCCGCGCGACATCGGACTGGATATGAAGCGCGCGATGCCACCGAGCATTAGGAGCCCGGCGGCGATCGCGAGCCACCATCGGCCGTAGCTGGCAATCTGCAGGATCCCAGGCGCTGTGGAGGGGTCGCTTGGAAAGCTGCCTAACCAGCCAAGGCTGAAGAAGCCGCCCTCGATGCGATACCATGGGAGGAGTATCAGGGCAGCAGTACCGAAGATCAGCGCAACATCCAGCCGGCGTTTGCTATTGGTCATGGTCGGATTCGCATCCCATTCAGCAAAATTCAGAGATGAAGCAGGTCGGATGTGCGAGGAACCGGCCTGCGAGGGCAGTCGAAAAAGCCGTCAGTTGGCCTTGGCGCCGATTTCCTTGTCCCATCGCGCAAGCAGGGCCTTGCGGATCGTGGGATCGCCGTATTTCTTGAAGTCGTAGTCGATCAGCTTAATGTCCTCGAACTTCGGGGCTTCCTTCGGAACGGCAGCCGACTTGTTGGAGGGAAGCTGATAGGACTTGGCATCCTTCATGTGCGATTGCGCCTCGGCGCTGAGCGCCCAATCATACCACTTCTTGGCATTATCTAGATTTCTGGCGCCCTTGATGATCGACATGGAGCCAATCTCGTAGCCCGTGCCTTCGCACGGTGCGACCGCCTTGATGGGAAAGCCTTCGACGGTCTGTGCAACCGCGTCATGCATGAAAACGATGCCGATCGTCGATTCCCCGCGAGCAGCCGCCTTCACAGGGGCGGAACCAGACTTGGTATATTGCGAGACATTGGCATTGAGCTTCGATAGGTAATCGAAGGCCTTGTCCTCGCCCATGATCTGCACAAGTGTCGCTAGCGTGTTGTAGGATGTCCCCGACGAGTTCGGATTGGCGATCTGGATCTCGCCCTTATAGGAGGGGTCAGGAAGGTCGGCCCAGCATTTGGGCTCCTTCAAGCCCTTCTTCTTCAAGATGTCCGTGTTATAGCCCCAGCCAAGCGCTCCCGCATAAACGCCGACCGTACGGAAATTGGCGCTTTCTGCCTGCTTCTTCGCCCAGCCCTGAAGCTGATCGAAAAGCGGTGATTTATATTCCAGCGTCAAGCCCTCGGCTGCGGCCTGCAAATGCGGGTCGCCGGTTCCAGCCCACCAGATGTCCGTCTTTGGATTACGCGCCTCGGCGCGGATCTTGGCGTACGTTTCGCCGGCCGAAAGCCGAACCATGTTGACCTTGATGTCGCTCTGCTTCTCGAACAGCCCCTTCATCAGATCGCAGACTTCGGGATCGGCAGAGCAGATCACATTGAGATCGCCGGCTGCATGGGCCGACCAGGCAATAAGAGATATTCCCGCGGCAAGGGTTGCCGCAGCCATGTTGATCAATCGCATGATGTCCTCCCTGCTATGCGGCGCCTCCACGCCGAGCGCTTTTTGCAAGCGTGTGCAAATGCTGCATTGCTCGGCTTGCGCTGTCAACCCGAATTTTCACAAAAGTTTCACAATGCCGCCATGATCAATGTGTTGCACGCGATTGCAAACTATGATGAAGTCTTGTGGCGAATAGGGGAGGCGCCGTGTCGCAACGAGATTTTGTCAGCGCTGAGGAAGTGGCGCAGCGCGCAGGTGTTTCGCGCTCGGCGGTCTCGCGCGCCTTCACGCCGGGGGCGAGCGTCTCCGAGGCTACCAGGCAGAAGGTCCTGCAGGCGGCGGAAGAGTTGGGATACCAGGTCAATCATCTTGCCCGTGGGTTGATGCGCAACGAAAGCGGCATCGTCTGCCTCATCGTTTCGGATGTCGCGACACCCTATCGCTCCGCCCTTCTACGCGAACTGACGCTGCACTTGCAACTTGCCGGAAAGGTGGCGATGCTGATCAATACCGATCGTTCCGACGGCAGCGTCAACAAAGCGCTGCAGCAGGCGATCCGCTACCGGGCCGATGCATCCGTGATCCTTTCAGGCCTGCCGGACAAGTCGATTACGCAGCTCTGTCTGCGGAGCGGACAGCGGCTCGTATTGATCAATCGCGATGAAGATCAGTCGGGGCCGCTGCACATCAATCTCGACGACCGCGAGGCGGCCGCACGTGTGGTAACGGCGTTTGTGCGTGCTGGCTGCGCGCGGCTCGCCTTTGCGAATTCTGAGGCTGGTACGCCAAGCCTCATGGCAAGGGAGGAGGGCTTTATAGCCGCCGCTCGCGAGCACGGTCTTAGTGTCGTGGTGGAAAGGCATGGTTGGACCGGATATGAGGCGGGTCAGATCGTGGCACAGCGCCTGCTGACACGAAAGGAGCGGCCCGATGCCGTCTTCTGTGCGACCGATCTGCTAGCCTGTGGCTTCATGGATGCCGCTCGCCATCAGTTTTCCTTGTCGATCCCGCAGCAGCTCTGCGTCGTCGGTTTCGACGACATCGAACAGGCGTCCTGGTCTTCCTACCGGCTGACCACGTTTTCGCAGCCAGTCACGGCAATTGCACGTGAGGCCGTAACCTGGTTGGCCGAAAGCGGCATTGTCAAGGGCAAGTCTTTGACAATGCAGGCGGACCTCGTCTGGCGCGAGACGATCAGAGGCGGATAGGGGGACCATATCCCGTTGTTTATAAAACAAAAACTTGATTTACGACAGTTTTATGACAATCCGCCCTTGCAAAAGGTGCAAAGACAAAGAACATAGTCGGCTAATGAAAGTTTACAATCTGCAATCTTGATTCCCAGCGCTTGTCTCGGGAGAGATCGCAGGCTTATGGAGGACCATTATGGCGCTTATCCTCGGCCTCGTTGCTCTGGCCGGCCACATCGCCCTTCTGCTCTGGGGCACGCGTATGGTCCAGACCGGCATTCAGCGCGCCTTCGGACCTGATCTGCGGTCTTTTCTGGGCCGCGCGCTTAGCAATCGCACCAAGGCGTTTTTTGCCGGGATCGGCGTCACTGCCATCCTGCAGAGCAGCACGGCAACCGGCCTGATGGCTTCCGGCTTCGCGGCCGGTGGCCTGGTGGATCTTGTGCCGGCGCTTGCCGTCATGCTGGGAGCCAATGTTGGCACGACCCTGATCGTCCAGGTGTTGTCTTTCAATGTCGCGGCGGCTTCCCCGGCGCTGATCCTGATCGGCGTGCTGATGTTCCGCCGAACCGGGAATTCACGCGTGCACGATCTTGGCCGGGTTATGGTCGGGCTTGGCTTCATGCTTCTGGCGCTGCATCAACTTCTCGACCTGATGACTCAGTATGAGGGATCGACGGCGCTTGCATACGTCCTCGATGCGATTGCCGCGACGCCGGTGCTGAGCATGCTCCTTGCCGCTATTCTGACATGGGCCGCCCATTCCAGCGTGGCCGTCGTGTTGCTCATCATGTCTCTCGCGAGCAAGGGCCTTGTCGATGTCGACCAGGCTTTTGCGCTCGTTCTGGGCGCCAATCTCGGAACCGCGATCAATCCGCTCATCGAAGGGCAATCGGGGACCGATCTATCGGTGAAACGCCTACCCATCGGCAATATGATGACACGCATTGTCGGCGTCGCCGCGCTGATTGGCTTTCTCGAACCGGTCACGCGCCTGTCGGCGCTGGTGGATAGCGATAGCGCCCGCGCCGTCGCCAATTTTCATACCGCCTTCAACGTCGTTTTGGCCATGGTGTTCATGCCGCTATTGCGGCCCTATGCCGATCTCCTGACCAAATTGCTGCCGCGGAAGATTGACGAGGCCGATCCGACGCGTCCCCGATATCTCGACCCGGCTGCCAAGGAGACGCCTGTCGTCGCGCTTGGCGCGGCAGCACGGGAGGCATTGAGATTGGTCGATGTCCTCTCCGAAATGCTCGCCGGCGCCAAGACTGCCCTGTCGGATACGGATCGAAAGGCGCTGACGCGATTGCGGTCGCTGGACAATATCCTCGACAGTCTGAATGCGGCCGTAAAGACCTATCTCACCTCGATCGATCCCGATGAACTCGGCGAGGCCGACAGACGACGCTTGAACGAGATCCTGCTGTTCTCGATGAATATGGAACACGCCGGCGACGTTCTCGATCAGAACCTCTTGCCGCATCTGGCCAAACGTCTGCGCCGGGGTCTGAACTTCTCGAAGGAGGGCCAACTTGAATTGGCGCGGCTGTTCGATCGATTGCAGACGAACCTGCGCACGACGGCGGCCTTGCTCATGACCCAAAACGAGAGCACCGCTCGCATGCTGGCGGAGGAGAAGGTTATCTTTCGCAAAGCGGAGCGTGAGGGTACGGAGGCTCATTTCCAACGCCTGCGGCAAGGCGGGATCGAGACCGTCGAGACCAGTTCTCTTCACCTCGACCTGCTACGTGATCTCAAACAGATCAATTCCCATCTGGTCGCCGCTGCCGCCTATCCCGTTCTGGAGGAGCGCGGCGAACTCCTGCAAAGCCGGACTCCAGGCCCGGCCCAACCGGTTGCAGTGACCGCACATGAGTAAAAAGACCTATCTCAGCCGTTTGGCGGACGCGGCAGAAAAGCTCTTCGCCGGTCGGCCGATCGAGCAATATGCCGCGATCTGCTATAGGCGCTCGCCGGTGCTGAAAGATGTAGAAATCCTGCTGATCACCTCGCGCGACAGCCGTCGGTGGATCATTCCAAAGGGATGGCCGATCGTTGGCAAGCTGCCGCATCAGGTCGCCGAACGTGAGGCCTGGGAAGAGGCCGGCGTCAAGGGAAAGGCCAGGAAGAAGAGTTTTGGCTATTACACCTATTTGAAGTCTCTCGATACCGGCGATACTGTCCCCGCCGTCGTTCAGGTTCATCTGCTTGAAGTCGCCGAATTAGTCGAGCGCTTTCCCGAGCGCGGTCAGCGCCACCTGCAGTGGTTCTCGCCCAATGAGGCCGCCGCTCATGTCCGCGAGCCAGAGTTGAAAAGCCTGCTGCGCAGGGTCGATATGGTGCTCAAAGAGAATAAGAAAAACGAGGTATGAGCCCTCCGAATGGGAGGGCGATTGGCCTTAGCGCCTCGCTGATTTCCAGAAGACAAGCAGCCATACATATGCGCTGATTGTTCGTTCAATCCGCAATGGTGGCGTCGCCTTAACCGGCTGGTTTGAATCGACTTGGTATTCGGTCTGTCATGACCGAAGCCCCGCATGCTCACTTCAGACGCCACCGGTTTCCTGCTGAGATCATTGCCCATGCGGTATGGCTGTATTATCGATTCCCGCTGAGCCTGCGCGACGTCGAAGATCTATTGGCGGAGCGCGGCATCACGGTCACGTTTCAGACCGTCACGGAATGGGCGGCAAAATTCGGCTTGAAGTTCGCTCATCAGCTCCGGCGGCGCTCACGAGGCCACTTTGCCGACAAGTGGCAGCTCGATGAGAGTGTGCCGCGAGGCACCCACAGCAGTGTGGGAGCCGAGCTGCACGGAAGATGAGGGTATGGTCCCTCGAAGCCGACCGTCAGGGGTAGGTTTCAAACCACTGCAAGCTGCAACGGTAAAGAGCCGTGGTGGTGAGCGTTGCAGAAAAGGCGGACGTTAGTCCGTCAGGTGAGGTTTAGAGAGACGAGCGCAAGCGAACCGCTGATGACGTGTCGAAAAGTGCAAGATGATGTCGAAACCGGGAGGAATTCGTTAGCCCGGGACAAGTCTGGGGGGCGACCTGATTTCTGCCCAGGCGGCATCCGGCATGAAGGCGGCGTGACTCTTAACCAGGCTTTCGTGTGGAACGCGGGAACCTGTCGCTCCGATGTTAAGGGAGAAACCCAAGCCGGCGGTCCCTGCGAGGGTGAGATTACCGAAGCGGAGCACAGGGGCGGAGCAGCCCGTAGTAGTGCTGAAGGTCCTGTAATGGGGCTGGAGCGAAGGGGCTGCGTTGTTCAGCTCTGGAGCGTGGACAACCGGCGACGGGAGGATCCTCGTGGATAGAGCAAAGCCGTACGCGATCCCGAAAAGGGAGGTGTGGGAAGCATATAAGAGGGTTAGAGCCAACCAAGGAGCGGCTGGTATTGACGGCCAGACGATTTTGGACTTTGAGGCTGATCTTACGAACAACCTGTACAAGCTCTGGAATCGGCTGGCGTCGGGCAGCTACTTTCCGCCGCCGGTGCGGCGGGTCGACATACCCAAGAGCGATGGGAAGACGCGCCCGCTGGGCATACCCACGGTCGCCGATCGCATTGCGCAGATGGTGGTCAAACGCCATCTGGAACCGGCGGTGGAGCCTGAATTCCATCCGGATTCCTATGGGTATCGGCCCGGCAAATCGGCACTCGATGCGATCAGCGTGGCGCGGCAGCGATGCTGGCGTTACAACTGGGTTCTTGATCTCGATATCAAGGCTTTCTTTGATAGCATTGAACCGGACCTGCTGATGCGGGCTGTGCGCAAGCACACCGATTGCCCGTGGGTGCTTTTATACATTGAACGATGGCTGAAAGCGCCAGTGCAGATGCCGGACGGAAATCTCGTCGCCAGAGAACGAGGAACGCCACAGGGCGGGGTAATCAGCCCTCTCTTGGCAAACCTCTTTCTTCACTATGCGTTTGACATGTGGATGTGTCGGAATTTCCCGAACATTCCGTTTGAGCGTTATGCTGACGACGCGATCTGTCATTGTCGGACCGAGGACCAGGCGATGGCGCTTCGGAACGCTCTGGACGCGCGTTTTACTGATTGTGGGCTGACGCTTCATCCTGACAAGACCAAAATCGTCTATTGCAGGGATGAAAGTCGGCGAGGCACTCATCCGGTCTACAAGTTCGACTTTCTCGGCTACGCTTTCCGGCCGAGACTTGTGAGCAAGAAGGCCGGGGGCATGGGTGTTTCATTCGGTCCTGCGGCCAGTCCGACGGCGCTCAAGGCGATACGGGGCACGATCCGTAGTTGGTCCTTGCACCTTCGCAGTGACAGGGCTCTCGATGATCTGGCACGGATGTTCAACTCGTACATCCGCGGCTGGATCAATTACTATGGTCGGTTCTGTCCTTCAGCTCTCCAACCTACGCTCTGGAGTGTCGAGCGATACTTGGCCCGATGGGCCTCGGGAAAGTACAAGTCCTTGCGTGGGCATAAGCGGCGATCCCGGCATTGGCTTTTGCGCATCGCGCAGCGCCAACCTCGGCTGTTCGCCCATTGGCCTCTGCTTCATGGATACGGTCGAACAATGGGAGCCGGATGATGCGAGAGTATCACGTCCGGTTCTGAGAGAGCGTGGGGGTGAAATTCCCCTGCGCCACTCGCCTGGTCGTCTCGATCAAGGGCAGGAAATATTGGCTTTGGCGTGCCGTAGATCAGGATGGTTTCGTTCTCGATGCTCTGTTGCAAAGCCGGAGAAACAAAAAGGCAGCTCTTCGGCTGATGCGCAAGCTGCTCAAAGGACAGGGCGTCATGCCGCGAGTGATGGTAACCGACAAGTTGCGCTCTTACGCCGCCGCAAGGGCTGAGTTGATGCCAGACGTCGAGCATCGCTCGCATAAAGGATTGAACAACCGCGCTGAAAATTCTCATCTTCCGCTGAGACGACGAGAGAGGCGCATGATGCGCTTCAAGTCGACGCGACAATGCCAACATTTCGTTTCAGCCCATGGCCAGATCGCCAACCTCTTCCACCTACATCGGAAATGTCACACTGCCGCAGCCCACCGCCAACTCCGCGCCGATGCCGTCACAACCTGGCGTGAAATCGCATTGTCCAGCGTGCTCTGACGTTCGGCGCACAAGCCCCTCCTTCGGCCAGAATCAGTTAAGGCGACGCTACCCACGACTGCACTCGAGATGCGCTGCATAATGAAGCCATTTTCCCTCAACGCGGGAGCCTTCCACACACGATGCCATTCTAGCACCGGGGGAGCGGGAGCATTCCATCCCATCGATTTCGGACTGCTCTTGTTGTGGCCCCAAGCTGGCACATGTTCACATCCGAAACGGACGGCAAAATTCCGGATTGGACGAAGTTGAAATCCGAGTTGGACGTATGTAAATTCCGACTTGAACCCACCCTGAAGCCCGGAGACTTTGATCGCAGTCGCGCAGCTTATCAGGGCGATAGCTCCTTGGCTCGTGCGTTGATTTTCTCGCAGGCATCCCGGACCGGATCGCGCACTGGCACTAGCGGGGAAACGCCGAGCAGGATAAGCGCTTTAAAATGCATCCAGCCGCCCCCAAGCACCGGCGCATAGGATGTCATCACGGTGCGTTCTTCGCCGTAGAGACGCGTGTACTCGGCAAAATTGGCGAAGTTCTCGTGATTGCTACCCTTTAGACAAAAAGTCTCGGCAGCAGCACCCTCGGCAAGGATGACTTCATGGGTATCGAGCATCACGGCATAGTACTCAATCGGCATGCCGTCGGCTGGGATTACAGGTGCGATAGTCGTGCCGTTTACAAGTTCCTTCACGCGGATAAAAACGCCGTCCAGAAACAGCGCATGGCCGGGCGACAGGTACAGATCGGAATGTGGTGTGTGGCCATCCAGCGCGTAACGGGAAACTCGGATCGGGATGACGTCCTTGTGCCAGAGGGCGCCGCTCTTCTTGAAGACTTGGCGACCGATCCATTTGATTGGGCGGGCGCTCCCGTCCGGAAGGGTCACGCAATCATTGATGCGTAGATCTTCTACGGGCTTTTCACCGCGATCGGTGAGGATCGCCGTACCACGCAGAAAGCAGTTCGCACCGCCGCCATAGCCTCCACCGGGAGCACTGCCGTGAGAGTCTCCGTGTCCATCAGCGTCGCCCCGCCCCCAAAGACGCCCCATCGCACTTGCAGGAGAGGTAGAAATTGCCATTGCCAAGGCTGCTAGGCCAGCAAGCCCGGCACCGGCCGCTGCGGCGACACCTAGAAAATGCCTGCGTGCAGCATTACGCGGCCGCTTCGGGTTTTTCCTGGAGGACATGCTCGTCTCCTTTTTCAAAAGGAATAGCTGCAAATGATACGACAGGTTGCTTTTTATTCAACTTCACCGAACAGCGCTGGCTCTCCGTCAAAAGGAGTAGGCATATCGCTCTCGAAGACGAAGCCGGCAGTACGTTCTCATATGGGTGCCTAACCTCTCATTTTTGCCGAGCCGCATCCGCACTCAGCGCCAAAGCGGGCAACCTTCCGCCTTCTCTCCTCTGTGATCCTTGGAGAGACAGAACGACATGATTGCTTCCAAGGGATCTGAGGCGTTGCCGCCGCGGTCGACCATCTTTTTGTGGTGTTTTCCAGTGCCTACCGCTATGCAAACACGGCAAGATCGTCCTTCGACGCGAATTATGTTTAGGACCGCCACACGTGAGGCCTGCGCCCTTCATCAGGTCCTTCGAGCGCGGCTATAAAGTGTGGATGGTGATCGAAGCAGAACAGGATCCAACCATTGGATCACCGAAGAGTGCTGTGGAGAGGGCGATTATTGCTGAAATGAAAGGCTTAACGGTTAGTGTCGCCCATTCGATGTCTTCGCTAGCATCTCACTCAGCGTCGCCGCCGAGAGCATGGCTTCGGCCAGAAGCTTCTTGAGCTTCTGGTTCTCTTCCTCCAGTGCTCTCAATCTTTTGGTATCGAGACCGGTATTTCCGGACTGCAGGGATTGCCATCGATAGAAGGTCGGTTCGCTGATGCCGTGCTTGTGGCAAACATCCGCCACCGTCACCCCTGCCTGGTGCTCCTTCAGAATGCCGGTAATCTGGTCGTCGTTGAATTTTCTCTTGCCCATCACCGCTTCAGTCCTCACGAAATGCTCTGTTGAAGCTGTCGAGGAGTGGTCTGATGGCATAGAACGCCACGCTGCTTTTGCCCGTTTCGATCAATGTCTGTACGGGCATGCCCGCGACCAGTTCGACGTCGCTCATTTTCGCCAACCGCTTGTCCGTCACTCGGATCGTCGCGGCAAAGTACGGCTGGCCGCTCTGCGCGTCGGTGAGACGGTCCGCCGATACATATTCGACCCGGCCCTTCAGCAATGGAACGCGCCGCTGATTGTATGGGAGGAGGTGAACCTGCGCCTCAAGCCCCGCACGGACGAGATTGATGTCTTCCGGTCTGACATGGGCTGATACGATGAGCCGATCGCTGCGCGGCACAAGATCCACGAGCGGCTCGCCCGCGCCGATCACTCCGCCGGCGGTGTGGATGCGCAGGTTCATGATTGTTCCATCTTCGGGGGCACGGATCTCGGTCCTTGAAAGCTGGTCGTCGATCGCCCACAAGCGCTCGCGCAATTGCATTATCTGGTTTTCCGTATCGCGCATGCCCTGCGCGACTTCGCTCAGCCGGTCGCTCTCAAGCTTTGCGAGATCGGCCTGCGCCCCGCTGATCACTTGGTAGGCGCGGGAAATCTGCGCCTCCACCTGACCCTGCTGGCCGGCAAGGTCTGCTTTTTCCCGCTGAAGGTTGAGAACAGTATTCTTTCGTTCCAATCCCTTGGCGTTGAGAGCCGTAACCTGATTCAGTTCCTGCTGCGAGATTACCGCTCTATCGGTCAGTGCCGCCTTTTGCGCGCTAAGTCCGATGATTTCCTGCCGAACCTGCGCGATTTTCTCATTGGTGATACCAGCTTCTGCCTGCATGACCTCGCGGCGCGCTTCAAAGATTTTCCGTTGTCCGGTTATAATCGCGCCGACCGAAAGATCTTTGTCCATTGCTACCCTGAGATCCTGCGGAAAGACTATATCATCGGTGCCCGTTTGCTCGGCAAGCAGGCGGGCGCGGCTTCCTTCGGCGTCCCAAAGCTGGCCTTGGATGCTGTCGCGCTCCGAGCGGGACTTCGTGTCGTCGAGTTCTATCAAGACTTGACCGGCCGTGACCGCGTCGCCGTTCTTGACGAGTATGCGTCGCACGATTCCGCCTTCCAGGTGCTGAATGGTCTTGCGGCTGGACTCCGGTTCGATGACGCCCGATGCAACCGCTGCACTTTTCAGCGGTGCGAGAACTGACCAGATTCCCAATCCGACTATGAAGACGCCGATTAATAGGTTCCCTGTCCAGATAACGCCTCTAAGCCTCGGTATCGGCGAAGGGGGCGCGGGTCCGCGCTGTTTCGACTCGATCACCGGCGCGTAGGCTACCAGTTGCTTGGGCGCCGCAATTGATCGTTCAGCGAACCGTTGACTAGCTCTTGATGAATTCGAAAATCTTGCCAGCGTTGCGTCCAGTCGAACAAGGGTCATGGCGTTCCTCCCTACGTTCCTGTTCGAGATGGCGGTTGAAGATAGGTTTCATAAATCCGCTCACTGTCGCCGAAGGCGGATACCGTCCCGTTGCGCATAATCGCAATCTTGTTGGTAACTGGCAGGATACCCATCCGGTGAGTTATGATAACGACGGTCATGCCCCTCGATTTCATGCGCTCGATCGCCTTGTAAAGCATGCGCTCGCCGTCATAATCCAGGCTCGAATTCGGATCGTCGAGAACGATGAGGGACGGATTTCCATAGGCGGCCCGTGCCAATCCCAGCTGTTGGCGCTGAGCGCGAAGGAGCAGGCTTCCGCCTTCGCCGATATCGGTCTCGTAGCCCTTTGGCAGCCGCATGATCGCTTCGTGCAATCCAACCAGCTTCGCGGCATCGATCGCTTTGGCAGAATCTGCTCCATCCAGCCGGCCGATCACATCCTTGATTGCTCCGCCGAAGAGTTCGATGTCCTGCGGCAGGTATCCGACGTGGTGGGTCCCTCCGCAAAGGCGTAGGGCCGAAATATCGACCCCGCCAAGAAGAGCGCAGCCGCTTGTTGCTTGCACAACGCCGGCGATGACGCGACCTAGCGTCGATTTCCCCGATCCCGACGGGCCGATGAGGGCGACGCAATCGCCGGGCGCCAGGCGCAATGTGATGCCCGTCAGTATCTGCCTGTTGGCGAATGGCTGAATATAGCCGACGTTATCGAGAACGAGGCCATTGGGTTCCGGTTGCGGTATCGTTCGGGCATCGCGTTCCGATGCAACGGCGATCAGCATTCGGTTAAGGCGATTGAAGGCATTGCGAGCAAAGGTCAGGGAGCGCCATGCACCTATCGCGCCCTCGATCGGCGCAAGCCCGCGCCCGAGCAGCAGGCTCGCAACGAAGATGATGCCGGGGCTGCTGTTGCTCGCAAGCACGAGCCATGTGGCAGATCCCATCATCAGGATCTGCGCGAGTGTCCGGATCGATTTGGAGAAACCAAGAATGATCTCCGTTCGATGCATCGCAATGTCTTGCGCCCTTCTTGCCATTTCCGCATCGCGATAGACCAGCAACGCTGCACCATACTGCATGCCCATTGCCCGGATCACCTCGATGTTTTTGAGGATGCTCGCAAATCGCATATAGCTTCTAGAAAGGGCAAGATTGGCGCGGGCGAGCGGCTGTTGCGTCGCCAATTCCGTGAGGAACGCAAACAGCAGAAGCGCCAGTGCGCTCAGAAGACCGATCGCCCCAAGCAGGGGATGAACAAGAAAGAGCAGGAGCAGGAAAACCGGCGCCCAGGGTACGTCAAAAAACAGGGAACTTGCCGGTGAATCCAGGAATTGGCGTAAGGTGGCCAAGTCCCTGTAGCATTCTGTGGCGGCTCCCGCATCGGCGCGCGCAGCATATTCGAATGATGCGGTGAGCACCATGGGCCGTAGTCTGTGATCCAGCCAGCTGCCGATGCGCGAGAGAGCTGCCCGCCGCACGATGTCCAGCATTGCGCCGACCACCACGGCGATGGCGATGATCATTGTCAGCATCAGAAGCGTGTCAGCGCTTCGGCTCGATAGAACCCTGTCATAGATCTGCAGGAGATAGACGGAAGGTGCTAAGAGGAAGAGATTGTAGCCGCAGCTATAGAGGAAAACCAACCCTAGGGCTCCGGCGCAGGCCCGCAGCGCAACAACGAGCTCTGTCTGTGGGCGCGATGGCGTTACAGAAGGCGTTGCCATTATCGATCTCGCTCCACGTGATGCTGACAAGACGAGGCTGCCGGTAGATTGCGCAGCCTATGAGGGTCGCCAGCCAAACCCGGCGACCCTTGGGCTCGTGGTTCATGAGCCAAGATGGCTGAGGTCGATATGGCCGAAGTCGTTCGTGAAATGATCGAGAGCATTATTCACGGTCGTCGTTGAGGGATCCGTGTGAACTAGCGCTGCCGAGATGTCGCCGCCGCGGGCCATGTTGCCGTTACCGCCGTTGCCGCCGACTCCCGCGAGAATGGTGGCATGCTGATCAGCCATAAGCTGAGTATATTGCGTCGCCGTCGTACCCGCGCTTACCGCCGCCGTATCGCCGCCGCTCACGCTTCCCTGGCTCCCGTTGGAGTGAGAATCTCCTCCGGCACCTCCGGCGCCGCTATTCGTGACTGCCGCCAGGAAGCCATTCTGGGCCTGAGTAAAGCCACCAGGTCCGCCGCTACCGGCAGTCCAATCTGCCATCTGTCCGACATGGTCGCCGTTGTGCAGATCGGTAGATGCTCCTTCGACCGATTGCACGTTGGCGACATACGCAACCGGATTGTAGTCGATATTGCCATGGCTATTGCCAGCGCCGCCATTGCCAGCGCTCCCGTCGCCGGCAATCGGGTCGCTGAAATGAATCGTGTCAGATATTTGTGGAATAGGCATTGATGTTCCTCCTTCGCTTTCGTTTCGTCTGTGGGTTCTATGGCAGGCGTACTCAGTATTTCACCGCCAGCAATATAACCGCGGGTGAATATTACCTGTGGTCAAATCTGCGAACTATCTAGATATTCGGGGACACTCGTTCGGGCGCATGTTCGGAGATGACGGAGCGCAATTTGACCTCAGTGCGTCGTGATAGGCTGTAGATGAGATGGTCGTGATCAGGTCGGGGCCTGATCGACGCGCCTAATCCTTCGAAGCAAAGGCAGTTCAAGCGAACAGGCTGAATTTTAGGGGGCTGAGGAGGGCCGGTTCAGAGCCGAAAACAGTTGCGAGAAAACGGCGCAAACACGTCGGGTCTCTCCTGCGAGGCGGCTTTGACGCTCTCAAATTAACATGATGAAAGGCTACATCCATGATAGCCAAATGGCTACGATACTAGCCGACTGGATGTAGACGAATTGCAGGCTCTGCTTTTCTCACGTTCAGATGCACAATGTTCGGAAATTCTGGCCGCATAAGTTGTCCACCCACCTCAATGTGGGTCAATTGTGCAATGGAGATGGTTATGACGGAAACCCGTTCCGTATTGGAAGACTTGCCCAAAACGGGCACCGATCAGAACCTCACCTCCAATTCTGCCACTGGGCATCTGGCTCTGGTCCCGACCTGGCTTCCACTGGATGTCGCTTCGGGTCCGACCTACAATTCAGCTGGCAGCGGCGGTGACGGGATAAGCGACGGTGTGATCGACAGCAACGCACTGGCCGTCTTCGTGCCCTCGAATGTGGCCATTGCGGGACCTCATTCGAGCGCAGACGCCTTCCAGGGTAACGATGCACTAATCAATCAGCATCCCACCGAAATAGCTGGGATCGGCGGGCATGGCGGAAGCGGCAATGTTGCCATCGGCGGCGGTGGGGACGTCAATCATGCCGGCACCGGTGGCAACGGCCTCTTTTTTGGTGGGCTCGTTAGCTCCGATGTTGCGGTGTTTGCCCCCGTGAACACCGCTGTGGCGGTTGGGCCTGGCGCTGAGGCTCACGCCGATCAATCGAATAACGCGCTATTCCTGCAGGGGGCAACCCAGATGGGTGGCATCGGCGGTTCCGGCGGGGACCATAATGTCGCACTCCACGACCCGGCGGTGAGCCCGGGAACTGCAGTTACATTTACCGGAGACAATTATGCGGGACATGGCGGCAACGGCGTTTTCGTCGGCAGCATGGTCGATGTGAACGTGGCCATCTTCTCCCCGATCAACATCGCGGTAGGCGCTGCAGGCGGTTCGGCCGAAGCCCATCAGACAAACAACGCAATTTTTGATCAGGGCACCATGCAGATTGCCGGCATCGGCGGCAACGGTGGTGGCTTCAACATGTCATCGGGGACGATTTTTACGGGCAACCACGAAGCTGGCGGCGGCGGATTTGGATCGTCGACCGGCAGCATGGTGGACGTCAATCTCGCCTATTTCCATCCTATCAATATTGCAGTTCCGGCCGGCGGCACTGCGGATGCCCAGCAGATCGACCATGTTCTCTACGATCAGCATGCACTTCAAGTGGCCGGCATCGGCGGCCATGGTGGCGGCGGCAACCTTATGGACACCCACTCAGCCCTCGTAGACGACATTCTGGGCTTCGGACATACCTGACATATAGTCTCCTGCTGGCATTGCGAAAGCTCAACTTCATGAAGTTGTCTTGCGTGCCATTTCTCAAATATATGCCGAATCGCATCATCCGAGTGGCCTTTGCCTCTCGGAGCGACACTGCGCGGAATGCCGGTCACCGGGATGCGGAATATTCCGGCATAACAATATTTACGCTGTTATAGATCCGGACAGTCTGCGTTTGTTGTGTCTGGCGGCGATCTCTAGGTGCGAAATTCGATATTGCAGCGGCTTTAAATTGAAAGTCGCGCTTAAAACAAAGTTGATCGATAGATAGTTGCATCGACCCGGATTTGCTGACTTTGTTTGTATAATTTCATATATATTTCCAATACCCTCCAACGCTTCTCTGGTGCGCTTTCTGCCTATGATTTCAGCGCGACATATCGAAGCGATATATCCTGATAGATGAATATTTCATTTTATTATACATGCAAAGGTTTGATCTATATGATTGCTTACATCCTATAATCACTATCGTGATAATAAGACTATTGATATCAATAATACCTCTTTTTGTATCGTGACATGAAACGAGAACGAGAATAACATAGATTACGGGCTGCAAATATTTCGGGGAGCAGTCAAGTGTCCAGTAGTGCTAAAGCTAAGCGTCACATCGGGCGCAATTTACCAACTATTGTCGTTATTCAACATTCCACATTGGCGCGCACGACTGTGGTGAAGCTTCTTGAGCGCGAATTCGCGGGTTGGAATTTTATCGATATGAACTCGACAGAGAGTCTTGATAGAGCTCTCGGAGCCGAGGTGCGCTTAATTGCGCTAGATTTGGCCGGCAGGGGTGTCGAGAGTATAAGCCTGCGTGACGATCTTGCGGCGATCGCCGAGCGCTTTCCTGAGGCTCCCGTCACCTTGCTCTTAGGTACAGATGATGTCGGTATAGTTCGTCAGGCGCTCAAGATGGGCATCCGGGGTTTCTTTTCGACATCACTTCCCATTGATATTGCCCTTGCCGGCCTTCGTCTCGTTCTGGCGGGAGGAACATTCTGCCCGCAGCTGCTGGGCGTTGTCGCAGATGGATCAGACGAGCATGCTCCAGCCAGAAACGAGGCGGAGAAAAGCTTGGATGAAAGGACGCAATATTGGCCGATAGCCGATTTCACTCCCCGGGAGGCGGAAGTTCTCGCGGAGTTGCAATGTGGCTGCTCAAACAAGGTTATTGCAGGAAAGCTCAACCTGTCGGGGCATACGGTGAAGATGCATCTGCAGCACATAATGCGCAAGTTGCGGGTCCAGAACCGGACTGAGGTGGTCGCTCGCCTGGTTCGAAGAGCTGAGGACGGGCAACGCGCCTCCCCAAATTAGGTGATTTCGCAAATAACCACATGATCGATGCCAGAGCCTTGCGACGACCAGGATGATATGTCTGTCAACAGCACCGTCTTGGACGAGCATGGCGGCGAGGACGCCCCTGCGGAAGAATCACTGACGGATCCACCAGGAAGCACTTCAAGCGTTGCCGTTTAGCGGCACTGCGTTGCTGCGTTCAAAATTGCGCCCGTTCAGGAAAGAGCGATAAGCGTCTGCGATGCCCTCTTTTAGCCCTATCTTAGGCGACCAGCCGAGTGTGCGGAGTTTGTCGACGCTCATGAGTTTGCGTATCGTGCCATCCGGTTTGGTCAGATCGTGAGTAATTTTACCTTCGAAACCCACAACCATGGAGACGAGATGCGCCAAGTTGAGGACGGTGATATCTTCGCCGGAGCCGACATTCACATGACTTTCGGCCGAATAGGTCTTCATGAGATGGACGCACGCGTCGGCGCAATCGTCGACATGCAGGAATTCGCGTCGTGGATTTCCAGTGCCCCAGATGCATATTTCTTGCTGCTGATGAATCTTGGCTTCATGCGTTTTGCGTATTAGTGCCGGCATGACATGACTCGACTCGAGGTCAAAATTGTCACCCGGACCATAGAGATTGGTCGGCATGGCCGAGATGAAATCTTTGCCGTGCTGTTTGCGATAAGCTTGGCAGAGCTTCAATCCGGCAATTTTGGCGATCGCATACCATTCGTTCGTTGGTTCAAGGGGTCCGGTCAGAAGCGCCTCCTCAGCGATCGGCTGATCGGCGATTTTTGGATAGATGCAGGACGAGCCCAAAAACATAAGCTTTTCGACGTGAGTTTTATAAGCTGCATGGATGACGTTCGCTTGGAGGATCATGTTATCGTATAGAAAATCAGCCGGATAGGTAGCGTTCGCGAGAATACCGCCGACCCTCGCTGCGGCCAGGAAGACAACGTCGGGGCGGTGTTTGCACATCCAGGCTTCGACCTGTTCCTGCCGTCTCAGATCGACCTCGGCGCGCGTGGCCGTCAAAATCTCGCAGTCCTCAGAAGCGAGACGTCGCACGATCGCAGAGCCCACCATGCCGCGGTGGCCCGCGACATAGACCTTTTTTCCAGCAAGGCTGTAGATCACCTCAGGCATAAGCCAAGCCTTTGTTCACACCTATCGACGGAACATTTCGCGCCATTACTTTCAGGTCCTCGCGAACCATTTCCGCAACCAGCTGATCGAGACTGGTCTCATGTTTCCAGCCAAGCTTTTTATACGCTTTCGTTGGATCGCCAATCAGAAGATCAACTTCCGTCGGGCGGAAGTAAGCTGGATCGACCTCCACCACACAATGACCCGATGTCTTGTCGTATCCCTTTTCCTCAGCACCCTCGCCACGCCAAGCAATCGGCATGCCCAGTTTGGCAAAGGCCTTCTCGACAAAGGAGCGAACAGAGTGGGTTTCGCCGGTCGCCAGGACGTAGTCTTCCGGTTCATCCTGTTGCAACATCAGCCACATGCCGCGGACATATTCTCGCGCATGCCCCCAGTCACGCTTGGCATTCAAATTGCCAAGATAGAGTCGTTCCTGGAGGCCAAGATGGATAGCCGCGGCCGCCCGAGTAATTTTGCGCGTCACGAATGTCTCGCCGCGGATGGGGCTTTCGTGATTGAACAAAATGCCATTCGAGGCATGCATGCCATAGGCCTCGCGATAATTGACCACGATCCAATAGGCATAAAGTTTGGCAGCCGCGTAGGGTGAGCGAGGATAGAACGGTGTTGTCTCGCTCTGGGGAACTTCCTGAACTTTGCCGTAAAGTTCGGAGGTGGACGCCTGATAGAAGCGGGTCTTCTTGGTCAGGCCTAAGAGGCGAACCGCTTCAAGCAGCCGGAGGGTGCCTGTTCCATCCGCATTGGATGTATATTCCGGCGTCTCGAAAGAGACTTGGACATGGCTTTGTGCCGCAAGATTGTAGATCTCGTCAGGCTGGGTTTCCTGAACGATCCGGATCAGATTCGTTGAATCCGTCATGTCTCCGAAATGCAGGATAAAGCGAGGATTCTCGACGTGGGGATCCTCGTAGAGATGCTCGATACGAGTGGTGTTGAAGGAGGATGAGCGCCGCTTGATGCCGTGAACGATATAGCCCTTCTCCAGGAGCATTTCGGCCAAATACGCTCCGTCCTGACCTGTTACTCCGGAAATCAGCGCGACTCTGCCGTTATTTCTCACCGCGTCATCCATAATTTTCCTCCCAAATGGAACCCGTCGGCATGACGGCTTCGAGAAGCTGACATCAAACGGAATAGGCGAGCTTCGCCTGTCAACCGAGTCCATCGTCCGGCTTGTCGCCCGACCGCCAGAAACCGGATGGGATTGCGGGCTGTTAAGGCAGGTTTGCGACGAAACCGTTCGGACGGATTGGCTCCATCCTTGCTTGTAAAGCCGGCACTTAAGATTTCTGGTCTACTCATTTTCACCTCCCAGATAAAATTATTGGTCTCGAAAGATAAATTTTCCAATATATTCAAAACTATGTTTTGAGAACATAGTATTTCATCAATGATTTTGAAAATAGTTCTGAGTCTGTAAAGTTGTATTGCGCATGCTTCTTCGGGTTAACGTTATTGATGGCAATCGGAATTTCGGAATTTCGTGAGTTTTTCAGATGCTGCAAGCTGAGTTCGACAGCGCGGCGGCTCGTTCTGCCCCATTTCACTATGACTAACGTTTGTTCTGCCAACGCTGCCAGGTGTCTCGTATCAGTCGAGGCAAGTACGGGAGCGCTGTCGAAGATAACGATTTGGCCGCGCGCGCGGGCCATCTCGATGATGTCAGCCACCGCAGTCAAACCGGCGCGGCGACGCAAACTGAGAGCGCCGGCTGGGATGAAGTCGATGCCACTTGGGTGGTGGTGGATAACCTCCTGGATTCCAGCCTGCCCGCGCAGGAATTCATTCAATCCATGCTTTAGCCCCGATTTGAAAATCGAGTCGAGGTTTCCGCGTCGGAGATCGCCATCGACAAGCAGCACTGAGCTTCCGCTGGCGGCGAGTTCGATTGCCAGCGATCTGGCGACCAGAGACTTACCTTCTCCGCTGTGAGCCGACGTTACAAGAATACTGCTCGGTAACTTTCCACCATTGGATTGTTTGAGCGAAATTACGATGGTGCGCATCGCTTCCTCAAACATCCCGCCTTGAACATGTCCTAAGAGTATGGATTGATTTTTCCGGTCTGTCCTTCTCAGGCGTGGTATGAACCCGGCGGGCAAGATACGCGCCATTCCGGTCAACTGGTCGAAGCTGCGGACAGTCTTATCCAACATCTCCACCACGAAAGCGGCCGTCACCGCGATCGAAATCGAACCTAGCAGGGCACCGATCAGATAGAAAAGCCGTCCGCGTCCCTGTGGCGCGAGCGGCACCGCAGCCGGTGACAGAACCTCTACTTCCGCTCCCGGCAGCATGGCTTGTCCCGCCAAGGTCCGGCGCTGCGCCTCGAGCTCATCTAACGCCGTTTGCTCCCTTTCGGCACTGCGCTGTAACCGCGCCAACTCAGTTTGTGCCAGGGCAGAGCGAGAACGTTGCTCGTAAGCGGCCGCTAACGCGGATCGGACTGCGCCTCCTTCACGATCAAGTGCCGTAAGTTTGGCGCGCATTGACTGGAGATATCGATCGACCGCAAGACCGAGATCCGTGCGGGACTTAAGTATCTTTGCACGCAAGTCGACCACTGCTTCGGCGTTATTGCCGTATGTCTCAAGAAGATGATCGAGATCTTGCTGTTGCGCACGAAGGTCGCGTACCATCGCGCCAATGCTGTCGGGGATGGATATATTCTGCAGAGCAAGGGAGGCGTCGTCGGCCGCTTCGAGAGTGGAAATCGTTGCGGTTAGCTCGGCGCGGCTTTGTTCGATTTTTATCTGCCGGTCGCTCAGCTCCATCAACGACTTGATCTGGTCACCCTGCGTGTCGTCGTTTGAGGTCGCGCTCATCGTTTTCTGGTAACTGTCGGCAGCATCACGGGCTGCCTTTGCCCGAACCTGCTGTTCGGCGATTCGCTGTTGAATCCATCCCTCCGCTGCGTCCAGACGGCCACGGATACTCACCTTCCGTTCTTCGAGGTAGATGCTGAGAAGCCGGTTCGGAACCGCGGCTGCCAGTTCGGGATCACTTGAATCGAACCCGATCTCGATAACGCCGCCTTGGCCGTCGCGCCATACCCGGAGCGCTCTGTAGTACGCCGGAATTACCGGCTCCAGGTTGTTTCGTATCGGCAAAGACGTTCCTTCATTGTCGAACAGATCGCGAAATGTTTCTCTGGCCTTGCCGACAAGTGAGGTTTTCCGCAGTGTCGGATTGAATTCAGGCCGCTCCTCGAGCCGCAGCTCGCGGATAACTCTTTCTGCGGCACTTCTGGAAAGAAGCCGCTCGGTCTCAGATGTAAGGTCCAGCGGATCGTTACGGACGGGATCCTCCGCGCCGAGCGTTGTCGCCAGAGGCCTGTGAATTATCAGGCGGGATTCGGCATGATAGCTCGGTTTCAGTCCCCAAATCACCGGGATGGCAGGTGCCAATAGCAGTGTGGTGAGAGCCACGATCACGGGGGTCCTTCGGCGGATGAGGCGCAAGCATGACGTCAGGTCAAAATCGTCCGATTTGGCCCCTGCCTGGAACTGTGGCTCATAGCGCATCGACGGGAACGAGCCGCTGCGGGCCGGAGGAGGAGTTGAGATTGTCATGGTGCTCCAACCCTTTTTTTGCGTGGCGCGGAGACTGCTTCATAGAGATTTTCCAGCGATCGCATGTATGCGTCCATACTGAAGTGCTTGAGATAGTGGGCACGGCCTTTGGAGGAGAGGTGGCTCCTGATGTCAGGATCACTGACCAGTTTTGCCAATGCTACAGCCAAAGCATCCTTGTCTCCGACAGGCACGAAGATGCCAGTTTCGCCATCGGAAATAGCTTCGTCATGGGCCCCAACACGGGTAGTGACGACGGCGAGGCCGTGGGCAAGACCCTCATCACCGCCATCGCCATGCCCTCGGCATGCGAGGGCAAGACCAGAATATCTGCCCGTGCGCACAAGGCCCGCGCCGCGTTGGCGTCAAGCCAGCCTGGCATTTCCACTAAATCTGAAAGCGCCATGTCTGCGGCCTGGCGTCTGTAGTCTTCTACAGGCCCGTCGCCAGCCAGCACGGCTCGCCACCGGAGCTCTTTCATGATCGGGTCGCTTAGCGCAAGCAGAAGCTCCTTAACACCCTTACGCTCGCTCAATCGACCGAGGAATACGATCAACGGCGTCTCGCCGACCCGAACATTGCGTATTCCGGGATCGGGAACGCAATTATGTGCGACGACTATACGGCACTCCTCCACGCCCAGCAGTGTCGTTAGTGTCATATGATCACGCTGGCCGAGCACCACGACGTAATCAGCATTTTGAAACATCCGGCGGATGAGCAATTGTTGCCGAGGCGAGCGGGCAGCAAAGTCGCTCGCATAATCGTAGTCGTGCAGGTGCAAGACATGAAAGCACCGAAGAAAACGGGCGGCCTGCGTTAAGATCAGTTTTCGCGAAGTGCTGCCGCGACCCGCGACATGGATATGGTGAATGCGTGCCGGAGCAACGATCCTATCTTTCACCATCATCAAGACGGCACCCAATAGGTGCAGCGGCGACGTCGCCACGGACCATCGAGCTCCTCTGGTATCGGTAACCAGATGTTTTCCGCCTAACTCCCTTGCCGCACCGGATATATAGCCAACCAGCCTGCCGATACCGCCGCCGTTCTCGCAGCCACCCGGCACATAGTGGCGTACGGTTGCCGCATTCCGTGGTGCTGTCTGATTTCCGCTCGTGAACGCCTTCATCAACATGCCCCGACCACCTCCCGATAAACGGCGGCGGCCTTGGCTCCGACCTGTTTAGGCGAATTCGGTCCGGTCGCCCATTCGAGTGCGTTGGTCCCGAAGCGGCTTCTGAGCTCGCCGTTTTCTGCCAGTACCCTGATGGCTCTCGCAAGCTGTTCGGCATCCCGTGGGGGAACCACCAATCCCACCCTATTGGGCTGAACAGTGGCCCGCAATTCGCCGACGTCTGTGACGATAACGGGTTTGCCGAACGTCGCTGCGATGTTGAGGACCCCACTTTGGGAGGCTTCCGTGTAGGGGAGAACAACGATATCGGCGTCCAGGAAAAGCTGGGCAACCTCCGCATCTTCAATAAAGCGGTTGTGAATATCATAGCGGATAGCTTCTCCCATGAGTGACTGGAAGGCCCACGCATCGTCGCCACGGCCCGCCACAGTGATGCGTAGATTGGGGAGCGAGTCCTTGAGCATCGCCTCGGCGCGGATCAAATGCTCCAAGCCCTTGTAAGCAAAAATCCGGCCAAAGAGCAGGACGCGCACGGTTCCGTCTGCGCGGCGTCGCGCCAATTTCTGCTGCCGCGCGAGGTCGGCATAACGAGGAATGGCCGGATGGGACAGAACATGGACGCAATTGGCGGCTTTTTTGTATCGGTCGAGGATCATCTGCTTCAGCCCCTCGCCATGTACGATGACATGTTTTGATTGCCTCACCATACATCCGGATGCCCAGGCAGGTAGCGTTCGGGTATCGGAATCGCCAGGATGCACATCCACGTCATGCACGGTCGTGACAAGCGGGATGGGTCGCCAGAACGGAGCAGCGAAGTTCAACCAAAGGGTAGAATTGCTTAAGAGGTGGATGAGGTCGGGCCGTTCGCGCCGGATGAGACGTGTGAGCTGGTGAAGGAACCATGGATTAGAGAGCGAGCGGTGCCTTGGCCAGTCCATAAGGTGCAGATCGACAGCCGGATCAAGCCAGGAGGCAAGGCGCGCATAGCGCCTGCGCGGAACCGCCAGGACGACTTGCGCATGTCCCGCAACGCCGTTGGCGAAGGAGATGGTGTAGTCTTCCAGTTCGGAAACCAGCAACAGCGCTTTCATTTCGCGGGCTCCGATACGCCGGCGTCTCGATCGAGCCGAGGGAGGTTGTAAGCTGTGCGCAACGCATCGCGCACCCGCCTAAGCAAATTTGGTTCTCCTGCAAAGAAAAGTCCTTCGACTGCAATTTTGAACCGAGTGCGCCAATCAACGCCGCCCAGCTTCGCTGACGCGATCCGGTAAGGATAATGATCAGCCAGATGAAGCCTCTCTGCTAACCCCCGGCTTGCAAGAAAGATGTTTGTCGCCTCAACGACCGCAAGCCAGTGAGCCATTCGCTTTCGCAGCATGGCGGCATCATCGATCGGCCGATACCATGTATTGTCGTGAATACGGTAGAATCCAAGAGGACTGGGCAAAGCAGCAACGTCCCCTAGGAACGGATAGATGCCCACAAGCCAAGCGTCGGCAGATATGCGGAACTGTTTGGGAATATCCCCTGCAGCATCCCACGCGCTGCGTCGCACAGCGATTGCGGACGTCATCGGGAACGGCCACCAGCCAGCCGACTGAGTGAGCCGTGGCGACAAATCTCCCGAACACAAGGTTCGAGGGATTGGCTTGAGGACCGGCGAGCCATCGGTCAGCGCTGGCTGAAGTCGGTGATAGACGAGTGATGCCTGAGGATTCGTGTGGAAAGCCGCCGCAGTCGCGGACAGCTTGTCCGGCGCCCACCAGTCGTCTGCATCCAAAAAACTGAGGATGTCGCCACTGCTTAGTTGTACTGCGGCATTGATCGCGGCGGCCTGCCCCTGATTTTCCTGAAAGAGCACTTTAATGCGGTCGCCGTAGGCGGCCAGAATGGAGCACGATTCGTCGCTTGACCCGTCGTCTACGACGATTATCTCGATGTCCGGCGCCTGTTGTGCCAAGACGCTGTCAATCGCACGGCCAACGAAGCGAGCGTAATTATAATTGTTGATAAGCACGCTGATGGCCGGTCGCTTCATGACACCTCTCACGCGGGTCGCTGCGCAACGCGTTGGTGCGGCAGAGTTGCGAACTTTCGCGCGTTTGGCAGCGCGAGATATTGCGGAGAAAGTAGATGCGGCCCGGCGTCATTCCCTGCAACCACGCCTTCGGCCGGAGCTGGCAAGATCAGCGCCGCTAATGCTGCAACGAGTGACGTTCTTGTCGTATAACGTAAAGAACGAGGACCAGCACCGTCACGCAAAACCATAAGAGTCCCAACCATTCTATACCTCAACTGCGGATTGTCAGTCGCGCCAGAACTATTGCCTTGTTTGACCGGAAGCTGCGGCTCAGCGCCGCGCTTTCGTGGTTAGCGCCCATCATCAAGCTACTGATGAATGATCACGGGTAACATCTGCTCTTATTGGCAAGCTGGTCGACCCGGCCATTCACCCTTTGGGGAATAGGTCGACTGAGAGCTCAAACGCACCACCGTCTTTTGATGGAGGGCATAAGCGTTAGAATTACCCCAACCTTCATTTGCGTTAGTTGACTGCGGAGGTGGCCGGATGATTGTTCTTTGGTGATTAGCGCAGCTATGAGACGGAACCCATGTCTTTCCAAATTGCCGCGATCAACACTCACTTGGTTGTCCAAGCCAGCTGGGACCGACGATGAGGCCGAATGCGCCCGAAGTTGCGAGTAGGCTGGCCTTCGGTTGGCGAGCCATAGAATGTTGGGGCGCCGCCATGTCTCTTTTTCTTCAGACCGGTGCGCTTTTTCCGCTTATGTTGGCCGATGCCGCCGGCGACCTCAACGGTTCGGCCAAATCCATATTGCGTCTCCTCTGCCTACCCGTATATGCATATACCCTATTGATGCTGATGCGGAACTTTCCGCAATTTCGGATTGCACTAAGGCGGAATCTTTTTGTCCCTCTGATGGTTGCCTTGCCGTTTGTGTCTGTCTTCTGGTCCGTCGGCCCATCGACGACCTTGCGGCGTGCCGTCGCACTCCTGTTTACAATGCTTCTGGCCTATGTGTTGGCGATACGTTTCACTCCGAGGCAGTTGCTTCTACTCGCATTCGCAACGTTTGGAACGTGCATCGTCCTTAGCCTGGCCGTCTTTGCAGCGTCACCGCACCTGGCACGCATGCCCGATGGGGCGATACGGGGTATCTTCATTCACAAGAATAATCTCGGTTGGTATGCCAGTATAACGATACTTGCGGCGACCGCCGTACTGATGGACGGTGCTCTAAGCTTGCGGCGAACTGCTTTGGCTCTGTTGATCGCAGGCGTGGTGTGTCTCGTAGGCTCAGGGTCTGTGACCGCGATAATTGTGACGGCATCGTCATACTGTTTGATCGGCTTCTACTCCATCTTACCACGAATCCGCGGCGTCAGCCGTATCGTCTTTGTTCTGATTTCTGTTCAGATAGCAGCAGGTCTCCTGATTTCGTTGCATGAATTCCTTGTGCCGTTCTTGGAAGCTCTTGGCAAGGATTCTACTTTGACGGGCCGCCTGCCGCTATGGGAGCTGGTTGATGGTCAGATAGGTGATCATCTGCTTCTCGGTTTCGGCTATCAGGCATTTTGGACTGAATCGAATCCCGAAGCATGGGTTATCTGGGGAAAGCTCCAATGGATGGCTCCCCACGCTCATAATGGATTCCGCGATACCATGTTGAACTTCGGAATAACCGGAATGGCTTTGTTCGTCCTGATGCTTTTCCACGCGGTGCATCAAGGCGCGGCTCTTCATTGTCACGATCGGAAATATGGTTGGCTGTGGTTAAACGTCTTCACGGTCGCGATTTTGGTGATGAATCTGACCGAGAGCACGTTCTTTCTTCAGAACGACGCCATTTTCGTTCTATTTGCCACGGCGATCATCATGTTCTCGCTATATGCGCCCGTCGTCTCGAGCAATTCGGCTTCAGTGCGTCAGCCGTCCGCGGGCTGCATAATAATGGAGTAGCAAATCTTATGAGGTTGCGCTTCGCTCCGATCCTGAGCATTTTGCTTGCGACGCCGCTTCTACCGTCAGATGCGCTGGCATGGTCGAGTTCGGACGCTGATGCACCCGACCGGCTGCAAACGGCAATCAGCGAAGCGACTTGTGCGGAAGCTGCGCCAGCGAGCTTATCGGCCAAGCTGCAGGGGACTTCCCTGAGCGATTTATTGGCCAGCGCACCCGCGGCCCGGACCATACTCTACGTTTCTCCAGATGGCAAAGACACTTGGAGCGGCCTCCTTCCCAAAGCAAATTCTCAACGCTCCGATGGTCCTTTTGCCACAATTGAGAGGGCGCGCGATGCCGCGCGCGCGAAGGGGGGCCAAAGCACGATCGCGATGGGCAATGGAGATTACTATCTCACTCAATCGATCGTCTTTGACTCTCGTGATTCCGGCCTGATCATTACTTCGAGATGCAACCAGACGCCGGTCCTGCACGGCGGCCCGCTTGTGGGGCATTGGGTGTTGCAGGCCGACGGTCGTTGGACGGCATCCCTGAAATTATCTCCAGATAAGGCGGTGGGCGACCTTTTCGTAGATGGGGTCCTCCAGACGCAAGCCCGTTTTCCCAATGCTCCCCTTGATGGAGATCCGCGGAAAGGGTGGCTGTTTGCGGCCAAGTGTGGAACAGATAGCAACGGCTGGCAAGGCAATACGCGTTTTTGCTTTCACAGCGGCGACTTACCGGCGTTAGGCGATGCAAAAGGGCTTGTCGCGAACATCGTGGGTGGCTTTCTCCCCGGAAGCCAGTGGGGTAGCGACACGCTCCCAGTGGTCTCAATCGACACCGCAACCCAGACCATTCATACCAAGGGCACCGCTTATTTCTTCACTGAGGAAGGTAGTCGCTATTTTTTAACCGGCGCGGCGGCCTTCCTCGATGCCCCGGGCGAATGGTGGTACGATAGCCATGGCGGAAAGCTTGACTACATTCCTACGGACCGATTTTTACCCAGTTCCAAGGTCGTCGCCGGCCTTCTGCCTACGTTCTTCAGGCTGAATGGAGCCGATGGAATGGCTGTGTCAGGCCTTCACTTTCGTGATGGAGCCCCGCAGGGTAGCGGCAAGTTCGAGACCGACACCAGAGGGTTTGGCGCCATACGGCTCGAACATGCCGATCGCGTCAAGCTGCTCGGCAACGTGATCGAAAACGTCGGCGTTGGAATCCACGTGGCCGAAAGCAAGGATGTTCTGATCGCGGGCAATGCGATCGGAAATGTGGCCGGTAACGGGATTTACCTTGGCACGGCCTATGGTACCTTCGGCAAATCCGATCGTGCCAGGATCCTGTCGAACCATATCCATGATATCGGAAGGGTTTATTTTGAAACTGCGGGGATATGGTTCCAGGCGGGAGACGATATCAGGATAGCTCACAACTTGATCGAACACGCCGCGCAGTTCGGCATAGCTGGTGGTTCCCTATGGGGCCCCCAGGACGCTGTGCATGACGCGATCATCGAATATAACGTGATCCGCAACGCCAATCAGCAAACAGCGGATGGTGGGGCCATCAAGATGATGGGCGAGCAGTCCGATCCCCTGAACAGCAGTATCCGCTACAATTTGGTCACCGGCACAGACCAGCTTATGAACAGGGCCGATGGTACATTCTGGCCACCCCGATATGAAAATATCGATGAATGGCCGTCTCCTATCAGTTGGGCCATCTACATCGACGGGAAGGCCAGTGGGGTACGCATCGAGGGCAATACTCTCTCCGACAACGTATCGGCGATTGGCATCAATGGCGGCTGGAGCAACTTGGTGATAGGAAACACCATTCGAGGTGGATCCGGCGCAGCCTTTCGCGTTGACGACGGCACCGGGATAGGATGGCATCCCCCTTGGGCAGATCCAAATCGGATCGAGGACAATATCGTATCCGTCGAAAGTGGCAACGGGCTTGCCGCTTATGTCTATGCGCCCGACCACAAGCCGGGCTCGGTACGATTCGCACGCAATCGCTACAGCGGTAATCTAAACGACAAAAGCTTCCGAATACATCCCAGGATCCTGCCATCCGGGGAGTTTGGCAGCCTAGGCGATCTTCAGAAAGCTGGCGTGGACTCCGGCAGCGTCCTGTCGGGTTCGCAATAAAGGCGTTTCCCGGCACGAGCGGCTTTCCGCCGGAGACAGGGGGTCCAGCTGTGTCGATTTAGAAAACTCTACCGCCATTTCATGCGCGTTGCCGGTGAGTGGATCTATTGGCGCGGCTCGACGCGCGATTGTTCAACGCCGCCAAGCGACTTTGGTTGTCGACCATCCTTGCGAATGTGGCGACCGGGTCTCTAGCCTTCCCTCAATCCGCATCCGCAACGTGAAGAGAAAGTTCAGCAAAAATGGCTACACCTTCGCGCACAAGTACCTCGTTGCATACGACTTCAAGCCTATTAGGCTCAAAACTCATCAAGCACTGCTTCGACAAGTTCAATACTTCCGTCGCGTCGCGACCCGTCACCACATATGCCATCAACTTCCTAGGGCCCATCCATCTATCCGCCGTCTTCGTCTGGAATTGATGAATGGTCGATGCAGCTTAGAACTGCTCAGAATTATTTGCGCGAAAGCAACTATCTTGTGCAGCGCTGCGAGCGTCATACCGTTCTTTTGGTGTTGAGGTCATCCAAAAGAGCAAGGCGGTCGACCAAGATGTATGTGCCTTACTTCAAATATCGTAGTTCATGTCAGCGCCGAGTTACAAATAGGCAGTCTTTTTACGTCCAATAGCTGCGATGGTAACTATGGAGGCAATCGGCCTGGCGTCATATCCTTGCGTCAGTTCAGGTCGTGAAGGCATAAGCCATGAGAGTGCAAACGTCGGACAGCGGGCAAACTTCAGCTCCCAATTCAATGGGCTCATTTGAATGGACTAATGTCCTCGGTGTTCGCATTTCGGCGGTCAATCTTAAAAGCGCGACCAGACTCATTCAAAAGGCGGTTGCAGAGGGAAAGAAAGAATATGTGTGCGTTCGCGACGCACACGGCGTCGTCCGCTGTCAAACGGACCCCGAGCTTCGGTCTATTCATAATCGGGCGTTCCTAGTGACACCTGACGGCATGCCGCTGGTATGGGCATTGAAGCATGCTGGCCATTCGGAAAGCGGCAGGGTTTACGGACCTGATCTGATGCTATCTGTTTTTGAGGCCGGCAGAGCCAACGGCCTACGCCACTTCATCTATGGTGCAACTACGAAGACGCTTGAGCAGCTGCAGGCGCGACTCCTGCTAAGATTTCCGGAGGCGCTGATAGTCGGCTCCTATGCGCCGCCTTTTCGCGAACTGTCTAAGCAAGAGGAAGGCGATATCGTTGACCGGATCAATCGATCGGGCGCCGATATCATCTGGGTGGGACTCGGCAGCCCCAAGCAGGAACTCTGGATGGCGCGCATGCGCGAGCGCCTGGATGCTTCGATGCTCATCGGCGTCGGAGCTGCCTTCGATTTCCACGCAGGTCTCAAGCGGCAAGCTCCGAGGATAATCCAAAGAAGTGGTTTTGAATGGGCGTTCCGCCTTCTATGCGAGCCGCGGCGGCTGTGGCTGCGTTATGCGGTCGTCGTGCCTACCTTCATCTCACTGACTATAGTCCAGAGACTGGGGCTTCGGACGTTTCCGATCGCTGATGAGGTTGGTGGATCGAGCGCGTCGAGACAACGAATGTAGGGGAGTAATACCATCATGTCCTCATTTGCGTCGCCGGCGTCTGTCCGACCCGTAACAAACCCCGCAAAGGTCGCCGAATCCCGTAAGCAGAGCCGGCTTGCTACGTCGTCACTTTTGGTCGCTGGCGATGTCGCGAGCTATCTCATCGCTTATTTTCTTCTTCTGCCGTTTCTTCCGAACGGTTCCGAGAACGCGGTTCTGGAGCGTGTTTTCGCTTTCGCAGCCTTGGCGGCGATCATTCTCTATGCATCGGACGCTCTCTATCCTGGATATCGGCTTCATGACCACGAGCATCTGCGCCGCCGCACGATAGCTTCCGTGAAAGTGGCTGTCTTTGCGGCGCTCGGGGCGATCCTCCTGCCAGAAGGATCGCGATTGCTGATTGGCGTCCTTGGCTTTGTTGGCCTCGGGCTGATTGTTCAACCTGTCCTGCATTGGGTCGTACGAGACCTGTGCCGGAGGCTTGGAATCTGGGGAGAACGGGCGGTAATCATAGGGAACCGCAATCGTATGCCCGCTCTCATGGCGCATTTCACCGACCATTGGCAGTATGGCATCAGGCCGGAATTCTATTCACCCGACGCTTTGGAAATATCACTCGAGGACGGGCCATCCATTGCCCTGATTGCGGGGGACACGGGCTCCCTTGCTGCCGAGTTGGCGACGATGCGTCGAAAGTTCGCCGAAGTCATTTTGCTGTCCGACACGCCGAGGCTCAAGGTAAGCGGTTTGCGACCTGCGGATATCGGCGGAGAGATCGGCGTTCGCCTCATCAGCGGGGGGAGTTGGGTCAACTCGGATCTGGTTCGCCGGATCCTCGATCTCGCAATTGCCATCCCCGCAATGATAGTGGCCGCGCCATTCGTAGCGTTTGCAGCGGTCGCAATCTATGCCATCGATCCAGGTCCCGTCTTCTTTCGACATACCAGGGAAGGGCGGTCCGGCAAGCCGGTGCGCGTACTGAAATTGAGGACAATGTATCAAGATGCGGAGCAGCGTCTTGAAGCCTTATTCCGGGACAACCCTGCCATGCGAGCCGAGTGGTTGAGCCACTTCAAGCTCCAGGATGACCCGCGCATCCTTCCGGTTATAGGTCATTTGCTGCGCTCTTGGAGCATCGATGAGCTCCCGCAGTTGGTGAACATCGTTGCGGGTCAGATGGCCATCGTCGGACCCCGCCCGTTTCCGGACTACCACCTTCGGGCCATGGACGGCGAATTTCGAGACAAGCGGCGCTCCGTCATGCCGGGGCTCACAGGCCTTTGGCAAATATCCGAACGAAGCAACGCGGACATCGAACTGCAGCAGCAACTCGACGAATATTACATCGACAACCGGTCCCCATGGTTGGACTGCCAAATTCTTCTCAGCACAATCCCTGCGGTCTTTAAAGGCAGGGGAGCCTACTGACCATCCTCGCCATCTGCGAGGCAACCATCAACAATGGAGCACACAATGCATGGACAAAGGCGAATTATGGTAACCGGTGGCACCGGCTTCCTGGGGTCATTCTTGTGCGAAAGGCTTCTGCGAGAAGGCAATGACGTCCTTTGCGTGGACAATTACTACACCGGATCACGTGAAAATGTTCTGCATCTTCTTGACGATCCCCGCTTTGAGATTCTTCGCCACGACATCACCTTCCCGCTTTATGTGGAGGTCGACGAGATCTACAACCTCGCCTGCCCAGCATCACCGGTCCACTACCAGTTCGATCCCGTGCAGACCGTGAAGACCAATGTGCATGGGGCCATCAACATGCTCGGCTTGGCCAAACGCACCAAGGCGAAGATCTTCCAGGCATCCACGAGCGAAGTTTATGGCGATCCGACAGTCCACCCTCAGACTGAGGATTATCGAGGCAGCGTCAATCCCATAGGCCCGCGAGCTTGCTATGATGAAGGTAAGCGGTGCGCCGAAACTCTGTTTTTCGACTATCATCGTCAATACGGCGTGGAAATCCGCGTGGCCCGGATCTTCAACACATATGGGCCACGAATGCAGACCAATGACGGCCGAGTCGTCTCCAATTTCATCGTTCAGGCGCTTCGAGGCGAGCCGATCACCATCTTCGGAAACGGCACGCAGACACGGTCGTTCTGTTATGTGGATGATCTGATCGACGGCTTCATCCGTCTAATGGGTGCGCCCACCGGGGTGACGGGTCCAATTAATCTCGGCAACCCTGTAGAATTCCAGGTGCGTGAATTGGCCGAAATGGTGATCGAAATGACGGGATCGAAATCAGGCATCGCCTTCAAGCCTCTGCCGGCGGACGACCCGACACAGCGGAAGCCGGATATCAGCTGCGCAACGAAGGAACTTGGCTGGCAGCCGACGGTGTGCCTGCGTGAAGGACTCGAGAGAACGATCGCCTATTTCGAGTGGAAGCTTTCGGGAGGGGTGGGGAACATGCTCAGCGCCAATTCCTTGCACCAGGCTTATCCGCATCAGCTGCTTCCGAACGCCGGCCTTCCCGTTTCAGAAGCCATCAGATAAGGACATGGATAGCAACGCAGATCATCAAAAACCAAGGCTCGTTTTCTTTCAGTGGGATCACTATCCCAATGTAAATGGCGCCGGTTACCTGCTGCTGCATATGCAGCAGCAGGTCAAATGCCTTGAGACGCACTTCGATGTCGTCGTCATAAACCACGACTGCGACTACGCTGAGATCTGCGACAGGTACGAACCGGATCTGACGCTGTTTGAAAGCGGCTATCGGTCACATGGTTCGCGGCGGATAAAAATCACCAACACCCGTTCTCATATCGACGTCCCGAAGCTTGGCCTTCATAATGCCGATCCATGGTGCGATCGGCGCACCGGGTTCCTTTCCGATATGGAGCAGTGGGGTATCGATACATATTTCTCGATCGGAACGATGACACCAGAATATATGCCGGAGTTGAAGGAGAACCTATTCGTCTGGCCCAATTTCATCGATCCCGAGATTTACCACGACTATCGCCAGCACAAGATCATACCGGTTACGCTAACGGGCCAGGTCAGTGGCCTGTACCCTTGGCGAGAGAAGGTTTTCCCGTTAATCCGCGACCGTTACCCCTGCCTAGGATCACCGCAACACACATATGAGAGCAAGCTTGCCTCCCAGCAGCTATCGGGAGAGGCCTATGCGCGCGTCCTCAACGCAAGCCTCGTCGTCCCTACATGCGGAACTGTTGCTGGAGAGGTTGTGCGGAAGCACTTTGAGATTCCAGGGGCGAATGCCTGTTTAGTGACGGAACGCACGGCAGCAGTGGAGACGGCTGGCTTTACCGATATGGAGAACTGTGTCTTTGCCGACCACCGCAACGTTGTGGACCGACTAGACTATCTCTTTGCTCATCCCGACGAAGTACAACGAATTGCTGCAGCCGGTTATAATTTGATCCACTCGCGTCATACGCTGAATGACAGGCCGCAAATATATCAATGGTTCATGTTGAACAAAGGCCTGCGATCCGACGAAAAAATCATCCAGCCCGGACCATTCAGCGATCTTATCAAGGTGGAGCGTACCTCACAGCGAGAGAGCATCCGCATTATCGGGGAAGCGAGTGATCGCGCTTTACTGAAGCAAGGCGATTTTCTTCTTGAACAGGACAGAGTGGAGGAGGCCAAGCAGTGCTATATCCGCTGCCTGGACTACGTTTCTTATCTGCCTGAAGCCAAATTCCGTCTCGCCATATGCGCATTGCGGCAGGGCGATGCTGATCGCGCCTACGGCCTTCTGGTCAACATGGTCAAGGTAACGATGATTGACTATGGGGCGGCCGACCCGGACCCAGTCGAATGGGCGTATTTCCTACTTGCCATGATCTGTAGAGGCCACCTTGATCAGGCGCGCAGGCTGCAAGACTTTTATCCACGCTTATCCCACGACGAACTCAGGCGCGCTCGCATTGTCCTTGATCAACTCGACCGCAAGGATGAGCGTGTTAGTTCCAGCCAGCATTGCAGCGATCGAAAAAGCATTCACCAAATCCCTAAACGGAGCGATCCCGAGTGGCTTGCCTGGTTCTCCGATATTCTCGATCGCTGTCAGCAGCCAGATCTTGCAAAGGTTCTTCGTCATGTTGCCTTTGAAGGCGGCGGAGCGGCCGAGACCGTACCGTCTCTACACTCCAAACGCGACGTTGATTGGCATCTGCGGTTCTACTCAGCCGCGGATAGCCTGATGATTAAACTGCACCTGAGTGACTTCAGACCAAACGTACCACCCCTCCCGGAATTTCAGTATCTTTGGCAGCTTGCACGCGGCTTGGTCCCTCATTCGCAGAGAAGCGCGTTGCGGAGGATCCGAATGGCGTTTTCCAGGCTTTCTCTATGACCGTTGGTAATTACTATGGGTGATATTAAGTAAGAAGCACCTTACAATCACGCCTGTGCATGAGGTCGCCGCAGGCGAGACCTTCGGGGCCGCCCATCCGAGAGACCTCGGCACTAGATCTCAGTCTTGGTCAGTGCGTTTGTTTTGCGCCACCAACTATGGTTCAAAGCGAGCAATCGCTTATGATGTGAAGGAAGTCTTGAGTGGCTGGGGACATCAGAGCTGCGCTCTATTCGCCCCCGACCCCGTAGGCTTGTCCAAGAGATGGTTAAGCTTGAATACGACTTCGGTTCGGTTCGTTGCTTTGAGCTTTTTCATGATGTTGCGAACATGCACTTTAACGGTGCTTTCGCGCAGTTTGAGCTCGTAGGCAATGATCTTGTTCGCTTTTCCGCGCCGGAGCGCCTCTACGACTTCGGCCTGGCGATCCGTGAATATGTCGGCCAATGGGCGGGTGGTTGAGTTGCTCGACTCCAGTAGGTGATGCATGGCGAATAGGGCGCTTGCAGGCACAAAAAGTCCGCCGGCCACGGACAAAGCGATCAGTTCCATGCACACGCGAATGCTGACCAACGTAGGTATATAACCCTTGGCCCCCAATTCGAACGCCTTCACGATTTGGGTGAAATCGTCACTATCCGCCAATATGATGACTGGTGTCGGATCGAATTCCGACGAAAGACTTTTGATATGCTCCGAAACTGCAGGCTCGTCGATCTTTTTGCCACCGATGTTTAAGAGGATTGCTGCAAGCGGGGGATACTCGTCGCGTTTTTGCTTCCACTCCTCAATCGATCCAAATGCCAGGATAAGCAAATCCGTCTTATGGACGGCCATGCATTGCGCAAGGCATTGCCTATCCAATTCACGGTTGTCGAGTATGACGAGCGAGCGCATTGGCTCTGGCGGCAGGGTAAGTGCCGTCGAACCGTTCTCTATCTTGAGGGGAGGAGCTGCGTTTTCCTGCCGAAGGTTCAAATTTTGTATAAGCGCTGAATTCACCGCTTCATCCTCCCTTACCTAGTTTCTCCGCCACTAAGGCGAAACATTTAGCCCCTCTTTGATCCGTGGGCTCTGTAAATACATTAAATTAGGAATTGAATAACATAGTTTATAAAGAATTACACTAAGAAATATACAACAACAAAATAGAACTTTCGCGAGAAATAATAAAATAGTTCTATTCATAAATGAAACTTGTTAGATACTACACTTGTATTAGAGGTATTTAGCGGTGATTTAAATTTTAAATTCAATCAGTAAGATTGTCGCGACAACACGGACGAAAACTGTGCTCATGGTGTCGCGATTGAGCGAGATATATTACAAATGTTATTGTGCATCATACATTTTGTGGTTCTCCTTCATAAAAAGATACGTCGTTAGGTGAACCAGCTCAAACGTATTGTTTCTTTACTCGGTTGATAAAAACATTTCTCTTGGAAGGAAGAAATATCGGCCCTGTAGCAAAGAAAGCTTGAGCGCAAATCACGCGATTGCAGGTTTCAGCTGAAAATCAGGGCCTGTTTAGGGGGACAGGATGATCGCATCAAACGTCAACCTGGAAGACGGCGTCGTTATCCATCATCCGGACCTTGTGAACCTTTATGGCTGCACAATCGGCTCAGGAACGCGCATCGGTACCTTCGTTGAGATTCAGAAAAACGTTGTGATCGGAAAAAACTGCAAGATCTCCAGCCATTCCTTCCTCTGCGAGGGGGTGACCCTGGAAGATGGCGTTTTCATAGGCCACGGAGTCATGTTTACAAACGACATTTACCCGCGTGCCGTTAATCCGGATAGCAGCCTCCAGACGGAGGCCGACTGGATGGTCATCCCTACGCTGGTTAAGCGCCACGCGTCGATCGGCAGCAACGCCACCATTCTGCCTGGTGTGATGATCGGAGAAGCTGCGCTGGTCGGCGCCGGAGCGGTTGTGACAAAGGATGTGCCCGCCGGCGGCATCGTCGCTGGCGTCCCGGCCAGAATAATCGGTCGCGTGAATGGTGGGCCAGACGATGATATGCATGCGTTGGAGGGAATGCGATGATCGGCATCGCTGTTGTGGGGTATGGATATTGGGGCCCTAATCTGGTTCGCAACATCTCGGAGGCGGCTGGAGCACGCCTCGTTTCGGTCTGTGATCTAAACAGCGAGCGACTGGCTGCTGTTCGGAGCCGCTATCCGGCAATAAAGACCACCGATAATTTCGAGGAAGTCTTACGCGATTCGACTGTGGATGCCATCGCAATCGCGACGCCCGTTTCAAGCCATTTCAGGCTTGCCATGCAGGCTTTGATGGCAGGAAAGCACGTTTTTGTCGAAAAGCCGATGGCCGCGACGGGGGAGGAAGCCGCGCGGATGGTCGACGAAGCAGCGCGCCGCCGCGTCGTCTTGGCCGTGGACCATACCTTCGTCCACACGGGCGCCGTTCGTAAGATGTGCGAACTCGTCGAAAGCGGCCTGGGAGACATGTATTACTACGACTCTGTTCGGGTCAATCTGGGGCTCTTCCAGCACGATGTCAGCGTCATTTGGGACCTCGCAGTGCATGATCTGTCTATCTTGGACTATGTCCTGCAGGAGAAGCCTGTGGCGGTTTCGGCCATGGGAATGAGCCATGTGCTGGGCGAACCGGAAAACATCGCCTATTTGACGCTTTTCTTCGAAAGTAAGCTCATCGCGCACATCCACGTGAATTGGCTGGCGCCGGTCAAAGTACGCCGCACGCTGATCGGCGGCAGCAATAAGATGATCGTCTACGACGATCTGGAACCAAGTGAAAAGATCAAGGTCTACGACAGGGGCATCACGCTGAACCCCAATTCTCTCGCATACGGCGAGAACGTCCATCAGATGTTGGTGGGCTATCGCAGTGGCGACATGTGGGCGCCCAAGCTTGATATGACCGAGGCATTGAAGCGCGAACTGGAACTGTTCGTCGATTGCATCGAGCAAAGTGCGCGGCCCATCACAGACGGCCTTGCCGGGTTGCGTGTCGTTCGCATCCTGGAAGCCGCGACCCGATCGCTCGCCCAGCGCGGCCGTATCGTTGAGCTCGAAGAGGTGAGGCGCATCGCATGATCCCCTTCCTGAACATCAAAGCACAATATGCGTCGATCAAGGACGAGATCGACGCGGCCGTGCTCAGTGTCCTGGCATCGGGCCAGTACGCATTGGGCGACGAGGTCGCGCGTTTCGAGCAGGAATTCGCGGACTATTGCAACGTCAAGCACGCGATTGCCGTCAACACCGGAACGAGTGCCTTGCATCTTGCCTTTCTTGCTGCGGGCATCGGCCCTGGCGATGAGGTCATTACCGTGCCGTTCACGTTTGTCGCAACCGCATCGGCAATCTGCTACACAGGCGCGCGACCCGTGTTCGTCGATGTTGAGCCGGTGACGCTCACAATGGATCCGGCCAGGATCGAGGCAAAGATTACGCCTCGGACGAAGGCCATTGTTCCTGTCCACCTTTACGGACAAATGGCGGATATGGACGCAATCAAGGCGGTTGCTGGCCACTACCGGATACCGATCATCGAAGATGCCTGCCAAGCCCATGGCGCGCGTTACAAAGGCGACCGTGCCGGCAGCATCGGTGTATCCGGCTGCTTCAGCTTCTATCCCGGCAAAAATCTCGGCGCCTGCGGCGAGGGGGGGATGGTCGTTACCAGCAGCGACGAGCAGGCCAAGACGATACGCATGCTGCGGGACTGGGGTCAGGAACAGCGCTATCACCATCTGCTGAAAGGCTTTAACTACCGCATGGACGCCATTCAAGGCGCAATCCTGCGTGTCAAGCTTCGGCATCTCGAAGCCTGGACCGAAGCGCGTCGTGCTCATGCCCGCCGCTACTCATCGCTGCTTGCCGGATCAGTGGATTTGATAACCCCTGTGGAAGCAGCCGACCGGCGTCACGTCTATCATGTCTATGCGATAAGAAGTCGCGATCGCGACGGGCTCCAGCGCGCGCTTAGCGCGGAAGGCATCCAATCCGGACTGCACTATCCCATTCCTGTTCACCTGCAGAAGGCCCATGCCGATCTTGGTTACAAAACCAATGATTTCCCAATCTCGGAGGACGCCGCACGGGAGGTTCTCTCGCTGCCGATCTATCCCGAGATGCCCGCGTGGCATCTTGACCAGGTGGTCGCCGCGCTGGAGCATGCCTATGTCAGTTAACCGCGCAGGGAAGACTCGACTCGTACAAGCGGTCCACGGCCGCCATGAAAAGCGGGCAGATCCGGCCTACCAGGCCGGGTTGGTCGAAGAACTCAGGCAATCCTACGGACGTGCCGGCCTGATCGAACTCTACGGTCGCTTCGCGACAGGCGAAGGGGTTGTCGACACCTTGATGCGGAAAGCTATCTGGCAAAGCATCGCGCGACGCTGCGGTGAAGCTTTGCACGTCTCAAGCGGCGCCGGCTTCAAACACCCCGAAACTTTCGAAATCGGCAACGGAGTGTTCATTGGAGCTCAGGCCTATATCCAGGGACGCTACGATGGCACATGCGTGATCGGGGACAACGTCTGGATCGGGCCGATGGCCTATTTCGACGCGCGTGATCTGGTGATCGAGGATTGCGTGGGGTGGGGGCCTGGCGCCAAGGTGCTTGGCTCGACCCACACAGCGCTGCCTGTGGACGTGCCAATCATTCGCACGGACCTGGAAATCAAACCGGTGCGCATCGGCGCATGGGCCGACATCGGAACGAATGCGACAGTTCTTCCCGGCGTATGCATAGGGAAGGGCGCGATCGTTGGAGCGGGAGCAGTCGTTGTCTCTGACGTCGAGCCGTTTTCAGTCGTAGCCGGTGTGCCGGCGAGGTTCATACGTTGGCGCACCGACGCCGATCCGGTGATGGATATTTCGCGTGGGAAAGATCATGAGAGATAAACGGGTGCTCATTACCGGCGGAGCCGGTCTTATCGGTTCGCATATTGCCGATCTCGTTGCATTGGAAAAGCCGCGTGAGATTATCATCCTCGACAATTTCGTGCGCGGTCGCCGCGACAATCTCAGCACGGCAATAAGCCGCGGGCCGCTTAACATTATCGACGGAGATATCCGAGACAGATCGCTGTTGGCGAAAGTCTTCGAAGGCGTGGACATCGTCTTCCATCAGGCCGCCATCCGAATTACGCAATGTGCCGAAGAGCCGCGGCTTGCCTTCGAGGTTCTGGCGGAAGGCACATTCAATGTTCTCGAAGCTGCCGTTAAGGCAGGCGTCTCGAAGGTGGTTGCAGCCTCTTCCGCTTCGGTGCTGGGCCTTGCCGAGAGCTTTCCGACGACTGAAGAGCATCACCCTTACAACAATCGGACGATCTACGGCGCGGCGAAAACCTTCAACGAGGGGCTCCTTCGCAGTTTCGCGGAGATGTATGGGCTGCGCTATGTCGCGCTGCGCTATTTCAACGTCTATGGCCCACGAATGGACGTTTACGGGGCCTATACGGAAGTATTGATCCGCTGGATGGAGCGACTGGCGGCCGGAATGCCGCCTATCATCTACGGAGACGGCAACCAAACCATGGACTTCGTGCATGTCCGCGACATTGCGCGAGCTAACCTGTTGGCCGCGACGAGTGATGTCACGGACGAGGTGTTCAATGTCGCCAGCGGCAAAGAGACAAGCCTCCGGGAACTCGCGAAAATTCTGAGCGACGTCATGGGGGCCGCGCTCGAACCGCAGCACCTCGAGGCGCGGACGGTCAACGGCGTGACCCGTCGTCTTGCCGACACGGGCAAAACCGAACGTCTTCTGGGGTTCAAGGCAGAGACGCAGATCGAGGAGGGACTTCGTGACCTCGTCGCGTGGTGGCGGCTGAAGACCGCACTGACAGGAGGTCAAGCTGCATGACGCTATCGCTCTCTGCAATTCCAGTCGCCAAGCCCGTTCTCGGAGAAGAAGAGGCTGAGGCTGTTCGCCGCGTTATTCTGTCGGGATGGGTGACGCAGGGACCCGAAGTCGCAGCTTTCGAGCGTGAATTTGCGGCCTTTGTCGGCGCCGCATACGCCTGCGCCGTTTCCAACTGCACGACTGCGCTTCATCTGGCCTTGAAGACGGTCGGCGTAGGCGCCGGTGATGAAGTCATTACGGTCAGCCATTCGTTCATCGCAACGGCGAACGCCATTCGATATTGCGATGGCGTGCCTGTTTTCATCGACATCGAGGCGGATGGTTACAACATCGACCCCAGTCAGATCGAAGCAGCAATCACATCCCGTACCAAGGCAATCCTGTGTGTGCATCAGCTCGGCATGCCTTGTGATCTCCGCGCCGTCGTGGAAATCGGGAGGCGCCACTCCATACCGATTATTGAAGATGCTGCCTGCGCGACGGGAAGCGAAATCTTCTGGAATGAGCGTTGGGAGAAGATCGGCAAGCCGCATGGCGATATTGCTTGCTTCTCTTTCCATCCCCGGAAGGTGATCACGACAGGTGACGGCGGCATGTTGACTACTGCTAATCCCGAATATGACCGAAAATTCCGACTATGGCGCCAGCATGGCATGAGCGTCACCGATGCAGTCCGCCACGGTTCGAAACAGGTGATCTTCGAGAACTACGATGAATTGGGTTACAACTATCGTATGACCGATCTCCAGGCGGCGGTCGGACGGGTGCAGTTGCGGCGGCTGCCGGACCTAATTGCGCAGCGAAGGCGGCTTGCCGAACAGTATTGCGAGCGGCTTTCAACGATCACCGGACTAACGTTGCCGATCGAGCCTGGCTGGGCTCGCAGTAACTGGCAGAGCTTTTGCGTGAGATTGCCTGATACGGTCGACCAACGAATAGTCATGCAGGCGCTACTCGATAAGGGGATCTCGACCCGGCGCGGTGTGATGAACATTCATCTGGAGGGAGCCTATTCCAGCGCAGGCTTCCATCGTGCCGATAAAAGCTTGGTTCGAAGCGTGTCGGCACAGCGGCAAACGATAATTCTGCCGCTTTTTGTTCAGATGACGGACCTTGACATCATCAGGGTTGTCGAGGAACTGCGCAGATCCTTTGGTGGAGGCGCCACCACAGACGCGATTTACCGCGATCGGAACATCGCTCTTGCGTGATGTAGCATTTGCATGCTGCAGGGCTCGATGCCCATCGTTTGTCACGCGGAATTCGTGATCCACCCCTTGATAAATGCGGGCACTGACTCGAGCGGTAGCAGTTCGACCAACATGCGCAGCGAGTACAGCCCGCTGAGAGCCACGGCGATGAAGCCAACTACCATCGCCGACCACGGCGGCAAGACCAGGAACGCCGAAAATACCAATCCTGATGCGGGCAGGAAAAGCAGCGAGTGCCTGCGATTGGCTATGGACCAGCGGAAGCCGGTAAGCCGCCGCACGATCACGTAAATCAGGATACCGTGCCAGACATAGAGGCCAAAAAATGCCATGCCGGCTCCTGGCGCGCCGAGCTTTGATACGAAGAGCCAGGCCAGCCCCACATGCACCAGCGTCGCCGCTACCTCGGTCCAGAAAAAAATAGTCTGCGCACCCTTCGCCACGACGATGAAACCCATCGGCCACGCGACGATCCTGAGCATCATCCCCAGGCATATCCAGCGAAGAAGTTCCACCGCTCCATGAAACTCCGCGGAGTAGAACAAACTCATCATGAGCGGCGCCAGTGTCAATGTGGCAAGCAGACCGGGGCCGGCCAATAGTATGCTGATTTCTGTCTGCTCATTGACCAGCCGGTTGCATTCGGCATGGTTGTCTGCGGTCGCAGTCAAGCGCGGATAGAAGTCAGTTCCCATCGCCTGCAAAATGAAGCCTGCGTAGAGACCGCCGAGCCCCCAGGCCGCCTGATATAATCCCGCGGCTACGGCGCCCCCTTCCTTGAGCATAATGAGGCGGATGGCATAGGCTGCGCCGAAGGTCAGCAGTCCGCTTGCCATGAAGACGATCCCGAGCCTGAACAATACGTTACCTTCCCGGCTAAACTGGCGCATCGACATCGGAGGCGGGCTTGCGCCTATCCGTCTGCTGTACCACCAGGTCGAAAGGGTTGTGACTGCTGCTACGGCCACTACGGAAGGCGCAATGGCGTAAGCACCGAAAAGGTAGATCAGCGGGACACTGATCAAGGTGCCGAGAAGACCTGCGAGCACGTTGATGCGCGCAAGATTTGCAATGCCCCGCAATCCTTGGATCAACGCAGTCTGTCCAGAAGATACCACGCGGAAGAATACGGCCAGGGAGAGCAGCGCAATGCCGCCGGCGTGCTGATAGTCGCCGAACGTAAAATTCGAGACCGGAAATGCCAGCGCAGCGAGGAAGAGTGCGCCAAACAAGCCGAGCACCATTGATATGCGTCTGAGCACTTTAGCCGACTGTGCGATCCTCGCGGCATCGTCGGTGCCGGCAGCCTCGGCGATCTGGCGTACCCCGCTACCTCCCAATCCCAGGCCCGCTGCCGTTTGCGCAATATCGACGATGGACCCATAGAGGCCGATAAGCCCCACACCCTCCGGTCCGAGCAGAACAGCCAGAGCTTTGTTGCGGATGATGCTAAGGGCAACATTCACGAGCGAGGAGCCGCCCATCAGCATTGTCGACTTGAGGATCTGGGTATAAGTCTGACCGCTGGGTGGGATTGTGCGCAAAGTCGTCAGATATCCCTGGCCAGTTGTCTTGTGGGATTGGATCTCCGGTGTCTAACGGAACTCGGCTTTACCGACTTGTCCTGATTGCTTGAGGTTTTGCCTTCGACCCAGCCCAAGTGGACGACCGCTTCTGCGTTGATCTTGCCTGTGGAGCGCAAGAAGCCAGCCGACAAAGGGCTTGATTGGAACACTTGCTTTTCGCTGATCATTGATTTGACCTATTGGCGAGCGTCTCAGGATCAGAAGAGAAATCAGAGGCGGCCTCAGACGAGGCGTCTGAAATGTGGTGCTGAACAACTCTCACGACATCGCCCGGTACCAACGTGGTTGTCTCAGAGGCTTCGAACTGTTTGATCTGTCCTTCACTCCGCCGGCTTACGGTAAAAGTGAGCGGAAGTTCTTCGCCTCGATTTTTTGCGCCGCCGCCGGTCGCGAGGTCATCGACGAGTAGCCTTTGCGTCATCTCACGCTTCATTTTGAGCTGATCCAGATTTGCTCGTTCCGACTGCGCTTCGGAAGCGACTTCGCTCCGTCGCGTGTCAGACAATCCCTCAAGGTTCCGCGTTGTCTCGCTGATTGCCTGGCGGCCCCGCATGACGGCGGTGACGAGGTCAAGCTTATCGGAGCGGTAGGTCGTGAGCAATCGCTCCAGGTCCAGTTGACGCGACGAGAGCGCAAGGCCCTTCTCGACTAGGCCCTTAACGCTGCTCAGTTGGTCCTCGACCGATTTGATGTTGTCATCGGCACCTGCCAGCTTTTCCGTCAGTGTTGCGATCTCGGTGGTCAAAAGATCGCGCAATTCCGTGAGCGCCTTTGACTGCCTGTCCAGCGCGTTTGCGCGAGCTTGAAAGATAACCCTTTCCTCGTTGTCGATCCCGGCGACATATTGCTGGTCGACACCCGGCGCGTTGTCGAACGTTATCTCCTTCGCCCCCTCCATCTCTGCTTCTAGTCGCGATAACTTTGCCGCGCTGCGCAGGATGGAGTGATCGATTTCTCGCAATTCGCCTGCAAACCTGATCGACTGCGTTTGCGATTGGCTTTTTTCACGGAACGGGCCGCCGCTCATTGCAAGGGATTGCAGGACGGTAAGTCCTAGACGGAATTTGTACTCGCCAGGTGTGGTTACGTCCCCCACGACATAAATTGGGGGGTAGTCGAGAATTTCGATGGTGACTGCGGGTGGCTGAACCAAGCCGATTTTTTCCTGCAGACGCCTGGCAATCTCGCCTGTAACGCTGGCGCTGTCGCGGTTTACAACGGGAAGGGATCCTAGAAAGGGTAAAAGGACGGCACCTTCATCCGAGACTGTATATTCGCCCCCAAGCGCATCCCATCGTTCATATTGGCCTTTCGATTGAATCCATTGGACAACTGTCAGACGCATTCTAGTCTGCGAAACAAAGGGACCACCATCGGCGTGTGCTGGCGACATTGCTCCGAAGAGAAAGGCGACTACACCGATGACAGATGCAGCTCGAAAGAACAAGTGTGGAGAGTGGTGCGATAGCTTCATGTACATGTCCCGCCTGCGACGCTTCCCAAACGGACGCTGTTCCATACAAGGGGAGCTGCGAACGCCGGACGTTAAGTCCAAGGCCGCAACGCCAGTATGCAGCCTGGGGAAGCCTTGAGGAAGGTGGAGGTCGTTCGCCTTGCCTCATCATTATTGATGAGGTGGGGGAAGGTGCTTCAGCCTAAACGGAGCCGGGATATGTCTTCGCAGCGATATGGATGAAGCGCTGCAGAGGTCAGGAAGTTATACGCGCAGGCGCAGCATTTCTGGGCCTAAGACGATTACAGGTGAGGGGTCGGAAAGTATTCATAGTCGGCGAAGCCATTGAACGGTGGCGTCGCCTTAACGGATTTTGCTGAGCGAAATGATATCCGACCAGCATGACCGAAGAGCCGCTTAACCATTACCGCCGCCATCGCTTTCCAGCCGAAATTATCGCCCATGCAGTCTGGCTCTATTATCGGTTTCTGCTGAGCCTGCGCGACGTCGAGGACCTGCTTTCCGAGCGCGGAATTAACGTCTCGTTTCAGACCGTCGCGGAATGGGCGGCGAAGTTTGGCCTCAAATTCGCTTATCAACTACGGAGGCGCTCACGAGGCCACTTTGCCGACAAGTGGCAGCTCGATGAGAGTGTGCCGCGAGGCACCCACAGCAGTGTGGGAGCCGAGCTGCACGGAAGATGAGGGTATGGTCCCTCGAAGCCGACCGTCAGGGGTAGGTTTCAAACCACTGCAAGCTGCAACGGTAAAGAGCCGTGGTGGTGAGCGTTGCAGAAAAGGCGGACGTTAGTCCGTCAGGTGAGGTTTAGAGAGACGAGCGCAAGCGAACCGCTGATGACGTGTCGAAAAGTGCAAGATGATGTCGAAACCGGGAGGAATTCGTTAGCCCGGGACAAGTCTGGGGGGCGACCTGATTTCTGCCCAGGCGGCATCCGGCATGAAGGCGGCGTGACTCTTAACCAGGCTTTCGTGTGGAACGCGGGAACCTGTCGCTCCGATGTTAAGGGAGAAACCCAAGCCGGCGGTCCCTGCGAGGGTGAGATTACCGAAGCGGAGCACAGGGGCGGAGCAGCCCGTAGTAGTGCTGAAGGTCCTGTAATGGGGCTGGAGCGAAGGGGCTGCGTTGTTCAGCTCTGGAGCGTGGACAACCGGCGACGGGAGGATCCTCGTGGATAGAGCAAAGCCGTACGCGATCCCGAAAAGGGAGGTGTGGGAAGCATATAAGAGGGTTAGAGCCAACCAAGGAGCGGCTGGTATTGACGGCCAGACGATTTTGGACTTTGAGGCTGATCTTACGAACAACCTGTACAAGCTCTGGAATCGGCTGGCGTCGGGCAGCTACTTTCCGCCGCCGGTGCGGCGGGTCGACATACCCAAGAGCGATGGGAAGACGCGCCCGCTGGGCATACCCACGGTCGCCGATCGCATTGCGCAGATGGTGGTCAAACGCCATCTGGAACCGGCGGTGGAGCCTGAATTCCATCCGGATTCCTATGGGTATCGGCCCGGCAAATCGGCACTCGATGCGATCAGCGTGGCGCGGCAGCGATGCTGGCGTTACAACTGGGTTCTTGATCTCGATATCAAGGCTTTCTTTGATAGCATTGAACCGGACCTGCTGATGCGGGCTGTGCGCAAGCACACCGATTGCCCGTGGGTGCTTTTATACATTGAACGATGGCTGAAAGCGCCAGTGCAGATGCCGGACGGAAATCTCGTCGCCAGAGAACGAGGAACGCCACAGGGCGGGGTAATCAGCCCTCTCTTGGCAAACCTCTTTCTTCACTATGCGTTTGACATGTGGATGTGTCGGAATTTCCCGAACATTCCGTTTGAGCGTTATGCTGACGACGCGATCTGTCATTGTCGGACCGAGGACCAGGCGATGGCGCTTCGGAACGCTCTGGACGCGCGTTTTACTGATTGTGGGCTGACGCTTCATCCTGACAAGACCAAAATCGTCTATTGCAGGGATGAAAGTCGGCGAGGCACTCATCCGGTCTACAAGTTCGACTTTCTCGGCTACGCTTTCCGGCCGAGACTTGTGAGCAAGAAGGCCGGGGGCATGGGTGTTTCATTCGGTCCTGCGGCCAGTCCGACGGCGCTCAAGGCGATACGGGGCACGATCCGTAGTTGGTCCTTGCACCTTCGCAGTGACAGGGCTCTCGATGATCTGGCACGGATGTTCAACTCGTACATCCGCGGCTGGATCAATTACTATGGTCGGTTCTGTCCTTCAGCTCTCCAACCTACGCTCTGGAGTGTCGAGCGATACTTGGCCCGATGGGCCTCGGGAAAGTACAAGTCCTTGCGTGGGCATAAGCGGCGATCCCGGCATTGGCTTTTGCGCATCGCGCAGCGCCAACCTCGGCTGTTCGCCCATTGGCCTCTGCTTCATGGATACGGTCGAACAATGGGAGCCGGATGATGCGAGAGTATCACGTCCGGTTCTGAGAGAGCGTGGGGGTGAAATTCCCCTGCGCCACTCGCCTGGTCGTCTCGATCAAGGGCAGGAAATATTGGCTTTGGCGTGCCGTAGATCAGGATGGTTTCGTTCTCGATGCTCTGTTGCAAAGCCGGAGAAACAAAAAGGCAGCTCTTCGGCTGATGCGCAAGCTGCTCAAAGGACAGGGCGTCATGCCGCGAGTGATGGTAACCGACAAGTTGCGCTCTTACGCCGCCGCAAGGGCTGAGTTGATGCCAGACGTCGAGCATCGCTCGCATAAAGGATTGAACAACCGCGCTGAAAATTCTCATCTTCCGCTGAGACGACGAGAGAGGCGCATGATGCGCTTCAAGTCGACGCGACAATGCCAACATTTCGTTTCAGCCCATGGCCAGATCGCCAACCTCTTCCACCTACATCGGAAATGTCACACTGCCGCAGCCCACCGCCAACTCCGCGCCGATGCCGTCACAACCTGGCGTGAAATCGCATTGTCCAGCGTGCTCTGACGTTCGGCGCACAAGCCCCTCCTTCGGCCAGAATCAGTTAAGGCGACGCCACCGTTCGGGGCGACCATAGCTGCTATCCGGCGCATAGGGTAAAACACCGTCGTAACCCCACCCATATCGACCGCGAAAATCCGAAAGCGGCATGAGTTGAATGGCCGTTATTCCAAGGCGCTGCAAATGGTCGAGCTTTTCCATGGCCGCTAGAAACGTGCCAGCTTCGGTGAAGGCGCCGACATGCAATTCGTAGATGACGATTTCTTCCCAGCGGCGTCCCTTCCATCCCTGCGTTTGCCATTCGAACAATGGATCGATTAGCTCGCTCGGGCCGTGGACGTCTTCGGGTTGAAAGCGCGAGGCAGGATCCGGCACGGCAAACCCGTCGCCCAGCACGAATTTATAGCGATCGCCGATCCGCGCATCCTTGACTTCGACGACATGCCACCCGTCCTGCCTCCGCCGCATGGTCCATTCCCCACGCTGCTCGATGCGGACAAGCACGCGCTCCGCCAAGGGCGCCCATAGGCGGAACAGGACGGCATTCTCGTTGAGTTGCGGTCCAAATGCGAAGTTGTGCTGCATGACATCCCGTCCGTCGATGACGTTGAAATTTTCCTGCATTCCAACGCATCTTGCTGAGAACGGTTCCTGAGGTGGGAACAGATCTCTTTCAGTCCCGTTCGTTAAGGCGGTCCGACGCAGCGAGGAAGCTATGACTGTCTTAACCTCTACCTATCGCCTGCAGTTTCGCGGAGATGTCACCTTCGACAGGGCAACGGAGTTGGTTCCCTATCTGAAGGATCTCGGCATCAGCCATGTCTATGCCTCGCCGATCTTTGCAGCCAAGAAGGGATCGACGCATGGATATGATGTCACGGATGCGAACGAGATCGACCCGGCGCTTGGCGGCCGCGCCGGGTTCGATGTTTTCTGCACGGCCTTGCAGCAGGCGAAGCTGGGCCTGATCCTCGATATCGTGCCCAACCATATGGCCGCCTCCGTCGAAAACCCGTGGTGGCGTGACGTGTTGCAGCGTGGACCGGGCAGTGCCTATGCCAGCCATTTCGATATCGACTGGCGCCGTAAGCTCACTTTGCCGCTTCTGGGGCGTCCGTTCGAGGAAAGTCTGGCCGCGGCGGACTTTCATCTTCGCTACGAGCCTACGGATGGGGGCATCTATTTGGTCTATTTCGACGATCTGCTTCCGCTCTCGATCGAAAGTGCCGAGCGGCTGACGGCGGACATAGGAACGGATGCGGAGCGGTTGCGCGCATTTTCGAACGATGCGGCCGCGATGAGAGAACTTCTCGCGGAACAGCACTGCCAATTGCTCTATTGGAAAGACGCCGCCGAAAACCTGAGCTATCGGCGCTTCTTCGAGGTGGCAGGTCTGGTCGGGATGCGAGTGGAGGACGCACGCGTCTTCAACGACACGCATCGGCTGATCATCGAATTGGTTCGCGCCGGACAGGTCCAAGGATTACGCGTCGACCATATCGACGGACTGGCCGATCCGAAGAGCTATCTAGAGCATTTGCGGCAGGCCATCGGCCCGGACATTTTCGTCGTAGTCGAGAAGATCCTTGCCCATGGCGAAACGCTGCCGGCGGATTGGCCGGTATCAGGAACGACCGGCTACGAGTTCATTGCCGCCATGGCCGATCTCTTCGTTGACGAAGAGGGATTACGCAAGTTGGACGCCGTTTACAGGTCCGTCAGCGCGGAAGATGCCGACTTTGCCGCAGGTTTGCGCAAGGCGAAGCTGCTGATGGTCGAGCGCAATTTTGCCGGCGAGATGAGGCGCCTGACGCAGCTGGCATGTTCGATTTTTCCCGATTTCGACGCGGGAGAAATATCGTTGGCACTTCGCGAGCTGCTGGTTGCCTTCCCGGTTTATCGTACCTACGGCTATCGGGGCGCTGCATCGTCTAATGACGCGGCGGTCATCGAGAGTGCCTGCGAGAACGCACGAAGCCGATTACCGGTCATTGATGTCCTGGATGCGCTCGGCCGTCTTTTGAAAGGGGAGGTTTCTGCAGCCCAAGCTCTGGAGTTTCGAGCCAGATTCCAGCAGCTCAGCGGTCCGATCATGGCAAAGGCGGTCGAGGACACGCTGTTTTATCGGTATAACCGCCTCATCGGGTTGAACGAGGTCGGAGGCGAGCCCCATGTGCCGCCGGGCTCGGTAGCGGGCTTTCATCAATTCATGACCGATCGATTTCGGCGGCAACCTCGCGGCCTTTCCGCGACATCGACGCATGATACCAAGCGGGGAGAAGACGCCCGCGCCCGCCTCTACAGCCTGACGCAGGATCCTGATGCGTGGATCGCCGGTGCCGAGCGGTGGCGCAGCATGAGTTCTCCTTTCCGCTCCAGCCTCGCAGATGGACTTGCGCCTGAGCCCAATGTCGAATGGATGCTTTACCAGGCACTGGCCGGCGTCTGGCCGCAGGAGATGGAAGTCGCCGATCGGAACGCGCTGCAGGAGCGGTTTTGCGCCTATGTCTTGAAAGCGATCCGAGAAGCCAAGCTCCGGACGGATTGGATGAATGAAAATCCTACCTACGAGCGTGCGGTTCAGACCTTTGCTGCCGCCTTGTTTTCGGAGGACAATCGGGAGTTCATCCGCGACTTTGACCGGACCCTGCGCCCTTTCATGGAGTTTGGCTTTCGCAACAGCCTGTCGCAATTGCTGATCAAGCTCACGGCTCCAGGCATTCCAGATATCTATCAGGGTACCGAGAGTCTGGATTTCAGCCTGGTCGATCCGGACAATCGAAGACCGGTCGACCATCTGTGGGCCGACACGGGAGCAGCCCACTCTCTCGCGTCGGATGCCGCGTCCTTGAAACGGCACATCCTCTGCAAGGTGCTGAGTTATCGCAATCAGCACCCCCTTCTTTTTCTTGAGGGCAAATATGTGCCCCTGGAAACCAGCGGGCCACGAGCGTCCAATCTCGTGGCCTTCGCGCGCGTTCACGAGCGGGAAATAGCGGTTACCATCGTGCCGCGTCTGGTCCGCATGCCTTCATCGGATTTCTGGCAAGACACCGCCGTCGTGATGCCGCGAGAGTTCAAGGGGCCGCTCTATGATCTCCTCACGGATCGGCCGGTCTCAGCCGACAACCTTCTCGCAGCGCAGCTGTTTGCCGATCATCCCGTCGCCCTTTTCGTTGGAGATAGGTGACGATCACGGCATCGGTTCATGCGTACTCCAACCGCAAGGCCGGAACAAAGCGCTTCGATTGGTGTTTATGCTGCGCAGCAACAATCACGAGGCTTCCATGACGCAAAGCGGCGGTAGGCATGCGATCGAGCCGGGCGATTACACGCGCCTGGGAGCAAATTATGATGGAGAGGGTGTCAATTTTGCGCTTTTCAGCGCCTATGCGGAAAAGGTGGAGCTTTGCCTTTTCGACGAAAGCGGAAAGCAGGAGATCGAACGGATCGCTCTGCCGGAATATACCCATGAGATCTGGCATGGCTATGTTCCAGGATTGAAGCCGGGCGCCTTATATGGCTACCGCGTGCATGGCCCGTTCGACCCGTTAAAAGGCCATCGTTTCAATGCGAACAAATTGCTTGTCGATCCCTACGCCCGCGAGCTTGTAGGCAACATAGAATGGTCGCAGGCCCAGTTCGCCTATGGTCTGGACGACGAACAAAAGGATCTTTCCTTCGACGAGACCGATAGCGCCGGACAGATGCCCAAATGCCGTGTCGTCGACCTGAAAAATGAAGCGCCCGATAAAAGGCCGACTGTCGCATGGCCTGACACCATTTTCTATGAGGCGCACGTCAAGGGAATGACGATGCTGCATCCGGCAATTCCGGAGCCGTTGCGTGGCACGTTTGACGGCTTTGGGCACGCAGCAGTCGTCGATTACATCAAGAGCCTCGGCATTACCTCGATCGAGCTCCTTCCCATCCATTTCTTTCCCGATGACAGTCATCTGCTCGACAAGGGTCTGCGCAACTATTGGGGCTACAACAGCCTTGCCTTCTTCGCGCCGGCAACGCGTTATTACGGGCCGAAAGGCCTCGAAGGCGTTCGCGACATGGTGCGTGCCTTTCACGATGCCGGTATCGAGGTCATCCTCGATGTCGTCTACAATCACACCGCGGAGGGCAATGAACTCGGTCCGACCCTTTCATTCAAAGGCATCGATAATTTCTCCTATTACCGGACCCTGCCGGATCAGCCCCGTTACTATATTAACGACACCGGCACCGGTAACACGATCAACACGTCGCATCCGCGCGTGCTGCAAATGGTGACGGACTCGCTACGCTATTGGGTCGAAGAAATGCAGGTCGATGGCTTTCGTTTCGATCTCGGGACCATTCTTGGCCGTGAACCCCAGGGGTTCGACCAACGGAGCGGCTTCTTCGATGCAGTCGGCCAGGATCCGGTGCTTGCTAAAGTCAAACTTGTCGGCGAGCCGTGGGACATCGGCCCGGGCGGTTATCAAGTGGGGGGATTTCCGCCGGGCTGGGCGGAATGGAATGACAAATATCGCGACACGGTACGGGATTACTGGAAGGGCACACCCGGCATGACAAGGGATTTTGCCGCCCGCATTTTAGGGTCAGGCGATGTTTATGATCTTCGCGGCCGCCGCCCATGGGCGAGCGTCAATTTCATCGCCGCCCATGATGGCTTCACGCTCAATGATCTCGTCTCCTATAACGAGAAGCATAATGAGGCGAATGGCGAAGATAACAATGATGGCCACAACGACAACCGTAGCTACAATTATGGCGCTGAAGGTCCGACGGACGATGAAGCCATCAATACCGTTCGGGAGCGCCAAAAGCGCAATTTTCTCGCGACCCTCTTTCTTTCGCATGGTACCCCGATGCTGCTGGCGGGTGATGAATCCGGCCGAAGCCAGATGGGCAACAACAATGGCTACTGTCAGGACAACGAACTTAGCTGGCTGCATTGGGACGATCGATATGGCAGCGCCGAAGCGCTTTATACTTTCGTCAAACGCCTGATCGCCTTGCGTCAGGCACATTCCATTCTCAGACGAGAAAATTGGCGCGATGGTCTGATTGTCACCTGGCTCAATCCGGGTGGTGGTGAGCGGACGGATGAGCAATGGGACGATGAAGCGAATACGGCGATCGGTTTGCGCCTATTGCGCGAGCAGCCATTCGAAGAGGGCTGGGATGATGTTCTGATCCTGTTCAACCCTCACGATGGAGATGTCAACTTTACCTTGCCAGATGACAAACGCTGGGCGCCGGAACTGTCGACATCCGATCCAGATGAGCCGGATCGAGGCATGGTCGACAAGAAATTCTTGAAACTTGAAGCCCGCAGCCTCTCGCTTTTGCGGCCAGCCTGAAACAAGCGTGGGAGAAAAGACGATGCACATCCAGGTCTTAGGAATGTGGAAGCTAGGATAGGGTCGCGTCATAGATCCAAGCTTCCATTCCAGCATCCATCATGAATCACAATTCTGATGATTTGGGAATCCACTCCGATTCCGATACGCAATGAACCGCTCTAACGTTCCGATTACCTCAAAGAAATTGCCCTGCCGGGTGGGGCCAGGCAGGGCGGCTGCGTAGCAGTATTTGCGCGAGTGGGGGGAACTGGAGTTCAGTAACTTGCGCACCTCAATCTATCATTGTGTGACAGTTTTGTGAATGCCACCATTCGCATCTAGGAATGGACATGCGGAACCAGAATTACGTTCCCGCACCGACTATTCGCAAACGGTTTCACGCACGACGACCCGATGATGATGGCGGTAGCCATAGCGCCTCTCCGTCCAGCACCGGCGATGATACCTATAGCGCGGAGCGTCATAGTATCCATCATCTGCGTAGGCCGGCCGATCGCGATAATAGCGTGGCGGCGCATCATAGTCGTAGCGAGGTCCAACTCCATATTCAAAGTAGACCTGAGAGAATGCCGGCGATGCAGCCAAGGTCGCGGCGAGCGCCAGTGCTGCGATTACAATTCTTTTCATGTCTTTCCATTCCAATCTACATAGGGCGGCGGCGCGCTAACCTGCGCCTTAGGCCTAGTATGCCATGAGCGCTGCTCGTGGATACGGACCAAAGTCCCGGCTAAGCAAGGACTTAGGCCTCAGAGATCATGAAAGCTCGGTTTGTTGGCGTAGGAACGGATGGACTCCGGCTTCTCAAAGCGTAAGATGAGGTATCGTCGCCAAGCGAATAAGTAGGCGGTGGCGACTGAGGGCTTATACGTGCTCCCGCCTGCAAGACCGAGGAAGCGGCATTATGCCCTTTCGGAAATACGCATCTATTCCAAATGATCCCAATTTCCGCGAAGCGTTATTGCTGTGGGCTCGAAAGCTTGTCAGGTCCGAGATGGTCGCAAAACGTGTGGCTCGGCGGACGATCGATGTGTTGTGCGACGATCCCAGCCTCCTCGACGGACGCGACATAAACGAAGCGATTTTCAAGCTTTTGCGCCGGCACGCGTTCGATGAGAACGAATTGTCGCCTGAGCAAAGCCTTCGCGGTGATGGCCTCGTCCGTCCCCGAGAAAGAGCCGATGTAGTGAAGTGAATGGGCCGTTGTCTATCGGCAAATAGACCTGCCTCGGGGTTCCGAGGCAGGCTGTGAGGCTAAGCAATCAACCTCGAATGCGAACAGCCGGTTGGGGCAGATCCGTTCGCATAGTTAGATGGCCGCGACTTATGCCAAGCCGGTCCTCCGACATCCTTACCAAGTCTGGTGGCCATACCAATCGTCGACATCAGATTTGGCGCGGTCCGTCGCAAGTCCGTACCGCTCCTGGATTTTACCTTCGAGCTGTCCCGCTTTCCGGCGATTTGATCAAGATCGTCGTCGGTAAGCTTACCCCATTGCTCTTTGACCTTGCCTTTAAACTGCTTCCAGTTGCCTTCGACACGATTCCAATCCATGAGTGGCGGCATGGGTCGTCGGCTGTTCAGGCGAGCATGCGTATTTTGGGCTCGCGATCCCAATATCGCTTGGAAGCGGCCTCTATGAAGGAGCCGAGATCTACGACGCCGGCATCGGGTTGAATACCCGCTTTGTCGAGCAGCGCCTTCGCGGCTGCGTCATGACCGATGGCTTTCAAGTGTCCGAATGCATCCATGACCCACTGAACCGCCGCTCCCTCGTGTATCAAAGACGTTGCTCCCTCGTTTGAAAGAATGACGGCGATCGCGTCGAAAAGCTGCGAAGGTGAACCAAGGAGCTGTCCGTCGGCACGGATCGTATTTCCGTCGGAAAGCTTCGTCTCCCCGACCTTGGGTGCGACGATAAAGGGCCTCGCCTTGGCGTTGTTCAGGGCGCCGATGAGATCGGAGATAGTCTTGGCGTCGCTTCCGCCAGCGATCAATATGCCGATCTGCCGTCCTTCCAGCGTTTCTTTCATGTTTTTCTGAATGGAAAGAGCGGCGGACGCATCGAGCTCGATCGGTTCGCGCGCCGGCGAGTTCCTGGCCGGGTTGACAAGTCCCAGCCCGGCGGCAACGCGATTGGCGAGACCTGCATCGACGTTCAAGAGATTGCCGACCATGCGCGGAGGCACATGCGGCAGTTGCACTTTTGATAGCTCGAAGACGAAGGCGGAAGCAATGTGGGCCTGTTCTGACGGCGTCTGGGATTTCCAGAAGAGACGCGCCTGGCTGTAGTGGTCGGCAAAAAGTTCGGCACGCGCACGCCGCTTGTCGCCTTGTTCACCAGGAGCCGACGCATGCTCATAGGTGTGGAAGCCGGTTACAGGACATTCGCGGGGGCCTCCGGCTTCGCTATTCTCACTTAAACTGTTCGGTTCGTAACTGGCGCGGCCCTTCGGAATCTCCATTTGCATTTGCCCGTCGCGCTGGAAATTCATGACGGGGCATTTCGGCGCGTTGATTGGCAATTGATGGAAATTGGTCGTCCCGAGACGGGATTTCTGCGTGTCGAGATAGCTGAAGAGACGACCTTGGAGCAGGGGATCGTTGGTGAAATCGACACCCGGTACGATGTTGGCCGGGCAGAACGCCACCTGTTCGGTTTCGGCAAAGAAATTGTCCGGGTTGCGATCGAGGACGAGGCGTCCGACGATCTTCAGCGGCAGGACTTCTTCCGGGATGATCTTGGTGGGGTCGAGGATGTCGTAGGGAAGGCTCTCTGCAAGGGCCTCGTCGAACAGCTGCAATCCGAACTCCCATTCCGGAAAGTGCCCGGCGGCGATCGCTTCGAAAAGATCGCGGCGATGATAGTCGTTATCGGCCGCCTGTAATTTCAATGCCTCGTCCCAGACCAGCGATTGCACGCCAAGCTTCGGTCTCCAGTGAAACTTCACGAATGTCGATTTGCCCGCATCGTTGACGAGGCGGAAGGTGTGAACGCCGAACCCTTGCATCATGCGGAAGGATCGGGGAATGGCGCGATCCGACATTGCCCACATCAGCATATGTGTGGATTCCGGCATCAGCGACGCCCAGTCCCAGAAGGTGTCATGGGCGGTGGCGGCCTGCGGATAGCCCCGGTCAGCTTCCATTTTAACGGCATGAACGAGGTCTGGAAACTTCATCGCGTCCTGGATGAAGAACACAGGGATGTTGTTGCCGACTAGGTCCCAATTGCCTTGCTTGGTATAGAACTTTACCGCGAAGCCGCGAACATCGCGCGGTGTGTCCACCGAGCCGGCGCCGCCGGCGACGGTTGAGAAGCGGACGAAAACCGGCGTCTTCTCGCCTTTGCGCTGAAAAAGATCGGCGCTCGTGATGTCCGAAAGGGGCTCATAAAGCTCAAAGAAGCCGTGCGCAGCCGATCCGCGGGCATGCACGATCCTTTCGGGAATACGCTCGTGGTCGAAATGGAAGATCTTTTCACGCAGGACAAAGTCTTCTAGCAGGGTCGGGCCTCGGACACCGGATTTGAGGCTGTTCTGATTGTCGGAAACCCGAATGCCCTGGTTGGTCGTCAGATGATCGGCGCCCCCATGGGGGCCACTCTCGGGGATGTGCTGGTGTGTCTCGCCGCCTTCGCCGCGGGAAGTTTCGAAGGGTGTGTCTGTCGCCATGATGTCCTCCTTTTGCCGTCGGAACTGCAGACCGAACCTCTTTCGATCGGCAATGTTCCGCTTGATTTGAGATTGGTATCCGACGATCTCAAAGCTCGATCAGTGCGATGCCGAGATCCTTCCGATGGCGACGATGCAGCGCTACCGGCGTTTCGATGATGGTCGCTTCCAAGGTCGGATGCACGACACCTTCAAGGAAATGACCGCCGCGCGTCGAGCCATCTCTGAGACCCAAGACGGCATGAAGATGGAGGCTCGCCTTGCCATCGTCGCCCGTCGCAATATCACCAATCAGGTTCAGCACCTCGCACTGTTCGGCAACGAGAATCTTGCGATAGCTGCAGTCGGCGAAATCGAACCAGCCGACGGTCGCATGTTCAAAGGCGCCGATTGCGGTGATTGAAGCTGCGGTCAACCCCTGTTCGGTTGCGAATGCGGCAAGCGTCGCGAATGCGTCCTCATTCGCGTCGAGAACGACGACATAGGTCTTCTGCCCGTTTTGAAGATCGATTTTCTTGTGATGCATGGCATCGCCTCCATGTTGCCTGTCGTGATCGATGCCTGCCAAGACTGCCCCAGCCGTTGACGGCAGCTTAGGCAGGGCCACTCTGCCGACCGTTGGCTTGACGCATCGCTTCCTCTGCTAAATTCGGCGATCCGAAATCCCTGGGACGTTGAAGGGTCAGAACCACCTGAAGCTCCGCAGGTTCCATTGGCGTGAGGACTCTTCGTTGTGCAGGGAACCTGAGGGTCGGATGAGGGTTGGCGAGGGCAAACGATCAGCGAAAGAACCTGAGAAGGAAAGGCGCATGCCTCCTCATCCCAGGCCTCCATTTCCAGCACAGCGGCAGCCAGCCCGGACACTCGGTGCGATGCGTGGCCCAGCGTTCTTGTTTCTAATGGTGCTTGAAATATTGCACTTCGCGCTCGTGCTTTTCTGCCGCCTCACGGGTTTTGAAAGTCCCGAGGTTTTTACGCCTGTGCGTCTTGGGATCGAGCTTGCGCGAGTAAAGGCGATATTCGCCTGACTTCAGTTTGCGGATCATGGCAGCGTCTCCTTTCCTATGAATATAACCTCAAGGAGTGATTCCGGTTCCCGGCGCAGGCTGATGCCTGGTGGATTATCTCGGCCATGGCGGGGATATGTCGATAAAGGGATTGCTGTCCTTGTTTGTCCTCCAAATTCATACTCTAGTGAAATTCCGGGAACATGCGGCCCTTGGTATGGTTGGCACATACATATCCACGAAGGGCTTGATGACGAAAAAGCTTGCGCCCATCACCTTCAGTGCGGCGGTTTTCGCAACGGCGTCGTTTGCTCGGGCCTCGTCGGCGCGATGATCGACGAAGGTGTGCCGGAGGAGGAGGCGAATTTATATGGCGAGGGAATTCGCCGCGGCGGGTCCCTGGTCGCCGCCCCCTGGACGATGATCGCGTAGCGCGAGCTCGATCGATCCTTCAGGCCCATGCAGTCAATGCGGATGAGCGGCGCGCAAGCTATGTCGAGCAGGGAGGTTCTTGGAAATGCACAGGATTTCCAATCGACTGTCGCAATCCGCATCTCGGCTGCGCACGAACGCCGATAGCTGCTCGTCGGCAGCTATCGGCTCTTCGGCAGGAGAACCGAAAGGAAGGCGGGGAACCCTTCCGGTTATAGAACCGCGCGCCTTTGAGAAAGTTCCTGATGACAGTTGAATACAGGTGTGATTGTCTCTTTGGCGCTCGTATGTCCCGCCGGAACTTTAGCGTCGTCGATTTGCGTGAGTAGGGGGACCATTCGAGTGCGGGCATCGGTCTCGCAAGGGCCAGTACGGGCGGAAATGATTGTTGCGATATAGATTTGTCTCCATCAGGGAACCACCTACTGGCTGCGCCCTGCAAGAGAATTCACGAGATTCCGGGCCGCTGCTCCGTCGTCGGATGGAGCCCGGTTTGTAGTCTCTGCGGCCCGACGACCCTGGAAACAGGTTATTCACGAATGGGTCGCGGGCTTTTGGCACGAGTAGTTTTCTTCTCTTTACGGTCATGCGGTCCCGAACCATTGCTTTTCAGGTCCTCTGACTTGTCGGTCTCTTGCTCGGTTCGCTCATGCTGTTCTTCGGCGCGTTGCCAATGATCAAGGTGCCGTCCCTCCGGTCGACCCTCTTCCTCCCAGATTTTGTAGGCACGCTCACGACGCTTATCCGAGTTTTTGTCTTCGTGATTGGCCACGGAAGTTCCTCCTGGTTTTTATCGGAAAGTCATTCGTCAGTTCGCTAAATGACGGAGACCGACGTTTCGCAGCCATGAGCAAATCGAGCTCGATCGATGATGGGCCGAAACGAAGGAAAAGGTTTTCGGCCATGGCATCATCGAGACCATATTTCTTTTGGAAATCCTCCAGCGAATAGGGGTTGCCCCTTACCAGTCGGCGCCGCTCCAAAGGCCGTTGCGTTTCCATATTGCGTCATCTCCTCGCGTAGCTCAGCAAAATCGCTGGCGAGACTGAAAGTTCCCCACAGCGCGAAATATTGTGAAAGAGCACGCACGGCCTGGGCGAGCTATTGGGCTACGTATCAGCGCTCCAACGTCGCGGAACCAGATAGACGCAATGCGCGGTTCACCATGGCCTTTGCGTCGCGATCGAGCAAGGCAGACCTGTCGCGCTGCGCTAAACGCACCCATATCTGCCGCATGACGTTGTCGAAGGGAGCGTCAACATGCCTCCTATCGCAGCAAGGATGTCTATTTAACGGCTTGGTCTTTTGGCTCGCTGAAGGAGACCTCTCCGATAACCTCTAGATTGCCGGACCTCGTACCAGCATGCGGCCCGGCGATATGAGTCTAATGCACAGATTTGTACAAAGCTGTTGGCAGAAAGGATACTTTCCGCTCACCAGGTTTGACGATCGTACCAATTATCGACGTCGGACCGCGCCCTTACTTGCTTCCAGTCCATTGCGTTGTCTCCTCATTGTTTCTCAGGGGACAACGCGTTTCATTTGTATTGGTTCGAGCGAATGCGCCATGCTTTGAGCCGCCGCCTTCCACCTTCTGCACTGCACAGCGCCAGGGGCTCGCAATCTTTGTCAATTCGAACCTTCCGACGTGAAGATTATCGAGCTTCTTCCTTGCCTTAAAGGAAGCCGATACGCGAATTGACGAGGTGCTCCACGGTGCGGCTAGACGCTTGTGCTTGAAAAAATCGTATTGCGACACATTTTTAGACAATAGAGCAATGCTCGTGGTCCAGCTGGAGGAAGGATTGGCAATCCTCATGTCTCCCTCATAGCCTCAGGGCTATGCGCTGTCCGGTGTTTAAACCCCAACCTGCTTCCCATCCAAGCTGGTCGGCGCTCGGCAAGCAGCTTTCGAGACAAGGCTGCTGGCGATGGAGGAGCGTGAATATGACGCAAGATGCAAATGAGCCTACAGGTTCGCCCTTCACCGCGTACGAACGGAGGAAGGCGTCCTCGGATTCGGTGATGAACAACCCGCTGGGGGGACACTTCGGTATCTTGGGTCTTTCTGCCGAAGCGTGGCTCGCCGCCATCGTTGAAAATTCCGACGATGCGATCGTCAGTAAGACCGTCAATGGAATTATCACCAGCTGGAACAGAAGCGCCGAGCGACTTTTCGGATTTTCCGCCGCCGAGGCGGTAGGGCGTCACATCAGTATCATCATCCCTGACGATCGCCTGCATGAAGAAGATACAATTATCAATCACATTCGCAATGGCAGGAGGATCGAACATTTCGAGACGATAAGGCAGCATAAGGATGGAACGCTCCTCGATATTTCGCTGACGATCTCACCAGTCCGGGATAAGAATGGCGAAATTGTCGGCGCGTCGAAGATCGCTCGCGACATCTCCGAGCGAAAGCGGATGGTGGAGCGACAGCGGCTGATGCTGCGGGAAATGCACCATCGCATCAAAAATCTGTTCGCCATCGTCAGCGCATTGATTTCCGTCAGCGAAAGGTCCGCGGAAGCGCCCGGTTCATCTTTCGCCAACGACCTACGCGCGCGGGTGGCAGCATTGGCCGCCGCTCAAAATTTTGTCCTAAAGGAATCAGAAGGCGGCTCCGATGGGCATGCTTCAACAAGCCTTTTTGGTCTCATTGACGCAATCTTGTCGGCTCACCAGGACAAGAATGGCGCCCGCATCGTCGTTAGCGGAGAGGACGTTAGCGTGAACAATGCCGTGCTGACGTCGCTAGCTCTGCTTTTGCACGAATTCGCAACGAACGCGATAAAATATGGCTCTCTTTCGGTAAACGGCGGTCGGGTCGAAATTGAGGTCTCTCGTAATAACGGACTCGCGCTGACGTGGACCGAAGTCGATGGGCCTCCCGCACGGGTCCCCGAGGGATCCGCTGGCTTCGGATCTGAGCTTGAACGCATGACAATCGCCTCATTGAGGGGATCGATCCATCGAGATTGGCGTCCTGATGGGGTGCGTATCCTCGTTGAAATCCCTGATCAGCTTGCGCGGCGTTAGGTGAAGCTGATTGAGCCGGAAAATTTGAAGCGCGATGCCTCCACTGGTCGCCAGATGGTACAGTTAAATGGTTTAACTCCTAAATGGTTTAACTCCACAATCGCATGCCTTGTTCGCTGGCATATTTCGGGTCTGCTAGAGGGATTATCCACCAAGCGACTGTAGCGGGATCCTCAGACTGATGCGCAAGCCGTCCGATCTCCAATCTCGGGTGATCGAGCCCTTGAGAGCGTCCAGTGCGAGTTGCTCCAATCGAGAGCCGAAACCAGCCGCCCCGCTTGGCGCGTCAATTGAGGGCCCACCGACCTCGGCCCAATGCAACTCAACTCCATCCTGGTCTCGAACTTCGACGTCGATATGGCCACCGGATGCCGACAGCGCGCCATATTTGATCGAATTGGTGACCAGCTCATGAAGGAGCAACGCGATCGATGTAAGCGCAACAGCGCCGACCGCAATGTCATTGCCTTGGACGGCGATGCGCTCACCCTTCTGATCCTGGTGCGCTGCGAAAATCGCTTGAATGAGGGCAAAAAGGCTCGCGGAGCCGCTGGATTGGGAGTTTCCGCCGGTGTGACCCAAAACGAGATTGTGTGCGGCAGAAAGAGCCCGGATGCGCGCGCGCAAGTCGTCGGCAAGGCCGCGGGCGCTCGTGGTTGTTCGTTCGCTCACCGAGACAAGCGAATTCATGACGGCAAACAGGTTCTTCACCCGGTGGCTCATCTCTTGCAGCAGGAGATCTTGCCTCTCGATCAACCGCTTCCGCTCGGAAATGTCGCGTACGATCTTGGAAGCGCCGACGATCTCGCCATCCTTGTCCGTCACAGGGGAAACCGTCAGCGAAATATCGACCAGCGTCCCATCTTTGCGACACCTCACCGTCTCATAATGCTCAATCCGCCGGCCTGCCCGAATGGAGGCGATTATGGTTGCCTCCTCATCCAAAAGATTGGGCGGCACGATAATGGTGATGGGCTGTCCGATTGCTTCGGCAGCTGAGAAACCGAAGAGTCGCTCTGCGCTTTTGTTCCAGCTCGTGATGATGCCGTTGACGGATTTGCTGATAATGGCATCTTCTGAACTTTCGACGATTGCAGCAAGCCAGGCGTCAGCCGATAGGGGGAGGGCCGCCGAATGGGCATCGTTGCGTGCGTGTGACACTTGTTTCTCCTGTCTCTTACGCTGTCACAGATTGCGAGAATCAATTCGTCGTGTCGTCTCTTGGAGGCGCGATAGACTGCCTCTCAGCTGCCCGGATCGATCCGAGTAACCGCATTTAACCTATGCTCTGTATAATGGATGCCAAGCCGAGAAGTTTCAAAGTTAATGATGTCTCTAGCGGCATCAGCAGAGTCTCCCGCTCAAGTGGCGACTATTCGCCCGGAAAGTTCAATCGCGCTGGGTGGCTTTGGGAACATTTCTATTGGCGTGATGTTGGAATGACCGAAATGCGCCGCCGCTTGCCGGACTTCCTGACGAAGGTGGACAGCTGCCGATGGGCCGCTATTTACCCTCCGGCCGGGCCAGCGATCCGACAAATCGCACAAGGATTTTGACGAGGCATTCATGCGAATCCTGGTTGTTGAAGATGAAGTTCTGATTGCCCTTGATGTGGAATCTGTACTGCGCTCAGCCGGCTATGACGTTGCAGGGCCAGTCGGCAATAGCGAGGATGCTACCGAGTTGGGAATTGGCGCCGATATCGCCCTCGTCGATGTTCATCTCAGTGATGGTCAGACGGGTCCCTCATTGGCCGGGTACCTAAGCCAAGCGCATGGTGTCACTGTCATATTCGCAACCGCCAATCCGGAAATCGTCGCCGCCGATCCTCACGCTATCGGGGCTCTGGTTAAGCCCGTCTTCGCGACCGATCTACTCAGCACCATAGAGTATGCCGTTGCGCTCCGCAGGGGCGAACCCGCTTCGGCACCCCCCTGCCTGAAACGCCTTCAGGCGTAGTCTTCGGGTCGCCGGTGCCGCCCCGTAAATTTTCGAAAAATGCGTCCCACTGCTTGATCCGACCATGATATGGGCAAGGAAAAGCGTTCCGCAATCGCTAACGCCAATTTCGGACGTGTTCATGCAGGCCAAGATGTTCTGGTCCCATCGGCTGATGATCACGAAACCGATCGACGGTAAGCCCGCGACCGCTGCCAACGGTGGGGCGATCGGTATCGCCGCCGCAAGTCGCGGCCATGTTCTGGCGTGGCATGCCGCCGGTGTCGCACATGGCGGTGCGGCAATTGAGAGCCCGCCTGCGGAGCGCCCGAATGGAGCATTCGTCGCATATCTTCGCGATGTTGACGGAAATAAGCTGACGGCGAGGTCTCAGCTGACGAAATGATAGGGCGTTGCCCGCGTCCCACGTGGGAACCTCAGACCACCGGGAGGGGTTTAAGCGGTATGAATTTCGGAGGTCTAAGATGGGGCCTGCAAGATATTGCGCCGTGCGCGACACCGCTTGGTCTTGGTCTGTCCTCGACGCGAACACAGGCCGGGTTGCGGCTTACAACAACGTTATTCTTGCCGGTCTCAGCGAACGTCTCGCCGAGGATATGGCAAAGCTCCTCAACGTGGAGTGCTCGGCTGCCGACACGAAAATCTTCTCATCATCAGGATCATGCGAGATATAGGCATGGGCATAAGGCCTGCACTGCTTAGTCATCCGAGATGATCGGCGGCGCTCATACCAAGCTCGAAGAGCTTTTTCTCATCGTGGACGCCCTGCTGATAAAGCTTGATGACAAAGGCGGCAATGTCCTCAGCCTTTTCGGCTTCCCGATTAATGCTCAGTTCGGCAAGGATGGCGTCAAATACGTGTTGACAGGTACCGAGCGCCTCGGAATCCAGGGACATATCTCTGGTGCGAGAGTATCTATTGACCACCCTTCGCCATCTCCTGACCATGGATTGGGGAATTCACTTAGAAACTAAAACTTTCCTTGTGGCTTTTCAATAATCGAGATTAGGAGCGCTTCTGATTGTCAAGAGCGTGAAAAGCCCGGGGGTCGGCACGCTGGTCGGCTTGTCTTGGCTCATCTCGAACAGCGTATGCGGCATTTTGATCCGTCGCTACTCATTGACGAGGACGTACTTCACCACAATAAGGTCGCGCCGAGAAATTTGGTAAGAACGAGCGAAGCCACAACAGGAGCATCAGAGTGACTGACCCGACCGTATCAGACGCAATCAACCGCATTTATGAATCGCTCCAGGCGGACAATGCCGACATCGACTTGCATATCGCGACCCTCAAGGCAGCCTTGGCGCGGGCGGGTTTAAAGGAAGCCGTATTCGACCCGGCTAAACTGGTGCAGAACAATCGTTCAGGCAGGAAACTCATGCAGGCCTATTTTCGTCAACGCGGGGTGACCGTGAAATTCGCTACCTCGTGACGCGGAACCGATCTCGACGATCATGTTCGCATTTCTGCTTCGTGGCCTGGGCTGACTGGTATCCGGGAGCCCATATCGGCACAGCATAAGGTGTAGCGTCAAACTCCCGGTAGGTGCTGTCACGTTGTTTGAAAAGGTCAGCATTGAGCAGCGGGACCTAATTTAGTACCGCATTCCGGTCACGGCTTTCTATTCCGCCATGGCCTTGGCGGTGGATATGGATGGCCAGCGCGGAGTTTTTGGAGCTTGGTGGGACGAAGAGATTTCGCAGCGTTGAGAATATGCTGATGAACCGCTGCAGACCTCCAGGCGATCGGAAGCCCTGCATCATTCGCTCTCGTTTTCGCAAAGGTAGATGCGAGCTCTCCGCTCGATTGTTCAGTCCCTTGTGGGATCGGCGCTCGACGGCTGGCATGACGTCGCGCTTGGCCGCACCGTATGAGCGCAGTTTGTCGGTGATGATGCGCTTGGGTGCGAGACTTTGTTTCTTCAGCAGCCGGATCAGCAACCGCTTGGCCACCTTTGTGTTCCTGCGGGTTTGAACGATCTCATCGAGACCATAACCATCCTGGTCAACCGCGCGCCAAAGCCAATGTCTTCGCCCGCCGATGGCTATCATGACCTCATCCAGATGCCAGATGTCACGATGCGACGGTTTCTTGCCGCGCATAGGCGGAGCCGAATTTCCGGCCCCATCGGCGGATGATTTCATAGGAAGCGACGACGCCGCGTTCCAACAGCATCTCCTCCACCAATCGCAGGCTCAGTAGGAACCGGAAATACAGCCAAACTGCCCGAGCGGTGACCTGTGGCGGGAAACGGCGGTACTTATCATTGACGGTCGGCAAGCTCATCCTGCCCGACCTAACAGCCAACCATTAAACCGAAATCAACGTGACAGCACCCGTCAGTGTTCTGATCGAAGTCTCGCAATTCGACATCCGAGTTTGAGCTTTCCAGGTTCTCGCATAACAATCTGCTCCGGATTTCGCTGCGGCCTAGCGCCCCGCTGCTATGGATGACACTTAGCGCCAGAGAAAATTCTTCCGATGAGTCGCTGCTGGAAGCAGCAATTCAATCCAATTTTCTTTGAAGATTAGAACATCTTTTCCTGCCTAAAATCTACTAAAATATAGTGTAAATTATCTAATCAACTGGGCACGTTGTCGTCATGAACATCCTCGCGCTGAGTGGAAATGTCAAAACACCGTCGAGGACGGCGTCTTGGCGGAGCTGCGTTCATAACATCGCCGACGTCCGGTTTTCATCAAGTTGCCTACCCGCTTTCCGCCAGCTACTATCTGGACTTAGTTCTGGCATGGGGGCGGGAAGCTCCTTGAAATCCGTCGGAGCATCCCACTCTGCAATCGGCTGCAATGCTATGAGAACCGTGGACGCCCTCTGGCCGCACCTTCAAGAGCTTTATGACTTGACGCGATTGTGCCCGCATCATCAATAGAAGATCCGCGAAGGCAAAGGACACGCCTTGTCAGAATCTGTGGGGATAGGCTCGCCGGGCATGCCCCTTTTATTCGAGCTGTGGTCGATATCACCTATGTCTGCAAAATATGCCTGCGGGTCAGCTCCTTGAGTATATCGACGTCGCGTTTCTCTATTGCGTCGATCATCTGCTGGTGCTCGCGGCCGGACTGCTCGATGCGGGCTCGGGTTCGCCATTGCGACACCGGTGCCGACGAGGTGCGCTGCCGGATTTCGGTGATGAGTTCGACAAGCTCCTGATTTCCCGCAAGTACCAGCAGGTACCGGTGAAAAGCCAAGTTGGCTTCGTAAAGTTCGAGCATGGTGCCATTGAGCACCAGATCGTCGAAGCGCGAAGCCAGCGTACGCAAATTGGCAATATCCGCGTCGCCGGCATTGGCGACGATACGGTCGCTGATCGCCACTTCGAGGATCACGCGAATATCGCTTACTTCCTGGGCGCGGCGCCCGTCCTGCTCGTGCACGTGATAGCCGCGATTGGGAATGTGCTCGACAAGCCGCTTCTGCACGAGGCGGTCGAGCGCCCGCCGCACCTGCGGCCTCGTACAGCTGTACCGACGCTCCAGATCGATCTGCTTTAGCCATGTTCCCGGTGGGAGCCTGCCCGCAAGGATGTCCTGGAGAATGAGCTCGGTCACGTCGGGCATATCTTCGTGTGACGGCGCTGCCGCTTCAGCTTCCAGTGAGTTCATGCAGCTCTCCCAGACCTTCCCAAGTTGGCGATGACTATCATAGGTCCGCATTTTTCAACAACGGCCCGTGATCGCTGCCGAAAAAATATCCATGCTCATCTCTTGCGCATCCGTTCTTATTGGCACATAAATTGGTGCCAATTTAGTATCCATTATATGAGGCGAATGGCAAGTCCATGCAAAATTCCGATGCGGTCTGGGACATCGTCGAAAAGAAAAGTGCCGAATTCTTCGCACTCAGCGATCGGATCTGGGACATTCCGGAAACGAACTACCTGGAATACCGATCCGCGGAAGAACATGCCGAGATGCTTGAGCGTCAGGGGTTTCGCGTCGAGCGCGGCATCGCCGGCATGCCGACGGCTGTTATGGGCGAGGCGGGCGAGGATGGTCCGGTCATCGCGATCCTCGGCGAGTTCGATGCGCTGCCGGGATTGAGCCAGGAAGCCGGTGTAGCGGAAGAGCGGCCGCTGGTCGATGGCGGCAATGGCCATGGTTGCGGTCATAACATGCTGGGCGCCGGCTCTATGCTCGCCGCGGCCGCGGTCAAGGATTTCCTCGCGCAAAACGGCCTGAAGGGTAGGGTGCGCTATTACGGTTGCCCGGCCGAGGAGGGTGGATCCTCCAAGGGCTTCATGGTTCGCGCTGGCGTTTTCGATGATGTCGATATCGCGATCTCCTGGCATCCAGCAGCCTTCGCCGGCGTCAACAATCCCATTTCGCTCGCCTGCAACGAGATCAATTTCCATTTTTCCGGCCGTGCCTCGCACGCTTCGGCCACGCCTCATCTTGGCCGCAGCGCGCTGGATGCGGTCGAGCTGATGAATGTCGGCGTCAACTACATGCGCGAACACATGCCGTCGACGGCGCGCATTCACTATGCCGTCACCGATGCTGGCGGCGCTGCTCCCAATGTGGTGCAGGCGCGCGCCACCGTGCGTTATCTCGTGCGGGCGCGGACCCTGCCGGAACTCCTTTCGCTGGTCGCCCGTGTCAAGAAGGTTGCCGAGGGTGCCGCCTTGATGACGGAGACGACGGTTCGCAGCGAGATCATCAGCGGCGACGCCAATCTCGTCGGCAATACACCGCTCGAGGAATGCATGTTCGCGCAGCTGGATCGGCTCGGGCCGCCCGTGTTTGACGACACGGATCGCGAGACCGCGCTGAAGTTTCAGCAGACCTTCAGTGCAGAGGATATCGCCGCTTCCTACGGCCGATTTGCGTTGAAGCCGAAGAAGGGCCAGGCGCTCTGCGAGGAAATCTTTCCGTTGAATGCCGGCGACGGCACGCTGGTCGGTTCGACCGATGTCGGAACGGTCAGCTGGGTCGTCCCGACCGTGCAGATGCGCGGCGCCACCTATGCGATCGGCACGCCCGGGCACTCCTGGCAGCTCGTCGCGCAGGGCAAGCTGCCTGTCGCTCACAAGGGCACCGAACATGCCGCCAAGGTGATGGCGAGCACGGCCGTCGAACTCATCCGCAATCCCGCGCTCATCGCGGCCGCCAAGGAAGATCACAAGGCGCGCCTCGAAGGTACGCCCTTCGTCAATCCGATCCCGAACGATGTCGAGCCGCCGCTGCCGGAGAAGGTCAATGGCTGAGGCCGGTCTGAAGCCCGATCGCGCGCGCTTGATGGCGCATATTGGCGAATTCGCGCGCCGGGTAAAGCTTTCGGGCACGGCCGAAGAGCTGGAAAGCTTCCGCTATCTCCAGGCTGAAATGGACGGCTTTGGCTATCGCACCCAGCTTCTGACGCACGATGCCTTCATCAGTTTGCCAGGCGCCGCCACTGTTGAGATCGATGGCGAGAACCTTCATTGCATCACGCATTCCATGTCGGTCTCGACTTCAGCCGCAGGGGTAACCGGCCATCTCATCCATGTCGGCGAGGGAACCGAAACCGATTTCGCAGGTAAGGATGTTGCCGGCAAGATCGTTCTGGTCGATGGTATCGCGACCGAAGAAGTGGCCGCTCTTGCGAGTGCGTTCGGCGCGCTCGGCGAACTTCACATCAGTCCGAACGAGCATCTCTACGAGATGTGCGTCTCGCCGGTCTGGGGCAGCCCGTCGCAACACACGCGCGACAGGCTGCCGACGACCGTCATCTGCTCGATCGCGAAGGATGACGGCCGCCGCCTGCGTGAAAGGATTGCGCGCGGAGAAGCCGTAACTGCAACGCTTTGCGCGGACGTCGATACGGGTTGGCGCAAGACGCCGCTGCTTGTTGCCGAGCTTCAACCGAAAGGCGACGATGGGCCCTTCGTCCTGTTTTCCGGCCATCACGATACCTGGCATTTCGGGGTCATGGACAATGGCGGCGCCAACGCGACGATGCTGGAAGCGGCGCGCCTGCTCGCGCTTCGTGCCTCCGAATGGCGCCGGGGCTTGCGCCTATGCTTCTGGTCCGGTCATTCCCATGGCCGCTATTCCGGCTCCGCCTGGTACGCGGACGAGTATTTCGACGAACTCGATCGTCGCTGCGCCGTCCATGTCAATGTCGATTCCACCGGCGGCGAGGGCGCGACCGTCCTCACCAATTCCGGTGTGATCGACGAACTCAGGCCTTTGGCCGCGGATGTGATCGAGCGCGTGACCGGACAGAAACACGCCGGCAGGCGTCATGGCCGTGCTGCGGATCAGTCTTTCTGGGGCATCGGCATTCCCTCGATGTTCGGCAGCCTCAGCCATCAGCCCCCGGGGCCTGTCAAGATGCTGACGGCGCTTGGATGGTGGTGGCATACGCCGCACGATACCGCGGAACATATCGATCCGGACAATCTTTGCCGGGACACGGCGATTGTTCTCGAGGTTCTCTTGCGGCTGCTGACTTTGCCCGTCCTGCCGCTGGATTACACTCAATATGCCGCCTCCCTCGGCGAACAGATTGGGCAATTGCGGGCAGCGCTTGCCGGCCGTCTCGATATCTCCGGCCTGTCCCAGGCCATCGAAGACTTGCGCGTCAACGCAAATTCGCTTCTGCGGGTGAGGGATCCCACGCCGGAAAGAGCGGCGCGGATGGATGCCTCGCTGATGCGCGCAGGGCGGCATCTCGTGCCGCTGAACTATACGAGCGGCGAACGCTTCCATCCCGATTCCGCGCTCCCGCACGTCGCCTGGCCCTCGCTGGAAGGGCTGCGCGCGCTGGCGAGATTGGATGAGGGCGCGCCGGATACCGCTTTTTACGTCGTTCATGCGCGTCAGACGAGAAATCGCGTCGCTCACGCGCTGCGGGAAGCCAATGCAGCCCTGCAAGCGGCTCTGGAGACCTGACGCCGAGAATACCGGATCTGAGAAAAGGCCGCTTAGGCAGCCGAAAAGGGGAACGAACATGAAAAATAGAAAAATCCTTGCCGCCGTATTCGGCGTGATTACCTTCCTTGCTCCGCTGACCGCCGGCGCCAAGGACTGGACCCAGGTGAAGGTCGGCATCGAAGGCGCATTCCCGCCATGGAATCTGATGGATTCGAGCGGCAAGCTTGCCGGCTTCGACGTCGATCTCATCAACGATCTCTGCAAGCGCGCCAAGGTGGATTGCGAGTTGATAGCCGGCGAATGGAACGCGATGATCCCAAGCCTGAATGCCGGCAAGTTCGATCTGGTGATGACGCTCGGCATCAACGAGAAGCGCAAGCAGGTGGTCGATTTTACCGTACCCTATGCGAGCGGTGTCGCAAGCTTCCTGCTCGTGAAAGATGGATCGGTTTCACCCTTGCCGATGACGGGTGAGCGGCTGAATCTCAACGATAAAGCGAAGGCGGATCCGGTGATGGCGGAGATCGGCAAGGCTTTGAAGGGTAAGACGGTTGGCGTCGTCCAGTCGACCAGCCAGGAGCAGTTGATCAATTCCTATTTCGGATCCGATGTGACGGTGCGCGCCTATAAGAATTCCGGAGAGCGCGATCTCGATCTGAAGGCGGGCCGTATCGATGCCGGCTTCGACAGCGGCGTCTACGAAACCTCCGTGCTCGCCAAACCCGGCAACGACGATCTGATGATGTCCGGACCCCTGGTGAAGGGTGCGATGTTGGCAACGGAGGTCGCTCTCGGCATGCGCAAGGGCGAAACCGATCTGAAGGCGAAATTCGACGATGCCATCAAGCAGGCGGCCAAGGATGGTACCATCAAGCAGCTCTCGGAAAAATGGAGCAAGATCGATTTGACGCCGACCTTCGAGGCCAATTGAGCGCATCCCGCATCCATCGTTCCTGGCCGAGGCTAAGACCATGACTTCCCTTGCCCATATCCATTCTTTCAGGTCAAGCGCATGAACCAGCCAACCCTATTCGAGCTTGCCGGCTTCGGTCCGGATGGCTGGGGTCATGCCCTCCTGGCCGGCGCCTGGATGACCATTCTTGTCGCGCTTGCCGGCTATGCAGTCGGCGCCTGTATCGGAACGCTCGGCGCGTGGGGCAAAATCGCGGGCAATCGGTTTGCCCGCGCCACGGCGGATGCCTATACGACGGTCCTTCGCGGCATTCCCGATCTATTGGTCATCTACCTCTTCTACTTCGGCGGCAGCGCGGTCGTTACGGCCATCGGCAAGATGTTCGGAGCGGAAGGCTTCCTCGGTTTTCCGGGTTTCCTGGCTGGTTCTCTTGCCGTCGGTGTCACGTCCGGTGCGCAGTTCACAGAGGTGCTGCGCGGCGGGTTCAAGGCCGTGCATCCCGGTGAGATCGAGGCTGCCATTGCCTGCGGAATGCCGCGCTGGCTGCGCTTGCGCCGGATTATCGCGCCGCTGACCTTGCGCCATGCGCTGCCGGGGCTCGGTAACGTCTGGCAGGTCGTCCTCAAGGAGTCGGCGCTGGTCTCGATCACCGGTGTTGCCGAGTTGCTGCGACAGGCGCAGGTCGGCGCTGGCTCCACGGGACTGCCGTTCGATTTCTACCTGATCGCAGGGGTGATCTATCTGATGATCTCGACCCTATCCGGCCTGGTCATCCAGCGGGCCGAGCGCCATCTGTCGCGCGGTGTGAGGAAACGCTGATGGATTGGCAATTTCTTGAAGAGACTTTCGTGAGCCTTGTCGCGGCGATCCCGTTGACGATCGAACTTGCTGTGACATCGATCTGCCTCGGCGCCATCCTCGCATTGCTTCTGGCGCTTGCACGTCTGTCGGGCTTCACCATTCTCGACTGGTTTGCCCGGCTCTACGTCTTCGTCTTTCGCGGCACGCCGCTGCTCGTCCAGATCTTCCTGATCTACTACGGTCTCGGCCAGTTCCCCGTCATCCGTCACAGTATTTTCTGGCCGTTTCTGCGCGATCCCTATTGGTGCGCCGTCCTTGCGTTGACCCTGAATACGGCGGCCTATGCCAGCGAAATCATCCGCGGTGGTCTGCTTTCGGTGCCGCATGGGCAGGTGGAGGCTGCGCGCGCCTGTGGCATGCATCGTCTCATGATGTTCCGGCGCATCATCCTTCCGCTTGCCATCCGCCAGGCGCTGCCGGGCTATGGCAACGAGATGATCTCGATGGTGAAGGCGACATCGCTCGCCTCGATCATCACGCTGATGGAAGTCACGGGCGTTGCGGCGAAGATTATTTCGGAAAGCTACCGCGCCATCGAGGTCTTCGTTGTTTCAGGTGCCATCTACCTGGCGATCAACTTCGTGCTGACACGCCTCATCCAGTTTGCCGAGTACCGGCTGAGCCCACACCTGCGCCCGCCCGTGCCGGTGATGCGCGATACCGCCGCTGCGGCAGCCTCCATAGGAGATCCGAAATGACCGCCACGCCAATCGCACTCAGCGTGCGCGACATGCACAAGAGCTTTGGACCGGTCGAGGTGCTCAGGGGCATCTCGCTCGATGCGTTGGAAGGCGACGTCGTCTCGATTCTCGGCTCGTCAGGCTCTGGAAAATCGACGTTCCTGCGATGCATCAATTTGCTGGAGACGCCCGATTCCGGCGAAGTAACCGTGGCGGGCGAAACGATCCGTATGCAGCGCACCGCCCGCGGCGCCCATCGCGCGTCTGACGGCAGGCAGGTCGATCGCATCCGGTCCCAGCTCGGCATGGTGTTCCAGAGCTTCAATCTCTGGTCCCACAAGACGGTGCTGGAGAACGTGATAGAGGCGCCCGTCTACGTCCAGGGTCGTTCGCGCGCCGAATGCATAGAGGAAGCGGAAGCGCTGCTCGCCAAGGTCGGCATCGCCGACAAGCGCAATTTCTACCCGACTCATCTTTCGGGGGGCCAACAACAGCGCGCGGCCATCGCGCGTGCGCTCGCCATGCATCCGAAGGTCATGCTGTTCGATGAACCGACGTCGGCGCTCGACCCCGAGCTTGTGGGCGAGGTCCTGAGGGTCATGCGCGCGCTCGCCGAGGAGGGGCGCACCATGCTCGTCGTTACGCATGAGATGGGCTTTGCGCGCGAGGTCTCGAGCCGCGTCATCTTCCTGCACAAGGGCGTCGTCGAGGAAGACGGCAAGCCGCAGGATGTCTTTGCCGGTTCGCGTTCCGAACGCTTCCGCCAGTTCATCAGCCAATAATTTCAAGCTCAATTACAATGGGGAACTCGATCATGAAATACCTGACCGGACTGCTGACTGCGATCATGATGGTCGCGACCCTCGCAACGACGAGCGTCGTGCGCGCGGAGGACAAAAAGTGGACGCATGTCACCATCGCGACCGAAGGCGCTTTTCGCCCATGGAATTTCACCAAGGCGGACGGCAGCCTGGACGGATATGAGATCGAACTGATCAAATATCTCTGCGATCACATGAAAGTCGAATGCACGACCGTCATCCAGCCCTTCGACGGCATGATCCCGGCGCTCAATGCAGGTAAGTTCGACGCGATCATTTCTGGCATGTCGGCAACCGCAAAGCGGGAGGAAGTCATTGCCTTCAGCGATTCCTACGGGACGACCGGCCAGACTTTCGCAACCCTGAAGGACTCCCCACTTGTCGATCTTCCGATGAAGGGCCAGGTGTTTTCCCTCGCGACCGATGAAGCCGGCGCGGTCAAGGCGCTGAAGGAACTCGAACCGATGCTCAAGGGCAAGACGATCGGCGTGCAGACGGCATCGATCGCGGCAACCTTCCTCGACAAGTATCTGAAGGGCATTGCCGATATTCGCGAATACAAGACGACCGAGCAGCACGACCTCGACCTGAAGGCCGGCCGCGTCGATCTCATCATGGCATCCATGGCCTATCTTTCGACAGCAGCTGCAAAGCCCGGCAATGAAGATATGACCGTGACCGGACCGCGCTTCCAAGGCGGCCTTCTCGGTCGCGGCAGTTCCGTCGGCCTGCGCAAGGACGACACCGAGTTGAAGGCGATGTTCAACGATGCGATCGCAGCGGCAAAAGCCGACGGCACGATCGCAAAGCTGTCTCAGAAATGGTTCGGCTTCGACGTGACCCCGAAGTAAATCCACAACGAAGCCAAACCGTCGCCTTCGTCGCCTTCGACGCCGCGGACCTTCGCGCGTCCGAGCGCATCTGCAGTCCTCTGGGCGACGGTATCGTCTGCAAATATGTAGACCAACAGATGGATGGAAGACGTTGCCGCATCGATATCCTCGACAAGAAGGTGCGATTCGTGTCTATGCCGACCCGGCAGATCTCCTGCTCCACATTGACGAAGTCGGGGCGGCGATGAGTGCAGCCGAGAACCCAACGCTTTTTCTCGCAGCGGATAGACTTATGTTGCCGATCGAGCCGGGCGATCTCAGCTTGGTGACGGATACGAGGCACTGATCCGCGAGGATTACGCCCGTTGCCATCCCGGGATACCTTGGAATGGCTTAAACACAGGGCGCCTTTCTCCAAGGAGGATCAAGGGTTATTATATGATTGGATGGCCATAGTTGCCCGAAAGCCAGGGCGGATCGGTTGGGTGTCCTAAAGATTTATGCTGGGCGACATGCGGTTTTGAGCCATTATGGTGTGGCCGAGTGGGAAATTGCCAACTTGACGTCTGCATCCGTGCAGGTGGAATCAACATGCTGGCCAGACCTGCCCACCACTTGGAACGATCGTGATGTTGCGTGGAATATCGGCGGATATTCCAACGTGTTAGCTAACCGTTCAAGAGGTCGCAAGTTCGGATCCCTTCAAGGCGCCCATACGCCGGCCGCAATAAAGTTCTCTACTTGCGGACAGCATAAGGGGCGTGTCTATCGGTTCCCTTCAGGTGCCACGCTTCCCGGGCCAGGCCGTGAGTGCAACGTCGATCAGCCGTTTCAGCAGGGCATTGCAGGCGCCGTCGCAAGCCTGAGCGGACATGCCCTGGATGATCGCACCATAGAAGCGCGCGAGGGTATCGGTATCTGTATGTGTGGGTAGTTCGCCCTCCTCGACGGCCCGGTCGAAGCGGGCTTTGAGGGTCTGCATTGACGTCTCGCGCAGTGCCGCCGTCATTCGCGCCACGGATGCATTCTCCTCCGCATGCTGCAGGACAGCGGTCGAGACCATGCAACCTCGTGGCTTGTCCGGCTGCGTGTCACCATCGGCGATATCGTAAAGGTAACGGCTCAAAGCCTCATAGACTGGAAGATCAGATTGCAGGATTTCCGATCGACGGCTGGTCTCCCGGGCAATGCTGAAGTCGAGCGCCTGGCGGTACAATTCTTCCTTTGAGCCGAACATCGAATAAAGCGTCGGCGGATTGATCCCCATGGCTTTCGTCAGGTCGGCTGTCGATGTTCCTTCGTAACCGTGCTCCCAGAACAGCCGTGCCGCGATATCGAGCCCGGCGTCGCGATCGAGCACGCGTGGCCTGCCACGCTTGCGGGCTTGTTGATCCATTAAAATAGCGATCACTATTAAATTGTTGACAAGTGCCGAACAGGATCGCGCTCGCTGAGCGTCTGTTGTGGTGTCGACCAACGTTGGAGGGAGGGCGGAGCCGGCCGCGTGCTGCTGCGCATGATCGGTGCCGGTATTCTCGGCGTCGTCAATGGCTGGGAGGGTGCGTTCAAGGGGCTGCTGGCGCTGCAACCTCTGCGCTGCTGACACCAGCCATCGCCGATCTCGTCAAGGGCATGCTGCAAAATAGCACTTTGTCTGACCAAGATAAGGTTAAATACTGGGTGGCACGTCAGCTTAAAATGTTCTGGATAGCATTGTGGTTCGCGACGTTGCCTAATGGCGGCCGGAACTCTGCCATTGGCTCCCTCGTTTCGTTCGAGCGCCCAAAAGCTCGGAGGAAGTCGATTTGCCGATCGTTGCCACTGCGGCCTGGTCCATTCCAAAAAAGGTAGCCGGCCGGTTTGCACAGGAGGGAAGTGCGTTGACTCGATACGCTTCGGTGTTCGATGGCGTCGAGATCAATTCCACCTTTTACCGCCATCACAAAACATCAACTTTTGCACGCTGGGCCGAAACCGTTCCCAAGAATTTCCGGTTTGCGGTAAAGATCCCCAAAGAGATTACCCATACTCGAGCGATGAAAGACATCGCCCAGCTGTTCCAGACATTTCTCGATGAGATCGCGCCCCTTGGAGAAAAACGCGGTCCGCTGCTCTGCCAGCTGCCACCGTCGCTGGCGTTCGACGCTGATGAGTTCGAGACGACGTTTAAGGCGATGCGGAACGCCGATAAGGGACCGATTGTCATCGAGGTAAGGCATAAGAGCTGGGCATCGGCCGAGGCATTGGATCTGATCAAAAGCTTTGCGATTGACCGGGTTCTCGCCGATCCTGCGCCGGTGTGGCAGGCAGAGGATTTCGACACGGTGCCGCGATACGTTCGTCTCCACGGTAAACCTAAAATCTACTACTCGAGCTATGCAGATGAGGAGATGCGATCGTTTTCGAAACTTTTGGCGCCGGACGGCTGGTGCGTGTTCGACAATACCGCTTCCGGAGCCGCAATCGAAAACGCGCTGGCGATGCAGGTTTTGCAATCTGCGCTGCGGCCCGCAGGATGTTCGGATGCGGCGACCTGCGGTGGAAGCTAAAGTGTTCAGACTTTTGCGCATCATAATTGCAAATCGGGCGGCCGGATCGATGGTTCGAATCCCATCAAGAGCAAGTAGTCCCGCTTAAACCTCGGTTGTTGGCTCATAGCCACAAACGGCCTCTAAAATCTCAATTGTCATCTGGTGGGCTTGTGATGGAATCCTTGAGTATTCTGATTGGTATAAAAGTTTAGACATAACAGCCTCGTCGAGCCGGGCGTCGCGCGGCTGCATTGAGCCCCCGCGATAGAAAATCTTTTTCGCAACGATCTCGGCTGGCGTTTCGAGGTAAAGCCTCTGCCCACGTATTTCTCTTTCTCTCGTGGGCTCAAACCCAAGGTGCGTTGCGACGATAGAGCGACCTCTCCGATATCCTTGAACACGATTTTGAGAGCATGTGTGCCGTCGAAAGTGTAAGCGTCAGGGTACAGGTCGAGAGCGAAGCCCTGCGTTTGTGGATTGAGATAAGGTAGCACCTGAGGATCGTCGATGAAGATATCGACGTCGAAACTTTCCCGGTGGCCGATTTGAAGCATCAGCGCAGTGCCGCCGCCGAAACTCCAGCTGTCGAGAACGGAAACTTCGAATTAGCTTGGCTGATTATTTTCAGGGCCTGGTCAAAGAGCGCTGCCCAATGACTATTTTGCGATTGTGTCACTAGGACGCGGACTCATTAGCTGAAGCGATCCATATCCTCGTTGCGGCGAGTTTGAGGCCTGCAAGGTAGTTGTCCGCACGTCTGTCGTATCGTGTTGCCAGACCACGCATCTGTTTGATGCGATTGAAGAAACGCTCCACCAGATTGCGCTGGCGATAGACCCAACGGCTGAAGCTGAAGGTCTGTCTGCGGTTGGCCTTGGCGGGGATGTTTGCCCAGCACTTGCGTTGCTTGGCAAAGTTACGGATCGCGTCGGTGTCGTAGGCCTTGTCTGCAAGGAGTGTCGATCCGGGCTGCATGTCGCTCAGCAACTTTTCGGCCATGGGAGCATCGGCGGCTTGACCCGCGCTCGGTTCCAGCCGAACAGGCAAGCCATCAGCATCGACGAGCGCGTGGATCTTTGTTGTCAGGCCGCCACGCGAACGTCCCATGCAAGGATCGGCAGATCCCCCTTTTTTGCATTGGCACCATGTTGGTGAACGCGGACGCAGGAGGAATCGATCATCACTATGTCGCCGGCATAACGTTTTGAAACAGCAGCCAGAAGGCGATCCCAGACGCCCGCTTTACGCCAGCGCGAGAACCGATTGTAAAGCGTTGTGCGTGGACCATAGCGCTCCGGCACATCACGCCAGGATGAGCCAGTCCGGAAGCGCCATAGGATACCATTGATCACCCGGCGGTCATCTACGCGCTCAATTCCACGGCTGTTGGTCGGCAGCAACGGCGCGATAACCGCCCATTCCTCGTCGGTCAATTCATGACGGCGCATGGCAATCTCCTTTTCTGGAGATTGAATCACACACCAGCACCAACATGAACCCCGTTATGGGGACACGGCCTAGGCGGCCCGGGCAAGCGATAGTTCGTATCCGGCCATGTCGGAAAACCGCTGTGCAACGACAGAGGCATCAGTAAGATTGACGTACATTTCATCCAGAAACGAATGCTGAAGGCTTTCGCAAACTTCAGAAAAGAACGCAAATGCAGATGCGTCGCAATACTTGGCGCTTGCCGGGTCGACAATCTTTGACGTCAACTGCTCAGCCGAAAGGCTCGTCCCGTAAGGGGCGTTTACCGTGGCTAATACTGTCATAGTGACGAACGTCATCGATTTTTACCGCAATTAATACATTGCCTTATATAGCGTCTTGCGGCGACGGGGACAAGGAACGAGCAGTTTGACAGCCTCGGTTCTTGGGGTTCGATTCCCTTCGACTCCACGATAGCGCAAGGGTAGACGGTTCATGTCTCTTCAAGACCACTAAAAATTGTATCACTTTTGCTCTTCATAAAGGAGAAGGCGCCCCCCTGATTCCAGGATTTCGATTGACCGTCGACAGTAAGCTCAGCGTCGGCACGCCCAAGACGCTCCTGTGGCGGTTCTTGGGAGGCCCTGGTAACGCCAGCATAGGGGTTTGCCATGTCGGAAATGACGAAGACTGCGCCCGCGACGGGCAAGGCCGAAACAAGTATAACCGTGAGGACTGTTCTATGCGGCGGTGCCTGAAGGTCGAATTTTACGAACAGAATTGCAAGCCAAGAGATCATGACCGTGAGGAATGGACGCGGCAGCCCTTCAGAGTCGGCGGAGCTTTGCAACCCGGGCCGCGCGCGCTGTTACACAAGCTCGCCGACGGGAGCGATGATCGCGCCTGTCGAACGGACCAACAGCTTGACGCTGGTTTCACGATCGTTTGACCTATCGACCGGCAAACGTTGGGACCGCCTTGCATTCGCGCCTGTTCGAGCCTTCATTGGTGCAGAAACGCGACGAGCGGAGAGCTGACCGAGAAACGCAGCAGCGGCGCCGTTTCGTTATCGCGCCCTCGTGCCTTCCAGGAAAAGCTGTGCGCAGGCTTGCGCGCGCGCGACGATCTCGCCATCGGCTATGTCTTCTACCTGGCCAAGCATGACAGCGCGCTGAGGTTCCATCACCATCATTCCCCGGAGCATTCCGGTCGCGGCATGCGCATCCTGAACCTCGATCTCTTGTGAGGCGATACGTGTCTGCAGCCAATCTTGCATTGTCTTGCTGGTCTTTTGAATGGCCCGTACATAAAACGCCGTTGCAATCTCTGGAAAACGTTCGGATTCGCCGAGGACAAGCCGCGTCATGATGATTGTCTCATGGGAAAGCGTAAGCCTGCCGTAAGCGATTAGCAGCTTTTCGAGGCTTTCCCGGAGGGGCAACTTTGCGAGTTGCTCAAAATCCGAGGCAAGCATGTAGTCGTTGATCGTCTTTGAGATAACGTCGGAAAACAGATCCGCTTTTGTCGGGAAAAGGCGATATAGCGTCTTCGTTGAAATGCCTGCCGTTTGAGCAATGACGCTGATATTTGCCGACGCATAGCCTGCCTTCACAAACTGCTGGTTTGCTGCCTCAAGGATTAACTGTCTCGTTTCCTCGTCCGATCTTACTCGTGGCCTGCCGCGGCATCGCTTTTCCTGCCGGTTTCGCTCAGTCATTCCGTAGTCCTCGTGTTTCTCCACCACGATATGATTGTTAAAGAAAATAGCAAGTTTCCTATTTTGACGACAGCAGCGAATCTGCGGCGCGCTGTTTTCTCACACGAGACCGGACGTAGCGCTAGGCGTTCACGCCTCCAGGAATAAAGATTAGGCATCGGCAAGTTGGATAATTAGGAAACAATTTGTTTTCTAAAATATTGACACCGCGGGCGAGTGACGTATATTGGAAAACAGATAGTTTCCTAAAGAGAGCTTGCCCCCAATTTCAAGGCCGCGGCCGAGATGACAGCGACCTTTCACAAGGAGAAGGATGATGTCTGTTCAAGCGCTGCATGCCGTAAACGAAAACGCTGCGGGAGCTAGATCTACCCTCGAACCGGCCGCGGAACGAGTGCCCACAACTCTTGACGCCGGCAAGACGCCCCGCAGTGGCGCGGCGGCCGCGGTCGCGACGGCGCATGGACCGAGCCGCCAGCTTCGCGGACGCTCATTGCTACTTGGTGCGGCAGCTATCGCTGTGGCTGCCGCCGTTGCGTATTATGGGCACAATTATTGGACGGAGGGCCGCTTCGAGGTTTCGACCGATGACGCCTATGTCAAGGCGGACAGCACGACCGTCGCACCGAAGGTTTCCGGCTATCTGTCCGAGGTTCTTGTCAGCGACAATGAAGTGGTCAAGGCTGGCCAACCACTCGCCCATATCGATGATCGGGATTTCCGTACGGCGCTCGATCAGGCGACGGCAGATGTCGCCGCCGCGGAGGCGACGGTCAATGCCAAGCAGGCGTCGCTTGACATTCAGCAGTCCACAATCGCTGCCGCCCGAGCAACGCTCGATGTCGATAAAGCCAACGAAACCTTCGCCGAGCAGAACAACAAGCGCTACACCAATCTGGCCACCAATGGCTACGCGCCAGTCCAAACAGCTCAACAGACCGCTTCGGCGATTGCTGCAGCCCAGGCGACAATTGTTCGAGACACCGCCGCGCTCGATGCGGCGATAAAGCAGGTCGACCTCTTGAACGCCGAACTCACTCAGGCCAAGGCGACGTTGGCGCATGATCAGGCGGTCGCACATCAGGCGGAGCTCAACCTCTCTTATGCGACTATTGTCGCGCCCGTATACGGAACCGTCGGCAACAGGACGTTGCGCGTTGGACAATATGTCCAGGCCGGCACCCAGCTGATGTCGGTCGTTCCGACGACGGCGGCCTACATTATCGCCAACTATAAGGAAACGCAGCTCACCGATGTCCATGCCGGTCAACCGGTCAACATCGATGTCGATATGTTTCCCGGCCGCACATATCGCGGCCACGTCGACAGTATAGCTCCGGCAAGCGGTCAGGAATTCGCGCTCCTGCCGCCCGACAACGCCACTGGCAATTTCACGAAGGTCGTTCAACGTATCCCCGTCAAGATCGTTCTCGACGGAAGGGCCGCCGACACAGCTGACCTGCGTCCGGGAATGTCCGTCCAGCCCAGCATCGACACCAAGGCCGATGCAATCAGTCACTAGGTGCGAATGCAGGAGATCGTGTCATGTCCGCCATCACGACAACAGCCGGCCACGCCCAGCAACCGCGCGCCAGCACCAAGGAATGGATTGCCGTTCTCGCCGGAATGATCGGCGCCTTCATGGCGATCCTGAATATTCAGATCACCAATGCCTCCCTTCTCGACATTGAGGGTGGCATAGGCACAGGCGTCGACAACGGCGCCTGGATTTCGACATCCTATCTCATTGGCGAGATCGTCGTCATTCCTTTGACGGCCTACTTCAGCAACGTCTTTTCCTTCCGCCGCTATATTCTCGTCAACTCCGTTCTCTTTCCCCTCTTTTCCATGGCCTGCGCCTTCGCGCATGATCTCGGAACGATGATCCTGCTTCGCGGCCTGCAGGGTTTTGCAGGTGGCGTCCTGATCCCGATGGCCTTCACCATGGTTCTGACCAAGCTGCCAAAAAACCAGCAGCCGCTGGGTCTTGCCATCTTTGCTCTTTCGGTCACCTTTGCCCCGGCGATCGGGCCGACGATTGGTGGCTATCTGACCGAAAATTACGGCTGGCAGACCATCTTCTTCATCAACACCATCCCAAGCATGATCATGGCGATTGCTCTCGCCCTGACGCTCGAAAAGCAACCAATGCAACTCAGCCTCCTGAAGGAAGGAGACTGGGCCGGCATCGTGACGATGGCGGTTGGCCTTTCGGCTCTGCAGACCGTGCTGGAGGAAGGCAACAAGGATGACTGGTTCTCCTCCCCCTTCATCGTCAAGCTCAGCATTGTCGCCTTTGTTTTCCTGGCCGCATTCATCTTTATCGAGCTCAGGGTGAAGAAGCCGCTCGTGAAGCTGCGGTTGCTGACGCAGCGCAATTTTGGCATCGGTGTTCTCGTCAACGTCCTGGTCGGCGTCGCACTGTTCGGCACTGTCTACATCCTCCCGCAATATCTCGGGCAAGTACAGCGCTACAACGCCGAGCAGATCGGCAATGTGCTTGCCTGGACCGGTTTACCGCAACTCTTGCTTATCCCGCTGGTGCCAGTCCTGATGAAGCGCTTCGATGCCCGCTATATCGGCTTTCTCGGTATCTCGATCTTCGCCATCAGTTGCTTCATGAATGTCATGCTTTCGGCCGACAATGCCGGCGACCAATTCTGGGTACCCAATATCGTGCGCGCCATCGGCCAGGCTCTCGTCCTGACACCGATCACCGCCATTACGACGGCCGGTATCGCGGCTGCCGACGCTGCCGCCGCCTCCGGCCTCACCAACATGCTGCGAAACCTGGGGGGCGCCGTCGGGACAGCCTCTCTCGGCACGATCCTGACCAAGCGCGAGCAGTTTCACTCCAACATCATAGGGCAGTCGGTCACTCTTGCTCGCGATGAAGTTCGTGATCGCATTACGACCTTGACCGGCTACTTTATTCAGCACGGTGTTGCCGATCCCACTGTTGCGACCCATAAAGCGGTCGTTGCACTTGGCCAAATTGTCCGGCGGCAGGCTCTCATTCTCGGCTTCGGCGATACCTTCGCCGTCATCGGCATCGTTCTCTCCCTTGCTGCGCTCGCGCTGCTCTTTACGCGCAAGCCGCAAGTAGGCGGAGGCGCGGGCGCCCATTGATTGGGCACGTCCATCGTGCTGCCCCGCGTATCGGCTCTGTCGTAAACTCCAAGTTGAGACGCGGAGTGTACGACTCCACGCAAAGGCCGGGGCGTGGCTATGACCAGCCCCCGGCCTTTCGCACGCCATCAGCCGCGAAGGAACGCCAGCAGGGCGACGTTCAAGCGGTCCTTGTCGACATGCAGCAATCCATGCGAGCCGCCTTCGTAGACAATGAGCTTTGCACGCGGAACGAGCTCAGCGGTCAGTTTCGCGGAGATATCCAGCGGGATGTCTGATCATCGCTGCCGTGGACTATCAGTGCGGGGACGGTGATCTTCCTGGGGTCGTCGCGGAAATCAGTCTCCGAGAAGGCGCCAAGCGCGTGGTAGGCGGCAAGAAAGCCGGTTGCCTGCCCCTGCCGCCAGTAGCTTTCCCGCAGGCCTTCCGAGACATGCGCCCCGGGCCGGTTGAAGCTGTAGTACGGCATGGTGACGTCGAGATCCCACTGCGACCTGTTTGCCTGGACGGCAGCGCGGAAGCCGTCGAACAGCTCCTTCGGCGCACCGGTCAGGTTGGTTGCGACAACCCATGCAACCGGCTACTCCGAAGACGAGTTTGGCACTCCGTCGCGGCGTCGATGTGTATTTGGCGACCGTCCCCCTCGATGCTGCTCCGATGTAACCGAGATCGCGTCAGGTGATCAGTCGTCGGTCGTGAACTGCGACCGATCATCCGGATCATTAACCGCGGCGGCGAGAAATCGCCCCTTACGTTCATGAAGAGGCTCTGCGCTTCAGCGCGGCGAATATTGTGGGTGAGGTCCCGGCGAAACGCGTGAAGGCCGTGCTGAAAGCGCTTGGCGACTGGAAGCCGATGGCGAGCCCGATCTCGCCGATCCTTTTGTGGCCGTGACGTAACGCATCCTTTGCAACGGCCATGCGCCAGTGCTGAAGATACCCCATCGGAGCCATGCCGACGACGCTCCGGAACCGGCCCGTAAGACTGGATCCGGAAACGCCACAAAGCCGCGCCAAGTCAGCCAGCGTCCAGTTCTTTGCACTGTCCTGGTGCATCGCTACCAGAGCGCGGGCGATAACGGGATCGTTCAACCCGGCTAGCAGGCCTTTGTGTTTCCGGGCCGTTTCGGGGACGACAGCGCGTAGAATTTCGACGAAAGTCAGCTCCCTCAATCGCGTGATGACGAAGTCGCAGGCGGCCCCTGGTTGTGACGACTCCGAAAGGTTCAAACTCAGCAGACTACGAAGACGCCAGGAGGAGCTGGTGTCATTATTCGCGATATGGACGAAGGGGGGGCATCAGCCCTGCAAGGAGGTCCTCATTCGCGATATCGAAGACGAACCGTCCACCCCGCAATATCACAGGCGCTTCTGAACCCGCGCCGACGCTCAGAAGCGTTTTGCCGGTCGCGCAGACCATCGCCTCGCTGTCCTGAGGGACGACTTGAGAGTCCGACGCGAGGACAAAATCGTGGTCGGCCCCGATGAGCGCGAAGTCGCCTTGGCCTAGGAAGAGCGGTGCACCGTCCGGTGGCTTTGGTGCGCGGTTCGTTGAAAGAACGGAATTCCGTCTTTGATGCTGTTGCTACGGCGTTGCAGTCTTGCAGCGGACGGACTTCGGGCGTGCACATTCCAGCATGCGATTGAGGACCGTGCAGCCGATGGCGACTTCCGTCCGCTGGGCGCGGAATGAGCGTGCCCGTAGCCGGTGTCCGATGATCGATTTGTAACGACCGATCGCGGTCTCGACCAGGGATCGTTTTCCGTAGCCGGTCGCGACCTGCCACTTCAACCGGCCATCGGCGTTGATCGCCGCAATGTGGCGGTCTCGCTGGCTGGAAGGATCGGCGTCCGGCCGTTCCACCGCATTGGCGCGTGGCGGAATGACCACGACAGCACCAGCACTGTGTCCGGCGACGGCCTCATAGGTCGGGTTTCCCTCATAGGCGCCATCGGCGGTGAACTGATCGATCGGCATGTCGATCTGGTCGAGCAGCACCTCCAGCTGTGAGGCGTCGCCGCATCCTGATCGGTCATGACGTGTGCGATGATGTCGCCGCTGTCGGCATCCAGCGCCAAATGGAGTTTGCGCCAGTTGAGACGTAATTTAGTGCCATGCCTTTCTTCCAACCATTGGCCCGCACCGTAGATCTGCAAGCCTGTCCTGTCGATGAGGACGTGGGGGGTCCTTTGTCCGGGAGACGAAACACCTGCCGCTTCTTTGGCGCTCTCGGTTTGCTTGCCCGGCGGCTCAGTGTCGTGTGATCGGGAACAGCGAGATCCAGGCTCATCAGCTTCAGCACCGATACCAGAAGACCCTCCGTCTGTCGCAGACGCAGGCCGAAAACCAATCCCAGCGTCAGCGCAGTCTCAATGGCCAGATCGGAATAACGCGGCTGGCCACCGCGTGTCGTGCGCTTCGGCGGCTGCCAGGACGACAGGGCCTCCGCCGTGATCCACAGCGTCAGACTTCCGCGCCGTCGAAGACCTGCCTCATATTCCGCCCAGTTCGTCAGCTTAAACTTCATCTTGCCGATGCGATGGCGGCGGGAGACATTGTGTTTGAAAGGCATCGTTGCAAAGACCGGTTATTGCGATTGCCGACCACCTACGACAACGCCATTAACAATCCGCGCACCATGTGTAGACGCCCGGTTGGCAAGAGGAATCTTTGGGTCGGCATTTGCGCGTTGTCGGGTGCTGACATGTGTCCGGCCTGTTGTGCGGCTTTCTCATATGCCGCTGGCCCGTATGGTGTTCGCAGGTCAGGTCCAAATCAACGCCGCGTGCTCTTGAGACACTTTGGTGCGCACTGGTTTTCCTGATCCCGTCTCACGACCGTTGCGCCATACTTCCAATGACCTCTCTCGCCGCGACGTCCCCCTCGGTTACGTTGGCGTTAAGCCGCAGCAACCGGAGCTCTGTATATTCCTCCCCTGGACATGATCGCCCAGACGATGCGCGCCATCTTATTGGCAAGCGCCACTCTCACCAGCATCGGTGGTTTGCGCGCCAGTATCCTGGCCAGCCATGATCCAGGCGCTGCTCCCTTGCGGGCGCGCCACACGACCTCGCTATTGGCTCCCATGATCAGGAGCCGCCGCAGAGATCGTTCCCCCATCTTCGTCGTGGAGCCGAGACGTTGCTTGCCGCCTGTCGAATGTTGTCGCGGCACGAGCCCAAGCCATGCGGCAAAGTCCCGTCCACGTTTGAAAGTTTCCGGCGATGGTGCAAGCGCCACCAGTGCGCTGGCAATCAGCGGCCCAATTCCGGGAATTGTCATCAACCGACGCACTGTCTCATCTTCACGGGCCCGGCGCACGATCTGCGCATCCAGCGCCCGGATCTGGTCATTCAATTGCGACAAGGTCGCCGTCAGAAACCGCAGAGCAGTCCGTGCCGTTTCCGGAAGCGCTGTTTGCGGATCCTCGACCATCGCGAACAGTTTCGGACCGTAGCCCAAGCCCTGCGGTGCCACCTCGCCGAATTCTGCCAGATGGCCACGCAGCGCATTGATGGTCTGCGTTCGTTGCCGAATCAGCAGATCGCGGGTGCGTAATACCACTGCTGCTCCTTGTGTCTCTTCGCTCTTCACGGCAACAAAGCGCATCGTTGGTCGTTGCGCTGCCTCGCAGATCGCCTCGGCATCGGCCATGTCGTTCTTTTGACGCTTCACAAACGGCTTCACGTAAGCCGGAGGGATCATCCGGACCTCGTGTCCCAGACGGCCGATCTCGCGAGCCCAGAAATGAGAACTTCCGCAGGTTTCCATCGCAACCAGGCACCGTGGCAGGCCACCAAAGAATTTCAAAACCTGTCCGCGCCGCAACTGCTTGCGAAGCACAGTTACCCCAGATGCATCCGCGCCATGGACCTGAAATACCGTCTTGGCCAGATCCAGACCAATCGTACGAACTTCAATCATGATGCCCATCCTCCAATGGTGGCTTCAAACAAACTCACCTTGCCACACACTGCGATCGTCGCGGGCGTCTACATCATCAAAGCCATGGCACCCGGATTGCCCAGCATCCGTGTTGGATGCCTATCAAACAGGCACTCACTTCGAGCCCCATTGGCCACGACGGGATGATCCCCTGCATTTCCAATGCGTTAGCCCATGGCACGCCAATTGCTTGGCACAGTGAGTTCAAAAAGGGATCTCAGGTGGGACCGTTTCTGCCGTTCTTGTGCATTGCCATCGGCTTCAGCTGGGCGGATTGCTCGTCGATCTTCGTCTCGGGGCCGGAGATGTCGCGCATTCGCCTCGCGCTCGTGACGGTTTCGACCAGCATATCCTCTGCGCGATTGGCTTGTCATTCGCCGATCACAGCCTCCTCGCCGGCGCAGCACTGGTCGCTTGCGGCATGACGATTGCCCTCGCGCTCGGCAGAAATCTGTCCTCGTTCTGGTCCTTGTTAATATCTGTTGGAGGCTTCGCGATCTATCTGCATGGCGTCATCGATTGAAGGTGGCAATGCTTCATTCCGAACTGACAATTTTGGTCATCGACGAAAACGTCATCCGCGCCTCGATCATAGAGGAAGGGTTGCGCGAGGCCGGGCATGGCAAGGTCACCGTCATTCACGAAGTCAATGGTGTTGCCCGCATCATCGAGGCACTCAAGCCCGATGTGATCGTCATCGATATCGAGAATCCAAATCGCGACATGATGGAGCACCTATTTCAGTTGACCCGCACCGTCGGCCGGCCAATTGCGATGTTCGTCGACAGATCCGATACAGCGCAGATTGAGGCAGCCATGGACGCAGGTGTTTCGGCCTATGTCGTTGACGGATTGAAGAAGGAGCGTGTCAAATCTATCCTCGACATGGCGGTCAGCCGCTTCAACGCTTTCTCCCGCCTTCAAAGAGAGCTTGCCGAAGCAAAATCCGCTCTGGAGGAGCGCAAGATCGTCGAGCGCGCAAAGGGCATTCTGATGAAGATGCGCGGCCTGTCGGAGGAGGATGCCTTTGCACTCCTGCGTCAGACAGCCATGAACGAGAAGAAGAAGATCTCCGAAATCGCCCAGAGTGTGGTGACGGCCGCCGGGTTGCTGATGTGATCGCGACACGGGGAGAAAGCCCGAGGTAAGAAAAGATGACGATAATCGAACGCTCCAGTAGCAAGCTTGTCGCCCCCAAACGGGTCAGCGGCAGGGAGCAGAAGGTTCTGCGCGCCGGCTTTATTCCACTCGTCGATGCTTCCGTCCTGATCGCTGCGGCCGAATTCGGTTTTGCCGCCAGGGAGGGACTTGCACTCGAACTGGTCAAGGATGTCTCATGGGCCAATGTCCGCGACCGATTGGCCTTCCGCCAATTCGACATCGCACATATGCTGTCGCCGATGCCGGTGGCCTCGATGCTTGGCCTTGGCTCCAATCCTTCGTCGACGATCACCCCCTTCTCACTCGGCCTGGGTGGCAGCGCGATCACTCTTTCCGTCGGGCTGTTTGATCGCATGCGCGATCATGCAGGGATTGCTGAACAGGCGAGCGCACTCGAAAACGCCAGGGCGTTGGCGGTCGTGCTTTCGCATGGGAAGGACCGTGGCGAGGCACCTCCGACGTTCGGAATGACCTATCCGTTCTCGTCTCATAATTACGAGTTCCGATATTGGCTAGCCGCCGGTGGTATCGACCCTGACCGGGACGTGAAGCTTGTCGTCGTTCCACCGCCTCTGACATCCGACGCACTTGCAGCCGGCGCCATCGACGGCTTCTGCGTCGGCGCTCCCTGGAACATGGTTGCGTCCGAGCGCGGCGTCGGGCGCATTGTCGCCGCTAAGCAGGACATATGGCCCTCCGCTCCGGAGAAAGTGATCGGAATGCGCCCGGAATGGGCCGAGAGCCATCCCGAAACGGTTTCACGCCTGATCGTTGCGCTTGATGCTGCCGCCCGCTGGTGCGACCGGTCGGAAAATCACGATGCGCTCGCGGAGGCGCTTGCCGATCCCCGCTACATCGCGGCGCCCGCCGCCATCATCCGCCGCGTGCTATCAGGCGAATTCAACCTGGATGCCAAGGGCAATCGGCGCTTGATCGACCGATATTTTTCCTTTCATGGTAACTTTGCCAATTATCCGCGCCCGAGCCAGGCTCTATGGATATTCAGCCAGATGATCCGCTGGGGCCAGATTGCCCTATCCAAACAGAACATGAAAATCGCCGCCTCGGCCTATCGCCCGGATCTTTACAGGCTCGCACTCGGCGCCGGAGCGGGGCCGGACGAGGCCGATATCCGCATTGAGGGCGATAAGGAGGGCGATCGCTTCATGGACGGACATGTCTTCGATCCCGCCGAAATGGCCGATTATGTCGGAGGATTTGCCGTGAAGGCAGCAAGCGCAGCACAGCTCTCGACGGACGACATTTAAGACGCGACAGCGTTCGCTGCATTGCACAGAATTGGCGCAAGGCCTTCGATCGCAGAGCAGCAACCGCCTAAAACGTCAGCAATTGCCGCATCCACGCACAAAACCGGCAAACCTGGCCAAGTTTGAAATAACTCAGTATTTTCATAGAGCTACGCATCCCCTTAGAAAATGGCACGCGGATTGCTTGGTAAGGCTGCCTCGATCAACGGCGATCCAGGCACGCAATGCGCTGATAGCGCGCTCGCAAAGACATCGACGTCGCACGGTTCATGCCCCGGGACTCCCATTCCATCCCCGGCCGCATCGATCGAGCGGCGTTTTTTTATGTCCGAAATTCTTCCGTCGTGAGCCAACAAGGGGAAACTGCACGTGAAAGAGATCCTGACCAATGGTGTTACACGCCGAAACCTTTTGAAGACGTCTGCCGCCGCGGCTCTGATCAGTGCGGTCAAAGCCACCTTCCCTTCCGGCGCCTTTGCGGCCACGGGCGGAGCTGAAGTGACGGGCGTCAAGCTCGGCTACATTGCCCTCACCGATGCGGCGCCGCTGGTCATCGCCAAGGAAAAGGGCTTCTTCGAAAAACACGGCCTGCCCGATGTCGATGTCGCCAAGCAGGCATCCTGGGGTGCGACGCGCGACAACCTCGTACTTGGTGGGGCGGCAAACGGCATCGACGGCGCCCATATTCTCTCGCCGCTCCCCTACCTGATGCACACAGGCAAGGTAACGCAGAACAACCAGCCTGTGCCGATGGCGATCCTTGCACGCCTCAACTACGACAGCCAGGGCATTTCGGTTGCCAAGGAATATGCGGCAACGGGCGTCCAGCTTGATGCCTCTAAACTGAAGGCCGCCTTTGACGCGAAAAGAGCCGCGGGCAAGGAAATCAAGGCGGCCATGACCTTCCCCGGTGGCACGCATGATCTGTGGATGCGCTATTGGCTGGCCGCCGGCGGCATTGATCCCGACAAGGATGTCTCGACCATCGTCGTCCCGCCGCCGCAGATGGTGGCTAACATGAAGGTCGGCAACATGGACGTCTTCTGTGTCGGCGAACCGTGGAACGAACAGCTCGTCAACCAGGGTATAGGCTTTACCGCCTGTACGACTGGCGAGATCTGGAAGAGCCACCCGGAGAAAGCTCTCGGCATGCGCGCCGACTGGATCGAAAAGAACCCGAAGGCGGCCAAAGCCCTGCTGATGGCCGTGATGGAAGCCCAGCAATGGTGCGACAGCATGGACAACAAGGAGGAGATGGCGGCCGTTCTCGGCAAACGGCAATGGTTCAACGTGCCGCCGAAGGACGTGCTTGGCCGTTTGAAGGGCGACATCAACTACGGCAACGGCCGCCTTGCCAAGGGCACAGATCTCTACATGAAGTTCTGGAAGGGTGGCGTGTCCTATCCATTCCAGAGCCACGATGCCTGGTTCATCACCGAAAATATCCGTTGGGGCAAGTTCGCGCCCAATACCGACATCAAGGCGCTGGTCGGGCAGGTAAACCGGCAGGATATCTGGCGAGATGCTGCCAAGGATCTCGGCGTTGCCGCCTCGGATGTTCCAGCATCGACCTCCCGCGGCAAGGAAATCTTCTTCGACGGCAAAGTCTTCGATCCAGAGAACCCCTCTGCCTATCTCGAAAGCCTCTCGATCAAGGTGGCATCATAATGTCGGCTCTCGCACGCAAACACACACCCGGACCGACGGCGCCTGAAGCGCTCAAGGGCCAAGTCGTTACCCTCTCAACTCGCCCCGCCCGCGGCATCGACATACGTCAAATCGGGCTTGCCATCCTGCGCAACACCCTGCCGCCTCTTGTGGTTCTGGTGCTTCTGCTCGGCACCTGGCAGCTGCTTTGCGAGCAGCCGGGTGCAAGCCTGCCGCCGCCATCGCAGGTCTGGCAGGAGAGTTATGACCTCATCATCAATCCGTTTTTTTATAATGGGCCGCAGGATATCGGGCTTGCCTGGCGCGTGCTCGTCTCCTTGCAGCGCGTCGCCTATGGCTTCGGCCTTGCCGCTGTCGCCGGCGTGTTGATGGGCGCGCTGATCGGACAATCGGTCTGGGCGATGCGTGGGCTCGATCCTATCTTCCAGGTGCTGCGCACCGTGCCGCCGCTTGCGTGGCTGCCACTCTCTCTCGCCGCCTTCCAGAATTCCAATCCCTCGGCGATCTTCGTGATCTTCATAACCTCCATCTGGCCCGTCATCATCAACACCGCGACCGGCGTTCGCAACATTCCGCAGGATTATCGCAACGTCGCCAAGGTCCTGCGTCTCAACCAGATCGAATTCTTCTTCCGCATCATGGTGCCGGCCGCCGCCCCCTATATCTTCACGGGTCTCCGCATCGGTGCCGGGCTTTCCTGGCTTGCGATCGTTGCTGCTGAAATGCTGACCGGCGGCGTCGGCATCGGCTTCTTCATCTGGGACGCGTGGAACTCGTCGCGCCTGCCCGACATCATCGTGGCGCTGGCCTATATCGGCATCACCGGCTTTGTCCTCGACCGTCTAGTCGCCGGCCTTGGCGCCGTCGTGACCCGCGGCACGACTGGCAATTGAGGAGAACAGGATGAACGCCTATCTGAAGCTCGATCATATCGACAAGTATTTCGATCGCGGCGGCCAGCGCGCCGAGGTGCTGAAGGGCATCGAACTCGTGATCGACAAGGGGGAGTTCGTGTCGATCATCGGCCATTCCGGCTGCGGCAAGTCGACCCTGCTCAATCTCGTTGCCGGCCTTACCCCGGTCTCGGCCGGTGCGGTGCTCCTTGAAAATCGTGAGGTCAACGAACCCGGCCCGGATCGCGCCGTGGTGTTTCAGAACCACAGCTTGCTGCCGTGGCTCAGCGTCTACGAAAACGTCAATCTTGCCGTCTCGAAAGTGTTTCGCGGCACGAAGTCCAAGGCAGAGCGCCATGACTGGGTGATGCGCAACCTCGACCTCGTTCAGATGGCACATGCCAAGGACAAGCGTCCCGCGGAAATCTCCGGCGGTATGAAACAGCGCGTCGGCATCGCACGCGCACTTGCCATGCAGCCGAAGATCCTTTTGCTCGACGAACCCTTCGGGGCGCTGGATGCTCTCACTCGCGCCCATCTGCAAGATGCGGTGATGGAAATCCACACCCGCCTCGGTAGCACGATGGTAATGATTACCCACGACGTCGATGAAGCCGTATTGCTCTCCGACCGCATCGTCATGATGACAAACGGCCCGGCCGCCCATATCGGCGATATCCTCGAAGTGCCGATCGCGCGGCCGCGCAACCGCATCGAGCTTGCGTCCGACAGAACCTACCTCAAATGCCGCGAGGCCGTGCTGAAGTTCCTCTACGAACGCCACCGCTTCGTTGAAGCCGCGGAGTGACACCATGACCCAGAAACTCGTCATCATCGGCAATGGCATGGCCCCAGGGCGTATGCTGGAGCACCTGCTGGAAAAAGCGCCGGATCTCTATCAGGTCACGATCTTCAATGCCGAACCGCGCGTCAATTATGACCGCATCATGCTGTCGCCGGTCCTCTCGGGCGAAAAGGACTTCGAGCAGATCATCATCCATGGCGACGGCTGGTACATCAAGCACGGCATCACCCTCTACAAAGGGCACAAGATCGTCGCCATCGACCGGGAGGCAAAGACGGTCACCTCAGATCACGGCGTGACGGAGAGCTATGACAAGCTTGTCATAGCGACCGGCTCTGTCCCCTTCATCATTCCCGTTCCGGGCAAGGAGCTGCCTGGTGTCATTACCTATCGCGATCTCGACGACGTACAGGCGATGCTGCTTGCGGCTCAGTCGCGCGAAAAGGCCGTTGTCATCGGCGGCGGCCTGCTCGGTCTCGAAGCTGCTGCCGGTCTCAGCCTGCGTGGTATGGATGTCACCGTTCTCCATGTGCAGCCGACGCTGATGGAACGTCAGCTCGATCCCGCCGCCGGCTATCTCCTGCAAAAGGCCGTCGAGGAGCGCGGCATCAAGGTCATCACCAAGGCCAACACCAAGGCGATCATCGGCGACGGCAAGGTCGAAGGGATCGAACTCGACGATGGACGCGTGATCCCTGCCACGCTCGTCGTCATGGCCGTCGGCATCCGTCCAAATGTCAGCCTTGCCAAGGAAGCCGGCATTGCCGTCAACCGCGGCATCGTTGTCGATGACGGCATGCAGACCTCGGATGGCTCAATCATGGCGCTGGGCGAATGCGCCGAGGTCGGCGGCATGGTCTATGGCCTCGTCGCCCCCCTCTACGAAATGGCGCGTGTGGCCGCCTCGCATTTGGCCGGCGACGCGAGCGCCGCCTTCGTGCACTCGGACACGCCGACGAAACTGAAAGTGACCGGCATCGATCTGTTTTCGCTTGGCGACTTCGCCGATGGCGACGACCGCGAGGAGATCGTCCTGCGCGACGCGGCAGCCGGGGTCTACAAGCGCCTGGTCTTGAAGGACAACAAGATCATCGGCACCGTGCTTTACGGCGAGACGGCCGACGGCGCCTGGTTCAACGACCTGAAGAAGAAGGCGACCGATATCTCGCAGATGCGCGAAACCCTGATTTTCGGCCAGGCCTATCAGGGAGGGTCGCCGCTGGACCCTATGGCGGCCGTTGCAGCCTTGCCGGATGATGCTGAGATCTGCGGCTGCAACGGCGTCTGCAAGGGCAAGATCACCTCAACCATATCAGCCAAGGGCCTGACATCGCTCGACGATGTGCGCGCTCACACGAAGGCTTCGGCTTCCTGCGGCTCCTGCACCGGTCTCGTCGAACAACTGATGTCGATCACCCTTGGCGATGCCTATAATCCCAAAGCCGTCCAGCCGATGTGCACCTGCACCGAACTCGGCCACGACGATGTCAGAAGACTGATAAAAGCCAGGAGGTTGAAGACCATTCCTGCCGTTATGCAGGAGCTTGAATGGAAGACTTCCTGCGGCTGCGCCAAGTGCCGCCCGGCTCTGAACTATTACCTCGTCTGCGATTGGCCGGACGAATATGCAGACGACTATCAGTCGCGGTTCATCAATGAACGCGTGCATGCCAACATCCAGAAGGACGGCACCTATTCCGTGGTGCCGCGAATGTGGGGCGGAGTTACCAGTTCGAACGAGCTGCGGGCGATTGCCGACGTCGTCGACAAGTTCGAGATCCCGATGGTGAAGGTGACCGGCGGCCAGCGCATCGACCTTCTCGGCGTGCAGAAGGAGGATCTACCCGCCGTCTGGGCCGATCTCGGCAAGGCCGGCTTCATCTCTGGGCAAGCCTATGCCAAGGGCCTGCGCACGGTAAAGACATGCGTCGGCTCGGACTGGTGCCGCTTCGGCACGCAGGATTCGACCGGCCTCGGCATCCGCATCGAGAAATTCATGTGGGGCTCGTGGACGCCGGCAAAACTCAAGATGGCCGTCTCCGGCTGTCCGCGAAACTGTGCCGAGGCGACCTGCAAGGACATCGGCGTCATCTGCGTCGACAGTGGCTTTGAAATCCATTTCGCTGGCGCTGCCGGCCTCGACATCAAGGGCACGGAAGTCCTGGGCCTCGTCAAGACAGAGGACGAGGCGCTCGAACACATCGTGGCGTTGACGCAGATGTATCGCGAACAGGGCCGCTATCTCGAACGCATCTATAAATGGGCCACGCGCATCGGTCTCGACGAGATCCGCCGCCAGATCATGCAGGATCATGAAAAGCGCAAGGCATATTACGAGCGCTTCGTCTTCAGCCAGAAGTTCGCACAGGTCGATCCCTGGTCGGAGCGCGTCTCCGGCAAGGACAAGCATGAGTTCAAACCGATGGCGACCGTCGGCTTCCCGCAGGCCGCCGAGTGAGGAGATGGAGATGGATATGAACTGGATTGAAATTGGCGACATCTCCGACATCCCTCCTCGGGGCGCACGCTGCGTGAAAACCCCGCAGGGCAAGATCGCCGTGTTCCGGACCGCCGAAAACGAGGTCTTCGCCATCGAGGATCACTGCCCACACAAAGGCGGCCCGCTCTCCCAGGGCATTGTTCACGGCAAAGCCGTGACCTGCCCGCTGCACAACTGGGTGATCTCGCTCGAAACCGGCAAGGCGCTTGGAGCCGACCAGGGCGAGGTGCGGACCATTCCCGTCCGCAATGAGAACGGAGTGCTGTCGATCGCTCTCGAAAGCATGATGATGGCGGCGGAGTAGGTTATGTCCGTGTGTGTGGCGATATCCTCCTCTGTCCGTTCGAGACATCTCCCCCTTAAGGGAGGAGATCGATTTGAGTTTGCTACGCCCCGTTTGGACAAGAAAGTGTCTATCGTTCTTGTCCAGTGGGTGGAGACCAGTGGCATGGCGAGCTCTCGATCCCTCCCCTTGAGGGGGAGATGTCAATGAAGCTGCGAGACGGGCGCGCAAACCATCAGCGACTAAGCATAAGCATCGGGGAGACCATGGGTGTCCATTGAAACCAAAACCACCTGCCCCTATTGCGGCGTCGGCTGCGGCGTCATCGCCAGGGTCGATGATGATGGCAAGGTTTCCGTCAGAGGCGATCCGGAGCATCCGGCCAATTTCGGCCGGCTCTGTTCCAAGGGCTCGGCGCTGGCCGAAACGATCGATCTCGATGGCCGTGTCCTCTATCCGGAAATCCAGACCCAGCGTGCAAGCTGGAACGACGCGCTCGATCTCGTGGCCTCAAAGTTCCGAGAAGCCGTCGATGAACATGGGCCGAACTCGGTCGCCTTCTATGTCTCCGGTCAATGCCTGACGGAGGACTATTACGTTGCCAATAAGCTGATGAAAGGTTTCATCGGTTCGGCCAATATCGACACGAATTCTCGTCTTTGCATGGCCTCCTCCGTCGCTGGTCATCGCCGCGCCTTCGGTTCGGACACCGTGCCGGGCACTTACGAGGATCTCGAACTTGCCGATTTGATCGTCCTCGTCGGCTCGAATCTTGCGTGGTGTCATCCAGTACTCAACCAAAGGATTGAAGCGGCAAGACAAAGCCGGCCGGACATGAAAATTGTCACGATCGACCCGCGACGCTCAGTCAGCGCCGATCTCGCGGACATGCATTTGATGATCAAAAGCGACGGCGATGTTGCCCTCTTCAATGGGTTGTTTGCCCATCTCGCGGGAACGTCGGCTTTCGACCACGATTATGTATTGGCGCATACGATCGGCTTTAACGGTGCGCTGGAAGCCGCACAAGCCAGCAGCAGGTTGGATATCTCGGAGGAAACAGGTCTATCACCTGCCGAACTACATGCCTTTTATCGTCTGTTCGAAGCGACGGAAAAGGTGGTGACTTGCTACAGCCAGGGCGTCAACCAATCCTCCACTGGCACGGACAAGGTCAACGCGATCATCAATTGTCATCTCGCCACCGGCCGCATCGGCCGGCCCGGCATGGGACCGTTCTCGCTGACCGGACAGCCGAACGCCATGGGCGGACGCGAAGTCGGTGGGCTCGCCAACATGCTGGCAGCACATATGAATATTGAGGATGAAGCCGCGCGCGACCGCGTGCAGCGCTTCTGGAACTCGCCAACCATTGCAGCAAGACCTGGTCTCAAGGCGGTCGACATGTTCGAGGCCGTGGCGGACGGGCGCATCAAGGCGCTGTGGATTATGGCGACCAACCCGGTCGTTTCGATGCCGGATGCCGACCGGGTGCGTGAAGCCATCCGCAACTGTCCTTTCGTCGTAGTTTCCGATATCCAAAAGAACACCGACACCGCCGCGCTCGCCCATGTGCTGTTGCCAGCCGCCGGCTGGGGTGAGAAGAACGGAACCGTCACCAACTCCGAGCGGCGCATTTCCCGCCAGCGCAACTTCCTGGATCTGCCCGGCGACGCTAAGCCCGACTGGTGGCATATGGCCGAAGTTGCCAAGCGGATGGGCTTCAACGGCTTCGAATACGACAGTCCCGCCAAAATCTTCGCCGAACACGCGGCTCTTTCTGGATTCGAAAATGGCGGCATGCGCGACTTTGACATAGGCGCGAAAGCCGACATCTCACCTGAAGATTTCGAGGCTATGTCACCGTTCCAATGGCCGCATCGCAACGGCATCCCCGAACGCGCCACGCGGTTCTTCGCCGATGGTGCATTCTACACCGCGGACCGCAAGGCCAGGTTCATCCCGGTGAAATCCGAGCGCGATGCTCGTACGAGCAAGGATACACCCTTCATTCTCAACACCGGCCGCATTCGCGACCAGTGGCATACGATGACGCGCACCGGCAAGGCGGCGCGGCTCTCATCGCATCTCGCCGAACCTTTCGCCGAAATCAACCCGGCGGACGCCGCAGAGTTCGGTATCGACAAGGCAGGCTTGGTGCGGGTGGAAAATGCCTTCGGGTCCGTGGTGCTGCGCGCGTTGCTCACCGAGCGACAGCCACGCGGCGGCGTCTTCGTGCCGATGCATTGGAATGACGAATATTCGGCAAATGCGCGCGTGGCAGCTTTGCTAGCGCCGCGCACGGACCCCATCTCCGGCCAGCCTGCGCTTAAGAACATCGGCGTCAAGCTGCAGCCAGCCGAAATTGCGTATTACGGTTTCGCAGTCGCCGCCTCTCGCCCCGCACGATTTGAGGCGCCGTATTGGGCAATCGCGAAGACTGAGGCCGGCTGGCGCATGGAATTCGGCTTCGACAAGGAGCCTGACGATATCGAAACGTGGTGTCGCGATACGTTCGGACTTTTTGATCGTGGCGAGCATCTCGCCTATGTCGACAACCCGACGCGGCAGCAACGTCACGGCTTCTTCGATGGAGATCGACTGTTGCTCGTCTTTTATGCCGCACCCGAACCGGTCGCCGTATCGCGTGACTGGGCCGTCAAGCAACTCAGCACACCACTAGAGTTTGCGCGAACGCGCTTTGCGGTGCTCGCCGGTCGGCCGGGTGCCGATCAGATGGATCCTGGCGCAACCGTGTGCTCCTGTTTTTCGGTCGGCTTCAAGCAGATCGTAGGCGCCGTCGCGGGCGGTTGTCACACGGTCGAAGCTGTCGGCAAACAGCTTAATGCCGGAACCAATTGCGGCTCTTGCCGCATGGAAATCAAAGGGATTATCGATGGTTGCCTCCGTCAAGCCGCGGAATGATAGGCTGGAGCGGATCGCTTAGCTCGCCTCACTGCCAGTGTTCTTCGACCTCAAAGGGAAATCCGTACTGGTCGCCGGCGGCAGTGACGGAGCGGCGTGGAAGGCCGAGCTTTTGGCCGCAGCGGGTGCTGAAGTCCATGTCTACTGTCCCATGGACGAGCTTTCCGAGGCTTTTCGGGAGATACTCGATCACTTTGTCCATCACGATACATTTTGGCGGGCGGCATATTTCAAGAGCTTTGCTTTGGCGATAGGCGACTGCAAAACAGAAGAGGAGGCGCGCTGCTTTCACGATCACGCTGTAGCTGCCGGCGTTCCCGTCAACGTCATCGACAAGCCGACATTCTGTCAGTTCAAGTTCGGCTCGATCGTTAACCGCTCGCCCGTGGTGATTGGCATCTCGACCGACGGTGCCGCTCCTATCCTCGGCCAGGCTATCCGCCGGCGCATCGAAACGCTCCTCCCGCAGTCGCTTAAAGCCTGGGCTCAGCTTGCGCAGGCTGTCCGCGCCCATGTGACGGACGCCCTCACGTCAGTTCAACGACGCAATTTCTGGGAACGTTTCGTCGATCGCGCCTTCGCCGGCGAGGAGCCCGACGCAGATGCAGTGCCGGCCCTGATCACAGAGGCCGACCGAATTCGTAGTAATGCTAACCCTGTCGGCCACGTGACGCTCGTAGGCGCCGGGCCAGGCGACGCCGAACTGTTGACTCTGAAGGCCGTGCGCGCCCTGCAAGCCGCAGACGTGATCCTGTTCGACGATCTTGTTTCCGGGGAGGTGTTGGAACTTGCCCGCCGCGAGGCCAAGCGCATGCTGGTAGGCAAACGCGGCGGTCGCGAAAGCTGCAGGCAGGAGGATATCAACGCGACGATGTTGGCCTTTGCAAAGGCCGGCAAACGCGTCGTTCGTCTCAAGTCAGGCGACCCGATGATCTTCGGCCGTGCCGGCGAAGAGATTGCCCATCTCGATAGAGAGAACATCCCCGTCGACGTTATCCCCGGCATCACCGCAGCAAGCGCCATGGCCTCATGCCTCGGCATATCGCTGACGCACCGCGATCACGCCCAGTCCGTGCGCTTCATCACTGGCCACTCCCGCCATGGCGGACTGCCAGCTGATGTCGACTGGGCATCCGTCGCCGATCCGCATACGACAACCGTGTTCTACATGGGCGGCCGGACGGCCTCGCTCATCGCCGATCGGCTAATTGCCGGGGGTCTTCAGCCGTCCACCCCTGTCGTCATCATGAGCGACGTCAGCCGCGCCACACAACGGCAATGGCACGGCAGCCTCATGAATCTTGCAGTGGGCATGAAGGAGGTCGGTTACGAAAATCCTGTCCTGATCGCAGTGGGTAACGCTGTTTCGGCCCGCCAAAACACGACCGCAAATGCCTACGGCCTTGCGGAAAACCCCACGGGAGCTATAGGTGCGATCTCTCCGAAAAATTCGCGTCTGCTCAACAATCGTTGGTCAGTGACCGCTTTCGGATGAGCTCCAAAATAAGGACGCCGCTCGAGTTCGGCAGATTTCAAGGAACTCCTGAGCCGCAACAAGTCCTTACGCGCGATTAGGCCAACAAGTTTGCCGGTCGATCGATCTATGATAGGGATTCGGCCGGTGTCTGCGGCAAGCATGAGATCGGCAATGAATCCAACGGTGTCGTCGGGATGACCGACGGGGAGCGAACCGTCAGAAATGTTTTCCTTAAGACTTTGGCCGGCAAGATCTTCGTCACCCTGCCAACGCAGCACGTCGGCACGAGAGACCACGCCTGCAAGCAGGCCACTATCTTCGACGACCGGATAGACGCGATGGCTTTTTTGTTGAGATGAAAAGAAGCTACAGGCCTCTCCGAGGCTTATGTTTGCAGACAAAGTGTCAACTTGCCGGATCATAATTTCGGATGCACGTGTCAGTTCAAAGGGATCAATGCCGTATTCGCGGGTGATATGCTGCCATCGATGACGATGCGCTCCGGCCGGCCGTGCCGGGCGAAAGCCTTTCTGAAGAAACGGTTGGCGGCGGTAAGATCACGATGCTCGCTGAGCCGAAACTCGATCGTGTCGCCGTTGCTGTCGATGGCGCGATAGAGATACGTCCATCGGCCGCGAACCTTGATATAGGTCTCGTCGGCGTGCCGCTTGCCAGTGACGGCGCGCTTGCGCCGATTGAACCGATCCGCCAACGGGGGCGCAAAGTGGACGACCCAGCGATGGATCGTCGAATGATCGATGCTGATGCCGCGTTCGGCCATTATTTCCTTCAGGTCGCGCAGGCTCAGGCCATAGCTCAGATACCAGCGCACGCACAGCGAGATCACCGACTGCTCGAAATGCGGACCTTTGAACATTGCCAATCTCCGCGACTTCCGGAGATCAATGCCATGTCAGCTTGTGCTTCTGGCGAAGGCTGCTCCGGGAGCTGTGTGATCGAACACGCATCCTGAACAGATCCTAATCATCACCCTTCTGCTTCAGCGCGTCGGAAACTCGACGCTTGCGGGGATGATCGATGTTTTCGCCATGTGCGTCCCGGGCCTTCTCTCCACCGTCCTTTGCCGGCAGGTAGCCGGTGGGCTTCGATCCGCTGGGTCCTTCCCATCTCGGCGACTGATCGGTCGTTCCTGGGGCACCATCCTGGGGTTGCTGATGTTTCATTCTCGGCCTCCGTGGAGTGTCTGATATTTCGCCGCGATGTCGCGTCCGCCATGGAACCGCGGACGAAGCCTATTGTTCCGAATCTGCTCCTGCCGCAGCCGTCTGACCCTTCATATCGCCAGCTTCTGTCGCATCGACCGCTGGAAGTGCGCTCGGCTGACGGTGCCTGCCCGGATCGGGAACATAAGCACATCTCACTTGTTGGGCCGGGGGATTTCTCAGCACTACCGATGCGCAGCAAGCGGAGATGGATCATGGCAAAGACGGTTGGCGATTTTATTGTCGAGCGGCTGTACGACGGGGGTGTGCGGCGGATGTTCGGCTATCCTGGCGATGGCATCAACGGCCTCTTCGGAGCCTTGAACCGGACTGGTGGAAAAATAGAATTCATCCAGGCTCGCCACGAGGAAATGGCTGCATTCATGGCCTCTGCCTACGCCAAATTCTCGGGCGAGCTTGGCGTGTGCATTGCGACATCGGGGCCGGGTGCCACGCATTTGGTCACCGGGCTCTATGATGCGCGGCTGGACCACCAACCGGTGCTGGCGCTGGTCGGCCAGCAAGCGCGTCGGGCGCTCGGCGGTCATTATCAGCAGGAAGTCGATCTCCCGTCGCTTTTCAAGGATGTCGCAGGCGATTTCGTCCATCAGGCGTCGGCGCCCTCGCAGGTGCGCCATCTGGTCGATCGGGCCGCCCGCATCGCTCTGGCGAACAAGACGGTCACCGCGATCATCCTGCCAAACGACTTGCAGGAGATGCCTTATGAGACGCCGCCCCGCAAACATGGCTCCGTCATGTCGGGCGTCGGTTATGTGGCACCGAGGACAGTGCCGCACGAGATCGATCTGAAGCGCGCTGCCTCGGTGCTGAATGCGGGCAAGAAGGTTGCGATGCTGGTCGGTGCCGGTGCGCTCGGCGCAACCGAAGAGGTGATCGCGGTCGCCGACCGACTGGGAGCAGGGGCAGCAAAAGCCCTGCTCGGCAAGGCCGCTTTACCGGACGATTTGACCTGGGTAACCGGCTCCATCGGCCTTCTGGGTACCGAACCATCCTGGGACCTGATGCGAGATTGCGATACGCTACTGGTTGTCGGATCCGGCTTTCCCTATTCGGAATTCCTGCCCGAAGAGGGTGACGCGAAAGGGGTCCAGATCGATATCCGGCCCGACATGTTATCCTTGCGTTATCCGATGGAGGTCAACCTTGCCGGCGATGCCCGGGAAACCTTGCAGGCGCTCCTGCCGCTTCTCAAGCAAAAGGATGATCTCTCCTGGCGCAAGCAGATCGAGGCGAGGGTCGGCGAATGGTGGCGAACGCTGGAAACAAGGGCGCATGCCGAAGCCAATCCCGTCAACCCGCAGCGCGTCACCTGGGAGCTTTCCCCGCGTCTGCCCGACGGCGTCATCGTGACAAGCGATTCCGGCTCATGCGCCAACTGGTATGCACGCGATCTGCGCATGCGGCGTGGCATGATGGCATCGCTGTCAGGTGGTCTCGCATCAATGGGAGCGGCGGTGCCCTACGCGATCGCCGCGAAAGTCGCGCATCCCGATCGGCCGGTCGTTGCACTGGTTGGTGACGGCGCCATGCAGATGAACAACATGGCCGAACTAATTACCGTCGCCAAGTATTGGCGCAATTGGTCCGATCCCCGCATGGTCGTCTGTGTCTTCAACAATGAGGACCTCAACCAGGTGACTTGGGAGCAGCGTGTCATGGAAGGCGATCCTAAATTCGATGCGTCGCAACGCATTCCCGATGTTCCCTATCATCGCTTTGCCGAAATGATCGGCTTGCGGGGCATCTTCGTCGATCGGCCAGAGACGCTTGGCGCGGCCTGGGACGAGGCACTTGCTGCCCAGCAGCCCGTGGTCCTCGAAGTCAAGACCGATCCGGAAGTGCCGCCGATACCGCCGCACATCACCTTCGAGCAGATGCGCAACTTGAGCGCCGCCCTATTGAAAGGAGACCCCGAGGAAAGCGGCGTGGTCAAGGGTACCTTGAAACAGGCGCTGAGTGCCGTCTTTGGTCGCCGCTAGAGAACCGGGATAACTTCGAGTCAGAAATCGGCATACTTGTTTCCAGCCAAAGGAGTGGCTGCCGCGGCGCAAAGATCCGCGGCAGGCGGGCATCCGGAACGAGAGCTTCAGCCGCGCCGAGCGGGCTCCGTTGCTGCAAAATATCACCTGCATCAATGCGATGGAACCGGCAGGCTAAAACCGAGTTATGCGGACATGAACCAGATGCTCCCCAAAGTCGGCGTTGCCGCGGCTGCCGCAGAGGCCAAGCTTACCTCCGGATTGATCTACATTCCCAGCCTCAATGTTGGAATTACCCGAAAGCAGGGAAAGAACGGTTTCCTCTACTACTCGCCCACGGGAAAGCGGATCACGGAACCTTCGGAGATCAATCGCCTGAATGCATTGGCAATTCCTCCAGCCTATACGAACGTGGTGATCTCCACCAATCCTCTTTCACACCTTCAGGCCATTGGAACGGACGCGCGTGGCCGCAAACAATACCGCTATCACCCCGATTGGCAGTCAGAACGGGAGCGCACGAAGTTCGATCGCCTCGTCGATTTCGCGGCGCGCTTGCCGGACATTCGCCAACGGGTCGATCGGGATCTGCGCTCGCGAGGTCTGACCATGGAAAAGGCATTGGCGACAGTCGTCTGGATGCTGGACAATCTCTACATTCGCGTGGGTAACGCAGCCTATGCGGAAATGAACCGATCCTACGGCTTGACCACGCTCAGGAACCGGCACGTGCAGGTCGAGGGTGGAAGTGTCAAGTTTCGTTTCACTGGCAAATCCGGCAAGGAATGGAACCTCGTGCACTATGACCGCCGCATCGCCAATATCGTGCGCCGCCTGCAGGAATTGCCGGGACAGCAACTGTTCAAATATGTCTGTGATGATAGCGGATGCCGTCAGATATCATCGGAGGATGTAAATGCTTACATCCGGGAAACGGCCGGAGGCGATTTCAGCTCGCGTCAGTTCAGGACCTGGGGCGCGACCTGCATGGCAGTGTCTGCGCTGGCTCCGCTTAAGGTCGAGAAAACCGAGCGGGCTATCGCCCGCCAAATCAACAGCGTGATCGACCCAATAGCATCACGGCTCGTGAACACCCGCTCAGTTTGCAAGTCCTCTTACATCCACCCGGCGGTTTTCGAGGATTTCCGGGCAGGAGTGCTTGCCGATGTCCTCAAGACCCGGACGAGAAGCAACCGGCTTCTGGAATGGATGGAATTGGAGGAAATTCGCGTTCAGCGCTGGCTCAAGAGGCGCGCTCAGAAGCAGTAATCTTCTGAGTAAATTCAGGGAACCATAGTCTCCAAAGATGGTTCGAGATGAAGATTTCATCAGGACAGGAGAACGTCATGGTTATGCATCCGAAGCCTCCATTTCCAGCGCAGCAACAGGCGATGCCGGGCTATACAGCCGCCATGCGGCCGGTGCCGGATCATGGCGAGGAGAGCTATCGCGGATCCGGCAAGCTCGCGGGCAAAAAGGCGATTATCACGGGCGGTGACAGCGGTATCGGCCGCGCCGTCGCCATCGCGTTTGCGCGGGAGGGCGCCGACGTCTTGATTTCCTTTTTGAAGGAAGAAGTGGATGCCCAGGAAACCAAACGCTGGATAGAAGACGCTGGGCGAAAGGCAGTCCTCGTCCCCGGAGATATTCAGGATTCGCAGCATTGCCGGATGATCGTCGAAAAAGCGGTGGCGGAGCTTGGCGGAATCGACATCCTCGTCAACAATGCTGCGCACCAGGCGAGTTTTCATGAGATTGGCGATATCACCGATCAGGAATGGGAGACGACATTCAAGGTCAACATCCATGCCATGTTCTATCTGACCAAGGCGGCGGTCCCTCACATGAAGCCGGGGAGTGCCATCATCAATACGGCTTCGATCAATTCCGATACTCCGAACCCGACCCTTCTTGCCTATGCAACGACGAAAGGCGCTATTCAGAACTTCACGGCCGGCCTGGCGCAGCTGCTCGCCGACAAGGGAATCCGTGCCAATGCCGTTGCTCCCGGACCGATCTGGACGCCGTTGATCCCATCCACGATGCCGGCGGAGGCCGTCGAGAATTTCGGTAAGCAAGTGCCCATGAAGCGTCCCGGTCAGCCGGTCGAGCTTGCAACCACCTATGTCATGCTCGCCGATCCGCTCTCCAGCTATGTTTCCGGCGCCACCATCGCGGTCACGGGCGGCAAGCCGATCCTATAGCGGCTGACCGAATATAGACGGCGGTCGCCCTCGTTTCGGAACATTCGGAATGGCAAACGGTTTGAATATTTATCCGGCATTTCAGTCCGGGACGTCGCGCCATTTGGCGCGATCGCAATGCTCGCAAGAAGGCAAAATGGAACGCAACCCGCAAGCACGTCACCGCATGATGATTTTCGTAGCGGCAATCTTCATTATTGCTTGCTGCATCGCAGTCTATTTTGCCTTCGAGTTTCATCCAGGCGAACCCGCTTTGCCGGCTACGGGCGTTGTGTCGACTAGCGGCCAATGACAGGAGCAAGCCATGAACAGCAAATTGCCACCAGTTCCCGCAGACAATCGAAGCTATAAGGGTGTTGGAGACCATTCCAGGCCCGCCGTTGCCGATCCGCACAAACCTGATGTCGCACGCGATCCCGATAAAATGGGCCAGCAAGGCAACAGCAGGATCAACACCAGCCATCAAGGTCATCAACAGGATCGATAAGGAGGAGCCAATGTCCACGTCGACCAAGACTCCCGCCAGCATTCGCCAAGGCGGCCCGGGCGCGTCCCACGAAAATGCCAAGGCGCCTCTGAACATTCCCAAGCCAGCCGCCGACCCCGATCAGCGCGACCGCAGCAAGGTTTCCGGCGGTGGCGGCGAACCCGATCGCCATCACAGCCACGACCCCAAGCGAAAAGGCGGGCATTAGCGGGAAGGTGCTGTGCATTGACGGCCAAAATGAAAGCGATCCTGGCATTATCGGCGCGTTTTCAACGCGATGGGAGAAATCGTGAAACCGCTTGATAGGGCCATACGCATTGCGGTTGCCGCACATGAAGGCCAGACCGACAAAACGGGCAGCCCTTATTTCGAGCACTGCGAACGGGTCGAGAGGCTCATTTCAGATGAAGACGGCAAGGTCGTCGCTTATCTCCATGACGTCGTCGAGAAAGGTGCCGGCTGGAGCATCGAGAGGTTGAGAAAGGAAGGTTTTTCATCCTCGGTGCTGTCGGCCGTCGACGCATTGACGATGCGGCGGGACGAGCCGGAGACCGCCTTTATAGACCGGCTGGCCATGGCTTTGATGATGTAGACGCCCGCGACGATCGCAGTGTGTGGCAAGGTGAGTTTGTTTGAAGCCACCATTGGAGGATGGGCATCATGATTGAAGTTCGTACGATTGGTCTGGATCTGGCCAAGACGGTATTTCAGGTCCATGGCGCGGATGCATCTGGGGTAACTGTGCTTCGCAAGCAGTTGCGGCGCGGACAGGTTTTGAAATTCTTTGGTGGCCTGCCACGGTGCCTGGTTGCGATGGAAACCTGCGGAAGTTCTCATTTCTGGGCTCGCGAGATCGGCCGTCTGGGACACGAGGTCCGGATGATCCCTCCGGCTTACGTGAAGCCGTTTGTGAAGCGTCAAAAGAACGACATGGCCGATGCCGAGGCGATCTGCGAGGCAGCGCAACGACCAACGATGCGCTTTGTTGCCGTGAAGAGCGAAGAGACACAAGGAGCAGCAGTGGTATTACGCACCCGCGATCTGCTGATTCGGCAACGAACGCAGACCATCAATGCGCTGCGTGGCCATCTGGCAGAATTCGGCGAGGTGGCACCGCAGGGCTTGGGCTACGGTCCGAAACTGTTCGCGATGGTCGAGGATCCGCAAACAGCGCTTCCGGAAACGGCACGGACTGCTCTGCGGTTTCTGACGGCGACCTTGTCGCAATTGAATGACCAGATCCGGGCGCTGGATGCGCAGATCGTGCGCCGGGCCCGTGAAGATGAGACAGTGCGTCGGTTGATGACAATTCCCGGAATTGGGCCGCTGATTGCCAGCGCACTGGTGGCGCTTGCACCATCGCCGGAAACTTTCAAACGTGGACGGGACTTTGCCGCATGGCTTGGGCTCGTGCCGCGACAACATTCGACAGGCGGCAAGCAACGTCTCGGCTCCACGACGAAGATGGGGGAACGATCTCTGCGGCGGCTCCTGATCATGGGAGCCAATAGCGAGGTCGTGTGGCGCGCCCGCAAGGGAGCAGCGCCTGGATCATGGCTGGCCAGGATACTGGCGCGCAAACCACCGATGCTGGTGAGAGTGGCGCTTGCCAATAAGATGGCGCGCATCGTCTGGGCGATCATGTCCAGGGGAGGAATATACAGAGCTCCGGTTGCTGCGGCTTAACGCCAACGTAACCGAGGGGGACGTCGCGGCGAGAGAGGTCATTGGAAGTATGGCGCAACGGTCGTGAGACGGGATCAGGAAAACCAGTGCGCACCAAAGTGTCTCAAGAGCACGCGGCGTTGATTTGGACCTGACCTGCGAACACCATACGGGCCAGCGGCATATGAGAAAGCCGCACAACAGGCCGGACACATGTCAGCACCGACAACGCGCAAATGCCGACCCAAAGATTCCTCTTGCCAACCGGGTGTCTACACATGGTGCGCGGTTCGTTAATGGCGTTGTCGTACGTGGTCGGCAATCGCAATAACCGGTCTTCGTCACGATGCCTTTCAAGTACAATGCTTCCCGCCGCCATCGCATTGGCAAGATGAAGTTCAAGGTCACGAACTGGGCGGAATATGAGGCAGGTCTTCGTCGATGCGGTAGTCTGACCCTGTGGATCACGGCGGAGGCCCTGTGGCCCTGTCGTCCTGGCAGGCGCCGAAGCGCACGACGCGCGGTGGCCAGTTCGCGGCCGATGGCGCCTATGACGGCAATCCGACCTATGACGCCGTCACCAGGCACAGTGCCGGTGCTGTCGTGGTCATTCCGCCACGCGCCAATGCGGTGGAACGGCCGGACGCCGATCCTTCGAGCCAGCGAGACCGACACATTGCGGCGAGCAACACCGATGGCCGGTTGAAGTGGCAAGCCGCTACGGGATATGGCAAGCGATCGCTGGTCGAGACTGCGATCGGTCGCTACAAGTCGATCATCGGACACCGGCTGCGGGCGCCTCATTCGGAGCGCAGCGGACGGAAGTCGCCATCGGCTGCTCGGTCCTCAATAGAATGCTGGCATGCGCACGCCCGAAATCCGTCCGCTGCAAGACTGCAACGCCGTAGCAACAGCATCAAAGACGGAATTCCGTTCTTTCAACGAACCGCGCACCAAAGCCGTGCTGATACGCATTGTCCTGGATCAACGTCACGATTCTATCCGCATAGAACGTTGTGACGATGTTCCGCAATGGTCGTTCCAGCTTGAAGATTGTCGCCATCTTGGAGGGTCAACCTTTCAACTTTCGTTCAATTTCCGGAATCGGTAGCATGGTGAAATCCTTTGCTATCTCGCCTTTGACAACGGGGTGCACGATCGGCGTCAAGTGCTCCCGAAGGATGCCCAGGATTTTCGGCGGAGCGACGATCGTCAAGTGCTTGATGGTGCGATCGCGGACGAGTTGATCAAGCCTGCGGGCAACATCGCTGATAAATGCTTCTTCACTCTGCCACTTTAGATCGACGGGCTCGACTGTGCTGCGAGACTGCCCTTGCGATTGATAAACCCGACCGGGCCGATCCGAGGCGATTGCCTGGAGGACCGCCTTTTCGCCGTAGATCTCAACTGGAATCAGATTGATGAGTTCGGCATCGCCGTCATTGCGTAGAAATAGCGCCTTGACGCCGTCACAAACCAGTACCCAGCTGTTTCGTGGAATTCTGAGCTTATCCATCTTGAACTCCTGACTTCCGATATTGAACATGGACTGGAATGATCATCGCGCACCTCCCCGTGTGCTGTGATGCGATGTGTCTGCCGTCGATCGAGTGATGGCCATCGCGCGCTGCTTGCATGATTCATCTGCGCCTATCGCCGCCGAGTTGGAGGATCAGGGCGAAAAGGTTAATGAAATCAAGGTAAAGCGTCAGGGCACCCATGAGCGCCATCTTTGCGGCTGGCTCCGACGGAAAGCATGCATAATAGATCTGCTTAAGGCGCTGGGTGTCGTAGGCCGTCAACCCGATGAAGAGAATGGCGGCGACTGTCGAGACGGCGATCTGCAGGACAGTCGACGCCAGCAGAATATTTGCGGCGCTAACGACAATGGTCGCAAGCAGCCCCATTATTAAAAAGGAACCAAAGCGCGAGAGATCGGCTTTTGTGGCATAGCCGTAAAGGCTCGTGGCACTGAAGATCGCCGCGCTCACAAAAAACGTCAGCACGATGCTTTCGTTGGTATAGATCAGAAAGATACCAGCGAGCGACAGCCCCATCAGGCAAGCATAGATCCAGAAGAGTGCCATGACTGCAGCGAGCGGCATCTTCTCCAGGCGGATTGTCAGAAACAGCAGTGCAACCAACGGAGCGAAAATTACCAGCCAGATGAACCCAGTGCCGGCGATTTCTTGATAGAAGCCAGTCTTGATCGCCAGATAAGCGGTAAGACCACTCAAGCACAACGCTGCGGCCATGTATCCATAGACTTGCAGCAGAAATTGCTGCAGCCCGAGATCGATACTGTCATGTGCGGACCCGTCGTGGCGAGGTGAAGTTGCTGGGATAAAGCGATCTTGGGCCATGGTCATCTCGTGAAATGCGTTTTTGCGAAGGGATCATGGCGCTCAGTAAACTGATGGCTGAGAAGGCCGCACGCCATGGAAAACCGTCTTGAGAACTACCACCAAGTGGCAAGCCGGTCTTTGACCAGCGTCAAAGACGTGGCCGCGGCGCCATGAAACCAATGAGGTATTGGTACGCTATTCCCGGAGGCACCCATGGACCGGAAACATACCTTCAATATCGGTTATTTTCTGGTGGCGTTCCTGCTGCTCGGCCTTTTCCAGATATGGTTTGCCTATCGTGACACGATGGAGATATCCTACAGCGACCTGATGCGCATGGTGGCCGACGGCAAGGTTCAGTCGGTAACGCTGACCGAGACGATGGTCCAAGGCGTCTTTAAGGTTCCCCAAGATGGCAAAACGCTCTTTATATCCAACCGCGTGGACCCGGCCGCCGCTGCCACCTTCGAAAAGGCGGGGGTCCAGGTCTCCGGTGGCACCGACAGCAATTGGTTGACCGCCATCCTCTCGTGGATCCTGCCGACACTCTTCTTTCTCGGCGTTTGGGTGTTTTTCTTTCGAGGAATGATCGATCGACAAGGGGTGGGTGGCCTCATCAACATCGGAAAATCAAAGGCGAAGGTCTATCTGGAGCGCAAGACCGGTGTCACGTTCGATGACGTGGCAGGCGCGGACGAGGCCAAGGCTGAACTTCAGGAAATTGTTTCATTTCTGAAGGAGCAGGATAATTACGGCCGGCTTGGTGCGCGGATTCCCAAAGGTGTGCTATTGGTCGGCCCACCCGGAACAGGCAAGACGCTTCTGGCGCGTGCCATTGCCGGTGAAGCGAATGTGCCGTTCTTTTCCATCTCCGGCGCTGAATTCGTCGAGATGTTTGTCGGCGTCGGCGCCGCACGTGTCCGCGATCTGTTCGAACAGGCACGCAAGGCCGCGCCTTGCATAATCTTCATTGATGAACTGGATGCTCTCGGTCGGGCTCGCAGTCCGCTTGCAGGTTACGGCGGCGGCGATGAGAAGGAGCAGACGCTCAATCAACTGCTATCGGAACTTGACGGTTTCGATCCACGTGTCGGCATCGTGCTGCTCGCTGCAACCAACCGCCCCGAAGTTCTCGATGCAGCTTTGCTCAGGGCGGGCCGGTTCGACCGCCAGATCGTCATTGATCGTCCCGACCGGAAAGGTCGCGCCGACATTCTCAAGGTGCACATCAAGAAGATCGCGGTTGCCGCCGACTTCGACATAAATGACGTTGCCGCCCTTACACCGGGCTTTACCGGAGCCGATCTTGCCAACCTCGTCAATGAAGCTGCAATCATCGCCACCAGGCGTCACGGCGATACAGTCACCACCAACGACTTTGTGCAGGCAACGGAGCGTGTCATTGCGGGGTCGGAGCGCCGGAGCCGGCTGCTCAATGCGAGCGAGAGGGAGCGCGTTGCCTACCACGCGCTGGGCCACGCGCTGGTTGCGACGTCACTTACCAAGACGGATCCCGTTCAAAAGGTTTCGATCATTCCACGCTCGATCGGTGCGCTCGGATATACGTTGCAGAGGCCGACGGAGGAGCTTTCTCATCACGTCGAGTGAATTGAAGGAACGCATGATCGCCTTGCTGGCTGGTCGGGCGGCAGAGGAGGTGGTCTTTGGAGAGGTATCCACCGGTGCCGCCGACGATCTGGCCAAGGCCACGGATATCGCGCGTGAGGCCATCACTCGATTTGGGATGAATGCCTCGGTCGGCCAGTCGGTCCTTGAGCCCCAAAGAGCACAGTGGCTCAACGACAATCAGCTCGGCGTCCGTCCGCGCGACTATTCCGAGGCAACCGCTCGGGAAGTCGATCTGGCGATAAGGGGGATGATCGACGAAGCGTACCAAATGGCGAAGGAGATGCTTGCGGCCCACATCGAAGATCTGAAAGCCGGTGCAAGCCTTCTGCTTGAACGAGAGACCATCACGCCTACAGATTTCGCGCCGCTTCAGCGCCAGAACAAGTTACCGGACACGTATATCTCGCCTCGTGCTGCCACTAGAGCGATTTGAGATTGATCCGGCTCCGCAATCCTTGACACTATGGCCAGGCCGGAGAACGCTCTCAAGCTTTTGCCGACAGACGTGGGTCGAGCAGTGTTCCTTTCTCGCCGCGGGCGATGGCGCCCGCATCCTCCAACCTGCCGATGCCGGCCGGTCTATCCATTTCTTTTGCGAACTGGATCGCGGCGGCGACCTTCGGCGCCATCGAGCCTGGTGGGAACCTCACGTCAGATAACCTCTCCGGAGCAATTCGACCCAAGCTTTGAGCCTTTGATGTCCCGTAGTCCAGATAGACCGCATCGACATCTGTCAGAAGCAGCAACATGTCGGCATTCAGCTGCCTCGCCAGCAGCGCACTGGCGGCATCCTTGTCGATCACGGCTTCTATCCCGGTAAGTCTGCCATCAGCCTGCTCAATCACGGGGATGCCTCCGCCGCCGGTGCAAATGACGGTGACGCCGTGATCGACCAGCAAGGCGATGGTTTTTGCCTCGACGATTGCCAAGGGTTTTGGCGAGGCGACGACGCGCCGCCAGCTTTCGCCGTCGGGCGCAATTCTCCAACCGCGCTCCCTGGCGAGCCGTCGCGCGGTCACTGCATCGTAAACCGGCCCGATGAACTTGGTCGGATGTGAAAAGGCGGGATCGGCCGCCTCCACCCGTGCCATGGTCAGCAAGGTTGCAATTGGATTGTTCTCCAGGAGATTTCCGAGCTCCTGTTCGATCATGTAGCCGATCATCCCCTCTGTTTCGGCGCCCAGAATATCCAAGGGAAAACCATTGCCGTTGGAGGCTTCTGCCTGCAGAGCAAGGAGCCCGACCTGGGGACCGTTGCCATGAGTGATGACCAAAGAGTGACCGGCATGGATGAGGTCAGCCAAGGCGGCAGCAGCGACCCGGATATTGGCCCGCTGGTGTTCAGCCGTCATCGCCTCGCCGCGGCGTAGAAGTGCGTTCCCGCCGAGCGCAGCGACGATCAGCATGTCAGCCTCCAATCGTCGCGACGAGTAAGGCCTTGATCGTATGCATGCGATTTTCGGCCTGATCGAAAACAATTGAGGCATGAGACTCGAAAACCTCGTCCGTCACCTCCATGCAATCAATGCCATATTCCTTAGCGATGCGGGCGCCAACTCCCGTCTCGGTGTCGTGAAATGCTGGAAGACAATGCATGAACTTCGCATAGGGATTTTCTGTCGCCTCGATCACCTGGGCGGTAACCCGGAAGGGGGAAAGAAGCCCGATGCGCTCCGCCCAAGCCGATTCGCTCTCGCCCATCGAAAGCCAGACGTCCGTGTAGACAAAATCGGCCCCCAGCACCCCCGAGCCGACATGTTCCATCAAAGCGAACTTGCCGCCGCTCTTCCATGCTTCCGATTTCGCATGATCGACAAACGCTTGGTCCGGCCACAGGGCTGTCGGCGAGATGAGGCGAAAATCGATCCCGACCTTGGCGGCGCCGAGCGCCAGCGACATCGCTACATTGTCGCGCCCGTCGCCAAGGAAGGCCACGACCATGTCCGACAGATGCTAGTTACCCAAGACCATCCCGATCAACACGATATTCACGAGATTTCAACGAAGGTGCGAAAAATGGCCGGCAATCGTCATTGTTGGAAATCCCGTCGCAACACAATGATCCTGGGGTCATCGGGATCGCTGTGGGCGTAAAAGGCCATGTCGCGTTCGAGCTCTATTGCTTCATGGTTGTCACGGCTTTCGATGGATTCGATGCTCTTGAAATTGTGTCGTTCTGCATAGCGGCAAATATGGGCGAGCATTTCCCAACTGATGCCCTGATGTTTGTAGTCCTCACGAATGGTGAGCGCGACCTCTCCGCGTTGAGGATCCTTGCCGACCGCCAACATTGCCACTGCCAGCAACGTCTGATCAGATGAAAGGGCAAGGAAATTGACGCGCTTGGGATCGTCGGCGCTTGTCATTTCGACGAGCCTTTCATGAGAAACGGATTTCATTCCGGACAAGAAACGGAATCTGACATCAGCGGGTGTCACATGCTTGAAAAAATCGGCGACAATTGCCTCATCCTTCGGGACCGCGCGCCGAACGTGGAAGTGAAATCCGGTATGGGTGATCAGATCGGCATCCGTATCTTTGATATCCATCGTGCTTCTCCTTTAGGTTCACGGAACAATTGCTCGCCTCGGTCCCGATGCTAGGGTGATGCACTTGTTCCAACAATGCGGATCGGTTGACTTTGACCCAACTCAAGGAGCACTCATTTCTGGAGCGAAGGATTCAGCTTGATCGCCAGCGGTTTGACGACAGCGCGGATGATGCTGAACCCGAGGGCGCAGCTTAAGAGAATTCCGCACTATCTGGGCGTTATCAACCGTGCGGCGTCGGTTTGATTCCCGTCAAAGACCGAGTGTGCGAGCCTTCGCTGATTGAGCGGCACGGCAGTGGTCGCGGGAACCGGTGGGTTATGGACACACATCCTCATCAACCCGTTGCAGAGGGAAATCCAATACGCACAAGAATGGCGCGGAATTCTTCGACGCCATGCAGAACGGCCGTCTTGTGGTCGACGCGGAACGTTACTATCGAGCCAAGTACGGCGTACAGTCAGGCGGAGTCTTTGGAGCGCGGATATTGATTTACCTCAATGCACCGATGCGACAGCCGAACTATCGTAAGACGGTTCGATAGGTGAGGAGCAATGCCATGCTTAGAGCAAAGCGCGATAAATTCGGGGGCGCGGCCGGTAGCGCCGTCCCCGCCTTGGGTGAAATCGGCGGTCGAGCCTTCGTTCTTCAAGCAGTGGCAACCGCTGCTCTAACGCGGCTTCTAAGACGCTGCGACGTGGATGGTCAAACCGACCTCCTAGAGGCACTCCGGCGCGCAATCGAGAGGAAAGTTCGACAGGCGAAAATGCCGGAAGCCCAGATTCCGGCTGTGTCGGAATACGCGCAAGAATTGTTTGAAGAGGCGCAGGAGCGGGCGAACAAAAGTCCAGCTGCAGAGCAATGAGATTCAAGGCAACAGTCTGTCATTGTGGAAGCCATTCGCAGTGATGGTCATTCGCAATCTCTACCTAAACTTCGGTTATCGAGACGCTTAGTGCCGGACCTATCTTATCGTCTTATTGATAGAATATCCGCTGTGCCGATGAGGAATAGCTATGAACATCCAAGAGATGCCGTATCATGATTGCATTTTCCTCCTAAGAAAACAATGGCTTGCGAGGCTGGCCTGCGCGAATGCGAATATCCCTTATATCGTCCCTATTCAATATGCGTGCGCTGGTGACAGGCTGTACGCTTTTACTTTGCCAGGCAAGAAGCTGGATATCATGAGAGAGAATCCGAATGTTTGTGTTCAAATTGACCAGCTTAAAAGCAAACACTCTTGGAAAAGCGTGGTTATCGATGCGAAATTCGTCGAGCTCGATGGAGATGAGTCTCGTGAAGAAAGGCATCGCGCCTGGGGCCTGTTAGCGCAACACCTTGATTGGTGGGAGCCCGGCGCTTTGAAGCCGGCGCCCCGATTGGGCGATACCGCATCAAAGACACACACTTTCTTTGCTCTCGATATGATTGACGTCAGTGGGCGCGCCACAGCGAACTAGGAGACCAGCGGCTTATCAGGGCGAGGAGAGCAAAAGTCGGTTACGTCTCATCATAAGGATTTTCGGCATGCGAAAAATCGAAGGTAAAAATTCAAATGACAAAGGCAATGCGATGGCGCCTTCGATTGAGGAAATCGAAGCTCGGTTACTCGTTCTTGAGCTCGTAGCTTTGAGTTCCGTGACAAGATTGCTTCGCCTTCACGACGAGCGGGAAAAAGCAGGCTTAATCGCGCAGATTCTGCGCGACATCGAAATTAAAGGCCGCAGATCCGGGCTTCATTTCAGAGATATAATCGATGCGCAAAGCTATGCTGAAGATTTGCTGAGGGATGCTCAGGTTCAGGCGGACAGCCTTGATAACATTAAGCATGCATACCTCAAATCAGACATGGATGAGTAAACGCTGGCGAACCGGGCGGCTCCGTCGCTTTGTGGTGGGTCCGGAATTACGTAGCTGGGTCGTCCGGAAAAAGCAGAATCGTTTGCTTTTACGTACAGCAAGGCGATGAGTGGATCTCTCCAGTAATGGGTGGCCTATCGTGTATGTAATTGCGGCCATCTGCAAAGGCCGATTCCGCGTTGAACACTGATGGTTGCGAGACAGCCCACCGATTGCAAAGCTATAGCGCGCGCCAGCAACGGATGCGGAGAAGCGGCAGATTTGAAAGTCCACGTTATTGTGCTGACCGTATGGTGAGCCTCGGTGCAGGATCTGGCCGTGTTGGCAGTCTATGGTGAAATGCACCATCGTCACGCGATTTGATCCACATCAATGAAGAACGGCTTAGAAGAGTGTTGTCTGGAGTTCCTGCGGGAATCGAGCCGGATCGGATGATGCGAAGCACATGAAGCTTCTCAACGCAATCGACCAAGAAATGAATCTGCATAGGCATCATATTCGGCAGGAAGAGTTTGCCGTCCCTCTGCACTAGCCTTTGGGATCCCCACAGCGATAGAGCAATGGCGGGGCACCTTTAAAGTTGTTCAACTCAATTACAGACCCTTGATCTACCCGCTAAATTTCTGCCAGAGCCAATCGCGGGCAGTCAATCACCCTGCTGCCAAGCAGGAGCGAATCAGGCACGTCTCCTGGGAGGTCACTTTGCAATCCCAAGGAGACGCCTCAAGCTAGGCTTTTGGTTCGTTCGAGACCGACAAGCTTGGCCAGGGCTGCAGATGCAAGGCGGACTTTCAGTGAATCGGCCCGGCTGGTGAGGATGATCGGTACACGGGCCCCGAGCACGAGGCCGGCGGCATCCGCCCCTGCCAGGTAGTCCGGCTCGTTAACTCTGGGAAAACGACGACATGGTACGGTCTGGGAATATGTGCTTCCCGGGTTAGACTGTGATATATCTGCCGCCATTGATCGACAGAGTTTCACCGTTAATAAAGCCGGCCTCGTCCGACGCAAGGAAGACCATGCCGCGGGCAATTTCCTCAGGCAAAGCGAGTTGTTTGACCGAAACGGCATCAACGATCGCTTTCAGGATATCGGGCCGCACGGCCGCGACCATTGCAATCTCCGTGTAGCCCGGTGCGATGGCGTTGACCGTAATGCCACGTGAGGCGTGTTAAAGAGGCAAAGGCGCGCCTCTGTGTGTGACCATGCTCACGGCTGCAGTTTTAAGCATTTTTGGTCTCCTCTCGCACAATGCCGGCGGTGTCCGACGCAAATCGCGCGTTAATCGCCAAGGTCTTGCTGACCTCTTTCGCATAGTCCGAAACCGCATCGCGCCAATAGTCGCCGATGACATCCAGGGTATCATTGGTTTTTTCCGCAGCTATGACGTCATCCATCAGTTTGATGTCGCGCTGAAAACGGTGCTGAAGAAATGATAGGCCTTCGATCTGATAGCGAAGCATAGCTTTCGCTATCGTTGTCGGCATCTTCAATGCGGACTCAGTAAGGTTGTTGCCACCGCTCAAGGCGAGAAATGGCGCCATCGGAAGTTCGAAAGCTGACTGTAGAACTTGTTTCTGCATGACATGTTTTCTCCATTGAACAGATAAATGCCTACCGCGTCGAACGGGAAAACACTTTGATCAAGGTCAATAGTCCACTCAGTCGGGGGCCTGGGATTGTGGCTACCGCAGTGAATGGAAGGCCTTCTAAACGTCCGGTCGTCGGTGCCGCGCCCCGGTAAGGTGCGGATGCGCGCCATCTGCTTCGATAGGCAAGTACACAAGCTCGAAGATGATCCCTCATTCTTGCCAGTCGCGTCCAATCTTCGGGCGCCTTGAGGCAAAGGCCAGACCGCTTATTATGATAAGAACCATTCCGCCCAGCACAAAGCTGTAGGTGAAGGGAATGTTGTCACTGAATTCCAGGATCCAAGGAATTAAAAGGAGCACCATGCCTATCAAGACCTTCACCCAATCGGTCCAGGTCTCCGGATCAAGAATTCCGGATATTGAGACGATCGCAAGTGCCAGTCCGGCGGCCGATCCGGCAATCTCTATCATCGTCGACGCCGAAGTCGGAGGGAGGAAATAGGGAACGAGCCAAGGGGCTGTGAGTATATAGATACCAAGGATGAGACTTAGCCAGTTTTGCCAACGTGGTTCATTCATCGTAATCTCCATCGCTAGAGCTAAGTCATCATAAAGCATACGCTATTGGTGTAATTTGAGTTGAATCAAATACCGGCCCGCTATGCTTTGGTTTATAGGAGATAGAATATTCTCCCCAACGAAGGTCACCCGACCGTTGAGCCCATATCGCAATAAGGGATTAGTGTCGGTCCGCCGCCACGAGACGCTCGTCCGACCGTCAGAAACAAGCGCGCAGCCAAAAGGCACGGTCGGCGGCCTCGCCTCTACTCTATATCTCCATCGACGGCGCAACCGGCTGTTGGACCGGTTCCGGAATTTCCGTCATTGTTGCCTCGGTTAGCAGCAGTATGCTTGCAACAGAGACCGCGTTCTCCAGTGCGACGCGGACGACTTTAGTTGGGTCGATGATGCCCTCCTGCAGGAGATCGACGTAGCGATTGCGCGCCGCATCAAAGCCGACCGCGCCCTCGCTTTCGAGCATCCTGGCAACGACGACCCCGCCGTCCACGGCCGAGTTTTCGGCGATCTGCCGCGCTGGAACTTCGAGCGAACGCTTCAGGATTTGAACGCCCGTCCGCTCATCCCCGTTGCAGAGCTCTTCTTCTTCGGTCACGGCTTTTATGCATCGCAGCAGCGCGAGGCCACCGCCTGGAACTATACCTTCCTCGACAGCAGCCTTGGTGGCATTGATCGCATCATCGAAGGCGTCCTTCTTGGATTTAACCTCCGCTTCCGAAGGGGCGCCTACACGAATGACGGCCACGCCGCCGGACAGTTTGGCAAGCCGCTCCTGCAGTTTCTCCTTGTCATAGTCGCTGGTCGTCGTTTCGATCTCTTTGCGGATCTGGTCGCTGCGCCCCTTGATGGCCTGTTGCGTGCCGCCACCGCCGATGATCGTCGTCGTATCCTTGTCGATGACGATACGCGCTGCCGTGCCGAGTTGCTCCAGGGTGACCTTGTCGAGCTTGAAGCCGAGATCTTCGGAGATGAGCTGAGCTCCGGTCAGGATCGCCAGATCCTGGAGCATCGCCTTGCGGCGATCACCGAAGCCGGGAGCCTTGACTGCGCAGTTTCGGAAGGTTCCGCGGATCTGATTGACGATCAGGGTGGCAAGTGCCTCGCCCTCTACGTCCTCGGCTATAACGAGAAGCGGCCTGCCGGATTTAGCGATTTCCTCTAGCAAACCGACCAGATCGCCGAGTGCGGAGATCTTCCGGTCGAAAATCAGAATTCGGGCATCTTCCAGAACGGTCTCCATCTTTTCAGAATCCGTCGCGAAATAGGGTGAGATGTAGCCGCGGTCGAACTGCATTCCGTCGACTAGGTCGAGACGGGTTTCCATTGTCTTCGATTCCTCGACGGTGATTACGCCTTCCTTGCCGACCTTCGCCATCGCTTCGGCGACGAGCTTGCCAATGGCTTCGTCGTTGTGAGCGGAGATGGCTGCGACCTGCTGCATCTCCTTGTCTGTCGTTACCGGTTTGGACATATCGTGCAGCGCCTTGACGGTCCGGCTGGACGCGCGGTCGAGACCGCGTTTGAGGTCGATGGCGCTGGCGCCAGCGACCACGTTTCGATGGCCGTCTGCCAGGATTGCATGAGCAAGTACCGTCGACGTGCTCGTTCCATCTCCGACCATTTCCCCTGTTTTCTCGGCAGCAGCGCGCAGCATGCGGGCGCCGAGATCTTCCTCTGGGTCTTTCAGATCGAATTCTTTGGCGATCGTCACCCCATCGTTGCAGACGATTGGAGGCCCCCATTTCCTTTGGATCAGGACCGACTTGGAGCGTGGACCGAGCGTGATGCGGACCGCATCGGTAAGCCTGGTTGCGCCTTGAAGAACCTTGCCCCTGGCTTCCGCATGGTAAAAAACTTGCTTGTGTGCCATTTTCGTCTCCCGAAGTGATCCTGAGATCCGCCTGGTGGCCGATCAACATTCTCATTGACACAGATTGGCTCGAATGAATTTGACCGGTGTCAACGAGTACATCGACAGAAAGGGAAGGGCAGAGGAAGATTGATCTTCATCAGTGAGCGCTTGCCTACCTTGCCTAAACGTTTGCACCGATATCGCTTATTCGAAGCAGAGCGTCTAAGCGCAGGGCCGGGCGACGAGAGCAGGATCTGCCACTTTACGGGCACCAGTCATCAATGTGAGGATGCGGCATCCGGACGAACCTTATGTGGTGCGGGATTGCGAACGTGCTGATGACACTACCTAGGCCCCGGTATGTGGCGCAAGAATGTCGATGACTATGGCTGGCGAGACGAGCAACCTCACTTTGGGCACTCCTCTTCCACTCGCATCGCTGGCATCTATCAAATATTTTTCGCTGTGAAAATGCGGCGCTGTAGCAGAGACTATAGCGACTATATGGCAATGCCCGTTGTGGTCGGTGACTGTGACAATAAAAGTCCCATTTAACGTGTCAGTTATTCTGATAGCAACCCATATAAGGATCGTTCGAATATCGCGATAATATTCCAACTTTGAGCATTAGTATTTTTGATTTCCTCTTTTTTTATCAATTAGTGGTAGAGGATATGCTAGTAGCTATGAAATTTTAAATCGTTTTCAGCTGTACATGTGACATTGGCGAGCGTAGGCTGTCTCGCCTTTGACAAAAGCTGCGCGGTAGGAGCGGATGCGACGCTTCATAGCTCGCCAGAACATTGAGCGATTTGAGCGGCTGCTTGATGGAGAATTAGGCAGTCGCGAACGCCGAATGTTTGAACAACTGCTGGCTGAAGCGCGCAATGAGCTGAGTTGGCTGGAGAATATCTGGTCGCGAACTTGTCCACATCTTACTGTTCCCGCTTCTATCGGGACTGAGGCTGAAACATATCTCGATCACGTTGTGATGGTCCGACACGCCAACTTCGGAAGCCTACAGGCGTTTGATGCTGCTGAGGGCAACCTCTATCTCATTGCCCATCACAACTTCGATCGCGCTTCGGTCGAACAATTTGCAAGAGTGAAGAAGCGAGACGCAGCGCCTTGCGAAGAGGCTCACAATTTACAAGCTTCGGCTTTCATTGAAGATATCGAGGAAGCCGACGTGTTTCCCACTTTGAAAAATTGGGCTCGCAGGATCGGTATTCGTGCGATCCAGACAACATCGATATTCGATCATTCGGGAAGGCTAATTGGCGCATTTTCCACGTATTACGCAAATCCTCATTCCTTTTCGGGCGAGGAAAGGGAAGCGACCTCTGTTAGTTCGCAGCAGTTCAGATCTTTGCTCATTGCTATGCAACGAACATGGCATCCTTGCTAATGGGTACAGGGCTCGTATCCGGATGCGGCCGCGCGCGCTTGGAATCAGCTGCTTATTTTATTGCTCAGTTGTAAAATATTTTGGCGGTCACTAGCGGTCGGGCGGGGCATTTGTCGCTAATACATCGAAATTGCTGGTACTTTCTTTCAATCCGCAATTTGCGGCCAAACTCGGAGCGTCATCCACTCTGCCCGAAATCTCCCCCCGCGCGATCAAGTGGAAGGCCGATGAGGATACCGATAGCGAGGGCGACGCCCAGGCGCTGGAATGCCTCGATTGTAGTCATCGTAACAACCATGTTGCTGACCTCGTTTGGCAGCGCCCGCCGTTAGCGCGGAGTACCGTGTCGCAGGATTGGCTGCGCCTGGAAAGAAGCAGACCAACGTTCCGGCCACATCAGGCACATGCCAAATTCTCAGATCCTCATTTCACGATGAGAAAACGCCGATGGCCGTCCCGAAAAATTCCAAGCAGCACCAAAGTTTTCTGTTTCTGAGCTAGCTCGGCAACCATCTGAGGCGTCGGGGTAGGCTGCTGATTAACACTGATGATCACATCGCCGGGTGTCAGTCCGGCTGCCGCGGCCTTGCTACCATCGTTCAAGGCCGACACCAACGCCCCTTCCACTTTGCCGTAGGCATCGAAATCCGATCCGAGCTTGTCGAGCGTAACACTCTCCAGCAGTCCCCTTCCTTCGATTTCGGCCGGAGTAGGCAACTGGTCTTCTGGAAGCGTCGCGCTAAGCGTGGCGTCGAGATCCACCTTGCCGGTCGGACGAAGCAATGACAGCTTTACTAAAGTTTTCGGGAGGTAAGACGATATCCTCGCATGCAGTTCGCCGGCATTTTTGATCGGGGAATCGTTGACGGCGATGATGACATCCCCGGGTTTAATTCCCGCGGCTGCCCCAGCTGATCCGGAAATGACATCGTTGACCAAGGCCCCGGTTGACATATTGACCCCCAGGGCTTTCTCGAAGTCGGCATTATTGTCCTGCACCAGGACGCCGAGTCGTCCGCGACGAATTTCGCCGTGAGCGATCAACTGTTGCACGATTCCTCTTGCCGTATTGCTTGGGATGGCAAAGCCGATGCCGATATTGCTACCTGAGGGAGCGATGATGGCGCTGTTGATGCCGACAAGTTCGCCATCGAGATTGACGAGGGCGCCGCCAGAGTTGCCCGGAACGAGCGAAGCATCGGTCTGAATGATGTCCTGATCGCCTTCTACTCCAAGCTCGGCTCTGCCAAGCGCACTGACGATCCCGAATGTGACGGTCTGGCCAAGGCCAAAGGGATTTCCGATGGCGGCGACATAGTCCCCGACCCGCAATTTGGCCGAATCGCCGAGATGCGCGGCGATCAGCCCCGGTGCCTTGATCTGTATGATGGCAATATCTGTCTCCCGATCGGCGCCGACCACCGTGCTGTCATAGGTGGAGCCGTCGGCAAGCATGACGTTGATATCGACCGCGTTTTCAATCACGTGGTTGTTCGTCAGAATGTATCCGTTGACCGCATCGACGATTACGCCGGCTGCAACCGCCTGGGAAATGTGCATCACCGGTGCTGCCTCGCGGGAGGCGCTCTTCGATCGCTCTTCTTGAGGCACAATCAGCAAGCCCTCGCCGCTCGGCGTTTGTTCCGAGCGGACCGTGATGCTGACGACACTTGGCATGACCATCTGTAGCATCGGTGCCAGGGAAGGCTGCAAAGGCGTAGCTGTAGCTTGATGAGAAACGGGAAAGAACACCAAAACAGGTAAAATGGCTGCGATGAGGCAGCGACTTCGGAAGTTTTGAAGATCGCTGATAAAGGCGGATAACGCCCATGCTTGTGTTGCCAGAAACCCGGACATTCCTGCCGTCCCTTCTTAAAAAATTGAAAGATGACGTCGAACAGCGAGATACGCATTGATCAGGCGCAAAGATCTTTCATTAAAAGAGCCAGCGGAACGTTCGTCTCTTTTGATCTTCCTCAATGCATTGTTTGTGTTCCGATGCGTTATTCTTGCTATCGTCCAATAATCGTTGCCGCTAGCTGATCAGGGGGAAATGATATGTCGAGGAAAATTGTGATTGCCACGGATGGTTCGCTTTATGCGCAGAAGGCGGTCGAAATCGGCGCCGAACTTGCCAATGGGCGGGATGCAGAGGTTCATTTGGTGCATGTCATGCTGTCCGGTGAGCTCGATGCTGATCTTCAGCGCATGATCGAGGTCGAGCATCTCGATGGTTTGACGATTCAAGCGGAGCCCGAGGTTCCGTCGGTCTCAGCGCTGGGTTTTCCAATAGTTTTTCCAATGAAGGATCTTGGTGAGTCCTATCGGGCAATACAGGCTATCGGGACAGATATTCTCAAACGTGCCAAGTCTGTGGTTAGCGCGCATGGTGTCGATCGTGTCTCGACCCATCTTTTGGATGGGGATCCGGTCGAGGAAATCATGACCGTGATCGATCGAGAACATCCCGATCTTGTCGTCTGTGGCGCGAGAGGCCTCTCAAGCCTGTCGCAGCTCGTTCTCGGTAGCGTATCGACCAAAATTGCCCAGCATTGTTCCGCGACTTGCATCACCGTGCATTGATGCCGCCTATGCGGCTCCGGCGATGAGTGATCGTGAGCACCCGGCGCGCTTATGATTGATTATTCCATGCGATCGTTAGAGATGCCCGTTTTCTATCGCCTGACAGGATTCGCCGAACATAGACAGAGCTTCCTCGAGATAATCACCTAGCAATGGGGTGCCGAGAAGATAGGCGGCCGTGTGGTTATTTTGCGCTTCCATCGCTGCGCTGCGTATGTCCGGCCAATCGGACACGGTGCCATCGCCGCGACCGAGCCAGACAAGAGCAACGAGATCGATCTTCTCGTCAACGTTGAGCGCCCAAATTGCGCTACGGAGTTCCTCTTGAACCGGATCGTCGCTTCTATCCTCCAGCACGTCGATCATACCGTCGTCCGCGGGATTGGAGGAGGAAGCCCAGTCGCTCGGAGCATCCTTGGCGTCGAACTGGCGTGCCTTGAGGATAAAGTAGCAGACTTTTTCAGGCGTTATCGTCATCGGCCAAACCGGCCGATCATCATCAATCTTCTTCATCGCGGTTCTCCGGTTGTTGGTTAAAGCGGGACAGTCGCCGGGCAGCTAATGGAAAAGCTGCCCGGCGATCGGCCTTAGTAGCCGACCAAAAGGCGGTCCTCGACGCTGCGCACACCCGGAGCCGACCATGCGGCATGTTCCGCAGCCTGTCGCTCCGACCATGTCTTCACCTTGCCTTGTAGCGTGACCTTGCCGTCGGCGACGTTGATATTGATGGCTTTCGCTTCAATCTCGGCGTCGCGTCGGAAGGCATCTTCGATGCGCTTCTTGACGTCCACCGAGCTGGCGTGTGGAGTGACTTCGATCATGTTCGATACGCCCACAACACCGGACAGATCGCGGACCGCGTCGGCGGCCGCTGTCTTTTGATATTGCCACTCAACTCGACCGTTCAGCGTAATCCAACCATTCTGGACCTTGACCTGAACCGCATCCTTCGGAACGGTGACATGCCAGCCAAGCGTGTTGACCGCGCGTTTTGCAATTTCGTCATCCGCAGTATTGTGGGTGCCTGCCGGCCGCACTTCGATCTCCTGTGCAATAGCCTTCACACCCTTGATACGGCGTGTCGTCCGCTCGGCGGCTTCCTTCTCGGCATAGGTGGAAACATGGCCCGTAAGGGTAATCACGCCGTTCTCCGCAGCGACGCCAATATTTGCGGCATCGATGCTGGGATCGAATTCCAGTTCATCGAGAACTAGTTGACGAAGAGTGATGTTGTCCATGAGATGATCTCCTCTGTTGATATCTCAACGAGGGAACACTACGGGGCAGCGCTGCTTTGACATTGACCTAGCTCAATTATCGATTCTCGGTTCTATCCTCGAAAGGGATCGTCTTTTGTGCGGTCTCAATCCATTGCGCCAACTGCGGTGTTCGGCCCGCAACGAAACCATCAATCTTGAGCGTCCGAGACCTTGCCTCCAGCAGCGGCGATCCGTCTGTTCGCCGCACGAAACCTCCGGCTGCTTCGACAAGAGCTATCCCGGCCGCACAATCCCATAGCATCGTCGGTGAGAGCCTGATGTAGGCGTCGGCCTCCGCCGCGGCGATCAAGGCGAATTTGAGCGAGGAGCCAACTTCGCGCACGGTGCGCGGCCGCAAAGCGGCAAGTAGATCCTTCGTCTGTCGGTCAAGGTGGGAGCGGCTGACGAGGACGATCGGCTGTCTCGGCGGGACGGTTTGCTTGCCAAGATTGCGTCGCCGCCCGTCGGGAGTTTCTTCGAACGCATATCCGCTGCCATAGGAAAAGAAGAGCCGCCCGCGGGCTGGCGCATGGATCAATCCGGCCGTGGCATGGCCATTTTCGATCAATGCTATATTGACCGTAAACTCGTCCCGCCCGCGAATATATTCTTTCGTTCCATCGAGAGGATCGATCACGAAGGCGACAGTATTCAAAGCCGTCGTTGCCGAGCTTTCATCCTCCTCGCTGAGGATCGGGATTGTCTTTGACAAGGCCCTGCAGGCTCCGCACAAGATGTCATGACTGGCGAGATCGGCAATTGTAACAGGGGATCCATCCGACTTGCTGCGCGGCGCAAGCTCACTTTTCTGAAGAGAGTGTACGACGGCCCCGGCCTTTCGGATGATCGGTATCAGGGCTTCGACCAGCTTCTGCCGTGAAGAGAGGTTCATTGCTCGTATCTCCGCGCGCCGCCCCTGTGCCATCTGTTTAGTGTGTTTAGCGCGGCTAGCATCCCCGCATCATTGATACGTATCAATGATGCGGGGAACCAATGGAGGCATATATGTCCCATTGGAACAACGGTTAGGGCAGCCAAATGATTGCCGAAGATCAGCTCGAGGTCATTGCCTTTCTGGAGCGCACGCTGTCCCGAAAGGGCGAGCCGCCGCAGATGATGGAGACGCACATTTCGCGTATATTCCTGTCGGGCGATCGCGCCTACAAGATGAAGCGGGCGGTGCTTTTGCCCTATGTAGACTTCTCCACCGTGGAGAAGAGGCAGGCTGCATGCCTGAAGGAAGTGGAACTGAACGGTCCGACGGCACCGGGAATCTATCTCGGCGTTCGTAAGATAACGCGAGCAGACGACGGAATTCTAAATTTCGACGGTGAGGGCCGTGTAATCGACGCAGTGGTCGAGATGCGACGCTTTGACCAGTCGCAGTTGCTTGATCAGGTTGCTCAGTCGGGTGGACTGACATCCGCGATGATGACGGCACTCGCTGGCGCAGTCGTGCAGTTCCATCGCCAGGCGCCGGTCATTCACGACCGCGGGGGAGCGGCCAATATGGAGGCTGTGCTCAGAGTCAATGAAGCGGGTTTCGCGACGAGCCACATTTTCACACAGCGGGAAGTTCAGGAGCTGACGGCTCTCTTCCGTCAGCGGCTTACTGCGCTTGCTATCTGCCTGGATAAACGAGCTACGGCTGGAAAGATCAGACGCTGCCACGGCGATCTGCACCTGCGCAACATATTTCTGCTTGATGGCCGCCCTTGTCTATTCGATTGCATTGAGTTCAATGACGAACTGGCAACGATCGATATTCTGTATGATCTTGCGTTCCTGCTGATGGATCTCTGGCATCGGGGATATGCCGACTTTGCCAATCTCGTCATGAATCGATACCTCGACGAAACCGGCGAAGATGACGGCTTTGTCGCGTTGCCATTTTTCATGGCGATGCGAGCCGCTGTGCGCGCGCATGTCGTTGCTACGCAGGCGGAAGAGGCAGGCGGCGGGGCGCCGATGCTTGTGTCAGAGGCGCGGTCGTACTTCGCGCTTGCTCACTCTCTGCTGCAACCACCCAAAGCGGATCTCATAGCTCTTGGAGGTTTTAGTGGGTCGGGCAAGTCCACGCTCGCCGAGGCCCTGGCACCGCGCATTGGGTTGCCGCCGGGAGCGCGCATCATCGAGAGTGATCGCATCCGCAAGTCCATGCATGGCGTTCCCCCCGAAACGCATCTGCCTCAGAATGCCTACCGTCCCGAGGTCTCCGTCAGGGTCTACCAGGAGATATCATGGCGTGCGCGGCTCATTCTTGCGCGGGATGGTGCTGTGGTCGCCGATGCCGTCTTTGATAAGGCCGGCAACCGCGAGCTAGTCGAGCGAGCGGCTGATGAGAAAGGCTGCCCTTTCTTCGGTTTCTGGCTGGAGGCGGATGCAGCCTTGCTTTGGCAGCGTGTCGCAACACGTACAGGCGGTTCTTCGGATGCGACGCTCGATGTGCTGGCAGGCCAGCTTTCGAAGGACAGAACTTCAATCGGCTGGACGAAGCTGGATGCAGCGCGTCGGCCCGGCGAGCTGGTCGAGGAAATATTACGCCAAATTGCAATCGGAGATGCAGAATTCGTTTCAATGACGGAAGGCATCTGAGCCTTGCCGCAAGCTGGTTCCGTTTCCGGTACCTCGACGTGGTTCAGCCAGAAACGTCTGCGGGGATATCCAGCAACGCCCCTTTTTAGAGTGAGGGGGCGGATTGACTTTCCCGTGACAGGTTGAAGGCCGGGAGATTGGTTTCTGGCGGCCGTCATGGAGATAACCCGTGAACGAACTAGAAATTCTGGATGCATTCTCCGACGGGCGAGGCGGCTACAAGGTGGATGTGAGCCGTGGTCGACGCATCGGCCGCGTTTCGTCAGAGTGGTTCTCGCGGCCGGCCAACGAGCGTTTTCCGTCCCCATTGGATCTCTATACCGCCGTTCGCAGCCGGACCCGGACGATGGAGAGCGCGACGATTCGCGTAGAGGCTAGCCGCAACGACGCAGAGTGCCTGGCGCTGATGCTGCCCGGCTAGGAGACACCAATCATGCTGACGCACTGGAGTTTCGGCCAACTTCACAGCTTGGTCGGAGCCCCTGCGGCCTATCTCCGTGAGCCTCCAATACGGGCTGGCCGAGGCAAAGCCAGGCAAGGAAGAGGCGGTCGCCGAATTTCTGCGTTCAGCCATCCCGCTGGTCAATGCCGAGCTCGGCACGATTTCCTGGTATGCGATACAGGAGGGCCTAAGTTCGCTTGCAATCTTTGATACGTTCGATGATGAGGACGGAAGGGATGCCCACTTAAACGGCCAAGTCTCTGCGGCCTTGATGGCAAAGGCAGAGGCAGGCGACCTGTTCGCTAAGCCGCCGCAAATACACAAGCTGTCTATCCTGGCGAATAAGCGGTCATAAGCTTCGCGCTATCAGCGCGATCCGGTCGGGCAAAAATTGCGCGCTTTGTCTCAGCTGAGAAGTGAGCTTGGCGTCAGAATCACTTGGTGCCCGAAACTGGCGTCGAGAGACTTCATTCCCAAAAACTTCAGTCGTCAGTCACGACTGTCGTGTGCCCACCACGTTCTTCAACTGGACGATATCCCATCAGCTTCGGGCAGTGCAGCCATCTTTCCACCACCGCTCATGGCCAGCGGAACGTTTCCGTGGCTGATCGCGGCGCCTTCTAGACGCCCCTGCGCTACACATTGTGGGCCAGCCGAAGCAGGGCGTCCGTCCGGACGCGCGCAAAGTTGGCGGTGGTGATTTGCAGAACCTACGTTCTGCGACGGATCGCTTTATCTTTCCCGATGTGAGGACCGAGCATCGTGACTGACTGGGGAATGCCGACGGTAAAGCGCCAGCGCTAAGATACCCGCAACGATGTCGACTAATGTATCTGGCTCCGATGGACGGTCGTCGGGGTTGAATACGAGCCCGATGACAGCATCCTGGCCCACCGCCGTTATCACGGGCCAAAAGTCAAAGCGCGAGTCCAACGCCGGATAAATTCCGGCGCGCGCGGCGGTTCCAGTCGTCAACGATGATCGCGCCGCCTCCAACTCGCCCTCCTGGGGCTCCACGCCGCCAACTCTATTGACGGAAACCACCTCGCCCCCCGTTACGAATATCACGGCGACGGGAACTTGGAACAGCGCTGCAAGCGCTTGGGACGTGATTGAAATGATGGCCTCCGTATTGTCGGCCGCCACGACGTCGCGGCTGTAGCCTTGCAGCACAATCGTCTGCCGTCTCAAGTGTGCCGCATCGGTCGCCCTTCGCCCGGAGGTATGGGCAACGCCACTCACGATAAGTCCGACGACAAAAAGCAGTCCGATCGCCCAGATGTTTGCCGGGTCGTCGACGGCCAGTGAATAGCGAGGCTCGGTCAGGAAGAAATTGTAGGCGAGCGCACCAAGCACGGCCGAGAAGAGTGAAGGCCCCAAGCTAAAGCCAACACCCGTGATGATCACCGGCACTACAAAAATGAGGGAGAGGTTCGGGATCGTCACCTCGCGGTCGACACCGACAGCCACAAACGTCGCGAGGGTCGTCATTGCAAACGAAGCAAGATAGCCAACGACAGCGGGAGTCTCCAATGGCGGCGAGCCCAGGAGCGGATCGGCATCCGGCTTCGGTGTGATGTCCCGTTGCAGCTTCGAATTAGCACCGGCCATGGGTTCAACTCCTGCCCAATGATTGCCGTCCCGCCGCCCGAGGAGTGCTCGCGGCCACGACAAGCGAACCGAGTATACACCAGTCCATTCGTGCGTGGGCGGCAAGAATCGCAAATTCCACGTATGCCCGGGGTGTTGACGGTTCGAAAATCTTCCTGCCGAACCAGGAAGTGAAACGCGTCGCTCGCAACGAGTAACCGACGGGCAACAAGTAGGCCAACACGCAACCCGGCCGCGGCTCTCAAATACGCCAGAACGCTGCGCGACAGGTTGAACTCCGTCAGCGCCAAGTGTTTGCGCTCGCGGCGCTGGTGTAGAATATTAATTGACGTACATCATAGGAGGAAACTTGCCCGACTGATATGCGATCGCTTACGGAAACCGTTTAGGAGGCGTCCATGATGACGGCTATCCAAATGCGCGAAAGGGCAGATTACTATTTCCGTCGTGCCCGCGATGAGGGTGATGACCAGCATCGCGAGACACTCATCGATCTCGCAATCGACTTTGACAAGATTGCGCTTGATCTTGAAAATTGGGAAAGAGGGAGAGTTTCACCTATTTCGACTTCGAGGAACAAGCAATACCCCCAGGCAAGCTTACTGGGCCTATTCAGGTTTGGATTTCAGCGAGTTACCTTTCTCTACAAAGTTGGGCTGGAATGACCATGTGAGAGCCTTGACAGGACCGCGCCTGCGAATCTGGATTTCGAACCGGTCAGCAAGCTGGCGCGAAGGAATAATGGCGGATCAGGCTGCCCTCATCCGTTGGGATGTCAAAAGTGCCTGTCGATCCTGAGTTTTGAGTTCCGCTTGGCCGCTGGCTACTCCAATAAAAGAACACAAGGGGCAAAATACCTCCATTTGGCGGCGCTCCTTGTGTTTCCGGCAGTACCGCCATTGCGCATCGCCGTGGCTTTTCACGGCCGATGGACCGGTTGGATTGTCACGAAGCTGGATCGGCTCGGCCGAGACGCCATCGATGTCGGCACCACGGTAAGGACGTTGTCTTTGGTTGACAAAAACCGCGTACGATTTGGAGCCGTATTTCCTCCGCCCATCTACCGAAGCGCCTGCGCCTTGATGGCTGATTTTGGATAACGTGCTGCAGAAACTTGCGATTCCGGAATATCTGTCCTCGTCCGTCTCCTGCGGACGGGCGTCCACCTTTGCGTTCGGCTTGGAGAGCTAGGGTTGTGTTTTGATTACCCTCAAGAGATAGTCGCACGAAGGGAGTGGTTTCCGCTGCGGTCCACTTGTCGCCATTGCGGAGGACACAATGAAAAGCGAGCCGCACCCATCCGCGTCGCCCAAGCTCAAGCTCATGTTGGGCGCCACGGGTGTTGTCTTTGGCGATATCGGCACCAGTCCACTCTACGCATTCAGGGAAAGCTTCATTGGCCATCATCGCCTGCCACTAGATCAATTTCATGTGCTAGGCGTGCTTTCGATGCTCGTCTGGGCGTTGATCCTCGTCGTCACAGTCAAATATGTTTTCGTGACCATGCGCGCGGATAACCGTGGTGAAGGCGGAAGCTTCGCTCTCCTTGCTCTTGTGGAGCGTGTAGCGAAGCACTCGTGGGAGTTGCCGTACATTGCAGGAGCCGCGCTGATCGCAACGACGCTATTCTATGGCGACGCGGTGATCACGCCGGCGATCTCCATCCTCTCGGCGGTCGAAGGCCTGACGCTTCTCAACAGCAGCTTCTCCGACTATGTTATTCCTCTTTCGATCGTGATCATCGCCGGGCTGTTTGCCATCCAGCGGTTTGGGACGGGGCTCGTGGGAGGCCTGTTCGGCCCGGTGATGGCGATCTGGTTTCTGACGATAGGCATTCTCGGTGCCGTCCATGTGGTCGCCAACCCGGTCGTGCTGCAGGCAGCAAGCCCGACCTATGCGCTCGGATTTTTGGCGGCCGATCCCGTCCGCGCCTTCTTTACGCTCGGGACCGTTGTGCTGGCTGTCACGGGTGCGGAAGCGCTCTATGCGGATATGGGTCACTTCGGGCGCTCGGCCATTGCACGGGCCTGGCTGTGGCTGGCGCTACCCGCGCTGTTACTTTGCTACGCCGGGCAGTCCGCACTTGTACTGGCAAACCCCACAGCAATCGAGTCGCCCTTCTACCTGATGGCCCCGGTCGGACTGTTAATCCCCCTTCTTTTTCTGGCTGCTGCCGCGACCGTCATTGCCAGCCAGTCGATCATCAGCGGCGCATTCTCGGTGACGCAGCAGGCCGTTCAGCTCGGATACCTGCCGCGCGTCAGGATCCATCACACCTCGTTCGAAGCGCGGGGGCAGATCTACGCACCGACCGTAAACATCATGCTATTCCTTGCCGTCATCGCGCTTGTTCTTGCTTTCCGTAGCTCGAGCGCTCTTGCCGCGGCCTTTGGCCTAGCCGTGACCGCGACCATGGTACTGACGACACTTATCATCGGCTTCATGATTTTTCGCGTCTGGCGCTGGAACCCCATCTGGGCCATACCGCTATACGCCATTCTACTCATATTCGACCTTGGCCTTTTCGCTGCCTCGGCCACCAAGTTCACCGATGGCGGTTGGTTGCCGGTCACCATCGCCGTCGTACTGATCATCATCTTCTCGACCTGGCGACGCGGGCGCGCGCTCCTCAACCGCAGGCTCGCATCCGACACGATGCCCGTCGAGACCTTTCTGAAGTCGACCGCCAATGTTACCCGCGTTCCGGCAAGTGCCATTTATCTGACAACAAACCGAGAAGGCATTCCTCCGGCGCTGCTTCACAACCTCAAGCACAATCTTGTGCTCCACGAAAACGTGCTTCTCGTCACCATCGAGACGGCGCTCACACCCGTCGTCGAGCAAGTCGAAAGGTTGGCGGCAACAGATCTGGGCGGCGGCTTTACTCGGGTCATCATTCGCTACGGCTTCGCGGAGCATCCCGACGTGCCGTTAGCGCTGGCGCCGATCTTCGAGCGCATGCCGCATTTCAATCCTCTGACCGCTGGCTATTTCCTCAGCCGTCAGACACTCGTTCCGTCAAAAAGGCCTGGGATGGCCGTGTGGCGGGAAAAGCTCTTCGCAGCGATGATGCGCAACTCGGAAACACCAATGACTTTCTTCAAGCTCCCTGTCGACCGCGTGGTCGAACTGGGCAGTCAGGTCGAGATCTGAAGAGCGAATCTGGAGATATTGGCGGCCCGCGACGGCGGACAGGTGTGCTGGCTCATCACGGCGCAGCCATAAGCTTCAACCATCTTCTTGTTCGCTCGGCGAGAGGCACGTTCCTGGCCGCGATTGCCGATCAAGCGGAATAGATGGAAAGAAGCTGTCACGGCCAAAACCAGAAAATATTATAAGTTTCTTATAATTATCAGCCGCAATTGCCCTGGATTTCATACAGCCTCGCTCACAAATTATCGCATTGGATACGGTCTCGATCTTTGATGATTTGATGACCGCCAATAGCAAGCTGAAGGAGCTGGTCCTTGACCACACGACACTATCATCAGCATCGAACAGGTGTTTCAAGCCGTGAGGTAGCGCGAAATAGACTTATCGGTCGTATCCTCGCCTGGACTGTCATTTGTTTGATTGCCGCCATTTTCATCGTCGCCTTGTACCTCGGCGCACGAGGATAGCAGCAGAATCGGGGAGAGCACCGGCCTCCGCTCCACCAACACTCCGATAGTCTCGCTCGCCACAGATAGACAATTTGGACGACCCCGTCATGGTGGACATCACCATTGGACTGTTGTCGCGATAAGGCGAAATCCCAACCCTAAGCGCAGGAGGATCTTCTCAGAAGCATCCGCTGAGTCTGTCTGAAATCCTGATCAGGTCGGCGAGGGTTCCTGCCTGCATCTTGCGCATGACCTGGCTGCGCCGGACTTTCACCGTGACTTCGCTCACGCGAAGGGCTGCGGCGATCTGTTTGTTCAACAGGCCGCGGACCACCAGCCGCATGCAGATTCAAACCGTACTACTGGTACCAATACCGATGTAAATCAATGCCTTGGCGCGGAAAGGCGGCTACGAGATGATCCACCGGCTCGGCGATCACGTAAGTTGATCTTGCCTTATGCGGTCAGTTGCTCGTCATATCGCATCAGCCGTCCGGCATTCGCCAGCACCAGCAGGGTGCTGAAATTATGGAGGAGGGCAGCAACGACGGCTCCCGCGCTTCCAAGAAAGCCAAATCCCGCCAATGCGATGATCGCCACGGTCCAGCCGAGGCCGATGATGACGTTGGTTTTCAATGTCCGCCGGCACAATCTGCTGAGGCGGACGCATGTGCCGAGCCGTCGCAAATCGCTGCCGATCAGGATGATGTCAGAGGAGGCGAGCGCGATATCAGCACCACCTACACCCATGGCGATGCCGACGGCACCGGCCTTGAGGGCGAGCGAGTCGTTGATCCCGTCGCCGACGACCAGAGGTTTGAAGCCGCTCTTAGTCTCGCTCAGCACGCGTTTCAGCTTGTCGGCGGGCAGGGCCTCGGCCGCGACATCGGTTATGCCGATCTCGCGCGCCAGGGCGTGCGCGACCGATTGACGGTCGCCGGTGAGCAAAAGCTGACGACTGAGCCCGAGCGCTCGCAACTCCGTCATCGCAACCGCTGCTTCCGGCTTGACCGTGTCCGACAGGAGAAGCCAGGCGACAAAGTCTCCGCCGATGGAAAGGCCTGCAAGCGGACCGTCATGTGGGGGAGCCGAGGGAGTGACGACGGACAGGCGTTCGAACAATTCAGGACGTCCGAGCGCCACTTCGCCCCTTGCCGTACCCGCGACGATACCCAGTCCTTGAAGTTCGCGGACGTTGGTCAGCGGATGGTAGGCGTTATGAGAAACAAGCGAGGCTAGCGCCCGGCTGACCGGGTGGCTGCTGGCAGCGCCCAGAGAGGCCGCCAAGGCCAGAACGGCTTCCCGGTCCCTATTGCCCGTCAGTCTAATATCTTGCAGCCGAAGCCGGCCGAAGGTGAGGGTGCCGGTTTTGTCGATGACCAGGGAAGTCAAATCTGCCAGTTCTTCGAGAAATGCCGAGCTGCGGATAAGGATTCCATGGCGCGCGGCGACCGCGATGCCTGCAATTGCCGTTGCCGGCGCGGACAGAACCAGGGCGCAGGGGCAGGCCGCGACCAGGATCGCCAGCATGATCTGGTCATTGTAGGTTAGGAACCAGGCAAGGGCGGCTATTGTCAGCACGAAGCCCAGATATTGCTGGGCGTAGCGCTCCAAGAGCCGCGTGATCGGCGGCTTTGAATTTTCCGCGCGCTGCATCAGTGCGATGACTTTTCCAAGCGTCGAGTCCTCGCCTGTTCGGGTCACTTCGATCTCCAGACGGCCGTCCAGATTGATCGCACCGCCGAAGACCTCCATGCCAACTGTGACTTCGAGAGGCACGGATTCGCCGGTGATCGGCGCAGTGTCGAGGCTTGCCTGTCCCTGCCTGACACGACCATCGGCGGGAATGCGGTCTCCCGCTCTTACCTCCACCAGATCGCCTGGCTTCAGCGTGACATTGTCGATTTCACGCGTCGAGCCGTCCGGCGTGATCAGCCGTGCGTGGCTATGGGTCAGACGCGCCAGCGCCTCCATCGCTTCTTTCGATCCGATGACGCTGCGCTCCTCCAGCACATGGCCGAATATCATGATGATCGGGAGGAGGGCGGCGGTCAGCAGATCGCCCGTCGCCCAGGCGGCCAGCATGGCAAGAGCGATCAATTGATCGGTGATGCCATGCAGGCTCGGATGGCGCAGGCTATGCCAACCGGAGCGGATGACCGGAATGGCAACGATCAGTGAGGCGGCCGCCAGCAGAAGCTGGCTCACGCCCTCTTCATCCGGCGCAAGCCAGCGCCATGCGATGCCGAGCGCAAGCAGGCTCAAGGCGATCATGGCGAGGGTCAGCTGAACGGCCGCCGCCTGCTTTTCGTTCGCGGTCAGAAGGCCGGCACTGAGCATATGGCCATGATGATGCGTGTGGCCATGGGAGCCGTGGGGATGATCGGTCGCGACAGTCATTTGTCGGCTCCCTGCAGGATGAGGCGTGCGTCGTCCCTGGGGTCGACCGTGACCACCGAGCCTGCCTTCGACAGGATTTTGGCAACGCGATCGCGATAGAGGCGCCAGAGAAGGCCGGGGTCGCTATCGGACCCTTGCGCGCTTGCAAAGCCGGCGACGATGGCCGTGTCAGCACGCGCCTTTGCCAGACGTTCGCTGGATTGGGCTTCCGCCACCTGCACGATCCGATCGGCTTCCTGATCGGCGGCCTGTCTGTCCTTTTCCGCATCGTTCTGTGCCGACGCAATCGCCTGCTCTGCCTGCTGGCTTGCGGTCAGCACCCCGTCGAATGCGCTTATGGCTGTCGCCGGAAGTGCGGATTGGACATCGGCGCGATCGATCTCGATTCCCAGGTTCAGGCCCTTCGACTTTAGCGAGCCCAGGCTTGCGTTGATGCTCTTGACCAGATCGGCGCGCAGGCGTTCGCGTCGCTCGGCGACATCGCTCTCCGCGGAGACCAGCTCGGGGCGCGCGACCAGAATACTGTCCAGATCGCGGGAAGCGCAGATTACGACGGCGCTACGGGTCACGAGGCGGTCGAGTGCCGGCAGAACGTGGTCCTGCTGCAACACATAGGCAGAGGGGTCGGTCACCCGATAAAAGACGCGGATGTCGAGCTGAACGACGCTGGCGTCTGCGGTCAGAAGATAGCCCGAACCCGCCAGAGTATCGCTCTGCGCCTCTGTGTTAATCTCGCTGGCCTGAGCTGCAGGAGAGCGAAGCAATCCGTCGATCCGGCGTTCCAGAACCGTTGCGCCGTCGGGCAGCAGCAAGACTTTTTCGAAAGGCGCCGGCAGGGCCCATAATAGGCCGGATTCCTGCACCCGGTTCAAGGCGCCCAGGCGAAAGACGACGGCCCGGTTTTGCGGTGCGATCTCCCGGATATTGGAGGTTGCCCAGCCGACGGCCGTAAGCACCATGATCGCGGACAGCAGCATGGACACCAGGCGAACTGCCTGATGCTGCGCCATCAAATTCCTATCCCCAACCGCACCCATCTCTAATGTGCTCCACCAGCTGATGCGGCGCTGGGCGGTCCATCGACCAAAGCCCTGAAAGGTGCTGCATCGGTGCGCAGGACAAGGCGCGTGTTGGAATTGACGATGGTGCCAAGCGTGTCGAGGGAGCGGAGCAGCTCGTAAAGCTCAGGCGCGCTCTTATAGGCCGCTCCATAGATCCGTGCCGCTTCGACGCGGGATTTCGCTTCTATATCGGCGGCCTTCACGGTCGCGTCCGCCTGCAGCACTCTCGCATCGCGCTCGGCTGCGGAGCGGATTTCCGCCGCCTGGCGCTTGCCGACTGCCGCACGTTCGGTGGCGATGGTTTCACGCTCGGCCCGCATGCGGTCGACAGTGGCGCTCAACGTCACCGAAGGCAGGGTCAGGCGCTCGATACCGACATCGACAACCTGCAAGCCGTAAGTGTCGAACAATTGCTGTGCGATCTGGGCCTTGAGCTGCGCTTCCAGGGCATCGATCCGAAGCTTGTCCGGATCGGGATTGATCAGCGACGACAGGTCGAAATTGCTCGCCGCCGTCTCGAGCGACGATCCAAGAAATGTGCGGATTTGCGCGGCCGCCTGGTCCGGCTGGTTCTGAACCGACCGCACGAAGCGCTTGATGGCATCCGGATCGGGCGGGACCTGCCAGATCGCATAGGCCTGCGCGATGATCCGCAGCCCATCCTTGGTTCCGACATCCCGCAGGCCGCTGGACGTCGATTTGGCGCGCAGATCGACGTCGATGGTCTTCTCCAGGGGAATGGGAAGTCGAAAGGCGAGGCCTGGATCGATCAGAACGCGAGCGGGATTGCCAAACCTAGTGATGATAGTCGCTGCTCCCGACCTCACCTGGACGAGGCAGGCGGCGACAAGAATGATGGCGACGACGATCGTCGCGACCACCAGGCGGGACCACCGAAAGGGCATTGTTTCTTTGTGATCATCGCCGTGATCATGATGATGATCGTGCTCGTGATGGTCCGAGCCCGGATGGGCGTGCGCGTCAGTCATGGGCCCGTTTCTTCGCTTTGATATGGGGTGTTAGGTTCGGCACTTGTGTCGGGATCGACCGGTGGCATCATGCTCCGGAGATCGAGGGTCGGAGCGATGCTTCCGCCGATGCGGTGATCGAGGACAAGAGCCTTCGAATGGGATAGTCCCATCGTCAGTTTATTGAAGTATTCCTCGGTCAGAAACGCCTGTCCCGCCTCATGGAAGGCTGATTGTTCGGCCTGGAAGCGGAGTTTTGCGACCTGCGAAGCCGCGACGCCTTCCCTTGCCGTTGCCGTCGCATTGTCCTGCTGGAGGCTGGCATTCAATTGTGCCTCATTCGTCCGTTCGGCGGCCGTTCCCCGTTCGCGTGCAACCAGCGCCTCCGCACGGATCTGAGCCGCCTGGACCCCGTGGAAGGCATTGGCCGCGCCGGCAGGCGGGTGGATGGCCTCGACGACCACCGCCAGGATTTCGACGCCGCTGTTCAGCTCATCCATGTTTTTCTGGACTGCCGAGGCGATATCGTTTGCGAGCGACAGCCGGCCTTCGCTCAAGACGTCGTTGAGCGTTCTCCTGGCAAAGTCATGAACCAATACGCGGTTTGCGGTGCTTTCGATCAAGGCTGGGAGATCGGCGACCCGATAGGCCGCCTTTATCGCCGCCTGGTCCGAAAGACCGATGCGGTAGACAAAACGCACGTCCATGTTGACGATCTGAAAGCTCTGCGCGCCGCCGGTGCCGCTGGCGATAAGCTGCGATTTCTCGCTGATGTGCGAGGCATCCCACAGCCGGTTCGCACTTTCCGGCGCTGGCCCTTCCGCATTGGTCAGCTTTTCGCCATCACCGCTCGTGCTGACGGAGGTTGCCAGCTCGTGCACGTTGCCGTTCTCGATGGGAATGACACGGCCAAACGGCCAAGGAAGGCCGATGTGCAGGCCGGAATGCAGGATGCCCTCGGCCTTGCCGAACCGCTCGTAGATGCCTCGGCCGGTCATCGGAACTTCGTGCACGCTGCTCAGCAGCCAGCCTAAAAGGAGCGTTCCGAGTATGATGGCTGGAGCGGCCTTACGAATGAACGAAAAGGCCCAGATCTGTCGAAGATCAATGCCATGTTTGGTCCGTAGCTCTGATTGAATGCTGACCAATGGCTGGGGCGGCCACTGGAGAGCGCCCGCGACAAGGCTTGTGGCGATCAATGCCGGTTCGCGGCTGTCGTTTTGCGGGCGGAACATGGCGGCGACCGCGCGCAATAGAAACTCAAGCCCGACAATCGCGACAAAGCCTCCCAGAGCGGCGAGCATTTTTATGGACAGACCGGATCCACGCGCACTCAGAAATAGGCTGAAGCAGGACAATACAAGCACGAAAATAGGAATGCGCGCCAACTGCGAAATCGCTCTTGCCTCCGGCCATTCCGGTGCTTCGATCGCGGCCAGGCGTCTTTCCGTCACAAGCAGAAAAAAGGCGAAAGCCAAACAGGCACCTATGATGAGATAGCTCATCGTTCCGATCGTCATGTCGTCCGCTTCCAGGCTCCAACCGGCATAGACGAGCAAACAAGCAAAGAGGGAAAGGCAGAAGACCGAGAGCGGGCGGGCACCTATACGTGACAAAACCGATTGCCCGGCGAGAAACGCGCTCTCGGTCCAACGCTCGACCGGATCCGGCTCTTGCGCCTGTCGTGACGACCACGGCGAGGTTACGAAGGCAATGAGCCATTGCATGAACCGTCCGAGCGGAATGCTGGCAAGGCCGGCCTGCTCCCGACGCCACCGCGCAATCTCGTGGGCAGATCGAAGTCCGGTCCCAAAAAGGATGAGTGCTGCCGCGTTATCGCAAAAGAACGCAATCCAGATCGCATTGAGGCCAAAGGTGCTCGCGAGCCAAGCGCATAGCAATAGCAGAGTGGCGGAAATCGACACAGCAGCACCCTGGCCTGCAAGGTCACGGGCTTGAACCGCCGCAAGTTGGAAGTCTGCTCGGCTTTTGATCTCAGGAGATTGCTGCGTGTGGCCGTCCGTGGGAATCGGCGTCGTCATGCTTTCAGCGCTCTTCTGTGCTCGATTCGAATGCCGCACGACCGCGGCCAGTTCGGGTTACAGACACGTTATTACGTATCGCGCTCCTATCGACAAGGGTTTTGCCTTGCGCGAAATTGAATACTGGCCTGATGTAGGAGGCGAGTTTTGCCAGTTTGGCGTCCAGACTGACGCGAAGATAAGCCTTCTTTCGCCTCATGACGAAGGGCAATCTGGCAAAAGGCGTGGTCCGTGACGCGAGAGGATTCCCTTAGCTAACGGTGGCGTCGCCTTAACGGATTTTGCTGAGCGAAATGATATCCGACCAGCATGACCGAAGAGCCGCTTAACCATTACCGCCGCCATCGCTTTCCAGCCGAAATTATCGCCCATGCAGTCTGGCTCTATTATCGGTTTCTGCTGAGCCTGCGCGACGTCGAGGACCTGCTTTCCGAGCGCGGAATTAACGTCTCGTTTCAGACCGTCGCGGAATGGGCGGCGAAGTTTGGCCTCAAATTCGCTTATCAACTACGGAGGCGATGGCGCGGCAACCTTGCCGCCAAGTGGCACCTCGACGAGAGTGTGCCGCGAGGCACCCACAGCAGTGTGGGAGCCGAGCTGCACGGAAGATGAGGGTATGGTCCCTCGAAGCCGACCGTCAGGGGTAGGTTTCAAACCACTGCAAGCTGCAACGGTAAAGAGCCGTGGTGGTGAGCGTTGCAGAAAAGGCGGACGTTAGTCCGTCAGGTGAGGTTTAGAGAGACGAGCGCAAGCGAACCGCTGATGACGTGTCGAAAAGTGCAAGATGATGTCGAAACCGGGAGGAATTCGTTAGCCCGGGACAAGTCTGGGGGGCGACCTGATTTCTGCCCAGGCGGCATCCGGCATGAAGGCGGCGTGACTCTTAACCAGGCTTTCGTGTGGAACGCGGGAACCTGTCGCTCCGATGTTAAGGGAGAAACCCAAGCCGGCGGTCCCTGCGAGGGTGAGATTACCGAAGCGGAGCACAGGGGCGGAGCAGCCCGTAGTAGTGCTGAAGGTCCTGTAATGGGGCTGGAGCGAAGGGGCTGCGTTGTTCAGCTCTGGAGCGTGGACAACCGGCGACGGGAGGATCCTCGTGGATAGAGCAAAGCCGTACGCGATCCCGAAAAGGGAGGTGTGGGAAGCATATAAGAGGGTTAGAGCCAACCAAGGAGCGGCTGGTATTGACGGCCAGACGATTTTGGACTTTGAGGCTGATCTTACGAACAACCTGTACAAGCTCTGGAATCGGCTGGCGTCGGGCAGCTACTTTCCGCCGCCGGTGCGGCGGGTCGACATACCCAAGAGCGATGGGAAGACGCGCCCGCTGGGCATACCCACGGTCGCCGATCGCATTGCGCAGATGGTGGTCAAACGCCATCTGGAACCGGCGGTGGAGCCTGAATTCCATCCGGATTCCTATGGGTATCGGCCCGGCAAATCGGCACTCGATGCGATCAGCGTGGCGCGGCAGCGATGCTGGCGTTACAACTGGGTTCTTGATCTCGATATCAAGGCTTTCTTTGATAGCATTGAACCGGACCTGCTGATGCGGGCTGTGCGCAAGCACACCGATTGCCCGTGGGTGCTTTTATACATTGAACGATGGCTGAAAGCGCCAGTGCAGATGCCGGACGGAAATCTCGTCGCCAGAGAACGAGGAACGCCACAGGGCGGGGTAATCAGCCCTCTCTTGGCAAACCTCTTTCTTCACTATGCGTTTGACATGTGGATGTGTCGGAATTTCCCGAACATTCCGTTTGAGCGTTATGCTGACGACGCGATCTGTCATTGTCGGACCGAGGACCAGGCGATGGCGCTTCGGAACGCTCTGGACGCGCGTTTTACTGATTGTGGGCTGACGCTTCATCCTGACAAGACCAAAATCGTCTATTGCAGGGATGAAAGTCGGCGAGGCACTCATCCGGTCTACAAGTTCGACTTTCTCGGCTACGCTTTCCGGCCGAGACTTGTGAGCAAGAAGGCCGGGGGCATGGGTGTTTCATTCGGTCCTGCGGCCAGTCCGACGGCGCTCAAGGCGATACGGGGCACGATCCGTAGTTGGTCCTTGCACCTTCGCAGTGACAGGGCTCTCGATGATCTGGCACGGATGTTCAACTCGTACATCCGCGGCTGGATCAATTACTATGGTCGGTTCTGTCCTTCAGCTCTCCAACCTACGCTCTGGAGTGTCGAGCGATACTTGGCCCGATGGGCCTCGGGAAAGTACAAGTCCTTGCGTGGGCATAAGCGGCGATCCCGGCATTGGCTTTTGCGCATCGCGCAGCGCCAACCTCGGCTGTTCGCCCATTGGCCTCTGCTTCATGGATACGGTCGAACAATGGGAGCCGGATGATGCGAGAGTATCACGTCCGGTTCTGAGAGAGCGTGGGGGTGAAATTCCCCTGCGCCACTCGCCTGGTCGTCTCGATCAAGGGCAGGAAATATTGGCTTTGGCGTGCCGTAGATCAGGATGGTTTCGTTCTCGATGCTCTGTTGCAAAGCCGGAGAAACAAAAAGGCAGCTCTTCGGCTGATGCGCAAGCTGCTCAAAGGACAGGGCGTCATGCCGCGAGTGATGGTAACCGACAAGTTGCGCTCTTACGCCGCCGCAAGGGCTGAGTTGATGCCAGACGTCGAGCATCGCTCGCATAAAGGATTGAACAACCGCGCTGAAAATTCTCATCTTCCGCTGAGACGACGAGAGAGGCGCATGATGCGCTTCAAGTCGACGCGACAATGCCAACATTTCGTTTCAGCCCATGGCCAGATCGCCAACCTCTTCCACCTACATCGGAAATGTCACACTGCCGCAGCCCACCGCCAACTCCGCGCCGATGCCGTCACAACCTGGCGTGAAATCGCATTGTCCAGCGTGCTCTGACGTTCGGCGCACAAGCCCCTCCTTCGGCCAGAATTAGTTAAGGCGACGCCACCGGACTACTGGTATGAAGGCGCGGCGGCCACCGAAGACTTGCCCGGCCCGGATGGCCAGATGCGGATCAGGAAAGGATCGGTGCGCAGCGGCGGATCTATTGGCAGCGCGCCAATTGCATTGCCGTCTGGAATACGACAATGGATGAGCACAATTATCTCGTGCGCCGCTGGATGCAGCTGGTTGGCTGAGAAGGAGAGCAGGACCTGTGACAAAGACACACCTCAGCAAATCGATCGCGCAACTCTCGGTCCTGATCCAGTCCGGCAGTCTCGACCCGGTCGCGCTGGCCGAGGAGACTCTCGACGCGATCCGGACCTATAAGGACCAGGCGATCTTCACGCAGCTTTTGGAGCGGCGCGCGAAGGAGGAGGCGGCTGCTTCGTCCAAGAGGCTGCGCGAGGGGCGTTCGCGCGGGCTGCTGGATGGCATTCCCGTCGCCTGGAAGGATCTCTTCGCCATCGCCGGCCTGCCGACGACGGCTGGCTCGGTCGTGCTTGCGGATGCCGCGCCTGCCGAACACGATGCCGATGTCGTCAGGGCGCTGCAAGCGGCGGGCATGGTGGCCGTCGGCCGGGTCAATATGAGCGAATTCGCCTTTTCCGGTCTCGGCCTCAATCCGCATTACGGTACGCCGCTAAACCCGCTGGCAACGGATGTGCCGCGAATTCCCGGCGGTTCGTCCTCGGGTTCCGCCGTTGCTGTTGTGGCCGGTCTCGTGCCGGTGGCGATCGGCACGGATACCGGCGGCTCGGTGCGCATACCGTCTGCTTTCAACGGCCTTGTCGGCTATAAGGCAAGCCATGGCCGCTACAGCATGGCCGGCGTCTTTCCGCTGTCGACGAGCCTCGACTCGCTAGGGCCTTTGTGCCGCAGCGTCCAGGATGCGATATGGGTCGATGCCGCAATGCGCGGGCGCTTTGTCCCCGAGATAGAGCGCGCCGAAGCCGCCAGGCTTTCCATCGTGGTGCCGACAAATATCGTCATGGATGATGCGCAGGATGGTGTTCTTGCAGCTTTCGAGGCGACGCTGACGAGATTGAGTGCCGCCGGCGTTAAGATCCGGCGAGCCGCGTTTCCAGCTTTCGAAAGGCTCTTTGAACTGATGGCCGAGTATGGGCCGTTGGTTACTGCCGAGGCCTTCGTGCTCCATCATCGTCGCTTGGCGGGGCCGGAGGCTCAAGCCATGGATCGGCGGGTTGTCGCGCGGACACGCCTTGGAGAGAAGACGACGCTGGTCGGCTATCTGGAAACGCTCAAAGTGCGTGAGCAACTGATCAAGGAGGTAGCTGCAACGCTTGGGCCGAATGAGTTCATCGCCTATCCGACGGTTGCCCATGTCGCGCCGGCGCTCGGCCCCCTGGAAGCTGATGACGAGCTGTTCGTAAAGATCAATGGCAGAACGCTGCGCAATACGGCGATCGGTAATTTTCTTGACTGGTGCGGCGTTTCCCTGCCTTGCGGGGCCGGCGAAGCGGGCATGCCGGTCGGCTTTTTGCTGTCGGCTCCCAAGAACCATGATGAGCGATTGCTGGGGGCCGCTCTGGCGCTGGAAGAGGCAATAACTAATGTAGACCGTTCAAGAATGTACTGATGAAAACAACCGATGTCGGGGCGCGGCTGCGGCGCGATGCGGCCCTGTAGTCGCCCCGGCAGTGAGGTTGTTGCCGACGCCGTGCCTCGGCGGGTCGCATCTCTTCTCAGTCGACGAAGCAGATAGTAGTCCTGGCAGACCGGTCTTGATCCAGGCCCGTTGCACCCTGTTTCTTTGACGGACCGATCAATGGCCAGTGCTTTCGAGCCTATGTCGAACGCCAACTCCTATCTGTTCTCAAACCCGGCGACGTCGTCATGATCCTTAGAGGCGCTGCAGTTGTTCGTCCACGCCACCTTGCTTCTCATTTCATGTCCCTCCTGCCAGCTATAATCCTTGAAACTGATTAGAAAAGACCAAGCGTTGCTCACGTGGCTCGGCGGCACAACCGCCGCCGCCAAGCCTTGCTATAAGGGCTAAATCATACCACCTCGGCCTTTGGCGCTATCGTCACGCAGCGTCCAAATCCGATCGAAAAATCCTCGCGGCCGGTCTTGCGATAGGCGAGAAAGCGGGGAACCTCTTTCAGAGACGCCGCTGAGATACTGCAGTCTCGCGAAAATGGGGTGTCCCGTCCTTCCTGGTTGATTTGTATTGGAGCAGCAGCATCCCGGCAACCGAAACAACGATCATGGCTGCGCCAACGAGGACGGGTGTCGTTACGCTTTCCCCAAGGAATGTGTAGCCAATGGCGACGGCGATGATCGGGTTTATGAATGTGTAAGTGGCGACCAACAAAGGCGATATTCGCCTTAGCAGCCAAGTATATGCGGCAAAGGCTATCACGGTGCCGAACAGAATCAGATAGGCCAAGCCACCTAGCGAAACTGCGGAGATCCGGGTCGGCTGCACAGCCTCCAACTCGCCCGACAGCGCGCTGATGACGGCCAAGGCAACGCCGCCGGCGAGCAGTTCGATCCCAGAGAGCCCCGCCGAGGCAAATTTTGCGGAATGGCGCTCCGATATGACTGTTCCGACCGCCCATGAGAAGGAGGCCCCCAGCAGGAGAATCAAATCGACGGGGTGCACCGCGCTCGCGCCGGAAGATATTTCCTGCCATGCGATGAGAGCTACGCCTGCGATGCCGGGAACGAGGAGTCCCGCTCTCATCCCGGTCGGCCGCTCACCTCCGGGAATGAAAGCCTGCAGGAGCACGATCCAGAACGGGATCGTTGCCAGGAGCAGAGCGGCCACGCCGGATGGAACGCGTTGCTGCGCATATGCCAGAACGCCGTGGCATCCAACGAAGAACAGCAAGCCACAAACTGCCGCGACGCCCCACATCGTAACGGATGGAGCTTCGGAACTCCTTACCCTCGCATAGGCATAGAGGATGGTGCCCCCGATCAAACAGCGTATGCCCATCAGAAGAAAGGGCGGCAGCGTTTGCAGACCCAAAGCTAAGGCAAGATAGGTCGATCCCCAAATGATATAGATCGCGGCAAAGGCCGCGCCAAGCGTGATATGTGTCCTTGAAAGCATCATGGCTGATCCTAACCTTTTATAGGGTTAGAGACCAAACCAGGATCAAGATCATGAGTTCCAAAGAATATCGACATTCAAGCGCCGACGGCGGCCCCAAAGAGGAATTGGCGATCCGGTTTGTGAACACAGCAGCTTGGCGGTTGCGCTCGTCTCGTGAGGAACGGCTTCCCGATGCGCAAGCACTTTTGCGCTGGCTGACTGCCAACCTGCTTGGGAGTGAACACCAGTCGGACCCGATGAGTGCGCGTTGGCACACATATCAAGATGATGGCGCCAAAGCCTATGAGGCGGCGATTGCACTGCGCGAAACTATCTACGAACTCCTCGTCGCTCGCATCGCCGATGTCGCCCCGCCGATCGAGGCTCTCGAGTATTTCAACGTGTTTTTGGCTCGGCCCGCAGATGGAATAAGGCTCGAATGGATGGCGGGTGAAATGGTCTGGCGTATCGATGAAGCCAGCGATTCAGATCTGCTCAAACCCATCATTATTTCGGCGGCGAACCTCATGACCGGTCCTAAAGCGCATCTTATCCGCCAGTGCCAGGATGACCGCGGCTGCGGATGGCTGTTCGTCGACGAGAGCAGGGCGATGAACAGGCGCTGGTGTTCGATGGGAGATTGCGGGAACCGTGCAAAGGCGCAGCGGCATTATCGACGTTCGCGCGGTAAAAGCGATAGTCCCTCCAGCTAGCCAATGTTCTCTTATACTGGGTAGTCAGCAAACAAGTCAGCATCATGCGGATCGATCGCAAACGCCGCGTCGATGCGATGAAGGCTATCGGTATGGAGGACGAATGATTGCGGCCGCCGCATTTCCGGCTTCCTACTTGCCTTGGAGAAGAAGCTCGCCCGCAATTAGACTAAGGGTCGTGGTCAGTGCGGTTCCTCCCATTGCCAGTTGTCGAGATGGCAGCTCTCTCTGGCCTCCCCTCTTCCTCCCAAATCCTGTAGGCGCGCTCGCGGCGCTTTTCGTCATTTTGTTCTTCGTTGCCGGCCGTTGAAGTTTCTCCTCGTTCCTGAAGACGGATTGGTTTCCTTCGGACAAGCCGATCGTAAGGGCATCTCGTTCGTCAGGACATCGAAGGAAAGTGTTTTGCGCTTCGCCGCCATGAGCAGATCAAGCTCGATCGAAGAAGGGCCGAACCGAACGAACAGGTCCTCGGCCGTCACGTCATCGAGTCCGTATTTCTTCTGGAAATCCGCCAGACTATAGGGGACGCCTCTGGTCGGCCGGCGCCGTTCGAAAGACCGTTGCATTTCCATATCTGATGATCCTCCTAACTCCGATCCAAGCAACTCGATCGGCGAGCTAAAAGTTCCTTCGAGCATGGAATATAACGAAAGGAGCACGCAATGATTGATATCGTCGCGGCGGCCGAGTTGGCCGAGTTGCGTCAGTCCAGCGCTAATGGTCGCTGCGAGACAGCGAGGCGACTGATCCGCGCGGAATCAGACTTGTTTTTATGGTAGCGCGTCCGACAGGAATGTCCTTGCCGCTCAGGCGCGAAATCAGCCGTTCGGCCGCCTCCTTGCCCATCTCGTAGACAGGCTGGTCGATGACGGTGATCGGCGGTGTCGTGACGGTCGTCCAATCGGCGTCCAGAAACGAAATCATCGAGATGTCGCGCGGTATCGATAACCCGAGGGTTTGCAGAGACTTGAAAACTCTAAGGCCGACGAGACTGTCCGAAGCGATGAGGGCGGTTGGGGGAGCTGCGTCTTGCAACAGGCGCTCGACGACACCATCCGTTTTCGGCTGGTCCGTGGCGCCGAGACGCACGTAATGCCGAGCCTCCTCTATGCCGGCGTCGGCTTGCTCCCTCAGAGCCCCCTCCACGCGTTCGCGCACCGCGGAATTGGAAATGCTGCTGATATCGTCAAGGAATTCGCTCTCAGCATCCATCGCCGATATATAGGCGATCCGCCGATGCCCCATGTCGATAAGATGGCGGGTCGCGCTCGCGGCAGCGTCAAAATCATCACCGGTGACCGCATCGACGCCTAGTTCCGGAATGGTTCTGTCAAATAGAACGAGCGGCACGCCGACGCGGCGTATATCCTGGAGATGCTCCATCCGATCGCATCGTGCCGGTGTCACGATCAATCCATCGACACGCTTGCCAATGAGCAGGTCGACCGCTGACTTCTCCGCCTCGATCTCCTCGCCGGAATTGGCGATGATGACGTTGAAACCAGCCATGCGTGCGACATCGCTGATCCCTCTGACGGCGAGGCTGAAGAAAGCATTCTCTATATCGCCGACCACAACACCGATGATGCCGGATTTGCCTGTGGTCATGCTTCGGGCGAGTTCGTTCGGTCGATATTCGAGTGCCGTCGCCACGGCTAGCACCTGCTCGCGAACCTTGTCGCTGACGACACCATAGCCACCGAGCACGCGCGCCGCAGTCGCCTTTGAGACATTCGCGGCTCTTGCGACATCGGCGACAGTGACGGAGCGTTTCGAGGTGAGGGATTCTTCCATTCGACGACGATTACAAGAGTTATTGACGGACGGTCAATCTCACGGTAACAAATAAGGTGAGACCGGTCTCTTTTTAGTATGAAACCGGTCTCTTGTCCAGATGACCTCTTTCCGATGGATGGGTGAGGGATGGGCGCGCATGCATGAATGCCAATAAGAGCATCCTTCAGAGCGGAGAACGAACATGAAACTATCTGCCATATTCTCGGCCTTTGCCTTGCCCTTGGGCGCCGGCCTGCTGGCCTGCCTCGTCGCAGCAAGCGCGGTCCCAGCAGTTGCGGCCGACAATCCCTATAATCTGATCGATCCGAACGTCATCAGCGTCGGCACGATGGGCGATTCCAAGCCCTACACCTTCACGACCGCCGATGGCCAATTCACCGGCTTCGATATCGAACTCTTTCTGAACGTCGTTTCGCGCATGGGCTTTCCCAAGGACAAGGTGACGTTCACCGGCCAGGAATTCTCTGCCTTGTTGCCCTCCGTTGCCAACCAGCGTTTCGACGTCGCCGTTGCCGCAATCGGAACCACCGAGGCACGCAAGAAGACGGTCGATTTCTCCGATGGTTATCTCGCCGGCTATCTCTCGGTTCTGACATCGGATGCCTCGACCAAGGATGCAGCCGGCCTTAAGGGCAAGCGCCTCGGCGTCGTGCAAGGTACGCTGCAGGAGATCTATGCGACGAAGAATTTTGCCGGCACGGACCTCGTCAAATTTCCGGACAACAATTCCGCCGTGGCGGCGCTGAACAACGGCACCATCGACGCGCATTTCCTCGACTATGAAGCCGCCAAGCAATATGGCGAACGCTATCCCACGCTGAAAATCGCGGTGAATATCCCATCCTTCGACGCACCGGCGGGCTTCGTCGTCCACAAGGGCAACGACGCCTTCCGTCTGGCGCTCAACAAGGCGCTGCATGAGGCAATGCAGGACGGCACCTGGAAGACGCTCTATGAGAAGTGGTTCCCCGGCTCGCCGATGCCCGATCAATATCTTCCCAAGAAGTAAAGGCTGCGCCGCCGTCCGGGTGCTCTGGGCGGCGGCCATTGACCTGCCTCGCGAATTTCATGGGGAATTGAATGGATTGGCTTGAAAACCTCCGTCGCAGCTTTCTTGACTGGAATGCGATGGCCGAAGTCCTGCCGAGCATGATCACGGTCGGACTGAAGAACACACTTATCCTGGCGGCAGCCTCCACTGTGCTCGGCGTTGTGATCGGCATGGTGCTGGCCGTGATGGGTATCTCGCAGTCGCGCTGGCTGCGTTTGCCGGCGCGCATCTACACCGATATATTTCGCGGCCTGCCGGCGATCGTGACGATCCTGATCATCGGCCAGGGCTTTGCCCGCATCGGCCGCGAGATCTTCGGTCCGTCGCCCTTTCCGCTGGGGATCATCGCACTCAGCCTGATCGCCGGCGCCTATATCGGCGAGATCTTCCGATCCGGCATTCAAAGCGTCGAACGTGGGCAGATGGAGGCCTGCCGTGCGCTTAGCATGAGCTACGGGCAGGGGATGCGGCTGATTATTATCCCTCAAGGCGTACGGCGCGTCCTGCCGGCCCTCGTCAACCAGTTCATCGGCAACGTCAAGGATTCGAGCCTTGTCTACTTTCTAGGATTGCTGGCTTCGGAGCGCGAGATTTTTCGCGTCGGCCAGGACCAGGCCGTCGTCACCGGCAATCTCTCACCCTTGTTGCTGGCAGGCGTCTTCTATCTCGTCATCACCGTTCCACTGACGCACCTAGTCAACTATATCGATGCACGCCTGCGTCTTGGGCGGCAGGGCCGCAGTTCCGGTGCGACAAGCGGTCTTGTCGAGGTCGGCGAACTCGAGGCGGCTTCGAATGTTCAGGCTTCCGGCGCCTTGCGCTTCAAGGGAGGGGCTGTTCAAATCCGCGATCTCAGCATGTCCTACGGCGACCTCGAAGTGCTGAAGGGCATTGATCTCGACATAGCAAAGGGCACCGTAACCTGCATTATCGGCCCGTCGGGTTCGGGCAAGTCGACGCTGCTCAGATGCATCAACCGCTTGGTGGAGCCAAAACGCGGCGATATCCAGCTCGATGGCGAAAGCATTCTGTCGATGAAGCCGGAAAGCCTGCGCCGCCGCGTCGGCATGGTCTTTCAGCACTTCAATCTCTTTCCGGATCACACGGCGCTTGAAAACGTCATGCTGTCGCTGACGAAGATCAAGAAGATGCCAAGAAACGAGGCTCGCCGGATCGCCGAAAGCCGCCTCGCCGAGGTCGGGCTCGCCGGACGCAAGGACCATCGGCCCGCCGGCCTTTCCGGCGGCCAGCAGCAGCGCGTCGCCATCGCCCGGGCTCTCGCCATGGATCCGGAAGTCATCCTTTTCGACGAAGTTACGAGCGCACTTGACCCCGAACTGGTGAAGGGCGTTCTCGATTTGATGGCCAATCTCGGACGCCAGGGGATGACCATGGCGGTCGTCACCCACGAAATGGGATTTGCCCGCAGAGTGGCCGACCAGGTCGTCTTCATGGATGAAGGCCGCGTCGTCGAAGCCGGCACGCCGCAACAGATTTTCGACAATCCGCAAAGCGAACGCCTGAAGCGCTTCCTCGCTGAGGTTCTCTGACAAACAGGGTCGGCGAGACTTCCGACGGCCTTTCGATTGCAACATTCACGTCTGATAAGGTTTCTAAGCATGAATATTCCCACTCGCCCTTCGAAAGTCGTTGTCGTCGGCGGCGGTATCTTCGGAGTTTCCACGGCCGTTCATCTGGCTCGGCTTGGCGTTCAAACAACGCTGATCAATGACGGTCCTTTGGCAAATGGCGCATCCGGCCGCTCGCTCGCCTGGCTCAATTCCGCAAGGCGTCGGTCAGACGCCTATCATCGGCTGCGCCTGGCTGGGATCGACCGTTATCGCACACTTTCCACCAAATATCCGGATGCGGCCTGGCTGCGCTTCGATGGTGGTCTCACCTGGGATGCTGATGATGCCGGCAACGACATTGCCGCTGTTTTCGAGTATGAGCGTGACCTGGCCTATCACGCGCTGTTGCTGACGCCCGATCAGATCGCCAAGGCGACGCCTGGCGTCGATGCCGGCTCTGTGACCAGACAGGGAGCGATCTTCAATCCCGGGGAGGGTTGGGTCGACCTGCCATCGCTGATCGGTGTTCTTGCCGAGGAGTTCCGGTCAATGGGCGGCGAAGTCGTCACCGATGCCGGCCGGGCAACGGTGAATGTGCGGAATGGCCGCGCTACGGGCGTTACGACAGCGAACGGTGCCGATTGGGCCGCGGATGCCGTGCTGCTGGCGGCTGGTGGTGAAGTGCCGGCGATCGTTGCGAAGGCAGGCCAGCATATCGGTGATGACACCCCAATTGCGCTTCTCGTTCGCACAAAGCCGATCAAGCACCCGCTGAAGGCGGTCCTCAACACGCCGCGCGTCGCCATCCGCCCCACACCCGACGGCGCCTTTGCGCTGGATTCGGCCTGGTCGGAGGAAGAGGTGATCAAAAATGTCGACGGTAGCTACGAAATCAAGCCCTCAACGCTCGAAGGCTTGCTACTTGAAGCCTCCAAGGTGCTGGAAGGGAATCCGAAGCTCGAAATCGGTGACTACGGCGTCGGCCTCAAACCTATTCCGGGCGATGGCGAGCCGGTATTCGGCGAATTGCAGGCGATCCCGGGGTACTTCGTCGCTTTCAGCCATAGCGGTGCTACTCTCGGCTTGATCGCGGGCGAGTTGCTTGCCGACGAGATCGCTACCGGCAAACGGCATCCGCTTCTGGCTTCCTTCCGGCCGGAACGCTTTGCGAGGTAGTGCGATCGGAAAGTGCCGGATCTTCCGATCCTCGCCATTGCAGGAACAGGGCGAGGATCACACCCTCAGAAACATGTCGGATATAGGCGGACGCCCCACGCACGGAATAGATGGAACAATCGTAAAGGTCAGTGATTTACCGTGCGAAGATCACGTCATGTTGATCGCGAAAGACGCCGCCATTCAATGCTTGCGGAAAAAGGCATGCGTGAATGCCGCTGAATAGATGTAGGACATCTGTTCGGGCTTGTCGCACAGGAAATCGTCACAGGCCTTTTTTACACCGGGAAGATAGTTCCATCCGTCCGGATTGATCTCGGTGTCGCAATAGTCATCAACAAGACAAATCCCACCTTTCGAAAGCCGCGGATAAACATTTTCCAGGCTGATCATGATCGAGTCGTAGAGATCTCCGTCCAGATAGGCGAAGCTTATCTTTTTTGGCAGCCCATCGGCCAACGTATCCTTGAACCAGCCTTTGTGAATTATCGGGAGGCGTAATCCATGCAATTTGAAATTGTGAACCAGAACCTCTTCCGAGGTCGCGAGATCGCCCTCCCTGTAGGAAGCGCCATCCACATCGCTCGCCGGTGGAAGGCCTTCGAAACTATCGAAAACATGAAGCTGCTTGAAGATCCGAAATCGCTGATCACCTTTGCGATCAGCACGGAGGACTGGCCCTGATTGCAGCCAACCTCCACCAGGTCTCCCTCCACGTCATAGGCGATTGTCTGGGAGACCAGATGGAACATGTTCATTCTCTGCTCGACATTGGTGGAAACACCTGAATGCACAGCAGAAAATTTCATGCCTGTTATCCGGTATAAGGCTGCATCGACAAAAGAAGCGGTTCGCGATTCGATGCCGAAGCGCCTTGTTATGAGATTAAGCGCTCGATCGGCATGAGATGATCTCCGTAAACCCCAATCGAAATTTCTTGTGATAAAGAAATTGTCCACGTTAATCCTCCCAATGTTCTCCCGTGATGACAATATCATCATGACATTATACTTTCTATGTTCAGTTGGCAGCGAGAATTGCAAATTTGAATTCTGCTCCCACAGGCGTTGCGAGCCCGTAAGATCTCTAAGTGCGTAGTGGCTGTTAAGCCGGAGGGATCCGTGGCCTCGCTCTATCCAAGGAAACCATAGTGGGGAGGAATGGATGATCGCCATCACGAGAAGAGTGAATCTGCGACACCTGCCGGAAGTAAGTTCGCATCGGCAAAGCTGGGCGGCTAGTCCAGAGGCTGTTCTATTCACTATGGCTTGCGATCATAAGCTGACATTCCGTTCTCGGCCTCCGGCACTCCATCGAGATCAAGCCGATGTATGCTATCGAAAAATTTGAGATGAAGAACTTTCTTAAAGTCGGGTTCGACAGTTCGATCCCCATAAAGAGCTTAGATCATCTTCCGAACGCGTTTGCCTGCAGCGGAACACCACCATGTCAGCCACTGTTTGATAGACTTGTGCACCAGAGTCGCGGCCACTTTTCATCTCAAAAGTGTCGCTTCCAGTAGGCGTGGCGAGTCGTGCGCCGAGTTGTGTTACACTTCAGATCGACTTCGAAGTTGTATATATAAATAAGAATTGGATATTTTGCTGTATTTGTGAATAGATATACATGTAGTTTCGTAATAATAATCAATTTCGATATTTATCCTCGGGCGGCGATAAATGAAGGACTGAAGCTACATGGCTCTTCCGTCGAAAAAATTGCCTCGAACATTTCTGATGGCGGTACTGACGTCCCTTCGAAAGGCGTTCTTCAGCATCGCGATTACGAGTGCCGTGATCAGCGTACTGGCCCTGACAGGTTCCTTTTTTATGCTTCAGGTCTACGACCGGGTCATTCCCGGCCACAGCCTTTCGACACTGGTCGGTATTGCGATCATCGCTGCAACCCTTTTCGTGTTTCACGGCGCTCTTGAGCTGCTGCGTTCGATGCTTCTGGCGCACGTTGGCGTGGCGCTGGACGAGCGGATGAACGGTAAGGTCTTTGCCTCGCTGGTGCTTCAACCACAAGTAATGCCGGCGGCAGGCGATGGAATGCAGTCGGTTCGCGATCTGGACAGAGTTCGATCTTTTCTCTCCAGCACCGGTCCGATCGCCCTGTTCGACCTGCCATGGATACCGCTTTATCTCGGATTGTGCTTTCTTTTCCACTTCTGGATCGGGCTGACCGCGACCTGCGGTGCCATCGTCCTCATCGTTCTGACCGTTCTTGCCGAGATCTTGTCGCAACGTCCGGCAGCCGAGGCGGCCAAACAGTCGGCAGCGCGCCTTGCTTTTGCTGAAGGTGCACGACGAAACTGGGAAGCGGTTGTCGCAATGGGTTTCGTCGGTCGGATGGCGGAGCGATGGGCCGATCTGAACGGCGCCTATCTCGAAAATCAACTTGCCGCCGCCAACGTAACCGGAATCCTGACGACCACCTCCCGCATCCTTCGCATGATGCTTCAGTCTGCCGTGCTTGCGGTCGGCGCAATCCTCGTCATCCGGCAGGAAGCGACGGGTGGCATCATGATCGCAAGCTCGATCCTGGTTAGCCGGGCGCTCGCACCGGTGGAGCTTGCTATCGGCCAATGGAAGGCATTCGTTGCCGCCCGACAAAGCTGGTTGCGCCTTGTCAAACTGCTTGAAATCCTGCCTGCTGGAGAGCGGAGCATCAGCTTGCCGGCACCCAGATCAAAATTGACGGTGGACGGTCTGAGCCTCGCCTCCCCGGGAAGCCGTGAACTCATCCTTCGTAACATCTCGTTTGACATATCGGCCGGGACCATATTGGGGGTCATTGGTCCCAGCGCCTCGGGAAAGTCGTCCCTTGCGCGCGCGGTCACCGGCCTCTGGCCGACGACGATCGGCGCGGTACGCCTTGATCGCGCCGCTCTCGCGCAATGGGATCCCTCGGAACTTGGGCGCCACATCGGCTATCTTCCACAGGATGTCAGCCTCTTCGATGGTTCGATTGCCGAGAACATCGCCCGCTTTGAAAAGCAGCCTTCATCGAAATTGGTTGTCGCTGCTGCAAAGTCTGCCGGCGTCTATGACATGATCGTGGAGTTGCCGCAGGGCTTCGATACGATGATCGGGGAGGGCGGCTCCCGGCTTTCCGCTGGGCAGCGGCAGCGCATTGCGCTTGCGCGAGCGCTCTATGGCGATCCGTTTTTGGTGGTGCTGGATGAACCCAATTCCAATCTCGATGCAGAAGGCGATGCGGCTCTGACCCAAGCTCTCCTCGGCGTTGGTGCGCGGGGCGGCATCGCAATGGTCATCGCCCACCGGCCGAGCGCTTTGGTGGCGGCCGACATGTTGATGGTCATCGCCGCGGGACGGCTGCAGGCGTTTGGACCTAAGGACATGGTCCTCGGAAAGCCGGTGAAGCAACCAATCAAACAGAGTGCAGTCCGCCTGATGGTCGCCGGCGAGGACGCCGGGTCATGAGTACAGAAAAGCCGTCACCCAGCGAGCGTTCGATACGCCGGCTTTCCGTTGCGGCGTTTGGGACGATCGTCCTGCTCGTCGGCGTGATAGGTGGCCTTGCTGCGACCACCGAGATCTCGGGTGCGGTCATTGCCCCCGGAACGCTTGCGGTCGACAGCTATGTAAAATCAGTTCAGCATCTCAAAGGGGGAGTTGTCGGCGACATTCAAGTCAAAAACGGTGATCGTGTCGATGCTGGGCAGCTTTTGATCCATCTCGACGATACGCAAACGAACGCCAATCTCGCGATCATACGAAAACGATTGGATGAACTGTCCGCGAGAACGGCGCGGCTGGTAGCGGAGCGCGACGGCGCGCCAGCGATCGCCTTTTCGGCGGAACTGCTTTCGCGGGCCGACGAAGACGAAGTCTCGCGCACGATCGCCGGCGAGACGCGTCTGTTCGAAGATCGATTGGCATCCAGGCAAAGCCGCAAATCACAGCTGAGCGAGCGTATCCAGCAACTGAGCCAGGAGGTGGAGGGTCTGGTTGCGCAAGAGAATGGCAAGCGCAGGGAGATCGATCTGATCGCCAAGGAGCTTTCCAGCCTTCAAGGGCTGTTCGATAAGGGCATCATCCCTGCGGCGAAGGTCTATGCGCTACAGCGCGAAAGTGCCAGCTTGACCGGAGAACTCGGTAATCTCGTTTCAAGCATCGCACAGGCGAAAGGCAAGATGACCGAGACGGAGCTGCAAATCACGCAAGTTGACGACGATCACAGCGCCGAGGTTTCGGAGCAACTGCGTCAAACGCAGAGCGACACCGGGCAATTCATGGAGCGACTGGTCGCCGCAAAGGATGATCTGAAGCGGATCGACATAAGAGCACCACAGGCCGGTATCATCGATCATCTGAGCGTGCATGCGGCGGGTGCCGTGATATCGCCCGGAGAAACCATTATGCAGATTGTGCCGGATCGGGATGCGCTTGTCGCCGAGCTTAAACTGTCGCCGCAGGATATCGACCAGGTGACCGTCGGGCAGCCGGTCATGCTCAGGTTTTCAGCGTTCAATCAGCGGGATACGCCTCAACTGAACGCGCAAATCACCAAGATCTCGGCCGAGCCGACTACTGACCAGCATTCCAGTGCAACTTATTACGTCCTTCGCGCTAGCATATCGAAGGAAGAGTGGGGTCGGCTCGGGAAGTTGACGCCCGTCTCCGGGATGCCGGTCGAGGCCTTCTTGCAGACCGGCGAAAGAACAGTATTGACCTATCTAACGAAGCCGATGGCAGATCAGATGGCGCGAGCCTTTCGCGAAGAATAGCGCTGCGCTCTCCTATTTCGCTTCGCTTAGTTCGCTGCAGCTAAAAAACCTAGTCTGCAGGATCAATAGGATAGGGGGCGAGCTTGATTTGACCCTTGATTTCAGGGGGGTTCGGTCGCAAGGTGAAATTTCATTTAAGCTTGGAGGGGTCGCGATGGTTAAAGTAATTCCCATAACAACGGCGAATTTAACCGATCATCAAATCGGCTCGGACGATATATTGATAGCGCCGGATTCGACGAACATCCTTTACGGGGATGCCGGAGGCAGCCTGTTGGATCACTCCACGGGCGGCAACGATAATCTGACCATACATGGCTCGGGCAGCTTTTATGGCGATGCCGTTAGAAACATCGCTGATCACGCGATCGGTGGCGACGATTTTCTGTTCGTCCAGATAACCGGATCAAGCAGTACTACGACCAATTTGTATGGGGACGCGGGAGGAAGCCTCTCTGACGGTGCTAAAGGCGGCAACGACGTTTTCAGCGTAGCTCCAAGCCCAACCAACATCACGGTCGCCATGTATGGTGACGCCGGAAAGGATATGTCAGGGCACGCAGCGGGAGGCAACGATACGTTTCAGCTTTCTGCGTTTCAGAACACTTTCACAATCTATGGCGACGCTGGCGGCAACATGAAGGATCATGCTGTCGGCGGCAACGACACAGTCACGGACGGTAGCTCCGAGGGCTTCGTTACGTTCTACGGCGATGCGGGCAAGAACATGTCCGGCCATGCGCATGGCGGCAATGATGTTCTTAGTACAGGCCTCGAAGACAGCGTAACGTTTTACGGCGATGCTGGTGGTGATCTCCGCGATCATGCCATCGGCGGCAACGATACAATGAACGTTGCTTCCGTCGGGGCCGTTCTGGCCTATGGCGATGCGAATAGCATGTCGGATAATGCCCGTGGTGGCGATGACAGTCTTATTGTTAAGGCGCAACAAACCGCGAATGATATACTCATAGGCGATGCGCAAACGATGTCGGGCCATGCACATGGAGGCGACGACGTGCTGAACGTCTCTGCGGTTCGTCACACGGACGGGCCTATTACTCTGATTGGCGACGCGGTGAAGATGTCCGGTAATTCCCATGGCGGCAACGACACCCTGATCAGCGGCAACGGCAACGAGGACATGTGGGGTGATGCACAGGTAATGGTCGGCCACGCCGAAGGTGGAAATGATACGTTTATATTCAAGCCCAGTAACGGCAGTGACAAAATCGAGGATTTTGGTCAAGGCGCTTGCGGCCCAGGATCGAATTGGGGAGTCGACCATATCGACGTCTCGGCACTGGGAATCAAAGACTTCAGTCAGCTTAATATTATCTCAGCGTTCGATCCAGTTACGCACGACACCACGATTGCATTCGGTACGGGTGGTGTGGTCGTGCACAGTCAGCATGCGCTGCTGGCGCATGACTTTCTGTTTGCATAAGCAGCGGAGTGAAGGCCCTTTGGGGATGAGCCGAGAGGCAGCAGCGTCAATTTGACGAGGGTGCCATCGGACAGCGGGATATAGTACCCCCCTGTATTGTCGCGTATTTGCATTTTGTTGGCATTGCATGTTGGCGGTCCACGCAATGGCGAAAACCGGAGCGGACCAATTTGTCGTGGAGGTAGAGATGTCTACGATCGATCTTACCCAATACCAACTGACGTTTGACGACGAGTTCAACACACGCAGCATTTCTCAGACTGGTAACGGCACGACTTGGGCCGATATCCGTCCGCAATGGCGCTATGACGCCAATTCCGATATCGGCTTTGGTCATTCTTCATTCGTTGACCCTTCGTCGGGTTACGATCCTTTCGAGGTGAACAACGGTGTGTTGACGATTACGGCCGTGCCCGACCGCACCGCATCCGGCTTCCCCGGCAGCTGGGAGTCCGGCCTGATCACGACGCAAGGGCATTTTTCGCAAACATATGGCTACTTCGAGATGCGGGCTGATTTCTCGAACCTTCCGGGAGCATGGGCCGCATTCTGGCTTCTACCGGACCATATGATAGCCGATCCCAATAATGCCGGGCACTGGCAGGAACTTGATGTCGTCGAAAACTATGGAAGTTTCGAGAAGGGCATATATAGCGGTATTCACACAACCGACGCCGCGCCGAATCTTAACTGGCAACAAAATTTGCAGGTCTATAGCGAGCTCGCTCAGCCATCCGGTTTTCATACATATGGATTGGATTGGAATGCCGATACCCTAGGCTTCTACGTCGATGGTCAGCTTATGGGAACGAAGGCCACACCCAGTGATATGCATGGGCCAATGTATCTCTTGGCCGATCTGGCCACGCAGGACGATCCCAATAACAATGCGGATGTTACCAAAGCGCCGATTTCAGAGCAGATCGATTATATCCGCGTGTATTCTCACCTTCCCGCTACCACTCCGCCGCCTCCGGTAACCGTTCCTCCGCCAGCGAGCGACGGGACCACGATCGGTACCGGAGCCGACAAACTCGTTTTGTTGATCAGCGAGGATGCCTATCTTGGCGACGCCCAGTACAGGGTTACCGTCGACGGAATACAAATCGGTGATATACAAACGGCGCACTCTCCTCACGGCTCTGGCCAGTCAGATCACTTGGTGGTGCAGGGTGATTGGGACCAAGGTGTCCATGACGTGAGCGTGACGTTCCTGAACGACGCGTGGGGCGGGACACCCACCACCGACCGAAATCTGTATTTGGATGGTGCTACCTACAACGGCACGGATGTCTCCGGCGCGCAGCATGCTTTGATGGGTGTCAGTGCATTCCACTTCAATATAGTTTCTGACCCTCCCGCTACCACCCCGCCGCCTCCGGTAACCGTTCCTCCGCCAGCGAGCGGCGGGACCACGATCGGTACCGGAGCCGACAAACTCGTTTTGTTGATCAGCGAGGATGCCTATCTTGGCGACGCCCAGTACAGGGTTACCGTCGACGGAAAGCAAATCGGTGATATACAGACGGCGCACTTTCTTCACGGCTCTGGCCAGTCAGATCACTTGGTGGTGCAGGGTGATTGTGACAAAGGTGTCCATGACGCGAGCGTGACGTTCCTGAACGACGCGTGGGGCGGGACACCCACCACCGACCGAAATCTGTATTTGGATGGTGCTACCTACAACGGCGCGGATGTCTCCGGCGCGCAACATGCTTTGATGGGTGTCAGCGCGTTCCACTTTAACTTCTTCGATGTCTGAGGCCGGTGGTGATCACTGTTGGTGCATTCAGATCATTGGCGCCATGCACCGTTTTTGAACGGGCTCTGTTGCAAATATTCCAGATGACTGAAGAAAACTAGCTTAATCCGCCGTCACGTGGGCTGACCCTCAAGGTCTGGGTGAGTAAAGCTACAGCTTCCGTCAAGGCGCTCGATTCAGGGTGTCAAAGAGCGCTGTGATGTCAGCTTCGTTGATTGCGTCACCGACATACCAGCTCAAGGTATCGTAGAAGCCCAGGAAAGAGCCGTTGAGCTTTTCGAGGATGGCCATCGCTTCATCGCCGGAGATGCGGAGCTTCCTCGCCAGCAATTCTCTCAACGCAGGTATCGCCCGTTCATTCGCGAATACTAGCGCTGGCGGCGAAAGCGCGGAAAGGGCTGCCGGAGGGAAGCGCTCGGAACGGCAAGCGAGTCGGTTTTGGAGGCGGATATCGCGCGAGGAAGCCGCCGCCTCGATGATGAAAGCTTCTGCATCGAGCACCCATGCACCGCGCGCGGTATCGAAATATTGGAAATCCCGAGCGGAAAGCGCCAGGGTCACGACCTTGGCTTCGCCCGGTTGAAGCTCGACCTTGGTAAACGCCTTGAGTTCCCGGATCGGCCGCCGGAGGCCGGGCTTTACCGGACGGACGTAGAGTTGGACGATTTCCTTGCCAGCCACTTCGCCGATGTTGCAGATGGTGACGCTCACCCTGCAGTCCATCGACGGGCCGATTTCCTGCCTGTCGAGTGCCATGCTCTCGTAAGAAAAACGCGTGTAGCTTAGGCCATGACCGAAGGGGAACAGGGGCGTCACTGCCTTGAGGTCATAGAAGCGATAGCCGACGAAAATTCCTTCGCTGTAGACATGCCGGCTGTTCTCACCGGGATAGGTGTGCCAACCGGGAATGTCCTCGATGCGGATGGGCATCGTCGTCGTCAGTTTTCCGCAAGGGTTCTGTTCGCCGAACAGAATGCGGGCAATCGCGTCGCCGCCGCCCTGGCCAGGATAAAAGCAGGCCAGCACGGCCTGCGTGGCAGCCAGCCACGGCATTTCGACCGCATCCGGTGTCGTTAGAACGACGATTACTTTCCGGCCGGCCTCAGTGAGCGAGCGGATCAGGCTGTCGTGGCCGGCCGCCAGTTTCAAGGTGTCGCGATCATTGCCTTCGCCGTTGCGCGACTTCTCGTTCTCGGTGAAGATGATGACTGCGTCCGCTGTCGTCGCAGCATCTAGAACGGCTTGTGTTTCACTCTCCGTCGGAATACCTTGCGCTGTCGGGAAAGGCACATGACGTACCTTCAGATGTTCTCCCGCACGCGCTGCGATCCGTTCCAACGGGCTGTCGACGCGATAAGGATTGGTCGTCGCCGACCCCGATCCCTGGATCGTCGGGACCACCGCGCCATCGCCAACCACGAGTAACTCGCCGGTAGCGGCCGCATCGAGCGGCAGTGTCTGCTGTTCGTTGCGCAGCAGCACGATCGACTCAGCTGCGATCTGTTGGGCGAGGGCGTGATGGCGGTCCAGATCGACAGGGGCTGCGGGCAGCCTCTCGGCCTGACAGCGGCGGACGAGGCCGATAACCCGTTCACAAGCCCGATCGAGTATGTCGTCGGCGACTTTGCCATCTTCGATAGCCGACAGAAGCCGTGCCTTGCGAGGTTTGCTTTCCGGCATGTCGAGGTCCGTACCGGCTTTAAGCGATGCGGGCCGATCCTTGATCGCGTGCCAATCAGACAGGATAAGCCCGTCATATCCCCATTCATCCCTCAGGATGTGTTTCAGCAACCAGTGGCTTTCCGCCGATTGAACGCCGTTCACCGGATTATAGGCGCTCATCACGGTCCAGGGCGGGCTCTTCAGGATCGCCCGCTCGAAGCCTACGAGATAGATCTCCCGCAGAGCCCGTTCATCCACATCGGAACTTGTCGTTGTCCGATCGATTTCCGAGTTGTTGCAGGCAAAATGCTTCAGCGAGGCACCGATACCGTTGTCCTGCAGGCCGGAAATCAGAGCGCCGGCAAGATCGCCGTTGATGACCGGATCCTCCGAGTAGTATTCATAGGCGCGGCCGGCGAGCGGCGTCCTTCGTGTGTTGATACCCGGTCCGAGCAGGAGATGAATTCCCAGGCTGCGGCATTCGAGGGCAAGCGCTTCGCCCATGCGATACAGCAGGTCCACATCCCAGGAACAGCCGACGAGATTGCCGTTCGGAAAGCAGGTGGCCGGTCGCGTCGTGCCGAACATGCCGCCTTTATCGTCGGCCTGTTGGTTAATCAGGTCGAGGAATGCGGCGAGACTTTCTTCATCGCCGGTGCCGGCATCTATCTGGGTTGTCGAGTAGCGCACGCCGTAGGTGCCATCCGTCATCAGAATCGAGTCGATCCCCAGCCTTTCGATTGCGGCTGTTCTCCAGAGGCCTTGGCCACTGACGAGAGCGACTTTCTCATTCGTGGTCATGGAGGTGACTAGCGCTCTGATTTCCCCATCGTCCGCTCCGGGCATGGTGTGTCTTCCTCCGTCTGAGTGAATGGGCGCGGACCGCGTGTGATGCCGTCAACAGATCTTCTGGAGCAGTTCCATCAGCATCATGCGCTCGGCAGCTGTCAGCGGCCCCAGGGTCTCTTGCGAAATCTCCAGCGCAATGGAGAGATTACGCTCTACAGTGGCCTCGCCTTCGTCGGTCAGTGTCAAGACCAGGCGTCGTGCATCTGCGGGGTCGGGCGCGGTGTGCACCAGGCCACGCTTCACGAGGCGGTCGACGACCCCCTTGATGGTCGCCATGTCCATTGCGGTTTCGCGACCGAGATTACCTTGCGAGCAGGGCTGCAGATCCTTGAGCTTGACGAGCGCCGCCCATTGGGTGGTCGTCAGCTTCTCGGAGATCAGGCTGGCGAAGATCGAGACGTGGCGTTGGTTCGCCTGGCGCAGGAAGAAGCCGATCTGCTCGCCCAGTGCGTATTGGGTGTGGTTCGGTTTCGCTGCCATATCTGCACCCTTCGCTCCCCGGGCCTTGTCCTTGAGTGGAATATCCATCTTGTCTCTCAGCCGGGCTTGCTGCCGCCGAATCGGGCAATCCAAATCAACGTCATACAGTCCACAAACCCAGAATGGCTTCAGTTGTCAAAATTTCAATCTGCTCCGAAAACCTCGGTGCCAGACGCGTCAGTACCATCTCATGTGCCATCATGTCGCCGCTCGCCAGAGCGTCGCTGGCGAGGACCACCCTGTAGCCGAGATCGATCGCGTCCAATGCGCTCGCATACACGCAGACATCAGTCTCGACACCGGTGAACACAAGCGTATCGACGCCTTCGCTATCAAGACGATCGATAAAGCCGGGCGCTCCGAAGATCGAAAAGGTTTCCTTGTCGACGATTGACCCCAGCTGCGCGAGCGCAGCCAGCGGTGCAACGAGATCCAGCATCACCGGATCGAGTTCGTCCAGAGTTACCGTTTTCCAGCGCTCATAATAGGCTTGCCATCGGCCTTTCGCCTCCTCGGGACGTTGCGCGACGATGAAGCGGGCAAAGACCGTCCTTTCAGGCCTGGCCTCGGCAAGCCGCTGCACATTCGGCATGATGCCTGCGAGGGCTGGCGTAAACCAGGGCGTTTCCTCGGCGAAGAGCCGTTGCATGTCGATGACGACATGCAACGTGTTATGAGACAACGGTGCCCTCGTCATTGTCAATCCACAACGCAGACGGTGTGTTCCGGCGACCAGTTCAGCGTCACGCTGTCACCTTCCTTGAGGACGGTGCCGTCTCGGTTCTGAACGAAGAGTTTTAGTGGCAGACCGTCTTTGGTCTCCAGGAGATAGGAGAGCACCGGTCCAGCGTAGATGACCGTGGTAATCCGCGCCGTGAGGCTGTTGCCTTCGGCATTCCCCGCCAAGATCGACATCTTCTCCGGGCGCACTGCGAGCGTGACCTTGGTCCCATTGCCGGGCAGGGAGCTTGCGCTGCGCACCGTCGTGCCGTCGGAAAGCCGCACCGCACCGTTCTCGACGGTGCCGACAAGGAAGTTGGAATCACCCAAAAACTCCGCGGCGAAACGCGTCAGAGGTTTCTCGTAGACAGTCTCGGGCGCGCCGATCTGAACGATGCGACCCTTGTCGAGAATGGCTACCTTGTCGGACAGCGTCAGAGCTTCTTCCTGGTCATGGGTGACGAAGATCGTCGTCAGGCCGCTCTCGCGCTGGATCCGCAGCAGTTCGACCTGCATCTCCTGCCGCAACCTACGGTCGAGCGCGGACAGCGGCTCGTCAAGCAGCAGCACGCTCGGCTTGATGACAATGGCGCGTGCCAGCGCTACACGCTGTTGCTGGCCGCCCGAAAGCTGCTTTGGCATCCGGTTGCCAAAGCCCGGCAGGCGAACCATTTCGAGAGCGCGATCGACTTCTTTGCGCGCGGCGGCACCCTTGATGCCGCGCCGCTCGAGACCGAAGGCCACGTTCTGGGCGATCGTCATGTGCGGGAACAGCGCGTAGGACTGGAACATCATGCCGATGTTGCGACCCCATACGGGTACGTTCGTGACATCCCTACTGCCGATGGTCACCACACCCTGGTTGGGCTTGATGAAGCCGGCGATGATGCGCAGGAGCGTCGTCTTGCCAGAGCCTGAAGGCCCAAGAAGGCTGGTGAACGAGCCCTCTGGGAATTCGGTGGTGATATCGGCCAGAACCGGCGTGGTACCGTAGGTCTTGGCGACGGAATTGACGTTAACGTTTGTCACGGGTGTCTCCGGGCTTGGCGAAGCGCGCGAAAATCAGGATCACGGTCATCGAGCCGAGCAGAAGTACGGTCGATATGGCGTTGATTTCAGGGGTGAAGCCCTTGCGGATCGAGGAGTAGATCTGAACCGGCAGCGTGGTGAAGCCGGGCGTTGCGAGAAAATAGGAAATCACGAACTGGTCGAGCGAGACCGCGAAGGCAAACAAGGCGGCGCCCAGGATGCTGGGGTAAAGCAGCGGCAGGGTGACGGAGAAGAACGCATGAACGGGGGTGGACCCCAGGCTCATGGCTGCCTCTTCGAGATCGGCCCGGATTGTCTGGAAGCCGGTTCCCACCACCAGGACCACATAAGGGATGGCAAGGGCAACGTGACCGATGATAATCGCGTGCATGCCGCGGCCGATACCGGTCCAGTAGAAGAAGATCAGCATCGCCGTGCCGGTGATCAGCCATGGAATGGCGATCGGCGGCAGCAGCATGATCTGCAGGAAGCTCTTGCCACGAAACGTGCTGCGCGACAGGGCAACAGATGCCATGGTGCCAAGCGTGGTTGCGACAACCGCCGTAATGATGGCGATGATGATGCTGTTCATGCCAGCAGTGAGCAGGATGCTGTTGTTCCAGAGCGCCTCGTACCAGCGGGTCGAGAAGCTGAACGGCAGTTCGTAGAGAGGCGAGGCGTTAAAGCCCATCGCCATCATCACGAGGATCGGCGTGTAGAGGAAGACCAGTACGACGATCAGATAGAAACGACCAAGCGATCTCATTCGGTGTTCCCTCCTTTAAGCTGCCGTGCCGCGGCGCAGGACGCCGGAGAACGTGCCGAAGATTGCAAGTACGACGGCAAGCAGCGTGAAGGACAGCGAGGCGCCGAGCGGCCAGTTGAAGGCCTGCGTGAACTGGTCCTCGATGACGGTGCCCATGGTGACGCCCACGCGGCCGCCCAGGATTCGGGGCTCCATGAAGGACCCTATGACCGGGACGAAGGTCAATACGGCACCCGAGATCAAGCCTGGAGCAGCCATAGGCACGAGAATCTTGAAGAGAATGGTCCACCAGCGCGCACCAAGGCTGGCGGCCGCTTCGATGATCGCGTCATCGATCGTAACCAGCGCGATATAACAGGTGAGGATCATGTAAGGCAGATAACCATGTACCAGGCCAACAACGACTGCATAGCGCGTATAGAGGAATCCGATCGATCCAGCATCCGGTAAGACCATGTGGAAGATGGTGTCGAGGAAGCCGTTTTCGCGCAGCACCATTGTCCATGAGAAGATACGGACAAGGCCATTCGTCCAGAATGGCAGCAGAATGAGGATGAGCAGCATCTCGCGCGTCTTTCCGAAGGTGGAACGAGCAAGCGCAACGGCTGCCAGGAAGCCGAGCACGGCGCAGGCAAACGTCGTCCAGAAGCCGATAAGCAGCGACGTGAAAGCAATACCGATCAGATAAGGCTGGTCGATGAAGGCACGATACTGCTTCAGGGTAAAGACGATCGGCGCCTTGCCCATTGGGGTTGCCGCCATGAAGCTGAAGACCAACATGGTCAGCAGCGGGAGAAAGACGGCAAGCGTCAGCCAGCCGTAGGTTGGCATCAGCAGCGCCGTCGTTGACACCCAGGACGGCAGGGGACGCCGCACGCGCGGACCCGAAGGTCCGCGCTCTGACGCCGATGTCAGATTGTCATTCTGCATAGAAGGCTTTCACTTCCTGCCACAGGTTGTTGAAGGCTTCACGACGGTCATCCGGCAGAGCCGACATGATGCCCATGGTCTTCAGGTATTCCGGCTTGTGAACCTGGCGGCTCAGGTCGTCGGCCGGAAGGGTTGCAAGTGCTGCGGAGTTGGACGATGCCGGTGCACCGACCTTGGTGGCCCATTCGAGATAGAAGGTTGGGTCGATCAGCCAGTTCGCGAAGACCAGTGCGCCTTCGGCGTTGGGAGCCGACGCCGGAATACCGAGACCATCGACCCAGCCGATGCCGCCTTCCTTGGGAACGACGAAATTGACAGGCAGCTTCGAATTGCGCTTTGAACGGACAGAGCCGCCCGACCAGAAGAGCGAAAGGTCGAATTCCTTGGCTGCAAAGGACTTGTTCCATTGGTCTTCCGTTGACCACAGCAGCTTGACGTTCGGCTTGATGGACTTCAACGCGTCGCGGATGGCACCGAGATCCTTCGGGTTATTCATGTCCTGACCGGTCATCAGGGCACCGGCGGCAACGCAGATAATCGCATCGTCGTCCATGGCAACACGGCCCTTGTAGGCGGGATCCGCCAGAACCTTGTAGCTGTCTGGAACAGGCATGCCGTCGCGGATGGCGAGCGAAGTCATGCCCCAGACCCATGGCACCGCAAAGCCCTTGCCATCCTTCAGGAAGTTGGCGTTGGAGCGCAGATTTGCGTCGATCGTGGCAGCGTTCGGAACCTTGCTGAAATCGATCGGCTGCAGGAGGTCTTCCGCGGTTGCCTGCGCGCAGCGCGCAGCGTTGAGAACGACGAGATCATAGGCGCCCGGGTTGGTGCGCAGTTTGGTCAGCATTTCCGACTCGGAGCTGTAGTAGTCGTGGACGACCTCGATGCCGGTCTTCTCGGCAAAGGCCTTGATCGACCAGGCTTCGTCAGTGCCGTAGCCCTGCCAGTTTAGAACCGTGATCTTACCGGCGGAAAAGGCCATGCGCGGCATGGCCGAGAAGGCAGCGCCGGCAATCACCGCTCCGGACATCAGCTTCAGCGTGTTGCGTCTTGTGATTGCAGTCATTTGGAACCCCTCTTGAAAATCTACTCTTGTCAACGGCCGCGGCGACAGCCGACGACCTCAGGCTTCACGCAAATCATCGGCAGTCCGCCTATCAAAAAGCGGCCATATGATTTGTATGCAAACTAAATTGACGTGAGGCTGACGACTGGTCATACCCAATTGGAACGTACGGGTTGTCCCAGCGCCTTTCGGTGCAGCGTTAAATCCCAGCCATTCTATCAGGCATTGCCGTTATAAAGTTGCTATCGTGAGCGTGTCGCTCCCGATAGGCAATTCCGTTCAACCCTCATGCTCTTCCGGCATTCTTTTTATTTGTATGCAAAGTAATATGGCTGATCGGCGCCTGTCAAGTTCCATCGGGCGTCAATACCATTCACACTGTCAAAAAATAGACATCCAGTTTCCGGCCGTGCGCGGCCCTTGCGATTTCGAGACGCGCGCCATCGGTACTCGCCTCGAACCGAACTTCCTGGCCATCGAGACGTGCTACGACGATGCGGTCTCGCTCGACATTCGGAAGGGCAATAAACCCGTCGCTGCCCGTCGGAGCGAGAATGCAGGAGAAGCGTGCATCACTGACAGCGATTTGTGTGAACGATGTTTGCAGGTTAGTCTTCAGCGATGCGCGGCCGTCCAGGCTCATTTCCAGCAGGCCGTCGGCGATCGAGACCGAAAGCATTCCTGAAGGCGACAGCATCGGACCGACAGAAAGGTCAGCGCCGGCATTGTGAAGGGTCCAGCCGCTCCACGGATCGAAGTCGATGATCTCGCCGACAGCCATCAGCGGCAGCATTGCGGCCCAGATGTAGAAGGGATCCGTATCGCCCTGGTCCATCGCCTCGCCAGTCGTGGCGTTGTAGTTCTCCGCCGCGATCCGGTCCTTGCTCCAGGACTTCATGAAGAGCTCGTAGCTCTGCCGCGCGAGCTTGCTTGCCCCTGCTGCAAAGCCATAGCGGCGCAGCCCGAGCCAGACCATGTAGTTGACGTTCGGCCAGATGCGACCACGCCAGTAGACATTGTCGGCAAAGGCGGGATCGTCACGCGTCGCGTTCGGCAGGACGTAGTCACCGCCAAAGGTGGTTTCGTCGCTGAGGTACTGGAGCAACTTATCGGCCTGCTCGGGCGTGGCTGCGCCACATAGCAGGGGATAGAAGCTGGTCGGCGAAAGCGACCGCACAAAGCCGCCGTGGCGCTGCCGGTTGGCGAAGATGTTGCGGCTTTCATCCCACAGGTTTTCCGAGATCAGCTTGCGGCAGCGTTCGGCGATGGCCGCGAATTCGCGGGCATCATCCTCCTTGCCGAGAACCTTGGCCATCTTCGACAGCATTTCAGCATCAAGCGCCGCAGCGCAATTCAGCCCGAGATCGAATGTCGACAGGGTACGCGTGATGGGATCGTAGAGGGCCTCGTCATGAGTGGCCGAATTGTCCATGCCTGTTTCGTTGCGCGCGGCAAAGTGCGTGCCCTTATAGAGACCTTCGCCGACGTCCGATGTGCCGCAGGACAGCAGGCCGAAGTCGTCGGGATCGCGGTGTTCGCGCCACCAACGCTGATTGCGGGCCAGCGCATCATAGCTTGCCGCCAGAAGCGAACGCTCGCCGGTGCGCTGGTAAAGCTGCCAGGCAACGAGTGCGCCGTTTGGATGCTGGCTGCGGTCCACCCAGGCATCATTCGAGGTGACGATGCAGGCGATATTGCCCTGGGGGGTGGCGCTTGCCATCGCCGTTGCCATATTCTCGCGAGCGAGATCAGCGTCGAAGACACCGGCCAGCAGAGCGGCAAACAGCTGGTCGTTGTACCAGACGGCGAATTTGCCGAGATTCCAGATGCGCGTCACAGCCGTATAGGGCCGGGAGTTGGTCTCATCCCAGATCGTGTTCCAGGCGACGACGTCGCGGATCGCGTCCAGGGATCCTTCGTAGGTGCCATTATGGGCGGTGGGAGCGGTGCTCGGGTTGCCGGCCGCGAGGCAGGTCTGTGCCTTGACGATCGCAAGTTCGGCGCTGTCGGCCACGGCGGCGGCATAGGCTCCCTGGCGCATCATTTCCAGATTGAAGCGCAGGGCGATCACTGACGCCTCGTTTTTCCGACTCGCAGTGTAGAAATATCCGTTCGTCTCGAAATCGGCGCGCAGGTCGTCGATCGTATCATGGCCAGTCACATGCACTGGAGCTTCCGCCGTTGCGACCGCCACGAAGCGCGTGCCGATCTTGACGAGTGTGACGTTGCGGCCGGCTTCGTGCGTGACCACTTCTCCGCTGTCAGCCGAAATCGCCAGGGTCAGCCAGAAGCGCAGTCCCCACTCGCCGCCAGCCTTGCCCTCCCAATTTCCGCGAATCGCGAAGGGATCGGACTTCTCGGTTCTGAAGGCGACGGTGGTCCCGCTATGCTCCGTTTCCAGCTCGATCAGCGATCCGTCGATGGCATGGCGGCCGAGCCGCACCGTGTCGCGACGCGGCTCGATGGCTGACGTCGTCCGGCTGCGCGTGGAATAGAGAACGGGCGTGATGCGCACACCGAGGGGCAGAAACACCATTTCCGCCGGTCTGTCGGACCAGCTGTTCCAGGCGCGCATCAAGGGAACGGTAGAATGTTTCAGCATGGTTCTTATTCCGGTCTGTTTTGCAGCGGTATGAGCAGGGGTGTGGCTGTCAGCCCGCTCTTGTCCGGGCCGCTGCCGAGATAGGGTGTGTTGTCGTAATAGCGGTTTGCTGCCGTGTTGGCGACGTGAAGCTCGAGTTCATGGGTGCCGGCGGCAAGGCGGCCGAGCCCTAAGCGATAGGGCCGCCAGCCACGGCGTCCCGCTTCGGTTCCATCGATATAAGCGGTGACCGCCGTATAAACGGTCGGCAGTTCCAGCATCCAGTCGGCCTCGGTTTCCGTTGCGAAGGAAAGTCGGTAGATGCCCGTGCCGCTGAAGGTCGGAAAGCCTTGCTCTTCCCAGCCGCTGTCAACGGAAATAGGCACGAAGGCCTGATCTTGGCCGGGCGCGAATGTCCAGCCGTCTGCCAGAGCAATGAGCCGGTTTCGCTCAAGCGTCGGTCGGCTCGATAGATGGCCGATGGGGCCAGCCGCCTGTCCGTTTTGACGGAGACGGATGCAGCGAACTTCGTGCGGTTCCAACTCTACGGTCAGCTTGTGAACGGCGGCGAAGGCTTCGACAGACCCATGTTCCGCGTCCCATATCGCATAATCGAAGCCATCTCCGAGCAGGATGTCAAAGCTGATATCTTCTGCGCCATCGTTGAAAACGACCATCCTCCACCAGCCGTCAACATCACGACCGATCCATTGCCACGGCCTTTGGCCCGAAATCTGCGGACCGTCGAGCGTCAGGGTCGACAGGAGGGCGGACACCGTTTCGGCATTGGGTATCGCTGTGGTGTGCGACGTGACGCCAACCGAGTCGGAGACTCTCTCGCCCGTGCAAACCGTGGAGACGGTTTCGCCCGAAGACCAGATCCGACCGCCGGCCTTCGTGAAGGCATCGAGCTTTTGAATCGTAACAGCCGTTTCCAGTACCGTCACCGAAGGCAGCACCACCGCGTCGAACGCGAGACCGGATGCAAGCAGCCGTCTATCTTCTATAGCCGCGTTTGCGATATCCGCCTCGCTCACGAACATGAAATCGCAGCCCTGCGCCAACAGTTGCTCGCACCAGGCGCCGATATGGGTGGCATGGCCGTGGTGAGGCCCTTCGGCAAAGGCAGTGTATAGAGGATAGAGAATAGCAACCGGCGCTCGCGGTTTTGCAGCCTCTATGAAGGCGGAAACGCGTGCGATCTCTTCGGCGAAGAGGTCGTGATAGGGCCACCACGGCTCGAAGTTGATGCCGGGCGCGAAGTCGAAGCGCGGATTGGTGAAGGGCGTCGGGTCGTTGTCGAGTCCATCGGTCTGGTAGACGCCGTGCCAGAGGAACTGCCGTGTGCCAAGGCAGGCAAGCCGGATCGCCTGGGCGCGCGATGCCTCCAGCGTCACCTCCCATTGGCCGGCAGCGCGCACTTCAGTGCGTTCGGCGCTGAAATAGATCTCGACGACGCAGCGGCTGCGCCCGTTCGAGCGGGCGACGGAATCACCCATCTTGGGAGCCAACTGTGGCGTGAAATTGTTTGCGTCCACGGCCGTTTCGTGCCTGATGGCGTCGATGCCGAAGAAGTCCACCGCCGGCGCGACGCGCGGATCGATGTTTGTGAAGCCGCCATTGGGCGCCCATGAGCTGACATGAGCGAGGATCTCATGCCCCGTGAGGACGATCCCTTTCCCTTCCGCCCAGCCCCTGAGCGTGCCGAAGAATGCCTCGTTCATAAAGGTGGAATAGGCTGCGTGAAACAACGCACGCAGCCGCAAGGTTTCCGGCCCAACGTTGCGCACCACCGCGAGAAGGGCGACGGCGAACGACACGCCCGTCTTGGACAGGACACAGTCTTTCAGCGCAGGCGCAAACAGCAGGCTGTTGCCGAGATTTCCCGCCATCTGGTCCCAGCGATAGAAGCCGGGGGCCGGCTGATCGTAGAATACAGATCCAACGGGATCGGGCACGCGCTTGCCAAGGGCTGTGACGATGGGTTCGAGGCCAACGTCGATGAAACGCTGGGCTGCCTCCGGCAGCAGATAGTTGATGATCCGTGATGTCGCGGAACGCGCGCTTATGAAGACCGTCAGCGTCCAGCCGAATGCGACCGCACCATCATAGGAATAGCTGCAGGACGCACGATCGGAACCTGTGATGCTGACCTGCGATGTCACGTCGACGATCCGATCACATGCCTCAATTGGGCCGGAGGGATGCAGCACTGCTGTCTCGACAGTCCATTCGCACCATTCGATGCGCCCGCCTTCATATTGCCAGGCAATGATGTCGGCGCCCATCTTCAGTGTGAATGCCGGATGGATCCTGCTTATCGTGCCCTGCCTATCTGCCGAAGACGACCAGAACAGGTGACGCTCGCGCAGTTCGTCACGCCTTTCTACCGTCCTGCCACCGGCATGGCCGCTGATCCAGTTATAGTCGTCATAAATGCCAAGCTTGAGCCCGAGTTGAGCCGCGATGTCGGCTGCCTGCCTGTAGGCCGACAGATAGTGCGGTGACAGGTACTGCTCGCGCGGCAGGGCGAGTCGCGCCTGGATCAGGATGGTGCCGATGCCCTTCGCCTGGAAATCGGCAAGCTGTGTCCGGCAGGTCGCCTCATCGGGAATGCTATGCCAGAACCAGTAGGCTGAAGGACGAAATGCGGCAGTCGGGCGCTCAAAGAGGGCCCGACTTTCGATATCCGCAATGGCCGCTGTTTCAGGCAATGTGTGTTCCTCAGTGTGCGGTGGCGGCAATGCGTTGCAGTGCCGCCGATGTGTCGCTCCAGGCCGGCTTGTCCGGCGCGAAACGGGCGCGCAGGTAGTCGGTGAGATCCTTCAGCTGCGTCTCGTTCAGCGTATCGCGGAATGCCGGCATGGACATGACTTCCGGCGCTTCGCGGCCGGTGGTTTCCGCAAGGATCGCCGGCGCTTCGACACCGCCGAGGATCGCCTGGATGAGATTGTCGGGCGTATCGGCATGCAGATTGCTGTTCAGCGCCAGCGATGAGAGGACAGTGTTGCCGGTATGGCAGGTGGCGCAGGCGCCATTGAAGATGCGCTCGCCCTTGGGCGAAACCAGTCCCGCACTAACCTTTGCCGCCTCGCTGGCTGCAATCGCTGCTTGGCTCTGGGCCACGGCCTTCGAAGGGTCGCTGTCCTTATTCAGGCCGGCCAGATAATTTGCCATGGCGCGGATGTCCGAGTCCGGCAATGGCTGCATGACCTCCACCACATGGGCCATCGGACCGGCGGCGCTGCCGTGGTCGCGCGAATGGCCCGTGCGCAGGTAGTCGTAGAAGGCATCTTCCGTCCAGCCAACCGGACCCTTGGCCATGGCGTTGAGCGCGGGCGCCTCCCAGCCATCGGCAAAGCCGCCCGAGAGATGGGCACTTCCGGTCTTTTCAGCACCCAGCGCATTGCGTTCGGTGTGACAGGCGGAACAGTGGCCGAGCGTCTCGACGAGATAGGCGCCCCTGTTCCAGGTGGCATTGCGCGTCTGGTCGTAGGTCATGGGCGTCGACCTCAGGAACAGCGCATTCCACCCTGCCATCATCATGCGGATGCTGTAGGGAAACTTCAGCTTTGTCTCCGGCGCCTTTCCTGCCACTGCCGTCTGCGTCATCATGTAGGCGTAGAGCGCCTGCAGGTCCGCATCCTCAGCGCCAGCGAAGGATGTGTAGGGATGGGCCGGATAGAGGTGGTGGCCATCGCGGCTGATGCCTTCACGCATGGCCCGCTCGAAGGCGGTGTAGGACCAGGCGCCGATGCCGTTTTTCACGTCCGGCGTGATGTTGGTGGCATAGACCGTGCCGAATGCCGTGTCGAAGCGTCGACCGCCGGCGAAGGGCGTGCCGTCGTTGCCGACATGGCAGACATTGCAGGCGCCTGCCGCGGTGGCCAGGCGGCCGCGCTCGATCGTCGCTGCGCTGTAGACATTCACGTCCGGCCGCTCGATCGTGGCGATCGCCGGCCGCCATGGGGATGCCATCGCCACAAGCCCTGAAATTGCCGCCGCGGCTCCGGCAGTCGAGATGCCGATATTCCACCACCGCTTCCTTTTCGCGGGCGCTGCCGGAGGCGGCGTGGACGTATCGCCCTTCAGCGCCGCCAGCACCATTTCCGGTGTCAGCGGCAGTTCGCGGAAACGTATGCCGATGGCATCATAGACCGCGTTGGCGATGGCCGATGCGCTCGGGACGGAAGCGGATTCACCGACGCCGAGCGGCGGCTCGTCCTGTCTTGGAACCATCAGCACGTCGATATCGGGCAATTCGGGGAAGGTGATCAGCGGATAACCGCCCCATTCCTTCGAGGTGACGGCGGTGGAGGAAAACTCGACGCGCTCCTTCAGCACACGACTGGTTGACTGGATGACGTTGCCGTGGATCTGATGCCGGACGCCGTCGGGATTGATCATCATCCCGGAATCCTGTGCGCAGATCACCTTGGTTACGGCGATCTCGCCGGTCTTGGTGTTGACGGCGACATCGGCCACCCAGGCCGCCCAGGCGGCAGCCTTGCCCGGAAACGGCCCGTGGATATAGACAGCATAGGCGAAGCCGCGGCCGTAAAGCAGGTCGCCTTCGCCGCCAAGCGTGCCCCATTTCGTGTGGGGCACCCAGTTCGCCCGCTCTGCCAGGGCGTGCACGAGGTCCACGGCACGGGGATCGTGAAGGTATCGCAGCCGGTATTCGATCGGATCGACGCCGGCCGCGGCCGCAAGTTCATCAATATAGCATTCATGCGCGAAGGTGTTCGGCATCGCGGAAACGCCGCGGAACCACGAGGCTCGGGCAATCGGCGGCATATCGTGGACGGTGACCCGGAGATTGCCATAGGCATAGGGTGGGATCGCCGTGCGGTCACCCATCTGCACCACGTCGGACACCGGCGGGACCTTGCCGGTCAGGATCAACGATAATGTCGGTGCGAGATTGGACGGATAGCGCGTCTCGAAATCATAGGCCGAAGGACCGCCCTCGAGATCGAGGCCGCCGCGCACGTCGATGATCTGGGCAGCGCCCTTTGGCTCCCAGACATGCTCCTGCTCGCGCGTGAGCTGCACGCGCACTGGCGCGCGCACGGCGCGGGACAGAAGCGCCGCATCGGCAGTCACATCGTCGGCGCAGTTGCGGCCATAGCAGCCGGCGGCTTCCAGGCGCTCCACGAGGATCATGTCCTCGGGCATGTCGAGGAGGAGTGCCAGATCGCGACGCATGGGGAAGGGGTTCTGCGTGCCCGACCAGACGGTCAGCCCTGTGTCGCTGTAATCGGCCACGGCGCAGGACGGCCCGATCGAGCCATGCATCTGATAGGGCCAGATATAGGTGCGGTTCATGGGTTCGGCGCTGCCGGCGAGCGCCATTTCGACATTGCCGCGATCGATGAGTTTGCGGGGCGTGGCGGGATTAGCACGCAGCGCCATCTCCGGCGTATTCAGATCCGGCCGCTGCGGCGGCTCCCGCCACAAGACCTTCAGCGTCTTCGCAGCTTCGATGGCGATCTCCTCGCGCGTTGCGACGACGCCAACGAAATCGCCGATGGCTACGACGCCGACAACACCATGGATATGGGCAATCGAGCCTTCGTCGATGGATATGAGGCTGTTGCCGACATGCTCGCCGTGATCAAAGCCGGCATAGAGCGGCCGGATGACCCGGCCATGCAGCATGCCGGGCACGCGCACGTCATGCACATACGTCCATTGACCGGTTGCCTTGGCCGGGATGTCCACGCGCGGTCGCGAGGAGCCGACGATGCGGTAGGCAGACGCGGGCTTCAGCTCCGCACTGGCGTCGATCGACAGGCGCACATGCTCTCCCGCGACGAGTTCGCCGAGGGTGACGCTCCAGTTCGCTCCGTTGCCGGCGCGGATGACGCCGTCTTCAAGGACAAGGTGCTCGACCGCGGTGCCCTTCAGGGCAGCAGCCTCCGCCATGAGGTGATGACGCGCCGTTGCCGCGGCCTGCCGAAGCGGCACGGCGGTGATCTGGATCGTCTCGCTGGCGATGGTGGCGCCTTGGTTGGGGGCGGCGGAAGTCGCGCCCAGCACCATTTCCACATGCTCGAAGGGAACATGCAGTTCCTCAGCGACGATCTGCGCCAGCGATGTACGGATGCCGGTTCCAAGATCGACATGCCCGTTGAATGCCTTGACGCGACCGTTGCTATCGATGGCGATGTAGAGCTCGGCTGCATCGCCCAGGGATGCATCGGAGACGATCAGTAGGATGTCTGATGTGGCGAGGTAGGTAGCTCTCGGCGTTTCGCGGTGGATGCTCATGGCGAAACCTCGATCCTGTCTTCCGTTCCCGAGCCCGCGGGCTTTTCGGCCTTCGCATAGGCGACGGCGCGGCGTGCTGCGGCAAGTATTTCCATATGCGTGCCACAGCGGCAGAGATGATGCCGGAGCGCCGCGCGAATATCGCTCTCGTCGGGCTCCGCCTTCGCTTCCAGCAGGCCAACGATGGCAATGATCATGCCATTCAGACAGTAGCCGCACTGCGCCGCGGCCTCTTCGATAAAGGCGCGCTGGACGATATGCAGATGGCCGGGCTTTCCCAGCCCTTCAAGCGTCGTGACCTTGCGGTCGCCGATCGCCTTCAGCGGCACGGTGCACGAGCGCACGGGCCGGCCGTCGACGAGGACCGCGCAGGCTCCGCATTCGCCGAGGCCGCACCCGTATTTGGGGCCGTTGAGGCAGAGATCGTTTCTGAGGATGTAAAGGAGCGGCGTTGCGCCGTCGGCTTCGATGTCACTGACAGTGCCGTTGACGTTCAGGCTGAATGAGGCGGCCTCTTTCAAAAGCCCCGCTCCACTGCGCAGTCACCGGCCAAAGTGAGGCCGCCGTTACTCAAATACGCCATTATGCTGAAGGCCTCTTCGTGGTGCCTGCAATTCATAATGACGCGATTGCAGATCACGTCACGCATTTGCTGTTCCTTGCTCATTTATAAAGCGTATGCACTTTATATGGCCGTTTCTCCATGCGTATGCATGTGCCGACAACAGGGACGATAATCATATTTTGCGGAAAAGCCAGAAGGAATTTTTGCAAAAGTGCAGATGCTGTACTTGCTATTTACAGCGTATGCGCTACAAAATTTGTCATACTTCCAATTCCAGTTTACGCGTCCAGGTGACGGCGAGAAGGGTCGGCCATGTCCAGCAGCAAGGAAAGAATCGCGATTATTGGCGCCGGCCTCGGCGGCGCCGTGGCGGGAGCGCTGCTCCAGCATGCCGGCTTCGACGTGAACGTCTATGAACAGGCGCCGAGCTTTTCGCGGCTGGGCGCCGGCATCCACATGGGGCCGAATGTCCTCAAGATCTTCGAGCGCATCGGCGTTGCCGAAAAGGTCGTCAGCATCAGCAGCACGCCTAGTCATTGGTTCAGCCGTGATGGCATCAGTGGCGACTATCTGTCGCGTATTCCGCTTGAAGGTTACGGCGCGACCTACTGCACTGTGCATCGTGGTGATCTTCAGGGCATCCAGTGCGACGCCCTGCGGCCAGGAACGCTGCATTTCGGCAAGAAGCTGACCCATATCGACGATAATGGCACGGATGTTCTCATCGAGTTCGAAGACGGCACGTCTGTAAGGGCGGACATCGTGATCGGCGCCGACGGCATCAATTCACGCGTCCGCGAAACGCTGCTGGGTGCGGAGAAGCCAAACTACAGCGGCTGGGTCGGCCATCGTGCGCTAATTTCCTCCGACAAGCTGCGGAAATACAACCTGACCTTCGAAGATTGCGTCAAGTGGTGGGGTCCGGACCGCCACATGATGGTTTACTACACGAAGGCTCGTCGTGATGAATATTACTACGTCACCGGCGTGCCTCATCCGGCCTGGGAATTCGATACTGCCTTCGTACCCAGCAGTCGCGAGGAAATGGCGTCCGAGTTCGAGGGTTATCACCCCATCATCCAGGCGTTGATCGAAAGCACGGACGAGGTCACCAAGTGGCCGCTGTTCAACCGCAACCCGCTGCCTCTTTGGAGCAGCGGTCGACTTGTCCTGCTGGGCGATGCCTGCCATCCGATGAAGCCGCACATGGCGCAGGGTGCGGCCATGGCCATCGAGGATGCCGCCATGTTGACGCGCTGCCTCCAGGAGACCGGCGTCAACGATTTCGCCACCGCGTTCGGCCTTTACGAAGCCAACCGCCGTGATCGCGCAACCCGCGTGCAGAGCGTCTCCAATGCCAATACCTTCCTGCTGACGCAGGAGGATCCGTCCTGGGTATACGGCTATGACGTCTATGCCGAACCGCTGCGCACGGAGAATGCAGCATGAGCAGCCGGTTCCTCCATGGTGCGAATGTCTTCGCCAACGGCATCCGCCAGCACTATCTGCGCTATGGCGGCAAGGGGCCGGTGGTCATTCTGGTTCCCGGCATAACATCGCCGGCAATCACCTGGGGTTTCGTTGCCGAAAGCCTGTCGCTGCACCATGACGTTTATGTTCTTGACGTCCGCGGCCGTGGTCTTTCGTCGACGGGCCCGCACCTCGACTACGGCCTCGATGCGATGGCCGATGATGTGATCGCCTTCGCCAGCGAGCTTGAACTGAGACAGCCCGCCATTCTCGGCCATTCCATGGGCGCGCGCATCGCGATGCGGGCGTCCAACCGTGCGCCCGGTTCCTTCAGCCGTCTGGCGCTGATCGATCCGCCGGTTTCCGGTCCCGGTCGTCGCCCATATCCGAGCAAGCTGCCGTGGTATACGGATTCGATCGCACTTGCCGAGAAGGGAATGGATGCCGAGGCGATGAAGGCGTTCTGCCCGACCTGGACCGGAGAACAGCTACAGCTGCGCGCCGAATGGCTCCATACCTGCTATGCGCCTGGGATCGTCAAGGCGTTCAACGATTTCCACGACATCGACATCTTGCCTGATTTCGCCACCCTGACCGTTCCCGCGATGCTGATGGTCGCGGGCCGCGGCGGCGTGATCCAGGCGGTCGACGAAGAAGAGATCAAGGGTCTCAATCCCTCGCTGCAGATCACCCGCGTGCCAGACGCCGGTCACATGATCCCGTGGGATGACTTCGACGGCTTCTTCCTGGCGCTCGGCGACTTCCTGTCCCGCTGATTGTGGTGGCGGAGCGTTTTGCTTCGCCGCTTGCCTGTTTTTCGCCTTCCATGCAGCAGAGGATTTCATCCGTGCAGAAATATTACCGTATCGGCCAGATCGTTCCGAGTTCCAACACCACGATGGAAACCGAAATTCCGGCCATGCTGACCGCCCGCCAGTCCATCCGGCCCGAGCGCTTCACGTTCCATTCAAGCCGCATGCGGATGAAGAAGGTCGTCAAGGAAGAGCTGGCGGCGATGGATGCGGAATCGGACCGCTGCGCCGTCGAGCTTTCGGATGCCCGCGTCGATGTGCTGGGTTATGCCTGCCTTGTTGCCATCATGGCCATGGGTCTCGGCTACCACCGCCAGTCGGAAAAGCGCCTGACGGGGCGCACGCAGGAAAACGGCGCGAACATTCCAGTCGTTACCAGCGCCGGTGCTCTGATCGAGGGCCTAAAGGTAATGAATGCACGGAAGATTGCCGTCGTTGCGCCCTATATGAAGCCGCTCACGGAGCTCGTGGTCGAGTATATCCGCGAAGAGGGCTTCGAGGTCATGGACTGGCGCGCGCTGGAAATCCCGGACAATCTCGATGTCGCCCGGCACGACCCGGAAAATCTTCCGGCCATCGTCCAGACGCTAGATCTAACGGATGTCGATGTGATCGTCCTTTCGGCCTGCGTCCAGATGCCTTCGCTGCCCGTTATCGCGAAGGTCGAAGCCATGACCGGCAAGCCGGTGCTGACCGCCGCCGTCGCCACGACCTATTGCATGCTGAAATCGCTCGGGCTGGAAGCCGTTGTGCCGGGCGCCGGCGCGCTTCTGTCCGGCGCCTACTAAGGGAGACGACAATGCAAACTGCCGAAGCCAATTATCAGGGTGTCTGGGGCAACCGCATCGGCTTCGGCCAGCGGCCAGCGCTCGTCGTTATCGATTTTCTCAAGGCATACACGATCGAAGGAGCGCCGCTCTATGCACCCGGCGTCGTCGAAGCGGTGGCACAAACACCGGCGCTGATCGCCTCCGCCCGGGCTTCAGGTATCCCCGTGATCCACACACGCATTCTCTATCTTGCGGAAAACTGCGCCGATGGCGGCATGTGGGTCAAGAAGTCGCCAGTCATGAAGGCCATGGTCGAAGGCAATGTGCTGGCCGAATTCTGCGAGGGCGTGGAGCCGGCGGCCGGCGAGCTTGTCATCGTCAAGCAATATGCCAGCGCCTTTTTCGGCACCAGCCTTGCTTCCCACCTGCATGCGCAGGGCATTGATACCGTCATCATGGCAGGATGCTCGACGAGCGGCTGCATCCGCGCCAGCGCGGTCGATGCCGTGCAGCACGGGTTTCGGGCCATTGTCGTGCGTGATTGCGTCGGCGACCGCCATCCGGACCCGCACAATGCCAATCTCTTCGATATCGATAGCAAGTATGGCGACGTCGTTTCACGGGAGGAGGCGATTACCGAAATCGGCAAGGTCAAGCCCAATAGTCCGTAACCGCAAGAGCACCTGAGCCTTAAACCAACAAGGGGAACGAGCATGGATCAATTCAGCTTCACGGAAATCTGCCTGCATCAGCTGAAGATGTCGGGCGTCCACGAGGGCGAAAAACTTATCGTCCTGACACAGGGTAACGAGCGTCTGGACTATGCTGACGCCTTCATGGCGGCAGGCATGCGTCTCGGCGCCAAAATGTATCACATGCGTTTGCCGCCAGTGCCGCCGGCAGGTGCATGGGCGGTCGGCCAAACGGGCCTCGCCTCCATGCCGGAAGCGGTTGAGGCCCTCAAGGCCGCCGACATGCTGATCGACTGCATCTTCCTGCTCTTCAGTCCGGAGCAGATGGCGATCCAGGCAGCCGGGACGCGCATCCTGACCGCTGTCGAACCGCCGGAAGTTCTCGCCCGCATGCTGCCGACGAAGGAACTGCGCGAGCGCGTCGAGTTCGCCGGCGACCTGCTCTCCAAGGCGAAGGTCATGCGGATCACCTCGCCACACGGCACCGACGTCACCTATAAGCTCAACACCTATCCTGCCATCACCGAATATGCATGCACCGACGAACCCGGCCGCTGGGACCACTGGCCGTCCGGCTTCGTCTTCACCGGCGGTGACGATGATGGCGTCGACGGCACAATCGTCGTTGCACCGGGCGATATCCTGCTGCCGCAGAACATCTACGTTCGCGATCCGATCACCTACACGATCGAAAAGGGCTGGATCACCGACATCAGAGGCGGGCTCGATGCCGATCTGGTCAAGTCCTACATGGAAGGCTTCAACGATCCGCGCGGTATGGGCATGAGCCATGTCGGCTGGGGTCTGAACCAGAACGCCAAGTGGCATCGCATGGTGCCGGGAGAATTCCCGGGCGGCATGGGCATGGAAGCTCGCTCCTTCTACGGCAACGTTATGTTCTCCACCGGTCCGAACAACGAGCTCGGCGGCCCGAACGACACTGCCTGCCATTTGGATATTCCGATGCGCGGTTGTTCACTGTTCCTGGATGATGAGCCGATGGTGCTCAATGGCAAAATCGCCGTGAAGGAAATGCAGGCAAAGTTCGACTGATAGAAGCGCCGGGTTTCCGGCATATTCGGTCAATCCCAACGTTCCCGTCGCGCGACCGGAACGGATGAGTTCGTGCGTCAATTCACTGGCGCCAAGGTGGCGAAGATCACCGCTTCGACTGTAATCTCAAATAAAAAGGAACGAGGGGTAACATGCAAACTCCAATCACCGTGGAACAGGGTCTTAGGGCGGCCGGCGTCGGCAGCTTCCAGAAGCGTCTGTTCATCATTTTCGGGCTTGTCTGGGCCGCCGATGCCATGCAGGTGTTGGCAATCGGCTTCACCGCACCTTCAATCGCCGCAAGCTTCGGCATCACCGTTCCACAGGCGCTCCAGACCGGTACGTTTTTCTTTCTCGGCATGCTCGTCGGCGCGTTCACTTTTGGTCGCCTTGCCGACCGGATCGGCCGTCGGCCGGTGTTGTTCATCGCAATCATTCTCGATGCGATCTGTGGTGTGGCATCGGCCTTTGCTCCTGATCTGCACTGGTTGCTCGTCGCGCGCTTCCTGACAGGTCTCGGTGTGGGTGGAACGCTTCCGGTTGACTACGCCATGATGGCCGAGTTTCTTCCGTCAGACCGACGCGGTCGCTGGCTCGTGCTGCTCGAAGGCTTCTGGGCTGTGGGAACTGTGGCACTGGCGCTTCTCGCACTGGTCGCCGGTTCGCAAGGCGGAGAGCCCTGGCGCACGATCTTCTTCGTGACCGGTCTGCCGGCGCTTGTCGGTGTTTTCCTGCGCTTTTATGTGCCGGAGTCACCACTCTATCTCAGCCAACAGGGAAAATCGGAAGAGGCACGCAAGGTTCTTCAGCGCGTCGCCGCCACCAACGGCAACGTCGTCGAGATCGCACCGCTGACGCCACAGGCGCCACAGCGCAAGTCGATTGCCGCGCTGCTGTCGCCGGAGCTTCGGCGTCGGACCATCTTTCTGATGCTGGCGTGGATGCTGATCTCGGTTTCCTACTATGGCGTGTTTGTCTACCTGCCGGTGCGGCTGGCAGGAGAAGGCTTCGGCTTCATGCGCGGTCAGTTGTTCCTCCTCGTGCTGGCGATCGCCCAGCTTCCGGGCTATGCGCTGGCGGCCTACGGCGTCGAGAAATGGGGCCGCAAGCCGACCCTGATCGGTTTCCTGATCCTGAGCGCCATCGGCACATTGGGTTATGGGCTGGGCCAGTCGGTCGAGATCGTCATCTCCGCAACGCTGCTGCTTAGCTTTGCGCTGCTCGGCACCTGGGGCGCGATCTACGCCTTCACGCCGGAAATCTATCCGACCACGCTTCGCGCCAGCGGCATGGGCTTGTCCGGGTCCGTCGCGCGTTTCGGGGGGCTTCTGGCGCCGTCGATTGTCGCGCCGGTCATGACCTCGAATTTTGGTCTGGCGCTCGGTGTCATCTCCGGTCTTCTGTTGCTTGCGGCAGCCAGCGTAGCCTTCATCAATGCTGAATCCAGAAACATGGCTCTCGAATAGAATAGCAGCCCCCGTGGTCGGCCCGATGCCGTTCACGGGGATTTTCTCAAGAAGCGATTGCTCGTCCGCCTCTCCTCCATGTCACGCTGCGCTTCGGCCCGCTTGCGATTTGTTGGATTTTGGAGGATTAGAAGCGTCAATAGGAGCGGACGACGCGAGCATGGCAGAAAATAGCGACATCGGAGAAGCGGACCCGCGGGCGGGCTATCAGGTGACCGAGCAGGTTGGACATCTGTTGCGCAAGGCCTATCAGCGGCATCTTGCGATTTTCCAGGAAAATGCTAGCGATCCCGACCTGACCTCCGTGCAGTTTGTCACCCTTTGTACGCTCCACGACCGTGGCCCAAGTTCGCAGGCCGAGTTGGTGAAGGCAACCTCGGTCGATCAGGCAACTATTCGCGGCATCGTGGAGCGCCTCAAGGCGCGTGGTCTCATCAATCTCTCCAAGGACGCTGCCGATGGCCGCAAGGTTATCATCTCGCTGCTGGCGAAGGGTGAAGCAGTCCTGCGCTCCATGTATCCGAACGCGCATATCATCAGCGAAAAGACGATGGGACGGCTTAACCCTGCCGAACGGGTCGCGCTACTGTTCCTGTTGAAAAAGATCACGGAAGATGAACCGGGCGAGGGCTGAGATGCCGCAATGTCGTATCACCAACGCTTTCGACAAATATGCTCCACCAGCATCTCTCGTTACTGCAATCTGAGGGAGACCGGTAATTTCGTCGCTTTGCGCTTAATTGGGATCTTCCTCGATTTGGTCAACTGCGTGTTAGCGCCACGACTGTGAGACTATCGAGACCAGACCGTAGCTCTGGAAGACCTTCGTGGTGCTCCTGTGATCCTGGCCTTCTATCCCGCCAACTGGAGTCCCGTCTGCGGCGATCAGATGGCCCTCGACAACGCCGCACACGTCGAGTTCTACGCCCATGGTGCACACCTCATCGACATCTCGGTGGATGGCGTGTAGTGCCATACGGTCGTCTCAAACAGGCAAAGCTCGACCTCACAGCCTACCCCCAGCCTTTTCCCGCTCCCGTTGACGTTCGTCCATTTGATTGGTCCGTGATCGGCGGGCCTCTTCCGAAGGCTCAGTCTCCGGACGAGACGGCCGGCAAGTCGCCAACGACAATCTCTCTCAGGCTTTGCCGGAGCGTTGCCACATTGGTCCCACCGTTCAGTCGTTCGAATTCTTGCTGCGCATCCCGCCAGAGAGGAGCCGCTCTCTCATGCAAGCGTCGGCCTTCGTCCGTGAGTTCAATGATACGAACTCGACCGTCCGTGGGTGATGGCTTGATCGTGACGAAACCGTCGCGTTCCAGAAAGCCAACCATCTTTCCCATCGCCGTCCGCTCGATATCGAGCCGTTCCGCGAGAGCGTTGACGGTGGCACCGTCAGCTTCGTCGAGAGCCGCCAGGGTCAGGAACTGCGTGATACGCAGCCCGACGGGCTCAAGATGGGCATCGTAGAACCGCGTGATCTGTCGGCTCGCCTTTCTCATGGCGGAGCAATTGCATTGATCGATTCCAAGCGGTTGGTTCGCCGACAACATGTCGCTTTCCTTTCGAATCCTGCTTATTGTCCGCAGGCTATATGGCGCAAAGGCCAAGGCCTCCGCATCACATAGCCTGCGGCTTGGCGGTTTCTCCACCATTTTGGCGCTTAGAACAATCCTGCCGGCGGCGTGATATAACCGGGTACCTCGGCAGCGAGCGTGCTCTTCAGCAGTGCCGTTCCCTGGTCGGCCATGATCTCGCTCTTGCCGGCGGCGAGCGCTTCATAGGTTTGGCGCACCACATCTTCCGGGCTGGCTTTTGGCACATCGATGCCATTGGTCAGGTCGGTATCCACGAAACCCACATGCAGACCGAGAACTTGGATGCTACGATCCTGAAGGTGAAAGCGAAGCTGGTTCGTGAAGCTCCATGCCGCCGCCTTTGATGCAGCATAGGGTGTCAAAATAGGCCGCGGAAGCCACACGATATCGGATAGCACGTTGATGATGGCAGCACGCGGCTTGGCCGACAGGATCGGCTCGAAGGCCTGCGTGACGCGGACGACGCCATAATAGTTGGTATCGAACAGACGTCGCGACTGCTCTTCGACATCGTTTGCCAGAGGCCCGTCGATAAGAGCAGCGATGCCCGCGTTGTTGATCAGCAGATCGGTATCCGTCGCCAATTCTGCTGCCGCAGCGATTGATGCTTTATCCGTGACATCGATCCGGACGGGAATGATGTCCGTTCGTCGAAGCCGTTCGTATTGCGCATGCCTGCATAGACCTTCTTTGCTCCGCGACGACGGGCTTCGCGTGCGAAGGCGAGGCCCAGGCCGCGATTAGCTCCGGTAATGAAGACGGTGGCGTTGGTGACATCCATGACAAATTACCTCTCTAAAGCCACAGATCAGGGCATCCGATATCGATACCTGCCCGTGGGCGTTCGGTTTAAAGAAAAAGGTCTTCCGGCAACCGGCCGGACAGTGCCTCGCGAAGATTGGCGGCAAGAGATAACACAGCACCAAGCGGGCTCATCCGCACGCTGACGCGTGGTACCGAACCATCAGAGTTGCGATCGACGACGACGGTGGCGTTCAGCCTTTCCCCGCTTGTCAGAACCGCCTCGTATTCAAGAAAGAGGCGCGCGCCGACAGTCTCGAGAAACGTGGGATCCTGCGAAGCGTAGAAGGCCCCGACTGTGTTGACGGCCAGCTTGATCTCGTCGCGTCCGATGACGGGACCTCGCAGCACGGAGCTGGTCAGCTCCGCGTCCGCAGTCAGGTCGTCCAGAAACGGGTGACGCTCGCCTTGAATATTCGACATTGTTCAAGCTCCTTGCCTCGACGGTGCTCACGCAAAGGCGGCACGATTGTTGGTGATGAATTGCTGGACCGAGAGTGCTGGCGTTCCGGTGATTTTCTCAACAGCATCGTTCGTGCCCGCAAAGATGCCATCACGATAGTTCTGGGCGACTGCGACCAGGTGCTGCACGAGGAAAGGCGGAAACTTGTAGAGATTTTCCATCTTGTCCTTGAACACGTCGATCGAAGTCGGCGCATAGTCGATCTGTGCGCCGAGCACTTCGCTCATGGCGGCGGCGATCTCGGTATGGTTCATCTCGATCGGTCCATGGAGGGGATAAATCTTGCCCTCATGCCCCCGCGGATTTGCCAAAAGATGCGCAATCACCCGCCCCTGATCATCGGTCGCGATCGGTGCGTGACGACCGTTGGCAAAGGGAAACTCGATCTTTTTCGTCGCCCATATCTCCTTTGCGAAATGCGGATAAACGAGCCAATCGGCGAAGAAGGTGGGACGAAGATGGGTCGTTGGCACGCCGGACCAGTCGAAGACCCGCTCGGAAATCCAATGGTCCTGCGCCGCGTGGCTCGCCGATTCGCGGCGCGCCGATATCTGCGACATGTTGACGATTGCTGTGACGCCCGCTTCCTTTGCGGCCTGTGCGAAATAGGCCGCGGCGCCGATGATGCCTGGCGCAATCGGATGCAGGAAATAGGCCGATCGGACGCCTTCCATGGCAGCGCGGATGTCATCGATGTCGGTGAAATCTCCGACAGCGATATCCACTCCCCGCTGCCTGAGGGCGGTTGCTCGCTCATCGTCCGAACGCACATAGGCGCGCACCGACTTGCCCATCTTAAGTAATTCATCGATTGCGGCACCGCCGGTCCGTCCGGTTGCTCCGCTTACAAGTACCTCAGCTTCACTCATAATCTCGCTCCTGTTCTTTATATAGGGGCATATGCTCCTATAAAGGCGAAAATAAGAGCATATACTCCTATCGTCAATAGGTAGCATTTGCATTTTTAAGAGAGACCGTTTTTGGAGCGACCGTGAACCGTCACTGAAGGCGTCGAATGACCGAGGTCGCGGGTTCCAATCCGTTTCCTAATCTTCATCTGAAAAATGGATTTGCAGGAACTTCTTTAGATGTGCGGTGGCGCATTATCGGCGCTTCTTTGAAGCCTTACGCCGTCGCAGCGATATAGGTGCGCCATCCGCCATAATGCGTGATATCCGTCGCGTCGGCGATGGCGGTGGCTTCGACCAGAAATCCCTTGGTCGACGTGCCATCCGATAAAAAAAGGGTGCCGATGCTGAGGGGTGAGGGGATGGTCGCAACGAATTGGCCGAACGCGGCCGGCGTCATTTGCCAGATTTCGACATCGATTTGACCGCCGGTCGCCTGTGGAACACGAATAAGTCCCGGCTTTGCCGGCTTCTGCCCCGGCAAGACGTAAAGCCGATAGCAATCCGATGTTCGTGCTTTCCGCAGAAAGCGGCTGTCGAGGGCAAGGAGTTGTGCGTTCAGCGGCATGCCGGAGAGATGGGCGCCGACCACCGCGATATCGATCAGCCCGGCTTCGTCAACGCTGATCGTATCGTTCGGCTTCGGCTGCAGCCATCCGGTTGCGCCGAGCGTCAAGCCGCTGCTTGCGTGAATGTCACGAGCAAGCGAAGCCGTGAGGCCGTCGCGTCCCGACGATGTCAGCAGGGTCACGCTGGCTGGACGACCGTCGCTGCGTATGCCCGCTGGCACGGCGATGCCGCACATGTCGAGCAGATTGACGAAGTTGGTGTAAGTGCCGAGACGAGAATTTTCGCGGATCGGCTCGGCCTCGAGGTCGGCATGTGTGTAATGTGTCGGCGCCGTCGGTACACAAAAGAGATCGACCGATGCGATCAGCTGAGCAACCTTCTGTTTCAAGGCCTGCAGCGCATAGAGACCCTTGAAGGCGTCCGCGGCCGAAAGCTGCTTGGCGCCGCCATAGATCCCGCGGGTGACGGGATGGAAGCTCGCCTCCTTGGCGTCGAAGAAATCCTTGACCGCCGCATAGCGCTCCGCCACCCAGGCGCCTTCATAAAGCAGGTTTGCCACCCTGTAGAAATCGCCAAATGATACTTCCACCAGGCGATGGCCCAGTTTCGTCAACATAAGCAAGGCCTCGTCATAGGCAGCCTCCATGACGGCGTCACCGAAGAACAACCGGTCGGCCTTCGCCGGCACGCCGATGGTCAGGGCCGGCGGTGCTTGCCTAAACCCATTGGCCGGAATGGTTTTCGAATAGGCGTCCTTGGCATCGTGACATGCGGCAACCTCGAATACCCGCCAGGCGTCGTCGACCGTCAGCGCGAAGATTGAAACACAATCCAGCGTGCGGCAGGCGGGAATAACGCCGCTTGTCGACAATGCGCCGAGGCTGGGTTTCATGCCGACGATATTGTTGAGGCCGGCTGGAATGCGACCCGATCCGGCAGTATCGGTGCCGAGCGCGAAGCTGACGATACCCTGCGCCGTCGCCACGGCTGAACCCGAGCTCGATCCGCCTGGCACCAAATCGGCATCCATGGCGTTGCGCGGAACGGGATACGGAGTGCGGACGCCGACGAGGCCAGTTGCGAATTGATCGAGATTCGTCTTACCGATTACCAGAGCACCGGCTTCTTTCAGCAGGCGAACAACGGTGGCATCTGTGTCGGGCATATAGGCGTAGTCGGGGCACGAAGCGGTCGTCGGCATGCCGGCGACGTCGATATTGTCCTTTACGGCAAAGGGAATGCCCCAAAGCGGTTTTGTCGCCGGGTCGAAGGCGCCTAGCGCTTCAGCTTCGACGAGCAGATCCCCTATGTCGACAAGATGGATGAAGATGCCGGGATCGTTCACCTCGGCAATGCGCGCAAACACCGTGCCGATCATGTCGGCGGCCGTCAGACCGTTCTGGTAGGCTGCGTGTAGGGAGGCGATGTCGAAAGCTGGTCCCGCTCTCATGTTGTTTTCTCTTCGAGTATTTTGACGGGTCGGTCCCATTGGATGAGCACGACGCAACCGGTATCACTCCAGACCGAATGTTCGGTGCCGGCAGCATTCACCACATAGCTGCCCCTGCCGTAGTCGCCAGCCTCGTCGGATTGGGTGCCCTCAAGCACCAGGATGGTTTCGAGCCCTTCGTGGCGATGGCGCGGCACCGAGGCTCCGGCCTCGTATTTCAGCAGTGCCACGCCGGGCTGGTCGCCTTCGAAGGGACGGATCCAGTGGATCGTCACGTCAGGTCGGAAGGGACCGAATTCCAGTTCTTTCCAGCCACCCGCCGTCAACAGTTCGCGAGTCGTTTCAGGCATGGTTGATGGCCTCCAGAATGTCATCGATATGCGCCGTCCAGCCGACGATAGCGCCCTGCGCTTGGATCATTGCGATGGCGGCAGACTTGAATTCGGGGAAATAGCTTTCGGTTGCCTCTTCGGCGAGGAGGCATTCATAGCCGCGGTCGTTGGCCTCGCGCATGGTGGTCTGGACGCAGACTTCAGTGGTGACACCGGCAAAGACAAGCTGCTTGATACCCTTACGCTTCAGGATGTCGCCGAGTCCGGTGGCGTAGAAGGCGCCCTTGCCGGGTTTTTCGATGACGATCTCGCCATCGATGGGTGCGAGCTCGGGAAGAATTGCCGTGCCAGGCTCGCCGGCAATCAGGATGCGGCCCATCGGTCCCTTGTCACCGATCCTGAGCGAAGGATTGCCGCGGTCGCGCTTGGCGGGCGGCAGGTCGGAAAGGTCAGGTCTGTGGCATTCCATCGTATGGATCACCGGCAGGCCGGCTGAACGGAAACCCGCGATCAGCCGCTTCACATCGGGGATGATCCTCGTGATGCGGCTGACATCATTGCCGAGGCTGGCGCCGAAGCCGCCGGGCTCGGCAAAATCACGCTGCATGTCGATGACGATCAATGCCACGGTCTCGCGTCGCAGCGGGAAAGGGAACGGTTGAGCCTTGACGTCGGTCATCAGTGATGTCCCGCCATGTGAGCGCCAATCACCGAGACATCGGCGGTCTGCGCCGGTGTTTCGTAGACGAGCTTGCCTTCGGAGATCACCATGATGCGATCCGACATTTCCAGAAGTTCGTCGAGATCCTCCGACAAAAGCAGCACGGCCGCCCCGGCGTTGCGGGCACGCATGATACGGGCGCGGATTTCGGCGACGGCAGAAAAATCGAGGCCGAAGCAGGGATTGGAGACGATCAACAGATCAACGTCGCCCGTCAGCTCCCGCGCCAACACGGCACGCTGAACATTGCCGCCAGAAAGGGCCGCGATCGGCGAAGAGGATGATGCTGTCTTCACCTTGAAGTCGGAAATCAGCGATGTCGCCCGCTTCTTCATCCGGCCCCTGTTTAGCCAGATCGCGTCAGTGCCGGTCTCCGTCAGGTCGAAGGTGCGGAAGGCGAGATTTTCGCTGACGGTCATGCGCGGCGCACAGGCATTTTGCAGGGGCTCTTCCGGAATGAAGCGGACGTTGTTCTTTCGTGTTTCGGGCCGCGTTGCACCGTAGATCTCGCCGTTGACGCTGATCGCTCCAGTCTCGGTCGGCCGCTGCCCGGCGAGAATTTCCGTGAGTTCTTTCTGGCCATTGCCGGAAATACCAGCGATGCCGACAATCTCGCCGGAACGCACCGTCAGCTTGTCGATCTCGATCGTCTTCAGGCCGGAACGGTCCGGAGCCTTGACCCGTTCGACTTGCAACACCGGTTTTGCTGTATCTGCGACGCGAATGCGAGTATCGAGTTCAGCGAGTTTGATGTCGCCGATCATCATCGCCGCCATATCCGCCGTTGAGAGTTCGCCGACCTTGCCGCCGCCGACAAGCTTGCCACGTCGCAGGATCGAGACCGCGTCGGCGAATTTCGTCACCTCATGGAATTTGTGGCTGATCATCAAAACGGTCAACTCGCCGCGTTCGGTCATGCCCCTCACCAGGCCGAGCATCTCATCTGCCTCCGCCGGCGTCAGCACCGAGGTTGGTTCGTCAAGTACGAGGAAGTTGCGGCCAAGATAAAGCTGCTTGACGATTTCGAGCTTCTGCTTTTCGCCGGCGGCAAGCTCGCTGACCCGCCGGTCGAGCGGGATCTTGAAGGGCATCCGCTCCATGAAGGCCGCAAGCGCCTTACGCTCTTTGGCCCAGTTGACGATGGCGGGTACTTCGGTGCGGCTGATGACGAGATTTTCCGCACCTGTGAGCGACGGCACCAACGTAAAATGCTGGTAAACCATACCAAGACCATAAGTAGCTGCGTCCTTCGGGGAGGCGACCGCCACCTCGCGACCGTCGACAGACAGGGAACCTGAGGTCTGGTGATAGAAGCCCATGATGCACTTGACGAGCGTCGATTTCCCCGCGCCGTTTTCACCGAGCAGCGCGTGGAAGGTACCTGCAGGAATACTTACGGATACGTGGTCGAGTGCTGTGAAGCTGCCAAAACGCATGGTCATGTCGAGCGTTTCGATGCCGACCGCCTTGCCGGCCTGTGGAAGAGGGGTATCGCGAATTATGCTCACCTCAATGCTCCTTTTCGACAATGATGGCGACGGGACCCCCGCCGGGAGGCCCTTGATGTTCGGCGCCGCCGGAGACGTAGAGATCCGTGATGCCGAAGAGGCCAGCGAGCACGCCGCCAACGAAGGCGCGCGCATGGCGCGTGCCTGAGATATCGGAATCGTCCAGCATCGTATGGCGCTTGCCACGAATCTTTCCGGTCGGATCCGGTTCGGCCTTGGCGAGAACGGCAGCGAGGCGGCTGTTGGCCGGCAGGCGTTCGTATGCCTCGCGCACCGCGGCTACATCGACGGCATCACGCATTACCGCATGGTCGATCGCCAGTGGCCCCGACCATCGATCGCTCATGCCGAGCACAATGATTTCGTGATCCGTCAATTCAACGCCGGCCGAGGCGGAGGCGCGGCGCGAGAAGAGTTCATGGCTGTAACAGATGTCGGTGTCGCGGAGCGCTCTTTCGTCAACCTCGCCGAGCGCGACCGCCACGCCGAGCGCCGATGCGCCGCGCGACAGGCCCATCGATTTCAACGTGTCGCGGGTGGCGAGTGTGTTTCCCTCGGCTTCGGCCGCGCTGATGCGGCTGAGCGTGAGGAGCGGGCATTTGATCTGGACGAAATGGACATCGCTTGGGTCGTCGATGCCGGCGTCACGCATCGCTATACGCACAGCTTCAGCCACAAGCAGAACCTGTTCGCGCCGTCCGAGATGTTGGGCTGGTAGCGAAGGCGTACGCGCAACCCCGATCGCCAGCGCGCGTTCGGCCGGCGCATCGACCACTTCTCGCGCGAACACCGTCCAGTGCGGCGAGAGTGCCCCCTCCGTCCCCCCGGACATGACGAGCGAGACGTCATCGGCGCCGTGCTGTCGAAAGAGTGTTTCGAAGCTGCGGGTAGCATAGCCGCGGCTGAAATCGTTAACGCAGCCATTGCCCCCGGTCTTGCCGAGTATAGCTACGACATTCTTGGCCGCCAGGCCGTCGGCAAAAAGCGCTTCGACCCCGGAGGTATCGTCCGGTCCTTGCGCAGAAACACGATAGACATGGGCACGTAGTGAAGGCATCAGGGCAATGCCTCGATCAAGGCCTTGGAATTAGAAACCGAGCCGAAGACGCCGCCCTGCATCTTCACCATCTTGATGGCGGTAAGGTGATTTCCGTAATCGGTCGCGCCACAGCAATCTTCGAGCAACAGGCACTCAAAGCCGCGATCATTCGCCTCGCGCATGGTGGTGTGAACGCAGACGTCGGTCGTGATGCCGGTGAGAATGATGTTCTCGATGCGCTTCTGGTTCAGGATCAGCTCCAGATCTGTGGCATAGAAGGAACCCTTGCCGGGTTTGTCGATGATCGTCTCGCCGTCTATCGGTTTCAGTTCCTCGATGATGTCCCAGCCGGGCTCGCCGCGCACGAGGATGCGGCCACAGGGGCCGGGGTCGCCGATGCCGGCATTGATGCGCTGCGAGCGCCAGCGCTTATTGGCAGGCAGGTCGGCAAGATCGGGGCGATGACCCTCGCGGGTATGAACGATATGATAGCCCTTGGCGCGCATGGCGGCCAAAACCCGTTTGATCGGCTCGATCGGCGCGCGTACCAGCGAAAGATCATAGCCCATGTGATCGACATAGCCGCCAGGCCCGCAGAAATCCGTCTGCATGTCGATAATGATGAGCGCTGTGTTGTCCCGTCTGAGGGCGCCATTATAGGGCCATTTATAGGGATCGGCGTTGATGTAAGTCAGTTTCTGAACGATGGCTGCGGCTGCGAGACTGTTCATGGCTGATCTTCCTATTTGGTGAGCGAAAGCGCGCCGGGAGCGCCGCTAAGCGCGCGGGTGGGCGAGGAGGTGATGATCATGATGACGAGCGTCAGCACGTACGGAGCGGCGTAGAAGAGATAATATCCCTGCGTCACGCCGACGGATTGCAAAGCTGGGCCAAGCGCGCCGGCACCGCCGAAGAGAAGTGCGGCAACGAAGCAGCCGATCGGGTTCCAGCGCGCAAAGATCACCAGCGCCACGGCCATCAGGCCCTGTCCAGAGGAGATGCGCTCGTTCCAGGAGCCTGGATAGTAGAGCGATAGATAGGCGCCGCCGATCGCAGCCAGCGAACCGCCGACAGCGGTTGCCAGTAGCCGGACACGATCGGGGTCGATGCCCATGGCGCGCGCCGCGTCCGTACTGTCGCCCACGACGCGCAGCATGAGGCCGATCCTGGTGTTCCTGAATGCCCACCAGAGGACAAGGGCGAGAGCTGCACCGAGAATAAAAAGGATGTTGATGTTCAACGCTGCCTGTACCGGCTGCAGGTTTGACCAGAAACCGAAGGGGATCGCCGGCAGGTGCGGCGCGACAGGCTGGATGAAGGTCTTGCCGAGAAAGAAAGCGAGGCCGAGGCCGAATTGCATCATGGCGATGCCGATGGCGATGTCGTTGACCTTCGGCCATTTGCAGATCCAGCCGTGTACAGCGCCGAAGATCGCCCCGGTTGCCATCGCGCCGAGCACGCCGAGCCAGGCCGAACCGCTCATCACGGCGACCGCATAGGCCGTCATGGCGCCGAATACGAGCGTGCCTTCAAGGCCGAGATTGATGCGGCCGGAACGCTCGGTGATCGTCTCGCCGAGGCTGACGAAGATGAAGGGCGTCGAGACGCGGATCGCGCCGGCGAGGATGGCAAGGGGCACGCCCCAGAGACCGATTGCGGTATCGTCCATCATGCGCTCCTTTTCCAGAGGTCGGGATTGAAGATCTTGAAGCGGCCATAGAAGGTTTCGCCAAAAAGGATGACGATGAAGAGCGTGCCCTGCAGCACGAGCACGGTCGCGTCGGGCAGGCCCATGCGGCGCTGGATCAGGCCGCCGGATGCGTCGATGCCGCCGAGAAGGATGGCGACCGGGATGATCGCAAGCGGATTGTGACGCGCCAGGAAAGCGACAAGGATGCCGGTATAACCATACCCGGCGGCAAGCGAAGCATTGGCACTGCCCTGGACCGCGACGACCTCGATCATGCCGGCAAGGCCGGCGAAGCTGCCGGCAATTGCCGTGAAACCGGCAATTAGCCGCCCCACGGGCAAGCCCTGAATCTGCGCGGCTCGAGCATTGCCGCCCGCGATGCGAGCGGCGAAGCCGTAACTGGTCATCTCGAGCAATATCCACGAGAAAACACAGGCGATAATGCCGATGACGAGGCCCCAATGCACGTCCATGCCTGGAATATTGCCGAGCATATAGTCGTGTGGCAGTGGCTTGGTGGAGGGCTTGTTCAGGCTTGCCGGATCGCGCAGCGGTCCTTCGACGAACTGGTTCATCAAGGCGATGGCTATATAGGCGAGCAGCAGTGAGGAGATGGTTTCGTTGACGCCGCGATAATGGCGAAGGAAGCCGGCAAGACCGATCCAAATGCCGCCGATCGTCATGGCGGCAAGCGCCATGAGGACAAGAACGATGATCGGCGACAACAGGCCGATGACCGGCAATGCGATCGCCGCAGCCGCCACACCGCCGAGGACGACGGCGCCTTCGCCACCGATGATGACGAGACCGAGTCTTGCCGGCAGCGCAACGCAAAGCGCAGTGAGTAGCAGGGGGGAGGCGCGGCTCAAGCTGTTCTGGATGGAAAACCAGCTGCCGAAGCCGCCGGCATACATGAAGCGAAAGAGGTCGGCCGGCGATTTGCCGACGGCCAGGATGAAGAGGGAGAACAGTGCGAGGCCGACCAGGATTGCGCCAAGCGTGATCACCACAGGCTCGGCCCGTCGCGCGAGCCATTCGAGGGCCGGGCGCAGCTGCGCCCGCCTCTGCTGGACGATGGACAATGCAGGCTCGTTGACTTCAACCGTCATGACGGTTCTCCCTCGATAATCAGGCCGTGGAGCCGACAACGCCTTCGACGAGATAGTTCATGCTTTCGAGTTCGATTGCGTCCTCGGCGAAGCTCTTGTCCTCGGTGATGACGACATTGCCCTTGTTGTCCTTGATCGGGCCTTTGAAGACCGAGAATTTTCCCGCCATCATCTCGGCAAGCGTCGCCTCGAATTTCTTGCGGGATTCATCCGAAACGCCGGGGCCGAGCGGGCTCATCTTGACGAAGCCGTCCTTCAGGCCGCCGCGAACGAAATTGCCGAGCTTTCCGCCGGCCTGCGCCTTTTTGACGAAATCGGAGTACACATTCCCCCAGGCCCACTCCGCGCCAGTCAGATACTTCGCCGGTGCAAGGGGGCTCTGGTTGGCGTGATAGCCACAGACGAAGGCACCGCGGCCGGCGGCGGTTTCGACGACGACCTTTGGGCTGTCGACATGGCAGGTGATGACATCCGCCCCCTGGTCGATCAGCGCGTTGGTCGCTTCGGCCTCCTTGACAGCCAGTGACCATTCGCCCGTGAAGATCACCTGGCAGGTGATGGCCGGATCGACGGAGCGCGCGCCGAGCAGAAAGGCGTTGATGTTTTGCAAAACCTGCGGGATCGGCTTGGCTGCAACAAAGCCGATCTTCTTGCTCTTCGTGGCATAACCGGCGGTCACGCCGTTCAGATATTGACCCTGAAAAATGTAACCGAAATAGGAGCCGGTATTGACCGGGTTCTTGTCGGCCTGCCAGAGACCGCCGCAGTGGCGGAACTGGATGTTGGGATATTTGGCGGCCATGGCCAGCATATGCGGATCGAAATAACCGAATGACGTCGGGAAGATCAGCGTGGCACCGTCAAGATTGATCATCGATTCCATCGTCTTTTGAACGTCGACGGTTTCAGGGACGTTTTCCTCTTCGACTACGGTGACACCAGGAAGCGCCTTGACGACGGCAGCGCCTTCGGCATGGGCTTGGTTGTAGCCATAATCATCTTTTGGGCCGACATAGATGAAACCGACGGTGAGGGCGGTTTGGGCGTAGGCGCGAGATGACAGAAGGCCCGGCGCCACACTGGTGACTGCACCTGCAGCCGAAGCCTGGAGAAAGTTGCGGCGAGTCATGTGAAGGAGTCTGGTCATGGGAATGCTCCTTGGGGCTGGAGCCCGGTTCGTAAGAAGGATCACATGAAAGTGTATGCAATCATCATGCCAGATATTAAGATTTTGATATTATTATACTAAAGTCTCATGGAAGTCTTGATAGCAAAAAGTGTATGCAGATTCTGTTGAAATAATGCCCTGAAATAAGCAATGCACTTTTTTTAATCTTCATTTTGCGATGAACGCCGCAGCGACCGATTCGACAGAGATTTTCTGTTAAAAAATATCATTGAAAAACAACCAATTAAATTGACAATTGACTTTGGTTCGTTCGTGCATACATCTGTATGCAAGATGTTGAGGATTCGCCTATTTCTGTGAAGCAGATCAAGCGTAGGGAAGTTGTGAGGCCGGGAACGACCGTCGAACAGATGGTGCGGGCTATGGCCGATATGATTGTAACGGGAGCGCTCCTGCCGGGCGAGAAGCTTGACGAAATAACGCTGGCGGCCCGCTTCGAGGTATCACGGACCCCGGTTCGCGAAGCCTTACGCGAACTTGGCGCGATGGGGCTTGTCGGCCGTGAACCGAACCGCAGTGCTGTTGTGACGAATGTTAGTGGTGCCTATCTGCATTCGATGTTTGAGGCAATGGCGGAGCTTGAAGCCATTTGCGCGCGCCTATCGGCGGAACGAATGACCGTCGATGAACGTCGCACCCTTGAGCGCCAACATCACGCTTCCGCCCGGCTGGTGCGTGCCGGCGCCGAGGAAGATTATGCCACATACAATGTCGAGTTTCACAATCAGCTCTATCGTGGCGCGCATAACGACCATATCCTCGAGCTTGTGACGCAAACGCGCGCCCGGCTTGCCCCCTTCCGTCGCGCACAATTCCGCCTTCCCGGACGCCTTGCCAAGTCCTTCGATGAGCACGATATCATCGTCACCGCAATCATGCGCGCAGACGCCCAGGCGGCCAGACAGGCGGCCTATTCGCATGTCGCCATTGTCAGCGATGCCAGCGTTGCTTTTGTCGAACATCGTTAGCGATTTGAAGTCTAGGTGACCGCCAGCCCATAGGGGTCACAGGACATAACGGCGAGTGCGTCATTATCGATGCGGAAACGCCTCATCCATCATGGTCAGAAGCGATCGCGAAGCCGGGACGTGATATCGTCCGGCTTGCCGAAGCCGACAGGCTAGCCCACCTTTTTCCCGCTCCCGATGCAATAGGGCGCAGAAGAAGGATTGCGGCTTTTACCTATGCAGTTTTGAGAGACATCATGGCAAATCGGACGGACTGGAGAAAAAATATTCCATATAGGCTCGTTGGTGGGTATTTCCGTCTTTGCCTATAAAATTTGTGGTCTTTATCTTTCGTGTCATTGAACCCGAGAGGATGCCATGAGAATTCATATTGCAGGTCTTTTTTCAGCAATTCTACTTGCAGCGACGGGGGTTGCACAGGCCGAGACAATCAAGGTGGGCGTTGTGCCGGGCGTTTATGCCGACTCCATCGAGGCAGTGATCCCTGAGGCTAAGGCCAAGGGCTTGGATATCCAGGTTGTCGAATTCAGTGATTGGACGACGCCAAACATCGCGCTTCAATCCGGCGATATCGATGTCAACTATTTCCAGCATCAGCCGTTCCTGAACAATGCGATCAAAGAACGGGGCTATGAGTTTGTCAGCGCAGGCATCGGCGTTCTCGCCAATATCGGTATCTATTCTTTGAAGTACAAGAATTTTGCCGATGTGCCGCAAAACGGAAAGGTTGCGATCGCCAATGATCCCGTCAATCAAGGTCGTGGGCTGCTCCTGCTGCAAAAGGCTGGGCTTATCAAGCTCAGGGATGGCGTGGGCTTCAAGGGCACGCTCGACGATATCGTCGACAACCCTAAGAAGCTGACCTTCAACGAGGTCGAGGGTCCGCAGCTTGCGCGCGTGACCGGTGATGTCGACCTGGCCCAGGGCTATCCGCACTTCATCGTCGCATCCAAGGCCTTCGATCCGAGCTCGGGCCTTATCTATTCCGGTGTGGACGACAAGCAATTTGCCATCATTTTTGCAGTACAAAAGCAAAAGGTAGATGATGCCGGGATTAAGGAGCTCGTGGCGCTTTATCAGAATTCGCCGGCCGTACGGGCAGCAATCAGCAAAGCATTCGCCAATGATCAGAAGCTTTATACGCTCCCATGGCTGAATTGATCGAGCGGATAAGGCAGGATCCGGAACACAAGACGGCGGCGAGCGGCGGCACCTTGCAGCACGCCGCCGTTGTCGGTCAGCCGCTGTCAGGCTCTCCGATAGGGTCGGTAGCTTTTGACGGTGTCGAGAAGATTTATTCGTCGGCAGCTGGTCCGGTCCATGCCCTCAAGCACATCAGCCTCCATGTGCCGGCGGGTGCGATCTACGGTATCATCGGGCGAAGCGGGGCCGGAAAATCCAGCTTGCTGCGGACCATAAACCGCCTGGAAAAGCCGACCGGCGGAAAGGTCCTGGTCGACGGACAAGACATTGCGGTGCTCGATGAGGATGCGCTGGTCGCATTGCGACGACGCATCGGCATGATTTTCCAGCACTTCAATCTTCTCTCAGCCAAGACTGTCTGGGGCAATGTCGCTTTGCCATTGATCGTTGCAGGCGTGCCGCGCCGGCAGATCGAAGAAAGAGTGGCCGAAGTCCTGTCGCTGGTGGGTTTGGAGGGCAAGGAGAGCACCTATCCCTCGCGTCTCTCTGGTGGTCAGAAGCAACGCGTGGGCATTGCGCGCGCACTTGTTCATAGGCCGGAGATCCTCCTTTGCGATGAGGCGACATCGGCGCTCGACCCGGAGACGACGCTTTCCATCCTGGGCCTACTCAAGGATATCAATCGCCGTCTCAAGCTGACCATCATTCTCATCACCCATGAAATGAGCGTCATCCGTGAGATCTGCGACCACGTGCTTGTTCTCGATCAAGGTGAGATTGCCGAAGCCGGGCCGGTCTGGCGCATTTTCGGCAATCCGCAGCATTCTGCCACGCAGGCGCTCTTGCGACCCCTCAACCGCGAAATCCCGGAGGATATAGCCAGGCATCTGCGATCTTCGCCGCGCAACGAGTATTCGCAGGCTATCTGGGAACTGGTCTATACTGGTGAGGGTGGCTTGGAACCCGACCTTTCTAGAATAGCCAGCGCGACCGGCGCTTCCGTGCGGTTGCTGCAGAGCTCGCTCGACCGCATTGAGGGTCGCGTTCACGGCCGGCTGTTGATTGCAGTACGCCGGACGGGGAGCAATCCGACGGTCCCCTCGCAATTTGCCGATCTTGCTCATCAAGTCAGGGTATTGGGTTATGTCGACCATGATGTATGAACGCCTGTGGCAGGCGTTTCTTGATACGATTGCGATGGTCGGTGCTTCTGCTCTCATCGCGTTTATCGCCGGCATTCCTCTTGCTGTCTTCCTGGTGCTTTCGGCGTCTGGCGGCCTCATCCATGCGCCGCGGTTGCATGGCATTCTCGCCGCAATCATCAACGGCTTTCGGGCCACGCCGTTCATCGTTCTCCTGGTGGCGTTGTTGCCATTGACGCGATGGCTCACCGGAACGACGATCGGTGTGTGGGCCGCCGTCGTGCCGCTTTCGATCAGCGCTACGCCGTTTTTTGCGCGCATTGCCGAAGTCAGCCTCCGCGAGGTCGACGGCGGGTTGATCGAAGCTGCCCAGGCGATCGGCTGCCGACGCTGGCACATCGTGCGCCATGTGCTCCTGCCTGAAGCACTTCCGGGCATCGTCGGCGGCTTTACCATCACTATCGTCAGCATGATCGGCGCCTCGGCCATGGCAGGCGCGGTGGGCGCCGGCGGTCTCGGAGATATGGCGATCCGCTATGGTTATCAGCGCTTCGATACCACCGTCATGGCGGTTGTCATTGCTGTGCTCATTGCCATGGTCTGTTTGGTGCAGTTCGCAGGCGACCATGCCGTGCGGCGCCTGCGAGCGCGCTAATATCAGCAACAATATCCGGAGTAGCTCCATGACTGAACCTGATGCCGTGCCGGCTGCGTCCGGCTCGAAAGAAGAAAGCGCCATCAGGCGCCCGTTGCGACCGCGTACTCCACATCTGATCCGCTCGGATGCAGAGGCGTTGGAGATTGCCCACGGCCTCGCGGCTCGTTTCGCGGCGGGTGCGGCAGAACGGGACCGCGTTCGTCGCCTTCCTTGGGATGAGGTGGAGGAATATACCGCAAGCGGCCTCGGCGGCATCACTGTGCCGAAGGAATACGGAGGCGCCGACGTCTCCTGCGTAACGCTTGCCAAGGTCTTCGAAATCCTTTGCGCAGCCGACCCTGCACTCGGTCAGATTCCGCAGAACCAGTTCGGCGTGCTGGCGCTGCTGCGCGATGTGGGGTCGCCACAGCAGAAAGCCCGTATCTACGGCGATATACTTGCCGGTTATCGCATCGGCAATGCAGGGCCCGAGCGTGGCCAGAAGGCGGTCAACCACAGCTCAACTCGCCTGGCGCGCGGGGCAGATGGATTAAGATTGACCGGGCGGCGCTTCTATTCCACTGGCGCCATCTTCGCTCATTGGATTCCGACGCGCGCCGTCGACGATGACGGGCGTGCGGTCCAGGTTTGGGCTGCCTATGACGCGCCGGGCGTGCGCGTTATCGACGACTGGTCTTCTTTCGGCCAGCGTACGACGGCCAGCGGCTCGGTGGAATTTACAGACGTACCGATAGATGAAGCTTTGGTTTTCCCAGTCTGGTCCTATGGGGACAGGCCCGGTGTCTCCGGTCCCATCTCGCAGCTCATTCAGGCGGCGATCGATTCCGGTATAGCGGCGGCTGCGATTGCCGATGCCGTGACCTTTGTCCGCGATCACGCAAGACCTTGGATGGATTCCGGCCTGCAGTCGGCCTGCGAGGATCCGACGATCCTGCATGAGATCGGCGATCTCCACGCGGATTTGCACGCAGCGCAAGCACTTCTTTACGAAGCGGCGGCCGTTATCGACGAGGTGGCAAAGGCGCCTGTCGGCGAAGCGGAGAGCGCCAGAGCCTCTGCCGCCGTTGCCGAAGCCAAGATATTGACGACGGAAGTCGCGCTGAAGGCGGCTGAAAAGCTCTTCGATGTCGCGGGATCCGCGGCGACGCGGGCTGCCCACAATCTGGATCGGCATTGGCGAAATGCGCGCGTGCATACGCTTCACGACCCAGTACGCTGGAAATATCATTTGCTCGGTAATTATCAGCTCAACGGCATATTCCCGGCCCGCCATCAATGGAACTAGCGAGGAAAACCGTGACTGATACCGACTTTCGCATCCACGTCGAACCCGCACCGCCGCCGCTGCGGCGACCCGATCTCATCTCCGACGACGAGGAGGCGATCGCGGTGGCAACCGTCCTGGCGGCAGAATTTGCCGTCGGTAGCGCGGAACGGGACAGGGGTCGCATCCTGCCATGGCGTGAACTGGAGCGTTTCAGCGAAACTGGTTTGTGGGGCATTACCGTGCCGCGCGAATTCGGCGGTGCAGGCGTGTCGACGCACACGCTGGCTCAGGTGATCGCCATCATCGGTGCCGCGGATGGATCGCTGTCGCAGATTCCTCAAAACCACTTTTACGCGCTTGAAGTCTTGCGTGTCGGAGCCTCGGTCAAGCAACAACGCTTCTTTTTCGAGCGCGCACTGGCGGGCGAACGTTTTGGCAATGCGCTGGCGGAAATCGGCCAGCGCGATTTCAAGCGACGTACCCGGCTTTTTCGCGAGCGGGGAAAGTGGATAGTTCACGGGCAAAAATTTTACTGCACAGGCGCCATTTACGCGCACTGGATTCCGACCCTTGTCGTTGCTGAGGAGGACGCAAGGGACGTCGCTTATCTCGCCTTCATCCCACGAAATGCACCCGGTGTGACGATCGTCGACGATTGGGACGGCTTCGGGCAGCGGGTTACCGGAAGTGGCTCGGTCGGATTCGATCAGGTGGAGATCGATCCGGAATGGATCGTCCCCTTTCAGTCTTCCTTCGAACGCCCGACGACGATCGGTCCGGTCGCTCAAATCATGCATGCGGCCATCGATCTTGGCATAGGGCAGGGTGCCTATCGGGAAATGTTGCAGTTCATCCGCGAACGGGCCCGGCCCTGGCTGGATTCAAAGGTCGAACGTGCCTCGGAAGATCCCTTGACGCTGCAAAACGTCGGGAATGTCTGGCTGCGGCTGCGGGCTGCGGAAGGCTTGCTGAAGCGAGCCGCAGACGCAACGGATGCGGCTCGTGCTGATATGACCGAGGACAGCGTTGCCCACGCCTCGATCGCCGTTGCGGAAGCGAAGATATTGACGACCAAGGCAAGCCTGCTTGCCGCCAACAAGCTGTTCGAGCTGTCTGGCACCTCATCGACGCTTTCGGATGACAACTTCGATCGCTATTGGCGTAATGCCCGCACCCATACGCTGCATGACCCGGTGCGCTGGAAATATCAGGCCATCGGCAACTATTATCTCAATGGCAAACGGCCACCGCGCCACGGCGCGATCTGAAATCGGAATAGCTGAAGATGGCGACCATGAAAAAACAGATATTGCTCAATGCGTTCAACATGAACAGCGTCGGGCACATCAATCATGGGCTATGGGCGCATCCGAGGGATCAGTCGCATCGCTACAAGACACTCGACTACTGGACCTCGCTTGCCGCCACGCTGGAACGCGGGCTGTTCGACGGTATCTTTCTTGCCGACATCTTGGGCGTCTACGACGTCTACCAGGGCTCCGCCGATTTGACGCTTCGTGAATCCATTCAGTTGCCGGTCAACGATCCTCTCCTGCTCGTCTCCGCGATGGCGGCCGTGACCCGGAACCTTGGATTTGGTATCACCGTCAATGCCAGTGCTGACGCGCCGTATATTTTCGCCAGACGGATCTCGACCCTGGATCATCTGACCGATGGCCGCGTCGGCTGGAACATCGTGACGGGCTATCTCGACAGCGCGGCGCGCGGCCTGGGTCTTGACAACCAGATCGAGCATGACACCCGCTATGATCGCGCCGATGACTATCTCGACCTGCTCTACAAGCTGTGGGAGGGAAGCTGGGAGGATGATGCGGTCCTGACCGACAAGGAAAGGCGTATCTATGCCGATCCATCAAAGGTACACGTGATCGACCATCAAGGGCCGTTTTACCGCTCGCAGGCCTATCACCTGGCCGAACCGTCGCCCCAGCGCACGCCGGTTCTTTATCAGGCCGGAACGTCCGGCCGTGGGAAGCAGTTTGCAGCGCGACATGCTGAATGCGTCTTCATCGCAGCCCCTGACAAGAACTCCGCTCGCGCGGCCTCCCGTTCGTTGCGCGAGGCAGTGGTGGCGGCGGGCAGAAAGCCAGAGGACATAAAGATCTTCCTCGGTATCACCGTCATAACCGATCGCTCCGTCTCGGCGGCACGAGACAAGCACGCAGAGTATCTGCGCTACGCCAATCCCGAGGCAGGTCTCGCACATTTTTCGGCCAGCACGGGCATCGATTTTTCCAGGTACGATCTCGATGAGACCATCATCTACGGCAAATCCAATGCGAGCCAATCGGCAACGCAGATTGCTCAACAACGCGGCTGGACAAAGCGACAGTTGCTGCAGGAGCTCGCCATGGGTGGGCGTTACCCGGTCGTCGTCGGCGATGCCACGGAGGTTGCCGATGAGCTTTCGTCATGGATGGATGAAGGCGAAATCGATGGGTTCAATCTTACCCGCACCGTCGTGCCGGAGAGCTTTGAGGACTTTATCGACATTGTGGTGCCGGCGCTTCAGGAGCGCGACCTCTACAAAACCGCTTATGAACAGGGCTCGCTTCGCAGAAAGCTTTTTGGTGAAGGTGACAGATTGCCGGATCGCCATATAGGGGCATCCTTTCGCCGTCCATGATCAGCCAGATCGGGCACGAGCAAACGCTGAACGCATGTTGAGGTCGGCACCATCCACGAAAGGGCATGATTGCTCCCTTAGCCAGCAGCTTACGTCGCCAATATGGACGCATCGATATCCTGGTCAATAACTCGGGTGTCTATGAGTTTGGTCCGCCGGAAACGGTCACCGAAGCGCAGTTCTACAAGATGTTCGACATTAGCGTGCTTTGTCTACTCCTGGGTCACGCAGGCGGCTGCGGACTGGCCTTCCCCTGGCGATGACATCGAAGCTCTCGTGATCAGCCAGGCGACCATTCATGAGAACAAGATCCTGGTGATGACTGTGCGAAGACGCAGGGGGCGTCAGGGTGTGAATGCCTTCGAGGTGAACAGTGTTGCCAGGCGCGACAACTCCGGCCCAAGAACGCGATCGTCATCGACCGGAGGCACGATGCCGCGCACCTCCGAAACGAAATCACGCAATGCAGCCGGCGCCTGACGGCCGGTAACGTGAAGTGCCTGCGAAGCGATCACGGCAAGGCTCGCCAGGCAGGCGTCCAGGCAGCGGCCCGCTCGTTCTTCCTTGGCCCAGGCCAGGAAGGCGGTAGCGGCGACATCGTCCTGACCTGATCCTGCCGATTCCGTGCCGGGTATGAAGGTCCGCTGTGCGGCGAGTTTCGCCTGTTCGAGATATCCGGTTGTCGCCATCGGCACGTAGCCGAGGCTGCCGTGGCCATCGCTGTCGCTCGGATGACGGCCGACCATCAGCATGTCGGGCAGATGCGATACCGCGCCGTTCAGGAGCTTGGAGCCATGGCGGTCACACAGGAGGCAGATGTCGGCCCAGATGGCGGCAAGATCATCCAGCGCCGGCGCGGCCATCGCGTTATGATAACCGCCCGTGCTGATGCACCGGCCGAGCGGATGCTCCTCGTCGGGCGGAATGTAGACTGGGTTGTCCGAGGCCGAGGCAAGCGACAGATTTGCCGCGCGCTCGGCGGCGGAGACGGCGCGATGGGCATGGCCCAGCACGCGAGGCACGATGCGATAGCTCACCGGAGCCTGATAGTTGCGGCGATCGCTGCCGGCGCCCGCGAGAAGCGTGCGCAATGCGCGAAGGGCGGCTGCTTCATGTTCGTCGCCCCAGAGCTGCTCTAGCGCTGCGTCATAATGCTCCATAGGCGCGCGGAACGCCTCGATCGACAGGGCGAAGACCTGTTCCACAAGATGAAGACGCCGCCGCGCTGCAAGGGCAGCATCCGCCAGAAGGGCCGCCGCGCAGGGCGAGCCGTTGATGAGGGATCCTCTTTCCTTGACTTCGAGGTCGAAGCGAGCCGTCAGCTCGGCAAATAGTGGATAGAGTGCAAGAATTTCCCCGGCGCCGCCTTGCCCCGACGATGCGACCGTCGGCAATGGAGCGCCATCCAGCATGTCGGCGACCGCCAGCGTGATGCGTGGGGTGGTCGCAGCGTTGCCCTCGATGAAATTCGCAAGACGGGCAAACACCATCGCCCTGACGACACGTTCGGGATAGGGATCGCCGAAGGATGTCGCGGCGGCAAAGGCCTTGATCCGGGCGTGGCGCTCGCGCTCTTCCCGGGAAAGACGCGTGCTCGCCAGCTCTCCCATCGCCGTCGTGACACCGTAGATCATGACCGTCGGATCATTGTCGATCAGCAGCAGGAATGCTTCACGGCAACGGGCAATCTCGGCGATGGCCGCGTCGGAGATCTTCACATTCTCCCCCTGCCAGGCGACGCGAAGAACGGACTGGAGATTGATATCTGCCCTTTTCGTCAAAGTGACTGTCATGTTCGTTCCTTGAGGTAGGCGGGAATTGCATGGTGCTTGAGCGCGAATTGTTCATCGCTCACCGGGGGCGTCAAGCGGCGACAGGCACCTTCGGCGCTTGTTACGGCGCTATTCGCTGCGCACGATCCCTCTCGCCCTGGCATCCAGATGAAAGCGGATCTCGGAGAGCGATCCCAAGTGCTTATGCGGCTCCGTCGTCGATTGTTGACGAAACCAGCTTAGCAGAAGCCGGCGAGGCAAATCGGCCTGAAAGTCAATTCGGCTTTGCGAAGCGCTCGATGCGGAAATCCTGCAGCGGAATATCCGTTTTCCCTGTCGCCATGATTTCCGCCATGACGTCGCCAACGCCGGGTCCGAGTTGGAAACCATGGCCGGAAAAGCCGAATGCGTGGAAGAGCCCCGGTGTCGTCGATGACCGTCCCATCACCGGAAGGCCATCCTCGACATAGCCCTCGCAACCCGACCAAGTGCGTATCACCGCAACGTTTTTCAGCGCCGGCAAAATCGGCAGCAGCGAACGAAGCTGTCCCGGCAAGCGAGCCGGGTCTGCCTTGGCGTATCCGGTATCGAGTGAAACGTCGGTGCGCTCGGCGCCGCCACCGAAGACGATGTTGCCCCGTTCCACCTGCCGCAGATAACCGCCTCCGTGATCATGTGCCCAGACGCCGAGGACCGGGAGAATGCGATAGGGGAGAGGTTCCGTCACGCCCATTTGCGGACCTTTGGCAACGATCGGAACCGCCTCCCCGAACAGGCTTGCGATGCGCGCACCCCAGGCACCCGTGGTGTTCAGCAACATCGAGGCTTCATGCGAACCCTTCGACGTTTCGACCTGAAATCCATAGGCACTTTTTCTGATGGCGCCGATGCCGACATTTTCGACGATGTCGGCGCCCAATTTTCGGGCGGCATGAGCGAAAGCCGGTGCGATAAGACGCGGATTGCCGCTTCCATCCTTCGGGGAAAAGGATGCCGCGATCGCATCGGGGCCAAGACCTGGAAAGCGAGACCGCACCTCCCCCGCGGTCAACTCCTCCAGCTCCAGTCCCCACGGCCGGGCCTCCTTGACGAAGGACCGCATCGCGGCAAGCCCTTCCTGGCTGAACACCAGCCGTAGATGGCCGGTTGCGCGGAATTCCACGTCTCGTCCTAGCATGGCCTCGGCGTCTCGCCACAGGGCAAGCGAGCGGTGAGCAAGCGGCAATTGCGGAATATACCGGCCGCTTCGTCTGACGTTGCCGAATGACGCTATCGTAGCGCCGCTCCCGACCCGATTGCGTTCGATAAGTGTCACGCGGATGCCGCGCCGGGCGAGAAAAAAGGCGGAGGCAGCTCCCATGAGCCCGCCGCCCAACACGATAGCATCCATTGAGGCTCTCCAGGGGCTGAAAACAGTCCCCATCCTGTCCGACCCGGCTCGGCGCTGTCAAAGTCGGGATTACGCAATGCCCATAAGTCCGGCCTATGGGTTTTGCCGGTCGTCAGAGCATAAGTCCGGCTTATGACATTTGGCGTTTTCGCTCTTGGACCTTGCCGACCCGTCCGTGCCAGATTCGGGACAGGCAAAGGAAAGGAACGGATATGGCGGATGCGGCAAGACAAGCAGTAGAGGCTTCGCAGCAGGATTGGAAGATCGGCGTCGATATTGGCGGCACCTTCATCGATTTCTGCGCGCTGGAAAGCCGCTCCGGTCGCATTGCTTCATTAAAGGTGCTGACAACGCCCGATGATCCGGGTGCGGAGTTGATGACCGGGCTTTCCCTGCTTGCCGAGCGCGAGGGGTTGCAGCCGGAGGCAATCAGTCGCTTCGTTCACGGTACCACGGTCGGCATCAACACCGTCATTCAGAGACGCGGCGTGTCGCTCGCGCTCCTGACGAATGCCGGGTTCGAAGATGTCATCGAGCTCGCACGGCTGAAAATGCCTGACGTCTATTCTCTTTTCTGCTCGCGGCCGGAACAGCTGATCGCACGCGACATGATCTTCGGCATCCCCGCGCGCTTGCGGGCCGATGGCAGCGAAGCGCGGGCGCCCGACATGAAAGCGGTTGCCGCGGCGGTGGCTGCCGCAAGAGCCAAGGGCGCGGCGGGCATTATCATATCCTTTCTGCATTCCTGGCGCGACGATGCCCAGGAAACCGCCATCAAGAACGAAATCGAAAAACTCGCACCCGATCTCTTCGTTTTCACCTCCTCGGAAGTGTGGCCGGTCATTCGCGAATACGAGCGCACGACGACCGCGATCCTCAACGGCTACGTCCATCCGAGGGTTTCGGGTTACCTGACGGCTCTCGAAGACAAGCTCGCATCGCGCGGAGTGAAGGCGCCGGCCCTGCTGACGAAATCGAACGGCGGCGTCATGAACGCGGCGGAAGGAAAGCGTTCCTGCGTCCAGATGCTGCTGTCCGGTACGGCCTCGGGCGTGATCGGCGCCGCCTGGCTAGCGCGTCTCGCCGGTGAGAAACATGTCCTCACCCTTGACATCGGCGGCACCTCGGCAGACTTCGCGTTGATCATCGACGGCGAGCCGCAATTCGGGACAGGCGAATTGATCGGCGAGTTTCCGCTTCACATTCCCTCGGTCTCCGTCAGCTCCATAGGCGTCGGCGGCGGTTCCATTGCCAGCATCGACGCCCACGGCGTCTTGCGGGTGGGGCCTGAATCGGCCGGCTCTACACCCGGTCCCGCCTGTTATGGCCGCGGCGGCACGCAAGCGACCGTGACCGATGCCATGGCCGTCTGCGGCTGGCTGGGGCACAGCGAAATGGCCTACGGTCAGTTGCAGGTCGATGTCGGGCTCGCGCGCGCAGCCGTCTCGACGCTTGCCGAGCGTATCGGTCGCTCGGTTGAAGAGGTGTCTCAGGCTATTCTCGATATCGCTATCTCGGAGATGTTCGTCGAGGTGGAGAAGCTGGCATCGCGGGCCGGGGTCGACCTGCGGGAGTTTACCCTCATGCCGTTCGGCGGTGGCGGCCCGATGCTGGGCGCGTTCCTTGCTCGCGAATTCCGCATGGCTAAGGTCATCGGACCGCCACGTCCGGGGGTGGTGTCGGCTCTCGGCGGGCTGGTTGCGGATCTGCGCGGCGACTTCATCAAGACGGTCTTCACGCATCTATCGCCGGCAGCCGTGCCATTGCTGCGCGGTTCCTTGGAGGCGCTGTCGGACGAAGGACGGAGCTGGCTCATCAAGCAGGGCCATGCAGGACCTGCCGAATTGCGGATTTCCGCCGACATGCGCTATGTCGGTCAAAGCTTTGAAATCGAGGTTCCGCTGCAGGCGGCTTGGGTAGCGGAAGGCAATCTCGCCGCGATGGAAGAGGCGTTCCATGCCATGCACGCCCGCCTCTATGATTTTGCCGACCCGGACGGCGGGATCGAGATCGTCAATCTCCGTCTGTCCGCGATCGGCGCCGGACCGATGCTGCAAACGACCGTCGGCCTCGACGAGATTGCCGGCATGGCCGAGCCGGAACGCGAAATACCGGTTTATACCGGCAAGGCATTCGAATGGATCGGGCTATACCGGCGGGACCAATTGCATCCGGGCGGCCGCTTCAGCGGCCCCGCCGTCGTAGCCCAGGACGATACGACTTTTGCCATTCCTGCCGGCACGCAGGTGACGATCGACCGCCACCTGAACCTTCATCTCACCTTCTCGGAGTAACGGCCCATGTTCGACCGTTCGAACCTTCAAGTGTTTGCCAACCATACCCGGGCCGCCGCCGAAAACATGGCCTATACGCTGCAGCGGACGGCACATTCGGCCTTCGTCAAGGAGACGGAGGATTTCACCGTCATGCTGATCAATCGCAAAGGGGAAACCTTCGGCGTCCCGATGAGCCTTGGCGCGACATGGTATCCGGGGCTTACCTATACCCGGGCCATCGAAATGGTCGGGGATTACAAGCCGGGCGACGTTGCCTTTACCAATGATCCCTATTCCTGTTTCGTGGCGACGCACGCACCGGACACGCATCTCTGGAAGCCGGTTTTTTATGGCGGCGAGATCATCGCCTGGACCGGCGGGCATATCCATAACACCGACATGGGCGGCGCCGTGCCGGCTTCCCTGTCGCGCGCGCTGACGGAAATTCATCAGGAAGGCATTCGCTTTCCGCCGATGAAGCTGGTCAACGAAGGCATCTTCGATGAAAATATCCTGAAAATCATGACCACGAATGTGCGCAAACCCGACCTCAACATCGGCGACATCAAGGCGCTGGTCGGAGCGCTCAACACCGGCGAGCGCAAGATCCTGGCGATGGTCGAAAAATTCGGCAAGCAGGCATTTCTCGAAGGCGCCGACGTGCTTCTGGATCACGCTGAAGCGCAGGCGCGCGATCTCCTGCGGACAATGCCGGATGGCACGTGGGAATTCGTCGATTATGCGGATGAGGATTCCGTCGAGGCCAATCCATGCCGCCTGAAGCTGACGCTGACGATCAGCGGCGATGCGGCGATCCTCGATTTTACCGGATCCGATCCGCAGCTTGGCTCGTCGCTCAACGTTCCCTCGGGCGGCGATCCGCGCCACACCATGCTGCTGGTCGGCGTCTATTACATTCTCTATACGCTGAACCCCAAGATCCTGCTCAACACCGGGCTGACCCGTCCTTTCACCTGCATTGCGCCGCAGGGAAGTGTTCTCAATCCGGTATCGCCGGCCGCCGTCGGCATGCGTTCGCTTACCTGCGCGCGCTTGCGGTCCGTGATCTTTGGCGCCTTCAGCCAGGCGGTTCCCGGATTGCTGCCTGCCGCGCCGGCCGGCAATAATTGCATCATCAACGTCATGACCACGGACGAACGCACGGGCCGCAGCGTCATTGCTGCCGTCAACCCGGTGGTCGGTGGCGGCGGGGGGATGCCGCATCGCGACGGGACCAACGGTTCGGGTGCCGATGCAGGTTATCTGAAGAATACGCCGATCGAAATCACCGAAACCGAAGTGCCGATCGAGTTCGTCAAATACGGGCTTGCCAAAGACAGCGGTGGGGCCGGCCGTTGGCGTGGGGGTCTTGCGACCGAGATGGCGTTCCGCGTGTTCTCGCCCGGAAGCCGTATCACGGCCCGCAACCGCGACCGCAGCTTCTTCCGCCCCTGGGGTGTGCTCGGCGGCAAGGCGGCAGGGCTTTCCGACATGGCATTGAACCCCGGGCGTGAGGATTATCGCCGGCTCGGCAATATCGATACCGCCGTCTTGCAGCCGGGAGATGTGCTCGAGATCCGCTCGGCTGGAGGCGGCGGTCGCGGAAATCCGCTTGAGCGCGAGGTCTGGCGCGTGCTGCAGGATGTGGAGCGCGGCTATGTTTCCTTGGAAGTGGCCGAGCGCGATTATGGCGTAGTCATTCGTAACGGCAAGGTGGACGAAGCCGAAACCTCTCGTCTCAGAGCGTCGCCCGCGGTTCCGTCGGCCCACTTCCATTACGGCGCGGAGCGTGAAGGCTACGAGGCACAATGGACGCCCGCGGCCTATAACCTGCTCACGGATATTCTCGCCTGTCTTCCGATCCATTGGCGCTTCTTCACCAAGACGGAGATTTTCCGCCGAATGAAGGGACGTGCGGGACCTGAGGGCGTTGCCGCGGCTTTTGCCGATGTCCGCGCCCGGTTCCCGGAAATGCCGGAGGTTCGTCTTCAAATCAAAGAGGTGGAGGCGGCCGAATGAGCAAGGGGCCGCGTCCGACTGGAGAAACAGGGCGCATCGTCCGTCTCGCCGAACAGGACCGGCCATCCGTCCGCTTCCTGCTTGACGGCATAGAACGGGAAGCCTTGGCCGGTGACACGGTGCTGACGGCCATGCTGACATTCTCGTCGGTTCTTCGGCAATCCGAATTCGGGCCGGAGGCGAGGGCCGGCTTCTGCCTGATGGGCGCCTGCCAGGATTGCTGGGTCTGGCAGCAGAATGGAATCCGCCTGCGCGCCTGTTCGACCCTCGTCGGCAACGGCATGTCCCTGTTAACCCGGGCGCCGGGAGATTGGCTATGACGACGAATGATCGGAAGGCAACGGTGATTGTCGGCGCTGGTCCGGCGGGCATCCGCGCAGCCGAGCTTCTGGTGGCCGCCGGTATCCGGCCCGTCGTGATTGACGAGGGGATGAGGGCGGGCGGCCAGATATATCGCCGGCCACCGGCGGGGTTCATGCGGTCAGCCCAGCAGCTCTATGGTTCGGAGGCCGGCAAAGCCCTTGCCCTTCATTCCCTCTTCGATCGTATGGTCGCTCGCGGCGAGGTCGAATACCATCCTCAAAGTTCAGCGATGGCGCTCGCGGACAATATGCTGCAGGTGCTGACATCAGCCGGTCGACGGGAGTTCGCCTATAACAGGCTGATACTGGCAACCGGTGCGACCGATCGGCTGGTGCCGATACCCGGCTGGCAGGCGCCCGGCGTCTATAGCCTCGGAGCTGCGCAGATCGCCCTGAAGGCGCAGGGTGTCGCCTTGGGGCGAAGGATCGTTCTCGCGGGTTCCGGCCCCCTGCTGACCCTCGTTGCGGCCCAGCTTCTGATGGCCGGAGCGAATGTTGCGGCCGTTCTCGATACCGCCTCGCTTCGAAACCAGATCCTTGCACTTCCGCACATGATGGCAAGGCCGGCTGTGGTCCTGCGGGGCCTGGCGATGCGACTGAAACTCGGCCTGATATATCGCGCAGGCGTGACGCTGACCGATATCGTCAGCGACGAGACCGGACCGACGGCCGTTCGCTGGCGGGATGCCGGCGGGCGCGACCATCATACCGAATGCGATATGGTCGGCATTGGCTGGCATCTGAGAGCCGAAACGCAGCTTGCCGGCCTCGCTCAATGCAGGTTCGACTACGATCCGGGCTGGGCCCAATGGCTCCCACGGGCGGATCGAATGGGCCGAGCTGCCGATGGTGTCTATCTTGCCGGCGATGGCCTGAGGATCCTTGGCGCCGATGGCGCGGAGGTTGCGGGACGGCTAGCCGCGAGCGCCTGCCTTGCCGATATGGGATTGCCTTATCCCAATCCGGCACGGGATCTCCGGCGGCTCGCCCGCTACGAACGCTTTGCTCGCGCAATCGCCCGCGCCTTTCCCTGGCCTGCCGACATGGTCCGATCCGTTCCCGATGAAACGATGGTCTGCCGCTGCGAGGGCATCAGCGCCGGCGATCTGCGTGAAAGCGTCGACCATGCCGGGGGTGAGGCAAACCGGGTGAAGTCAATGGTGCGGGTGGGTATGGGACGATGCCAGGGACGGTTTTGTCAGCTCGCCGGCGCCGAACTGATTGCGGAGCGTGCGGGAATCCCGGTTTGCGAGGTCGGTCGCCTGCGTGAGCAGGCGCCTGTTCGTCCGCTGCCGATCGGATCCTGGATAAACGAGACCTGACCAAGTTCGTTTGGCTATGCCGACGCGATTTACTCCGGCGGGGCTTCGCCATTCTTCAGCACGCCGGCACAGGCCTGGCGCAAATAGTCGCGCATCATAAGGTGGCTACCCGTCAAGGGGCGGTCCCGGCTGGTCAGCAGCGCGATCGGAACTGTCTTTCGTGGCAACAGCGGCCGGCGCACAAGGCCGGGAAACTGTTCCCACGGCAGCAGACCATCGACGATCGCGACACCGAAGCCATTGCGGACGAAGGGCAAGGCGGTAATGGAAATATCGATTTCGATCGCGGGATTGAACGACTGATTTTCTAAAGCTGCGGCGTTGGCAAGCAGCTGGCCGGGGAAGGTATCGGCGCGGTAGGAGATCAGCGTCTCGTTCTGAAGATCGGCGAAGGTGATGCAGTCGCGCGCGGCAAGATGGTGCCCTTCCGGCACGATGCAGATGAGTTCGGCATATCCGAGCGTTTCGACATCGATGCCGGGCCGCGCGATGTTGTTCATGACGATGCCGAGCGGGGCATCACCATTGCGGATCATATCGACGACATTGATCAGCGGTGCGATCAGCGAGCGGACGACGATATCCGGATAGGTCGTTCTGAAGGCGAGAAGCGCCTTGGGGACGATCGACATGGCCGGCGGTGTCGTGGCCGCGATCCTGATCAAGCCGGTCCGCCCGAAGCGCATATCGGTCGTTCGGCGCCGAAGCGCTCCGAGCTCGGAAAAGATGCGCTCGGCTTCCGGATATAGTTCTTCAGCCTCTCTCGTCGGGACCAGCTTGCCGCGCACGCGGTTGAAGAGTTTGAACCCCAGCTGGTCTTCGGCATGCAGCAGGATTTGGCTTAGCGCCGGCTGCGTGATGTTGAGCATGGCGGCAGCGCCGGTCACCGTTCCGGATCGCATCAGCATGCAGAAGACTTCGAGCTGACGGGCCTGCATCAGGAAATTCCGTATTGTCTGGTTCGGTTGCCGGCGAAGTCTAGCATGGGTGACCCATTTCAGAAGTCGGCTACCTTGCCCCATGCGGATTGCAGGAAACGGTCTGGGTGATAGGGTTTCGGGTCGACCATCGGCGTGACAGCGGTGACGATATCGGCGATCAGGTGGCCGGCACCCGGTCCGATGCCGAAGCCGTGGCCGCTGAAACCGGCCGCCAGCACGAAGCCCGGTATGGATGCGATTTCGCCTATGCCGGGCACGCCGTCGGGGGTGGAATCGATGTAGCCGGCCCAACTTGCGGTGATGCGGCGGTTTGCGATGGCAGGAAGCAATTCGCGCGCACGGTCATAGGTAAGCTGGATCGTGCCTCTATCGACGGCCGGATCGAGGATACGCATCCGCTCCATCGGCGTCGGCCGATCCAGGCGCCAGCGCGCCAGGCTTTCGTGGCCACTGCGAAAGCCCTCGACGCCGCCCAGCGAAAGCGCGCGCCAGCGGCGAACGAACATCGGCAGAAACTGGGCGCCAAACCGAATGTTCTGCGGCGTGGGATCGACGCGGCCCCGTCCGCTGATCGCGAGCGTATGGCCGCCATCGCCTCTGCGCGTCACCGAAACATACGCGGTATGAAGAGCATCCGGGAGTTCGTCGTCGCCGGGGCTGACGGAAAGGATTGATGAGCGGATCGACGCCTGCGGAAAGCGAACGCCAAGCTGACGGCAGAAGGACGAAGCCCAGGCGCCGCCCGACAGGACGGCAACCTTGGTCTTGACCGTGCCTTCCTCGGTCACGACGGCGGAGAGCTTCCCACCCTCGGTTTCTATGCCGCGCGCCGCGCAATTCTGGCGTAGGCAGCCCCCCAGCTTCATAAGGGCGCGAGCGACCGCCGGGGCGGCGTTGGCGGGATCGGCAATGCCGTCTGTCGGAGAAAAGACGCCGCCCTTCCAGATGCGGCCGGTCGCCTTGCCGCGTTCGCTGGCTTCAACGCTATCGAGCATATGCGTGGTTACACCGACGCCGCGCGCAAAGTCGCGCCAACGGGCCCATCCGGCAAGCTCTTCGTCACTATTGCTCAGATAGAAGAGGCCGCAGCGGCGAAAGCCGGTGCTCTCTCCACTCTCCGCGGCGAATCGGTCCCAAAGCTCCAGGCTTTTCGTCGCCATCGGCAGCTCGCGGGCATCGCGGTTCTGCTGCCTGCACCAGCCCCAGTTGCGGCTGGACTGCTCGGCGCCGACGCGACCTTTTTCGAGGAGAACGACTTTGAGGCCCCGCTTTGCCAGATAGTAGGCGGTAAAGACGCCGATAATCCCAGCCCCGATGACGACGACATCGGCAGAGGCCGGCAATTCCGGCGAGTTTTCGACAAGGGTAAGCGGTGCGGGCATGGATGCGGGTCTCCTATCGAGCCGACAGCATAGCCAAATGATCGGACATGAAGCTGCCGCACAACCACGCCATGCGGCATAAGATTCTGCTCATGGGGAACCAAGCGGTCGATTGTGCCGGTTCGATTCCTGCAGAATGAAATAGACAAGATGGACCATGGTGTTATGCTCGATCTTCAAGAATTCGCAGCATAAAATGCCGCCTTAAATGGGAAAGATCTGCCGATGAAGCTCGACCGTATCGACATCAAGATCCTGTACGAACTTCAGAAGAACGGTCGCATCACCAATGTCGAACTGGCGGAACTGGTCAACCTGTCGCCGAGCCCCTGCCTTATGCGGGTCAAGAAACTACAGCAGGAAGGCTATATCGAGGGATACTCGGCCCAGATCAATATCGGTAAACTTGGCCAGACGCTGACAGTCTTTACGGAAGTCACGCTCAAGAACCATCGGCAAATCGATTTCGCCCGTTTCCTTTCGGCAGTCGAAAAGGTCGATCAGGTCATCGAATGCCACCTCGTTTCGGGTGGCTACGACTATATGCTGAAGTTCGTGACGGCTGGGATCGGAGAATATCAGACGATCATGGAACGCCTGACCGACCTGGATATCGGCATCGACAAGTATTTCAGCTTCGTGGTGCTCAAGTCGCCGATCGTCAAGGCGCATATGCCCTTGACCAGCCTGTTTCCCATGTAGCGCCCAGTGGCATTTCCGGACTGTGTCCGGCTAGCCGTGGCCATACTCGCGCTTGAGTTCCGGGTCCTGGACGAGATTGTCGAGCCAAGTCGGATCGAGCTTGGGAACGGACCCGAACAGCAGCTGGGAATAGGGGTGGCGCGGCGCATCTGCGGCCTCGCGCGTGATCTGTTCGACTTTCTTGCCGCCATACATCACGACGATCTCGTCGCAGATCGCTTCGACCACCGACAGATCGTGGCTGATGAAGATGTAGGACAGATGCAGCTCCCGCTGCAGTTCCTTAAGCAGGTCGATAATCGCCGCCGCAACCACCGTGTCGAGCGCGGATGTGATTTCATCGCAAATGATCAGCCGTGGCTCTGCCGCAAGCGCACGCGCGAAATTCACGCGCTGCTTCTGTCCGCCTGACAATTCCGACGGATAGCGATAGCGAAGCGCGCGCGGCAATCGCACCATGTCAAGCAACTCGTCGACTCTGGCCGCTCGAGCCCTGCGGTCCATCCCATGATAGAAGGCCAGGGGCCGCTCGAGAATATCGGCGATCGATTTTGCCGGATTGAGTGCCGTGTCGGCATATTGAAAGACGATCTGCATCTCCCGCAATTGATCGCGCGAGCGCAATTTGGCAGCACGATTCATGTCGCTGCCATTGAAGCCGATAGTGCCTGATACGGCCGGCAATATGCCGGCAATTGCGCGCGCCAGCGTCGACTTTCCGCATCCGGATTCACCGATAATGCCGAGATTCCTCCCCTTTTCCACCTCCAGGCTTACGGATTGAACCGCACAGACCGCGGGTAGGCCATTAGTCTGGATATCGCCATAGCCCGCCACCAGATTATCGATCCTCAGCACGGATGCAGTCGTCCCACCTGTTTTGCCGTCGCGGATGGCTTGCTTCGGCTCGAACGCCGCCAGCAGCTCGCGCGTATAGGGATGGCTCGGCCGTCTTAGGATAGTTTCCGTCTGCGCGATTTCCTGAATTTCGCCACCCTTGAGCACGGCAATCCGATCGGCAATCTGTGCGACGACGGCCAGATCGTGTGACACATAGACGCCGGCGATGTCGCCGGCACGGATGACGGATTTGTATGCCTTCAGCACATCGATCTGCGTCGTCACATCAAGTGCGGTCGTCGGTTCGTCAAAAATGACAAGCTTGGGTTCGCCGATCAGAGCCATGGCCGCCGCCAGCCGCTGCAACTGACCTCCCGAGACCTGATGCGGATATCGTTCGCCGATTGTTTCGGGGTTCGGCAGCGACAGCGCCCGGAAGAGCTCGATCGCGCGCTGGCGAGCCTGTTCAGGCGGCATCAGCCGGTGAATGCGAGTGACCTCGATCACTTGCTCCATGATCTTCGTAGCGGGGTTGAAGGCGGCCGCTGCACTTTGCGGAATATAGGCAACCGTGGTGCCGCGGACCTTTGAACGCTCGCTTTCGGAAAGGGCGGCCATGTCCTGCCCATCGACTTGGATCTCCCCGCCGGAGATGCGACAGCCCTCGCGCGCATGCCCCATGAGCGTCAGCGCGATCGTCGTCTTGCCCGAGCCGCTTTCGCCGATGAGCGCGACAATCTCGCCCTTGGCGATATTGAAACTGACGCCCTTGATGATCTCGACGGTACGCCCGAATCGGTCGTCGCCTCGACTTTCAGATTCTTGATTTCAACGAGGCTTGTCATCGTCATGCGCTCCTGTCTCTGATCCTGCGCGGCAGGTTGTCGATCAGCAGGTTGACGCTGATGGTGAGGCTGGCAATGGCAAAAGAGGGCACGAGTACGGCCGGGGCGGCAAAGGGCAGCCCGCCGATATTTTCGCGGACCAAGGCTCCCCAGTCGGCATAGGGCGGCTGCAGGCCGAGGCCGAGAAAGGATAGACCGGACAGCAGGAGAACGACAAAGACGAAGCGCAAGCCGAAATCCGCCAGAACCGGGCGGATGATGTTCGGCAGAATTTCCGAACCGATAATGTAGCCGACCCGCTCGCCGCGGGTGCGGGCAACCGTGATGAAGTCCATCGTGTTGATATTGACCGCGAGCGCGCGAGCAAAGCGATAGGCGCCGGGCGTATAGATGACGGCAAGCGTGATAATCAGCACCGGAATGGACGAGCCGACGGCGGCAACGACGACCAGGCCGAAAAGCTTGCTTGGAATGGAGTTCAAAGCATCGAGAAACCGGCTCAGGATCGCGTCGAACCATCCACCGACAACTGCGGCGGTCATGCCGAGCGTCACGCCGCAAAAGCAGCACAGCGTGACCGCAGCCAGTGAAATGCCGACCGTATAGCGCGCGCCCATCAAAACGCGCGAGAACATATCACGGCCGAGATAGTCCGAGCCGAGCCACAATTGCCGGCTTATAGGGCCGAAATAGTCCGTATCGACGATATCGCCGACGGAATAGGGGAGCATGTAGGGTGCGAACAATGCGACGATCGTCCAGCCAAGGATTATGGCAAAGGCCACAACGCCAACAAGGCTGACATTATAGCCAAGAAGGGAAGGGGTGCGGGAAGCCAAGCTGTTCGTGGTCATCGCAGCCTCGGATTTGACAGGATTGCAACGATATCGGCCATGGTGATCAGCAGGAGATAACCGACGCAGAAGATCATCGCGCAGCTCTGGATGAGCGGGAGATCGCGGGTCGCGACGGCGTCAACCATCAATTTGGCGATACCCGGATAGTTGAAGATGGTCTCGACGATGATCACACCTCCGACGAGATAGGAGAGCGATAGCGCGATCGCATTGACGATCGGCCCCAGCGCATTGGGCAATGCGTGCCTGAACACCATGCGGCCGCGCGAGGCGCCCTTGAGCAGGGCCATTTCCACATAAGGCGTCTTCAACGTCTCGATTAGGGCCGCCCGGGTCATGCGGATCATCTGGGCTGAGATGACAAAGGTGAGCGTGATGACGGGCATGGCGTAGATCTTCAGAAGGTCGAAGACCGTATGCACCTGGCTGATGGAGGACAGTGCCGGCAGCCAGCGCAGATAGACGGCGAACAGCAGCACCGCAAGCGTTGCGACCATGAATTCGGGCACCGATATGACGCCGATGGAAATGATCGTGACAATCCGATCGTAATAGGAGCCTCGAAGCATGGCCGAGGTAATGCCAAGCAGGAGCGCAAGCGGGACCGAGACGAGCGTCGTGATGGCGGCAAGCTCCAACGTCGCAACCAAGCGGCGGCCGATCAGTTCCGCAACGGGCATGTTGTTTGCATAGGACGTGCCGAGGTCACCCCTGATCAGGCCCAGAAGCCATTCCAGGAACCGCAGGGTCGCCGGCTCGTCGAGATGCATTGCCTTGCGCAAGCCGGCAACCGCTTCTGGCGTAGCTGCCTGGCCGAGCAGAATGGACGCCGTGTCTCCCGGCAGCATACTCGTTGCGAAGAAGACGGCGAATGACACGATCAGCAAGGTGATGAGCGCGATGAAGAGCCGGTTTAGGATGAGATTGGAGACCTCGGATCTCAATGGCGATGCTCCTGCGGCGATCTACGACACGAACGGCGTTCGCGAGACGGAGGTTCCCGGACGGGTTTGCGCCGTCCGGGGGGCTCAGCTGCCGTTAGGCATCGAGCCACAGATACTCCGCCATTGCATAACCCATCATGCCACCGAGCGGGTTGGCTTCCAATCCGTGCACCTTGCCCGAAAGCGCATCCACATTCGAGATGTAAGCCGGGATGATGGTGCCGGCTTCTTCAGCGACCATCACCTGCATTTCGGCGTAGATCTGCTTGCGTTTGGCCTGATCGAGCAAGCCGCGGGCTTCGATCAGCATCTTGTCGAACTTTTCCGACTTGTACTGGCTTTCGTTCCACGGTGCATTCGAAGCATAGAGAAGTGAAAACAGGATGTCCGGCGTCGGGCGCGGATTAATGTTGCCGAAATGGATCGGTGCCTTGAGCCAGTAATTATCCCAATAACCATCGGAAGGAACGCGTTGGACATCGAGCTTCATGCCGATGTTTGCGCCGGCCGCCTGGATGATCATCGCCATGTCGATCGACGAAGTTGCAGCGTCGGAGGCTATCACCGGAATGGATTGTCCGAGCACGCCGGCCTTCTGGAAATGGAACTTCGCCTTGTCCGGATCGAAGGCCTTCGGCTTCAGATCGCTGTTGTGATAGATATTGGCGGGGGAAACGGGCTGGTCATTGGCAACTTCGCCAAGCCCGCGCAGGGCCGACTTGACGATCTGCTCGCGATTGACCAGCGACTTCATGCCATCGATGAAATCCTTCTTGTTGCCCGGCGTCATGTCGAGGCGCATGTTCAGATTGGTATAATTGCCGCTCGTCGTTTTCGACAGCGTAAAGCCTGACTGTCCGTCGATCAGCTTCATGGCGCGGGGATTGATCGAAGCGGCGTAGTGAATGTCGCCCGAAAGCAGAGCATTGACCCTGGCATTGTCATCGCTGATCGCAAAGAACTCAAACGACTCGAGGTAGGGCTGGCCGGACTTCCAGTAGTTCTTGTTCTTCACCACGACCGAGCGATTGCCCGGATCGAAGGTTTCCAGAACGAAGGCTCCGGTGCCATTGCCCTTCGAGAAGTCCGTCGTGCCGTTGGCGACGATCATGAAGTGATGCAGGGCTAGAATGGTCGGCAGGTCGGCATTCGGATCGGCCAGGGCGATTTCGACCGTAGACTTGTCGACAGCCTTGAAGCCGGTCATCTGCGCGGCGATCTTGGCGACTTTCGAGCCGACGCCAGGATCGAGATGGCGTTTGAGCGAGAAGACGACATCATCGGCCGTCAGCTCCTTGCCGTCATGGAATGTCACGCCCTTGCGCAGCTTGACCGTCCAGGTCTTGGCGTCCTTGCTTTCGATGCTTTCGGCGAGTTCCATCTGCGTCACGCCGGCCTTGTCGATGAAGGTCAGGCGATTGTAGAGCGAGCAACAGCGCACATAGTCCGTCGACAGCGATGCCTTGGCGGGATCCAGCGTATCGGCGGTCGAGGACGACCAGCCGGCTGCTTTCAGATTGCCGCCGGATTTGGGAGTGGCCGCGACGGCATTCGATGCCCGGCCGAGCACCAGGCCGCCCGCCGACATCGCGACACCGCCTGCCAGAAGCATGGTGAGAAGTTCGCGGCGGGTGGCGCCTCGACGAATGGCGTTCTCGACCATCGTGTCATCCGAGGCAGTCCAGTTCATGATCTTGTCGTTCATGTCATTCCCCTTTTTTCTGGTTGGCAGTCTGCTTTTTATTGGATGCGACGATGATGACGGCTGGTCAGGCCGCCTCCAGCGCCCTCACGGCTTCGGCAAGCTCGGCCATGGATTTGAAGTGGTAGTCCGGCGTGGTGAATTCGGCCGGTTCGATCGTGCCGCCATAACCGGCCTGCGCGTGACGGCGCTGGATCCAGCAATTCGTCATCCCCAATTGCCGGGATACCCCGATATCGTGGTACTGGCTCTGCGCTACGTGGAGAATATCGTCCTTGCTGGCATTCTCGCCGGCGACGAAGTCGAAGACCTTATGAAAGAACGCCGGATCGGGCTTCTCGGTGCCGGTGTCGTCGGCGGTGAAGGCAGCATGGAACGGATGCCCCAATTCCGCCGAGAAATGTTCGAAGGCCCAGCGTCGGGCGTTCGTCATGGCGATCAGCCGATATTTGCGGGCAAGTTGCGCCAGGGCTTCGGCACTGTCGGGAAAGGCTTTCCATAGTCTGGCGGAATCGCGCAGGCGCCGACCATAGGCCTCTTCGGCCGGCAAACCGAGTTTTGGGGCGATGGCGAGATAGACACGTGCGAGATCGTCGGGAAACAGATCCGCATCATCGGCGTAGCGCGCGGCTCGATAGAGCGCGAGCGCCTCCTCGCCGTCGACCGTCACCTTCGCTTCAGCTGCAATTTCGTTGAGGCAGGTTTTCAGGCCGCCTTCGAAGTCGATCAGCGTTCCGACAACGTCGAAGCTCATATATTTGAATTCTGCCAATGACTTAGTCATATCTTACCCCAGTCTGCTTGCTGGCGGCGCCGGGCGGCCGCCTTGCGGAAGATTATGCTGTTCCCAGGTCCACTTGTTTTCTGACGCTCCCGAATTTGCCGGGATGGACCTTCATTAAGGATAAGTTTGGCACTTCGACCGCGCCGTTTGCGCCGAATCGGACTAGCGATGCGGCACAAAATTCTGAAAAACGCCTGCGCGCGGTATATCGATCCTAGCCCCCGGCCGGTTCAGTCCTTCAGCGCCCGGCGGATGTCGGGATCTTCGAGCGTCTGATCAAGCGTCCTTTCCGTTCGTTCGATGATCGCGTCGATATCGGTGTCCGTGCAGCAAAGCGGCGGAGCATACCCCAGCACGCCATTGGCGAAGGCGCGGACCACGAGACCGTTTTGCCAAGCGCGGTCGAAAATCCGGCGTGACGGCTGGGCCTCCGCCGGCAGCGGCGTTTTTGCGGCCTTGTCCACGACCAGCTCGATCGCAGCCAGCATGCCGCGGCCGCGGACATCGCCCACCAGGGGATGATCTCTCAGGCTCTCGAGGCCGGCCATCAGCCTCGCGCCGGCTTTTATGCCGTTTTCGAGCAGTCCGCCTTCATAGAGTTTCAAGACTTCCAGCCCGACGGCCGCGCTGACGGGATGGGCGGAATAGGTGTAACCGTGACCTACGGCAGAGGCTCCCGCCCCGTCGGCAATGACCTGATAGACATGATCGGCCATGAACACCGCGCCCATCGGAACGTAGCCGGAGGTGAGCCCCTTCGCCGTGGTGATAAAATCGGGAACGATCTCGTCTTCGGAACAGGCAAAAAGCGGGCCTGTCCGGCCGAAGCCGGTAATCACTTCGTCTGCGACGAAGAGAATGTCGAGTTCCTTGCAGAGGTCCCGCATGGCCTTCATCCATCCCTTCGGAGGGACGATCACCCCGCCCGAGCCCTGGATCGGTTCGGCATAGAAGGCAGCAACCCGGTTTGCTCCAATCGCGTCGACCTTTGCCCTGAGTGCCGCGAGAGACGCTTGGATGATGGCATTCGCATCCTGTCCGACGGGATTGCGATAAGGATAGGGCGACGGAATCTTGTGCTGCCAGTCGAGCGGAACGCCGAAGCCGGCATGGAAGCCGGGCAGGGCGGTCAGTCCCGCGCCGACCGTGGAAGAGCCGTGATAACCCTGCTCGATCGAGATGAACTGATCGCGCTGCGGTTGGCCGCGGGCAAACCAGTAGTATCGGATGAAGCGGACGGTACTGTCGATGGCATCCGAGCCGCCCAGCGTGAAATAGATGTGGTTGAGGTCGCCGGGGGCACGTTCGGCGAGCTCGGCGGCAAGGCGGATGGCCGATTCACTGCCGAGGCCGAAATAGGCTGTCGCATAGGGGAGCTCGCGCATCTGGCGGGCCGCCGCCTCCACGATCGTTTCGTGACCGTAGCCGGCGTTGACACACCAAAGCCCTGCGAAGCCATCGATCAACTGGCGGCCCTGAGCATCGGTGACCGTCGCTCCCTTGGCGGATGAAAGCACTCGCACGCCTTGCTGCTCATGGCCGCGATAGGAGGCGACCGGATGCACCAGATGGGCGCGATCAAGCTCGATGAGGGAATTGCTGTACATGGTCTTCTCCGGATCAGCCGAGCGCCTGGTTGGCGAGGGCGAAAGTAGTGACTGTCGAGGAATTGCTGCGCTTGATAACGGGGTTCGCCATGGTAATGCCGCCGCCGACATGGACAAGCGAATGGCTGGCGAGCCAAGGTCCGAGATCGGTTTCCGCGCCGGTGTCGACACGCAGGAACGCGCCGGTTTTCCGGCTCATGAAGTGGGACAGCAGCGATTTTGCATCTTCTATGTCTGGGGCGACGACCGGCCCCACGACCTCGCCTCGGCCAAAGGGACGAAGGCAGGCGAAGGCGGCGACCTTGCCGTTGCGGCGGATGATCGCAAATTCACCCAGATCCGCTAATCGTTCAACCAGGGCGGAACGGTCGGCGCCAAAGGCCTCGCGGTCGAGAGCTGTAATTGCCGAGATATCGGCCCTGGTCGCCGCTTCGGTGTTTGCCGGTTTCGCAACCGCCGCCACAAGGCCTTGGTGTTGAACGACGGCGCCGGTCTGGCGAAAGCCCAACTTTTCATAGAGCGGCAGGCCATCGGTGGTCGCGGTGAGGCGCAGGGGACGGTCATCCGCGAGAGCCAAGGCTGCCTCCATGAGGCGGCGTCCCAGTCCGCGTCCGCGCATGCTTGCAGCGACGATCACCATGTTGATCGTAGCGCAGTCCGTTTCGTAAGGCGTCAGTAGCGTGGTGCCGACCACCTCACCATCGGCTCCGATTGCAATGACACCTGTGCTGAGGTCCAGGGCGACTTCCCAGTCCTCCAGGCGATGAGGCCAGCCGGCCTCCTGCGACAGGCGGACCGCAGCGTCCAAATGGTCGGGACCGAAAGGCCTGATTTCTATCTGTCGCTCCTGCATGGTGCTCCTCATATTTCTTTTGCCCAAGTGTCGGAGCGTCGGTGCCGGAAGATTATCTGAAGGCGATGTCCTTGACGGTATCTTTCGCCGTAGCTGGTCGCTCTTGCCGCATCTTATGCCGTCACGCCACAGACAGCAGTCGCGAAAGTGTAAGCGAAAGGCGTCTTCGTCGGCTGTCCCTGCAAGCAAATGCCAAACGAACGCCGCTATACGAAACTTTCTGCTCTGAACCTCGCAAAATCAGTGGGCTCACGCGCCGAAAGCAATCCTATTATCGTGTTCTCCACCAAACGCCTCGAGGGGCAACACGTAAGGACGAAGCGCATGACCACCTTCCGCCCGAAATATATCACCTTCGATTGCCACGGCACGCTGATCAATTTCCAGATGGCGGAAGCCGCCCGTGACCTCTATGGCGATCGTCTCGACGAGGCGGCCATGCTGCAGTTCATCAACAATTTCGCTGCTTATCGGCTCGACGAGATCATGGGCGCCTGGAAGCCCTATACCGACGTGGTGCACAATTCGCTCGAGCGGACGTGCAAGCGCAACGGCGTTGCCTTCAAGGAGGAAGATGCCAAGATTGTTTATGAACGCGTCCCCACCTGGGGGCCGCATGCTGACGTTCCGGCAGGTCTTGCCAAGGTCGCCAAGGAAATTCCGCTCGTCATCCTGTCGAATGCGATGAATAGCCAGATCATGTCGAATGTCGCAAAGCTCGGCGCGCCCTTCCATGCCGTCTATACGGCCGAGCAGGCCAATGCCTATAAGCCGCGCTTCCAGGCCTTCGAATACATGTTCGATATGCTCGGCTGCGGCCCGGAAGACATTCTGCACTGCTCGTCCTCCTTCCGCTACGACCTCATGTCGGCCCATGATCTCGGCATCAAGAACAAGGTCTGGGTCAACCGTGGTCACGAGCCGGCCAATCCTTATTATGGCTATGTCGAAATCGCCGATATTTCCGGTCTGCCCGGTGTTGTGGGGCTCTGAGAAAGGGCAGCCAGATGAAATATTCCTCTTATTGGCATGATACGGCGCCACGCTTTGCGGGTGCCGCTGCCGGCCCCGTCGAAGGGCATTATGACGTCGTCGTCGTGGGCGGCGGCTTCACCGGGCTTGGCGCCGCCCGGCAGCTTGCCATGGCGGGGGCGAAGGTCCTTGTTCTGGAGGCTGAGACCGTCGGCTTTGGTGCGTCCGGGCGCAATGGCGGCCATCTGAACAATGGCCTGGCGCATAGTTACATTGCGGCAAAGGCGGAATTGGGCAAGGAGCGGGCGATCGCCCTCTATCACGCGCTGGACGCTTCGATCGACACGCTCGAAGCGATTATCGCCGAAGAGGGGATCGACTGCAATTTCCGCCGCGCGGGCAAGCTGAAGCTTGCCTCCAAGCCACAGCATTTCGAAGGTCTGGCCAGGAATTTCGAGGCGGTGCATGCCGAGGTCGATCCCGACACCGCGCTGCTTTCCGCCACCGATCTCAAGGATGAGATCGGCTCGCCGTTTCATGGCGCGATGCTGTCGAAGAAGAGCGCCATGATGCATATGGGCCGCTATGTCGCCGGATTGGCCGAGGCGGCCAGGCGACGCGGAGCGGTCATCGTGGAAGGCGCTGCCGTGACGGAGCGCAGCCAGGCGGGCGGTAGGCACGTCCTAAAGACCACCAAGGGCACCGTCACGGCAGACCAGGTCATGATCGCGACCGGCGCCTACACGACAGCCAATTTCAGCTACTTCCGTCGCCGCATCATGGCGGTCGGCAGTTTCATCGTCGCGACACGGCCCTTGACGGATACGGAAGTTGCCTCGGCAATGCCCGGCAATCGCACCTGCGTGAACACGATGAACATCGGCAACTACTGGCGCCTGTCACCGGATAACAGGCTGATCTTCGGAGGGCGCGCCCGCTTTTTGGCGACCTCGGACCAGCGTTCCGACGCCCGGAGCGGCGCGATACTTCGCGAAAGCCTCGCCCGCATATTTCCCCAGCTCGCCGAGGTCGAGATCGACTATTGCTGGGGCGGTCTCGTCGATATCACCAAGGATCGCTATCCGCGTGCCGGCTATCATGACGGCATCTGGTACGCCATGGGCTATTCAGGTCACGGCGCGCAGCTTTCCACGCATCTCGGCATGGCCATTGCGGATGCGATCCTCGGAAGGCCTGACCGCAACCCGCTCAAGGGGCTCGATTGGCCGGCCGTTCCCGGCCATTTCGGCAAGCCATGGTTCCTGCCTTTGGTCGGCCTGTATTACAAAACGCTCGACAGATTTCAGTGATATCAGCCGGCGGTGGGTTTTGGCGAAATCAGCAGCATAAAAAGAGGGGTCGCGCTTGCGGCCCCTTTTCCAGTCTGAGACGCGACAACTCAGTTAAGACCACCGATATGGAAGGCCTTTGTTTCCAGGTATTCTTCGATTCCGAGCTGCGAGCCTTCGCGCCCGAGGCCGGATTGCTTGACGCCGCCGAACGGTGCGACCTCCGTGGAAATCAGGCCGGTATTGAGGCCAACCATGCCGAATTCGAGCGCCTCGCCCACCCGCCACGCGCGCTTCAGACTCTCTGTATAGAAATAGGCCGCAAGCCCGTAGGGCGTACCATTGGCAATAGTGATCGCCTCTTCTTCCGTCTCGAAGCGGAAGAGCGGTGCGACCGGGCCGAAGGTCTCCTCGGCGGCGAGCTGCATGGCGGTGGTGGCCCCGGTCAGGACGATCGGCGCGGTGTATTGCGGGCCGGCCGGCAGATCTCGCTCGGCTGTCACGATTGTCGCGCCCTTCGAGAGCGCGTCTTCGACATGACGATTGATCTTGGCAATCGCCGCTTCGTTGATCATCGGACCGATCGCAACGCCGGCTTCGGTGCCCGGACCAACCTTCATGGCATCGACGCGAGCGGCGAGCTTCTTGGCGAAAGCATCATAGACGCCGGCCTGGACCAGGATGCGGTTGGCGCAGACGCAGGTCTGTCCGCCGTTGCGGAACTTGGAGACGATCGCTCCCTCTACGGCAAGGTCGAGATCCGCGTCATCGAAGACGATGAAGGGGGCGTTGCCGCCGAGCTCGAGCGAAAGCCGCTTGATGCTGTTGGCTGCCCCGCGCATCAGTAGCGAGCCGATCGGGGTGGAGCCGGTGAAGGAAATCTTGCGCACGGTCGGATTGGCAAGGATCTCTGCGCCGATCTCGGACGGCATGCCGGTGACGATATTGATGACGCCGGCCGGAATGCCGGCCATTTCTGCGAGCACGCCGAGCGCCAGGGCCGAGTAGGGGGTGAATTCGGAAGGCTTCACCACGACGGTGCAGCCGGCCGCGAGCGCCGGCGCAAGCTTGCGCGTGATCATCGCATTCGGAAAATTCCAGGGCGTGATGATGCCGCAAACGCCGACCGGCTCTTTCAGCACAAGAATGCGGCGGTCGGGCGTCGGCGACGGAATGGTCTGGCCACCGATGCGGCGGGCTTCTTCGGCGAACCATTTGACGAAGGAGGCGCCGTAGCGGATTTCGCCACGTGCTTCGTCAAGCGGCTTGCCCTGCTCGATCGTCAGGATCAGCGCGAGGTCGTCGATATGCTCGAGCATCAGATCGTGCCAGGCTTCCAGCCGCGCCGCACGCTCGGCATGGGTCCGCTTCTTCCAGGAGCCATAAGCCGCCTCGGCGGCCTCGATTGCCGCCCGGGTCTCGTCGCCGCCCATATCCGGCACCGTTCCGATGACGGCCTGCGTTGCCGGATCGACGACGGCCACGGTCTTGCCCGAACGGGCGGGAAGCCAGTCGCTGCCGATCAGCGCCTGCTCACGGAACAGGGATGGCATTTTCAGATTTTGCATGTTCAAACCTCGATAAGACTTCAGATTGCGGCGAGCAGTGCTGCGGTGATCGCGTCGGTCGGGTCTTTGCCCGGAACCGTGCCGATGCCGCTTGCGGTTGTCGCCTCGATCGCCGCCATGACGGCATTTGCCGCGTCCTGCTCGCCCAGATGTTCGAGCATCATGGCGCCGGACCACACCGTTGCGATCGGGTTGGCGATGCCGAGATGGGCAATATCGGGCGCGGACCCATGCACGGGTTCGAACATCGAGGGAGCGCTCCGTTCCGGGTTGATATTGGCCGATGCCGCAAAACCGAGGCCGCCCTGGATTGCCGCGCCGAGATCCGTGAGGATGTCGCCGAAGAGGTTGGATGCGACGACCACGTCGAGGGTTTCCGGCGCCATCACCATGCGGGCCGCCATGGCATCGATGTGATAGCTGGTGACTTCGACATCCGGATAATCCTGCGCGAGCTGCCGGGTAATGTCGTCCCAGAAGACCATCGAATGCTTCTGGGCGTTGGATTTCGTCACCGAGGCGAGCTTGCCGCGGCGGGTCCTTGCTTGCTCGAAGGCGAAACGCAGGATGCGCTCGACGCCTTTGCGGGTGAAGATCGAGGTCTCGACCGCGACCTCGTCGAGCGTGCCTTGATGGATGCGGCCGCCTGCACCGGAATATTCGCCCTCGGTGTTTTCGCGGATGCAGAGAATGTCGAAGGCGGTAGCCTTGAGTGGTCCCTGGACACCCGGCAGCAGCCTGTGCGGGCGAATATTGGCATATTGTACGAAGTTCTTGCGGATCGGCAGCAGTAGCCCGTGCAGGGATACCGCATCCGGCACTTCGGCCGGCCAGCCGACGGCTCCGAGCAGGATGGCATCGAAACCGCGTAGCGTTGCAATGCCGTCGGCGGGCATCATGGTGCCGGTTTCCTTGTAGAAGGCGCAGGACCAGGGAAATTCGGTGCCGTGGAGTATAAAGCCGCGGTTGCCAGCTGCCTTTTGCAGAACCGACCAGGCGGCGGCGGTCATGTCGCGACCGATGCCATCACCCGGGATCAATGCGATCTTGTAGGTTTTCATGTTCACTGTCCTTAAAGACTAATCAAAACGCTCTTGCTCTTGCGATTGGCCTGGAATGCCTCGCGGCCTAGATCCTTGCCGATACCGGACTGCTTATAGCCGCCGGTCGGCAGGATGTGGTCAAGTGAGCGGCTATAGCGGTTGACCCAGATGGTACCGGCTTGGAGACGGCGGGTCAGCCGGATGGCGCGGGAGAGGTCGCGGGTGAAGAGGCCTGCCGCGAGCCCGTAGCTTGGATGGTCGGCAAGCTGCAGGGCTTCCTCTTCGTCCTCGAATGTCTGGAGCGTCAGCACCGGACCGAAGATCTCCTCGATGATGGCTGGAGAAGTCTGATCGACTCCGGCCATCAGTGTCGGGGCGTAGAAATAGCCCGGTGCGTCCATGATTGCGCCGCCGGCAAGACATTCTCCGCCGGCCGCGACGGTGGCGGAGACGATCGCATCGATACGCTGTCTCTGCTTCTCCGATATGATGGGGGAGTAGCGGCTTGCGGCATCCCAGGTGGGACCGGGAGCAACGCCCTTCATCCGATTTCGGATGGCGTCGATCAGTTCGGCCGCTATCTTTTTCTCGACGATGAGCCTCGATCCGGCGACGCAGGCCTGACCGGCATTGCCGACGATACTGGCCGTAACGGCCGCGGCCGCCTTGTCTAGGTCCGCGTCGGCAAAGACGATCTGCGGGCTCTTGCCGCCGAGCTCCAGCGTCATTGGCTTTATTCCCGTACGGGCGATGTTTTCCATGATCGCCGATCCAGCCCGGCCCGAGCCGGTAAAGCTGATCTTGGCGATGTCGGGATGGCCGGTGATCGCCTGGCCGGTCGTCGCGCCGTCACCCAGTACCACGTTGATCAGGCCGGCGGGAAGGCCGGCACGCACGGCGAGCTCTGCCAGATAGATGGATGAAAACGGCGTCATTTCGGATGGCTTCAGGATGACGGCATTTCCGGCAGCCAGCGCCGGGCCAAGTTTCCAGGCGGCCATGTTGATCGGAAAGTTCCAGGGCGTGATGGCACCCACCACCCCGTAGGGCTCGGTCATGATCATGCCGATATTGCCGTCGTCGGTCGGCACGAGGTCGCTGCCTTCCTTGTCGGCGAATTCGGCGAAGAAGCGGATCTGCTCTGCCGAGATCGCGATATCGCCCTCGACAAGCTGGCCGACGGGGCGCGTCGAAGCGACGGCCTCTAGCCTTGCCAGCGTTTCGGCTTCCTCCTCGATGAGGTTGGCCCAACGGTGCAGGATATTCAGGCGCTCGCGTGGGCGCACCCCGCCCCAATTGCTTTGCTTCAGCGCGGCCTTGGCCGTCTGAACGGCCTGGTCGACAATGGAGGCATCCGCGACAGGGCATTCGGCATAGGCCTTGCCATCGGAAGGGCGGTGCATCGGAACGACGCCATTCGCGGCAATGAAATGCTCGCCGATGAAATGCCCGACGGGGAGCGAAAGACTATCGGGATCGAAGCTCAGGTCCATAATGATACCTCCGGTCAATTTACAGAGATGCTATAGGATCGGCGAAGTAGCTTGATCCGATCGCGTCGGCTGTCGCGGCGGAAAAAGCCGTTTTGAGAAGGTCCCGCAGTGTATTCTTTGGTCAGGCCAGATGCGGCGCGGGCTCAGAGGCCGCGCCGAGGTAGCAAAGCTCAAGGGGTGACGGTCACGTAGATCTTCCGGACCGTTTCGATCGTCTTCCAGATTCCGACGAAGCCCGGTTTCATGACGAAGCTGTCGCCCGCCTTATAGACGACGGACTCGCCGCCTTCCGGTGTCAATTCGACGACGCCGGAGAGAATATGGCAGAATTCGAAGGTTTCGCCCTTGATCGAACGGCTGACACCGGGTGTGGCTTCCCATACGCCGGTGTGCACAGTCTCGTTGCGCGCAACGTCCTGTGCCCAGGTCTTAAGCTTCGGATCGCCCGAGATCAGTCGCTCCGGAGCGACGACGTTTTCGCGCGCTGCGAAGGAAGGGTTGGGGTCAATCGTCTTGAGGAGGGACATGGAGTTCCTTTCGGGTTGGCGATCAGTAGCCGCGGCGGCGGTCGACGAGGCCGAACGGGTCCAGGCCCGCCCGGATCCGCTTGATATTGTCGATGACGGCGCGCGCGGCACTATGGGGCTGGGTGACGCTTGCGATATGCGGCGTCAGCAGGATGCGGTCGTGGTTCCAGAACGGATGTCCGGTCGGCAGCGGTTCGGGATCGGTGACATCGATCACGGCGCCGGCAAGCCGGCCACTGTCGAGCGCTGCCAGGAGATCTTCTGACACAAGCTGCGGTCCGCGGCCGACATGCACAAGGCTTGCACCCTGCGGCAGTTTTTCGAAGAGATCGATGTTGAGAAAACCGCGAGTTTCGTCGGTCAGCGGCAGGAGGCAGATCACGATATCGGTCGTGGGAAGCATAGCGTGGAGTCCAGCTTCGCCGACAAAACAGGTAACGCCCTCCAGTTCGCGTTGATTGCGGCTCCAGCCGGAAAGCACAAAACCGAACGGCTTCAGTCTTTCGAGCACAGCCTGACCAAGGTTCCCGAGCCCCAGCACGCCGATGCGACGCTCGTGAGCCTGAACCTGCGGCAAGGCACTCCAGACCTGACGGTGCTGCTGGCTGAGATAGGAGGGCAGATTGCGGTGGAGTGCGAGGACGCCAAGCGTCACATATTCCTGCATCATGCGCGTAATGCCGTCTTCGACCATGCGCACGACTTTTACGTGATCGGGGACATTTGTCGTATCGAACTGATCGATGCCGGCACCGATTGAAAACAGAACTTGGAGATTGCGGTAGCGCGGCAAGTCATCCGGAACCGTCCAGGTGATCAGATAGCGTACGGCATCCGGGTCGACGGACGTCGGATCCATGGAGAAGGGGAGATCCGGCAGCTCGCGGGTGAAGGCTTGCTGAAAGATATGGCCGCGGCGGGCATCCGAATTGAAGAGGAACGTCATGGGCTTCTATCCTTCGGTCTTACGGCATCACGCCAGGCAACGACGGCCGAGAGCCTCGATCATGGCCTGGCAGGCGTCGAGTTCGTGCGTGAGGATGAATTCGTTCGGCTTGTGTGCGCGAGCGATATCGCCCGGGCCGCAAATGATCGCCTCAAGGCCGGCACGCTGGTAGAGCCCGGCTTCAGTGCCATAGCTGACGGCTGCCAGCGGTTCGATGCCAGTCAGCTCGGCCAGCAGACCGGCAAGATGCACTGTCCGCGGAAGGGAGAGGGCGGGGTAAGAACTCAGCTCCTCCCATTGCACCTGAAAGCCCCGACGCTCAAGTGCTGCAGCGGCCTCGTGCACCGGTAGGAGCAGTGCCGCCGGGTCCGCACCGGAAATTGCCCGCGCTTCGACTTCGAGCGTGCAGAGATCTGGAATGATATTGAGGGCCTGCCCGCCGTGAATGGTGCCGACAGAGATCGATGAATAAGGCGGCTCGAACTCCGCTTCGAATGGCCCCTGGGCCAGAGAATGCGCGGTCGAAACGGCGGCCTGCAAAACCTCGGCGGCGGCATGGATTGCGTTGAGACCAAGATCGGGCCGCGACGAATGACCGGAGCGTCCTTTCAAGATGATGCGCGCGGCTGATTTCCCCTTATGTGCGAGGATGGCCCGCATGTTGCTGGGTTCTCCGACAATGATGCCAAGCGGCGTCTCGCAAAGCTCCGGCAGGCGCGCAATGAGATGCGGTACGCCGCGGCAGCCTGCTTCCTCGTCATAGGAGAAGGCTAGATGGATCGGCCGCATCAGAGGGCTTGCGGCGAGCATTGGTACGGCCGCCAGAGACGCAGCCAGAAAGCCCTTCATATCGCTGGTGCCGCGGCCATAGAGTCTATCTCCATCGGCCCGCAGCGCGAAGGGGTTGCTCGTCCATCCCGTTTCGTTGGCCGGCACGACATCCATGTGACCGGAGAGGACATAACCGCGTATATCACGGGGACCGATCGTGGCAAAAAGGTTCGACCGGTCTCCCTCGGGGCCAGCAAGGATATCAACCGTGGCGCCGAAGGACTTCAGGTAGGCGGAGATCCACTCGACAATCTCGGCATTGGGCGTTCCAACGACGGAATCGAAGCCGACCAGTTTTGCCAGAATGTCCGATGCCTGCATTGGTGTTGCCAATCTCCGATTGCCGTCCTCGTCTGTACAAGCGACGTCTTGATCAAAGGAAGGTTAAGCCTCAATCAGTAGAATACCTGCCGAAAGTATGGATCATACGGTGAATTCTTGCGCCGCCGTTTGCATAGGCAGTGAAATGTTTCGTTGAGTCTCGGCTAAGCTCGCCAAAGCATGATGCCGGCGTGAGCGAATATGCAGCCGGGAGGATCGGATGGCGTCTGGATCACCAATGGACACAAAAATACCCGAAAAGCTGCATGTCGATGCATTCGAACTGCGCTTTGCTGACATCTCAGAGGTCTCTTTGTCGCAGCTTCAGGCTCTCTCGATGTCGGTCGGGTGGCCGCATCGATCGCAGGACTGGCAGCACCTGCGGGATGTCGGCCGCGGCTTCGTGGCGCTTGACGAAATCGGCAGGGTTTCCGGTTCCACCATGTGGTTCCCGCACGAGGAGAGCTTCGCCACATTCGGAATGCTGATCACCGCACCGCGCCTGCAGACGAACGGTACGGCAGAGTGGCTGGTTAAGCGGATGCTGGAGGAATGCCACCATGAACGGATACGATTGAATGCGACAAGAGCGGCGCGCCGGATGTGTGCAACTTTTGGATTTATGCCGAAACAGACAGTCTTCCAGTGTCAGGGGGAAATTCTATCCGTGCCTCACGTGGGCGATATCAGGCCGGGGCTTGATGTTAGGCGGCTCGAACGCAGCGATCTGGATGCGGTTGCGGCCCTGGATGAGCCGGCTTTCGGTACGCTGCGCTATCAACATCTCAAGCGATTGTTTGAAAGCTCCATCTGCTACGGTCTTTATGATGGTGGCAGGCTAATGGCTTATTCCATGCGGCGCCGGTTTGGCCGCGGTCACGTCGTCGGTCCTGTCGTCGCTTATTGCGAGGAAGACGCGATTGCTGTCGTTCATCCGCATGTCGTAGCGCATGTCGGCAGTTTTTTGCGCCTCGACACCCATTTTGGTGCCGGACTGTTCGCCAGTTTTATCCAGCAAAGCGGAATGTCCGTCTTTGACACCGTGACCACTATGGTTTCCTCTGAGAGGGCCTCCTATGGAGCCCCGAACACAGGTTCTCCGATCGTATTTGCTCTTGCGTCGCAGTCTTTCGGATAATTGCAAGGAAGTTCCCTCAGTTATCAATAGCCCTGCCGGTGGAAGCTGAAGCTGTTTCCCCGGTGATGTCAGGTTAGCGATAGCTCAAGGTCTTGGTTGATAATCGCATTCATGATCCAGGCCCTGTCAGTTATAAGCGGCATCGTTTTCCGCCCGCTGTGATTGGCCATGCAGTCTGGCTATATGCGCGATTTCCGCTGAGCCTGCGGCTGGTGGAAGAGATGCTGCCGGAGCGCGGCATCGTCGTTTCTTATGAGACGGTTTGATGCTGGGCGAGAAAGTTCGGCCCGGACTATGCCGGCCGTTTCCGGCGGAAATCGCCGAGCGCCAGCGATGTATGGTATCTCGACGAAGTGGCCGTGACGATTGGCGGATTGCAGCGCTTCGTGTCCGTCTTCTCGGCGGTCGGAAATCTCTTCGTTCCGCCTCACTCAAAACGCTCAGCTATCGCCGTCCATTTACATCGCCTAAGCGCCATATCGCATTGGAAGGCCGTTGCTGGCATGGCCAGCTGATCCAAGCGCATCTGTCCAAAATACTCTCCGCAGAATTAACCTGACATCACCCACGAGAATGCTGCCGCTGAACCGCACGGAGTGAGGATGAGCCCGGTTAAATGCAAAACGACATTGGGAAACGGGCGCTCCCGGAGAAATATCTCGTTCTCGTCGAGAAGAATGTCGTCTGCGCGATGCCGCGGCGGCTCTCCGAATTTGCAGCCGCATAATATAGCGGATTGGAAACTCCTGGCGTTGTGTAAAATTGATCTTGGGTGCCTTGCTGGAAGATTGTGAATTCGAGGGAAACCTGCGAACATGAAGGCAGTTTTTCTCCTGATGGTTTCTTTATGAACAAAAAACCGGATGTAATCGACGTTGAGCTTGGATTGCGCATCCGACTGCGTCGCGAGGAATTGTCAATTACGCAGGATGTATTGGCCGAGAAGCTTCGCATAAGGCCCCAAGAGCTCGAGAAATACGAATGCGGCTTCGAGAAAATCAGCGCCAGTCGCCTTCTGCATGTTTCCGAAATTCTCGATGTCCCAATCATGTTTTTCTTCAAAAGCGGATCGGACGAGGCGCTTCCCTCGAAGGAGGCGCTAGCTGGTTTTCGATTTGCGAAGCATCATAAAGCCGTTCTGCGAACAGCCTTATCGGGGATCGTGGACAAGCGGTTGCGGGCGAAGATCCTCGCCGTTGTGCAATCAAGCGAATCTGACAGTGAGCGCTGATCTGGTAAAATGACATTTCATTTAACGACCCTCGGAAGCTGTGCCCTTTACGATGAGAAGGGCGATCGTGTGAATGTGCCCAAACAGGCGCTGCTCATGCTTGCCTATCTCTGTGATTGCCGGCAATCGATACCACGCAAGGAGTTGGCAGCATTTCTCTGGTCCGGCAATCTTCAAGCGGCCGGCGTCAACTTGAGATCGACCCTGCTGCGTTTGGCGACTGCGACGTCCAAATCCCCCCAGCCGCTGATCAGCGGCGTCGCTGCGAACATCGCTTTGAATTTCGACGCGCTGCGCTGCGATCTGGATACCATCGAAAATGCGTCCGGCGTTGCCAAGCTTAGCGCCCTTAGCGATGCGGTTGCCAAGAATTTTCTACCCATTTACGGCAGCGGCTCTACAGCTGTGGCCGTCTGGGTACGCGACGTGCGCGCACGGCTCGCGGGAGAGCTGAGAACCGAATTCTTCAAGGCGCTGAATGAACCCTCGTCGCCTCAATATCGCGGTGAATTGAAGCGTGCAGCCACGCTTCTGTTGGACAGGGATCACTCCGATGATGAGGTCAGGATAGCGCTTGGCGAGAAAATCACCTCTTACATTCAGGTGATCGGCGAAACGAAAGATCCGACTTCAAGCCACCCGGCTGAAGACACGATTCCGCTCTCCGCCGATGGCAGGGTGCCCCGTATCGCCCTGCTTCCTCCCGAGACGCTGGAGGCAGCAGAGCGAGCCGGCTCGGTTGCCAATGCGGTCATCGAAGACCTCACGATCAGCCTTTGCGTCGATCGAAGCGTCTCCGTGGTCGCTCCCTACACGGCTGAGCAGATTCGGTCTTCCAACGACAAGGCGGGGCTTCTCAGGCAACATAACGTGGTCTACGCGCTCGATACGAAAAGGACTGGCGACAGTCTTTTTGCGCAGCTGATTTTCATGCCGCGCGACGAAATTGTCTGGGCAACGCGCGTTCAATTGGATAACGCGGCCATAACGGAGCATCGCAACGAGATCGCCACTGCGATTCAGCACTCCATCATCGAGCGTGTGGGCGCCTTCCACCACATAGTTTCTGATTTCAGCTGCAAGCCTCAGGCCTATTTTGCTTATCTTGAGGGCGTGCAATGCCTGTCCCGTCTGGGCCTTCAGAATGTCCGCCGCGCGCGCAAGCACTTCAGGGAGGCTCTTGAGCACGAGCGCGGTTTCGCGGCTGCCCTTGCGGGCATCGCCCGAACCTTGACCATGGAATGGGTTTTGACGGCCCGGGGCGACAGCGATCTGTTGAGCCAGGCGGAAAAAATGGCGGCGGATGCGATCCGCGATGACAGTCGGTTTGCCGGAGGTTTCAAGGAAATTGGGGTTGCTCGGCTTTATCGCGGAAATATCGACGGTAGCCTAGAGGCCTTGTCGAATGCCGAGGATCTTAGCCCCCACTACGCGGATGTCATTTGTAGTCATGCCGACAGTCTCACCCATGGCGCCAATCCGAAAGCGGCATTGGCAAAGGTCGCAATGGCTCTCGATCTCAATCCGCTTGCTCCGGACTATTATTACTGGACCGCAGCGGGAGCCAGCTATTTCCTTGGGGAGTATACGGAAGCATTGGCTTATCTTGACAGGATGAGAGAGCCGGGACCGGCAAGCAGGCTTGCGGCGGCAAGCTGGGCAATGCTTGGCGATGCTGCCAAGGCCAAGACATATAGGCTGCGCGCCTTACGCGATAATCCGAATTTCGATCTTGAGGCATGGCTGTCCATGATTCCAAACAAGGAAAAGTGGCAGACTGAGCATTACAGGGAAGGCCTGCTGAAGGCCGGGTTTTGAAAGGAAGATATTATGGCAGGCGCAGTGTTGCTTGGAATCAAGGGCCAAGAAGGGCTTTGGCTGGTTGACCTCGAAAAGGGGACTGTCGTCCGATACACGCGGCGGCTGTCGGGTGATCTGGCGAAGGCGGCCTCCTGGCGGGCCAAAGGGGTTAGAGTGGAGAAAGATGTCGATTTCGCTGTGGCGTTAAGGTCGGCAAGCTCCGCGGCCTCAGGCCTTTATGAGGGCTAGGCGCTCGTTCATCCGTGTCGAACAATTTTAGAGCATGCCCCCCTCGGGAAACCTTGTCGAGGGTTTCGCCCTATCTGGAGCGGCTTGGCATAACCCGTGTCGGCCGCCAGACCGAACTCGATCGCATAGGCATTCCCGTTTGGTGTGCCTACGCCCCGAATTCCAGGGCGATCGTCATCGCTCAGGGAAAAGGTCTGGACGACGTCTCCGCGAAGACATCCGCCGTGATGGAAGCGATCGAGCGATCGGTCGCGACCCAACCTTTCTGTTCAGCATTGATGGCAAGCCAGGATGATCTTGCCGCAAGCGACCATGCCACGGATTGCCTGGAGGATCTGCTGGCGATCGGCGCGCAACCGGTAGAAGCCGGTGAACAGATCAGATGGTCTCAAGCCCACGATCTGGCAAGGAACGCCTCGATATTCGTACCTTTCGAGGCCGTTCATCTTGACAGGACGCATGTCAGCCCACGCTTTTGGGTATCATCGGACGGATTGGCGTCGGGGAATACCTGGCATGAGGCAGTCCTGCACGGGCTGTTGGAGCGGGTAGAGCGGGATGCTTGCGTCCTTTGGAACGTCGACGAGCCGGAGTATCGGTATGCACGCCGGATAGATCCACAAAGCATCGAAGATAACGATATTCGCGAGATGTTGGAGAAGATTTTCTCCGCCGATTTCGATGTCGCCCTTTTCGATGTGACGAGCGATTTGGCCGTTGCCGCCGTCGTCGCGTTGCTACGGCCGAAAGGCGATGACGGTTCGCTCAGATATGTCGACTTGACCATGGGGGCAGGCGCATCCTTGTCCCCCTATGTGGCCGCAGCCCGGGCAATTTCCGAGGCCGTGCAGTCGCGGATGACCTTCATCGCCGGTGCCAGAGATGATCTTGTCCCGGAGTTGTTCTCACGCCGCGCTGATCCAGCCCACCAGCTGTCGTTCCGGGCGCGATATACGACGAACCTCGATGAACTGCCATCGATGCCTATCGGGCCTGCGCAGGATGCGCTCGACCATCTTGTCGAGGCTCTGTCGGAGCGCGGGATCGACCAGCTTTATGCAATCGAGCTCGCACCTGAATGGCTGCCGGCATCGGTCGCAAAGGTTTTCGCGCCCCAACTCGAACATCCGGATGGGAACCGCCGAACTCGTTTTGGCAGTCGCGCATTCTCGGCGAGCCTCTTATGAAAGTGATCTTTGTAGGCCCGAGCCTGCCCGATGCCGACGCTTTCGCAGACGACACGATGATTATACGGCCCCCGGCGCGTCAGGGCGACGTCGTCAGAGCCCTTGAGGATGGGGCGACGGCCATCGGCCTTGTCGACGGCCAGTTCGAGTTTGTCGCGCCGGTGTGGCATAAGGAGTTGCTCTTTGCCTTATCCAGAGGTGTCCCGGTGTTCGGGGCAGCCAGTATGGGAGCGCTCCGCGCAGTGGAGTGCCAGGCTTACGGCATGGTCGGCGTTGGCGGGATCTTCGATGACTATGCTTCCGGGCGCCGGGTGGATGATGCGGATGTCGCCCTCCTTCATGGCCCGGCGGAACTGGGTTATCCGGCCTTGTCAGTCCCGCTGGTCAATGTTGATGCGACGATCGAAGCTGCAATTGACCAAGGCGTTATCGGTGGAGAAGTCGCTCTACAGCTCTCCCAAGCAGCCCGTCGTGTATTTTTCAAGGACCGGACCTGGAGGCGTGTTGCCGAAACCAGCAGTATGGACACAGGGCAGGTTAGGGCTCTCGTCGCAACTGCGTGGAGTGACCAGAAGCGCCAGGATGCGATAGAGCTGATGCGCGCAATAGCGGAGATACCATCATCGGCACCTAAGGCGGGCTGGTCCTTCAATGCAACTCCGCTGTGGCGCGAACTCTTCCCACAATTTTGCCGCATGTAGCCGATTCTCTAATGCAGGCTTTGCGTGTGCAACGCTTTTGCAACGCACCTCACCACTTGAAATATGCCAATCTCGCCTCAGGAAATTTTGTTGGGGGCTTTAAGAGTGATTGATTTTGAAAGTCATGAGCGTCATTGCGAGATCTTGGCGCTTGTCAAAATGATGCAGTATGCCGGTCAGATCGCCAGCGGGCTCGATACACCGCAGGCCGTGTTCCTGATAAAGGAGGCACAAGATGCTCTTCTTTCCGTCTTGAAGACCGAAAGAGCAGCGCTCTCAAATGCGCATCTGGGCGGGCTTGTCAGTGACACGCATGGTCACTGCTAGCAGGCTCTCGTCTTGCAGAAATTACCGATCAATACATTAACCGATGCCTGCTTGGTACTTGGAAACTTCAAGAGGTCTAGTTTGCTTGGAAGAATACCAGCCAGGGTGAGCCGGTCCGCGAAAAAAGTAAGCTCCGCTGATACAGGGGACATTGTTCTGGAATTTAAGGACCCTCATGGAAATATGAGGGTCGAATTCGTTCTGCTTGCAGCGATTATTGTTGCGTGGCTTACGATTGCCTGCACCATCTGCCTGTCGTTGAACTGGCTCTGATTTCTGGCTCGTGGCTTGCAGCGCGGCTGCGATTGTAGATCGAGGGAAACGTCTTAAGCGAAGACGGCATGTTCGCGCTCGTGTGTGACGCGGAAATTTCTGGTCCCTCGGTCCGGAGGAAGCGCAGACCATGATTTCGTCCCCGGATCCGGGCGACAGACATATGTCTATTCGCCAAGTAAGTTCAGCCCAAAGCTCTTGCCGATAGACTACGCGGTTTGCGCCTCAGCGATTTTCGTCCGCAGGCTCATGGCTGCAGTACGCAGTTCGCGATACCGGCTTGAGGTGACGTCGTGGCACGGTCCTGCATGGAGCCGAAGCGTTGCAAATGTCGCTTTGCCTTGAAGCGTTTCACGATTCATTCTCGCCGCCGGATTGGTTGATGCGAAACAGCCCATATATTTTTAGGGGCATTAATCCTGTTTCAACAAAGCTGGGCTAATTATTCCTTTGATTGGGCAGGGCATGATGCGCCTGTGATCGGGCGGCGCCTCGATGGCTCACGGACTGCTTTTCTTTTAGAAAATTTCACCTCAAGAGCTCCAGAAGTACGTGTTTTGGCGAAGCGGGTTAGCGTTACGGCACCCCGAACGTAGGTGAGCAATTATGATTTTTTCTCTTCGCAATATACTTCTTGGGATTTTCCTTTTTCTCAGCATCGCCCTATGCGTGCTAACGGGATCTTCGACGCTTGATGCCTATCGCGATGCAGGCAAGTATGCCGACGTCTCGAAGTTCACGATGCTGGATCGCGCGCTCTTCCAAACACTTGCGAATTTTCGCAACGAGCGAGGTGACGGGTCGTCGCTCGCCAAACTTGAGCTTGGCGCGCAAGATGCAACGCTTACCTTGTTGAAAACGGACAGGGGCATCGTCGATAAATATATGGCTGATGCAAAATCGGTCTTTGCAAACATCGACGACACGACGCTCAAAGCTCCGATTGCCGATGTCATGAATGCCTATGACCGCGTGGTCGCATTCCGCTCAAAGCTCGACAACGAAGTCTCTAAGAAGCTTGCTGATCGTGACCCGACATTGCAGGCCACGACGCTGGACCTCGGTCAGCAGTTCTTGACCGCGTTGGAGACAGGTTCGACCGCCATTGAAAACCGGATTCGCGCGAGCGATCCTTCAGTGACGGCCCTCATTCAGATCCGTGCGCTGACATGGTACACGCGCGCGACTGCTGGTGCTGCAAACTTGTTGTACGTCAATACACTCGCCTCTGGAGAGGCGATGAAGCCTGAGGACGTCAGCAAGATCCAACAATTCGATTACGCCGCCAACTTCACCTGGGGGCAGATCGGCACTCTGGTCAATCATCCGTCGACACCACAGGTCGTCAAAGACGCCTATAAAATCAGCAGCACGACCTTTTTCAGCGGTGACTTTGCAGCAAAACACAATGCATTGCTTGCGAAGTTCGCAGCCGGTGAGAAGAAAGCCATGTCTCTCGACGACTGGCGTCCGGTCGGCAATGCCGCCCTTCTGACGATCACGAACACCGCCGCGGCAGCAGCAGATGGCATGGTCGCCAATGCAGCCGTCAGGCAGAGCGATGCATTCGTCAGTTTCATCGCCTACGGGCTCACTTTCCTTGTTGCCGTCGCTCTGAGCATTACGGGCATCTGCGTCATCATCTATCGCGTCACCAAGCCCGTCGGGGTGCTAACGCATTCCATGACCGAACTCGCCCAAGGCAACCTCTCGGTCTCAATCGGTGGCGTCGAACGGCGCGATGAGATCGGCGCCATGGCCCGTTCCGTACAGATTTTCCAACAGGCAGCCTTGCGCAACAAGGCGCTGGAAGCCGAAGCTGCCGAGGCACGCATTACATCGGAGAATGAACGCGTCGAAGTCCAGCGCCGTGCCGAGGCAGAGGCAGAAGAGAGGCTGCTGCAGGCAACGGGTTCGCTTGCGACGGGACTTCGTCATTTGGCATCAGGCAACCTGCGCTGTGAGATCGAAACGCCGCTGGCTGCGCAGTTCGAAGCTCTGCGTCACGACTTCAATTCATCGGTCAGCCAGCTGCGCGCTGCCATGTCCCAGGTCGGCCAGGCCGCGTCGCTGGTAAACAGCGGCAGCTACGAGATCTCGCAGGCTTCCGACAATCTTTCCAAGCGAACGGAGCAGCAGGCCGCCTCGCTGGAAGAGACCGCAGCAGCGCTCGAAGAGGTAACGGCCAACGTTCAGTCAACCTCCAAACGAGCTGGCGATGCACGTGACCTGGTACGTGGTGCCCGATCACGGGCAGAAAACTCCAGCCAGGTCGTCGGCAATGCCGTCAGCGCCATGGGAAGAATTGAACATTCGTCCAAGCAGATCAGCCAGATCATCAGCGTGATCGACGAGATCGCCTTCCAGACCAACCTGCTTGCGCTTAACGCCGGCGTCGAGGCGGCGCGTGCGGGCGAAGCCGGTAAAGGCTTTGCCGTTGTCGCCCAGGAAGTCCGGGAGCTGGCCCAGCGTTCGGCCAATGCCGCCAAAGAGATCAAGGCCCTGATCGGCAACTCCGAAGTCGCAGTCAGCGAAGGCGTGAAGCTCGTCAACGACACCGGCGAGGGTCTCTCAGCTATCGCCGACCTGGTCCTGCAGATCAATCAGCACATGGATGCGATTGCAACCGCCGCTCAGGAGCAGTCCATGGGTCTTTCCGAGATCAACAGTGCCGTCAATCATATGGACCAGGCGACACAGCAGAATGCCGCCATGGTCGAAGAGATGAACGCGGCCGGCGCAGGTTTGGCCGAAGAGAGCAAGCGTCTTGGCGAGCTTCTGAGCGCATTCCGCACAGGCGAAGCCGAGCGCATGGAGCCACAGGCGAGGCCCGTGGCCCGGCCTGCCTCCGCCCCGACAACAGGCCGGCTTGCTGCGCGCGCCGCTCCCGCTACGCAGGGCAATGCTGCGCTTAAACATCTCCAGCAAGAGTGGTCGGAGTTCTGATTGGTCTGATGTGAAGACGGATGCCGCAATTCTACCGCGGCTCATGAAGCGAAGATTGGCCCGGACACTTTGCGCGGGCCATTTTCGTTAAGCCAATTCGGCGTCTCGTGGCCGCATCACTCGAACTTGACTAAGTCCTTAAAGATCAGTTGCCCCCAGCTCTTTCCGCGCGCGTGCACAAGCAGTCCACCCTCCGAAAGTCCGCCGAGCTGGATGGGCGCGAAACCGAGCCTTTCCGCAAGCGCGCCAATCTCGTCTGCCGCAGCGACGTCGTCGCTCGCCAGGAACACGACCCTCCTGCCGCCATGGACCGCCGGATCCTGGTCAAGAACGGCGGCAACCAGGTGGTTGAAGCCCTTGACCAACCTTGCGCCAGAGAAAGCCTGCCCGACGACCTTGGAAGAAGGCTGTCCTCCCAGTTGCTCAGGGGACACGCCGTAGGCATTGGTCACATCGACGATCGTCTTCCCCTGCCAGGTGGGGAGCGCCTTCGCGACATCTGGATGCTGTTCGAAGCGGACTGCCAAGAAGATGATGTCCGCCTTGACGGCTTCCGCTAATGTTTTTGCAATGACCTTAGGCCCGATCGCGGCCGCATCAGCTGCAAAGCTCTCCGGGTCCCGCGTGGTTGCAACAGATACTTCGATGCCCTTGCGAGCAAAGGCCTTGGCCAGCGCTCGGCCGATATTGCCGAAGCCGATGATTGCGTAGCTCATAATGCTTTTCCTATCCTGTGTTGACGTTGGCTCAGACCTGCGCCCAACCGCCATCGACGGCGAGATCTATACCGGTGATGTAGGAGCTTTCATCGGAGGCGAGGAAGGTGAGGGCGGCTGCGATTTCCTCTGGCTTGCCCCTGCGACCCATTGGGATCTGCGACGCAAACTGGGCGACTGCCTCCTCGGCTTGCTCTGCGGTGAGGCCGGTCGTTGTCGCCAAGGCGGGAGTCTCGATCGCGCCAGGGCTCATCGTATTGACGCGGATATTGCGATCCTTCAGCTCCAGGGTCCAGGACCGCGAGAAGCTGCGAACAGCCGCCTTACTTGCTGCGTAGGCGCTGAACGCTGGCAGCCCCATCACGTTCGAGACCGAAGAGTTCAGGATAATCGATCCGCCGTCCTTGAAGAGAGGAAGGGCCTTCTGCACCGTAAAAAACAGCCCCTTAACATTCACATCAAAGGTCTGGTCAAAATGAGCCTCAGTAGCTGCCGCGAGTGGTGCGACAGTGCCTGCGCCCGCGTTTGCGAAGAGAATATCGATATGACCATGTTTCTCTTTCACGGTGGCGTAGAGCCGGTCCAGATCTTCCAAGCGCGAGACGTCGCCCACGACCGTCGTCACGTTTTTCCCGATAAGGGCGGCGGCCTCTTGTAAGGCTTTCTCGCGTCGCCCGATAATCACGACCTGCGCACCTTCCTCCACGAAACGCTTGGCTGTGGCCAAGCCGATCCCGCTGCTTCCGCCTGTGATGACTGCGATTTTACCTTCGAGTGCTTTCATAATCTTTTGTCCTTCGTTGTGTGTAAGTTAGGCACGGAACCGCGCCGGGGTCAGAGTTGAGCGAGGCCGCCGTCGGCGGCGACCTCGCTGGCGGTCATGAAGCTGCTGTCCGAGGAAGCGAGAAAGGCAGCCACCGCTCCGATCTCAGCCGGATCGGCCATGCGCTGGAGTGGTGTCATCGCGCCGTAGGCCTTCTGGCCCTCCTCCCCAAGCGCTTCCTTGGCAAGTTCGGTCGCCGTCGCGCCGGGCGACAGCACGTTTATGCGGATACCGGTGCCCTTCAGGTCCTCGGCCCAGGTCCGCGCGAGATTGCGCACCGCTGCCTTGCTCGCGCTGTAGGCGCTGAATGCGGGGGCGCCCGTGGTGCCGGCGCTCGATCCGGTCAGGATGATCGAACCGCCGTCGCTCATCAGCGGTAGCGCCTTCTGGACCGTGAAGATCGTGCCCTTCACATTGGTGTCGAAGGTTTCGTCGATATGCTCGGCGGTGATCTGGCCGAGAGGAAGCGGGCTTCCTGTTCCAGCATTGGCGAACACGATGTCGAGGGTTCCGCGCTCGGCCTTCACCGCCGCATAGAGCCGGTCGAGATCGGCTTCATCGGAAACCGAGCCCTTCACCGCGCGGGCGTTGGGCCCAAGCTCGGCCACAGCCGCATCGAGTGCTTGCTGCCGACGGCCATAAATGAAGACGAAGGCACCCTCTTCGATAAAGCGCCTTGCGGCGGCAAGGCCGATACCGGTGGCGCCGCCAGTGATCACGGCAGTCTTACCCTCAAGCTTTCCCATGACTTTTCCTTTGTCGCGTCGGAGAGCGCCTGTTGCCATCTGCGCAGACGGACGCTACCTCAATGGATCATTGATCCGCTTCGTAAAACGGATCGCCGATCCACATATATGGATCACTGATCCGTTTAGCAAGGTAGTCCATGCGAGCCGACGCAGAAAAAAATCGCAGCCAAATTCTCGCCGTCGCGCGTGACGTTGTCGCCGAGCATGGTGTGGACGCGTCGATGCGTGACATTGCCCGCCGGGCCGGCGTCGGGTTGGCCACGCTGCTCCGTCATTTCCCGACGCGAGAGGCGTTGTTCGAAGCGCTGCTGTGTACTCATCTGGACGCACTGACGCGGAGCGTAGCCGAACTCGAACGGTCGACTTCGGCCGACGAAGCACTTCTCTCCTGGTTTCGAAAATTGGTGGAATTCACCCAAAGCTCTAGGGGCGTTGTCGCCATGATGGCGGCCGCCCACACAAACCCCGACTCCGCTCTTTATGCTTCGTGCGCAGCGGTGCACTCGGCAGGCGCGCGACTATTGCTTCGTGCTCAGGACGAGGGAACAGCGCGCGCCGATATGAATGGGGACGACCTGTTCGCTCTGATAACGGCTCTCGGCTGGGCGGCCGACCAACCCTCATTCGCGCCACGGGCGGACCATCTCGTCCACCTTATTACAAGCGCCATCCTGACAAGTCGGCCTGGCGATGATGGCAAGAAGGGAATGACTTAAATTAGATCGGTATCCGAGGGCAGCAATGCGTCCCCATTCGGCCGAAAAGCCCGCAATGGCTCTTTCCCAAAAGCCGACGTTACCATGTTAACCGTCGGCGGTATCAATGCGCCGATATTGAGGAAACTCGAGCGGACGGCTTTTGCAACAACAGCGTCGCCGGTCTATTCCCTTCAAGAGCCTTCGAAAACTACTCGGCGTTAGTCACAGGAGCGGAGCCAACACCCGGTGCTTGGCGCTTGGCGAATGCGCGCAAAAAGGTCTTCGTTGCCTCTCTTGCCATACGGTCGACTTCTTCCTCTGGAGTTTGACGGCCGATCTGTTGGTTGATCCGCAGATCTGTTGCGAGCAGCGCCATATACTGGCGCGCGGCAAGTGCCGGATCCTCTATGTCGAGATGACCAGCGAGCGCGAGCTGCGCCAGGCGAGCCGCGATGGCGGGGTATTTCTTGCCCGGTCCGTATTCCTTCCAGGTCTCGAACAATTCGGGAAATCTGCCGCCCTCGGTCTCGACGAGCTTGCGTAGCCAGCGGCCATTCGGATCGCAGACCGCCTTGCGCAGGAGCCGCGCTGAGAATTCCGTCAGCTCCGTTTCCAGATCGATAGGTGCCACGGGAAATGTGTCCAACACCCGAAAGAAGTCGGCGCTCGACTTCTCGGTGATCTCCGCAACCACAACCTTGAACAGATTATCCTTATCGCCGAGTTGATTGTACACCGTCTGACGGGACACGCCGGCTCGTGCTGCGATGGCATCGATGCTCGCCGCTGCAAACCCGTCCTCGGCAAAAACGTCTGCGGCCGCGTTGAGGATTGCCTGCCGTTTGCTGGTGGCGGGCGGACTCTCTGTCTCAAAAGAAACCGCTGTGGGCGAAGTTTTCATGACATCACCATATAGGACTTGACCAATTGGACAATACTGTCCAAAATATTTTACAGGAATGACGGGCCATGCGTTGGAACCATCTCCATCTTTCCGCTGTCCCATCTATAATCGTCCACTCAATCCCCGTCACATGCTTTTTGTATGAGACTTTGTTTCGTCCGGGGAATGGTGTGCGGGAAAGGTTTCTTCCGTGCAGAGCAAGGATTCCGTTTCATCCCTCGGGGCCGCCGGCTCCCACCATGCCATCGTCCTTGGCATTCTTTCAGCCGTGGGCCTCTTTGCCCTCGACATGTATTTACCTGCGTTGCCGACGATCAGCCTGGATCTTCGCGCCGACACCCATGCAGTTCAGGCAAGCCTGATCTCCTTCTTCGCCGCCATGGCCGTGTCGCAGATCGTCTATGGTCCATTGTCGGACATGTTTGGCCGCAAGCGGCCTCTGTATGTCGGTCTGGTGCTCTATATCATCGGCGCGATCGGTTGCGCGCTTTCGACCGATATTGGCTGGCTGGTCGCCTTCCGTTTCATTCAGGGCACAGGCGCCTGTGCCGGCGTCGTGATTGCCCGCGCCATCGTGCGCGACCTGCATACGGGGGCGGCCGCCGCGCAACTGATGTCGCGGCTTATGCTGGTCTTCAGTATCTCACCGATTCTGGCTCCGCTCGCGGGCAGCATCGTGACAATGTTCGGAAACTGGCGACTGATCTTTTGGGTCATGGTCTTCGCCGGCGTTGTCGGCTTCGTCGCGGGCCGCTTTTTCCTCGAGGAAACCCGGCCGGTTGCGGCTCGCAGTGAAAGCAGCCTCGGCGGGGCATTGAAGGCCTATGGAACACTCCTTAAGGACCCGTACTATCTCGGTCTGGTGCTGATGGCCTCCTTCGGCATGTCGAGCTACATGATCTATGTCGCCAACTCCTCCTTCGTACTCATCGGCCATTATGGGCTCTCTCCGAGCTTTTACAGCATGGTGTTTTCGGTGAATGCCGTTGGCTTCATCGGCATGTCGCAGATGAACGGCTGGCTTGCCCGCCGGATCGGTCTGCGCAAGGTGATCCGCGGTGCGGTTTCTGGTTATGCGCTGACGATGTTGGCGCTGGCTGTCGTGATGGCCGGTGGCGTCGACCGCCTCGACATTATGGCGGCCTTCCTGTTTGCGGGTTACGCTTTCCTTGGAATGATCGTGCCGAATGCTGCGGTACTGGCGCTTGAACACCATGGCCGCATCGCTGGCACGGCCTCGGCGATGATGGGGACGGTCCAGTTCATGACATCGGCGCTGGTGGTTGGCATCGGCGGTATGTTTATGGACGGTACGGCGAGACCGATGGTGGTCGTCATCGCTATCTGCTCGGCCATCGTGCTTCTCCTTTCGATCGCAGTGCTGAAGAGCAGGCATGTGGTGGCAGCTGAATAGATCTTGCTGCCATCGATTGCAGCGGCCTATGTAGGCCGCTCGCACCAAGGCTTCTTCAGCGCGAGCGAAGTGCGCCTTCGGAACGGCTCCGAGATCTTAGGATCGCGGAACTACGAGCCTACATCTCTTTTTCCCACCAGCCGCGGGTGTCCACGTCAGTGGCACCTGCAAGAGCCTCCAGCTCCGCAATGTCGGCGTCGGTAAGGGTGATGCTGCCGGCTCGGACCAGACCATCGACATGATGGGGCTTGGTGACGCCGATGATCGGCGTCGTGCCCTTGGCGATGGCCCATGCCGTCGCGACATCGGGCGCTGCCGCATCGTGCTTCTCTCCGATCGATGCGAGCTTGTCCGTCAGCGCCTTCAGCTGAGGCAGCATGCCATTGTAAGCCTCCCCCCGTCTGCTTCCTTTAGGCAGCAGGTTCTCCGGACTGTACTTGCCGGTCAGGGCGCCCTGCTCAAGCACCATGTAGGCGAAGAACGGAATACCTCGGTTGCGGCAGTAATCCAGAATGCCAGCTTGCTCGGAGCTGCGGTAGAGGAGACTATAGTGGTTCTGAATGGCATCGACCTGGAATCCGGCTTCCCCGAGGATCTGGTTGGCGAGCTCGATTTCGCTCAGGTTGTGATTCGAAACACCGACATGTTTGACCTTTCCACTCTTCAGCAACGGTATCAGGCGCGGGGTCCACCGCGCCACATCGGCTGGATTGTGAATCCAGTAGACGTCGATGTAGTCGGTGCCGAGGCGCACCAGGCTTTGTTCCAGCATGTCCGCCACCGGATCATCACTGGTCCCTGCCGCTTGCGGGGTGAACTTCGTGGAGAGCTGGTAGTCGCTGCGAGCGTAGCGCTCCAGTATCTTCCCGAGCGTGGTCTCTGAACGGCCCATGCCGTATACCATGGCGGTATCCCACAGGGTAAAGCCGGCCGCATGCGCCTTTTCCGCGACCTCTTCGAGGCCAACCTGAGTGAGGCGGCTGCCAAAGTAGCCGTCGCCAGCCTCGCCGCTGTCGCCCCAGGCCCAGGTGCCTAGTACGACCTTGGGGGTCTTCAGATTATCGATTGTCATGTTTGCTCCATACTTGTTCTGCAGCCAGGTTCGCAGTGACTCAGGCGCTGCAGACACTATGATGGGTGGCGACGCTGAACCGTTAGCCCGATGCGCCGGGATTACTGCCCAATCCTCCAGAAACCGCGCCGATCCGCCTTGCCGCCCTCCTGCTCGCATGCGATGGTCCGCTTCATGGAAACATTGTCTGAAATCGCTGCGGTGATTGCCCGGCACGTCTCGAAGGATGGCTTCCACGCGACCCCCATCGAACGGGTGACGCTTGCTCGATCCTCCACGGTGACGATGCCGATGCCGAACGTATACCGGCCGCAACTGTGCCTTGTCGCACAAGGGCAAAAGGAGGTCACCCTGGGCGACCGCGTGTTCAGATATGCTCCGGGCCGCTATGGGATCGTGACCTACGATCTGCCGGTGACGGGCCAGGTGGTCGAGGCGACACCTGACAAGCCCTATCTCTGCCTGTTCCTCGATTTCGATCCAGTCATGCTGGGACAGCTGGCGTTGCACGTGTCGCCGCCACCGGGAGCGCCCGCTCGGCCCATAGGCAAGACGGTGTCCGACGCCGGCGCCAATCTGCTCGATGCGGTGCTGCGCCTGCTGCTTCTGCTCGACGATCCGGCAGCGTTGCCCGTACTCGGGCCGTTGACCGAGCAGGAAATTCTCTATCGGCTGCTCGCCGGCGCGGATGGCGCCAGGATGCGCCAGATCACCTCCAGCCAGGGGCGGGTTGCACAGGTCGCCGCGCCATCGCGTGGATCGGGCAGAACTTCCGGGAACGGTTCAGCATCGAGCAGCTTGCTGCGGAAGTCGGCATGAGCCCGTCGAGCCTGCACGAGCATTTTCGCGCCGTGACGGCGATGACGCCGTTGCAATTCCAGAAGCAGCTAAGGCTCCAGGACGCGCGTAGCCTGATGCTGGTCCAGGACCTCGACGCCACGACCGCCGCCTTCCGCGTGGGTTACGAAAGCCCGTCGCAGTTCACTCGCGAATATCGCCGCCACTTTGGAGAACCGCCGGCGCGCGACATAGCCCGCTTGCGGGCTTCGCCAAGTCTGCCTGTGGTAGCTTGACTTCAGCTTACCGGCGAGTGTCTCTGCTTCTACTGCCTTGATTTGCTTGCACAATCTAAGATTTATGCGTAGCGCGACCGGCACCTAAATTTATGATGCGACGAGCCACATATAAGCTGCAGCCGTCCAGGAGAAGCCAAGGCCGCCGCAGCCCTCTCCGGTGACCGGGTCGAAATATTCGGCAAAACCCTCCGCCTCGATCGCCGTGATGGTCGACTTGCGAAGCTTCTCGGCATCGTCGACCCGGCCGTTGCGCTTCAGGCCGTCGATCAGCAGCCAGTTGATGATCGCCCAGGCCGGGCCGCGCCAGTAGCGTTTCGGCTCCCAGCTGGCGACGCCGGGCTTTACTGTCGGGAAGGCGACTTTCATCCCCTTGGACCATGCCTTCATTTCATCGACGAGAGCGCCGACGACCGCCTGGTCGAGATCGAGCGACAGAAGCGGGATGAAGCCCGCCTGTGTCGGAGCCTCGATATCCCAGCCCGAAACGAGATCGCGGGATACGAAACGTGACAGATCGGGTCGCCACTGGGCGACGATCGCGTTACGAGTTTTTTCATTGAGCGCGGCGATTTCGGACGCGTCTTCCATGCGGCCGAATTCGTGGGCGAGCGCTTCGAGGTCTTCGCCGGCCTTGAGCAGGATCGCGGTGGTCTGGATCTCGGCGACCTTGAAGGGGGCCTTCGCCCACTGTCTGGCCGGCTCCCAGTCGCAGGCGGCATAGGTATCAACCAGGTGGATGAAGCGCTGATAGTCCTCGTTGCGGGGGCGCATCAAAGCGTTCACATGGCCGGTATCCTTGCGCACGACCGGCGTGTCGGTAGTGGTGGGAACGCGCGCGAGCGCGAGGTCCCATGCGGGAGAATTGTCGCTGCCGCTTTCCCAGGGATGAAGCAGGGCAACGAGGCCGGTCCCCTCAGGGTCGCGAGCCGCATACCACCAGCGATGCCATTTCAGGGCCGCCTCATAGAGCGGCAGGGTGCGGGTCTTGTCGCCGGTGGCTTCGTGCAGCTTGCGGAGCGCGATGGCAAAAACGGGTGGCTGGGTGATGCCGGAGGTCGGGATCGTATGGCGAGTGCGCCAGACGCTCGGGCCTGGAAAATAGGTATCACTCGGCTGGTGGAAGACGATATGCGGGATCATGCCGTCCGCCCACTGGCCCTCGATCAGCCGCTCCAGTTCGCGATAGGCGCGGTCCGTATCATAGAGCGCGAAGCCCATGGCGACGAAGGCGGAATCCCAGTTCCATTGGAAGGGATAGAGCCGGTCCGTCGGAACCGTATAGCCGCCGCGGTCGTTGGCGACGAGAATACGCTTGGCTTGATCGATATGCAGGTTCATGTAGGTACTCCGGTATCGGGGAGGGACGCCCCTAGGCCATCACGGCCGGAAAGGATTTGCCGCTTTCGGGCGAAAGCCAGGTGATGCGCTTGCGATCGAGCTTCAGGCCGATCGTATCGCCGCTCCCAACGGTTTCGGAGGCAGGCAGAATGACGCGGACGGGCTGATCGTGGATCGAGCCGGTCAGGAGCAGGTGCGAGCCCATCGGTTCGGCGACCCGCACTTTCATTTCGAGGCCCTCGGGCAGGCCCGCAAGCTCGACCGCCTCGCCGCGCAGGCCGAGGATGATCTCCTTGCCGGCTTCCTGCGGTGCATTCAGTTGCTCGATACCGGCAGAGACCTGGCCGTTCAGGACGGGTACCTTGATGAAGTTCATCGGCGGATTGCCGATGAACCCGCCGACGAAGCGCGTTGCGGGATGATTGTAGACATCGACCGGCGAGCCGACCTGCTCGACGATCCCTCCGTGCATGACGGCGATGCGGTCGGAAAGGCCCATCGCCTCCGTCTGGTCATGCGTGACGTAGATCGTCGTCGTGCCGGCGGATTGCAGCACCGTCTTGAGTTCGGTACGCATTTCGAGGCGAAGCAGCGCATCGAGGTTGGACAGCGGTTCGTCCATGAGGAGTACCTTGGGCTCGACGGCAAGCGCGCGGGCAACAGCGACGCGCTGGCGCTGGCCGCCCGAAAGCTTGTTCGGATAACGATCGAGATACTGTTCGATATGCAGCAGGCCGGCGGCCTTTTCGACCTGCGCCTTGATGCGCGCCTCATCTGCCTTCTGCATGCGCAGCCCGAAGGCAACGTTTTCGTAGACCGTCATATGCGGGAAGATCGCGTAGTTTTGGAAGACCATCGCGAGCCCGCGATCCTTGGGAGCGAGCCCGAGGACCGACTTGTCGCCGATGCGGACATCGCCGCCGGATGCGGTTTCGAGACCGGCGATGATGCGCAGGAGCGTGGTCTTGCCGCAGCCGGATGGGCCGAGAAGCGAGACGAATTCACCGTCGTTGATCGTCAGCGAGACCTCTTTCAGGGCCTGGAATGCCCCGAAACTCTTGCGGACACGGTCGATGACAATATTGGCCATGGAATTGGTCCCGTTATTTGGAGGAAATGCCCCAGATCGCGAAAAGGTAGCGCCTGACCGCGAAGATGAAGACAACCGAGGGAAGGATGAGCATCAGGCCGCCGGCGAAGCGATAATGCATCGGGCTTTCGGAAAGCACCGTCAGCAGATAGGCCGTCAGCGTGCGGTTGCGCACCGTCAGCACCGAGGCGGCGAAGACTTCGTTCCACGAGATGACGAACGCAAAGACGGCCGTCGCGACGATGCCCGGCAAGGCGAGCGGCGCAACGACCTTGAAAAAGGCCTGGATGCGGGTGCAGCCGAAAACCCATGCGGCTTCTTCCAGCTCTTTCGGGACGCCAAGGAAAATGCCCTGGGTCACTAGAGCCGCGAAGGGGAGCGCCAGGACCGTATGGATCAGGCCGACGCCGACAATCGTATCGTAAAGGCCGAGCCGGATGAAGGAGACGGTGAGCGGCAGCGCCAGGATCGCCAGCGGGAAGGCACGCGTCAGCAGGACCAGCAGCCGGTAGCTGTCCTTGCCCGGAAAATTGTAGCGGGCGAGCGCGTAGCCCGCGGGCGCCCCGAGCAGGATGGAGAGGGCTACCGTGATGCCTGCGGCGCCCAGCGAATTGAGGAAGGAGCGGACGACCCCTTCCGTCTGCAGGAAGAGGATGAAGGGTTCGAGCGAGATGCCGGTCGGCAGGCCGGTCTTCGGCCAGATGTAGACGCCCTGTCGCCCGCCGAGTGCGCCTAGCGCCACGAGATAGATCGGCACCAGAACCCAGGCGCAAAGCGCGGTGATACCGCTCCAGAGCAACCAGCGGCGCGATGAAACGAAGCTTGCGGGATTGGCGGTGGCGGCTGCTTCGGAACTAATGGCTTGCATGTTCATGGCAGACGCTCCGGATCGACCTTGAAGGCCTTGAGATAGACGAGGGTTGCGGCGAGCGAGATAACCATGATCAGAACCGCATAGGCGGCCGCGACGCTGTAATTCTGGTTCTGGTTCTGCCAGTTGTAGGCTTCGCCCACGAGAACCGGAAAATTACGGCCGCCCAGCGCATATACGACCGCGAAGACCTCGAAGGCGAGCACGGTGCGCAGGATGAGGGCCGATTGCAGCGCCGGGCGGATCAGCGGCAGCGTTATTTTCCAGAAGCGCGTCCAGGGACCGGCCCCGAAGATTTCGGCGGCTTCCTTGAACTCCTTCGGCACCTGGTTGAGGCCGGCGACGATGATGACCATGACGATCGCCGTGCCGCGCCAGATCTCCGCCACCGCGATGGCGATGAAAAGCGCAACCGGCGTCTGGTAGGAGAGCCAACTCGCCTGGCGGCTGATCACGCCGAGGCTGAAGAGCAGCGAGTTGAAATAACCGGTATTCTGAAGGATCGACAGCCAGACGAGGCCGGCGGCAAGATCCGAAATGCCGAGCGGGATCGTCCAAATCCACAGAATCGTCTCCCGCCCGCGGCCGATCTTGGCGACCATCGTGCCCATGGCGAGCGCGATGGCGATCTGGACAGGTACGACCACGATCGTCAGCAGGAACGTGTTGCGCACCGATTGCATGAAATTGATGTCCGTCGCCATGCGCTGCATGTTTGCAAGCGACGGTGCGCCATCATCCGAGACCGCCAGCCAGATCGTCTGCACCAGCGGCACGATGAAAAGCAGGCCGAGGAAAACGACGGATGGCAGGATCAGCAGATAGGGGATCCAGGGTCGGTTTTGGGTCATGGGCTCCCGCCTCGAAAAGCAGGGTTGCAGAAAGAATGTCCGGGCATTCGCGCCCAGGCACTCCAGGGAGGATTATTGAACCGGGCAGGCGCCGTCGCTCTTGGCATCCGGTGCCCAGCAGGGAGCCTTGGTATCGGTCATCAGCTTGGCCATAACGGCGCCCTGCTTGGCCAGCACGTCGCCGACGGGTTGGTTTTGCAGCACGATCAGCTGGAAGCTGTCCATATAGACCTTGTTGAACTCGCCGCCTTTGTCGCCGAGGCCGACTGGAAGAAGCGAGATCACGGCATCCTTGGCCGCCTGGGTCTTGGTGACGGCACCGGCGAGAAGTGCGACGCCCTTGTCGAGATCCGGCGGCAGCTGGACGTTCAGCGTCGGGAAGAAGCCGACCTTGGACGCGGTGAGCAGCTGGATCTTCTGGGTCGTCAGTGTCTCGATGATCTTCATCGCGCCCGCCGCATCCGGGGCACCCTTCGGGATCGAAAGGCCCGCGAGAACGGGCATGTATCCGCGGCCCTTGGGGCCGGCCGGAGACGGGAATACGACATAGTCGTCCGGCGAGGCGGAAATGGCATTCTTCAGTCGGGCGACATGGTCCCAGGCGACCATGACTTCACCCGCGGCCAGCGGCTCCTGCATGAAGTCGTAATTGGTCGAGTTGGGATTTACATAGGCCCAGAGGGCTTTGAGTTTCTCCCAGCCTGCAGCGGCATCGGCGTTCTTGAAGGTGCGCACTACGCCGCCGGTGAAGGACGGGTAGAAATAACCCTGGAAGTAACGTGCCATCAGGCCCTTGGGACCGGCCGGGAAGCCGATCTGCGGCTGGCCCGTCGCCTGCTGCATGTTCTTGCCCCACTCGATCAGCTGATCGTAGGTGATGGCGTTGATATCGGCGCCCTTCGGCAGGTATTGCAGGGCTTCCTTCTTGGCGGCCATGACATAGGTTGCCTGCATCCACGGAATGTATTGCTGGGTGGATTTGCCGAGCTTGCCGAGATCGAGGAGCGATTGCGGCATGCCGCCGCCGGCGAGCTTCTTAGCGAGGTCATCAAGCGGTTCGAGCTGATCCTTGTCGGCAAGTGGCGAAAGCTCACCGTGCAGCGCGCCGACCAGGCTGACGGTGTGCTTACCGGCCTTGGCCTCTGCTTCCATGCGTACGGCGAACTGCGGCGGTTCTTCGACCACATAATCCACCTTGCCGGCATCCTTCAGCAGATCCTGCCGCACGACGGTCGCCTCTTCGATCGGGCGAAGCTGGGTGGATACGAAAACCGTCTGGGCAAGCACCGGCGAAGCAAAGGCCAGCACAGTGGAAGCCAGAATTCCGAATGACGTGATGCGTTTCATATTCTCTCCTCCTTCATTGTTTTTATCTGTGATGCACTGTGTCGGATAATGCCGCCTTCATCGGACGGCGATGGCTGTCGCGATCGATGAATTCGATCGCGTGAAGCTCCTGCAGTTCCTCCGCAGGCTCGCCGGCGATTGCCCGCAACAGCAGCGAGGCGAAGCTCGCGCCGAGGTTTTCGCCGGTCATGCGCATGGTCGAGAGGGAAGGGCTGGTGAAAGCGCCCGTCGGCAGGTCGTCGTGACCGACAATGCTGATCGCTTCGCCGCCGTCGATCTCGCGTAGCGCTCTGAGCGCTCCGATCGCCATTTCGTCCGTGGAGCAGACGAGCGCGGTGGGACGCGAAGGCTGCCGGAGCAATTCCAGTGCGGCGAGATAACCGCCCTGTTCCGTCGGCGCGCCTTCGGCGCAGAGATCGGCATCCAGACCTGCCTCGTCCATCGCGGCCTTCCAGCCCGTGCAGCGCACATGCGCGAAGTAATAGTCCTGCGGCCCGGCAATATGGCCGATGCGGCGGTGGCCGGCGGCCTGAAAACGGGCCGTTGCCGCGTGGAAGCCGGCAAAACCGTCGCCGTCGATATAGGGATGCGGCACGAGGCTTTCGGTGCGTCCGTTGGTGACGAAGGGGATGCCGCGCGACTGGAGAAATTCGACGCGTTCGTCCTGCCGCCTAGTGCGCACGAGAAGCATGGCGTCGACGCGGCGACCATCGACGAAACGACGGCAGATGTCGAGTTCGCTTTCACCGCGTGGCACAGGCGCGATGACCAGATTGAGGCCGGCACTCGCAAGATGCTCAGCACAGCTGGAGAGCATGTCGAGGAAATGCGGCGGACCGATATGGCCGGGGTCGCTCGGCAGCGTGATGGCAACCAGTTCGGCACGTTGCTTTCTCAGTCTGCGCGCCGATGCGTTGGGGCGATAGCCGACTATGTCTGCAGCCTCTCTCACACGCTTCCGGGTTGCTGCAGAGACGTCGTCGTAACCGTCGAGTGCACGGGAAACCGTTGTGATCGACAGTCCGAGCGACTGCGCGAGTTGCTTGAGATTTGCCAAGATCGTCCTCCCGAATGGCACGAAGGATTCTCCAAAACGTTTTGGTAGTCAAGTCAAAACGTTTTGGATATCCTTCATGCACGGCCGCTATGATCATTCGAGAGTTAGGAGCTGCCCGATACATCCGCCGTTGGGAAAAGGAACGGCGCAGGCACCTGGTGTCGCATGAGCAGGCGTCTGAAACGCCTTGGCGCAATCGGCTTCGCCCGGGCGCAATATCGGCAATCCGGGCATATGCCCTAGGATGGTCCGCAAGCAGACGCAGCCAACAGCCTTCCTCGCCGAATACCACGCTCTGCATCTTGATGCCCGGACCGGGCGACATTTCGATTTTGGTCGCATGCCAGCCCATAGCGGCGTCACTACTAGTGATCTCTTAACCACGCAAAGTGAGCAAGGCCCCGATTAAATGGCAGACGCCAAGTGTTTCCAGGGGAGTTTGGCCGACACGCTGGCAGACGTCGATCATAGGGATTGACTTCCGAACCGCGCCCTCCGGAACAAAGCTTTCGCATGGCCGTTCGTTCTTTTGATGAACGGAAAAGGAAAGGCCAAGCCCCAGTGGCAATCAATCCAGGTAGACGGACATAAGGGAATGCAAGGCCAATCACATCGCTAATCGACGCTACACCCGAAGCTAAAGGAGGAATAACTCATGGATCATAGCAACCACATACGACTGACCGAAGAGGAACTCACGCAGGCTAATCTGGAAGGCGCATCGATCTATGGTACTGATGATCACAAGGTTGGCACGGTTGACCACGTGCATGGAGCCGGCATCAGCAGCAGCGTCGTGATCGATGTTGGCGGTTTCCTTGGTATCGGCGCAAAGCCGGTGTCCGTTCGAGTGACCGATCTCGATTTCATGCGCGACGAAAGCGGCGAGGTCCATGGGGTGACTTCCTGGACAAAGGACCAGCTGAAGGCAATGCCCGAACATCGCGATTAGGCACTAGAAAGGAGCTTTCGCATGTGCGACGGGCTCCCGCTTCTAACCGAGATGTCCATACGTGAGAGGTATCGAAGCCCACTGTTGTGGACGCCGGACTGGTTTCGGCGCCCTTGATTACCGTCGACGACACCGGTGCCGACCGTATCAGGCGCAACGCCTAAGCCGTATCCATCATTTGGTAGATCCCATCTGCGGAGCTTGCAGAAAGTTGCGCGTCCCCTTGGGTTGGCGAGACCAGAAAGGTTCCAAGCCGTGTCGGGAAATACTTAGAACGGTTCAGCTTTTCGCGGAATCCCTGAACCGCTCTATCTCCTTTCGCGCAATTCCGGACGGAAAACTGCTACGCACTTTTCCTGGAACTCCAGGCATGCAGTCAAGCGTGAAAAAGGTAGAGATGCCGACAATAGCCAGCCGGTGATGACCCGTGGTCGGCTAGTGGCTATTTTGACCTCCGACATTGCGCGCCAGAAAGGAATGGATCTGAGCGATGACGGCCGCACCCTCACCGACGGCGGCGGCGACCCGCTTGGTGGAGCCGGCGCGTACGTCTCCGACGGCAAAAATGCCAGGGCAACTCGTCTCCAGCGGCAGTCGCTCGCCATCACTGATGAGCTCTCCTGTGAGAACGAAGCCCTTTCCATCAGTCGCGACACAGCCATCGAGCCAGCCGGTATAGGGATCGGCGCCGATAAACAGAAAGAGGTGGCGCGAGGCACATTCCTCTGTCTCTCCGGTTCGAACATTACGGAAGGTGGCACCGGTCAGACCTGTCTCTCGATTACCATGCAAGTCCGTAATCTCGATACCCACATGGAGTTCGACATTAGGCAATGCCGCTATCCGGTCGATCAGATATTGGGACATGGTTTGCTCGAGCGGCCGCCGGACCACGAGGTGCAGGCGGCTTACCTGCGGTGCGAGGTAAGCAACGGCTTGGCCGGCTGAGTTTCCGCCGCCGACCAGAGTGATTTCCTCTCCGGCGCAAAGGCGAGCCTCAATCGGGGATGCCCAGTAGGAGACGCCGGCCCCCTCCAGTTCTTCGACATTGGCAATATCGGGCCGCCGGTAGCGCGCTCCTGACGCGATCACGATGGAACGCGCCTGTGCAGTATATCCGTTGCTAAGTTCAAGGGAGAATGGAGCCGCCGAATCGGTTCCATGACAGCAAAGCTTTCCGACGGTCAGCGGGATCGCAAGCTCGGCACCGAATTTCGTCGCCTGATTAAAGGCCCGACCTGCAAGAGCCTGTCCCGAGATACCGGTCGGAAAGCCAAGATAATTTTCGATCCGGGCGGATGCGCCCGCCTGGCCGCCGAAGGCCCGCGAATCGACAACGAGAACAGACAATCCCTCAGATGCCCCATAAACGGCAGTGGCCAGCCCAGCCGGTCCGGCTCCGACAACTGCGACGTCATAGACATTCTTCGGATCGAGATCCGGCATAATGCCGAGACAAGACGCCGCATCCGCGTCGCTCGGATTTCTGAGCAGCGTTCCGTTTGGGCAGATCATCAATGGCAGATCTTCCGGTGCGATGCCGAGCCGCTCCACCAGCTCGCGCCCCTCGACCTCGCATGCTGCGATAAGGGCGTGGGGATAGCCGTTCCGGGTGAGAAATCCCGATAATCTCACAATATCGGGAGCATCCCGGCGTCCAACCAGAACCGACCCCGCACCTCCGATCCGCCCTTCTTCGATCAGCGCAACGCGACGGAGTATAAAGGCGCGCATGATTGCTTCACCCACGTCCGCCGACCCGATCACCAGTGCACGCAGATGCGGCGCATCGAAAGGTATAGCCAATACGCCCTTATCGCCCGCGACGACCGATGCGAGGGTTGCGTGACCAGACAATTGATTGGTCTCGCCGGTGAACTGGCCGGGACCGTAGGTGCCGATCACAGATGATCTCCCAGTCGCGCCACGCTGAATTGCATCAGCAGAGCCTTCTAGAACTAGCCAGGCAGGGACGTTGCGAGTGCCGATCTCGTAGAGTACATCGCCTGGGCCGAAATGATGCGGCTCACCGCTCGCGAAGCGTCGCGCCGCACCGATTTGAAGAGCTGAAAGCGTTGGGTATGCTTGCTCCCACCGAGCATCGCTGATCGCCATGATGTGAACTCCGTATCGGCCTATACTTGTATGACAACATCCGGAACAGTTCGCCAGTCTACATTGCGCGCGACCAAAGCCAACTCTTTCGAGGGCCTCTGCCAGCCGATATTCATACACGTTGTTCAAGGAGCCTGCCTCAAACTCTTCGAGCTCAGCAGCCTTGAATAGGCACCTCTTTTTTGCTATCCGCAAGAGATGCCGCCGGGCATATTATTGTAATTACTGTATAAATTTCATTCCAGAATATATATGAAAACATATTCAGCGGAATACACGCATATTTTGGCGAATTTTAATTCGACCGTCTAAAGATATACATATTTTTGATTATGAATTACGATTTGTATTTATTAAAATATTATGATAATATATAAATAATATTGGGAGGGTGCGGTGTTTTGTTTGCGTCACGCCGTGACCGTTGTGTTGAGCGCCATGCTGCTCGCACCATTGTCTTCGCAAGCCGCCGAGAAGGTCGGCCAGGCGGTGCTGATTAAAACCGAAGTTACGGGTGCTGGTGGTCCGCTCGCAGTCGACGATCCCGTTCATCGGGACGAGCAAATTCGCACCTCGATTTCGGGCCTCGGCCAGTTCACATTTCGGGACGGCACGAGACTGGCTGTCGGAGCCGGATCGTCCGTTACCATCGACAAGTTCGTGTTCGATGACTCGGGCGCAGTGAAAAAGCTGACCATAAATGCAGCAAAGGGCAGCTTTCGCTGGATGAGCGGAAATTCGAACCACTCAGCCTATCAGATCGTGACGCCCGCCGGAACGATCGGCGTGCGTGGAACCGCGTTTGATTTTTATGTCGGGGCGAACGGCACGACGGCGGTTGTGCTGTTGAACGGCGCTGCGCAATTCTGCGGCACTGGCGGCTGCAGGCAACTGAAACAGCAATGTGATTGTGTCGTTGCAAAGCGCAACGGTCAGATCAGCGAACCTCGCCGGGTCAATCGCGACGTCCTCAAAACGCTGGGCAATCAGCGGGCTCTGCCGTTTCTGTCTGGGAGCCAGCAACTTTCAGGGCGAATGGGTTTTGTCGGGGGCGGTGGTTGCGGTCTGTCGACGGCGATGAGGGGCCAGCCTAACGGGATCTCTCCGCGCAACGCTCCGGAGAATAATCCTGCACCGGCACCGCACGATACGCCGAGCGCACCCAGCCCCCAGGAATCGCCACACGCCGAGGCGCCTGCCGCACCACACGAAACTCCCAGCACGCCGGATGTCTCGAATCCGCCAAGTGCGCCCGACAAGTCAGGCAAACCGCACGAGCATGATGGCGACGAAGGCGAGCATCACGACCATCATGGCAGAGGCGATCACGGACGGGGTGATCATCAAGGAGACGACCAGGACAGCCAGGGCGATGGCGGCAACCATGGCGATCACGGTGGTGGGCATCACCAGCGATAGCGCCGTGAGTTGCGCAGGATGGCTTTCAAATTAGATAGAGCATTTCCGCTTTTCTTCGAATCGCGAAAACGCTCTATCTTCTTGTTTTTACGCAGTTCCGGACGCAAAACCGCTCGGCACTTTTGCTGGAACTACTTTAGATGTCGGCTGCCTTGTCCTCCGCAGTCTCGTCGGCGAAGTGTCCGCCTCGTCGCGAAATGTGGCTGTAAAAGCCCTGCAACAGTCCTGTTGCCGCGGCTTGCGCCTTAAGTTTGGCGGCGCTGACGAGTTTGCGGCTGCTCGCTGACCGAGTTCGCAGGGCATTAACAAGCTGCCTGTGCGTAGCCTGCAATTCGACAAATCCGGCGGATCTCGCCACGCGTTCGTCGCCGACCACCGCAAAGAGCTTGGTTCGCATACTCTTACCCTTCAGCGTCAGCGCTCCCGCTTCGAGCAGGGCGCAGTCGGGCAGCAAGCCCGCCGTCGGTTCGGATACCAGAATGTCGAAATTGATGTCCTTGCAAGCAGATTCGATACGCGCGGCAATGTTGACGGCATCGCCAACTGCCGTGTAATTGAAACGGGTCTCGGCCCCCATATTGCCGACGCAGGCGAGCCCCGTATGGATGCCGATCCCTATCCCGACCCGTCGCGCGTCTCCGAAACCGAAGGCATCGTCGCCATTGAGGCGTGCGAGTGTTTCGCGCATGCCGAGAGCCGCCCGCACGGCCTTGCCGGCATGATTGGAGACATCGACGGGGGCATTCCAGAAGGCCATGATCGAGTCTCCGATAAACTTGTCGAGCGTGCCTTCATTAGCGATGACATGGTGGCTGAGCGCATCGAGCAGCGTGTTCAAAAACGCGACGACGGCGCTCGGGCTCATCTCCTCGCTAATCTGGGTAAAGTTTCGCACGTCGACGAACATGACCGTCAGCTCGCGTTCATCTCCCCCGAGGCGCAGGGCATTGCGCGTATGCTCGATGCGATGGAGCAGCGATGGCGAAAGATAATGGCCGAAAGCCCGCCGCACGTCGCGCCGCTCCCGATCCGTCACGAGAAAGCGGAATGCCGTTGCAGCGAAGTGCGTGATCGATCCCGAGACGATCGGTGCCAGCGGGTCGAAGAGAAGCCCCCCATAAAGAAAGGCAGCCCAGGAGGCCACAAGGGCAAAAAAGGTAATCAGCAGGCCGCAGGCGAGGGCCGTGGCCGGATTGACGAAGGTGGTGACGATCACCAAAAGGCTGCCCAGGACGGCGATGGACAGGATTTCCAGTCCGTCTGCCCAATCCGGTCGGGAAAGGAAGCGGCCTGACAGGATCTGCTCGACGATCTGCGCGTGAATGGAGACACCCGGCACATTCTCGTCAAGGGCCGTCGTGCGGACATCTTGGAGGCCAGAAGCGGAGGTTCCGACGAAAACGATACTGCCTTCGATGGCGGCTCTCATATCGGCGGAGGCGCCTTCGGTCGCGAGTATCTTGCTTGCCGAAATATAGCGCTCCGCGGTATCGCGGCTGACATAGAGCCACAGCTCGCCCGCGGCCGTTACCGGCACGACGAAATTGCCGATCTTGACCCGGGTGAGCGTATTGGGTGTGTGCGGCGCAGCGTCAAGCACGTAGGTGGAGGCTCCCTGAGCGACGCGAAGCGCCTCAAGCGCGAGACTGGGATAAAGCTGCTTGCCGTCGCTGAGAAAAAGCGGAACCGCGCGCACCACCGCCGATGAGGCGCCCGGATTGAGGCTGATATGGCCGAGCCCAGCAGCATTGGTTTCCAATTGCGGCTGCAACGGCGTGGCGGCCTTGATCGCCGGCGGCGCACCGGAAGGATCTTCGCCGGTATAGGCAAATCCTGCCTTGACCGGCGGCAGATAGTTTCCCTCGTTGGAGAGGCCGAAGCCCAGAACCACCGGCCTTCCCGACAGCGATTGGGAAAAAATCTCATCATTATCCGGTAGTTTGCCGAGCAGTGCCGGATCGACGCCCATGACATCGCGAACGACGTTGCGTGGCGACAGACGGTCCGGCTCGGCGAAGAGGATATCGAAAGCGATGGCGGCCGCGCCCAGATCCGAAAGCCTGTCGACAAGCGCGGCAATCCGGTTTCTTGGCCAGGGCCATTGACCGAACTCCCGCAGCGACGCCTCGTCTATGTCGACGACCCGGACAGGCTGGTTTTCGAACGTCCGGGGCACCAGGCGCTGATACTGGTCGAATGTCAAATCGCGGGCGAGCCTTAGCAACGGAGGATCGCTTGCCCGCAGGGTCGTCAATGCCGTGACGAAGGCCAGGCCGATAACGACGCCAATTTGCTGCGCACGCGTCACCATTATGGTGTCAGCCCCTTTGCCCTGCATCTCCGGCAATAAGTAATGGTTCGAAGAAATACAAAATCTATTGGTCTGCTGCACCAGGGAATAATACGCTGCTTTGTTCCCGGGCACGATGCAATGATGAAAATATTGAAGAGATGGAGAGAAGAATTTTGCACGGCGATAGTTGAGGCAATGCCGCAGGTTAGCAAAGACTTCACGAAATCCGGCGCTTCAGCCCAGGCACGGGCCCATTCCCGGGAATCGAACATGGCTGTTCGGGCTGTCGAGGCGTTTGTAAGACCGGGTCCAAATCTTAATGTCGAAAGGCAGGACTGTGCATCTTGCCTTTTACGACAAAAGCACGATGGACCTGGCGTCGACATCGAAGCAGGCCGGCGGGGCGCTCATGGCCGCAGCCTCTTTAGTGCGAGCGAAATGCGCCGTCTAAAAGGTGATGATGCTTGGAGGAAATGGAGACATTACTTAGGTGTTGTCGCGCGGTTGGTACGAGCGCGACGATTGACTAGACCTGATGAGGCCGGCCCAACTGTTGGGCCTCGTGCCGCCGGACGACGACATTGCCTCCCAATCCTCACATAGTGCTCCGCCGCGGGAAAGCGAGCGGTTGTCTGGCGAAGAACCGCCAGACAACCGCTATCCCTTCCTGTCTTTCTTTTTTGCTTTCGGCGCTGGCGCAGGCTCCTGCGCCAAACGAAGCGCGCGAAGCCTGTCCGTCTTCTTCTGTCGAGCGGAGGCCTCATCGGCCAGGATATCCTTGGCAATCGACGTCGTCTGTTCGGACTTGGTTTGCGCTGACAATTTTTCAGGCTTGAACAGATTGTCTTTCGTCTTTGTCATGCTTCCTCCGTTTCAGCAGGCGCGTTCCAAAAGACGCTGGACGTCAGTGAGCTCGCGCCATGACTTTCTTCTTCGGCGCCGGCAGCAAGCCTTCGCGTTGTGCCTGCTTACGGGCAAGCTTCCGCGCGCGGCGGACCGCCTCGCCCTTTTCGCGAGCGCGCTTTTCGGACGGCTTTTCATAGGCGCTGCGGGCTTTCATTTCCCGAAATACGCCTTCGCGCTGCAATTTCTTTTTCAGAACGCGGAGTGCTTGATCGACGTTGTTGTCTCTGACCAGAACCTGCAAAACTTCTCCTTCTCAGCTCGCGCTGGGTTTATTTCTTGGTGCGGATTGAATTCGAGTTGATCCAGCTCGATTTCGATGTTTGCGATATCTCGGCTTGCGCCGGTGAAAGCGACGATGGTGACGCCCCGGCATCGATATCGTCCTGACGGACGCTCCGCTCGAAATTCTCACTTTGGAAGCGGACGCGATAATGGACAACGCCCTGTGACACAGGCAGCACAGACACGATGCGGCCAGCCGGCTGGGCGTTTCCGAAAATTCCAGGCTTCAGGACGATGCTGTCGCCCGGCCGGTAACGACCATTTGCCATGTCGTTCTCCGTTCGAAATGAAAAACAAAAGGCCGGGACGTATCCCGACCTTCCTCGGTCATGGTTTCAGCGCGCCAGTACATCCGTGGTCGCACAAAGCCGTGACAAACTTATGCGGCCCGAAGATTGTCAGCCGAACTCTTGCCGGATCTACGATCCTGCACGATGTCGTAAGTGATCTTCTGACCATCGTTGAGCGAACGCATGCCGGCGCGCTCTACCGCGGAGATATGGACGAAAACGTCCGTGCTGCCATCATCAGGCTGAATGAAGCCGAAGCCCTTGGTGGAGTTAAACCACTTTACTGTACCAGTGTTCATAACGATTTCCTTTCATAGCAATCGTTGTTTGCCCCGCGATACCTTGCGGGATTAGATCGATTATTTGAGAGGAAATCCGGCGAGGGCACAGAGGCTCCTCGACGATGTCGCAAGCAATGGTCGATAGACCTTATATAGGTTAAATTGAAATATTGGCAACAGAGGCTGCGGAAGAGAAGGTTTTCGGCAGGTCGCGATGCTTGTCGAACCGCCGCTGCCATCGGGTCGAAGTGATGCATGATTTCACGATCATCGGCAGGCGCTGTTGATTTGCGCTGAGAACTGACCTGGGATTGGCTTGTCTTCTCCGCGAAGGCTGCTTCATCGTCACTTTCAAAGGTTCTCTTGAGCCGGGGATACGGACCAGCTTGATCGGAAGCCTGGAGCTCGTGGTGACTCGGCGGCCGACTCGATCACCTTGGCAACCTGCGGCTCAATCGGTCCGCGGCCAATCAAGGTGACCGAGCAACGTCCCGATGTCGTTCGCCGCGTAAAGCCGTCGCGACGAGGCTCTGCATCGATGTGGTTGGACGACCGATCAGCCGACCAAGAGCGCCTCCGTCGTCGAACAACGCTCCATGCGAGGCTGCGTGTCGGCATCGGCCAGAAGCGCAGCGAGATCGGCCGGCAGGCCGGCGCGCGTCAGCACATCGCGATAGGCGGCCTCGGAAAGATCGTTGTAGACGATCGCCTTGCCCGACTGCCGCGAGACCTCCGCGGCAAGCTCGGCAAGGGTAAAGGCCTGGTTGGCTGCAAGCTCATAGGTCTTCCCGGCACGCTCATCAGTCGCCAACACCACAGCCGCGGCCTCGGCATAGTCCTGCCGCGCCGCGGACGAAAAGCGTCCGTCTTTCGCAGCGCCGACGAAGGCGCCGTGCTCAAGCGCTGCCGGTAGCGCCATGAGATGGTTCTCGGCGTACCAGCCATCCAGCTGCAGAACGGGTCAATTGAAGCTTAGATCTCATCGTTGAAAGACACCACTCGCTCAGATCTTTAACGGGCGCTCCACTGGCGCTTCCGTCACGCCAATTTGTCGGGCAGGTTTAGACGGTCCGATGCCCCTCAGATAGGCGGCGTCCCGGACGGGTGGCCGGCCGAACAAGCGTCTGTACTCACGCGTGAACTGCGTCTGGCTGTCATAGCCGACCTCGAAGCCGACTGTTCGGGCACTCGATCCGCCGGTCAGCAAGCGTTTGCGCGCCTCCTGAAGCCTGACATGCGTCCTATATTCAAGCGGCGTCATCAGTGTTGTCGCCTTGAAATGGCGATGAAGTGATGTCGCACTCATGCCTGCGAGGTCGGCAAGCAGGCCGATCGTCATAGGCTTATTGTAATGCTCCTTTATCCACGAGGTGACCCTCCCAATCTGGGCGATCCTCGTGTCCATTGTGGCGTAGTCTCTTAATGTTGCACCATGCTCACTCCGGAGAAGCCGGTAATAGAGTTCAGTCGTTGCTGGCTTGAGAAGCGCGGGCAGATCCTCCGGGTGGTTGAGAAGCAGTATGAGGCGATGAAGTGCGCCCAAGATGTCTTCTGTCTGCCGCCCTAGCGACAGACCCTCTCTGTGCGCTGCAGCGGGGCGGACCGCGACATTCGGAAGCAGTTCGGCCAGGTCCTGCCGGTTAAGTTCAAATGAGAGTGCATAATGCGGGTGGTCGCTGGAAGCGGCGGTTATCCGGGCCGAAACCGGCAAATTCACTGAAGCGACGAAGTATTGCGTGTCATCAACTTCGAACGCGCGACCGCCCAGCAAAATTTCCTTTCGGCCCTGGATCACAACGCAGAGGCGGGGAGTGTAAATGCTCTCAACAGGAAGGGTCGGTGCTTCGACCCTGAAGATCGAAAGACCAGCGATTGGGGTTTTTTGTTTCGGCGCGGCAGCGTGTCGATCAATGATCGCGACAAGCTCTTCCTTGATACTCAACCCGTTCCTCCACGATCTCCCGGCAGAGCCTCCAATATAGGCTGTGGCAGGAGATTTGGTAGGATCGTACGAAAGATTGGGTGTTTCGCCATAACGCGCCCGTTCTCCGGTTTGTATCTTTCGTCAAAGGCAACCGGTCCTGACATCGGCTCTGCAGCCATGTGCGTTAGCAAATCAGAAGGATGATCGAAAATGACGAATAAACCCGTATGGTTCATTACCGGCGCCTCGAATGGCCTCGGCTTCGAGATCGCAAAACACGTGCTTGGTCTCGGTTACCGGGTGGTCCTGACGGCAAGGAATCCCGCGCAACTGGCCGGGCTCGCCAACCAGTTCAAGAAGCAAGCGCTCGCGTTGAAAGTCGATGTCACCGACCGCTCGACGATCAGGAGCGCTATTGCCGAAACGCTCTCGACGTTCGGTCAGATCGACGTTCTCGTCAACAATGCCGGCTACGGCTATCTCGCAGCGATCGAAGAGGGAGACGAGGAAGGTGTTCGCAGCCAGTTCGGCACCAACCTCTTCGGGCTCATCGATGTTACGAAAGAAGCCCTGCCTGCCATGCGGGCGCGCAGAAGCGGTCATATTGTAAACGTCTCTTCGCTTGGCGGGCTCATGGCATTCGCGGCGACCGGTTACTACCACGCCACAAAATTTGCAGTCGAGGCCGTTTCAGAGTCTCTCGCCCAGGAGGTCGCTCCGCTCGGCATCAAGGTAACCATTGTAGAACCCGGCGCATTTCGCACCAACTGGGCTGGAAGCTCGATGGCGGAATCTCCCATCGTCATTGATGATTATGCCGAGACGGCAGGAAAGCGTCGGATATCGACGAAGGCGGTTTCCGGCAATCAGCCGGGCGATCCCGCCCGCGCCGCAGCGGCTATCCAGATGGCAGTTGAATCGAAAGCGCCTCCCCTGCGGCTCCTCTTGGGAGGCTCTGCTCTGGATCTGGCCTACAAGCGCCTTGAAACACTTCGGAAGAATTTCGACGAGTGGAGCGATGTGACCCGCAGCGCCGATTTTCCTGAGTTTCAAAGATGATACCCGTGATCACGCGTGCTTGTATTTCGGCAGGAGAAAATGACGTTCGATACCCGCTGCAGCCAGCGACCGCACGGCTGCCAGCTTGAAAGATTGTCGGCCTGTTCGCTGGAAGCGGCGATTGAGCAGGTCATGGCGAATAAGAGGCAGACTCTGATGGAAATCAGGATTGCTTCATGATGATAAATAGGGTCGGCCGTGTATCCGCGCGGACGCCCCTCTCAGAAACCGCCGAGCTCGCGAAGAGATTGGAACTATGATGATTTTCCAAGCTTCCTCCTCGGGTACTTCCGTATGTGGGCTCCGTCGCTGGTGTGGAGGCGTCCACATCGTCACTCCACTCATGACTTTGTAAGACGGAGACTTTTGAGCCAGAGCGTCGTCAGCGAATAGTGCTGACGACGTCCATGAAGCGCTTGACGCGGGCGGGCTCGACCTTGTTCCAGGTATTGCCCTCATATTTGAAATGAGTACCGATGACGACGCCGCTGGCGCAGGAGAGGATGCCGGTGACATTATCCTTGTTGACGCCCGTATTGGCGAAAACGGGAACATCCGTCACGGCTTCACAGACCTTGCGCAGGCCGGACTGATCGACCGGCTGGCCGGTCAGCGGGCCGGATACAAGGATGGCATCGGCCAGCGAGGAAAACACGGCGCTCTTTGCGCGGAGTTCGATCGGGCGCTGGTCGAGCGAATGGGCGAATTCCGCATTGATGTTGAACAGCATCTTCATGTCGGTGCGGCCGAGCCTGGCGCGCAGCCGTGCCGGCGTCGCGCAATCCGGCGCCCAGATACCCATGTCGGAGGCGAAGACGCCGGTGAAGATCTCACGCACGAAGCTTGCGCCGGTGGCGGCACCGATGGCAACGCTGGCTGTCGGATCCCAGAGATAGTTGACGCCGAAGGGAATCTTGAGCTCCGCCTTCGCAGCCTGGACGATCGCCGTCATCGCAGCAATACCTTCCGGAGGCGCCTTCAACTCGTAAGGCCGGTCATTCTCGTTGCCAAACATGATGGCATCGACACCGCCTTCCTGCAGCGCGCGAATATCTTCCATCACGTCGTCGATGAGCTTCGAGACGCCGGCTTTCGGATCATAATTCGGCGAACCGGGCAGGGCGCCGATATGCGCCATGGCGATGACGACCTTCTTCTTGTCACCAAAAAATTCAAAAACCATCGAAAGCTCCGAAATTGAGCGTTAGAGAAAGCGTGTTTTCACAAACCGGATGTTTCAGGAGGGCGAGCCGGCGACCATCACTTCGACCTTGGCAGCCTCAAGCGCTTCGGCCAGTTCGGGCGGCGGCGATGCATTGGTGATCAGCATATCGAATTGTGAAAGCGGCGCGATGTGGACGAGCGACATGCAATCGAATTTCGATGCGTCGCAGAGAACGACCTTCTTTGTCGAGCGGCGGAGATAGACGCGCTTCATCTCCGTATCATCGAAGGAATAGTCATAAATACCATCCGACGTCAGTCCGGAAACGCCGACAAAGGCGATGTCGAACCAAAGTGCTTCGAACTGGGAAATCGCCGTCGCATTGGAAATCGACAATTCATCGTTTCTCATGCGCCCACCCGGCAGGTAGACTTCCGCCAGGCCTTCGCCAAGCTGGGTAGCGTTGCGCACGCTGTTGGTGAAGAACTTTACATGCTGCTGGCCGGCGAGCAACCGGGCAAGCAGGAACGTTGTCGTGCCGACATCCAGCGCGATGGTGCGAAGTCCGGAAGCGACCTGCGCTGCCGCTTCCGCGATCAACCGCTTCGGCAATGCGTTCTTGGCAAGACGGGCCTGAAAGGTCGGCTCGTTGAGGCGCGAGGTGGTTGCTGAAAGGCCGGGTTCGACAATTGTGGTAAGGTCGGTGCTTACTGCTCCGCCATGGGTGCGGGCAAGCCGTCCTTCCTTTTCCAGTTCGGTCAGGTCGCGCCGCACAGTCATTTCGGACACGCCGAGCTGCGCAGCAATTTCCGTGACGGATACGGCGCCCGTTTCGGCCACCGCATCTAAAATGAAGGCGCGGCGCGTGCGCGCAAGAACTTTCGTCCTTTCGATTGTCTGCGTTTCAGCGTCATGGCCTGCGGTCATTGGTCTGTCTTTCATTTAGAAAAGGCGGCTGGGTGATTGCGGCCGCATACACCCGAAGTCCAGTCCTCCCATTACATGATCAGTGCTTAACTCAGAAAGCGAACAAATTCAAACATAAATTTCGATTGATTTGTACGTTTTTGTTGCTATATGATCGACGTGTTCTTTTGGTCGGAGACATGGTTCGTGGGACATCCGAAATTTGCGGAACTCGAGGGTTTAAAGGCCATCGTCACCGGCGGGGGCAGTGGAATAGGCCGCGCAATCGCGCGGGCGCTGGCGAAACAAGGCGTCAAGATCACCATTTGCGACATCAATCTGGACGCGGCGAACACAGTCGCACAGTCGATTTCCGGCCACGCTCTGGAGATCGATGTCCGTTCACGTTCCTCCGTGGAAAAGACGTTCGAACAAGCAGCCGATATCATGGGCGGCTACGATATACTGATTGCCAATGCCGGTGTCTCCACCATGCAGCATGCGCTGGAGATCACGGACGAGGAGTGGGATTTCAACTTCGACGTCAATACACGCGGCATCTTTCTGACGAACCAGATCGCTGCGCGCCGCTTCGTGGCGCAGGGCCAGGGGGTGATTGTCAACACGGCCTCGCTTGCGGCAAAGGTCGGCGCGCCGCTGCTGGCGCATTACTCTGCCAGCAAGTTCGCCGTTCTCGGCTGGACACAGGCGCTTGCCCGCGAATTGGCCTCGAAAGGCATCCGCGTCAATGCCGTCTGCCCGGGTTTCGTCAAGACCGGCATGCAGGAGCGCGAGATCGATTGGGAAGCCAAACTGCGCAGCGTCAGTCCTGAACGTGTCGTTGAAGACTACATCGCCCAGACGCCGCTCGGACGACTGGAGACGCCCGAGGACGTCGCCGATGTCGTCGTTTTCCTCTGCTCGGATTCCGCCCGTTTCATGACCGGCCAGGGCGTCAATGTCACTGGCGGCGTCTATATGACCTGACGGGCAAGCCGGCCGGCCAAACTGCATCATGTCGGAGAGATCATGGCATCCATCGTCTTTGAGGGAGTGGAAAAACGTTATCCGGACGGATATGCGGCAATCCAGCACCTCGATCTCACCATCGAGGATGGTGAGTTTCTGGTTCTAGTCGGCCCGAGCGGCTGCGGTAAGTCGACCGCTCTCCGAATGATTGCGGGTCTTGAGGATATCACCGGCGGTCGCCTGTTGGTTGGCGATACCGTTGCCAACGGCCTTGCACCCCGCGATCGCGATATAGCGATGGTCTTCCAGTCCTACGCGCTTTATCCGCATATGACGGTCGCCGAGAATATCGGCTTCGGCCTATCCGTGCGCGGCATTGACAAGACGGAGATCGAGCGCAAGGTCAGGGACACGGCCAAGCTTCTCGAACTCGATGCCTATCTCGGCCGCAAGCCAGGGCAGCTTTCAGGCGGTCAGCGACAGCGCGTGGCGATGGGCCGGGCGCTGGTGCGCGCGCCCAAGGCGTTTCTGATGGACGAACCTTTGAGCAATCTCGACGCGCGGCTGCGAGGCCAGATGCGGGCCGAAATCGCCCGGCTGCAGAAGTTGAGCGGTATTACCACCGTCTACGTCACGCATGATCAGATCGAGGCTATGACCATGGGTGATCGCGTCGCCGTGATGCGCGCTGGCGCTTTGCAGCAGCTCGGCACGCCGCGCGCGCTTTACGACACGCCCGCCAATCTCTTCGTTGCCGGCTTCATCGGCACGCCGTCGATGAACTTCCTGAAAGCGACGCTGGTGGTCGGCGAGGGCGGTCTGGCTGCTGCCGCTGGCGGGTTCACCCTGCCGGTACCCGAGCCCGTCGTTGTCACGCGTCCGGCACTTGTGCGTCATGTCGGCAAGGAGATCATTGTCGGCGTGCGTGCTGAGGCGTTGAGCGCCACAGACGCCGTTGATCCCGATTTCGGGCGCATTGAAGGAACGATCGCCTTCATTGAGGATTTCGGTGCCACGAAACTTGTTCATCTCGATATCGGCGGGGCCGGCAAGCTGGAGGAGGTGACGGCGGAAGCCGACGAGGTTTCGCTTTCCGGCCCTCGATTGCGTGCCTCTGTTCCAGCCACGTATGCGCTTCGCCTCGGCGAGACGCTATCCCTGTCGGTCAATCCCGCAGAACTGCATTTCTTCGACGCCGAGACCGAAAACGCGATCCGCGACTGAAAGGTTCTTCCGCCATGCCAGTGTTCATCGGCATCGATATCGGCACGACCTCGACGATCGCGGTAGCGATGTCGGAGGCCGGCGAGCCGCTGGCCTCGGCCTCGCGCCCCTCGCGCTTGTCCTCGCCGCATCCCGGCTTTGCCGAGGCCGATCCTGGGCAATGGTGGGCGAACACGCAGGTCGTGGTGCGGGAGATGATCACGCGCCTGCCTGAAGGATGCGAACTTGCCGGTGTCTGCGTCACCGGAATGCTGCCGGCTGTGGTGCTGCTCGATCGCGCACGCCGCGTACTGCGCCCGAGCATCCAGCAGAGTGACGCGCGTTGTGGGGCGGAAGTCGAAGCCATGAAAGCGGCGTTGGACGAGACGCGCTTCCTTAGCCGCACCGGCCAGGGCCTGACCCAACAATTGGTCGCCCCGAAACTGCAATGGCTGAGGGCGCATGAGCCGGATGTCTATGGCCGGATCGCCCATGTCCTCGGCTCCTATGATTTCATCAACATGCACCTGACCGGCCGTCTGATGGTCGAGCGCAACTGGGCGCTTGAAGCGGGCTTCATCGATCTTGACGATCACCGGATTGCGGATGACCTTGTGGCGTTGTCGGGGCTTCGTCCCGGCGTCCTGCCGGAGCTGGTCGCATCGCATGAGGTCGTCGGCGCGGTGACGGCGGAAGCGGCGGAACTGACCGGCCTGCCGGAAGGCCTGCCCGTCTTCGGTGGAGCCGCGGACCATATCGCCTCCGCGCTGGCGGCTGGCCTGACGCAGGCCGGCGATGTCCTTCTCAAATTTGGTGGGGCAGGCGATATCATAGCCATTGCCGGCAGGCCGGAGCCCGACCGTCGGCTTTTCCTCGACTACCATCTCGTTCCCGGTCTTTATGCGCCGAACGGCTGCATGGCTTCGTCCGGCTCGCTTCTCAGATGGCTTGCCGCCCTCATCGGTGGTTCGGAAAGTGACGATGTTTTAAAGCAGCTCGACCAAGAAGCGGCGACCGTCCCAGCTGGCGCGGACGGCGTGCGCGCACTGCCCTATTTTCTGGGCGAGAAGACACCGATTCATGACCCGCTGGCGCGCGGTACGATCACGGGCCTCAGTCTCGGTCACACGCGTGGCCATATGTGGCGCGCGGTGCTGGAGGCGATTGCCTGCGGCTTCCGCCATCATCTCGATGTGCTTTCGGAAACGGGGCGCCCCGCAACGCGGCTGATTGCATCCGATGGGGGAAGCCGAAGCCGTGTCTGGATGCAGATCGTCGCAGATATCTGCGGCCAGCCGATCCACGTCTTATCAGACGCATTCGGCTCGTCGATTGGTGCGGCTTGGGTGGCGGCGGCCGGATCAGGCGTGGCGGCGTGGGAGGATATCGCGGCCTCCGTGCGTTTTGGCGCGGTGCTGCAGCCTTCGCCCGAAGGTGTTACCGCCGGTGACCGGATCTATGCCGACTACCGCGATCTCTACCGGTCGCTGAAACCCTTCTTCGAGCGTGAAGGCCAGCCATGATCAAGGCAATTGCCTGGGATGTCGACGGGACGCTGATCGACAGCGAACCGGTTCACCATAAGGCGCTGATGGCCGTCTCGGAGCGCCATGGCGTCAACATCGCGGCCGATGATACGCGTTTCATCGGGGTGGCAATGAGTGATGTCTGGACGGTGCTCGCACCGCTCTATCCGCCCGGACTTCGCCCCGAGACCTGGAACTCCGAGATTGTCGAGGCCTATATTGAGCGGACCGCGGAGTTGCAGCCGATGGCGGGTGCGCCGGAGACGGTGCTTGTGCTTGCTGCGGCGGGGCTTGCTCAATGCGCGGTTTCCAACTCGTCTCGCCGCATTGTCGAGGCCAATCTCAAGGCCATGGGGCTCGACCGCGCGATGGCCTTTGCGATCGGGCGCGAGGATGTGATGCATGGCAAGCCTGATCCCGAGCCCTATCGGCTTGCCTGCGAGCGTCTTGGCCTTGATGCTTCGCAAATGCTGGCCGTCGAGGATAGCGTCGTGGGCGCGGCGTCGGCGCGGGCGGCGGGCATGCCGGTGCTGCGCTATGGCGCGGATTTCACCGATTTCTCGGCGATCCTCGACCTCGTCGAGGAGCGGAGACTTCGCGCATGACGAATTTCTGGCCATGCAGCCTGCCTGAACGCGCAGCAAAAGCGGCGCTCGTCGTGATTGACATGCAGGTCGATTTCTGTGCGCCGGGCGGGTGGGTCGATCAATTGGGCGAAGATATTAACAATACGCGCTCCGTCATTCCGGCCGTTGCGGAGGCTCTGGCAATCGCACGGGACGCGGGCCTCGCCGTCTTCCATACCCGGGAGGGCCACAAGCCGGACCTATCGGATCTGCCCGCTAACAAGCAATGGCGTACCCGCGTCCATGGGCTGGGCATCGGCGATGAAGGTGCTTCGGGGCGCATCCTCGTGCGCGGCGAACCTGGCTTCGAAATCGTTCTGGAACTTGCGCCGCTTGCGGGCGAAACGGTGATCGACAAGCCGGGTAAGTCGAGTTTCCATGCGACCGATTTCGATGCGCAGCTGAAGGCTCAAGGCATCACCCATCTCATCGTCATCGGCGTCACCTCCGATTGCTGCGTGCAATCGACTTTCCGCGATGGATTCGAGCGCGGCTATGAATGCGTCATTCTCGAAGACTGCACGGCCGCGGTCGAAACGACCAATCACGAAGCGACGATGGATATCTTGAAAGCCTTCGGCGGGCGCTGGGGGACTGTGTCCGATCTCGCGGGCTTTCGCGCCGCCATGGAGGCGCTTCATGGCTGACAGCTTCGCCGGCATTGCCGCCACTCCCTATTCCTGGCCCTTCGATGGGCGATGGAGCGCCGCCGACAGCGCGCTTCTTATTCTAGGGTTCCAGAACGGTACGATCGCCGCACTGGGAGCGGAGCCGGAGGCCGCTGTCGCGGCAAGGTTGATCGCATGCGCCCAGGAGGCCGGCCTGCCGGTGATTGCGAGCCGGCGCGGCCGCAGCGAGGCGCTTTCCCCGGTTGCCGCGCGCCGCGCCGTCCTGGGCGATCCGGTCTTTGCGCCGGGGACGCAGGAATGGGAGCTTTCAGACACGCTCGGCCTGCGGGTGGAGGCTTCGATCTTCGATCATCCGGGCGACAACGCCTTCTATTCGACCGGGCTCGATGCCTGGTTGCGACGGCGCGGCATCCGCAATCTGGTGCTGGCCGGTATTCCGACCGAGGGCCTGCTGCACGCGACCCAGCGTGCTGCCAACGACATGGGTTTCGAATGCATCGCCGTTTCCGATGCTTGCAAGGGAACGACGGATGCCCGTCATGCCGGGCAATTGCGCATAACCGTCTTCGGCAACGGGCTTTTCGGCACCGTGGCGCGCTCGGATCAACTGTTTTCGGCGCTGAGGGCGCCCATCCCGACCTGAAGAGGATCGACATGTCTGATTTTCACTGGCCGGCCGAGACCGGCAGCCTCGACTTCCATAAGCTGACTGCTGCCTATGCTTCAGGTCAGCTCAAGCCTTCCACGGTCGTCAATGCGATCTATGATCGGATCGAGGCGCGGGGGGAGGACCATGTTTGGATCTATCTCGTCTCCCGCGCCGATGCGCTGAGAGCGGCCGAGAAGCTGGAGAATTCCGGCTATGACGGCCGTCCTCTCTGGGGCATTCCTTTTTCGATCAAGGATTGCAACGACGTTATCGGCCTGCCGACGACCAACGCGCTGAAAGAGGGGGCCTATATCGCCGAAAGTACCGGGCAGGTGGTGACGCGCCTTTTCGACAATGGTGCGATCCTGATCGGCAAGACCAACATGGACCAGTTCGGCATCGGCCTTGTCGGCATGCGCACGCCGTATGGTGCATGCTCGTCGGTGTTCAACGATGACTATATTTCCGGCGGTTCCAGTTCCGGTTCTGGCGTTTCGGTGGCGGCCGGGCTTTCCAGCTTCTCCATCGCCAACGACGCTGCCGGCTCCGGCCGCGTGCCAGCGGGCTTCAACAATATCGTCGGGATCAAGCCGACGCCGGGCATTGTCAGTAATGCCTGCGTATCGGGCGGCGGCTGCGTGAAGACGATCGAGACCGTATCCGTCTTCGCGCTGACGGTGGAGGATGGCATGGCGGTCATGCGCATCATCACCGGATACGATCCGACCTATCCCTTTTCCAAGCCCGAGGCCGATCATGTCGCGCTCGACATGCGGTCGGCCCCGCCGAAGTTCCGCTTCGGCGTTCCAGCTGGCGCTTCGCTTCGCTTCTTCGGCGACAGCGAGGCGGAGCGGCTGTTCCAGGAAGCCATCAAACGACTGTATGCCATGGGCGGCACGGCGGTCGAGGTCGATTTCGCCGCGTTTGAGGAAACCCAGCGCATTCTCTATGAAGGCCCATGGATTTCGGAGCGCGCGCTCAGTCTCGACAAGGTGCTGGCCCAGCATGGCGACGCGATCCATCCGGTGACAAAGAAGATCCTCGAAAACAGCGGGCAATATTCATCCCTCGATACGTTCCGCGCCATTCACCGCATCGCCGAATTGAAATGCGCGACACGCCCGATCTGGGACGACATCGAAGTGCTTCTGGTGCCGACGACGCCGACGATCTATCGCAAAAGCGAGATTCTCGCCGATCCGATCGCGCTCAATGCGCGGCTCGGCATCTATACCAATTTCGTCAATCTGATGGGCCTTTGCGGGATCGCCGTACCGAATGGTTTCCGCGCCGATGGGCTGCCCTCGGGTGTCACCTTCCTCGCCCCCGGCATGGCTGAAGCGAAAGCGGCGGCGATCGCGGCCGAATTCCACCGTCGCGTCGGCATCGGGCTCGGCATGAACCTCCATCCCTATCCGGCCTATGGCACACCAACGGAAATTCCGGCCGGTCACCGCGAGATTGCCGTTGTCGGCGCACATCTGTCCGGCATGCCGCTCAATCATGAACTGATGGAGCGCGGCGGCGTATTCCGTGGCCAGACCCGCACGACAGGCGATTATCGGCTTTATGCGCTCACCGGCACGACACCGGCCAAGCCGGGTCTCGTTCGCGATCCAAGCGCCAAGGGGCCGGGCATCGAGGTCGAGATCTGGTCACTGCCGCTTGCAGGCTTTGCCGATTTCGTCGAGCGCATTCCGCAGCCGCTGGGGATCGGTAAGGTCGCGCTTGAGAACGGTCGCCAGGTATCCGGCTTTCTCTGCGAGACCGTAGCGTTGGACGGCGCGATCGACATTACGGCGCATGCCGGCTGGAAGAATTACCTGGCTTCGAAAGCGGCCTGAGAAAGGTTCTTGGGGGAGGGTTTCCGGTAAAAACGAAATCGCCTGAAGCGCTCTTTACGTTTTTGTTTGACTTGTTCGAAATGACGAAAGACGGCTCCGCGAGGTGACGCCTTTTTAATCGCCAATGTTTGTTCGCTCAGTTGATACCTTTGGTCAGTCCCTGCACGAAATAGCGGTTGAGGACGAGCACGATGAGCACGATTGGCACAGTCGAGAAATGCGCCAACGCCCCGAGCGTCCCCCAGGTGATGTCCTTTGTGCCGTAGGCCGAAAGCAACGCCACCGAGATCGGCTTGGAATCGAGCCGCGTCAGGAACATGGCGAAGAGGAAATCGTTCCACGAGAAGAGCACGCAGAAAAGCGCAGAGGCGATGATGCCGGAACGCACCGCAGGCAAGGATACTTTCCAGAACGCGCCGAACTGCCCGCAGCCATCCGTCAACGCCGCTTCTTCCAGCTCCTTCGGCAGCCCGCGGAAGTAGGAAAACATCATCCAGCTCACGAAGGCGGTATTGAGCACGCAATTGATCAGGACGACGCTGAACCAACTGCCGATGAGGCCGATATCGCGCATGAGCAGATAGAAAGGGATAAGCGCCGCGACAGCGGGGACCATGCGGATCGTCATGAAGAAATAGGCAACGCCCATGGCGGCAGGATGTGTCGAGCGAGCGAGCGCATAGCCGGCCGGAACGCCGAGTATCAGCGAAAGCAGCATCGAGCCGCCTGCAATCAGGAGACTGGAAGTGATGAGGCTGCCGACATCGAAGATACGCAACGCGTTGCGGAACTGGTCCAGCGTCGGTGCGAAGAAGAGATGGGGCGGAATGGAGAAGATCTCGTTCGACGGTTTGTAGGCGGTCATTGCGAGCCACAGGAAGGGCAGCAGGAAGAAGGCGAGAGTAAGCAGCAGGAAGCCGCGGCGCGCCGTATCAAAGACCATGGAGCGTGTCGTCATCGGCCGTTGGCCTTCTTGTCGAAATGGCGGATCATGAAGATGAAGCAGGCGGCGATGATCGCTACGCACAGAAGCGCGATGTTGGAAATCGCCGATGCCTTGCCGATATTGAAGAAGCTTAGGCCCTCCTTCACCGCATAGACCATGAGCGTGTTGGTGGAATTGCCCGGTCCGCCGCCTGTGGTCACGAACACGCTGTCAAAGACGCGGAAGGCGTCGATGGTGCGTAGCGTCAGCGCCAGCATGACGGCGGGGAGCATGAGTGGCAATGTAATGGAGCGGAAAGTGCGCCAGGCGGTTGCTCCGTCGACGGCGGCGGCTTCCAGGAGATCTCCTGGGAGTGCCTTTAGGCCGGCCAGTAGAATAAGCGCGACGAGCGGCGTCCATTCCCAGACGTCGATGAAGATGAGCGTGGCCAACGCAGTCGACGGCGTGGCGAAGAGGCCGCGCGGATCGGTGATACCCCACTGCGCAAGATAATAGCCGACCATCCCGTAGTCGGCGAGCAGCAAGCCTTTGAAGATGAGGCCGACGACCAGCGGCGTAATGGTGACGGGAACAAGGATCAACGTCAGGCAGACGCGATTGAACCGGTCGTCGCGCCAGAGCGCCAGCGCAATGACAAAGCCGAAGACGAGTTCGATGGCGACAGAAAAGACGGTGAAGATCACCGTATTGGCGATGGCGCCGCGAAAATCGGCATCTGCCAGCAGGTTGATGTAATTGTCGATGCCGACGAAATGCGTTCGCGCCGGCTTCAGGAGATTGTATTCGTAGAGGCTGTACCAGATGCCCTTTACGAGCGGGAAGACGCCGAGCGCGATCACGTAGGCGACGGCGGGGAGCGCCATGGCAAACAGGAAGAATTTTCGTCGCGTGGCAAAAGAGACCGAGGGGAAGCGCGTGGCCGCCTTGCTGTCAACGGAACTGGTCAGGTTCATCGCGTAATTCGTCATCACCGAATGGCCAATTGCTTCGCGTTTCGATCTGAGAGGAAAACGGGCCGGTGCGCAAACGGAATCTTGCCTTCAGCGTGCCGCTAAGGCCGGCCCGACCATCGCCCTCCAAATGAAAGGCCCGCTTCACGGTCTTTCGTGAAGCGGGCCTGTTCTTAGAACAGCTTAGCGGCTGTTTCCTGCGCCGCATCAAGCGCGGCCTTGGGCTCGACCGTACCAACGAGGACGGAGTTGACCGCCGTGCCCAGGATGTCCTGGATTTCCGGATATTCCGGAATGCGCGGGCGATAGTCGCCGTCGCCGTTCTCGAAGACCTCGTTGAGGACAGGCAGGAACGGATACTTGGCGTTGAGCTCCTTGTCGGCAATCGTGCTCTTGCGGATATAGCTGCCCGCGCCGAGCATGTTCATCTCCTTCTGGATCTTCGGACTGGTGACCCACTTGATGAAGGTCCAGGCGGCTTCTTTCTGCTTGTCCTTCGCATCGGCATTGATGGCCATGCCCCAGCCGCCAATTCCGTAGATCTTCGGCAAACCCTTGCCGCGCGGGGCAAGCGCGATATCGACCTTACCGACCACCTTGGACGTCTTCGGATCGTAATAGCCGGGCGCGCCGACGGACCAAGTCTGCATCGTGGCGGCGATGCCCTGTCGGAAGCTTTCCTCGCGGCCGCCCCAGTCATAATCGGCGGCACCGGGAGGGGCTGCCTTCTTGAAGAGATCGCGATAAACAGTCAGGCTCTTGATATTGGCTTCGGAATTGAGCGCCGGCTTGCCGTCCTTGTCGAGGATGGCGCCGCCCATCTCAGCGTTATATTGCATCCAGTCCTGAGCGACCGCCGGGCCTTTCTGGCCGTTGGCGACAAAGCCGTACTGCTTCTTGGCCGGGTCGGTCAGCTTGTAGGCGGCGGCAACGAGGTCTTCCATCGTTTCCGGAGCCTTCAGGCCGGCGGCATCGAAGAGATCCTTGCGATAGGCGAGGACGTTGGCATAGCCAGCAAAGGGATAGGCGACCTGCTTGCCCTTGTAGTTGCCGAGTGCTTCCGTGAGCTTGGGATAGATGTCGGCGGCATCGAGCTCCTTGGCGTCGCGTTTCATCAGGTCGTTGAGATCGATCGTATAACCATTGGCGGCGAACTGCCCTGCCCAGACAATGTCCATGGTGATCAGATCATAACCCGCGGTGTGCCCGACGAAGTCGGCGGTCGTTTTCGTCAGCAGGGAGCCGTAGTCCATGATGTCGACCTTGAGTTCCGCGCCCGTCGCTTCCTTGAACTCGGGCGCGATCTGCGCCAGCACGGCCGAAAATTGGTCATTCATGGATGCAAGATTGAGTGTGATGCCGGCCAGCGGCTTGTCGGCGGCCTGCGCCATGCCCGCTGTCAGGGCAACGATGCAAACGGTAGCAAATTTCTGAAAATTCCCCTTCATGAATGTCATTAGTGTTCTCCTTTTCATGATTGGTTGCCACTATACATCAAACAAAAACGCACTCAAGTACACTTGACAAAAAAGCAATAACGGCCCGAATATAACAAAATTGAACAATATCGCTCATTTTTTGCTTGACGATTGTGCAGTATGCCTCGTTTTTGCGCATCCGTCGGGTTGCTTAAAAGACTTGCGGTCATGGCGGGCTAGCGCGAGGCCGTGTTGAAGAAAGAAGTGTCAGGATCGAACATGAATGGCGCTCTCAGCATATCGCGACTTGAAACGCTCGAAAAACGGCTTGTCGGCGAAATGGAGGCGACGGAAGCGCTCGGGCGGGTCTGGGTTTCAGCACCAGAGCCAGGACCTGCTCGCGTCGCACGCTATAATGTCGTGATCTGCGGGGCCGGCATGTCGGGGCTCGCTATCGCCTTCGGCCTGAAACGGCGCGGCATTGTGGGCGTTCGGGTGATCGACAAGGCCGAGACGGGGCGGGAAGGGCCTTGGATCGGCTGCGCGCGCATGAAGACGCTGCGCTCGCCGAAATATCTCGCGGGGCCGGATTTCGGCCTGCCGTCGCTGACGCCGCACGCCTGGTACGAAGCGGTCTATGGCACAGACGCCTACGAAAGCCTCGACAAGATGTCACGGCAAGACTGGATGGCCTATCTCGGCTGGTATCGTGCGGTGACGAAGCCGGATGTGGCCAACGGCAAGAGCCTTGCCGGTATCTCGCAAGTCGACGGCTGGCTGCGGCTTGTGCTTGAAGCGGACGGTGAAACGCAAGAGATCGAATGCCGTCGGCTTGTGCTGGCGACCGGTATTGATGGCGGCGGCGCGCCGATGATTCCCGATGTCGTTCGTACCTTGCCCAAGCCATATTGGACCCATAGTGCCGAGATCGCAGACGATGGCCATCTCAAGGATCGAGATGTCGCCATTCTGGGTTCGGCGACTTCCAGCTTCGACTGGGCGGCAACGGCTTTGGAAAAGGGCGCAAAAAGCGTTGTTATGATCGGCCGCTCACGCAATTTCGGCCGGACGGAAGTCTTGGCCTGGACCAATTTTCCGGGCTTCCTTGGTCATTTCGGTGACCTGTCGGACCTACAGAAATGGCGCTATATCCGGCTCTACAATGGCTTCAAGATCCCGCCGACACAGGATCAGTTCGACCGCGTCGTGTCCAATCCGCGTTTCACGATGGCGCTAGGCCACAAGGTGCGGTCCGTGACATTGGATGCCGGGCGGGTTGTGATCGAAAGCGACAGCGGTACATTCAGCGCCGATCATCTTCTGCTTGGTACCGGTTATACGATCGATTTCACCCGGCGCGCCGAATTGAAGAGCATCGCGTCGCATGTGGCTTTCTGGTCCGATCGCTTCACGCCGCCGGATGGCGAGGCATCGGCCGAGATCGCGGCCCATCCTTATCTCGGGCGCGGCTTCGAACTCACACCGAAGAATGCCGCGACCCATGGCTGGCTGTCGCATACCATTTGTTCAACTGCTCGGCCCTTGCCAGCCTCGGCCCGATCAGTAACGGTGTGACTGGCATGAAATACGGTCTACCGCGTATCGTCGATGCGGTGGCGGGCGGTCTCTTTCATGAGGCGGCCGACGATTTTCTCCGTGACCTTGCGGCCTATCAGGAGCATCATTTCGATCCGCGCGGCCACGGTGGAGACCTTGAAGGCATAAAGGAAGTGTCATCATGACAATCATACCAGCGTTTCCGCTCGGCCGAGTTCTGGAGAAGACCCGGTGTGAGAGTGTGGAATTTCCCTATCTGTTAGCCAATCACGCTCCGATGGTCCTCGTGGCACTCGATCGCATGGGCGCATCCCCTGAGCGTCTCGACGAATGGTATGAGATTTACCGCGTGGCGAACCAGCTTGTACCCGCGCCGCCGGCCGTGGCTCCGATCGAGCGTGCGCGTTGGGATGCGGCGCTGGGTGACCGGACGCGGGAATCCGATTATCGTGCCTATTTCATCGCCGAAGTCGAACGGCTCGGAACCGATGCCGCGATCCGCCATTATTTGCCTCGGTTGATCCAGGGCGTCGCTGGTAGTGCGCTGCACCCGCTGATGCGGCTGGCCTACGCGGTACCCAACAGCGACACGAAGGAAGTGGGAACGGCGCTCGGATACTGGGCGACCTGTTATCTGCCCTTGCCGGGTCCGACTGGAATAGAGCCCGACACGGACGATCCGGCAGCAATTCTCGCTGCGATGAATGATGTTGCCGGCGCACATGACTATGTGCCTGAGACCGATCTTCTCTGGCATAATATACGCGAAGTCGCCGCCTTACCGGACTTTCCGCCGGTGATCGATCGTTTGCGCATTGATGAAGCGACGCCAAAGCGCATGGCGGAGACGGCGCTCGCCCTATTCGCCTCGACTATGGATTTCTCGGCGCTCCACGCCGTTACCGGCTTGCATTGGGCTCGGCTGGTCGCGCCGCATCTGGATGATCCCCTGCCGCTCTACCGTGCCTTCTGGCAGGTGATTGCCACACTCGTTCCGAAAATCGGCTTCCCGGCGCTTCCGACCGCCGAAGCGCTTCAGGCGATGCGTGAAATGCGGGTACCGGACTGGCCAGAGATAAGGGCCACGGCCGTGGCCTCCAACGACGAACACGACATTAGCTTGGTCTTTTCGGCATTACAGGAACAACTGGTCTGGGGTGATCCGCTTTATCGGGTTGTGGCGGCACGGCGCGTTCGGCTGATCTAGAGGTAAACTGTGCCCGCGCAGGGTTTATGCGTAGAGGCAGGGTTCACGGAACTCCGTTTTTTTCTTCCCCAGCATCCGCACCGCCGAGCCGCCGCACGAAGTCCGCGAGGAAGAGCGAGGCGTTAGTGGCCCGTTTATGCACCGCGATGGTCTGAGGAATTTGCGAAAACACTCCATCTACCACCCGGAAGCCTTCCATCCGCTCCGAGGCGTTGAAGAGGAATTCGGTCAGTCCAGCCGCCGCGTCGCATTCTCGGTTTGAGAGAAAGTCGAGGGCCGCCGTGGGGCTGTCGACATGCAGCACCGTCGCTCGCTTGAGTGTTCGCTCAAGCTGCTTCGTATAGGCTGCGCTACGCGCGGAAGCGATGCGAATTCCAGTGGTATCCAGCTCGTCCGCCGTCCGGTAGGATGAAGTTACCGGAACCAGGTAGGTGGCCTCGACCGAGATGTAGGGGGGCGAGAAGCTGAAGCGATCGGTTCTTGATGGGTCTGACGCAATGAAGGCGATGTCCCACTCGCCGCCGTCCGCAGCGGAAAGGATATCCGCCGCGGATCCGTATCGTATGAGGGAAAGCCCCCGATCAAGTTCGCGGGCGATCCTATCCGCAATTTCCGCGCTCGGGCCTACTAAGGCGCCCGCGTTTTCGTCCCAGCGGATCAATGCTGCGTTCGACATATTGACGGCGGCCCTAATGGATCCAGCCGACGCTATTTCCGACCGGACCTGCTCCAGACTGAACATGCTACGTCTCCCCCAGAGCGTGATACCGAAAAGTGTAGGCGGTTTTCGGACGAAACCCGGCTCTACTTCTTTGAGTCTAGAGCGGATTCAGATTTTAGGTCGAACAGACCTAAAATCATCCGGCTCTAGTGGTAAAACCTGGACGCAAGTGCTTCCGATCCTCTGGCAAGGAGAGCAACATCGACGCCAACAGCGGTGAACAGCGTTCCCTGCGCAATGCAGCGAGCCGCAAACTTCTCGTCAGGCGTCAAGATGCCCGAGGGCTTACCGACGGCTTTCAAGCGCTCGATCGCATTCTCGATTGCCGAAACTACCTCGGAATGTCCCGGTTGGCCGGGATAACCGAGGCTGGCTGCAAGGTCTGCCGGACCGATGAAGATCCCGTCGACTCCGTCGACCCCTGCAATGGCTTCAAGCCGATCGAGCGCCTCTCGCGTCTCGATCTGCAGCAAGAGGCAGATTTCCTGTTCGGCGGTCTGCGCGTAGCTCGGCACGCGCCCGAAACGGGTGGCGCGGGTGAGGGCGGATACGCCGCGGATACCTCGCGGTGCGTAACGCGCCGCCGCCACGGCCGCCTTCGCCTCCTGTTCATTCTGCACATATGGAATGAGAAGCGTCTGGACGCCGATATCCAGAAAACGTTTGATCAATACGGGGTCGTTAAAGGCTGGGCGAACCACGGGGGCGACGTCGTACGGCGCGACCGCCTGCAACTGTGGAAGCACAGTAAGAACGTCGCTGGGAGAATGTTCGGTATCGAAAAGCAGCCAGTCGAAACCGGACGGTGCGACGATTTCCGCTGTATAGCTGCCCGGAAGGCCGCACCACAATCCGATCTGACTTTGACCGGCCTGGAGTTTTCGCTTGAAGCTGTTGACGGGGAGTTCCATTACATCCTCACACGAATGAGACGCCAATTGAGCCGACGGGACCGTAGTCGGCCTGGATCACGTCGCCCTGGGCTATGTCCACAGGGCGGGTGAAAGAGCCGGCCAGCACGATCTGCCCCTTTTTCAAACCGCCGCCCACAGCATGGAGCTTGTTTACCAACCAGGCGATCCCGGCTGCCGGATGGCCCATGATCGCTGCAGAAACACCGGATTCCTCGATAATGCCGTTCTTCGAGAGGGTGGCGCCTACCCAGCGGATGTCGACGTCCATTGGGCGAATGATGCGCCCGCCAACAACGATCGCTCCGAAAGCGGCATTGTCGGCAATCGTGTCGGTGATCGCCCTTGGAACCTCGGTGCGATAGTCGATGATCTCGAGAGCCGGGACTACGAATTCAGTCGCCCTCATCACGTCGTAGATCCGCGTTCCAGGCCCCTCGAGATCCTCGCCCATCACAAAGGCGAGCTCGACTTCGAGGCGGGGCTTGATAAAGAGCTCCGCCTTGATCTGCGCTCCGTCGTTGTAGAGGGCGTCGTCGAGGATGACACCATAGTCGGGCTCGGTCATCTTGGATGCCATCTGCATCGCGCGCGACGTCAGGCCGATCTTGTGGCCGACGACCCGAGCACCCCTAGCAGTCCGAGCCTCCGCCCAGAGCGCTTGAATTTTGTAGGCGTCTTCGAGCTCAAGACCGGGGTAGGTCTTGCTCGGTTGAACGATTGGCTTGCGGTCAATTTCTGCCTTCAGAAGGGCGTTGGCCGCCTCTCGGCGTTCCTGTTCTGTGATCATCGGTTTGGCTCTGTCGTTGGTTATTTGATTGGCGGGCGCGGCAGCACGGCTTCGCCGGGCTCCATGACGTAGGTGTAGTCGAGCGAGAACCAGGGCCCCTCGATGCCGGGTTCGGACGGATGCGATTCGTCATGGCGGACGAAGTCGCCGGTCAGGGCTGCCGTCACTCCGAACTGAACGTCGGAATCGATGTTGGGATCGCTCGGATCGAAGACTTGGGAAATCAGTGTTTTGTATCCCTGCTTGAAGATCAGGGCGTGAAGATGCGCTGGTCGGTACGGATGACGTCCCTGCGCTTTTAGCAGTCGGCCGACGACGCCATCGACCGGGATCGGGTATCCGACCATCTTCACGGTACTGAACCAGAAGCGGCCGTCGGCGTCCGTGGTGAACTTGCCCCGAAGGTTCATCTCAGCCTGATCGGGGTCCTGATTTTCATAGAGCCCAACAGGAGAAGCATGCCAAACATCGACCTCGGCACCCGCGATCGGCCTGCCGTCCCGGTCTACGACCCTGGCGCGGACATAAAGCGGCGTGCCTGGCGTGTCGGAGCGGATGATCGTGCCGCCGTTTTCGACACGGGGAGAGTTCAGGCGCCAGAACGGGCCGAGAAGAGACTGCGACGTCTCCGTCTGGCCACCGTCGCCGTTGTTCAAAAGGCAAACCAGCGAGGACACGCCGAGAGATCCGGCCATGAGAACAAACTCGTTGTGGCTGTCCGTCTGCAGTTGTCCGATCTCGTTGAGTATCGCCGTGGCTTCGCGGAACTCGACTTCGGACAATCTCACCTCCCGCACGAATGCATGGAGATGCTTCACCATTGCCACGAGGATTTCTCGCAGACGTGGATCCTCGGTTTTGTTCATCACCGCGAGGACGGCAGGCGTCAACTCGCTTTCAGTTTTTATGGTCATAAGGGCACCTCCACTGGCGCTGACTATTAAAAATAATCGATTATCTGTCAATGAATGTTACGACGACTTTTTCCATTGGTGGGAGGAAAATTGGCTCTGCATTACATTAACTTACTGAATTCATTATATTGAATCGGGAAGGCGATCGTGTTTTAGCTACAAAACGGGCTCTTCCTCGCTTTCTCGTTGACATAAATAATCGTTTATCATATCGATCATCGACAGTTGATCAGAATTGTTAGGGGGTAGGGATGAGCTCGACCGACGACAGCGCCTCTGCGCCAATGACAGACGAGGAAATAGCGTCCGCGGGTTTTTCCGATGATGGCAAGAACACGATCGGAAGCCAGTTGGCGTCGCGTCTGCGCGAGGCGATCATCTCTGGTGAGCTGGAGGCCGGCAGCAAGATCAATCTCGACAAGGCGCGCCGCACGTTCAACGTCAGCTTAAGCCCTCTGAGGGAGGGGCTTGCGCGCTTGATCTCCGACGGCCTGGTGGAGTTTCAGGACAACCGCGGCTATCGCGTAGCTCCGATCTCGCTGGCGAATCTGGAGGAAATCACGACGCTCCGCGAAGAGCTCGAAGTCTTCGCGCTGCGGGAATCCATGCGTATCGGCGATGTCGAGTGGGAGGGCAATATAATGCGCTCGCTCCATCGCCTGAACCGCACGGAACGAGATGCCTCACGACCTGAGACGCTCGAGCAATGGGAGACCCTTCACCGGGAATTCCATCTCACACTCATTTCCGGTTGCGGCAAACCGCTTCTGCTGCATTTCTGCGGCCTCTTGCTGAACTTGAATGACCGATACCGCCGGGTCTTCCTCATCAGGACTTCCGGCGACCGGAACGTCGGGCAGGAGCACAGCGAGATTGCGCAAGGAGCGGTCGCGCGGGACATTGAATACGCCACCGAGAAACTGCGACAGCACATCCACCGCACGGGAACGAACCTTCGAAATCATCTCGCGACGAAAGGGATCGTGTGATGGTGACGCCTGGATCGAAATCAGAGCAACAGATTGGCGTAGCGCACTTCTCCGCCATCTCCCTAGCGCCGAGCGATTTTGCGAAGGCTGCAGCGGGGGCGGGCTTTTCCAGAATTGGGCTGAGGCTGAATCCGGCATTTCCTGGAGCGCCATACTACGAGCTGCCTGTAGGCGGCCGCGCAGCGGAAGAATTTAAAGCCGTACTGCGCGGCGAAGCGCTCGAGGTTTTCGATATTGAGTTCTTTGTCATCGACCCATCGTTCAATGCCTTGTCTCTGGAGCCCGTAGTGGCCGCGGCTGCGAACATCGGTGCCAGGCGTCTAAGCGTGTGCGGCGACGATCCGGAGCGGAGCAGGCTGCAGTCGAACTTCACCGAATTCTGCAGCCTTGCAAGCGGCTACGGATTGGCAGTCGATATCGAGAACATGGGTTGGCGGACGGTCAGAACCTTCGCTGACAGCGTCAATCTTCTGAAATCGAGCGGCGCATCCAATGCCGGCGCACTCGTTGACGGAGTTCATTTCTTCAGGAACGGCGGAACGTTGACGTCGCTGCGCGACGAGATCGATAGGGTCAAGCATGTTCAGTTGTGCGACGTCATCGGACCCGCTCCGAGCACGGCGGAGGCCATGATCGCTGAGGCCCGAGGCAAGCGTCTTGCCCCTGGCGAGGGCGAATTGCCCTTGGGCGAACTGGTCGCGATAGCCAACGGGGCAGCATCGGTCTCGGTCGAAGTACCTCTTTCAGGCTCGGCAGACGCGGGGGAGCATTTGAAACGCCTGTTCGAAGGGGCCTTACGAATATTTAAGCCGGGTCAGTGATCGCGGCGGCGGCGAGGCGAGAGCTGCGCCGAAGGGAGGAAGCCAGCAGATGGGTTACAGGTTTGATTTTGGCGCGGTCTTCGACCGCGCCCCGGAATTGTTTTGGGGTTCGCTCGGAACTTTGGGTCTCGCCTTCGCCGGGATGCTGCTCGCTCTCGTGATCGGAATCCTGGGCGTTGCAGCAAGAACCTCGAAGACCGCGTGGGTTCGCGCTCCGGTGATCGCGTTCGTCGAAGTCGTCCGCAACACGCCGTTCCTGGTGCAGATCTTCTTCATCTACTTCGCCCTTCCGCTTATGGGTATCCGCCTGAACCCGACGGTAACCGCAATCATCGCGCTGGGGATCAACGGAGGCGCCTACGCTATCGAGATCATCCGCGGGGGCGTTGAGAGCATCAGCAAGGGACAGATCGAAGCCGGTTTTGCGCTCGGGCTGCATAAGGCCGACGTCTTCCGGCTCATCGTTCTGAAGCCGGCACTGCGAGCGATCTACCCCTCGTTGACGAGCCAGTTCGTGATGCTGACCTTGACCACGTCGGTGTGCACCTCGATCGCCGCATATGAACTGACTTCCGCGGCGCAACGCATCGAGTCGGATACGTTCCGAAGCTTCGAAGTCTACTTCACGGTGACCGCAATCTATCTGGTCATCTCAAGCCTGATGATGGGAATCTTCGCCCTGATCTCCCGTTCCTACTTCAACTATCCGACTCGATAGGAGGCGCTCATGGGTCCCATCGGCGAAAACGAGCTGTTCTTCATCCTTCAGGGTCTGAAATGGACCGTATTGCTGGCGGTTATCGGTTTTATCGGCGGGGGCGTGTTCGGCATTTTGATCGCGCTTGCGCGCACGTCGAAGCATCGGTTCGCCCGGCTTGCATCATCCGGCTATATCGCGCTCTTCCAGGGCACGCCGCTCCTGATGCAGCTCTTTGTCGTCTACTACGGCGTTGCCTTGCTTGGCATCGACGTCAACGCCTGGGTCGCTGTCGCGATCGCGTTCACTCTCCACGCAAGCGCCTTCCTCGGCGAGATATGGCGCGGTTCGATTGAAGCCGTTCCCAAAGGGCAGACCGAAGCCGCGAACGCTCTTGGCCTGCATTACGTCTCCCGAATGAAGGACGTGGTTTTGCCACAGGCTTTGAAGATTTCGATGCCTGCGACCATCGGCTTTCTCGTGCAGCTCATTAAGGGGACGTCGCTTGCTGCGATCGTGGGCTTCATCGAGCTGACCCGGGCTGGCCAGATCATATCGAACCAGACCTACCGCCCGCTGCTCGTCTTCGGGATCGTCGGAATAATCTACTTCATGATTTGCTGGCCTCTTTCCCACGTCGGAAGCGGCCTTGAGAAACGGATGGCAAAAGCCGCCCGCTAAACCTGCTTCGGGAGAAGTAAACAGCACAAGAGGAGGAAAGTGCAATGAATACCAATCGTCGGAAATTTCTCGGTCTAGCGCTGGCAACCGCTACCTTCGCCGCCATTGGCGCTGCGGCAGCCAACGCGGCATCTGTTGAGGAGATCAAGTCGAAGGGAACGCTCGTCGTGGGCATTCAGGGCGACAACGCGCCTTGGGGCTTTGTGAACTCGAGCGGTAAACAGGACGGCTTCGACGCCGACGTGGCCACGCTGTTCGCCAAGGAGCTCGGCGTGAAAGTCCAGTTCCAACCGCTCGCGGTAGCGAACCGTATTCCCGCGCTGACGACCGGCAAGGTCGATATTCTCTTCGCCACGATGGCAATGACGGAAGAGCGCGCCAAGGCGATCCAGTATAGCAAACCTTATGCGGCCAACACGATTTCGCTTTATGCCGCCAAAGCCGACGCCGTGAAATCGCCGGCCGATGTGGCTGGTTGGGAAATAGGCGTGCCGAAGTCCAGCTCGCAGGACAAGGCCGTAACCGACGCGGTCGGATCGAAGGCCACCATCCGCCGCTTCGACGATGACGCGGCCACTATCCAGGCCCTGATCTCCGGACAGGTAAAGGCAGTGGGCGGCAATCAGTTCTACGGGCAGAGGCTCGATGCAGCCAGCGCCGGCACCTATGAACGCAAGATCGACTTCCTGACGACTTACAACGGCGTGGGAACGCGACTCGGCGAGAAGGACTGGAACGAGACCGTCAACGCCTTCCTCGATAAGATAAAGGGCAACGGGGAACTCGCAGCCATCACCAAGAAGTGGATGGCAATCGATCTTCCCAAGTTCCCTGAATCCATCCCCAACATCCCATTTACGGTCAAGTAAAGCATAAATGGAGGGCGCCGTGCTCAATTCTCCCAATGATCAGTCGACCTTGATATCCCTTGATAAAGTGGAGAAATGGTACGGCGCCTTCCATGCCCTGAAGAACATCAATCTGTCGGTTCGTAAGGGAGAGAAGATCGTCCTTTGCGGACCGTCCGGTTCCGGCAAGTCCACTCTGATCCGCTGTATCAACGCTCTTGAACTGATTCAGGGCGGCAAGATCGTGGTGGAAGGTCAACTGCTGGACGGCACCGCCAAGGCGGTCGACGCCATTCGACGTGAAGTCGGAATGGTTTTCCAGAACTTCAATCTGTTCCCGCACATGACCGTCCTACAAAACTGCGCGCTTGCACCCATGAGAGTGCGGGGCGCAAGCCGCGCCGACGCGGAGAAGTTGGCACGAAAATATCTCGAGCGCGTTCGCATCCTCGATCAGGCGGAAAAGTATCCGGCACAACTCAGCGGCGGGCAGCAGCAGCGCGTCGCCATCGCGCGCGCCCTGTGCATGGAGCCGAAAGCGATGCTTTTCGACGAGCCTACATCCGCCTTGGATCCCGAAATGGTCAAAGAGGTTCTCGACACCATGATCGGCCTCGCAAGAGACGGCATGACCATGATCTGCGTGACCCATGAAATGGGCTTCGCCCGGCAAGTTGCTGACAGGGTCATCTTCATGGCTTCCGGAGAGATCATCGAGGAGGCGGAGCCCGAAACCTTCTTCAAGAACCCCACGCATGAACGGACGAAGGCATTTCTCGGCGAAATCCTTGCGCATCACTGATCGGGCAGAGATATGGACAACAACAAATTCCTGGTCGGCCTCATTGGCGCCGACATCCAGATGTCAAAGTCGCCGGCGCTCCATGAAACGGAAGGGCGCCACCTGGGGCTTGATTACGAGTACGAGCTCGTGGACCTGGCGGAGCGCGGATTGCCTTCTTCCGCGCTGCCAGATCTTTTGAACGAACTGGAAAGCCGCGGCTTTGCCGGAACCAACATCACCCATCCATGCAAACAGACCGTGCTGCCTCATCTGACCCGCCTGTCCGAGGACGCTAAGATGCTTGGGGCCGTAAACACGGTCGTGCTTCAGAACGGCGAGCGGATCGGACACAACACCGACTGGTATGGCTTCTACAAGAATTTCGAGCGCGGCTTGCCCGACGTCGCGAAGGCTCATGCTGTTCTGCTTGGCGCTGGCGGCGCTGGGGTGGCCGTTGCGCACGCTGCCGTGAAACTCGGCATAGAAAAGCTCTCGATCTTTGATCAGGACGAGCGCCGCGCCTCCACGCTCGCCGACCAGCTCAACGAGAGATTTTCAGGAGAGGTTGCAAGGTCGGTCCGGGACGTCGGTGCTGCGCTCGCCGGCGCAGATGGCCTGATCCACGCCACGCCGACTGGTATGCCAAGCCATCCGGGGCTTCCGATAGATCCCGATTGGATACAGCATCATCACTGGGTGGCGGATATTGTCTATATGCCGTTGGTGACCGAGCTCCTTGCGTTGGCAAAGCAGAAGGGGTGCCGAACGCTCCCAGGCGGAGGAATGACCGTGTTTCAGGCGGCCGCAGCCTTCGAGCTTTTCACAGGCCTGTCGCCCGATACGGAACGAATGTCGCGCCATTTCGACGAGCTATGCAGGGTGACAGCCTGATCGGGGGACTACTCCATGCCGCATATTATCATCGACTACAGCCGAGGCGCAGCGGAACGCGTCGCCATCGAAGAGCTGACCCGCGCTGTTCATCGCCGGGTCCGCGACGGAGGGCTGGTCAAGCCAACCGTGGTGCGCACCTTCGCTAGAGAAGCCACCGTCTCCTGCGTCGGGGACGAACATCCCGACAACCACTTCGTGCAGATAATTGTACGCATGGCCCCGGGCCGTCCTGCGGAGGTCAAACGAGAGCTGCTGAAATCGGTGCTCGAAGCTGCGCGTGACGTCGCGGCTTCCGCACTGGAAACCGGCCGGCTCGGGCTCCGCGCAGATCTCTACGAATCCGACCCAAACTTCGCGTTTCAGGACATAGCCTTCGCCTGATCCCTGCAACGCCCAACAAGGATAAATGCAATGAGCATCATCTACGTTCTCAACGGACCAAACCTAAACCTCCTCGGCAAGCGCCAACCACATATCTACGGGCACGAGACGTTGGCTGACGTAGAGGCGGACTGCCGAAAGTTGGCATCGGAGCTGGGGCACGAGATCCGTTTCCATCAAAGCAACCGCGAATACGAGATCATCGACTGGATCCACCAGGCACGCGAGGACGGCGCCGGCATTGTCATCAACCCGGCCGCGTTCACGCACACTTCGCTCGCTATCCTCGACGCACTGAATACCTTCGAAGGCCCCGTCATCGAGATCCACATCTCCAACGTCCACAAGCGCGAGAGCTTTCGCCACCATTCCTTCGTGTCCCACCGGGCCGATGGCGTCATCGCTGGTCTCGGCACCGAAGGCTATCAACTCGGCATCCGCAGAGTTGCGACCATGCTCAAGACTGCGAAGAAGGACTGATAGCGATGGCGAGCCGGGTCAAGCTGGCAGTCCTTGGGGCGGGGCTGATCGGCACGCGTCATATCAAGCACGTGATGGAAGAGCCCGCCGCAGAGCTGATGGCAGTTGTGGATCCCACGCCAGCCGGCCAGGCGATCGCGAGTGAGGCTGGTGTCAGATGGTTCCCCAGTTTTGCCGACATGATGATTTCCGAGCGCCCCGACGGAGTCATCATCGCAACGCCGAACCAGGTGCATGTTCAAAATGGGTTGGAAGCCGTGGAAGCGGGCGTCCCGGCGCTGATCGAAAAGCCGATCGCGGACGATATCGCTGCCGGCGAGAAGCTTGTGCAAATGGCTGAGGCCAAAGGCGTGGCGCTGCTGACGGGACATCACCGCCGGCATAATCCGATGATGCAGAAAGCGAAGGAGATTATCGACAGCGGGACGCTCGGTCGGATCCTGATCGTGAATGCGATGTTCTGGCTGTTCAAGCCGGACGAATACTTTGACATCCCCTGGCGGCGAGAGCGTGGAGCGGGGCCGGTCTTCCTCAACCTAATTCACGACATCGATAACCTCCGTTTCCTTTGCGGCGATATAAACGCGGTCCAGGCGCGTGAATCCAACGCTGTGCGAGGCAATGCCGTCGAGGAAACTGCTGTTATCCTCATCGAGTTCAAAAGCGGTGTTCTCGGTACTGCTTCCGTGTCCGATTCCGTTGTCGCGCCATGGAGTTGGGAGATGACGACGGGAGAAAATCCCGCCTATCCGAAAACTCAGGAGATTTGCTACATGATCGGCGGAACACACGGATCTCTGGCCGTGCCGTCGCTGGAAATATGGAGCAATGCCGAGAAGCGAAGCTGGACCGAGGCATTTGAGCGCGACAGAGCCGCATTCGAAAACGAGGATCCGCTTGTCATGCAGATTCGTCAGTTCTGCAGCGTTATCCGGGGCGAGGAAGCTCCTCTAGTCAGCGGCCGGGAAGGCTTGGAGACATTGAAAGTCATTGAGGCCATCAAGCGCTCGGCCGCGATGGGAGGACGCATCGTCCTCTAGACAGCAGTGAAGGCAAGCGGCGAGAAAACGCATAGCTGTTCCATAATAGCTCCTCGCCGCAAAAGGCATGTAAGTGAGATAGGCATCAGAGAAAGCGACCTTCTCCTGCCTGCCTCGGTCGCTCCGATCACCGCCACAGCAATGTCGAAGCGCCGATTGGCAACCGACGGCAGCAGGGCGGAAAATTCCCGGCCAGTGAACCTACCTCAGTTCATATGCGATCGCCCTGCCTAACCGACGAGGGGCGATACGAGATCGCCCTTCACATCAATTGTAATTCTAGAAAGCCATCAGAATTAGAACAAAATTCCACTCCTCTTGGGATATTCGCAAAAAATTCAAGAATACTGGATATTGCGGTGATGACGAATGACCCCTTGGTGTTGAATGACCAGCGAACTTGATCTTCCGACTGTCCTCTTCTTGCAGAAAACGTCCTATATTGCTGGCGCTTTGACTTTGGGCTATTTGCGGCTCACCTCGGCGGAAAGCCGTGGGGTTGGGCTTCTCGCAGCGAGCTTTGTGGTCCTTGCTGCGGGATCGACACTGGCGGGGTATGCAGAGCTTTATCCCGCGCTTTATGGCCTGCTAAGTCTTTTCAATATCGCGCTTGGGGTTCTGGGGTATTGCCTTCTTGCCTTGGCCTTTGTCCTGATCAGCGATCCCGATCGTAAAATCAACCCATGGCTTGTATTCCTGCCAGCAATCGGAACTTTGGCTGCTGGATTGATCACAGCATTCCATCTGACTAACACCTACCGGGCGACAACTTTCACGGTTCTCGGTTGTTTGACGATGGCTGCTACCGCTGTTGTCGTGTTTCGGGATGCATATCGTGAGCCGCTGCCGATCCGCAGGTTGATTGTAGGACTGCTTGCCGCCGCCAGTCTGCTTTCGTTAATTATGGCACTGGAATTCTCCACCAGGTCCTTTCCTGTGCTCGCTGTGGCTAACGGCTTCCTCCTGATGATCATTTCCAAGTTCGTGCTTGCGATTGCAATCGTGATCTTCATCAGCGAGCGTCAACATGCCAAGATTAAAAATCTTGCTGACCGCGATCACCTCACAGGCCTCTATAATCGTCGCTTTTTTAATGCAAACGCGCCTAGCCAGCCACATCCCGGAGACGCGGTTCTTTTTCTGGACATAGATCATTTCAAGCAATTGAACGATCGCTGGGGGCATGCAGCGGGCGACGAGGTTCTTTCAACGATGGCGCAGGCGGTGCAGTCAACCTTACCGAAAGGGGCGTTGCTAGCGCGCCAAGGGGGAGAAGAGTTTATCGTCTTCCTTCCGGCAAAGGTGGGGGACGCGTTATTCTATGCGGAGCGGATCCGCAAGACCGTGGCCGAACTCCGCTTTCCTACACTTGGTCCCGAGATTACGGTGACGATAAGTGGCGGGGTTGCAAGAGCTTTCCACGGGACTGAACTTGCGAGCCTTTGTCGGGAGGCTGACCGAGCACTGTATCTGGCGAAAGCTGCGGGACGAAATCGCATATGCGACGCTGACCTCGACGCAGTTCCGCAAAACCGCCTCCGATTGGCTTAACGTAAGACCAAGGCGGCAGCGCTTTTTTGATCGGGTTAATTGTGGAATCAAGACCTAGCTCGTCGCACCGTCGGTTGCGGCAACGAAATTGTCTTGACGGATTTCCTCAACGATCTTTAATTAACTGATCTGCTGGACCAACCAGTGGACCGGGGGGCGCTATGGACGAAAGTCCGATCTTGACCGAGGTGCCGAATATCGCGCGGAGTCTCGCCCGCCGAACGGCGCGTGATGTCATCGCCGAGAAGCTGATGGTCCTGATCGCCACCAACATGTTGCGACCGGGTGACGAGCTGCCGGGCGAGCGTGAATTGGCCAACGTTCTTCATGTCAGCCGCGAAACGGTGCGTGGCGCTATTCAGGCGCTCGCCGCGCAGGGCATTATCGAAGTTTCGCATGGCAGCCGCAGCCGCGTCTGTGAGGTCGATCTCAGCCATATTACGGTGACGATCGCCTCTCCCAACGCAATCGACGGCTATGATCTGGAATCCGTCCACGCTGCCCGTCTTCACATCGAACTCAAGGTTGTCCGCGACGCCGCCGCGCGCATCGATGACGTCACCCTGGCAAAGCTGCAGGCGCTGCTGGAGGCCCAGCGTCTCGGGGGCGACGATGCGATGCGTTTCCTGATCTGCGACCGCGAATTCCACGTGGCCATCTATCGGGCCTGCGGAAACCCGCTCCTCGCTGCCTTCGTCACCGATTTATACACTTACATGATGAATTACCGCCGCCACGCCATGGCCAAGCCGGGTGCCGTCGAGGCGAGCTACAGCGATCATCTGGCGATCTTTGAGGCGCTCGCTCGCCATGACCAAGATGCCGTCGTTGCGGCGTTCGAGCATCATCTGACGCGTATTTACGACACGACCAAGGTTCAACTGGCGAGCGGCAATCCTGTCTGATCTGGCCAGTATGAGGAGATATGGCTGAGATGCACGTGAGAGACATAAAGATGCCGGTCGGCGGCGGGGGATAGGACGTCGAAGTCGGATTAATGCATTCTGGCGGTTCGTGCCTCGGAGGAGGGCTGACCGCAAGTCAGACAGATGAAAGGTTCTGGGAGGAGCTTTTATGGCAGGTGTCGAGTTTGTCGATGTCAGGAAATCATTCGGGGCGTTCCCGGTTATCAAGGGTGTGAATATCGATATTGCGGACGGGGAATTCGTGATCCTGGTCGGACCGTCCGGATGCGGAAAGTCCACGCTTCTCAGAATGCTTGCCGGGCTCGAGAATATTTCCGCCGGCGAGATCCGTATCGGCAATCGCGTGGTCAATGGAATGGCGCCGGGCGACCGCGACATAGCCATGGTGTTTCAGAATTATGCGCTCTATCCGCATATGTCGGTGGCCCAGAACATGGCTTTCTCGCTGATGCTCAAACGCGCGCCGAAAGCGGACATGGACCAGCGCGTCAAGAAGGCGGCGGAAATCCTGGGGCTGACCAAACTTCTCGACCGCTATCCCCGCCAGCTTTCCGGCGGTCAGCGCCAGCGTGTCGCCATGGGCCGCGCGATCGTGCGCGATCCCCAGGTCTTCCTCTTCGACGAACCGCTTTCCAATCTTGACGCCAAGCTCCGGGTTGCCATGCGCGCCGAAATCAAGGAGCTTCACCAACGTCTCGGCACCACGACCGTCTACGTCACGCATGATCAGATCGAGGCCATGACGATGGCCGACAAGATCGTCGTCATGCATGATGGCGTCGTGGAGCAGGTGGGAAAGCCGCTGGATCTCTACGACACGCCTGCCAATCTTTTCGTCGCGGGCTTCATCGGTTCGCCGGCGATGAACATGATCAAAGGCCGCCTCGATACGGAGAGCGATGGTCGGTTCATCGCGTCGGACGGAACTGTCCTACCCATCGCAAACCCGCCCGCTGGCGCCAGGGCGCGCGACCTCGTCTATGGGCTGCGTCCGGAATACATCACGCTCGATGCCGAGGGGCTGCCTGCGGAAATCATCGTGATCGAACCGACGGGCTATGAAACGCAGATGACGGTCCGGTTCGGCGGCAGCGATGTCAACTGCATCTTCCGGGAGAGGATCAATGCCAAACCCGGCGATACGCTGCGCATTTCCATCGATGTGCCGCATGTCCATCTCTTCGACGCCGAAAGCGGTCAGAGATTGACGATTTGATGCCGCTTCGGTGCGGAGCCGGAAGAAGAGGAGTCTTCCTGCTCACCCATCGATGCGGAAGCATTCGGCCGGTTCGAATGCGATAGTCGTCGTTCACCAAACGGGAAGGTGGGCGCCGGGGGAATTTGCTCCCGTTTTTCAAAGGAGGAGTATCATGCCATTCAAGAGACGTGACTTTCTTGCCGCATCGGCCGCCGCCGCCGGCATCGCCGGCCTTGGGCCACTCGGTATACGCCCATCTTTCGCCCAAGCCGAACCGGGCTACACGCCCGAAAAGGGCGCAAGTCTCCGGCTGCTTCGCTGGACACCCTTCGTCAAGGGAGACGAGGATGCCTGGCTTGCCAATACCAAGAAATTCACCGAGGCGACGGGCGTCGAGGTTCGTGTTGACAAGGAAAGCTGGGAGGACATCCGACCGAAGGCTGCCGTCGCGGCCAATGTCGGTTCAGGGCCTGACATGGTGATGTGTTGGTTCGACGATGCTCATCAATACCCTGACAAACTCGTCGACCTGACGGAGCTCGCCACCTATCTCGGCAATAAATACGGCGGCTGGTATGACGGCGTGCGCGGGTATGCAACCCGCGGCGACAAGTTCATCGCCATGCCGCTGACGGCGATCGGCAACGCCGTCGTTTATCGCGATAGCCATGTCAAGGCCGCCGGTTTCAGCGAATTCCCCAAGGATACCGCGGGATTCCTTGAGCTTTGCAAGGCCATGAAGGCGAAAGGTACGCCCGCCGGCTTCCCGCATGGCAAGGCGGTCGGTGACGGCAACAATTACGCCCATTGGCTGCTTTGGAGCCATGGCGGCAAGATGGTGGACGAAAGCGGCAAGGTGACCATCAACAGCCCTGAAACGCTGGCGGCCATCCACTATGCGCAAGCCCTCTATGCAACCTTCATCCCCGGCACGGAAAGCTGGCAGGACATCAACAACAACCGGGCCTTCCTTGCCGGGCAGGTATCGCTGATCGCAAACGGCGTTTCGGTTTATTACGCAGCTAAAAAAGATCCGAAGCTTGCCGAAATCGCGGCCGATATCAGAACCACAAACTTCCCGATCGGCCCGGTCGGCAAGAGTGTCGAACTGCACCAGACGAGCTCGCTGGTTCTATTCAGCCATACCAAATATCCGGAAGCAGCCAAGGCCTATATCAAGTTCATGATGGAAGGCGACCAGATGAACGCCTGGATCCAAGGATCAAGCGCCTATTGCTGCCAACCGTTGAAGGCCTTTGCCAACAATCCTATCTGGACCGCCGATCCCGTCCACGCACCCTATGCACGCGCCTCGGAAACGCTGCGCCCGAACGGCTATGCCGGCCCACTCGGCTATGCTTCGGCAGGTGTGATGGCCGATTACGTGCTCGTCGACATGTTCGCGGCCGCCGTAACCGGCCAGATGACGCCGGAGGATGCGATGAAAGAGGCTGAGCGGCGCGCAAACCGTTATTACAAGGTTTGATCCCCAGAAGATCTGCAGCATGCCGGCGCCGGCATGCTGCGACCGTTCATCAGGAGATAATGCCATGTCGACCGTGACATCCGGCGATACGACGCGCGGCCCGATCAGATCGCTCATGCAGAACAACAATATGCTCGGCTTCCTCTTCATGTTGCCGGCAGCCATCTTTCTGGTTTGCTTTCTCACCTACCCACTGGGACTTGGGGTCTGGCTCGGTTTCACTGACACGCGGATCGGGCGCGCCGGCAGTTTTATCGGCTTGGAGAATTATCAATACCTGGCCAATGATTCGGTCTTCTGGCTGTCGGTCTTCAATACCCTGCTCTACACTTTCGTAGCTTCTGTCTTGAAATTCGTGCTAGGCCTCTGGCTGGCGCTGCTTCTCAATCAGCACCTGCCATTCAAATCCTTCTTCCGGGCAATCGTGCTCCTGCCCTGGGTCGTGCCGACGGTGCTTTCGGGATTGGCATTCTGGTGGATCTACGACTCCCAGTTTTCCATTATCTCGTGGTCCCTGATGAAAATTGGCCTGATCCATAGTCCGATCAATTTCCTCGGCGATCCGACCAATGCACGGATCTCGGTGATCATCGCCAATGTCTGGCGCGGCATTCCCTTCGTCGCGATCTCGCTGCTTGCCGGCCTGCAGACGATTCCCGCTTCGCTTCAGGAGGCGGCGTCCCTTGATGGCGCCACGAGTTGGCAGCGTTTCCGGTATGTAACGCTGCCGATGTTGACGCCGATCATCGCCGTCGTGATGACGTTCTCCGTGCTGTTCACATTCACGGATTTCCAGTTGATCTATGTGCTGACCAAGGGCGGGCCGGTCAACGCGACGCATCTGATGGCGACGCTTTCTTTTCAGCGCGGCATCCCGGGCGGTCAGCTCGGCGAGGGTGCGGCAATCGCTGTGGCAATGATCCCCTTCCTGCTTGCCGCCATCATGTTCAGCTTCTTCGGTCTGCAGCGCCGCAAATGGCAGCAGGGCGGACAGGACTGAGATCGGGAGAACGCCATGACCATAAAAACCGAAACGGCCAATCCCATTCTTACCGACGACATCCAAGGCATGGGCTACTTGAACCGCCTGCCTCGCCGTATCGTCATGCTCTATCTGCCGATGGCGGTCTTTGTCTTCGTTCTTCTGTTTCCCTTCTACTGGATGGCCATAACGGCGATCAAGCCGAACGCACAGCTGACCGACTACAATAACTACAGCCCCTTCTGGGTCGTGGAGCCGACGCTCGATCACATCAAGTACCTGTTCTTCGAGACCTCCTATCCAGGCTGGCTCTGGAACACGATACTGGTGGCGGTGGGATCGACGGCGCTGTCGCTGCTGGCGTCGATTTTTGGCGCCTACGCAATCGAGCGCGTGCGCTTTACCGGCTCTCGTTCGATCGGGCTGCTGATTTTTCTGGCCTACCTCGTTCCGCCTTCGATCCTGTTCATTCCCTTGGCTTTCATCGTCTTCAAGCTGGGAATTTACGATTCCAGACTTGCGCTCATCTTCACCTATCCAACCTTCCTCATTCCATTCTGCACTTGGCTATTGATGGGCTATTTCAGGTCGATACCCTTCGAGCTGGAAGAAAGTGCGCTGGTCGATGGCGCTAGCCGCTGGCAGATCCTTGTCAAAATTATTCTGCCCCTGGCGGTACCCGGGCTGATCTCGGCCGGCATCTTCGCCTTTACGCTGTCCTGGAACGAATTCATCTATGCGCTCACTTTCATTCAATCGTCGGAAAACAAAACGATCCCGGTCGGTGTTCTGACGGAATTGGTTCGCGGCGATGTTTTCGAGTGGGGGTCGCTCATGGCCGGCGCATTATTCGGTTCACTGCCGGTCGTCATTCTCTACTCCTTCTTCGTCGACTACTACGTTTCGTCGATGACAGGTGCTGTGAAAGAATGATGAATGCCGCGACAGCGGATCGCTGGTGCAGCGGTCCGCTTTCCTCGGGGCTTTCTGGCATTCAACTCTGTCTTGGTTGCGTCTCGCCCCTCGCAACGGTTGAACCACCGCTTTTCATGAATGAAAAACACCCTGCAGATTTGGCTGTTTATCACTCCGGCGTCTCTGCCTATGTCTGCCTGTAACGGTGGATGATCGTGGAGGATGACATGCTGACCAAAGCCGATAGTGCGACCACAATAACGCTCTGGAATGACCTGGAAATTCCACGCCTTGGCATGGGATGCTGGGCAATAGGCGGACCGTTTTACGCTGGTGATGTGCCGCTCGGCTGGGGCGAAGTCGACGACGATGAATCGATCCGTGCTATCGACCGGGCGGTGGATCTCGGCATTCGCTTCTTCGACACTGCCTCGAATTACGGGGCTGGGCATTCTGAAGAGGTGGTCGGCAGAGCGCTCGGCAATCGCGACGATATCATCATCGCCACCAAATTCGGCTTCGCGACGGACGAGAAGACCAAGCAAGCGACAGGCGCTTTCTCCGATCCCGCCTTTATCCGGCGGTCCGCCGAGACATCCTTGCGCCGTCTGCGCCGCGATCGTCTGGATCTGCTGCAGTTCCATCTCAACGATTTTCCGCTTGAAGCGTCTGACGAGGTATTTGAGACACTCGAAACGCTCAAGGCTGAAGGCAAGATTGACGCCTTCGGCTGGAGCACTGACCACCCCGATCGTGCGGCACGTCATGTGCATCGCGCAGGGTTCGTCTCGGTTCAACATACGATGAACGTCTTCGAGCCGGTTCCGGCGATGATCGATGTCATCGAGCGCAACGGCTTGATTTCCATCAATCGCGGTCCGCTTGCCATGGGGCTTCTTAGCGGCAAGTTCACGCCTGACAAGGCTATCGGCGAGAAGGATGTGCGCGGTGCGAGCCTTGACTGGATGGTCTACTTCAAAGACGGCAGGATCGCGCCTGAATTTGCTGCTCGCCTGGAGGCGGTCCGTAATCTGCTGACCGAGGACGGACGCACGCTTACGCAGGGTGCGCTTGCCTGGTTATGGGCGCGTTCGCCCCGCACGCTGCCAATTCCCGGCTTCCGTACAGTTGCCCAAGTCGAGGAAAACGCCGGTGCCCTGGCAAAGGGACCCTTGCGAGCAGATGTGATGGCGGCGATCGATCGAGCGTTGGCCGGCCTGTAGATCGGTCCATACATATGCCGAGAGGCGGATCGTCGGTATTACATGTTCCCAAAGGCTCGTCCTTCGCCATCTGGCGGCGGAGCCGGTTGACGTGCCGGTTCGTATCCTTGATATCGCAGGTCTCGCAGCGGAAGCGGTTCTTGCCCGGGATGATGTTTTCGCTAAGGTGCCCAATCTCGGGAAACCCACCGATATGAAGTGTCTTGTGGGGTCGTTCGATCGCTTTGAAGCCTTCCCGGAAGGTCGATGGTCATTGCTTTGTGCGCTCTGAGTGGGCGCCCAGCGGAACCGACGAGCGCGGAAAGTTCCCTTTGAAGGAGACTGCCATGACCGTCTCGTCGCACGGCGAATCTTCATTCCGCTTCGGAAATACCTTTCTTCGGCCGAGGTAGATAAAACCCATTCTCAAATAGCCGCGTCAAAACTGACCTGGTCAGCCGTCGGGACGGCTCATCGAAGAAGCGCCAAAGCAGGTATGAAATGCCTATCAGAAGCAGTACGGTCATCGTCACAACGGCTTCCGGCGAAGCCGTCGCTCCGACCTTATTGAAGATTACGTAACCGATGTGCTGATGCAGTAGATAAAAGGGATAGCTGATGCCGCCAAGCGCGAGCATCATGCCTCCAGGCAAAAGCGAACGCTGTCGCTTTATTGCCAAGGCGACAATTGCCACAATGGCAAGGCAGGAACAGACAACAACCAGATCGCTATAGTCCACACCGTAATTTTCGCGATTCCATTGGGTCATTTCCAAGGATTGGTACAGGGCAACCGCAACGGATAAGACAAGCAAAACGAAATTGCGAAGCGTGTAGCCTTCGCGAAACGCGGCATAAAAAACCAAGCCGATACAGAAAAAGCCGCTTTCGTCGGTCAGCGCGAGATGACGCATCAAAGGATTGGCAAAGAAAGCACGATCTACAGTTGAAACAACCAGCCAGCCGACAACAATGGCTGGATACAGCCGCGGCTTGAAACCGCCCAGTTTTATCAGAACGAAAACCCAACCGTAAAACACGACCTCGTAAGAGATCGACCAATAGGAGCCGTCCATGATCTCTTGCCCCAGCAGTCCGGGCTGGAGGAGCAGATTAGCGGCCCATTGCGCAACGGTCGCGTTGATCTGCGGCGCGCCATAGATGGCGACGATCAGGGACGTCAATGTCATGCATAATACGAACATTGGATAAATTCGCGCAAAGCGCGCGATAGCAAATTGCCCCGGTGTTCGCCCTTCCGCCGAGTAGGCGATGACGAAACCGCTTATCACGAAGAACATCTGCACGCCCAGATATCCGTATTTCAACACGGATATCCAGTCTGGAAGATTCATCTCGGTAAAACCAAGCGTTTTGCCTCGGAACCCGAAATGAAAGAGCGCCACCGCAAGTGCGGCCAGGAACCTGAGCTCATCGAGTACGCCGATCCGCTCAGCGGAAGTGACATGTGGCACCTGCCTCATAGCGACGTCCAAGTCATTCAGCGAGCCCCGCGGTAAAGACAATCCCAAGCTTCACCATCCTTATACTCAACCGAAAGTCGGAACAAGAAGGCCACTATCGAGCGAGCGTCGACCCGCGACGTCTTGCCCTTCGCCTGCAGTTTTCGGCCTGGACAAGCGCCGCCTGCCCAGGTTTCGCAGGCGGTGCTCGTCCGGACTCGACCAGGATTTCAAGCGGATTTTTGGTTGAGAAACGCCACAACCTCTTCGCTGAAGGCTTGCGCAAACTCGACATTGGAGAAGTGTACGGTCGGGAAGGTTTTCAACCTCGCTCCGGGGATCGTATTGGCGATTGCTTCACCCATGGCGTGTGACGTCACGGTGTCGAACTCGCCGGCGATCACGAGCGTCGGGCTCTGGATGAGGGCGCTGGTACGGCGCATGTCGGCATCGCGTACGGCGGCAAACAGGCCAGCGAGTCCCTTGCGCGATATGTTCAGCAACATCTCTCGAAACTGGCGAACAACCGGTCCGTTCGCCGCGATCATCGCTTTCGGAAACCAGTTGCCGAGGAAGGTCTCCGCGGCTTCGCTCATGTCCGGCGCAGCGAGCGTTGCGGCTATCGACCTGTCGAAGGTTTCGGCGGGCCCGAGGTAGGAAGAGGTATTGCTGAGGATCAGACGGTCGATCCGTTCCGGTGCGTGGATGGCAAGCCATTGGCCGACCCAGCCGCCGAGGGACAGGCCAAGAAAATGCGCTCTCTCAATCCCGAGCCAGTCCATCAGCTCCAGCACGTCGCGGCCGAGCCTTCCGTCGGAATAGGCGCCAGCCGGCACGTCCGAGCCGCCATGACCGCGGTAATCATAGCGGATGACCCGAAAGTGCTCGGCGAATTGAGGAATCTGGAGATCCCACATCTGCAGGGTGGTCGCAATGGAATTGGCAAGGATTAGTGCCGGGCGGTCGTCCCGCCCATCGATCCTGTAGGCGATCCGGACGCCATCGCCGGTGGTGAAGAACGACAGGGCGGCCGGCTCTTCGGGATTGAGTGTGGCGAGTTCTGCGGAATTATTCGTCATCGATATGGTCCTTCTCTTGTTGTTGGCACCTGCCGCATTGCCGCAGAATCTGGTTCCGGAAAGCGGGGCGGGGTCGAGAACAGTCCGACGCTAATTCTCTCTTCCTTCCAAAAAAATTGAAAAGATTGGAAAATCATTGTAAATAGAATCTACAATGCAGCCATTCACGCTCCAGGAAATCCAATGTTTCGATGCGGTGGTCCGCGAAGGCGGCTTTCAAGCGGCAGCCTCCGTGTTGAACCGGTCGCATACGGCCGTGTTTGCGGCGATCGCCAAGCTCGAGGCCAATCTCGGCGTCGCCCTCCTCGATCGTACCGGCTATCGCGTAGATCTCACCGAAGCTGGTCGCTCCTTTCATCGCAAGGCGCAGGCCCTGCTCGGCGAAATGGAAGCGCTACGGGTGCATGCCCGTCAGCTCACAATGGGAGAGGAGACGCATCTGCGCGTGATCCTTGGCGACACCTGCCCGTTGCATGATGGCCTGCAATTGCTCGGCGGCTTCTTCGCCGGCTGTGCGAACACGCGGCTCGACCTGCATTTCGAGACGATCGGCGGACCATCCGAGCGGCTTTTCGAAGACGAAGCCGACCTGATCCTCCATTGGATCGATAAATCCGATCCGCGGCTCGAATGGATCGATCTCGGCGCGATCTCCTTCGTGCCGGTGGTTGCTCCCGAATTCCTGCCATTCGCACCCTCGCGATCGATCACTCCCGAACAAATGCGTGGGTTGACCCAATGCATCATCCGAGACACGGCGCGCGATATTGCAAAACCCAGTTTCTACGTGGTCGAGGGGGCACCGCAATGCACGGTTGCCGATCACGCGATGAAGAAGGAGATCGTCCTTCGCGGCATGGCATGGGGGCATCTGCCCCGCTTCATGATCGAGGAGGAGTTGCGTGACGGACGTCTGCTCTCCATCACGGGACAGCATTTCCCGGGCATGGATATCGACCTTGTGGCGGCACGCCGCCGCGACCGCCCGCACGGACCCATCGCCAGCCGACTCTGGCACTACATCCAAACGCATCCCCGATTTGCGGATAAGGCCTCGACTTCATCGCCGAGATGAGCAGAATGAGTAGGAGATCGCTCTCCATCAAGAGCTTTGCGGCTGGCCTACGGCAAGGTTAGGCTAGCATTGAATGGGAGCCATTGGGTATTTTACCGGAGATGAAGCATGTTCACTCACGTCATGATCGGCAGCAACGATTTGGAACGAGCCAGAAGCTTCTACGACGCCACATTCGGTGCATTGGGTGGTAATCCGGGCGAGATGGATGAGCGAGGCAGACTGGTCTATATCCACGAGGGTGGCCGGTTGATGATCACGAAACCGATTGATGGCAAGCCTGCGACCGCGGCTAACGGCGGGACTATCGGTATAGCCGCCGCGAGCCCCGGCCATGTTCTGGCGTGGCATGCCGCCGGTGTCGCGCATGGTGGCATGGCGATCGAAAGTCCGCCCTCCGAGCGCCCGAACGGAGCATTCGTCGCATATCTTCGCGATCCTGACGGAAATAAATTGTCCGCGCGGTCTCAGCCGACGAAATGAAATGAGCGTCAAGCGACGCCTGGGGGACAACAGCCACAGTAATGTCGAGTTCGGGCGGATTTCCGTCACGGCAGCATCAGGTCAATAGCGGTCAATCCCCTCTTTCGGGGATCAGGCGTATCTGAGTTCCATGACGTGCCGAGACCTTGATCGCCGTCGATATCTCACGAAGCGGTCCACGCGCGACGAGCGCCTCCGGCTGAGGGACATTTCCAGGACCCGCATCGATAAAGGCGGCCCAGTCGTGTTCGGAATCGAGCATCGCCATGAACGACGTTGCGACGATTGCTTCGCCGCAAGCGGCGCATCGGAGTATGTATGAGCCTCCGTGGACGATCGATTCGGTCTTGTCTAGTCCGCATGAGGTGCAGACCAACGTATCACTCATTGCGTCACCCCAATGTCCACTGGCTCAAAGACGTCGCGACAACAGTGTGTCGACATGCGTTCCAAGAGGACCGATGGCGACACACTATTGTCTGTTCCGTATCGCCATGAAAACCCAGCCTATGCGGCGAAATTGCCTTTCGCTGAACACAATGCTCAGCGGTTGCCGATCGACGGACTGAACACCATGAGGCTGAGTATCTCGAAGAGCACCTGAGCTCCGGCATGTGCGGTGTTGGCGTCGCGTCATATTGGGGAGCGACTTCGACGACGTCGCCGCCTACGAGATTTATGCCCTTCAGCCCGCGTATCAGCTCAAGCACTTCGCGCGTTGTCAATCCGCCGATCTCGGGCGTGCCTGTACCGGGGGCAAAACTCGGATCGAGGCTGTCGATGTCGAAGGAGAGATAGGTCGGGCCGTCACCGACGATGGATTTGGCCTTGGCGATGATGGCTTCCATCCCCATTGCGCTGATGTCTTCTGCGTGGATCACGGTCATTCCTGACTTATAGGAGAACTCCCATAGATATTCCGCCGAACCGCGGATGCCGATCTGGATCGTCCTTGTCGGATCGACCACGCCATCCAGCACGGCGTTGCGAAACGGTCCGCCGTGATGAAACTTCGTCTGATCGAAGGCGCCGCTGGTGTCGCAGTGCGCATCGATATGAATGAGACCCACCGGCTCCTTCCGGCCGACCGCCTTCAAAATGGGATGGGTAATGGAGTGGTCACCTCCGACCGAGAGAGGCACGACGCCGGCATCGACGATCTGGCCGATACGCTTTTCGATGTCCTCGTGACTGAGCTCCAGCCTATAGCGGCTCTGGAACGGCACGTCGCCAATGTCGGCGACGCGAAGATCGAAGACCGGCGCCGTTCCCAGAACGTGGTTATAAGGACCGATCCTTTCGATGGCGCGAAGGGCGCGTGGTCCGAAGCGGGAGCCGGGGCGGTTGGTGACGCCGAGATCCATCGGAATTCCCGTGATCGCGACCTGGAGATTGCCGAAATCAGGCTCGTCGGCTGCGACCTGCATGTAGGGCGCGCTGAGGAAAGTCGGCACACCGGCATATGGTGCCAGTCTTGTGCCGCTCTTGGAGATGATCTTCTCTGCGACTTTGCGAAACTTCTCGTCGAATATCTCGCCGCCTTTGCTGTCTGCAAATTCCGCACGCAGCTGTTCGAGCCGCATCTTGTCCCACACCATTCGCATGCGTCTCCACTTGAGATCCGTATCACTCAACAAAGAGGTTGAGAAAGCAATTGGTATCGTTGTAGCAATCGGTATCAAAGAGAAATCGATATGACCGCTGCAAAATCCAATTCGCTTGTTGCCCGCCTCTCCCCTCCACCCATCCCTTCCGTTGTTGCCTGGGGCCGCGAATACAAGGGATTGAGGGGTCCACTTATTGATCTGTCGCAGGCCGTGCCCGGTTATCCTGCGCATCCTGAAATGCTGCGTCTGCTTGGCGAGACGGCTGCACAACAGGCGATGACGGGATACGGCCCGATCGAGGGCGAGCCTTTGCTGCGGCAGGCCTATGCCGCACATGTCGCAGAAGTTTACGGCGCGGACATATCTGCCGGCAATATCCATATCACGGCCGGCTGCAATCAGGCGTTCATGTGCACGGCGATTGCTCTTGCTGGCGCCGGCGATACGGTCGCGCTCACCAATCCTTTCTATTTCAATCATGACACGACGCTGTCGATGCTGGGAATCGGGCGGGGGCTGGTCGAGTGCGATCCCGCAACCGGCTTTCTTCCGGATCTCGGTTCAGCAGAGGCCGCGCTTTCCGCCGGCGCGAAGATGCTTGCCGTCGTGACGCCCAACAATCCTACCGGAGCAGTCTATCCGCCCGAGCTGCTTCACGCGCTTTTCAGGCTCTGCCGAAAATATGGCGCCTGGCTGGTCGTTGACGAAACCTACCGCGATTTCCTGGCCGAAGATTACGGTCGGCCGCATGCCCTGCTGTCGGAGCCGGGTTGGGAGGATACGCTCGTTCTTCCCTACAGTTTTTCGAAATCCTTCTGCATCCCCGGTCATCGCCTCGGTGCCATCACGACAGGCCCCAGGCTCATCTTGGAGATCGCGAAGGTCATGGACAATATGCAGATCTGCGCCCCGCGTTCGGCTCAGATCGCAGTCGCGGCGGCTCTGCCTATCCTTGCCGACTGGCGGGCCGGCAACCGGCTGGAAATTGCTCGCCGTACCGATGCCTTGAGGGGAGCGTTTTCCGAGCTGGCTGGCTGGGAGATTGCAGCGATCGGCGCCTATTTCGCCTTTGTTCGCCATCCTTTCGAGGGCCGATCGTCGTCCGAGGTGGCCGAAGAACTTGCGAGGGAACGCGGCGTGGTCTGCATTCCCGGGGCATATTTCGGCGAGGGGCAGGAGCGCTACCTCAGATTTGCCTTTGCCAATGTCGATGTTGCCTCGATCAGGTTATTGCCGGATCGTCTACGCTAGACAGGCTCATCAACCGCCGCCGGGAGGTCATGATAGCCACCTCGCCAGTAGAGCAACGGTCCGATGTCCTGCCGGATTTCCATCGCACAGATATGCCCGATCAGAATGGCATGGGAATGGTGATGGAATGCGGTTTCGAGCTTGCAGTCGAGGACCGTCAGGGCATTTTCAAGTGCGGCGGCACCTGTCTTGAGGCGATACCACCCGGCACCCTCGTAGCGGTCGGCGCCCTTGCGTCCGCCAATGCCGGAAAAGGATTGCGCGACGTGCTGTTGGTCGGCCGCAAGCACGTTGACACAGAAACAGCCATACCGCTGCAGCGCCGGCCAGGAGGAAGAGGTCCTGTTGATGCTGACGATGACGGAAGGCCGATCGGCTGAAAATGAGGAAACCGATGTTGCGGTGAAGCCGGTGCGGTCTTGGCCGTCACCGACCGTTATCACGCTGACCGCACCGGCCAGATGACGCATCGATAGTCTGAATTCCGCATCGCTGATCAGAGCCTCGTCACCCATTGGACAGGCCCTCAGCTCTTGGCAAAGCGGTTTGCCGGCATGGAAATGCCGAGGTTTTCGCGAAGGGTCCTGCCTTCATATTCCTCGCGGAACAGTCCGCGGCGGCGAAGCTCCGGCAGGACGAGCCGCACGAAGTCGTCGAGGCTGGATGGCAAGGTCGGAAACATCAGGATAAAGCCGTCGGCGGCACGCGTCTCGAACCACTCTTCCATGTAGTCGGCGATCTGGGCCGGCGTGCCCGTTATGCCATTGCCGGTGTGTTTCTCGGCATAGTGCCGGATCAGTTCGCCGACCGTGTGGCCGCTCTTGACGAAATCGACCAGTTCGTCGAACAGGGCACGCGACCCTTTCGGAGCGGCCGGCAGCCGCTCCATCGGGAAAGGCGCATCGAGAGCCACGCCCCGCAGGTCCGCCTCCAGGAATTCGGAGAGCATCAACCGCCCGACATCGGGATGCATCTTGTCGATCAGATAGTCCACCTTCGCCTTTGCCTCGGCCTCGGTTTCACCGACATTGACAACGATGCCCGGCATGATTTTCAGATCATCCCGATCGCGGCCGTAGGCGGCCATCCGGCCTTTGACATTGTCGTAGAAGGACCGGTTCCGCTCGATGTTCGATGCGAGGCTGAAGACGATCTCGGCCGTGCGTGCCGCCATATCCATTCCGGGTTCGGAACCACCCGCCTGGGCGATGACAGGACGGCCCTGCGGCGTGCGCGCGATATTAAGGGGGCCGCGAACCTGAAAGTGCTTGCCCTTGTGGTTGAGCGTGTGGTGCTTGTCCTTGTCATAGTAGACGCCGGATTCGCGATCAAGAAGGAGTGCGCCTTCCTCGAAACTGTCCCAAAGGCCGAAGACGACATCGACGAATTCGTTGCCGCGCTCATAGCGCAGCGCGTGCGGATCGAGCCCCTCGCGATTGAAGTTGTAGCCGGTTTCGTCATGGTCTGACGTGACGACATTCCAGCAGGCGCGGCCCTTGCTCAGATGGTCGATCGAGGCAAACAGACGGGCTACATTGTAGGGCTCATAGTAACTCGTCGAGACTGTCGCCACGAGACCGAGATCGTTGGTCGTGACCGCGAGTGCCGAGAGCAGCGACAGGGGCTCGAAGCGGTTCATCTTGGTTGGAATCCGGGCGAGCGCATTCGGATCGCCGACGGCCGCTGCCGGAGAATCGGCCATGAACATGAAATCGAATTTCGCCGCCTCGGATCGTTTGGCGACATCGAGCAGATGCGCGAAGTCGTTGGCGCCGTTGACATCGCTTGCCGGATGCAGCCAGGAGGCTGGATGAAAGCCGAACGTATAGACGAAAGTTCCGAGTTTCATCTTGTCGGTCCGTGCCATCGAATTCTCCCTTTATATCGGCCACGCAGTCCCGTTGAAGGCGAATGCGCAAATTATCGCCAGGCGCAAAATTTCATCAATATCGTGCACCTGAGTTCCGTTTTAGTTTTTCTAAAATGTTGGTGCGGGCGCCGATACCAGACCCTGCTGGCGGGAAATGGCGACGAGCCAATCGCGAAACTGGCGCCCGTGCGGTTTTTCCAAGGCAGCCCGGTCCCAGGCGAGAAAGTAGCTTTCGCGCAGGGGAATGCGTATGTCGAGGGGAATGATGAGCGTTTGCGCCTCCAGCTCATCTGCAATCATCGACATCTGCGCGAGGACGACGCCGCGCTTGTTGACGGCAGCGTCGATTGCGCTGCTCGATAAGGTGAAGGAAAGGTCGGCGGCGGTTTCCTCGAGTGCCGCTCCCGTCTTCGCGGCGAATTCCAGCCAGCTTGGATAGGGCGTGAAATGCCGCTCCCATTCGACATGCAGGAGCGGATATTGAAGAAGTTGCGTCGCAGAAGGCGCTTTGCCCTTGATCAGGGCCGGCGAGCAGGCGGGAACCACCCAATCGCGGAACAGCTCGGTATAGTGTTCGTGCTGCAGTACGTCCGATCCGTAGCTGATGCGGAAATCAATGTCGTCGAAGCCCATGCGTGGTTCCTTGTCGCGACCGACGATCCTGACATGCGCATTTGGATGGAGGGCCTGCCAGTCGAAGATCCGGCGCCCGATCCATTTGTTGACGACGGAAGATAGCGCGCTGAGAACCAGGGCATTCTCGTTGCGAGCCCGTTCCAGGATCTGCTCCGCGGCTGCGAATTGTTCGAAACCTTTCGATATTTCCTGATGATAGAGTCGCCCCCATTGGGTGAGCTCCACCGTTCGACCATTGCGCTCAAGCAAGGTGACGCCGAGAAAGCTTTCGATCTTCCGAATCTGCTGACTGACCGCCCCGGGCGAAACCTTCAGCTCCAAGGCTGCGGCGCTCACGCTGCCGCAACGGCCGACGGCTTCAAAGGCTTGCAAGCCCTTAAGCGGAACTGCCCTGTTAATCCGTTTGTCGTTCAAGAAGTGCTTCCTTGCGGTGGTTGATCGATGACGCCTCTTTCATTGGGATGAAAGTCGCCGGCGAACTGGAAACGATCGCCGGGATGGATGAATTCGACATAGGTGACCGTGCGACTGCTCTGCCATGTCTGACGGATGAGCGTCAGGCAGGCTTCACCGCGTTCGGTCTCAAGCAAGCGAGCCGTCGCAGCATCGGCCGAGACGGCTCGAATGACATGCCGGGCCTTCGACCAGGGCACCCTGTCCAGCAACCATTTGCCTGGTGGTACCGAAGCGAAACTCTCGGTTCTTGCTGAAGGCACCAAGTCCAGCATGATGATGCGCCGCTCCAGCGCATTCGCTTTGCCATCGACCGCATGCAGGCAATGGAGCCGCAGGATTTCCGCCCCCATGGTTTCGCCAAGCCGCATCGCGGTGGCAGAATCGAGCCTTTCGACTTTCCGCATCAGCATCGTGTGGCTATGTTCGTGTCCCGCCAACTCCGCTTCTGTGGAAATATCCTGGATGTCCATGACCGTGCGATCGATTTGCCGCGAAGCGACAAAGGAGCCGAGCTTGCGACGACGTATGATCATGCCACGCTCAGCCAGGGTCGAGAGCGCCTTGTTCACGGTCATCCGAGAGCATTGATATTCTTTCAGCAGCTCGTGTTCGACAGGTATTCGGTACCCCGGCGGCCAGATGCCGCTCACGATCCTGCTTTCGATATCCTTCAGAATTTTCTGATGAATTGGGACCAACGCTCGCCTTGCTCCGGCAATGAACTCAATGTCCGTGAAAACCGCTTCTGCCAGATCCATCGGGCATCATGCGGCATAATTCTTGCGTTCGTTATGTTTTGTATTTGACAGTGTAGGCGAGGCTGTATCTATTTGTATAGACAAAAAAGGTCATAGAAATCGGCCTGACGGGACAATGCTTGGGGAACCTGAACCTTCCAAGGGAAGGGTACAAAACTGGAGAGAAAGACATGACGAAGAATTCGCTTCTGAAGGGGTTGGTTGGCGCCGCACTTTTATTTGGCGCAACGATTTCGGCCCATGCGGCTGACACGCTTGCCGCGGTCAAGGCCGCCGGCACCCTGAAGGTCGGCACCGAGACGGCCTTCGCCCCGTTCGATTTCATCGATGCAGGCAAGCACGTTGGCTTGAACGTTGACCTCTTCGACGAGATCGGCAAGGAGTTGGGCGTGAAGATCGAATGGGTCACGCTCCCATGGGACGGCGTGTTCCCGGCGCTTGAAGCTGGAAAGTTCGACGTCGTTGCCGGTCCGGCAACGATCACCAAGAAGCGCATGGAGCGCTATCGCTTCACGCCGCCGTTGGCCGAAGCGACCATTGCGATCCTGAAGAAGGCGGGTGACAAGACGATCAGCAAACCGGAAGACATCGCCGGCAAGAAGATCGGCGTCGGTAAGGCGACGGCGCAGCTCGATCAGCTCAAGGAATTTTCTGACACCCTGCCGACGAAAGCCGATATCCGCGAATATCCGGCCTTTACGGAATCCTACGCCGACCTGGCAGCCGGCCGTATCGCCGGCGTTGCCAATTCGCTGCCGAATATTGCGTTCGTCGCCAAACAGCGTGAAGGCACGTTCGAAGTCGTGCTGCCGCCCTTCGGCAAGAAGTCCTATTTCGGCTTCATCGGCTTGAAGGATGCCGATCACGCGCCGCTGATGGACGCCATCGATGCCGCCATGCTGAAGATCAAGGCCGACGGCCGCATGGCGACGCTGCAGAAGAAATGGTTCGGCGCAAGCTTCGACACGCCTGACGCTGTCAAGGACCCGGCATTCTGATCAGTCCTCGGAAACCGGCCGTGCCCGCTTTTTGTCGGGTACGGCTGACGACCGAGATCCCAGCTTCCTGGTCACCACGCGGGCGAACACTCAACAATGTCCATCGAGCTCTTTGGATTGCTTGTACAGGCATCCATCTACACGGTGACGATCAGCTTTGTGTCGATCTTTATCGGTTTTGCAATTGCGATCCTGATTTCGGGAATGTTGCTGACGGGGCGTAGCCTTTTCGTGCGACCTGCCCAGTTTTTCATCAGCTTTTTTCGCGGCGTGCCGCTGCTGGTGCAGTTGCTGCTGATTTACAATCTGCTCCCGGCTGTCGGCCTCAACGTGCCAAGCATCGTGGCCGCCGTCATCGGCCTGTCGCTCTGCACAGCTGCCTACCAGGCAGAGAATCTGCGCGGCGGCTTTGCCAGCGTGCCGTTGGGCCTTGTGGAGTCGGCGGAGATGGTTGGCCTGACGCCGCGCCAGATCTTTCGCCGCATCAAGGTTCCGATCGCGCTGCGGCTAACCTTTCCGGCTCTTGTTAACGAGGCGATCCTCATTCTGAAGGCATCGTCGCTGGTCTCTGTTGTCGGCATCGTAGAACTGACCCGTATGGCCCAGGATCTTGCCGGCAGCACCTTTTGCCGCTGCAGATCTTCGCCTCGGCCGGCCTTATCTATCTCGTGATCAACTGGGTGGTGGCGCTTGCCGGCGGCTTGATCGAAAGCAGATTGCCCGGAGTACCGCGATGACCTTCGACATCAACGTCCTGATCGGGCAGTGGCCCGCCATCCTCAGCGGCGCCGGCGTAACGATCATGATATGGATTATAGGCACCATTGCCGCGGCCGTTATCGGTTTCCTGATGGCGGTTGCCCGGCAATATGGCGGCGTGGTGGTCGATAAGGTGCTGGGTGCCATCGTGGCGGTGCTGCGCGGCACGCCGTTTCTTATCCAGATCTTCCTCGTCTATTATGGCGGCCCTTTCGTCGGTCTCGAGCTCGATCCAGTGCCTGCCGGACTGATCGGCATTTCGATCTATGGAGCGGCTTATTTCAGCGAAATCTTCCGTTCCGGATTTCGGGCCGTGCCGAAAGGTCATATCGAGGCTGGCGAATGCGTCGGCTTGACGCGGGGGCAGATCATCAGGCGCATTCTCCTGCCGGAGATGACGATGCTGGTGCTGCCGCCCTGTGTGAACATGACCGTCATTTTGATGAAGGAGACGGCGGTCCTCTCCATCATTACGGTGCCGGAATTGACGGCGACGCTCAGCGCGATCGGATCGCAGCAATATGCCTTCGTCGAGGCGCTTTCGGCCCTGGCGCTCTTCTACTGGGTGCTGGTCGAAGTCACCGGCTGGCTTGGCAACCTTGCCGAAACGAAACTTTCCAGATTCAGGTTTTTCAACGCATGAGCGTCCCCGCTATAGAAGTCAGGAATCTCGTCAAGACGTTCGGAGAGACCACCGTCCTTCATGGCATCGATCTCGCCATCGAGCCGGGGCAGGTCTCCTGCCTCATCGGTCCATCCGGTTCCGGCAAGAGCACGCTCTTGCGATGCATGGCTTTTCTTGAAGAGGCAACGCGCGGGACGATCTCCATCAATGGCGAGGTTCTTGGCTTTGCCGAGGATTCTCAAGGGCGCCGTGAACGGATCTCGGCAGCCACCAATCGCTCGATCCGCGCCCAGATCGGCATGGTGTTCCAGCAGTTCAATCTTTGGCCGCATATGACGGCGCTCGGCAATGTCAGCGAGGCATTGAAGACGGTTCACAAGATGAGCCGAAAGCAAGCCGAGGATGCGGCCATGGTGCAACTCGTCAAGGTTGGGCTTGAGGCGAGAGCAGGGCATTATCCGTCACAGCTTTCCGGCGGACAACAGCAACGCGTGGCGATCGCCCGCGCCCTCGCTTTGAAGCCGAAGATCATGCTGTTCGATGAACCGACATCATCGCTCGATCCGGAACTGACCGGCGAGGTCTTGAACGTCATGCGCGACCTGGCAGCCGAAGGCATGACGATGGTTGTCGTTTCGCACGAAATCGGTTTCGCTGCGACCGTCGGCCAGCAGATCATCTTTCTCGATCACGGCAAGGTGCTGTTTAGCGGGCCGCCCCAAGAAGTGTTCAAGAAGCCGAGAAATCCTCGTCTTGAGCAATTCCTCGATACCTATCTCGACCGTGGTGCATCGATGTTGCTCTGATGCTGATGTGGTGACCGGAGTGAGTGCAATCATCTCGTATGACGGCACTCACTCGTCGGCGTTTTCTCTTCGGCATCGGTGAACCCGCCCCGTACAAAATATTTTATTGGTCTCCGAGGCTGCTTTGCTGCGAGCGAGGCAGCTCAGGGCTGCCAATTGCCTGGGTTCTCGCGATCAGGCCATGAAGGACGATTTGCAATGCCTGTAGGAGAATCTTTCTCATCTCGTATCTCCTTTAAACCGTGGCATTCGCGGCGCGAATGAAATTTCGCCAGCCGCCAAACCCGGTGATATCCTTGGCACCGGCTGTGGCATGGGCTTCACAGAGGAATCCGGAAACATGGCTGCCGTCCTCAAGCTGGATCTTGCCGATCCCCAGCGGGGCGGGAATATTCTGGACGAAGTGGGCAAATGCGGTCGGCGGTAACGCCCATACCTCGATTTCGATACCGTTGCCGGCAAAGTTCGGATCGCGCACCAAACCCGGCTTGGGTGGTATCGTCCCCGGCAGGGCGAAAAGTCGGTAACTGCCGTCCGTTCGACCCGTCATCATTCTGTATCCGCCTTTTCCGGTGAGCTCGTGGTTGAGCGGCATGCCGGTCAGATGCGCGCCGACAACGACGATCGGAACGACGTCAGCGGCTTCGGGTGTTACACGGCTTCCGTCCGGCAGTGCCGCCATGCGATCCCTACCCATTCCGCTATTTACCGCTCGATGCATGGCATCGGCGAAAGGGGCCAAAGCGTCGTCGGTAAAGGCCGGCCCGACGAGCATTACACCGGCTGGCAGATGGCCGTCGGCATCGAAGCCTGCGGGTATGGCGATCGCCGCGCAATCAAGCAGGTTGGCGAAATTGGTATAACGGCCGAAATGGCTGTTTCTGACGATCGGATCGGCCTGCATTTCCTCGACCGTATAGGTCGTGGGCGATGTCGGCAGCATCAGGAAATCGACCTTCTCCCACTCCGCCTTCGTCTTTTGCCGCAATGCCTCCAGCCTGTACTTGCCTTCGAAGGCCGCAACGGCATCATAGCCTCGCGCCGCCTCGATGATGGTTCTGACGGTCGGATCGAAATCGCCGGCATTGCTTGCGAGGAAGTCCTTTACCGCCGCGAGGCGCTCGGCAACCCAGGGGCCGTTGTAGAGCAGTTCGGCAGCCAGGCGGAAAGGCGCATAGTCGAAAGGTACGATCTCCGCCCCGAGCGATCTCGCCCTGTCGATGGCGGCATCGTAGAGGGCCTCGACATGCCTGTTGCCATAAAATTCGCGCTCGGCTCCGTCCAGCACACCGACGCGCGGGCGCGCCGACGGTAGGCTCGCTGGAGCCGCTTCTCGCGAGAACGGATCACGGGCGTCGTAGCCTTCCATGATCCGGCGAATGGCGACCCCGTCACCAACCGTCGCGGCGAACACCGTGACGACATCGACGCTGCGGCAAGCCGGTACGACGCCAACATTGGGAGCAAGCCCCGGCGTCGGCTTGATGCCGACGAGATTGTTGAAGGCGGCCGGCACCCGGCCGGAGCCTGCAGTATCAGTTCCCAGCGAGAAGCTCGCAAGACCAGCAGCGACCGCTACAGCGGAGCCGGAACTGGAGCCGCCGGAAACATAGGCGCGATCGAAAACTGAGCGGGGCGCACCATGGGGCGAGCGCGTGCCGTTGAGGCCGGTTGCGAACTGGTCGAGGTTGGTCTTGCCGATGACGATTGCGCCGGCAGCCCGCAGACGCGCAACCACTGTCGCATCCGCTTCGGGATGATAGGCAAAGGCCGGGCAGGCGGCCGTCGTTGGCAGGCCTGCGACATCGATATTGTCCTTGACTGCAAAAGGTATGCCCCAGAGCGGCAGGCTGTTTGGCTCCGGTGCCGTCGCCAGCAATTCCGTCGCCGCAGCTCGCAACGCCTCAGGAGATGTCGGCGTGATGAAGATTGCTGGATCGTCCGATGCTTTGCATCTCGCAATGATCTCCTCCACGAGGTCGAGGGGCGATAGACCTGCTCCATAAGCCTCTTTCAACGAGGTTAGGTCGAGGATAGTAGGCAGCATCAGATTTCCTCCAGAATGACAAGCACGTCGCCGGCCTTGACGTTGCGCCCAGGTGCTGCGCGCAGATCGCGGACGCGTCCCGCAGCGTGGGCGGTGACGTTGATTTCCATTTTCATCGACTCGATGATGGCCAAAGTATCGCCGGCTGCGACCGGCTGGCCTTCCTCGACAAGTATCTTCCAAACATTGCCGGGCACCGCGCTTTCGATGCCGAAGCAACCTTCCGGTATATCTCCGGCAAGGGCAGGGCCTGCACCTTCGTCGACCGAGAAGCTGTCGAGTCCCAGCTCCTTCCAGCGTTGCCGTTCCGCCTCGAAGGCTGCCTGCTGCCTGGACTTGAAAGCACCGATCGCCGCAGCCTCGCGTGCGAGGTCCGCCTCATAGGCAGCGTAGGAGAATTCCGTCTCCTCGATCCTGATCGGATAGCCACCGTGCGGGAAGGCCGCACGCGCTTCGTTCAGTTCGTCATGCGTGACGGGGAAGAAGCGGATCTGGTCGAAGAAGTTGAGAAGCCATGGCTTGTCCTTGGCAAAAACCGGCGTCTGCCGCCAGCTGTTCCAGACCTGGATCGTGCGGCCGAAGAGCTGGTAGCCGCCCGGTCCCTCCATGCCATAGATGCACATATAGGCACCGCCGATGCCGACGGCGTTTTCCGGTGTCCATGTGCGCGCCGGATTGTATTTCGTCGTCACGAGCCGATGGCGTGGATCGATCGGTGTGGCGACCGGTGCACCGAGATAGACATCGCCAAGACCGAGCACGAGGTAGCTGGCATCGAAGACGATATCGCGCACCGCCTGCTCGTCGGGCAGGCCGTTGATGCGGCGGATGAACTCGATGTTGGAGGGGCACCATGGCGCATTCGGGCGCACGAGCTCCTGATACTTACGCATAGCAAGCTCGGCCTGCGGATCGTTCCAGGAAAGCGGCAGATGCACGATCCGGCTTTGGACTTTGACGTCTTGCGCCGGCGGCAGTTTTGCTTCGATCTCGGTCAAAAGGCCAACGAGGCGTTTCCGCGTCAGCGTCGTACCGTCATAATGGATCTGCAGCGAACGGATGCCGGGCGTCAGGTCGATGATCCCAGGCAGGCGTGCCTCGACGACTGCCTGCATCAGCAGATGCACGCGCAAACGCAGGGCGATATCAAGTGTCATCGGCCCGTATTCGATAAGCAGGTTGTCATCACCCTGCCGGCGATAGACGACAGGCACTGGCCCATCCTGGCTTTGGCCGACGATCGCCGATCCGGTCTCCTCGGGTGCACGGCGAACTGTCGGACCGGCGATAGCGTCCTGACTGCGCGCCACCGGGTGAAAACGGATTTTGTCGCCCGGCTTGAACTGGCCCATCTTCCATTGCTCGTCGCGCGCAATGACGGCCGGGCAGACGAAGCCGCCAAGGCTCGGTCCATCGGGACCAAGAATGATTGGCATGTCGCCGGTGAAGTCGATCGCGCCGATCGCATAGGCATTGTCGTGAAGGTTGGAGGGGTGAAGACCAGCCTCACCGCCGTCGCTACGCGCCCATTTGGGAGCAGGGCCGATCAGACGGACGCCGGTGCGGGCACTGTTGAAATGCACTTCATATTCGGTCGAAAACAGCGTCTCGATGTCTTCGTCCAGAAAGAAGTCCGGCGCGCCGTGCGGCCCATAGACAACGCCGACCTCCCAGGTGCGCGTGAGGGCTGCCGGCATGTCCGCAGGCTTGGCCTGAGGCTGCCGTGTCCGTGCCAGTCGCAGCACATGGCCGGTCTGGAGTGTACCGGTCGCGTGGCCTCCGAAGCGGCCGAGGCCGAAGGTTGCCCTAGAGCCGAGCATGAGCGGCGCGGCAAAACCACCTGAAACGGCCAGGTAGGAGCGCTGGCCCGGCCCTTCTATGGCGCCGATGGCAAGCGTCTGCCCTGTTTTTGCGATGACGGCCTCACCATGCGGTAATGGAACGCCATCAAGGCTCATCGGCATATGGGCGCCCGCAAGCGCGATCATGACGTCGGAGAAGATCTTGAGCACCGGGCCCGAGACGGTCAGCTCCAGAGCTGCGGTCTCATCGGCATTGCCGACCAGTCTGTTTGCCTGGCGGAACGAGCGCTCGTCCATCGGCCCGCTCGGTGGCACGCCGACATGCCAGAGCCCCAGCCTGCCGGGAAGCTCCTGAATGCTCGACTGCGCGCCGGGCGCCACCACCTCGATCACGTCGGGCACGAAGGGAAAATCCTTCAGCGCCGTCGTTGCCACCTTGCCGCTGGCGAGCAGTTCCGATCCGGCAATTGCCTTCAGATAGTCGAGGTTGGTTTCGATGCCGGAGATGGAGCTTTGCGAAAGTGCGGTTTTGAGTTTCTCGATCGCGGCCGGCCGGTCTTCGGCCGCAACGATCACCTTGGCAAGCATGGGATCGTAATAGGGAGTGACCTCCGTACCCGTCTCGATCCAGCCGTCGACGCGCGTGCCTTCCGGAAAAGTGACTTCGGTCAAAAGGCCGGCGCTTGGCCTGAAGCCCGCATGCGGCATCTCGGCATAGATGCGCGCCTCGATCGCCGCACCCTTCGGAACAAGTCGATCGTTGCCTGTGATCACCTCTTCGCCGGCCGCCTGGCGGATCATCCACTCGACGAGATCGATACCATAGACGGCCTCGGTGACCGGATGTTCGACCTGAAGCCTCGTATTGACCTCGAGGAAGTAGAATTCCTCGCGTGCGGGGTCATAAATGAATTCGACCGTGCCGGCGGACTGATAGTGGGCGGAGGTGCCGAGTGCCACCGCCGCTGCATGGAGACGTTTGCGCACCGAAGGCGAAAGATCGGGCGCGGGCGTCTCTTCGATCACCTTCTGGTTCCGGCGTTGCAACGAGCAATCGCGTTCGCCAAGCGCGATCACACCGCCTTTGCCGTCGCCGAAGATCTGTACCTCGACATGCCGAGCCTTGGAAACGAAGCGCTCCAGATAGACACGGGCATCGCCAAAGCTTGCTTTTGCCGTGCGTTGCACGCTGTCGAAGGCGGCCTTCAGGCTGGCAGCGTCCTCGCAGAGTTGCATGCCGATGCCGCCGCCGCCGGCCGTAGACTTCAGCATAACAGGATAGCCAATCTCCGCCGCGGCAACGAGCGCCGCTTCGCGGGTTTCGACGAGGTCGCTACCCGGAAGCAGCGGCACCCCGCTTGTGCGCGCCAATTCGCGCGCCGTGTGCTTGAGCCCGAAGGCGGCGATATTGTCCGGCGTCGGCCCGATGAAGACGATGCCTTCCTTTGCCAGCCGTTCGGCAAAGCCGATGTTTTCCGACAAGAAGCCATAGCCGGGATGCACCGCCTCGGCGCCGGTTGCCTTGCAGGCGGCAATGACGGCGTCGCTATTGAGATAGCTTTCCAAAGCCGGCGCCGGGCCGAGCCTGACGGCTTCGTCGGCCATCAGGGATGCCTTTGAGAAACGGTCTGCATCGGAATAGACGGCGACGGAGGCAATGCCCATGCGCCGCAGCGTCCCGATGATCCGGACGGCGATCTCGCCGCGATTGGCGATCAATATTTTCTTGAACATCTCAGGCCTCACCGTCCCATACGAGGACACGGATCGGCGTCGGGTCGAAGCCGTTGCAGGGATTGTTGATCTGCGGGCAATTAGAGATGACGAGGAGCACGTCCATTTCGGCCTTGAGCTCGACATAGTCGCCAGGAGCGGAGATGCCGTCGACGATCGTCATCTCACCTGATGGTTCGATCGGCACGTTCATGAAGAAATTGATGTTGGGCACAACGTCGCGCTTGCCCATGCCGTGCTTTGAGACTTCCAGCACGAAATTGTCCCGGCAGGCGTGAAGATATTTCGTGCCATGGCCGAAACGCACCGTGTTGCTCTCGCAGGAGCAGGCGCCCGCCGATGTGTCATGACGGCCGCAGCTGTCGGCGGTCATCGTCAGCATGACGCGCCCCTCGTTGGAGATGATCCGGGTGCCTGTGGTGATATAGGCGGCACCCTGTTCGCGCATCGTATCCTGGTTGGAATAGCGCTCGGAATAATCCTCGGCATTGTAGAACAGCGTGTCGATTGCCTGCTGGCCGTAGCTATCCTCGATGCGCAGCGTCTGGCCCTTGCGCACGATGGTCGAGAAGGGAGCCTCGGCGGCGATGAAATGATCCTGCACCGCCTTGTCGAGCGTGCGGGACGGCGCGGTCTGAATGAAATCGCTCATGATCGTTCTCCCGGCTCAAAGATTGGCGAAGGCGTTGTTTTCAAAGCCACGCACGGCTTCGGCGGTGGCCGTGCGACACAGATCGTCTTCAGCGATAGGCTGAGCGGCAATGCGGGTCACGGTCACCGGTTTCGGTGCGTAATGCGGGTTTGGATCGAGCGGGTGAGGGCAGTTGGAAAAGCCGACGATCATGTCCATTTCGGCGCGAAGATGGATATAGTCGCCATCGTGCAGTAGTTCCGGCTTCCACACGAACTTGCCGTCCGCATCGACCCGGACGGGCGCGAAAAGCGTGAGGGCGGCGGGAATATCGCGCCGATCCAAGCCTGCTTTCGTTGCGAGCAGGATGAAGTTGTCGCGGCTGTTGCGCAGGCGTTGGCTATATTTTGCCTCGTTGGAGGCGGCGGTGGAGCCTCCCATCAGGCAATCATGGGCGCCGGACGAATCTTCCGTCACCGAGAACATGACGCGGCCCATGTCGGAAAAGATCACGCGGCCCTTCGACAGCGCCGTCGTCCATTGCATCTTGACCGTATCGACAAGGTTCAGCCGCTCGCTCGGATCCGCCGCGTTCCAGGCGATCAGCGATACGGTGGAAAAGGCATGCTCCTGCGCGATGCGCAGCGTCTCACCCGTCTTGACACATGTCGACCAGTACCAGCCGCCGGGGACAGTCTCCCGGTGGAGAATAAGGGCGGGGTCGATCGGCTGAGCGGGACGCGGGCTTGGCGCCGGCAATGCTTTGGGCGCGAATTCCAGCCCCTTCCTTTGATGGTCTTCATACCGCGCGCGATTGGCGGCGATTTCTTCCGGCGAACGTCTGACGTGCTGCATGGCTAAATGTCTCCCGATGGTGCCAGGTCGTCCCGGCGGTGCCCCAGGGAAGAGACCGGGCCGTCCCGGTCGGGGCCAAAGATCGAGGCTGTGCCGGCAATGCGCGGCGGCCAGATGGAAATGTCCTTGGTAATGGTCGCGCCGTAGCGCTCCTTCTCCTCCGGCCGGTCGCGGCGGCGCTCGAAGGCGACGACGCGGGTCGCAAGCGTGAAGGCCTCGCGCATGTCATGGGTCACCATGACCACGGTCATCTGCGTCTCGTGCCAGAGGCGTTTCATCAGCGTATGGATTTCGGCGCGGATGCCCGGATCGAGCGCACCGAAGGGTTCGTCGAGCAGCAGCACTTTCGGCCGCATGATGAGCGCCTGGGCAAGAGCCAGGCGCTGCTGCATGCCGCCGGAAAGCTGGGCCGGATATTTGATCTCGGCGCCGGCAAGACCGACTTCCGCAAGAAGCTGGCGTGCCTCCTCTATGGCGTTCCGGCGCGCCGAGCCGAACAACCTAGCCTTGTAGCGCGAGGCGGCGAGCTCCTTGCCGAGCAGCACGTTGCCGAGTGCTGTCAGATGCGGAAAGACCGAATAGCGCTGGAAGACCACGCCGCGATCGGCGCCGGGTTCCGCAGGCAGCGCCGCGCCATCGAGCAGGATCGTCCCGCGTGTCGGCTGCTCCTGCCCCAAAAGCATGCGCAGGAAGGTGGACTTGCCGCAGCCGGAGGGCCCGACGAGCGCGACGAAGGCACGCGAGTCGACCGTCAGCGAGACATCCTCAAGCACGATCTGGTCGCCATATTCCTTCCAGACCTTTTCGATTTTGAGTTCGCTCATGCCTGCTTCTCCAGTTCGGACCAGGGGAAGACGGCGATGCGGATGCGATCGAGCAGGTAGTTCATGAGCACGGCGAGCAGTGTGATCCAGACAACATAGGGAAAGATCACGTCCATCGAGAGGTAGCGGCGAACGAGGAAGATGCGGTAGCCGAGGCCGGAATCGGACGAGATCGCTTCGGCGGCGATCAGGAACAGCCAGGCCGGGCCGAGCTGCAGCCTGAGGCAGGTTATCAGCCGCGGCAGGATCTGCGGCAGCACGACACGAAGGGCGATCTGCCAGGATGAGCCGCCAAGCGTCTCGGCCTTGACGATCTGTTCGCGCGGCAGTTCCAGCGCCTTCAGGGCCAGATCCCGGACCATCGTCGGTGCGACGCCGATGACGATCAGGGCGATTTTGGAGGTTTCCCCAAGGCCCATGACGATGAAGAGGATGGGTAGCAATGCCAGCGGCGGGACCATGGAAATGACGGCGACGAAAGGCGAAAGAAGCGCTCTCAAATAGGGCAGCATGCCGATCAGCATGCCCAGGCAAAGCGCGATCGCCGTGGAAATGCCAAGGCCGGAGAGCAGCCGGACGAGGCTTGCCCCGGTATCGGACCACAGAAGGTAATCTCCCGTGCGCGGATCGGCGATGAAGGCCATGCGGTTGATGGCGTCGGCAAAGCCGGCGAAATTCGGAAGCAGCTTGTCATTGGCGTTTTCGGCAAGCCTTGAGGCAGAGCCGATCGCATAGGCAATGATGAGCAGCGCAAACGGCAAAAGCGTCAAGGCAAGCTGCGCACCGGGACTTGGCTTGGTATTGATCCAGCGCATGAAAGGCTCCGCGGAAAGGCTGGCGGCGCTGGCGCGCCGCCGTTCAAGGAGGCTTAGAGCGACCCGTCGGTGGCCGACTTCATGTAGGCTTCGGTGAAGCGAAGCTTGACGTTGTTGCCGTCGCCGAGGACCTTGCCGTCGGGCATTTCGATGCCGATGACATCGGCGGAAGGCGCGCCATTGCCCAGAAGCCCCTTCTGGAAGAGGAAGTTGCGCACCAGATCCATGGTCTTCGGCAGGTTCGGCGAGGTGGTGAAGGAAAGCGCGTCGGCGGGCTTGTCGAAAAGCCGGGTTGCGGCGAGCTGCGCCTCGAAGCCCTTGAGGTCGGTGCCCGATGCCTTACCCATGGCCTCGCGGGCGGCCTTGCCCTCCGGCGTGTCGGCCTTCATAAGCGCGGCCGTTTCATACCAGATACCGGCGAGTGCCTTGCCGAAATTCGGGTTGTCCTTGAGCACATTGCTGTTGGCGACCATCAGGTCGATGATTTCGCCTGGCACCTGCGAACTGTCGAAGACTTTCTTGGCCGTCGGGTCCTCGAGAATGGTCGAAACCAGCGGGTTCCAGGTGACAACAGCCGAGACGTCAGGCGTCTTGTAGGCCGCGACCATATCGGCATCCGAGGTGTTGACCACCTTCACGTCGCGTTCGTTGAGCTTGACGCTGTCGAGGGCGCGGGCAAGCAGATAGTGCGAAACGGAATATTCGACGAGGTTGACGTTCTGGCCCTTGATGTCGGCAAGGCTCGTCTTGTCCTTGAGGATGACGGCGTCATTGCCGTTCGAGAAGTCGCCGACGATGACGGCCGTCGTGTCGACGCCGCCGGCAGCGGGAATCGACAGGCCGTCCATGTTGGTCAGCGTCACCGCGTCGAAGGCGCCGGCCGTATACTGGTTCATCGACTCGACGTAGTCGTTAAACTGGGTGACCTCGATATTGATTCCATATTTGTCGGCCCATTTCTTGACGATGCCGTGGTCGCTTGCATAGCCCCAGGGCATCCAGCCGACATAGATCGACCAGGCGACCTTGAAGCTGGTCTTCGGCGCAGCACTGGCGGCGGAACCGAGCCCGAGGGCCAGCGAAACGGACAGGGCTGTAACGGAAAGGATTTTCGAAAAAGTCTGCATTGAAATTCCCCTTTTGCTTTTGTCAAAAAGGGATCGGCAAAGACCATCGCGCCGCCAATCCCTTGGCTTACGAGGTCTCCCGGGCTTTTATCCCGCCGTGCATCCGGTGGGATTTCTCCCCCAGCCGGTGGTGGCTCTCGGACCAGCCACGCTCTCAACGGAGCGCCGGAACCCTAGCCACCAACTCAGCAAAATACGAAGCAAGCGGTGTGCCAGATCGTAACCTATTGATTTTGTTGCCAAGAGGGCGTCACGATTCTGGTGTAAAATTAAGCAATAGAAAAATTTGCACAAACAGTGTGCAAATTTAAGGGTGCGTTCGACTTGGCACAAGGCTGAGAATTGCCTTAGCGCACCAGTGCATCCTTGGGGAAACCGGCGGCGAGGCTATCGATGAAACTGCGGACCGCTGGCGGAAGACCGCGGCGCGTCGTGAACACAATATGGACCAATCCCTTCACCCCGCGCCAGGTTGGCAATACGCGCACGAGTTCGCCCTGATCGAGCGCTTGCCGGCAAGTGTGATCGGGCAACAATGCGACGCCCAGCCCTGCAAGCGCGGCTGCCCTCACGGCAGTAAAGTCGGCGCAGCCCATTCTCGGCTCATGGCGGAATATATGCGTCTTGCCCTCCTCCGACTCGAGAAACCAATTGACCTCACTCTGGTCATCCGTCGTCGAAAGCGTCGGTTGGGTCGACAGGTCATTGAGGCTGTGGATGCGGGCGGCGACCTGTGGGTTTGCGACGAGAATCCGGACCGAATTTCCGAGCGACCGCATGGTCAGCGACGCATCGCCATCGAGCGATGTTCGGACCCGGAGCGCGACATCGATCCGTTCCTCGATGAGGTTGACCGGGCGATCGATCGCGACGAGTTGCAGGCGCACCTTCGGATGCCGTGTCAGGAATTGCATCACAAGCGCTGAGATCGGTTCGACCAATCCTGTCGGACAGCTCATACGGATCAGGCCATGTGGCTCCGATTGAGCTTCGGCCACCAGGGCTTCGGCGCGCTCGGCTTCCGCCAGCATCGCCTTGCAGCGCTCATAGAAGGATTGGCCGATATCGGTCACCCGAAAGCGGCGGCTCGATCTTTCGATCAGTCGCACTCCGAGCCGTTCTTCCAGCCCCGCAACTCTCCGGCTCAGCTTCGACTTCGGCTCGCGCAGAGCTCGTCCCGCGGCGGCGAACCCGCCGTGGGCGACGACCTCGGCGAAGTAGAATAGATCGTTGAGGTCAGATCGCATCATCGTTCTCCATTTGGAACGATGAGTATCAAATTTGCCTGCTATTTGCAGCATCGTTCTGCTGGCATGTTCTTCTCAACGGCAACCAGCCGCAACAAAGGAGCATGACAGTGAGCAGGAAATTCGAAAACAAGGTCGTGATTGTAACCGGCGGCACGAGCGGCATTGGCCTTGCCACCGCAAAAGCTTTCTCCCAGGAAGGAGCTGCGGTCTTCATCACGGGCCGGCGCAGGGAAGCGCTCGATGCTGCCATTCGGCAGATCGGCGGCCGTGTCAAAGGTGTGCAGGCCGATATGAGCAAGCTTGTCGATATCGACCGCCTGTATGATGCTGTTCAGCAGGAGCATTCGCACATCGATGTGGTTTTTGCGAATGCCGGCGGCGGCGAGATGGTGCCTCTCGGCGCGATTACCGAAGAACATTATCAGAAGACATTCGACACCAACGTGAAGGGCACACTCTTCACCGTGCAGAAGGCGTTGCCGCTCCTGCGCGACGGCGGTTCGATTGTCCTCACCTCGTCGACGACGAGCATTTCCGGCACACCTGCCTTCAGCGTCTACTCTGCAACCAAGGCCGCCGTGCGCAACTTCGCCCGCAACTGGATCCTCGATCTCAAGGATCGCCATATTCGCGTCAATGCAATTAGTCCTGGCGTGACGGAGACAGCCGGCCTCAACGAACTCTTCGGCAATGGTGAGAGCGCGGAGAACACGAAGAATTACCTCGCGAGCCTCATCCCTGCCGGCCGCGTCGGGCAACCGGAAGAGATCGCCAAGGCCGTCCTATTCCTGGCCTCCGACGACGCTTCCTTCATAAACGGCATCGAACTCTTCGTCGACGGCGGTCACGCCCAGATCTAAGGCACGATCGCAAAGAGAACGACCAGATCAGGCATCGCAACGGTGCCTGATCTGCCTCCGGCTCATTGAAGAGGTTTTACGTGCCCGAATGCGAGCGTTGGAGCGGCGTCGCCATAGCATGGGGCGCTCGCTCCTCGACGGCGCGGGTGCGGATCTCTGCGAATGAACGCTGTCTGAATAGTGCCTTCAGCTTCCGTTCCAAGGGCAAATTATAGAAGGGAGACGTTCAACCGCGGTCCTATCCGCCTGAGGAGACTTAGTCATGATCCGCACGTCTATCATTGCAACCGCACTCGTCGCACTCGTCGGCATCACCGCCGCAGCCCCCGCCATGGCCAATGATGTGCGTATCGAACAATATGGCTGGTCGAACTCCGCAGGCGGCGCTCAGGAAGGATACGGAAATCGGATCAGAACCTATCAGAACGGCGGTTATAACCGGATCATCGGCCATCAATATGGTCGTCACAATCTTTCGGCGGTCGGCCAGGAGGGCCATGACAACTATGGCGCCACCTATCAGAACGGCGACCGCAACGTAGCCGGCATCGGTCAGTTCGGCTCCAACCATACAACCATCCTTACCCAGGACGGGAATGGCAATATCGCGGCCGGCGTACAGGTCGGTCATGGTTGCAGCGCCAATGTCAGCCAGGGCGGTAACGGCAATGTCGCGGCCTTCGTCCAGGCATGCCCTTAAGGCACGGACACGACTGCGCAACGACAAAGACACCAGGATACCAACTGCAGGCCGTTAGGAGGATGATCCATGGCAAATAACGTCAAATATCCGCGCCACCTGATGGCGATTCTAGCGCTGGTCCTGCTTCCCGTCGGCGCGGTAGCGGCCATGACTGCGGCCAATCAATCCGATGGGGCACGGCTTTGCGAAATCAAGGCAACGCCTGGAGCAGGTATGGTGAGACTGGATGCGCTCGTCCACGCCGACAAGCATGTCGGCGGGACCTACACTTTCCATGTCGAAAAAGCCGGAAACGGTGGAAGTTCCGCAATCAACCAAAGTGGCGATTTCGACGCCAAGGCGGGACAGGCAGCAATCCTCAGCTCCGTTTCGCTCGACTCCAAAGGAACGGAATACAAGGCGACGCTGGATGTCGTGATCGGAAACAAGAGTTTCAGCTGCATAAAGCGAAGCGGCGACGACTGATCGGCCTACAAGACCCCGCAAATTCCCTAAAAGGGCGCCGACTTCCGGCGCCCTTTTGTCTTTCATCAGCCTGAAATGACTGAACGAGAACTGAACGGGTAATTCCGAATTGGTTCAGCCGCGAAATGCGAGAGTTGATCATCGGCCAAGGCAGCCGACACATGGAGATCAGGATGACCCGCAGCGTGTTTAAGATCCTTACCGTCACCCTTCTTGCCGGGACCCTGGGGCAGGTGGCATTGGACGCGCCAGCCTATGCTGGCGGCCGGATCTCGTTCAACCTCGCGCCGGATAATGCCGAGGATGCCAATATTTTCTCCACCGGATTGCGAGTCTATTCGCTCTACCGCGATCTGAAGGGTGCCGACATCCGGCAGCTGGGACGGGGGAATGCGGCCGGCATCGCTCAGGCTGGCCGCGGTAACATCGGTTTCATCCAGCAACGGGGCAATGGCCATTCCGCGACCTTGCAGCAGAATGGCAATAACAATGCCTATGGCATTTTCCAATACGGGCGAAATACGGAAACCAACGTGGTACAGGATGGGGATAACGGTATTGGCGCCACCTTCAGCTATGGCTGGTAAGGCAGTTCACAACAGTCCGAGAGTGATGGACATCCTCCGTCATCGCTCTATTGGCAATGACCCATTAAGGCGTATCCGCCTTGGACCACCGATGCCGAACAAGCCGTCGATATTCTATTGAAAGGTATTTCGGATATACCGTCGCGACTTTTTACTGCACTTAGTCAGCGTTCTTGAGCGAGAAACTGGCGGAACCGAAGCGATCTAGGTAATGTGAACATCTCGGCCAGCTTGCCTTCTTCTATCACGCCCTTATGCAGAAAGACCACCTTGCTCGAGACATGTTGCGTCAAAACCAGCCCTTCACCTTGAACCAGACCAATGGAATGACGGTGCTGAGTATGATGACCGCCCAGCCATATTAATATCCCCAAGCCCAATCATATTCGGGTATGTTCTTGAAGTTCATGCCATAGATGCCGGCAATAAGGGTTGGGGGAATGCCTGCGATCGACACGATGGTAAGAACCTTGAATATGTCATTCTGAGCGATGCCGATCAGTGCGACCAGAGCTTGTCGAATTTCCGGACCTAGCCTTCACGAGACTCACTGCTGATCGCAGATCGGGATCGGCCGGGCAGGCGGTGCGGGATGGTCCTTCTTATACTGGACGATGATCGGCTCGAGGGTCTCCTTGGGCCAGAACTTGGGCGTGCCGATTTCCTTCAGGCAGGATTCGTTCCAGTACAATCCGGATTGGGCAGGGGAATGTCCGGCCGCAACGGCCTTGGCAACCGCCTTGATGTCCGAGGATTCGGGATAGATGTAAAGCGTCGTGGGATTGTCCTTCACCATGGAGATGATCTGATTGGCATCCGAGGCTGACCAGCTTGTGCAGCCGTCGCTGCGGCCGCCGGCATATTCGACCAGCTTCCCGAGCGGAACATATCCGTCCCGGTTGGCATAGGGGCTCTGTGGGTCTTTCTTCATGCAAATGCCGGCGACCTTAGCCGCCGCATGTCCGCCGATGGCCCGCTGCCGCGCATTGGCGGTTTCGCCCTCGCCGTCAAACTGGAGGAAGGTGCGAAGGTAGGCGACCTCCTTCGCCTGCGAGAGCTTGTAGTAACCCTTGAAGGTCGTCTTCGTCTCTTCCGTCAGATAGGAGCCACCCGTCGTCAGGTTGGAATCCATCGCGTTGCCGAAGTTCTTCGCACACATGCGGTCATTACCGAAATCGGCAACGCCTTTGAGATCGCGACCGCTGCCGTGGCCCGATGAGACGACACGAAAGGTCTGAGTCGCCTCGCAGACGATATAGAAGCGGCCCGCCGACTTGCCGTCATTCGGCGTGTTCGGACGGGTGGCGTCCATGGCGAAGTAGCAGGGATTTTTGACCGTGCCTTCGCTCACTTTCCGCATGTAGAGCGCACGGGCTCTCTGCAGGACCGGCAGGGCAATCTGCCCGTCACCGGCGCCGACATAGACGCCGAGCCATGCCGGAATATCCGGCTGCCGGGTTGCTGCCAGTGATTGCGATGTGGGGGGGATGACGAGGGCGAGGGAGCAAAGGCTGAGCATCAGGGCGACGCTTCGAAGGGCATATCTCAACCGCACGGAAATGGTTCTCCTATCAAATATCCTGGATCCACACCCGGCGCTGCCGGCTAAAGCGATTTTGACAGCGAGCCTGCCCCACAAGCCCGGCTGTCATGCGCTCGAATCCAGAAATCATATTTGTGCGCTGCTTTGCTGAACGAGACCCTAACAGGCGCGGGAATCTCTGCTGACTAGGAAAATTCTGTGCCTGCGATTCATTTTTCTGCCGGTTTGCGTCAGCATTCCTCAGCGATCGCGGCGCAAATATGGCAGGCGTCATGCAGCCCTTGCGTTGAATATCCCAAGTGCGGGATCCTACTTCTTCTTTCGAAGCCGCCGTGTCAAATTGATAGTGGAAGATACTAGCGGGCACCATGGCTCGATCGATATCGGCCATAATCGGCCATTGCCTCCGGTGCCAAATCCTGCAGCTCCTTCGAGGCCGGCCGCCCCTTGAGGTGGATAAATATCGGTCGCGGCTTGCTGGTTTGATTAAGCGTTAGATAGGCGCTTTCTAATGGCCGCTTCGTGAGCCACTCGGAATCATGACCGAATGTTATGTTCAGCTGCGCGCGATCGAGCCGGTATGCACTTGCAAACGGTCCGATACAGCTTGTTTCGACAATCGTCGTCGAATCCAGCAGAACCGCAGTCACCGTTCGCAGAGAGGCTGATATCCCCGAAACTATCGCGAAGATCACACCCCAGACTGCCCATATGATCAAACGCCTGCGCGTGAAGAATGGACCCTGGTCGAGCATTTCGATCGCAGGTCCATAACGATTCGGCCTGCGAACTAATGCGGCAAAACTGGAGACGATAGCTGTCTGCAACAGAAAACTGCTGAGGAATATCGCAGCCATGCGATGGCTACAGTCGAAGCTTGAGAAGAAACCATCGTCCAGGACTACCATCACACCCCCCGTGCTGCGTAGGAGACTATTACGCATGCCCAAAGGAACTCTTACTTCTCAACTCCGTGGAGTTTGGATCATTATCCAACGGAATGAAGATTAAACTGCTCAACCTGTGATGCGGAGAAAACCATGCATATTGCTGGGGGCGCACCAGCTCATGGCCGCCGTATCAAGGTGAAATAGAAAAGGGCCCCGCAGGAGGCCCTTTTGTGATCGATCGGCGCGAAGCTTAGCGCTGGAGGTTGACCAGCACGTCCAGCAGGTCGGCGCCCGTCTGGAACACCTTGGAATTGGCTGTGTAGCTCTTCTGTGCCTGGATCATGTCGGTGAGCTGGCCGGCTAGGTCGACATTCGACGCTTCCAGCGAGTTCGACTGGATGTAGCCGAGGCCGTTGCTGTTGGCGAAGCTGGTGACGGTGACACCGGAGTCGGCATTGGCCTGATAGACGTTGCCGCTCATGAGCGTCAGCTTGTCCGGGCTTGCAACGGTTGCCAGCGGGATCTGATAGATCGCCTTCGGATCGCCTTTCGCATAGTTGGCGTAGACGACGCCGTTTTTGTCGATCGTCACGCCGGTGACGGGCGCCGCTGCTTGCCCGTTGGTGGACCCGGTGGAAGCGAAAGCCGAGGCTTTCTGGGTCATCTTGCTCAGGTCCATCGCGATCGAGCCGGCAGTCTTCGGATCGTTGATCGTAAAGCTGCCACCACTTAGCATGTTGCCGCTTGTATCGAAAGTCAGCGTGCTTGTCGCAACAGGGGCAGATGAGTAGGGGAAGGATGATCCGCTGCCCGACGTGTTCGCATCGGCATTGCGGTAGACGGCGACTTCCCATGTGCCTGATGTCGCTGGGGTCGGCGGAGTAGTGGTGGGATCGGCAGGCTTGGCATCCGCCGTCTTGGTATAATAGATGTCATACATGACGGTGTTGCCGAGCTTGTCATAGCCGACCACCGAGCTTTTCTGGGTATCAGTCGTAGCCGCCGCACCCGTACCACCCGTTCCCGTGTAGGCGGTGCTTGGCAATGCGCCGGTCGCAACTGTGGCACCCGAATTCAGGTTGCCTGTAAAGCTGCCGGAGGTCGAGGGAGAGTTGGCAAGGCCGCTTTGGTTGACGTTGATCGGGACGAGGCCATCGAAGCCGTTGACGACGACGGCGGGCGCTCCCGATGCATAGGAATAACCCATCAACGTATAACCGGCGGAATTGACCAGATTGCCGTTGGCATCCGGAGTGAAGTCACCCGCGCGCGTCAGAACCGTCTTGCCGTCGGCGCCCTGCACGACAAAGAAGCCGGCGCCGCGGATCGACAGGTCGGTGCCCGACGAGGTGGATATGGCATCGCCCTGCTGCGAGACCGAATAGCTGACATTCGTCTCGACGCTACCGGAATTGTAATTGCCGCCGCCCGATGGCAGAATCAACGACGAAAAGCTGGCCGTTGCCGACTTGTAGGCCGTCGTGTTGACGTTCGCGATGTTGTCCGACACGGTGCTAAGCTTATTTGCTTGCGCGTTCATGCCTGAAACGGACGTTTTCATGCTACCAAAGATGCTCATTGGTTCCTCGCACGTTGCTGATGCCGCCACGATAGCGAGGGTGACTTGTGTGAAACTGGCTTTTTCCTGTGTTGCAAAGTCGAGAAAAGTTTTCCGCTTCGATAATCAGCTTGCGGCGGAGCATTGAATTCCGGGGCTGTTAGGGTGCAGGGCGTGCCTATTGCGCTGGCAGATGCGGGACAGGAAAGTCCAGCACGCGGCTGGTATAGCTTTCGATCAGCGCACTGAACGGCGTGCCGTCCGGCAGCTTCAATACGGCGTGATGTTCGAGAAGAAACGGAGGTAGGGCGAGCGGCGCGCCGGCGGATGGTGGGAGATCGGCACCGGTGTCCCAACCTTGCGGGAGAGGCGACCAAAGCAACTTTGCCGACAGATTCGTGCGGGAGAAATTAAGGGCCTGAACGGCCCGACCGAAGGCGACGTCGCTCGTTTCAAGGGCCTTGTTCATATCTGCCGTAAGCTTTGCCGGCACATACCAGTTATCCGCCTCCGACAGCACGCGATCGCCGCATGCGAGGCGCACGCGGCGATAGGCGATAGGCTCGTCAGCTCCGACCGCCAGCAGTTTCCGGATTTCAGTGTCGGCAGTCTTGTCCTGACCGCGCACGCGCTGCGCAACGATTTTCGAGCCTTCCGGGGCAAGCTTATGCGCAGCGCACCAGCGATCGAGCGTCAGCGTGGCGCTGGCATTGCTGAGGAGATCGGCATTCAGTGTCTGCAGGATTGCCAGCGCTTCCAGACGCGAGGTCGGCGTGTCGGGCCACGGAGAAATAGCTGCCATTTCCTGCGCGATCGCCGTCTGCGCGCCAAGGGCAACAGCGAGGGAACTGCCGAGAGTGACCATACGGACGAATGACGGGGGCTTTGATGGCATGCGCTGAAATCCTCCGGCGGATTTGATTTTACGGCCGAGGCCTTATGGCTGACTAATATATCGCTGGCATAAATGGCAGGCCCGCCGCCATTGGCAAGACCCGAAATATTGGGGATGCGCGTCTATGATCCGATTGCGTTCAGACCTGTGACGGCCATCCGAATAAGACCTGCCGTGGCGACGAAAGCCAGAGCGGAGACGAACAGCGCCGCCAGGATCAGCAATCCGTCCCGTGCCATCAGGGCGACCGCGATCGCCACGAGGGCAAAGACCGGCATGTAGTTGCCGAGCGGGATCGGCAGGGCAATGGTGATCGCCAACAGGAAGATCGGGAACGAGAGCAGCCATTGCATGGTTGCGCCCGTAAAAAGAGCCAGCCGTCCGGGACGAACGACCGTCTCGATCCTGGCGAGGATCGGCGCGCTGTAACGCACGGTGAGTTCCACGATTGACGGCGAAAGCCTGCGCCGGCTCAGGAAGGCCGGCAGCCATATGGTCCGGCGACCGATTGCAATCTGCGCCGCCACCAGGGCAAGCGCACTGCCGAATACGACGCCGAACGGTCCCGGTATCGGGATCAGTGCCGGCAGCGAGAGAAAGAGAATGATAAAGGCCAAGCTCGGGTGCCCGAGGCCACAGAGCGCCTCGCCGATAGAGATGCCGCCCTGTTCATGGGCGAACCTGGCGAGCTGGTGCAGGCGAGTGGATGCCCGGTCATCATGCTCAGTCGTGCCGGCAGCCTGTTCTGTCATCGGACATCACCAGATGAGGTCACCGGAATTTCTTGCTTACACAAAGCATCAAGCTTCATCGGCACCTTCGCCGCTTCCTGGTATAAGCTTGATGATGGGCGCACAGTCCGGATTGCTTTTGTCGAGCAGATTGGCAGGGCTGCTCCAGCCGGTCGAGAGGCCGATGACGGTGGAAATCGTCCAGAAGGTGTCTTCGGAGGCGCGCCGCGCCAGCGCCGGGACCTCGGACGAAAGACATGCTTGCGATTGCCTGACGGTCTCGGCCGGCTGACCGGCGGCAACGGCATGCCGCTCGATCTCGGCTTGCAGAGGACCGAGGGCGAAAGTTGCAAAAAGGGCTGCGAGGAGATTGGAGATCATGTCTGTACCTTGTCGGAGGTCTGTTTGAAGCGGAGAGGGACGTGCCCCGGAGGGGGGCACCTCACGGCATCAGGCGCTTTCGGTTTCGGTTTTGTTGCGTGTCTTCAGCAGGCTCCAGCCGACGCCGCTTGCAATGATGGCGAAGGTGATGCCGAGCGAGAGGGCGGCGGGGAATTTTTCCAGATCCAGCATGTCGGCGACGAAGATCTTCGAACCGATGAAGACGAGCACGATGGCCAGCGCCGGCTTCAGATATTGGAAGCGGTGGATCATGGCGGCGAGCGCAAAATAGAGGGCACGCAGGCCGAGGATCGCGAAGATATTCGACGTATAGACGATGAACGGATCGGTGGTGATCGCGAAGATTGCGGGAACCGAATCCACGGCGAAGATCACGTCTGCCACTTCGATCAGCACGAGCGCCATGAAAAGCGGCGTGATGAACCAGACCATCTTACCGGTCTGCGGATTCGGCTGCTTGATGAAGAAGCGCTCGCCATGATGATGGTCGGTGACGTTGAAGCGGCTGCGCATGAAGCGCACGAGCGGGTTCTTCGACACATCCGGCTCGGTATCCTTCACGACCAGCATCTTGATGCCGGTGATGATGAGGAAGGCGGCGAAAACATAGAGCAGCCATGAGAACTCGGCCACCAATGTCGCGCCGACGCCGATCATGATGGCGCGCAGCACGATGACGCCGAGAATGCCCCAGAAGAGCACGCGGTGCTGATAGAGACGGGGCACGGCGAAGAAGGCGAAGATGAGGGCAATGACGAAGACGTTGTCGAGAGCCAGCGTTTTTTCGACGACGAAGCCCGTCATATAGGCAAGGCCGGAATCGGCGCCGAGATACCACCATACCCAGCCGCCGAAGGCGAGGCCAAGGGTGATATAGAGGACAGAGAGCTTGATGCTCTCGCCGACGCCGATCTCCTTGTTTTCCTTATGCAGGACGCCAAGATCGAAAGAGAGGATGGCGATGACGAGCGCCAGGAAGCTCATCCACATCCAGAGCGGCTTTCCCAGCCACTCGACGAAGAGAAAAGACGTTTCCATGAGAGAAAACCCCTGTCGGCGCAATGTCGGAAACGGTCCGACATCGCAAGAGCGCCGACGGCTCTCACCAGAGGGGCCCGGACCAGCGGGTTGCCCAATAGCTGGGAAGCGACTGTTAGCCTTTCAAGAGGCTTGCGCGCATTTTGCAGCAGAGCAGCAACATCATTTGCCCGTCTCACCCGTCGCCCGACCGATGTGAACGCCGTAAACGCTTGCCCTCTCCTGTGCGACGAAATCCGCCAGGGCAGGGGGAATTTCGACGTGACCGCTGTGCCGCCCGAGGATGTGGAATCCTTTTGGAAGACAGGTCGCGATGCGGTCGATTATCTTTTCATAATCGACAACAAGCATCTCCCGTCCCGCCATGAGGCTGAAAAGCTCCGCGTCGGCGATAACGTGCTCATTTTCGCAAAACCAGTAGGAGGAGATCGTCAGGTCGGGAAGATAGCCGATCGGTGCCGGCAGGTTTCGTTGCTCGAACTGGAAACGCCCAGGCAGTCCGGCAGCCGATATCAGTTCCCGGGCGAGAGAAAGCTGATGTTCGGATATGTCTAGACCGTGAAGCTGAAGCTCGGGATTGCCGGCGAGATAGGCAAAGGCAAGGCTGAAAGCGCCGGAGCCGCAGCCGAGGTCACATACTCTTCTATACTTGTGAACAGTTGCACGAAGGCTGGTGAGCGCCTGCAGGCATTTTAGTGAGTTCCGCATCCCGAATGCACGCATAAAGGCATCGGCGGCGCGGCTATAGTCGAATATCTCTATCTGGCGCCTGCTTTCGACGGCATTGCGCAAGGCGATGGAATCGTTGCTGGGATGATACAGATGATTGCATCTGAGCAGGACTTCGGCAAATTCTTCGAAATGCCGCGTCTGTACATCCGTGGTCATGCAAGCCGATCCTCGCCAAGGAGATTGTCTTTGGTATGATTGGAAGGGCTGTATGCGCAGAAAGCAACCCCTCAAAACTTGCCCTTGACGCTCAACAGGGCACGGCCGCGTGGCGGTGACCGCCAAGCGCCTTCGCCATATCAGCCGTGCGGCAAATGAACCGGAAATCCCTCGAAGGTCTTGAGGGTATCGAGGACGATCGCCGTCTTCACATGCTGGACCGATTCATGCGGAAGCAGCACGTCGTTGACGAAGCGGGAGAGATCGGTGAGCCCGCGGGTGGCGACCTTCAGGTGATAGTCCATTTCGCCCGTCAACGCATAGGCTTCCAGCACCTCGGGCAGACCGTTGATGAGCTGCGAAAACCGGCGGGCGTTGTCCCTGTTGTGAGTGGCAAGCGTCACAGAAATGACCACGAGCATGTCCAGCCCCAGCCTCTGCCGGTCGAGATTGGCCTGGTAGCTGCGAATATAGCCCTCCGCCTCCAGTCGCGTGCGGCGGCGCGAGCATTGCGAAGGCGATAGCGCGATGCGTTCACCCAGCTCGTTGTTCGTCAGTCTGCCGTCTTTCTGAAGCTCCTCCAGCAGGCGTAGATCCAGTTTATCGAGCTGTTCTTCCATTGCGAAAAATCCTCAAAGTCCTCACGAAACGTGCGTAATATTTTCCCCTTCGGTTAAGATAGCAAGTTTTCACTCACGGTGATCGGTATAGCTTGCATGATAATGGATTGCGGATGACGACGAATTGACGGGACCGTTTGCATGTGTACGCAGCATTTTAGATGCGGCACATACAATCAGGATTGCTTATCGGTTTCTGTTTTGGAATTAGTGGTTGTGGAAAGTTGACCCATTTTTACATGATTGTCATCTGGCTTTTATATGTGGGGAGCGGGAAGCAACCAAACGCAGGGGGTGTAAATGCGTAAACTTCTTCTCGCCATGATGTCTGCGACCATAATGTCCGGCGCAGCCCATGCAGCGACAGTCTATCCGTTGGACCGGGCAACGGTACTCGCCGGCTCTCCGTTCGATTTCAAGGTGGAATTCAGCCAGGTCGTGAAGCCGGAAGACGTGAAGGTCACGGTTAACGGCGAAAGCTACGACGCGGTTTTCGGCAAGGCGGCTGATTTCGTCGGCGAAGAAAAGGGTGCTGAGGACAAAGTTCTCGGATCTGCCCTGATCCTGCGTGGCGTCAAGCTCGCAAAGCCCGGCCAGTACAAGGTCGAGGTTTCGGCCGGCGACGAGAAGAAATCCGTCAACTGGGATGTTTATGGCACTTCGGCGACGCCGAAAGCCAAGAACATCATCTTCCTGCTCGGCGATGGTCTCTCGGTTGCGCATCGCACCGGCGCCCGCCTCATGTCCAAGGGCATGACCGAAGGCAAGGCCAATGGCCGCCTCGCCATGGACGACATCCCGCCGGTTGCCTTCATCGGCACGTCCTCGACCTCGGCGATTGCCACCGACAGTGCCAATACCATGTCGGCTTACATGACCGGCCACAAGTCGGCCGTGAACGCCCTCGGCGTCTATGCCGACCGCACGCCAGCAAGCCTCGATGATCCCAAGGTCGAAACCATCGGCGAGGCCCTGCGCCGCACCGGCAAGAAGTCGCTTGGCATCGTCACCACGGCCGAAGTCGAGGATGCGACGCCGGCAGCGCTCGTTTCCCATACCCGCAAGCGTGGCGACAAGGCCGATATCGTCGGCATGATGTATGACGTCAAGCCGGATGTCCTGCTCGGCGGCGGCTCGGCCTATTTCCTGGCGAAAAGCGTGCCCGGTTCCAAGCGCAAGGACGATAAGGATTATATCGCGCTCTTCAAGGATGCCGGCTATGCCGTTGCGACCGACAAGAACGAACTGGCGGCTGCCGCCGGCTCGAACCAGGACAGGCTGCTCGGCCTTTTCCATACCGGCAATCTCGACGTCACGCTCGACCGCGAATTCCTCAAGAAGGGCACTGTCGACAAGTTCCCGAACCAGCCTGGCCTCGTAGATATGACCAAGATCGCGCTCGACAAGCTTTCCAAGAATCCGGATGGCTTCTTCCTGATGGTCGAGGGTGCGTCCATCGACAAGATGAGCCATCCGCTCGATTGGGAGCGCGCTCTGGTCGATACGATCGAGTTCGACAAGGCCGTTGCCGTCGCCCGCGAGTTCCAAGCCAAGAACCCGGATACGCTTGTTGTCGTCACCGGCGACCACACGCATGGCGTCTCGATCATCGGCACTGTCGACGATAACAAGCCGGGCACAGAAATGCGTGAGAAGGTCGGCACCTATGCGGCTGCCGGCTTCCCGAACTATGAGGACAAGGATGGCGACGGCTATCCGGACCGCGTCGACGTTTCGCGCCGCCTGTTTATCGCCGCCAACAACGGCCCTGATCACTACGAGACCTTCCGTCCGAAGCTCGATGGTCCTTTCGTTCCGGCGATCCAGAACGAGAAGAAGGAATATGTCGCAAATGAAGCCTACAAGGATGTGCCCGGCGCCGTCTTCGTGCAAGGCAACCTTCCGAAGGACGAGGACAGCGGTGTCCACGCCGTCGATGATGTCGTGCTCCAGGCGGCAGGTCCAGGTGCCGAAGGCTTCCGTGGTTACATGGAACAGAGCGATGTCTACCGGGTGCTGGCCGATACTTTCGCGCTCGGCACCGAAAAGATGTAAGTCCTGACAGGCCATGTGAATAGGGCAGGCGGTGTCGAAACCGCCTGTTTTCTCCATTTTTATGAGGGTACGCGATGTCGAAGCATCAGATCGCCACCATCAATCGTCGAGACTTTCTGGCCGCCGCCGCAGCCTTGCCTGTCATGGGCATTGCGGTACGTGCCAATGCCTCCGAGAAACTAGGCTTCGGCGAGCTCTACAAGAGTTTCGGTCCGCTCGGGCTCGAATTTTCCGACAAGGTCAAGCAGTCGAGCGGCAAGGACGTCGCCATCAACGGCTTCATGGCGCCGCCCTTGAAGGCGGAGGCGGCCTTCTTCGTGCTCACGGAAATCCCGATGTCGCTTTGCCCCTTCTGCTCTTCCGATGCCGACTGGCCAGATAATATCGTGGTCGTCTATCTCTCGTCCAAGCAGACATTCGTGCAGTACAACGCGCCGATCATGGCGCGCGGCGTGCTGGAGTTCGGCTCGTGGACCGATCCCGAAACCGGCTTTATCAGCCAGCTGCGTCTCAGGGACGCCTCGTTCAGGACTGTTTGATCCTCATGCTCGCTCTCGATGTTTCCGGCCTGAGGATGCAGTTCCCCGGCCTTGCCGCACCGGTTCTCTCCATCGACCGCTTCCATCTGCCACCGGGCGGTCGGCTTGCGATCACGGGTGCGTCCGGCTCAGGCAAGAGTACCTTCGTCAATGCGATTACCGGGCTGGAAGACGTCAGGGATGGCAGCGTGTCCTGGAGCGGAACGGAAATCACGCGCCTCTCTGCAGGCCGGCGCGACGCCTTTCGCGCCCGCAATATCGGCCTTGTCATGCAGGATTTTCATCTGTTTCCCGGCCTGTCCGCCTTCGAGAACGTCGTGTTACCGATCAAGCTGACACGGCGCCTTGCGGCCAGCGAACGGGAACGAGCGCTTTATCTGCTGGCGGTGACCGGTATCGCCCGACCGCAGCAAAAGATCGAAACCCTGTCGCGCGGCGAGATGCAGCGCGTTGCCGTTGCCCGCGCACTGCTGTCGCGTCCGGGCGTCATCGTCGCCGACGAGCCGACCGCCAGCCTGGATCGCCAGGCAGGCAACGAGGTTGCAGAGCTGCTGCTGCAATTGTCGGCAGAAGAAGGGACGACGCTCATCGTGGTCACGCATGACACAGCGCTCGCCGCGCGTCTTGGTCGCCGCATCAATCTGGCAAGCGGGCGCATCGAGGAAGACAGCCAAGAGGTGGCCGCGCAATGATCACCTTCATCCTTGCCGACCTCAGGCGTTTCTGGAGTGGGGCGCTGGCTGTTGTCGTGCTGATTGCCCTGTCGGTCGCGCTGAGCGTGACGGTGACGCTGCAGGAGCGGGCCGTCCGTCTCGGTAGCGCTCGCGCCGCCGAGAAATTCGATCTGCTTGTCGGAGCCGCGGGTAGCGAGACGCAGCTGGCGCTTTCCGCCGTCTTTCTGCAGCCCGCGCCGCTGCCGCTGATGGACGGCGCCGTCCTTTCCCGCCTTGCCAACGATCCGCGTGTCGAATTGGCCGCACCCGTCGGCTTCGGCGATTCTGCCTACGGGCATCCGATCGTCGGCACAACCACAGGCCTGATCTCGTCCCTTTCGCCAACGCTCTCGCAAGGTGCGATGTTTGCACACCTCGGCGAAGCGGTTGTCGGCTCCGATGTCGCCCTGTCGACCGGTGCGGAAGTCAAGCCAATGCACGGCACGCCCGAGGCCGGTGGCGAAACCCATACGGCCATCGCCTACAAGATCACGGGCCGCATGGCGCCGACGGGAACCGCTTGGGACCGCGCGATCCTCGTGCCGATCCGGGCGGTCTGGCAGTTGCACGGCATGCATGGCGGGGAATATCACGACCATGATGGCGATGAAGCAGATGCGCACGGCGCGGCCAATCCTGAACAAGATCGTCATGAAGGCCACGAACACGGGCATATCGACGCTGATGCGCCGCTGGATGAGCATTTCGACGCGCAGACACCGGGCGTGCCCGCCGTTCTCGTCAAGCCGAAGACGATTGCCGATGCCTATCGCCTCAGGCAGGAATACCGCACCGGCACGACCCTTGGCGTCTTTCCAGCGGAGGTGTTGACCCGGCTCTATGCGACGCTCGGCGATGCCCGCAGTCTGCTTCTGGCGATCGCGCTTGGGACGCAAGCGATCGTCATTGCCGCCATCGTGCTTGTCACCATCATGCATGTCGGATCCAGGCGGCGGCAGATCGGTGCCTTGCGGGCGCTCGGAACGCCGCTCCGCTCGATCGTCATGCTTGTCTGGGGCGAGCTCTTCATTCTGTTTGCCGCCGGCATCGCGCTCGGCATCGCGTTTGGTTATCTCGCAGCGCTGACGATCTCCGCGAGACTCGCGGCTGCGACGGCGGTGCATTTGCCGGTTGGCTTCGTCTTCGACGATCTATGGCTTGTCGGAGGTTTCGCGGCCGTTGCGGCGATCATCTCCGTCGTCCCGGCGGTCAGTGCCTTGCGCTCCAGTCCCGCTACGGCGCTGCGCGCCTGACGGCAGCGGTCAAAAGGGCGTCGGTTGGCCCCTCTTTTCCCGTAGGCTTATGTGACGTTTTGATTGCCGATATAGCTTCGCGCAAGGTCTGGTTGCGATAATCGATGCGGGGTTGACTACTGGTGAACTGCGCTGTGGGGGCGATCTATGATTTCGACGTATCTCGGCTATGTGTCCGCGACAAAGGACATGGCATCGACGCTGGCGGGCATCGCCAAACAGGCGACGGTCAAAAGCGATCAGCAGTATTATGATACGCATATCGGCAAGGTTAAGAATGTCGACGAATTTCTGAACGACTACAAGCTGTACAGCTATGCGATGAAAGCCTATGGCCTGGAGGATATGGCCTACGCCAAAGCCTTCATGAAAAAGGTTCTGACGAGCGATCTCAGCAACGCGAGCAGCTTTGCAAACAAGCTGACGGACAGCCGCTATCGGCAATTTGCTGCCGCTTTCAATTTTGGCGGCGCGTCGAAAAATCAATCCGCCCAAAGCGATTCTCAGAAAACCGATACGATCGGGCTCTATGAGCAATCCTTCGCCAATGAAACCACCTTGGCCAAGAAGGAAAGTAAGTTCTACGACACCTGGATCGACAAGGTGTCGAATGTCGACGACATCGTCAACAGCAGCAGGATGACGGACTATATTCTGCGGGCGCACGGCTTGAGCCCCGACAATATATCGAAAACGTTCCTGAAGTCGGTTCTGACCAGCGATGTCAACGACCCCAACAGCTTCGTTAACACGGCGAGCAACTTCTCCTCCGCATCAGCCCAGTCCTCCGCATCGGTTCAGGCGACATATAAGCTGATTGCGTCGCAGTTCGGCTTCAATGCGGATGGAACGCTTTCCGGCGCGACTGCCCAGACAGCGCAGCAAAAGCAAGACATGATCTCGCGCTATGACAGCATGGTCCCGAATCTGCTGACACCGTCTGCGGCCACCAGCAATGACGACTATTATCGCCAGGCAATCACGAAAGTTCAGTCGCTCAGCGAGATTACTGGCGACAACAGGCTGTTTTCCTATATCAAGACGGCATTCAACCTCGATCCCAAGCTCACCCCGGTCCAGTTCAACCTAGTCTTCACGAATTCCGACTATGCCGCATTGACCGGAATGGCCGATATGGTCGCGCATTTCCAGTTTGCATCCGACGGAACGTTGCCAGCCGGTCAGCCGGCACAGACGCCGCAGGCCATCGACGATATCTCGATCAAATATTTGAAGCAGGCCAAGGGCGCGAAACAGGCTCTGTTTACCGATGCCGAGAAACACTACAAGACCGCGGTTGGTGAGATAAAGACGATCGCGGACTTCTTTGCCGCCAACGACATAAAGAGCAAGGATCTTCCCACCGTGGAAGATATGGCGCTTCGCGCCTTTGGCATCGGCAAGAATGAGGTCTCCAGAGATCAGCTGCGCAATATCCTGGAAAGCGATCCCTATGACAGCAAGAGCTACGTCAACTCGCTGAAAGACAGCAGGTTCGTCGAGCTTGCCAAGGCATACAATTTTGACAGCAAAGGCAATCTGCGGGCACCTGTTACGGCGCTGTCGCAGACTTCGATCAACAGCTTGATCTCAGCCTATTCCAAGTCGAAGACCTTCGGACTGACCGGTGAGATGCGGGACAAGGCGGTCAAGGATGCCAAGGACGCGGCGACTGAATTCAACAAGTCGATCGTCAAGATCAAGACCGTCGATGATCTCCTGGCCGACAAGAAGCTGACGGAATTTATCCTCGTTGCGAACAATATCGATCCCAAGTCGGTCGACAAGGCTACCTTGAAGAAGGCCTTCACGGCAGACGCCGAAGATCCCAAAGGCTTTTTGAATACGCAGGCAGGCCAGCGCTTCAAGGCGATGGTGAACGTCTTCAACTTCGATGCCAAGGGAAATCTGACGACGGCCAAGATCGAGGCGGGACAGAACAAGGGCGCGCGTCTGGCAACCAACGATCTCTATCTTCATCAGACCTTGGAATCGCAGCAGGGAGACTCCAACGAGGGCGTCCGCCTCGCCCTCTATTTCCAGCGCAAAGCGCCGCAGGTCAATTCCGTCTACGATATCATGTCGGATCCTGCGCTCTACAATGTGATCAAGACGACCTATTCGCTGCCCGCATCCATGTCGAACATGGATGTGACCCGCCAGGCGGCGATGCTGGAAAAACTATTCCCCGTCAAGGATCTGCACGATGCTGGGAAGGTGGACAAGCTGCTCAAGCGCTTCTCGGCCGTTTTCGATGCGGCAAATGGCGGAAGCACCGCCTCAGCCGCGTCAGCCATTCTCACACGGGGTGCCGGGATCGGCATGAGCGCGGACCTCATGCTCTCGATTGCCCAGCTCAAATCGCGATAGCGCGTTCCAGGCGCTCCGGCGCAAGAGTTTCGTCGCCTCGCTTGCGGGCGATCTTCTGATCGCCCGCAGCTGATCTGCGTGTCTCGTCAAGCGGCGTCGAGAGCAGCCGCAAGATCGGCAATCAGATCATCGGGATGCTCAATCCCGATCGACAGGCGGATCGTCGATTCCAGCACGCCGATGCGGTGGCGCACATCCACAGGTACGCCCGAATGTGTCGTTGTGGCAGGATGGGAGGCCAGCGATTCCGTGCCGCCGAGGCTGACGGCGAGCTTGAAGATCTGCAGTGCGTTCAGGAATTTGAACGATGCCGGCTGGCCGCCCTTGATGTCGAAGGAGAAGGTGGAGCCCGCGCCGGTGCACTGGGCGGCGAATGTGCGGCCGGTCGCCGAAGAGGGATCGATGTAGGGCAGATAGTGGATCTGCTCGACCTTCGGATGGTCGCGCAGGAAATCGGCAACCGCCCGTGCGTTGCTGTTTGCCCGCTCCATGCGGATCTGCAGCGTTTCCAGCGATCGGCCGAGCATCCAGCAGGAGTGCGGATCGAGCTGAGTGCCGATCGCTCCCCGCAATGCCTTCACCTGTTTGATGATGGCTCTGGAGCCGAGTGCGGCGCCGGCGATCAGATCGGAATGGCCGCCGACATATTTGGTCAGCGAGTAGAGGGAAATATCCGCGCCATGCTCGATCGGCCGCTGGAAGACAGGGCCGAGCAGGGTATTGTCGCAGGCGATGATCGGCGTGTGTCCCTGCTTCTTGCCGATCGCATCGGCAACGCGGCGGATCATCGCGATATCGACGAGGCTGTTTGTGGGGTTAGCAGGCGTTTCCACGAGAATGACCGAGACACGACCTTTGGCCATGGCCTCCTCGGCAGCTGCCGTCACCGAGCCTTCGTTGACACCGTCGGCGAAGCCGACGGCGGCGACCCCGAGATTGAGGAATGTCTTGGCGACCAGCGTTTCCGTGCCGCCATAGAGCGGCTGCGAATGCAGGATCGCATCGCCCGGGCGTGTAAAGGTGAGAAGGGCCGTCGCGATCGCCGACATGCCGGAGGAAAACAGCGCGCCGCTTTCCGCCTTTTCATAGACGGCAAGACGATCCTCGACGATTTCGCTATTGGGGTGATTGAAGCGCGAATAGACGAGGCCGACGCCCGTGCCCGCCGGCGGCTCGGTGCGGCCGGAGATATAGTTGAAGAAATCACGCCCGTCCTCCGCCGATTTGAAGACGAAGGTGGAGGTCAGGAAAACAGGCGGCTTGACCGCGCCCTCGGAGAGCTCAGGGTCATAGCCGTAATTCAGCATCTGTGTTTCGGGATGGAGGGGGTGGTTGCCGATATGCGTTTTGGACGGATGCGGCGCAGTCATGACGGTCTCCTCGGCCGATGATGTGAATTTTAGACTCACATTATACATCACTTAGAGTGCCGGCTCGCTATTCGTCATCATCTACGATGCTGCTTTGGCTCTGAACCCGATATGAGGCGGAACTATCCAATCAGCGCATGACTATCCGGAATACGACAGAAAGGTCGCTATATCCATGAGTGGCGCTCGCCTTGACGCCGTACCACCCCAATTTTCGAGAGCTTCCGGCTTCGCTGTCGCGGTCCCGCAGAAATGGGGCGTTTCTTGATCGACCGGTCCTAACCGATGAGCAGGCTCGGAGGTGAAATGCATGAAGAGAACCAATGAGGTTTACATTTGAAATCGGGCGTTCGAAAATTTGTATTTCGCGATCTTCAGAAAATCGATGGTTACATCGACCCACCGGATGCGCTTGTCTTCCTGTCGTTGATCGAAAAGCAAAGACAGGAGAAACTTTACGGCGGCCTCGCCGAAATCGGCGTTTATTACGGGCGGTCCTATTTTTTGCTGCGCAAGATCAGTGCCCCCGACGACAATGTGCTTGCGATCGATCTTTTCGACATAGAAGCGGACGGTGCGCAATATCAACGCTTTCTCGACAACGGAAGATCACTGGGCATTCCCGTTGATGGGATCTCGTCATAACAGGTGATAGCACCGGGCTCGATCCGCAGGCCATCATCGACAGGGTTGGGCAGGTTCGTTTTTTCAGCATCGATGGAGGACATTTGCTTCGCCACATCGTTGCCGACAGCCGGTTGGCGAAGAGCGTACTGGCCGATCACGGCATCATCGCCTTCGACGACACGTTCAATCCGGCTTGGCCGGAGGTGACGGTCGGCGTCTCCGATTTTCTGCGCAGGAACAGCGATACCTTTGCCGCCTTCTGCATGACGAAGTATAAGACCTACGTCTGCCGCCGGGATTTTCATGAGTTCTATCGGGCCGCACTTGGCAGGGCACGACATCTTCTGCCGTTCGAGCATGCCGAGATGGATTTTCTTGGCTCGAAAGTCCTCAGGCTGCATGATCCCATCAACCGGAGGGTCGCCTATGAGCTCTTGCGGCGGCTGGGCTTGGGCGCCATATCCGAATGGGCCTATCGCTCGGCCTGATCTTGAACCGGCCTTGCTTGCCGGTGGCGGAGTTAGTGATTTCGTTTTTCAAGCAATCCTCAGAGGGGCCTGCCTCGGGCAGGCCCCTCGTCGGCGTGATCAGTAGATTTCGGGCACGTACATTTCCGGCGGTACCGGCGTACGGTGATAGTCTGCATTGCGCATGCGTTCCGGCAGCACGATCTCCGGCTTCGGTACGCTTTCGTAGGGGATCTGGCCCAGAAGATGGGCGATGCAGTTGAGGCGCGCCTTCTTCTTGTCGACGGCGTGGACGACCCACCACGGCGCTTCCGGAATATGGGTGCGCTCCAGCATCTCTTCCTTGGCCTTGGTGTACTCTTCCCAATGCACGCGGCTCTGCAGATCCATCGGCGAGAGCTTCCACTGCTTCAGCGGGTCCTGAATGCGCATGCTGAAGCGGAATTCCTGCTCTTCGTCGGTGATCGAGAACCAGTATTTGAGAAGAATGATGCCGGAGCGTACCAGCATGCGTTCGAAATCCGGCACGGAACGGAAGAATTCCTCCAGCTCCTCCGGTGTGCAGAACCCCATGACGCGTTCCACGCCCGCACGATTATACCAGCTACGGTCGAACAGGACCATTTCGCCCGCCGTCGGCAGATGAGCGGCATAGCGCTGGAAATACCACTGGTGCCGCTCGCGCTCGGTCGGAGCCGGCAGTGCGACCACGCGGCAGACGCGCGGATTGAGGCGCTGGGTGACACGCTTGATGGCGCCGCCCTTGCCGGCGGAATCTCGGCCCTCGAACAGCACAACGACCTTGAGCTTCTTGTACTGCACCCAGTCCTGCAGGCGCACGAGCTCATGCTGAAGACGGAACAGTTCGCGGAAATAGACCCTGCGGTCGAGGGTTGCCTCGCCTTCGCTGACAAGGCCTTCGGCAACCAACTCGTCGATACGGTCCTCTTCGAGCTGCATCTCCAGCTCTTCGTCGAAACTGTCGACGATCTCATCCTTGATACGGCTGAGCGGGTCCTGGTTTTCTTGAGTCATTGTGCGCTTCCTGCTCCGTTTTCATGTTGGTGCCGCGGCCTGCGGCCGCGGAAAGCCGGTATGGTCCTCGAACAAATGCCGGCTATGGTTTCAGCATTACTCAGCGGTCCAGCCGCCGTCGACGGAAAGCGTCGTGCCGGTAATCTGCTTGGCGGCATCGCCGCAGAGGAAGACGGCGATGGCTGCGACTTCATCCACAGTCACGAATTCCTTCGTCGGCTGGGCGGCGAGCAGCACATCATGCTTGACCTGCTCTTCCGTCATGTTGCGCGCCTTCATCGTCTCGGGGATCTGCTTCTCGACGAGCGGCGTCCAGACATAGCCGGGCGCGATGGAGTTGACGGTCACGCCATTCTGGGCGGCTTCGAGAGCGATGGTCTTGGTGAGACCGGTAATGCCGTGCTTGGCCGAGACATAGGCAGACTTGAAAGGTGAGGCGACAAGCGCATGCGCCGAGGACGTATTGATGATGCGCCCCCATTTGCGCGCCTTCATGCCGGGAATGGCGGCCTTGATGGCGTAGAAGGCAGCAAGCAGGTTGATGCGGATGATCGCTTCCCACTTGTCGTCCGGAAACTCCTCGATCGGTGCCACGAACTGGATACCGGCATTATTGACGAGGATATCGAGGCTGCCGAAGGCTTCCTCGGCTTCACGCACCATGGATGTCACTTCCTCGCCATTCATCATGTTGGCGCCGGAGTAGCGGCACTTCACGCCGAAATCGGCCTCGATGGCAGCGCGTTCCTTTTCGATCGCATCGGCATCGCCAAGGCCGTTGATCGTGACATTCGCGCCTTCAGCGGCAAAGGCGCGTGCAATCGCAAGCCCGATACCGCTCGTCGAACCGGTGACCAGCGCATTCTTCGAAGTCAACGAACCCATGATGCAACTCCTGCAATCGTAATGACGTGGTTGGGTAAAGGGAAATGCTCAAGATGGGTGCACACTGCCAGCCGGATATGTCGCTTTGATAACAGTGCGGTTTCGCCTCTCGCCGCAACCCTTCGGCACCTGACACTTCACTGTCATGCAACCGTGCAAATTTGCCGCCGGCGCCTCGCTGTTTCCTCCAACGACGGAAAATACGATGAAGGTCGAAGACATTCTCAAGCATGCCTATGCAATGCCGCTGACTAACCCCTCCTATCCTCCGGGGCCTTATCGGTTCTTCGACCGCGAATATATCATCATCACCTACCGGACCTCGCGCGAGGCGCTTGAGGCCGTCGTGCCCGCGCCGCTCGAAATCGACGAGCCGCTGGTGAAATACGAATTCATCCGCATGCCCGATTCCACCGGCTTCGGCGATTATACCGAGACCGGACAGGTCATCCCGGTGACCTATCGCGGGCAAAAGGGCGGCTATGTCCACTCCATGTATCTGGATGACGATGCGCCGATCACCGGCGGCCGCGAGATCTGGGGCTTCCCGAAAAAACTAGCCAGTCCGAAGATCGTCAACGAGGGCGAGGTCATCGTCGGCACGCTGCATTATGGCAGTGTCCTTTGCGCCACGGGAACGATGGGTTACAAGCACAAGCCGATCGACCAGGGACCGCTTCTGTCCGCTCTCTCGGAACCCAACTTCCTGATCAAGATCGTGCCGCATGTCGATGCCACCCCGCGCATCTGCGAGCTTGTGCGCTACTACTTAACCGATATCACCATCAAGGAAGCCTGGACCTCGCCAGCCGCCCTCGATCTCAGGCCGCATGTCATGGCGGACGTTGCGCGGCTGCCTGTGCTGGAAGTGGTTTCCGCGGTTCATTTCACCGCCGATCTGACGCTCGGCCTCGGCGAAGTCGTTCACGACTATCTCGCAGAGCGCAGATAACCAAACCTCATTGCTATTCCATGCTGGAGACGGACCGTGCTTGAACGAAACACCAAGGCCGCAGCCCCGACTATCCCCGAAATTGCCGCTCAATATGATCGCGTCGCCCTGGTTTTCCAGGGGGGCGGCGCGCTCGGCGCCTATCAGGCCGGCGTCTACGAGGCGCTTGCCGAAGCGGGATGCGAGCCGACCTGGCTTTCCGGCGTCTCGATCGGCGCGGTCAATGCCGCGATCATCGCCGGCAACGAGCCTGGTCGGCGGCTGCAACGTCTGGAGCAATTCTGGCAGATCATCTCCGGCCGCAAGATCTGGGCCTATACGCCCGAAGGCGATTTCTTTCGCGATATCCGCAACCGCACCAGCTCGTGGATGACGATGACCATGGGCCAGCCCGGCTTCTTCAAGCCGCGCTTTCCCAATCCCTGGCTGGAGCTGCCGGGCGCAGAAGGTGCCACCAGCTTCTATGACTCGGCAGAGCTTAAGAAGACGCTGGAAATGCTGATCGATTTCGACGTGCTGAACGATGGCAAGAAGCGCTTCAGCGTCGGCGCGGTGAATGTCCGCACCGGCAACTTCGTCTACTTCGACACCGACAATATCCGCATCGGCCCCGAGCACATCATGGCGAGCGGCGCCCTGCCGCCGGCGCTCCCGTCCATCCGCATCGAGGGTGAATATTACTGGGACGGCGGCATCGTCTCCAACACGCCGCTGCAATATCTGCTCGATCAGGAAGAAGACCGCAGTTCGCTCGTCTTCCAGGTCGACCTGTTCAGCGCCCGCGGCGTCCTGCCGCGCAGCATGCCGGATGTCCTTTCGCGCCATAAGGACATCATGTATTCGAGCCGCACGCGGCAGAACACCGATAATTTCAAGCGCATCCATGGACTGAAGATGAAGCTCCTGGGTGCGCTGAAGCGTGTCCCTAGGGATCAGCTGACCGCGGAAGAGGAAGAACTGATCGCCGATTATTCCGATGCCGGTGTCGTCAACATTGTGCACCTGATCTATCAGCACAAGAACTACGAAGGTCACGCCAAGGATTACGAGTTCTCTGGCACCTCGATGCGAGAGCACTGGGATATGGGCCTCGAGGATACGAAGCGGACGCTGCGCCATACCGACTGGCTGTTGCCGCCCTTCACGGATGATGCGGTCGCCATCCACGATCTCCACCGGGAAGACCCGGCGTGAGACCGATGTTGCGCCAGAGCAGTTCCAGCAAAAGTGCGAAGCGGTTTTGCTCAACAAAGCCCGCATTGGGAGGCTGTTTCCTGTCCATCGAAACCATGTGTTTCTCCTGGCGTACTGTCCGTCAAATGGATTGACACCATTGCGCCGCCTTCCGGCCGGTTCGCGAATTCCAGGTGCCCGCCATGGGCAAGCGCGATTGCCTGCACCACGGATAGCCCCAGTCCGGTGCCGCCGGTCGCGCGCGAACGCGAGGGGTCGCCACGCCAGAACGGGTTAACGGCGACGGCATCCATATCCACCGGAAATCCGGGGCCGCGATCGAGAACGCGGATGATGACGCTATCGTCCGCCACCTGCTCGGTTTCGCATCGCAGCGAGCCGCCCTCTGCAGCGTAGCGGCATGCATTTTCGAAAAGCGCCAATACAGCCTGACGGATACGCGGGGAGTCGGCTGAAATCCAGGCGGGTTTCAGCTCCGTCTCGACCTGCAGCCTGCTGGCTTCCAGCATGGGCTTTGCCACGGCGATGACAGTCTCGACCAATCGCGATGCGTCGATGCGCTGGCGCTCCATCACCAGCTTCTGGCCGATGGCGAGCGACAGGGTGCGCAGGTCTTCGACAACCCGCCCCAGGCTTTCGACCTGCAGGAGGAGATCGGAAATGATTTTCCGGTCCATCGGAAATACGCCGTCGAGCATACTTTGCAGTGATCCTTGCAGGATGGTCAATGGCGTGCGCAGCTCGTGTGCAACCGCCATGTTGTTGAAACGCAATCGTTCCTCCATCGTCTCCAGGCTGGTCGCAAGAGCGTTGAAGGTTTCGACAAGGCTCGCGACTTCGCGGGCGCTTCGATAGGAGGCGGGGACGCGGACGGAGAAGTCGCCTGATTTAAGGCCCTCGGCGGCAGAGGTGAGCTCTTCGAGCGGATGTGTGAGCCGACGCGCCAGGAAGACGCCGATCACGGCGCAGAGGAGCGCTGACATGAGGCCGAAGACGAGCACGGAAAGCTGCACCTTGAGATCTGTCGGCTCCGTCAGCGAATTAAGATGTTCGACAAGCAGCTTGAGCGAATCCCCATCGGGGATCTTGTTTTCACTCAGCATCTTGTAGGCTGTTGCGGCTCGCGGCGGCAGGGCATCGCTGATACCCTGCTCCAGATAGGTCGCGTACCAGTTGACCCCCAGATAGGTCAGGCCGACGCTGAGCAGCAGCATGATCGTGATGACGACGGCCGTGAGCGTGGCAAGCGGCGCGCTGGGAAATCTCGGTTTCTTCATCTCGGGTCCGAAAAGCGATAGCCGATGCCGCGCACGGCAGGAAAGAAGCCGATCTGCCCCATTTCCTCCAGTTTGCGCCTGAGATTGGAAATGTGCGTGTCGACGGTCCGCACCAGAGCATCGCTTTCCGGCAGGCAGGCATCGAGAATATCGGCACGCGCGAAAGCCTGAGTCGGATGGCGGATCATATAGGCGAGGATGCGGAATTCGCTGAGCGTCAGCGGCAATGCAATACGGCGCTCGTCCTTGTTGATGAAGACGGTATAGCTGCCGAAGTCGACCTCCAGCGCGCCGAAGCGCTTGATGGCTTCTGCTCGCTCGCCCTGCGTCCGGCGCAAGACCGCTCTGACGCGGGCGACGACTTCCTGCGGGTTGAACGGCTTGACGATGTAGTCGTCGGCACCAAGGCGCAACCCGCTCAGGCGGTCGATGTCATCAGCAACGGCCGTGACCATGATGACCGGCGTCGAGCTGGCCTGGCGCAGGCGGCCGAGCACGCCGAAGCCGTCCAGTTTCGGCAGGCGAACATCCAGCAGCACGAGATCCGGCTTCAAAAGCGCATGGTGCTGCAGCGCGGTTTCGCCGTCGCCGGCGCGAACCGTGCGAAAGCCGTCCCGCGTCAGATAGCCCTCGAGTATCTGCGCGATCGCCGGTTCATCCTCGACAATAAGAACGAGACTGTTATCCACCCCTAGCGCCCTGTGCTTCTTCCGTTTTCCGTTCGACTTTGTCGCCCGAACCTTACTATTGCGGACTAAGCCCGCTTCCGCAATTTCCAAACAGTTTTCCGATCGTCCGATGGCCGATTCTGAACAGAGCCTTCATGCGATCTTCGCCATTTCTTGACAATCGGGCTTCAGCTTGGCGCCGTTCCGCCTTTGGAGACATGGCATGTGGAAATTCGCATCAAATTCTTGGAGCGCCGGCTCCGGTCAAATGCGGCCGCGTCAGCTGCAGGCAACTGCGGATAGCGAATTGGCTGTTATCGGCATGCTGATCGTCTGGACCAGCTTCGTCTTTGTGGTTTTTCCGAAGCTCGATCTGGCGGTCGCGCGCCTGTTTGCCCATGGGCATGCTTTCTGGCTGGTGGAGAATCCCTGGCTGAAAGCGGTGAGGGACATCGCTCGCCAAAGCCAGCCCTATATTGTCGGCGCCATGGCTGTCACCGTGGTTCTGCATGTCTTCCTGCCGCGGCGACTGCGGTTCTGCCCTCCCCACAAGCCATTGTTCGTGCTTCTGAGCTTTGCCGCCGGGCCGCTATTGATCGTGCAGACGCTGAAGGTCGCAATCGGACGTGTACGCCCCCGTGACTTGATCGAATTCGGGGGCACGGCGGACTTTACGCCGGTATGGCAGTTTTCTGGGGCGTGCAGCCGCAATTGTTCCTTTCCCTCCGGCGAAGCCGCCGCGGCTGCCGCTGCGTTGTCTCTGTTGATTCTCGTGCCTGCACGGCGCAGATGGATTGCCGCGGCGATCATGGTGCCATGCTCGCTGTTCGTGGCATTCAACCGCGTGATCTTCGGTGCTCATTTCCTGTCGGATGTCATGCTCGGGTGGCTTTTGACCATGTTCGCCATGGCCATGATCTGGCGCTGGATCGGCGCGAATTCGCGGGCGATCGATCGCTACGTCACGCGCCTTATGTTCAGATGACCCTATCCTAGGGTGTCTCCGCAATGCGACAGTTCCAAGCAAACGGATGTTACAAACCTTAACACAACGTTTCTTCACCTTTCCTTCGATCAGCGTTTACCTATTTAGCGTTCGCCATGCCGCCGGACGCGATCAAGGCCGGTAAGGCGGACGGCGAAAGGACCTGGTCAGGGTGAGAGTGATGGGATGGGGTTGGTAGATTGGGCGCTGCGGGGAATGCTCGAGATGGATGGCCGACGCAGGATGCGGTCCCGCAAAGACCATTACGAGCCGTGGGTCCTACTTGCCGTCGAGAGTTTCGAGCGGGAAATGCTGGCCTTCTACAGGCGTTCGCAGTTTACGGTGATCAAGAAAGCCGCATGACAGGCAGTTGATCTCCGAACATGAGCTGTGCTTCTCACGGCAGGTTCGCCTTCAGTCGATACAGCTTGCCGACGAGCATATAGTGCCGATCTTGCCGGATCGGCCGGTTATGCTAGGCTCAGATGGTCCTGCCTTTGCGGAGAGCTTTCAAATGGTTACGCTGCGCGAACCGATCCTGCATCCAGTTCCCATCGAAGAATTGAGACCCACCCAGATCACCGTCGGCATGCGGGAGGTCAAGGCCAAGCGCAAGGCTTGGCGCCTCAAGGCGGAAGCCGCGGGCGATAAGGCCGGTGAGTTCCTCGGAAATCACATGGTGCCGACCATTCGGGGACCGCGCGGCCAATACTATGTCATCGATCATCACCATCTTTCGCTCGCGCTTTATGAGGAAGGGGTGAAGAATGTTCTCGTCACGACGGTTGCCGATCTTTCGCGACTTGACCGGGAATCCTTCTGGTTCGTCATGGACTGTCATGACTGGATGCATCCCTTTGACGAAGAGGGGAAACGCCGTGGCTATGAAGACATCCCGAAGAGCATCAAGGATCTGATCGACGATCCCTATCGCTCTTTGGCTGGCGAACTGCGGCATGTCGGCGGCTATGCCAAGGACACGACGCCGTTCAGCGAATTTCTCTGGGCTGATTTCTTGCGCCGCCGCATCAAGCGCAAAGATCTAGAGAAGAATTTCAAGGCCGCGCTGGAAAAGGCGCACGATCTTGCCAAGCACAAGGATGCCGATTACCTGCCCGGCTGGTGCGGTCCGGTCGCCGAATAAGTCTGAACCGATCTCGCAAGCCTGAAGCTTCGTTGGCCGACCGCTCAGCTTGGCGAGCTCGGATTGACTCTGATTCAGCAAGCGCATATTGCAGATGCAGCCAGCCTTGCTGGCCGTAAGCGTTTGACGTCAAGCAACGCACTCAACGATCCTCGTCGGTCGGAGTGCGTTTTTTTATGCCTTCGCCGACCGAGGAAAAGCCTGGAGATTATCATGGCTTTTCAATCGACACCTGATCCGGCGCGGAGCCGGCTGATGCTGCTCAGCGCCATTCTCTTCATTTCCTATCTTTGCGTCGGCATTTCGTTTCCGATCGTACCGCTTTACGTGAGCGGACAACTGCAGCTCGGCAATGTCTGGGCGGGGCTCGGCGTCGGCATCGCCTTTCTGGCGACGATCCTCACGCGCGGCTATGCCGGTGGGCTCTCGGACCATCGCGGCGCCAAGGTCGCGGTGGCACAAGGACTTGCATTCTATGTCGCCGGCGCTTTGACGGCGCTGGTCGCCGGCCTGCTGGCGCACATGCCATTGTCATCCTTCCTGCTCCTCCTTCTGGGACGCTTGGCTCTGGGGCTGGGTGAAAGTCTGGTCGCCGTTGGCGTCATCGCCTGGGGCATTGGTTTCGTCGGCCCGGCGCGTTCGGGTCGGGTCCTGGCACTGGTCGGCGCTGCCATCTATGGAGCGCTTGCGGTGGGCGGGCCGATCGGGTTGATGTTGTTCAGCCGGTTCGGCTTTGCCGGGACGATGGCGATCAGCGCCGTCCTGCCGTTCCTCGGGCTGGTGGCGATCTGGAGAGTTCCCGGCGTTGCGCCGCATCCCGGTGAGCAGCGCCCGCCATTTTGGAATGTCGTCAGCAGGATCTGGCTGTATGGGGCGATCGTGTGCCTTCAGGGCATAGGCTTTGCCGTCATTGGCGCCTTCTTCACGCTCTATTTCCTCGACCAGGGCTGGAACTACGCTGGGCTGGGCTTGACCGCCTTCGGCGTCGGCTTCGTTCTGGTGCGCGTGTTCTTCGGCCATCTGCCTGATCGTATCGGTGGCTTGCCGGTCGCCCTCGGGTCACTGGCCGTCGAAGCGGTAGGCCAATTGTTGATCTGGAGTGCCACCGATCCCGTGCTCGCGCTCGCCGGTGCCTTTTTGACCGGTCTCGGATGCTCGCTGATCTATCCTTCCATGGGCCGCGAGGTCGTCCGGCGGGTGGAGCCGCATCTGCGCGGCACGGCGCTTGGCGGCTTCTCGGCCTTTCAGGACCTCGCCTACGGGCTGACCGGGCCATTCGCCGGCCTTTTGGCCGACCGGGCCGGCTATGGCAGCGTCTTCCTGGCGGGCGCTATCGCTGCGATGGCTGGCCTGTTGATTGCGTTCTCGCTCCGTAGAATACGAACCGTCGCATTCAATTGAACGATACACGGTCCCTGCTGCCCGGCGGGGGCCGCATAAAGCACTTCGCGACAACTGCTTTGCGCCGGCAATAGCCAGATGCGGTAGAAGGCTACCGCATCTGCAATATGATCGGGCTGCTGCTGGCCGGATCCGTATGCTCCCGCAACGCCTTCACATCGTTTGCCGCAACCGCTCCGCCATGATTTCCCCAAGATGAGCGCACGAATGTCAGGACATCGGCGATCTGTTGGTCCGAAAGCTGCTGGCGGAACGGCGGCATGCGATAGGCATCCGGAATGCCGCTCGCCACGACCCGGCTGGAGCCGTTCAGCGTTACATTGATCTGGGAAGCGTTTTCCTTCGCAAGCGAAGCGGCAGAGCCGGCGAGCGGCGGAATCCATTGCTGCTTTCCGCGTCCGTCGACGCCGTGGCAGAAGCTACATTTGGCGACGAATGTCTGGGCACCCGGGATCTTCTCGCGGTTGGAAAGCGATACGGTCTGGGCGGTACCTTCGTCGTATTGCCAGGGGGTGCCGTCGCGGGCGGGATCGCCGGGCAGGGATTTCAGATAATGGCTTATTGCCTTCAGATCGTCATCACTCATGAACTGTGTCGAATTGTTGAAGGCATCCGCCATCGAGCCGAAGACGACGGCATGACCGTTCCTGCCGGTCTTTAGGAAGGCATAGATATCGTCCTCGCTCCAGCGCCCAAGTCCGGTATTGGCGTCACCACGCAGGCTCGGCGCATACCAGCCGTCGAGAAGAGCGCCGGAAAGATAGAGCGGGCTGCTCTCATCCAGCGCCTTTTCCGCCATGGTGATGGCGCGGGGCGTATGGCAGCTGCCGCAATGGCCTGGCCCTTGAACGAGATAGGCGCCACGGTTCCACTGGTCATCGCCGGCCGTTTTCGGCTGATAGGTGCCGCCTTCGGTGAAGACCGCGTTCCAGAGCGCCAGCGGCCAGCGCATGTTCATCGGCCATTTGATGTCGGAAGGTTTGTCCGCCTGTTTCACAGGCTCGACCCTATTCATGAAATAGGCATAGAGCGCACGAATGTCGTCGTCGCTCATCTTCACATAGGAAGGATAAGGCATGGCCGGATAGAGGCGATGCCCATCGCGGGCAACACCCTGGCGCACAGTGCGGTCGAAATCGGCGAGCGTATAGTTGCCGATCCCGGTTTCCTTGTCCGGAGTGATGTTGGTCGTGAAGATGGAGCCGAGCGGCGTCCCCATCTCCAGCCCGCCGGCAAAGGGAGCGCTCTTCGGCGTGCTATGGCAGGCGACGCAGTCGCCGAGGCGCGCGACATATTCGCCGTGCTGGAGCAGGTCCTCCGAGGGCGCCTGTATCGCGGCGACATTGTCGAAGGGAGATGCCGGCGTGCGGGTTACGAACCATGCGACGCCGCCGGCCACAAGCACGATAATCAGGAGAAGAACCAGAAGAAGTTTCTTCAAAGGTGTGCCCTCATGTCTTTGCTTCGGGATTTTTTACGCGGCTAGAGCCAACCGAGCCGGCTCTCGGACCAGAAATGAGCCGAGAGCCGGATGTGTGCTTGGCGCAGCGAGTGCTGCGCCTCAGCTTTCAAAGGTGTAGTTGGAGAGAGGCATGCTGCGTATCCGCTTGCCTGTCAGCGTGGAAACCGCATTGGCGACCGCCGGCGGGATGGCTGGCAGGCCCGGCTCGCCGATGCCGCCCATTTCCGCCCCGCTTTCGACGATGCGGACGTGAACGCGCGCCATGCGATCCGGCGGCAGGATCGGATAGAGGTCGTAATTGCGCGCCACCGGCTCGCCGTTCTTGTAGACGGCCTCCTCCATCAGAACCTGTGACATTCCGAGCGCCGTCGCCGAATTGACCTGCGCTTCGATAATCGCCGGATTGACGATGCTGCCGGGGTCGATCGCTTCCCAGACGTCATGGACGACGACCTGGCCGTTGCGGATCGACACTTCGGCGATGGCAGCAGTGTGGCTACCGAACGGAGAGGCCATTGCCACGCCGCGCGCGCGCCGCGAACCGTCGCCTGCCGTGAAAGGCCCCCGTTTCCAGCCGCCTGAGAGATCACCAGCCGCTTTCAGGAGATTACTCAGCCGCTCGTTCTTTTGCAGCAGCTTGAGCCGCAGCTCATAGGGGTCCTGCCCGCCCTTGTCGGCGAGCTCGTCGAGGAAGGTCTCATAGAAGAAGTCGTTCATGGAATTGCCGACAGAGCGCCAATAGGCGAGCGTCGTCGGGTTTTTGACGTAGATCTGTGCGATGCGGTAGTTCGGGATTGCATAGGATTTTCCGGCAAGGCCCTCCAGGGCCGTCGGATCGAGTGAATCCTCCTTATGACCGTAGACGCCTTCCGTCGGGCCCTCGCAAGCGCTGATGGCCTCGAGTGCCACCGGCATGCCGCTGGCGTCGAGTGCGCCGCGAAAGCGTACGGCGGCCATGGGACGCATCGGATCGCGCAGGAATTCCTCCTCGCGGCTCCAGATGAGCTTGACCGGCCGCCCGACCTCTTTTGCGAGCTGGATGGCCTGCGGATAGGGATTGGCCGATGGATACAGGAAATGCCGTCCGAAGAAGCCGCCCAGGATGGGGCTGTGGATTATCACCTTCGATGGATCGAGGCCGGTCAGCTTGGCTATGTCGGCCTGGAATTGCTCGGGCGCCTGGTTGGGCATCCAGAGTTCGAGACTGCCGTCCGGGTTGAAGCGGGCCAGCGTGGACGGAGGCTCCAGCTGCGCATGATGCAGATACTGGCTCCTGTAGGTGGCGGAAACGACTGTCTTGGCGCCGTCGAACGCCTTGGCGATATCGCCGACATTCTCCGCTTCCTTGCCATTGCCCGGCTCGTTGGCGAGCCTGTCGTTAAAGGCTGCGGTCGAGAAATCGGCGGGCATGTAACGGAAGGCGGGATCGGCGTCCGGGCCGGGCTCGCGCCAATCGACCTGGGCGGCCTCGGCTGCCCGCTTGGCATTCCACCAGCGCTCGGCGACGACTGCAACAGCGCCGGGCAGGCTGTGGACGGAATGAACACCCGGCATTGCCTTGAGCTGCTCTTCGTTGCGGATCTTGCCGATGGTCAGGCCGAGGCGCGGTGCGTGCTGGACGGCGGCATGCAGCATGCCGTCAACCTTGCAATCTATTGCGTAGATTGCCTTGCCCGTTGACTTGTCATGCATATCCAGCCGCTCAACCGGTTTGCCGATCCAGCGGAATTTGCTTGGGTCCCTAAGCGTCACGCTCTCAGGAGCGGGAACCGGCAGATCCAGTGCTTCGCTCGCAACGTCGCCATAGGCGAGGCTGCGGCCCGATGCGGCATGAATGACCCGGCCGGGTTCCGTCGTCAGTTCGGTAATCGGCGCATCCAGGCGCTTGGCGGCGGCTTGCAGGATCATATTGCGGGCGAGCGCGCCGAGCCGGCGCATGGTCTCATAGCTGGTGCGCACCGACATGCTGCCGCCGGTGATGCGCATCTGGCCATGTACGACCAGATAGTCGCTGCCCGTGGGCGCGTTTTCGACGACGAAGGTTTTCGGGTCGGCATCGAGTTCCTCGCCGACGATCTGGGCCATGGCAGTGAAGACGCCTTGGCCGCCTTCGACGAAGGGGCTCATGAAGCGGATGGTGCTGTCCGGGCGGATTTCGAGAAAGGCGGGAACGCGTGTGCCTGGAGGCATTGGGCTTGCCGCCTGCTGGGCTCGCGCGCGGCCAACCGGAACGCCGAAACCAAGCACGAATGCACCCGCGGCGGCACCGGCTGATGTCAGGAGAAAGTGCCGGCGTGAGATGTTGACCGGAGCTCCCGTGGGAAACTCATCTTCGGGAACGAGATTGCGGCTGGTTTCGGTCATAGCGTTTCTCCTTCCTTGGAAGAGAGATCTTTGACTGCCGTCTTGATCGCGTTGTAGGTGCCGCATCGACAGAGATTGATCATCGCCGCAGCGATCTCATCATCGGAAGGATTAGGTATCTGCTTGAGAAGTGCGGTCGCGGCCACGACTTGTCCCGATTGGCAGTAGCCGCATTGCGGGACCTGATGCTTGACCCAGGCGGCGACAACACGCTTTCCAACCGGGTCCGCCTCGATCGCTTCGATCGTCGTAATCTGGCGGCCGGCGACGCTGTCGAGCGGCGTTACGCAGGAGCGCACCACTTCGCCATCGACAAGAACGGAACAGGCACCGCATTGTGCCAATCCGCAGCCATATTTCGTGCCGGTCATGCCCAGCTCGTCGCGGATGATCCAGAGGAGCGGCGTATCTCCCTCCGAATCGACTTGGTAGGATTGGTTATTGATTTGAAGATTCATGAGGCGCCTCCTGAGGCTTTCGATCGCGAACCTTCAATGCCGGTGCTGTTCGATGATCTGGATGCTCAACGAACGGGCGTATAGCTCAGGCTCACAACCCGGACTATAACACTGAACCGCCTGCATCAAAAAGATTAGTAGGTGAATCGCGATAGACGTTAGAAGCCAGATTCATAAATTGGCTTCCAAGCCCATCTTGACTGCTGAAGCAAGGTTCTCGCTGGGCCGATGGGGAGACGATATGGTCGTCGATCTATGCCGTAACTTACTGATCTCAATGCGTTATTGAGCAGCTATGATCCTGCACGTCCTCGCCGCCCATGCCGGGCGTTGCGACATCGGTGAGGACGATGAAACCGGGACCATCGGCAAAATCGGCCCCGACGACCACGAGATTGTGATCGCCCATTTCCTTCGCCGGGTCCTTCAATGTCCTGGCAAGCGCCAGGAACGGATTGAAGTCGCCCAGTGTCTCGCCCTTGACACGGAGCGCCGTGAACGTATGCCCGGCGATAGTTTCGGGAAGGGGTGCCCAGTCGGTGCCGATCTTGTCGGCATCGGCCTTGAGGGCAGCCCGTGCATCGGCGCTCAAGCAATCGACGTGGATATGCAGCTGGTTCTGCGACCGTGCCTGCTGCGCGTTGACGGCCAGGCTGAGGCCGTCGCGCGGGAGCGCGTGTGGCAAGCGGGCCTCGACGTCGCTCCGCTCCGCCCACGCATCGGCAAAATAGTTATGTGTTGCGGGATCGAGAAGTGCCGCGCTCTCCATGCCCGTGATCTTATCGGTCGGAATCAGCAGAACCTGCGCCACGCCGCGAAGATCCTTCAGCATCGCATAGTGCTCGGCCGCATTTACCGATAGGCAAGGTGCGGTCTGCACCACGCATTTGTCATGAACGATCTTCCAGAGCACGTCGGAGTCGGCGAAGGCCGGCGCGAAAAGGAAGGGGAGGAAGGATGCGGCAAGAGCCGTGACGCGACGCGAGAATGTCATGGCAGGAAATTTCCCAGGTTCAAACGGTTTGGCATTGTTCGAGATTTCGGAGGGCTTAGCATAGGCCTATTAGGCTGATGTGACGGCTTGACGGCGGCAAGTGTCAAATGCGGGCAGGTGCGTGCCGTAGAGATTGCGTGATATCAGCTTCGATTCATCATGGGCTAAGGCCGCTTTCAGTTTGGTTGCCTAAATGGCAGGAGCCGGGGAAAACCATGCCTCGCCCCAGGGAGGAAAAGGTCACCTGCAGTGACCTTCCAAACATCCACTGCGAGGCGTTCGCAACGCTCGATCGCCGCAATTTGCGGCAGACAAAAAACGATCAGGAGCTTGAAATGGGTATCGGAAAGCTGATTGAAGAAGTTGCAGGTGCCGTGGCCGCCGACGAGGCCGTTGAGGCTGTCGACCCGAATGCCGGTTTCCTGACGAAGGCCGCCGCCGCCGTCGCCGGCTTTGAAGGCGTCAACAAGCTGACGGACGTGCTGAAGGAAAAAGAGCAGGAGCCGGCTGCCGACAATAGCAGCGATCAGAACGGTTGACTGGAAAGCAGCAGGCGCGCGCGTCGAAAAGATTTTGAAAGCCGGGCATGTCCCGGCTTTTACCTCAGGTTTATCAATCTTCCATCGGTTTTCAGCCATCGGCCTCGACGGAGATAAAGGGGCGAAAGAATCCAGTCGGCTGCAGGATCGAACTGGCGATATTGGCAATGATCGGGCCTGCCGTCTCGCTCCTAGCCAGAGCCTCCCTCCAGGCCGGATCAGCCACGAATTCCGCCCATTTCCGCTGGCGCTCCTCCAGCGATTGCCATTCAAGGAAATAGATGAGGTCGTTGCTGGAGGGCCCGACCATCGTCGTCCAGAAACCGAGGGGGCGGATGCCGAGCCGGCTCCAGATCGCCAGTGTCGCCGTTTCGAAGCGCTCCTGCAGCGCTGGCAGCTTGCCGGGCAAGCAAGTATAGATGCGCATTTCATGGATCATGAAAAATCCTCCTTGGGTGAATTCAGAACAGGCCGAGCATGTTCCCGCGAGCCAGATTTAAAAATAGTTGAGCGATAACAGTGGGTTGTGATTCCTTGTAGTGCTGAAACAAAACGGCGTTTTCGATGATGTGCTCTACTATTGCTCGGTTTGAGCATAACTGACGTGGGCTTCATTTTTCAAGTGATTTTACGGACCGAGAATGGGCATTGATCAGTTCCCTGATTCCGCCGGCGTGCAGTGGTGGGCGACGTAGGACAAACAGCAGGGGCTCTTTCTCATCTCGGTTCAAGATTTGCCCGCCTGCCGGGGGCTTGACGAAAACAAGCCAGGCATTAATTTAAACGGAGGCGCCTCCGTTTATTGATGGCGCCCTTTGCTTCCTTATTCAGATGAGAACCGACCGTGACACCACAATTCCATCGGCTCCGTCTTCCTGAAAGAAACCCACAGCAACCGGTAGACCGACGAAGAGTTTCTACTAGATTTCGTAGGTCTCATCTTCGTGACGATGGCAGGAGCTTATCATGACACGAATCATCCATATCGCGCTCGACATTAACGGGCAGCGCCACGAGCTCGATATCGAGCCACGTGTGACGCTGCTCGATGCGCTGCGTGAGCATCTTTCCCTCACCGGCACCAAGAAGGGCTGCGATCAGGGACAGTGCGGCGCCTGCACCTGCCATGTCGACGGTAAGCGCGTGCTATCCTGTCTGACGCTCGCCGCGCAGGTCGAAGGTCGCGAGATCACGACGATCGAGGGGCTCACCGACGAAGCCGGCGATCTGCATCCGGTGCAGGCGGCTTTCATCGAGCAGGATGCCTTCCAGTGCGGTTATTGCACCCCGGGCCAGATCATGTCAGCGGTCGCCTGCATTCGCGAAGGGCATGCCGGATCGGATGCGGAAATCCGCGAATATATGTCCGGCAACCTCTGTCGGTGCGGGGCCTATAACAGCATCGTTGCGGCGGTGCGCCAGGCCGCGGAGGTGGCATGATGCGAAACTTCTCCTATCTGCGCGCCACATCGACAGCGGAGGCTGCCCAGGCGGCGCAACAGGCCGGCGCCCTGCTGCTTGCCGGCGGAACGACGCTGCTCGATCTCGCCAAGTGCGGTGTCGGCGAGCCCGATACCGTCATAGACATTACTCATCTCTCCGGCATGAGCGGCATCACTATTAACGCCGATGGTGCAACGATCGGCGCGCTTGCCAGGATGAGCGAAGTCGCCGACCACAAGGATATCCACGCTGCCTTCCCGGCAGTTTCCGAATCGCTGTCCCTGGCCGCCTCCGCCCAGCTCCGCAACATGGCGACGATCGGCGGCAATCTCCTGCAACGCACGCGCTGTTCCTATTTCCGTGATCCCGGCGCCTTTCCTGCCTGCAACAAGCGCAATCCCGGTTCCGGCTGTTCGGCGATCGGCGGTATCACGCGCAATCACGCCGTACTTGGAACGAGCGAGGCCTGTATCGCCTCCTATCCGGGCGACCTGGCGGTAGCCCTTGTTGCATTTGACGCCGTAATCGAGACGGATAGCCGCAAAGTTGGCATCGACGATTTCTTCCTCGTTCCCGATGAGACGCCGAACAAGGAAACCGTCCTGCAGCGTGGCGAGATCATCACCGCCATTACTATTCCTGCCTCCGCCGCCGCCCGGAACTCCACCTACCTCAAGGTTCGCGATCGGCAGTCCTATGAATTTGCTGCCGCGAGTGCCGCAGTCGGCCTGGAGCTTGAAGCCGACGGCAGGACGGTCCGCGATATTCGCGTGGCCATCGGCGGGGTCGCCACCAAGCCCTGGCGGGCGCGCAATGTGGAGCAAGCGCTGATCGGTAAGGCTCTCACCTCGGAAGCCGTCGAAAAAGCCAGCCGGTTGGCCATGGAGGGGGCCGTCGATCATGGCGGCAATCGTCACAAGATCGAACTTGCGCCGCGCGTCATTGCCCGCGCCATTTTCAAAGTGGGAGGTCTCGCATGACCATGATGGAACCCCGTAAACATGGCGATGCTTCCGACGGCACGGTCGGCGGTCGTCAGTCGCGCTTCGAAGGCAGGATGAAGGTGACGGGTACGGCGACCTATGCCCTGGAATATCCGGTCGAAAACCTCGCTTATGCCGTCCTCATCCAGAGCACGATTCCGGCTGGCCGCGTTGTCAAGGTCGATGCTTCGGCAGCACTTGCGATGCCGGGCGTGCTGCTGGTGCTGACGCCGGAAGACGATCTCGGTCTCAAGCTTTCGGCTGATTGGGGCGGCAACAAACCTGCCGACGGCCCGTATTATCCGCTGCCGCGGGAGGTGCAGTTTAACGGCCAGTCGATTGCCGCCGTGATCGCCGAAAGCCGGGAATTGGCGACGGAAGCCGCCAGGCTGGTGCGCATCAGCTATGAAGAGAGCAAGCACGTCGCCGATCTCAACGATCCGAATGCCGGCGAGGGCAAGCTCATGGAGCCGCTCTCGGTTGCCTGGGGGAATGCCGAGGCTGCACTCGCCGCTTCCCCGGTGCGGATCGAAGCCGAATATTCCACTCCGCGCGAATATCACGTGGCGATGGAGCCGCACGGGCTGACGGCGAAATGGGATGGCGACCAGTTGACCGTCTGGGAACCCAGCCAATGGTCGCATGGCATGGCGCGCATGTATTCCGAATGGTTCGACATGCCCTATGAGAATGTCCGGATCATCTCGCCCTTTATCGGCGGTGGTTTCGGCTCCAAGGGGCAGCCGCTCGCCTATGGCGCAGTCGCCATCGCGGCCGCCAGAAAGCTCGGCCGACCAGTGAAACTCGCGGTCACCCGCCCACAGAATTTCACCAGCTACGGCGGACGCGCCGCGACCAGACAGAAGATCGCGCTTGGCGCGACGGAGGATGGCATCCTGCAGGCGATCGTCCACCGCGGCGCCAGCGAAACCTCGCTTGATGCGGACTGGCCCGAACAGACGGGGGCGGCAACGTCAATCCTCTACAAGGTCGAGAACTTCTCCTCGCAGCACCGCGTCGTGCCGGTCAATAGCGTCACGCCTGGCGCCTTGCGGGGGCCGGGTAAGAATCCCAGCGCCTATGGCATCGAATGCGCGATCGAGGAACTGGCCTACAAGCTCGGCATGGATCCGCTCGAGCTTCGGCTGAAGAACTATGCCGATCACGACTATCAGTCCGGGAAGCCATGGTCGACACGCCGGCTGCGAGAAGCGCTCATTGAGGGCGCTGAAGCCTTCGGCTGGTCGCGGCGCAGCCACGCGCCGCGCTCGATGCGTGACGGCAAGACGCTGATCGGCTGGGGCATCGGTTGCGGCACTTTCCCGGTCATCCGGGCACCGAGCGAAGCGATGATCCGCATCCTCGGGAACGGCCGGGTCGAGGTCGTCAGCGGCGCGATCGACATGGGGCAGGGGACCTATACGATCCTTGCCCAGAGTGCCGCGGAAGTCTTCGGTATTCCGGTCGATCAGGTCGAAGTCCATCTCGGCGATTCACGCCTGCCGGGCTCGGCGATCGCTGGGGGCTCGATGCTGGCCGGATCGATCATGGGCGCCGTCCATAAGGCAGCGGTCGCGGCCCGCGACGAACTCATCGGCCTTGCCCTCAGCGATGCCAACTCACCCTTCCGCGAGACGGGCGCGAACACGCTGAATTTCGCCGAGGGGCGCATCGTGGCACCGCGCGGCGAAACCCCATCGCTGACTCTGGCCGAGCTGATGTCCGCGCTGAAACGTGAGGAGATCGAAGTCCGGCGGAATACCCTGCCCGACGGTGCGAACGCACAGGAACAGCTTCAGGCCTGGACCACTATGGCTAAGGTTCAGGGGCCGACCATGGGCGATTATTCCATGCACAGCTGGTGCGCCCATTTCGCTGAAGTGCGGGTCGACGAGGATTTCGGTACGGTACGCGTCTCCCGCATGGTCTCCGCCTTCGATTGCGGCCGTCTCTACAATCCGAGATTGGTCGAAAGCCAGTGGCGTGGCGGCATCATCATGGGTATCGGCCAAGCGCTTCTGGAGGAGGGCCTGATCGATCAACGTAACGGGCGAACCGTCAACAACAATGTCGGCGATTATCTGGTGCCGACGAATTCCGACATTCCGGATATCCAGGTAATCTCCGTCGGCGTGCCGGATTTCAATGCCTCGGTACTTGGCGGCAAGGGGGTCGGCGAGGTCGGTATCGTCGGCGTGGCGCCGGCGATTGCCAACGCCGTATTCCATGCCACCGGCAAGCGCGTTCGCGACTTGCCGATCACATTGGAAAAGCTGCTCTAACGTCTATCAGGAGTGCCTTTGGGATTGTCCGAATGCATTTTGGCCTAAGCTGCGTTAGGACGCCGGGAATATGGCAGCGATATCGATATGTGCTGCCCCGACAGCCGTGGCTCATTTCCGACGGGCGGAAAAGTCTGCGGATAGGATGGCGGGGTCACGCTCTGCCGCGGCTGATCCCATAGGTAAGTGCGAGCGCACCGACGAGAACGGTGCCTTTGATGAAATCCTGCGTGTAATAGGGCGCGTTCAGCATCGTCAGGCCGTTCAGAAGCACGCCGACGAAGACGGCGCCGATTGTCGTGCCGAGAACGTTCGGACGGCGCAGTCCCAGCACGGCAAAGCCGATGAGCGAGGCTGCGACGGAATCCATCAGCAGCGAGGCACCGGAGGAAACGTCTCCTCGACCGACACGGGCAGCGACGATGATGCCGCCAAGCGAGGCGAGAGTACCCGAAAGTACATAGGCAAAGGTCTTCAGGCGGGCGACATTGGCGCCGGCCAACCGTGTCGCCGCTTCATTGCCGCCGGTGGCGTAGAGAAGGCGACCAAGACGCGTACGCTCGGTCAGCACATAGAGCGCGAGCGCGACGATCAGCATCAGGATGACGGGAAAGGGAATGATGCCGAACAGGCTTGAACGTCCGATCGTTAAAAAGGCGGAGTCGACCCTGCCTGACGCCGTCGTCCCGTCGGGAAGGATCAAGCCGACCGAGATCGAGCGCCCCGCCGTCGGAATCAGCTGTAGCCCCGTCAGGAGAAACATGGTGGCCAACGTCGCCAGCAGATCCGGTACCTTGAGTCTGACGATCAGCAGAGCATTGGTAAGCCCGACGATCGCGCCGAAGGTAAGCACCAGCGGCACGGTTTCATAGGCGTTGAGACCCCATACGATCATCGCATAGCTTGCGGCCATGACACTGGAGGCAGCTACCGCGCCGACGGAAAGATCGAAGCCGCCGATGGCGAGCGTCACCGTGACCCCGGCACCGATGATGGCAACAACCGAAACCGCCTGCAGGATGCTCATCAGATTGTTGATGTTGATGAAGGCCGGCTGGGCGAAACTGAAGATGATGACGAGGGCAAGAAGGAGGAGAAATACCGCCCCCCGCCGCACGAATTCCTGCGGTGAAACCGTATTGCTTGCTGGCCTGACCTGTTCGGGGATTTCTGCGGTACCTTCACTCATCAGGCATATTCCTTGCTCTGTCGGCCGCCTGCGGCCGCGTCAGCGACGTCTGTGAGACCATGATGTTCCATCAACAGCACCCGATCAGCGACTTCGAGCGCCTCTTCCGGATCGGATGTCGCGATCAGGGTGGCGCGGTCGGTGTAGGCGCGTATGGCCGCGATAATGTCCTGGCGGGCGCCGACGTCGACCCCTTGGAAGGGCTCGTCGAGAAGCATGAGCCGGCTTGGCTCCGCCTCCCAGCGGGCGAGCACGACCTTTTGCTGATTGCCGCCGGAAAGCGACCTGACGGATGCCTCAGGACCGGAGGCCCTGATGCCGAGGCGCCGGATGGCCTTTTCGCCCTCGCGGCTTTCCCGCCCGGAAAACAGGAAGCCCGACGGGTACCAATGTTTTAGATGCGGCAGGCTGATCGTTGCCGCAATACTCTCTCCCGGCCAGTCCGATGGCATGAGAGAAGAGCGATGGCGGTCAGCGGCGGCCATGACGACGCCGCGGGCGATTGCATCCGCGGGTGAGCCCGGCTGAAATGCAATGCCGTCCAGGAGTGCAGTGCCTGAGGCAAAGCGCTCAAGGCCGAAAAGTGTCGACAGAAGCCGGCTCTTGCCGGCGCCGAGAACGCCGGTGATGGCGACGACCTCGCCGGCATGGAGCCTCAGATCGATCGGTGGGCTGTCGGCAAGCAGCCGGACAGCCTGAAGTTCCAGTATGGTCCGGTCGAATTGTTCACGGCGATGTGGGCGAGCCGCCTTCATGGGGCGGCCGATCATGGTTTCAATGGCGGCATCGAAGTCGATCGGCTGCGAGAAGGCACCGACATTGCGGCCACCCCGCAGGACATCAACGCGATCGGCGAGCGCATCGAGATCGGCCGTACGGTGCGAGATATAGAGAATGCCCAGGCCACGGGCCTTCAGCCGGCGGACGATATCGTAAAGCCGGGCCGTTTCGCGCGCAGAGAGGCTTGCGGTCGGCTCATCCAGGATCAGCAGCTGTGCCTTGTTGGAAAGGGCGCGGGCTATGGCGACCATCTGCCGGTCGGCTGTGCCCAGATCGCCAAAATCGCGGTCGAGCGGCAGGTCGAACCCGGCTTCCGATAGGATTGCTTCCGCCTTCCGCCGGACTGAACGCTTCGACAGAAAGAAGGGCTGGCGTCCGTCAACATACTGGTTGAGCAGCAGGGCATCCGCGACCGAAAGGCCGGCGATCCCGACGACGTCGGTCGATTGATGCACGGTAACGATGCCTCGCGCCGTCGCCTCGGCGGGGCTTTCGGGGCGATAATCCGCGCCATTCCATAGAATACTGCCTGAATCGGCGCGATGAATGCCCGACAGGATTTTAACCAGCGTCGACTTGCCCGCGCCGTTGGCCCCCATCAGCGCGACGACCTCGCCGCGATCGACGGTCAGAGACGCTCCAGCCAGAGCCTGTGTCGAGCCGAAAGCAAGCGAAAGATTTTGGGCATCCAGCAAGGTCATGGGCAAGGGGTCACCGATTGTCAGCGGTACTCGTAAGCCACTGGCATTCAATTAAAAGGACAAGCCTTGCTTTGTTTATTTAATCTATAGAATAAATTTTTTCTGCGCTTCTGTTCGCTCCCGTTCCGGTCTCTACAGGTGGGCGGCGGGACTAAGTAAGCCTCGCTCACGCCTGTCTCCGGGGAGTTTAATTTGTCTGAAATTGCAGGGGAACCGCAAAACCCTTCCTTTAATCTACTATTTTTGTAGACAATATAAAACCAATAAATGTCAGCAATTTCCGCGATGGTGAGTATTCACGTCGCGCTTGCGGAAACGTTCGGCAGGGGTTTTTCATGGATACAGTACTCTATCTCGCTTCTCTCGCAACGCGGCCAAGTCTTGCTGCGACCAAACGCGTCTGGTCGATCCTGCAGCATTTTCTGGCGGGCCTGATGGTCCTCTTTTCGCTTCTGGTGCTGCTGCATGCATTTTGCGGAAGCTGAGATTCGAGCTTCGATCAGAAATGGATGAGACGAAGAAAAAAGCCCGGCGTGCCGTATGTGAACGCCGGGCTTTTATGCGGTTACTTGATGCTGTTCAGATCGACGCCCTTGGTTTCGCGAACGAAAATTAGGCCGATGACAAGGGTCATCGCAGCGATCGCGATCGGGTACCAAAGGCCATAATAGATATCGCCGGTGGCGGCACTCATGGCGAAAACCGTTGCCGGCAGCAGGCCGCCGAACCAGCCGTTGCCGATATGATAGGGCAGCGACATGCCGGTATAGCGGATGCGGGTCGGGAACATCTCGACCAGGATCGCGGCAATTGGGCCGTAGACCATCGTCACGTAGATCACCAGGATCGTCAGGATGAGGATGGTCAGTGGCCAATTGATGGCTTTGGGATCGGCAACCATCTTGAAGGTACCGCCATTGGCGATGGTGTAGACCGGCATGTCGGTGGCGCCGCCAGCCTGATCCGCGGTCAGAAGCTTCGCCTTGACGAGATCCGTAACCGGCGTGACTGTCTTGTCGCCCGCCCGTACGGTCGCCGCGTTAAGCCCCAGTTCGGGATTGGCGGCGATGAAGGCATCAAGCTTGGCGTCCGGCACCTTGGCGGGATCGCGCGCCAGCGGGAAGCCGGCCTTCTGCAGGGCAAGGTTCATGTCGTGCGTGAATGCCGCATTCTTTGCCGCTGCACCGGCCCCTGCCGCCGTTGCATCGTAAGAGGTTATGGTCGCGTCGCCGACCTTGACTGTCGCCGGCTGCCCGGCTGGGCCGTCGACAATCGTATAGGGCACGGAAGACTTCGCCAGGAAGGAGGTGGCGATATCGCACGAATTGTTGAACTTGGCGGTTCCCACAGGATTGAACTGGAAGGTGCAATCGCCAGGAGCGGCTGTCACCGTCGCCCGGATGGTTTGCTCCGCTTGGGCGAGGGCGGGGTTGGCGGCGTGGGTCAATGCCTTGAACAGCGGGAAATAGGTGAGGATTGCCAGCGCCAGGCCCGCCATGATGATCGGTTTGCGGCCGATCCTGTCGGAAAGCCAGCCGAAGAACACGAAGAAGCCGCTGCCGATCAGAAGCGCGATCGCGATCATGATGTTGACGGACTGACCGTCGACCTTAAGTACGTTCTGCAGGAAGAACAGCGAGTAGAACTGGCCGGCATACCAGACGACCGCTTGGCCGGCGGTGAGGCCGAGCAGCGCGATCAAGGCGATCTTGGCATTCTTCCACTGGCCGAAGGCTTCGGAAAGCGGAGCTTTGGAGCCCTTGCCCTCCTCCTTCATCTTCTTGAAGGCCGGCGATTCGCTGAGCGACAGCCGGATCCAGACGGAGATGGCGAGCAGAAGGCAGGAGAGAAGGAAGGGAATACGCCAGCCCCATGCCGCGAAAGCCTCCTTGCCCAGCGCATTCTGGACGATCAGGATGACGATCAGTGACAGGAACAGGCCGAGCGTCGCAGTCGTCTGGATCCAGGAGGTGTAATAGCCGCGTTTGTTGTCGGGCGCATGTTCGGCGACATAAGTTGCAGCACCGCCATATTCGCCGCCAAGCGCCAGACCTTGCAGCATGCGAAGGATGATCAGGATGACAGGCGCGGCAAAACCCCAGCTCGCCGATCCGGGAAGGACGCCGACCAGAAAGGTCGAAAGACCCATGATCAGGATCGTAACGAGGAAGGTGTATTTACGTCCGACAAGATCGCCGATGCGCCCGAAGACGAGGGCGCCGAACGGCCGCACGAGGAAGCCTGCGGCAAAGGCGAGCAGGGCGAAGATATTGCGGGTTGCTTCCGGATAGTCGCTGAAGAAGGCCGTTCCGATGAAGGCGGCCAGAGAACCATAAAGATAAAAATCGTACCATTCGAACACGGTTCCAAGGGAGGACGCGAAGATGACCTTCTTCTCCTCCCTGGTCATGCCTCGACTCGTCGTCTCGGCCACGGACGTGGATGCCATGAATCAATCCTCCCAATTGCACCAGGGACATGGTCAAAAGACCCGTGTCATGTCCCCCATAATGACATTACGCAGGACTTTCCTGCCGACGGGCGCAGAAAGTCGCGCCAGTGGGTGCTCTCCTGATTTCCTCCCCCAGAAGATCACGCACCTGATGCATATGTGAGTGTTGGCCAAAAATTGAAAATTGCAATGGCTGCAACCGCTGCCGCTTATGAAAATCTGTGTGTAAGCATCAAGAAATACGAATGTGTCCTCCCCAGCGTGGCGGCAAGGGCTTGTCGCCGAGAAAAGCGCTGCCGGGCGCGGCGAAATATGAGGCACCCGGCACGGTTCACAGAAGCGGATTCGGGCCGTTTTCGGCTTGTTTCAAGCCGGCTGCAGCTGCAGGCGTCGCATTGGCGGAAAGGCAAGTGCGATGGCGGCCGCCCCCAACCCCACCATCGACGAGCCGATGAAGAGCCAGGAGTAGTTGGCGAACGTATCGAAGATCCAGCCGCCGATCAGAGGTCCGGCTGCCATGCCGATGCTCGAGAGCATCGATGCCGCTCCAAAGACGGTGCCGATGACGCGCGGCCCGAAATATTCGCGCGCCAGCACGGCATAAAGCGGCATCACGCCGCCATAGGCGCTGCCGAAGACGACCGCCAGCGCATAGAACTCGCCGAGTTCGCTGACCAGCAGATAGGTGGCAAGTGCCGCCGCCTGCACCAGGAGGCCGGCGACCAGCACCGGTTTCACACCGAGCCTGTCCGCCAGCGTCCCGTAAAGGAGGCGGCCGCCAAGACCCGCAAGGCCCTCGACACTATAGATGCTGACCGCCGCCATCGGCCCCACACCACAGATGGTGGCGTAACTGACCATGTGGAAGATCGGTCCGGAATGGGCCGCACAGCAGGCAAAGAAGGTCGCGCCGAGCACGAGGAACTGCGGCGAGCGGAAGATCCGGCCAAGGGGCAGGCGCTGCTCTTCCCTTTGCCTGTCTGCGCCGGTCGTCTCGGCTAAGACCGGTGCTCGCCGCACCAGCAGCGCCGCCGGTATCAGCAGAACCCAGGCCATGATGCCGATGACAAGCATGGCAAAACGCCAATCGTAAGCCGAAATCAGGTAGCGGGCGAAAGGCGACACCGTCATCGGCGCTACGCCCATGCCGGCTGAGACCAGCGACACCGCCAGGCCTCTGCCCTTGTCGAACCAGGCGGTCGTTGCCGCGATCATCGGTGCGAAGAAGGCACTGGCGGCAAGGCCCACGAGAATGCCGTAGGTCAGCTGGAATTGCAGAAGCGAGCCCGCCCGGCTTGCCAGGACAAGCGCCAGCCCGAGCAGCAGCGCGCCTATCACAACCACGATGCGGATGCCAAAGCGATCGCTTGCAGCACCCCAGGCAAAGGCACCGAGGCCCATGGTCAGGAAATTCAGCGTCATGGCGGCGGCGATGCCGGCATGCGACCAACCTGTATCGGCGGCGATCGGCACCTGGAAGATTGCCAGGGAAAACATCGCGCCGAGCGCAACACAGGTCATCAGCGCGCCGGCGCCAACGATCACCCAACGATAGGACGAACTCATTTGCAGCTCCCTTCATCCGGTTCAGCTCAAGGCGCGAAAGATCCGATAATATGCTTTCGCGCCATGTCTGGAATAAAGACGATTGCATCGGGACGATTTCGACATTGCTGCCGAAAAAATTTTTAGCGGCATTGCAAACCATGTTTATGAGTACCTGCCGACGAGATCGCCAGGAGGCAATGGCGTCGTCAGCATCCCGAATTTAATCCTGAGCTCATATAGGGCTGCTAAGACAGCCGCCTCGATGCTGGAAGACCCTGCTTCGCAGCCGGAAGGCCGGCGCATGCAGCTGCAAATGACATACAGGCTCAAAGCAATACCGAACCAGATCTTCATATCATGGAGCGGACCATTCAATGGCTCATATCGTCATCATCAATCCGCGTTTCGAAACCTCTTATTGGGGCATGGAGCACGCTCTGCCGCTGTTCGACGTCAAAGCTAACCTTCCGGTGGCGTGCCTGCCTTTGCTGGCGGCGCTGACGCCTGCGGAACATACCGTCACTCTGGTGGACGAGAATATCGAGCCGATAGACTACGGCCTTTGCGAGAGGGCCGATATCGTTGCGCTGACGGGGATGATCGTCCAGCGCTTTCGTATGACGGAAATCCTGACCGAGCTCAAACGGCGCAACTGTTTCACCGTCGTCGGCGGACCTTGGGTTACGGTCAAGGAGGATTATTTCGGCAACCTCGTCGACGTCTCCTTTATCGGCGAGGCGGAGGAGACCTGGCCCAAATTCCTGGCTGAATGGCAGGAAGGCCATCATGCCCGGCGCTATGAACAGGCCGACAAGACGGATATGAGCAAGGTGCCCGTGCCGCGCTTCGATCTCCTGAAGATGGACGAATATGCTGTTGGTAGCATCCAGTTCTCGCGCGGCTGTCCGTTTACCTGCGATTTCTGCGATATCATCGTGGTTTTCGGCCGCAAGCCGCGCATCAAGACCAGCACGCAGATCATCGCCGAGATGGAAGCCCTGCTCGCCTCCGGAATGGATACGGCTTTTATCGTCGACGACAATCTCATCGGCAATAAGAAGGCGATCAAGGAAGTGCTGCGCGATGTCGTCGCCTGGCAGGAGCGCTATCATTATCCGATGACGTTCCTGACGGAGGCATCGATCGATCTGGCTGACGATGCCGAACTGATGCAGCTGATGGTCGATGCCAATATCCGCACCGTCTTCATCGGCATTGAGACGCCGAACGAAGAGGCTCTGCGCGAAACCAAGAAGCTGCAGAACCTGCGCAAGGGCGGGACGATGCTGGAGAAAATCCACGCGATCCAGCAGACCGGCATGGAAGTCTGGTGCGGCATGATCCTGGGCTTCGATAGCGACGATGCGACCATTTTCGATGCGCAGCGGGTCTTCATCAGGGATGCGCGCATCGTCAACGCCATGATCGGCATGCTGGCGGCGATCCCGAAGACGCCGCTCTATACACGTCTCGCCAAGGAAGGCCGTCTCGATCATGACGATCCGCCCGCCTACGGCACCAATGTCATCCCGCTCAAGCTCTCGCGCGAAACCTTGCGGGACGGATATCTTTCGGTCTTGAGCGATCTGCATGAGCCGGCCGCCTATTTCGATCGGCTGGATGCGCTTTACATCGACGCACGTATCAAACCGGAAAGTACCCGCTTACGTCACCTGCGCCGCCATCCGCTGCGTTTGCTGGCGCTCAACGCGACATGGGCATTCGAGGCTGTCGGGATTTTCCTCCGGTTGATGCGCCGGGTGAAGGAAGCGGATCTGCGCGCCACTTACCGTGCACGGCTTTTCAATCTCCTGCGGCATCGGCGCTCGCCCGTCGTCCTGCAAATCTACGCGATCAAATGCGCCATGCACTACCATGCCCATATCATGGTGCAGCAGATGCGCACCGGAGGGGGCATCGTCAATTCGTTCTAGTGAGCTCTGAAAGTTCTGCTCGTCGTCGGACCTGCCTTGCAGCTGATTTGACACCGTCATCACCGTTGCTTTGATGCAACATGTTGTGCCGGATATTTGCAATTCGAAATTGTGGGGTTGCCGATTTCCGAATCTTGCGTATGATAGACGCATCCGCAAATCGAACAGGGAGGCGTGATATGCATAATCTACATATGTTTACATACGTCTCCGGCGGAATGATGTCAATGGCCTTGGTGTGTGCTGCACCAACTGCACGACGACTCTATAATTAAAGCTTTAAATAGCTTTATCTGTCGCCGTTTAGGCGTTTTCCCGTTAAACCTATATGACCTGCCCAGGGAATGACTTGGTGCGTCGTTGACGCATCCACTCCTGAAGTCGGTCAAGCTTCAAGAGGACCTGGTCGCGTGATTGCGCCAGGAAAAACGATGACTCATTCACAATTTATAGTTGTCAAAAGTTTGACGGCAACGGTCGATGAACTGTACCAGAAATTCGGTGCCTGGAGGACTGTACGTGCCCTGTTGTTTGTCGCCTGGAAACGGCGGCAGATCTATCAGCAGGTATCCGAACTATCGAATTATCAGCTTCGTGATATCGGCCTTCCCGAGCGTGAGGAAGGTCTGGACTATCGCAGCTTGCTGGCATTGCATGTGAGCCGCCTCAAATGAGGTGGGCTTGATGCAGGTAAACGCTTCACGGCTTTTACTTCTCGATCTCTGTTGCTTCGAGAATGGCGGCGCGGCAGCAAAATCAGGACGGGCGAGAAACCATTTGCACGGTGGGTTCACTCCTCCGTTCGCTGTAGCTTACCTATCGGCCACCGCACGGCGGATATCGCAGGGGGAGGCGATGCCTTCCCCTGCGACTCGGCTGGCGTCGAAAGCCGAACTGGCCGAGATCTTCGGATACCGGCAGCATATCGGTTCAAATTCTCCAATGAATAATAAAGTGTAGCCCGGATAGGGTCGCAATCTTCCCGCAATCCGCTTATGCAATGCAGTCGTTCCATTTTTGGGGATGGTTCATTGCGGATCTTGTTGCTAGAGGACGAGCCGGAAATGGCTGCAGCGCTGAGCGCTGCGTTGCAGGCTCGCGATGCCATCGTCGATCACGTGTCGATGCTGGCCGATGCCGAAGAGGCTGCGATAAATCTTCCCTATGATGCCATTCTTCTCGACCGGCAGGTTACGGACGGAGACGGCTTGTCGATCATTCCAAAGCTGAGGGCTGCCGGCATCGATACGCCCGTCATCGTGTTGACGGCGCGCGGCGATCTCGGCGATCGCATCGGTGGTCTCGATACCGGCGCCGACGATTACATCGTCAAACCATTTGCCATTGAAGAACTGCTGGCGCGATTGCGCGCCATTCTGAGACGCCCCGGCGAGTTGCGGACCGAGGTGGTGAATTTCGGCAAGCTGTCCTATGACTTCGGCTGCCACGATATCCTGATTGGAGGCGAGCGACTCGAATTGCCGCGCCGGGAAGTTCTGGTCTTCGAGGCGCTTGCGCGCCGTCTTGGCCGCACGGTACCGCGCCATGCTCTGGAAGAGGCCGTTTACGGGTTCAGCGAAGATATCCAATCGAATACGCTGGATGCGCATATCTCCCGTCTTCGTCGCAAACTTGCCTTGGTGGAGTCCGGCCTGGAGATTCATCCCGTCCGCGGCATCGGCTATCTGATGAGACTGAAATCATGAGCGCGAGCCAGCCTTCCCTGCGATGGCGTCTCGTATCGCGCCTGTCATTCCTGCAGGCGATCTTCTTGTCGTTGCTTGCGGTGCTGATCGTCGCCGCCTTGTGGGCGACCGGCAGCTTTATCTCGCTTCAGCCGGAAGACGAGACCATCGATGCCATCTCCCAGTCGATTGGCCGCGATCAGAATGGCGCCCTTGAACTGAAGGAAACACCGGCGCTTTTGGCGCGGCGCGAGAACCTGCCAGGTCTCTGGTTCGTCGTGCGCGATCGCAGCGGTGCCACAATCAAGGACGGAAATGTGCCGCCGGCCTATGCAGCGTTCGGCGCTGCGCTCGACGGCATCGGACAGGCTCGTTTCGGCAGCAATCTCGGTGGCAGCACCGTGCCCGCCGCACGGCTGCAATGGGTGTCGTCTCCGGCCGGCGAGATCCAGGTCCTGACGGGCGTGGACGGTACCGTGTCGACGGTCCGCATCCTTGGTGCGGTCGGCATCGTCTTCATCAGCGCCCTTCTGCCGCTGTTGATCGTTACGGCGATCGCAACGATGATTGCAGCACCGCTGGTGGTTCGCCGCGCTTTTTCGTCGCTGGATTCCGCCGTTGCCCGCGCCGGGCAGATCGATATCAATCGCCAGGGGACGCGGCTGCCGGCCGACGATGTCCCGCGTGAAATCCTGCCGCTTGTCGAAGCCGTCAATGATGCATTAAGGCGGCTGGACGAAGGCTATGAGCGGCAGAAGCGTCTTTTCTCCCATCTTGCCCATGAATGGCGGACCCCGGTTGCGATCCTGCAGGCACGTCTCGATGGCCTGCCGGCAGGCCCTTTGAAGGAGCGGCTCTTCGAAGATACCGTCCGCCTTGCGACGCTTGCCGAGCAGTTCCTCGATCTTCAGCGCCTCAATCACCGCTTCGAGCCGGTTTCGGTCGATCTCGTGGAGGTCGCTGAACACGTCGTTTCAGAACTAGCGCCGCTCGCGATCGCCGCCAATTATGAACCCTGCTTCATCAAGGACGAGGAGGCCGTGGAAGTCCTTGGCGATCGCATGGCCATCGAGCGGGCCGTTACCAACCTCGTACAGAACGCGATCCACCATGGCGGTCGCCGTGGCAGGATCACCGTCCATGTCAGCCGCGCCACCGGTATCACCGTAAGCGACGAAGGAAGCGGTATCCCGGAGGAAGAACGGGACCGTATCTTCGAGCCGTTTCATCGTCTCCAGGGACGCACTAAGGGATTCGGCCTCGGGCTGAACCTCGTCCAGGAAATTGCCAGGCTCCATGGTGGAAAGGTTTGTGTCCTCGACGGATCGACGGGTGGCGCGGCCTTCAGACTGAGCTTTCCGATGGCCGGATAGCCTATCGGCTCCCGATGCAATGTTCTCGCAATCGGCTCCTCCTAGGAAAAGCCTGTCGTGCAGGCGAATCTCCTGAGGCCCTATTGGCGGGAACACATGTCAAACACATCACTATTTCTGCGAACTCTATTGACCAATCCGCGCATGGTGGGAGCGATCGCCCCCTCCGGCCCGGTACTGGCCGATCTGATCACAAGCGAAATCGGTCCTTCGGCGGGACCGGTTCTCGAGCTTGGCCCGGGCACGGGAGTGTTCACACGAGCCCTTCTCGCACGCGGCATATGCGAAAGCGACATTACGCTGATTGAATCCGCTGATAGTTTTGCCAGCCTGCTTCGCCAGCGGTTTCCTGATGCCCGTGTCATCTGCGCCGATGCCGCGCGGCTTGATGCTTACGGCTTGCCGGAAGGAGAGCAATTTGGCTGTGCCATCAGCGGATTGCCGCTGCTCAACATGTCGCCGAAGACGGTCATTGGCATTTTGACCGCGGTCTCGGCGAGACTGCGCGAGGGCGGCGCGCTCTATCAGTTCACCTATGGCCTGCGCTGTCCGATACCGCATCGCCTGCTGACCGGTTTGGTTTCAAGGCAACGCTGCAGGGCCAGGTGCTGCGCAATTTTCCGCCTGCCAGGGTCTATAAGATCGTCCGCCGCAGGCCGATAAATTCTCCGGCTGCCGCCACATGAGCGGCTCCTCCTATCTATTGGATGCTCTGCCCGATCTGGCGGCGTGGGGGCTGTTCGGCCTTGCATTGTGTTCCGCAATCGAGAAGCTTGTCCCCATCCTGCCTTCGATCGGCTTGTTTTTGATGCTGGGCATGCTGGGCATCGCCCACCCGGTTGATCTGCCCGCAGTGATCGCCGTTACCGCTGCCGGTTCAATGGCAGGTTCGCTGTTCTGGTATGGAATAGGCCGTTGGTTGGGACCTAAGCGTGGCGACCTCTTCGTGCTGAAGATGGTCCGGCGTCTGGAGATTAAAGAAGAGTGGTATCTGCGCCTGAAGCGCAATTATCATGGTCATCCCGTGCGGGCCACGTTCTTCGGTCAGCTTGTGCCTGTCGTTCGCGCCTATATGGCTTTGCCGGCAGGCGTGCTTGCCATACCGGCGCCAGGCTTTGCCATCGCGACATTCTGCGGCGCATTGATCTGGAATACGCCGTTTCTGGTATCGGGTTATTTGTTGCGCCAACAGATATTGGCGCCAGATACAGCAGCGCCTGCCGCTATCGCAGCAATCATCTTGGTCAATCTTCTGGTGCTTGCGCTGCTGCGACTTTGCCGGCCAAGCCGCAGCGCGGCTTAGCCGGTTATCACGATTGCGGTCGGCTATACGGTCAGAACGGCGTATATGACGCCGCCGTTTTCGCCGCGTGTCAGAGAAACATCGGCGATCGGGTGCTTGACCTTGTCGATGATCGACTGGACATCCTCATCCGTTCGCCAGATCAGCGGCCAGTTCATGAAGGTTTCCATGTAACCTTCGACACCGATATCCTTGGCGAAGTTTGCAAGCAGGAACTTGCCGCCGGGCTTCAGCATCTGCAGGCAGCGCTCCGTCAGACGCACGGCTACGCTTTCGGCCAGATAATCGTAAAGGCCGGCTGCATAGATGAAGTCGAACGTGCCGAGCTTCTGCGCGCGTCCCAAAATGGTGCGAACGGAGCCGTTGATCGCTTCGATGCAGCTGCCATGGAAGGCCGAGGCCACCGTCCCGACGCTGACCGGATCCTGATCAAGTGCGACCCAGCGCTTGAGCCTGCCGCTCTGCAGAGCTTGGGAGAGCTCGGCTTCGCGAAGATGGCCGGCCGCGATTGCCAGGACTTCGGCGCCATCCGTCGCCTCCGCCACCGCATCGACATGGGCTGCCAGGATCTCACGCCTTTCGCGCACGGCGACGGCGGATGCTGCACGCCGGGTGAAATCGTAAACTTCTGCGCCCAGCGCCGAAGCTTCCGCCACCTGTGCGGCAACGGCTGGATGTTCATAGATGAAATCCAGCAGATAGGCGTCCCCGCTATAGCCGCGCGGCTTTTCGAAAGACCATCGCGTCAGAGGGTCCTGCAGCAGGTAGGACGATACGGGGTGCCCCTGCGCCACCGAGGCCAGATGCGCCCAGGTCAGGGGTGTCGTCTTATTTTTCAGCGCCTGCAGACGCTCCGTCAAGGCTTTCATGGTGCCTGGAACGGGCGCGTTTGCTTCGAACGCCTGTTGCGTGAGGGAGAGAATGAGGGCGAGTTCGGCCTCGCCCTCCTTTATTTGGTCGGTTGCAATGCTGTTACCGGACGATCTCGTATGTTCCGAGATGGACTGGGAGGTAACGAGGCTGAAGCCATCTAGAGCGGTTTGAAATTGTTTCAATTTTAAATCATTCCGTGAACACTCCGCAAACCATATCTCAGATAAAAATTGAGCGCTATGGTTTTGTTAATGTCGCTGCGTCAACGCTGTCGTTATCAAACGGATCAAATTGGCCGCCGTGGTGAAGCGAGCGATTGGTTCATTCGAGCGACGCAAAGGTAACGCGGTGGACATGAAGTCTCGGCTAACTCGGGTGATGATGAGCATGCGTCAATTGTCGGGAGGAAGCGAACTTGGCCGGAGCGCTGCTCTGGGCACGGATCATCCCGATGAGCTGCGTGTGCTCTACAAAGCCTATAGCAATGATGCGCGGCGCGCCCTGGCTCGCAGCGGTCTGTGGCTTGCCGTGCCCGTCTATGTCCTTTTCCTCATCACGGATCTGGTCTTCATTCCGGATGTCTCGCATGTGACGATCCCTGCACGGTTTCTGATCGGCGGGTTTTCGCTTCTGGTGCTGGAAATCCAGTTTTCACGCCTGCGTCGTGCCGGCGAGCTGGAGGCGACCTGTGCGGCCGCTGTCGTTCTCGGATATGTCGTGTGGCTGCTGCCGGCATTGCAGACGACGAATGCGGAGGCATTCTCTTATTACGCCGCGTTCGGTGCCATCTTCATGATGGGCGTTAACTTGTTCTTCAGTCTCGAGTTCGGTCTTGCACTTGCCTCGTCGGGGCTGATCTTTGCCTTCTTCCTGCTATCGCTGACGGAATTTCACTACAGCGCCGCCTATTGCCTGGCTTTTACGACCTTCTATCTCTGCTGCTTCGTGTTCACCTCCTATGTGAACTGGAAATTGAACAAGGAACGTTTCAACGTCTTCCTCAATGCGCGAGAAGCGGAATTGCAGCAGCAGCAGGCAACGGAGCGCGGCGAGGCGCTTCTGCGGCTTTCCATTACCGATTCCCTGACTGGAATGGAAAATAGGAGAGCCGCTGATATAAGGCTGAAACAGTTTTGGGATCGTTGGCGCGAAAAGCGCGCTCCTTTTGCCATTCTTCTGGTCGATGTCGACTTCTTCAAGAAGTACAATGACTATTATGGCCATCAGGAGGGCGATCACTGTCTCGTCACGGTTGCCAACGCGCTGTCGAATATCGTCGCGCCACTAGGGGCGACGGTCGGGCGTTATGGCGGCGAGGAATTCATCGTTATTCTCGATCTGGAGAGCAGCTCGGATGCACTGGCGCTGGCGGAGGCGATCTGCCAGGGGATCGAAGCTCTCGATATCGTTCACGCCCAGCGCCTGGACGGTTTCCGGCATGTCACTGTCAGTGTCGGCGCGACCATTACCAGAGATCTCGCTGGTGCAAAGCTGGAGAATGTGATCAATGAGGCCGACCGCGCGCTCTATTCCGCAAAGGCGAGCGGCCGCAATTGCGCACGGATCTTCGACCCGAACGAGCTGCCCGGCGGCGACGCAAGCGAAAACATCGCGGCCATCCTGAAGATCGCCATTCAGCAAAATCTCGTTTCGCTGGTCTATCAACCGATTCAATATCTCAGGACCGGAGAGATCGGCGCTTATGAGGCTCTGATGCGTCTGCAGCTGCTCGATGGGTCGAATTCTTCGCCGGCTGTCTTTATTCCTGTCGCCGAGCGTACGGGTGCCATCATCGAGCTCGGTTACTGGGCAATCAGAAGAGCATGCTGCGATTTGCTCACACGCGACATTGTCGACACCGTCAGCATCAATGTTTCCCCGATCCAGCTGCGGGCCCCAGGCTTCGCTGCGCAGGTCGCAGCCATTCTGGCGGAAACGGGCGTCTCCGGCCACAGGGTTGCGTTCGAAATCACTGAGGGCGTCGACATGGAGATACGCCCGGATGTGCTCGACAGCATCCAGGATCTGAAGAAGCTCGGCATCAAATTCTGGCTGGATGATTTCGGCACAGGCTTTGCCGGGTTGTCATGGCTTCGCCTGATGGAGTTTGAAACCGTCAAGATCGACAAATCCTTCCTGCATGATGCGGCAAACAACGACGGCGCCAAGATTCTGCTTGAGGATATTATCGGCCTGGTGCGTAATCGCGGTCACCGCATCCTGGTCGAAGGCGTGGAAGACGAAGAGCAGCTCAATCTTGTCAAATCCTTTGGCATCGACGCCGTTCAGGGATACCATATCGGCCGACCGGCACCGGCGCTCAAGCATCCGATTGCAATGATGAATGCCGGCCACCGCCGTCTGCAGGCGACTGCCTGAGAAACCGGCTGTCACCCAGCCGAGGGTGATGAGAATGGCAAGCACCGACCTTTCCGAGATCTATCGAGGGTACATTGCCTGTCTCAACGGGCAGGATTGGCCGAGCCTGCGCAAATTCGTCCATGAAGACGTGTGCTATAATGGCGCCCATGTGGGGTTGTCGGGCTATCGGCAAATGCTCGAAGGTGATTTTCGCGCCATCCCCGATCTTCATTTCGATATCGCTCTGCTCATCTGCGAGCCGCCGCGTGTCGCATGTCGCCTGCAATTTGATTGCAGACCGACGGGGCTGTTGTTCGGCATGGCGGTGAACGGCAGAAGGGTCCAATTCGCTGAGAATGTCTTTTATGAGTTTCTGGATGGACGGATTCGGCACGTCTGGTCAATCATCGACAAGGCCGCCATCGCAGCCCAACTCTGACAATCACCGCCACCAATGATGCTATTCGTGCCCAAGGCGCAGTGCCATGAACCCAGCCGCAAAAGCGGCGAGGCCGCTTGCGATAATCGGGCCGGAATAGCTGCCGGTATGGTCGAAAATAAAACCGGCTGCCGTCGGCCCGATCAAGGCTGCGATACCGACCGCCGTATAGAGATATCCGATGACGGCGCCGATATTGCGCGTCCCGAACAGATCGGCCGCCACAGCGGGATAAAGGCCGACGCAGCCGCCATAGCTCATGCCGAACGTCAGTGCGAACAACGCCAGCTGGATCATGCCTGATGCCAATGCCCAGAGAGCAAAGGACGCGGCGACGGCAAATGTCAGAGACGCCAATAGCCGGCGCCGGCCGAAGCGATCGCCGAGCCCGGCCAGGAAAAAGCGCCCGACCACGTTGCCGACGCCAATAAGGCCAACAAGAGTGGTTCCGTCTTGCAGCGAGAGACCCATGTCCTGGGCTGCTGCAACGATATGGACATAGGGAATGAAAGTGCAAAACGACGACAGAACAAGCACGGCATAGAAAAGATAGAACCGTCCGTCCCGCCATATGGCAGCATTTGCATGCTTGTCCGCTCGACTCCAGGATGGATCCGGATTGTCACGCCTTTTGCGGATGAGCATTGCGGCCGGCAATCCGAACACGGCAAATAGACACGCAAGCGCGGTGAAGCAGCCTCGCCAGCCGATGAAGGGAAGCGCCTGGCCGATCGCAAAGGGCAGCACCAGGGTGCCAAGGCCAATTCCAGCGGTCGCGATGCCCGAGGCCTGGCTGCGTCTGCGGATAAACCAGGATTGCACGGCGCCAAGGGCTGGAACGTAGGAGAGGCCGATCCCCAGGCCAACGCCGAAGCCGTACCAGATATAGAGTGACACGAGCGATCCCGCGCGGCTGGCGCCGATATAGCCGAGGATCATGGCAGCAAGCCCCAGAAGAACCAAGCTGCGAGGCGACCATCTGTCGGCGAGCGGCCCGGCAATCGCGCCCAGAGAATAGAAGAGGAATGCGGAGATGGAGAAGACGAGGGCAATCTCGCCGCGAGAGGCGCTAAACTCCGCGGCAAGCCCCGGCAAGGTGGCGGAGAAGGAATAGGCGGCTCCGAAGGTCACGGCCGTCAGCACATGGGTCGCGGCGACGACCTTCCATCCCTCCCGCGTATCGGCTTCTTCGTGGTCACGCGAAAGGGCAAGGTCGGACATCGGTGCGCTCGGTCAAATCATATTGCCGGCCAATATGGACTAGGAGGTAGCATAGGAAAAATGAATAGCGTTGATGTGTTTTATTGATTCTCCTGATCCATCTCACGGCTGATGGTCGGCCTATTCGCGAATTGCCTGCGAGGAGGAGGCCAGATCTGTTTCGATGAAAATGCAGGATCTGTCGGCGGTCTGCAGCACCGTGTCGGCGACGCTTCCGTAGGAAAGGCTGCCACTGGCTCTTTTGCTTACGCCGAGCACGATCAGATTATATCCGCCGCTGCGCGCATGCCGCAGGATCGAGAGCTCCGGCGAAGGTCCTTGCTGAACGACCTTTTCGATCTGCACGCCATAATAATCTGCAATGGCGCCGACCTTATTCAAAATATCCTGATGGTCGTTGCCTCGGTCGCTGATACGCGGAATAGCGCTGGCGCGGGGCGGCTCGACGATTAATAACAGCGCGCAATGGGCGTTTGCCGCCTTTGCGATCGCGAGCCCGAATTCGGCGGCGCGGATGGAGCGCTCGGTGCCACTGACGGGAAGCAGTATCCGCAGATCTCCCGGATGCTTTGGAAGCGGGCCGCGTGCCGTGATGATCGCCGGAGTTCCCTGGAACGCCGATGTCATGACCTGTAGCGACGGGCCGAAGCGACCATCGTCTCCCAAGGAGGGTTCGATGCCCGCCAGGAGAAGATCGTGGCCTGTATCGGAGACGTCTTCGAGTACGGTTTCGAGCTTGTCGCTCTTTTCTCGGATTGTCACATGGATATCGCCTTCGCCGGCCAGGTTCTGCTCCGGTGGCGCCGACGCAAGCAGATCAGTGGCGTATTGGCGCAGATCTTCGGCGATTGCCTTGGCGTGCGACGCTGGATGCAAGGCTCCCATAGCACCGGGCGTGTCTGGAGTTTCATCGGCTCCGCGCGCATCCATCACCGTGACGGGCATCTTGCGTGTCACCGCGAAGAAAGCGGCTATCCAGGTTGCCAGGCGGCTGCTTTGCGAACCGTCGACAGCCAGCAGGATGCGCTCAAAATTTCCGAGGAAGCTCTCGCGTTCGAACTGTTCGCGCTCCAGACGATTGCGCTCCTCCTCACGCAGTGGCAGGCGGGCAAGCGCCCACCGAAGCGTCGGCGGCATCGCCATGGTGGTGATGACGGCCATGGCGACGATGACGGAAAAGAGTTTTTCGTCCAGCACGCCAACCGAGAGGCCTATGGTCGCGACGATCACCTCCGTCGATCCCCGTGCATTCATGCCGCAGCCGAGCGCCAGAGCCTCCGATGCCGAATAGCCGCCGAACCTGGCGGCGGCAAAAGCGCCTCCGAACTTGCCGACGCTCGCTATGACCACGACAGCAGCCGTCAGCAGCAGGATGGAAGGATCGGCCAGCACGGTGAGATCGGTTTGCAGACCGGTCAGTCCAAAAAAGACCGGCATGAACAGAGCCGTCGTCAAAGCCCGAAGCTGCACATCGATCTGACGTGTGAGAATGGGCGATTCACCGACCAGAATGCCGGCGACGAACGCGCCGAGCACGGTATGGACCCCGATGAAATTGGTGATGATCGCCATCGTGCCCATGATTGCGATGATGGCGCTGAGCACGGGCAGGTCGCTACGGAAATTGTCGTTGGTCCAGCGGATGATTTCGAAGACCGCCCGTCTGCCGACGGTGAAGCTGACGGCCATGAAGGCCAATGTGCCAATAACGCTGGTCGCGAGCGTCGTCAGATCGACTGTGCCTTTTTCGGCCAAGCCGAACGTTATGGCAATGATGACCCATCCGATCGTGTCATCGATGATGGCGGAGGCGACGATGAGTTGGCCGATGTTCCGGCGCATGAAGTCCATCTCGCGAACCACGGAAGCGACGATCTTCACGGAGGAAATGGAAAGCGCAGTGCCCAGGAAGAGGGAGGTTACCAGCCGCTTTTGAGGATCGGGAAGCAAGGCGTCGGGAATGAGTTCGCCCAAGGCAAATCCCGCAGCAAACGGGATGACGATACCGGTTAGCGAGACGCCGGCCGCAGATTTGCGCAAGCGTTTTGCAAGACCCAGATCGGTTTCCATGCCGGCAAGCAGCAGGAGAAAGAGAATGCCGAGCTGGCCGATCGCGTCGGTCATGCTCTTTTGTGCGCCGTCTGAAGGAAAAAGGCTCGCTCGCGCATGCGGGAAGATCAGGCCGAAAAGGGAGGGGCCGAGAATGATGCCGGCGATGATCTGGCCCATGATCGATGGCTGGCCGATGCGCACCATCAATTCGCCGAGCAGCCTGCCCGATACGACAAGCAGAATAATCTGGACCAGAAACAGCCCTTCCGAAGGGTGGCTGGCTTTCTGCCCCTCGGCTGCGAAGGCGGATTGCGCAATCGACAGCAACAGGGTGATGGCAATGAGAATGATAACGGCGCTTGGCGGAAATGCTTTTAAGACGTTCTGGCGTGACGGCATGGACTGATCCCACTGAGCAGCGGGAAAACGCGCCAAAGCCTTTACCGTTCCAGATCATCGCTGATCGCCGCCGTCGCAGGCTAATATCGCGCACTCAGCAGCGGGCAGGTCCGCCGCACATCGGGCTGCGGACCATGGGCTGATCGGAACGATCAGACCCGTTCCAGCGCTATGGCAATGCCCTGGCCGACGCCGATGCACATAGTGGAAAGCGAATAGCGCCCGCCGGTTTCCTTGAGCTCCAGGGCAGCCGTGCCGGCGATGCGCGCGCCCGACATACCAAGCGGATGGCCAAGCGCAATGGCGCCGCCATTGCGGTTGACGCGCGCGTCGTCATCGGCGATGCCGAGTTCGCGCAGCACAGCAAGCCCTTGCGAGGCGAAGGCTTCGTTCAATTCGATGACGTCGAACTGCTCTTGGCGCATGCCGAGCCGAGCCATCAGTTTGCGCGAAGCTGGAACCGGGCCGATCCCCATGATGCGCGGGGGGACACCGGCGGCCGCGCCGCCAAGGATGCGCGCTATCGGCGTCAGGCCATATTTTCTGGTAGCTGCTTCAGACGCAATGATGAGCGCGGCCGCGCCGTCATTGACGCCAGAGGCGTTGCCGGCCGTCACCGTGCCGCCTTCCTTCTTGAAGGGGGTGCCGAGCTTGGCAAGCGCTTCCATGGTGGTTGCGCGCGGATGTTCGTCCTTGCCGACGATCACGGGCTCGCCCTTGCGCTGCGGGATCGTCACCGGTGCGATTTCCTTGGCAAGCCGGCCGTTATCCTGCGCTGCGGCAGCCTTTGCCTGCGAGCGAACGGCAAAGGCGTCCTGATCTTCGCGGCTGACCTTGTAATCTTCCGCGACGTTCTCGCCGGTTTCCGGCATGGAGTCGACGCCATACTGCTTCTTCATGACAGGATTGATGAAGCGCCAGCCGATGGTAGTGTCGTAGATCTCGGCATTGCGCGAAAAGGCGCTTTCGGCCTTGGGAATGACGAATGGCGCGCGCGACATGCTCTCAACGCCGCCGGCGATCATCAAATCAGCCTCGCCGGCGCGGATGGCGCGGGCAGCTGCGATGACGGCATCCATGCCCGAGCCGCAAAGCCGGTTGATCGTCGTGCCAGGCACCGAAATCGGCAGGCCGGCCAGCAGGCTTGCCATGCGCGCGACGTTGCGATTGTCCTCGCCCGCCTGGTTGGCGCATCCATAGATCACGTCGTCGATGGCTTCCCAATCGACCGAGCCGTTGCGCTCGATCAACGCCTTCAGCGGCGCGGCACCGAGATCATCGGCACGAACCGAGGAGAGCGACCCGCCAAAGCGGCCGATCGGCGTGCGGATATAGTCACAGATGAAGGCTTCGGTCATGGTCTTCTCCCAACGGCATGTTGCGCAAAAGCGGCCTGCGAAATATTATAAGCTTAAAGCATCGCGCGCGAGTCTGAAAGATGGCAACCGGCTTCAGAGCGTCGGCACGATGAGGTCGGCAACGGGGCGATCGATATGGAGCGGCGCGCCGGTCATCGCCTGCAGCTCGTCCATCGTCATTGCGGCGAGCTTTTCACGCACGACGAAGCCCTGCCTGCCTATGTCGATGACCGCATGGCTCGTATAGATGCGGGTGATGCAGCCGACGCCGGTCAGAGGAAAGGTGCAGGCCTCCACCAGTTTCGGCTTGCCGTCCTTCGTTACATGTTCGGTGATGACGAAAACCTGCTTGGCGCCATGGACCAGATCCATGGCTCCGCCGACGGCAGGCACACCCTTGGAGCCGACGCGCCAATTGGCGAGATCGCCATTCTGTGCCACCTGATAGGCGCCGAGGATCGCCACATCCAGATGTCCGCCGCGCACCATGGCGAAACTATCGGCGTGATGGAAGAAAGAGGCGCCGGGCTTCAGCGTGACGGCTTTCTTGCCAGCGTTGATCAGATCCCAATCTTCTTCGCCTTCCGCCGGCGGCTCGCCGAAATTCAGGATGCCGTTTTCAGTGTGGAAGATCGCCTGACGGCCTGGGGGCTGGTAGCGGGCGACCATTTCCGGAAAACCGATACCGAGATTAACATAGGCGCCATCTTCGATATCCTGAGCTGCGCGCCAGGCGATCTGGGCGTTGGAGAGCTTGATGTCTTCGCGTGTGTCGATGGTCATACGTAGGCCACTCCGGCTCGAATGAGATTTTCTTCCTGCTGCGGATCGGCGACCTCAACGACGCCGTTGACGAAGATGCCGGGGGTAACGATGTGCTCCGGATCGAGCTCGCCGGCGGCAACGATTTTCGAGACCTGCGCGATCGTCTTGGCCGCGGCCATGCACATCAGCGGATTGAAGTTGCGGCCGGCCTTGTTGTAGATGAGATTGCCCTGCACATCGCCGACTTCAGCTTTGACGATGGCGAAATCGGCCTTGAGCCAGCGCTCCTGAACATAGTGGCGGCCGTCGAATTCGGCGATGACCTTGCCGTTGGCGAGTTCGGTGCCGTAGGCGGTCGGCGTGTAGAACGCTGGAATGCCGGCACCGCCGGCGCGGATGCGTTCGGCAAGAGTCCCCTGAGGCACCAGCTCCAGCTCGATTTCTCCGGCCAGGTAACGGTCCGTGAATGCGCGTGGATCGGATGAACGCGGGAAGGAGCAGATCATCTTCCTGACCATGCCCGCGTCGATCATCGCAGCGATGCCGATACGCCCGTTGCCGGCATTGTTGTTGATGACGGTCAGGTTCTTCGGGCCTTTGTCGATCAGTGCGTGAATGAGTTCGATCGGCGCGCCGGAGCCGCCAAAGCCGCCGATCATGACGGTCGCGCCATCGCCGATGTCGGAGACGGCGGCTGCCGTGCTCGCAATTGTCTTGTCCATGCCGAAACTCCCACTTGCCATGCGGGCGGATTGAGACGACCCGTCCTCTTCCTTTCGAATAGATCAGCATGGTCTGGACGGCAATCATTTTGTGCGTTATTTGATTTTTGTTCATATATCGCACAAAATGAGTGAGAGATCGGAGGCTGATATGCGCGAAACGGATTTCGTCAGCGGCTTTGCCAAGGGATTGAAAGTCATCGAAGCCTTCGGCGAGACGCGGCAGCGTCTGACGATTGCCGAGGCATCGAAGCTGACCGGCCTCGATCGCGCCACGGTGCGCCGTTCGTTGCTGACGCTCTCCGAACTCGGTTATGCCGTCTATGACGGCAAGTTCTTCACGCTGACGCCGAAGATCCTCAGGCTCGGTCATGCCTATCTGGCCGCGACGCCGCTGCCGACCATCATCCAGCCGCATCTCGATCAGCTTGCCGAGCGCGCCGGGCAGAATGCTTCAGCCTCGGTTCTCGACGGCACGGAGGTCGTCTACATTGCCCGTGCCTCGCAGCGCCGGGTGATGTCGATCAACCTGACGCCCGGCAGCCGGCTTCCGGCCTTCTGCGCCTCAATGGGCCGCGTCCTGCTTGCCGCCTTGCCGGAAAGCGAGGCCCGTTCGGTGCTCGAGCGGAGCGACCTCAAGGCGAATACTCCGAATACAAAAACCGATCCTCAGGAGCTGATGGCCGAGTTTCGTCGGGTCAGAGAGCAGGGCTATGCGGTTATAGACCAGGAACTGGAAATCGGCCTTTGCTCGATTGCCGTGCCGGTGGAAAACGATCGCGGTCAGACGGTAGCGGCGATCAATATTGGCGCGCCGGCCGCTTATGTCCCTGCGTCCGATATGGCGGAGCGGTTTCTGCCGCTGCTGAAGGAAACGCAGAGGGCTTTGCGGCTGGTGCTGCCGTAACCATCACATTCCCAGCCTCACCCGTTCTCCCATCCGCCAGGCGCGCGGGGTCTGTCCCGTCTGCTTGACGAAGAAGCGGGAGAAATAGGCGGGGTCGGCAAAGCCGAGGCGATAGCTGATTTCCTGGACGGTCGCGAAGGTGAAGACCAGTTCGCGCTTGGCCTCATCCAGCAGCTTGCGTGTAATGAACTCATGCGCGCCGCGCCCGGTTTTGCTGCGGACGATGCGGCTGAGATGGGCCGGCGAGATGCCGAGGCTCTCGGCATAGAAGGCGGCCGGCTTGTGCGAACGGAAGTGGCGCTGGATGAGACCCTGCAGCATCTCCATGCGGCGCTCGTTCTCGTCGCTGAGCGTCGATCCTTCATCGGCCTTTTGAGCTATGCGCGCCGTCAGCAGCAAGGCCGAGGTCAGATAGGCATCGAGTAGATCGTTGCGGCCGTTACGATGGCTGGCAAATTCTTCGCCCAGGCGTTTTAGCGTCTTGGCGACATACGCCGCGTCTTCGTTTTGAGTGTCGAGCAAAGTCAGATGCGGCTCGGCAAGCCATGTTCCGAGCCGGCTGCGATCGCCCGGGGATGCCTTCAGATGCGAGAGCAACACCGTGATGACGAAGCCGTCTATATCTCGCGAAAAGCGGAATCCGTGATTGAGCCGTGGCGGAACGGTAATGACGGCGGGTGGCGTGATGGTATGGGGAGTTCCGTCAAAGATGGCGTCACCGGAACCGGCATCGATGTACAAGATTTGAAAGAAGCTCTCGTGCCGGTGCGCACGGATTTCCCAGTGATGAAGACTGCTGCGAGAGGGAATTGTCTCGCAATGCAGCCAGAAATCCGGCTTCCGGCCGGTATTTTCGCCATAAAGCTCATAGGTCGGCACGGTCTTCATCGCGGCTCTCCTCCCTTGCCATGCTCGATTTGTGCAATTTCATGACCGAAATGTCCATTGCGGACTTGCCTCGCGCCGAAGAGACTTGAAGCAAGAAATACGCATGGGAGGAGACGATGCGCACTCAAGTCGCCATTATCGGTTCGGGGCCGTCCGGCCTGCTGCTCGGCCAGCTGCTGACGGAGGCAGGTATCGACAACGTCATTCTCGATCGCGTCGGCAAGGATTACATTCTCGGCCGCGTGCGCGCTGGCGTTCTTGAAGAAGGCACCGTCCGGTTGCTGGATCAGGCGAAGGCAAGCGAACGTTTGCATGCCGAGGGCTTGCCACATGATGGCTTCTCGCTTGCCTTCGACGGCCGCGATCATCGCATCGACCTTCATGGTCTCACCGGCGGCAAGCGGGTCGTCATTTACGGTCAGACGGAGATGACCCGCGATCTGATGGCCCGCCGCAAGGAAAGCGGTGCTCCAACCATCTACAGCACCGCCAACGTCCAACCGCATGGCTTCGATGGCGATACGCCCTATCTGACTTACGAGAAGGACGGCATTTCGCATCGCATCGATTGCGATTTTATCGCCGGCTGCGACGGCTTTCACGGCGTCAGCCGCAAATCGGTTCCGCAAAAGGCGATCCGCAATTTCGAGAAGGTCTATCCCTTCGGCTGGCTTGGCGTGCTGGCGGAGGTGGCACCCGTCAATCACGAGCTGATCTATGCCAACCATCCCCGTGGTTTCGCTCTATGCTCCATGCGATCGATGACACGCAGCCGCTATTACATTCAGTGTCCGCTCGACGAGAAGGTCGAGGACTGGAGCGACGATCGCTTCTGGGACGAGCTGCGCTGCCGCCTGCCGGCCCATCATGCCGAGGCTCTGATCACCGCACCATCCTTCGAGAAATCGATCGCGCCGCTGCGCTCCTTCGTGGCCGAGCCCATGCGGTTCGGTCGTCTCTTCTTGGTCGGTGATGCCGCCCATATCGTGCCACCGACCGGTGCCAAGGGGCTCAATCTGGCGGCAAGCGATGTGTATTATCTGTTTTCGGGCCTTGCCGAGCATTATCAGGATCGCTCGAATGCCGGATTGGAAGCCTATTCCGCCCGCGCGCTCGCTCGCGTCTGGAAGGCGGTGCGCTTCTCCTGGTGGATGACGACGATGATGCATCGCTTTCCCGATACCAGCGATTTCGACCAGAAGATCCAGGAAGCCGAGCTCGATTATCTCACCCATTCGCGCGCCGCATCGACCGCGCTCGCTGAGAATTATGTTGGCCTGCCGTTCTAGGCGAGATTTAAAACTTCTTGGCGACCTCGCTTGCCGCTTCCCGGATTGTCTGCATCAGGATCGACAGGGGCAGGCTTGGAATGGCGTCGGTGCGCATGGTCAAGCCGACCGGTCCTTTCGTCTCGCTGGTATTGATCGGCAGAAGCGCCAGCAGGCCATCATCGACATCCCCGGCAACGACGCCGGCTGAGATGATCCAGATGGCGTCGCTCGATCGCACGAAGGCGCGACCGAAGGAATCGGAGACGGTTTCGATCTGGTTGGGCAGTCCGCCGGCGCCGTTGGTGATCAGAAAGCTCTCGACAAAAGGGCGGATGATCGAGCCGCGCGTCGGCATCAGGATCGTGTAGCGGTTGAGATCGGAAAACAGCGATTGCTGGGCGGAAAGCAGCTGATGGCCGGCCCGGACGGCGAAGACGACCTGTTCGGAGTAGAGATGCTCGAAGGAAAAGCCGGTCATCTTGTCGGGGCTTGCCAATCGGCCGACGACGAGGTCGAGATCGCCGATCCGCAACTGCTCCAGAAGCACCGCGTTTTCGCCTGTCACGATCTTGATGCGGCTCCAGGTCTCCTCCTTGAGAAACAGGTCCATCGCTCGCGGCATGATGCGTGTCGAGACCGTCGGCAACGCACCGACGCGGATCGGCGGCGCTTCACCGGAACGCTCCTGTGAGACGGAATCGAGGCCTTGGCGAAGTGCCGTCAGAGCGGCGCCGGCATGGCGGAGAAAAACATCGCCGTAGCGGGTGATGCGGATGCCACGCCCGTCGCGCTCGAAGACAGCAACGCCGAGCGCTTCTTCGAGTTCGCGGATGGTCTTCGTCACCGCCGGCTGGCTGATATTCAACAGGCCAGCCGCCTTGATCACGCTTTTCTGGCGCGCAACCTCGACAAAGGTCTGCAGATGGCGGAACTTGATGCGTGCGTCGAGCATGCTCACTCATAACCCTGGAGTTATCGTAGAGCAAAGAAATATCATTTTACCTAACCGGATTATACATCCAATCTCGCGTCCGAGGAGATTTCCAGTGCAGTTTACCCGCATTAACGACGTCACGATCCACTATCAGATCATCGGCGGTCCGTCCGACAAGCCGGTTCTTGTCTTTGCCAATTCGCTCGGCACCGATTTCCGGATCTGGCGGGATGTGATCGTGCGGCTCGCCGGCGATTTCGCCATCGTGCTCTACGACAAGCGCGGCCATGGGCTCTCCGATCTCGGCCAGATGCCCTATTCCATCGAGGATCACGCCACCGACCTTGCCGGCCTGCTCGATTTCCTCTCGGTCAAGAATGCCATTATCTGCGGGCTGTCGGTCGGCGGGCTGGTCGCGCAGTCGCTCTATCAGCGGCGCCCGGATCTGGTGAGAGCGCTGATCCTCTGCGATACCGCTCACAAGATCGGCACGGCCGAGAGTTGGAATGCGCGCATCGCCAAGGTCGAGGCTGATGGTATCGAATCCATCGTCGATTCCATCATGGAGCGCTGGTTCACTCCCGCCTTCCGCCGCCCGGAAAACATTGCCTATGATGGCTATTGCAACATGCTGATCCGCCAGCCGGTCGCAGGTTACGTCGCGACCTGCGTTGCCCTTCGCGATGCCGATTTGACTGAAGCCGCGGCCAAGATCGCCGTGCCCACCATCTGCATCGTCGGTGATCAGGATGGCTCGACCCCGCCGGAACTGGTGCTGTCGACGGCAAAGCTCATTCCGAATGCGCGTTATGAAGTGATCAAGGACGCCGGCCATATTCCCTGCGTCGAACAACCCGAGGCGTTGACCGAAGTCATCCGTGCCTTCATCGACGTCGTCCTGCGTGGAGAACAAGCCTGATGAATAACCTCACCGCGCCGTCCGAGCGCTATCTGCAGGGCATGGCGACACGCCGCGCCGTGCTTGGCGACGCGCATGTCGATCGCGCCCAGCAGGCCGTAACGGAGTTCGACCAGCCTTTTCAGGAGCTGATCACCGAAGCGGCTTGGGGTCATGTCTGGTCGCGCCCGACTCTCAGTCGGCGGGAACGCTCGATCGTGACGATCGCGCTTCTGGCAGCGCTCGGTCAGGATGATGAGGTCGCCATGCATGTGCGCGCCACGCGCAACACCGGCGCGACGCGCGACGATATTTGCGAGGCGCTCCTGCATGTGGCGATCTATGCGGGCGTACCGGCCGCAAACCACGCGATCAAGATAGCCAAGCAGGTTTTCGAACAGATGGACGCCGAACAGGCGGCATAAAACGAGGCAGACATGTCCGATAGAAGCAACAGCAAGCCCGAAACGGGCGCATTTTTTGCGCGGGATCGCGCCTGGCATCCGCCGGCCTTCGCGCCGGGATACAAGACCTCCGTTTTGCGCTCTCCACAGCGCGCCTTGCTCTCGCTCGACGGGACGATCTCGGAGATCACCGGACCGGTCTTTGGCCATTCCATACTGAACGAGCTCGACAACGACCTGATCCATAATTTCGCCAAGCCTGGCGAGAGCGCGATCGGCGAGCGGATCATTGTTCATGGTCGCGTGCTCGACGAGCGCGGCCGGCCAGTTCCGGGCGTCCTGCTTGAATTCTGGCAAGCCAATGCCGGCGGGCGCTATCGCCACAAGAAGGAAACCTATCTCGCCGCGATCGACCCGAATTTTGGCGGCTGCGGCCGCGCCATTACCGATGGGGAAGGGCATTATGCCTTCCGCACAATCCGTCCCGGCGCCTATCCCTGGCCGAACGGCGTCAATGACTGGCGGCCGGCACATATCCACTTCTCCGTTTTCGGCCATGGTTTTGCGCAGCGGCTGATCACGCAAATGTATTTCGAGGGCGACCCGATGATCTGGAAATGTCCGATCGTCGGAACGATCCCCGACAAACAGGCGATCGAACAGCTGATCGCGCCGCTTGACTGGGGTAATACGATCCCGATGGATGCCCGTGCCTATAAATTCGATATCGTGCTGCGCGGTCGCCGTTCGACCCTGTTCGAAAACCGGCTGGAGGGCAATTGATGGTACAGGATCTCGGCTATCTGAAGGAAACGCCGTCGCAGACGGCAGGCCCTTACGTCCACATCGGCCTGACACCGAATTACAGCGAAATCGGCGGCGTCTACGAGACCGATCTCGGCTCCGTCATGGTCAACGACAAGACGCTCGGCGAGCGCATCACGGTGACGGGAAGAGTGATCGATGGCGCGGGAACGCCGGTCAAGGATGCTGTTCTCGAAATCTGGCAAGCCGATAGCGCCGGGCTTTACAACAGCCCGTCGGAGCTGCGCGGCACGGCCGATCCGAACTTTACCGGCTGGGGGCGTTGCCCGACCAATTCCACCGACGGCGTCTTCCGCTTCGAGACCATCAAGCCTGGCCGTGTTCCCTTCAAGGACGGCCGCAAGATGGCGCCGCACATCACCGTCTGGATCGTCGCACGCGGCATCAACATCGGCCTGCATACACGCATGTATTTTCCGGAAGAGACTGCGGCCAACGTCGAGGACCCCTTGCTCGCACGCATCGAACATGGGGATCGCCTCGCAACGCTGATTGCGGCGAAGGAAGGCTCCGTCTACACCTTCGATATCCATTTGCAGGGCGACAAGGAAACGGTTTTCCTCGATATATAGGCCATGAGCGTTTCTCCCTTCGATCATCCATTCCTGTCCGGCCTCCTCGGCGACGAGGAGATTGCGGCGTATTTCTCGGCCAAGGCCGATATCCGCGCCATGCTCTCTTTCGAAGCGGCGCTTGCCCAGGTCGAGGGGCGGCATGGGCTGATCCCGCAAGCGGCGGCTGGGCGGATCGCGGAGGTCTGCACGGATTTCGAGCCTGACCTGCCAAGCCTGAAGACGGCAACGGCGTCGGATGGAGTCGTCGTTCCTGAGCTTATCAGGCAACTGCGCAAGGCGGTCGGCGAGGATGCAGGCAAACATGTCCATTTCGGCGCAACCAGCCAGGATGTCATCGATACCAGCCTGATGCTGCGGCTGAAGGCAGCGGCATTTATTCTGAGCAACCGTCTCTTTGCGGTATCCTCCGCACTCACAAAACTGGATGAACGTTTCGGATCGAACCGGCTCATGGGCCGCACCCGGATGCAGGCGGCGATCGCAATCACCGTGTCCGATCGGCTGCGGGCGTGGCGGCATCCGCTCGATCAATATCGCGACCGGCTGACGCAGGAGAGTTTTCCGCTGCAGTTCGGTGGGGCCGCCGGCACGCTGGAAAAATTCGGCCCGCGGGCGGCCGAAATCAGGAGCTCGCTGGCGCAGGCGCTCGGCCTGACGGACGAGCCGCAATGGCAAAGCCAGAGAGGGCGCATTGCCGAACTGGCGGGGCTCCTGTCCATGATTTCGGGCAGCCTCGGCAAGATCGGACAGGACGTTGCGCTTCTGGCCCAAGTCGGCGATGAGATCGAGCTTGCCGGCGGCGGCGGCTCCTCGGCTATGCCGCATAAGCAAAACCCGGTCGCCGCCGAAACGCTGGTCACGCTGGCCCGCTTCAATGCCGTCCAGCTTTCGGGCATTCATCAATCGCTGGTACACGAGCAGGAGCGCTCGGGGACTGCCTGGACGTTGGAATGGCTACTGCTGCCGCCCATGGTGGTGGCAACAGCCGCATCGTTGCGCCACGCGTTACAACTGGCTGGTTCGGTCAAGCGCTTGGGAACGACAGTCGAGTAAGATATTTGTCGCTATTCATAACTGGATTGATATGGAAGCAAGGTTTTATTTCATTTTACATTACCAATTCCCGTGAGAAGTTGGTGATGATCGAAATTTGAACGATCAAGGGCGGCATCAGAAACGGCTGCCGGGAGGAGAAAAATGAAACGGTTTGTCTTGGCCGCCCTTGCGGCCGTTGCTCTTGGCAGCGCTGCCTATGCCGATACTATCAAGGTCGGCGTCATCGGTCCGTTTTCTGGCCCGTTCGCGCTGCAAGGCAAGAATTTCAAGGCAGGCATCGACGCCTATATGGCCGTGAATGGCAAGAAGGTTGGCAATGACGAGGTGGAAGTGATCTACCGCGACGTGCCGCAGGCCGATCCCGCCCAGTCGAAGGCGCTGGCCCAGGAACTCGTCGTCAAGGAGAAGGTCCAGTATCTCGCCGGCTTCTACTTTACCCCGGATGCGATGGCCGTGACGCCGATCCTCAAGCAGGCCAATGTGCCGATGGTGATCTTCAACGCCGCGACTTCGGCCATCGTTACCAAGAGCCCGCTCGTCGTGCGGACCTCCTTCACCACCTGGCAAACCTCGACGCCGATCGCCAAGGTTGCCTATGATGCCGGCGTCAAGAAGGTCATCTCCGTCGTCAGCGATTACGGTCCGGGTGTCGATGCCGAAAATGCCTTCAAGGCCGGTTTCGAGAAGCAGGGCGGCGAAGTGGTCCAGGCGATCCGCATGCCGCTGTCGACAAACGACTTCAGCCCCATCATGCAGCGCATCAAGGATTCCGGCGCCCAAGGCGTCTTCGCTTTCCTGCCGTCAGGCCCGACGACGCTCGGCTTCGTCAAGGCCTATAACGAAAACGGCCTGAAATCCGCCGGCATCAAGCTGTTTGCACCCGGCGACCTCACGCAGGAATCCGATCTGCCGGCTCTTGGTGACGCGGCACTCGGTATGCAAACGACCTTCCACTATGCGATCTCGCATGACTCGCCCGAAAACAAGGCTTTCGTTGCCGCTGCCGACAAGGCGATCGGCAATCCGGCCGAGCTGACCTTCCCGGCCGTCGGTGCTTTCGACGGCATGCATGTCATCTACAAGATGATCGAGGCGACCGGCGGCAAGCAGGATGCGCAAAAGGCCGTCGACGCCGTAAAGGGTCTGTCCTGGGTTAGCCCGCGCGGCCCGGTGACCATCGATGCGGAAAGCCGGCATATCACGCAGAATATCTATCTGCGCGAAGTCGCCAAGGGCGGTGACGGCAAGTACTACAACAAGGAAATCCAGACCTTCGAGAAGCAGGGCGATCCAGGCCTTGCTGCCGCGAAGTAAGCGCTCCTGAAGCTCCAACCCCTGATCGGAAGCCTCCGGTCAGGGGTGTGACGACAGCGGCCGCGCAACAACAACCGGACCAGCAATTTCAATGCAAACCGTGCTCAGCATAGCAGTCGATGCCCTCGCTTACGGCATGGTGCTGTTCGTCATTTCCATCGGGCTTTCCGTCACTATGGGATTGATGCGCGTCGTCAATCTGGCCCATGGCGCCTTTGCCATGATCGGCGGCTATATCGCCTCTTATGCCGCACATGATCTTGGTCTTGGCTATGCCGCCGCAGTATTGCTGGCCGTGGTCGGCACGGTCATCATCTCCATCCCGATCGAACGGCTGCTTTATCGGCGCATCTATGGTGCGCCTGAGTTGACGCAGGTTCTGATGACGATCGGCATCACCTTCTGCATCATCGGTATCGCCAACTACGTCTTCGGTCCGACCTTGAAGACCATTCCCTTGCCAGGCAGCCTGCAAGGCTCCGTCGACCTTGGCTTCCGTACCATTGGCACCCATCGCATCTTCGCGATCGTCTGCGGCCTCATCGTTGCTTTGGCATTGTGGTACACGATCGAGAAGACCTCCTTCGGCGTGAAGTTGCGCGCTTCCGTCGATAACGCCGCAATGGCGGCGGCTCTCGGTGTCAGAACGGAAGTGGTCTACGCCGTCAGTTTCGCCGTTGCCGTTGGGCTTGCCGCCTTCGGCGGCGTGGTGGGTGCCGAACTGCTGCCGGTCGAACCCTACTATGCTCTGCGCTACATGGTGACCTTCTTGGTTGTCGTCTCCGTCGGCGGCGCGGGCTCGATTTCCGGCGCGCTGCTTGCCTGTCTCATCCTTGGCTGCATCGATACGACTGGCCGTTACCTTATGCCGGAATACGGGGAATTCTTCTTCTATCTGGCCGTCATCGCCATCATCTGCGTCTTCCCGCGCGGCTTTGCAGGGAGAATGAAGTAACATGGCTTTGACCCTTGAAAGAGAGGCCGCACCGATCGTGACCAGACATCGTACATTCGGGCAGGATCTGATCGCGCTAGCGGTCATCGTCCTGTTGGCTGCCGCCGGCTACGTGTTGTTTCCGGACAACCTCGCTCTTCTCACGCGGCTGATCGCGATCGCGCTTCTCGTGCTGTCGCTCGATCTTGTCACCGGCTATTGCGGCGTGGCGACCCTCGGCCATGCAGCGCTGTTCGGTGCCGGCGCCTACGCTGCCGGCATCGCATCCGCCCATTACGGCATCAACGACCCGCTGCTGATGACGCTTGCTGGCATTGCAGGCGGCGCACTTGCCGGATTGGTCTGCTCCATCGTCATTCTGAGAGCTCATGGCCTGCCGCAACTCGTGCTGTCAATCGCGCTGGTCTATCTCTTCCACGAATTCGCCAACAAGGCATCGAGCTGGACGGGCGGAAGCGACGGCCTGTCGGGCATTTCAGCCGATCCTTTGTTTAGTGTTTTCGAGTTCGATCTCTATGGGCACACGGCCTACCTCTACGGCGTGGCACTGCTTCTGATCGTGCTCGTGCTTTTGCGCTTTCTCGTTCGTTCGCCCTTCGGCATGCTCTGCCGCGGTATCCGCCAGGATCCCTTGCGCATCCGCGCCATGGGAGCCTCGCCCAAGGTGGCTCTCATCAAGATGTATGTCATTTCCGGTGCCGTTGCCGGCATCGGTGGCGCCCTGACCGCGATCTCGACGCAGGTCGTCGGTCTTGACAGTCTCTCCTTCACGCAATCGGCCGAGGCGCTTGTCATGCTCGTGCTCGGCGGGACAGGTTCTCTGTTCGGCGCTCTTGTCGGCACGCTGATCTTCATGCTGTTCGAAGATTATGTCTCCGCCGCCAATCCCTTCCACTGGCTGACGATCGTTGGCGCTTTGCTGATCCTCGTCGTTCTCTTCGCGCCCAAGGGTATTTACGGCACGGCCGCGGCCTATGTGGCCCGTCGCCGGGAGGCGCGGGCATGAGTGCGATTTTCGAGGTCAGCAATCTGAAGAAGGCGTTCGGCGGCCTGACGGTGACGAACAATATCAGCCTATCGATGGCGCGCGGAGATCGCGTGGCCCTCATTGGTCCAAACGGCGCCGGCAAGACCAGTTTCGTCAATCTCGTCACGGGCAATCTGCAAGCGGATTCCGGCGAGGTCCGCATCGGCGGTCAGAGCGTCAACAAGGTCGATGCCATCGGCCGGGTCAGGCGTGGGCTGGTGCGCTCGTTCCAGGTGACGCGGCTGTTTCAGGACATGACGCCGGCTGAGCATGTCGGCATGGTCGTGCTGCAGCGGACGGGTAGAGCCGGTCGCATGTTCGGCAATTTCCTCGCCATGCACGATGTCATGGCCGAGACGGAGGAGCTGCTCGGCACACTTGGTCTCGCTTCTCTCGCGCATCGCAAGGTCAGCGAGATTGCTTACGGCCAACAGCGGCTCCTGGAAATTGCCGTTGCGATGGCCCTGAAGCCGAAGGTGCTTCTGCTCGACGAGCCTGCCGCCGGCGTGCCGCAAAGCGATACGGGCCGCATCGAACAGGCGCTGGCCGATCTCCCCGCTGATCTTGCCGTGCTGATGATCGAGCATGACATGGACCTCGTTTTCCGTTTTGCCAAGCGCGTGGTCGTGCTCGCCGCCGGCACGATCATATTCGATGGTTCGCCGAAAGACGTGACGCAGGACGCGCGGGTGCGCGAAGCCTATCTTGGGAGCTACGCCAATGCCGGCCACGCCGCTTGAAGTCGAAAACCTGTCGGCCGGCTATGGTCCGACGCGGGTGCTGGAAGGGGTTTCCTTTTCCGTGCCGGCCGGCGGCCGGCTTGCCGTGCTCGGCCGCAACGGCATGGGCAAGAGCACGCTGCTTGCCACGCTCGCCGGCCAGACCCGGCGCTATGATGGCCGCATCCGGCTGGGTTCGGCCGACATCGCCAGCCTGCCGAGCGCCCGCCGCGCCCATCAGGGCCTCGGCTACGTGCCGCAGACGCGCGACGTTTTTCCGACGCTGACGGTGGAGGAAAATCTCTCCGTTGGGCTGAAGGAACGGCCGAAGAGCGCTTTGCAGGAAGCCTATGACATGTTCCCGCGCCTGAAGGAGCGTCGCAAAAATTTAGGCAGCCAGCTTTCCGGCGGCGAGCAGCAGATGCTGTCGACCGCCCGCACGATCCTCGGTCGCCCCTCCGTCCTGCTTCTCGACGAGCCGCTGGAGGGGCTGGCGCCCGTCATCTGCGAGGAGTTGATGACGGCCTTCGCCAAGCTCGCCAAGTCGGGCGACATGACGATCCTACTCGTCGAGCAGCGCATCCAGAGCGCACTGGATTTTGCCAGCGATGTCGTCATTCTGGAGCGCGGGCGGCTTGCCTGGAAGGGGACGCCCGAGGCGCTAGCTGCGGATCATGGTGCGGTCGAGCGTCTGCTCGGCGTCGGTGGACTACATTAGCGCATCCACTCCGGCTGTGCTTTAACGGAGCGCGGCCTTATGATGAAACCTTATCCTTCTCGCCGCTACGATCGCGGCGACTGTTCCGTTTATCGTAGACAGTCCGCCTGCCTGTTTTTGAGGAGGTGCAAGATGGATCGACTTACCGGTGGCTGCCTGTGCGGCAAGGTGCGGATCGTGGCCTCGGGGCGCCCCTATCGGGTCGGCATTTGCCATTGTCTCGACTGCCGCAAGCATCACGGCGCGCTTTTCCATGCCTCCGCGATCTTTCCCGAGGATGCGGTGACGATCGAAGGTGAAACACGCGACTATGCCGGCCGCTTTTTCTGCCCTCACTGCGGCTCGTCCGTTTTCTCGCGAAGCGCGGACGAAATCGAAGTGAATCTCGGGTCTCTCGATGCCCCTGATCAGCTAAGGCCGACCTACGAACTCTGGACCGTCCGCCGCGAATCCTGGCTGCCGCCGTTTCCGCTAGCAAGGCGATATGATTACGATCGCGAGGGAACGAGCCGCTTCGAGGATTAGGTCGGGTTCGCTGCAAGCGTTATGATGGCAAAAATTGTTAACGGCGATGAGCATCGATTCATGTTGACGACAAAACGTTGACGATTTATCGATATATTGTCATCGTTGTTGGTGTAATGCTGCTGGAGGCGGATTTGTCGGAGAAGATTTCGGATCGTTGGGATTTCTGGATCGATCGCGGCGGTACCTTTACCGATGTCGTCGGGCGTGATCCGTCCGGCGCTCTCCACGCCCGCAAGGTCCTCTCGGAAAATCCCGAGGCCTATCGCGACGCAGCCGTCCACGGCATCCGCCTGCATCTCGGTCTCGGCAAGAGCGAGCCGGTTCCTGAAGGTGCGATCGGCGAGGTCCGCATGGGCACGACGGTCGCCACCAATGCGCTGCTCGAGCGCAAGGGTGAGCGCCTTGCGCTGGTGACGACGAAGGGTTTCCGCGACGCGCTGCGCATCGGCTACCAGGAACGCAAGAAGATCTTCGCGACCGAGATCGTCAAGCCGGAAGCGCTTTACGAAGATGTTGTCGAGATCGAGGAGCGCGTGCTTGCCGACGGCACCGTCGAACTGGCTCTGGATGAAAAGGCTGCAGAAGCTGCGCTGCGCGACCTTCTTGCTAGGGGTTATCGCTCCGTCGCCATTGTTTTCATGCATGCCTATAAATTTCCGGCGCATGAGGCGGCAGTCGCCCGGATCGCACGATCGATCGGCTTCGAACAGGTCTCAGTAAGCCATGAGGTCTCACCGCTGATCAAGCTCGTCGGCCGCGGCGATACGGCTGTCATCGACGCCTATCTCTCGCCGGTGCTCGGTCGCTATATCCGTCAGGTCTGCGATGAGCTTGATGTCGAGCGCACCGGCGCGCGCGTCATGTTCATGATGTCGTCGGGCGGATTGACGGCCGCAGACATGTTCCAGGGCAAGGATGCGATCCTTTCAGGTCCGGCCGGCGGCGTGGTCGGCCTTGCCAAGACCGGCGAAGAGGCGGGCTTTGCCAATGTCATCGGCTTCGACATGGGCGGCACCTCGACGGATGTGGCCCATTTCGACGGCGAATATGAGCGCGCCTTTGAAACGGAAGTCGCCGGCGTGCGCGTGCGGGCGCCGATGATGTTGATCCATACCGTTGCGGCCGGCGGCGGCTCGATCCTGCATTTCGATGGCGATCGTTTCCGTGTCGGCCCGGATTCGGCCGGCGCCTTTCCTGGGCCTGCCTGCTACCGCAACGGCGGCCCGCTGGCCGTCACCGACGCCAATGTCATGGCCGGTAAGCTGCTGCCGGAATTCTTCCCCTCCATCTTCGGACCGAACCAGGATCAGCCGCTCGATGTCGAGACGGTGCGCGCCAAGTTCGCAGCACTCGCAGCTGAGATCGGCGATGGTCGCAGCCCGGAAGATGTCGCCGACGGTTTCATCCGCATCGCGGTTGCCAACATGGTCGAGGCGATCAAGAAGATTTCCGTTCAGCGCGGCTATGACGTGACGCGCTATGCGCTCAACTGCTTTGGTGGCGCCGGCGGCCAACATGCCTGCCTGGTCGCAGATGCGCTTGGGATGAAGAGCATCCTTCTGCATCCGATGTCCGGTCTTCTCTCCGCCTATGGCATGGGGCTTGCCGATATCTGCGCAACGCGCCAGAAGGCGCTCGGTGTTTCCCTCGATGACGCTGCACCAGCAGCTATCGCAGCACTTGGTAGCGAATTGCGCGGCGAATGCGTGCCCGAGTTGGAAGCCCAAGGCGTCGCAACGGCCAAGATCAAGACTGTCCAGCGCGCACATATCCGCTACGCCGGCACCGATACGCTGCTGGCGGTCGAGACGACCTTTCCTAAGATTGACGCTCCCGCGCGGCTGCGCAGTCAGTTCGAGACGCTGCACAAGCGCCGCTTCGGCTTCGTTGCCGAGGATAAGCCTTTAGTGGTGGAAGCCGTCGAGATCGAAACGATCGGCGGTGCTGCCGCCGATATCGCAGTCGAGCTGGAGACGATAGCCGAAGGTGAAGCTGAGGCGGCAAGGCGCACCGCCTTCTATTCGAACGGTGAAAGTCACGATGCGGCCGTCGTTCTGCGCCAGGCGATCAAGCCCGGCCAGACCGTGACCGGCCCGGCCATCGTCATCGAACCGAACCAGACGATCGTCATCGAAGACGGCTGGCAGGCGCAACTGACCGCAAGGGATCATATCGTCCTCACGCGCATCAAGGCGCTGCCGGAGCGCAGTGCCATCGGCACCAAGGCCGATCCCGTCATGCTGGAGATCTTCAACAATCTCTTCATGTCGATCGCCGAGCAGATGGGCATGACGCTGCAGAACACGGCCTATTCGGTCAACATAAAGGAGCGGCTGGATTTCTCCTGCGCCGTCTTCGATGCGGAGGGCAATCTGGTTGCCAACGCGCCGCATATGCCGGTTCATCTGGGCTCGATGGATGCATCCGTCGCAACCGCGATCCGCGAGAACGCCGTCATTCATCCGGGCGACGTCTTCCTCATCAACGCGCCGTATAATGGGGGCACGCATCTGCCCGACTTGACGGTTTGCACCCCAGTCTTCGATGATGCCGGTGAGAAGATACGCTTCTGGGTCGCCAGCCGCGGCCACCATGCCGATATCGGCGGCATTTCGCCGGGATCGATGTCGCCGCTTGCCACCCATATCAAGGAAGAAGGCGTCTATATCGACAATTTCAAGCTGCTCGATCGCGGCCGATTCTGTGAGGCAGAACTTACCAAACTGCTGACAGGTGCGCGTTATCCGGTGCGCACGCTGGCGCAGAACATCAACGATCTCAAGGCCCAGGTTGCCGCCAATGAAAAGGGTGTCGCCGAGCTGAAGAAGATGATTTTTCACTTCGGCGAAGATGTCGTCGACGCCTATATGGGTCACGTTCAGGACAACGCCGCCGAAAGCGTGCGCCGCGTCCTCGACCGTCTGTCGGATGGCGAATTCAGCTATGAGATGGATCAGGGCTGCAAGATCGTCGTCAAGATTTCGATCGACAAGGACAAGCGCGAGGCAACGGTCGATTTCACCGGCACCTCGGCGCAACGCCCGGATAATTTCAACGCGCCACAGCCGGTGACGCGGGCGGCCGTGCTCTATGTCTTCCGTGTGCTTGTCGAGGCCGATATTCCGATGAATGCCGGATGCCTGAGGCCGATCCGCATCATCATCCCCGAAGGTACGATGCTGACGCCGGAATATCCGGCCGCCGTCGTTGCCGGCAATGTCGAAGTCAGCCAGGCCGTGACCAACTGCCTGTTCGGCGCGGTCGAGGCGCTCGCTGCAGCCCAAGGAACGATGAACAACCTGACCTTCGGCAACGATGCCTATCAATATTACGAGACGATCTGCTCCGGCGCGCCGGCAGGACCGGGCTTCAACGGCGCCGATGCCGTGCATACGCACATGACCAATTCGCGCCTGACCGACCCTGAAATTCTCGAGACGCGGTTCCCGGTCGTGCTGGAGGATTTCCACATTCGTCCGAATTCAGGCGGCCGTGGCAAGTGGAATGCCGGCAACGGCACGCAGCGCACCATCCGCACGCGCGAAAGGCTGGAATTCGCGATCCTGTCGGGACATCGGCGCGTAGCGCCCTTCGGCGTCAAGGGCGGCGAAGCCGGCCAGACCGGCCGCAACTATGTCCGTCGCAACGATGGCAAGATCGAGGAACTGATCGGCTCGGCCCATACCGTGCTCGAAGCGGGCGAGGCCTTCACGGTCGTCACTCCCACCGGCGGCGGCTACGGGAAGCGGGACGAATAGGAATCTAATGTTGGAGCCGAGCGGCAATCGCCCACTCGGCCTTTTGGTCTGCAGGGCCTTGATCCGGGTTCGAAGGAGTTTCAGGTGACGTCCGAAGAAAAGAGCGAACGGCGTGAATTGATCGTATCGTCGGCCCATCTGGCCGGTGGTAGCTCGCCGGCCCTGTCGGAGCTGGAATATGGGTCGATCCTCTTTTCGCATGCCTTCAATCGATGGCTGGTGCGCTGCATGGCGGCGGCCGGCGTACCTGGCCTTTCGCCGATCGAGATCCTGATCATCCATTCCGTGCGGCATCGCGACCGGCCGAAAACGCTTGCCGATCTCTGCCTCGTCCTCGACATCGAGGACACGCATGTCGCCAATTACGCCATCAAGAAGCTCGAGGCGGCAGGCCTTGTCAAAAGCGGCAAGGCCGGCAAGGAAAAGACTATCCGGGTCACCGACAAGGGCCTGGACGCGCTGAAGCGCTATACCGAAATTCGCGAGCGGCTGCTTGTCGAGGCGACGAAAGTATCGGGTCTCTCGCAAGATGACCTCTCCGATATCGCCTCGCATCTCAGGGCATTGTCCGGCTATTACGAACAGGCCGCACGGTCGGCCGCGACGCTGTAAGATAAAGGCGCGCAAGTTTCTCCCAAATCTTTTTGGCTCTTCCCAAGATTCGCTTTTCATCGAGCGCTAATATAATTTGGGTCGCTGGCGTCACACGCTAATTCCCGCCTCTTATCTATTCTGCCATTTCATACCTATATTAGATCTGTGCGATCCGTTGGCGGCAATCCGTTCAACGATCTGTGTCGGCAGACCGATGAGATCCAGTTTTTACCACCGCGCAACTTTTGGAAATTGCTGGCTTCGCACGATAGCAAAAGTGTGCTTTTTTTGACCGAAAGGGGAATGGTGTAAAAACTTCCATGAACAACGATAGTTTTGAGCTGAAATTTTGGGGCGTGCGGGGAAGCATCCCTGTATCGGGACCGGAATTTGAGCGGTACGGCGGTAATACGTCGTGCATAGAGTTACGGCATGCGGGCAGGCATATCTTATTCGACGCCGGAACGGGTTTGCGCGAAGCGGCCGGTTCGCTTGCCAAGGAGGGGGTCCGCGATATCGATCTCTTCTTCACTCACTCCCACTACGACCACATCATCGGGCTGCCTTTCTTCAACGCGATCTACGATCCGCGCGTCAGCGTCGATCTCTGGTCGGGCCATCTGGCCGGCAAGACGACGACGCGGCAGCTGATCGGCCAGTTCATGCGGCCGCCATGGTTTCCTGTTGAACCCGACATCTGTCGTGCGACGATGAATTTCCGCGATTTCGCCGCCGGCGATACGTTGAAGCCGCATCCGGGCATCGTCATCCATACGACGAGGCTGAACCATCCCGGCGGCTGTATCGGCTATCGCATCGAATGGGCGGGTCGGGTGATCGCCATGGTCTATGACACCGAGCACGTGGCAGGCAAACTCGATGAGGCGGCGCTTGAACTGATGGCGGATGCAGATCTTGCCATCTACGATGCGACCTATCTCGAAGCGGAGATGCAGAAATATCTCGGTTTTGGCCATTCTACATGGCAGGAGGGCATCAAGCTCGCCAAGAAGGCCGGTGCCAAGCGGCTTGCCATGTTCCATCATGCGCCTGGCCGCACGGACCGCGAACTGGATGATATGCAGCACGATGCGCAGAAGAGCTTCCCCGAAGCGTTCTTCGCCTTTGACGGACAATCGCTGCAGCTCTGACGTACGTTTGGCCGCAAGCACCCATTGTTAGACCGAGCAGCACCCCTTAGACTGGAACGACTTTCGGGAGGTTGCAAGCATGGCCGTCAAACGGATGGACAATGTCGGAATCGTCGTCGAAGACCTCTCCGGCGCGATCGATTTCTTTGGCGAGCTTGGCCTTGAGCTCGAAGGGCAGGCGACGATTGAGGGAGAGTGGGCCGGGCGTATCACCGGGCTCGGCGATCAGCGCGTCGAGATTGCCATGATGCGCACACCGGATGGGCACAGCCGGCTCGAGCTTTCCCGCTTTCTCGCGCCGGCTGTCGTCGCGGATCACCGGAACGATCCGGTCAATGCCTTGGGCTACCTCCGGGTTATGTTCGCCGTCGACGACATCGACGAGACGCTTGAAAGGCTCCGCAAGCGCGGTGCGCAGCTCGTCGGCGAAGTCGTCCAGTATGGCAACGCATATCGCCTCTGCTATATCCGCGGGCCTGAAGGGCTCCTCATCGGGCTTGCTCAGGAACTTAGCTAAGCGCGATGCGCTTTAGTATACGAAGTTGCCGACTGGCCGCCATTCGATGGCGGCATGGTCGGCCGTTTCCTCGAACAGTGTCTCGACGAAATCCCAGGCGAGATCGTCATGGACGAGATGGTGCGTCATCACCCCGATCGGTTCGTCGTGACCGTCGAAACGGATCCGGAGCTCTTCCACGAGACGTCCGATCACTTCGGCATGTGATAAACCGCCACGCACCCCGTGCCATCTCATGATATCGATATGCGTATTGATCAAGCCGATGGGGGCCTGTTTTGCCAATCCGAAGACGGAGACGGCGCGATAGCCGAAGGGGGCGAGATGCGGCAGCAGCGCATCGTCGATCCTGTTCCACGGCGGCACCAGCAGCGGTACGAACTGCTTGCCATAAAGAGCTTCGAGCTTATCGAAACCGCGATGCAGCTCGTCGAGCACGACCGCCTGCGGCCGGTGCAGGCCGAGTTCCTGCTTCTTGGTATCGTCAGGCGCATAGTTCTGGTGGGTCCAGCCATGCACGGTGGCGGTGACGCGGCTTTCGCCCGCCAGCCGTTCGGCGAGTGCCTTGCCCGTCGGTTGCGGAATGATCGCAAGCGCGATAGGCACGTCGAAACGATTGGCAAGCGATAGAAGCCGGTCGAGGGGAGGGGTCGGCTCTATGGCGTCGTCGTCGCGGAACCATAGCTTCGCCTTTCGCCCGGCCGCGCTCCATCGCTGCAGCTCGTCGCGCAGGGGCTGCCAGTCGGCTCTATCGCTCATAATAGGTGTCTCCCAGATATTTTCGAAGAATGGTTTCCAGCCGCTTCGATGCGGCGGGCAGTGAACGCTTCTGATGCACGAAGTCATAGGCTGCGTCTGCCATGGCCCGATGCCGGCTCGCGTCGTTCAAAAGCTCGGCGATAGCCCCGGCATAGGCCTCGACATCGCTTTCCTGTGTTAGAAGTCCTGTCATGCCCGCCATCACCACTTCCGGCACACCGGCCGTTGCCTGCGCGACGACGGGTAGGCCGGCGGCCTGTGCCTCGAGATAGGCGAGGCCATAGGCTTCGTTGCATCCTGGCCAGACGTAGAGACCGGCTGTCGCCAGCTCTTGCGCGATCTCTGCGGTGGAACGTTCTCCGCGCCAGACGATGCGGTCTTCGCCAAATGCGGAGAACAGCGACGTTACCTCGCCGCGCATCGGCCCGTCACCGATGACGGTCAGGGTCCAATCCTGATCGCGGATGAGATCGAGCGCACTTGCCAGCATGGCGTAGCTGTCGAACTTGTCGCCCCTGCGCAGCATCGCCACCGTAATCAGCCGTCGCGGATCGGCGAAGGAGCGTGCAAAGGGCGCGGTATCGATGAAGGGCGGGAAGCGCTCGTAACGGCCCTCGGGAATTGCATCGAGCAAACCGATCCGGTCGCGCTCGGTGAAGCACAGATTGACGGCGGCAAGCCTTACCGCATCGGCAATAAGGCGCTGGTTCTCGTGCCAGCCGGTCTCGTCATGACGACGGGAGTAGGAAGCCTCGGCCGTGACATAAGGGATATTAAGCCTCCTGACGACGAACGGGCCGATGAGATCGGGTGTCTTGTAATAGGGATGATAGGTGAACCATAGATCCGGCGGTGCCGTATGCTGCCACTGCTCCAGCAATTGCTCCGCCTCACTTTTCGCCTGCCGGGCGATCTCCACGCGTGGGCCGGCGTCCGGAGTGGGCGTGAAGCTGCGCAATTCGGAAGCGACGTCAACCTGATGGCCCGCCATCTTCAATGCTGCGGTGATCTGGCGCGCCATCAGCCGGTCACCGGATGGGACCGGATGGGCAGGCGACTTCAAGGGAGCGTAAAAGGCGATTTTCATGATGTCGTCACACGGTTGACGATTAAGTGATGGCAGGAGCCCGAATCGTGAAAGGATTGCCCGAATTCCGACCGGTTGCGTGACAATAAGATCCCTGCTTCAAAAAGCCGCATCCTCGACAGCATGCGGCGTTGCGGCTACTGCATAATTCCTTAAATCGGGATCGATTTGAGGATAAAATTATGCAGCAGGTTAAAAGTGCTACAGCGACCTTTGCGCGTCATATTTGACGCGCGGCGCTGCAGATGAATAGGCGATAACCGTTTTCGGATCAGTTGTGAACGGGCAATATACATTGGGTTTGATGACCATAGAGGCAAGAAAGCCATTCATGACCGATCGCCTTGTGCGAAAGCTGCGTCTCGGCTCGGGTCTGATCGTTTTTGCTTTCGTCATCATGCATTTGGCCAACCATTCCCTCGGCCTGATCTCACTCGGCATGGCCGAACATGCGCAACATTGGTTCATGGTGGTTTGGCGCAATCCGCTCGGAACCGTGCTGCTCTATGGGGCGCTGATCCTGCATATCCTGCTCGTGCTGCGAATGCTCTACAAGCGCAGGACGCTCGTCATGCCCGCCGGCGAGGCTTTTCAGATCGTTACCGGTCTGCTGGTGCCCCTCCTGCTGATCGACCATATCGTTGCGACACGCATCGTTCATGAGGTCTACGGCTATCACGACACCTATAAGGCGGTCGTACGCACCTTGTGGGTGAATTCGCCGTTCAATGGGATGCGCCAGTCGTTCGTCCTCCTGATCGTTTGGCTTCACGGATGCATCGGCGTTCATTTCTGGCTGCGCTACCGCCCCTGGTATATGGCGATCGCGCCCGTCATGCTGTCGCTTGCCATCGTCCTGCCGATTCTCGCTTTGCTCGGCTTTGCCGCAATGGGCAAGACGGTGGCGCATGAGGTCGCCCAGGAGGATGAGCGCGGCTATCCAGGCGGCATTACAGCGACGTACGAAGCTTTGGCGAAACAGGCTCGGCGCCCGGCGGTAGGATGGCGGAAGACTTGTGGCCGTACCGCGCCGGATTCTATGGCGCCTTCAGTCTGTCGATCGCCGTTCTTTTTGCCTTCCGAGCGCATCGCAGACTGCGAGAACGGCAATATCAGATTGCCATTCGTTATGCAGGCGGGGAAGTCGTGCATGCACCGCGCGGCTTTACCGTGCTTGAGGCAAGCCGTCTCGGCGGCATCCCGCATTATTCGGTCTGTGGAGGCAAGGGGCAATGCTCCACCTGCCGCGTGCAGATCATCGAGGGAGCCGAAAATCTGCCGTCGCCCGAGCCGCTGGAACAGAAAACCTTGAACCGTATCGGCGCCACGCCGGATGTCAGGCTTGCCTGCCAGCTGCGCCCGATCGGCAATGTCAGCGTGGTGCCATTGCTGACGCCGATGGCCGAGGCGACGATCCCGGTCTACACGCAGGCCGCAAGTCCCGGCCGCGAGCGGGAGATCGTCGTCTTCTTCTGCGATCTACGCCATTTCACCTCGCTGACGGAATCGCGGCTACCCTTCGACATCGTTTTCCTGCTCAACCGCTATTTCGCCATCGTTGGCCGCATCATCGAAGAAAATGGTGGCCGGATGGATAAGTTCATCGGCGATGGCGCCATGGCGCTCTTTGGCCTTCGCGCAACCCCGAAGGAGGCCAATCGTCAGGCCCTGAAGGCGGCCGCCGCAATCATCCGGGAGATCGACAAGCTCAGTGCCGAGCTGGCTGATGACTTGGCTGCCCCGCTCGAAATCGCCATCGGCATCCACACCGGCCTCGCCGTCGTGGGATCGATGGGCTATGGCAGCGTCAAGAATGTGACGGCAATTGGCGATACCGTCAATGTTGCCAGCCGTCTGGAAAGCGTCGCCAAGGAATTCAACGCCGCGTTGGTCTTTTCGGAGCCGGTGGCGCAGCTTTCGGAAGCCGATATCGCCGACACCGAAAGCCGCGAGATTGCCGTCAGAGGTCGGGGCGAGCCCTTGCGGGTCTATATCGTTTCGAAAGAGGCGAGCGCCCATTTTGCCTGATTTTCGGAGAGTGGCGGCGGCGTCGCCCTTGTCCGTTTGCAACGGAATGGCGCCGGTGTAGAGATGGCGCTCATGTTTGACGCCAAGATTCTCACAAGAAAATACTGGAAGCGAGCTTTTCGCCGCAAGCGGGACGCGATCGCCACGCGCCTGTTCGACACCAGGCTCGGCCGGGATATTCTTATCAGTGCCATAGGTCCCCGCGTGAAGGCGATGACGGTCGATTGCGGCGATCACGTCCTCAGTTTCTCGCCGTCCGACTACATCGGCCGCAAGGTTTTTCGCAAAGGGCATTTCGAGCGCGACCATGTCGATCGCCTGCTGAGCGTCCTGCGCGAGCACGGCCTGTTGCGCAAGGGATCGGCGCTCCTGGAACTTGGCGGCAATATCGGCACGCAGACCTGCTATTTTGCCCTCAGCGGTGCCTATGACCGCATTGTCAGCGTCGAGCCGGACCCGCGCAATTTTCGCCTGCTGGCAGTCAATATTGCTGATAATGGCCTGCAGGAAATGGTGAGTGCGGTCAATTGCGCCGCCGGCGATCGCGAGGGGCAGCTCGATTTCTATCTCAATCACAAGAACCATGGCAAAAGCAGCGCGCTGCGGCAAAGCCCGACCGACGAGAAGATCTCGGTCCCCGTCCGACCGGTTGGCGATATTCTCCTGCAGGCAGGCGTCGATCCCGCCGATATCGGGCTGATCTGGATGGACATCGAGGGCTACGAGCCGGTTGCCTGCCGTTCGATGGGCGCGCTGATGGCTCGAAAAGTGCCGCTCTACATGGAGTTCACGCCGGCCTTCTACGGCAAGGATCAGACCAGAGACTTCATCGCCGATCTCGCCGGACACTATGGCGAATGTCTCGCCTTCTTCGAAAGCGGCGAGCGGATCATGAAGGTAGTCGAACTGCCGGTGGCGGGCGAACAGTTCGACGTTCTGTTTCTGCGCTGACCCTATCTGCGCCGATAGATGAAATAGCGCCCGCCCTTGACGCTCGAGGGCAGCGGCAGCACAGCGAGATCCGGATGTTCGAGGGGGAGGCCGCTGATCGCAAGCCCGCCCGGTGCCAGCACGCCAGCCATGATTTCCGGCAACCAGGTCAATGTTATCGCGTCCTTGTCTTCATAGCCGGTGCCGATATCGGCATGGGCGAGCGAGGCGTTGGCGCCAATGAAAGTTCTCGCCGTGTCCTTGATCTCACCGAGAACAAGGTTTTCGGCCGACGGCATGGAAGGACCATAGGCGTTGACCGTCCGGTCGAATGCGACGATGCGATAATCGGGGAAGAGTTCGCGCAGATGATCGAAGGTGCGGCCGTTGCCGAGGCCAAGCTCCAGCACCGGGCCGTGGAGCGTCCTCACCTCATCGGCAACGGCATTGAGAATGTCGCGTTGCGCGCTGAGGCGGCGAATGAAACTATCCAGGCGGCTCATCGTATTTGAAATACCCTTGGCGTTCTATGCTTCTCCCGCCGTGGGCCTAGCACGGCGGGCATCCTGGCGTCGACCACCCGCTGGCTTTTCGAGGCATTTGCTGTAGGGATAGATTGTCGCGGCGCGCACCAAAGGAGGATATCATGGCCGAGCCGTCCAACGATGATTTCTTCCACAAGCTTTCGGGCTTCACTCGTTTCGAGGGAGTGACCGACAGCGCCAACTACCAGCCCCTGCCGAGTGACTGGTTGATTGCGATCGCCGACATCGTCAGCTCGACAAAGGCGATTGCCGCGGGTCATTACAAGTCGGTCAACATGGCCGGCGCCAGCGTGATTTCCGCCGTGCTGAACGCTTTGGATCGAGGTGATTATCCCTTCGCCTTCGGCGGGGATGGCGCATTGGTGGCAGTCCCGCCCTCCGGCGAGGAGCGGGCGCGGCAGGCGCTTTCAGCGGTGCGGGGCTGGGTGATGGAAGAGCTGCAGCTCGATCTCCGCACCGCCTTGGTGCCGATGACCGCCATCCGCGACGAGGGGTTCGACGTGCAGGTCGCGCGTTTCAACCCAAACGACCATGTTTCCTACGCCATGTTTTCGGGCGGCGGCACGAGCTGGGCAGAACGGCAGATGAAGGAAGGACGCTTCATCGTCGAAGCGCCGCCGGAAAAGGCGGAGCCCGATCTAACAGGGCTTTCCTGCCGCTGGAATCCGATAAAGGCGCAAAATGGCGAGATCATCTCCATCATCGCCATCCCCGGCGAGGCTGGAAACGGTCCGCAGTTTCAGCAATTGGTCGCCGATATCATCGCCATCTCTGCAGAGCAGAGCCGCGACAGCCACCCCGTACCGGTGGAAGGCCCGACGCCAGCATTGAAGTTCGATGGTGTCGATATCGAAGCCCGGGCTCTTGCCGCTCCGGCCAACCGCTGGTGGCGCAAGCTTCTTATCGACGCCCAGGTCATCCTGCTCTGGAGCCTCGACAAGTTCCGCGTGAGGGCAGCATTCTTCGACGCTAAGGCCTATCGGCGCGATCTCGCTGCGAATTCCGATTTCCGCAAGTTCGATGACGGTCTGAAAATGACCATCGATGTCGATACCGAACATCTCGAACGTATCGAGGCACGCTTACGCCAGGCAGAGGCAGAAGGCGTGTGTCGCTTCGGTCTGCATCGACAGGACAGTGCGCTGATGACCTGTTTCGTTCCGACGCCTCTCATGCGCGACCATATGCACTTCATCGATGGGGCGAGCGGGGGGTATGCGATGGCAGCCATGGCGTTGCGGGGAAAGCGGCCGCCCGCGCTTGCCGCGGGCGAATGATTTCATCTGCAACGCGCAGGGCTGCAGTCGCAATTTTATCGATCCATTTGCTTTTTGCCCATTGTGTCAGTTGAATATGCGCCTTATCTCAATGAGAACAAAACGAGAGTCGCCGGTTGCGGCGGCTGTCCCTTTGCCGCATTTCATGTGCGGGGTGTGAGGAAATACAGTCAATATTTTGGGTGCCTGCACGATCCAAGGTGGCAATGGAACGTGTCGGTGCCATCGCATGATGCTTCTTTCAGTCTTTAACGATGGGCTGGAAGTCCCGGATACGGATGCCGGCGAAATCGACGGTACGCCATAGGCGGGTGGAGGCATCCAGCATTGCAGGATAGGCCGCGGGAATAATGGCAATCAGTTCGGGTGTCTCTGATATTCTTATCGATAAAGTTGCGGAATGGCTGACGCAGGCCGCCCTAACGGGCGAGAACCTGGAAACCGTCGTTCGCGGTTTCTGCGAACGCATGGCCGCCACCGGGATGCCGCTCAAGCGCGTGCATCTGACCTTCTCCATGCTTCATCCGCTCTATGACGCGCTCGGTTTTACCTGGCGTCGGGGTGGCGGTCTGACGATCGAGGGCTACCGGCACGGGAACGAACAGCCGGAACGCTTCATGCGCAGCCCCTATTATTATCTTCTCTCCAACAATCTTCAGCACCTGCGTCGCCGGATCGACAGTGACGGCGCGGTCGAGTTTCCGATCTTCGAGGACCTGCGCAAGGAGAAGGTGACCGACTACATGGCCTTCGTGCAGACCTTCGGGGCCGGTTCGATGCAGGGCATGATGGGCTCCTGGTCCACCGACAACATCGGTGGTTTCAGCGAAGATATGATCGGCGCGTTGATGCGCATGCAGAACCATCTCGCCATGGCCGCCAAGATGGCGGTTCTCGGCAAGCTCGCCAACAATATGCTGACCACCTATCTCGGCGGCGATGCCGGGAAGCGCGTGCTGAACGGCCAAATCCGCCGCGGCGATGGAGAGACGATCCGAGCAGCGCTCGTCATGGGCGACATGCGGCAATCCACAGTTTTTGCCGAAAAGGAAGGGCGCCAAGCCTATATCGATACGCTGAACGAATTCTTCGATGCGATTGCTGCGCCTTTCAATCGCAATGGCGGCGAGATCTTGAGCTTTCTCGGCGACGGTTTTCTGGCGGTCTATCCGTGCGGCCGGCACAAGGACCCGTCCAAGGTCGCGTGCGAAGCCGCGCTGTCGGCTGTTTTCGAGGCGCAGCGCCGCGTTGCCGCGCTCAACAGCGATCGCCAGTCGCGTAATCTGAGCGAGGTGCGCTACGGGATCGGCCTGCATGTCGGCAACGTCATGTTCGGCAATGTCGGATTGAAGGACCGGCTGACCTTTTCGGCCTTTGGCGCGGCGGTCAACGAGGTCGAGAGGCTGCAGTCGCTGACCAAGAAATATTCGACGGAGGTCGTCGCGAGCCAGGCTTTCTCAAGTTACACCGATTGCGAATGGGGGACGCTGGGAGAAGAAAAGCTTCGCGGCGTGCGCCAGCGCTTCACAGTTGTCTCTCCGAAGGCCGCGGCAGCAGCCAGCAGCGCGCTGGAGATCTTTCAGGAGACGGCGGCCGACGGCCTCTCCGAGGCCGAACAGGTTATTCTCTTGCACAGGGATGCCAAGAAGTTCGAGGGCCGTCTTCAAGTCGAAAACCTCGCTCCGTGACGGCACATGCCTTACGCTTCAGCATAAGCCGATATATCACTGGAAAGGCGACAGTTTTTTTACAGTCTCCGCATTGCTTTGACCAGCTAGACACCCGTTATGGCCTACGTTAGTGTGCCGCATAAGGCCACAAAGGTCATGTGAGCGGGAAGTAATATGTATGGCGTCAGGGACTGATCTACTGCGTATCGAGAACCTAGACGTCTCGTTTTCCCTCTACGGGGATAGTCTGCGCGTCGTCAAAAATGCCGGCTTGAGAGTGCTTCCAGGCAAGGTTACGGCGCTCGTCGGCGAATCCGGCTCCGGCAAATCGATCATCAGCCAGTCGATCATGGGCATTCTTCCGGCGGCGGCGAAGGCGACCGGACGGATTCTCTTCACCGATCCGCTCGACGGCAAGACCACCGATATTCTCCAGCTGCCGCGTGACGGGGTCGCTATCCGCGCGCTGCGCGGCGCACGCATGGCAAAGATCTTCCAGGAGCCGATGACCTCGCTGTCGCCGTTGCATACGGTCGGCAACCAGATCAGCGAAGCGCTGCGCATTCATAGCGCAGGTACCAGCAGAGCCGAGCAGCGTGAAAAGACGGAAGAGATGCTGCATCTCGTCGGCTTTCAGGACCCGGTTCGAACTTTCGACATGTATCCTTTCGAGCTTTCCGGGGGCATGCGCCAGCGTGCAATGATCGCCATGGCGCTGATCTGCAACCCGGCGCTCCTGATTGCCGACGAGCCGACGACCGCGTTGGATGTCACCATTCAGGCGCAGATCCTCGGACTGCTTCGCAATCTCCAGCAGACGTTCAACATGGCAATGCTGCTGATCACCCATGATCTCGGCGTTGTCGCGAATATGGCCGACGAAGTCGTGGTCATCTATCACGGCGAGATCATGGAAGCAGGCCCGGTCGAGACGATCTTTCGCCAGCCGCAGCATCGCTATCTGAAGGCGCTGATGTCGGCGGTGCCGCATTTCGATATGAAGCCGGGAGAGCGATTGAAGTCCCTGCGGGACGTTCCGGTCAATCTCGGCACCTTTTCCGGCAAGAAGAAGCTTATCGGCAGCGGCGTGCCGGCTGCGGGCGCCGCGCCCGATGTCCTGCTCAGCGTGCGCAATCTGACCAAGACCTATACGTCGAAGGCCGGCGGACTGTTTGGGCGGCGCGATGGCACGAAGTTCCGTGCGGTCGATGATGTCAGTTTCGACATTCGCCGCGGCGAATGTCTCGGCCTGGTCGGGGAAAGCGGCTGCGGTAAGACCACCGTCAGCAAGATACTGATGCGGGGTGTCACTGCCGATAGCGGTTCCGTAAGCTTCGACGACGGCAGCGGCAAGATCGATGTGCTTGCCGTCAAGGGCGACGAGTTGATGGATCTGCGCACGAAGATTCAGATGGTTTTCCAGGATCCGGTCTCTTCGCTTTCTCCGCGCATGACCATCCGCAACATCCTCAGCGAACCCTTGGAAATCCATGGGCGTGGCGACAGCGACGAGCGCAAGGAGAAGGTCAAGGCGCTGATGCAGGCGGTCGGGCTCGACAAGCACTATCTGAGCCGCTATCCGCACAGCTTTTCAGGTGGCCAGCGGCAGCGTATCGGAATTGCGCGCGCATTGGCGCTTGGACCAAAGCTTCTGATCCTCGATGAGCCCGTCTCGGCGCTCGATGTGTCGGTTCAGGCGCAGATCCTGAACCTTCTCAAGGATCTGCAGAAAGAGCTCGGTCTGACCTATCTCTTCATTTCGCATAATCTCGCAGTGGTGGATTACATGGCTGACCGCATAGCCGTCATGGCGCGAGGACGCATCGTCGAAATCGCTCCGCGGGAGGTCATTCTGCGCGCCCCCGTCCATCCGTATACGCGTTCTCTGCTCGCCGCCGTTCCGTTTCCCGATCTCGACCGACCGCTGGATTTTTCCGCCCTGAACAGCGAAGGCCCTGCTGCCCGGCAGAAATGGGGGCCGCAATTTTCGGACGGTGCCGACGGGGAGCTTACCTATGCGGATTTGGGCGGCGGACATTTCGTGCGCGTGCGTCGGGGTGTCGATGCCCAGGAGTTGCGCAAATGATCGGCCGGCGTACGTTCCTTGGCCTGATGGCTTCCGCAGTTTTGCCGCAGCCTCTTCTGGCGGCTGATGTCGACAATGAGCCGGAATACCTCGCCGATTGGCTGAGGGCCGGCCAGATGCCGCACCTCGCCAAACGCCTGCCGAAGTTCCCCCGTGTCATCAACGTCGCGGCCATGGGCCGCGTGGCGGGCCGTTACGGCGGCTCCGTGCGCACGCTCATCGGCAGCCAGAACGACATCCGCCTCATGACCATCTATGGCTATGCCCGCCTGGTTGGCTATGACAGCACGTTGACGCTTCAGCCGGATATTCTCGAATCCTTTTCCACCGTCAACGATATGGTGTTCACCTTCAAGCTGCGCGAGGGCCATAAATGGTCCGACGGAGAGCCGTTTACGGCCCATGACTTCCGGTATTGGTGGGAAGACGTTATCCTCAACAAAGAGCTAACGCCCGGCGGAGGTGCGTTGGAGCTGCGCCCGCATGGTAGCCTGCCGCGTTTCGAGTTACTCGACGACCTGACGGTGCGCTATTCCTGGGATGATCCCAACCCGAATTTCTTGCCGATCCTGGCTGCCCCGCAGCCGCTCGTCATCGCCGGGCCGGCACATTATCTCAAGCAGTTCCATAAGAAATACCAGGACAGCATTCGCCTTTCCTCGCTGATGAAGGAAAGCCGCGTGAAGAAATGGCAGGATCTGCATATCAAGATGGGCCGCTCCTACAGGCCTGAAAATCCCAAATTGCCGGTACTCGACCCATGGAAAAACACGACAGCGCCGCCGGCCGAGCAGTTCGTATTCGAACGCAACCCCTATTTCCATCGCGTTGACGAGAACGGGCGGCAGCTGCCCTATATCGACCGCATGATCCTGAACATCAGTTCTTCGGCGATTATCGCTGCCAAAACCGGCGCGGGGGAAAGCGATCTTCAAGCGACCGGCATAGACTTCAACGATTATACGTTCCTGAAGGAGGCGGAAAGGCGCGATCCGAGCAAGATCAAGGTCGATCTCTGGAAGGCGGCGCGCGGATCGCGCGTTGCCCTATACCCCAATCTGAATAGCGCCGATGCAGTCTGGCGCGATCTCTTGCGCGATGTTCGGGTGCGCAGAGCGCTGTCGCTTGCGATCGATCGTCACGAGATCAACATGGCCGTGTTCTACGGTCTCGGCACGGCAAGCGCCAACACGGTGTTGCCCGACAGCCCGCTTTTCAAACCTGAATATGCCTCCGCCTGGATCGAGCACGATCCGGATCAGGCCAACGCTCTGTTGGATGCTGTCGGCCTGGACAAGCGGGACGAAGACGGTGTCCGTTTGCTGTCGGATGGTCGGCGAATGGAGATTACCGTTGAGACCCCTGGCGAAAGTACGCTCGATTCCGACGTGCTCGAGTTGGTGACCGATCACTGGCGCAAGATTGGCATCGCGCTTTTCATCCGCGTATCCCAACGTGATGTTTTCCGCAGTCGCGCCATGGGCGGCCGCATTTTGATGTCGTTATGGTACGGCCTCGATAATGGCGTGGCGACGGCCGACATGAATCCGGGCGAATTGGCGCCGACGACCAGCGACCAGATGCAATGGCCGCTTTGGGGCATGTATTATCTGTCGCGCCAGACGCAGGGGGTGGCTCCCGATGTGCCGGAAGCCGTCGAGCTGATCAAGCTGCTGGGCGAATGGGAAGAGGCCGCCTCCTCCTTCGAGCGTGCCGAAATCTGGCACAAGATGCTGAAGGTCTATACGGATCAAGTCTTCTCCATCGGTCTGGTCAACGCGACTTTGCAGCCGATCGCGCATTCGGCCAGCATGCAGAATGTACCGGAAAAGGCGTTGTACGGCTTCGACCCGACCTGCCTGCTCGGCGTGTACATGCCGGACACCTTCTGGATGAAGGAGGATCGCCGGAATGCTTAAATATATCCTCTGGCGCACCGCCGTGATGATCCCGACCCTGGTCATCATCTCCATGTTGGTCTTCACCATCATCCAGCTGCCGCCGGGAGACTTCTTCGACAGCCAGATCGCCGAACTGCGCGCTCAGGGAGACACTGCCAATCTCCAGGATATGGAGAATCTTCGCCACGAATACGGGCTCGACCAGCCATTGCCGCTTCAATACCTGCACTGGGCCGGCGGCATGCTGCATGGCGATTTCGGTTATTCCTTCGAATATCAGCTCCCGGTATCGGATGTCGTCGGCGACCGGCTCTGGCTGACAATCCTCGTGTCGATGACAACAATCCTTTTGACCTGGCTGATCGCTTTTCCGATCGGCATCTATTCGGCAACCCATCAATATAGCTGGGGCGATTACGGCCTGACTTTCCTCGGTCTGCTCGGTATTGCCATTCCGAATTTCATGCTGGCACTGATCCTGATGTATTTCGCCAATGTCTGGTTCGGCGTGTCGATCGGGCATCTGATGGATCAAAAGTATCTTTCGCAACCGATGAGCTGGGAAAAGGCGCGTTCGATCCTGTCGCACCTTTGGATCCCGGTCATCATCGTCGGCACAGCCGGAACGGCCGGCATGATCCGCCGCCTCCGCGCCAATCTGCTCGACGAGATGCAGAAGCAATATGTCGTCACTGCGCGGGCCAAGGGGCTGCATCCCCTGAAGGCGCTGGTGAAATATCCGCTGCGCATGGCGCTGAACTTTTTCGTTGCCGATATTGGCTCCATCCTGCCGTCGATCATTTCGGGCGCCGAGATCACGGCAATCGTACTGTCGTTGGAGACGACCGGTCCGATGTTGATCCGCGCACTGCAGAGCCAGGACATGTATCTCGCCGGCTCGTTCTTGATGTTCCTCGCCTTCCTCAACGTCATCGGCGTGCTGATCTCGGACATCGCTCTTGGCTTTCTCGACCCCCGCATCCGCTTGCAAGGCAGGAGCACAAAGTGAGCGTATCCCTGCCAAAACCCGGCGCCCCCCTGGAGCATTATGTCTCGAGCGCGGATTTCGATCCGGATCAGTTCGAGGCCATGTCGGCTGGCCAGCAGCGCTATTATATGGCTTCGCAAAAGAAGCTGATGTGGTGGAAGTTCAAGAAGCACAAGCTTGCGCTTGCATCAGGCATTTTTCTGTTGCTGGCCTACGGCATGATCGTCATTGCCGAGTTCCTCGCCCCCTACGGGCTGCATACCCGCAACGTCGATTACATCCATTCGCCGCCGCAGGCGGTGCACTTCTTCAACAAGGGAGAGTTTGTCGGACCGTTTGTGTACGGCCGCAAGATGACGCTCGATATTGATACGCTCCGCCGGGTCTATACCGATAATCCCTCGGATGTACAGCCGATCCGCTTCTTCTGTCGGGGCGACGCCTATCGCTTCTGGGGCCTGGTGGATTCGAACGTCCATCTGGTCTGTCCTGCGGTCGGCGGACAAATGTACCTGCTTGGGACGGACCGTTTGGGCCGCGACGTGCTGTCGCGCATCATCTATGGCGCACGCATATCCCTGACCATCGGGCTGATCGGCATTGCGGTCAGCTTCGTGCTCGGCATCGTCATCGGCGGTCTGGCGGGCTATCACGGCGGCCTCTTCGATCTCCTCGTCCAGCGCGTGATCGAGGTGCTGCAATCGCTACCGAGCCTGCCGTTGTGGATGGCGCTGGCGGCGATCATGCCCGTGAGCTGGAGCCCGATCATTGTCTATTTCGGTATCACCATCATTCTCGGCATTCTCGACTGGACCGGTCTTGCGCGCGCCGTGCGCTCTAAGCTTTTGTCCTTGCGCGAGGAGGATTATGTTCTCGCTGCGCAATTGATGGGCGCCAGCACGCCGCGCATCATCGGCCGGCATCTCGTTCCCGGCTTCATGTCGCATCTCATTGCTTCGGCAACGATCTCCGTTCCGAGCATGATTCTCGGCGAAACCGCACTTAGCTTCCTTGGGTTGGGGCTTCGCCCGCCAATCACGAGCTGGGGTATTTTGCTGACCGAGGCAAGGAGCGTCAGCGTCATCGCCTTCTATCCATGGCTCCTTTTTCCTATGATCCCGGTGATTTTGATCATTCTGGCGTTCAACTTTTTAGGAGACGGCTTGCGCGATGCCGCCGATCCCTACAAATAGCAGGGTGAACGGCGAAGACAGGATTGCAATTCGAGAAGCGGCCCGCGGATGTCCTTTGTCGACATACCGCGTATAACTTTCACCCCCAGAGGTTTTGCCTATGAAGCGGCGCTTAGAAGATGCTCGAATCCTCATGTATAGCCATGACACGTTCGGTCTCGGCCATCTGAGGCGGTGCAGAACGATTGCCCATGCGCTTGTTGAGGACTATCGCGGCCTGAACGTGCTGATCATATCCGGCGCAACGATCGCCGGGGCATTCGATTATCGCGCCCGTGTCGATTTCGTCAAAGTGCCGAGCGTCATCAAGCTGCGCGACGGTGAATACACGTCTATGGCGAGCCATGTCGCGCTGCAGGAAACGCTGAAGATGCGGCAATCGATCATTCGCCATACGGCCGAAACCTTCCAGCCCGACGTTTTCATTGTCGACAAGGAGCCGTTGGGGCTGAAAGGCGAGGTCGAGGAGACGCTGACCTATCTGAAGGCGCGGGGCACCACGCTTGTTCTCGGCATGCGCGATGTGATGGATGCGCCACACCTGCTGGAAGCCGAATGGAAGAAGAACAACGTCCTGCAGAAGATCGATCAATTCTACGATCGCGTCTGGGTCTATGGTCCGCCGGATTTTCACGATCCGCTCGTCGGCCTCGATGTTCCCTCCGGCGTGCGCCGGAAGATGGAATTCGTCGGCTTCCTGCAGCGCAGCGTTTCCACGCTGGGCACGAAGTCGGAACATGTGCCTGACGAGGATTATATCCTGGTGACAACAGGCGGCGGCGGCGACGGCGCCGATCTCGTGAGCGACGTCATCGCCGCTTTCGAGGAGGACAGCTCTCTCACGCAGAAGACGTTGATCGTGCTTGGCCCCTATATGCCGGCCAAGGAGCGCAGCCAGCTTTTGGAGCGCGCCAGCAAGATCAACTGTCTGCAGGTCATCGAGTTCGACAACAAGATGGAAGAGCTGATTGCCGGTGCCAAGGCGGTCGTGGCTATGGGTGGTTACAACACCTACTGCGAAATTCTATCCTTCGACAAGCCGGCGCTGATCATTCCGCGCACGCGGCCACGCGAGGAGCAGCTCATCCGCGCGCAGCGGGCAAGCGAGCTCGGCCTCGTCGACATGCTGCTGCCGGAAGAATCGGCCGACCCGAAGCAGCTTGCAGCTGCTTTGAAGCGCCTGCCGAACCGGGCGCCGCCCTCGGCGAGCAACAGCAATATGCGCCTCGAGGGGCTCGTGCACATCTCGCACACCATCGGCGAATGGTTCGATGACCGCGAGCGCTACACGCCGCTATCGATCGTTGCCGAGTAGATCACCGGAACCTGTCGATGCGGAAGAAAATACTGGTGGTCCTGAAAGGCTATCCCCGCCTGTCGGAAACCTTCATCGCGCAGGAGTTGCTCGGCCTGGAGAAGGCTGGCTTCGACCTGACGCTGATCTCGATGCGCAAACCCACTGATAAGAAGCGCCATCCTGTTCATGACGAGATCAAGGCGCGCGTCGTCTATCTGCCGGAATATCTGCACGACGAACCGCTGAGAGTGCTTCGCGCCTTCTTTGCCGGCATCGGCAAGCCTGGGTTCAAGCCGCTCCTGAAGCAGTTCTGGGCCGATCTCAAACGGGATATCACACCGAACCGAGTGCGGCGTTTCGGTCAGGCCTTGGTGCTGGCACATGAATGGCCTGACGGCGGTGAATGGCTGCATGCGCACTTTATCCACACGCCGGCCTCGGTAACATCCTATGCCAGCATCATGACCGGTATCCCCTGGACGTGTTCGGCGCATGCCAAGGACATCTGGACGTCGCCCGACTGGGAGCTTTCGGAAAAACTCGGCCGCGCCCGCTGGACTGTGACCTGCACACGGACCGGTTTCGAGCATATGCGCGATCTGATCGGGGCGGGCGACAAGGTTTATCTGAGCTATCACGGTCTAGATCTCGATCGCTTTGATCCTTTCGCCGGCGAACATTCTGGCCGCGATGGCAGCGACGCTTCCGATCCCGCTTTCCTTCTCAGTGTCGGTCGGGCGGTCGAGAAGAAGGGATACGACGTGCTGTTGAAGGCGCTGGCGCTGCTTCCCGGCGACCTCAACTGGCGTTTCTCTCATATTGGCGGCGGTGACGGTCTGACGAAATTGAAAGCCTTGGCCGATACGCTCGGGATTGCCGATCGCATCACCTGGAAGGGCGCGCTGGCACAGGAAGAGGTGCTCGCCCATTATCGTCAGGCCGATATCTTCGCGCTCGCCTGTCGAGTGGCCGCCGACGGCGATCGCGACGGGCTGCCGAACGTGCTCGTCGAGGCCTCGAGCCAGCGTCTTGTCTGCGTCTCCACTAATATTTCCGGCGTCCCCGAACTACTCGAAGATGGCACGAACGGTCTCGTTGTTCCCCCGGAGGACCCGCAGGCACTTGCCGTGGCGCTGGAATCCGCCATTCGCAACCCGGCGCAGCGCCACAGGCTGGGTGAGGCGGCCGAAAGGCGGGTGCGCGAGCATTTCGACTATCACGCCAGCATCCGGCAGCTGACCGGGCTGTTCGAGGCGCAATGGCAGAAAGAAGATCAATGGCGGAAATCCGCGTGACGGCCTCGCATAGCCAACCCTTGCGGGTCTTTTTCTACGTTCAGCATCTGCTCGGTATTGGCCATCTGGCGCGGGCCAGCCGCATTGCCAGCGCGCTGGCGAAAGACGGCTGCCAGGTGACGGTGGTCACTGGTGGCGTGCCGGTCAACGGATTTCCCGGCGCGGATGTCACCTCGGTGACATTGCCGGCGGTGGTTGCCAGCAGTGCCGGTTTTTCCGGCCTCGCCGATCAGTCAGGCAACCCGGTCGGCGAAGAGTTTCTGTCCCGCCGGCGGGATCTTCTTCTCGAGGCCTTCCGGAAGGCTGCGCCAGATGTCGTTGTTATCGAGGCCTTTCCCTTCGGCCGCAGGCAGATGCGTTTCGAGCTCCTGCCGCTGCTCGATGCCATTTCTGAAGCCGATCCGAAGCCGAGGCTCTACACCTCGGTGCGCGATATTCTGCAGCAGCAGAAGAAACCGGGGCGCGACGAAGAGACGGTCGGCCTCCTGCGGGATCACTTCGATGGCGTGCTCGTTCACGGCGATCCGCATTTTGTCCGGCTGGAGGAGACCTTTCCCCTGACCGAGGCAATCGCCGACAAGATCATCTATACAGGTCTTGTCGCACCCGCTTTGCCGCCGGAACCGGTCGAAACCTTCGACATCGTCGTTTCGGCCGGCGGCGGTGCTGTCGGGCGTGATCTCATCCGCGCCTCGTTGGAAGCGGCAAGCCGCGTGGCGCGAGATCGCCGCTGGCTCTTGATCGCCGGGCCGAACCTGCCGGAGCAGGATTACGCCGATCTCGCCATGGATGCGCCGGGCAATGTCGAGCTCGTTCGCTTCCGCAAGGATTTTCCCTCCCTTTTGCGTGGCGCCGAGCTTTCGATTTCGCAGGCCGGCTATAATACGGTCGGTGATCTTCTGGTGGCCGGCTGCCGCGCCATTCTGGTTCCTTTCACCGCCGGCGGCGAGACGGAGCAGTCCGTCAGGGCCGAACGGCTGGAGAGATTGGGGCTGGCCTTGGCTCTGCCGGAGGCAGGATTGACGACGGATATGCTGGTCGACGCCGTGAAGACGGCGCTATCGTGCCCCAAGCCAGGCAACCCGGATATAGATCTCGGCGGTGCCGCCAGAATATCTGCTATTCTGCGTGAGGGCAGGTAGACACCTGTGCGGCTGATATTGGAGACATCCCGTCGTTTTATCTTCCTGGATTCCCGCAATCTTGTGATATAAATCGAAAAATCGATGAATCGGGAGGAGCGTGGACGAAGGACCGGGCGGCGTCCCTTTTCACATATGGGGCCACGTATCCGTAACGAAACCTTCCCGCATCTCTGCAACATTGGTGCCGGCATCACGCCGGTGCTGGGCGTTGAATTTGAAAGCCTGCAGTAAGCAATGGAAAAAAGCCTAGCACGCTACATTTGGTCGAATACCCGGCTGGAGCAGATCTGGATACTGCTCGTCGTCGCGGCCTCGATGATCCCGTACTTCCTGTCCTTCGACTTGCCGAAGCAGATCGTCAACGGGCCTATCCAGGGCAAGGGTTTCGAACATCCCGGCGACACGCAGACCTTCATGCACATCGCCTTCAATGTGCCGCTCGTCGGCCATGTCGAAATTTTTCAGGGCGTACAGCTGACGCGCATGTCGATGCTCGTCGCACTGAGCATGGTATTTCTGGCACTCGTCGTGCTCAACGGCCTCTTCAAGCTCTATATCAATACCTACAAGGGGCGGCTCGGCGAGCGCATGCTCCGCCGTATCCGATTCGAGCTGATCGACCGGGTGTTGCGGTTTCCGCCGTCCCATTTCAAGCGGGTCAAGCCCGCCGAAATCGCCACCATGATCAAGGATGAGGTGGAGCCGATGGGCGGCTTCACCGGCGATGCCTTCGTGCAGCCGGCGCTTCTCGGCGGCCAGGCGGTGACGGCGCTCGTCTTCATCATCATGCAGAATTTCTGGCTCGGCATGATCGCCGCGGCAATTGTCGCCGTACAGGCGATCGTCATTCCGCGCATGCGCAAGCGGCTTCTGGAACTCGGGCGCCAGCGGCAGCTGACGGCACGCGAGCTTTCCGGCCGTGTCGGCGAAATCGTCGATGGCATCGGCACCATCCATGCCAACGATACGACAAACCTGGAGCGCGCCGATATTGCGCACCGGCTCGGATTGATCTTCTCGATCCGCTACGATCTCTACCAGTGGAAGTTCCTGGTCAAATTCATCAATAACTTCCTCGCTCAGGTGACGCCGTTTTTGTTCTATCTGATCGGCGGTTTCCTGGCACTGCAGGGTCGCCTGGACATCGGTCAGCTCGTCGCCGTCATCAATGCCTATAAGGATCTGCCAGGGCCGCTGAAGGAGCTGATCGACTGGGATCAGTCGCGTCAGGACGTTCAGGTAAAATACAATCAGGTGGTCGAACAGTTCAGCGTCGACCATCTGATCGATCCGAAAATCCAGGCGGTTTCGCCCGCACCCGCGGCCCGCATAACCCATTCTCTCGTCGCAACCAACGTCACCATCGTCGATGACAGCGGTGCGCGCGTGCTGGATCACGTTTCGGTTGAAATTCATCCCGGCGAAAGGGTGGCGATCGTTGGCGACAGCGGTGCGGGCGGCGAATATCTTGCAGAGGCATTCGGTCGCCTGACCTGGCCGGATAGCGGCCGCATCTCGATCGACGGCCACGATATTCTGGAACTGCCGGAATCCCTCATCGGGCGACGCATCGCCTACGCTTCCTCCGAAACGTTCTTCTTTCACGGTACCTTGCGCAGCAATCTGCTCTATGGTCTCAAGCATGCGCCGCTCGCTGCCCCCGTCTACAGCGAGGATGAGGCGGCAAAGGTCAAATGGAGCATGGCCGAGGCGCGTCGTGCGGCCAATCCGGAATTCGATCTCAATAGCGACTGGGTGGATTATGCCGCTGCCGGTGCAACGGGGCCGGATGATATCTATTCCGCAATCCGTCCGGTTCTCGATGCCGTCGCCATGTCGCAGGATATTTTCGACATGGCCTTGCGCTCGAATGTCGATGCGGCCACACACCAGGATCTGACGTCGCGCATCGTCGAACTGCGGCAGGCATTGCGGTCCCGGCTTGAGGAGGAAAAGCTCGAGGATCTCGTGGTTCCCTTCGAGTTCGATGCTTACAATCCGCAGGCGACGGTCGGTGAAAATCTGCTTTTCGGTACGTTGAAACGGCCGCAGATGACCAATCGCAAGCTGGCGGCTCATCCCTATTTCCGGCAGATATTCGCCGAAACCGGTCTGGTATCCGATTTGTACGATATGGGCCTGGAGATTGCCGAAAACGCAGTCGAACTCTTCACGGACCTGCCGCCGGACCATCCGTTCTTCCAGCAGCTGACCTTCATGACGGCGGAGGACATCCCGACCTATGAGGCGCTGCTGCAGAAGCTGAACGGCAAGGGCTATGAGGCGGCTACCGACGACGAGCGTGCGGCCATCATCCGCCTGAGCTTCTCCTATATCGAACCGCGTCACCGCTTCGGTCTTCTGACGCAGGTGCTCATGGAAAAGATCGTGCAGGCGCGCGCGAAGTTCTACGAGAATATTCCAGCCGATCTTGCCAAGGTCATCGAGCGCTACGATCCGGATCGCTTCACTGCGTCGGCGACCCTCATGGACAACGTGCTGTTCGGTCGCATCGCGCATCAGCAGGCGAATGCGCCGGAGCGGATCCACCAGATCATGTATGATGTGTTCGGGCGTCTCGGCATGCATGACGGCGTTCTGTCGATCGGGCTGGATTTCGACGTCGGCTCGGGCGGCAAGCGCCTGACAAACGTGCAGCGCCAGAAACTCAATCTGGGTCGCGCCCTTTTGAAACGTGCCGATTACATCATCTGCAATCGCCCGCTGCCGGCGCTCGACCATCGTGTTCAGGATCAGATCGCGAGGGCCATTCTGGGCGAACTCCATAGCGGCGACTATGCGCCGGCGATCATCTGGGTTCTCTCCAACCCTAGTTTTGCCGAATTGTTCGACCGTGTGCTGGTTTTCGATCACGGCAGTCTCGTTGAAAACGGCTCTACCACTGATCTTTTAGAGAAAAACGGTATGTTCAAAGAACTGTTATCGTAATATCCTATCTCGACAGTGGCGTCTGGGGCCGAACACTGGGGGTATTGAAGCTCATGCTTCTGAAGGATGAAGTTGAAATGCTGAAGCGGGTGCCGATTTTTTCGCGCATCGCGCCCGCGAAATTGAAACTTTTGGCGTTCACGTCCGATCGCGTCAGCTACAATGCTGGCCAAACTCTGTTTCATCAGGGAGATCAAGGTGACGCGGCCTATGTTGTTCTTTCAGGGACTGCTGATATTCTCGTCGATAGCCCAGCCGGCGAGATCAAGGTTGCCGAAGTCGACATCAACTCCATCGTCGGGGAAATCGCAATCCTTTGCGATGTCTCCCGTACTGCTACTGTGAAGGCGACCTCAAGGCTTGAAGCGCTGAAAATCAGCAAGGAACATTTCCTGAAGCTGCTCAGCGATTTCCCGGAAATGGCCGTCGAGATCATGCGCGTGCTCGCAGACCGCCTCAACCACACGACCTCCGAACTGACCGCCGTGCGCAGCCGCCTCGACCAGCCGCAGTCGATGTCCACCCATTGAGATTGAGGGGCCAGGTGCTCTTGCTTTCGAACAGTGGGCGCCTCATTTTAATATCGCGAACCCATCGGTGCCGCAGAGTTGAACGCGAAACTGCATATTTCCAGTCTCGCGTTCGGTGGCTGGCGTTTCAAATCAATGCGCGCCGCGCGAGATTGCGCATCAGATGCGAGGCGCCGAACGTCCATGGCGCGCATTCAGTCGACAGCAGCACGCGGTTGCGCAGCGCTCCGAGCTTGTCGTTGGAGATAGTAACGATGTCTCCGACCTTGTGGGTAAAGCCCTGACCGGGCGTGTCGCGATCCTCGACAGGGGCGAAAAGCGTTCCCATGAACAGCACGAAGCCATCGGGATACTGATGATGACGGCCGATGGTCTGGGAGACGAGATCTAGCGGATCACGGCTGATCTCCTTCATCGACGATCGGCCATGCAGCACATAGCCGTCCTCACCTTCGACCTTGAGGTCGAGATCGGCGTTGCGAACGTCATCGAGAGAGTAAGTCTCGTCGAACAGACGGATGAAAGGGCCGATCGAGCAGGAGGCATTGTTGTCCTTGGCCTTGCCGAGCAGCAAAGCAGACCGGCCTTCGACATCGCGCAGGTTGACGTCGTTGCCGAGGGTGGCGCCCTTGACCTGGCCCTGGCTATCGACGGCAAGCACGATTTCCGGCTCGGGATTGTTCCATTTGGAGATCGGATGCAGGCCGACATCCGCACCTTGCCCGACGGAGGACATGACCTGCGATTTGGAAAAGACTTCCGCATCTGGTCCAATGCCGACTTCGAGATATTGCGACCAGACACCTTCCTCGATCAGCGCCGCCTTGACCTTGGCGGCTTCCGGCGAACCCGCCTTCAAGTTGCGCAGGCTGTCGCCGATCAGCGCCGTCACCTTGCCGCGGATCGCTTCGGCAAGGTCCGGATTGCCGGCTGCGCGCTCTTCGATGACGCGCTCCAGCATCGAGCGGGCAAAGGTCACGCCGCAGGCCTTGATCGCCTGCAGATCGATAGGGGCGAGAAGATGGACGGATGCGGCATCAGCCCTGGCAGTCAGCAAATCATCAAGCTTTGCGACGGCCTCGCCTTTTTGCGCGCGCACGAAAGCGACCGGATCATCCTTCTCCAGCAGGTCGCGCATGGTCGGCGCGTCCTTCGAGGTGATGTCATAGAGCGTGCCATCGCGAAGGGTGACGAGGGCAGGACCTTCCACATCCGGGCGCCAGATGCGGCCGACAAAGGTTCCGGTGGTGAATGTATCTGAGCTCGCCATGTCGTTCGTCTCCTCCAAACTGCGTGTGTTTTCTAACCCAGGCGAATGTGCTTTGCCATCCGTTATCGGGGGCAATATTCGCCTGCGTTTTGGATTTTCATTTTCTCCGGTGCGGTAAAAATGGAAGGCCCCGCGGCAGCACCGCGAGGCCTTTGCGCCGCAAGCCGGGAGAGTGGCTTCAGGCGGCCTGAACCTTGCGATTGCCGCGTGCCCATTCCGGCAGCCAGTCGCCATGGGCTGACAGCAATTCGTCGACGAGGGACCAGATCTGATCGAGATCGAGTTCCGCTGCAGTATGCGGGTCCATCATAGCGGCGTGATAGATGTGCTCGCGGTTCTCGGTCATCAGAGCCTTTACCGTCAGTTCCTGCACGTTGATGTTGGTGCGGATCAAGGCCGTCAGCTGCGGTGGCAGGTCGCCGACATAGGTCGGCTGGATGCCGGAGGCGTCGACGAGGCAGGCGACTTCGGCTGCGCAATTGAACGGCAGTGAGGTGATGCAGCCGTTATTGCGGACGTTGCCGTAGATGACAGAGGGTTCGCCGGTCCAGACCGAATTGATGATCGAAGAGGCATATTCCTTCGACTGCTTGACCTCGATCTTTTCCGCCGTGCGATATTCCTCCGCCTGGCTTTTCCAGCGCGCTACCTGCTCGATGCAGCGCTTCGGATATTCGTCGAGCGGAATACCGAATTTCTCGATCAGGTCTTCGCGGCCCTCCTTAATGAAGTAGGGCGTATACTCGGCGAAATGCTCGGAACTTTCGGTGACGAAGTAGCCGAGCCGGGTCAACATCTCGTAGCGCACCTTGTTCGGGCAGCGCGGGTTCCAGCCGGGCTTCGGTGCGCGTCCTTCGCGATAGGCACGCACGAGATCCGGATAGAGATTGCGGTAGGAACCATCCGCCTGGCGGTGCTCGAATTCGAGATAGAAGGCCATGTGGTTGATGCCGGCGGAACGATAGCGGATCTCGTCATAGGGAATGTCGAGATCGTGAGCCAGCTCCATCGCCGTGCCCTGCACGGAGTGGCAAAGGCCGACCTGCTTGATCGTTGGGTACTTCTCGCCGATCGCCCAGGTGTTGATCGCCATCGGGTTCACATATTGCAGCATGATGGCATTCGGGCAGACCGCAAGCATATCCTCGCAGATCTTCCACAGATGCGGAACCGTGCGCAGGCCGCGCATGATGCCGCCGACGCCGAGCGTGTCGGCGATCGTCTGGCGCAGGCCATATTTCTTCGGAACCTCGAAATCGGTGACCGTGCAGGGCTCGTAGCCGCCAATCTGGAAGGCGACGACGACGAAATGTGCGCCGTCAAGCGCCTTGCGCTGATCGGTAAAGGTCTCGACCGTGGCCGGAGCGCCAAGCGTCGAGGCGAGCTTGCGGGCAACGATGGCGCTTTCATCCAGCCGCTGCGGATTGATGTCCATCAGCGCGATCCTGGCTCCTGCCAGGGCCGGGCGCTGCAAGACGTCGCCGATGATATTCTTCATGAAGACGGTCGAACCGGCTCCGATAAATGTGATCTTGGGAGTGCCTGTCATGTCAAATTCTCCTGAATGCTATGAAGCCACCTCGAACGCCGCTCTGACAAGGCGTTCGGTGTAAGCCGTCTTGGGATGCGATAGGACTTCTTCGACCGGCCCTTCCTCCATGATCTTGCCGTGCTGCATGACGATCACACGATGGCAAAGGGCGCGGACGACCTTGAGGTCGTGGGAAATGAAGAGATAGCTCAGACCCCGCTCGTCCTGTAGCTTGCGCAGGAGGTCGATGATCTGGGCTTGGACGGAAAGGTCGAGGGCCGAAGTCGGCTCGTCGAGCAGAATGAATTCCGGCTCGAGCGCGATGGCGCGGGCAATCGCGATGCGCTGGCGCTGGCCGCCGGAAAACTCGTGCGGGAAGCGCGAGAGAATATTGGCCGGCATGCCGGCGCTGACAAGTGCGTCCTTCACCCGCTCCAGCCGTTCGCCCTTGTTCGCGCCGATATTGTTGACCACCAGCCCTTCGCCGATGATCTGTCCGATGGTCATGCGCGGATTGAGCGACGAGAAAGGATCCTGAAAGACGATCTGCATGCGCGAGCGCAAGGGGCGCATTTGGGCGCGCGACCGGCCGTGGATCGGCTGCCCATCGAAGAAAATCTCGCCGCCATCGGTATCGATCAAGCGCAGCAGCGCCTGGCCGAAGGTGGTCTTGCCCGAGCCGGATTCACCGACAAGGCCGAGCGTCTCGTGGCGGCGTAGCTCAAGATTCAGTCCGCCGACGGCGACGAGCTCGCGCATGTCGGGTTTGAAGAAGCTGCCGTGACGCAGCATGAAGGCTACCTTGACGGACTTGCCTTCGAGCACCGTGTCGCAATTCGGCGGCAGCGGCTTTGCATGCCCGCGCGGCTCCGACGTCAGGAGATGCCGCGTGTAGGGATGCTGCGGATTGGCAAAGAGTGCTTCGGTCGTATTGTGCTCGCGCATCTCGCCATGCTGCATCACATAGACGTAATCGGAGAACTGGCGCACGACCGTCAGGTCGTGGGTGATCAGGATGACCGCCATGCCGAGCTGCTTTTGCAGGTCGCGTATCAGGTTCAGGATCTGCGCCTGCACGGTTACATCGAGCGCCGTCGTCGGCTCGTCGGCAATCAGCACGTCCGGATCGTTCGCGAGCGCCATGGCGATCATCACGCGTTGCCGCTGTCCACCCGAGAGCTGGTGTGGATATTGTTTCAGCCGCGCTTCCGGCTCGGGGATCTGCACCTGCTTCAGAAGGTCGAGCGCGCGCTTTTCGGCATCGCGGCGGCTGACCTTGCGGTGCACCCGTATCGCTTCGACGATCTGGCTGCCGATCGTGTAGATCGGGTTGAGCGAGCTCATCGGCTCCTGGAAAATCATCGAGATGCGGTCGCCGCGCAGCTGCCTCCGTGCTTTCTCCGAAAATTTCAGCACGTTCTTGCCGTCGTAATGAACGGCGGCTTTGTCTGAAACCACGGCACGCTTGGTCAGGAGGCCCATGACAGTGCGGGCCGTTACCGATTTTCCGGAGCCGGATTCGCCGACGATCGCGATGGTTTCTCCGCGATAAAGCTGGAAGGTGATGTCCTTGACGGCATCGACCATGCCGTCCTCGACCTTGAACTTGACGGCAATATTGCGGGCGTCGATGACGGGCGAGGTGGTCTTTTCGCCGGCATCGTGCCTAGTGTCGGGAGCATAGGGATTGACGAGTGCGAGAGCCATATCCGTTCTCCTCAATAGGGGTCGATTGCGTCGCGCAGGCCGTCGCCGAGCGCATTGAAGGCGAAGACGGTAACGAGAACGAAGGCGACGGGCGAGAGGATCCAGGGATAGGAGCCGATGACCGAATAGGTCGACGTATCCTGCAGCATTAGGCCCCATGAGATCAGTGGCGGCTTGACGGCAAAACCCAGGAAGCCGAGGAAGGATTCCAGGAGTACGACGCTTGGAATTGCAAGCGTCACCGCGACGATGACGTGGCTCATGACGTTCGGCAGGATGTGCTGCAGGATAATGCGCCAGTCGGTTGCTCCGACCGCCATCGCGGCGCGGACATACTCGATCCGCGCCAGCGCTAGCGTCTTGCCGCGAACCTCGCGGGACATCTGCGCCCAGCCGAGCGCCGACATCACGATAATGACAAAGGCGAGGAAGACGTTCGTAGGCGCAGTCACCGGGATCAGGGAGGTCAGCGCCAGATAGAGCGGCACTTGCGGGAAAGCCAGTACAACTTCGACGAAGCGCTGGATCCAGGCGTCCACCGCACCACCGAAATAACCGGAGATCATGCCGATCGTCGTGCCGACGATGGTGACGATGGAAACCACGGTCAAGGCGATCATCAGCGAGATGCGCGAGCCATAGATGGCGCGCGACAACACATCGCGTCCGAACTTGTCTGTGCCGAGGAAATGCACCGGACCGCCGTCGATCGCGCCGAAGAGATGGCGGTTGCCGGGGATCAGACCAAACAGATAGTAGGGATCACCCTTGACGAAGAAGCCAAGTAGGCGCGGGTGGTCATAGTCCGGCCCGACGATCGGCTGGAAGGTGACCGGGTCGAGATCCGTCGTCTCGGCAAGCGCATAGACGCGGGGCAGAAAGACGAAGTTGCCGTCCTTGTCATGGAAACTGATGACCTGCGGCGGCGCGAATCCGGTATCGGTCGCCTTCGGATCGAGAGGCGCGACGAATTCGGCAAAGATCGCCATCATCAGCAGCAGGATGACGAGAACGAGACCGCTCATGCCCGTCCAGGAGCGCTTCAGGCGCCGCCAGACCAGTGCGATATAGCTTTCATTGCCGCTTTTGTGCTGGATCTTTTCTTCCGGCGATGGCGGGGAGTTGCTGAAGGCGAGCATCAGTGTATTCCTCCCTGTTGACGGACACGCGGATCGAGCAGCGCAAGCAGCATATCGGCGATGATATTGCCGATGATGAGGGTGGCCGAAAGCACCATCATGAAGGTTGCCGTCACATAGACGTCGCCGATCGCCATCGAGCCGACGATGGCCGGGCCGACGGTCGGCAGCGTGAAGATGATGGCAGTCTCGATCTCGCCGGTCAGCATGTAAGGCAGGACGACGCCCTGATACATGACGAGCGGATGCAGCGCGTTCGGCACCGCATGGCGCATGACGACGGCGCCGCCCGAAAGGCCTTTCGCCCGCGCGGTCTCCACATATTGAGCATTCAGCGTGTCGAGAAGATTGCCGCGCATGACGCGCATATTGTAGGCGAGGCCGCCGAAGGTCGCGATCGCAACGACAGGCCAGACATGCCTGACCAAGTCGACGAACTTGGCCCAGGACCAGGGCGCGCCGCCATATTGCGGCGAGAAGAAGCTACCGATCTCCGAGACGTTGAGCTGGAAGACGAGAAGATAGACGATGATCAGCGCCATCAGGAAGCGCGGTACTGTCATGCCCAAAAAGGAAATGCCCGACAGGAGGCTGTCGATCCAGCTATATTGCCGTGTCGCTGCCCATATGCCGAAACCGATGCCGAGAACGGATGCGAAGATGTGGCAGACCAGCGCGAGAGCCAAGGTTCGCGGCAGGCGCTCTCCAACGACATCGGCGACGGGCTTGTTGTAGAACATGCTGTAGCCGAAATCGCCCCTGGTGACGATACCGCCGATCCAGTTGACGTATTGAACGGCCAGCGGCTTGTCGAGCCCATGTTCGCGGCGGTAAATTTGTGCTTGCTCATCGGCTTGCGCGAAGGATGCACCGCCCTGGTTCATCAATTGCGAGCGTATGTAATCAGCGTAGTCGCCGGGTGGTGCCTGAATGATCGCAAAGGTCACCACGCTCAGGATGAAGAGCACGGGAATGGCGGAGGCTATTCGCACGAGCAGGAATCGTAACATAGAACGGTTCGCTTCTCTTGATGCTGTCGGCGGTCTCGTCCCATCGGGATGATATACGCCAGCGGTTCAATTCTATCCCGGCGACAGCTGATCGCTGGATGTTTCAAGCCCCATGGCAACCGGCATCATACGGGCTGCCATGGGTATTTCATGCGACCTTACTTGATCGGACCGGGGCTGCCAGGAGCGCCCGGAAGCTCTTCTGGGAAGAGTTCGTACTTGCCCTGCTTGTCGGCCGCGACCCAAAGGCGTTCGCGGATGATCGAGTCCTCTGCCCAGTTGAACAGGAAGATCGGCGTGCCCGGAGGAACGTTGGAGAAGCGCTTGTTGATGATCAGTGCACCTGGATATTCGGTCAGACCGATATTGTAGAGGTGTCCCGTCGAGATCTTCTGGAACTGCTTCATCAAAGCCACGCGTTCGTCGTTGTCCTTCGATGTCGTGAATTTGCTGACGACATCCACCATGTCCTTTTCGAAGGGCATGAGATCAACCGTACCATCCGCACCCGCGCGATGGTTCCAGCTCGTGCGGGGACCGACAGGTGCGAGCTGCTCCGTATTCTGGACGACCGAGGCGAGCTCCGTAGTATTACGCCGAACCATCCAATCGAAACGGCCGCCGTAATTGGCATCGTCACGCTTGGGTCCGTCGAGCGCATTGATGATGACGCGCAGCCCGAGCTTCTCCATCTGGCCAACGACGCCTTCGGCCAGGCTCTTGTCGGTGGTGTAGTCGTTGCTGACCAGCAGGGTGATCTCGACATCTTTGCCGCCGTTGACGCCCGCCGGGAAGTTTACGATGCCGTCGCCGTCGGTATCCTTCAGACCAGCCTTTGCAAGCTCGGCCTTAGCCGCAGTAAGATCGAACGGATAATAGACGGTGGAATTACGATCGTAGAAGCTGCTGCCGGAGGAAAGACCGCCCGGATAGATCGCCGTGAACGGGCCCTTGACCAGTGACTCGCCGAGGGCCTTGCGGTCCAGTGCCATCGTAACGGCCTTGCGGAAATCCTCATTGCGGTTCAGGTCGCGAACGGCCTGAGCGCGGGGATCGGGGCTGCCCCAGCCATTGGCGGAGAAATTCATCTGCAGGTTATAGCCGATGAGGCGAGGGCCGAAGGCAAGACGAGCCGGTGCATCGGGCTGTGCGGCGCGCTTTAGCGAAGCGACGAAATTTTCCGGTTGCTCCAGGTTTGAAATGTCACCAGAACCGGCAACAGCCTGCACGTCACGGTCCGCCCAGGTCGAGAGCTTGTAGTGCAGCTCATTGAGGTAGGGCAACTGATTACCCTTCTCGTCGACCTTCCAGTAGTAGGGATTGCGACGCAGAACGATGATATCATCCGGCCGGTATTCGACTGGAACCCAGGCACCCATGACCGGAATGTTCATATATTCCGGCGGGAAAGCATTCTTGAACTGATCGTAGGTGTTCTTGGAATATTTCGGGTGCTGCGGCTTCAGGATATGCGACGGGCCTGGGCAGAAATTCGGATAGGCCATCGTATAGAGATATTGCTTCGGGAAGGCATCCTTGAACGTCCATTCGACGGTGTAATCGTCGATCTTCTTCAGCGTCGTTCCTTCGCCGAAAGCTTCCGGCGATGCGCCGCCGCCAAGCGGCGAGACGTTCGGGTCGATGACCTCGTCTTCCCAGTAGAACATGATGTCATCGGCATTGAAGGGCACGCCGTCGGACCATTTCGCGCCTTCGATCAGATGCATGGTGAGCTTATGGCCGTCGGACGACCATTCCCAGCCCTTGGCAAGGTTCGGTAGCGGTTCGGTATCCTTGGCCTCTACCTGGAACAGGGGAGCCGTGCGCGTCAGGCACTCCGAAAGGGCGATGTCGATGCCGCCCCAGCCTTGGGTTTGCCCGGCGCCGTAGTTCCAGCCTTCCGGCCTGCCGCCGATAACATGGCGCATGGTATCGCCGTAGACGCCGATGCCGTCGGGCATGTTGCCGGTCTTGAAGACGAGCGGCTCTTTCGGCAGGCGATCCTTGACGGGCGGCAGCTTGCCGGTCTTGACGAACTTGTCCGTGACCCAGGCGGGCTCGTGATATTCCGGCAGCGCCTTGAACTCCAGGATGGAGTTGCGCTCGACATATTTGATCTTGCCCTCAGCCGGGAAAACCGGCGGAACGGGCGGCACTGTCGGCTCGGCTGCATAGGCGCTGATAGCGATCGCGGATGTGGCAATCGTCAACGCGGCGAGAAGGCCGATCGGTCGAAAATGTCTCATCTTGTTCTCTCTCCCAATATCGCGAGCTTTCCGTTCGAGGCGTCGCGTTCCTCCCGTAAAACGGAAGACGGCCGGCTGCGGCGGGCTATCACCCCTCTGCCGCCGCAGCCATTGTCTTCCGATCTGCTGTTCGTTAGCCGGCCTGCTTCAACGCGGCCTTTTCTGCCCGCAATTCCTCGATCGAGCGTACGTTGCGGCTTGCCGCACCCTTCCAGTCACGCGTCTTGACCTTGCCCTGCGACAGACGCTCCTTTGCGCCATCGACCGCATGGGCATATTGCGGCAGCCAGCGCGCTTCCGCGACGACCATTTCGTCGACCATCTGCCAAACCTCCTCCGGTGTGGCGACGGCACCGACCAGCGGATCATGCAGGACGGCAAGCTTCAAGAGGTCGATATCGCCGCTGATAGCGGCATGGACCGACATGCGCTGAACGTTGATCGAGGATATGCAGGTCGCTGCACATGCCTCCGGCAGAGTAATTCCCGCCACCATGTTGATGCCGAAGCGATCGACGAAGCCGGGTGACTCGATGATGGCATCGGCGGGCAGATTGGTGATGACGCCATTGTTCTTGACGTTGAAATGGCCACGATAGACGCGATTGGTTTCCAACGCCTCGAGAATATGGCTGGCATGCTCATTGGAGCGGCGTGCCGGGTCGATCGGTTGCGAGGCGCTATCGAGAATCTGCTGGAATTCCGTCTCGAACCAGTTGCGTGTTTCGGTGGAGTGACGCAGATAGCCGCCAGTCTCGCCATGGATCCAGTCCGACATGTCGATCCACTTGTTGATCTCGTCGGGGCGCTTGCGATACCAGGGCAGGTATTCCGATAGGTGTCCGTTACTCTCCGTCGAATAGACGCCGAAACGCTTGAGAACGTCGATACGCAGCTTTTCCTGCTTTGAATAGACCGGATGCGCCTCGAAGGCTGCGATCAGTTCATCCTTGCCGATCTTACGGCCGTTAAGGCGCAGATCGACGAACCAGGTCTGATGGTTGATGCCCGAGCAGATATAATCGAGTTCGTTCTTGTCCTTCGCGCCGAGCACTTCGGCGATCTGTTCGGCTCCATGCTGGACGCCGTGGCAAAGGCCGATCGTGTCGACCTTGCCGTATTCGATCGCCGCCCAGGTGTTCATCGCCATCGGATTGGCATAGTTCAGGAACTTGGCACCCGTCTCTGCGACTTCGCGGATATCCTTGCAGAAATCGAGAATGACCGGAATGTTGCGCTGGCCGTAGAGAATGCCGCCGGCGCAGATCGTATCGCCGACACATTGATCTATGCCGTATTTCAGCGGGATGCGGATATCTTCGGCATAGGCTTCGAGGCCGCCGACGCGCACGCAGCTGATGACATAGCGTGCGCCTGACAGTGCCGCGCGGCGATCCGTCGTGGCCGTGACACGTGTCGGCAGCTTGTTAGCTTCGACGATGCGATCGAGGATCGCCTTGATCATCGTCAGATTGTGCTCACTTACGTCGGTCAGCGCGAATTCGACGTCGCGGAATTCCGGCACGCAGAGAATGTCGGTGAACAGCTTTTTCGTGAAGCCGACGCTGCCGGCGCCGATAATAGCGATTTTGAAACTCATGATCCTCACCTTCAAGTCGATCGAATAAGCAGCGGCAGGGAAATCGACAGCATTTTGGTCCATGATCGCAGCGATTGCGAAACTGGCCGAAATCGTGATTTTTCCTCCGATCGCCGTTCCTCGCCGGCGAGCATGCGCTGTTTTCTGGCGGGATTATGCCTATAATCACGGAGGCGAACAGAGAACTATTATGCTTTTGAGGGTAATTTTGTGCTGCAAGAATTGATCGATAACGGACAGGTCATGCGGACGGTTTCCCTGCCGCGTGGACGCCACCGCTTGCACGCCATGCCGACCAGTGCGGGATATGAAATCCGCGACGACGAACCCTATGATTGGGATGGACGACGGCGCGGCCTCACACCGTTCACCGTCCTACAGCACACGATCAGCGGCACGGGTCGCCTGCGCTATGAAAGCCGTAATTATCGCGTCAATGCCGGTGATACGCTGCTCGTTCTCGTGCCGCATAATCATCGCTATTGGCTGGAGAAGGGGGAGCGCTGGGAATATTTCTGGATTTCCATGAACGGCGAGGAAGCGCTGCGCATCCATCGGCTGATCCTCGCCGCAGCCGGTCCGGTGTTGAAGCTGCAGCAGGCGACCATCGATCATCTTGCCGATTGCAGCCTTCGGCTCGTCAAGGGCGCCACGACGCCGGCTTCGGCTTCGGCGATCGCCTATGAAGCCGCCATGGCGCTCTATGACGACGTCTTCGGCTCGCATGCCTTTGCTGCCGACCGCTCCGTCATGCAGATTGTCATCGACCACATCAATGCCAATCTCGATAAGCCGCTGCCGGTCGAAGAGCTTGCAAAGGTGGGCGGTCTCAGCCGCGCGCATTTTTCGCGCGTCTTCGCCGAGAGCGAAGGCGTGCCGCCGGCGGAATTCGTGCTGCAACAACGGATGCAGCGCGCGGCGAAGCTGCTGACGAAGGCTGCCTTCATTCCCGTCAAGGAAGTCGCGATCATGTCGGGCTTCGACGATGCCAATTATTTCTCCAAGGTATTTCGCCGCATCTACGGCATCAATCCGACGGAGTTCCGCACGACAGGCATGTATGCCGCCGTGCGCAGTCCGGTCGAGGAGACGAAGAACGCGCGGAGCCGATAGATCCATGATAGGTCGGCATCCTTGCTATCGCTTGTATGCCTTGAAAATCGAAATCCGCCAACTGGTCGCATTGCGCAACGGCGGCGGGCCTGTATAGATATCGCCCCGCGGCGTCCCGCCTGCCTCGCCGCATGCCTGACTTCCCAGCAACATCTGTTCGTCATCCGATGCGACGGGCTTAATCGATAGGATTGAATATGCGTTCTGTTGTCGCCTTCAATGAATCCTGGACGTTTCATGAAGGGTTTTCGCCCGAGGATGCCGGTCGCCAGCAGGAAGGACAGAGTGTTACGCTGCCGCATACGGCCGTCGAACTGCCCTTCAATTATTTCGACGAGAAATCCTATCAACGCGCCTTCACCTATCAGAAGATCATCAACTGGGACGAGGCCTTCGCAGGCCGCGAAGTATCGCTGATCTTCGATGCGGCCATGGCCGATGCCGTCGTCTATCTGAACGGTGAGGAAATCGTCGCCCACAAGGATGGCTACACGCCGTTCGAGGCCCGCCTGACCGGCCGCCTGCGCAAGGGTGAGAATTTGATCACGGTCAAGATCGACGGCAGCGAGAACCCGCAGATCCCGCCTTTCGGCGGTCGGATCGATTATCTCACCTATGCAGGCATCTATCGCGATGTCTGGCTGAAGGTTGCCGCGCCCGTCTCCGTCGCCAACATCAAGGTCGAGACGACGGATGTCCTTTCCGACCGCAAATCCGCGACGGTGCGCTGCGACATCTCCAATCCGCAAAATCTTGCTTTTAAAGGTACGGTGACGGTTACTTTGCGATCTGCCGACGGCGTAGCCATCGCTTCCGGCCAGGCTGACACCTCGGGTGAAAGCGTGACGCTCCGCTTCGCCGACCTTTCCGGCCTTTCGCTGTGGGAGCTCGACAATCCCGTCCTCTATTCCGCCGACGTGGAGCTTGCGAGCGAGCACGGGATGGACCGTCTTGCCGCGACTTTCGGCTTCCGCACGGCGAACTTCACCGCGGAAGGTTTCCTGCTGAATGGCAAGAAGCTGAAGCTGCGCGGCCTCAACCGCCATCAGGCCTTCCCCTATGTGGGCTATGCCATGGGCCGTTCCGCCCAGGAGCGCGATGCCGAAATCATGAAGCGCACGCTGAAATGCAATATCGTGCGCACCTCGCATTACCCGCAGTCGAAATGGTTCCTCGATCATTGCGACCGTATCGGCCTGCTGGTTTTCGAGGAAATCCCCGGCTGGCAGCATATCGGCGATAAGGAATGGCAGCAGGAATCGATCCGCAATGTACGCCGGATGATTGAGCGAGACTGGAACCATCCGTCCATCGTCATCTGGGGCGTGCGTATCAACGAATCCCAGGATTCGCATGATTTCTACACAGAGACGAACCGGCTGGCGCGCGAGCTCGATCCGACCCGCCAGACCGGCGGCGTGCGTTACATCACCGAGAGCGAAATGCTCGAGGATGTCTATACGATGAACGATTTCATCCTCGGCAATGAGGAACTGCCCGGCGCCAACCGGCCGCGCACGCCGCTGAGGCCGCAGCAGGAAAATACCGGCCTTTCCAAGGATGTGCCCTATCTGATCACCGAATTCGGCGGCCATATGTATCCGACGAAGATCTACGATCAGGAGCAGCGCCAGGCCGAGCATGTGCGCCGGCATCTGGAAGTTCTGAATGCCGCCTATGGTGATCCATCGATCTCAGGCGCGATCGGCTGGTGCATGTTCGACTACAACACCCACAGCGATTTCGGCTCGGGCGACCGAATCTGCTATCACGGCGTCATGGACATGTTCCGCGAGCCGAAATTCGCCGCCTATGTCTATGCCAGCCAGTGCGAGCCCTCCGAAGAGGTCGTCATGAAGCCGGTCACGATCTGGGCACGCGGCGAGCGCAATATCGGCGGCGCCCTGCCGCTGATCGTGCTCACCAATTGCGACGAGGTCGAGCTGCGCTACGGTTCTCTGACCAAGCGTCTCGGTCCGGACCGGGAAACGTTCCCGCATCTACCGCACCCGCCCGTCGTTTTCGATCACCGCTCCTTCACGCCGGACGAACTCGGCGTATGGGGCATGGAGTGGGAGGACGTGCATTTCACCGGCTATATCGGCGGCAAGCCGGCCGTGGAGCAACACATGGTCGCCAATCCGCTGCCGACCTCGCTGCAGGTAGAAGCCGATTCTGATACCCTGCGTGCAGGCGAGCGCGATACGGTGCGCGTTATCGTTAGCGCGCTCGATCAGGCCGGCTCGCGTCTTCCTTTCTCAATGAAGCCATCACGATCAAGGTTGATGGCCCGGCGAAGGTCATCGGGCCGGAAACGGTGGCATTCCAGAGCGGGACCACGGGTTTCTGGCTGCAGGCAACAGGAGAAGCCGGTGCGATCAAGCTCGAAGTCTCATCTCCGCGCTTTGCCCGTCAAAGCGTGAGCTTTACCGCAAAATAACGCGCTGCCGGCCTGCGGTCAGGCGGCGGAGCCGGCAATTTCGCCTGCGGCTTGCGGGATCGACTGCAACAGCGTCTGTCGCGCCGAGGCAAGGTGCAGGCGGCAGGCGGCATCGATCCTTTGCTGGTCGCGCGATTGCAGCGCTTCGATATAGTCGAGATGCTCCGCCACGGCGCGGGCATTCCGCTCGCGGGCAAACGCCTTGTTCCACTGATAGTGATAGTGAAAAATGATGGCAATGACGTCGTAGAACTCGGTGATGAAGCGGTTCTTCGAGGCGCGATGGATGAGGAGATGGAATTTTTCGTCAAGGCGCGAGAAATCGCGGTAGTGCGCGTCGAAATCTTTAAGCAGTTCATGGTGTTCCTGCTCGATCGCCTTGAGATCCTCCCAGGCGTGATGATTGGCCGGCAGGCGGCCGAACTCGGCCGCCGAGTGCAGCTCGAACATTTCGCGCACGTCGGCAAGCTCGAGTGCGAATTCGCTGGTGAAGCCCTTGAGAATCCAGTGGCTGTTCGGCCGCTTCTCGATCAGGCCGAAGCGGCTGAAACGGATAAGGAATTCACGAACGACGGAGGTGCCCGTGCCGATTTCGCGCGCCAGTTCCAGCTCGTTGATCTGCATGCCCGGCTGGGCTTCGTCGGACATGATGCGCGTCATGAAGCTGCGCTCGATGATATTGTGCAGGGAATCGGTTTCTTCCTTAGGGAAGAAATCGGCCTGGGTCGGCAGGCGAAGCACTGTCTTCTGCCGCTTGTTCCACAGAATGATGCCAGCGTCGCTTAGACGCATGAGGATCGCTCGCGCCGTGCTGCGGCTGACGCCAAGTTCGGCTGCGATTTCAGGCTCGCTCGGCAGCTCGGTATCGAGCTTCAAGCGAGCCGCATAGCGATTATAGGCTTCCTTGAAGAGCGTGTTTTGCCTTGCCATTTCCCCCTCACGTCTCGTCGCCGCTCTTTGCCGGTGGCGCTGTCTGAACCATGTCCCGATGGCAGTCAATTGCAGGAGTTCTGTCGAAACCGCAGTTTCCGTCGTCTCCCGCGACGGTCCCCATGATTTCCTCGTTGACACCAAAATGTTTATTGTAGATAAAAAACAAAATCAATGGCGATGGATGTCGAGAGCCTCCGTTAACGCCACCGAAATTGAAATGGCGGCCATCACAAGGGAGAGGTGATGCAGACGAGAACAATCGGCAGGACGGGCCTTGAGGTCACAGAGATTAGCTTTGGCGCTGCGGCGCTGGGCGGCCTCTATCGCGCCTGCCCCCGCGACCAGGCAATGGCGACCCTGCAGGCCGCATGGAACAGCGGCATCCGCTATTTCGACGTTGCTCCCTGGTATGGCTTCGGCCTCGGCGAGCGTCGCGTCGGCGATTTCCTGCGTGATCAGCCTGAAGACAGCTATGTTTTGTCAACGAAAGTCGGCCGCCTCATGCGCCCGGTGCCGACCGACAAGGTGCCGAACTACGGTTATGTCGATCCCCTGCCTTTCGATGCCGATTATGATTATTCCTATGACGGCATCATGCGCTCGGTAGAGTTCAGTTATGCCCGTCTCGGCCTTAACCGCATCGATATTCTCTATGTCCACGATATCGGCGGCTATACCCACGGCAAAGCGCTCAATGAGCACTATCTCGGCCAGCTTCTAGGCTCCGGGCTGAAAGCTCTTGAGGAGTTGAAGTCGTCGGGCGCGATCAAGGCTTATGGTCTCGGAGTCAATGAGATACCGGTCTGCCTGGATGTAATGCATGCTGCCGATATCGATTGCATCCTGATTGCCGGACGTTACACGCTGCTGGATCGTTCAGCTGTTGCCGAGCTGCTGCCGCTTTGCGAGAAGAAGGGAACATCGCTGGTCGTGGGCGGCGTCTTCAATTCCGGTATTCTGGCGACAGGACCCGTGCCCGGCGCGCATTTCGACTACCTGCCGGCGACGCCGGATATTTTGGCCAAGGTCGGAGCGATGGAGGAGATTGCCCGCAAGCACGGTCTGCCGCTTGCCCAGCCGGCGCTTCAGTTCCCGCTGCGCAGTCCCAGCGTGGCCTCGGTTCTGATCGGTACGGCGAAGCCCGAAAGTCTTGTTCGCAATATGCAGCTGATGGAGCCAAGGCTTCCCGACCGCCTGTATGAGGAATTCGAAGGGTTGACTGTGGTCGCGCCTCCTTTGGGAGACGAGGCTGTGAGAGTCTAGTAAATTGAGAGCTATCGAGCCGGCCGGAGAGGCGGCTTCGTAGAGGAGGAAAGCCTGTTTTGGCGTCAGTGGCAGTTCCACCGAGCCAAGCGTGATGCCTCAGGGCGTTACGATACCGAGCCGTAAGCGTTCAACGGCGGGTGTGCAGGAGAATAGAGCGCTTTGAGAGGAGAAGCAGATGAAAATTGCCAAGTCACTTCTGTCCCGCCGCAGCTTTGCCGGCCTTGCCGGCGCTGCTGTCATCGCCATGGCGATGCCCATGCAGTCCTTCGCGGCCGACGTGACCATCCCGATCATTGTCAAGGATACGACATCCTTCTACTGGCAGATCGTTCTTGCCGGCGCCCGCCAGGCAGGCAAGGATCTCGGCGTGAAGGTGCCGGAACTCGGTGCTCAATCGGAATCCGACATCAACGGCCAGATCAGCATTCTCGAAAACGCCGTCGCCGGCAAGCCGGCTGCGGTCGTCATTTCGCCGACCGAGTTCAAGGCGCTCGGCAAGCCTGTGGATGAAGCCGCCAAGTCCGTGCCGGTCGTCGGTATCGACTCTGCCGCCGATTCCAAATCCTTCATCTCGTTCCTGACCACCGACAACGTTCAGGGCGGACGTATTGCCGCTGACGGTCTTGCCGCCGCTGTCAAGGGAGTTATCGGCAAGGAAGAGGGTGAAATCGCCATCATCACCAGCCTTCCGGGTGTCGGCTCTCTCGACCAGCGTCGCCAGGGCTTCCTGGAAGAGGTCAAGAGCAAGTATCCGGGCCTCAAGGTCGTTGCCGATAAGTATGCGGACGGCCAGGCAACCACCGGCCTGAACATCATGACCGACCTGATCACTGCCAATCCGAAACTGGTCGGCGTCTTCGCCTCCAACCTGATCATGGCACAGGGTGTCGGCCAGGCGATCGCCGAAAACAAGCTCGGTGACAAGATCAAGGTCATCGGCTTCGATAGTGACGACAAGACCGTCGGCTTCCTGAAGTCGGGCGTTCTTGCCGGCCTGGTGGTGCAGGATCCCTACCGCATGGGTTACGATGGCATCAAGACGGCGCTTGCCGCTTCCAAGAAGGAAAAGGTTGCCGCCAACGTCGACACTGGCGCCAATCTCGTCACCAAGGCGAATATGAGCGATCCGAAGATCGACGCTCTGTTGAACCCGAAGGTCAAGTAAGTCTAAGGGCCGCGCCCGCGAAATCGGGCGCGGCTTTTTCGTCTGGTCGCTTTCCCAAGGTGGCCGCGCGGCGATGAGAGAGCGAGGAGACCCCATGACGAGCCTGGAAGAAATCAGCCATCGGCACGACGACACCGTCAAAACAGAAGCAAACCGCATTCGGGCCGGTTCACCCATCCTTGAGCTTAAGGGCCTGCAGAAACGCTATGGTTTCGTCGAGGCGCTGAAGCCGGCAACGATAACGTTTCTCGCAGGAGAAATTCACGCGATTGTCGGTGAAAACGGTGCCGGCAAGTCGACGCTCATCAAGCTGCTGACCGGCGTCATTACGAGAACGGCGGGTGAGATTTTCTGGTGTGGTCACCCGGTTGCGCTCGCAACGCCGAACGAGGCGATCGCCCGCGGCATCAACGCGGTTCATCAGGAAGTGGTGCTCTGCCCGCACCTGACGGTCGCGGCCAATCTCTTCCTTGGGGATGAGGTCAATCGTTTCGGCCTTATGCGCAAGAAGCAGATGGTGGCGATGGCGCAGACCGTGCTCGACGATCTCGGTTTCGGATTGCCAGCCGGCGAACTCTTGAGCTCGCTCACGATCGGCCAGCAGCAGCTGGTGGCAACGGCAAGAGCCGCGATGCGCGGTACGCAGTTTCTGATTTTCGACGAACCTACCGCCTATCTCACCCGTCAGGAATCGGCGCAGCTGTTCAAGCTGATCCGTCGGCTTCAGGGCGAGGGCGTAACGATCGTCTATATCAGCCACCGCATGGAAGAGGTGTTCGAGCTCGCTGACCGGGTCTCCGTCTTGCGCGACGGCACGCATGTCGGCACCCGCACGATCGCAGAAACCAACGACGACGAGCTGATCAAGCTGATGATCAATCGTTCCATCGATCAGATCTATCACAAGGAAGAAATCCCGATCGGCGACACCATCCTAGAAACGCGCGGCCTTTCCGGTCCCGGTTTCGAGAATGTTTCGCTGAGCGTCCGTGCCGGCGAGATCGTCGGCCTCTACGGGCTGATCGGAGCCGGCCGCAGCGAATTCGCGCTCGGTCTTTATGGACGCCAACCGCTTTCTGCAGGCGAAATCTACTGGCAGGGGCGCAAGGTCAATATCCGCAACGAGCGCGACGCGATGGAGCTCGGCATCGCACTGGCGCCCGAAAGCCGGCGCGATCAGGGGCTTTGTCTCAACCTGCCGATCGGCCTCAACATCAATCTGCCCGTGTTCGAGCGGCTGAGCCATGGCCCGATCATCAATAACAAGAGCGAAGCGGCCAATGCGGACAAGCAGATCCGCGATCTCAGCATCAAGACGCCGAGTCGACGGGTTCTGGTCTCCGCCATGTCCGGTGGTAACCAGCAGAAGGTCGTCATCGGCAAATGGCTGAGCCACGGCGCCAAGCTCTTCATCTTCGATGAGCCGACGGTCGGCGTCGATGTCGGAACCAAGGCCGAGATCTATCGTCTGTTTGCCAAGCTGCTTCGTGATGGCGCCGGCATCATCGTGATCTCGTCTTATCTGCCGGAAGTCTATGAGCTGGCCGATCGCCTGCACGTCTTCCGTAGCGGCCAGCTGGTTGCCAGCCATGATTTCCACGCGGCAACGCATGAGGAAGTTCTTGGCGAAGCGATTGGCGTCTAAACGATAAACAAGTCTAGAGAGGGAGAAAAAAATGGCCGCGAATACGACAGAAGGCCCGACCGTAGCGCCGCGGCGCAAGATGAACATCCTCTTCAGCCTGACGCTGATTCTGCTGCTTCTGGCGCTCTGGATTGTTCTCGGATTCTGGACCGACAAGTTCTGGACGCCGCTCAACATAACCAATCTGATGCGTCAGGGCTCGATGACGGCCATTCTTGCGCTTGGCCAGACCTTTGTCATCATCACGGCGGGCATCGATCTTTCCGTCGGCGCGATCGTCGGCTTCTGTACCGTCATCATCGCCTGGCTGTTGCAGGCGGGTTTCCCGGTGTGGTCCGCCATCCTCATTACCTTGTTGTTCGGGGTTCTGATCGGCGCATTTCATGGGTTCGGCATCGTGCGCATGGGTCTGCCGCCCTTCATCATCACGCTGGCGACATTGACCTCGCTTCGCGGCATAGGGCTGCTGATTACCAACGGCTCGACGATCAACATCGTCAATGACGATTTCAGCAATTTCGCAGTGTCCGATTTCCTGGGCATCCCGAGCCTGTTCTGGATGGTGATCCTGGTAGCGATTCCGGCTGTCATCTTCCTGCATCTGAGCCGCTGGGGCCGTTATCTCTTCGCCGTCGGCTCAAACCGCGAGGCGGCACGCCTGTCCGGCGTCAACGTCAACTGGATGATCTATCTCGCTTACATCCTGTCGGGAACCTGTGCCGCATTCGTCGGCATTCTGCTTGCCTCGCGCATCGCCATCGGCAATGCCACCCAGGCCGACGGCTGGGAGCTGCAGGCGATCGCCTCCTCGGTGATCGGTGGCACCAGCCTGTTCGGCGCCGTAGGTACGGTCTACGGCCCTTTGATCGGCGCCTTCATCCTGGCGACCATCAACAATGGCGCCAACCTGCTGAACCTCAACTCCTTCTGGCAGCGCATCATCACGGGCGTCCTGATCATCGTCATCGTCTATTTCGATCAGCTGCGCCGCCGCCGCGCTTAGCAGTGTAATTGATACGCGATGCAGCCAAATCGGGCGGGCTACCCCGCCCGATTGCTGTTCGAAACAAGGGCCTCACGATCGGGTTGGACGATCGCCCAAAACGTGGTGCCGACCGGAGCCCATATAGTCCCGAATGCAAGTGGCACGTAGGGGCGATGGATGATGATCTCCAGCAGGTATGAGAGCGAGAAGCGCAGCCCGTCAGGTCTCAGGCCGGTGAGGGCCGGGATCTCCGCCAGCTCAGGCCCTTCAGCAGATTGCGCAACGGCTTTTCGACGGCTTCATAGGCGACAACGCCGAGGAGCGTGCCGGAGATGACGCTGACGAAGGTAACGGCGTCTGACGGTATCTGCAGCGACGACAGCAGCTTGACGATCACCGAGATCGCGAGCGTATGCCAGAGATAGATCGAATAGGACGCGTTGCCGAGATAGGTGAGGGGAGGGACGGATGGCAGCTTGCCGCTGCGCTCAATGGAGACCGTGCCGAGGACCAGGGCGACGGCAAGCGGACCGCACGTCATCTCGTTGAAGTCGAGGGCAAGCAGCTCGATGGCGGCAAAACCGGCGATCGATACGATCACCAACGCGAGGCCAACGCCAATGCTAGGAACATGTCCTTTCAACCAGAACCGGGCAAGCACTGCGCCTGCCACGAATTCCAGAATAATCGGTCTGACATAGGTGGCAAGCATCGGCGATTGCGGATGGATGAGAGCGCCGATCGCGACGAAAGCGGCAAAGATGCCGATCAAGCTGCCGAGCCGCAGGCGCTGCGGCAGGAGCAGGCAGGCCGCGAAGATCACATAGAAGAACATCTCGAAATTCAGCGTCCATCCCTGCACCAGCACAGGCCATATCTCGCCGCTGCTGGGCGACCTGACGGGAATGAACAACAGCGAACCGAATATATGGCTCGCCGTCAGCTTCATGTTCGGAAACAGTCCCATCACGGCGCCGGCAATCATGATGATGGTCACGATCCAGTAGGATGGCGCGATGCGCTGCAGCCGGTCGAGCACGAAACGCAGCGGCGTCACGGGACGGCGCTCGCTCATGGTCCACATGATGAAGCCGCTGATGACGAAGAAGACATCGACGCCGGCGGCGCCGATGCGGAAATGGCCGCCGCTGCGCTCGGCTGCGTGAAACAGCACGACCGCAAGAGCAGCAAGGGCGCGTAGATACTGGATGCCGTAAAGCGTCTTCATTGGCCCGCTCGCGGCTCCCAATTGACCGGCGGCGCGAATGGCATCTGCTCGCCCATGTGCGGGGGCACCTCCGCAGGCATGCGTGTTCGCATGGAAAGCTTACCTGCCATGAAATAGAACAGGAAGGAACCGACATGGTACGGATTCAGAATATCGATCTCCACGAAAGACCGGATCAGCAAAAGCGTCGCAATTCCCAGAAGCAGATAGGATTCGTCGTTTCTGACATCGCTCAGAAAGCGGCTGATATGGCCGATCACAGCCGTCAGCAGGATGGAGGCGAGCAGGCACACACCAATGAGCCCGGTCTCGACCATCGTCTCGATATAGGTGTTGTGGAAATGGAAGCCCGCGCGCGAGGCAATATAAAATTCCTCCCACAGCCGTTCGGGCTCAGAAAAGCCCTGTACCCAGTACGCCTGGTAGCCGACGCCGAAGAGGAGATTCTGCTGCGCAGTCGCGATGCCCTGTTGCCAGAGATAAGTGCGCCCGGTGAGCGTGGAATCCTTGCCGAAGGCGCCGAGGACGAGATCGACCGCACCGAGGTAGACGCCCGCGACCGCAAGGATGACCCCGACCACGGCTACCGTCACAAACAGCCTTTTCCGCTGTTTGGGCGACAGATATAGGATAATACGCAGGCTCACGCACAAGAGCACGACCAACATCGTCGTCAGAACCGATGTTGCCGATGCCGAGGCATGCAGGCAATAGGCCGATAACAGACCGGCAATTCCAGCACCGATCATCCAAATCCGCCGCTCGCCCAGAACGAAGACGGCGGCAAAGGCGAAATAGATGCCGAGCGAAGCATAGAAGCCGAGCTGGTTCTTGGAATCGAAGGCGCCGACGAAACTGTAGGTTCCGTCTATGGGATCATAGGCATAGTAGCCGAACAACATGGAATAGAGCAGCACGATGCCGGTGCCGACGATCGCGCCGCGTGTCAGCGTGCGGATATCGAGCGTGCGCATGGCGACCAGGGCGCAGAAGATATGCGTCATATACTGGATGGATGCCCGTGCCGTCGTCGGGGGGACGACCGACCAGAAGATCGACAGAAAGGTGAAGAAACCGAAGGCAAAAAGCCAGAGCTGCCTGTGATAGCTGCCAAGTACGGCCCGGTAGTCCATCATGACAAGCGGAAACCACAGCGCGTAGTAGAGCAGGATCGAGGGCTGACCGAAGCGGGAGGAGTAGGCAAAAACGAAGAAGGACAGGGTAATCGCCACCGTGCCGTAGGTGGCGTTGCTGCCCGGACGGATAAAGATCGATTTGGCTATCCGCATCGATTTTCCTATCGAATGGCAAGCCCGGTGCTGATCTTGATCAGATCGCCGGGCAATACCTGCGTGTTTTCCTGGGCCTGGATTTCCTTCGATTGCCCGTTGTCGTCACGAATGATGGTGTAGGAGATGCTCACCCCGGGGCCGCTTGGGTCGAGATTGCCGGCATCGGCCGATTGAGCGACGGCTTCCTGCATGAGGGACTGGCTGGTCGACAGTTTGAGCTGCAGCGTCTCCAGCTGCGTGTCGGTATCCTGCATGTCCCGGGCCAGCGAACTCTGCCAGTCGTTGCGCAAGGTAATCTCGTCCTGATTGGCCTTGTTGATATCCTGCTTGGCTTTCAGCGCGGCGGTTTCCGTATCGAGGAGTGTAGCTTCCAGATCGGAGGCGCGCTGTTCGGCGGAGATTCGGCGGGAGGCAAGCTCCAGCCCGCGCTCGGCCAGACTTTCGACCTTGTCGCGATCGGCCTTGGCCAGATCAAGCTGACGGCTCTGCGTGTCGTTCTTCTTCGAAAGCGCCTCGACTTCGTTTTGCAGAAGCGTCTTCAGATCTTCCAGGGACTGCAGCTGCGTCGTCATGCGCTTGGCACGCGTATCCATCAGCGCCTTCTCGCTCGCGAGCAGATCCGCCATGTGCGGCAGCTGCTTGAGCTCGGTGGGGACGTCGATATCGTCCTTGCCGGCCAATTCGGCCATCAGGCGCGCTTTGCGCATCAACAGGCGGCTGCGTTCCGCCATATAGACGACCGCGTCACCCTTGGCATTTATGAAATCGCGCGCAAAACGCTGTCCGGCATCGGCTCGGCGCATGCCGCCGCCGAGGCTTATAGCCTTGAGCACGGTCAGGTTGGGCGCGAACGGATATTCACCGGGATTCTGGACCTCTCCGGAAAGGTAGATCGGCCGGAACTGTGACATTTCGACCGAAGCCGAAGGACGGTCACGCAGGCCGAATTGCTTCTGCAGGCCGAGACCGATAGCCTCGGCGATCTGATCCGTCGTCTTGCCGACGGCCGGCATATCCCCGATGAAGGGAACCGAGATCGAGCCCGAAGGGCCGACGGTGTAGTCGCCCGATACCATCGACCAGTCGCGAATGGTGCCTTCGGCCGTTTGCCACTCGGCAACGCGCACATGCAGCTTGTCCATGACGCCTAGATGATATCCGGCAAGGTTTTCGGCTAGCGCCGGAGTAGCAGCTGCGCCAAGGCTGAGAGCAATAATAGCTGCGCAGCGCAGCGATGAATTGACACGTAGAAGCCTCGTCGAAGGCCGGAATTCAATCATGCAGGATCTTCCCTGTTACCGGTAGGCAATCCCGCAGGACGCGGGAAAACCGCAGGACGCATCCCGCGGTATCTGCCAGTCATCATCAATAGCTGCCGCGTGAAAGGCAGACTGCAGGAATGGTTTTGGCGATGATCACCATGTCGCTGCTGAGCGACCAGTTCTTCACATAATGCGTGTCGAAGGCGACGCGGCTTTCGTAGGAAACGTCGTTTCGGCCGCTCACCTGCCAAAGACCGGTCAAGCCCGGACGGGACTGCAGATAATAGATCGCTGCGGTCTCGTAGCGCTCGAGCTCGTCTTCCACCACCGGGCGTGGCCCGACGACGCTCATCTCGCCGCGGATGATGTTGATCAACTGCGGCAGCTCGTCAAGGCTGAGCTTGCGCAGGACAGAGCCAACGGTGGTGACGCGAGGATCGTTCTGCAGCTTGCGCGTGGCGCGCCACTCTTCCATCGCTTTCGGATTGGCCTGCAGGTAAGAATGCAGCACCTTGTCACCATTGACGACCATGGTGCGAAACTTCAGGCAACGGAAGGTCTTGCCATTATGGCCGATACGGCGGTGGCCGTAGAAGACGGGACCGGGGTCTGAAAGTTTTACCAGCAGCATCAGCAGCAGAAAGAGCGGGCTGATGAGAACCAAGGCGGTCAGAGCGGTAGAAACGTCAAAAATGCGTTTCAATACTCCACCAGTGGGCGGAAAGACGTCGCTTTCCGCAGCGCTGAAAAAAGCCGATGTGGCCGATCTCGTCGCAGATTTCATAGAGAAAACTCCATTCATGTTGACGATTGGTCGGAAATTCTCGGACGCGTAACTAGAGCCGCGATGGCCGGAGTGTAGGTTGGGATTGAGACTTTTTAAGCCAAATTTTTGTAGCGATATGGCATGGTGGTATAAATTTACCGCATCAACGGTGACTTGGTTTAGTGCAGTGATCAGTAGTTGATGAATTGTACTGTATCATCTTGTGTATAATGTCGATCTCGACAGCTCTGTCGTGTCGCAGTCGACCCTTTCTAAGGATATTATAGGCATGGAACGCTAAGCTGTTCATTATCATTAGCTTCGCTAGCCTCTGCTCGGTTTCCTTTCAGCTTCATGCCATCCTGCTTTCTTCTGAAGATATATTGCAGTGCAGCAATATTTTGCAGCGCACATACTGAAAGCAGATTCCTCAGGACTTTGTAATAAAAGTTGATTGAATGGACGAGAACACCCTATCGGCTGGATGGCCCGGATGCTTCTTTCAGATTGTATTATTTCGATATGCCACCATCTAATTGCAATGAGAAAGATGAACAAATTCAATTGTAATTATAATCGATGCGTAGTTTTAACAGGCTTGGCGCTAGGATCGTCTCAAATCGCAACGGATCTTGGTAACTTGGTTGAATCTCAATGAATCATAAAATATATTTAAGACTTAGGTCTGATAAGGGAGGAAAGACCTTGAACGCTTTTTATTTAACGTCCGAACGGGCGGGGTGAGATTATGTACGCGCCCCGCGTTTTCTTCAGCATGCTAGGCACGCTGATCGTATTTGCCATCGCAACATATTTCCTGACGAACTCGCTTTCGACCACCCTGATCGAAACGGCTATCTGTGCCGTCCTTCTGCAGATAGGTTATTTCCTGGGCGTGCTTTACCTCGTTTGGAAAGAGCGCAAAGCGCATGAGGCCCTGTTGAACGAAAATAAGGGCCCGGCATCGATACAGGAAGACAGCAAGGTCGCCGGTCTGTCCGCATCCAGTTTAAAGCGGTCCGAGCCCTTCAACCCCTGAACTTCGGGGAAACGATCAGATCTTTTGGAGCTCGGCGGTTGCCGGATCGTAGCCATGTCCTAAGTCTCCGTCTGAACCCTTGGAGGCCGATGTGACCGACCCTGCAGAAAAAAGCGTCTGCGTAATCATTGCCGCGAAGAATGCCAGCGAAACCATTGGGCTTGCCATTGCCTCGGCTCTTCGGGAGGCCGAGGTCGCGGAAGTCGTCGTCATCGATGACGGCTCGACGGATGGAACGGCCATCGCCGCCGCCAAAGCCGATGACGGCAGCGGCCGACTGATTGTCCGGGAATTCGAAAAGAACCGCGGCCCTGCCGCAGCACGCAATCACGCAATCGAGATATCCAAGGCGCCGTTGATCGGTATCCTCGATGCCGATGATTTTTTCTTTCCAGGTCGTTTCGCAGCGCTGCTTGCCGCTGACGACTGGGATTTCGTTGCCGACAACATCGCTTTCGTCAGCGCCGATACCGTGCCTGATGCGCATGCAAGGCTCGATCATTTCGACGCGAAACCGCGTTTTCTCGATCTTGCTGCTTTCGTCGAAGGAAATATTTCCAAGCGCGGCGTGCGTCGCGGCGAGATCGGCTTTCTGAAGCCCTTGATGCGGCGCTCCTTTCTGGATGCGCATGACCTGCGCTACAACGAGGCGCTGCGTCTCGGCGAAGACTACGATCTGTATGTCCGTGCGCTGGCTCACCAGGCCCGCTACAAGATCATTCATAGCTGCGGTTATGGCGCGGTCGTGCGCAGCGATTCCCTGAGCGGCCGGCACAGGACCGAGGATTTGCGCCGCCTTTACGAGGCTGACCGGACCATTCTTGCCAAGGGCGGGCTTTCTTCAGCGGACGCAGCCGTGATCCGTCGTCACGAACAGCATATTCGCGATCGTTACGAGTTGCGGCATTTCCTCGATATCAAAGCACAGTCCGGGCTATTGTCGGCGGCCGCCTATGCGCTATCGCACCCCTTCGCCGTCCCGGCTATTGCCGGCGGCATTCTGGCGGATAAGACGGAGCGTTTCCGCAAGCGGAGCACCACCACCATTGCCCATCCCGGCGCAAACGGCCTGCGCTATCTGCTGCAGGCCGCTCCGGAATAGGGTATTGCGGCTTAGAGATAATCGCGGCGCACGCCTTCGATTACGTTCAGGAGGCGCTCCTTGCAGGCTGCCAGCGCGCTATCCTTGCTCAGCTGCGGCTTTGCCTTGCTCGCCTGCCACAGAGCCAGAGCCGAAGGTACGGCCAGCGCCTGCTTTGCCATGACGCGCAGCGTGGTCTGCTCGGGATCGGCAAGCATGACGTTTTCGCCATAGCGTTGCTTTTCGAGCTCGGCTGCCGCCTGCTTGTTGCGCTCGAAGCCGACACCCCAGAATTTGGCCCCTTTGGCGATCGCCTCGGCGCGGGTGGAAACGGGGATGTGCTTCGGCTGGTAGGTGACGCCGAGTGAGAGAGCCCAGTCGCTCCATTTGAAACTGTTGATGGAACGCGAGGAGCTGACCGCAATCCACGGAACACGGAAGGCATCGGCAAGGATGGCGCCATGCATCGATTCCGCCACGATCAACTCGGAGGCGGCAATCTCGCGGATGACGGCCTTCGCCTCGCCGCGCGGATCGAGATAGGAAAGACCGACGGTCTTGCAGATTTCAGGCCAGAGGCCTGCGGCAGCCGATTCCCAATGCGGAATGAAGGTGCGCTTGCCGTTTTTCGAAATGGCCTGGAATTCCGGCATTTCCGTCACCAGCACGGCAGGATCGACGATGCCCATTTCGGTGGGCAGACCAGCCTTTTGCGCCGTCAGCGGCCCACGCACGCTGCGGACATCCCATTGCGAGGTATCGCGCATGTCCGGAAGAGAACCGTAGCCGAAACCACTGCCGATAACGAGCTTGTGCCCCTTGTCGGGCAGGATCTCCGTGTTGAGGACGGTTCCGACGCCGACCAGCAATGTTTCCTCTCGAACATCGCGAAGGCCGGGAAGTAGGAAATCCCAGAGCCAGAGATTGAGATCGTCACCGAAATTGCCATGGGTGGATTCCCAGTGGAACGGCTTCATGCAGGACTCCTTGCTGATCCAGACTATAGCGGGTCATGCCGTGGCTCTTCGATGCGGCATGTGCAGCCCATGCTGCACCGCAAAATCTAGGGCGCTAGTTTGCCCACGGCAAGCTGCATGGCGCTTTGTAAAATTCCAGGATCGCGGAAGGCCCATTTTGCCAGCAATCCAAATTGCGGTAGGCGCCGCTGCCGCACCTGCCGCGCCTGGCTCCAAAGCGCCTGCTGGCGGGCGCGGTTCTTATAGAGACGGATGGATTCGACATCCTGCGGCCGGCGCGAAAATCTCTGCTCCAGCGTGTTGAGCGCCGTCCATGTGTTGAATTGCTGGCGCAGGAATTGCGGGGAATCATTGTCGATGCTGTGAAATATGTTCACGCCTTCGCCGCGCAGCGCTCCGGCATTCTCACAAAGCAGGACCCGCTTGGCGGCGAGAACGCAGTCGCAGAAAAACAGAACGTCCTCTGCCGCCAGTCGCAGGGACGGCTCGAAGCGGATCTTTTCGAAAAGCGGCCGCCCGATCACCATGCAGGACATGTGCAGGAAACTCCAATCCTGCAGCATGACACTGGCGATATTGGGGATTTCGACGACGGCCGGCCTATCCGACAAACGCACTGTATCGGTCGATTTCCCAAGCTCGGCGATGCTGAAATGGTAATAGAACTCCTTGCCCCCATCGATGGAGTCCCAGTAGCAGTCGGCGTTGTAATGGGTCAGCGTTCCGAAGGCATTGCTAAGATGTTCGGGCGCCCATTCGTCATCGGAATCCAAAAAGGCTACAAACCGGCTCTCGGCCGGTACGCTGTTAAGGCCGGTATTGCGCGCCCCGCCAGGACCGGCATTGGCCTGACGGATGACACGGATACGTTTTCTTTCCTCGCTGCTCAGCGATTGTAGCTCGCTTTCCGCCGAAAGCGGCGATTGATCGTCAACGACGATGATATCGAAATCCTGAAATGTCTGCCGGGAGATCGATTTCAAAGCGCGCTGCAGAACGCCGGCTTGCTTCTGATAGAACGGAATAACAATCGTGATAGACGCCATTTTCCCGCCTTTACGGTTTTAGTTCAAGGGCTTGCGGTTCATGTCTTAGGGCATGATTATTGGCTTTTCCAACGACATTCGCCGCAATTTTCCGGCAGATGAGCCATAGCGGAGGTCGTTGTGACGCCAACAGGTAGCGTCCAATCGATGTCGAGCAATGATGAGAGGCGAGATTTTCTGAAACTTTCATCCCAGCGCGCCAGCGGTCAAGGCTATCCGCCGATGAGCTATTATAACACATGGCGCGCCAGGATCGTACGCTAATGCAGCCATTGGCAGAGCGATATGAATCGGTTTTCTCATTCTGATTGAAGCTTTGTCGCATTTTGGTCACGCTTTGCATGCCAACTCATGCTGCGCTGCAAAAAATCTTCACCTTCAGCGGAAAATATGGAAGGGTCGGGAACGTTCGATCGGAGCGCAAAGCGAGGCCTCGGGTGAGGGGCTAAGTGCCTTTCGTAACTGCGTTTTCTTGCATCTAAATCGATTTTTCACCCCTTTACGCAGGACAAAACCATGTTTTCTGTGCGAGGCGACATATCGTTTTTTGCTCATTTTTGCTGCGCTGCCATATTCCCTTTCCGAAGAGTGCCCTAGGTTATCCTTGCGAGTTCTGCTGTGTTGGAAATGGCTGCGAGGGGGGATGCAGCCCGAAGAAGGGGTGACAGACATCGTGAATGTGACTGCCAACGTGTCTTCGCGGATAAACCTCATGCGTAGCATAATGCTCCCGGGCACAGTTTCTGTCCCCACATCATTCGAGCCCCATACCTGGCCGTTCAACCGCGCCCATGGTTTTTTCGATTGTTTGCGGGGATTGCTGCGCGACACTTTGTTCCCTGTAGGTGTGTCCTGCGTAAGCAAGAGTGATACCATGACGACATCGAAAAACTGCATGTACAGACTTGGTCTTGTTTCAATCGCTCTCATGAGCGCCTTCCTGATGCCGCAGGGCGCATCCGCGCAGGATGATCAGCCGACGGGCGGTTCCTTCGTCGACAATTTCGAGCATCTGGACACCAGTCGTTGGTATATTTCCGACGGCTGGAACAACGGGCCACATCAGAATTGCACTTGGTCGCGCAAGCAGGTGGGTATCAAGGATGGAACGCTGCAACTGCAGTTCGTCCAGTCCAAGATCGGTGAACGTAACTATGCCTGCGGCGAAATCCAGACGACGAAACGCTATGGCTACGGCACCTATGAAGCGCGCTACCGCACCGCTACCGGGCCTGGTCTGAACTCTGCCTTCTTCACCTATATCGGCCCGACCGACAAGAAGCCGCATGACGAGATCGATTTCGAGGTGCTCGGCAAGAATTCCGGTCAGGTTCAGGTCAATCAGTATATTTCCGCCAAGGGCGGCAACGAAAAGCTGGCGCCGGTTCCAGGCGGTGCCGACAAGGGTTTCAACGATTATGCCTTTGTCTGGGAAAAGGATCGCCTGCGCTACTATGTGAACGGCAAGCTCGTCCAGGAGGTTACCGATCCTTCGAAAATACCGACGAACCCGCAAAAGATCTTCTTCAGCCTCTGGGGCACCGATACGCTCAGTGGCTGGATGGGCAAGTTCGCCTATAGCGGCGAGCCGGCGACCATGGAGATCAAGCGCGTCGCCTTCACCGCTCCGGGAGAGAAGTGCCTCTTTCCGGAATCGATCACCTGCAAGCTCGATTGAACACGGCTGGCCGCGCCATCGCGCGCGGCCAGTGGCAACGCCATCATGCAACACCAACCACACCAAGTGCTTGGCTTCGGCCGGGCGCAAAAGCGGAAATTTTGATGCTGCATATACTATACTTCGTACATGATCTTGCCGATCCGGCTGTGCGCAGGCGGGTGCTGATGCTGCAGGCTGGCGGGGCGCTCGTAACGCTTGCGGGTTTCCGGCGCGATGACAATGCGCTGGCTGCCATTAGCGGCGTCGAGCCGATCGAGCTCGGCAAGACGCGGGATGCCCAGTTTGCACAGCGGATCGCGGCAGTGGCCAGATCGGCGGCGAAACTGCGCAGCGCGCTGCGCTCCATCGCAAGACCGGACATCATCATCGGCCGCAATCTCGAAATGCTGGCGCTCGCCAACCGCGCCAAATCCATCTTCGGCGGCGATGTGCCTATTGTCTACGAATGTCTCGATATTCATAGGCTGCTGTTGCGCGATGATGTGGTGGGCAGTGCGCTTCGCAGTGCCGAGCGTCATTTCGGCTCGCAGGCATCATTGCTGGTGACCAGTTCGCCCGCCTTCATCGAGCGCTATTTCCGTCCGCGTTCCGGGCTGCAACTGCCGGTCATGCTGCTTGAAAACAAGGTACTGGCGCTTGAGCCCGCGGCGCGCATCATCGCATCGGCCGCAAGGCCGCCGGCTGCGGGCAAGCCTTGGAAGATTGGCTGGTTCGGCGCCCTTCGCTGCCGCAAATCCTTGGCGCTGCTCGACCAATTCTCGCGCCGGATGGAAGGCCGTTTCCAGATCGTTCTGCGCGGTCGTCCGGCCTATTCCGAATTCGACGACTTCGACCGCACCGTCCGCGATGCACCCTTCATGCATTTTGCCGGCGCCTACAAGAACCCTGAGGATCTCGCGGCGATTTATGGCGAGGTCCAGTTTTCCTGGGCGATCGACTTTTTCGAAGAGGGACTGAACTCCAGCTGGCTGTTGCCGAACCGCCTCTATGAAGGCGGTCTTTACGGTGCCGTGCCGATCTCGATCAAGGATACGGAAACGGCAAGATTTCTTGCCAGCCGAAAGATCGGGCTCACGCTTGACCGGGCCGACGCCGAACATCTGACGGCGCTTTTGGGTGAGATGGACGTAAAGCGCTATCTCGCCGCTTTCGAGGCCGTGGCATCCCAGGATCATAAGCAATGGACGATGGATCGCGCCGACTGTCAGCTGCTGGTGCAGCGGCTGGCATCGCTGACGCGCGCCAATGAGCAGATGGCCGAGATACAGGCCCTCCCACAACTGCATCGCAATAGAGGTGGATTGCAATGATGACCGGAAGTTCAGGGGATATGCGTTGCGTAATCGTTATTCCTTGCCTCAACGAGGAAAAGCATATCGAGCCGCTGATCGACAAGCTCGGGCGGGCTCTTGACGAACTCGATGCGAAGATCGTGGTGGCTGATGGCGGCAGCACCGATCGCACGCGTGAGATCGTGAGCCATATAGCCGAGAGAGATCCGCGCGTTCTTCTGCTCGACAATCCGAAGCGGCTGCAAAGCGCGGCGATCAATCTCGCCATCGAGACTTTCGGTGACGATCACGAGTATTTCATCCGCATCGACGCCCATGGCGACTATCCGGATGATTACTGCCAGACACTGGTTCAGGAGGCTGGCGCGACCGGTGCCGATTCCGTTGTCGTCGCCATGCGCACCATGGGCTTCAGTGCCTTTCAGAAGGCGACGGCCGTCGCCCAGAATTCCAAGCTCGGCAATGGCGGCTCCAAACATCGCGAAGGCGCCAAGGGCCATTGGGCCGAGCATGGGCATCATGCGCTCATGCGCGTTGCCGCCTTCCGTGCCGTTGGCGGCTATGACGAAAGCTTCAGCCATAACGAGGATGCGGAGCTGGATTATCGGCTGAACAAGGCTGGGTATCGTATCTGGCTGACCGACAAGACGGCGATGACTTATTTTCCGCGCGCCAGCATTCCGACGCTCTTCAGGCAATATCTGGGGTATGGCCGTGGCCGCGCGCGCAATATACTCAAGCATCGCAGCATGCCGAGCCTGCGGCAGATGCTGCCGCTTGCGGTCGTGCCGATCTTCATCGGCGCTTTCCTTGCCGTCCTCAACTGGATCGCGGTTATCCCGGTCGGCCTCTGGGCCGTCGCCTGCATCGCCTATGGCTTCTGGATCGCTCTCGGACATAAGAACCCCTATGGGCCGCTGGCAGCCATTTCCGCGATGGTCATGCATTTCGCCTGGTCGATGGGGTTTTGGATGGAAGTCCTGAGCTTCCGCAATCGCAGGGTGGCGTCATGACACAGGCTCATCGGCGCCCGATAAAGATTGACATTGCGGTCTGCACCTATAGGCGGGCCGAACTCGATCAGACGCTGCTGTCGCTTGCCGTCCTGAGTATCCCCACAGGTGCCGTCGTCCGGATCATCGTTGCCGACAACGATCTGACCCCGAGTGCCCGGGACCGCGTCGACGCCCTACGCTCGGCCGTTCCGTTCGAGATTGTCTATGTCCATTGCCCCGCATCGAACATCTCGATTGCACGCAACGCCTGCCTGGATCATGCAAGCGGCGATTTTCTCGCGTTCATCGATGACGACGAGACTGCTTCGGAAGACTGGCTGAGCGAATTGCTCATCATGGCCGACACGACGGGCGCCGACGCCGTTCTTGGCCCCGTTCAGGCCGTCTACGGGAATATAGCTCCGGGGTGGATGTGGCGCGGTGATTTTCATTCGACTTTGCCTGTCTGGGTCGCCGGGGAAATCCTGACCGGCTACACCTGCAATGTATTGCTGCGCCGCGGCGCACCCTCGCTTGCTGGCCGGCGCTTCAATATCGCGCTCGGACGCAGCGGCGGCGAGGACACCGAATTCTTCGCTCATATGCATAAGGCCGGCGGCAGGATCGCCTATGCGGCAGATGCGCTGGTCTACGAACCCGTCCCGGAAGGGAGGGCGACCGTCTCCTGGCTCTCGAAGCGCCGGTATCGCATGGGCCAGACCCATGGCCGCATGCTGTTGGAGACCGCAGGCGGCCTCGGGCGCTGGCGCGCGATTGCACTGGCGGCCTCGAAATCCGCTTATTGCTTCGTTACCGCAGCGCTGCTCTTTGCATCGCCCATCAAGCGGCATCGCTATGGCCTGCGCGGCATCATGCATGCCGGCGTGGTCAGTGGCCTCTTCGGAGTCCGCGAAATCGAACAATACGGAAATCTGGAGAAGGCACCGCAATGACGGATTTCATCCCCGATGTCAGCTTCGTCATTGCTGCCTATAACGCCGAGGAAACGCTCGAGCGCGCCATCGACAGCGCGCTGGCGCAAGGCGCCGTCAGTATGGAAGTGATCGTGGTCGACGATTGCTCGACGGACAATACGCGTGAGATTGCCGGCAACCATCCCGATCCGCGTGTACGGCTCGTCGCCATGGCCCGCAATGGTGGTCCGGGCGCTGCCCGCAATGCCGGGCTCGATGCGGCCCGGGGCCGCTGGGTGGCCGTGCTCGATTCCGATGATGCCCTACGTCCGGATCGGATGGCCCGCCTGATCGCCAGAGCGGAAAAAGCCGAGGCACAGATCGTGGTCGACAATCTCGACGTGATCCGTGAGGACGTCGGCACGATACTGCCGATGTTTCCCGAGCCGATGCTCGCGCGCATGCCGATACTGACGTTGGCTAAGTTCATCGCCTCGAACATGATTTTCCAGTCGGAGCACAATTTCGGCTATGTGAAGCCGGTCTTCGAGCGTGCCTTCATCGAGAAACATCGCCTGCGCTTCGAGGAGACCCTGCGGATCGGCGAGGATTATATTTTCCTCGCTTCGGCTCTCGCTCGCGGCGGCGTCTGCGTCGTCGAGCCGAGCGTCGGTTATCTCTACTACATCCGCGATGGGTCGATCTCGCGTGTTCTCCGGCAGGACCATGTCGAGGCCATGCTTGCTGCCGACGCCAAGTTCTTCGCCGAACATCACTTCGGCGCCGCTGCCCTTGCCGCACAACGGCGGCGCACGCGCAATCTGAAGGAAGTCATCGCTTTTCTTAAATTGGTCGACAGCATCAAGCAGCGCGAATTGCAGGAGATGCTCAAGATCGCGTGCCTCAACCCGCGGGCCGTACGTCATCTCAGCATGCCGGTCTTTGCCCGTTTTCGCCGGTTGGCCGCGTCGCTGCGGAGCCGACGCCAGCCGACGCCCTCTCAACTTTCCTCCCCTCTGCCCAATATGGGCGCAGGCCCTCACTCTAACAAAGGATAGAGCCATGGACCCCAAACGTCGTGTGAGAAAAGCAGTGATCCCAGTTGCCGGCAACGGAACGCGCTTCCTGCCCGCCACCAAGGCGATGCCGAAGGAAATGCTGACGATCGTCGATCGTCCCGTCGTGCAATATGCCGTTGACGAAGCCATCGAGGCCGGTATCGAGCACATCGTCTTCGTCACCAGCCGCAACAAGTCGGCGATCGAAGATCATTTCGATGATACGCCGGAGCTGATCTCCTCGCTGCAGCGGGCCGGCAAGAGCCAGCAAGTCAGCGAGTTGGAGCGTCTTCTGCCGCGTCCGGGCTCGGTAAGCTTCACCCGGCAGCAGGCGCCGCTTGGCCTTGGCCACGCCGTCTGGTGTGCTCGCGACCTGATCGGAGACGAGCCCTTTGCGCTGCTTTTGCCCGATATGCTCTGCTACGGTATGCGTGGCTGCATGGCCGGCCTGATGGATCTCTATAACGAGACCGGCGGTAACATCGTCGCCGTCGAGGAATGCGCCCCGGAAGAGACGTCGAAATACGGCATTATCGGCAAGGGCGAGTCCGTGCGCCATGGCTTTGCCGTGACCAAAATGGTCGAGAAGCCTCATCCGTCCGAGGCGCCTTCAAACTTTTACCTCAATGGCCGTTATATTCTGCAGCCCGAAATATTCGATATTCTGGCCCGCCAGGAGCGCGGTGCCGGTAACGAGATCCAGCTGACCGACGGCATGCTACGCCTGTCCGAGACGCAATACTTCCATGCCCAGGTCTATAATGGGCGTACGTTCGATTGCGGGTCGAAGCACGGCTTCATCGAAGCGAACGTTGCCTTCGCGCTCGCTCGCGCCGATATCGGCGGTTTGGTCTATGACTCGATCCGCAACCTGGTCGTCTCGCACGAAGCGCAGATGACCGCCGCTTAAGCCTGTCACATTGTGGCCTGCGGCCGGGAACGCCGCAGGCCATGGCAATTGTTCATTCGGGCTTCTCCGACAAGGTGGTCGCCATGCATCAGAAGAACTTCACTTTCCACAGCGCTCTCCCGCAAGCGGAGTCGCAGGATAGCTTTATCGATCTCGATCGGCTGATGGCCGTCGTGGTCCGGCGCATCCGCACCATCATTTTCGCCATGGCCGCCTTTGTCATCCTGGCCGTCGTCTATTTGTTGACGGCCACTGCGAGCTATACCTCGATGACGCAGATATTGCTCGACGAAAGCATGACGAAATATGCCGAGGATCAGCCGCCGGCAGCAAGCAGCCAGCAGGCGGACATGGAGATTGCCAGTGCGGTCGAAATCCTCAAATCAAATGAGATGGCGCTGCGCGTGGTCGATACTGCCGGCCTTGCGGACAATAACACATTGCTCAACCCGCCCGCGTCTCCGGCGGCGTTGCTCAAATCCGGCGTCGGCCTGATCGTCAGCGTCTTCACGCCCGGCCGGCCGCCGATGACGCCTGAGCAGCAGCGCGAGGCCCAGCGTCAGAAGGTTGCTGCCGTTCTTCAGGACAATCTGAAGGTCGAGCGCGTCACACGAAGCTCGGTCGTTGCCGTCTCCTTCAGCTCGACGGACAAGCTTCTCGCCGCCAAGATCACGCGCGCCTATGCCGACGCTTATCTTACCGACCAGCTGAACGCCAATTTCGACGCGACGGAACGTGCCTCCGTCTGGTTGCAGGAACGCCTGAACGATCTGCGCCAGCGCGCGCAGGAGGCTTCGCTCGAAGTCGAGAAATACAAGGCCGACAATGGTCTGACCTCGACCGGCGGCGAGCTGATGTCGGAACAGCAGATTTCCGACCTGAACAAGCAGTTGATCATCGCGCAAGCCGATACGGCCAGCGCATCCGCCCGCTACAATCAGTATAAGTCGATCGTCGACCAAGGCCCTGACAACGCCGTTAAGAACGCGACCATCTCGTCGAGCTCCACCGACAACTCGGTGCTGCAGGATTTGAAAACACGCTATCTCGCTGTCGAAAAGCGCGAACAGGATGTCACGCAGAATTTTGGCGCAGATCACCCGCAAGCCGTCGCGCTCAAGGCCGAGCGGAAGGACATTACCCGGCAGATCTATCAGGTTCTTCAGCAGCTGACTGCCAGCTACAAGAACGAGCTTGATGTCGCACAGTCGCGGGCGGAATCGCTGCGCGAAAGCATCGATAAGGTCGTCGGCAAGAATTCCGAGGCTAACAAGTCGTTGGTTCACCTGAATGAGCTGAACCAGAAAGCATCAGCGCTGAAGACACTTTACGAATCCTATCTCGGCCGGTTTGAGCAGGCGACGCAACAGCGCTCGTTCCCCATCGCCAAGGCCCGCGTCATATCACTCGCCGGCGTGCCGACTGCGCCGTCCAGTCCGAAGAAGACGCTCGTCATGGCGCTGTCGATCATTCTCGGACTGATGGTCGGCTGCGGTGTCGCCGCGTTCCAGGAGTTCCGCGATCGCTTCTTCCGCGTCGAAGCCGATGTGCGGGCTGCTCTCGGATTGAAGTTCCTCGGCTATCTGCCGCTGCTCGGCCAGCAGGGCAAGAACAAGAAGAAGTCACGCAGGGCCGGTGCAGGACCGGAGCCGGCGACGGCGGAAGAGGGAGAAAACGGCGTTGCTTTCGAGCGCATGATGCGCATATCCGTCGAAGCGCCGCGCTCGATCTTTGCCGAGACCCTGAGAAACGCGAAACTCGCAAGCGACGTGATGCTGCAGGGCCGCGCCGACCGCGTCATCGGCGTCATCTCAGCACTCCCCGGTGAGGGCAAGTCGACGACGGCAGCCAATTTCGCGGCGCTGCTTGCCAGCAGCGGCAAACGTACGCTGTTGATCGACGCCGACTTGCGCAATCCGGGCCTCAGCCGGACGCTGAAGTCGCAGCCGCATGCCGGCCTGATCGAAGCCGTGCTTGGCGAAGTGCCTTGGACGAATGCCGTGAAGGTTGACCCGCGCACTAAACTTGCGATCCTGCCGGTCGTGGTGCGCGATCAATTGCTGCACACCAGCGAGCTTCTATCCTCTCAGGGCATGCAGCATCTGATGGAGAATGCGCGCAAGATGTTCGACTATATCATCGTCGACCTTGCTCCGCTCGGTCCCGTCATCGACGCGAAGGCTTTTGCACCGCAGGTGGATGCCTTCCTGCTGGTGACCGAATGGGGTGCGACCCCGACCAATCTGGTGCGTCATGTCCTGGAACAGGAGCCGCAGATCAACTCGCGCATTCTGGGCGTCATCCTCAATAAGACCGATATGTCAGAACTGCCGCGCTACAGCGATTTCGGCGGAACGGAGCGTTACCGGCAGAAATATGTAAGCTACTACACCGAGGCGCAGCCGCGTGCCGAGGTGGACGCTTAGAGCAACTCCGGGAAAAGTGCGCAGCGGTTTTCCGTCCGGAATTGCGAGACAGCAAAGAGATAGAGCGGTTCGGAGATTCCGTGAAAAACCGAACCGCTCTATCTCGTCTGTGTCTTGCCGGCCCTGAGCCGGGTTCTCGCCAGGGTATGTTCTCGCCAGATCGTGAATATGCCTGCCGCAACGACGATGAGCGCGCCCACAATCATGGGCGCGCTCAATTTTTCCCCGAAGATGGTGACGCCGATAAGGGCGGAGAAGACGAGCTGTAGATAGGTCAGGGGCTGAATCACCACCGCGTCGAGCATATCGTAGGCGCGGATGAGGAAATAATGGCTCGAAACGCCTGTCAGGCAGAGAATGCCCATGAAGACCCAGTCATGCGGCGCAAGCGGTGTCCAGAAGAACGGCCCGATGCAGGTCATGGCGACGGCACCCACCACACCCGTATAGAAAAAGCTGGTCATGGCGCCATCCTCGCGGCTGACATAACGCGTCAGCACAACATAGAGCGAAAATAGCAGCGCACCGAAAAGCGGCACCAGGAAGCGCGCATCGAAGACACCGCTCTCCGGCTTCAGGATCAGCAGCACGCCGACGAAGCCAAAGCAAATTGCCAGCCATCGCCGCCAGCCGACCTTCTCGCCGAGGATCGGTATGGACAGTAGGGCCACCATCAGCGGTCCGGATGAAAAGATCGCCTGCGTATGGGCGAGGCCGACGATGACGAAGGACGAGATCGCGACGACGATCTGTGCGGCAAGCAGCAGGCCGCGGGCAATCTGCAGGATAGGCTGCTTGGTCCGGGCGTTGCGCTGCAATCCGCCTGGCGCGCGCGAGGCCATCGCGACGGCGAAGAGCATGAAGGCCCAATAGCGGATCATCGCCACCAGAAGCGGCGGATAGGCGCTGACAAGATGTTTGGATATGCCGTCCTGTATGGCGAATATGCTGATTGCCAACAGCGTGAAGACGTAACCGGTACTATTGGATTTCATGATTTTCGAAGGAAGAGAATGTGCAGGGCCCCGGCGACGCCGGGTCCGGCGCCTCGATTCACATTAGGCTATTCCTTGACCCAATCATAGACTTACGGCTTACCTTCGGTTCAACCGGAAAGCCGTTAATCAGCCTTTCCTGCGATCTGCGACGAAAGCGGTGAAGCCTTCGAGGAAAGCCGAGAGATTGTGCTTCACCTTCTCATCGACGATCGCCCCGTCTGCATCGAAGACGCTGCCGGCGCGCGACACCATCAACCGGCCGCCAAACCATGCTTCGGCACCGAGCGTACGCAAGACCGCCAGCCAGGCATTCTGGCTGAGAATGGTGCCGAAATTGCCCGGCGACGCGCCGAGAACTGCGATCGGTTTGCCGCCGAAGACCTGCGCGATGTCAGTGGAGGGGCGGCTCATCCAGTCGATGGCGTTCTTGAAGACGCCAGGAAGCGAATTGTTGTATTCCGGTGTGAACAGAATCAGCGCGTCGGCCGAGATGGCCAGATCCTTGAGCTCTCGCACCTTTTCCGGAATGCCGTCCGCTACCTCGAGATCGGCGTCATAGAGCGGCACGCCATGGATGGTGCGCGCGATCAGTTCGATACCGTTTGGTGCGAGTTCGACGGCGGCATGGAGCAGAGCCGTGTTGAAGGAGCCTTTGCGCAGGCTGCCCGATATGCCGAGTATTTTCATTGCTTCCTCCATTTGCCGTCAGGGGAAGACATTTATGCTTTGGCCTCCTGGGTCAAGGCCCGACGGCGGATATTATGCGGCAAGCAACGACTTCAGCTTGACGGAGCTTGCCGCCAGAGCGGCGTGATCCGGATGTGCGCGGGCGGCGATCAGCATTTCGGCAAGGCGGATGTCGCGCGCGATGGCATTGCCACGCCCGATGCCGCTGGCGGCAAGCACTCTTCCGTCCGCGCCGAGATGGAAGAGAATGAATGCCCCGTCATCGAGGTCGCGCCGCACATGAGTGACCGCTTCATCCGGCAGCCCTGCGATCTGCAGCGTAAAATCATATTGATCGGACCAGAACCATGGGACGGCGGATATTTCCGCACTTTCGCCCAGCATGTTGGCGGCGGCCAGATTGGCCTGCTCCTGCGCATTGCGCCAGGATTCGAGGCGAACGCGTCTTCCGCCATAAAGTGACAGCGGAAACGAGCAGCAATCGCCTGCCGCAAAGATATCCGCATGGGAGCTCTCCAGCCGCTCGTTGACGGCAATACCATTGTCGATCGCGAGTCCCGCTTCTGCGGCCAGCGTGACATTCGGCAGCGCCCCGATGCCGACGAGCAACAGGTCCGCGGAGATGACTTCGCCGCTCACCAGACGAACGACCACCTTATCGGTTTCTTCCTGCAAGGCTTCGATGGTCCGGCCGCAACGAATATCCACGCCTTCCTGGCGATGGCGTTCGGTAATCGCTTCAGCGATCTCTTCGGGCACGCCGCGCTTCAGGACGCGCGGCAGGCCTTCGATGACGGTGACGTCGGCACCGCGGATACGCGCCGTTGCCGCCAGCTCAAGGCCGATGAAACCGCCACCGATGATGGCAATGTGCCGTCCGGGATGAAGGGCTGCATGCAAAGCCACCGCATCGGCGTGGGTGCGCAGCACGCGGATGCGGTGCGATGTGCTGTCAACGCCTGGAAACCCTCGCGCCGCGGCTCCGGTTGCAAGCAGAAGCTTGTCATACGCGAGAGTCTGCCCAGCCGAGAGCCTGATGGTCTTCGTCGCGGGATCGATCGCGGTCACCGTGGTGCCGAGCTTCAGATCGATCGATTGCTCCCCATAGCGCTCCAATGTGGCGATGAATTTCGGCTCCGGCGGTTGATCCGTCCCTGCTTTTGACAGTGGCGGCCGTTCGTAAGGCGCCAGCGGCTCGGCGCCGATGAGGGTGATCTCACCCTCAAATCCCTTTTCGCGAAGTGCGAAGGCTGCGCGGGCGCCACATTCTCCGGCTCCGATAATGACGAAATGAACCAAGCTTGCCTCCTCAAAGCCCGATGAAGACGGTGCCGTTTTCGACCTTAACCGGATAGGTCTGCAAGTTGACGCAGACCGGCGCGCCCTTGGCTTCGCCAGTGCGGTAGTCGAAGCGGCCATTATGCTTCGGACATTCGATGATGTTGTCCATGACCAGCCCGTCGGCGAGATGGATCTTCTCATGGGTGCACAGGCCGTCGGTCGCGAAATAATCATCCTCAGGGCTGCGATAGACAGCGAAGGTCCGCCCATCATGGTCGAAGCGAATGACATCTTCTTCATTGATCGCATCAGCGGCGCAAACTTCAATCCAATTGCTCATCGTTTCCTCCCTTTTTATGTCCGATTTATTGAGCTGCGGCGGCCGGTAACTCGCCGTGAAATTCCTCGCGGTAAGGCCGCGCCGTCGGCGGCAGCTCGCGCTTCAAGAAATAATCCTCGTTGCGCAATTGCCGCAGGAATGCCGGGATCATCTCGCGATAGCCGGACCAGATGGACGAATTCGGCGCCGGCAGATCATGCTTGATCATCGCATGCAGCTTCGGCAGGGCGTGGTAGGGCACCATCGGGAACATATGATGTTCGACATGGTAGTTCATGTTCCAATAGATGAAGCGGCTGATCGGGTTCATCATGACGGTGCGGCTGTTCAGCCGGTGGTCGACGACATTGTCGGCAAGGCCGCCATGCTGCAGCAGGCCGGTCAGAACATGATGCCAGGCGCCATAGAGCCGGGGAAGGCCGACCAACATCAGCGGTAGGATCGAGCCCATGGCGATCGCGCTCGCAATGGTGGCGATATAGATGGCCAGCCAGATGCGGGCGATGCGAATGGCCTTCGGCTGCTCCATCTCGGGAATGAAGGTTTTTTCTGCCGCACTGACGACGCCGCAAGCATTGCGCAGCATGTCGGCGATCGCATGCCAGGCATCGAGGATGCCGAAGAAATTCAGGACGAGGCGAAGAAGATCCGGCGGCCGCATGACGGCGATCTCCGGATCGCGGCCGACAATGACGGTATCGGTGTGGTGGCGTGCATGGCTCCAGCGCCAGGTGACCGGATTGCGCATGATCATGAAGCAGGCGAGCTGATAGACCGCGTCGTTCATCCAGCGTGTCTTGAACGCCGTGCCATGGCCGCATTCATGCCAGCGGCTGTCGGAGGCCGAACCGTAGAGCACACCATAGGCCAGGAAGAAGGGGACACAGATCCAGGAGCCCCAGAAGTAGACACCAAGTGCTGCGAAGACCACCATGCTGCCAAGCCAGATGATGGTGTCGCGGATCGCCGGCGCATCCGAGCGCTGCATCAGCGCCTTCATGTCCTTGCGCGGCACATCTGTATGATACCATTCGGCGGCCGCAAGTCCGGTTTCCACCGCCAGCCTGCCGCTTTCGCCGAGCAGATCATAGTCACGCTTGATTATCGTCGTCATTCCCGCCTCCCGCGATGTGCAACAGCGCACCGCCCTCGATGCCCAAAACGATAGATCTACTTTTCGCTTGCCTCAATGCATGAATGATGGAATCTATCAAAACATATCAAACTCTGACGTCATAAATGATGACATATTTCAGGAGTAGCCATGCGTCGCCCCACTATAGCGGATCTTGCCAAGGCGTCCGGCGTCAGCGTCGCAACGATCGATCGCGTGCTGAATGGGCGCCATCGCGTACGGGAAGAAACGGCACGCCGCGTCTATGAGGCGGCGCAGGAAATCGGCTATCATGCCGTGGGCCTCCTGCGTCAGCGCGTCTTCGAGGACTTGCCGCAATATCGGTTGGGCTTCGTCCTGCAGAAACCGGTGCAGGCTTTCTACCAGGCATTTGCCAGGGAGATTGCGGCGGCAGCGCAGGCAGTCACGACAGCGCGCATCAACGCGCAGATCGATTTCGTCGCAGCCTCGACCCCGACAGCGATCGTCGAGAAGCTGAAGACGGTGGCATCACGCAGTCAGGCCGTCGCGCTCGTCGCACCGGATTATCCGGCGGTCACCGCAGCAATCGAGGAGTTGAAGGAAAAAGGCATTCCGGTCTTTTCCCTCCTGTCAGATTTTTCCACCACCGCACGCCAGGGCTATATCGGTGTCGATAACCGCAAGGTCGGGCGCACGGCCGCCTGGATCATCGCACGCTCCGCACGGCGTCCGGGAAAGGTCGCCTGTTTTGTTGGCAGCCACCGCTTCCTCGGCCATGAGCTGCGCGAAATCGGCTTTCGCTCCTATTTCCGCGAAAATGCCCCGGAATTCGAGGTGCTCGATACGCTCATCAATCTCGACACGCCCGAGATTACCCATGAGGCGACGCTCGATCTCCTGCAGAAGCATCCCGATCTCATCGGTTTCTACGTCTGTGGCGGCGGCATGGAGGGCGCGATTTCCGCCATACGCGAGGAGCGTTTATCCGGCAAGCTGATCGCCGTCGTCAACGAGTTGACGACGGAATCGAGGGCGGCGCTTGCCGACGATGTCGTCGCCATGGCGATCGGCACGCCGCTGCCGGCGCTTTGCAAGGAACTGATGAATCTGATGATCAAGTCCGTCGAGAGCGATGAGGCTGCCGTTCCCGGCCAAAGCTTCCTGCCCTTTGAAATTTTCGTCTCGGAAAACATCTGACAAGGGTGATGTAATTCTATCATTATCTCTAGAATTCTATCAGGAATGATGGCCGATGCCGATGGAAGAAGGACAGGAATGTCGCTAGTTCTTCGCAAAGCAGGCGCAGCGGATCTGGAATGTCTCTTGCTGCCGGACGCCTTGAGGAGGAGTGCCCATTATGAGTTCCATTCGTTTCGCGCTCAATCATATGTGTGCGCCGTCATTGAGGCTCGAATCGTTCTTTGTCGCCGCAAAAGAGCTCGGCATCGATAGCGTCGAGATCCGCAATGACCTTGCCGGGAACGCGATCCTGGATGGTACGCCGGCAGCGGCCGTCAAGGAGCTCGCGGCGCGACATGGGCTGACGATCATCTCGATCAACGCTCTGCAGCGTTTCAATGAGTGGAACGACGAGCGTGCCCGGGAGGCAGCGGAGCTGATCGACTATGCGCGCGATTGCGGCGCCAGGGCGCTCGTCCTCGTTCCGGTCAACGACGGCAGCGGCCGCGAGCCGGAGGCGCGGCATGCCAATCTCCGCAAGGCGCTGTCAGCCCTGAAGCCGATGCTGGAAGCGGCCGGCATCATCGGCCTGGTAGAGCCGCTCGGCTTCGAGATCTGCTCGCTGCGCCTAAAGAGCGAGGCGGCAGCGGCGATCGAGGAACTCGGTGCGAGATCCACCTTCCTTCTCGTGCACGATACATTCCATCACCATCTCGCTGGTGAGGCGGCAACCTTCCCCGAACTGACGGGTCTCGTGCATATTTCCGGCGTCAGCGATCCCGATGTTTCCGTTGGGGACATGCGCGATCCGCATCGTGTTCTTGTCGATGCGAGGGATCGTCTCGATAATGTCGGTCAGCTCCGAGCGCTGCTCTCTGCCGGCTATGCCGGTCCGGCATCCTTCGAGCCCTTTGCCCCGAGGGTGCATGCGTTGAAGGAGCCGGTTACGGCTCTCAAGGAGAGCATGGCTTATATCGCCGATCGGCTCTGACCGAGTAGTCCGCAGGCAACTTGCCTTGTCAATCGTGGGAATGCGTTTCGCGATGTCCTGCGTTATGATCCGAAGGGATGATGTGCAGGTTTCCGAAGCGCACGCCGCGCTGCGTCACCACGCTGTCAGCAAATGCCCTGATGTCATCCGTCTTGCCCTTCAGCACGGAGACTTCGAGGCAATCATGCCCATCGATGTGAACATGAAGTGTCGAGATCGAAAGATCATGGTGATCGTGCTGCGCTGTCGTCAGGCGGCGCGACAGATCGCGGGTTTCATGTTCATAGACATAGGCGAGGGCGGCGTAGCATCTGGCTTCGCCATCCACGGTCGGCTGCGCGCGCGTAACGGCGTCGCGAACGAGATCGCGCAAGGTTTCCGAACGGCTGCCATAACCGCGCTGTGCGCTGATCTGGTCAATCGTCTCCAGAAGATCGTCGTCGATGGTAATGGTAATCCGCTGCATATCCCGATCCTCTTTTGCCCCGTGGCTTGCCGCGATCGACTAGAGGAAATTTCGAGCGGATTTGCAACGGTGCCCGGCGTTATTGACGGCCACGGAAGCGACGCTGATAGGTAGGATCGTAGAGCGAGCTTTCGCGGAAATCGCTGGCGCCAAGTGCCGGACCGACGAAGATCAGGGCCGTGCGCTCGATCGGATCGGCGGCCACTTTCGCTTCAATCGTCGCAAGCGTGCCCCGAATGATCCGCTCGTCGGGCCAGGAAGCCTTGACGACGATCGCAACCGGGCAATCTTCGCCGTATAGCGGCGTCAGATCTTCGACGACTTCTTTGAGCGCATGGATTGCCAGATGGATCGCGAGGGTGGCGCCGGTCGCGCCAAATTTTTCCAGCGTCTCGTTGTTCGGCATGGGCGAGGCACGGCCTGAAACACGAGTCAGGACGAGACTTTGAGCGATAGCCGGGATGGTCAGCTCGCGGCCGAGCGCGGAAGCCGCAGCCGCAAAGGCCGGGACGCCGGGGGTCAGCGTATAGTCGATGCCATGCTTTTCCAACCGGCGGATCTGTTCGGCGACCGCGCTCCAGACCGAGAGGTCGCCGGAATGCAGACGCGCAACATCCTCGCCTGCTTCGGCTGCTTTCAGATATTCCGCCTCGATCTCGTCGAGCGACATCGGCGCCGTGTCGATGATGCGGGCGCCGGGTGGGCAATATTGCAGCAGTTCCGGCGAAACGATCGAGCCGGCATAGAGGCAGACCGGGCATTTGCCGATCAGGTCCCGGCCGCGCACCGTGATCAGGTCGGCGGCTCCTGGGCCTGCGCCAATGAAATGCACTGTCATCGCTCTACCTCATTCATCATTATGGCTTGATCCAAGACCATTGCGTTACCGGCATGGCCGGCCGCCAGCCGGTCATCCGGCCGACGGCGGCGGCGCGCGCAATATCGATACGGATCAAGGAGCCGCCGCGGCGTGCCTGCTCGGCCAGCAGAAGCGCTTCCATTTCCGTCGTGACGGCATTGGCGACCAGCCTGCCGCCGCTTTTCAATCCATTGATGGCGGCCTCCAGCACGCCGACATCGCTGCCGCCGCCGCCAATAAAGATCGCATCGGGCGCGGCGAGGCCAGAAAGAGCAGCCGGTGCCTCGCCTTCGACAATCACCAGGCCAGGTACGCCGAAATTGCCGGCATTACGGCGGATACGCGCCGTACGCTCGGGCGATGCTTCGATGGCAATGGCGCGCAGAGAGGGATCGGCCAGCATCCATTCGATGCCGATCGAACCGGAGCCGGCGCCGATATCCCAGAGCAGTTCGCCATGGCGCGGGGCGAGCGCCGATAGCGTCATCGCGCGAATCTCCCGCTTGGTGATCTGGCCGTCATGTTCGAAAAGCTCGTCGGGGAGACCCGCGCTCAGCGGCAGGATTCGTGCGCCCGCGTCCGCCTTGACCTCGACGCCGCAGATGTTCAGATCGTTGATGCCGGATAGGGAAAAATCGGCCGCACTCTGGCGAAAGGTCTTTTCATGCGGGCCGCCCAGCGCTTCTAGAACCATAAGCTCGGATGGGCCGAAGCCGGAGTTTGCAGCAGGGCCGCCAATTCGGCAGGACCTTTGCCGTCAGACGTCAGCACCAGGATTTTGCGGCCAGCATGCAGATGCGGCCGGATGAGATCGATCGGCCGTCCGTGCAGCGAGAGAACCGTCGTCTCCTGCAAAGGCCAGCCGAGGCGCGAAGCGGCGAGGCTGAAGGAGGAGGGCGCCGGGATAACAGTCATTTCAGCGGCCGGAATGCTCCGCGAAAGTGTCGCGCCGACGCCGTAGAAAAAGGGATCACCTGACGCGAGAACCACCGTCGGCTTGCCGCGCCTGGCAAGCACCGCCTCGACGGATTTTTCGAATGGCGAAAGCCATGCTTGCGTTTCGCCTGATATCAGCGAGCTCATCAACTCGATATGGCGCGTCCCGCCGAAGACGACCGGCGATGAGGCGATCAGCCACTTGGCTTCGTCGCCGAGACCGGCTGGACCGTCTTCGCCGATGCCGATAAGAGTGAGCCAGCGTTGAATTGAAGGTGTCTCAGCCATGGGCAAGGCCCGTATTCTGATCCTCGGCGGCACGACGGAGGCCCGAGCGCTGGCGGCAGCTCTTTCCTCGCGAGCCGATCTCGAGGTCGTCCTGTCGCTTGCCGGCAGAACCACCGATCCCGCCCCGCAGCCCGTTCCGGTTCGCAGCGGTGGTTTCGGCGGCGCAGAGGGGCTTGCCCGCTATGTCAGTGACGAAGAGATCGACCTGTTGATCGATGCCACGCATCCCTTTGCAGCCCGCATCTCGGCCAATGCCGCAGCCGCGGCTGCTGAATGCCATGTGTCCGCTTTCGCGCTGCGCCGTCCGGCGTGGGTGCCGGTCGAAGGCGATGATTGGCTTTCCGTGCACAGCGTCTCGCAGGCTATCGCCGCCCTCGGCGATGCGCCCCTGCGCGTTTTCCTCGCGACCGGCCGGCAGGAGGCGCATCCGGCGAACGCCGCGCCGCAGCACCATTATTGGGTCCGCAGCGTCGATCCCGTCGAACCGCCGCTGGCGGTTCCGTATGTCAATTACATCCATGGTCGCGGTCCGTTCCGGTTGGCCGACGAACTCGACATGCTGCGACAGCATCAGATCGAGGTCGTCGTCGCCAAAAACAGCGGCGGTGACGCGACCTATGGGAAGATCGAGGCCGCAAGGCAGCTTGGCATCAAGGTGATCATGGTCGAGCGCGCTGAGGCCGCCGGTCTGCCGGTGGTCGAAACGGTAGACGCTGCGCTCGGTAGGATCGATCATTTCACCTCTTCCCTGATGAAACGCGGCGTATAGACCAAATCTGGACGGCCTTCGCGGGCGATGACGCGCGTTTCGACCGAGCCGATGATAACGCAGGTCGCCATATCTGCCTGCGAGGCCTCGGCATTCGCGAGCCCAGCGATCGTCATCCGCTCGTCTGGACGACCGGCGGCTCGGCCGAAGATGACGGGTGTTTCACCGGGCAGTATGGCGCGCAGGATTTCGAAGGCCTTGCCGAGCTGCCAGGGGCGAGCCTTGCTGATCGGATTGTAGAGCGCGATCACGAAGCCCGCTTCGGCGACGGCGCGGAGACGACTCTCGATCAGCGGCCAGGGTTTCAGATTGTCCGATAGCGAGATCGCACAGAAATCATGTCCGAGCGGCGCGCCGATGCGGGCCGCAACGGCAAGCATGGCCGTGATACCCGGCACGACGATAAGGTCTACCGTCCGCCATTCAACCGGGCCGTGATCGATCGCCTCGCAAACGGCGGCCGCCATGGCAAAAACACCGGGATCGCCGCCGGAGACGACGCAGACATTGATGCCGGCTGAGGCACGCTGCAGCGCCACTTTGGCGCGGTCCAATTCCTCGCGATTGTCCGATGCCTGACGGATCTGGTCGTCGCGCAGTGTCAGGCGGTCGAGATAAGGACCGTAACCGTAGAATTCATGAGCGTCCGCGACCGCAGCCAGCGCCTCCGGCGTCGTCTGCTCAGGATTGCCGGGGCCGGTCCCAATCACATAAAGACGCCCGCTCATGGCCTGCTTTCCCAGCCAGGAACCAGCACAAGAGAGAAATAGGGCGCTTCGGCATCGTCGCGGCTGGCAAGCGGCGTCATGGCACCGTTTGCCATCGTGCCGCGCTCGACGTAAATCGCTTCCCCCAGCCGGCCCGCGGCATCGAGCGCGCGGCGGATTTTTGGCAGGTTGCGGCCGACTTTCATGATGACGGCGGCCTGTGTATCGCCCAGGCGGCGGGTAAGCTCAGCCTCTGCCATCGTTCCCGGCAGCACGGAGAGAACGTCGTCTCCCTGCACCATCGGCAAGCCGGCGAGCGACCAGCAGCCGGACATGGCCGTCACGCCAGGGATGACCTCTGTAGGAAAGCGATCGGCAAGGCGCACATGCAGGTGCATGTAGGAACCGTAAAACAGCGGATCGCCTTCGCTAAGCACGGCAACCGTCTTCCCCTCGCGAAGATGCGCCGCCACCATCTCGGCCGAAGCGTCGTAGAAAGCGGTGATCTGATGGAGATATTCCGGCGCGTCCTTGTCGATCTCGGTCGTGACCGGATAGTAAAGCGGCAGCAGCTTTACGTCTGTTCTCAGAAACTCGCTGACGATGGCCTTGCCGTTGCCGCCTCTGCCCTGCTTGGCGAAGTAGGCAACCACGTCGGCGCGCTCCAAGGCCTTGACGGCCTTGACCGTCAGCAGTTCGGGATCGCCGGGGCCTGTGCCGACGCCGATCAGGCTTCCATTGGACGGCGCGCTCATAGGCCCGGCCTCGCAAGCGCATTGAGGGCGGCTGCCGTCATGGCACTGCCGCCCAGCCGGCCGCGCACAATGGCAAAAGGAACGCCGTAGGAGTTCTCAGCAAGCGCATCCTTCGATTCTGCCGCGCCGACGAAGCCGACGGGCATGCCGATGATAGCGGCAGGCTTCGGAGCGCCGTCACGCAGCATTTCCAGAAGGTGGAAGAGGGCGGTCGGTGCATTGCCGATGGCAACGACGGAGCCGGCAAGGCGATCGGTCCAAAGATGCATGGCCGCAGCCGAACGCGTGTTGCCGATTGACTTGGCGATCTCCGCCGTGCGCGGATCCTGCAAGGTGCAGATGACATCGTTGGCGGCCGGCAGGCGTGCGCGGGTGACACCGCGGGCGACCATCTCCGCGTCGCAGAAGATCGGTGCGCCGGCAGAGAGCGCCTTGCGGGCGGATGCGACGAAATCGGGGGAGAAGAGAAAATGCTCTGCTGCTTCCACCAATCCGCAGGCATGGATCATGCGGACTGCGACATCGGCCTCGGCTTCGGGAAAACGCTGGAGATCGGCTTCGCTGCGGATGATCGCGAAGGAGCGTTCATAGATCGCATCCCCCTCACGGATATAGTCATAGTCAGGCATTTCTATCCCTGTCGTAAAGCCGTCGCGATTGCGTCCCGGCCGAGCCGTTTAAGACACTGCTGTGCCGATTCGCCAGCAGCTTTGTTGTTCCGTACCAGTTTCCCGAGCGCAGTCAGAGCTGATTTCAGGTCTTCCTTGTGGATGTAAGCCACCGGCTCTGATGATGATGACCCATTTACGACAATAGCATAGCCCGTTGCAGCACCGACAATGGTCAGCATTGCCGGAGACGGATGGGCGCAGCCTTTGGCGCAGCCGGATAGGTGCACTTGGAGCGAGCCGTCAAGCAGGTCGGAGGCTAAGTTGACGAGATCTGCGGCTGCCTGCCTCGTTGAATAATGCGCAGAGGCACATGCGCCGGCGCCGGAGCATGGGATTGCATAATTGGCCGGATCGTCAGTGCGTGTTTGAAAGCCGCATTCAGTTGCCGTGGCTAGGATGTCTTCAATGCGATCGCGAGGAAGCCCGAGCAATAGCAGGCTGTGCGTCGGCCCCGTCCGAATATCATGCACTCCCGCCACCTCAGCCGCGTCGAGAAAGCGGATGAGATCTCGGGCGTGGATCCGACCGAAGGCCGGTCGCAGGCCGAGGGCCGCATGCTGCTTGCCGAGCGGGATGAGGCCGACAGGCGAGGCCGGGGTAGCGCTTTCGACGGGTGAGGAATGGGGAGCGGCCGGAAGTTGCGCTTGCAAAGAGGAAATGTCCAGATCGCGGCCGCGAGCGCGAGGACCTATTTCGGTCAATGCTTTGACCAGGGTGATGACGCCAGGAATCGCTTGTTCGTCGGTCAAGTTGGCAAGCGGCGTGGCCGTCGCCTGTGTTCCGGCAATCGCAAGCTCCCACAGTTGCCTGCCATCTACAGCGTTGATCGCCTTCAAACGGATATCCGCCGAAATTTCATCGAGGATCACCCGGCCGCCGCCGTCGACGATGATGGCGAGCTTGGCAGCGAGCACTGGCTTGGGATGTAGGGAATCGATGGCGTTTCGTAGCCGTTGAGCGACCCCACGCGCATCGGCGATCTCCGACGGATCGACATCGCCGAGCGGCGGGACTTCGATCGCGACGCCGCTCTCCGGCACGATGCCGGCGCGGTCGATATCGGCGGCCAGTCCCGGCATGCTTTGCGGCGTCATGCCACGCAGCTGAAAATTGCCCCGCGCGGTGATCTCGATCAGGCCATTGCCATGCTTTTCTGTAGCCTCAGCCAAGGCGCGAAGTTGCGCAACCGTCAAACCTGGCGTTGATGGCCGCAAGCGAACAAGAAGACCGTCGCCGGTCTGCATCGGCGCGCTCAGTGAGGGGCAGGCACCGCGAACCATGGAGGGCAGGGGCGACGCAATGTCATCCTCGGCGGCTCCCCCCTGAGGGATGCACGCCTGGTCCTCCATTGTCTGCGTGTCGGCCGCAACCATAAAACTGCCCTTCATAAGGGACATTTCCTTGCACAAACCGGATCGGCGGGCAAACGATTTGGTATTCGGCTCTTATTCGAGATCGTCGAAATCCTGCCCCTTGCGCATGAGGTAGATATCCATGATCCATCCGTGCCTGGCGCGGGCTTCGGCGCGGGTCGCGAGAATGCGCTCGGAAACGTCAGCCAGCCTGCCGGCAATCGTGATCTCTTCCCGAGTGCCGAGATAGGCGCCCCAATAGATATAGGCATCGGGATCATCGATCTTGCTGAAGGCCTGCTCGCCGTCGAGCATGACGACGGCCGTTTCGGCAGTGCCCGGAAAGCTCTCGGCCAGCCGCCGACCGGTGGTGATCTGCACCGGCTTGCCGACGAGGTTAAGTGGGATGCGATGGCTTGCCGTCAGCGCCTGGATGCTGGTGATGCCGGGAACAACGCTGTAGTCGAGAGCGATCTTACCGCGAGCGACGACACGCTCGAGAATGCGCAATGTGCTGTCGTAAAGGCCCGGATCGCCCCAGACGAGAAAGGCAGCACTCTCTCTTTTCGTCAGATGTTCCAGAAACAACCGCTCATAAGTCGCGGAAATTGCGTCATGCCATTCGTCGACGCTCTGCACATAGCTGCGGTCCGCCATCTGGCGCGAGGGCACGTCATAACCAACGAAACGCGTGGCCGGATTGGTGACATAGCGCTGGCAGATGTCACGCCTGACATCGGCGAGTTCCGTCTTGGCCGCGCCCTTGCTGGGAATGAGGATGACATCGGCTGCGTTCAGCGCATTGATCGCCTGCACGGTCAGATGCTCCGGATTTCCCGTGCCGATACCGACGATGTAAATATGCCGCATATGCCTGCCCTCGCTCTTGGTGCAATTCCAGGAAAAGTGCGCAGCGGTTTTCCGTCCGGAATTGCAAGGAAACAAAGAGATAGAGCGGCTCAGAGATTCCGTGAAAGGCTGAGCCGCTCTGGCGCTGTTTGCCGGAAGCGTCCGGTCATTTCAAGAGGAGCTTCACGCCGATTGCCGCTCAAAGGTCCAGCGGCCGGCCATATAGCTGCGCGGCGAGGTGCCGAGCATGCGGCGGAACATGGTGGTGAATGCCGCCACGCTTTCGTAGCCTGCTTCGAGTGCGACATTGGTAACCGGTTGGCCCTCGGCAAGCTGTGGCAGGCAGGCGAAAACGCTCGCTTGTTGTCTCCATGTGGTGAAGCTGATGCCGGTTTCCTTGCGGAACTGCCGTGTGAACGTCCGGCGGCTCACAGAAAGCTTCTCCGCCCAATCGTCCAATCTGGCGTTGGGCGATGGAGTGGACAGATAGTCGCGGCAGAGCGCGGCCATCCGACGGTCGGACGGAAAGGGGAGACCGAGGGGCCGTTCCGGTAGCGTCGCGATCTCCTCGACGAGAAGCGACAGGACCAGCCTTGCCTTTCGATGACTGAGGGGTGCCTCTCGCAGCCTAATGGCCTCCAACAGCAGGCTGCGGGCGAGGTCCGTCACTTCCACGACGCGCGGGGCCTCATCCTTTGGCGGCTGGCTGCGCGGCGTCACGTAGACGGATTTCATGCTGACATCGCTCAGGATTTCGATCGAATGTTCCAGTCCAACGGGGATGAAAAGGGCATGGCCGGGCGGCACCATCCAGCGGCCGCGCGCCGTCATGATCAGGGCGACGCCGGCGAAGATGCACAGCAGCTGCGTGCGGCGGTGGCGGTGCCACGGAACGGTATAGCCCTGCGGCGGCTCGGCACTATGGACGAGGATATCCGCGGGCGAATCCTCCATCCAGCGCATGTTCTGCACATGATCGTCGGCGAGGGTTGCCAGCAACTGTTTCGAAAGCTTTTCCATTTTGGCCCAATCGAGAAACTATTGGACCAGAACACGAAAGAAGGACACACGCAAGCCGTGCTAAAGGCGGATCAAGTCATATGCTTGGCAAATCTGCCGGCACAGGAAGGATTACCCCGATGGTTGCGGAAGTCTTGGGCACGCAGGCCCGATATCAGAAGACGACGATGTCGGTCGTCATGGCCGTCAGCACGTGTCATATGCTGAACGATACGATGCAGTCGCTTTTGACATCGCTCTACCCGATGTTCAGAGAGAATTACGCGCTCGATTTCGTGCAGATCGGCCTGCTGACGATGATGTTCCAGATCACCGCATCGCTGCTGCAGCCGGTAGTCGGTATCGTCACTGACAAATGGCCGATGCCCTATTCGCTGCCGGTGGGCATGGTCAGCACCTTTGCAGGCCTGCTGCTGCTTGGCTATGCCGGCAGTTTCGGCGTGCTCCTGATCGCTGCAAGCCTGATCGGCTTCGGTTCGGCCGTCTTCCATCCGGAGGCATCGCGCGTTGCCCGGCTGGCGTCGGGCGGTCGTCATGGCCTGGCGCAGTCGCTGTTCCAGCTCGGCGGCAATGCCGGCTCGGCAATCGGGCCGCTGATTGCCGCTTTCTTCGTCCTGCAACACGGCCAGAAGAGCGTCGCCTGGCTTTCGGTGCTCGCGGTGATCGGGTTCATCGTTCTGAGCTGGGTCGGCAATTGGTTCATCAATCACCGCCGCCAGCAGTCTGCCCGTCCAGCGCCGAGCCGCGCCTTGCCGATCGCGCGTAGCAAGGCGATGTGGGCGCTTGCCATTCTCATCCTGTTGACGGCGACGAAGAATGTCTACATGGCGAGCATATCCAGCTATTTCACCTTCTACGTCATCGACAAGTTTCATCTCGATGTCCGCGACGCGCAGCTGATGCTGTTCCTCTTCCTCGGTTCCGTCGCCGCCGGAACGATCATGGGCGGCCCGGTGGGCGATCGCTTTGGCGCGCGTTTCGTGATCTGGTTCTCGATCCTCGGTGTCATTCCGTTTGCGCTGCTGATGCCCTATGCGAACCTGTTCTGGACCTGCGTCCTGACAGTCGTCATCGGCCTCGTGCTGGCCTCGGCCTTCCCCGCGATCGTGGTCTTTGCTCAGGAGCTGATCCCCGGCCGCGTCGGGCTGATCGGCGGCATCTTCTTCGGCTTCGCCTTCGGCGCGGGTGGATTGGGGGCTGCGGCGCTCGGAGATTTTGCCGACACGCATGGCATTCCCTTCGTCTACACGCTCTGCTCGTATCTGCCCTTGCTCGGCCTGTTCACGATCTTCCTGCCACGAATCCCCCGGCACTAATCGATAATGTAGCGGCGAGCGCAGGCATTATAGACTCCCTCTCCCCGCATGCGGGGAGAGGGCTGGGGTGAGGGGCCGCAGACTATCGACTTGGTGGCGAGTTATGATGTGTGGCGCATCGAAGGAACTCCAGCCGAGTGTTTCTCCACGGTCTTGGCAAACCGACCTATTGCATGCAGAACAACGGTTTCCAGAACTGACAGCATCGCTTTTAGAACAGCGACATGATCGGGCAGTTGCCGCCTTGGCTAACAGCCCCTCACCCTAACCCTCTCCCCGCAGGCGGGGAGAGGGGATTGTCTCACAGCTGCCGTACTCAAGAACCAGGGACGCAACTCACATCCCCGGCTTAATGCCCATGCGGTTCCAAACCTCGAAGTCTTCTGCGCAAATTTCCGCAAGGTCACTTTAATTCGTCTGCAAGATGACCGTCATGCTCCAAGAGTTTGCGGATGAGACGTGTCTAATTAGGCGTAGCGGCTGACGGCGAGGTCCGTCGCGTCGATATCAGGCTTGCGGCCGCTGACGAGATCGCTGATGACGCGCGCCGAGCCGGAGCTCATGGTCCATCCGAGCGTGCCGTGGCCGGTATTGAGGAATAGTCCCTTGATTTTCGTCGGTCCGATGACCGGCGTGCCATCCGGCGTCATCGGCCGTAGGCCAGACCAGAAGGAAGCCTTGGCAACATCGCCACCGGGGAAGAGGTCGGTGACGGAATGCTCGAGCGTCTGGCGCCGGGCAAGGCCGAGATCGTTCGTATAGCCGGATATCTCTGCCATGCCGCCGACGCGGATGCGATCGCCGAGGCGGGTAATGGCGATCTTGTAGGTTTCGTCCATGACAGTCGATTCCGGCGCGCGCGACGCATCGGTGATCGGGATCGTCAGCGAATAGCCCTTGACGGGATAGACGGAGAGGCTGATGCCGAGCGGCTTCAGCAAAAGCGGCGAATAGCTGCCGAGCGCGACAACGATCGCATCGGCATCCACGCGTCCAAGATTCGTCATCACGCCACGTACCTGGCTGCCTTCGACGTCGAGGCTCTTGATCGTCGTGCCGTACTGGAACTTTACGCCGAGCTCGATTGCCTTTGCAGCGAGGGCATTGGTGAATTTGAAGCAGTCGCCGGTTTCGTCCTTCGGCGTCAGTAGGCCACCGACGATCTTACCGCGGACATGCCGGAGAGCCGGTTCAACGCTGACGCAGCCGTCGGGATCGAGCACTTTATAGGGGATGCCATCGGCTGCTAGGGCCTTGACGTCCTTGGCCGATGCATCGAGCTGCGCTTGCGTGCGGAAGAGCTGCAGCGTGCCCTGCATGCGTTCGTCATAGGCAATGCCCGTTTCTTCGCGAAGCTGAGCGAGCGAAATGCGGCTGTAATCAGCAAGGCGCAGCATCCGGCTCTTATTGATCGCATAGCGTTCCGAGGTGCAGTTCGATAGCATCTTGACGAGCCATGAAAGCATGGCGCCATCGACCTTCGGGCGCAAGATCAGCGGCGCGTGGTGCATGAACAGCCACTTGATCGCCTTCATGGGGATGCCGGGTGCCGCCCAGGGCGAGCAGTAGCCGAAAGAGACTTCGCCGGCATTGGCGAAGCTAGTTTCCAACGCTGGCCCCTGCTGCCGGTCGATGACCGTGACTTCGTGACCCGCCTTGGCGAGCTGATAGGCTGACGTCACGCCGATGATGCCGGCACCCAGAACGACGACTTTCATGATGTCCTCAGAGACTTGAGAGATGGGGAGGTCAGCGATATTGACGGTGGAAGCGATGGCCGAGACTGGTCAGGATTTCATAGGAAATCAAGCTGGCGTCGCGCGCAAGATCATCCACGGTCTGATGATCTCCAAGAACTTCCACCGTGCTGCCGAAAGAGAGTGCACCCTCGGGCAGGGCGCTGATATCGATTGTCGTGCTGTCCATTGAGATGCGGCCGACGATCGGCAGGCGAACGCCGTTGTAATAGACCGCGCCGCGATCGCTGAGGCTGCGAGGCAGGCCATCGGCATAGCCGGCGGCGATCGTCGCGAGCCGGGTCCGGCCCTTCGTCACATGCACGCCGCCATAGCCGACCCGCGCGCCCTCCGGAACGGTTCGCATCTGTACGACTGCGACATCGAGTCGAACGACGGCCTCCATGGGGTTGGCAACGCCACCGGTCGGAGCGCCGCCATAAAGGGCAATCCCCGGGCGCGCCAGTAAGCCATGGAAATCTCCGCCAAGAAAGATGCCGCCCGAGTTTGCGAACGAAACATCGTACTGCGGAAACTCCGCTGCGACGCGACGCATTTCGGCAAGCTGATCGGCGTTCTGTCCGCTGCTCGCCTCATCCGCAGAGGCGAGGTGACTCATGATGAAGAGAATGTCGATGTCGTCGGGCGCCTGCAGGTGAGTTGCGACGGCGCTTCTGTCTTCCGGCGGTATGCCAAGCCGCGACATGCCGGTATCGAATTGCAGAACCGCCGGGAGCCTGCGCTGAAGAGAGCGTGCCGTCTGCGACCATTGCTGCAACTGATCGAGCGAATTGATGACAGGCACGATGCCGCCATCGGCGCAGGTAGCCTCGTTGCCGGGCAACAGGCCGTTCAGTACAAAAATCGTCGCATCGCCAGGGAGTTGCGGGCGCAGCCGCAGTGCCTCGATGAAATGGGCGACGAAGAAATGCCGGCACCCCCGCCCGTAGAGCACTTTCGAGACTTGATTGGCACCGAGTCCATAAGAATCGGCCTTGACGACGGCAGCTGTCTTCGCTGGCGCGACGATGGCGGATAGCTTGTCGTAATTTCGGCATAGCGCGGCCAGATCGATCGTCAGATAGCCACATGCTCCACTATCCATCGCCAACTTTGGCGTCCGAGAATCCACAATACCGCCGTCCATGTCCGCCCCTCACTTCTTCAAAGGCAGATTATTGAAAGGATCGTGAAATTGTTCGCCAAACAGTGATTGATTATTGTGTAATTGCAAAGATATTGAAATGATCTGCGATTTTTTGAAAGAATCCACATGGCCGCTCTCGACGCCATCGACCGCAATATTCTCCGCCTGCTTCGACTTGATGCCCGTGTCAGCAATGCGAAGCTGGCAAGCGAAGTGGGACTATCGCCATCGGCCTGCCTGCGGCGCATCAAATTGATGGAGCAGGCCGGGGTAATCCGCGGTTACACGGCGCTGGTGGACACGTCGCAGGCGGAGGCATCGATCGCCGTCATCATCAACATCACACTCGAGCGGCAAACGGAGGAGCATCTCGATCGTTTCGAGGCGGCGGTGCGCAAACATCCCGAGATCAAGGAATGCTTTTTGATGACGGGCGGCTCCGACTATCTGCTGCGTGTCGAAGTCGCCAATCCCGGCGACTTCGAACGTATCCATAAGGATATCCTGTCGACCATGCCGGGAGTGCTGCGAATCCATTCGAGCTTCTCGATCCGCAACGTGCTTGCGACGCGGCCGAAGGGGCTGCGTTGAGCCGATGTCGGCTCGGCGCGGAAGGACCTTATTCCGCCGTTCCGCGATCCTGATCCCAGCCGATGCCGGCTGCAGCATCCACTTCGCAAATCAAGCCGCTCGGTTCGTAACTCATTCGGACCTTGCCGTTCAATTCTGCCGCCAGCAGACTTTCTATCAAGCGGGAGCCGAAACCCCTCCGGGTCGGAGGTGTTACGGTTGGTCCTCCCGCTTCCTGCCACCGCAACTTGAGGCGTTCGGCCCCGCCGCTTTCCAGCGACCAAGTAATGGCAATGCGTCCATCAGGCACCGAAAGCGCGCCATACTTGGCCGCATTCGTTGCGAGCTCATGCAGCGCGAGCGATATCGAAACAACAGCCCGCGGCGCAAGCTTGATGGCAGGGCCGGAAATTTCGAACCGGTCCTTCGGATAGGGCGACAATGCCTGGGCTATGATTTCAGTCAATTCGGCCTGCTCCCATTTGCCATGGATCAGCAAATCGTGAGCACGCGCCATTGAGGAGAGCCTTGCCTCGAAGGTCTCGACGGATGCCTTGTCGACGTCATCTCTTCCCAATGTCTGGCGTGCAATGGCCATGACGGTTGCGAGCACATTCTTGACACGATGATTGAGCTCGCCCACCAGCACCGTCTGCAGGCGCTCGGCCTCCTTCTTGGCGCTGATGTCATGAGCAGTCTTCGAAGCCCCCACGATCCTGCCATAGACGTCATAGATCGGCGAAACGCTGAGGAGAACATCGACAAGCTCGCCGTTCTTGTTGCGTCGCTTGGTTTCGTAAGGCTCTACCTTTTGGCCCGAACGGATCCGCGCCAGAATTGCCGGCTCTTCGTCACTGCGGTCCTCCGGAACGAGCATCATCACGGACTGACCGATGGCCTCTTCGGCCGATTGTCCATAAAGCCTTTCCGCACCGCTATTCCAGCTCGTGATGATCATATTGAGATCGATGCTGAGGATAGCGTCGTCCGATGAGGCGACAATAGCCGCCAGCTGCCGCTCTACCTCCTGTGCACGCTTGCGTTCACTGATATCGGTGACGATCGCGGCGGCCCGCTGGATGCGTCCCGAACTGTCTTTCAAGCCGGAAACGGAGTTTGCAACCCAGACGAGGCTACCATCCTTGCGAACATAGCGCTTTTCAATCTCGAAGCTTTCTCCCGTCGCCATCATCGTTTCGAACAGGCGGGTAGTCTCGTGCAAATCGTCAGCATAGGTGATGTCATAGGTCCGCATGCCGAGAAGCTCGTTCTCGGAGTAGCCCACAATTTCGCAGAAACGCTCATTCACCCGGACGAAACGGCCATCAAGTTCGTACTGGGCAAACCCTGTCGTCGATTGCGAGATGACGGCGCGAAACAGCTCTTCACTTTCACGCAGCGCCTGCTCCGTGCGAACCCGTTCCGTCGTTTCGTTGACGATGCAGAAGACACCGAGCGCCCGGCCGTCCGCATCACGGACGGGCGAATAGGAAATGTCGAAATAAACCGTTTCGGGATATCCGTAGCGCTCGATATAGAAGGGCCGGTCCTTGGCGACGACTGCCATGCCGTCATGAAGAACCGAGCGAAGAAGCGGTTCGAGGTCGCTCCAGAGTTCGGCCCAGTTTTCCCGCGCAGGCCGGCCGAGTGCGCGAGGATGCTTGTCGCCTATCGTCGGCGCATAGGCGTCGTTGTAAAGTGCAATAAAGTCCTCGCCCCAGAACATGACGATCTGAGCTTGGGCGGGGAGCATGATATCGACGGCAGCTTTAAGGCATGCGGGCCATTCCGACCTAGGCCCAAGACTAGTGGCTGCCCAATCGAAGCCGGAGATAAGGTCAGCCATTTCGTTCGGTTGTCTAGCCAGTTCGGGCACGATGTTCAGAATGCATCCTCTCGTTAGCGACTGCAGTTCGCAAGAATTGCCGGGTCTCCCCGATGCTTGCGAATTCATAGCATATTCTCCCTCACAAAGTGCAGGGAGAAAATTGCTGATTTCGATGTATTTTAAGTGAGATAAGTGAATGTCCGCTACGAATATCTGGGGCATTCAAAAGGGGGCGCCATAAGCTCTCGTCTTGGCTGGGCGTCAATTTGACGCTTGCTTCGAGTAGGCTACCAGAAATTCGGGAGTGCACGCGTTTCGGCACATTTTTTCACGAGCCAAGGCGCACAGTTTGTTGGGGATATGTGGCGGTTATCAGAGCACACACGGTTACGGCCAGCCAGCCGCTCCAGGGCGCGGTCGCTCGCCTGTCGTGGGCGAAGTCGCTTGCCAGCTGTTCCGCCACCTCTAAGCGCAGTCAATGGCGGGAGCGGATTGTATTGATCTGATGTCCCGGGATGAGCTTCCCTTTCAGTGCGGGAGATCAGATCATTTTCGCGCTCTTTCTTTGAGTTGCCTCAAGCTGCCCGTAGCAGCATGCCGAAGAGGTCGCGCGGATCGTCTGGATCGGCGATGATATCGAGCTTCTGGAAATAGTCCGTGCCGGCCAGCTTTTCGCGGACATAGCGCAGAGCGGAAAAATCCTCGATCGCGAAGCCGACGCTGTCGAAGAGCGTGATTTGCCCGCCGCTGCTCCGGCCCGGTGCCCGGCCGCTGACGACCTGCCAGAGTTCGGTGACCGGATAGTCCGCGCCCATCTGCTGGATTTCGCCTTCGATGCGGGTCTGCGGCGGATATTCGACAAAGGTGTCGGAGCGCAGCAGGATGTCGCGGTGGAGCTCCGTCTTGCCCGGGCAATCGCCACCAATGGCGTTGATGTGGACGCCGGCGCCGACCATATTGTCTGTCAGAATGGTCGCGAATTGCTTGTCGGCCGTGCACGTCGTGATGATATCGGCGCCTTCGATGGCAGCCTGAGCCGAGGTGCAGGGCACCAGACGCAGGCCTGTTCTGGCGAGATTGCGGACGGTCTTTTCGGTTGCTCTCGGATCAATGTCGTAGAGGCGGACTTCCTCGATGCCGAGGACCGCCTTCATCGCCAGCGCCTGGAATTCCGCCTGTGCGCCATTGCCGATCAGGGTGAGGCGGCGCGAATTGGCCGGCGCCAGATGTTTGGCCGCCATCGCCGAGGTGGCCGCCGTGCGCAGCGCCGTCAGCAGCGTCATTTCCGTCAGAAGCACCGGATATCCGGTCGAGACTTCTGCAAGCAGGCCGAAGGCGGTCACCGTCTGCAGTCCCTGCGCCATGTTCTTCGGATGGCCGTTGACATATTTGAAGCTGTAGACGGCGCCATCCGAGGTGGGCATCAACTCGATGACGCCGTCATGCGAATGGGAAGCGACGCGGGGCGTCTTGTCGAAGAGGTCCCAGCGGCGGAAATCCGCTTCGATAGCGTCCGTGAGTTCGATGAGCACGGTTTCGATGCCGATGTGATGGACGAGCCGCATCATGTTCTCGACGCTGACGAAGGGAATGAAAGCTCTTTCCGATGGGAGCGGTGCGGACATTCTCGTATCCTCGATAAAAATCATTTCCCTAGGGTATCAAGCGGATCGATTGACTGAAATCGCAAAACTGTGTCAGTTCTGGTATGAGTTTATACAAATTGCCCAGGATTTTTGACAGATTATACAAGATCAGGATCTGCGATGACGCTTGCCAAGTATATTCCCGATGATCTCGACCGGCGTATCATCGCTCATCTGCGTGCCGACGGGCGGGCTTCGCTCTCCAAACTGTCTGATGTTCTGGGCGTCGCGCGCGGCACGGTGCAGAACAGGCTGGATCGACTGATAGAAACCGGCACGCTGCTCGGCTTCACCGTAAGGGTCCGGGAAGACTATGAGGAGCAGACCGTGCATGCCGTCATGATGATCGAAGTCGTGGGGAAATCGACGACACAGGTCATCCGCAAGCTGCGAGGGCTTCCCGAAATCTATTCGCTGCATACAACGAACGGCAATTGGGATCTCGTCGCCAATATCCGCGCGACAAGCCTGTCGGACTTCGACCGGGTCTTGCGCGAAGTGCGGATGATCGACGGCGTCGCAAACAGCGAGACTAGCCTATTGCTGAGCAGTCTATGATAGCTCGCGTTCAAAGCCACTGATCGCGGGGAACGGTCTAGGTGGGCTCATTTGTGGAGTGCTTATTCCAGGCATCATAACTTGCCCGGCTCCATCGGGACTTAGCGAACCTCGTACACCCTTCAGCGCTATTTCAAAGCCCGCGAATGTCTATGTTCCATATACAACTAACGCTCGGATGGTTTGCCGCTTTGGCTCTCCAGCCGATAGCGATGTCCCGGATAAACCAGCCGCGCCGTGGACACGATGCCGCGCGCCGACCATGTGCGCCTCCAGATCGTCAGGCAGGGTTCGGTCTTCAGGATCGTCAGCAGCTTGCACTCCCAGGCTTGCGGCATGACGGCTTCGACGACATGTTCCGAGCCGCTGAGTGGGGCAACGGCCGAAAGGTAGGCATTCGGTGTCATGTCGGTAAAATCCTGCTGCAGGTAATCGGGCGCGGCGTCCGGATGGACATGCCGGTCCTCGATTTGTACCGGCACGCCGTTCTCGCTATGCACGATCAGCGAATGAAAAGCCGGCGATCCGATGTCGAGTTCCAGCGCATCGGCTACGTCGGGCGAGGCAGCCTCCTGGGCTAGTACGATTACGCTTGCTTGATGGGAATGACCGCGTTCGGCGATCTCCTCGGCGATGTTGCGGACCTCGAAGAGGGCGGAGGCTCCCTTGCGCTCGGCGACGAAGGAGCCGACGCCCTGGATGCGGACGAGCTCGCCTTCATTGGCTAGTTCTCGCAGCGCACGATTGGCCGTCATCTTACTGACGCCAAGCTCGACCACCAATTCGTTTTCGGAGGGAACGCGATATTTCGGCGGCCACTCACCGCTATGAATGCGATCGAGTATCATCTGCTTGACGCCGGCATAGAGAGGTGCGGTATCATTTTCCGCCAGTTCGCGTTTCATCTCGCCGGAACGCTTCATTGCCTATTCCCTTTGCACCGCGTGAATCTGCCTCGAAAACAACTTTCCTACTTGCATATCATAAATTATCTCATATGGTACCCTATACAACCTCGCAATCAATCCTAAAAATTAATTGGGAAAGCGGGCAAGCCGGCGAAGATCGGTAGGAAGTGCTGCAAAGCCTGTTTCAACCTCAGAGGAGCTCAACACAATGAAATTCAGTGCATTTCTCTTGTCAGGCGTCGTAGCTGCCGCCGTTTTCGCCGCGCCTGCATTCGCCAAGGACTGGAAGACGGCAACGATCACCCTGGAAGGTGCCTACGCGCCGTGGAACATGACGAACGCCGACGGCACGCTCGGCGGGTTCGAGCCGGAGCTTGCCAAGGTTCTGTGCGAACGAGCCAAGATCGATTGCAAGCTCGTTGCTTCCGACTGGGACGGCATGATCCCGGCGCTGAACGCCGGCAAGTTCGACGTCATCATGGATGCTCTGTCGATCACCGACGAGCGCAAGCAGGTCATCGGCTTCACCATTCCTTACGCCGCGACGCCCGCTGCTTTTGCGACCGCCAAGGACAGCCCGCTTGCCAATGCCGCCGGCACCGGCACCACGATCAAGATGACCCCCGGTCAGACCGGCGTCAAAGAAATCGACGTGTTGAAGGAAGCCTTCAAGGGCAAGACGATCGGCATCCAGGCTGCAACCGTCTATGCCAAGTTCGTCTATGACAATTTCGGTTCGATCGCCACGATCCGCGAATACAAGACCGGCGCCGACCGCGATCTCGATCTGCAGAACGGCCGTATCGATCTCGGCTTCGATGACGCCGTCTACTTCGCGAACGCCTTTGCCAGCGCCAATGATTCGCTCGCCTTCACCGGCCCGGAAATCGCCGGCTCCATCTGGGGTGAGGGCGAAGGCCTCGGCATCCGCCAAGCCGATACTGATCTGCGCGACAAGTTCAATGAGGCAATCAAGTCCGCGCTTGCCGACGGTACAATCAAGACCCTGTCGATGAAGTGGTTCAAGGTCGACGTCAGCCCGAATTGATGAGCGCGGCCTTGGGTCGTTTTCATCGGTCTCCGGCTTTGCGGCCGGAGACCATATGATATCCTGACGCCTGAAACTGCCACGGACGGGGATTGGATCTATGGCAAGCTTGCAATTGCTGGGCTTCGGCTCGAACGGATGGGGCGCGCTGCTGCTTGTTGCCGCCTTGATGACGCTTGCCGTCACGGCAACCGCCTTGGCCATCGGCGCCGTTCTGGGCGCGGTTATAGCCTTCGCGAAACTCTCCGGAAGCCTGGTGCTGAAGACGCTCGGCAATATCTACACGACAGTCTTTCGCGGCGTTCCTGAGCTTCTGATCATCTATCTGATCTATTTCGGCGGCTCGTCGGCGGTAACGTCGATCGGCAAATGGCTGGGCTATGAAGGCTTTCTCGGTCTGCCGTCCTTTGCCGCGGGTGCTCTTGCCGTCGGCATCATTTCCGGCGCCTATCAGGCCGAGGTGTTCCGCGGCGCCTATCTTGCCATTTCCAAGGGCGAGCTTGAGGCCGCGTCTGCCATAGGCATGCATCGCGGCCTGCGCCTGCGCCGCATCATCATTCCGCAAGTCTTCCGCTTTGCCATTCCCGGGCTCGGCAATGTCTGGCAGCTCAGCCTCAAGGATTCCGCTTTGATTTCGGTGACCGGCCTTGCGGAGCTGATGCGCACCAGCCAGGTTGCAGCCGGCTCTACCCGTCAATATTTCCTCTTCTTCATCGCCGGCGGCATTCTCTATCTGGTCCTGACCAGTCTGTCGGACCGCATCTTCAACAAGGCCGAACGTCACGCCAATCGCAGCATGCCGGCTGCGACGATTGGCCAGGCTTGAGGAGGACGGCATGGATTTCGTTTTTCTTTCGAGCACGATGGTCACGCTGCTGAAGGCGGTGCCGATGACGCTGCTGCTCTTCTCCCTGTCGATCCTCTGTGGCGGCCTTCTCGCTCTCGTCATCGTTGCCATGCGCGTCAGCGGCAATCCGATCCTCTCCGGGTTCGCCAAGGGCTACATTTTCGTGTTTCGCGGCTCGCCGCTGTTGATCCAGATGTTCCTGGTCTTCTATGGCTTGGCGCAATTCTCCATCATCCGCTATTCGTTCCTCTGGCCGTTCCTGCGCGAGCCCGTCGTTTGCGCGATCCTGTCGCTGGCGCTTTGCACTGCCGGCTATTCGGCCGAGATCTTTCGCGGCGGCATCCGCGCCGTTTCGCCGAAGGAGATCGAAGCCGCGCGTTCGATCGGCATGTCCGGCTTGCTGCTCGTGCGCCGTATCATAGCGCCGATCGCCTTTAGGCATGCGCTGCCGGCCTATTCGACCGAGATCGTGCTGATGATGAAGTCGACGGCGCTCGCGAGCCTCGTCACGGTCTGGGAGGTTACGGGCGTCGCTCAGCGGCTGATTTCGCAGACCTACCGCACGATGGAAGTCTTCATCTGTGCCGCGATCATCTATCTCGTGCTGAATTTCATCATTCTGCAGGCCATGGCCCTGCTGGAATATTCTCTGTCCCGCCATCGCCGCGCGATACCGCCGGCGCTGAAGGCCTAAAGCTTACTGGAGCAGGCAAATCATGCCAGGTGTCACCCGACTTTCCGTCCGCAACATCCGCAAGAGCTTCGGTACTCATGAAGTCTTGCGCGGCATTTCCCTCGATGCTCAGGATGGCGATGTGATTTCGCTGCTCGGCGCTTCCGGCTCGGGCAAATCGACTTTCCTTCGCTGTATCAACCTCCTCGAAATCGCCACGGATGGCGAGATCTGGGTGGATGGCGAGCAGATTCGCATGATCCATAAGAATGGCAAGAGCTACCCAGCGAGCCACAAGCAGGTGGATCATATCCGCTCCGAACTCGGCATGGTCTTCCAGAGCTTCAATCTCTGGTCCCACATGACGATCCTGCAGAATGTCATCGAAGGGCCAGTGCATGTTCTGAAGCGCTCACGCTCGGAATGCATTGCCGAGGCCGAAGCGCTTCTGGAGAAGGTCGGCATTGCCGACAAGCGTCATGCCTATCCCGCGCATCTCTCCGGCGGCCAGCAGCAGCGCGCGGCAATTGCCCGTGCGTTGGCCATGAAGCCGAAGGTTATGCTGTTCGACGAGCCGACCTCGGCGCTCGATCCGGAACTCGTCGGCGAAGTGCTGCGCGTCATGCGCGCCCTTGCCGAGGAAGGCATGACCATGCTGGTCGTCACCCACGAGATGAGCTTCGCCCGCAATGTCTCCAACCGCGTCGTCTTCATGAAGGAAGGGCTTGTCGAAAGCACCGGCACGCCGGATGAGATGTTCGGCGGCGGCGCCTCGCCGGCCTTTCGCCAGTTCATCGGTCATTTCGGAAACGGACAATGACCGTTACGATCGATAGGCCGCTATCCTGGCGCGACGTCGCCCGCGTCGGTGCCGGTGAACCCTTGTCTCTTTCCGATGCTGCCTGGGAGCGCGTTGCTCATGCAAGCCGCATCGTCGAGCGTATCGTGGAAACGGGCGTGCGCGCCTATGGCGTCAATACCGGCGTCGGCGCGCTTTCCGATACGGTGGTCGATCGCGATTCACAGAGCCGGCTGTCGCGCAATATCATCCTCAGCCACGCCTGCGGCGTCGGTCCGCTTCTGCCAGCCCGCGAGGTGCGCTCGATCATCGCGGCGCAGATCGCCAATTTCGCCCACGGCCATTCCGGTGTGCGGCCAGAGATCGTCAGGCATCTGGCCGCGTTTCTCGAACATGACTGCATTCCGGAAGTCCCGTCCAAAGGTTCAGCCGGCTATCTCACGCACAATGCCCATACCGCGCTCGTCCTGATCGGCGAGGGCAGGGCTGTCGTGAAAGGCAAGTCGATGAGCGGTGCCGAGGCGCTCGCGGCAATCGGCTTGAGTCCCTTGGTGCTTGGCGCCAAAGAGGGCTTGAGCCTCGTCAATGGCACGGCCTGCGCCACGGGATTGTCGGCGCTTGCCGTCTCCCGTGCTGAGCACCTGCTCGATTGGGCCGATGCCATCGCCGCGCTGACCTTGGAAGCCGTTGGCTGCCAGATGGCGGCTTTTGATGATAAGGTACTGGCGCTGCGCCCATCGGCTGGCATCGCCAAGGTCGGGCGCAGCTTGCGCAATCGCCTGCATGGCAGCGGTCTCGTTGCGGCCGCCGTCGGCCGGCGGACGCAAGATGCGCTGAGCCTGAGGTCGGTCCCCCACGCCCACGGCGCGGCCTGGGATGTCTTCGAGCAGGCGGCTGATATCGTCGATCAGGAACTCGCCTCGGTCACGGATAATCCGGCTGTTTCAGGCACGCCGGAGCAGCCGGTTGTCTCTTCCGAGGCGCATGCTGTGGCGCCCGCTCTTGGGCAGGCAGCCGATAGTCTGGCAATCGCGGTTGCACAGATCGCCGCGATGAGCGAACGCCGGACGGATCGCCTCGTCAATCCGCTGGTCAGCGGCCTGCCGCCGTTTCTTGCGAGCGACGCTGGCAGCCATTCCGGTTTCATGATCGCGCAATACACTGCAGCGGCGCTGAGCAACGACAACCGGCGGCTCGCCGCACCGGCATCGCTCGATGGCGGCCTGACCTCCGGTCTCCAGGAAGACTTTCTCGCCCATCCGACTGCGGCGGCCAACAAGCTCCTCGCCATCCTCGACAATGCCGAATATATCCTGGCGATCGAGCTGATGGCGGCGGCGCAGGCACATGATTTCCTCGTTTCGAAGGGTACCAGAGCGCCAGGAACGGAGCGTATCCACGCAGCTGTCCGTTCATGCGTGCCCGTTTATGGCGACGATCGTCCCTTGAATGCGGATATGGAAGCCTTGCGGGCCATGATCGCCAAGACCGCGCCGCCTGCGGAAAACCAAACTGGAGCATGAGATGACTGCGGAATTTGACGTTGCCGTCGTCGGCCTCGGCGCGATGGGAAGTGCCGCCTTGTCTTTCGCCGCGGCGCGCGGTGCAAAGGCGATCGGGATCGAGGCGCATTTCCCCGCTCATTCCCTCAGCTCCTCGCATGGCGACAGCCGCCTGATCCGCCTCGGCTACTTCGAAGATCCGTCCTATGTTCCCTTGCTGAAGCGTGCCTATCAAAACTGGCGCTCGCTGGAGGCAAGGCTGCGGGCCGAAATCCTGACGGTGACAGGTGTCCTGCAGATCGGCACGCCCGACAGCAAGATCGTCAGCGGCACGCGCGCTTCCTGCGACATGCACAACCTGCCGCATGAAATACTCGATCGCGACGCCATGAAACGCCGCTTTCCGGCGTTTGAGCTGGAGAAAGGCGAGATCGGCGTGCTTGACCCGCAGGGTGGCTATGTGCGCCCGGAAGCGGCGATCATGGGCTATTTGAAGCTTGCGGCTGAAGACGGTGCCGTCCTGCATTTCGGCGAGCGCGTCATCGCGATCGAGCCAGACGATACGGGCGTGACCGTCGTTTCCTCAACTGGGCGATATCGCGCCCGCAAGGTGATCGTCGCAACCGGCGCGTGGATTGCCGAGCTTGTGCCACAGCTGAAGGCGCATGCCCAGCCTATCCGGCAGGTGGTTGCCTGGTATCAGCCGAGGGATGGCTTCGTTGCCGAACCGCAACGCATGCCATGCTTCCTGCGCGATGAAGGAGCGGAAGGTTCCTATTTCGGCTTCCCGGCCATCGGGGTCGATGGTGTGAAGATCGGCCGCCATGCGCATTTCCGTGAGCCGATTGACCCGACCCTTCCCAATCCGCCGGTGAACGATACCGACACCGATCTGCTCGACAATTTTGCTCGCAAGCGGCTACCGAATGCAGCCTCATTTCGCGGGCGCGCGACCACCTGCCGCTATACCATGCTGCCGAGCGAGGATTTTCTCATCGATAGGGTGCCCGGACAGCCGAATGTGGTTGTCTCGTCGGCCTGTTCCGGCCATGGCTTCAAGTTTACGAGCGTGATCGGCGAGATCCTGGCGGATCTCGCGCTTGAAGGGGGCAGTGCGTTGCCGACTGACCTCTTCTCTTTCAAAAGGCACTTTGGCGGTAAAGCGGCATAGATCGCCGCGGGTTCGGCATTCTAGCCGACCGTCATGCGGCGCAGCACGTTCGATCTGAAATAGAAGTGCTGAACGAGCGCGCCGAATATATGAAGGACGACGACTGTCCACAGGACCGCCTTGATCGGGCCGCCATGCAGGAAAGCGGCCGTGTCGACGCCGAGATAATAGGCCGCCATTCCCGAGAGCGGCATCGCGAAAATCAATGCGTAAAGCAGGACATGCGTCACGCTGGCGACGTAATGCACAATCACGGGCTGGCCGTCCGGCATTGCGGGAGCTTCCGATGAAAATTTGAGTACGAGACGCACGATGGCGAGCAGCAGTATGGCAATGCCGGCATAGGCGTGAATATTGGCGCTGGAGATGTCGGCTGGCGTCGGCACCTGGCCATGACGAATAAGACGCCGCCATGCATTCATCCCATCCGGAAACAAGAGATTGAAGAAGATCAGCAGCGCCATGAGCCAATGAAGGACGCGTTGCGGAACGGAATAGGCGGATCTTGCAGACATCGTGCCTCCTTAGATTGGAATTATTCTAAAGGTAGGACATGATTCTAACGGGAACCTGAACGTGCCTCCCGCAATGAAGTTTCATTACCTGTTGACATAAAGCCGGGGTTCGATCTCTTTCATTGCTTCCAGGCTCGGGCATCGAAGCCAGCCGCTGCGATCCCGCATAAGGATAGGCGGCGGTCTCATTCAAGAGACCGCCCGCTCGGATTGGCTTACTTGCCGGCGTCCTTGGCCGCCTTCTCGATCACGGCGGCCACCTTTTCCGGCTGCGAGGCGAAGACGGCATGACTTGCCTCGATTTCGGTCACGTCGCTGCCGGCACGCTTTGCCATGTCGCGCTCGAGCTCGGGATTGATGGAGCGGTCATTGGTTGCGACGATGGCCCAGTTCTTCTTCGCCTTCCAGGCAGGATCGCCAACCTTGGCGGTGAAGGCGGCCTTTGATGCAAAGACCTGCGATTTCGCCAGGAAGCTGGCTTCATCCTTCGGCAGGTCGGCGGCGAAGTCGGCGGCGAATGTCGCGGGATCGAGATAAAGATATTGGCCGTCCTTGGTTTCGCGGATGTTCATGCTGCCTGCAGGCTTCGAGCTCGCAAGGCTGATCAGGCTTTCGCCCTTGTCCGGCTGAAATGCGGCGACATAGACGAGGCCCGCGACATCCGGGCGATTGCCCGCTTCGGTGATGACCATGCCGCCATAGCTGTGACCGACGAGCAGGCTCGGGCCGTTCTGAAGGTCGAGCAAGCGATTGGTGGCGGCGACATCGTCGGCAAGCGAGGTGATCGGTTCCTGCACGACCGTGACGTTAAAGCCGTCCTTTTCAAGGATATCGGCGGTCTTGCGCCATCCGGAGCCGTCGGCAAGAGCGCCGTGGACGATGACAATATTCTTGATCTCGGCCGACCGCGCCGCAAAGGCGAAAGTGCTTGCGGCAAGCCCGAGCGCGGCGATGGAAAGAAAACGGATCTTCATGACGTAACTCCTGTGTGTTGAGGTTCATGCTTGGGGTAAAGGGGAAGTTTCAGCCGAAGGTGAAGGCGTAGGCCTGCACCCCGGGATCGAGGAAACGGATCTCGAAGTTGTGTGCGGTGACGTCACCGGACTGGCGGACGAGTTGGTAGAGCTTGGTGGCAGTCACGGTGCCGTTGCCGTCGGCATCGATATCGGAGCCGTGGTCGGCGTCGGGCGCCGTCCCATCCACAGTCACCTGGAAACGGATCGGTTTTCCGTCCGCCGAGGGACCAAGGACGAGATGCAGGTCGCGGGCGCTGAAGCGATAGCTGATGCCGCCGCCTGCCTTGTTGAGCGTCGCCTGCTCGGACCCGACTGTCCAGGTTCCGGCCAGTCCCCATTGGTTGAGGCCGGGACTGGCAACGGAATAGTCGGCGGCGGTGTCGGCCTTCAGGCCTTCAGGGGAGACGAAACCTGTTGCCTGGCTGTAGCCGACATAGGTTTCGCCGGAGCGGATATGGCCAAGGTCGGGGCTCGCTTCCGCACCCTTCGCATCCGGAACGACCGGGCCGCTTTGGGCGATCTCGCTGCCGGCTTCGCGCAGCAGGTCCTGGATTGCCTGTTCGGTCTGGCGGTAGTTGCCTTCGCCGAAGTGCTGGTAGCGGACCTGCCCCTTGGCATCGATCAGGTAATGGGCCGGCCAGTAATTGTTCTCGAAGGCGCGCCAGATGCGATAGTCGTTGTCGATCGCGACCGGGTAGCCGATCTTGAAGTCGGCGATCGCCTTCTTGACGTTGTCGACGTTCTTTTCGAAAGCGAATTCCGGAGCGTGGACGCCGATCACGACGAGACCCTGATCCTTGTACTTTTCCGCCCAGGCACGAACATAGGGGATGGTGCGGATGCAGTTGATGCAGGAATAGGTCCAGAAGTCGACGAGGACGACCTTGCCGCGAAGTCCGGCCGTCGTCAGCGGCTCAGAGTTCAGCCAGGTGACGGCGCCGTCGAGCGAGGGGGCGGGGCCTTCGATCGGAAGATCGCTGTGGAATGGACGTGCCGCGTCTGTGGCAACCTTCATGGCACTGTTGCTGGCAACCTCGGTCTCCGGGGCTGAGGTCTTGGGGTGCAGCTTCTCGAGCAAAGCCTGTTCGAAGGAGCCGGTGCTTGCATAGGAGAGGCGGGCGAGCAGGCCGGTATCGAGGCCGAGCGCGATGGCGGCAACGCCGGCCAGAACAGCCGCGCCTGCGACCTGGCGAATGCGTTCGCTGACGCCGAGGGACTGCTTCATGCGGGCAAAGATCTTGCCGCCGGCAAAGAGAGCAAGAGCAAGCGAGGTCGCGGCACCGGCGCCATAGGCAAGCAGCAGGAAGGTCGTCTGCAGATTGGCGCCCTTCAAGGCCGCGCCTGTCAGGACCAGCCCGAGGATCGGGCCGGCGCAGGGCGCCCAGAGCAGTCCAGTCGCAATGCCGAGTACGAAGGAGCTTCGGACGCTCGACGTAGCGCGTTGAGCGTCGGCGGCGTTCAGCAGGTTGTTGCCGAGATTGACGGCTGGCCGCGAAAGCGCTGTCGCTATGCGGGGTGAAATCAGGCTCAGGCCGAAGAGGCCGAGCAGCACGATTGCCGCGAGGCGACCATATTCATTGGCACGGATCGCCCAGGCGCCGCCGACCGCGGCAAGGGTCGCGACAACTGCAAAGGTGAGCGCCATGCCAGCCAGCATGGGCAGCGTGCTTCGGACGAAGGGCTGTCCGGCGCGGGCAAAGACGAAGGGGAGGATGGGCAGGATGCACGGACTGAGAATCGTCAGCGCACCGCCGAGATAGGCAATGATGAGAAGCGTCATCGTCTTGTTCCTTTAGAAGCGATTGACCGGCTGCGAACGGCGACGTGCCGTGCTCAGCAGTGACGCTATCTGTCGGTAGCGACGTATCTCGAATGTGTCTGAGTGGATGGGAGAATGTACCGAAACGTCAACGTTCCCCGTTTCGATACATTGCGATACAAACTGGCCGATTTGGGTGCGATTTCGCATGTGGCGCAGCTGCTTGCCTATGCGACCGGAGAAAGGGGCCTGGATTGTATCAGACTGTATCTGTGCGGCCTGAAGCTACACAGATATTCAAAAGGCTGCTGCCTGCGACACATCGGAGATACATGTGGCTGGCTTTCTTGGGCTCACGATCCAATCTACAGGAGAGACAGATGTCCGAGGAAATCAACCACACCCGCCGCCGCTTTTTTGGCATGGCGGCCATCGCTGTTGCCGCCGCTGAATTCGGTCTGCCTGCAATCGCCGGTGCGCAGGAAACAAAGGCTTCCACATTGACCCTGCCCGTCGTTAAGGCCGGCACACACACGTCTTTCGACGCGCTGAAGCAGATCAAAGCCGGTGTGCTCAATGTCGGTTACGCCGAAGCCGGTCCGGCCAACGGTCCCGTCGTGCTGCTGCTGCACGGCTGGCCCTATGACATTTACAGCTTCGTCGATGTCGCGCCGCTTTTGGCAGATGCCGGCTATCGCGTCATCATTCCCTATCTTCGCGGCTACGGAACCACTCGTTTCCTTTCGAAGGACACGCCGCGCAACGGTCAGCAGGCAGCACTTGCCGTCGATATGATTGCGCTTCTTGATGCGCTGAAGATCGAAAAGGTCGTCGTTGCCGGTTACGACTGGGGTGGCCGCACCGCCGATATCATGGCGGCTCTCTGGCCGGAACGCTGCAAGGCGCTGGTTTCGGTCAGCGGCTATCTCATCGGCAGCCAGGAAGTCAACCGCAAGCCGCTGCCGCCAAAGGCAGAGCTTGCCTGGTGGTACCAGTTCTATTTCGCCACCGAGCGCGGCCGCCTCGGCTACCAGGAAAACCGCCATGATTTCGCAAAGCTGATCTGGCAAACCGCCTCGCCGCAATGGGCCTTTGATGACACTACTTTCGATCGGTCGGCTGCCGCTTTCGACAATCCGGACCATGTCGATATCGTCATTCACAATTATCGCTGGCGGCTTGGTCTCGTCGAAGGCGAGGCGAAGTTCGATGCTTATGAAAAGAAGCTCGCCGTTGGCCCGGTGATTTCGATCCCGACCATCACCATGGAAGGTGACGCCAACGGCGCGCCGCATCCGGAACCCGCGGCCTATCGCGGCAAGTTCTCGGGCAAGTATGAGCATCGCACGATCACCGGCGGCATCGGCCACAATCTTCCCCAGGAAGCACCGCAAGCCTTCGCCCAGGCTGTGATAGATGTTGATCGTTTCTAGTTCGGCGGTAGCGTGCGGGAGGGCGCCGGCGTAAGCTGTCGCCCTCAGCCGTTGGCGCCATAAGGGATGAATATTCGTAGCTTGATGCTTACGATGATGAGTGGGAAATCAAGATGGATCATGTCGACCATATCCTGATCGTTGATGACGATCGGGAAATCCGTGAGCTGGTGTCGAGCTACCTGAAGAAGAATGGGCTAAGAGCGACGACGGCTGCCGATGGCCGCCAGATGCGCAGTTTTCTCGAGGCCAATTCGGTCGATCTGATCGTGCTCGACGTGATGATGCCGGGCGACGACGGCCTGGTGCTGTGTCGCGAGCTTCGCGCCGGAAAGCACAAGGCGACGCCTATCCTCATGCTGACGGCGCGTAGCGACGAGATGGACCGCATTCTCGGCCTCGAAATGGGCGCAGACGATTATCTGGCGAAGCCTTTCGCCGCCCGCGAGCTGCTTGCCCGCATCAAGGCGGTTCTGCGCCGCACCCGTATGCTGCCGCCCAATCTGCAGATCAGCGAGGCCGGCCAATTGCTGGTCTTTGGGGACTGGCGGCTCGACACGGTCGGGCGTCATCTGCTGGACAAGGACGGCACGGAGATCACACTCAGCGGCGCGGAATACCGCCTGCTGCGCGTTTTCATCGATCACCCGCAGCGGGTGCTCAATCGTGATCAGCTTCTGAATCTGACACAAGGCCGCGATGCCGACCTCTTCGACCGCTCCATCGACCTGCTCGTCAGCCGTCTCCGCCAGCGTCTGGGCGACGATGCGCGTGAGCCGATCTACATCAAGACGGTGCGCAGCGAAGGCTATGTCTTCTCCGTGCCGGTGGAAATTGCGGAGCTTCGCCCATGACTGTGATCGACCTTTCAGGCCGCCGGTCATGGTGGCCTAGCACCCTGCGTGCACGCATTTCGCTGATCCTCCTGGCGGGGCTCGCGATCGCTTACGGCCTGTCTTTCAGCGTGCTCTATATCGAGCGCTACATGTCGGCAAAAGCCGTCATGCTCGGCACGCTGGAAAACGACGTCGCGACTTCGATCGCCGTGCTCGACCGCCTGCCGGCCGATGAGAGGGCGAATTTCGTCGATTGGCTGAGCCGCGGCAATTACAGTTTCGAGTTGGGGACGGGCCAGCCCGGCGTGCCCGATACCTCCGCCCATGGCGCGGAGATCGCCGCCAAGATAGAGGATGCAGTCGGCCATCGGTTTCCTATCCATATGGAATCGATACCGGGACCCATCTCGCGGCTGCAGGCACATCTCAATCTGAGTGATGGCAGCCCGCTGACGATCGATGTTACGCCAAAGGGTGTCATGCCGATCGCGGCCTGGCTGCCTTATGTCTTCGTCGTCCAGATGCTGTTGATCATCCTTTGTATCTGGTTTGCGGTGCGACAGGCCACGCGTCCGCTCGCCGAGCTTGCCGCCGCGGCCGATGCGCTCGATCCCAACAAGAAGAGCCCGGCCTTGAGCGACCGGGGGCCGAGCGAAGTGGCGCATGCCGCAAGAGCCTTCAATGCCATGCGGGATCGAATTGCGCATTATCTCGAAGAGCGCGTGCAGATCCTTGCGGCGATCTCCCACGACCTGCAGACGCCGATCACCCGCATGCGCCTGCGCGCCGATATCGCCGATGATTCGCCCGAGAAGACCAAGCTGCTGCAGGATCTCGGCGAGATCGAGCGTCTGGTGCAGGACGGGATCGCCTATGCGCGCAGCGCCCATGGCAACGGCGAGAAAAGCGCGCGCATCGACCTTGCCTCCTTCATCGAAAGCATCAGTTACGATTATCAGGACACCGGCAAATCCGTCGAGATTCTCGGCCTCATCCAGGGCACGGCGACGACGAAGCCGCATGCGCTACGACGTATCCTCACCAATTTCATCGACAACGCCCTGAAATTTGCCGGAACGGCGGAAATCGCCGTGGAGCGGCGGGACACGGGCCAGATTGCGATCACCGTTCTGGATCGAGGTCCCGGCATTCCGCAAGACCAGATAGAGGCGGCCATGCAGCCCTTCTTCCGGCTGGAGCAATCGCGCAACCGCAACACCGGCGGCACCGGCCTTGGCCTGGCGATTGCCCAGCAGCTTGCCCAGACGCTCGGCGGCTCCGTCAGGCTCTATAACCGCGAAGGCGGTGGTCTGGCGGCGGAAGTCGTTATTTCCTGATTGTTCCTTCGAAAGACTTTCCGGCAATTTGTAAGCATTTGTATCCGGCCCGTTAAGGCCTACGTTTTGTGACACTTCCGGCTTTTCCGGAAACATGCCGGATACGTCGATCCATCAAAAACAACTCCGTCAACACACGTTGCCCAACGCCACAACATAGCGGGCAACGCAACAAAGGAGTGTTCCATGACCAAGATCGACAAGGTTCTCTACACCGCCAAGACCCACACCATCGGTGGCCGTGACGGCTCGGCCCGCAGCGATGACAACCAGCTTGATGTCAAGCTTTCGCCTCCCGGCAGCGCCCATGCCGGTACCAATCCCGAGCAGCTCTTTGCGGCCGGCTGGTCGGCCTGCTTCATCGGTGCCATGGGCCTTGCCGCCGGCAAGCGAAAGATCAAGCTGCCGGCCGATCTCGCCGTCGATGCCGAAGTGGATCTGGGCATGACCGAAGGCGCTTACTTCCTGCAGGCACGGCTGACCGTCAGCATGCCCGGCATCGAGCCGGAGCTGGCACGCGCGCTGGTCGAGGAAGCACACCAGACCTGCCCCTATTCGAAGGCCACTCGCGGCAACATCAATGTCGAGCTGAAGCTCGCCTGAGAATCGCCCACGCATCGATATTGCGCGCTGCTCCGGAAGGTGCAGCGCGCCGAATCGTTAATTTTTCCGCGTCGAATAATCAGCAAGGCAGTTTCTGCTTTGCGCCTGGAGAATCTCATGAGACCAATCATTCTTCTCCTTGCAGGAGCTGCGATTTTCGCCGCTCCATGCGTCTACGACCCCAGCTCCAACGAGCCTTCGGCACTCGCGAGCATCGCTGTTTTATGGGGCGGTTCGGGCTCGAATGGAACCTCGCGTTAACCACTTGTTAACCATATGAGCGGTACACAGGATCAACGATTTATTCACATAGATGACCAAAGTGCTAACAGACGCTCGTTCGATCCGTATCAAGGGCCGCTCCTTTCTTGCGGTCATGCTTTCGCCGGATCTTCCGCTGGACCAGTGGTTGATCAGGCTTGACGACCTCGCAGCCCGTTCGGCCGGCTTCTTTCTGGGGCGGCCGGTCGTGCTCGATATCACCGACCTGCCGATCGACAAGGCGCAGCTCAAGGAGCTGATCGCTGAGCTTTCGGCCCGCAATGTCAGCATCATGGGCATCGAGGGCGGTCGCCCGTCGATCGCCGGGCCTGGCATGCCGCCGATCCTGAAGGGCGGGCGTCCGGCTGCCGATTTCGAAGTCTCCGAGGCCGAGCCGGTCGTGGAGCGCCGCAACAGCGAGCCCAAGGCGCCGCCGGAAGTCCGGCCGGTCACGCAGTCGCTGATCATCCGCGAGCCGGTGCGTTCGGGGCAGTCGGTGATTTTTCCAGAAGGCGATGTCACGGTCATCGGTTCCGTGGCGTCCGGCGCGGAAGTCATCGCGGGTGGATCGGTCCACATCTACGGCGCCTTGCGCGGCCGCGCCATGGCGGGCTCGATCGGCAACGCCTCGGCGCGAATCTTCTGCCGCAAGCTCGAGGCCGAGCTTTTGGCGATCGATGGCATCTACAAGATGGCCGAAGACATATCACCCGGCCTCAGGGGACAAGCCGTCCAGCTCTGGCTGGATGGTGAAACGATCATGGCCGAAAAACTAATCTGAGCCGAAGCCGGCCAAAACAGGAGAGCAAGATGGGCAAGGTAATCGTCGTCACATCAGGCAAGGGCGGAGTTGGAAAGACGACTTCGACGGCCGCATTGGGGGCGGCTCTGGCACAGAGAAACGAAAAGGTCGTCGTCGTCGATTTCGATGTCGGTCTGCGCAATCTCGATCTGGTCATGGGGGCGGAACGCCGCGTGGTCTATGACCTCGTCAACGTCATTCATGGCGACGCCAAGCTGCCGCAGGCGCTGATTCGCGATAAGCGGCTGGAGACGCTCTTCCTCCTGCCGGCCTCGCAGACGCGCGACAAGGACAATCTGACGCCCGAGGGTGTCGAGCGCGTCATCAACGAGCTCAAGAACTATTTCGATTGGGTCATCTGCGACAGCCCGGCCGGTATCGAGCGCGGCGCCACCCTTGCCATGCGTCATGCCGACGTCGCCGTCGTCGTCACCAATCCGGAAGTTTCCTCGGTGCGCGATTCCGACCGCATCATCGGCCTGCTGGACTCCAAGACGCTGAAGGCCGAGCGCGGCGAGCGCATGGAAAAGCATCTGCTGCTGACCCGCTTCGACGCCGGCCGCGCCGAACGCGGCGACATGCTGAAGGTCGACGACGTGCTGGAGATCCTCTCCATTCCGCTGCTCGGCATCATTCCGGAAAGCACCGACGTTCTGCGCGCCTCCAACCTCGGCTCGCCGGTCACGCTTGCCGATGCGCGCTGTGCACCGTCGCTTGCCTATTTCGACGCCGCACGCCGCCTTGCCGGCGAGCAGGTGCCGATCACCATCCCCGGCGAGAAGCGGGGTATCTTCGGCAAAATCTTCGCAAGGAGGGCCGCATGAGCATTTTCGGACTGTTCCGCAAGCAGAGATCTGCACCGATGGCGCGCGAGCGTCTGCAGATCCTTCTTGCCCACGAACGCGCCTCCGTGGGCTCGGATCTCGTATCCGTGCTGAGAGAGGAAATCCTCGCCGTCATCGCCAAGCATGTGCAGGTCGATCGCGACAAGGTACAGGTGAAGATGGATCGCGATAAGGACGTCTCCATGCTGGAGATCGACGTCGAGATCCCGCGCGATGCGACCTTGAAGGCCGCTTGACGAAGGATCGCGCCCGTCAAATGTGCGAATTCTGTCACATGGAACTCTCGTGTGGCAGAAAAGCTAAAATTTTCGCAGCCGGCTCTTGCAAAGGGTGCGATTCGCGATTATCTGCGCGTCATCACCTGTATCGATGGCCTGTCGCGCTGACATTTCTGTGTCGAGCCGGCGTTCGCTGTCCGGGTTAAAAAGCAAGGGCGCTCCCCAGAAATGGGTAGAGCGCCCTTTGCTTTTGTCGTGCTCGCGGCGCTTTTCTTGTTCCATGCGATGTGCCAGTTTGCGGCGACGATACGGGGGGCGGCTGGCTTGGGCGCATTGAATCATCGAAGGAACGCGGTCTTGAGATGGCTGCTCGCCGGCATCCTGGCTGCGGCCTGCGCCGTCTCCGCTCGCGCGGCGGACGGGACGATCTTTCTGACATTCGATGATGGCCCCTTGCCTGGAACGAAGAACATTCTTTCCGTGCTGAGCCAGGAAAATGTCCCCGCAGCCATGTTCATGGTCGGCCAGCATGTCGAAACCATTCCTGCCGGGCGCGATCTCTTGGCAGAAGCCAAAGCTATGCCGCTGGTAACCGTCGGCAATCACAGCTACAGCCACGCCAATAATCGCTACAGACGATACTATTCCAACACCCAGGCCGTCGTCGCCGACATGCTTCATGCCAATGAAGTGCTCGGTCTGACGCCGATCGTCAATGCGCGATTGCCGGGCAGGGACGTCTTTCGGCTTCCGACCGATCGAGGGAGGATCTATCCATCAACGTTGCCCAATGGGAGCGCGAATGGCTGGATTACGAGCTCGTCGCCGAAGCGGGATTCTATCTCTACGGCTGGGATTTCGAGTGGGTACACAGCGACGACGGCAAGCCGGTTCAATCGGTGGATCATCTCGTCAATGAGATCGATCATCTTTTCCAGTACGGTCGTTTCACGCAGCGCGGCAAGATGATCCTTCTCATGCATGACGAGATGTTTCAGGATCAGTTCAACGGGCGCGAAAACCTGCAGTCGCTGATCCGCAAGCTGAGGAATCGCGGCTACGCTTTCGGCGATATCCGGAATTACGCGCCCTCGAAACAGTAAAAACCATAAATCCGGCTAGCCTTGTCGTGCGGCGGCCCCGGCTGCGACCGTCAGGATGAAATCGTCGAGCTCCTGTTCCAGGCTTTCGATCGGCAAGCCGACGAAACGCCCCTCCAGGCTGATGCTGACGACGCCATGCACAGCGCCGAAAAGCGTTCTCGCCCTGATCGCGCGCGCCGTCTCCGACATGTTCGGCTGCAATTCTGCGAGCGGCTCGGCAATGACGCCCATCAGGAACATGTGCTCTTCGAGATGCCATTCGGGGCTGGGGCGGTCATCCGGAGGCCGATGGTCGAAGAGCGCCTTCCATAGATTGCGATGGGTAACTGCAAAGCGCAGATAACCGCGTGCGAGATTGCGCAGCCGGTCTGTCGGTGTGTGATCCCGAACCTCCGTCAGCGCCAGCGATGCCTCAAGCGCCTTCAGCGTCGCCGAATTGACGTGAATGACGAGATCGTCGAGGTCGGCGAAGACCGTATAGAGACCTCCGAGAGCGCAGCCTACATCCTGCGTGACATCGCGCGCCCTCAGGTTTGAGAGCCCGTCGGCAGCGATGCGATTGCGCGCCGCCTCGATCAGCCGCTGCTTCAGATCCTCGCGCTTTTCCAGGGTTTTTCTCGCCATTAACTATTCCAATTCGATTTTTTGAACGTTGTTCAAAATTATCCTTGAACAACGTTCACGATTCTGGCATACATCGTTTCATGAACATCGTTCATAAACGGGAGACGACAAATGTTCAATTCAATTCTGACGCTCATTCGCGGTCGGGCCTATGATGCGGAACAGGCGTTCATCGATCGCAATGCGGTACCCTTGCTGGCGCAGCAGATCCGCGAGGCGGCCAGTGCCATCCAGTCGGCACGGCGGGCCGTGGCAATTGCCGTCGCGCAGAATGAGCAGGAAAAGAACCGGCACGCAGCGATCATCGGCCGCATTGCGGACCTGGAAACGCGCGCCGTTGCCGCCCTCCAGAAGGGAAGTGACGAACTTGCGCGGGAGGCGGCCGAGGCGATCGCCCAGCTCGAAGCCGACCGGGATGCTTCCGAGAAGGCCCAGACGCAATTCACTCAGACGATCGGCAAACTCAAGGCAACCGTTCGCACATCGGAAGCACGGCTGCAGGAATTGCAGCGCGGCGAGCGCCTGGCGCGGGCTACCGAGCAGACACAGAAGCTCAATGCCGCCTGCGACGACAATTGCGGCCTGGCGACGCTCGATGACGCCGAGGAGACGCTCGCCCGTCTTCAAGCCTACCAGAGCCGCTGCGAGATCGCAGCCTCGACTATGAAGGAAATGGATGCCACGAGCCGGCAGGCCCATATCATCGAAAAACTCGCCAATGCCGGCTGCGGCGCACCGCTCGGCCCTTCTGCCGACGACGTACTTGCCCGCCTGCGCCAACGCTTGAATTCAGCAGCCTGAAACGAAGACATCAAACACATCAGATAATTGAGAGGATACGATCATGAACGACAGCTTCCAGAAACATTCCCAGGCTTGGGTCAGCTTCTCCTACATCTCTTTTGCCGCAGCGGCTTTCATGCTCCTCGTCGGCCTTTACATGATGCCGATCGATCTCTGGGGCAAAGGCTATCTCGCCATGGGCATTCTGATGCTGGTGCAGACGGCGGTCAACGTCACTAAGACCGTTCGTGACAACAGCGAGGCTGACAAGCTGATCCGCAAGGTAGAAGATGCCCGTACGGAAAAGCTTCTGGTTAAGTTCAATCGTGACGGTCAGGACTAATCTTTATTAACGACGCCATAGAGTTGTATCCGCGCTCAACCTTTGCGTAACAACTCTGTGGCGTCCTGTTGGCCGAATGAGGGATACGCCATGCAAACGCACCTGATGAGATCGAGGAAGTTCGCGCCGCTGTTCTGGACGCAATTCCTGACTGCCTTCAACGATAATTTCTTAAAGCAGACTCTGGTTTTCGTCATTCTCGCGCAGATGGCGACGGAGGGCGCGGCGCTGGTCACACTTGCCGGCGGCATCTTCATCGTGCCGTTCCTGCTCCTGTCGGCGATTGCCGGTGAGCTTGCCGACAAATACGACAAGGCCAGGATGGCGGAGCTTTTGAAGCGCTGCGAACTCCTGGTGGCGGCGATCTCGGTCGTCGGCATCGCCTTCTCCTCGATCTGGATCCTGATGCTCGCCCTCTTCAGCTTCGGCGTCATTTCCTCGCTCTTCGGGCCGATCAAATACGGCATCCTGCCCGATCATCTGGCAAACCGAGATCTTCCCAAGGCCAATGCCTGGATCGAGGGCGGCACCTTCATCGCCATTCTCACCGGTACGATGGTCGCGGCCGTCGCCTTCCGCGAGGGCGAGAATGTCTGGATCTTCGGGCCGATGATGATGGGGCTTTCGATCCTCTGCTGGTTTGCCGCCCGCATGATTCCTGCGACCGGCTCCAAGGCACCCGATCTCGTCGTCGACACCAATGTCATGCGCTCCAGCTACAGGCTGGTCAACGAGCTTCGCGCCGATGGCCGCATCTGGCGGGCGTCGCTGATGAACTGCTGGTTCTGGTTCGTGGGCGCCTTCATCATGTCGATGCTGCCGGTCATGGTCACCGATATTCTCGGCGGCTCGGAAATCGTCGTTCCCGCTTATCTCGCGATCTTCGCCATATCGGTTGCCATCGGCTCTGCCATTGCCGGATGGATGGCCGCCGGCCGCATCGTGCTTTTGCCGGCGCCCATCGGCATGCTGATCGTCGCTCTCTTCGGCCTCGATCTCGGCTGGAACCTATGGGGTTTGCAGTCGACCAGCCATGCTGAAACCATTCTTGCCTTCTTCGCTGGACCGAAAACGATCCGTGTCGCCATCGATCTGGCCGGCATGGCGATCGGCGGTGCTTTCCTGGCCGTTCCGACCTTCTCGGCCATGCAGAGCTGGGCGAATGAGGATCGCCGCGCCCGCGTCATTGGCGCATCGAATGTGCTCTCCGCGCTCTTTATCGCTGTGGGCTTGGCGCTTGTCGCCGTGCTTCAAGCCGTGGGTCTGTCGATCCCGGTCATCATTCTCAGCATCTCAGTGCTCAATATCGCGATTGCCTGGTTGATGCTGAAAATGCTGCCGACCAACGCCTTCCGCGATCTAATCTCCATCATCTTCCGCGCCTTCATGCGGCTTGAAGTCGAAGGTCTGGAAAACATACGCAAGGCAGGCCCCGCGCCGATCATCGCGCTCAACCATGTGAGCCTGCTGGACGGCGCACTCGCGCTTGCCATCACCGAGGAAGAGCCTATCTTCGCCATCGACTATGCCTTCGCGAGGAAATGGTGGATGCGGCCGCTTTTGAAGATGTGCAAGTTCCTGCCGCTCGACCCGACCAAGCCGATGGCAACGCGCTCGCTGATCAAGGTCATTCAGGACGGCAGCCCGGTCGGCATCTTCCCCGAGGGGCGCCTGACCGTCACCGGCACGCTGATGAAGGTCTATGACGGTGCTGCCATGGTCGCCGACAAGACCGGCACGATGATCGTTCCCGTCCGCATCGACGGACTGGAAAAGAGCTACGCCTCCTATCTGACCTCGAGCCATGTTCGCCGCCGTCTCTTCCCCAAGGTCAAGGTGACGATCCTCGAGCCGGTCAAGCTCGATGTTCCCGCCGAGCTCAAGGGCAGAAAGCGCCGTATCGCCGCCGGCGCTGCGCTCTACCAGATCATGTCGACGCTGATGTTCCGCACCGCCGACACCAACAATACAGTCCTCGGTCGCGTCATTGACAGCGCCCATGAATATGGCGGCAAGAAGCTCGCCGTCGAGGACCCGATCGCCGGCAAGCTCTCCTATGCCAAGCTGCTGACCGGTGCCGCGGTGCTGGGTGCGAAGTTCAAGAAGATGTTCCCGAACGAGAAGACGCTCGGCGTGATGCTGCCGAACGCCAACGGTACGGCTGCAACCGTGCTCGGTGTCATATCGGCGGGCAAGGTTCCGGCCATGCTGAACTTCACGGCGGGTGCTGCCAATATCCTCTCCGCCTGCCGGACGGCTGAGGTCAAGCATGTGCTCTGCTCGCGCGCTTTCATCACACAGGCCAAACTCGGCCCGGTGGTCGAGGAGCTCGAAAAGCATGTGGCCTTTGTCTGGCTGGATGAACTGCGCACGCAGATCACCTTCTTCGACAAGATTGTCGGCCTCATGCGCAAGTATCGGCCGTTGGTGAGGCGCAATGCCGACGATCCGGCCGTCATCCTCTTCACGTCCGGTTCGGAAGGGGCGCCGAAGGGCGTGGTGCTGACGCACCGCAATGTACTCTCGAATGCCGCCCAGGCCGCCTCGCGCATCGATTTCCACCCCGGCGACAAGGTGTTCAACGTCCTGCCGATGTTCCACTCCTTCGGCCTGACGGCAGGCACCATCCTGCCGCTGGTCTCGGGCGTGCCGGTGTTTTTCTATCCCTCGCCACTGCACTATCGCATCGTGCCGGAGCTGATCTACGTCTCCAACGCCACCATCGTCTTCGGCACGGATACATTCCTGAACGGCTACGCCCGCACCGCTCATCCCTATGACCTGAGATCGATCCGCTACATCTTCTCGGGTGCCGAGCCGGTGAAGGCATCGACCCGCGAGGTCTATATGGAGAAATTCGGCCTGCGCATCCTGGAAGGCTATGGCGTCACCGAAGCCTCCCCTGTGATCTCGCTGAACACGCCGATGTACAACCGCACCGGAACGGTCGGCAAGATCATGCCGGGTATGGAGTGGAGGCTCGAGCCGGTTCCCGGCATCGATGAGGGCGGCCGCCTTCTCATCCGTGGCGCCAACGTCATGGCCGGCTACCTGCGCGCCGGTAATCCCGGCGTTCTCGAACCGCTGCCGGAGGGTTGGCACGATACCGGCGACATCGTCACCATCGATGAGGAAGGTTTCGTCAAGATCCGCGGCCGAGCCAAGCGCTTCGCCAAGATCGGCGGCGAGATGATCTCGCTTGCTGCTGTAGAAACACTTGCAGCACAGCTCTGGCCGGGCGCCCTCAGCGTCGTCTCGTCTGTACCCGATGCCAAGAAGGGCGAGCGCCTCGTGCTCCTGACCGACGCGCCGGGTGCGACTAGAAGCGATTTCCTGGCCTTCGCCAAATCGAAGGGTGCCACGGAAATGATGGTTCCCGCCGAAGTGACCGTCGGCAAGGTGCCTGTCCTCGGTTCCGGCAAGGTCGATTTTGTCACCGCGCGTGCGATGGCTTTGGAAGCTCAAGCGCAGTCAGAGGCAGCGTAGGCTCCCATCTCGAAATAGTGGTGCGGCCGATGGTTTCAGCCTTCGGCCGCCTTTTTTTTGCCGGCGGCTCATGGCGGAGTGCGCCGTTTTAGGCGGCAATGGGAAGGATGATCTGAAATGCTGTGCCATCCTTGCTGCTCTCAAGCAATTCGATGCTGCCTCCGTGGGAAGCGAGCATGGCTCTGACGATGCCGAGCCCCATGCCCGTGCCGCCATCGTCCCGTCGCGTCGAGAAGAAGGGTTCGAAAATGCGCTCCCGATTGCCATCGGCAATGCCGCGACCATTGTCGCGAATTTGGATCGATATCCCCCGCCCTTCGCCGCTTGCCTTGATTGCAAGGTCTGTCGCGCCGTTCTGAACGGCATTTTCCGCCAGATTGGCGAAAATAATGCCGGCTGCCTCGCCGGGCAAAGCCAGCGTCTCGTCGGCGCTGCCTTCATAGATGATCGTCAATTGGCGAAATTGCATCTCCAACTGGGCAATGATATCGCGAAGGCTGCTGGAGCCCTGTTGGGATGGAAGCTCGGCCTTTGCCAGTTCCCGCAGGCGCGACAACAGCCTATCCAGCCGCTCGGTGTCGGCGATGATGTTTCCGAGGAAGCGGCTGCGCTGCTCGTGGCTCATCGGATTTTGGTCGTCATCATCACGCAGCAGTTCCGCCGCTCCCTTGATCGAGGTCAAGGGCGATTTCAGTTCGTGCGAAACATGGGTGGCAAAGGAGCGCACATAATCGGAATGATCGACCAGCTTGCCGGCGAGATCGAGAAAGCTCTGTGAAAGGGTCGCGACTTCGCGCGTGCCGTAGATTTCGAGCGGCCGGATCGCGGAGCGTCCGCCGCGGGCGATCTCCTCGGTTCGGGCAATCAGGGCATTGATCGGCGTAGTCAGCGTGCGCGTCAACACATAGGCGACGATGAGGGTAAGGATCAGAACGGCGGCGAGGGTGGCGATCTCCGCCGGCGCCATGGCGCCCGAGGCGGCGCGCACGACCCGAAACCAGATGATCGTGAGCATCGGCAGCATCATCACGGTCAGAAGCACCGCGTAGACGATGAGGGCGAGCGGCGGCCGCCATTTCGACTTCACCCGCGGCGTACGCATCAAGCGTTTCCTTCTGTAGCCGATGTCAGTTTAAAGCCGACGCCGTGCACCGTGGCGATGATGCCCTTGCCGCCAACGGCCGAAAGCTTGGCACGGAGATTGCGGATATGGCTGTCTATGGTGCGGTCGGCGACCTGCATGTCAGCGCCATAGGCCGCTTCCATCAGTTGATCGCGGCTGAAGACGATCTCGGGGCGCGAGAGCAGCGTCTCGAGGATCGAGAATTCGAGCGCCGTCAAGGTGAGCGGCACATCGGCGAAACTGGCGGTGCGGCTACCGCGATTAAGCCGCAGAGATCCCGCGGACACGGAGCCATTGGTCGCATCCGGCTCCGAGCCATGGCCGCTTCGCTTCAAGATGGTGCGGACCCTGGCAACCAGCTCGCGCGGACTGAAGGGTTTGGTGACATAATCGTCGCCGCCGATCTCCAGACCCAGAATCCTGTCGATTTCTTCGTCGCGCGCCGAGAGGAAGAGGATCGGAAGGTTCGATGCCTTGCGAATGCGGCGGCAGACTTCCAGCCCATCCATGTCGGGCATGCCAACATCGAGGACGATCAGATCGAGACCGCCTTTGTGAAAGGCCATCATGGCCTCTGTGCCGTTGCGCGCGGTCGTCGTCTTCATGCCGGCGCGGTCGAGCGCGAAGCAGATCACGTCGCGAATATTCGGTTCGTCGTCGGCGACGAGGATGCGCGGTGCCATGTAGTGCCTGTTCTGGTTATTCTGCTCTTTGTCTTCGTTTCGGCCTCATCTGACAAGGGTCGCATCATTTTTGAGGTAAGCACCAAGACGAGCATCGCGATAGGTCCAGCTTCGCCAATCGCGCGAGCGTCTGACATGTTGCCATAATAGTGCTTCGCGCACCTCGCGAGCATTCACGTCGGCAGGCAGCGATGCCAGATAGGTGTCGAGTGCCGGAATGGCGGCAGGGCCAAGCGTCGAGAGATAATCGAGATCGAGAACGACGCCTTCGCCCGATATTTCGCGGCTATGGGCAACGTTGAAGCGGGCGATGAAGGCGGGAATGTCGGCGAATGCGGCGGCATAGAGTATGAGAACCAGCGTTGCGGAGCTTAAGGCGATCAGCCACTCGTTGGAGCGACGAAGCAGGATGCGCAGGAGGATGAGGAAGAGGCCGACTGCGACCAAGCCCATCCAGATGCCGGCCGCAACGCGCAGCTCCGTCAGCGAATAGACTTCGACATAGAGATCGAGCCGCAGAATGGAGGAAAGGCAAAGCAGGATGTTCTGCGCGATCCAGAGAAGTACCAGGCCGCGAAGTAGGGGACTTCCGTCGCCCGGTCTGCCGCGCCGCATGGCGGCAAGCACGAAGACGGCGGCAAGGATTGTGGTGAGTATCAACGGATAGGCGCCGCGATGGGCGTATTCGGCATGGCTCATGCCATCGGGCAGGCTGGCGCCACCCCAGAGATAGGTGAGATCGAGTAGTGTCTGCACGGCAAACAGCGCGTTGAAGACCAGAAGCGAGCGCAGCAATGCGGCATGGCCGAACAGTCCATCTTCAATCCTGGTGGTGACCGCTGCGACCCCTTCGCGATGGTGACGGCGGCGCCTCAGGCGTGGATGAAGCAACACCGATAAAAGGGCTGCAACGACGAGCCAGAAACCGATGCGCCACATGCTCAGAAGTTGCAGCAGGAAAGTGAGGTCGATGCTGCGCAGCGTCTTGTCGATCAGCGGATTGGCCATCGCGAAAAGAGCAAGAAAGCCGGCGGCAAACGCGAGCGGCATGATCCAGCCGCGCAGATGATGTCGAACACCGTCCGGCGCTGGCTTCTGCAGCCGCCGCAGCCAGCGATAGCTCGCCTGGCGGAAGGGCCGAACCGGCAGATCCAGCAGGAAACGGAGCAGCGCCAATGGTAAGCGCGTCGATTGCCCTGGGAGCAATCCGCCAACACCCAGCGATATCAGGCAAAGCCCAAGCAGGCTGATGGTGATGCCTATCCAGGATGCGGTCTCGACAAGCGGCGCTGACGCAACAAGGCAAAGGATCGCAAAGGCTGCGATCTTTGGAATCGATTGCCTTCTTCTGGAGGAAATCATCAGACCGGCGGCGACGGAATTGGCAAAGAGAAAGAGATTAACACCCGGCGCCTCGTCGAAGAGAAGAATGTCGGCCAGGGCGATAAGGGAAATGAATGTGAGGAGTTTGCGATAGGGACTGCTTGTGGCGTTTGCGGGAAGGGCAAGTGTATCGGATAGGCTCATCGGTATCGGCTCCGTGAGGGATGTTCGGCCAAGGCGAAGGGTATGATCCTGGCTTCCTGAACCGGCGGATCGGCTGGCGGCTGACGATCGTCCTCCAGCCACCAGCCTTCCTTGAGAAGACTGCGTGGCAGGCGGGCGGGTGGAATTGCGATTGTCTCGGGCGTGTTGTTCATGGCGTGACGATGGCGTCCGCCTTTGCAGAATTTGTGCAGAAGCTGAGGAGCTCTTCAGGAAAATTGGGCAAGTCGGAACGTTCAGATCATCGCGCTTGTATGAGATCTGAAAAGAGTTGCCGCCGACGAGGCCATGCTGGACGAGGCAAATTTAGCGTTGCGTGAAATATGTCTCAAAATGGGGCAGTCCCTTGTGGAGTTTAATCCTGTGTTTCCCAGCTTCCAGTCCGCCTATGGATTGCCGGTGTGAAAATCGATTTCTTGACCCGGCTGTCGTACTCACCCCTGACGACAGCCGGGAATCTCGGAAGCGGCCTTCAGCCGCGACCGGGATTCTCGTCAGAAAAAGGAAGGCACCACATTTGCGATGAGACGCAAACGGACCTGAAGATGGGGCAGGGCTGATCGAAAGACCGGCCAATATGGATGCCAAATTGCTGCATCGTCGCCTTGCCGCATGCGCGCTTTGATTGTAGTTTTCCCTGACGGTCGTTGAGCGAAGGGTGGAGATTGCATGGTCATCACGCAGGGCAATTCATCCTCGTCACCTGATCGCGAAACCCTGCAGGCCATGGGTTTTGATCCCGAGCTCCGCCGCAAGTTTGAAGCCGGCATCGAATCCGGCTTGCTGCGCGATCTGCATGTCGTGCTTGCCGCTCGTTCCGGGCGTGTATGCCTGGAATATTACGCCATCGGCTCCGACGAAAATTGGGGAGATCCGCTCGGGGATGTCGCCTTCGACGCGGATACGCTGCACGATCTTCGTTCGGTCACCAAGAGCATTGCCGGCCTTCTTTATGGCATTGCACTCGATAGAGGATTGGTGCCGCCGCCGAATGCATCGCTTTATGAACAGTTCCCGGAATACGGCGATCTCGCCCAAGATCCTGCGCGCGCCAAGATCGCCATTGCCCACGCGCTGACGATGACGCTGGGGATGGAGTGGGACGAGGATCGTCCCTATACCGATCCGCTGAACAGCGAAATTGCGATGGAGAATGCTCCGGACCGATATCGTTTCGTCCTGGAGCGTCCGGTGATCGCAGAGCCGGGAACGCGCTGGATTTATTCCGGCGGCAGCGTCGCGCTTGTAGGCGCGATCATCGAGCGCGGCACGGGCAAGCGTCTGCCCGATTTCGCGCGAGAGGTTCTCTTCGAACCGCTGGGGATTGCCAAATTCCATTGGAACGCCGGGCGTGATGGCGTGGCATCGCCTGCATCCGGGTTACGCCTGACTGCCCCCGATTTGCTGAAGATCGGCACGCTTTTCCTTCAGAAGGGCGTGTGGGCCGGCCAAAGGATCGTCTCGGAAGAGTGGATCGCGCAATCCCTTGCGCCGGCGATTTCGACCGGGGACGGTTTGAGCTATGGCAGATTGTGGTTCTCAGGTGATGCGCCGGTGCCGGCGTTTGACGGTCAGCGGTCGTGGTATGCGGGCTTCGGCAATGGCGGGCAAAGGCTCTGGCTGATGCCCGATGCGGGTATCGCCGCTGTCATCTATTCCGGCAAGTATAATTCCTGGGATGCCTGGATTACGCCCACCCGCGTCTGGCGCGAGATCATCCTTGCCAATCTGCTGAAAGCATGAAGATGGCGCCTTCAAAAGCCGAGTTTCCCACACTCGTCACCGAGCGGCTGCGGCTTCGAGAAGCAAGCATGGACGACCGCGACGATTTCCATGCGCTGATTTCAATTCCGGAGGTCACACGGTTCTCGAACTGGGTTGATGCGCCGAAAATGGCGCAGATCGAGCGCTCTCTGCGATGGATGATCAAAATCTTTCCCAAGGGAACGGGTTGCTCATGGATCATCGAGGATCGGGTTTCCGGCCAATTGCTCGGAGCCATTCGCTTCAACAGCTTCGATAAGCATGCCAGATGCGCAGAATTGGGTTATGAGCTGGATCCCTCCGCCTGGGGCAAGGGGCTGATGAGCGAAGCCGCGCGTGCCATCGTTCAATGTGGCTTTGATGTCTTCTCGCTCAATCGCATCGAAGCCTGGACATTGCCGGGAAACACCGCGTCCGACCGGGTTCTGGAAAAAGCGGGCTTTCAATATGAGGGCACGCTGCGGCAGAAGGCGCGATTCAAAGAGGCCTTCCACGATTTCCGCATGTTCGGCTGTCTGGCCGGCGACCGGTAAACTAGCCTCTAGTCGGTCCCCGGCCGATTTCGCCAGTCGGTCTTGCATTATCAATCAATCCGCTTCAGCCAGCCTCGATAATGAACGACGGGGCCGATGAGCGGCAGGGCAATCGGTACATCGAAGTGGAAGCGGCCGTCTTCTGCCCATTCATGAGCGACGCTTTGGGGTGCCAGAAAGAGCGGCAGCGGAATGCGCAGGAACGACCAGTGTCGCATCGCCATGCTGAGTCCGTTGCCACGGATGGGAAGATCGAATGCAAAGCGGAAGGGGCCGAAGCGTTCGACGAGGTGGCCATTCTCTTCGCTCAAATGGCTGCGGAAACGCCGGCCGGAAAAATCCCGCGTCCATTCTTCGATGCCGTTGTTTTCCTCGAAGGAGACATGCAGCGCGTGCTTTCCGGCTGCGGGAAAGCCGAATATTTTCGCGACCAGCCGGGCAAGAGGAGAACGCCCGCGGGTGACGACTGCCTCTCCTTTGGCGCCGCCATCGCCGAAGACATGGTGCATCGCACGTACCGGCTCGGAAAGATGCGCGAAAGCAGGACCCATGACACGCTGATAGAGCGGCGTATAGGGTGCTTCCGTCATTTCCTCGGTGATTGCCAGATCGCGAAACAAGGTCCGGAAATCCTCAAGCGACAGAAGCCCGCCGGCGTGACGGGCGCCGGGTGGAAGACGGCCGTCGCGCAAGGCCCGCGCCAGCAACTGCGTCGGAAGCGTGGGAATTTCCACGCCGTCGCCGTTTTCGGCAATCAGGGTCCAGCGGCGAGCCTTCATGGCGCCTTGCTCAATGCCCTTGATCTCGATCGTCATAGCCGAGCGCGCCGTGCCAAGTCTCGCTGTCAGGCGTTGCAGCGGCAGCAGAAAGCGACTGATCTTCCTGAGCGATGTCAACCAACCCCAGGCAACCGGCCAGGACAGCAGCCAGAGTGCCAAAGTCTGAAAGGCGAATTCCGGCCCCGCCCGGAAGATGACACTGGGCCGCTCGGCAAAGCTTTCGATCAGCAGGTCGTGATCCGGTACGTCGGCCAGCGCCACCAACCGGTGCAGGGGGCGGCGGCCGGCAGTGGCATAGGTTTCGCGCTTCAGCATGTGCCAGCCCATCGCGTCTTGCCAGCGCCGGCCGCGCCAGAGCCGCACCGGCCTGCCGACATAACTCAGCATCGCCGATGCGACCGAGGCGCCTGCGGTCGCGCGGTTGGAGGCGCTGATCGACATTTCTATCGAATGAACTTCCTCCATGTCCTTGGCAAGGTCCGCGACCGCGGCACCGGAGAGCGCCGGCACGCTCGACGCGCCCGAGATGACGGTTACGCCGGCAGCCTTCGCCCGTTCATCGAGGCATCTAATCGCGCCGACGAAATCGCGCGCGTCGGCAAGATCGAAGTAGTGGATGCCGGCCTCCATGCAGGCTCGCGGAACTCTGTCATCACTTTGCTGGAAGGGACCTGCCGCATCGATCAACAGAAAGGGCCCGTGCTCGCCGAGTATCGCAGAGATATCGCCCTTTCGATCGGCTTGCAGACCAATCGCATGGGGCAATCGAGCGGCGAGCGCTTTCGCGGCTTCGAGATTGCGTCCGGCGACCAGAACCTCGAAGCCGTCGCTGGCAAGGCGCCGCGACAGCCGCGCGCCGAATCCGCCATAGCCGCCGAGAACAAGGATTCTTTTCAAAGGATGCGGCTCGCCTGCTCGGGTGTCGGAAGCCAGCATGTCTCCCGTTTGCCGAAGATGCGGTAGCGATTGCGCGCAAGCCAGAGGTAGATCGGATCGCGCAGCATGCGAGGTATGATGCGCAGCACAGAAATCGCCTTCCAGGGCCAGCCGAGGCCGGCATAAATGGCCAGCACCGCGTCGCTGTCGCGTAATACCTTTGCGCCGTCGACGATGATGAGGCTGTCGGGATCGGCGGGATCCATGCCGCAGCGACGATAGAGCGCAACGCCGGTTTCATTCTGCATGGAGGCAAGACGGAAACGACCAAGATGGTCGTGACGAAGCACGAACTGGGCGTTGGCGGTACACAGGACGCACATGGCGTCGAAGACGATGATCGGCCCTTGATGGTCGCTGATGGTGCTTTTGTTCATGCTCGCGGCGTCTTTTTCCGTAAACCGGTCTCGCCACAGCTTTGACCAGTTGCATCGCGGCCGTCAATTGCACGTTTCTGTGGGCTGCCATGTCAAACCGGCAAACGACCGTGAAGTTTATATCGCAGGGCTAGGCTGCGGAAGGATCGAAAAAAGCAGGCCGATCGATCTGTCGGTTGGCATGCGGCCCGATCTGCTAGACCGGGCCGCGCGCATCGCGGAAGAGTAGCTTAGCGATAACGCCAGCCACCATGCCACCACTCGCGATGCACCCAATAGCGATGTCCATCCCAATAGCCACGGCCAGGATAGAAGATGCCATAGGCCGGAACCGCCGGCACGACGACCACAGGCCGTCCATTCGGGCGGCAATAACCGTACGGCCCGCGATGCCAGCCGATACCGCACCCGTCGCGAGCCTCAGCCGGTGAAATGGCGGCAAGGCAGGCGATTGCGGCGAAAGTCAGCAAAATGATCTTTTTCATGATGTCCTCATTCGTCCTTGAAGAGCTTCAAGCTGTTATCCCTTCAGCGCTTAAACGGCGGCGAGTGGCAAATCCGTCGCTGCATAGCGATGATTTTGCATTCGGATGCGAAAGGCTGGTGGCTTCGGCGGCGCCGAAGTGGACAGGCGATGCAGGAGAGCTGCACCCGCTGTGGGATCAGGATCGAATTTCAAAGGCTCGAGATTCAAGGGGAGCCTGAGCCGGGCACGATTTTGCCGCAGGCAGGGTTTTCTTGCCGATGAAGGGCATGCGCCGGATCAAAGCGCGCAGAACGGCGAGAACTGCCTTGTATTGTTCCCCAGGACACAAGCGGCCATTGGCATCATAGGCGAAGAGGAGGCGCCGTCGCGCGAATGCGTGCGCCAGCCCCAAGGCAAAAGCCACGCCGACACCCCAGCCCATCAGCGTGTCGCTTGCCCAATGCGCGCCAACCCATTGGCGCGACAGGCAGATCAGGATACCGAGTGGCATGAAGACGGGGCGAAGGCGGGGGAAGACGAGCGCCAGCGACATCGCCATGGCGCCGGCCGTTGCCGAATGTCCGGAAGGAAAGGAGGCGAAGTCGGCATGGAAGGCGAAGGGGCGAAAGAAAAAGGCGCCGTTCATATCCAGGAGTTCCGGCCTGGCGCGACCGATGATGTTCTTGGCGAGCGAATCGACAATGCCGCCGCCGGCGACCGCCAGGAACACGAAGGCAGCCGCAGTCGCAATGAGATCTGCCCCCGTTCGCATGGATTTCCGCAGTTTGTGCGCGGGCGCGAGGATCGCAAAAATCAGCAGCGCTCCGCTGAATGAGAGCACCAGAAGCCCGGTGCCGAGGCTGCTGATCCACTTCGCCGTCCCACGCAATTGCGCGGGAAACGATTTCATCCAGATGCCCAAGGGATAATCGGCCGTCCACATGACGAGCAATGACAGCGCGAGGAAAATGGCGATGATGACGATCGGGCGCTCCAGAAATGCACGATTCGCAGGAGGCTCAATGGTCGGTGTGTTGAAGAAGCAGCGAAGGCCGCCGGCCATTCGTCTGCGACCGGTGTCGGCGGAGCTCGCCAGCGCATCTTTTACAGCCTCTCGGCGTCGTTGCCATGCCCGCATAAAGCCGACTTTCCGTTGCTGTCGAAACAGCCTCTTGTGGAGCCGGGCCACCAATCGCCTTTCGCTCCTTTTCCCTTGGAAAGCTGCTACCGCAACACACTGACAGCCGCCTGAAAGATCTCGATGGGCAGGCCGGATCCCGGTTGTCGGGACGACAAAGCGAAAGCCGGGCATCGACCAGCCGATTTCGACGACCCGAATTGCAAAGTCGTGGCTGAAGGGATGAGCAGTGCCCAAAAAGAACTTTTATCAATGAGATGGTCGCTACTTCCGGCTACCTTGAACGAAAGTCGCCGGGAGGATTGCTTCATTGGCCATTTTTAGCGACAATTGGGTTAGCGTTCGGTGGGAGGAGCCAAATGCACGACTATTCCGCACATGCGGATCAGGTTTACGCGTCGGCGCAATCGGCGGCGGCGAGTTCTTCGGTTGTTGCCTCCTGGCGACGGTGCATGGTCATGCATCGTCTTGCGCCGGAGGAGAAGCGTCTGCCGATGCGCTTGACTAGCCAGGAATTTCAAACGGCGCTGGAGCGATCGGACCGGTTGGTTGCCGAAGCTGCCAATGAGTTGGATCGCCTCTTTCTCGCGGTCGGCAAGGCCGGCTGCTGCCTGCTTCTGACCGATCGCAACGGTATCGCGCTGGAACGCCGCGGCGCCGTCGGCGACGATAAGGAGTTCCATGATCTCGGCCTATGGACCGGTTCTGTCTGGACGGAAGCGAGTATCGGTACCAACGGCATCGGGACTGCGCTTGCCGACGAGCGGGCCGTTGCGATCTTCCGAGACCAGCACTTTTTCTGCTCCAACATCAATCTCAGCTGCACCACGGCGCCGATCCGCGATCATCGCGGCCAGCTTGCCGGGGCACTCGACATTTCGAGCTGCCGCGACGATGTGAGCGACGGGACACTGGCGATCCTGTCGCAGACGGTGCGCGACGCGGCAGTGCGCATCGAGCTCAATCTTTTCCGCAGCGCCTTTGCCGGTGCTCGCTTCGTCATGGTGCCGACGGATATCGCATCCACTTCGGCACTGCTGGCGGTTGACCGCAACGACCTCGTGCTCGGTGCGACCCGCGCGGCCCGCCTTGCATTGAAGCTCGACGATCATCGCATTGCCGCGGGCATTCCGGCCTCCGATGTTCTTCGCGAGCAGCAAGGGGGCGCGCGCGAGGATCTGATTGAGGCAGAGCGCGCCGCCTTGCTCAGGGCTCTTTCACGCGCCAACGGCAATGTCTCCCAGGCGGCCACGGCGCTCGGCATGAGCCGCTCGACGCTGCATCGGAAGATGAACCGGCTCAATCTGCACTGAAGTGCCGTCAACGCGCATTCGATCCGGCGGATGTCGCAGAGTTGCGACACTGTGCGCTGCAGCACGGCAAGCCACCTCTATCGCCGGCCGCGATGTGGCCGCAGACTTCTCCCATCGGTTCGCTCATCGAACCTGCCGACCAAGGGAGGATGGCATGCTGCATCAAAAGATCGTGGAATCTCCGTTCAAGCTGAAATATGGCAACTATATTGGCGGCGAGTGGCGCGAGCCGATTGCCGGAAGGTACTTCGACAACTTGACGCCGATCACCGGCGGCAAGATCTGCGAGATACCGCGCTCCGACGAAAAGGACATCAACGCGGCCCTCGACGCCGCTCACGCGGCGAAAGACAAATGGGGCCGGACCTCCACGACCGAGCGCTCCAATATTCTGATGAAAATCGCCCAGCGCATGGAAGACAAGCTGGAAGTGCTGGCGCAGGCGGAAAGCTGGGACAATGGCAAGCCGATCCGCGAGACTATGGCGGCCGACATTCCGCTCGCCATCGATCACTTCCGCTACTTCGCTTCCTGCATTCGCGCCCAGGAAGGCTCGATCGGCGAGATCGACCACGATACCGTCGCCTATCATTTCCATGAGCCGCTCGGCGTCGTCGGCCAGATCATTCCCTGGAACTTCCCGATCCTGATGGCCGCCTGGAAGCTTGCGCCGGCGCTTGCCGCCGGCAATTGCGTCGTCATCAAGCCGGCAGAACAGACGCCGGCTTCGCTTCTGGTCTGGGCCGAACTCGTCGGCGATCTTCTGCCGCCCGGCGTGCTCAACATCGTCAACGGTTTCGGCCTCGAAGCCGGCAAGCCGCTGGCGACCAGCCCGCGCATCGCCAAGATCGCCTTTACCGGCGAGACGACGACAGGCCGGCTGATCATGCAATATGCCAGCCAGAACCTGATCCCCGTCACGCTCGAACTCGGCGGCAAGTCGCCGAACATCTTCTTTGCCGATGTCGCGGCCGAAGACGACGATTTCTTCGACAAGGCGCTCGAAGGCTTTGCAATGTTCGCGCTTAACCAAGGCGAGGTCTGCACATGCCCGAGCCGAGCGCTGATCCAGGAATCGGTCTACGACCGCTTCATGGAGCGTGCCGTCAAGCGCGTGGAAGCCATCAAGCAGGGCAATCCACTTGATGTCGCAACCATGATCGGCGCGCAAGCATCGAGCGAGCAGATGGAGAAAATCCTCTCCTATCTCGATATCGGCAAACAGGAAGGCGCCGAAGTGCTGACGGGCGGTGGTCGCGCCGATCTCGGCGGCGAGCTGTCGAGCGGCTATTACATCAAGCCGACCATCTTCAAGGGGCATAACAAGATGCGGGTCTTCCAGGAGGAGATCTTCGGCCCGGTCGTATCGGTCACGACCTTCAAGGATGAGAAGGAAGCGCTCGAAATCGCCAACGATACGCTCTATGGCCTCGGCGCCGGCGTATGGACCCGCGACGGCAATCGCGCTTATCGCTTCGGCCGGGAGATCCAGGCTGGCCGCGTCTGGACGAATTGCTACCATGCCTATCCGGCGCACGCTGCCTTCGGCGGCTATAAACAATCGGGCATCGGGCGCGAGACGCACAAGATGATGCTCGATCACTACCAGCAGACCAAGAACATGCTGGTCAGCTACAGCCCGAAGGCGCTTGGCTTCTTCTGAGTTCTCCCAACCAAGCGAGCAAGGCTCCCGGCTGCGGCCGGGAGCCTTCCAGCATTTTCAGGGGGTGATGGAGGATCATCATGGACGACAGTGGATCGGAGCCGCGGGTGCTGGCGACCGATAAGGCGCTCGAGCTTATCCGCGAGATACAGCAGGACCACCCCGATATCCTGTTTCATCAGTCGGGTGGCTGCTGCGACGGCTCTTCGCCGATGTGCTATCCGGCAGGCGAATTCATGATCGGCGACAGCGATGTCAAACTCGGCGAGATCGGCGGCGTGCCGGTCTACATCAGCGGCAGCCAGTTCGAGGCGTGGAAGCATACGCAGCTCATCATCGACGTCGTGCCGGGGCGCGGCGGCATGTTCTCGCTCGACAACGGGCGGGAGAAGCGATTTCTGACCCGCTCGCGCCTGTTCGGCGGTAGCGAAGCCTGCTCAGTCCCGGACATCAGCCGTGCGCCGGCGCAATAGGCAGGGTCATAAACGGCGTGTAGTATTGGCCTAATACCCGCAACCGCAGGCGCTTTGCTAGACTGCCGTCCGTTGGTTTTTGAGGGAGGACGACGATGCCAGCAGCAAAGATTTTGATGATCACCGGTGATTTCACCGAGGACTACGAGACCATGGTGCCGTTCCAGACGCTGCTTGCCTGCGGCTATACGGTTCATGCCGTCTGCCCCGGCAAGAATGCCGGCGAGACCGTGGCAACGGCCATTCATGATTTCGAAGGTGATCAGACCTATTCCGAGAAGCGCGGCCACAATTTCGCATTGAACGCGACCTTCGCCAGTATCCGGGCTGAGGATTACGACGCGCTCGTTATTCCGGGCGGTCGCGCGCCGGAATATCTGCGCCTGAATCCAGAGGTCATTAAGGCCGTTCAGCATTTCTTCGTGGCAGACAAGCCGGTTGCCGCCATCTGCCACGGTGCGCAACTGTTGGCAGCGGCCGGTGTCCTCAAGGGACGCACCTGCTCGGCCTATCCCGCCTGCCGTCCCGAGGTGGAGCTTGCCGGCGGCACCTATGCCGATATTGCCATCAATGACGCGGTTGCCGACGGTAGTCTCGTCACCGCCCCGGCATGGCCGGCGCATCCGGCATGGTTGCGGCAATTCATGGCTGTGCTCGATGCCAATGCCTTGTCCGCAGCAAACGCCGCCTGAATTTAAGGGGGGGACGCGCATGTGCGAATTGTTCATCAAGGCCGATGCCAGGCTCTGGGAAAGCACCACGCGCTCCCTACGCATCGACGGTATGGTGACCAGCGTCAGACTGGAAAACTTCTTCTGGTCGAAGCTGGAGGAAATCGCCCGGCGTGACGGCATGAACGTGGTGCAGCTGATTACCAAGCTGCACCATGAATCGATCGATGCCGGCCACGATCTCGGCAATTTCACCTCGTTCCTGCGGGTCTGCTGCGCACGCTATCTCGACCTGCAATTGGCCGGCGACATTTCGAGCGATCTCTCCCAGCCGATCGCTGGCGCCGACGCGCCCGCCATTCTTGGCCGCGAGCGTCTGAAGTATCATTGATCCTATCGATGCGGCAGCGCGGCATCCGGAAATCGTCGCACGGCCGGTTTCGTGGTGGCCGTCGCGTCGACAATAACTCTTATGGCGGCATACAACTTATAGGGAATGTTTCGTGGCGAGGCGTATCCTGGGTTATTCAAACCTTAACTAACTTCCGGTAGTAATTGAATCATCGACTATCGCATGAGGCATAGAGCTTTGCGTCAGGCTTCCATGAGGGAGAGGCTGTGGCGCTTGAGGATAAGCGATGACATCGATTTCAAATGTGCCTTCCGCGGCTTTGGCCATTCTCCAGCAATTGAATAAGGGCTCGACAATATCGGAGCAGCCTCCATCCGCCGCCGATGGCCTCATTGCGGTGGCGACCGGCCTGACGAATAAGGTGGCCGTTTCCAAGCAGCCCACTCAAGCTCAATCGAAAGTTTCGGAAGCCATGTTCGGCATGAGCAAGGACAGCATCGCGAAGCAGAAGCTTGATCTTATCGAGCGGACAGGCAGGGCTCTGGGGGTCGAACGAAGCGACTATTCCTCCATGGACGAGTTTGTTGCAGCGATGAAAAAGGTCTATGGCGAGATAAAGGTGCAGGCTGGGGGCATGGCGGTGTTTCATGCGCTTGAAAGGCAGCTCGGCCTCGATAAGCTTGGCCTGTCGATCGAAGACGTTATCGAGAGCGCTCAAGATGGCGACAGCAACGACAAGGTCACGAAAGCCCTCGAAAGGCGGGCGAAGAAAGAAAAGGACGAGGCGAGCAGAACCGGATCGGATCAGGCTATCCAGATCGATGCGGCTGCTGCCAATCTCTACGGCCTGCTTTCGTTCAACTGACATGGTTTGGCAGTCGCGGAATCGAGTTCTGGCGGTGCCGTCAGACGACTTTTGATGAGCTCGGCTGCCGCATCCGCTGCAGTTTCCATATAGCTCGGATCGCGATGGAGCAGGACCACGGCAAATGAACCGTCGAGGAGCAGCATTATCTGCCGCGCGAGCGGCCGGGCATCATTGCCGGCTCCGGCTTCCATAAAGGTTGAAGCAAGCCAATCCTCGACGCGTTTCTTGTGGGCACGAGCAGCCGCCAGAGCCGGATGGCCGGGAAGGTTGATGAGCTCGACCGAGGTGCGCAGGAACCCGCAGCCCTTCCATTTGGCGCTACGCGCCGATTGTGCCAGATGGCGAAAAATGCCGGCAACCTTCCCGGCTGTATCGCCTTTCGTTTCCTCGAACCAGCGTTTGAAGAGGACGAGGTTTGGCTCGTCTCGCGCCTGCAGATGGGCGGCGATCAGATCGTCCTTGCTGCGGAAGTGATAGTAGAGGGTACGCTTGGTGATGCCTGCCTTTTCGGCAATGGTATCGACGCTGATCGCGCGGATGCCATCGCGATGGAAAAGTTTTCCTGCGGCCTCAAGTATGCGTTCGCGTGTCGGCTGCGAGCTGTCTTTCATGACTCAATGTATACCGGGTAGTGAATATACACAATGCGGCGGTGGCCTCATCCTCCGTCCCATGAACGAGCAACACATTCCATCATCCTCGGGGCCGCGCAGCACGCCGATTTCCATTTCATGTGCCGACGGCGTCGTTCTCGGCGGTCATCTCTGGCTGGCGGAGACGGCTAAGCCGGAAGGCAGCGTGATCATCAACCCGGCCACGGGCGTGCTTGCGCGCTACTATCACCGCTACGCGCAATTTCTGGCTGGGCATGGGTTCGATGTCCTGACCTATGATTATCGCGGTATCGGGCTATCGCGGCCGCAACGGCTGCGTGGATCCCGCTATCGCTGGCGGGATTGGGGTGAGCGGGATTTCGATGCCGCACTTCAATGGCTGGCTGGCTATCGTCGCAGCGGCCCATTGATGGTGGTCGGCCATAGCGTCGGCGGTTTCCTGCCGGGACTGGCCGAACATGCTCCTATGATAGACAGGATGCTGACAGTCGGCGCCCAATATGCCTGGTGGGGCGATTACCTGCCGCACTGCCGTGCTGCCCTCTTTTTCAAATGGCATGTCGCCATGCCCGCAATCACTGCGCTCTGCGGCTATTTTCCCGGTCGCCGGCTTGGCTGGCTGGAGGATCTGCCGAAGGGGGTAGCAAATGAGTGGAGCTTTCGTGGTCCTCGGTTCGAGCGCAGCCATCCAGCGGCAGAGAGGCAGGATGCTCTTCGGCGAATGGCCGCGGTCCGGGCGCCGATCCTCGCGATTGCGGTTTCGGACGATGAACTTGGCACGGTGCCGGCGGTTCGCCGCACGCTGAACTATTATACGGGTGCGCAATCCATCCTGGTGCATCTGCATCCTATTGACCTTGGCCGCGACAGGACCGGTCATTTTGGCCTGTTTCACGATAGCTACAAGGAGAGTTTCTGGGTCGACACGCTGTCGTGGCTTCGCGAGGGCCGCAATCCCTGGTCGGTCTCGGCGTGAAACTGGAAGGTTAGGCTCGCCTCAGGGCTGTCGCTTTGCGCGGCTGCCTGTATTGCATAGGCTGATCGTCTCGGATAGACGCCGTTTTCGGATCATGATTGAGATGGAAGCTAGGCATTTGTCGGCTCCGGAATATTTGAAAAAACCGTGAAGTGGAGTTTGGAATGACCGGCCAAAATGACGAATATGTCTATGACGAAGTGACCGGCGAGTGGCGGCCCGCCGCAGAGATGGCTGCGGCAGCTGCTGCAACAGGCCTCATCGTACTTGATGCAAGCGGTAACGTGCTTGCCGATGGCGACTCGGTTACCCTCATCAAGGATCTGAAAGTGAAAGGCGCCAACCAGACCTTGAAGCAGGGTACGGTTATCAAGTCCATTCGACTGACCGACAATCCTGAAGAGGTCGATTGCCGTTACGACGGGATCAAGGGTTTGGTTCTCCGCACCGAGTTCATACGCAAGCGCTAGACCGTGGCGGCGGAGGAATTGTTCCTTTCGTGATGTGCGGTTGCAAAATTGAACGGTGTCGCGCCGATTATCCGGATTTCCGAATTGTAAAATTGTAAATTGGTGCTTATCTCCCTTGCTTGATGCACTTACATGATGTGGAAAGTTATGTAGCGGCTGCAGACCGGCTGGGGGATTATGCATGCATCTCGAAGACTATGCCGCACTCGGCCGCTCGGAGTTGCGCGTCAGTCCGCTTGCACTCGGAACCATGACTTTTGATACGGGGGGCGTCTGGCCATCCCGTGAAAACCAGCCTGCTGCAGTTCTGGCGCGCTATCTCGAACTCGGTGGCAACTACCTCGATACTGGCAATGGAGCGGTCAAAGCGGGCGGCCAGACGGTTGTCGGCACCTATATCGCCCAGAATTCGATCAGACGTGGCGATCTTGTCATTGCTGGCAAATTCAATGTCGAATGGGATGGTGAAACACCTGGCCGCAAGGCCGTGATAGCCGGTTTCGAGCAGGCCCTTCGACGGCTGCGCACCGATTATCTCGACCTTTATTGGCTTGATAATTGGGATATCCAGGCGCCCCTGGAAGACATACTGGCAGCGCTCCACGATCTCGTTCAGTCCGGAAAATTGCGTTACTTCGGCATTTCCGATGCCCCTGCCTGGAAGGTGGCGCATGCGCACCTCCTGGCGCAATCCAACGGCTGGGCTCGGTTCATCGGTCTGCAGATCGAATATTCGCTTGCAGCAAGGCTGTTTGAAAACGAGCTCATTCCGCTGGCAACAGGATTGGGGCTTGGCGTCGTCTCGCATTCGCCCTTGAGTGGCGGTCTCATCAGCGGCAAATATAAGCCTGCCAATAATGCGGGCATGAGACGGGGGCATGCGGCGCAATTGGCGCAAAGGCCCGATGAGCAGGATCTTGAAATCGTGGACGCCTTATTCCGCGTCGCCGACGAGCTCGGTACGACGACCGCACGCGTCGCTCTTGCCTGGGCAATGGGACGCCTTGGCGTATCTTCGACGATTATCGGCGTTCATACGCTGGAACAACTCAATGAGGATATCGGCGCACTCGATGTCCAGCTCTCGCCCGAGCAGACGGCGACACTGGATGCGCTTACGATTCCCAATCCCGTCATGACCCTGCCGCTGCCGTTGCACAACGCCGCGCCCCTGTGCTGCGTCGATTGAGCTGCAGCCTGCAAGCGATGCATTGCAGCCGGTGTTCGATGCTTCCAATTGCGTCCGGAAGCATGGCGCCGGAGCAAGAGGACGATTCGATGTGCGGAGGAATGGCCGCTAGAAGCGTTGCCGATTGTCACACGATCATTATTCAATCTCACGAGTGCATGTTTGAGACGTATTCGTAGTGAAATCGCATTACTTCAAATGTTGGCGCTGTGCTTACTTTCGATAGTACTTAAAGTAATTTCATTAATATTGACGCCTTACGGTAGCGGTTCGATAGCGCAGCCGACGGTTACCGATGTCAGAAGCAGGAAGACCGACCTATATTCCGGCCCTTGATGGATGGCGTGGACTCGCCGTCTTTCTGGTATTGATGGGCCATTTCGGCGGCGACAAGTACATGCCCGGTCTTGGATCCGCCGGTGTGGATCTATTTTTCGTGCTCTCCGGACGCCTTATGGCCGAGATCCTTTTCGTCAGGGAGATGCCTTTGGGCACTTTCTTCCTTCGGCGTTTCAGCCGCGTCTATCCAACTTTGTTTATATTTGTTTTGGTGAATACGGCGATCTTCTCGTCAACGTCGCTTGCGCCCGACCTTGCGGCTGTCCTCGCCGCCCTTTCTTTCACGTTAAACTACTTCATAATTACCAGTCACACCTTCGTCTCGATATTCGATCACATTTGGTCATTATGCGTCGAAGAGCACAGCTACCTCCTGCTTGGGCTGCTAGCCTTTTCATTGCGTGGTGCCGGTAACAGGTTCGTGGGGTTTTCCCTCTTGTTGCTTGGTCTTACCGCACTTGCCACCGGCATTTTGCAATATGACGTTTACGGGCAAAATCCATTTATCGTTTTTTGGTCGAGCCAGGTGGGCGGCAGCGCCAATTTTGATTTCAGCTGGGTTGTTCCTGCTGATCGGGCAGCGAAGCCGCGGATTACCCCTGGAATGGTTGGTACCTTTGATATTTTTCTGCGGCTTGGCTGCGCGCTTGTTCGCCGATGTCGCCTGGCTATTTTTCGGCGTTAAAACCCTATTGCTGGCGATCAGCGTGTGTTCGATCGAGAGCGCCACTCGCTTTTCCAGGATTTTATTTGAAGGCTCCATTATTCGGCGACTTGGGCGGATGTCGTTCTCAATCTATCTATGGCAGCAGCCGTTTTACGTGCTGGCTCGGCAAGGTCTCTTAGCCGAACTGCCTGCGCTGGTCATAGCCATATGCCTTGGGTTGCTTAGCTACTATCTGATCGAGCAGCCCGCACGCACGGGATTGAATGCGTGGTTCGAAAGAAGCAAACGGCCAAATGCCGTTTCTGAAGGCGGTTGAAAAAGGGCGCGATCACCTTTGATCGCGCCCGATATTTTCAGCATCAAGCGATGTCGAAGCGGTCGGCGTTCATGACCTTGGTCCATGCCGCAACGAAGTCCTGGACGAACTTCTTCTCGGCATCGGACTGGCCGTAGACTTCGGCGATCGCGCGCAGTTGCGAGTTGGAGCCGAAAACGAGATCGGCGCGTGTCGCGGTCCACTTCACGTCGCCGGTTGCCCGGTCGCGGCCTTCGAAGACGTCCTTGGCATCCGAAACGGCCTTCCACTCCGTGCCCATGTCGAGCAGATTCACGAAGAAGTCGTTGGTCAGGGTTTCCGGACGCTTGGTGAAGACGCCGTGCTGGCTCTGGCCGACATTGGCATTCAGCACACGCAGGCCGCCGATGAGGGCGGTCATTTCCGGCGCCGTCAGCGTCAGAAGCTGTGCCTTGTCGATCAGCAGCTCTTCGGAAGAGACGGTGTAGGCCTGCCGCTGATAGTTGCGGAAGCCGTCGACGATCGGCTCGAGAACGGCGAAGGCCTCGACATCGGTTTGTTCCTGCGTCGCATCGGTGCGGCCCGGAGCGAAGGGTACGACCACGTCATGGCCGGCCTTCTTCGCAGCCTGTTCGATAGCGACCGAGCCGCCGAGAACGATCAGATCGGCAATCGATACAGTCTTGCCGCCGGTCTGGGCATCGTTGAACTTCTTCTGGATGCCTTCGAGCGTTGCCAGCACGGAAGCGAGCTGTGCCGGCTGGTTAGCCTCCCAGTCCTTCTGTGGAGCAAGACGGATGCGAGCGCCGTTTGCACCGCCGCGCTTGTCTGAGCCGCGGAAGGTCGAAGCCGAAGCCCAGGCGGTCGAAACCAGCTGCGGGATGGTGAGACCCGATGCAGCAATCTCCGCCTTGAGGGCGGCGACATCGCTGGGCTCGATCGATACGGGACCGGCAGCCGGGATCGGATCCTGCCAGATGAGCTCTTCGCTCGGCACTTCCGGGCCGAGATAGCGCACGCGCGGGCCCATATCGCGATGGGTCAGCTTGAACCATGCGCGGGCGAAGGCATCAGCGAACTCATCTGGATTTTCGAAGAAGCGGCGGGAAATCTTCTCATAAGCCGGATCGAAGCGCAGGGCGAGGTCGGTGGTCAGCATGGCAGGAGCGTGACGCTTGGACTTGTCATGCGCGTCCGGGATCGAGCCGGCGCCGGCGCCATGCTTCGGCACCCACTGATGCGCGCCCGCCGGGCTCTTCGTCAGTTCCCATTCATAGCCAAACAGGTTCCAGAAGAAGTTGTTGCTCCACTTGGTCGGCGTCGAGGTCCAGGTGACTTCGAGACCGCTGCCGATCGTGTCGCCGCCCTTGCCAGTGCCGAAGCTGTTCTTCCAGCCGAGGCCCTGTTCTTCGATGCCGGCTGCTTCCGGCTCGGGGCCGACATGGGCTGCGTCACCGGCACCATGGGTCTTGCCGAAGGTGTGACCGCCGGCAATGAGGGCGACAGTTTCTTCGTCGTTCATTGCCATGCGGGCGAAGGTTTCGCGGATGTCGCGAGCGGCTGCAAGCGGGTCCGGATTGCCGTTCGGTCCCTCAGGATTGACGTAGATGAGACCCATCTGCACGGCTGCGAGCGGGTTTTCCAGATCGCGATCGCCGCTGTAGCGCTTGTCGCCGAGCCAGGTATCTTCCGCGCCCCAGTAAATGTCCTCTTCCGGCTCCCAGACATCTTCGCGACCACCGCCGAAGCCGAAGGTCTTGAAGCCCATGGATTCCAGCGCGACGTTACCGGTCAGGACCAGCAGGTCGGCCCAGGAGATGCTGTTGCCGTATTTCTGCTTGATCGGCCAAAGGAGACGGCGAGCCTTGTCGAGGTTGACGTTATCCGGCCAGCTGTTGAGCGGAGCGAAACGCTGCGTGCCGGAGGAGGCGCCGCCGCGGCCGTCGCCCGTGCGGTAGGTGCCGGCGCTATGCCAGGCCATGCGGATGAAGAGCGGACCGTAGTGACCGAAGTCGGCCGGCCACCACTCCTGCGAATCCGTCATCAGGGCGGTGAGGTCCTTCTTCAGGGCCTCCAGATCGAGCTTCTTGAACTCTTCGGCATAGTTGAATGCCTTGCCCATCGGGCTGGACAGCGCGGAGTTCTGATGAAGGATCTTGAGGTTCAGCTGATTCGGCCACCAGTCCCGGTTCGAACGTGCGGAAACGCTCGTGTTCCCATGCGGAAACGGACATTTGCCGGCAGTCTCGACTTTTGTATCCATGATACTCTCCCTTACGATGATTTGATTTGTGACGACCGGAGAAGGAGCTTTGCCAGCCCGCCGGGAAATGGCCCGGTTCCAAAACTGGTATGGCAGCGACATGTCAGACGCATGAATCTCTCGTCATTCTGGCCTCGCGTGAAACGGAGACGTGGAAGCAGGCAAAGCTTGGATCCCCTGCCTTCCGACCGGTCCGTGCATCGATGAACTGAACGCAGTCAATGCTCTCATTATGAGCTTCGTATGACAGGCGGCCGCATCTCATCTTTGCTGCGGCACTATAGCCAAGGCTTTCCATTAATTTAAGTTGGATTTCCTGATTGGCGCGATAAGATAGACTTATGGCAAACTTCACGCTCAAACAGCTTCGCTATTTCGAAGCGCTGGCTCGGCTCGGCCACTTCGGACGTGCCGCCGATCTATGCTCGATCTCTCAGCCCGCCTTGTCGATGCAGATCAAGGAGCTGGAGGAGCAGCTCGGCACGAACCTCTTCGAAAGAGGCGCAAGACAGGTCCGGCTGACCAATTTCGGCGAGGCCTTCGCGATCCGCGTCCGCGACATCCTGCGCTCTGTCGATGAGCTGGGAGATCTTGCCCGTGCGTCGCGCGATCAGCCGGTGGGCCGGTTGCGCATCGGCATCATCCCCACGGTCGCGCCCTATCTGCTGCCGAGCATCATCGGCAATCTCTCCCGCATCTATGACGGGTTGGATATCCATGTGCGCGAGACTTTGACGTCGAAGCTGGTCGAAGAGTTGGAGGAGGGGAGGCTGGATACGGCGATCGTCGCTCTGCCCGTCTCTGAGACATCTCTGACGGAAGTGCCGCTGTTTGCGGAAAACTTCGTGTTGGTGCGACCGAGCGAGGACGAAGGCAAGCCGGTTCCCAACCGCGAGGCGCTTCGCGAAATGCGGCTGCTGCTTTTGGAAGAGGGGCACTGCTTTCGCGACCAGGCGCTTTCCTTCTGTAACATCCATTCAGCTTTGCCGCGGGAACTGATGGATGGCAGCTCGCTGTCGACGCTGGTGCAGATGGTCAGCGCCGGCATCGGCGTCACTTTGATACCGGAGATGGCCGTGGCGGTGGAAACCCGCTCGGCCTCGGTGTCGACCGTGCGCTTCCAAAGCCCGCAGCCCTCGCGCACCATCGGCATGATCTGGCGCAGGACGAGCCCTCTCGCCAAACAGCTCCTGCAGATTTCCGAAGTGGTGCGCGAGGCGGCCGACGCCATGCGCGAACAACATGATTCGATCGGACGCGCGCAGGATCTGGAGTTTGATGGCCGATTGCAACCGTCGGCTGCTCGCCACCCCGGCTTTGCTGCCGTCAATGACCCCGCTTCGCAGCGGTAGGCTCCCATCGCGCATTAACGCTGTTGGAATCTTTTCCACAGAAGGCAATATTTCAAACGATTGAAAATATTTTAATCGTTTAAATAGTTTAATGCCTTGATTTACAAAGAAACTCCTCCATGTCATGCCAGTAACGCATGGCAATGGAGGTCGTGATGCAAGAGTTTGAAAACGTAAGAAATGAAATTCCTACGTATGTGATTGATCGCCTCGAAAATGAATGGCGGGTAATGCAGACTCGGAATGGGCAGCTGGAGGCCGGGCTGGGGACTGAAACGCCTGCAAATACAGCGCCTGCAACGGGCGATAGTCTCGGATCATTCGATAAGTAGTATTTATAAAGGCAGGAATCGTACTGCGCTCGCGGGTCTAGAGCAGTTCCGCTTTTTTCCATGACATCCAGAAAACGGATCAGCCCCGGCTTGTTGCCAGGGCTGCTGTTTATCGTGGCGTCGCCAGCTCCGCCTTGCGATCCAGACAGGAACCGGTTCAGGCGTCGAGATAACGCTCGGTCAGACGCGCCCACATAGCGGCACCGACGGTGAGGCTTTCATCGGCGAAATCATACTTGGCGCTGTGGAGGATGGCCGAGTTCACGCCGTTGCCGAGGCGCAGGAAGCTGCCGGGCTTATGCTCTAGGTAATGCGAGAAATCCTCGCTGCCGGGGATAAGGCCGCAGGTGGTGACCTTCTCAGCGCCGACAAGTTCCTCGGCGACCATTCGCGCGAATTCCGTTTCCTTCTCCGAGTTGACGACGACCGGATGGCCATGGACGTAGTCGATCTCGACACTTGCGCCATAACCCTCTGCAATGGACGCTGTCAGCTTGCGGATGCGTGCCTCAAGCAGCTCGCGCACCTTCGGATCGAAGGAGCGAACCGTGAGCAGCATCTTCGCACTTTCGGGAATGACGTTCGATACTTCGCCGGCATGGATGGCGCCAACGGTCACGACTGCTGTCTGGGTCGGGTCGACGCTGCGGGCGACGATTGTCTGCAGACTGACGACGAGGTTGCAGGCGACAACCACCGGGTCGATAGTCAGATGCGGGCGCGAGGCATGGCCGCCTTTGCCTATGATGGTAATCTCAACTGTGTCGGCGGCCGCCATCAGCGGGCCGGAGCGCAATAGCCAGGTGCCCTCCGCAGCACCCGGATGATTGTGCAGCCCGTAAATGACGTCGAAGGGAAAGCGTTCGAACAGGCCATCCTTGATCATCGCGGGAGCGCCGCTGACAGCGCCCGCCTCCTCAGCCGGTTGGAAGATCAGGTTCACGGTGCCGTTGAAGCGGCGGGTGCGGGCGAGATATTCGGCCGCTCCGAGCAATATGGTGGTGTGGCCGTCGTGGCCGCAGGCATGCATCTTGCCCGGCGTCTTGCTGGCATAGGCGGCGCCGGTCTGCTCGGTGATCGGCAGGGCGTCCATGTCGGCGCGGATCGCAATGCTCTTCTTGCCGGCTCCAACCGTCATGCGCGCGACGACGCCATGACCGCCGACATTGCGCGTCACCTCATAGCCCCAAGCTTCCAGCTTCTCGGCGACGAAGCGCGCGGTTTCCGCCTCTTCGAAGGATAGCTCGGGATTGGCGTGCAGATGCTGGCGGATGCCGGCCAGTTCGGCCTTCATCGGCTCGAAATCCGAGAGGCGGGCGAAATCGTTGTCGAGGGTCATGGCTGTTCCAATGGTTCGCTTGAGCCGCTTTCCGCCAGAAAGCGTGCAGGCTGCACTGATGATGGAGCTGTCGCGCTAGATGAAGCGCGACAGGAAGCTTCTGGTGCGGGGATGCTGCGGATTGCCGATCACATCCTCCGGCTTGCCCTGCTCAACGATCTTGCCGCCATCCATGAAGACGACTCGGTCGGCCGCTTCGCGGGCGAAGCCGATCTCGTGGGTGACGACGATCATCGTCAGGCCTTGGCTGGCAAGGTCGCGCATGGTGGCGAGCACTTCGCCGACGAGTTCCGGATCGAGCGCCGAGGTCGGTTCGTCGAAGAGCATCAGCTTCGGCTTGATCGCCAGCGCTCTTGCAATCGCCACGCGCTGCTGCTGGCCGCCGGAGAGTTGCCGGGGGTAGTTGTGAGCCTTGGCCGACAAGCCAACGCGGTCGAGCAATGCCAGCGCATTCTCGGTTGCCTGCTTGCGGCTTTCGCCATGAATGCCGATTGGCGCCTCGATGACATTCTGCAGCGCTGTCATATGCGGATAGAGATTGAACTGCTGGAACACCATGCCGATCTTGCGCCGCTGCAGCGCGATCGCATGGTTGGAGAGCTTGACCAGCCGACCCTTGTTCAGCCGATAGCCGATCTGCTCGCCATCGACTTCGATCGAACCGCGATTGATCGATTCCAGATGATTGATGCAGCGTAGGAAAGTCGACTTGCCGGAACCGGACGGCCCGAGAATGACGACGACTTCACCGGGCGTCACATCGAGGTCGATGCCTTTCAGGACTTCAAGATGTTCGAAGGACTTGTGGACGTTGCGCGCCTGTACCAGGGGACTGGCGTTGACGATTGAGTTCACGGAAGCGTTCATTGGCCTGCCTCCTGTGCCGGCACAAGCGCGGGCGTGCCGTCTGCTGCCACCTTCGTCCCGCTGGTGCGGCGGTCGGCGCGGCTATAGTAGCGCTCGATATAGCTCTGGCCGATATTCAGCACCGACGTAATCAGCAGATACCAGATGACGGCGACGAGCAGCATCGGGACGACCTCAAAGGTGCGGTTATAGATCGACTGCACTGAATAAAGCAGATCGGCCATGGCGATGACGCTGACGAGCGAGGTCGCCTTGATCATGCTGATCAACTGATTGCCGGTTGGCGGCACGATGGAGCGCATAGCCTGGGGGATGATGATGCGGCGCAGCGCCCGAATACGTGTCATGCCGAAGGCTTCAGCGGTCTCGAACTGGCCTCTGTCGACCGAAAGCAGGCCGCCGCGGATGATTTCGGCCATGTAGGCGGCTTCGTTCAGAGCAAGGCCGGCGATGGCAGCCGTCATCGGGCTGATGACGGAATTCGTGTCCCAGCTGACGAAGGTCGGGCCGAAGGGAATGCCGATCGATAGCGTCGGGAAGAGCGTCGAAAGATTGTACCAGAAGATCAGCTGCACGAGCAGCGGCGTGCCGCGGAAGAACCAGATGAACAGGGAGGCGAGCGTGCTTGCCAGGGTGTCTTTCGACATGCGGGCAATCGCCAGCAACAGGCCGAAGACGATGCCGAGCACCATGGCGACGACGGTCAGCCCGAGCGAGACATAGAGGCCGCTGATGACGACGGGGTCGAAGAAGTACTGGGCGACGACATGCCAGCCGAAGTTTTCATTGCGCGCGACCGACCAGGCCCAATAGGCCGCGATCGCAAGGGTAACGATCCAGGCTGCCACACGACCCTTCGGGAACGGTGTGTGGGCATTCGCCACATCCCGCTCCCCCGCATCGCCGGAAGGCGATGCGTTGTTTCTGGAGTTCGAGCTCATTTCGGCAACGTCCCGCCAAGATTGATACCGGGTTCCTTGATCATGTTGTTCTCAAGGCCCCATTTTTTCATAATGGCGGCATAGGTGCCGTTGTCCATAAGAACCTTGACGGCCTCCTTGAGGATCGGACCGAGCGGCGAGCCTTTCGGCACGACGGCACCTTGATAGAGATCCTCGAAACCGTTTTTTTGGCCGACGCCCGTTAATTCGAGCTGGCCGTTCGCCTGAGAGACGAAATAGGTGAGCGGGGCTTGCGAGGAGAAGAAGGCGTCGGAGCGCTTGGAGCGGACCGCGAGAATAGAGCTTGGCTGGTCGGTGAAGGATTGGACTTCAATTGCACCCTTGCCGTCGGTTTTGCACTTCTCGGCCTGAACCTGGATCACCTTTTCGGCCGATCCGCCGGCCATGACGGCGATGCGCTGGCCGCAGGCGCTGTCGAGCGAGGTAATCCCCTTCGGATTGCTCTTCTGGACGGCGAAGACGACGAATTCCTGCACCCAGTCGACGAAGTCGTTGGCTTCCTCGCGGCTCTTGAAATCGCCGATCGGCCCGAAGGCAAACTGATAGCGGCCGGAATTGATGCCCGCGAGGATGGCGGGCAGGCCGCTGACGCTTTCATGCTCGATCTTCACGCCAAGCACCTCGCCGATCGCGTCGGTCAGATCGGCGCTGGCGCCGGTCAGCTTGGTGCCCGTGACGATCTCATAGGGAGGGAAGGAGCCGTTGTTGACGGAGATCATCTTGCCCGATGTGCGGATCGCTTCCGGCAGCTTGGCTTGCAGATCTTTGTTGACCGAAAGTTTCGGCAGGCTCGCATCCTCGGCGAAGGCAGCACCCGACATCGTCAGGTTGCCAGGGCGATGTAGATCATTTTCTTCAGCGACATGTTCATTCCCCTTTTTGCTTTGTGTCTCTGATACGATGTGGTCGTCAGGCAGCGCTTGTCCGGCTGCCATCAACGTCGAACGGGAAGAGTTCCTCCGGCGTCATCAGCCGCGGCAGGATGCCCTGCACATGCAGCTCCTCGGCGAAATCGGCGATCATCTTGCGGTTGGCGGCAAAGCCGCTCGCATCCCACCCTTCGGGCAGCTCGGTTGCCGATTTCAACAGTTCGTCGAGCATGAAGGGCGTGGTTTCGGCATATTTGCGACGCTTGCTGAGCCACATGCGCTGCGATTCGTCGATCAACCTGCTCAATTCGGCAATGACCCAGGGATGCTCGGCGACGATCTCAGCCTTCAGGCCGATCAGGTGCATCCCCGGTACATAGCCCACATCGGCAAAATAGCGATGCTCGGCCGCGCGGAAATCGGGCAGGAGCTGGCGGAAGCCGGAGTTGCCGGCAAAATAGCCGTCCGGCATGAAGGGCGTGAAGATCGCGTCAAGCAGCCCTTCCTTCAGCAGGTCCACCATCGGCCTTTCGCCGGGTGCCGCCTCTATGCGGCCGGGACGGCCAAAGCCATCAAGGCGGTCGGTGATCGGATGGGCTTCAGTGAGGCGGCCGGCATACCATATGGCATCTTCGACGCCGACGCCTTCGCGGCGTAGCGCTGCCCGCGTCCAGGTATTGCCGGAGTCGCGCCAGCCGGTGACGCCGATACGCTTGCCGGCCAATTGGGCGAAGCTCGTGATCGGGCTTTCCTTGGTCGTGATGACGCAGCGATGGCGGAAGCCGCGCATGATGAAGTTCGGTATGCCGACCACGCTCTCGTCGCCGTCGATGCGCATCTGCGTGTAGCGGCTGAAGGATGTTTCCGCCGCGTCATAGGCGTCGCTCTTCCCAACATGCGAGACCAGCGTGCCGACGCGATCCACCTTGATGTCGAGTTTCGGGGAGGAGACATCGCCCAGGACTAAAGGCGTCATATAGTCCCAGTCGCGGAGGGCAAGGCGGAGAGTAAGGGGCATGAAATTCACTCGCGGGAAAACTTGTTTTCTCAACGAGTAAATGTTCAATATAAGTCGATCAAATGTTATTACGTTATTGAACATTAAAAATGGTGTCAAAATGAGCGAAGAGCGGGATGCGAAATGGTTTGCCTCACAATTGAGCGATCGGACCATCCGTGGCATCGCGCTTGAAACGAGCGCGCTCATCCGAGCCGGTGTGTTGCCTGTTGGAACCAAGCTGCCGCCGATCCGCGACCTCGCCTTTGTCCTTGGCGTGAGCCCGGCGACCCTGTCGGAAGCCTGGAGCGAACTCAGACGTCAGAAGATCATCAGCGGACGCGGCAGGAATGGCACATGGGTCAGCGGCGACCGCTTCGTCGCGAAGCCGGCGCGGTTAGCAAGTGTCGGCGATTACGGTTCCGACGCCCTCAATCTGACAGCAGCCGTTCCCGATGTTCGCCTGCTGCCAAAGCTGGAGGCGGCGATGGCCTATGGCGCCTCGGCCGAAAATCTCAACAGCTACGAGCGCAGCCGCATCCTGCCGGAGCTTGAGCGCGAGGTCAGGAAGACATGGCCCTATGAGCCGGAGGCGTTCCTGGCGACCAATGGCGGCTACAATGCCGTCTACACCCTGATCAACGCCCTCGTCATGCCGGGTGCTGCCGTTGCGATCGAAGATCCGACGGGCATGCGGCTTCTCGATATTCTCGAGGATCGGGGCGCCCGCATCATTCCGGTGAAATGCGACGGGGAGGGGCCGCTGCCGGCCTCGCTGGAAGAAGCGCTAAAATATCGCCCGGTCGCTTTCATCTTCCAGCCGCGCATCCATTCCGTCACCGGCCAGAGCGTGAGCCCGGCACGCATGGCAAGCCTCACGGAGATCCTTCGCGACAAGGATACGCTGATCGTCGAGGACGATGGCATTGCCGATATCTCGACGGCACCACGTCATTCGATGGGACATCTCTTTCCGGATCGGGTCATCCATATTCTGTCTTACTCGAAGACGCACGGGCCGGACCTGCGCCTCGCCGTATTGTCGAGCTCACGGGCGATCATCGACCAGATCCAGTCCTATCGCAGCTTTAGTTCCGGCTGGACCAGCCGTATCCTGCAGGCGGCGGCTGCCTGGCTGCTGCGCGATCCGGCGACGGCATCGTGCCTGGATCATGCCCGCAGGACCTATCGGGAACGCCGCGCAGGGCTCATCGATGCGCTTTGCGAGCGCGGCGTCGATGCGTGGCACGGAGAGGGATTATGTGCCTGGGTGCCGGTCTCGTCGGAGCCTTTCGCGATGGTGACGCTTGCTGCCCGAGGCATCGCGGTGCATCCCGGTGCAAAATTCTCGATCCTGCCCAGCAGCCACTTGCGCGTTGCGACGGCCAATCTTTCGGAGCGGTGTGACGAGGTCGCCGATGCCATCGCACTTGCCGCCGTCCACACGTGATCTCCGGAGACAGTCAGCCGCGTTGGCTGGCTTCGATGCCTTTGTGAGCGCCTTTCGAGGCGCCGATATAGCGAACCAGGATTTCAGCAAGCTTGGCAGAGACGAACGCGATGATGGAAATCGCGACGAGATAGATCGCGATGTAGACGGCCTGCGGTAAGTGGGTATCGCGCATCAGATGCCCGTAAATCTCAGTGAAGCCGCGATGGCACATATAGATGGGATAGGAGAGATAGCCGAGAAAGATACCGAGCCGTTGCAGCCTCTCTGGCAGTTCCAGCATCGTACCGGCAAGGACGATGAGCGGCGAGATCAGGATGCAGAAAACAAGCGCATATTTCAGCGAATAGGTGGGGAGAAACAGCAAGATTAAGATCACCGCAATGGGCAGCAGGGCGGCATAGCTGTTCATGGTCCAGCCAATCGCGGTGCTGTTTCGAAGCCGGTAGATGATCATTCCGAGCGTGAAGGAAAAGAAGACGCGGGCAAGGCCGCCGTCCACCGAGTGCCATTCCCAGCCGAGATCGAGCGATTTGTGCAGGAAGACGGAGCCGATCAGCAGCGCCAGAGATGCGGCGGCTGTGAGGATCAGGCTCCGCGTTTTCAATCTGAACAGCACGAGCGCGAATATGAGATTGGCCAGCAGCTCCCAAAATAGCGACCAGGCGGGGCCATTCAGCGGATAAAGCGCCAAGATGTCGCCCGCCGACCGCGTCAGAAAACTCGGCGAAGGCAGCATGAATATGGTCGTAAGGATGCTCGCGGCAAGATCGGCCCGTCCGACACCGGATGCCTGCCAGTGCAGCAGCAATTGCACAAGGCCGTAGACGCTGCCGATGAGGAAGAGCGGATAGAGACGCGCGTAGCGAGCCTTCATGAAGGCCAGCACGGTCATGCCGCTCGCGAGTTTTTCACCATAGGCCCTGGCAATCACGAAGCCGCTGAGCACGAAGAAAAAATCGACCGCGATATAGGCCGAAGGCGCATAGGGCCTGTCGAGGTGATAGACGACGACGGCGAATGCCGCCAGACCGCGCATCGCATCCAGGGCGGCATATCTGTGTCTCGTTGCATCAGCCGGCATTGATCGAAACCTCGTGAGGGGAAAGGTTACGCCTAAGCTATCCGGCGGCCCGCGCGCCGAAGAACTCGTTTCTAAGGTTGCGATCGAGCGGGCGCACCCGCGAAAGGTTGCCCAGGAACTGGCGCGGACTTGTCAGCACCGACCGGTTGAGGAAATGGGTCCTGATGAGATTGGAGGATTTGCTGTGGGCGCCGGCATGGCCGACCCGATAGATCGCGCCGCGGAAGGGCAGCGAGCCGAGCGGAGAGCCGGCGTCGGCCAGCAGCTTGCCGATGCGCACGTGGCTGCCGAGCATGGATTTGATATAATCGATCTCCGCATCCTCGAAGGTCGCCGGCAAGCGATAGAGATCGGAGCGAATGATCAGCGACGTACCGCAATAATTGGCGAAGTCGTTGTGATGCATAAGCAGTCTGCCGCCTTCGTTCCAAAGATAGCCTCGGTTGATTTTCCAGCCGTTGGCATCGCTATTTCCAGCCGCGAAATCCACGATGTTGGCGCTGACGAAATCATCGTCGTCGACGATCATGAAGAAACGGGTATCCCGCGCGGATAGCATGCCGCTCAGGACGCGGCGGCCCTTGTCCAGCCGGAATGCATCATAGACCTTCTCGCGATCGGCGCCGTTGATGTCATGCAGCTGGTTTGGCGGGAAGGTCACGCGTTCTGCCGTAAAATTCGGCGGCAGATCCGGCAGATCGGCGCCTTCATTGGCGACGACAACGCCGCGCCAGTTTTTGTTGGACTGCCCGGCGATCGATGCGATCGTTTGCGACAGCCGCCGTTTCAGCGCCGGCCAATCATTGGAATTGGCCTGATGGCGAACGGGAATGATGAACGTAACCAGTGTCATGAGCCGCCTTTCCGACTTGGTATTCTATCGCGAGATGGAATGAGCCTTTTCCGTCCTTGTTCGCGACGACTGCTACTGTGCCTTCGCGCGACGGCCTTGCAGCGTCGTTCGCACGAGGAAGAGGACCCTTTCTCTGCATAGGAGAAGGATGAGGGCCGAATAGGCGAGGCCACCGACTAGGACTTCACAGATAAGGCGTTCTGCCAGCGGTTGGTTGACTAGGGCCGACGAGATTGCCAGCACGGCGACAAGCATGCCGAGATAAGCGGCGATGGGTCTCAGGAACTGACCGAAATATTCCGCGATGCTGAGACCGATCAATCGCGACACCATCCACAGCGTCACCGGCCAGAGCATCACTACTCCGAGCATGAGACCAAATACGACCGTTGTCACCCCGTATTGGTGAAGAATGAGCACGGTGAGGATCGAGACGACGTTGCGCACCAGCTGATAGTAGAACCACCAGTCGGATCTGCCCTGGCTGGTGATCAGGGAGGCCTGGATGATGCCGATACCGGCCATCAGGCCGATGACGCAGAAGAAACGAACCGGCCAGATGGCGGCGGCCCAGTGCGGTCCGAAGATCAGCGGAATGGCATCGTCGGCGACCGCCGCAAGCCCCATGAAGGCCGGGAAAGACACCAGCGAGCAGCCGAAGGTCGCCATGAGGAAGGCTTCGCGCACCTTGTCCTTATCGTGCTGCAGCGAGGAGAGCAGCACGTGGCTGACCGAATTCAGTCCGCCCGCAACGACATTGTTGAGCATCTCGTAGAGCCGCCGAGCGAAATTATAGATACCGAGAGCGGCCGGGCTCACCAGCGTGCCGATGATCAGCTGGTCGAGATTCATGGTCTGGAGGAAGCGGTTGCCCGAGGCGAAGATGCCGTAATGCAGCAATTCGCGCAGGCTCGAGAGCTTGATACGGAAACCCGGCAGCCATCTTGCGCCCCAGAATGCGGCAACGCAGGCAGCAGCGGGAGCTGCGATCTGGGCAATTGCAAGCGCCCATAGCCCGAAACCGGCGAAGATCAGCGCAAGACAGATCGTCGCCGAAACGGTGGTGGCGATCGCCGTGCGGGCAGCTGCGAGATGGAAGGACATCGTGCGGCCGATCAGGGCGTTTGGCACGATGATCATCATGTCGAAGAAGATTTTCAGGCCGATGATCAGCAGCAGCTTGACGATGTCGTCATGTCCGACCCAATGGGCGAGAAACGGGGAAAGCAGAAACAGCGCGGCATAGAGGATTGCCGCGGAGGCGAAGGATAGCCAGAAGACCGTATCGAGGTGGCTGCGCCGAATGGATTTCTGCTGGATCAAGGCCTCGCCGAAGGCCGTCGGACCGAAACCGGAAGCGAAACTGACGATGGCGAAGGCGAGTGCGACCAGGCCGAAATCCTGGGGCAGAAGAAAACGCGAGGTGACGACGAAGACCAGGCTGTTGAGCGCCGTCGGGATAAGTGTGTCCAGCGCCGACCAGAAGGCGCCTCTCAATGCCGCCCGCGATCGGTTCTCGCTCAGATGTTCAAAGACGACTTCATCCGCTTCGGAAGCCAGCAAACGCATACCTCGCCGTTTTTAGACCTTCGGCGAATGCCGGAAACACGGCGCCCGCCATTGCCGCTTCGCCGTCGCCCGATGAAGCAGGACGGCGTGCTGGATGCATGATCTAGGCCAGCCCCTCGATTTGTCCAGGGAAAATTGTTGCATTGCAACATTGCGTTGCTGAAAGTGATGTGGCGATCAAGGCAAACGCGAAATTTGCCTCTTCCGAGCAGTGAAAAAGTGAGCTTCTACTGCGCGGCCGAGCGGACCCTTGGCTCGTCCCATTCGATCTCGGCAGCCGTTTCCGCTTCTTCCTGAGGCTCGTTCATCTCGTAAAGATAGCCTTCGAGCATGTCGCAGGCGCGTTCGGTGGCACCGATCTTTGCTTCCGTTTCGCTGATGGCGGTGGCGATCGCTTTGATGCGGGCGCGCAGCATGTGGCCGACTACGTCTTTGCCCGGACGCTTGCCCAGCCGCTCTAAATGAAGGCCGATGCGATTGGAGTGTCGCTCGAGCTCGCTCTTGCTGAAATTCGCCTTGCGAATTTCTTCCAGAAGGCTCGCGCGCATTTTGGCGACCGGATCGAAGGTACCAGGTTCCCGTTCGTCAAGCACGACCTCTGTAATCAGCTTCTCGATCGCGACCAGCGCCTGCAGGTCGACGGCATCGGTCAGTTCGACATCATAGCCGGTATCGTCGAACACCTTGCGGCGTACGGGGTCGAGAAGAAGCTCGTAGGCCTTTTGCAGCCGCGCGAAAGCCTCGGTATCGCCGCCGGAATCCGGATGGGCTGCCTTCGCGCGCTTGCGATAAGCTGCCTTGATCTGCTCCTCGCCCGCATCGCGCGCAACGCCGAGAATATCGTAGGGATCAGTCACTCCAACTCCTGCCGCCGCTTATTCCTGTTTTAAGGCCTAGCCGCTGATATCGCCGGAGCGGTTTAAACTTCCCGCCCGATCGTTTCAATCGGCTTCGGCGCTATTTGTACCATCACAAAGGCAGAGTTTGGACAAAAAGAGTCAGGTGTCAAAAACGGAAGGTTTCCGTTGTGGAAAGGCGGCGTTCAGGACATAGGCCACGTGGAGACGGCGAAACAAGACAAATTCGGCCCGCTCCGTTGCTGGAAGCGGACCGATCATTCAATGCCTCAGATCTTCTAAGCGGCCGAGAACGGCACGGCGACGAAGGTCTTGTTGCCGTCGCGCTCGATCAGGAGCAGGACGGACTTGCGGCCATCCTTGCCGGCTTTGGCAACGGCCGTCTGCACCTCATGGGCGTTGTGGACCGGCTGATCGTTGACCGAGACGATAATATCGCCGGTCTGGATGCCGGCAGCGGCGGCGGGCTTCTCGGGATTGACGCTGGCAACGACGGCGCCCTCGACGCCATGCGGCAGGTTCAACTGCTCACGCACATCCGGTGTGAGGTTGGCAAGGCCGACGCCAATGCTCGGCTGGTTGGAGGGCTGGACCTTGCCGTCGCTAGCGTCGTTGGCGGCCTGCTTGCTGTCGTCATTGCCGCCGATGGTGACATTGACGTCCATGCTCTTGCCGTCGCGCCACAGGGTGAGGGAACGCTTGTCGCCGGGAGAGAGATCGGCGACCAGCCGCGACAGATCCTTTGGCGTCTTCACGCTCTCATTGCCGACGGCGGTGACGATGTCGCCGCTCTTGATGCCGGCGCGTGCGGCTGGCGTATCGTCATTGACGCTGGCAACGAGCGCACCCTGGGTCTGCGAGAGGCCCATGGCATTGGCGATATCCGAGGTCACCGGCTGGATGGCGACGCCGAGATAACCGTGATCGATTGAGCCGTTCTTCTCGAGCTTCGCGACGATCGCCTTGGCCTCGGCAGAGGGAATGGCAAAGCCCACACCGACGCTGCCGCCGTTCGGCGAGTAGATGGCGGTGTTGATGCCGACGACATTGCCTTCGCGGTCGACCAGCGGCCCGCCGGAATTGCCGTGGTTGATGGGGGCATCGATCTGGATGAAGTCGTCATAGGGGCCGCTGTGCAGGTCGCGGCCGCGAGCCGAGACGATGCCGGCTGTGACGGTCGTGCCGATGCCGAAGGGATTGCCTATGGCGAGAATCTGGTCACCAAGCTTCAGCTTGTCGGAGTCACCCCAGGCGATGGTGGCGAGCGGCTTCGGCGCGTTGATCTTCAGAACGGCAAGGTCGGATTTGGCATCTGCGCCCAGCAATTTGGCCGGCAGCTCCGTGCCATCATCAAGCGTCACCTTGATGTCGACGGCGTTTTGAATGACGTGGTTGTTGGTGACAATGACTCCATCCGGGCTGATGATGAAGCCGGAACCGAGCGCCATGGCGCGCTGGCTCTGCTGCTGACGCGGCATCTGCTTCGGGAAGGGGATACCCTGGTTTTCGAAGAATTGCCGGAACTGCTCGTCCATCGGCGAGTTGCTGCCGTCGGCGCTGGTATCGGTCGCCTTCATGGTGGTGGTGACGGTGACGACGGCCGGCTTGTCGGCATCGACGATCGGAGCGAAGGAGCCGCCGGGTGCGATGATGCCGGCCGGTTCGGCGGCCGAGGCGACGGTTGCGGATGTGCTGAAGGCAAAAGGCAATGCGCCGGCGCCGACGATGATAGCGGCGCCGACGATGGCGGCTGTGCGATGTTTGCGGAGAAGAGAAGGCATGGCGAAAGTCCCTTGCGAGATCGTTGGCGGTTTGGCGGCTCGTCCATACCGGGGACGGGCGTCGATTGGTCCGCGTCAATTTTGCGAGCGACTTTGTTTCCCGTTTTTACTACGGGAAGCAAAGTATAGATTTGAATTGGCGCTTGGTGTTAATATGATCCGCCAATTGTGTTTTACAAATTAAATATTGATCATGTTTGTATTGCGGAATGTTAAGATATTACATGAATTTAATGTTGGGCGACCGGAAATTCTCCATATTTAAAGCTGCGCTGCCGGCCAACGCTTGAGGGCCTCTATTCCAAGCTCTGTCAAAGCGTAGATTCCTCGGTCAATGCGCTCGAACCAGCCGTAAACGTTGTCCCTCAGAATTTGCGGGGCCTTCGGTGCTGCTTCGCGCATGTCTTTCGGGCGTTGCGCTCCGTTTTCGATGGCAGCGGCGCAGGCAAGGGCCTGTTGGCGATAGGCGGTCATGATCGGCTTGCGCGTGCTGCCGCCTAGGGCCGGATCCCCCTTGCGCCGGCGATGCTCTTCCACAAGGCGTGACCTGCGCCGCGCATTCTTGCGCGGCATCGGCGCGACGGGGCTGACGACGATGTCGACGACATCGCTGTCCGAGACGGTCAGCATGCCGAAGCCCAGCCTTCGGCAAAGGTCGCGGAACCGACGATCGCCTTCCCGGCCCTTGCCCTTTGCCGAGACGCGGGCGGCGATCCAGACCTCGTCGCTGGCAGCAGCGCGATCCACCGCCTGCAGGACGAGTTCGAGGTTGAAGGTCATCTTCAGTTCGCAGATGACGACGACGGGCGGCTCGCCATCAGTCAGGCCGACAAGGTCGCAGCCGCCGATCTCGCCTTTTACCGCATAGCCGGCCGCTTCGAGAAATGACTTGATCGGGAGATAGAGCGCCGTTTCCAAATCCGCCTCCGGGCTTTGCACATCCGCACGAGATTAGCCGATTCGGTTAACCAGAAGGTCGATAGAGGTGCGGGGGCAGCTCCCGCGGCGAAGCCAACCAACTATCACCGGTTGAAAAAGGGCCGCTGATGCGACCCCTTTTCTTTTCACGACCGGCTCAGGCCGTGAAATCCAGCTTCACCTCGCAGGCGCCGATGGAGGCCGGCAACAACGGCTTGTGGATGCGCTCGCCGAATTGCCGCTTGAAGCCGAAGACGTTGCCGATCAGGCTCTTAGTGTAAAGGCCGGGGCCGCTCGAATAGATGCGCCAGCCGCCATCGACGGCGATATCGCCCGCCTTGACGCGCGCCCATTCCGCAGATGCTTGATAGCGGTCGTCGAAGGCCGCATCGCTGCTGCTGAAATAGGTGTTGCGCTGGCGCAGAGACGCATGTTCCACCCTGCCGCTGACGGCAATCGGATTGGCGAGCGCGAGTGCCGCCCATACCGCTTCCGCATCGTCTTCGAGCGCCAAGGCCTCGCAGTAGCGCAGATGCGCATGCACATACATGAGCCCGATTTCGCGGCCGAAGAAGGAGGAGGATTCGGCCCGCCGGAAGAGCTTCTCCGGACCACCGGAGTATGTTGCCGGCTTTTCCATCAGCCGCACGCCATCCGGGAACAGCAGGTTCTCACGGATGAGCTTCATATGGGCGTGGCGCTGATCGGGCGTGAACAGGCCGCCGATCATCGGCTGCGTCATCGCGATCAGCGAATAATGCAGGCCAGTTCGCGTGTCCTCCGGATGCAGCAGCAACTCGACGCCGTCATGGCTCGGATCGAAGACGCCGTAGCCTGCAACGATGCCGTCACGCATCAGGAGACGGTTGAAATCGGCGCGCATGGCGGCGGCGGTCGCCTGTAGCGACTGCGCTTCCTCATTGCGGCTGGCGAGCGTCAGGATGTTGGCGTAGCGCACCAGCTGTTCGTACAGAAGTGATACGGTCCAGCTGCTAACCATCCAGTCGCGCAGGTGCGGATCGGCCGGCTGCAAACTGTCGTTCCAGTCGCCCTCGCCGTAGCGGATGAGGCTCGTGCCCGGCACGAAGCGGCCGCGCACGGTGTCCAGCAGCTTTTCGATGTGATCGGATATCGTTGCATGTTCGGAAGTCAGCTGCATGGTGTCGTCGGCGCGCCACGGCACAGTTTTGGCAAGAAAGGCGATGTCGCCGGTCGCCTCGATGTAATCGCAGAGCGCCTTCAGCGGCCAGACGACGATATCGCCATGCGCCTCGCCGGCGCGGATATTGGCGTAGGGCTCCAGCATGAACCATTGCGGCCAGTCGCCGCGATCGCGGTATTGCTCGGAAAAGAGTGTGGTAAGGATCTTCCGGACTTCTTCGTCATGCTCGTAGGCAAGCAGAAATTCGATTGGCCCCTGGCAGACGTCGCGCGTGCCCCAGGCAGCCCCCGTATATTGCTCGAGCCCATGCGGCACGCTCAGATGGATAATGGCGTCATGCGCGATCCAGGGCAGCATCACGGCCTGCGCCGCCACATCTCGGCCATCACCCTCGATGCGCGCGCCCCGCGTCACATGGCTCCAGAAGCGGCGCGCCGGCGCCAGCATCTCTTCGCTTTCCACACCGGTGGCATAGCGCGTAGCAAGCGCCTCGGCCGCCTGCGCATCGGTCATCGAGCCGGTGACGGCAAAGCGCAACTCCTTCGTCGGATGCGATTTAAGGGCGATGAACGGGCCGTTGCGGGTGGCGCCGTCGCTATAGAGCAGCTCATCGCCGCCAACGGCTTCGAACGCATCCGGGGTCGAGGTGACGAGATGGTATCCAGCCTTCGGATACCGGTCCCACAGCCAGGACGGCTGCGGCCGGAAAGAGATGCGCTTGGCGGCCGCATCGACTGCGATGTTCGCCACGGCTTCGTAATCACGTTCGCCAAGCACGATATGGCCAAATACGAGGAAGCGGCAGGCGGCGCCCTCTACGGAAACGCTCCATTGCATCGCCGGGTCGTCGCCGGAGGCGATTGCCGATACAGTGATGGTTCGGCCGGGAAGGCGGTAGATCCAACGCGTATCGCTCAAGCCCATCTCGAAGGCGGCGGGCACGCCAAGCAGGCGCCAGCCATCGCCGAGATCAACGAGCATGCGCAGGCCGCTCGACCGGGTCAGATTGTAGGGATCGCGCGAGACCGAAAACAGCTTGTGGAAAGACGTGTTGCCGATGGTCAGCTGCGCGGCGAAGATGCCCTGCATCCAGCAGGTGGCGGCCAGTGTCTGGTCATCGAGCAGCATGTTCTGGCCGCTGCGGACGATGGCGCCATGGCGGCGCGCTACCTGCCGCTCCTTTTCGCGCAGCACGATGTGCCTGTTATGCGGCCCGTCGGGCACGAAGAAGGAAAGCAGCTTCCCGTCGGCGTGTTCTTCCAGCATACGCTGGGGGTAGAGCGTATTGATCGCGGCTTGATCCAGATCGTCGCTTTCGGCAAGCGGCGCGTCCTGCACGAGGCTGCGCACTGGTTGTCCAACTGATATCGTCTCCGCTGCCAGCTCACTTTGAAGCGCCGGCAGGCTATCGAGATTGGCAAGATCAGCGTCACTGGAAGCGGCCGGATGATCGGCAACGAAGAGGCCGAAGAAGGTCGTGGTCGCCTTAGCACCGGCGGCGAGCGCAAGCGGCTTCGACTGTATTGTCGGGCAGGCGACCTCGTGCTGGCGGCGCGCGCTGGGCAGGCTGGTGCCAAAGTCCGGCACCATGACGCCATCATTGCCCTTGGACGGCACGAGGAGCTGGATTGCATCGGTCGCGTAGGCCGCCGCACCTTCGAGGCAGCCCTGCGCCAGCCACGGATTTCGCCCGCCACCCTGCTTGAGGTTCTGCCTGACCATGATGACAGGGCCGAAGGCGCTATGATCGGCAATGTGGTGATCGATATATTGCGAGGCATAGGCTTCGCTGTTCATCAGGAAGCCGCGATCGCCGAGGCCGACATCCTGAACGAGAACGAGGTCGGCCAAAAGCGTCGCATTGGTGCTGTTTTCCAGCGAAACCTGCCAGAACCATGCGGTCTTATTCGGGTGCAGCCGCAGGCTGACCGTATGCTTCACACCGGCCGTCTCGCCGCTCCAGGAAAAACCGTTTCTGCCATGGCCGAACTGCACGGCAGCCTTTGGCCCGACGATTTCCGCAGTCGCCGGCTTCGCACCGCCGATGCGCAGATAGAGCCGTCCGATACCGCCATAGACGGGCGAACCGAGGACCTGATTGATCATGACGCCGCCCTGCTGGTCGGCAAAGTCGATCGAAAACAGCGTGCCGTTCGGCAGGGCCGAAGCCGAAAGACCGGCGGTATTGTTGAGGGTGATGAGGCCAAGTTCTTCGCGGCGGGGCGTCTGAAAGCTGCGATTGGTGTCCGAGGACATAAGCGTGATCTCGCTGATTCATGGATCGGATGAGGGGCACTAGATCACAAGGCGCCGTCCGATCATAGGAGGCAATTTGCCATTCACCAGCGCAATCTTTTGTGACGGCGTACGGAAAATATAGGCCTAGATCCGGCGCAACGCGCCGAATCTTTTCGCATACGGAGGCGCGGTTTCATTGATTTGGAAGCTCCGCAACCTGGTTGGCCGTGCGAAGGATTGCCGAAAGATCGGCATCGTCGAAGGCTTCCTTGGAAATGCCTTTGGTCTGGAACGTCCTGCTTTCCCCGGGCGCGAGATTGACCAGCATGTCGTCGACCTCGGCATTCGGATTGATGCGATCGACGAACAGGCAGACATCCCGCAGGAACGACTGCGCCGTGATGCTGACTGCAACACCGTCCACCGTCTGGACGCTCTCGACGTCAAAGCGCGGCTGCGGATATTGCAGCTTCATATCCTTCTCGAAGAACCACCACGCTTCGGCATCGCCGAGGCGGGCGCGCAGATATTCGCGGCGTGGATCGTTTGGGGTCGCGACCTCGGCCGGGATCTCGATATCCGTATTTTCGAAACGATCGCACAGGATGCGCCAGACGTGATGACGGGCGAGCAGCTTGCCGGTGAAATCGAAGCGCTCGACTGTGAAGGGCACGCGCCAGAACAGCGTTGCGTCATTGACGGCGACCGCAGCCAAGCCATCACCGCGCGGCTGGATGGTGAGCAGATGCGGCGCATAGCTATGCTTCAAGGCATACCAGAGCGGTTTCTTCCGGCCAGCGCCATCGATTGCCGCCCAGGAGGTGACCGGCCAGCAATCGTTAAGCTGCCAGACGATGGTGCCCATACAGGTTGGCCGATGCGAGCGCATATGGTCGATGCCGAAGCTGATCGCGCGCGCCTGGTTCAGCTGCGTGACGAAGAGCCAATCGTCGAAATTTTGCGGGTGGGGAAACCAGCCTTCCAACCCCTGCAGAAGCTTGTCGTTGCCGCCGGTTGCCTTCTGGTGATGCAGGACGGCAGGAGAAGCCGGTGCGCGATCCTTCTCGCGCACGGACTGGGCAAGCGTTGCGAAGGTCGGCGGTGCCTGCCAGCCGAATTCGGAGCAGAAGCGGGGGATATAGCTGCGGTAGGTCTCATAACCCACCTCGTTCCAGACATCCCAGATGTGCCTGCAGCCGTGCTCATCGGCATTCGGCGCGATCTCCATGGAGCCGGAATAGGGGCTGCCCGGCCAGTAGGGCCGGGTGGGATCGATCTCGGCCACCAGCTTCGGCAGGAGGTCGAGATAGTAGCCGGCGCCCCAGGGACGGTTGCCGAGCACATCCTGCCAGCCCCAGTCGAAATAGCCCCAGATATTCTCATTATTGCCGTTCCAGATCACCAGAGAGGCGTAGGGCATGAGCCTTGCGATCGCCTCGCGCGCTTCCGCCTCGATCTCGCTGTAGACGGGCTCCTCTTCGGGATAGGTGGCGCAGGCAAAGAGGAAATCCTGCCAGACCATGATGCCGGCGGCATCGCATTCCTCGTAGAACGTATCGGTCTCATAGATGCCGCCGCCCCAGACGCGCAACATGTTCATATTGGCATCGCGGGCCTGGGCGATCCGCTCGCGATAGCGCTCGCGCGTCACGCGCGGCAGGAAGCAATCATCGGGGATCCAGTTGGCGCCGCGCGCAAAGACCGGCACGTCGTTGACGACGAGCGTGAAGGCAGAGCCGATCTCGTCCGGTGTCGTATCCAGCCGCACGGAGCGGAAGCCGACGCGCCGCTTCCAGCCGTCGAGGGCCGCACCGTCCGAGCCGAGCAGCCGCAGATCAAGATCGTAAAGCGGCTGGCCGCCCATGCCATGCGGCCACCAGACCTGCGGATTGTCGATGCGGCATTCGATGAGCGCGTGGGTCTCGCCCTGCGCGACGCGCACTTCCGCGCGCTTGCCGCCGATGGAGAGCACGAGCGCCACGCTGTCCGTGCCCTTGTCGGCCCATTCGACCTCGACATGCAGGCGCGCGACGCCCTGGTTGCCTTGCAGGGTGATTTCCGGGCGAATGCTGCCGAGACGAGCCTTGGACCAGCTCTCGATAACGATCGGTTTCCAGATGCCCGAGGTGACAACGGTCGGACCCCAGTCCCAGCCGAAATTGCAGGCCATCTTGCGGATGAGATTGCTCGGACCGGGATAATTCTGGGGAATATCGGCGGCGCTGCCGAGCTGCTTGCGGACCTCCTCGCCATGTTCATAGGCGGATTGGAAGTCGACGATCAGCTCGTTACGGCCGCTTTTCAGGTGATCGCCGATGTCGAAGCGGTAGCTGCGATGCATGTTGCGGGTTTCGCCGAGCAAGCTGCCGTTCAGCTCCACGCGCGCCGCCGTGTCGAGGCCGAGGCATGAGAGATCGATGCGCTCGGCATCCTCGCCATCCCAATCGAAAGCCAGGCGGTAACGCCAGGCGGCGCGACCGATCCAGTCCTGCGAGATCTCGTTGACGTCGAGATAGGGATCGGTGATCAGCTGCGCTGCCATCAAGTCGAGATGCACGTTGCCCGGCACCGTCGCGGGGATCGAATTGGGCAGGGCCGGTGCACTTGATGGCGCGCGAAGGCGCGAGATGGTCCAGCCGGTGTCGAGCGTCTGTCTTTTCATGTCATATGTCCGTGATGCAAGGGATGCCTCAAACAGCCTTTGGCGCGATGAATTGCAGGCCCGCCTGCAGGTGGCGGTTCATGTGATAGGCGTAGGCGATTCGATCCCGTTGTTCCAACGCTTCGATGATGGCGCGATGCTCGTGATAGGCGCTGTCGACAGCCTCGCGTGAGCGTTTGCCCGCTTCCATGAGCCGCTGCAACAATGGCTGTAGAATGCCATAGACTTGTGACAAGGTCTGATTGCCGGCGAAGCCGACAAGGGCGGCATGAAACTTATAGTCAAGTTCCGCACCCTCGGCCAATGTCGATGCAGCCTTCATCGCGTCGTTGATGGAGCGCAGCCTTTTGATTGCGGTTTCATCGAGCGCGTCGAATAGGAGATCGCTGAGATTGACCTCGATAAGGCGACGAAATCCCTGGATATCGAGAAAGCTTTCTGCCGAGATGTCGATGGCGAAAGAGAAAAGCTCCATCAGCGCCTGCTGGCGGCGATCCGTAATCACCGCGCCGACCTTCTGGCGGCTTTCGACAATGCCATAGGCCTTCAGGATGCGGATCGCTTCGCGCACCGTATTGCGGCTGGCATTGAACATGGAAGCGAGCTCGGCTTCTGAGGGCAGAGCGTCTCCGAGACCGAGATTGCGCTCGCGCATCAGCCGTCGCAGCGCGTCGACCACCTGATCGACCGCCGAACCCCTATCCTCGATATCAGCGATATCTGCCACCATCTCTCCTCCGCTATCGGACCATATTGTTGGTCAATAAGAGGTGTCAACCGTCGTACGACAGTAGACATTTTGCTTTTCAAGGATATTTTGACCGACAAATGGAGGAGACTTCATATGGAAAGCTGCTGGCGTTGGTTCGGCCCGAAGGATCTCGTTCCGCTCTTGCATGCGCGCCAGGCAGGCGCGACGGGCATCGTCACGGCGCTGCATGAAGTCTCGCATTCGCGCGTCTGGATGCCGACCGAAATCGAAGCGCGAAAGGCGCTGGTCGAGGCGGCGGGGCTGCGCTGGAGCGTGTGTGAATCGATCCCCGTTCCGAGCGCGATCAAGCTCGGCGGGGCAGGGGCGAAAACTGCGATCGGTGTCTGGAAGGACAGCCTCGTTAATCTCGCCCGCTCCGGCATCAAAACCATCTGCTACAATTTCATGCCGGTTGTCGACTGGACGCGTACGGATCTGCGCTTCGAGATGCCGACCACCGCGCTCGCATTGCGTTTCGACATGGTGGAGTTCGTTGCCTATGACGTCTTCGTCCTGCGCAGGAAGGATGCGGAAGGAACCTATGCCCCGGACCTGCTGCGGCGCGCCGAGGAGCGGCTGAAGGGGCTCTCGCCGGAGGCCGTGCAACGGCTGGAGAATAACATCATCGCGGGCCTTCCCGGCGGCGAGGACAGCTATGGCCGTGACGCCATCCGCTCGGCCATCGCCCTCTTCGACGGCATGACGGCCGAGGATCTCCAGGCCAATCTAGAAGCCTTCTTACAGGAAGTCGTGCCGGTCGCCGCGGAACTCGGCGCCCGTCTCGCCATTCATCCCGACGATCCGCCGATTTCGCTCTTCGGCCTGCCGCGCGTCGTCTCAACGGCAGCGGATCTGCGCCGCATCCTCGGCAATGTCGATCATGCCGCCAATGGTTTGACGCTCTGCGTCGGTTCTCTCGGCTGTCGTGCCGACAATGATGTGCTGGCGATCGCCCGCGAATTTGCCTCCCGCATCAATTTCGCGCATCTGCGCGACGTTGCGATCGAAGAGGATGGCTCCTTCGTGGAGGCTTCGCATCTGGAGGGGCGCAGCGATATGTATGCCATTTTGCGCACATTGCTCACGGAGGAGGCGCGGCGCCGCAAAGAAGGCCGGGAGGATCATGTGATCCCGATGCGGCCGGACCACGGACATCTGATCGGCGATGATATCGATAAGCCGACCAATCCCGGCTATTCCCTCATCGGCCGCCTGAAAGGTCTTGGCGAGCTGCACGGCGTCATCCATGCGATCGACAAGGCGGGGCTTTGAACCTCACGGCATTTGCGGTCCCATATCGATGAAACGGGACGAAGGGAATAAAGCCTGTCGTTGCATATTCGATAGGCTTTTGCCTAAAGTTTAATCTCGTTACTATTTTGATTTTATTTAGTTTTTTCGTCTATCAATATCCAATTCGCTAATCTTCAAACTCGAATTGGCAAGGTCGACCTTCTTATGAATTCCGTTTGGCCCGACGCCCCGAACGACGATTTTCGGTCGCTTTTCAAGACACATCCGTCGCCGATGTGGGTCTATGATCCGCAGACGTTGAAGTTTCTGATCGTCAACGATGCGGCCCGCGACCTCTATGGCTATGGCGACGCGGATTTCGCGGTCATGACCGTGCTCGACATCAGGCCATCTATGGAGCGCGAGCGGATGCTGGATGCCGTGCACCACCGCACCGACATCGAGACGGCGCAGCGCTGGACGCATCTGAAGGCGGATGGCGATACATTCGAGGTTCTTACCTATGGGCGGGAGATCCGCTTCGACGGCAAGATAGCAATCCTGGCGATCGTGCAGGACCGTACCGAGGTTAATGCGGCACGGCGGCAGGTCGATGCCACCCAGTCGCTGCTCGACAGCATCGTCGACAATCTCCCCGTCGGCGTCTTCGTCAAGGATATGGAGCGGGACGGCCGTTATATTCTCTTCAATGAGGCGTGCGGCGCTATCGCTGGGCACGCAGCACAAGATGTGATCGGCAAGTCGGATCGGGCGATATTCTCCGATGAACAGACGGCGCTTTTCCGGGAGCAGGACAAGCTTGCCTTCGAAACCGCCGAAACCGTCTACTTCGAGGAAACCATTCACACTGTGGATGGCATGTTGCGTATTCTGAAGACAGCGAAGCGGGCGCTTCCCGCCCCGTCAGGGCAAGCGCCGCGCTATGTTCTCGGCATTTCCCAGGATGTGACCGAGGAGCGCAGCGTCGAGGCGCGGCTTGCGCATCTTGCCATGCATGATTCCCTGACCGGCCTTCCGAACAGAGCATTCTTTTCCGAGAGCATCGTGCGGCAGGTGGCGGCTGCGAGGCCGGAAAAGCCAATCGCGCTGCTCTACATCGATGTCGATCATTTCAAGCATATCAACGACAGCAAGGGCCATGCCGCCGGTGACATGCTCCTGCGCCAGGTTGCCGAACGCCTCCAGCAGCTTGCCGAGAGGAGCGATCTGGTCGCGCGCCTGGGCGGCGACGAGTTCGCGCTGGTTTTGCGGATGACGGATGCCGGGCGAGCCCGGCGCTTCGCCGATCTGCTGTTGCAATCGCTCTCGGCACCCTTCGATCTCGATGGCGTCCGGGAACATGTGACCTGCAGCATCGGTATTGCCATGGCGCCGGAGCACGGCAACGATGCTGATGTGCTGATGCGGGACGCAGATCTGGCGCTCTATGCCGCCAAGGCAAGTGGCCGCTCAACCTATCGCTTCTACCAGACGGAGATGCGGCTTGAAGCTGAACGGCGCCATCAGCTCACGCTGGAGCTTCGTGAGGCGTTGCAGAACGACGAATTCGAGCTCCATTACCAGCCGATCATCCGGCTGGACGGAGACGCTCTTTCCGGCTTCGAAGCTCTGATCCGCTGGCGCCATCCCAAGCGGGGGCTCATCGCGCCGGCGGAATTCATCCCCGTCGCCGAGGAAACGGGGATGATCGTTCCGATCGGAGACTGGGTGCTGCGGGAAGCTTGCCGGACCGCCATGGAGTGGCCGGAACATCTGAAAGCGGCCATCAACCTGTCCGTCTATCAGTTCCGGCATGCGAGCCTGCTGGCCACGGTCGTCTCGGCGTTGAGCGAAACAGGTCTCTGCCCCGGACGCCTGGAGATCGAGGTCACGGAATCCATCCTGCTTTCCGAGGTCGAGCAAAGCCTGTCGCTGCTGCGTGCCCTCAAAGAGCTTGGCATTCGCATCGCGATCGACGATTTCGGCACGGGCTATTCCTCGCTCAGCTATCTGCGCTCCTTCTCTTTCGACAAGATCAAGCTCGACCGCAGTTTCGTCGCCGGCATGGATGCCGATCCCGGCAATCTTGCCATCGTGCGGGCTGTTGTCGGTATTGCCTCCGGCTTCAATGCGGTGACCTTGGCCGAAGGCATCGAGACGGAGGCGCAATTGGCGAAATTGCGGGCCGAAGGCTATCACGAAGTGCAGGGTTTCCTGCTCGGGCGACCAATGTCACGCGAGGATGCCTTGGCGCGAATTTTAAACGAAGCCCGTCCCGCCCGGCTTATGCGCGCCTGAATGCCAGCGTATGGATGGTCGCGGAAGTCTGGGACGGGCGCGCGAGAATAATCGAAAAAATTCGGCGCCGGTTGTCGGGAAGGATGATCGGCCAACGTCCTTGGAACAGCCCATCGAAAGGGCATGACACCTAGAACCGTTCCCAAGGAGACGAACATGACCGATGCAGCAGATCAGACGCAGTCCCAGCAGCCACGCGTGCCGGTTCGCGGCGGCGTCGTAGCCTATCTGACTGTCGACGGCGCTGTGAAGGCCGCCGAATTCTACAAGCGCGCTTTCGGTGCCGAACAGGCCTTCATGTATCCGGTCGATGAAAAGGGCCGGACCATGCACATCCATCTCTATATCAACGGCAGTTCGGTCATGCTCGGCGACGCTTTTCCGGAATATGGCCATGCGCTGGAAAAGCCGCAGTCCTTCACGATGCAGCTCGTCGTCGATGACCTCGATTTCTGGTGGCAGCGTGCCGTCGATGCCGGCGCCGAAGTGGTCGTCGAACCGCAGGTGATGTTCTGGGGCGATCGCTGGGGCCAGCTCCGTGATCCCTTCGGCGTCGCCTGGGCGATGAATGCACCGGTCAACGGCTGACGACATGATGCCCTCGGTGTTTGTGGCGCCGAGGGCACCTCTTTTGTCCGGCTGCGAAGACGTTATTCGGCGAGCAAGGCCCGCGTCAGCGGATGTTCGGCCTCCATCAGGCCATCCAGAATTGAATAGTGATGCTTGTCGGGCTCCACCACCACCTCAGCGGCAGCGCCAAGTCCTGTCCAGATATTGGCAAGCAGCGCATTCTGGCGGACGAATTCGGCGCGTTCGGCACCTCCAACCCAGCAGGTGAGGCGGACGGTTTCGACCGGCTCCAGAAGCGCCGGGCTTTCGGCCTTTGCCTCCGCATCATCGATGCGAAGCTGCTCGTTCATGCTGCGCCTCATGATCGGCCGCAGGTCGTGAAGGCCGGAAATGGCAAGGATGTGGCGAATGCGTTTGCGGATTGTCTCACCGAGCGGCGATGTCGTCGTCATCATGCGGGCAACGAGCTGACCGCCGGCCGAGTGGCCAGTCAAAACGATAGGGCCACCGACGAGCTCGGCTGCTTTCGTGATCGCGGCGGCAATCTCCTTGCCGATCCCGGCGATGCGATTTTCCGGGCAAAGCGTGTAAGACGGGATCGCGACCGCGTATCCTCTGGCAATCGAGCCGGCCGCCAGGTGCGACCAGTAGCTTTTGTCCAGTTGCAGCCAGTAACCGCCATGGACGAAAACCACCAATCCCTGCGGCTGGCCTTCGGGCAGAAAGAGATCGAAGCGATTGCGCTCCGCAGGACCATAGGCCAGATCGAGTTTTGCGCGTCCCGCGGTTGTTAGCCTGTCGCGGAAAGACTTAGCCGGTTCGACCCAGGCGGCCGGCCATTGATCGCCGTCGACGATATAAGCGCCGTTGGTATAGGCGGCGTCCCAATCGGTGACCCGGAAATAGCTCATGTTCAGCTTCCTCTCTCCAGCTAACGACGCCTATAGATCAGGTTACGGCCGCGCGCACCGCAAAGCGTGCGTCCTTCCATGATCCGCTGCTCAGGATTTCCTCGAGCACCGTCACAGCACGCCATACGTCGCGATATGAGACATAGAGCGGCGTGAAGCCGAAGCGCAATGTCGACGGGGCGCGGAAGTCGCCGATAACGCCGCGCTCGATCAGCGCCTGCATGACTTCATAGGCGTTGCTATGGATGAAGGACACCTGACTGCCGCGCTTTTCGCTGTCGCGCGTCGTCTCGAGCTCGACACCATATTGGCCGCATTTGGTTTCGACCAAGCGGATGAAGAGATCGGTCAGCGCTATGCTCTTCCGGCGCAAGACTTCCATGTCCACCTCGTCCCAGATGGAGAGCGCCCCTTTCAGAGCCCGAAGCGACAGGATTGGCTGGGTGCCGCAGAGGAAACGCTTGATGCCGGCATCGCCGTCGAAGTTCTGTTCGAAGGCAAAGGGGCGAGCGTGGCTCCACCAGCCGCTGAGCGGCTGAACGATCGATGCGTGATGACGCTTCGCCGCATAGATGAAGGCCGGCGCCCCCGGGCCGCCATTCAGATATTTGTAAGTGCAGCCGACGGCAAAATCGGCATTCGCACCGTCGAGATCGACCGGCAGAGCGCCGGCGCTGTGGCACAGATCCCAGATGACGAGCGCACCCGCCGCCTGGATGCGCTTCGTCAGCGCCACCATGTCGCGCAGCTCGCCGCTCTTGTAGTTGACGTGATTGACGAGCACGACGGCGACGCTGTCGTCGATCAGCTCCTCGATGGTGCTGGCATCACGGCCCTCAAGGCGGAGCGTGATGCCGGGGCGCGTCGAAAGGACGCCTTCGGCCATGTAGATATCGGTCGGGAAACTGTCGCCCTCTGCCACGATCACGTTGCGGCCTGGTCGCATTGCGAGCGCCGCATGAAGCGTTTTGTAGATATTGATCGAGGTGGAGTCGGTGACCACGGTCTGGCCTTCGGCGGCGCCGATCAGCCGGCCGACGCGGTCGCCGAGCTCCAGCGGCAGATGAAACCATCCGGCGCTGTTCCAGCTACGGATCAGGCCGTTGCCCCATTCTTCCATGGCGGCCTGGCGCACTTCGGCAAAGACCTCGTGCGAGGCTGCACCGAGCGAATTGCCGTCGAGATAGATGACGCCGGCGGGCAGGGCAAAGCGGCTGCGGAAGACGCGCAGCGGGTCGGCCTCGTCCATGGCCTCGACGGCGGCGAGATCGGGAAGGCTATCCATGATGTCGTTGCCTCGTAATCTATTCGCGAATGGTTTCTCGGGCGGCAGCTCCGCCGCGGCTGCGGCGGATGCTCGGCAGCGCCAGCATGATCAGCACGAACAGGCCGGTTGCGAGCTTCAGGTTCGGCGGCGGCATGCCGGCGGCAAGGCACAGCGACACCAGCTGATAGTAGATGATGGAGCCGACGAACGGCGCCAGTAGCTGACGCAACACGGTCTGCTTGCCGGTAAAGGCTTCGCCGATCATGAGCGCGGCAAGACCGTTGATCAGGATGCCGATACCCATGTTGACATCGGCAAAGCCCTGCGACTGGACCATCAGTGCACCGCTTGCGGCTGAAAAGGCGCTGGCGATGCCGACGCCGCCGATGGTGGCCGCCCAGACATTGATGCCCTGCGCCTCGGCCATGTCGGGATTGGAGCCAACGGCACGCATGGCTGTGCCCTTTTCCGTCTTGAAATAGAGATTGAGGGCGATCAACACGATAATGGCCAGCAGGCCGGCGATGACGATCTTGCTTGCGGGAAAGCCCGGCGTCGTGAAAGGTACCCAGTCGAACACAGTCGGCGAGCCGAAGACGGAGAGGTTCGATTTGCCCATGATCCCGAGATTGACGCTATAAAGCATCGTCGACATCAGGATGCCGGCGAGCAGCGTATGAATGCGGAAGCGCAGGTGAATGAAGGCCGTGCAGCAGCCGGCGGCAAGGCCGACGACGAAAGCAACGGCGATCGCCAGCGGCGGTGTGACGCCCGCAGCAAGCAGAATACCGCAGACACAGCCGCCGAGCGGAAACGCGCCTTCACTGGTCAGATCCGGAAAGCTCAGCATCCGGAACGGGATCATGATGCCGAGGACGACGAAGCTCAGGATGAAGCTCTGGGCTAGTGTGACCGGGATGAGCGAGACGAAGCTCGAAACGGTTGTCTGAATGAAGTCCATCATGATCTCAGCTCACCAGCAGCATGCGGTCGGTCTTGACGGCAAAGTGGCCGATCAGCTCGGGTACTGTGATGCGTCGCTTGCCATCCCCGGTAATTTCGAGATGGACGCGGCCGGCATCGAGCATGATGATGCTGTCGCCGAAATCGACGGCGTGCTGCATGTTGTGCGTCACCATCAATGTCGTCAGCTTGAGCGCCTCGACCGTGCGCACCGTTGCCTGCATGACGATATCGGCGGTGCGCGGATCGAGTGCTGCCGTATGTTCATCCAGCAAAAGCACGTCGGGCGAACCGCCGACTGCCATGATGAGGGATAGCGATTGGCGCTGGCCGCCCGAAAGCAGCTCGACCTTGGTGTCCAGCCGGTTTTCGAGGCCGAGACCAAGCACGGCCAGGCGCTCCTTGTAGGCGGCGAGGCGGGCGGCATTCAGGCCGGGACGAAATCCTCTGCTCTTGCCGCGCAGTTCCGCGAGAAGCATGTTCTCGCCGACCGTCATGCTGGCGGCGGTGCCCTTCATCGGGTCCTGGAACACGCGCGCAAGCCGCGCGGCGCGCTTGTGGACCGGCATGCCGGTGACGTCGTTGCCGTTGATGAGGATCTGACCGGAATCGAGGCTGAGAGCGCCCGAAATCGCATTCAGCATGCTGCTCTTGCCGGCGCCGTTCGAGCCGATCACGACGCCGAATTCGCCTGTCTTGAGGGAGAGCGTCAGGCCATTGAGCGCGACCTTCTCGTCGGGCTGGCCTTTATAGAAAACCTTGCGCGCGGATTTGATATCCAGCATCCGTGCCTCCCCTGCGGTATAGGGTTATGAAATGGCGGCATCCCTGACGCCGCCATGGAAAGGAATTATGCAGTAGAGGATGCCGCCTATTACTTCGTGAAGCAATTGCAATCGGCAAGCGAAGCCGGAACCTCGGCACCGAAGGCTTTCAACACGCTCTTGTTTATCAGCGGCGCGTGGTCCTTATAAGCTGGGACGGAGGGCTTGATCGTCTTCGGATCGGCACCCTTCAAGATTTGCGCGGCGATCTTGCCGGCGTTTTCGCCAACCTGCTCGTAGTTGACGGCAAAGCTTGCCGGAACGACGCCGTTGCGAACAGCCGCGTCGTCGGAGTTGACGATCGGGATCTGTGCCTGGCGGGCGGCGGCGGCAACGGCGGGGATTGCCGGCTGCAACAGGTTGGAAGCGGGCGTGTAGATGACATCCGCCTTGCCCGCGAGCGATGCGATGCGCTGTTGGATGTCATTGACATTGTCGACGCCGACGGGAACCACTTCGAAGCCGGCTGCCGGAGCGGCCGCCTTGACCTTGTCGAGCAGCGCCACGTCGTTGGCTTCGCCCGGATTGTAGGGAATGCCGATACGCTTGGCATTCGGAAGCAGCTTCTTGGTAAAGGTCAGGATCGCGGAGATGTCCTGCAGATCGCTTGAGCCGGTGATGCCGACGTCGCCTGCATCCCAGGACGGCACGAGCTTGGCGGCGACGGGATCGGTGACCGCAGTAAAGACGATCGGAATGCCGGAGCCGGCGAGCGCCTTCTTGGCGATCTGCGACACGGGCGTGGTGACCGTGTATATCAGCTTCGGATGTTCGGACTGCAGCTTGGCGATCATCTGCGGAACGAGCGAGGCGTCGAAGCTCGTATTGCTCTCGGAGTAGACGACATCCTTGCCTTCGACGAAGCCGTTGTCGGCGAGTGCCTTCTTGAAGCCGGCGATCGAAGCATTGAGCTGCGGATGTTCGCCGAAATTGGCGATTGCGATCTTGATCGGTTCGGCCGATGCCGTCGCAACACTGGCAACGAACGCGCCGGCAACGACGAGGCCGGAGAGCCATTTAGATGTAGATCTCAGCATATTTTCCTCCCGGATAGACAAGGAGCCGTGTTCCATCGGCTCTCTTGACGAGGGATCATAGCGACTGCCGCAAGACTGTCAATTTACGATATATGATATTCACGATAGAGAGGTTTTATATATAATTTTGGCAGCAGATGATTTTATATATAATCCGAGCCTGAGGGGACTGGGACGAGGATCATGCAAGACACGGATGCCCTAAGCAAGACGGAGGCGGCTTACTGGCTGTTGCGGCGCGACATCCTCAATACCAGGTTAAGGCCGGGTGCCTCGCTAAGGTTGAGCATGCTTCGGGACACCTACGGCGTCGGCTGGACGCCGCTGCGCGAGGCGCTGTCGCGGTTGGAAGCTGAAAAGCTGGTTACCGCCGTCAGCAATCGCGGCTTTGCGGTCGCCCCCGTATCGCGCGCCGAACTGGAGGATCTGACGCGGGCACGTATGATCGTGGAGCTGCCGCTTTTCATGGAATCGATCGAGAAGGGCGGGCCGGATTGGGAATCGGCTGTTGTGACGGCGCATTACCGCCTGTCACGCTGCAAGATCGTGCTCGGGTCGCCCTCCGACGAAATGGCGGACGAATGGGACGAGAAGCACAATGCCTTTCATGCAGCACTTGTCAGTGCTGCGACATCGAACTGGCTTCAGCGCTTCCGGTCCACCATCGCGGATCAGCTTCGCCGCCACCATCGTTTTCTCGGTCTGGCACCGACGCAGCGCGCGGCCGCCGGCCTCTCCATCGGCTACGAACAAGCTGCCGCCGCCCTGCAGGACGCCATGGCGATCGAGCATCATACGGCCCTGATGGACGCCGCCCTCGACCGCGATATCGAGCGTGCACGCGCTCTGATGACCGAGCATATCGGCTATACGCTGCAGGTTTATATCCGCTCGGAGGATAAAGACGGGTAACTCCACTATATCAAATTCCACTAAATAGCGCTACTATATCAATTGGTTAGCTTGATACGTTCGCCGATTGGCCGCTACCAATATCCTGCGGTTTTCGGCCACGGTGGTATCCTGTTCAAAGTCTTGGAGGGCGCTAAATGGGCAAGCGCAGCGCCGTGCTTTTGACCAAGCGCATCGTTGACGCGGCTCGACCCGATCATGAACGCTACCACGTTTGGGATAGCGAGCTTTCCGGCTTCGGTCTTCGCATCGTTCCCACCGGCGTCAAGATATTCATCGGTGATGCGAGGTTAACGGTAGCTGAAGCCCTTGGCTGATAATCGGCAGCCATGATCCAAGCCAGTGTCAGTTATAAGCGTCATCGTTTTCCGCCCGCTGTGATTGGCCATGCAGTCTGGCTATACGCGCGATTTCCGCTGAGCCTGCGGCTGGTGGAAGAGACGCTGCTGGAGCGCGGCATCGTCGTTTTTTATGAGACGGTTTGATGCTGGGCGAGAAAGTTCAGCCCGGACTATGCCGGCCGTTTCCGGCGGAAATCGCCAAGCGCCAGCGATGTGTGGTGTCTCGACGAAGTCGTCGTGACGATTGGCGGGAGAAAACACTGGCTGTGGCGCGCCGTCGATCAGGATGGCTACGATCTCGACGAGATCGTCCAGAGCCGACATAACACCAAGGCTGCCAAGCGTCTTCTTGTCCGGTTGATGAAAAAGCAGGGATGCCCTCCAAAGCGCATGGTCACTGACAAGCTGCGCTCCCATGGTGCAGCACGACGCCAAGTCATGCCGACAGTCGAGCATCGATCGCATAAGGGCCTGAACGATCGCGCCGAGAACTCGCATCTACCTTTGCGAAAACGAGAGCGGTCATGCAGGGATTTCGGTCGCCGGGCGAGTTGCAAAGATTCCTGTCCGTCTTTTCGGCGGTCCGAAATCTCTTCGGCCCGCCTCACTCGAAACACTCAGCCCTCGCCAGCCATCTGCATCGCCTCAGGGCTATTGCACATTGGAAGGCCGTTACCGGCGCTGCAGCCTGATCCAGGTATTTCGCAAAGGGACTATCTCGCGGATTTAACCTGGCTCACCGCGCGTTGGCCAAGGCGTGCGGTGAGACGCCTGCTTTGCTCAACAGGTTGCTTACCCGGTTACGTCGGTGAATAGGAGGAGCCGATTACCGGACGGACAAAGGGCGATATCTGACAGCCGCAGGCGAATATTGTCTTCCATGTACTGAAGTTCAAAATCGTCGATCATTTGGCATCATGAATGAATAGTATCTAATTTCATAATTTAAAGAATAGGCGACAAAAGCGATAAGATTTGATAAACTTACGTTAGCCGGTTGCGGTTTGATTGTAGATAAAATTCGCCGGACGTCTTTGCAGCGCCAGCCGGTATGTGGTGCAGGAGGAGAGATGTTATGGTGGCATTTCACGTCATGGCCGGTGCGAGCGGCGAATTTGCGCGTCCGGAAGTGCGGAAGATAAGGATCGGGGATCTTATCGATGCGCTGAGATTGGGGTTTAATGATTTCAGAGAAAAGCCCTCACATTACGTTTTTCTCTGTCTTATATATCCGATCACAGGCGTTTTCCTGATCATGTGGAGCTCCGGCGCTAACCTGATGCCGTTGCTTTATCCCTTGATGTCCGGCTTTGCGCTGGTTGGCCCGATTGCGGCCCTTGGCCTTTATGAAATCAGTCGACGCCGTGAACAGGGACTGGATAGCTCATGGTATCACGCGCTGGAGGTCGGCCGCTCTCCGGCACTGCCATCGATCATTGCCGTGGGCTTTATGCTGTTCGCGCTTTTCATCGCTTGGTTATTTGTCGCGCAGCACATCTACACCCTGACCTTCGGCAACGCCGGTCTGACCTCGGTCTCCGGCTTCCTGCTAGATGTGTTGACCACGTCTCGAGGTCTCTCCCTTATATTTTGGGGAAACTTGGCCGGTTTCGTTTTCGCAATAATTGCGTTAGCGACGACTGTGGTGACCTTTCCGCTGCTGCTCGACCGGGATGTCGGCGCAACCGCAGCCATAAATGCGAGCATACGCGCCACGCTTGCCAATCCAGGACCTGTTGCGCTTTGGGGATTGATCGTCGCGGCGCTGCTCGTCGTCGGCACGATCCCGATTTTTGTCGGCCTTGCGGTCGTCATGCCCATCCTCGGGCATTCAACTTGGCACCTGTATCGGAAATTGATTACCGCCTATCCGAACCGCATGTCTTGAATTCACAAAGGAAACTTCCCCCGGATCATCTTCCAAGCCATTACGACCTATCCGATGGGAGTCGCGTCGTTTGGAATAGCGATGAAGAGAGTGAGGACTACCATGTCTTGGCGTTTTCTTCCGATCTGTCTGCTTCTTGCCATTGCCGCCCCGCTTGGCGCTCTCGCGCAGGAGGGCGATGCGACGGCAGGAGCTATTGTTTTCAAGAAATGCGCCATTTGCCATATAGTTGAAACGGACCAGAACAAGATCGGACCTTCGCTGAATGGCCTGTTCGGCAGAACGGCCGGAACACATCCGAATTTCGCGTATTCGCCGGCAATGCAGCAGGCAGGTAAAGACGGCCTCGTTTGGAGCGAGACATCGCTCCGCGACTATTTGCACGATCCCAAAGTGAAGGTCAAAGGCACGAAAATGACCTTCATCGGGCTTAAGGACGATACCGAGATTACTAATCTGATCGCCTATCTGAAGCAATATTCCAAATAGCCAGATGCCAAGTGTGGACGAGTTGTCTTCTGCGTCGCCGGGTTGGATCGGCGAAATTCGGTTCCGCGATTTGACACAGCCGATCTGTTCGCGCGGCGTCTTTGGGCCCGACATGGTTTGCCAAGATTAACCGCTGTCGTCGCCACAATTGCCCGCCTGACCTCTTCATGAGATAATACTAAAACGTCTCGCGATGGGATTATTGAAATATTCGCGGCCGGGTCAGGGAGGCGACAATGGCTGTCGTCGTGGTTCTCGTTCTGCTGGTGGTGGGATCGATCACGTTCCATCTGCTGAGCCCTTGGTGGTGGACGCCGATAGCGTCGAACTGGAGCTACATCGACAATACGATGGTCATCACCTTCTGGATCACCGGCTTCGTTTTCGCGGCGGTGGTGTTGTTTATTGCTTATTGCATCCTCCGTTTCAGACATCGCCCCGGAAACCAAGCGGCATATCAACCGGAAAACAAGCGGTTGGAATGGTGGCTTGCCGGGGGAACCGCAATTGGCGTGGCTGCGATGCTCGCGCCGGGCCTGATCGTTTGGAAACAGTTCGTGACGGTCCCAGCCGATGCCAGCGCAGTCGAAGTCGTCGGGCAGCAATGGCAATGGAGTTTCCGGCTGCCGGGCGCGAACGGCCACCTCGGGCGAGCTGATACGCGCAACGTTACTGCGGACAACCCGCTCGGTTTGGACAAGAACGATCCCGCGGGAATGGACGATGTCATCATCCAGGGTGGCGAGTTGCACCTGCCCGTCGGAAAGCCGGTCAAATTGCTCCTGCGCTCGATCGACGTCATTCACGATTTCTACGTGCCGCAGTTCCGAGGCAAGATGGACATGATCCCGGGCACGGTCACCTACTACTGGTTCACGCCCACACGGACTGGAACATTTGAAGTTCTCTGCTCGGAACTTTGCGGCGTCGGCCATCCGCAGATGCGCGGCACGGTCGTCGTCGAAACCGAGGTCGCCTATCAAGCCTGGCTGCAGCAACAGCAGACTTTCTCGCAATCGCTGGCGTCGATGGAAAAGCCGGCGGTCAAGTAATGCCGCGCATGCTTGAAGGGAAAAGCTGTTTCGGAGGGAATAGGGAGGATGTGATATGGTCGATATTGGATCCGGCACCGAGCAGGTCATCCGGCCCGCTGAAGTCGAGGATGTGGAGCTTTATCACCCGAAAAGCTGGTGGACGAGATACGTCTTCAGTCAGGATGCCAAGATCATCGCCATTCAGTACGGGCTAACCGCCATCTCGATCGGCATGGTGGCGCTGGTGCTGTCCTGGTTGATGCGGCTGCAGCTCGGGTTTCCTGGCTATTTTTCTTTCATCGACTCAGAGCATTATTATCAGTTCATCACCATGCACGGCATGATCATGGTGATCTATCTGCTGACGGCTCTGTTCCTCGGCGGCTTCGGAAACTATCTGATCCCCTTGATGCTCGGTGCGCGTGACATGGTATTCCCCTATGCGAACATGCTGAGCTACTGGCTTTATCTGCTCGCGGTCATCGTGCTGGTCATCGGCTTTTTCGCGCCCGGCGGACCAACGGGTGCCGGCTGGACGCTATATCCGCCGCAGGCACTTCTATCTGGGACGCCAGGAGGGCGCGATTGGGGCATCATCTTGATGTTGTCATCGTTGATCCTGTTCATCATCGGCTTTACGATGGGTGGGCTCAACTATGTCGTCACGGTGCTGCAGGGTCGCGCCCGTGGCATGACGCTGATGCGAATGCCCTTGACGGTATGGGGTATATTCACCGCCACCGTCATGGCGCTGCTCGCCTTCCCTGCGCTCTTCGTCGCCGCCGTCATGATGCTGTTTGACCGCTTGCTCGGCACGAGTTTCTTCATGCCCGCTATCGTCGAGATGGGCGAACAGTTGAAGCAAGGGGGTGGCAGCCCTATCCTTTTCCAGCATCTATTCTGGTTCTTCGGTCACCCCGAAGTCTATATCGTCGCGCTTCCGGCCTTCGGTATCGTCTCGGACCTGATCAGCACGCATGCGCGCAAGAACATTTTCGGCTACCGGATGATGGTCTGGGCGATCGTCATCATCGCAGCGCTAAGCTTTGCCGTATGGGCACATCATATGTATGTCAGCGGCATGAACCCGAACTTCGGGTTCTTTTTCGCGACCACGACGTTGATTATCGCCATCCCGACCGCCATCAAGGTCTATAACTGGGTATTGACGCTTTGGCGCGGCAATATCCATCTGACATTGCCGATGCTGTTTGCCCTCGCCTTCATCGTCACATTCATCAATGGTGGGCTGACAGGTCTCTTTCTTGGCAATGTCGTCGTCGACGTACCGCTGTCCGATACCATGTTCGTCGTTGCCCATTTCCACATGGTGATGGGGGTAGCGCCGATCCTGGTGATCTTCGGTGCAATCCACCATTGGTATCCGAAAATCACGGGGCGCATGCTTAACGTGACGATGGGGCATATCCACTTCTGGATAACCTTTCTCGGCGCCTATGCAATCTTCTTCCCGATGCACTATCTCGGCCTGATGGGCGTTCCGCGCCGCTATTACGAGCTTGGCGAAACGGCTTTCATTCCGCCGTCGGCGCACACGCTGAACATGTTCATCACCGTTGCTGCGTTGATCGTGGGGGCTGCGCAGCTTGTGTTCCTGTTTAATCTCGCCTGGAGCCTTCGCTGGGGCAGGCAAGCGGGCGGCAATCCATGGCGCGCGACGACGTTGGAATGGCAGACACCGCAAACGCCGCCCGTTCATGGCAATTGGGGTAAGGAGTTGCCGATCGTCTACCGCTGGCCGTATGATTACAGTGTCCCCGGTGCAAGTCAGGACTTCCTGCCGCAGAACCAGCCGGCTTCGGGCGGATTGTCCGAAGGGGCGTCGTCATGAGCGCCATTCTCATCTTCATGGCCGGCATCGCCGGCATCATCATCTGGTGGATGGCAGGGCAGCGGTTGACCTCGAAACCCTGGTTGGAAGCAGGGCCGGCGGGCGATGCGCCGGAGATGCGCGGATCACCGGCGACTGCGGCGAAAGTCGGTCTCGGCATCTTTCTTGCTGTCGTCGGCGCCTTGTTCACGCTCCTTGTCAGCGCCTATCTTATCCGTCTCAGCGGCTCCGACTGGTGGAGTATTCCAATCCCGCGCGTGCTTTGGGTCAATACCGCCACCCTTGCCGCCAGTAGCGTCGCGCTGCAATGCGCAAAAACCGAAGCCCGTCTTGACCGCGGCGACGTGCTGAACACGGCGCTTGCCGTGGCGTTCGTGTTGGCTGTCCTCTTTCTCGGCGGACAGGTTCTGGCGTGGCGGCAACTGGTGTCGGCAGGCTATGTGCTCGCGGACAACCCATCAAACAGCTTCTTCTATATGATTACAGGATTGCATGGCCTCCACATTCTGGGCGGACTTTTCGTGCTCGGACGGACGACAATCCGCGCCCGGACCAGCCGTGTGCGGGCAAAAGTCAGCCTGAGCGTGGATCTCTGCGCCATCTATTGGCATTTCATGCTCGTTGTCTGGCTGATCCTTTTTGCGCTCTTCGCGGGCTGGGCAAATAGTTTTGTCGATCTCTGCCGTCAATTGGTCACTTGAGGAGCTTCGATGATGACCGAATCCATAGAACGACCGGCAAACGATCCACTTCTGCAGCCCATGGGACTGCGCGGCGGGCGGCTGATCTGTCGTCGGACCAGCGGGCGTTCAAAAACGTCTCCTGGGGCAAGGCGATGATGTGGATCTTCCTCCTGAGCGACACCTTCATCTTTGGCTGCTTTCTGCTGGCCTATATGACGGCGCGCATGTCGACCATCGTCCCCTGGCCTAATCCCAGCGAGGTTTTCGCCCTGACGATCGGAGGCACGCAAATTCCACTGATCCTGATCGCCATCATGACGTTCGTCCTCATCAGCAGCAGCGGCACGATGGCCATGGCCGTCAACTTCGGTTACCGCCACGATCGTCGCAAAACCGCCGCGCTGATGTTGGCGACGGCGGCCTTCGGAACGACATTCGTCGGAATGCAGGCATTCGAATGGACCAAACTGATCACGGAAGGGGTGCGGCCCTGGGGAAACCCGTGGGGTGCGGCGCAGTTCGGCTCATCCTTTTTCATGATCACGGGCTTTCACGGCACCCACGTCTCGATCGGGGTGCTTTTCCTTCTGATCATCGCACGCAAGGTGTGGCGAGGAGACTTCGACCAAGAAAGGCGCGGGTTCTTCACCAGCCGCAAAGGCAATTACGAGATCGTCGAGATCATGGGACTATACTGGCACTTCGTCGATCTGGTCTGGGTATTCATCTTTGCATTCTTCTATCTGTGGTGAGGATGGCATCATGGCGCAGGGACAAGCACATTCCGGACAGCAGCATCCAATAAAGCTTTACATGGTCGTCTGGGGACTGCTTTTCGTCCTCAGTACCTTCTCCTATCTCGTCGATTATCTCGGCATTCAGAGCTATCTCAGATGGTTCCTGATCCTTTTGTTCATGATCCTGAAAGCGGGTTTGATCGTTGCCATTTTCATGCATATGGCTTGGGAGCGGCTGGCATTGATCTACGCCATCTTGCTTCCCCCGGTCTTCGTGCTTGTCTTCACTGCTTTGATGGTGTCGGAATCGCACTACACGGTCCTCACCCGACTTGCCTTTTTGGGGCCTGGTCCGTAAGCTCTGGCACCATCCAGCCATCCCTGAAACAGGGCATCAAATGCTCGCCTTATGGCGGGCCGGGATTCTGCTTGAGCGCCTGATCGGCTGGCGCCGGTTTGCCGTTCTATTTTGCGTGAGCGCGATTGGCGGCTCGGCGGCATCGCTTCTGATCAACCCAGACAACATGCTCGGCGTCGGGGCATCGGGCGGGATTATCGGCCTGTTTGCGGCCGTCATCGTGGCAAACTTTCATTTTCCGTCGGGGCCGCTGCCTGAGGCCTTGCGGATAGGCGCGATACGGATCTCGTACTTCCATCCTGCCGCGCCGGCCAGACCGCCGGTGGCATGAATATCGATTATGCGGCTCATCTCGGCGGCGCAGTTGGGAGCGAGGAAGATGCGGTGGTCCCTCCCGCAGTGAGGCGCGGCATGCGAGTTCCGATAGATTTTAGAAGATCTAAAAGACCGACGATGAATTATTTCGGCAGAGTCACGCCTGAGATCTCCTCGCAGATTGCGATGAGGCGGTCTTGAAGCGCTGGATCATGAGCCTGCGGGTTCGCGGTTCGACGCTTCAGATGATAGAAGTATTCTCCCGTGACATCCGCTCTTGGGTCCTCACCGGCTGCCAACCAAGCCTGGGTCAGATGCGCCTGCGCCATGTCGTCGGGCGCGCCAGCGCCTCCCATCTTGGTTGGCACCCACCCCGGCTCCAGCGCATTCGAGAACACGTCCTTCCAGCGGCGCGCGACAGCAAAGGCAAGCATCGCGTCATGCAGCTTGCTTTCCGCGTAGGCCTCAGATCCATTCCACCGACGCTTTTTCCAGAGAATGTCGTTGAGGTTGGCGTCTGCATGATGGTGCATGCCGGAAGACAGGTAGACGAGCCGCTTGGGGCGGTCGATCAGTGCAGTAAAAATATAGGCTGACAGCGTATTGATGGCGAAGACATGCGGCAGGCCCTCGGTGGTGAGATGGTGGGCCTCCCGGTATCCGACAGCGGCGTTGTGGATGACCGCGTCGAACCGGCCAAGCGCGTTGACGCTCGCCGCGACTTCCTTTGCGCCCGCGACAGTCTCGAGATCGCCGATGACGACAGTTTCAGCCTGGGGCAGGGCGCGGCGGGCATCTTCGGCACGTGCGGTGTTTCGGGCATGCAGCACAACTTGATGACCTTGCTCGGCTAAAAGCCCAGCCGCCATGAGGCCAAGGCCGGTGGACGAACCGGTAACAAAGATGCGGGACATGACCAGCCTCCTTTATGTGAACGGCGAATTTCTCTCGCCGGAAATATTGAACGATGGTTAGGCTTTCGAAAAGCGGGCGGTGCGAACGAGCACAGCGCCAATGACAGCGCAGGTTGCGCCGAACAAGTAGACAGATGCATAACCAAATTCTGCTGCAATGGCACCGCTGACAGGGCCTGAGACGCCATAGGCGATGTCGAGAAAAGCCACGAAAGCGCCCATGGCACTGCCTCTGTTAGCAGGAGGCACCCGCTTCAAGGCTTCCACACCAAGAGCCGGAAAGATCAGGGCGCAACCGAGACCCGTAATCAGCGCGCCGGCAAGCGCCGCTGTCTCACTTGACGCTGTCCATATGATCAATTGGCCGGTTGCCTCGATCACCAAAGACCAGAGTGCGACGCGATACCCACTCACCTTGTCGGGCAGTGAGCCGAAGACAACCCGTACGAAGATGAAGCCGACACCGAATGCAGTCATCACGAATCCCGCATTGTCCCAGTGGCGGGCAGCGAAATAGAGTGATGCGAAAGCGGTCAGCCCGGAGAGACCCACACCCTGCAGCATCAGCCCGGCTCCTTCGCGCCAGATTTGACTGATCACCTTGTGGAAGGGCAGGCGAGGGCCGGGAGGGGTAGCATAAGGATGCTCGCGGAGGGCGATGACACCGGCGACCGCTGGCGCCAGAACGCACGCCATCATCGCGGTCTCCAGACCCCAGGCCCGATAAAGCCCCATACCGATCGGCGCGCCGATAGCCAGAGCCGCAAACATTGCGATGCCGGTCCAGGACATCGACATGCCTGCACGCTGCGGCCCTACTGAAGCAATTGACCATGAGACACAGCCGGTGACAAAGAGGCTCTCCCCCAGACCTGCGATCAGCCGGCCGACAAAGATAAGTGCAAGGCTGATATTAGCCGAAAGCACAGGCATAGCGGCTGCCAGATAGAGCGCGCCCGCGGTTGCGCTGATCGCAGCACCCCGCAATGCCGAATGCTTGCCGCCGTGGAGGTCGGTCAGGTGTCCCGCGTAGCCGCGGCTAAGTACAGTCGCCAGGAATTGAATGCCGATGACCACGCCAACGACGAGACTGTTGAAGTCGATCTTGTCGTGGATAACCGGAAGCGGTAGCCCAACTGCGAGATAGCCACAGAAGAGCGCACCGATAATGCCGGGGGCGGGGCGGGAAAGGTATGGGTGTCAGCCTTGGGTTCGGCCGCACCGTTGAAGAGAGATGCTGGCATGACAGCCTCCATTCTGGATAATGTGTGGGTGAAGGCCGCGGCCCTGAAGCGGCGGCTCGGCTCAAGCCACTTTTGTCGGGATGGATGCGCCGATCTGGTCCAGGCGATGGCCGCTCTTTTCCAGCAGGTAGTCGCGCGAGGCAGTGACGTCCGCCGCCAGTTTGATGAGATCGGTGCCGATAAGCTTTCCGCTTCGTTTGCGGATCTCGCCTGCGACCATGACCGTGTCGATATCCGACCGCTCCACCGCCTGGACCACCGTACCGACGACATTGTTGACCGGTAGGACGGCGACACTGTCGGCGCGCACCATGATGATGTCGGCTTGCTTTCCGGGTGCCAGTGAACCGACCACACCGTCGAGCCCGGCGGCGCCGGCGCCGTTGACGGTTGCCGCCTCAAGGACGCGTTCGACAGTGATCGGCGACGGCACATTGTCTTCACCGCGGAACTTGCGATAGCGCATGGCCGATCGCTGCTGCGTGAAGAGGGCGTGCATCTCACCGAACATGTCGCTGCCGAATGCAGTGTCGAGGTCGATGCCGATGGCCGGGGTTAGTCCATGATCGATGGCTTGTTGATAGGCAAAACTATCGTCATCGAAGCCGAACAGCGCATCCGAGCGCGGATTGATGGTGACGTTGACGCCCGCGTCAGCAAACAGACGCCACGTTTCTTGCGGGATTCGTGTGCAATGATTGAAGATGTTGTGTGGACCAAGCACGCCCTTCTCCGCGAATTCCGGTCCGAGCTTGGCCAAATCGCCGATGAACTCGGTCAGGATGCGCATGTCGAGGCTATGGGCCACTTTCCACCAGTCGAGATTGAGTTGGCCGAATAGCCCGACATGCACAAGGCTGCCGCCTTGGTTCCACTTGCCTGCCAGCCGTTTCAGATCCTCCGGCAAGTGCGCAGACGAGGCCTTCTTGTCCATAGCAGCACCCACCATGTGCAAGGCGCGGATGCCGCTGTCCCTGAGGGCATCGAGGGCTGCGTCGGTGTGCTCCGGGCTACGCGAGGAATGGCACGCGTCGATGACGGTCGTGATGCCAGCGTCGAGGCAGGCAAGCGCCGTGAGCCTGGTGCTGAGATACATATCGAGCGGACGATGATGGGCGCCCAGCCCTTCCGCGATGAAATCAATATAGGCAAACAGGTCGTCCACATTGGGCATCATGCGGCGCATGACGCCGAGCCACATGTGGTGATGGGCGTCGACCAAACCGGGCATGACGATACTGTTCGAAGCGTCTATGACAGCCGCATCATCCACGGCGATGTTCGCTCCGATGGCTGCTATTCTGTCGCCGTCGACAAGCAAATCGCCGATTCCAAAATGGGGAGCCTTCTTGTCCATCGTCAGGATGGTGCCCCCTTTGAAGAGGGTGCGGTGTTTAGGGTTACGCATGATTTGGTCCTTTCAAGATTCTAATCTGGCAGGACCGTTATCGCCCCGAGGCATCCTTGAATGAAGTGCGCTTATGTCAGATACTTCCTGACAAATAATCAGGAGTGATGATATGCCGTTCGATACGCGCATCCTGTCGGGGGTTAGCGTACTGGCCGCCGTCGTCGAGGGCGGCAGCTTCGTGAGAGCTGCCGAACTGATCGGCATCACCGATTCCGGCGTCAGTCGGGCAATCAGTCGCCTGGAAGGGCGCCTTGGGGTAAGGCTGCTCGATCGAATGACGCGCTCGGTGACGTTAACCGACGAGGGCCGGCGGTTTTACGAAGAGGTCAAGCCGCACCTCAATGCGATTGAAGATGCCGCACTGATCGCCTCCGGCTCGGCATCAGCGGTACGCGGTCGGCTTAAAGTGGACATCGATCCCTTCTTTCTGCCACTCGTTCTTGCAGGCCGCCTTGGTACCTTTTGCGAACGTCACCCGGACCTTTCGATCGAGTTCGTAACCAGAGAGCATGTCGGCGATCTTGTTGCCGAGGGGATCGACCTTGCAATCCGGTTCGGGCAGCCGCGTTTTGCCACTCTGATTGCGCGCAAACTGATAGAAGCGCCGATCCTGACTGTGGCCTCGCCTGGCTACCTGGAGCGCTACGGCCATCCAGAGCATCCCCGGGACCTTATCACTCATCGATGCCTGCAGTTTCTTGACCCCTATACCAGGAAGCCGTTCGAATGGGAATTCATCCGGAGAAGCGAGACCATCGATGTTTCGACGACAGGACCGCTGACGTTCACCGACCCGAAGACGATGCTCGATGAATGCCTCGCGGGAACCGGTATTGCTCAGGTGATCGGCTGGGGCATTAGGCAGGCGTTGGCGAGAGGATCGCTGATTGATCTCTTTCCTGACTGGCATGGTGAGCGCTTCCCGCTTTTCGCTTTCCATCCAGCGCGCAAGCATCCACCAGCAAAGGTGCGCGCATTTGTCGATTTCTGCGTCGACATCACTAACGAACTTGAGCATTAGGCAGATAGCCTATATCGCCAATCGGTTTCTGAACCTGAATACCAGGTGGAGGACTACCTCCTTTGGCAACTGATCGTCAAAATGCGGCTGTGCGCGAAAATCGCTTCCTCACACTCATCCTCATTCCATAATTAGGCAGCTACGTCAGCAGGCCACGGGTTCGAATCCCTTCAAGGCGAAACAATTTTATTCAATTGCTTAACGTTGGTGTTGCAGATTTTACACGCATATCTGAAAACGAGCGTGTGGGTCGCCCATATTCTTGCTACTTTTTGCTGTACTTTTTTAGAAATCTGCTATTGAGCGGATCAGGCCCATGATCGGCTACGCCACCCTGTGGTGAATCTTCCTGAATTTTGACCGACATGCCGATTGAGCAAGGTACGCCTTGCGCAAGCGAATGGCTTTGACTTTGGGTAATTTGTATGTCCCCCGCCGAGGGGGCACCCGATACAAGCCTATCGTTCCGCGTATCATATATCCTCGAACCCAAACACGATCCTCACGTACCCGATTGATGGTTAAGAAGCTTTCGCATCAGCCGCTTGTTGGCCTTGGTATTGCAGCGGCTCTGCATCAGCACGTCGAGAACGAAACCATCCTGATCGACAGCCCGGCAACGCCAGCTTTTCTTTCCGCCGATCGCAATCACAACTTCATCGAGGTATCATTTTCGCCAAGCCGACTGGCGGATCGCCTGCGGATTTCGTCGGCAAGGTGCCGACCGAATTTCTCCGTCCACAGGCGCACAGTCTGATGCGAGACAATGATCCTACGTGCCGCCAGCAAATCCTCGACCATGCGCAGACTGAGCGAGAACCGAAAATAGAGCCTGACGGCGTGGCCAATCACTTCAGCTGGGAAACGGTGGCGGCGATAAGGGAGATCACGAGAGCGTTGGCGCATGCCGCAAAATCGTACCGGCCAATCGCCGACAGGTTAACGTTACGATGCCGTTTCGATCGGTTGCGAGGACTGCGAGTTCTCCTTCCAAACCCACTTGCATGACAGGCAGTTCTAGGTTCTGTTATCGTTGAGTTTTTCGACATTTGAGCAGAACTTCTTCGTTAACGTCTCGAGGCAATCCAATGCGTGTCGTGTTTCGCTGTGATCCTGCGCTTGTCGACCATCTGCCTCGCCCCGTTCCAGCTCGCAGCATTCTGCCGGACTGGCTCCGTGCCATGCCCGGGAAGGCGCATTCCGAGATTCATGGCCGGGAAATTCGAACCGTAAAGCAGTGCCCTCCGTTTGTTGACGCCATGTCCCATGGTTTTATGATTCTGCTCCCGTGCGACGTAACCGTTCGAAGCGGTGTGTTCGCATGGGATTGGGGTATCCCAGAACCCTCGACGGAAGGTCATCCGCGATCACCACTCAGCTTTCATGTTGCTGAGCAGCTTGCTGGCGCGCCGTTTTCCAACGGGTTGGCAGCGGTGAAATTCAACAGCTTTTGGACGATCGAACTGGAGGAGGGCTGGTCACTTTTTGCCATGCACCCGGCCAATCGCAACGAGCTTCCCTTCCGTTTGTTGACGGGTGTCGTGGATTCGGATCGCTTTTATGATGCGGGAATCAACTTCCCGGCAATCTGGACCGATCCTCATTTTTCAGGCGTCCTGCCAAAGGGCACCCCGATTGCACAATGCTTTCCGGTCCCGCGCGCAGCTCCCGATCTGATCTTTGAATATTTCGATGGGACGCATAAGACTGCCTACGAGAATACCGTCGCCGAGGTTCTCGCCAATCCCGGAGTCTACCGAAAGCGCTTTCGCGTAAAGCGCCCGCGCGTAGCGCCAGAATCGGCTTGAATGTGAGCTGCATCTAAGATTTGAGCGTTCGCTGCAACGCCTGTCGATCCAACCATAGCTGGCCTCGCGGTGCCGAAGTTAGCGACATGGCGATTGCGCCCAATGTATCGGGCCTCAGGCTGTAGGCCGTCCGATAAGCCGCGATCGCGTCGTCCATATCGCCCATGTCCTGCAACACGATGCCTAGATTGACGGCTGCCTCGGCGTCGTCAGGCCGCTGTTCCAGCGCTTTGCGATAAGCTTCAGCGGCGCCCGCCAAGTCGTGCAAGTCTTGCCGCACCAAGCCCAAGTCAAACCACATCGAGGGAGACCTGTCGATTGCCGCTACACCCTCCAAGACTGCAGCCGCGTCATCGGGCGATCCGTCTTCAAAAAGTATCCGACCGAGGCGTGCGGCAGCCTCCGGAGAAGCAGGGTTGGCACGATTTAATGCCCTCCAAGCGCCGACTGCCCGGCTTCGATCTCCTGCGGCATCGAAGGTGCGAGCCTGCTCAAGAAGGATTTCGACATTCGCAGATAATATGGCGGCGCGACCAAGGTGAAATATAGCTCGGTTGAAATCTCCCAACGATCGCGCGATACGGCCGGCAAGCAGTTGGCCGGGTGCGTTATCAGGCATGCCCGCCAAACTAATTTCAACGTGGATGTTCGCCCTTGCAGCATCGCCGGTGGCGAACAAAATCGCCGCGAAAAGGTGGTTAAGGGTCGGGTCGCTCCGATCCTTCTGCAAGCCTGTCTCACACAAGGACTTCGCTTGGCTGAAACGACCTGCATTGAAATCAGCCACGATTTGCCGCACCTGATTTTCGACCGTCGCAGTACGCATGCCCCGCTCGCCTTTATCCGCTGCCGCCCGGAAAAGCGGCCGATATCGCAGTCATAAGTGCAGACTAAACGGCGCGCCACACAAATTCTGTCGCTTGGGACTTAACGCTAAGATTCCGACCATTTTTCGAGATCGGTAATTTCTCTGATGGCCGGTCTGTTCGGCGTGAATATGCGTCATGAGCATGGCGTCGACCGCTTCCGGTCGGACTGCCTCGGCCAGTCGTTCCAGATCCCATGTTGTCAACATGAACATCGCCTGCCTCAGGCTATCCTCGCTGGAAGGTGCCGGGCGTGCTCGACTGGTCGATCGGCGTCTACAACCGGCACGTCGACATCACCCAGGACACCACGACGCTCTAAGGGCGAGGGCATGCCTATAACAAGGGAGCGATCGTTTGGTGCCGAGTGGCTATGCCTGATACAATACAACCAAAGCAGGTAATGTTCATCCGGAAAAAACTAAACGTTGACGTCGTACCCCTAAGCCCGTATAGAATGATTATCGATCTTTTGCTTGCCGAGCTTTGTCTACCGCACGATCGCCCCCGTGCTCTAAGCGAACTTTTCTTTCAAAAATAGTCGGTCTTTGACTGCGTGGCATCCGCTCCGCAGTTCCTTACTCTATGCTTTGAAAGGGTTCATCATGACCACTGGCACAGTAAAATGGTTCAACTCCACCAAGGGCTTCGGCTTCATTCAGCCTGACAACGGCGGCGCTGACGCCTTCGTTCACATCTCGGCAGTCGAGCGCGCCGGAATGCGCGAACTCGTCGAAGGCCAGAAGATCGGCTTCGAGCTTGAGCGCGACATGAAGTCGGGCAAGATGTCGGCCACCAATCTTCAGGCTGCTTAAGTGATATCGGCTTCTCTTTGACCACGGATGTACTGGCATTGCCGGAAGCACGCTATCATCTGAGGCCAGGCAGTTCGCCTGGCCTTTTCATTTCGGCCCGTTGCCGACATCGAGGAACCCAATGACAGAGACATACAGTAAATCTCGCCAGCAGGCCGAGATCGCCTTCGGCAATGTCCAGGGGGAGTTTTTTGCCAAGAATAGCGCGCTGGAGGAGCTCGAGTCGGCTGCGCAAGCACGCAATGCCAAGACCTTGCGGCTTCGAGAAGCGCGCCTCGCGAAGGAACAAGCCGAGCAGGCGTCGGCAACATCCACCCTGGTCGCCAAACGAGCAAAGGCAGGCTGATCATCACCGCCTGCTGCCCTTAGGATACGGATTTGACATACCACAGAAACAACGAACTCGCCGACCGACGGTCAGCTGCCGCCGGCGCCAAAGCATCCCTTCTCCAAGCTTACCGGGCCGCGAAAACGGCAGCCGAGCCTTCTCGACTTGCAAGGCAGGCCGAGCGGGTCTTGCTTGTCAAAGCTCGTGAAGGCCGCCGTATTGAACGGGACCGTCTAAAACTTGTGGAGCGTAGTCAGCTAGAGGCCGAGGCAGCAAACGAGCAGGCGGTCGCCGACGCCGCTCGCAAGGCCGAGCGAGACAGGCGCTATGCCAATCGTAAAGCCAGGCAAGCATAGGCCCTCAGGCGCCTTCCGTCCGATCAACGGTCTTTATCGCCTACGTAGGACTGATGCATCCGCGTCGAAATCACTTATGCTTTAGGAGCGACTGTGACCACTGATACAAAAGAGCTGCAGGCGATCAACACGGCCTGGCAAATCGCGATCCAGGAAATCCTGCGCATGGTCATCCGTGACATGTATCGCACCGAGGGTGAAGCAGCGTTCAACACGCACATCAAGCGCATCGAAGAAGCGGCCGTCGATAGCATCTATACGGATCTAAGGCTCCGCGGCACTGATGAATGGACGGAAGTGCTGGTCAAGGAACGAGCCAGCAACTTTGTGACGACCCTTCTGACCTCCTTCACCTACGACCGGGCTTGATCAGGCGGCGAAAAGGGCTTCGTTTTTGTGATATTGAAGGAGAAAATCATGTCGGCCGACCAAAGGAGATCGCTTCTGAGTCCTAAAGATAAAGTCGAGGCCAATTCACGAGCCATTGTGGCATCGCTGACGCCGTCTCAGGTGCAAGCCCTGAAGCTCGCGAGAAGTGGAGACCTGCATTCTACGGATGGCAGGTCTTGGACTCATCTTAACGCCGTCGTTACCTACGCAAGGTCGGATCGATTTGAAGAGCGTCCGATCAAAGTGAAGTCGGCCACCACGACAACGGTGGAGCGGCTTACGGAACTCGACCTGCTCAGGAATCTCGACGGAACGGATGGAGAGGCACATTCGCCACGCGCGATCACCATGGCGGGAAAGCTCTGGCTTCTCAAGCACAAGTGACCCAGGTAAATTCGCCCTGCGACCTGACGGCAGGCGTACCATCCACCGCTGAGATTGATTGCCAAACCTGCGGAGCATGCTGCTCCTTTTCATCTGAATGGCCAAGGTTCACGACGGAAGCTGACGATGACCTGGCTTTGATACCCCCCCACTATGTTGAAGCTGATCAGCGCGGCATGCGTTGCGAGGGCTCGCGATGTTCGGCACTGTCGGGTGAGGTCGGGATCAACACATCCTGTCTCGTGTACGAGGTGCGGCCAGACGTTTGTCGAGCTTGTGTTCCGGGTGATGAAGCATGCACGATAGCGCGCGCAAAAGTCGGCTTCTAGCGTATGATGGTAGACCGAACTGGTGCGTGTATTCGTGACGGAGCTGGCTCAGGCTCGCTTAGCCGCCGCCAAGCGCGACGGGGGTGGCCCGTCTCTCATTGAAAATCAGTAGGCTACGGGCCTTTCCAGGCTCCGGTAGATCCATTCGGAAGGCCTGACTTCACCAGCCGAAAAGTTAGGATGCTGCCTTTTTCATTTGCTTCGCCGGGAAAGCGGGTAATCTGGCGCGTCGTAGAGCGCCCGGATTTGATTGTGGTCGAAACGCGCCTCATTTACTTCCAACAGAGATCCTCGCTGCTGCGCGCCAGGCATGTCTTCGACCGCGAAGCGGAGCGCTTCGGCTGCCGTTTCGAAACGTCTGTAACGAAGTCCGCTGCGTCCGCGTGTCGCTTTGCCCGCATAAACCCCCGCTCCGTCCGTGTAATCGAAACTGATCACGTCGTTGTCCTCCGGGTTCGGTAAGGGGGCTGACCTTCTACCCGCGCAGCGTCTCTGATGTCGCGCTCGGTCTCTCTGAGCTCGCGTCTGCGGCGCTGCAATCTCTCTCGAAGGTTCATTAGCTTTTCGGCGTTTGATCCTGCTTCGGCGCGGGGCACGCGAAAAAGCTTTTCCGCAGATTGTCTGGGGGTATGATTTATCATTGGTTCCTCAAATATTGTGTACGACAGCGCGCCCGCTTAATGGCGCGCCAGCGTGCTATTTCTTGTTCAGATTTGCTGGGGCGCGGCTTGCAAGTTTAACTTGTGCGCCAGATGGGGCGGGTGCCACTTCTGGTGTTTTGTCTTTCTTGGGCTTGCGGATCTCGCGGTTGCTGCGCATTTGGCCCTTAGCCATCGTTTTCTCCTCGGCGCTCGAATAAGTATCGGCGCTGCTTAACTGCTTAAATTTGGATTGGCGTTTCTTCTGATACCGCTTAACTCACGCGGGAGGAGATAACGTCCTGCCGGGCCGTTGGCGTGCAGATTTTCCAAACGGTGCCGAAATTGGGAAACACCGTCATGCTTGCTAAAGGCAGCTTTCGCTCGGCGCCTCGGCCGACGGCAGTTTCCAGGAGCATGCAAAGATCCGCGTGATCACGATATCCGAACGCACTCGTTCGAACCAGGTTTCGTGAAACGCATGCGGAATATTCGTTGGAAGACATCGCGTCCTCCTTTTGTTTGGGCAAGGCCGCCCACCGGGGCGGCGATTCCTATGACACGGCTGTTCACGTCTAGGACGCGCCTGTCTCGCCGCTTGGACAGGCTGCTGCCCTTCTACTGCGCGGTGCGAACCGATCGCACCGGCTGCAATGCTCATTGCGCCGGATCTAGGCGCAGTCGAAGTCGTGACATCGATATTGTCTTCACTGACGTGTAGAAATTCGCACTGTATAAGCGCAAACTGTAGGATGCGGTGCCGCGAGCTTCCAGCGCTAAGGCGGAACCTCGTATCTTGCAGTTCGATGTTATCGCGTTATCGCATTACAAGATCTCGAAAACGATCTTGTCATCGGAGCTATGGCAAATACCATTCCAAGCTCAATTCCCAGAAAAACAAAAGGCCGGGCATGGACCCGACCTTTCACAGTCATTCGGCTCAGCTGCCAGTACATCCGTGGTCAGCGGAGCGAATGACGAATTCATGCCGCCTGAAGGTTGTCAGCGGAGCTCTTGCCGGACTTGCGGTCCTGCACGATGTCGTAGCTGATCTTCTGGCCGTCCGAAAGCGAGCGCATTCCCGCACGCTCGACAGCAGAGATATGGACAAACACGTCCGTGCTGCCGTTATCAGGCTGAATGAAGCCGAAGCCCTTGACGGAATTAAACCACTTCACAGTACCAGTATTCATAACGATGTCCTTTCAAAGCAATCGTTGTGGCGCCCGCGATGCTTTGCGGGCTAAGATCGATTATTTGAGAGGAGATCCGACGGGAGCGCGGGGCTCTTGAACGACGTCACAAGCAATGGTCGATGCCCTATATATACGCTCAATTTTTGATTTTACAATGGATAATGCGGAAATCGACGGTGCGCATCCAAGCCACGTGCTATTTCCCCCAGACCAGAAATGGTCGCCGCTGGGATCGATGCGGCTGAGCGGCAATCCATCGATCAGGATCTCGCCTTCGTCAGGTTCGACAAAACGGCAAAGGAGGTTCACGATCGTCGTCTTTCCCGCTCCCGATCGGCCGATCAGGGCAGTGGAGCGGCCATGGCCAATCTCGAAACTGGCGGATCGCAGCACCACAGGCCGCGCGTTGGAGCCAGGATAGCGAAAGCTTACCTTATCGAATTTTATTTCGCGGTTCAGTCTGGGAGCCGGCAGATCCCCGGCCGGTGGCTGCGGTTTGTCGGAGGCGTCAAGCAGCCAGCGGACTTGCTCGAGCGACCCGCTCCAGCCTTGCATCTGGCTCCGTGCCTGCTGCAAGGCGCGCACATGTGGCTGCAGCCTGTATAGCAAGACGACGAAGGCCACGATGATCGGAAAGCTAACGTCGAAGGTCCAGGCGGTGACGACGATAGCAAGGAAAAGCGCCGAATGCAGCACCTCGGTCAGCGGCGGCAAGGCGCCCTGACTGATGATGGCTGCCCGCGCTGGACGGGTGCAAGTTCTTGCGAAGAGGCGGGCGGGGTATGTCCGACAGCCATTGCGAGTTCATCCTTGCTGCTTCATGGGCGTTGGTTCTAACCCTATCAACTGCTAGAGAACGATGGATCGCGTCGACTTCCTGGGGATGAGTGTCGGGGCCGACACCCGAATGCGATCATCCGGCGGTATAGCCTCGCCTCCCAACAAATCGAGCGCATTTGCAGCAATCTGCTCGAAGGGCACTCGCAAGGTGGTCAGCGGCGTAGAAAGGTGGCTGACGATCGGAATATCGTTGTAGCCGACCAGCGAGACGTCGCCCGGGACCGACAGACCCATACGCATCAGGCCCGATAATGCACCGATGGCTGTGTTGTCGTTTACCGCAAATATTGCCGTCGGCGCCTGCGGCAGGTGCATGATTTTCTCGGCGGCTTCCGCTCCGGATTCAATTCCGAAGGTCGACGGGACGATCAGGGGTGGATCGATCGCCAGTCCCATTTCAGTCATGGCCTGGCGATAGCCTTCCACACGGGTCCGCGCGCTGGAGGCATAGGAGGGACCCGCAATGACTCCGATCCTCCGATGACCAAGATCGAGCAGGTGCCGCGTGGCGAGATATCCCCCAAGCCGGTCGTCGCCGATCGACGAAAGACTATGGCCATCGGTTCTAAGTGCCAAAACCGTCGGCACCCCCCTTGCGGCTAATATGTCGGGAAAGTCATCGTCGTCGCGCGCCGTCGATAAAATGAGTCCATCGACGCCTCGCTTCAGAAGTGACTCCGCAGCGAGGCGATCTGCTTTCGCTCTGTCGTCCGTAGTCGCGACGATGGCGAACCGCCCGGTCCTGCTGCAGGCTTTTGCAAGGGATTCGTAGAGCATCGCCATAACGGTGTCCGTGAGCCTCGGTACGATAATACCGACCGTCATGGTGTTGCCGCGACGAAGACTGGCTGCAGAAACATCTCTGACGTAACCGAGTTCCTCGGCAATCTTTCTGACGCGCCTGGCTGTTTCGCTGTCCGAGCGCGGCAGGCGTTCATCCAAAATTCGCGACACTGTCGACTTCGAAACGCCGGCCGCCGCCGCGACGTCGAGAATCGTTATGCGCGACTGGCGAGCGTTGTCTTCCACTATTGAATTCATTCGGAATTTCCGTGCCGGCGAGTGTGATCTACGTATGGATCTGATGATGCCTGAAAAATCCTGTTGACTCCAGAGAAATCGGAAACGATAGTGGGAACGTTCCCATTAACGATCCCGTTGCTGATTGTGAACCGGACAGCGACGACAAGGAGGAGACTACCCATGCACCCAATGGACCTCAGGGGCTTGAGCCCCGCACCGGTGACCGCATTCACCCGCGACGGTGAAGTCGACTATGCGGCGAACGCTCGGATTGCGAAGTGGCTTGCATCGATGGACGGCATAAAGAGCCTCGTCATCCTCGGCCACGCCGGCGAAGGCACATTCCTGACCGAAGAGGAACGCCTCAAGCTGATCCGTACCTACGTCGAGGCCGTGAACGGCGAAATTCCGATCATCGCCGGCATTACGGGCGAGGGCACCAAGGTTGCCGCCGAAGAGGCAAAGAAATGCAAGGCCGCGGGCGCCACGGGGGCTCTTGTCTATCCAAACCATGGCTGGCTGCGTTTTGGCTTCCAGAAGGGCGCGCCGCAGGATCGCTATAAGGCGATCTGGCAAGAGTCCGGTCTGCAGTGCATCCTGTTCCAATATCCGGATGCCACCAAGGCCTCCTACGATCTGGATACGCAGCTCGCAATTGCGACCCAGGAGGGGGTCGTTGCGACCAAGAACGGCGTTCGCAACATGAAGCGCTGGTATGTGGAAATTCCAGAATTGAAGAAGGCCAATCCGAACTTGCAGATCCTGAGCTGCCACGACGAATGGCTCTTGCCGACCATGTTCGACGTCGACGGCCTGCTCGTCGGCTACGGCAACATCGCACCGGAGCTGCTCATAGATCTCATTCGGGCGGGCAAGGCGCAGGATTATCCGGAAGCCCGCAAGATCTTCGAGCGCCTGCTGCCGGTTACCCGCGCCGTTTATCACCGGGGTTCGCATATGGAAGGCACCGTCGCCCTCAAGCTTGGCCTCGTCCATCGCGGCGTGCTCGATCATGCCACGATCCGCGAGCCGCTGAAGAGCCTCGGTGAAAAAGCCGAGGCTGAAATCTTCGCCGCTTTCGACGCGGCGGGCATCGGCCGTGTCGGGCAGCTTTTGGCGGCCGAATAAAAAACACGCCTCCGCCGCCAATCGGCGGAGGCGTATTCAATGGGGAGACTGCAGATGCGTCGGGTAGCGACGCTCTTTAAAGGCGGCGGTTGTGATGCGCCGGAAAGTTGCTTCGCCCATAGAGGACCGCAGCTTCGGATCACCGCCTGCAGGCTGAGCGGCAGCCGAGGCAAGATGTTCAATACGTAGGTCAATGCCAGGTCGGGGAGCCGGAGACCGGGCAGAGGGAGGATGAAATGAATATCGAACAGCGAATGACGGCGCCGGTTGCGCATGTCATCGATCCGCAAGCCGACATAAGTGCGCGGTTGGAGCGGTTGCCCGTCACCCGAGAAGTGTTCTGGGCTCGCAATATCGTCGGCGCCGCGACATTCTTCGACGGTTACACCGTTATCGCCATTGCCTACGCCATGCCGGTACTCGTGCACGAATGGGGCCTGACACCCGGCCAGACGGGCATGATCCTGTCGATGGGATATCTGGGGCAACTGATTGGCGCCGTCCTGTTCGGCTGGCTAGCCGAAAAGATCGGTCGATTGAAGGTTCTTCTCTTCACTATCCTGCTTTTCGTCAGCATGGACATCGCCTGTCTCTTTGCAGCCGGCGCGGCAACGATGATGGCGTTTCGCTTCGTTCAGGGTGTTGGCACCGGCGGCGAAGTTCCGGTCGCCAGCGCCTACATCAATGAGCTGATCGGCTCGAAAGGCCGCGGGCGTTTCTTTCTTCTCTACGAAGTGATGTTCCTGCTCGGCCTCGTCGGTGCGGGCCTGATCGGCTATTTCATGGTGCCGCTCTATGGTTGGAAGGCCATGTTCGTCGTCGGCCTGATCCCGGCTGTGTTGATGATCCCGCTGCGCTGGCTCCTCACCGAGTCACCCCGCTGGCTCGTTGCCAACGGGCGTTACGAGGAAGCCAATCGCATCGTCACCAAGCTCGAAGACAGCGCCCGTGCCGCAGGCAAGACGCTTCCCGAGCCGAAACATGCCGCAGTGCCTGTGCGCAAGCCATCCGACTGGCGGGAACTTTTCCAAGGCATCTATCTCAAGCGCACGCTATCCATCTGGGCCATGTGGTTCAGCGCCTATCTGGTCGCCAACGGCACAATTACCTGGTTGCCCACCCTTTATCGTCAGACCTTCAACCTGCCGCTTGAAACCAGCATATTCTATGGGTTCGCGACATCGGTGGGTGGCGTTGTTGCAGCGGTTATCTGCGCGCTGCTCATCGATAGGGTAGGCCGCAAGCGCTGGTATGCGGGAGCATTGCTCATCGCTCCCATTCCGCTTGCCATCCTCGCATGGCTTGGAGCGACATCCGCCATGCAAGTATTGGTGCTGGCAGGTCTTGCCTATGCCATCGTCCAAACGGTTACCTTCTCACTGTATCTTTACTCCGCAGAGATCTATCCGACGCGCCTGCGGGCAATCGGGACGGGTGCCGGAAGTGCGTGGCTTCGCCTGGGATCCTCGGCAGGCCCGATCGTGACGGGTTTCCTGCTCTCGTCGATGGGCATCCAGTACGTATTCATGGTATTCGCTGCAATTTTGCTGCTCGGCGCACTTGTCACCGCCGTATTCGCCCTGGAAACCAAAGGCCGGACGCTCGAAGAACTCTCTCCGTAATCCAGCCGCGTTACCTGTTCCTTCTGATGAACGCGGGAGCTGCAGGCATTCATGCTCCGTTCAGCCGCCTGGCTTCAGGATGATGGCACTGATGGAGGTTCGCTATGAAAATCTTTAACAATCTGCTTGCTGCATTTCTGGCTGTCGGCCTGATGATCGGTGCCGGTGCTGCGTCGGCTGCACCGATGATGAACATGACGAAGCCAGAGGTCCAATCATCTGTTCAAACGGTCCGTTATCATCATCGTCGCCACTGGCACGGGCCGCGACATCACCGGCATCACCACTGGAAATCGCACCGCAGCTACCGGAGCCACTACTGGCGCGGCCATCATCACGGTTGGTACAAGCATCGTCACCACCATCGCCATCACCGCTACTATCGCTGGTGATTGCAGCTCGACGGGAGTGGTAGCCTCATGACCAAACCGTCGCGCAACCTAAAGCCGAGCACCGGCGATATCGCCTGAACCGGCTCTGAAAGGCACTGCAGTTCGAAGGCATGACGGCGTCTGCGACAGCAGGCGCCCTTGTCGTATGGATTTGCAAAGTCTGATGGTTGGCTGCCGGGCGGGTACAAGCCGGAGTTCAGACTGCGGGCAAGGGTAACCTCAAACACCTCGCAAAAGCTGCGCGGTGTTCGCCGCGCATATGCTAAAAGCAACGTCGCGCCTGCCGATTCACGAACAAAATTGTACAATGGCACCGGCGACGACGCTTCGCTTCATATCGGGAGGTCCTCCCGAATTTCATGTCCGGGAGGAGGAAAGCCAGAATGACCTATGATCCTTCGAAAGATGGCGCCGAGATGGATTTCCGGCAGCGCATGTCCTACGGCGACTATTTGCAGATCGATCGGATTCTGACGGCACAGCTCCCGCTCTCATCGGCGCATGATGAAATGCTCTTCATCATCCAGCATCAGACGTCCGAATTGTGGATGAAACTTGCACTATACGAGATCCAGGCAGCCAGGAAGATGATCGCAGCCGATCAAACGCAGGAAGCGTTGAAAATGCTATCCCGTGTGGCTCGGATTTTCGAGCAGTTGAATTCCGCATGGGATGTCTTGAGGACCATGACGCCATCGGAATATACGCGCTTCCGCGACGATCTCGGCCAGTCGTCCGGCTTCCAGTCATGGCAATACCGGTTGATCGAATATGCGGCCGGAAACCGGAATCTCGCAATGCTGAAGCCGCACGAACATCGGCCTGATATTCTGGAGATGCTGGAAGCCGAACTTGCGCGTCCCTCGCTCTATGATGAAGTGTTGCGCCGGCTGGCGCGTACCGGCCTGCCCATGCCGCAGGAGGTGCTGAAGCGGGACTTGCGTCAGGCATGGCAATTCGACGAGGGTGTTATGGCCGTTTGGGTGACGGTCTATCGCGACCCGTCGCGATACTGGGAAGCCTACGAAGTCGGCGAGAAGCTGGTCGACTTCGAAGACTATTTCCGGCGCTGGCGCTTCAACCATGTTACCACGGTCGAGCGCGTGATCGGTTTTAAGCGCGGGACAGGCGGAACAGCCGGGACCTCGTATCTGAAGCGGATGCTGGAGGTGGAACTCTTCCCGGAATTGTGGCGCGTGCGCACTGAACTTTAGCGTGGCTGGAAGCCTGGCCGGCGTTGTCGAAACGTGCAGCTTCACGTCGTGCATGGTTATCGTCTATGCACGCGGTCTGCGACCATCGCCCAATTTTCAAAAGGTAAGCAGAAAGCTGAGGTCGTGATGTGTCTACTTCTATTGACAAATTAAAGTAGAATTAATTGTGCGAGCCTCGCCTTGATATGAAAGGTCGCCGTTCGACCGAATCGGAGTTTTCCGCGGAAAATCGGCGTAACGGGTAAAGTTGGAACAATCCGATGCCGCAAACGTAAGGAGCAAGGAGCGAATATTCGAGGGAGGCGGGATTTGTTCAGCGGAATGACACTGGATTATATCGACGTCGGCCCCGGCCTTTTACGCGTCCGCTACGGCGGCAACGGGCCGCCATTGCTGTTGCTGCACGGCCATCCGCGAACGCATATGACTTGGGGCCATGTCGCAGACCTCTTGTCTCCTCACTTCACGATTGTTTGCCCTGACCTCAGGGGATTTGGGAAGTCTTTCCAGCCCGTTGACAGCGAGGATAGCCGTTATTCTTCGAAACGGGCGAAGGCGCTGGACTGTGTAGCGCTGATGCAGGCTTTAGGTCATCGGACTTTTGCCGTGGCGGGTCATGACCGCGGCAGCTACGTGGCATTCCGCCTTGCCCTCGATCATCCCGAGATCGTCACCAAGGTCGCCGTGATCGACAGCATTCCGATCATCGAGCATCTCGAACGGATGGATTGGCGCTTTGCGCGTGACTGGTATCATTGGTTCTTCTTCGCGCAGCCGGAAAAGCCCGAGCAGGCCATCAATGCCGACCCTCGGGCTTGGTACAGCCGCATTCACCCTGATTTCATGGGGAAAGAGGCCTATGACGATCTGCTGACGGCGATCCACGATCCCGCGGTCGTCCATGGGATGATTGAGGATTATCGGGCAGGATTGACCGTTGATCGGGAAGATGAACTGCAGGACCGCCTTGCCGGTAAACGGATCGCATGCCCGTTGCTTTGCCTTTGGTCGACGAAAGACGATCTGGAATACTTCTTCGGCGATCCGAGGGAAATCTGGCGCTTATGGGCGGTGAATGTCACCGGCCACGGTATCGAAAGCGGTCACCATGTCGCGGAAGAAAATCCGGTCGACCTTGCAAACTCGCTCCAGCGTTTTTTGAGCGAGGAATGAAAAACTGGCCGCGGCTTAAGCTTCATGCAGGACGTGGGCGGCCCTGACAGCTGCTGATGCCCGGTTTTCGACGCCGAGCTTTACATAGATCTGCTCAAGATGCTTGTTCACGGTGCGGGCTGAAAGGCCGAGGATTTCGCCAATATCGCGGTTGGATTTGCCCTTGGCGAGCCACAGCAATACTTCGGATTCGCGCTGGGTCAGCGCAAAATGCCGGCGCAGGGCTTCGTCGTCGGCACGCTGGCTGGTGGCTGTCAGGCGAAAGAGGTATTCGTCGGCGCCGATGGCACCGAGAAAGGTGAATTGCAGCGCCGCCTGGCCGCCATTGTTCATCGAAAGAAGATTGTCGCGAGCAGGGCCGAGCCGCTCGCGTTCCAGCATGAAGGCGGCGATATGTTTCGAGGCGAGCTCAAGGCCGTCGTCGCTACCCGTGGCGGCATTGATCAGGCGGGTTGCCTGGGGCGTCGACCAATGGATGGCGCCATTGCCCTTGACCGCCAGGAGATGGCGGCCGGCGGCATCGAGCGCCACCCTGGCGCTTTGAGCCGAGCGGGCATTGCGCAGGTGGACCCGGATGCGGGCGCGCAGTTCGTCGATATTGATCGGCTTGGTGAGATAATCGACGCCGCCGGATTCCAGTGCGTGCACCACATGCTCGGTTTCGGTGAGCCCGGTCATGAAGACGACCGGAATCTGGGCGATGCCGGCATTGGCTTTCAGCCGGCGGCAAGTTTCGAAACCATCCATGACAGGCATGACGGCATCGAGCAGGATGAGATCGGGTGTGATGCGCTCGACGATGTTGAGCGCCGCCGGTCCCGAGGTGGCGATCAGCACAGAAAAGCCGGATTGCTCGAGCGCGTCAGTCAGAAAACCGAGCGCCTCCGGTGAATCGTCCACCAGCAGGACTATATCGCGGGGAAGGGCAGGCTCAGCCAATCTGTTCTACCTTTTCAGTGTCGAAGCTGCGCAGCACTTTCAGGAAACCGTCGAGATCGAAAGCCTGGACATGGGCGCGCAGGGCATCGATGAAGGGTCTGTTTTCTTCAAGTTTCGCAAGATCCGCAAGCTTTGCTTCGATTCCCCTGACATAACCGATCTCGCCGAGCCGCAGCAATTCGCGGACATGCTCGACCCCAGGGCTCTTCAGGGGCGGTGGCGGCTTCGGCGCGGTCGAGATAGAAGCATCGGCATAGATCCATTTCAGCCCGAGATGCAGCGCGAGCTTGTCGCGAAGCTGGCGGATGTCGACCGGTTTGGAGATGGCGTCGTTATGGCTGTCGTCGCTGTCGGTCGCCGCAGCAGCGTCACCGATATTGGCCGACAGCATCAGGATCGGCGCCGTCTGTCCGTTCTCCCTGAGTCGTGAGACGAGCTGCCATCCGTTCATGCCGGGCATGGAAATATCGACCAGGAACAGATCCGGCTTGATCCCCTCTATCAGCGTCAGGCAGTCCGGCCCGCCGGCGGCGGTGAGCACGATGAAATCGAGTGGCGACAGTATCTCGCGCATCAGTTCGCGATGATCCTCATTGTCGTCGACGACGACAATGGTGCGGCGTGGACCTTCGTAGCCGACGATACGCTGCTCCTGCGGCGGCGGCTTCATCGGACGGATTACGGCCGACAGCATCAGGCGTACCCTGAAGGTCGAGCCCACGTCCTTCTCACTGGTGACGGAAATCTCGCCGCCGAGCGTATTCGTCAGCAGCTGCGTGATCGTCAGCCCCAGGCCAAGGCCGGGCATCGGCCGTACGCTGTCCGCCTCGCCGCGCTGGAAGGGTTCATAGATACGTGCGATGTCCTTTGCCGCGATGCCGCGGCCGGTGTCGGACACGGTGAAGGTTGCGACCTGGTTTCTGTAGCCCACCTCGAAGCGAACGGTTCCGGCATCGGTGAACTTGATGGCGTTGGAGAGCAGGTTGACGAGGATCTGGCGCAATCGCTTCTCGTCGGTGCGGACATAATCGGGCAGGGCTGCGGCGCGCTCGTGGACGAAAGTCAGCCCCTTGGCCTGCGCCTGCGGATGGAACATGTCGACGATCTGATCGAGGAAATCGTGGATATTGATCTCGTTGGAATAGACCTGCAAGCGGCCGGCCTCGATCTTCGAAATGTCCAGCAGCCCATCGATCAGGCCGGAAAGATGTTCGGCGCTGCGGCGGATGACCTTCAGCGAGGATTGCCTGGGTGCCGGAATGGTCTCGTCGCGCTCCAGGATTTGCGCGTAGCCGAGCACGGCATTGAGCGGCGTGCGCAATTCGTGGCTGAGGCCCACGACATAGCGGCTCTTGGCGCGGTTTGCCGCTTCTGCCGCCTCCTTGGCACCCTGCAGGGCAGCGTCCGTTTTCTTGTGCGCGGCAATTTCCTTCAAAAGCAGCGTGTTCTGGCGCGAGGATTCCTCTTCGGCGACCACGCGGCTGTCATGGGCAAGCACATAGAACCAGCACGCGACGCCGGCGATGACGGCAAAGACGAAGAAGACGATGAGGATGGTGCGGTCGACCACGGCAGCGGTCTCGGGAGAGGCTGCGCCGACCTGATGCGCGATCATTGCAAGAATAGCGCCCATGGCGGTCAGCGCCAAGACAACGGCAATTCCATAGCGGCCGAGGCGCGTCGCGAGCCTTGCGACGATGCTTTCCGGCAGCAAGGTTTTTGCGACGGTGGCGACCTGCGTATTGAGCCGAGCCTTCGGCTTGCACATGTCGTGGCAGCGGCTGTCGAGCGAACAGCAGAGCGAGCAGATCGGCGCGGCATAGGCCGGACACCAGGCCATGTCCTCCGGCTCGAACGGGTGCTCGCAGACGGAGCAGGTGATGGTGGTCAGGTTCTTCCAGCTCTGCCGCGGCTTGCGGGCGAGATAATATTTGCCCTTGGTGATCCAGGCGATAGCAGGTGACGCGATAAGCGCGACGATCAGGGTGATATAGGGCGCAAGCGAGGCGGCAATCGAACCGAAGGCGCCGAAATGCGCGATGAGAGCGATGGTTGCCGAAAGCGCCATGGCGCCGAGGCCGACCGGATTGATGTCGTAGAGATGCGCGCGTTTGAACTCGATGCCGGGAGGTGCAAGCCCGAGCGGCTTGTTGATGAAGAGATCGGCGGAGACGGTGCAGAGCCAGGCCATGGCGATGATCGAGAAGATGCCAAGCGTCTCCTCCAGCAGCCGGTAGATGCCGAGCTCCATCAATAAGAGCGCGATGGCGACATTGAAGACCAGCCAGATAACGCGGCCTGGATGGCTGTGCGTCAGCCGCGAAAAGAAGTTCGACCAGGCGAGCGAGCCGGCATAGGCGTTCATGACGTTGATCTTCAGCTGCGAGATCATCACGAAGGCGGCCATCAACAGCAATGCCGCGTTGTGCCAGGGGATCATGTAGCCGAAGGCGGTCAGATACATCTGTGCCGGATCGGCAGCGCGGTCGGCCGGCACGCCTGACGTCAGCGTCAGGACGACAAGGAAGGAGCCGGCGAGCAGCTTCGGCGCCCCGATAATGACCCATCCGGGTCCAGCGAGGAAGATGGCCAGGCGATGGCGCCATTTGCGGTGACCTTCCGGCGGCAGGAAGCGCAGGAAGTCGGCCTGTTCGCCGATCTGCGACATCAGCGCCAGGATGACGGCGGAAGCGGCGCCGAACTCCACCAGATCGAAAGGAGCGGCGCTGCCCGGCGCGCTTGCGGGATGGTGAATGCCGGCAAAGGCCCGCCAGAGGTCGAATTTTTCCCAGTCGGCAAAGGCGATGAAGACGAAGGGCAGGATGTTGAGAACGATCCAGAAGGGCTGCGTCAGCAGCTGAAACCGGCTGATAAGACGGACACCATGGGTGACGAGCGGGATCACCATGACGGCGCTGATGATGTAGCCGATCCAAACGGGTATGCCGAGCGTCAGCTCCAGCGCGCCGGACATGATCGAGGCTTCGATCGCAAACAGCATGAAGGTGAAGCTGGCATAGATCAGCGAGGTGATGGTCGAGCCGATATAGCCGAAGCTCGCGCCGCGCGTCAGAAGATCGATATCGACGCCATGACGGATCGCATATCGGCTGATCGGCAGGCCGACTGCGAGCATGGCGAGGCTTGCGACGATGATGGCATAGAAGGCGTTGGTGGTGCCGTAGGAGAGCGTGATCGTGCCGCCGATCGCCTCCAGCGCCAGGAAGGAAATGGCGCCGATCGCGGTTTGCGAGATGCGTTGCGAAGAAAACTGGCGGGCGCTCTTGGCGGTGAAACGCAAGGCGTAGTCTTCCAGCGTCTGGTTTGCGACCCAGCGATTGTATTCGCGTCTTACCGGAATGATGCGTTGCCGCGCAGCCATGCTTACCCTTCAGCAGTCCCGCCATCGTCACCTCGGCGGTCCGAAGACGTCGTAACATGGATCGATGCCGTGCTTAAGGGCGTCGGAGTGCCCAAAGCTGCACATTTCGCCCCGGCGTCTACGTCATTTTACGTATGTGGTTTCCTGAGGGCGCGCCGGATAGTCGCGGAAGGCAGCGGCTAATCCTTGTTTACCGGCCGTTGCGGCAGACAAAAAGAGGGGAACCACGGATGAAATTCAAGACTCTCGTCTCCGGCGCGCTGCTCGGCGCCATCATGTCCACCACAGCATTCCACGGCGCTTTCGCAGCCGACGACACCATCAAGGTCGGCGTCCTGCATTCGCTATCCGGCACCATGGCGATTTCGGAAACGACGCTGAAGGATGCCATGCTGATGCTCATCGATGAGCAGAACAAGAAGGGCGGCGTTCTCGGCAAGAAGCTCGAGCCCGTCGTCGTCGACCCGGCCTCCGACTGGCCGCTCTTTGCCGAAAAGGCTCGCGAGCTGATCCAGAAGGACAAGGTCTCGGCCGTATTCGGCTGCTGGACCTCCGTGTCGCGCAAGTCGGTGCTGCCGGTCTTCAAGGAACTGAATTCGATCCTGTTCTATCCGGTGCAGTTCGAAGGTGAGGAGTCCGAGCGTAACGTCTTCTACACCGGCGCCGCTCCCAACCAGCAGGCGATCCCGGCTGTCGACTACTTGATGAAGAACGAAGGCGTACAGCGCTGGGTGCTTGAAGGCACCGACTATGTCTATCCGCGCACGACCAACAAGATCCTCGAAGCCTATCTGAAGTCCAAGGGCGTCAAGGACGAAGACATCATCATCAACTACACGCCGTTCGGCTTCTCGGACTGGCAGACGGAAGTCTCCAAGATCAAGGCTTTCGGCGCGGCCGGCAAGAAGACCGCCGTCGTCTCCACCATCAACGGCGATGCCAACGTTCCCTTCTACAAGGAACTGGGCAACCAGGGCGTCAAGGCTGAAGATATTCCGGTCGTCGCCTTCTCGGTCGGCGAAGAAGAGCTTGCCGGCGTCGACACCAAGCCGCTTGTCGGCCATCTTGCCGCCTGGAACTACTTCCAGTCCGTCGACACGCCCGCCAACGCCGCCTTCATCAAGGAATGGCATGCCTATACCAAGAACGACAAGCGTGTGACCAACGACCCGATGGAAGCCGCCTATATCGGCTTCAACATGTGGGTGAAGGCTGTCGAGAAGGCCGGCACGACCGATCCGGACAAGGTGATCGACGCGCTCGTCGGCGTCTCGGTGCCGAACCTCACCGGCGGTACCGCCACCATGATGCCGAACCACTACATCACTAAGCCGGTCCTGATCGGCGAAGTGCAGGAAAACGGTCAGTTCGACGTCGTTTCACAGACCCCCGCCGTGGTCGGCAAGGAATGGTCCGACTACCTGCCTGACAGCAAGGACCTGATCTCGGATTGGCGTATGCCGATGAACTGCGGCAACTTCAACGTCACCACCGGCAAGTGCGGCGGCAAGGGCTCCTGATTTCAGCCGACGCAAGACCGCCGCGGGCAGGATTTTCTGGCCGCGGCAGCTTGAGGGGACTAGCGCAATGTTCGACAAATTCGTTTACCGTATCGCCCTGGCGTTGATCGCCGGGTTCTGCCTGATGCTGGCGCTGACAGCGACAAGCCTGCGCGCCCAGGAAGACGCCCACGGCCTCATCAATTCCCTCGGCCAAGCCAATTTCCAGAAGGCCGGCGATATCGTCCAAAGCCTTGCGAAGTCAGGCGATCCCAAGGTCGTGCCGGCATTGCAGGCCTTTTCCGACGGTGATCTCTATATAAGAAAATCCGACAATCAGGTGTTTATCGCCAAATCCTCCGGCGACGTGATGGATCTGGTGGATCCTTTGACCGGGCAGGCGGCCGGTCAGGAAGCCAAGGACAATCTCGGCAAGATCAAGATCAACAACAATCTGCGCCGTGCGGTTCGCGCGGCTCTCGGCGGTCTGACGCTGATGAGCCCGGATCGCGCGACGCGGCTAGAGGCGGCGCAATCCATTCTGAAGGCACCGAGTGCGGATTCGCTTGACGCCGTGGAGACGGCACTGCAGAGCGAGAAGGACGCGGACATTCGTGATGTGCTTGAACGCGCAAAAGCGGTTGCCGTGCTTGGCTCGGACCGTCCGATCGAAGACAAAAAGGCGGCGATCGAGACGATCAAGAACGAAGGCGGCCGCGATGCCGTCGGCATTCTCTCGTCGGTTTCCGTCGACGATAGCCTGAAGCCCGATGTGGCTGCCGCCATTGCCAGCATCCAGGATCAACTGAAGTTCTGGGACGCTGTGCAGAACGTCTGGTACGGCTTGTCGCTCGGCTCCGTGCTGCTGCTGGCCGCCATCGGCCTTGCGATTACCTTCGGTGTCATGGGCATCATCAACATGGCGCATGGCGAGATGGTGATGCTCGGCGCTTATTCGACCTTCGTGGTTCAAAGCATCATCCGCACCTCCTATCCCGAACTCTTCGATTGGTCGCTCGCGATCGCTCTTCCGGTCGCCTTCGTCGTCACCGGCGCAGTCGGTCTCGTCATCGAGCGCGGCGTCATCCGCTTCCTCTATGGCCGGCCGCTCGAAACGCTGCTCGCTACCTGGGGCATTTCGCTGATCTTGCAGCAGGCAGTGCGCTCGATCTTTGGGCCGACCAATCAGGAAGTCGGCAACCCCTCCTGGATGTCCGGTTCGTTCGACCTCGGCTATCTCTCGGTCACCTGGAACCGGCTCTGGATCATCGTCTTTTCACTCGGCGTTTTCGTGGCGCTGCTGCTTCTCCTTAAGCGTTCGGCCTTCGGGCTGCAGATGCGGGCGGTGACGCAGAACCGGCGCATGGCGTCTTCGATGGGGATACGCACCTCATGGGTCGATGCCTTCACCTTTGCGCTGGGGTCCGGCATCGCCGGCATGGCGGGTGTGGCGCTCTCGCAGATCGACAACGTCTCTCCGAACCTCGGCCAGGGCTATATTATCGACAGCTTCATGGTCGTGGTGTTCGGCGGTGTCGGCAATCTCTGGGGAACGCTCGTCGGTGCCTTTTCGCTCGGCATTCTCAACAAGTTCCTCGAGCCCTATGCGGGGGCGGTGCTCGGCAAAATCCTCGTTCTCGTCCTCATCATCCTCTTCATCCAGAAACGTCCCCGCGGCCTCTTCGCGCTCAAAGGAAGGGCGGTGGAAGCATGATCACGGCCTTTATCCTTCGCTCGCTCGACCGCCGGATCAGCATCGCCATCGCGATCCTGCTTGCCGTCGCGGTGCTCGTGCCGCTGTCGAACCTGGCTCTGCCGGAAACGAGCGCACTGCATGTGCCGACCTATCTCATGTCGCTCTTCGGCAAGTACCTGACCTATGCGCTGCTCGCCTTGGCGCTCGATCTCGTCTGGGGCTATTGCGGCATTCTCTCGCTCGGCCACGGCGCCTTCTTTGCGCTCGGCGGCTATGCGATGGGCATGTATCTGATGCGGCAGATCGGTTCGCGCGGCACCTACGGCAATCCGATCCTGCCCGACTTCATGGTCTTCCTGAATTGGAAGGACCTGCCCTGGTTCTGGTACGGCTTCGATCATTTCTGGTTCGCCATGCTGATGGTTCTCGCAGCACCCGGCCTGCTTGCCTTCGTCTTCGGCTGGTTTGCCTTCCGTTCGCGCGTCAACGGCGTCTATCTGTCGATCATCACGCAGGCGATGACCTATGCGCTGCTGCTCGCCTTTTTCCGCAACGACATGGGTTTCGGCGGCAATAACGGCCTGACCGATTTCAAGGATATTCTCGGTTTCAACATCCAGGCCGATGGCACCCGCGCCGTGCTTTTTGCCGTCACGGCCGTGTTCCTGGCACTGGCATTGATGCTGTCTTCGGCGATCGTGCGTTCGAAGTTCGGCAAGGTGCTTGTGGGCGTGCGCGACGCCGAAAGCCGTACGCGCTTTCTCGGCTATCGTGTCGAGCATATGAAGCTCTTCGTCTTCGTCGTATCGGCGATGATGGCCGGTATTGCCGGCGCGCTCTACGTGCCGCAGATCGGCATCATCAATCCAGGAGAATTTGCGCCTGCCAATTCGATCGAAGTGGTCATCTGGACCGCAGTCGGCGGCAGAGCGACGCTGATCGGACCGATTATCGGCGCCATCCTCGTCAATGGCGGCAAGACTGTTTTCACCGGCCTGTTCCCCGACTTCTGGCTATTTGCGCTTGGCGGCCTGTTCGTGGCCGTGACGTTGTTCCTGCCGAGGGGCATCGTTGGCACCATCGCGCACTATTTCGGCAAGACACGCCGACCGGCAAGCCCGCCGCCGAAGGCCGCGAAGGATGAAGCCCAAAAGTCCGTGCAGGCTGCGGAGTAGGACCATGATCCCGGATATCAAACCCAACAGCATGCTCTACCTCAACAACGTCTCCGTCTCCTTCGATGGCTTCAAGGCTTTGAACTCGCTGTCGATCGTCATCGAGCCAGGGGAGCTTCGCGCAATCATCGGCCCGAACGGCGCCGGCAAGACGACGATGATGGATATCATCACCGGCAAGACCCGGCCTGACGAGGGCGAGGTATTCTTCAACGGCCAGATCGACCTGACGAAGAAGGACGAGGCTGACATCGCCCAGCTCGGCATCGGTCGCAAGTTTCAGAAGCCGACCGTGTTTGAAAGCCATACCGTCTGGGACAATCTCGAACTGGCGCTCAACCGCAATCGCGGTGTCTTTTCGACGCTCTTCTACCGCCTGACGCCTATCGATCGCGATCGTATCGAAGAAATCCTCGAGACGGTGCGGCTTTCGCATCGTCGCGACGAGCTGGCGGCCAATCTTTCCCACGGCCAGAAGCAGTGGCTGGAGATCGGCATGCTGCTCGCGCAGGAACCAAAGCTGCTTCTGGTCGATGAACCGGTGGCGGGCATGACGGATGCCGAGACGGCGGAAACCGCCGTGCTATTGAAGGAAATCGCCAAGACGCGTTCGGTCGTGGTGGTCGAGCATGACATGGGCTTCATCCGCGATCTCGGCGTCAAGGTGACATGCCTCGCGGAAGGGTCGGTTCTGGCGGAAGGCTCCATCGATTTCGTCAGCAGCGATCCGAAGGTGATCGAGAATTATCTGGGGCGGTAAGATGCTGACAGTCGAAAACGCAAATCTGCATTATGGCGCTGCACAGGCGCTACGTGGCATCTCCATCAAGGCCGAGATGGGCAAGATCACCTGTGTTCTCGGACGTAACGGCGTCGGCAAAAGCTCGCTCCTGCGCGCCGTCACCGGGCAGCATGCCTTGTCGGCCGGCACCGTTGCCTTCAACGGCGTGACGCTGAACGGCATGGCGCCGTTCGCGCGCGCCAAGCAGGGGATTGGCTATGTGCCGCAGGGACGCGAGATCTTTCCGCTTTTGACCGTGAAGGAAAATCTCGAGACCGGTTATGCGCCGCTTTCCCGTCGTGACCGCAATATTCCGGATGACATTTATAGCCTGTTTCCGGTGCTTAAATCCATGCTGTCGCGCCGTGGCGGCGACCTCTCGGGCGGACAGCAGCAGCAACTGGCGATCGGCCGGGCGATGGTGACACGGCCGAAGATTCTCGTCCTGGACGAGCCGACCGAGGGCATCCAGCCGTCGATCATCAAGGATATCGGCCGGGCGATCCGCTATCTCCGGGATTCCACCGGCATGGCGATCCTGCTGGTCGAGCAATATCTCGATTTCTGCCGGGAGCTTGCCGACTACGTTTACATCATGGATCGCGGCGAGATCGTGCATGAAGGTCTGGCTGAAACGCTGGATACAGCCGACGCCCGCAGGCATCTGACCGTTTGAGCAACCGTCGCAGGTTCATTCATCTGAAGCGAGGTGTTGAGAAGGCGATACTACAGTCTAACCCTTGAGAGCTAGGGAGCGGAATTCCCAAATTGATCCGCAGGCCCGCAGGATCCCAGAAACGGTCGATCAAACCTCTCAACTCTTGTGCCGTCATGCGTTCGAGGTGCGGTCCAAATCCTTTGGGCTCTTGCGGTGGTTGAACGGGCGGCCCGCCATTCTCGGCCTACCAAACCCAAATTCAAACCCCTTCGCGCGCAGTCAAGTACGCGACCAGACCGACGTTGACAATCATGCTTTCTTGCGGGGATACAGAGCGTCATGACGGAACACACTCGCGCTACCCATCCAAAGGCGGTCAAGCGGCTCAAGCGCTCTGAAGACTATGTGAATAGCGTCACCAGCATGATCGGGGGCGGCAGGCCGTGTCTTGACATCGCTCGGCAATTATCGGTGGCCGACCGACGAACTCAACACCAATGCGAAATACCTCCGGCGGCATGACCGGCCTATTGGCTTATTTCGGATTGTTCATGGCAGCCTTCGGTGCCGCAACGATCCTGCCGATGCAATCGGAGGCGGTGCTTGCTGGCCTGCTTCTGACCGGAAGATACTCCGCGGTCTGGCTGGTGGTTACCGCCGGCGTCGGCAATATTCTGGGTTCGCTCGTCAATTGGATGCTGGGAAGGGGGATCGAACGATTTCGACAGTGCCGTTGGTTCCCTGTTGGTGAGGATACCCTCGATCGTGCGCAGGCATGGTATCGAAAATATGGAAAATGGTCTCTGCTTGCGAGCTGGGTGCCCATCGTCGGAGATCCGATAACGGTGGTCGCCGGCGTTCTGCGCGAGCCGTTGCCAACCTTCCTGCTGCTGGTGACGATTGCCAAGCTCGGACGTTACGTCATCGTGGCGCTGGCAACGATGAATCTGGCATGACATCCGACGAACGGACGTCGGCCGCCCCGCCATCGTTGCCGTCCGGCTCCACCTCGCTATTCCTCATCGGGCATATGAGAATCGACGCCGAGCGTTTCGAGGTTGTTATGTACGCCCACGACACCCGGAACCGTCAGAACGATCTCCTCGAGATTGCGTGCCAGCGAAATCGTCTCGACGCGCCCCTCCAGCGTGATAATCCCGTCGACGGAATGCACTTCGATGTTGTCGGTAACGACTTTGCCGCTCTCTTCGAGCCGCTCGGTGATCTGTGCCTCTAACTCATCGTCGTCAATTCTGCTGGCTGGCAAGGGAACGGCCGTATCCACCCTCTCCTCGCGACCTGACGCGTCGGCGGTATCTACGGTGAATCCTGTACTCGGATCTTCGTCGAAATTGGCCGGTGTGTCGCCGTAGGGAGTATTGTCGGGATGGCTTTCCAACGGATTGCCATGGACATCCGAATAGGGCCAGCCCTCTCGAATTTCCCGATCCTCGTAATCGCGATAGTCTTCTTCGCGAGACAACGGGTTTGGTTTACGTGGCGGTGCCATATTGACCTCCTTACAGCCACCTATCATCTGGAATGATCTAACAGCAGCAATGGGGAAATGTTCCTTCGCTTGGCCGACGCAGGTCTTCGATCGACCCAATTCGTCGTGGCATCTGGCCGTTTGGCGAAGATTTGCGGCAGGTTGCCGCTCAGTCAGCAGCTAAAGCGGCGTCGGTTGAAATCGCTATCTGCCTCCCGTCCGGGATTGAATACGAATCCCGATGGCTTGGGAATCTGAAATCGAACGCCGCATTTCCTGGTCCTGGGTGTCCGCGAACCTGACCGCTAGTCCCGACAGAAGTGCTTGCGCGTTCGCGATCCGACGAAAAACGGAAATGCTCTAGAACCGTTCCATCTCTTGACCGACCTTCGTCAGAAATCGGCTACGGGATATGTCGGTCGAGCGGTTCATGTCGTAGTGAGCAAGGAAGACGACCGGGGCGAAGGGTTTGATCTGAGCGCGCAGCACGCGCTTGACGATCTTCTTCGGCGGATTGCCGGCGATGAAGGCGCGAAACGGATCGGCGCCATAGGTCAAGACAGCGCCGAGCTTGCGGATATGCTGCAGCTTTGAGCGCACCTTGCCGTCGACGAGTTCGAAGGAGACGCCCGGAAGCCAGACCCTATCGAAATAGCCCTTGAGAATGGCCGGAAAGCCGAAATTCCAGACCGGGGTGACGATCACCAAAGCCTCGGCGCGCGCCAGCCGCTCACATAGGATTTGACCGCCTCGGTATTGTCCGGATAATCATGGTAGATCATGCGGTCGCGACGCGACAGCACGGGATCGAAACCTTCCGCGTAAAGATTGCAATCGTCCACCTCGTGGCCGGCGCTCTTCAGGCTTTCAATGGTTTTACGGTGCAGGGCTGCACCGTAGCTTTCCTCGACCGGATGGGAATGAAGGACCAGAACCTTCATGAAGCCTCCATCAGCGCCGCAAGGCCGGGGAAGAGATAGTTCTTGCCGGATTCGAAGTCGAAATTCGGGTCGTCCCAGGCGATCATCTTGCCGGGATTGAGCAGGCCCTTTGGATCTGTTTCTTTCTTGAAGGCAAGTTGGACCGCATCCGTCTGCTTCATGCCGCCTTCCTCCAGCGTATAGCGATGCGGATTGAAGATCGGGCAGCCGTGATCCTGGTGAATCCTAATGATCTCTTCAAGCCGAGCCTCAGACGTATAGCGAACCAGCGGCAGGCCCGAGCATTGGATCTGACCGTCGAACCTGATGAATTCGAGATGGCCGGGCACCTCGTCGCCGAAGATTTCCACCATCTTCCGGACCTTGGCGACATGATCCGGCCCGGGATACTGCACCTGCAGATAGGTGATCGACGGATCGACTTTAAGGGCGCGCAGTGTGGTGTGGTTCCAGGCGAGCTCATAGGCATGCGGAATGCCTTTCATGCTCTCGACCTTGTCGGAGCGGAAGGTGATTTCACCCTTCTGCTGCATGGTGAAGGCGACGAAAGGATCCATCGAATGCGGCGCAATCATCAGCGCCACGATCGATTGCCCTTGACGGATGTAGGGCTTATGGCGGGTAAAATAATCTTGCGGGATGGGAGCGGCAATCGGAGCGATCTCCTTGACCAGAATGCCGTTGCACTTGGCAAGCGCGTCGGAAAAACGCACGGCATCCATGAAGTCGTCATAGCCGACCAGCACGTCGATCCAATCATAGGCCGGCGCCAGCGGCATTTCGATTTCGGTGATGATGCCGTTGGTGCCGTAGGCATGGCTGACCTTGGTCAGATCCCAGCCGGTGAGATCGAGCGTGCGGGGTTCGGCTTCCATCGTCACGACGCGCAGCCGCAGGATGTTGCCGAGATCGCGCAGGCCGCCCCAGGTGATCGAGCCGACGCCGCCCGAACCACCGGCGATGAAGCCGCCAATGGTCGCCATCTGCGCGGTCGAGGGGTGAAAGCGCAGTTCCTGGCCCGAATGGGCCTTAGTCTGCCGGTCGAGCTCGGCAATGACGATGCCGGGCTCGCAGATGACGCGACCGGGATGGATCTCCTTGATCCTGTTCATGGCGGCAAGGTTGAGCACGATGCCGCCGGAAAGCGGCATGGCTTGGCCGTAATTGCCGGTGCCGGCGCCGCGCGGCGTGACGGGGACGTCATGCGCATAGGCGACCTTGAGCGTCCGGATCACCTCTTCCTCGGTTTTCGGGGTGACGACGAGATCGGCCGTGACATTGTCGAGCTGCGCCTTCAGGATGGGCGAATACCAGTAGAAGTCACGGCTCTTCTGGCGCACGAGCGCCGGATTGTCTTCGACGGCGATGCCTTCGAGTTCTTTCTTGATGCGCTGATAGTCCGGCATGTCAGGCTCCAATGACGCTGTCGAGTTCACGATAATCCGGCAGGCTGCGATCGATCACCTTGCCCTTGCGAAGGACGACGCGATCGGACTGCGGACGAGAGAGGAATTCGCTCCAGCGCCGCGCGCTGAAAAGCACGAGGTCGGCCGGGCTGCCGACGGCGATCCGCCCGATATCCGGGCGGCCAAGTATCTCTGCGGGCGAGGTGGTGATGACCCTTGCAGCCATATCCAGCGGATGGTCGAGATGCAGGATGCGCACCGCTTCCCGGAACACTTCCACCGGATCGAGATCGCCATAGGCATAGAAGGGATCGCGGGTGTTGTCGGAGGCGACGGCCGTGGGAACACCGGCGGCAGCAAGTTCATGCAGAAGCGTGACGCCGCGCCAGCGTGGTGTGCGGCCGACATGGCGGTCCTGCAGGTACATGTTGCACATTGGCAGCGAAACGACGGAGATCCCGGCCTTGGCAACGAGATCGATGGTGGCGCGCGCGACATCTTCATCCTGCCGGGCAAGCGAGCAGCAATGGCCGGCGGTGACCTTGCCCTGGTAGCCATTTCGCAATACGGCTTCGGCAATCGCCTGAAGCGTCAGCACCTGCTTGTCTTCGGTTTCATCGACATGCAGGTCGACATCGAGGCCGTTGTCGGCAGCGGCGCGCAACAACTTGTCAAGCTGAGCATCCAGATCGGGGTTCATCTGGGTGACACCGCCCATTAACCCGCCTGCCTCGCGCACGACGCGAAGCAGGTCGGCGAAAAAGGCATCATCGACCATGTTGTCGAGCGGAAAGAGAGCGACAGCCTGCAGCGCGATCTTGCTCTTCCAGGACTCGCGGACCGAGGTGAAAACCTCGAAGGAAATGCGGTGCTGCGGCGTCAGCGAATCCAGATGGGTGCGGATCAGGCCGGTGCCATGCGCGTAAGCCGAGCGCAGCGAGAATTCCATGCGCTTGCTCACATCCTCGGCCGACCAGTTGGCCTCGCGGTCGGCACGCACGGCATCGAGCGCACCCATGAAACTGCCGTCCGGGTTAGAGCGCCGCTCCCATATATGGCCCTTATCGAGATGGGTGTGCATGTCGGCGAAAGTCGGCCAGACCATACCTTCCTTCATATCGACTTTGGCATATTCGACTGGCGCGGTGCCAGGCGCCAGAATACCGCTGACGAGACCGTCGGTGACGACGATATCGGCCTTGGCGAGACCCTCGTTGGCAGGCGTCTTGGAACCGGAAAGCGTCACGGCTGGGACGGTGGCATTGCTCAGCACGAAGCGGGCGGCGTTCGGCGGCGACATGAAGGCGTGTGACATCAGTTCTCCCGCTTGAGGCTGCTTTCATGCCAGCGATGCAGGCTCAGCCATGAGATGAAAGAGGTAAAGGCGAAGATTGCAACGCCAAGCGCCGATAGCAGCAGGAGTGCTGCAAAGAGACGCGGCATGTTTTGGCGGTATTGCGCCTCCAGCAGTCGAAAGGCGAGGCCGGAGTTGGGGCCGCCCGAACCAGCAGCGAATTCGGCAACGACCGATGCGATCAGCGAGAGGCCGCCGCCGATCCTCAGGCCCGTCATGAAATAGGGCTGGGCGGCAGGCAGCTTCAGATGCAGCAAGGCCTGCCAGCGCGAAGCGCCATAGAGATCGAAGAGGTTGAGCAGGTTATGGTCGACGCTCTTCAATCCCTGCACCATGTTGGAGAGGATCGGAAAGAAGGCGACGAGGAAGCCGCAGATCAGAAGTGCGGCCTCGCGCGTCGGTGCATAGATCAGGATCAGCGGCGCAATCGCGACGATCGGCGTTACCTGAAGGATGACGGCCAGCGGATAGAAGGCAAGTTCGATCCAGCGGGACTGCACGAGGAAGATCGCAAAGCCGACGCCGCCGATCAGCGCCAGCACGAGGGATATGAAGGTAATCTCAGTCGTCACCCACAGAGCCGGCCAAAGGATACCCCAGTCGGAAACGAGCGCCTTGGCGACGGCGATGGGGCTTGGCAGAATATATTGCGGAATGCCGGTGCCGACGACCAGAAGCTGCCAGAGGACAAGAAGCGCAAGGACGGTCAGGATGGGCACGAAGATGCCAAGCGTGCGTTCGATACTGCGCTTTCTGGCTGCATCTGCCGCCGGCGCATCGGCCGATTCAACGGAAAGAGTGGCGGGCAGGCTGGTGCTGTCGCTCATCAATGGGCCTCCGGCCAGCCGATGGCCTCGATCAGGGAACGGGACACTTTTTCGCACACCTGCCGATATTCTTCCGACGAACGATAAAGCGGATCGCGCTCGCCGCTGGTTTTCAGCGGAAAATCGCTATGAACGCGGCCCGGTCGTGCCTTCATGACGACGATACGATTGGAGAGATAGGCAGACTCATAGACCGAATGCGTGACGAAGATGACTGTAATGCCGGTCTTCTGCCAAAGGTTGAGAACATCGTCGTTCAGTTTCTGTCGGGTAATTTCGTCGAGTGCCGCAAAGGGCTCGTCCATCAACAGCAGCTTCGGCTTCGTCACCAAGGCGCGGGCGATCGAAACGCGCATCTTCATGCCGCCGGACAATTCGCGCGGATAGGCTTGCGCAAAATCCTGGAGGCCGACCGTTGCCAGCGTTTCCATGATCTGGTCGTGAGCGGCCGCTTTCGAAATACCCCTGAGCTTCAAGGGCAGATGGACGTTGCCGAGCACCGTCTTCCAAGGAAGCAGCGTCGGCTCTTGGAAGACAAAGCTGATATCGCCCTCCGGCAGGCCCTTGGCGTTGATACGTGAACTCGGCCAATCGATCCTGCCACTGGAGGCACCACCAAGGCCTGCGATGATGCGCAAGGCCGTCGACTTGCCGCAACCGGAAGGGCCGAGCAGGCTGATGAACTCGCCGCTTTCCACGTTGAGCGACATGCCCGATAGCGCCAGCGTGCCATTGGAGAAGACCTTGGAGACCTGTTCCATGACGACGAGCGGCCGCTTGCGCATTTCCGCGGAGGGGACAGTGGTTGCTTTGGATAAGCTCATATCCGGTTCTCTGTCGAAATCAGCAATTGGGTTTGGAGCAAGAAGTTCCCCTCACCCTAGCCCGCTCCCTGCTTGCGGGGAGAGGGGACGATCGTGTTCGTGGCACTCATTACAATCACAACAGCCTGTGACGGCAGTTGCTGCTTTCGCGGTTCAGTGGTGGCGCTTCTTGCTCGGTCGCTCCCTCTCCCCGCAAGCGGGGTGAGGGGGCTGCCCCGCGCCAATGTTACTTCTTCAGCGACATCCCGATGCCCTTGCAGACGAACTGCGTATCGAAGGCCTTCTTGTAGTCGATGTCGGCATCGAAGAGCTTGATCTGGACCATCTCGTCGAAGAACTTCTTGTAGTGGGCCTCAGTGATGCAGCCGATGCCCTTTTCGAGGGCCTCGCCGGATTCGACGATGCCATATTCCTTCATCTTGGCGATGGAATAGGCGATCTGACCATCCGTCATATCGGGATTGTCTTTCTTGATCAGTTCGTTGGCCGCCTTGTTGTCGCCGTAGAGATAATTGTACCAGCCCTCGATCGAGGCATTGACGAAACGTTGCACGAGATCCGGGTTCTTGTCGACCAGCGCCTTCTGCGCGGTGATCATCGTCGAATAGGGCGAGTAGCCGGCATCCGCGATCAGGAAGACCTTCGGCTTCCAGCCGGCCTGCTTCTCGATCTCATAGGGCTCTGAGGTGACGTAACCCTGTTGCGCGGACTGCTTGTCTGCGAGGAAGGGTGCCGGGCTGAAATTGTAGGGCTTGAATTGTTCGTCCTTGAAGCCCGAGAAGTTCGCCTTCATCCACTCGAAATAGGTGATGTAGCCATCCTTGCTCAGAAACAACGTCGGCAGCTTGGCCAGATCCTCGAATTTTTCCACGCCGGCATCCGGATGGGCGATCAGCACCTGCGGATCCTTCTGGAAGATGGCGGCGACGTCAACGATCGGAATGCCCTGTTTGACCGCATCGATCTCCTGCTGCGGGCCGCCCATGTAGAAATCCAGCTTGCCGGAGATCAGTAGGGCCGAATTGGCCGCGTTGGGGCCGCCCTGGACGATCGTGACATCAAGGCCGTATTTCTTGTAGGTGCCGTCGGCAACCGCCTGGTAGAAACCGCCGTGCTCGGCTTGCGCAAGCCAGTTCGTGCCGTAGCTGACTTTGTCGAGCGCATTTGCAGGCTCGGCGGCCATAATGGCGGCGGCAAGCCCCATGGCGGCAAAGAATGTTTTTGTGTTCAAGGCTTTATACATGGCTGACTGTTCCCCTTATCTGCCATGGGACGTCGTGGTTGGCGCCCATTTCCTGCATTTGAGCGGTTGCGTTGCTCTTTGAAAAGCATCAAAATTCGTGCGCATTGATGCCTTTTCGGCATCTGTTCCCGGGTCTGTGCCTAAATTGTGCGGTCTGGGCAAAAATTAAGCAATGGGGACAAATATGCTGCACTCGCGACGGCTTCTCTATATCAATGAAATCGCCCGCTGTGGCTCGATCCGCAAGGCGGCGGCACGGCTCAATGTGGCCTCGTCGGCCATCAACCGGCAGATCCTGGCGCTGGAAGAGGAAATGGGGGCACCGCTTTTCGAACGGCTGCCTCGCGGGCTCAGACTGACGGCGGCCGGCGAGCTCTGTATCGAGCATATCCGCGAGGTTCTGAAGAACTACGAGCGGCTTGAGGGCCGCATTCGCAGTCTCAAGATGCAGCAGGCGGGCAAGGTTCGCATCGTCGCCACTGTCGGTCTGGCCTCAGGTCCGCTACCCGAGATCATCGCGCGTTTTCTTTCCGAGCATCCAAGGGTCTTCGTCCAACTGCGCAACGATGCCGGATCGACGACGATGGCGCCGGTCGTCTCAGGAGAAGTGGATCTCGGGCTTGGCTTCAACATTCCGGCAATGCCTGGCATTCGCTCCCTTGCCAATTTCGATATACCGATCGGCGTCGTCCTGCCGCCCGGTCATCCGCTGATCGGGCCTGGTCCCATCAATCTCGCCGATGTCGTGGAGGAGCGGCTATTGCTTGCGCAGCCCGGGACGAGCCTGCGAGAGGTCATCAATCTGATGCTTTCGCGTCTTTCCGTACAGGTCGAACCTGTGCTGGAGAGCAATGCGTCGGAAATGCTGAAGCAGCTGGTAAAATGCGGGGCAGGGCTGACACTGCTCAACCCTCTTGATGTGCTGACCGAATGTCGCCGGGGAGAGCTGGTCTTCCGGCCGATCGCCGAGCCTCATTCGCGGCATCAACCGATGAAGCTCGTCGCCCGTGCACGAGCGCCACTCGACGCTGCGACCAGCCTCTTCGTCGAATACCTGCTTGCCGAGCTTGCGGGGATGGTCGAGGAGCTGCAGGCGAAGGGGCATATCATGCTACCCTCCGAACGCCGCCGCTCGGACGCCTATTTCGAATAGAGGTTGGCAAGCGGATAGTCGCGCAGATCACGCAGCATCTCGATGAAGCCCGCGATCTCATGCCGGCAGATGAGCGCGCCCTTTTCCGCCGTGCCGTTGGCAGCATTGCCGACGACGCCGTTCGGATTGAGATCGTGGGCGATCCAGGCGAGCGAATGGGGCGGCAATGGCTGCAGATATTTGGAGCGCTCCTTCATCCATTCGGCCTTGGAGGCGAAATTCTGAGCCTTGTCCATGCGCACGAGTTCAGGCCGGAAGTGCAGCATAAGCGACGTTTCGACATCGCCGCCGTGAATGCCGAAGCGTTGCTCATGTTCGTCGATCATGCCGTCGGGCGTGCCGAAGCGTGTCCATTGCGTGGCGACGACGGCCATCTGGTAGCGCACGCGCAGTTCGCGCGCGACGATGCTCATAATATCCACGTTTCCGCCGTGGGAATTGACGATCACCATCTTGCGGATGCCGGCCTCGGCCACTTTCGCGCCGATGGCGGTCCAGACCGGGATCAGCAGCTCCGCGGAGAGCGACAGCGTGCCGGGGCCGTAGACATGTTCGTTGGCCTTGCCGATCTCCTGTAGCGGTAGCACGAGAAAATCGAGATCGTCCGGACGCTGCACTTTCAATTCCGTCAGCATGCCTTCAGCGATCGCGACATCCGTCGCGATCGGCAGATGCGGACCGTGCTGTTCCGTCGAGGCGATTGGCAGGATCGCGATCGTGGTGTCTGGCGAAAGCTCGGCGAAATCATGGGTATTGAGTTCGTTCCAATAGAAGGGCTTCGTCATTGCCATGTCCTCTCGTCAGCGCCTGGTTGCTCAACGGATACGGCAAGGATGGTAACGGTGGAAAGCATCAATTTGCGGCCGTGCCGCTGCCTTTTTGCGTGCGCTGACCGATGGGCAAACTTGGAATAGGGCAGAAGCGATGCGGCAACCGAAGCATTCCGCATCGGTAAGGAGCGTGACTGCCGCGCCGATTGACGCTGTTGGAACGAGATCGCTTCATTCCGGCGCGGGCGCACAATATGGATCCCAGGTCGATTCAAACCATCTCACAGTTCACTCACAAGAATTTTATAAATTAGATTCGACTAAATTCATTTCCGCTATTCTCTTCCGGCCACCCGTTCCTATCTCGCACTTGCGAAATGATCGCGCATTCCAACCCGCCGGGCATGGGTACGCCCCCTGCCTGCCGTCCGGCCCATCACAAGGACTCGACAATGGGTGATTTGCTCAAGGGTATCTCCAGCTTTCGCGGAGCCGTATTTCCCGACCATCAGGCACTTTATCGCAGGCTGGCGGAGGAGGGACAGCAACCACAAGCGCTGATGATTTCCTGCGCCGACAGCCGGGTGATGCCTGAAACGATAACGCAATCCGGCCCCGGCGAACTTTTCGTTTGCCGCAATGCCGGAAATATCGTTCCTCCGTTTTCCACCGCTAACGGCGGCGTATCATCGGCGATAGAATATGCCGTCGTCGCGCTGGGCGTTCGCGATATCATCGTGTGCGGGCATTCCGATTGCGGCGCTATGAAGGGGCTTTGCTATCCCGATCTCCTGAAGCCGATGCCGAATGTTGCTGCGTGGCTGCAACACAGCCATGCTGCCCATTCGATCGTTTGCGAAGCCTATCCTGGCGATCTGCCCGAGCGCCAAAGGGTCCGCGCCATAGCCATGGAAAACGTTGTTGTCCAGCTTGACCATCTGCGCACGCATCCTTCGGTCGCGGCCAAGCTGGCGACCAACGACATTACCCTACATGGCTGGTTTTTCGACATCGAGACCGGGGAGGTGCTCGTTTACGACGGTGCCGCCGCTCGGTTCACGGATATCAACGAGGACAGGCCCTTGCCCGTCGCCGTCACCGGTCGTGGTCGTCCGCATGTGATGCCGCAAGCTGCGGAGTAGGCCCGATGATGTCAAGCTCTGTTCTTTCGCGAGACTTCGCATCGTCGGTCGTCGTGTTTCTCGTCGCGATACCGCTTTGCCTCGGGATTGCCGTGGCGTCAGGCGTTCCGGTGGCCATGGGTCTTATTTCAGGCATTGTCGGGGGCATCGTCGTCGGCCTTTTGGCCGGATCTCCACTTCAGGTGTCAGGGCCGGCGGCGGGACTGGCCGTGATCGTCTTCGGCTTCGTCGAGCAACATGGCGTTGCCATGCTCGGGCCGGTCCTCATCGTGGCGGGATTGCTGCAGGTTATTGCCGGATTCCTGAAGATCGGATCGTGGTTTCGGGCAATTTCGCCTGCGGTGGTCCACGGCATGCTCGCCGGGATCGGCATCCTCATCATCCTTGGCCAGGTCCATGTGTTGATGGGGGCAAGACCCGCTGCCGGCGGCATCGAAAACGTGACTGCCATGGAGCAGACCCTTGGCCGCGTATGGGGCGCGGGACTGACCCAGGAATCGGTTGCTCTCCTTGTAGGCTTGATCTCCTTGCTCGCCATGGTCGCCTGGGAGAAGTTCAGGCCGAAGCCATTGATGCTGGTGCCCGGTGCTCTGGTGGGGGTTGCTGCCGGCACGATATTGACGGCCGGGATGAAGCTGCCGATCGCCAGGGTGGAAGTGCCGTCTTCTCTCATCGACAGCATTTCGCTGCCGACGCTTGGGGGTTTTGCTAGAATGGCCGAGCCCGGTATCATCTTGGCGACGTTGGTCATCGCCGTGATCGCCAGCGCGGAAACGCTATTGTCTTCCGCCGCCGTCGATCGCATGCATGATGGCGTGCGAACGCGCTTCAACAAGGAGCTGTTTGCGCAAGGTATCGGCAATGGGCTTTGTGGTCTGCTTGGTGCACTGCCGATCACGGGTGTCATCGTCAGGTCGTCCGCCAATATTCAGGCAGGCGCGCGTAGCCGGGCATCTGCCGTGCTGCATGGTGTTTGGATCCTTGGGCTGGTGGCATTTCTGCCGCAGCTCCTTGCAATGGTGCCGCTGACGGCGCTTGCCGCAGTGCTGCTGGTGACGGGATGGCGGCTGATCAGTCTCCATCATGTCCGCCACCTCTTCGATCATCACGGCTGGATTCCCGTCGGGATATGGACCGCGACGGTGGCCATGGTGGTGCTTCAGGACCTGCTCGTCGGCGTGGCGCTCGGCCTTGCACTGTCCATATTGGAAATCCTTCCCTATCTGCGGCGCAAGCTCGCCATCGACAGATTGGAGGATGATGAAACCATCCATCTCGACCTCGTCGGTGTGGCGACATGCAAGGATGTTCCCGCCCTGCTGAACACGCTGGAAACGCTTCCAGAGGGTCGCAAGATCAGGATTGCCGGCGCTCGCCTGCATTATCTTGACCACACGAGCGCCGAAACACTGCGTGAGTGGCTAAAACGGCAGAAAAAATCGGGACGCCTGGTCGAAATCGAGCATCCGCCGCTCGGACGCCATCGACGGCTGAAGCCGATCTTTGAAAAGCTATCGGAAGAGGTTGCCTGATCGGCGACCAGTCATGGCGGCGGGAAGGAAACTCGCACCTTCCCGCGACCTTCAATTTTAAATCCGGCAATATTTCAAGGATGGGCCGAAGCGCGCCAGGTCAAAACTCTTCCCAGGACGGCGACGCCGCAGTGGCAGCGCCGGAGCCTCCGAATGCGCCAGCAATCTTGGCTCGCAGCGAGCGTGCCGGCGATGCGGCAGGGCTGGAGCGTTCGGTGGCTGCAACCGGTCTTGCATGCGAGCGCCCCTTCTGCAGATTGAACTGACCGAGAATCTCGTTCAGCGCCGTCACCTCCTTGGCGAGGCTGTAGCTGGCAGCCGTCGATTCCTCGACCATGGCCGCATTCTGCTGCGTTCCCTGGTCGATGCTGTTGACGGCCGTATTGATCTCCTGCAGGCCGGTCGCCTGTTCGCGGGCGGCTTCGACGATCGCCCGTACATTGCGGTCGATTTCCTCCACCTCCTTGACAATCTGCTGCAGCGATTGCCCCGTTCTCGTGACGAGATCGACACCGCTGCCGACCTGCTGGCCGGATGTGGAAATGAGCGCTTTGATCTCCTTCGCCGCTGTGGCGGAGCGCTGGGCGAGTTCGCGGACTTCCTGCGCAACGACGGCAAAGCCCTTGCCGGCGTCACCGGCACGCGCCGCCTCGACGCCGGCATTGAGCGCCAGCAGGTTCGTCTGGAAGGCGATATCGTCGATGACGCCGATGATGTTGGAGATTTCACCCGAGGATTTCGAGATTGCTTCCATTGCTGAAATCGCTTCCTGCATGACTTCGCCGGATTTTTCGGCGCCGACGCGAGCGCGCCCGACCAGCGAACTTGCCTCTTCGGCACGCCGCGTGGAATCCCTGACGGTCGTGGTGATCTCCTCGAGTGCTGCCGCCGTCTCCTCGATCGAGGCCGCCTGCTGCTCGGTGCGTTTGGAGAGGTCGTCGGCTGCCGCCCGGATCTGATTGGCGCCGGCGGCAATGGCCTGGCCACCTTGGCCGACCGCGACAAGGGTCTCCTCGACCTTCTCCATCGAGGCGTTGAAATCCATCCTTAGACGATCGAGATGGGCGACGAAGGGCTTCTCCAGGCGATAGGTCAGATTGCCATTCGAGAGCTCTCCCAAGCCCTGTGCCAGACTGTCGACTGCAAACTGCGCGTCTGCCGCATCCTTGGCTTTCTGCGCTTCGCGTTCCAGCCTTTCCTTTTCGGAGAGGCTGCGGCCATCGGCGGCTTCCTGCTCCAAGCGCAGACGCTCAATGGCACTGTCGCGGAAGACTGCGACGGCCGCGGCCATCTGGCCGACTTCGTCCTTGCGCTCGATCCCTGAAACAGGCTCGTCGGTATTGCCATCCGCAAGCGAAGCCATGCGCGCCCGCAGACGTTCGATGGGGGCGGCGATGCCGCGTGCTGAAACGAGAATAGCGATTGCAATGGCGGCGGCAAAGAGAAGGCCGAGCGCGATCAAAGCGTCGTCGATGGTGCTGTTTGCTTGTTCTGCCAACATGTCGCTCTTGTTGTTCAGGGACTTGTTGAACGCGTCGAGCCACTGACGAATGGAAACGACCTCGTCATTGATCATCGGATCCGCCTGCTTCAGGAGCGTGGCGGCAGTATTGTTATCATCAATCAGGCCGGCTTTCACGGCTTGGTCTGTAAGAGCGATGATGTCATTTGCCCTTGCGACGAGCTTGTCGATTGTATCCGCTTCCGCCGGAATAAACTGCTTCGCATTTGCAAAACGCTGCAGAAGAACTTGCTTGTTCTCCTGATAATCCCTGGAGAACGACGCCATCTGCGGATCCCCCGCTGGATATTGCAGAATCTGGTAGGCGTTGTAACTCATGGCGGTCATGCGCTGGCTGGCTCTCGACATCTCTACCGCCGCGGTTTCATCCTTGGCGATAAAATTCGAGTAGGTGCCAACCGTGTCCCTGAACTGGTTCGAGACGACGAGGACACCGGCGATCCCGATCAGGCAGATCGGGATTAAGATCGTGAGGACTTTCGTCTTGATCTTGGCGTTCTGGAGAAATGACATGGCTTGTTTCGCTCTCGGAAGGGGACGGCAACCGCTAGGACGATTGAAGAGGGGCAAGTGCCAGCGATGACCTGCTCTGGATAATGGGGGCATTACAGAGAGGGAGCATCCTGCTCGTCGCATCTTGGCGCTGTTCTTTCAAAATCTATAACCAAGCAGACAAAACGGTTAATCCTGGTCGATATTGGTTCAGTTGAACGAAATTACCGCCATAGATATAGAATATATAATTCTAAATTACTCTGTAGTTGTGTCTCTGCTTTGTTTCTTGCGGCTCTCGATTGGAAAATTGCGAGATGGAATGCCGAACTAAATTCCAGATGCACTTTGCATGTCAAAAACACTCGTCGAGCTTTGCCACAGTGTCAGGTGTTCTGAAGTCGACATCCCCCAAGATGCCTAAAGGAAAGTGCGGGCGTCGGAAGTTGCAGGCGCGGCTGCTGGCGTGGGGATGCATTTATTCCGGAACATTTCCCATATCCGCGAGTTTCGAATAGCTCAATGGTGAGAGCCGATGCGAGCGCAAAGGTTCACTCTCCGGTGCTCCCGTTCCTCGTCGTCAATGCTAAGCCAGCTGGAGGTTCGTCAATGAGTTCTGCCGTCGCCCTCGTCACCGGAGCTGGCTCGGGGATTGGAAGAGCGACCGCGTTGGCGCTTGCGGAGGATGGTTTTGCAATTGGCGTGCTGGGACGCACGCAGGAAGAGATTGCCTCCACATCCGATGAGATTTCTGCCAGGGGCGGGGAGGCGGCCGTCCTCCTCGCCGACATTTCGGATGAACGTCAGATATCGGCAGCCGTGAAAGAGCTTGTCGCGCGCTTCGGCCGGGTGGATGTCGTAGTTGCCAATGCCGGTATCAACGGAGTCTGGGCGCCGATCGACGATCTGAGCCTATCGGAATGGAATGACACCATTTCGATTAATCTGACCGGAACTTTTCTGACCATCCGCGCGACGGTGCCGGAGCTGAAGCGCTCGGGCGGCGGCTCGATCATCGTCGTCTCCTCCATCAATGGAACCAGGACCTTCACGACTCCCGGTGCTACGGCCTATACCGCCACCAAAGCAGGGCAGGTCGCCATGGTGCAGCAGCTGGCTCTCGAACTGGCCCGGCATCACATACGCATCAATGCGGTCTGTCCCGGTGAAATCGAAACCAATATCGATGCGAATACCAGCCTGCGCAAACGCGACGAAACATCGATCCCCGCCATCTGGCCCGAAGGCCAGGTGCCGATTACCGGTGGTCGGCCGGGACGAAGCGAAGATGTGGCCGAGGTGATCGCTTTCCTGGCGTCCGATAAGGCCCGTCACATAACCGGCTCGCCCATCTGGGTGGACGGGGGCCAAGGTCTGCTGCGCTAGATGGCGGAGGCCAGGACTGCCGATGTCGCGGCAGCCCTGCAAATGCTCTCAAGACCGGCAAACGAGAGTGTAAAGGTCATGCATGCCGCTGCCCGGGCCAAACCCGATTCGAGCCTCCTCACTATCTGCTTGCGGATTGGCGAGCTCGCTCTTCAGCTCAGCCGCATTTTGCGGGAAGACCGGCACATCAGCCATCACACCGCATTTAAGATAATATCCCGCGTAGAAGGGCTGCCCCTGCTTTTCGGTGCTGGGCTGGCGTACAAGCAACATCAGCATGCCGTCTTTGCGTTTTGCGACGGTGAGAAAGAATTCGCCATCGTGCGTCAGCGCAAAACTATCTTCGTTTGGGACCGGTTTCCAAGCCTTTGCTTTCAAATTGAAAACCTGCTCCGGCGCGACCAGTATCTCGAAAGATCCCTTACCGGAAGGTTCGCCTGCATGTGAGGCAGCGCCTGTGATGAGGGCACCGATGAATGCGGTGGCGAACAAAGCTGCACTTTTCATTAAAATTCCTCGCTTACGTTGTATAGCCTATACGGATGAACGCAATGGAAGTATTTCAAAGTGCAGCTTTGTCAAGACGAGCTGTTCAAGTCTCATGGCGTCGCCTGCCTATGCACGCGCAGCGTGTGGGTTAAGGTAGTTAGCGGCGTCATCTGGCGATCAAGCGAGGGATAGCTGGAGAATGCCGATCGCCCATGGGTGTCAATAAAAGGCGTCAGTAAACCAATCGAGCTCTTATCGTTCCGGGGATCTGGCGGAGCGTGTCGAGTATTTCATTCGCCGTTTGGCCGACGCCTTCCACTTCGATAACCACGTAGCCTGTGTCGCCGTGGGTCTGCAGGAACTCGCCGACGATATTCAACCCACGCGATGAAAAGATCGTATTCAGGCTGTTCAGGATCCCCGGGCGATTTTCGTGAACATGTATGAAGCGCGTGCCGTTTGGACGTGGCGGCAATTGAACCTGGGGGAAATTGACCGCACCCAGCGTCGAGCCGATATCGGAATATTCCACAAGCTTCCTGGAAACTTCCCTTCCGATCCGCTCCTGGGCTTCTTCGGTCGATCCGCCGATATGCGGCGTCAGGATCACATTATCCAACCCCTGCAGCGGCGTTTCGAAGCGCTCCTTGTTCGATGCCGGCTCCTTCGGGAACACGTCGACTGCTGCGCCTGCGAGATGCCCCTCTTTCAAGACCTTTGCAAGAGCCTCAAGATCGACCACGGTGCCGCGGGAATTGTTGATGAAGAAGGCGCCCTTCTTCATTCTGCGCAGCTCTGCTTCGGTGATCATGTTCTGGGTCGAGCTGGTTTCGGGGACGTGCATCGTCACGAAATCCGAGATTTCCAGCAGCTCGCCGAGCGAAGCCATGGATTCTGAATTGCCGTGGCGAAGCTTGTCCGACGGATCGAAGTAGCGAACGTTCATACCCATGCTTTCGGCAAGGACGCTCAGCTGCGAGCCGATATTGCCGTAGCCGACGATGCCAAGCGTTTTCCCACGTGTCTCGCGACTGCCTTCGGCGGATTTGTCCCATCCGCCCGCATGAGCGGAAGTCGAACGCGGGAAGATCCGCCTCGTCAGCATGATGATTTCACCGATGACGAGTTCGGCGACCGAGCGGGTATTCGAATAAGGAGCGTTGAACACCGGGATCCCGCGCCGACGAGCCGCATCCAGATCGACCTGATTCGTCCCCACGGAAAAGCAGCCGACCGCCATGAGCTTCTTGGCGGAGCTGAAAATCTCTTCTGTCAGCTGTGTGCGTGAACGAATGCCGATGATGTGTGCTTCGGCGATATGGTTCTTGAGATCCTTGTCGTCGAGGGCCTTCGGCAAATGCGTGAGATTGACGTAGCCAGATGAAGTAAAATAGTCCACCGCGCTCTGACTGATCCCTTCCAGCAGAAGGACTGAAATCCGATCACGGGGAAGAGAAAGTTGTCCGCTCATTGAATTACCTTCGATAGTCGAATTCGATTAGGCCGACGTCGCTCGCTGCCACGACCACATGACTTAGACCATCCAAGGGACAGCGCAAGAACAAACTCAATTCGCTCAGCGGAAGGACCCTTGTTTACAGCAAGTCGCCGTGCTGATGGGCTTGCCCGCCTCTTCAGATGCACTTGCCGCCATCGACATTGAGATCGACGCCGGTAATCATGCTCGCTTCGTCCGAGCAGAGGAAAGCGGCGGCGTTGCCCATGTCCGCCGGTGTCGAAAGCCGCCCGATCGGAATGGTGGCGACGATCCGCGCCCGGCTTTCGTCGCTGTCGGAGCCGATGAAGGTTGAGAGCAGTGGCGTATCGCCGGCGACGGGATTGATGGCGTTGACGCGAATTCCGAAGGGAGCAAGCTCCACGGCCATCGCGCGGGTGGCGGCGATGCCCCATCCTTTCGAGGCATTGTACCAGGTGAGGTTGGGGCGAGGGGAGACCCCACCGGTCGAGGCAATGTTCAAAATGGCGCCGTGCCGCTCGGCCTTGAAATGCGGCAGCACCGCGCGCGCACCGTTGTAGATCGAGCGGATGTTGACATTGAAGATACGCTCGAACAGGCCTTCATCCATATCCTCCATCGGCATCGGCGGCTGTCCGACACCGGCATTGTTGACGAGGATGTGCAGACCGCCGAACTGCGACAGCGCAAGATCCCTTGCGGCGGCGAGGCTGTCGAGCGTGGCGACATCACCGGCAAGCGGTGCGACCGATCCTTCGTGCTGCGCCGCCACCCGCTCTGCTGCCGCAAGGTCACGATCGACGAGCACGACCCGCGCGCCTTCCTCGACGAATTTCCGGACGATCCCTTCGCCGAAACCCGACCCGCCACCCGTGACGATCGCCACTTTTCCCACAAGACGCATATCAAACTCCTCCATTTGCTCCAGCATCGGATAACTCGGAGTGATTTCACAGTCCGATTATCTGAACGCTTTTTTAGCTTTCTTTATTTGTATTGTGACCGTCTGATAGCGAATATCGACGACAGAATGAAGCTGGGAGGCCGCGCCATGACATTGACTTTCGACGCCAAGCAAATGGCGGCCGAGCTTTACGACGGCGGCTTTCGGCCAATGTTCATCGGCGGCCAATGGGTTGCCGCCCAATCCGGCGAAGTCAGCGAGACCTACAATCCGGCTACCGGCGCGGTCCTTGCGACAGTTCCGCTGGCCGCGCCCGCTGATATTGATCTCGCCGTTACTGCGGCGCGACGGGCTCTCGAAGGGCCGTGGTCCAGGTTCTCGCCCTATGAGCGCCAGACGCTGCTCCTGAAAATCGCCGATTTATTCGAAGCAAACTGGGAAAGCCTTTCGGTTTCCGACACGTTGAACATGGGCATGCCAATTATGCGCACGCTCGCCAACAAACGACGGGTCATGGGCATGCTGCGGTTTTATGCCGGCATGGCGACCGCCCTTCATGGCGAGGTGATCGACAATTCGATACCCGGCGAGATCGTCACCTTCACCCGTCGGGAGCCGATCGGGGTTGTCGGTGCGATCATCCCCTGGAACGCGCCCACCGCCGCATCGATCTGGAAGATCGCCCCAGCGCTGGCGACGGGCTGCACGGTGGTATTGAAACCCTCGGAGGATGCGCCGCTCACTCCGTTGTTGATTGCCAAACTCATGCAAGAGGCGGGCGTGCCGGACGGCGTGGTCAATATCGTCACCGGCAAGGGATCGGTCGCCGGCGCCCGGCTGGCCGAACATCCCGATGTCAACAAGATCGTCTTCACGGGGTCCACCGCCACCGGGCAATCGATCGCTCGTGCCGCGGTCGGCAACTTAAAACGGGTTTCGCTCGAGCTCGGCGGTAAGTCGCCGGTGATCGTCTGCCGTGATGCCGACATAGACCGGGCCGTGCCCGTCGCCGCAATGGCGGTCTTTGCGCATTCGGGGCAGATCTGCATCGCCGGCTCGCGCTTGTTCGTGGCGCGCGAGATCCACGAAGAATTCGTCGCCAAGGTCGGCGAATTTGCCCGCTCGCTGCGGATCGGCCACGGGATCGAAGCCGATACCGATATCGGACCGCTGATCTCGGCTCGCCAGGCGCAGGTCGTCGAGAGCTTCATCGCATCCGGGCAGAGCGAAGGCGCCGCGTTGGTCGCGGGCGGCATGCGCCTTTCGGGCGCGCTCTACGACAAGGGAAACTTCATCGCCCCGACTGTATTCGGTAACGTCAAGGACGAGATGAGGATCGCCCGCGAGGAGATCTTCGGGCCGGTCATTTCAGCGATGCCCTTCGATACGATCGAGGAAGCCGTCGAGCGCGCCAATGCATCGCCCTATGGACTTGCGGCTGGCGTCTTCACCCAAAATCTCGGAATGGCGCACAAGCTGGTGCGTCGCATCAAGGCCGGATCGATCTGGGTGAACATGTATCATGCGCTCGACCCGGCCGTGCCCTTCGGCGGCATGAAGATGTCGGGCTACGGGCGCGAAGGGGGCATTGAGCACCTGCACGAATATCTCGAAACCAAGGCCGTTTGGATACAGACGGAATAAAACTCAACCTTTACCGCGCAGATTGGTTCGGATGAGGGCGATAAGCTGTTCGGCATATCGCTGCTGCAGCATATAGCCCAGGCTTGTAATGGTCCCGCGAGCCCGCCGGGCGTTGGGATTATGAAGCAACACGACACGGACGCGGCTTTCGACATTCTGCCCGGCCGCGATGCCCGGCACGATCGATGTGCCGCACTCGGGCGAGGCAAGGGCGATCCGCGTGCTCTCCGCCTCGTATTGAGCGCTCATCGATCTCACCGTTGTCAGAGCTCAAGAAGCGATGCATGCTCGGCACGATTTCATTCCTGCCGAATTGCGGAGCGTATCGTGGATTTCTCTCTAACTGCCGAACAACAGGCGATCTTCGACTTGGCCGCTTCTTTTGCCGCGGAACGCATCGCGCCTCACGCCGCGGCCTGGGAACATAAGGGCACTATTCCAAGGGGTATGCTGGAAGAGATCGGCGCCTTGGGATTCGGCGGAATTTACGTTTCGGAGGAGTTCGGCGGCTCTGGCCTGTCTCGGCAGGATGCGGTGCTGATCTTCGAAGCGCTGTCGCATGCCTGCCCGTCCGTGGCGGCCTTCGTTTCGATCCACAACATGTGCGCCTGGATGATCGATACGTTCGGATCGGATACGATGAAATCGACATGGCTTCCCGATCTCTGCGCCTTCCGCAAGGTGGCATCCTACTGCCTCACGGAGCCCGGTTCCGGTTCCGATGCCGCAGCATTGCGCACGACCGCACGCGTCGTGGACGATCATTATGTCCTTGACGGGACAAAGGCGTTCATTTCCGGCGGCAACTATTCCGATCTTTATATCGTCATGTGCAGGACAGGCGGTGAGGGGGCAAAGGGTATTTCAACACTCGTGGTGCCGAGTGGCAGCGAGGGTATGAGTTTCGGCGCCTTCGAGCGAAAGATGGGCTGGCGCGCCCAACCGACGGCGCAGGTTCATTTCGACGCTTGCCAAGTTCCGCTCGAAAATCGGCTTGGTGAGATCGGAGCGGGGTTCCGCTATGCTATGAAGGCTCTGGATGGCGGACGGTTGAACATCGCCGCCTGCGCACTCGGCGGCGCTCAGTTTGCCCTTGATAAGGCGGTTCTCCACATGCGTGAACGCCGCGCATTCGGTGCCGCATTGAGCAGTTTTCAAGCCCTTCAGTTCAAAGTGGCGGACATGGAAACCGAGCTTCAGGCCGCGAGGACCTTGTTATATCAGGCTGCCTGGAAGCTCGACGCCAGCTCCCCGGATGCATCCAAATTCTGTGCCATGGCCAAACGGTTCGTGACGGACACCAGCTTCGATGTGGCCAATGCGGCGCTGCAATTGCACGGGGGCTACGGCTACCTGGAAGATTACGGCGTCGAGAAGATCGTCCGCGACCTGCGAGTGCACCAGATCCTCGAAGGCACCAACGAGATCATGAGGCTCATCATCGCCCGTCATATTTTCGATTGATCCAGATACCGACGGCGACCTATCGAATCCCTGAGAGCGTCACTCAAATAAACACTTAATACGTCTAGCCGCCTATTGCCACAAGCTATGGTTCACCTATGTATGCCTCGGGCCGGAGGGGCCGGGGTTGTAGTTATGGCACAGACGTTATCCGATTTAATCTATAATTTCTCGACACTTAACTTCCCCGAGAAAGACCGATTTCACACTTGGGTTAAGGATAATCATTGCGACTGCAGGCTGCAGGAACCTGAGTCCGGCCCGTTCGATGCGGAGGCCACCGGCGCGGCGCTCGGTCCGCTCATCCTCTCCGGCAGACGGCTGCTTCGCCAAGGCCCGCTCCCGGCTTACGAGGTTCTGAGATCCGAGCGACGCATCCGAACTGACGGCTATGATTTTTACCGATTTACCTCAATTCTGAGCGGCCGTTTTGCCTTTCGATCGGCGGATGCGTCGTCGGTCAAGAGGGCGGGCGACTTGTTCATATTGGATGCCGCTCAGGTTAACGACTGCCTGGTCGAGGCAGACAACACGATTTCCATCGCCGTTCCAAGGGATTTATTGCCGAACCGAACAGCGCTCCTGCACGGCCATACCCTCTCAACGGGCGTTGCCCGGCTTCTGACCGATCATCTCGTTTCGCTGCTGAACAATTTCAATAGGTTGCGACCAGGGGAGATCCCCTATGTGGTGCAATCGACGCTGCAGCTTTTGACTGCCGCGGTGTCGTCGGCATCCGAGGCGATGCAGGAAGCAGCCGGACCGCTTCGCGAACTATTACTGGGGCGTATCTTGCGGTATCTTGATGCGCATCTGCTCGAACCCGACCTGACGCCCGATCGGATTTGCCGCGATGTCGGGGTTTCGCGTGCGAAGCTTTACCATTTGTTCGAGGGCAATGGCGGCATCATGCGGCAGATACAGCGCAAGCGCTTGCTCAGGGCCTATCAGATGCTGGCAAATCCAAGCGGACCAAAGCTCCACATAGCTGAGCTCGCGTGGAGACATGGTTTCTCGAACGAGAAGTACTTCTACCGGCTGTTCAAGGCCGAATTCGGCCATACGCCGAGCGAGACACTGGAAAACATTTCCCACTCGACCGTCGCTTCAGAAACGATTGGTTTCCATACCCGCGAAAAGCCGGCGAACGGTCCTTCTGGCTGGACATTGCCCTTTGGCGTGCCGGGCCGTTAATTGCGTTTGCGCGAGCATGAGATGTACCAAGATGCACTCGAAATGGACCTGAGCAAACCGGCCGCAGGCCAGCATGCCTTGAAGGATGTTGGGCCGGTGACACACTGAACTTTTGCAATTCGGACTTCTCGACCGCTCGGCTTTCCAGCCATGGTTCACTAGCCGATATCACGGCCGACGCCGGGGGATTTATGCAATTCCAAACTCATGTGCACCTGTTATGGACGATCTTGCACCCGATGATCGGGTCGTTATTGTTGCTCGATCGGGCTTTGCTGTTATGTTCCCGAACTGGAATGGAAATCAGTCAGGAGCCGCGATCAACCTCACAAGCCCCGATAGCGGCGTCCATCTGTAGCAATGCGTGAACGAGTGGCATACCATTGAGCTTGCCTCCTATTTATCCAAGCCGCGGCGATCACGACGCGACACGCCATTCGATCCCGAACGTCAAAGGCTCAAGTCTTCCAACGCTATCCGGAATCGACTGACAGATCGCTGCGCAGTCGCAAGGCTCGGTCGTTGCCGCGGCATAAGTCATCAAGAAAGTATCTATCAGTATATTCGTCAAAAGAGGAAACTCACCTTGCGTAAGGTCATCTGTGCTTCTGCCTTCGTCGCCCTTTCATTCACGCCCGCAGCTGCCAGCGTATGTTCGCAGCATTATCAAAGCAGCGGCGTTCCCCTCGTCACCGGTGTGACCTACAAGACCTGGATGGAGTTTCCTTCCATCAGCCCTGCCGCGGCCTTCGACAAGGTATCGAGGGCCGTTCTTGCGGAAGGCTTTGTGGATGTGAATGTCGAGAAGCAACTCGGCACGCTGACCGCACAGCAGGAGACGTCCGGCTCAGGTCGCCCGCAGACACTGCGCGTCGTCGTCCGCAAAACCGGCAAGGGCAGTCGCGTCGACGCGGTTTTCATGGTGCCGCAGGGGCAGGTTGCCCCCAACATGAGCGACAATCTCTGCCGCGTCGTCAACGCCGTGGCTGACTAGGCCGGAAGCGAATGGGTGATGGGAGCGCCTCTGCTTGCATGCTAAGTGGCAAGCTGGCTGAGGCCTGCTCCGCAGCCGCTCGGTTGTTTGCCTATGTCTTCGTGCTGAATTGGCGCTATGTAGAGCCTGTCCTATTCGCTGTCAGCTGTATGCGCGTCTCCGCGTGTGCAACGCAAGCCCAAACACGATGGGGCTTCGGCCGTTACTGCTCGGCTATGGGATTTGTAACTTGCTTCTGGCCGATCGTCCGGCTAGGTCTTTATCACAAGTGAAGCGCGAATCGCGGTACGGCATCAGCGTATAAATAGCGCTAACCGTCTTTCGCTCCGTTGTCGTTTTGCCTGAATTATTAGATATCGTAGAGAGTTCTGGCCGGCGGTTTGCGCCTGTTGGCAGAAATTTCACGGTGCCTGCGAATGCCGTGAACACGCGGCGTCTTGTCGCCGATTTGAGAAAACGTCACCGAATGAGGTGGTCGATGCCTACATGCGGACACTCAACGCGGACAACGAACGGGATGTTCCTGTCGGTTGGCGTGCCATAAATCGGCCCGTGCCAGACCTTCTCCCCAAATTCGCCGGCTTTCAGCCGATGATGTCTTCAGCCAAGGTCTTATTTTGATGTTTGCTCGCCTGTTTCACTTCCTGGAAAGCCGCATCGATATTTTCGCCCCGTTCAACGAGGACGAGACGCCGCCAACGGGCGTATGGCGTTTCATGTGGCATCATCTCAAGGTGGTCAAAGGATGGCTCGTCGCCATCATGCTGATCGAGCTCGCCTTCAGCGGTATAGAAGCGGCTATTTATTTGATGGTCGGCTGGTTTGTCGACCTGCTCAACAAGCACTCGCCACAGACGGTGTTTCAGGATTATGGCTGGCCGCTTGCGGGCGCTGCCTTCGTCATTCTGGTGCTGCGGCCGATCCTGTTTTTCGTGACGCAGGTGGTTACCAACCAGATCGTGGTGCCGCCGCTTACCAATCAGATCCGCTGGCGCAATCACATCTATACGCTCGGCCATTCGTTGAGCTATTTCCAGAATGATTTTGCCGGCAGGCTCTCGGCACGCGTCATCCAGGCGGGACAATCCATCCGCTCGGCTGTCATCGCCGTGATCGGCGACCTTTGGTACGCTCTGATCTTCGCCTCGGTCACGATCGGCTTCTTCGGCTCCGTCAATGTTTGGTTGATGTTGCCGGTTATCATCTGGCTGGTAGCCTATGCGGTGCTTCTCAGATATTTCGTCCCGCGGGCTCTGAAACGTTCGGAGGCCAATTCCCTCGGCCGCTCATCGACCACCGGCCGCATCGTCGATTCCTATACGAATATTCTCACCGTGAAGCTCTTTGCCCGCGGCGATCTCGAGCGTACCGCCGTTCGGGACTCTCTGAAACGCTGGAACGATAGTTTCCTCGACCTGATGCGGTTGATCCTCGGTGCCAGCCTCGTGCTTCAGATCCTCAATAGCGTTCTGATCGTCATCACTGCCGGTTTGACACTATATTTGTGGACCCACGGGGCCATGACCGCCGGCGCTGGGGCGGCAGCCATCACCTTGGTGTTGCGGCTTGTCCAGATGTCGGGCTGGCTGATGTACCTGATCCGCGATGTTTTCGACAATATCGGTACCGTGCAGGAGAGCATGCTGACCATTGCAAAGCCGCATGATCTCCTTGATGCGCCCGACGCCGGCACATTGGCGGTTCCCAGAGGCGAGATCGTCTTCGATCACGTTCATTTCCGCTATGGCGGCGCCAGGCCCGTCTTTACCGATCTGTCGCTCGTCATTCGTCCCGGTGAAAAGATCGGCATTGTCGGTCCCTCCGGCGCCGGCAAATCGACGCTGGTCAATCTTTTGCTGCGTCTCTATCCGATCCAGTCCGGCCGAATCCTCATCGATGGTCAGGACATCGCAGGCGTTACCCAGGACAGCCTGCGGCGGCATGTCGGCGTGGTAACGCAGGATAATTCGCTGCTTCATCGCTCAATTCATGAAAACATCGCCTATGGTCGCACGGGGGTCGGACGAGAAGAAATCGAGACCGCGGCCCAGCAGGCGGCCGCCCATGATTTCATCATAGGACTTTCTGACCAGGAAGGGCGTGCCGGCTATGACTCGCGCGTAGGCGAGCGCGGCGTCAAGCTCTCCGGCGGCCAGCGCCAGCGCATCACCATTGCTCGCGTGTTGCTCAAGGATGCTCCTATCCTCGTGCTCGACGAAGCGACTTCCGCCCTCGATTCAGAGGTGGAGGCGGTGATCCAGGGCCAACTTCATCGCCTGATGCGCGACAAGACAGTGCTTGCCATCGCGCATCGTCTTTCAACGATCGCGGAACTCGACCGGCTCATCGTGCTCGACGAGGGCCGGATCGTCGAGGAGGGGAGGCATGAGGAGCTGATCGCCAAAGATGGCCTTTATGCAAGATTGTGGCGACGGCAATCGGGAGGCTTTCTGGCCTTGGAAGATAGCCCGGTGGCATAGGGAAATCGAGATTGCAAAGCGGCAAACCGGTGACTATCTCCGGAGGGTATCACGCTGCCGAGGCCTGAGGGTCGTCAGCGATCCGTAGACACGGTTGCAATCGACAGCTTTTCCGCGTCATCCGAGCGATAGATGTCTATTTCACGGATCTTGCAAATCGACACCGAACAGCTCGTGGTGCATGTGCTCGACGGCAATGCTGATGCCACCGATGAGTGCCGCCCGATTGCCAAACTGACTGATTTCGATGCGCGGCGGGTAGGGTGTGCAACGTGGTAGATATCTGCTGATAGCTTCGACAAGTTCGGGCCGAGCGCCGATACTGCCGCCCATGATCACCAATTCGGGGTCGAGCGTTGCGCCGATTGCGGCAATGGCAAGCGCAATCAATCGCGACGTTTCTTCGATGACGGCAACAGCAGCGGGCTCACCAGCCACCAGCGCCGAAAAAAGATCCGCCACCGTTGCCTTGCCTTGCCCACCATATCCGCAATAGCGCCGCACCATTGCCGCGCTGCCCACGGCGCTTTCCAGCGTTCCAAGTGTAAAGCCGTCTGGATCAAATGGCTCCCCGCCGAGAGGTAGATAGGCTATCTCGCCGGCGCCGCCCCGCGCGCCGCGCATGAGGCGACCATTTGCAATGATGCCCATCCCGATACCGGTTCCGAGTGCCACGAAGGCAAAATTATCCGACGTGGAGCCGTGCCCTCGCCATCGTTCTCCTTGCACAGCAAGATTGACGTCATTTTCGATGATAACCGGGGTTGCCATCCTGTCACTCAGGAGCCGGCGCAAGTCGATCGTTTCCACACCCGGGATGTTCGGTGCAACGTTGATATGTCCGGTGGCCGGGTCAAGTATGCCTGGCGTCGCCAGCACGATGATGCGCAATTTGGAAAGATCAATACCGGCGCTGTGGGCAAGATCCTCAATAATGGCCTGGAATTGATCGACCAGGTGGAGCCCGCCGCGTGCGTTCGTCGGCACCTTCGTTTCGGCGACGACATTTCCGACGAGATCGCAGATGATGGCGGCAATCTTGGTTCCGCCAAGATCAATGGAGGCGGCAAAGCCCGCGCTCGCATCGAGCTCATAGGTTATTGCCGTTCGCCCCAAACGCCCATCGGTATATCCGGTCGGCTTCAGCCACCCGTTGCTCTCCAAACTGCGAACGACGTCGGAAATGGTTTGCTTTGATAAGCCGGTTTGCTTGGCAATATCCGCGCGGGAAATAGGGCCTTTGGCAAGGATGGTCCGAATGACAGAGTTCGTCGAGATTTTTCGCGCGATCGGTGTCTGTGGCGCGTTAGGCATGATGGCGGTCTCGCATTCTACCTCTAATTAGTTCGGGACCTTTTCCTAATTCATCCATGTCGTGCTGCGGCAATGTCAAATTCCAGGGAAAATGGACAAAAAGCAAGTAAATCTCAGTCGGTTGGCTGGGCGAAATCATTTAATTTGTCCATATCATTGACAAATTCGGCGCGTGATTTGTAGACTTCCCCAGTGACTAAGCAAATTGCGGAGGGGTCATGAAAGCGAGGCCAACGGATGAGAGAGCTCCTTTCGCCTATGCCGCGGACTTTATAGCGCTCCATTTCGGCAAGATTGCTTGGTATTGCCGCCTGATTTTCATACGTCATCCCATGTCCGACACCGTGCGGTGAAAGGTGCTTGATTTGCCATGATGACTCCCACGTCCCACGGCGAAATCACAACCAGCCACCCGGTCATCCTGCCGATCATGGCGCCTCGACTGCAGGCGGATGCGCATCCCGACGGCTATCTTGATCTCGCTCTTTGGGGAAGCGGTCGTCTGGGGCGCATACGTTTTTCTAGGCTTGCTGGACCTTACATTTACGGGCCAAACAGGATTATTGCCGGAGCGGGTGGCATCTTTGTCGCCCAATCAAGGCCCATCCTTCTGATCCGCAATGCCCGCCTGGAGGGCGTTTATCCGGCGCGTCGCTGCGCTTGGTGGCATGAGAGTGACAAGGATAGTCCGAAGCCCAAGCTCACCAAACGCAATAATCGCCGTATCGTCGTGACCGGTTGGGGTGCGACGATCATCGAGGTCGATGATGGCGATATCCGTATTGCTGCCGGAGCCTCAAAAGAGGAAGCAGAAGCTGCATTCGGTCTTGCAAACGACGCTATCGTCGCAGAAGCCGCGAGTTATATAGCTCGCTGCGACCTCACGCCGAAGGCCGATCCCGTAATGCGGAGCATGGTGATGCAGGGAGCACACGCCGCACTTTCCAGCATCCGCCTGGATGAGAATGGCAGGTTTGCCGGTCTGGCCGCGGGGCAGGCTTACAGTGCGCCTGCACGTACCTATTATCGCGATGGCTACTGGACGATGCAAATGCTGCTGAAGCTTGCGCCGGAAGCGGTACGCGATGAAATTCGACTTTTGGCCAAGGGAGTCCAGCCCGACGGGGAGGCGCCGAGCGGTGTGATTTTGACCGGACCGGCGCAATCGCGCGCCTGGCAGAACTTCGTTCTCGATGCCACACGAAATCCCGAGAAATATCGCGGGAAGGCTGCTCCGGAGCATCACAATCGTCCCGATGATTGGTGGAGCGATCATTTTGACAGCCCGCTTTTCTTCATCCTCTTTCTCGCCGACTATGTGGAAACGACGGGGGATATGACGGAGGCGGTGCGGCACTGGCCGCTTGTGACGGCCATTATTGAACGATATCTGGCTCTTGCAGGCCCCGGCAGCGTATTGCCGCTGAAGCCGCGAAACGACAGGGATTGGGCGGACAATGTCTACCGGGAGGGCCTCGTCTCCTACAATCTCGGCCTTTTCGTCGGTGCATTGGATGGCGTGGCCAAGCTGGGAGCCGGACATGACCCCGCATTGGCACAGAAGGCACGCGAGGTAGCGGCCTCCGCTCGTGCCGAAATCGAGGACAGGCTTTTCGTCCCCAGCAGAAATGGTTACGCCGATTTCGTCACTCCTGATGGATTTGTCGAGGATCATCTTGTCCTCGACAGTCTGACGCTCTCCCGTTATGGGGCGATTTCGCAGACACGCGCCACTGGCCTCCTCAAGGCCATGGAAGAGGTCCTGGAGGCTCGAAACAATACCAGACAGCCCTATGGCGATTGGGGTATGTTGTGCGCCTATCCGCCGTTCAAGCGGGCAAGTGACGTGAGATCGAAAACCGCTTTCCCCTTTCGCTATCACAATGGATCCGATTGGCCCTATTGGGACGGTGTCTATGCGGAAGAGAGAATACGCCACGGTCTCGGTGGCGCACGCTATGCCCTTATACGCTGGTGGGAAACCTGCCTGGCAAATGGTTGGGCCGGCGCTGTCGAATATTTCTCGCCACCCTATGGACGCGGTTCCCTGCTGCAGGGGTGGAGCGCGATGCCGGCGGCTGTCGTGCTCAAATATGGCCTGGAAGCGGCGAACGCGGAGAATAGGTAATGAAGGAAGGCCGGCAAGATTTCTGTTCAGATTGCCGGCATGTCCAATTTCATAACGAAGGCAAGGTGCCCGTCATGGCTGAGTTCTTCGAAGCCGAGATGCCTGTAGAAACCCTTGGCACGTTCGTTTGCGGGACTGACGCCAAGATGGACCGCGGGCACGCCGTTGCTCGAAAGCTTATTGAGCATGGTCTTGATCATCAGGCGTCCCCATCCGCCCGATTGCGCTTCGGGCAGAATATTGATGTGGAGATGCGCGGGGTAGGTTTCTTCAAGGCCCGGCGTGCCGCTGTGAGGACTGGCTATTCGCTCCAGAACATCGGCGTCTTTTTCGGTGCTGGGTACCAGACTAGCGATCTCGCGGCGAACAACCGGCCACCAATCTCTGCCGAGCGCTTTGTCAAAGCCGGCGGTATCCGGCGTACCGACAATATAGCCGACGACCCGGTCATAGCTGGCAAGAACGAACGCGAATTCCGGAGCGAATTTGAGGTAGGGCACCGCCCATACGTAACCGGGAAGGCGCGGATTGCTGTAAAGCGCACTCGCATCGGCTCCCGCGTCAGCCGTCACCAGACAAATATGGAAGAGGGCGTCAACGTCGTTCTCGGTCGCCGGACGGATGAAATAATTGTCGATCTTAGGAGGCATCGCACCATCGATTTGCTGGCCGCTGCACGGCGCGAGCTGACATCAGGCAGCGGTAAAACTGGGAAGGTTGAGGCACTGCATCTGCGGGATGAAAGCCCGCGGATCTTTTGAAAAGGATAAGGAAATTCATCAGGTCAGTAAAGGCCTGACGATGCAAGACATTCGGCTTGTCTCAGCAGGACCGGCCGGTTGGAAACGATAGGAACTGCCAAAACGCAGCTAGAGGGAACCAATCAATGTTTAGCGATTTCATCTCCATCAACATGGCATCAATTCTGAAGAAGGCAGGAATTTTGGCGGGCGTCACGTTCGTCGGGCTCGGCATGTCGACGGCCGTCTTTGCCGAGACGCTTACCGTCTGGGACGACCATGACTCGGAGTCGCGGGCTGCCGTGATGACCGAGCTCAACGCCAATTTCCAGAAGGCGCATCCTGAGGTTAAGCTCGACCATACCGTGCGCGACTTCCAGGATCTCAATCTTACGCTAAAGCTTGCGGTTTCATCCGGCGATGGTCCAGTAGTGACCAAAGTTAACCAGGGCGCCGGCGACATGGGCGCGATGGTGAAGGAAAACCTTCTCGTTCCTGTCGATACCTATCTCAAGAAATATGGCTGGGATAAAAACCAGTCCGATAGTCTGCTTGCGCGTGACCGATGGTCGAGCAAGGGCGAGTTCGGTGTCGGGGAGACCTACGGTATCTCGTCGCTCGCCGAAATCGTCGGTCTTTATTACAACGAAAAGGTCTTGAAAGCCGCCGGAGTCGAACTGCCGATCAAGAACTTCGACGATTTCCTTGCAGCCCTCGATAAGGTCAAGGCGGCAGGCACCCCACCGCTTACCATAGGCACTGCGAAGGGCCACCTGGCGCTCCATATGCTGGCCGGGATCAGTCAGGCGCATATCGATGCGTCCGATCGAAAGGCGCTCGATGACCTGATCTATGGCCGCGGTGGAACCTGGAATACGCCAGGCAATCTGGAATCGGTGAGACTTGCTCAGAAATGGGCAACAAACGGCTATTTCTCCGATGGTTACCAGGGCATCTCGGGTGACGATGCGGTTCAGCTTTTTGTCGCCGGCCAAGGGGCCTTTTTGATTTCTGGTACCTGGTACTTCGGCGATATGCAGAACAATCCGGATATCCATTTCATGCCGATCCCGGCGCCTGCCGGTATCAAGCATCCGCTTTCGGTCGGCGGGGTCGACCTTGCCTGGGCGATCACCAGCCTGGCGAAGAGCGACAAAATGAAGGATCTCGCCGGCGAATACATCAATTACATGGTCTCCAAGGACGCATCCGTGACCTGGGCCCGAGCCGGCTATCTGCCAGCAACTCCCGTTTCGGAAGATGCCGGGGTTAACGCTTCCCCGCTTCTGAAGGAGGGCATCGCGATCTGGAAATCGCTGAACGATGATAACGCACTGGGGCATTATCCCGATTGGGCGAGCCCCACCATGCTCAAGACGTTTGATGAAAATACGCCCTTGCTGCTTGCGAACAAACAAACGCCTGAAGAGCTGATCGGCAAGCTCGATGCGGATTATGCCGCCTACATGAAGAGCAAGTGATTGCCAGACACAGCAATCCTGCCGCTGCTCCATTTGATGAGAAGCAGCGGCGGGAAACTTCGCTACGTCAATCCTGATCACGGCCAGAGAGGCGCTAGTCGGCCCCTGGCATATTCATGAGATGGTGCATGAAACGTTCGCCACTTGATGCCAACGCCAGCAGAAATCTCATTTATATTCTGCCTGGTTTGCTGGTTTATTTTGCTCTCGTACTCGGCCCCATTATCGCAGCAATCGGTATCAGCTTCACCGAGTGGAACGGGATCGGTTCGCCCAATTGGATTGGCTTCGGCAATTATGCAAAATTGCTTTCGGATGAGACTTTCTATGTCGCATTGAAAAACAATGCGCTCTTTATGGTGTTCTACTGTGTCATCCCGATCGTCGTCGGCCTCTTGCTTGCCGCATTGGTCTGGTCGCTCAGGCAGCGAGAGCAGTTCGCACTGCGCACATTGCTGTTTTTGCCCTATATCATGCCGACCGCCGTTCTCGGCATCATCTGGCACTGGCTCTACAATCCCGCCTTCGGTCCCATCAATCAAGCGTTGAAGCTGGCTGGCCTGGGTTCGATCGCTTTACCCTGGCTTGGCGATTTCACCTTTGTCCTACCGGCCGTAGGCATCGTCGCCAGCTGGTATTTCTTCGGTTTCTGTATGGTCCTGTTTCTTTCCGGTATTCAGCGGATTGATCCTTCGCTGTTTGAAGCGGCGAGGGTGGACGGTGCTTCAGGAAGCAGGATTTTCTTTTTCATAACGCTGCCGCTCCTGCTGCCGGAAATACGCATCGCGTTGCTTCTCACCATCATTGCTTCCATCAAGAGCTTTGACCTGATCTTTACGATGACCAGGGGCGGCCCAGCCAATGCAACCCTCGTTCCCAATATTTACATGTACGAGCTTGGCTTCCAATTGAATCGATATGGCTATGCATCGGCCGTGGCCATCATCGGTGCGATTCTCGTCTTCACAATCAATTATGCCGTTCATCGTCTGGTGCGGCCAGTGAATGAGGGGAGTGCATCGTGAGCAGAAATTTTCATGGAATAGGCGCGGTTCTGCCGTCGCGTATCATTCTTTGGGTCTTTGCGGTCCTGACGGTTATCCCCTTCGCGCTTCTGATACTGACGTCTCTGAAGAGCCGTGCCGATCTTATCCAGGGCGCATTCGTATTGCCCGCCTATCCGCATTTCGAGAATTATGCGAATGCTTGGATCGAAGGCCATTTTAACGTCTATTTCCTGAATTCGGTTCTGATCGTTTTCCCTGTAGTCATTGTCAGTATCATACTCGGGACATTGGCGGGATTCAGTTTCGCATTCCTGAGCTTTCCTTTCAGACGTACCATTTTCGTTCTCTTGACTATAGGCATGATGGTGCCGACTGAGGCCTTCATCATTCCGCTCTACTATGAGATGCGCTATGTCGGCCTCATCAACACCTATGCGGCATTGATCCTGCCGCAAATTGCCATGTCGCTGCCCTTTGCGACGATGTTCATGGCAAGTGCGATGCAGCAGTTGCCATCGGAGATCATAGAGGCAGCTGTCCTCGATGGAGCATCCAGACGATACATTCTGTCGAAAGTTATCGTGCCTTTGATGCTGCCGTCGATGTCGACGCTGGCATTGTTCCTTTTTATCTGGACATGGAACGAATTTCTTATTCCACTTGTTCTGGTCAATGACGACAACTATCGCACCCTGCCGATCGGCATGCTGTTTTTCCAGGGACGTTATACGGTTAATACGCCTGTGCTGACGGCGGGCGCTGTCATCGTTATCGGCCCGCTCATTCTCGCTTACATGCTATTCCAGCGCAAACTCATCACAGGCCTCACGGCTGGAGCGACAAAGTAGATCTGTATGTGCTTTGCCGTGCGAGATGAGCAATTCTACGCCGGTGTTTGCTGACCGTCGGGTGACCTTTGATCCACTATTGCGGAAATGGCTCAACCGGAAAGGTGGGCCAGCTTCACCAGTTCCGCCTTGCGGCTGGTGGTTTCCAGTCCGAGTTCGATGAATTGCCGTGCATGCTTGGCAAGGGCAACATTGTCGTCCCAGAGATTGCGCCAGATCGCAGTCTTCAGCGATAGGTCCTTGTCGACGATGGCGGTCGAGAAGGATTCGAAGGTTACGTAGTCATTCCAGCCGATTGCGACCAATGCATCGAAAATGGCGGCGAAATCGATATTGCCGGTTCCGAGATAGTCGCGATGGCTTTCGCCGATATGGACGTAGCCGATCTTGTCGCCAGCATGGCGGATAGCGAGCCCGACATCGGCCTCCTCGATGTTCATATGGAACGTGTCGAGATGCAGGAAAACGTTGGAGGCGCCGGTATCGCGAATGTAAGCCATGCCCTGGGCGGCAGTGTTCAGCATATTGCTCTCGAACCGATTGACGACCTCGAGGTTGAGGGTGCCGCCGGAAGCCTTTGCCTTGTCGGCGACCTTGGTGCGATCGCCAGAATCTACGAGGAGCTTGGCGGTAAGATGCACTGGATCGGCATGCCATATCGCGAGATCTACATGCTGGCGATATCCCGTTGGACGAATGCCGAAGCCGGCAGGTTCGTCTGCATCGGCGACAGTACGAACACGACATCAAGGGTGCGGGCGATATGGATCTGGCCTCCGTGCTGGTGCGCACCGGCATCCTGGCAGCCGCCTCACAGCACGAACCGGCCGAGCTGACGCGGCGACATAATGCAGTTCCGAGCTATCTAATGCCGTGCTTTTCGGTCGACGCAGCGTGAATGGTGCGTGCTTGTGCCTGTCCTCAAAGAAAATGGTTCGAAACTCTTGGGTTGATGCGGCGGATCCTGCGCAAAGTCTGGTAGAGGGTGTTCGACTTCATCACAATGTAGCGCGGAGAAACGGTGCCGCCGAAGCCGGAATAGAGCAGGATGGAACCGGCATTCGCCACACCGTCAAAGTCGAAGACCAGCCCCATCGAAGCGGCATTTTTGATGGCACTCCAGATCAACAGAGGGATCGCGCCGTTGCCGCTGTCGGCCGTGCGGGTTGATAACATGTAGTAATACGATCTGGCATCCCAGACACAAAATATAGCTGCCCTGACATCCCCTTTGTCGTCCACTGCGACGTAGAAATGACCACGTCCGCGGTCAAGTGCCCTGGTGGCGACATCTATGCAGGTGACAAAGTCGATATTGGGTTCCTCACCTTTGGCCCTAAGATTGGCGATGGAAAAGCGGAAGAATGCCTGCGGGTCCATGATGTTCGAGACGCCGTAACGCTCCTCTGCCCGACGGATGACATTTCGTGTCTTGTCCCGCATGGCTTTCCACATAACTTCCAGAGGGGCCGGGCCGACTTCGAATGTGAACTGAGCCGTCACCTCGAAATCCTCGGCCTGAAAAGCAAGCACGTCTCTGACGTTGTGGTGCAGCTTCTGACGGAACGAGGAGAACTGTGGCAGCTTGCGGATGAGCTCACGCGTGATCGCCTGACGCTTCACGAAGCGGTTCGGCTCGCTGCCCGAACCGTCGTTGATGCCCGGGCCGAGAAAGTGGGTGAGGGTCGGCATATTGATGCTGTGCAGACCAAGTCTCGTTTCCTTGAGATAGGGCAGCCGGCCCACTGTCCGCCCGCCTTCGGTCACTTCGGATATCTCGGCTCGTCCCTTCGTTGCAGCATCGAGCCACCAGTGCTCGTGAAATATTGTCGGTATCAAAGGATCCAACACTCCGGGCCTCCTCCAAAAGAAATGTGCAAACTTGCTTCTTGAATTGGTTAAGTTGCTGCAGCATCCCCAAAGTACCTCTCTTAGCATACTCAGGCGTCCTCAGAAATGAAGTAATATTTTCCCCCGGCTTAAGATAAAATCCTGCAATCGATCGCTGTTTATATTGATGGGGCGGGCAGTATATTCAGATAGTTTGCGCTTAAACACAGCAATGATTGATGTCAAAACTCTTCGAGAGCGTCCTTAGAATCTCTCGGCCATGTTGCAGCGCTTGATGCTTGCCTCTGTCGCCGCAGCGCTATCATCGGCAATTGTGAGGGTCCGCAGAGTAATTCACGAGTGAAACACTGGCTGCCCGCCATGCGCCGCCGTTCACTCAATCTGTATGCAATCTCCATGAAATCTGCACAGAACCAGGCTATTTCACCGGGCAGTGTTGCCGAGCTTTTCGTTATGCGATCAGCCACAAAGTGCGACTGCAACGGTTACGAAATGGATCGCTTAGTGACGGGATCATGATCGGCAGATCTTATAGTATTGTGTGCCGACCGCACGGCATGGGTCAAAATGACAGTTCCGATATACCGAAGCGCGTACACCGGTGCCTGCAAATCATCCTGTCGATGATGATGTTGACATTCGCTCTGCCGGCCTGTCAAACGATGGATCTATCTCCACCCGCAGCGCCTCCGCCCTTGCCTTCTGCCTATGCAGGGGCATCGCCCGGCAGCTCTCAGGCTGGCGCCAAGGATCTGGCATGGTGGGAAGGCTTTCACGACCAGATGTTGTCGTCGCTCGTTTCTCGTGCCGCAAACAGCAACCTCACCGTTGCGCAGGCCCAGCAGAACCTTGCAGCGGCAAGAGCGATGGCGCATTCGGCGCTTTCCGGCTATCGGCCGGAGCTGGGGGCAACCGGGATTGCAAATGCTGCAACCGGACCCCGGGTGAATAACGATTTCACGCGGCGTCCGCTGCAATTGAATCTCGAGGCAGGCTGGGAGGTCGCTCTGTTTGGACAAGACAGGCAGGTCCAGAAATCGGCCGATCTGACCGCGCAGATCGCTTATGAGGATCTGGCGGCGGCAAAACTGGCGGTGACAGCGGAAATCGCCGCCAATTACGTTCACCTTCGGGCGCTCCAAAGACGTCGTGCCGACACTGCCGACATGATCGGTCTGTTGGAGAGGAATTCCAGACTGGCAAACGTCAGGGAGCAGGTAGGTCTGGCGACGGCGTCCGACACGGAACTGCAGAAATCGGTCATCGACACTGCCAGATCGAGGCTCGTTGAGTTGGAAAGCGAGATCGCTACGTCAGTCCAGCAAATCGCGACCCTCGAAGGAACGTCGACGCCGACCGCGGACCTCTCTAAACCTCAGCCGCAGCCAACCGTCCGAGCCAGCCTGCTGGGAGGCCGTCCCGCCGATCTGCTGCGTTTGCGACCCGACGTGCGGCGAGCCGAATTCGCGGTAGCCCAAGCGGGCGCGCAGGTCGGCATTGCGAAAAGCGACCTCTATCCGAAACTACGCCTCTCCGGCACGATAGGGATTGGCGCTCCGATTGGAAGTTCTTTGTTTGGCGCTTCCGGAGGGCCATCGCTGCAAATCCCGCTGTTCGATCTGGGCCGGCGCAAAGACGTCGTCGCGGCGAGCGAAGCCAAATTTCGGGAAGCGGGCCTGGCATACCGGCAGGCCGTTCTCGTTGCCTATGAGGAAGCGTCCAGAGCGCTGCGTGAGTTCAATGCCGCCCGACAAAAGACGACGCTGCTAAGATCGAGATTGAAGCGAGCGACGATGGTGCGCAACAGCGCTGATAAGCTCGTTCAAGAAGGTCTGGAAGATAAATCGAAGTCCATCAGGGGCGCGCTCGACATATTGGAACTGCGGGCTTCGCTGACAGACAGTCTCGAAGACGAAGCCCGCGCCCTCATCGCTTTCTACAAGGCAACAGGTACCGCGCAGCAGGCTTCGTCATCTCCTGTGCCGGAAAGGCGGATGTAGTCATGCCAGTTCCGATCGCGCGCAAAACCCTTATCTACGAATGGCGGCGCTTTTTGCCGGCTGTTGCAGCCGTTGCCTTTTCCGGGCTTCTCATGACAGCCCAAGGAGCGTTGCTGCTTGGGATTGTGAGTGCGAATTCGCTTTATGTATCGCAATCGACTGCCGATTACTGGGCCGGCTATCCCGGCACGCAAAGCGTCGAACTTGGGCGAACGGTGAAAGCGCGCGTGTTGACGAGCCTCTATTCCGAGCCTCTTGTGTCCCATATCGAGCCGTTGTTGCTCGGATCCGGCGACTGGCGCGCCGCCGGAGGCAATGGTGGCGTCAGCGTCACGATCATAGGTATCGATACCGAGACCGGCAGTGCCGGGCTGGCTAAGGTCGTTCCGGCAGGATTGCGCAGCCAGCTGCGCGAGCCCGGTGCCGTGGTCGTTGACGCGTCCGACGGTGACAAGCTTTCCAGCAAACCCGGGGATCTGGCGGAGGTCAACGGTCATGCCGTACGCGTGGTCGGCCTCATTGACGGGCTTCGCGGTCTGGGTGGTGTGAATGTCGTCGGTTCGCTCGATACCGCGCGCGTGCTTGATCAGACGCTGCCCACCGATGGCGCCGCCACATATTTCCTGTTCGATATCAATACTGGCGATAAGTCCGCGGGCGTGATCAGGCGTCTTAATCAACGAGCCTCTGCCGACCGGTTCGAGATCTGGCCTTCCGGCAGGCTTGCGAGCATGTCGACCAGCTATATGCTGTTCGATTCCGGCGCCGGTATTGCGTTCATCTTTGCGACGCTGATAGCCGCAACCATTGGAGCGCTCATAACCAGCCAGACCCTCATGGCGGCAGTCGCAGGCGCGCTTCCGCAATATGCCACGCTTCGCGCGCTCGGCGTGCCCTTTGGCGAGTTGAGAACCATTGTCGCCGAGCAGGCGGCCTGGGTGGGGGGTTCCGGCCTGATCATCAGCGGCGTATTAAGCCTTATCATCGCCCTCATTGCGCAGGTCTACAAGGTTCCTTTCGTGCTCGACGGCATCGTCATCCTTCTCGCCTCGCTCGTTGTTCTCGTCGTGGCGGTACTTGCCTGTCTTCTTTCGATTCATCGCCTGCGTCAGGCAGACCCGGCTTCCTTATTGAGATGATATGATGCGATCTGCTATCACTGCTCTCAATCTCCACAAGTCCTTCACCGTCCAGGGCGTTCGTACAAACGCGCTCGTCGATATTTCCGTCGAGATGTATCGCGGTGAATTCGCTGTCCTGAGCGGCCCTTCCGGCTGCGGCAAGAGCACGCTTCTGGCGACGCTCGGCGGTATGACCAAACCCGACAGCGGACAGCTTCGCGCCGGCGAAACCGATCTCTCTTCCTCGACGGACGCGCAGAGAGATGCGTTTCGCCTGAGAAGCTGCGGTTTTATCTTTCAGGGCTTCAATCTCTTTCCGGCACTTTCCGCGCTCGAGCAGGTTCAAGTGCCGCTGGATTACCTCAAGGTTCCGGAAGCCGAGGCACGAGCTCGGGCGCTTGCGGCGCTGGAGCGTGTCGGCCTGCTGCACCGCCAGCATTTACGGCCTTCGCATCTGTCCGGCGGCGAGAAGCAGCGCGTTGCCATTGCGAGAGCCATCGTCAAAGAGCCCGCGATCCTGTTTGCAGACGAGCCGACGAGTGCGCTCGACAGCAGCAATGGGTCGAGGATCGTCGAGATCCTGCGTGATACGGCCAGACAGTTGGGAACGGCGGTTCTGTGCGTCTCGCACGATAGCCGTCTGTTTTCGAAAGCAGATCGCCTCCTCAGGATGGAGGACGGGCGCCTGTTGCCTGAGGAACGGCCCGCCTCCGGGCGAAACACCGATACACGAGAGTACTGGCATGGATCACACTAAACGTTCGCGCCGTCTTTGGGCGGCCGGCCTATTGGGTTCGTCCCTGACATTGGGCCTATTCTGGACAGCGGTCGGAGTCCCGAAGGCGGACGAAAACTCAGACGCTGCCATCGTGCCGGCCATCACCGCCGCTGCGCGCGGAACCGTCGACGTCGAGGGAGGGCTTTATCGAATAACGGCTGTGCGCGACGGGACCGTTGCCGACGTGCCGGCAAGTGAAGGAGCGTATGTGCGTAAGGGGGATGTGCTTGCCCTTCTCGACAGAAGGCAGGAGGAAGCTGGGGTTCGCATCGCTGAGCAGGAGGTTTCCCAAGCCGAAGATCATCATAAACTCCTCGAAATCAAGGAAAGGAACCTTTCCAAGACCTATGAAAGAATGCGCCGCGCCGCTGCCGGCAAAGCCGTTTCCGATCAGGCACTCGAAGATGCGCGCAACGCCTATGAGACGCAGGCTATCGAGACCAACTCCGCTGCGACGGCTCTGAATATCGCGCGGGAACGTCTCGAAATGGCCAAACGGGAGGTGAGTCTGCGCGAGATCAAGGCGCCGGCCGACGGCATTGTCATACGCCAGGCGATAAAGGCCGGCGAAGCCGTTTCGTCACAGGCGATGAGTGAGATGTTCGTCCTCTTGCCGGATGGCCCGAAAATCGTGCGCGCGGACATCCCGGAAGAATATCTCAACCTTGTCGGTCCCGGCATGACTGTCGAAATCATTCCCGAAGGGCGCTCCACACAAACCGTTTCAGGCCGTGTCGGCCGAGTTTCCAAAGTATTGACACACGCGAAATCCACGGAAAACCCCGGAGAACGCAGCGATATACGCACGGCAAACTGCATCATCACCGTTCCACGTGACGCTCCTTTGGCGATTGGACAGCGCGTGGTTGTCCGAGTTCTGAAATGATGGCTCAGTGCCGGAAGAGAACTCCAGCGCTCTGCGAGAAATTGCTTGGAAGGGAGTGCCCGAGCAATGGAGTGATCAATGTCAAGACAATGATCAGCTGGTGGATGAGACACAAAAGCGACTTCTCCGAGTTCGGCGAAAGGGTCGGAACCTGCTCCGTCACGATATGATTATTGTTCCTCCGTCGAAAGCACGGCCCAGCCGTATCCGGGCAACCGGATCGAAGTCGATCGATCCAGCTCAATCGTTATTGCTGCAGCGGTTCCAGCAAGCACGTTTTTGGCACCCGGCGCAGGGAGAATGGCGTCGCCATCACGGAGATTAAGGGCGACGAGGATCGTCTGGTTGTTTGCCTCCATGGCCCAGACGGCCTGCCGAGCGGTGAGGTGAATTTTTCGACTTTTGGCTCTGACGAGCCAGGGATGACGGCGGCGAACCCCAATAAGCTGCTGATGAAGCCGGTAAATCGGCCAGCCAAACGGAGCGAGCTCCTCGGGCCTTGCGGGAAAGGCAGGCCGGATTGCATCATCGCCGCCGACCCGGTTTTCCTTGACGCCTCGGAAAGCTTGTTCGTCACCGGCATAGATGGCCGGCGTGCCGCCGACTGTCATAAGAATGGCAAGAGCGTGAGCGATGTGCTGTTCATCAGTCAACCGGCTTGCCAGCCGCGTGACATCATGATTGCCGACAAAGGTGAGTGGCACGAAACGCTCCAGGAACCCATTGTGCCGCTCCAGCGCCCACTGAAGTTCGAACAGGTTGCAGTCATTGATCGCGCTCCAGATCGCCTTCCACAATTCGTACTGCGTCACTGCGTCGACGCGGGTCGCCGTTACGAAGCCATTGTAGTCGCCGTGGATGACCTCGCCGAATATGTAAGCGTGGGGATGGCGCTGGCGGACATCCGTCAACACCGTTTTCCAGAATGGGCGAGATACTGCATAGGCTGCGTCAAGCCGCCACCCTGAAGCGCCACGGTCCAGCCAGTGGTTCATGACATTCGTCACATAGCTGGTAACATCCGAAGAATCGTGGTTCAACGCCACCAGCGCATGATGTCCCTCGAACGTCGCATAGGCAGGGCCGCCCGTTTCGTCCTTGCCGCCGAGCAAGCGGAACCAGCTCGCCTCCTGAGAGGCCGTTCCATTCTCAATGGCGGCACGGAAAAGCGGAAAATCCCTTCCGACATGGTTAAAGACGCCATCAAGGATGACTTTCAATCCACGTCGTCGCGCCTCCATGATGAGCTGGTCGAAATCGTAATCGTCACCAAGGCGGGGATCGATGCGAAAATGATCGATCGTGTCGTAGCCGTGTGTCGATGAGGTAAAAATCGGCCCCAACAGCAGACCCGATGCCCCCAGCGCGACGGCATAGTCGAGCCAATCGACGATATGGTTCAGGCGATGACGAATGCCCGCATGGGCCCTCTGCTCGGCGCCGACGAAACCGAGGGGATAAATGTGCCAGAAGATGGCGTTATCGATCCAATGCGTCATGAGCATCGATCTCCAATCTGCCTCGATCATCAAAGGCGAGCTTGAGCATAATGTCGGTGGCCGCGATCAAAGTCGTCCGCTCGCTTTCTGAAAGCACGCGCAACATCGCCTCGCGCAACCACGCCTGTCGCGCGCGCAGATCATTTGCGAGCACCGTCTTGCCCTTCTCTGTCAGAGCGATGATCAACGCTCGCTGGTCGGCCGGATCTCGCCGGCGTTCGATCAGTCCATCGCCTTCAAGACCGGCTACGATCCGTGACAGAGATTGAGGCTGAAGGCGTTCCTCGGTCGCCAGTTGCACAGCGGGCATCGGTCCAAGGCGACCGAGCGTTCCCAGAAGACTGATAGCAGCGAGCGTCTGCGCGCCTTGCGGGCGCTCGCCGCGCAGCCGCCGTCCGAGCGCCAGGACGGCGCGCAGGAGAGAGAGGGCTTCTTGATCGACTTTATTTATCATATGCTACGCATAGCGTATTAATTGAAGGAAGGCGAGCATTCATCACCATTTCCCCACTGCGGATATAAGTGGTACGCTGGTATCTGAACCGCGTGGTCGGCTTCGACGGCACGTCCTTTCCAGGTCTCGCCCGGTTTTTCAGATATTTGGGACGCAATCGCTGAAGGACAGCATTGCGCCCCAATTTGGCTCTCGTCGTTCAAACGGTACGCTCGGAGCCCCACGCTTTACCGCGCGACCTGACGAGCTTCAGTTACCGGCGGACATTGCGCTCGGATCCATCCATACTGCTTCCCATACGTGACCGTCCGGATCGGCGAGATTGCGATTATACAGAAAGCCGAGGTCCTGCTTCGGATTGATGTCCGCTTGCCCACCATGTCCTGCGGCGGCATCATTCATCTGGTCGACGGCCTTACGGCTCTCGCAGGATATAGCCAGCATCACTTCGCTTGAGGTTGCCGGCGGGATCGGGCGGCTGGTGAAACCGCGCCACTTTTCGTGAGTGAGGAGCATGACGTTGATCGTCTCGCTCACCACCATGCAGGCCGAGCTATCGTCACTGAACTGGGCGTTATTGGCAAATCCCAGGGCTGCATAGAAGGCCTTGGACCGGGCCAGGTCGGTCACCGGCAGGTTCACGAAAATCATCTTGGTCATTTTTGGTTTCCTTTCTTCACGGCGGGACAGGGCCGCACCCGCGGTCGATATCCGCTGGTTAATGCCCGCCGTGACCGTTACGGTGGTTGCTTGCCCGGCAGAAATGCCGCAATCCGACCGTGAAAGAATTGATGTTTGGTAAGAAATCGCGTCAGCCTCTGTCTGGCCTTGTGATAGCGATTGTCTTTCGCAGCCGGCTGAGGCTTTCCGGAGTGATGCCCAACCAGGCGGCGATGTGATGCTGCTTCAAACGCTTATGCAGTTCCGGCTCCTTGCGGATAAAATCGATATAGCGCTGCATCGCATCGTCATGCCTGAACGCAATCTCGCCCGGTTCTTTGTCGATAATCCAATGGCGCTCCATGTACCGGATATAAAAGGCGGCAATGTCGGCAAAGTCGCTGACGAGCAACCTAAAAGCCGCAAAGTCATATTCGAGGACGGTGGTGTTCTCGATCGCCGTAATCGCGAAAGGGCTGGGCTCGCCGAGCAGGGTCGCGCTGACCGAAGAAGCAATGCGGTTCTCAGGAAAGAAGCATTTGATAATCATGTTGCCGTCGCGGCCGACATAGCGCTGACACAGCAGGCCTTTGACGACGAAGGCATAGGTCGTCGGTACGTCGCCCGCCCGAATGAAGGGCTCCTCCTTACGATACTGTCTCGGCCGCAGGAGTGATGACCAGGCGAGCTCGGCTTTTTCTGACAGAGGGGTGTAGGTCCGGATTTTGGTGAAGAATGCTTCTGTGTTCATGAGCTCAATCCGCGAGTCGGCGATGATTTTAATCTGGCCCATCTCATCGCCGTGGGAAAAGAGTAATCTGGTGGCGTCCGGCGACATTTATAGGTTGCGCTTGGCGCATCTTGCCGCCGGAGTTCGTTCGTTTGGTCGCGATGGTCAGAACGCGCTCTTCACCACTCCGCCATCGACCCGAAGCGCTGCACCATTGGTAGCCGAAGACAGGGGGCTTGCTACATAGGCGACCATGGTCGCGATTTCCTCAGGCTGCGTGAAGCGCTTGATCAGGGAAGTTGGCCGGATTTTCTCGAAGAATTCGGTCTCGAATTGCGCGAAAGTCTTTCCTTCCGAGCCGGGCAGCGCGGCGACGAAATCGACGACGCCGCGCGATTTCGTTGGACCTGGCAAGACGCTGTTGACCGTGATTCCGGTGCCCGCAACGGATTCCGCAATACCGCGCGCCACTGCAATCTGGGCCGTCTTGGTCACGCCGTAATGCACCATCTCGGCCGGAATATGGACGCCGCTTTCGCTCGAAATGAAGATGATACGACCCCAGTTACGCTGGCGCATCGAGGGCAGATAAAGGCGGGCGAGACGAACGCCGGAAATCACGTTGACATCGAAGAACCGACGCCAGTCAGCGTCCGGGATCTCTTCGAACGGCTTGGGCTCGAATATCCCAAGGTTGTTGACGAGGATCTCGACATTCGGAAAGCGCCTTACGATTTCATCTGCGGCCTGCTCGGTTGCGAGATCGCCGGCAAATCCCTCCACGCGGCCGCTTCCAATCGCAGCAAGTTCGGCAACCGCACGATCGACCGCTTCTTGGGTCCGCCCATTGACAATAACGTGGGCACCCTCGCGCAAGAGAGTTGCCGCGATTGCGTGACCGATGCCGGCGGTGCTGCCGGTGACCAGAGCTAATTTGCCGTCGAGTTCGAGATTCATGATGCTTCTCCAATGAAAACGTCAGGGGGTGGAATGTGTAGAACGCCTGAGCGCGCGCCGGGCGTTCAACCGTGGCTGCCACAAGGGCATTTAGGGCTTTCAGGCAAATACTGCGATACAGACCGACAGCCAGAGCAAGGCAATTCCAAGCGCCAGCGCTCGCCGCGCACCGACCACCTTTTCTTCATCCTCGCGCGCCACCGGCGTCGTCACGATCCAGGGAACGGAACCCAGCGCCGCAAAGCCTATGAGTGCCAGGGCCACCACAAAATAATCCGAGACATGCCAGCGCCCTTGCTCATAAACGCCCCAGTAGCCAAGGAACGCCATCCCAACTGCGAACATGGTTGCCGATGCCGAGCAAAGCCCGGTAACCGAACCTGCCGGCGAGCGCATCCTGCTTTCTTCCGGTGTTGATCCGTTCATGATAAGCCCACGACAGCAAACAGCTCCTTCCATCATGTCAGCAAATGAGCAGAAGGTGAAGCGACTGCGGGTGTTGCTCCAGGGGAGGTCATCGCAGGAGCGCTACGATCCACATATATGCAAGACTGCGATTTTTAGTTGCGCTGCATGTCGGTCAGCGCGTGTCGCATCGATGTGCTCGAAATGCCGAAAAAGCCGCCATAGGGAAGGTCGAGATCCAGGATTACGAACATGACGCTTGCGACGGAGACGATGGCCACAAGGACAATCGCGCCGGCGAGCGGGTTTTTGGGAGCCTGAAGCCCGAAACTCAAAAATACCAGCATAAGCCAGAAGATGAGAACGCCAAGAAAGGGCGCGGAAAGCGAGCCATGTGCATCTTCGATGACGGTCCATCGCGCGGCCATGACATTGCTGAAAAGCTGGCTGCAACGGGTCGCTAGGGCCTGATGCAAGGGGTCGGCGGGCTGCAGACGGTCAATGTTAAGCCCAACATTATTCAACATCGATCCAAGGGCCGGCGCCTCGCCGGTCAAAGGCAAGTCCGAGATGTCGGGATATTTCTCGCCCTGCGGAGGCGCTTCATCGGGCCAGGTGCTGGCAATGACGGCAGCGGTATAGCTGCGCAACAGCTGCCTCTCATTGTCGAGGGCCGAGCCGTAATTTTTCAGGCAACCGTCCATCTCGGCGAGCCCCGCGGCATAACGATTACGATCGTGGGAGGCGGCGGTGAAGGCATTGAGTTCCGATGCCAGCAACAAACTCATGACAAGGGCTGCAAAAGTCACGAGCAGTGCGGTTACCAGCCGAAGAAAGTCCATTGTCTCGTTGCCGCGATGCGGCGCAGGCAATTTGGTGCGCAGTATCGAGCCGACGAAAGCGCCTAGGACAAGAAGAACAAGCAAGACCAGCGACCAGATCGCTTCTCGTTGCATCGAACATGCTCCAACTGCATCTAATCGTTGAGTATGTCACGTTCCAGCATAAGGGAATACATCTCAATGTCGAATGGCGCAGACGTGGTGCATTTGCTTTTGCTTCACTTTGCGCGGGTTCGAAGCGTGCGCGGCGATTGCACTAACCGCTATCGGCGTGGGGATCGTGCGCCCTGATCCGAGGTCGAATTATCTTTGAATATGGGTCTTCGATCGTCCAAGAGGCGCAAAATCAGGTTCCCTTTTCTGTGGCGGTGAGTGAGTTCGATGTCGCTGACCAGCCTTGCGCCACCTTGGCGGCGTTCCAGGGTAATCTTGCGGCTGTGGAAGGCTTCCAGTTCAGCCCTGTGCGCGACGCTGATAATGGTGACCTTCGGCAATTCGCGGATGATCATCTCCATCATCCTATCCTGGCTCTTTTCATCAAGGGCTGAGGTTGCCTCGTCCAGCACGATGATATCGGGATCGTGCAGCAGAAGACGCGCGAAGGCGAGCCTCTGCTTTTCGCCGCCTGACAACGTCTGATCCCACGGTGCGTCCTCCTCGATCTTTTCGTTGAGATAGTCGAGACCAACCTTTTCAAGGGTGGCCTTGATCTCGTCCGGCGTCCAGTCGTCGGCCGCGCGGGGATAGGCGACGGCGCGGCGAAGTGTGCCCGACGGTATGTAAGGCCGCTGCGGCAACATGAACAACCGGCTATCGGGGTGGACATTGACGCCGCCATGACCCCAAGGCCACAGACCGGAAATTGCCCGTATCAGCGTGCTTTTGCCCGAACCGGATTCGCCGGCGACCAAGACGCGTTCCCCCGGATCGATTTCCACCTCCGTTTCCTTGACTACGGACGTGCCGTCGTCGAGCGTCACGGAGAGATCGTTGAGCGACAACATCGTCTCGTCTTCGGTTTCTCCATGCTTGATCCGTCCGAGCGTATCGTTCTTTTCGGCGCGCTCGAGCCCATCAAGCGAGGTCATAAGCGAGGCGACACGATGCGCCGAGGCGTTCCAGTCGGCAAGGCGCGGATAATTGTCGACCAGCCATCCGAATGCGCTCTGAACGATGGCGAAGGCAGAGGCAGCCTGCATGACTTGACCGAGCGTCATGCTGCCTTCCAGAAATTTCGGCGCACAAAGCAGGACCGGCACGACAGGCGCAATCAACATGGAGACCTGCGACACGAGGGTCGTGCGCATATATTGATGGGCAAGCAGCGCCCACTGTTTCAACACGTTTCCGAATGTCCGCTCGAGGTCGTTGCGCTCTTCCTCTTCACCGCCGAGCAATGCGATGCTCTCACCGTTTTCGCGGACATGCGTCAGCGTGTAGCGAAACTCCGCTTCCACCTGGTTTTTGACCTCGGAAACCCGCACGAAGTGGCGGCCGATGACCGCCATAGAGGTAGACGTGATCACGGCGTAAAGGACCGCCGTGACGACGAGGAAGCCGGGAATCGTAATGATTGAACCGGCGACCTCGAAAGTCAGGGCGCCGCCGATCGTCCAGAGGACCACGATGAAGGTCGAGGCCGAGAGAAATGCTGAAATGACGCCAGCAATGAAATCGACCGGGGATTCCGTGGCGATCCGCAAATCCTCCGAGAGACGGGCCTCGGGGTTCTTGTGATCGTCGCCGCCGATCAGATTCAGTTGATAATAGCGGCCGTTGGCGAGCCACCGGGCGATCAAAGCGGTTGTGAGCCAGAAGCGCCAGCGTCTTTGCATCATCATACGAACATAGACTTGTATGGTGACGAGGGCGACGCTGCCGAGCACGAGTGGGGGAAACACCGCGCTCAGGACGTAGACGGCATGAGCGTTGCGTTGCTCGATCGCGTCAAAAATCGCCCGGTTCCAGATATTGATCCCATACTGGAAACAGACATTCAGGCCGATTAGGGCAAGGAGGCCAATCGAGCATGGCCAGGCAAAACGGTCTCCACGACGGCTCCAATAACCGCGGGCGCTGATCCAGAAACGGCTGAGCAAATATCGTTTGCGTGCCTGCTCTGTTTGCTCGGGGGTCAAATCCGGGTCAGGTTCTATTAAATCGGGTGGCCGCTCGGCCTCGATAGTCGAACTCTTCCCCCGATGCAACCTTTCGGCATCAGCCGGCTTGGCATCATCGACCGATTTCGGAATGGATTTTGCGTCGGTCATAAGCACGACAACGGCCCAAAATTCAAAAAGTTTCACCCTTGATCATGAGCATGCATCCAGTGGCTTGGAGGACATGCTGCGCGGAAGCAGCGCGAGGGTTAAAAGACTTGAGGGAACCGTCGACCGCAAAGGGCGTTTCAATGAGAGGAGGAATTCACCATGTGCCCGCAAATGCCGATTACGGCCTCAGACTTCGCACCTGCGCTTGGACTGCCGAACCCCATACAATATTTCCCCGAGCCATCGCCTCGCCTTCCGGCTTCGGAGAGCGAAAAGGAGGCTTACGAGAAGGGGGTGAAGGATGGAAAATGCGACGCCGAAAATAGAAAGAACCCCTATTCCGAGGATAGCGAACAGGCGAAAGCCTACGAGCATGGCTACCTTGATGGGCAGAAGATCCGGTTCGCAGAGTAGATATATAGCGACGGAAAACAGCACACTCGCGGTAGTCCGTGCTGTTGAAGCGAAAGGCTTTCGAACTTAATAGCGTTGATGCGAGTAGCGGGAATTGCTTGGCATAGGTTCATGGAACTCTATGTTTCGACCGACGTTTGCTGATCGCGATCTCTTCGATCCTGGAGATCTTTACAGGAGGCTATCGTGTTTAAATTTCCTGTTTTATTCAGCATCATCCTCTTTCCAACCGCCGTTCTTGCCCAGTCCCCTGATCTAGAAGCAACATGCAAGACCGTCGCCAAGAATTTCTTTTTATCGGACGGGCTTGCGATTGGAACGGTGCAGTCCTTTCCGGAACTCAAGCCGCCTGGCGTTCGTATGACCTACTCCACCCGGCCCGGCACTGCGGCAGCCGAGATGAGCGACACTTTCGAATGCGAGTTCGAAAAGGCGGACAAGCCTCACAACCTCGTCAAATTTTGCGTCTCCAGCACATGCTATGTGCCTAATGACGGGGATGCGGATCGCAAGCGACATTTTGAGGAGATGCGAATTCTTCTGCAGCGATCTGAGAAATAGGGGTGCTAAAGGGCTGAGGCCGCTCTTACCAATGAACCTCTGCCGAGTTCTCGCCGCAGCTATGAAATGTGACGGGAAGGGGCCGTCCCGGAGAATATTTGTCGTAATCAATTAAGGAAGGGCGCCGGCCAGCCCACCGTCATGGTTGATCGGGTGGGCTGGCATTCGGATCATGGTCTCATCGCCTTCAGCGTCTCATCACATTCATGACGAGCGAAACGACGAAGAAGATAAGAAAGATAAAGAACAGGACCTGGGCGATCGACGCAGAGGCGCCTGCTATGCCGCCGAAGCCGAGGGCTCCTGCAATCAAGGCCACGACGAGAAATACCAGTGCATAATAAAGCATTTCGCTCTCCATTGGTTGCTGGATGGAGAACGGAGTAAAGTGCACTTTGTTCCTTGAATGGGGCTGGCGTTACGCCGTGGTTACGGCTTGTTTCAACCAAACTTGCTTTCCGCCGGCGTCCGGCGGCGGCGGTTCGGCGGCATCCAGATACATCTTTACCGGAGCCGTGAGCACAAACCACAGGCTGGCGCCAAGCAGGAAGGTGCCTGCCGCCTCGTCGCCGGCGTAGACACAGAAGGGGAAAATGACGGCGGTAAGCAAAACTGTCAGTCGGGTCGCCCATTCGCTCTCACGCTTACGCGTGGCTGTAGCTGCCAGTGCCTGATAGGATCGTATATCGTAATTGCGCCCCATTCGACCCGGCATCAAAAATCGCAATGACGGAACGGAAAGCATGAAGAGCGTGCCGATGGCGAAAGCGTAAATCGGGCCATTCAGCAACAGGCCGCTTGCCGCCATAAGGGCAAGAACAACGATAAGGCTCCATGACGGGCTTAGCGTCTGCGGAGAAAGACCGGTTTGTTTGTGCCACAGCCGCATGGCTGCCGATCCGCCACGAAGCAGCGGAAGATCGATGTAGCGATTGAGCAATTCCATAGTGCGCCCTTCCAATGTCGGCGCAGCCAAACATCAGAAGAATCCGGCACCAGCATGGCAAGACTGAAAATCCGCCGATACAGTTGAGGTTACCCGGCGTTTTCCCATGCGCGGATGGAGGAACGGCCGTTATCGTCGTAGCGGAAACGCGAATAGCCTTTAGTTCCCATGCTATGTGGAATCGAATAATGTCTCTTCTCATCGCGAATGGTCAGAGAGTATTGAGAATGTCTATGCAGCTGATCTACTACAGGCTCAAAAGGGCAATAGCCCTGGGCATTCTGATTGTTTTTCCGGCTGTTGTCTGTGCGTCCTGCTCGACGGGAGATCGAAGTGGCGGTCAATCGGGTTCCGTAGCGGCAAGCAAATCGACAGATCCTGCCGCCGCCAAAAAAGCGGCCGAGCGGCGGCGATGGGCGGAGAGAGTCCAACGAGATAATGAGCTTGCTCCAGGCGGCTCGACACCGGGCTACTACGGCTCTTTCGGTCCTCGTTTCACTTGGTGAGCGATAGAAGGGCGGTCTTCAGAACTTCGTCATGCCTTCTTGCTTTTACACAGTTCCGGACGCAAAACCGCTTCGCACTTTTGCTGGAACTGCTCTAGGTTTGCGTCCTCGTTGCCGAGCCGGCGAGATTCGGGCCTCTCACACCGGGCTCGATCAAGCACGTCAATAGCTGATTAATCCACCCTTCGACCCGACGTGCGATGTTCCGGCTCCAATGGTGTTGGATCCAAGCCTTTCAAAGCCTGGATATCGCCTTGTAATGCGATATGCCACTCCTTATATTTCCGACATCACTCACATAATTGGCCACAGCGGACGGCTGAAGTCGTCGGCGCTCCCGTGCGCAACAGCGCCGGACCGCCATTTCGCCGAATGGCCGGTAAGGAATTTCAATTGAACAAAGCAAATATCCCCGCCGCTCCGGCGGCGATGGAGCCGCGCGACCGCGGTGAACGCATCGAACGACCGGACAAAAACCAGAAGCCATATCCCTGCCTGCTCACGCGCGCCGAATTGAAGGCGATCATAGCCGAGCAGCTCGGTTGAGCGGAACTATCAACGAAACAAGGAGAACGAGAATGCAAGTCATCGTTAGAGACAACAATGTCGAACAGGCCATTCGGGCACTGAAAAAGAAGATGCAGCGTGAAGGTCTGTTCCGCGAGATGAAGGAACATCGGGCCTATGAAAAGCCGTCCGAGCGGCGTGTGCGCGAAAGGGCGCAAGCGATTGCCCGCCAGCGCAAGGCTACTCGCAAGAAGATGCAGCGTGAAGGGCTTCTTCCTTCCTCCAGGCGCCGGGCGGCGGCTCGATAAATCATGGGCACCTACGAAAGGATAACATAATGGAAGAACTGCACAGCATTACGGTTTCGGAGCAGCGGCTGGAAGACTGCCGCGATGCTATTGAGTTCGATCTGCAGGAGCTGATCCGGAGCACGATTGTCTCCGGTTTCTCGGCCGAAGAGGTCCTGATTGCGATCAGCGAACTTGTCGCGGAGGATTTCGCCGCGGTCGCGAAAGTTCCAAGTGTCCATTAAACAGAAGGAGCGGCCATGGGCATTTCAGCGCAAGGAAACCTGTTTGCGGCAGTAGAACCGCCGTTGCCGGAGGGTTTCCGCTACCAAGCCGATATCGTTCCGGAGTCCATCCAGTTGGATCTGCTTCGCGAGATACCGCAATTGCCGCTGAAGCCGTTCGACTTTCATGGCTTCGAAGGTAGGCGACGCGTCGTCTCCTATGGTTGGAAATACGATTACGAGGCGCAGCGTCCGAGGCGCACTGGCGAAATTCCGTCGTTCCTTCTGCCCATGCGTAGCATCGCGGCTGAGTTTGCGGGAATAGCGCCTGATGATCTGCAGCAAGTCCTCGTCACTGAATACGCGCCGGGTGCGCCGATCGGCTGGCATAGGGACAAGAAGGTGTTCGGGCGGGTTGTCGGCATTTCCCTGCTATCGCCTTGTACGTTCAGGCTGAGGCGCCGTGCCGGGGATAAATGGCAGCGCGCCACGCTAATCTGCGAACCCGGTTCCGCTTACGTGCTGTCAGGTCCTGCGCGAAGCGAATGGGAGCATTCCATCCCGCCGGTTGATCGGCTTCGCTATTCGATTACCTTCCGGGAAATCGGTTAGCGCGATGTCGAGCCGCAGTGAGTTGCGGCTGGAAGCGAGCCACTGGACAAGATGGGCCGGCATAGCCGGCCCATCCGCAATCAATCATGGGCGATCGCTGTGGGGGCAGCAGCCGGCGCTTCCTGCCGCCCAAGCCGGTCGGCGACCAGCATCGACAACATCATTTCGACAAGACCGTTGGCGGCACCCTTTTCCCCGGCACCACCGCCGACCTGGATCTGCGGCACGAGAGGCAGCCTGCCGTTCTCGATCGCTTCAGCGAAGCGCATCAGAACCTGCGAATTCAGCTGATAATCCGGCCCGCCGAAGGCTGCGACCTTCTTCTCGGTGGCTTCTGCTTCCGCCAGACCGACTGCGCGCACCTTTTCGGCATCGGCGAGACCTGTGGCCTTGATGCGCTCGGCATCGGCAAGCGCAATCGCCTTGATACGGTCGGCCTCGCCGAGGCCCGCAAGGCGTACCTTCTCGGCCTCCGCCTTGGCGGTGACCTGGATGGTTTCCGCCTGCTGGCGGGTGCGGGCCAGCTGCGCCTTACCTTCGTTCTCGCTGATCTCGATGGTAAGTGCAGAAGTGGTGATCTTGGCCTGTTGTTCGGCAAGCGCTTCCTTCTCGCGCAATGTGCGCTCCTGGACGGCCGCGACTTCCTGCAGCTTATAGGTCTCGACCTTTTCAACGGCGATCTGGCGTTCGCGCAGCTGGATCAGGATTTGCTCTATGCTATTCTGGCCGTTGCTGGCGCGCGGGGTACCGATCAGAACTTCCTGCAGCTCAAGGCTGTAGGAGGCGAACTTCTCGCGCATTTCCTCGCCGGATTTGCGCTGGATTTCGCTGCGTTCCTGCAGGAGCTCTATCAAGGTCTTGGTCTGGGCAATATTCTTGAAATAGGCCGAGACCATTGGATCGAGCGTCTGTTCCACCAGGCGCTTGATATCGCCGAAGCGCTGGACGACGAGCGGTGCCTTCATATAGTCGATATGTACGACGACCGAGAGCGGCAGCACGGGTTCGAACGCGTCCTTGGTGATCAGCGATACTTCGGACAGATTCTCATCCAGCCTGTGCTCGCCGAACTGTTCCTTCGTCCATTTGAGTACGAAGTTGGTGGTCGGTACGATGACGATACTACCGGCATAGGTGTTGAACGCATACTTGCCGGGCAGAAGCGGTGCCGACCAGACGCCGCGCGCGCCGGTCTCCACCAGTTCGCCATGGCGATAGGACTTGCCGGAAATGTCTGCGCCGCGGCGGCCGGTATAAGAGACAACAACACCGACCGTGCCGACATCTATAATCGTCTTGTCGACCAGTTCGACGGTCGCAAAAATGCGATTAAGGAAGTAGCTGCCGTCGGCAAGCACCTGCAATTGACGGCCGCGATAGCCGCCGGCATTGAGAAATTTCTCCGGATCCTGGAAATTGTTATGGAAGTTTGCATCCGTCGGATCGTTGGCAACCGTCGGTGCGATGATCTCGCCGTCGGGCAGGGCCGGACCGTCATGGATGGTTACGATGCCGATCATGTCCTCTGCGTCATGAATGACGACGGGCTCGAAGCCCTCCCGCTCGGTGATCTGCGTCGACATGTCGGCAAACAGTTTCTGTTCCGACGAACTGAGATTGACGGCATAGATCGATTGCGCCGTCAGCACGATGAACTGCGCAAGATTGATGGCATAGGTGCCTTCGCGCAGGATTTTACGCTGCGGGCCTTTCTGTCCGCCTTTGAGGAGAAAGTCGCGCACGTCCTGGAAGTCATCGGCTTCCATGTTCGAGGCAAGCGTCTGGGTGGGCGGCAGCGGCTTGCCGTCACGGGCAAAGACGTAACCGATCTGACCCTGTGGAATGGTCACGAGATTGGCGCGATGCAGGGAATACTGAAACGGCATGAAAAAATGCAGGCCGCCGCGCACGACGTCAGGCTGGAAACCGGCCTCGCCGTTCAGCGCAATGAAACCGTTCTTCACGGAACCGCGAAAGCTCCACAGCTTTTCGAGGATGCCGAGCCTGTCGTTGGGAATATAGCGGATCACGCCGCTCCATCGGAAAACTATCGCGAGCACGATTGCGGCACCGGCGATCTCGATCGCCAGCCATTCCATCGGACTGAGATTGGTGAGGGCTTCCATCTCTTCTCTCCTGTGGGCGCACGGGTTCATCCACCCGACAGCCGCCCGGTTGGCATTGGTTGATAAGACGGGGAGATTGCGCGCCTAAGCACTCGACGCACCAAGGGCGTGTCGAAAGTTTGGGCTGCTCATTGTCTGGAAAAATGACCGCGCGTCTCCAGTCCCCACTGGGGAACTGCGTGGTCGTGAGTAATCTCACATCGGTGTTGCCTTGATAGACATAACGGTAGACCACGTAGGGATTGCGCCTATAGGTTTAAAGATGCTTGGTGCGGAAATCGCATAAGTACTTCCAATGATTCGGCGATTTCGAGCAACCAATCGATCGCAGGCGGGGCTAAAGCAAATTGAAGGGCAAGCCGATTCCGTCCAGCTGGCTAGCCCCTTTTCTCGCAGCGATTCTGCGGTAAGTATTGTGCGGCTGAATTAGCAGGAGCCGACATGGACGAAATAATCGAACAGCTTCTGCACCTTTGTACAACCAGTTCGACGCTTATGGCGGTTTATGACGCCGAGGATCGGTTGCGATATGCGAACCCTGCCTTTCGATCAGCCTATTTTATCGATCCCGATGAAGCACCGCTATGGCCGGATCTGATGCGGCGCAACTTCACACTTGGGCGCGGTACGGTCATTCGCACGGTCGACTTCGACGGATGGCTACGGTCGACGCAGTCACGTCGCGGGAAGATCGGCTATCGAGCCTTCGAGACGGATTTGGTAGACGGTCGCTGGCTTTGGATGACCGAAACCATGCAGAAGAATGGCTGGATGCTGTGCATTGCGAGCGATATAACGACATTGCGTGCCGAAGGCCGAAGCGTCCGGCAAGATCGCGACCAGGCCATCAAGGCTTCTCAAACCGACGAGCTCACAGGGATCGCCAATCGCCGTTTCGTCATGGCGCGAATAGACGATATGCTGGCCGGCGTCAGGAGTGGCGATATCGGATGCCTTGCCGTATTCGATATCGACAATTTCAAACTGATCAACGATAAGCACGGTCACGACGCCGGAGATCTCGTCCTGCGGGATTTTGCACATAGGCTCCATCAATATGTGCGGCGTACCGACTGTTTCGGGCGCGTCGGCGGCGAGGAGTTCGTTCTCGTCATGCCGGGAACAACGCAGCAAGATGCAATCGAACTTATTGAACGGATGTTGACGACGATCCGGTTTTCCCGACCGCTCACAGCTTCGCCGGATTTCGGTTACACTTGCTCGGCCGGCATTGCTGCCTGCCTGGAAACCGACAGTGCGCCAGATTTGTATCGGCGCGCCGATCAGGCTCTCTACGCTGCCAAGCTCAGCGGCCGCGACCGGGTTCGCGCTGCCTGAAGTGTCGATCCACGCTTGCACATCGTTCCACGGTTCCACATGGCGCACCTGTCAGTATCCCTTTACTTTCGCGATAAGCAGTTGAGATAACGGCCGGAACTGGTTATCTGCCGGGCTGTCCAATTCGCGAACAGTAAGGCTATAGCCGTATGGCTCCAAATTTCCTCGTCACGCATTCCGGCGGCTTTCACGCCGACGAAGTGTTGTCCAGCGTCATTCTCACGCAGATTTTCCCTGAAGCACGGCTTGTTCGCAGCAGGGCGCCGGAATGGATCACCCCCGGCGCCGATCGCATCGTCTATGATGTCGGCGGCGCCTATGATGCCGCTGCCGGGATTTTCGACCATCATCAGCGCGGCGCCCCGCAGCGCAACGATGGCCAGCCCTTCAGCTCGTTCGGCTTGATCTGGAAACATTTCGGTCGTGACTATCTGGCCGCGCTCTCTGTTCCGGGCGCCTTCGTCGAGACGGTGCATGCCGCCTTCGATGCAAGCTTCGTGTTGCCGATCGACCTGGTCGACAATGGCGCACTCAGCCCGGATAGCGCCGGTCTGCTGGCGGGATTGACCCTGCCGTCCCTGCTCGAAACATTGAAACCTGTCTTCGACGATCCGGATCCGGAGGCGACCGATCGAGCCTTCCATGCTGCGGTTGCGATCGCCCGCAGTTTTGTCGAAGCAAAGATTACCGGGATCCACGCGAAACTACGCGCTGAAACCCTGGTTCTGAAGGCGATTGCGTCCGCCGGGGATGGCCGTGTTCTCGAGCTGCCGATGGGCATGCCGTTTCGTCCGGCCATCATGAAGGCAGGTGCCGATCACCTCCTGTTCGTGGTTCATCCTCGCGAGGCCGATTGGTGCCTGACGGGAATTCGCCGCGCGGAGGAAGGGTTCGAGTTGCGCGCCGACCTGCCGGAGGCTTGGGCGGGGTTGAGCGGGCGCGATTTGGAAGTGGCGACGGCGGTCGAGGGAGCCAGCTTCTGCCATAACGGCCGTTTTATTGCCGCCGCCAAAACGCGAGAGGCTATACTTGCTCTCGCTAGGTTGGCTGTAGAGGACGTGGAAAAAAGAGCCGATCGAGTCTCGAACTAAGGCTGAACTCGCCATCGGCACATGCCGCAAACGTCGGGAAGAACAAGCGGCTGGTTTCAGCCATGTGCCGGGCCGCTTGCATGCCGAATTGGATCAGCCTCCAGATCTGACGTCGCCAACCACGGCCTGCCACCCGCGAGCGACAGCTCCAGCGCAAGCATCCTCGATGCGATCAAGCATGGCATGGAGCATCTCGCGCTCGTGTTCAGACAGGCTTTCGAGGATGCGTGCCTCCATCGCCTGACCGATCGACACGATCTCGTCGAGCACCTTGTAGCCCTCGGATGTGAGTTCGACGGCCGAAAACCGCCGGTCGCCCGCCCCGGCGTTGCGCCTGGCGAAGCCCAGCGAAACCAGTTGCGCGATACCGCGGCTGACGGCAAATTGATCGAGCGCGCCTGCGTGGCAGATTTCCTTGCTCGAAAGCCCGGGACGGCCACCGGCGATGGCGAGAATTCGCCACGAGGCTTGCGACAGACCGTATCTTGGTCCGTAATAGGAGGCGAGCAGCTCAGCGGTGCTGCTTGCGACCAGAAACATTCGATAGGGTATCCAGCGATCGAGCCGGAAGGCCGGCTTTAATGCCGTCCCATCCTCGCGTTCCTCCGCCAGCCCATTGTCAGCTTGATCGTTTTTTAATTGCATATTGCAGATATATTCCAGCACAATTGTGAAAACAAGCCGCCACGCCGGGCGACAATCAAGCGAGCAGCAACCTGTCCTCGGCGACCTCGCCGCCGCTTACTGCCCCGAACAGGGCGATCAGGTCGGGGACGTCGTAACCTGCCCGTTCATCACCTGCAACATCAAGCACGATGCGCCCGCCACTCATCATGATGGTGCGCTGGCCATAGTCGAGAGCATGGCGCATGCTGTGCGTGACCATCAGCGTGGTGAGATGCTGACGCTCGCTGATCTCCGCCGAAAGTGCCAGGATGCGCGCTGCCGCCTTGGGGTCAAGCGCGGCTGTATGTTCGTCGAGAAGAAGTATCTTCATTGGCAGCAACGTTGCCATCAACAGGCTTACCGCCTGCCGCTGACCGCCGGAAAGTGTGCCAATTCGCGCTCTAAGCTTCGTTTCAAGTCCGAGCCCGAGGCCGGCGAGCTGTTCCTCAAATCGCGAGCGGCCACGTCTCCCGCCAAGCGCAAGGGACAGCCCTCGTCGCCCGGCGCGTGCGGAGGCGAGCGCAAGATTTTCCTCGACGGTCAGAGCCTCACAGGTTCCGATCCGTGGGTCCTGAAATACGCGGCCGATGAATCGCGCCCGCGCCTGGGCAGACAGTCGCGTGACGTCTACGCCATCAATCACGATCCGGCCCTTGTCGGGCGAAATTGCGCCGGCAATGGCCGAAAGCAGTGTGGATTTTCCTGCGCCATTGCTGCCGATCACGGTTACGAACTGGCCATGGGGAATGGCCAGCGAAGCGCCACGCAGCGCCGCTACTTCGAGAGCAGTGCCGGGATTGAACGTGACCGAGATCGTATCGAGTCTCAGCATCATGAGGCTGCTCCTTCTGCTTTCGACGGCTCCGACAGCCGGGTACGCCTGATGCCGGGCAGCTTCTTCAGCCGCGTTTTTGAAATCATCACGGCAACGGCGACCACCAGTGCGGTTACCAGATTGAGATCCTGCGCCTGGATCCCGATCACGCCCCCATCAAGTGCCAGGGCGATGACCAGACGGTAGATCAATGCGCCGAGGATGCAGCCGAGAGTGGCGCGCGCAACCGACCCGGCGCCGACGATTGTCTCGCCGATAATGACGGCGGCAAGACCGGTGACGATGGTGCCGATACCCATGGAGACATCGGCAACACCCTGGCTTTCGGCATACAGCGCTCCGGCAAGGCCAACGAGGCCGTTGGCGAGAGCCATGCCAAGCATGACCATGCGGCCGTTGTCGACGGCCTGCGCCTCGGCCATCTTCGGGTTGGCGCCGGTTGCACGCAAGGCAAGTCCCATGTGCGTCGCGAGGAACCAGTCAACCAGAACCTTTGCGGTCACCACGATGCAGAGGAGCAATATTGTATTGCCCCAGACACCGAGTGCGGCAATCGTGCCGATCCAGGAAAATATGGTGTCGGTGCCGTAGAGCGATATATTCGGTTTGCCCATGATGCGCAGGTTGATCGAAAACAGCGCGACCATGGTCAGGATACCCGCCAGCAGGTTCATGATCTTCAATCGAACCGACAGAAATGCCGTTACGAAGCCGGCGACCGCGCCCGCCGCAAATCCGAGGAGTGTTGCGACCATAGGCGGCACGCCGGCCATAATCGCGGATGCTGCGACTGCAGCGCCTAGCGGAAAGCTGCCATCGACAGTCAGATCCGGAAAATCGAGCACCCGAAACGAAAGATAGACGCCAAGGGCCACGAGGGCAAACAGCAGGCCTGCCTCGCAGGCGCCGGAAAGGGCAATCAGGCTCATTGTGCGATCACCTTTGCTGCGCTTTGCGTCGTGGCCTCGGACAGAGTAACGCCCATCTTCTTGGCCGAGACGAGATTGAGGTAGAGATCCTCGCTGTCCAGAGTTCCAACCGGGATGTCGGCGGGCTTTGCGCCGTTCAGAACTTTGGCGGCGATCTCGCCCGTCAGCCGCCCGAGCTTATAGTAATTGAAGCCAAGCGCAGCCATTGCGCCGCGTTCGACGGAGTTGGTGTCACTGGCATAGACCGGAATCTTTGCATCGACGCCGACCTTGACCACGCTTTCGACGGCCGAAACCACCGTACTGTCGGTCGGCAGCAGGATGACGTCGGCCTTGCCGACTAGGCTACGGGCAGCATCCGGCACGGCGGCCGACTGCGCTGCCGTCGCCTCGACGATACTCATGCCGAATTTCGCTGCTGCCGCCTTCATGTCCGCCACCTGTGCGACGGAGTTGGCCTCGCCGGCATTGTAGAGAACGCCGACCTTCGTTGCCGTTGGCGTCAGTTTGTGGATCAGTTCAAAGGTCAGATTTAGGGGTTGCTTGTCGCTGGTGCCGGTGAGCGTACCGTCTGGCTGCGAAAAGCTCTTGACCAGTTTTGCTGCAACAGGATCCGTCACTGCGGAAAACACGATCGGGATTGCCCCTTTCGCCGCCGCCTGACAGGCCTGAGCCGACGGCGTCGAGATGGCAACGATCAGGTCCGGTGCCTTGCCGGCAAAAGTTTTGGCGATCTGCGTTTGTGTCGGCATGCTGCCTTGAGCGCTGGCGACATCGAGCGTGATGGTTTTGCCGTCAACGAAGCCGGCATCCGCCAGCGCATCGACGATCCCTTTGCGGGCCGCATCGATGGCCGGGTGTTCGACGATATAGGTCAGGGCAACCGTCTTGTCGGCCGCAAATGCGGTCGCTGTGGGCAGCGGCATCAGCAATGCTGAGAGGGCGAGGGCGTGAAACAGAGCAGTTCTACGGCGCATGGGAATGATCTCCTCGGAAGGGTTTTCGGAAAATTCGTTCAAGCGGCTGCGAAGGTTTGCGGGCGGGATGAGGCGAGCTCGCCAGGTGTCGCCACCCTTTCGGTCCGGATCAAGGGCGGCGGCAGCCGGAGCTTTGCAGGGCCGATATCGGCGATGGTCGGTGAACCCGTCATCGCCTGGGCGACATCGAGTTCTGCAGCGAGGATGCTCAAAGCGCGGGAGACCGCTTCCTCTCCACCGCTCGCAAGCGCGTAGAGCGTTGCACGGCCGAGCTGCACAGCCGTGGCGCCGAGGGCAAGGGCCTTGATGACGTCGGTGCCGCTGCGAAATCCGCTATCGACGAGAATGGCCAGCCGACCGGCCACCGCGGCAGCGAATTCCGGCAGCATATCGATACTTGCAACGGCTCCATCGAGCTGCCGGCCGCCATGATTGCTGACCACGATACCGTCCAGTCCCAATTCGGCTGCCCTTGCCCCCTGCACTGGATCGAGTAACCCCTTAAGGATCAAAGGGCCTTTCCAGCGATCGCGTATGAAGGCGATATCGTCCCAGGATACGGTCGGATCGAGCTGCTGTTCCATCACCTCGGCGATGGTGGCGGCGGACCTGAGGTCGAACTCGGCCGCCATGACCTCCAGCCTCGGTGCACCGGCACGCGCCATCCGCAATGCCCAGCCGGGATGGGTGGCAAGGCTCAGGAGCTTCTTTGGCGTCCAGCGGAACGGCAGTGAAAAGCCATTGCGGGCATCGCGCAGCCGCCTGCCGGGAATGGCGTTGTCGACGGTGATCTCGATTGCTTCGAAGCCCAAGGCCTGGGCGTGCTGCAACAGTCTAAGGCTCACCTCGCGGTCCCGGAACAGGTAGAGCTGAAACCACTTCCTTCCCTCACCGGCGGCTGCCACGGCTTCCATGGACGCGCTGGCCGCCGAACTCATGACAAAGGGGATTCCCGCTTGTGCGGCTGCCCGGGCCAATGCCTGGTCGCCCGCGGGCCATGCAGCACCCGCCAGCCCGGTCGGTCCGATGATGATCGGCATTGAGAGCGGTTTGCCGAAGAGCGAGATGGCCGCCGAGCGGTGGCCAACATCGACCGGCGCAGAGCCGACGAGACGGATCCGATCCAGTGCAGCCCTGTTTTCGCGCAATGTGAGTTCCGAGCCGGCGCCGCCGTCGAAAAAATCAAAGACCATTTTCGGCAATGCGCGTTGCGCGGCGATTCTGAAGTCGGCGATGGAGGCCGGACCATGCTGGCTGGACATGAATATTCTATTCCCTCCCTGGTTTATGGATCTTGCTCAATTGAACGGCGGTGCCTCGGCGAGATTGAAAATCTTGCCTGGATTCATGATGTTGTGAGGGTCGACGGCACGTTTGATCGCGGCCATCACTCGAATGGCGGGACCATGCTCTGCGACGAGCGCGGCCATCTTGCCGTGGCCGATCCCATGCTCGCCGGTCGATGTCCCCTGCAGCGCGATTGCGCGGGCCGCAAGACGTTTGGTCAGGGTTTCGACGCGCTGACGCTCATCGGGATCGGCGGGATCGAATAGGACGCAAAGATGGAAATTTCCGTCCCCCACATGGCCGCAGATCGGTGCGAGAAGACCGAGGTCTCGCACATCGGCCTTGGCAGCAAGAATTGCCTCGACCAGCCGGGATACCGGCACGCAGCTATCTGTCGGCAGGGCGCTTGCGCCCGGGCGCAGCGCAAGGTTGGCCCACCAAATATCATGACGTGCCTGCCAGAGCCTGCCTCGGGCCTCCGCCGATACTGCGGTATCAAACCGGCTGGCGCCAGCGGCATGTGCCTCCGCTTCTATGAACAGCAACCCGGCCTCGACCGCTGCGCGACTACCGTGCAGTTCGATAAAAAGCGTCGGCTCGACCGGCAAGGAGAGTTTTGAATAGCTGTTGACGGCCTCGATCTGCAGTTCATCGAGCAGTTCGATACGTGCCAAAGTGTCGGTGAGCCTGGTTGCAACAAGCACGAAGCCGACCGCTTGTTCCAGTGTGGAGAAACTCGCCGAAATCGCAACGACGTGGTCCGGAATTGGGTGCAATTTAACAGTTACGTCGGTCACGATGCCGAGCGTGCCTTCCGATCCCACCCATAGACGTGTCAGATCATAGCCCGCGGCCGATTTGCGGGCATGGCTTGCGGTGCGGATCCGATCGCCATTGGGCAGAACGACACCGAGTGAAACGACATTGTCCTTCATCGTGCCATACCGCATGGCATTCGTACCGGAGGCGCGCGTCGAAGCCATTCCGCCAAGTGAGGCATCCGCGCCGGGATCGACGGGAAAGAACAGTCCGGTATCGCGCAGTTCGGCGTTCAGGCGCTTGCGGGTGACGCCTGCCTCGACCGTCGCCGTCATATCGTCCGGTTGAATCGTCAAAATTCGATCCAGCCGCGAGAGATCGATGCATATTCCACCCATAAGGGCGGCAACATGACCCTCACAGGAGGTGCCGGTTCCAAACGGGATTACCGGCACATCGAAGGCGTGGCAGGTCGCGACGATGCGTGATACCTCATCCGCCGTATCCGGGAAGACGACCGCATCCGGCGGATAGGAGGGATGCCAGCTCACATCATGGCCATGCTGATCACGCACGGCCGTCGCCGTTGTCAGCCGCTCGCCAAAATGCAGCTTCAATTTCGCGATTGCCGCATCGACAAGATCGCCATGGCGTCCGTAGTGGTTTACCGCAGACGTCATCGCTCGGCCTCCTGCTGGCCATCAGACCATCGAAAGGCGGCTGGAGGCTTGGTCCCCCATGACGAGAGATTTTCCTCACTGCGGTTGCGCAGGTGGCGGCTTGCCATCGGGAATGTCCCAAGCACGACCAGCTCGCGAGCATGATGGGCGAGAATATCGAGTGCATCGGCCACCTCCGGTGCGGCTGGATCGCCCTCGAACTCGCAAAGGAAGCGGGATGGCACGAACTGTCCGCCGACAAGATAGCTTTCGATCTTGGTCATGTTGATGCCGTTTTCGGCAAATCCGGCAATGGCATGGTAGAGGCAGCCCGGCCGGTTCTGGGTGCGGAAGACGATCGTCGTCAGAAGCTGTGTTTTTTGCTCGACCGCTTGAGGTTCGGCAGACAGCACGTAGAACCGTGTCGTGTTATGCGGATCGTCTTCGACATTGCGTTTGAGGATATCCAATCCATAAAGGTCGGCTGCGACATCCGAGGCAATTGCGGCCTCGCTCGGATCCTTGCAAGATGCCACCAGCTCGGCGGCGTGCGATGTCGTCGGAGCGGCAATGGCCTCTAGGTCGAGCGCCGCAATTAGCCGGCTGACCTGACCAAGTGCGACGGGGTGCGAACGCACGCGCCTGATGCTTGCAAGCGATGCGCCTGGCGGCGCCATGAGGCAATGTTCGACGCGCTGAAAATGCTCGCCGACGATGTGCAAACCACTGTCGGGCACGATCCTGTGCACATCCGGCACCCGCCCGACCAAGCTGTTTTCGCATGGCAGGAGGATCCGGTCGACTTCACCGCGGACGGTGCTGGCAATCGTGGTCTCCAGGCTCGGCAGGGCGATGCGGTCGGCGGATGGGAACGCCATCCTGCAGGCAACATCCGCAAATGCACCGGGCCGACCATTATAGCCGACCTTATGGACCGCAAGCTCCGAGCCAAGTTTCGTGGCAACCGGAGGCAATGTACTTGTATGCGGATCGAAAGGGATCGCGGGGCGAGGGGCCGTGGATCCACGGTTTGCGGCGGTCGATGTCATAGGCGAACTCCGAAGGAAATTTGCGCATGCCAGGTCACGCCGCGGGCAGGATTGTCCCGTCCCGCGTCGAGCGCCTGTGATCGCTCATCCATGATTAATTTGCGGTCGGCAGCCTTGTCGTTTCCATCACTGTCATCGGCCACAGCAGGGCGATGCCGTTGCCGTCGGAAACGATGTCAAGATGGCGTTCTGCTGCAACAAGGCAGTCGTCGTCGGTGAAGATCTCGGTTGCCGAGAACAGCAATCGCAGAAAATGTCCGAGATCTGCCTTGGTGTCGAAGCGCCAGCGGGTGGTGACATCGGTAAATTGGGGCTTATCCCATCCGGTCAGAGCGCACAGGCTGGTGGCAAATTCCCGCGAGAGGAAAGAGACCTCGTGGCCGGTGCAGCAACTCAGGGCGATAAAATCGTCGAAATAGGCGGCAAGCCGCGTTCCGGCGAAGATGTCGGCAACTACCAGCTTGCCGCCGGGGCGCATATGGGCTGCGATAGCCGTCCAAGCCGCTGTCTTGTCGGAAATATGGTGGACGGCGCCGCGCGACCAGGCCATGTCAAAATCGCGGATCGGCAGGTCGAGCATGTGCGCTGCCTGACCGAAGACTCTGATCCGGCCGCCACTTTCGATTTCGAGATCCTCAAGTTGTTCGGTGGACGGATCGGTTGCGACCAGTAAGCCTGTAGGGCCTACATCTTCGGCGATCGCTCGGCTGAAATGACCGTTGCCGGCGCCGATTTCCAAGACGCGTCGGCCGTCGACCGGCTGCAGGAAGCGGCGCATGGCGGCAATATCGTCAAGCCAGGCATCGGGAAAGAGGTGGAGTGCATCGCGGTAGGTCGCCGAGCGGCGGCCTGAAAAGACGACCTCAGATTCAATCGGTGTCGAGGACATATACATGAACATATGCCTTCCAAAATTGTTGCGGTTCGGACATCTCCCTAGATTCTAGTTATGCGGGTAATCGCGATGCGATTTACCTCTTATGATTAAAACTACAACATAGATTTGCTAGGAAATCAATTGCTATTTGCAAGTAATTTAGACATGCATAAGCTTTGTGCAATCGATCTATTTGGAGGCAGTTTTGCCCGAGACAATTGCTGTCTGAAGAGGATATTCTCCCCGACTGGAATAGCCCTATCCCGGATTTCGCAGGGGCCGCTAAGCTATAGCCGGTCATGATCCCAATGCTTGCCAACGCACAGCCGGGTACGATCCTGATCTCAAATGATTGTTAACGGTCCGGCTTCAGGCATTAAGGATCAGGATATTGCCCAGAATGATCGTTGCGCCACCGAGGGCGAGACGTGTATCGACGCGCAGCCCTTCGAATATGACGGAAATTGTCATAGCAACAATGGGAACAACGGTTAGCGCATAAGCCGCGCGGGCTGGGCCGACCTTTTCAATCAGCGTGAAATACATGAGAAAGGTGACGCAGGAGGCGACAATTGCGAGATAGGCAAGCTGTGCCAGATAGCTGGTTGTTACAGGTATTGTCAGGGACGTGCCGACAACCACAGCCCAGGCGAACCCGAAGCCGCATCCGCACAATGCGCCCCAACCCATGAGGACTGGGATGGGCACGCCCCGCCGCTGGTTGCGCGCAGCGATCGCCGTCCCTGCGCCGGTCGCTATCGCGGCAATGGCGGCCCATACGAAGCCTTTCAGGGTTTGCGGGTTGAGATGCAAGGCAAAGATCTGTGGGGCGGCTACGATGCCGAGGCCCAGTAGACCAAAAATTATGCCGATCGCGGCGCGGCGGCTTATTCGTAGATCCAGCAGAAACCGGCTGGCTACCGCGGCGAAAAGCGAGGAACTCGACAGCACCAGAGCTGCGATCCCGCTCGGTATACCTTGCGTCGCCTTGTAAAAGGCGATGAAAGCAAGCCCGAAAAACAATATGCCCTGCATTGCCACCCAAGAGCGGTCGCCGCGCATAATTGTGATCGGTTTGCCGGTTGCGATCGAAAAGCCGAGCATGCCTGACCCAACAAGAAACATGCGAATGGCGACCGATAGCTCAGGTGCGGAAGCACTTGCCTGAAGGGACGTCACAATGGCGCCCGACCCCCAAAAAAGCACAGTCGCAAGAAACAGGGCTGCGGTCATCTCACATCCTTTGTGGCCAGACGGTAATCCAGGCAAGCGGCGAGTTCAGCACAAGGTGCACAGGGCTCGGAGCGTAATGTCAACTATTTACTTGCAAAACGCAATTATTATTAACTTGCGTCCGCGATGTCGCTGCTGCGCCGGTTTCTGCGATGGCGATTGCCGACGGTTTGGGATCTTGGTTGATGGATCGCGCAATGTTTGAGCGTGGCAGGTGGAACGACTTGCGCCGCCTGCCCGTCATATCAGGTAGGCGCCAGCAGTATCTTCGGGTTCAAAACGCCGCTAGCGTAATTGAGGCACGGGTGAAAATCTGACAAGCTGGACGGCATGAAGTCGAAAAAGCAAGGCGGAAAGCCTGCATCACCCAAACCGAAACACTTACTGCAGCAGCTTGCGCGGACGCCGGAGAAGCTGTTTTCAAGTGCTTTCCGCAATCAGTATGGCGCTCTTTGTTTCCGCTACAAGGGTGATGAAGGCGAAATCGAGATATTGGTGATTACGTCACGCGAGAGCGGCCGTTGGATTGTACCGAAAGGTTGGCCAATGAAAGGCAAGGAGCCTCACGAAGCGGCTGCGATCGAAGCCTGGGAGGAGGCGGGCGTTCGTGGCAAGGTAAGGAAGGTGCCGTTTGGCCGGTACACCTATCTTAAAGAACTCCCTGACGGAAAAGTCGCGCCCTGCGTCGTCGACATGTTCCAAATCGAAGTGAAGGAGGTCGGGGCGGAGTTCAAGGAGCGAGGACAGCGCCGGATTGATTGGGTCAGCCCCGACGAGGCGGCACGCCGCGTGCGTGAAATCGAGCTTAAATCATTGCTCGTCAACTTTAAGCCTCAGCGCAAATAATCACTTGTACGATCCTATCTGCTTAGCTGGAAGAATAATGGAGCGAAAGCGGTCAGACGCGGCCAGTGATTGGCATCCGGCCTTTGCGGCGTTTCGATACCCACCGAATTCCGGTTCATCTTGGCAAGAGTGTCACTCGTCATCAGACTAAGGTCCGTGTTCAACGCGGGTCTATTCGGATAGTGGATGACCGCCCCCGGTCGCCGACACCACTATCACCCGTCGGCGGTCCGCCCTGTCATTGGAGGAATCTCCGGTGGCAGGGCGAATATTCGGGCTTGATGCTCTTCGCTGATCTATGATCCACTTGGTGACCTCCATACTAACATTTGGTTTGGTGTATCGAAGCAAGATTGGAGCAGGCGATGAAGAGAATAGTCGCAGCGGGAATTCTGGCGGGAATGCTTGCGGCCTGCCAAGCCAGCCAAGAGGGGCTGAAGCCTATTCCCGGAAGCATCACCTACGGCGGGCAGCCGAGCCAACGGTTACAAAAGTCACCGGTCGGCAGCATTGTCCCTCACACATTCACGGATCAGTGGGGTGAACGAGTGCGCGAGACCTACATCCTGCAGCCTGACCGCAGCCTGAAGCTCGTAGATCGGGTATATCTCGATAACCCGTTCGATTGACCCCTATCACCGGATAGTCCGTCCTGGCGAGCGTGGCTTCGGCGATGGCCACAGCCAATCAGGCGAGAGTGCATCGGATTATGTCGCCCCCAAGAAGAGCTCTTGTGGCGGTGTGCCATGAAATAACAAGCGCCGCGCCAAATTGATGCTGCACAATTTGCATCCAATTTCTTCAAAAAGACATTCGATTAAGAGATCAATTTTGGAGGCAATTTGCCATTGTGATGATGACCACCGGCAACTGTTGGCGAAGCATCGCACTTATGCGCAGGCGTTTTCCCGTGACAGGGAATTTTGCAACAATATATGGTCAATGGTGACTCGCCCATGCGCCCATCACACATTGCGGATCACGACATGAAAGACTGGCATCCTGACCTTAGTCGCTCCTCCAGCCCTCGCTATATGGCTATCGCCGACCTGATCGAAATGGATTTGAGAAGCGGCGTGCTCGCGGTGGGAGACCGTTTGCCGCCGCAAAGGGAGATGGCCAAGCGGCTGAACATCGATTTCACCACGGTGGCTCGCGGTTATGTCGAGGCGCAGAAGCGCGGTCTGGTGGATTCGCACGTCGGCAGGGGCACCTTCGTCACAGGCGGGCAAGATCGCGAAAGGCATGGTTTCGTGTCCGATGCCATGCCCGATCCACGTCGAACTTCGTTGGTGGACTTGTCGATGAACCTTCCACCGGAGCCTGACGATGCGGATTTGATTGCCCGCATGCGCGAAGGCCTGTCAGCCGTGGCAAGCAATCTGGTTCCGCTGCTGCGATACCAGGGCTTCGGCGGATCAGGCATGGATAAGGATGCCGCTGCCGCCTGGCTCAGCCGTCGCGGCCTGGTGCCTTCGCAGGAGCGTATCTTCGTAACGCCAGGCGCGCATCCGGCGCTGCTGGCGATCTTCGGTCTTCTGGCAAAGCCTGGCGAGACAGTCCTGTCGGAAATCATTACCTATCCGGGTATGCGCTCGATCGCTGCCCAGTTGCGCCTCAATCTCTCAGGCTTGCAGATGGATGATGAGGGTATATTGCCCGATGCTTTTGCCGAGGCTTGCGAGCGGCTGCAGCCGAAAGCGCTCTATCTCAATCCGACGCTGCAGAACCCTTTGACGCTGACCATTCCCGAGAAGCGTCGCGGGGAGATCGCCATCATCGCCCGCAAATATCATGTGCCCATCATTGAGGATGATGCCTACGGCTTCATTCCTTTGCACGGGCCGCCGCCGTTTGGCGCCATCGCGCCAGACTTGACATGGCATATTGGAGGTCTTGCAAAATGCATCGGCGCCGGCCTTCGCCTTGCCTATGTGGTTGCTCCGGACACAAAGGCGATCTGGCCCTTCGTCAGCGCCATGCGTACAAACAATGTCATGGCCTCGCCGATGACCGTTGCGCTCGCCACGCGCTGGATCGAGGATGGCACGGCGGATTCGATCCTGCGCTTCATCCGCGCCGAGGCCGCTGCCCGCCAGCAGATGGTGGCCGATATTCTGCCCGAGGGCAGCTACAAGGCCGATCCGATCAGCTTCAACATCTGGATGCCGCTAACCAACGGCTGGACCCGGTCGACCTTCAGCAGTCACATGCGTTCCTCCGGAATCGGCGTCGTGGCGAGCGACGCCTTTACTGTCGATGGTGCGGTCAGCGAGGCCGTGCGCATCTGCCTTGGCGGGCCGATCGGCCGCGACCGACTGAAAGGCGCGCTCGACTTCATGGCGCATGCGCTCGAAGGCCCACCGGAAATGTCCGCCTCATTCTTCTAGGCATCGTAGAATGGCATGTCTCTAACGGTTTTTTATGCGATGCCATATGAGCTGCGCACATCAGAAACTCGGCGTGCGGGCGTTCTAAAGGAGAGGAGCGTCTACAGATTTTCTTTCAGGAGGATCTCAATGCGTAACCGCTCTTGTTCGGCCAATAGCTCACGTGCGTCGGCACGAGCGCGCATGATGCGAACCGCGCTGCGCACGGCATGACCCGGATCCAGCGCGATGACCGCATTGATGCTGCCGTCGCGCAATCCTTCTTCAGTAAAAGGGGTGCGCTCGTGGACCACGACCGATAGATTGCGCAGATCGCTTGTCGCCGCAGCTGCCAAGAGGGGAATGCGCGCCTCTGAGCTCAGTATGTAGGCGGCAACAACATCTTTGTTGCTCTCAAGTACGCGGCCGATAATCTGGCTTGCTCGCTTCTCGTCAGCGTGTGTCTCGATCGATGGAAGGCAGGTGAGGTTCGCAAACTGCTCATTGATTATGGTATCGAAGCCGTGACGCCGCTGAATACTGTCCAATGATTGCATGGTCTCTGCGACGATCATCACCTTCCCCCGTGTCTGACGGACAAACGTGCCGATCAATCGTCCTGCCGTTGCACCTGCCGCGAAGTTGTCAACGCCCACGAAATCCGCGGCGGGAAGCTTTTCCTGACCGGACAGAAATTGGACGACCTTGATGTCCCTTTCCAAAAGCCGTATCAAGGCATCGCGTACCTGGGGCGATTCCGGCGCCATCACGGCTATGCCGTCGACGGTGTCCTCGCTGATGCCGGTGAGATATTTCGCAACACCGTGGGCGTCTTCGGTGGAGATCTGAACGCAGTCTATATCGGTCAGGTCGCTTTTGAGTGCCGCTCCTAGATTCTCCACCCGACGCAACAGCTCGCCAAGATAGAGATCTCCCGACTTTGGCAGGATGAACCGAAACTTATAGCTCTTGTTGCGTGCGAGGCTGACGGCGGCAGGGTTTCGGATAAAGCCAATGCGTTCAATGGCTTCTTGAACGCTGCGGGCCGCTTTCTTGCTCACATTGGGGCGATTGTTCAAAACCCGGTCGACTGTGGCAAGGCTTACGCCGGCGGCTTCCGCAAGGTCCTTTGCTGTTGGCCGCATGATAGCTCCACTTGAATTACAGACAGCAAACATTTCCCTCAAAAACGAGAGAAAAGCAAGAATTGATGTGCGGACCTCAAAAACCGCTTGCATTGAGGTGCGCACCTCAGTTATTTCTTTATTGTCCGGCCATCGGGTCGGATCGAAGGAAGATAGGCCGGGTCTGGAGTGCGTTTCGCAACATTCCGGCCGTCACGCTTTCACTTATCTTCTCGATGGAGGTCGAGAGGTTCAACGGGAGGATTGAAGCCATGAGGTCTCTTTTGCTGAGCCCGGCAGTTGCTGCAGGGATATATGTTGCCGTATCCGCGGCCGCGGCGTCGCACGCTCAAGCCGCCGATCTGACTCTATGCTGGGCGGCGTGGGATCCCGCCAATGCTTTGGTGGAGCTGAGCAAAGATTTTGAGAAGAAGAGCGGCAATAAGATGCACTATGAATTTGTGCCTTGGCCGAATTTCGCAGACCGTATGCTCAATGAACTGAATTCCAGCGGCAAGCTTTGCGACCTGATGATCGGCGACAGCCAGTGGATCGGCGGCGCGGCGGAAAACGGTCAATACGTCAAGCTCAACGATTTCTTCGATAAGGAAGGAATCAAGATGGACGATTTCATCCCCGCGACCGTGGTCGGATACGCCGAGTGGCCAAAGAATACACCGAATTACTGGGCGCTGCCGGCATTCGCCGATGTCGTTGGGTGGACCTATCGCGCGGACTGGTTCTCCCGCCCAGAGCTTCAGGCGGAGTTCAAGAAGAAGTACGGCCGCGACCTTGCCGTTCCGAAGACCTGGGACGAGCTGACGGACATCGCTGCCTTCTTCCAGGGGCGCGAAATCGACGGCAAGAAAGTCTATGGCGCGGCAATCTACACCGAGCGTGGCTCTGAAGGCATCACCATGGGGGCAATGAATGCCCTTTATAGCTACGGCTTCCAATATCAGAATCCGAACAAACCCTATGATCTGGAAGGCTTCGTAAACTCGGCGGAAGCAGTCGCGGGCCTTGAGAAGTACAAGAAACTCTATGAGTGCTGCACGCCTCCCGGTCATTCCGATGCCTATATGACCGAAGACGTCGATGCCTATAAGTCAGGGCAGGTCGCCTTGCAGATGAACTTCACCTTCACCTGGCCGGGCATCAATGCCGATGCCAATGTCGGTGGCAAAAAGACCGGCTATTTCCCAAACCCCGCCGGCCCGAAGGGTACACAGTTCGCCCAGCTCGGAGGGCAGGGCATCTCCGTGGTTGCCAACTCCGATAAAAAGACCGAGGCCCTCGATTACATCAAATGGTTCGCGCAACCTGAGATCCAGCGAAAGTGGTGGGCGCTTGGCGGCTATTCGGCACTGAAGGCTGTCGTGGACGATCCGGGCTTTGCGTCAAGCCAGCCCTATGCAAAGCCGTTCCTCGATTCGATGGCAATCGTCGAAGATTTCTGGGCCGAGCCTTCCTACGCCTCCCTCCTGCAGGCATCGCAGAAGCGGTTTCATGACTATGTGGTCGCAAACCAAGGTACCGCAAAGGACGCGCTCGACGGGCTCGTCAAGGACTGGAAGGGTGTCTTCCAGGACGACGGAAAATATTGACGCCGGCATAGGGGTATTCCCCGATAGTGGCGTCACGCAGGGTCAGCCGTGCCGACTGGGCTGGCTCTGCCCACCACCAATTTCATGCCAAGGAGACGGACATGCTCCACTCACCGATCGATCGGATTGCCGGTGCGACGCCGCCCGCGATCGCAGCGCGCGTCAAAGGTCTTTCTGATCGCGCCATAGCCTGGCTTTTCGTCGCGCCCTCGATCGTGTTGCTGCTTGCCATCAACATCTTTCCATTGATTTGGACGATCCGCCTCAGCTTCACGAACTTCCGCGTGAACCGACCCAACGAGCCGATACGGTTTGTCGGCCTGAGAAATTACATCAATATCCTGACGGATGGCGACGTATGGCGGAGCATGCAGGCAACCGCCCATTTCTTGATCTGGACCATCATCCTGCAGGTTCTGATCGGCTTCTTGCTTGCCTATCTGATCAACAAGAAGTTTCGCGGCAACGATCTGTGGACGACGATCATCGTGCTTCCGATGATGCTTAGTCCGGCGGTTGTCGGCAACTTCTGGACCTTCCTGTACCAGCCGCAAATCGGCCTCTTCAACTATGTGGTCGCTTTCCTGACCGGGAACGATCCCTCCAGCTTCTCGATGATTGCGAGCACCACGTTGGCACCATGGGCCATCGTCATCGTGGATACCTGGATGTGGACGCCCTTCGTAATGCTGATCTGCCTGGCGGGATTGCGTTCCATTCCCAGCAGCATTTACGAGGCTGCCGAATGCGACCGTGCCAGTAAATGGCGTCAGTTCTGGACCATTACCATCCCGATGGTACTGCCGTTCCTGATGCTGGCGGTCCTCTTCCGTGGCATCGAGAACTTTAAGATGTTCGATCTCGTCGTACAGTTGACCGGCGGCGGGCCGGGATCGATCACAGAGCTGACATCCATCAACTTGAAGCGCGCCGCTTTCGAACAATGGCGAACCGGGTACGCATCCGCCTACGCCGTCATTCTTTTCGTCACCGTATTCGGTTTGGCATCGATCTATGTCAAAGCTCTAAATAGGGTCAAACAACGATGAGCAGCTATTCCGTAACCGAGCCATCCGCGCGTCAGAAATGGTTTGCCGGTATTCTGGTCGTCCTCTATTCCGTCATAACCCTCCTCCCGCTGCTGTGGATCATCGCGACCGGCTTCAAATCACCAGCCGATGCGATTTCCTATCCGCCCAAACTGGTCTTCCAGCCGACGATGGAGGGATATGTCAATCTTTTTACCACCCGGACTCGCGTGCCTGAGGATCAACTCAGAGCGCTTGGTGAACCTACGACGTGGTACGACAAGCTGGTTCGCAAGGATGGGCTGATCATCACCGGTGCCTCGCGCTTCGCCGAGCGCTTCTATAATTCCGTCATCATCGGGTTTGGTTCGACGGTCCTTTGCATCGTGCTTGGCACGACAGCGGCGTATGCCTTTTCCCGCTTCAAGATTCCGCTGAAGGATGATCTGCTCTTCTTCATTCTTTCGACCCGCATGATGCCGCCGATCGCCGTCGCAATTCCGATCTTCCTGATGTTCCGATCGCTTGGCCTCAGCGACACGCATGCGGGCATGATCCTGCTCTACACTGCCGTCAACCTGTCGTTGTCGGTATGGCTTCTCAAGGGCTTTATCGACGAAATCCCGATTGAGTACGAGGAGGCCGCGCTGATCGACGGCTATACGCGGTTCCAGGCCTTCTACAAGGTCGTGCTGCCGCAGGCCGTTACCGGCATCGCGTCAACGGCGATCTTCTGTCTGATCTTCGCCTGGAATGAATATGCGTTTGCCGTATTGCTTACATCAGGCAATGCCCAGACGGCGCCGCCCTTCATCCCGACCATCATCGGCGTCAGCGGCCAGGACTGGCCAGCGGTTGCCGCCGGCGCAACGATCTTCCTGGTTCCCGTGATGGTCTTCACGATCCTGCTTCGCAAACATCTGCTGCGCGGCATCACCTTCGGAGCGGTACGCAAATGACGACGTTTCTCAATCGCTTGGTACGCCTGCGCCGCGACGCGTGGGAAATTCTCGCTTCGGTCCTGATCGCACTCGGCGTCGTCATGCTGATGCAGCCGCTGTGGCTGTCGCTTTACTCCTATTCCTTCCTCGTGACGCTGGCAGGAACAGTCATGTTCATCATCGTCAGCCATTTCCCGGAGTGAATCATGGCGCAAATCAGAATTCACAATGTGCGCAAGGACTTTGGAGCTTTCAACGCGGTGAAGTCTTCCACCTTCACCGTGGAAGATGGGGAGTTCTTTATGCTGCTCGGGCCTTCCGGCTGCGGGAAGACGACCACCCTGCGGATGATGGCCGGCCTCGAGCTCCCAACCAGCGGTGAAATCTATATCGGTGGCGAAGAGGTTGGGATGAAGAGGGCAAGCGAGCGCGATATCGCATTCGTTTTCCAGATGTTTGCTCTTTATCCGCATATGAATGTCCGAAGAAATATTTCCTATCCGTTGGTCAGCCAGGGCATGAGAAAGGCTGAGGTCGCAAAGCGGGTCGCAGAAGTAGCCAAGATCCTGCGGATCGAAAATATCCTCGACAAGCCGATCGGCGGGCTTTCCGGCGGCGACCGGCAGCGTGTGGCGGTAGGTCGCGCCATTGTCCGCAACCCGAAAGCCTTCTTCATGGATGAGCCGCTAGGCGCCCTTGACGCCGAATTCCGCGAACACATGGCGCAAGAGCTGCGGGCACTGCACGACCGCATGGGCGCCACCACCGTCTATGTCACCCATGATCAGTTGGAAGCCATGCAGATGGGCGACAAGATCGTGGTGATGAAGCACGGGGTCGTCGAGCAGTTCGGCAAGCCGCAGGAGATCTATGACTGGCCGGCGACGAAATTCGTGGCCAAGTTCATCGGCTCGCCGCCCATGAATTTCCTGGAGTTCGATGGTTCGGTCGGAACCGGCGGAACTCATGTCAGCCTTGCCGGACACATGGTGAGGGTGCCAATGTCTCGCGAAGAACATGCCGGCAAGCTGGCGCTGGGCGTCAGGCCCGAACACATACGCTTCAACGACGATTCCGCTTATAGAGGGCGGGTCATAGCCGTGGAATATCTGGGTACGACGCAGATCGTCACGATCGACACGCCGCATGGCGAGATCAAGGTTCGTACACCATCCCACCAGGTCGCACATGTCGAAGAACTGATCGGACTGGACTTCGATTCCAGGAACCTGACGGTCTTCAACTCTGCGACCGGGGCCGCGCTTGTTTCCGAAGCCAACGAGGGAGTGTTGCGCCGTGGCTGAGGTCATCTTGAAGAATATTACGAAATCTTTCGCCGGTCACCGGGCACTCGATGAGCTGTCCATGATCGTTCCCGACGGTTCGTTCGTCGTTCTTCTGGGGCCGACGGGTGCGGGCAAGACGACGACTTTGCGGATGGTGTCGGGCCTCGATAACCCTGATGTCGGCGAGATCATGATCGGTGGACGATCCATGCGCGGGCTGACACCGGCGCAGCGCAACGTCGCGATGGTATTTCAGCAATATTCGCTCTATCCGCACCTTTCGGTACGCCAGAACCTTGAATTTCCGCTGAAGTCGCCCTTGCTGAAGACGCCGCAACGCACAATTGACGAGAAGGTGAACACGGTCGCCGAAATTCTCCAGATTTCCCATAAGCTCGATAATAAGGCGACGGCTCTTTCCGGCGGTGAAATGCAACGCGTGTCCATCGGGCGCGCATTGGTCAGAAATCCGCAGATCTATCTCATGGATGAACCGCTGAGCTCGCTTGACGCCAAGCTGCGCGCCGATCTGCGTATCGAGCTCAAGAGCATTCAAGCCAAATCCGGTGCAACCTTGCTTTACGTGACCCACGATCAGGTCGAGGCGATGACGATGGCAACACATGTCGGCGTCCTTCACGAGGGCAGGCTCGCCCAGTTCGGTTCTCCGCGCGAAATTTATGAACAGCCGGTGAGCGTCTACGCCGCCACTCGCCTCGGACAGCCGCGCATCAACGTGCTGCCTGCCGAGCTTTTCCCCGGTGCCCCGGCAAACGCCAAATCGATAGGCCTGCGTCCCGAGCATATCGCTCAAGGCGATGGCCAGGAGGCGACTGTTACCCGCGTCGAGCATCTGGGCGATCAGACGCGCCTGCATCTTTCGTTCAAGAAACACAATTTGATCACCGTCACCGAGGCTCATACGGCCCTCAGAAGTGGCGAGATCGTTAAGATCCAGCCGAACAAGCCGCTCTATTTCGACGCGGCCGGCATGCGCTTGGTTTAAGGGAGGCGAGAATGTCACAGTTCCTCAACAGCAGGGAAAAGGCGGTCACCGAAGCAATCGAGGGCCTTCTCGTTGCATCGGGGGGCGCCCTGAGCCGCCTCGATGGTTTTCCGCATATCCGTGTCGTCGTGCGTTCGGATTGGGATAAGAGCAAGGTCGCGATCGTCTCTGGAGGCGGATCGGGCCATGAGCCGGCTCACGCGGGCTTCGTCGGCAAGGGGATGCTCACCGCAGCCGTCTGCGGAGATATTTTTGCGTCTCCCAGCGTCGATGCAATCCTCGCCGGTATCCTGTCCGTCACAGGGCCGGCCGGCTGCCTCCTGATCGTCAAGAACTATACGGGCGACCGCCTCAACTTCGGTTTGGCGGCGGAGCGTGCTCGCGCCTTTGGCTTGAATGTCGGCATGGTCATTGTGGATGATGACATCGCGTTACCGCATCTCCCGCAATCTCGCGGCGTGGCGGGCACGCTCTTTGTTCACAAGATCGCGGGAGCCTTGTCGGAGAACGATGCTGATCTGGAGACTATCACTGAAGCCGCGCGCCATGTCATTGCGGGTACGCGGTCGATCGGAATGTCGCTCGACACATGCACCGTGCCTGGTTCGCCGAAGGAACACAGGATTCCGGAAGGCCGCGCCGAACTCGGGCTCGGGATCCACGGCGAGGCCGGTGTCGAGCTGGTAGGGTATACCGGTGTCCGAGCTGCGGTTGCCGCCATGGTTGAGCGTCTCGCGGCAACCATGGATGATAGGCCCCATGTCGTGCTCGTGAATAATCTGGGCGGCGCATCGATGCTGGAAATGTCGGTCATTGTCCACGAAATTGCCCGATCGGCTATTTCAGGAAAGATCTCGCATGTGATCGGACCTGCTGCGATGATGACGTCGCTTGACATGCACGGCTTCTCTATCTCGGTCTTTCCTGCCGACAAGAAAGAACTGGCGCTGTTGGCCAAGCCGGTCGCGCTACCGGCTTGGCCAGGCTTGGCAGCGATCAAACCGGCCGCGGCGCTTGCACTCCCGGATGGGCTGACGCCGATTGCTCCTCTCGCATCGAAGCACGAGCCTACCCGCCAGTTTTTGACGGATTGCTGCAATCTTCTCATTCTCTCAGAGATGGATCTGAACGCGCTTGACGCGAAGTCGGGAGACGGTGATACGGGGTCGACCTTGGCCGGCGCGGCACGCGCGCTTATCGACGCGCTCGACCGCCTTCCTCTTTCAGACTATACGCAACTCTTCCGGGCTATGGGGCAGGAACTCAGTCAGACTATGGGCGGATCGTCGGGGGTGCTTCTAGCGATCTTCTTTGCCGCTGCCGGCGATGGAGCGTCGAGTGGGCTCGCCATTCGCGAGGCGCTGCAGGCCGGGCTTTACCGCATGCAGGAGATCGGCGGTGCTCGTCTGGGAGACCGAACCATGGTCGATGCTCTCTTGCCGGCCCTGGATGCGCTCAACGGCGGTTTGGCAGCAGCGGCGCATGCAGCTCGCGCCGGCGCAGACATGACCGCCACGCTCGTCCATGCCAAGGCCGGACGCGCCGCCTACATCAATGCCAAGCAACTTGAGGGCCACATCGATCCCGGCGCGGAAGCGGTCGCTCGGTTGTTTGAATATCTGGCAGGTCGCAGCGATCTATCTGAACAGCACGCACTGGACAAGCGACCGGCCAGCGCATCGCCGGCTGGCTATCGACAATGACGCGCCTACCATGGGTGAGTTTGACGCGGGACTTCTCGATGGAAAAGTTGATTATGAACTTGCCGGCTTGATCGAAAGTGCCGCGACGTTGCCGGAAGGATGCAAGCGGGCGCGCAGTCGTCTTGGATAGAAGTCGCCACGACCCTATGGTGGATGCCCCAGAGGCGCTGGTGGATATGCTTCTCCCCACGGCGGCGATTAATCAGATCCACACAGTGTCTGCGGCCAAGCGGCGAGCGAAGACGCCCCGGACTTCCGCGTCATCCAACGCAAGAGCAGTTTCGAAATCGGCGTAGCCTGGAACCGAGCCATCATGGGCTACGGCTTAGCCCTTACTTGCTGCGCCGCGCGTTGTCGATACGATAGGCAAGCTGCGCTCGTGTCAGGCCAAGCATGCGAGCGGCCGCCGAAAGGTTCCCTTGTGCCTGCACCATCGCGATCTCATACAAGGAGCGCTCGAGAGCGTTGAGCGAAAATCCGTCGGATCCCAATAGCTGGTTCGGATCGATTGCGCTTTTTCCGGATCCGGTGGCGCTATTGCGTGGATTGGGAGCAAGACGCGCCAATGCGATTTCGATCTGAGCGGCGGAAATCGTCGCCCCGGTGGTCAGTGAATTGAGCACGGCGATAAGGACACCACGCATCTGGCGCAGATTGCCCGGCCAAAGTTGCGTCTCGATCAGCTTTTTGGCGCCTGCCTCAAAGCTTGGAGGCTCTAGTCCCATACGAACTGCGAGTTCCTGTAACATGGCGTGGGCGAGTGCTAGCCGCTCGCCTTCCCGCTTGGCCAACGGTGGCATACGGACGTGCAGCGGCGATAAGACCGAGTGAAGCTCGGTTGAAAAGGCCGGCATCTCCGATTCCTGGTATTCGTCCGCTATCGCAAGAATGCGCGGGCCTCCTTCCGTCATGCCCTCCTCGACGGCCCGGGCAAAATGCGGTTGAATGTCGGCGGGTATGGTTTCGACAGCGTCGATCACGATCGTCTCGCGCTGAGGCGCGCGGCGGGTTGCCTTAACCGGTCGTGCGACCTCGGCGCAAAGCGCAAGATCGACTTGCATCCCAACTACCCGCCGTAGATTGGTGGCAGTGGCAGCAGATCCGCGATGCAGATAGCGCGCGGCAATGCCGCGTCCAGTCCCCGGCGCACCGGTTATCAGCACGGGCAGGGTTGTGGCCGCGAGGCGATCGAGTCGGTCGCGCACCGGCATAAGTATCAGGCGGTCGAGGCTGGAGAGGGAGGTGCTGGCAGCGCGCGCGGCGCTGCTGCGCGAAGCAGGGACGGTGCTGATGTCGTCGGCAACATCGATACGCTCGCGGAAAAGCATCACCTCTGGATCGTTGAGGCCCCAGCCATCGGCTGGCTTTCCGACTACCCGGCAATGGCTGTGGCCCTGCGCCGCGCATTCGATCTCCTTGTACACGATCAGCGTATCAAAGAACTCGCTGGCATAACCTGAAGCGTAGCCAAGCTGCGTCCAGCAAACGGGTTCAGATGCCAGTCGCGTCTTACTGAATTCGGCGGCTTCGACGCTGTCGCGCCAAAGGAACTCGGCAGAAAATCGCTTTTTGCGAAAGTCGTAGGTGTTGAAGACGGTCTCGACACGCACCACGCCGCTGAAGGTATGCAGCCGCGTTCCGGCGGTGAAGGCGTCGCCTATGTCCAGATTTGGCCAGCCGGCGCGCACGAAGCGTGCATCCGACCGGCCGGACATGAAGCCCAGGCGCAAAAGGAAGACGCGCGCCTCCTTCTCGCCGAGCAAGCGCACGAGTTCCCGCCTCAGATCGGAAAGGGCGGACGCGCGCTGCATAACGATGCGCGCGCCATTCAGCTGGATCGTTCCGTCATTCGGATTGAAGACCAGGCCGGAGAGAAGCTGCCGGACGGTCGGATTGCCGCCTCGATCCAGCATTCTCGAAGATTCGACCAATCCCTGCATCAATACCTCTTCTGCGTAGCGAGCGGTTCGGCGATCCTTTTTAGGATGGCCGCTTTATGATTTGATGAAGTCACTTCATCTTTTCAGCAGGTGGTCGCCTTGACAAGTCCGCGTAGGAAGGTGAGTTCTTTTAAAGAATATCGTTCTGTTTCAAGTTATTGGAGTTTACCCGGAGAACTTCTCCGCATTCGTTGTCAGTGTTATTTGACAGGCCGCTCAGATTTCTCGTCCTAATGAACCAATTCTGCTGCGTCGGGGAGGGCAAGGCGGAATGGAGGAGTTCGAGCCAAGGCTCGGGCATGCCGCCCCTGGCGGCACGGGAGGAAAAATGACGAGCTTGCAGGATATGTTCGACGTTCGCGGTAAGTCGGTCATTGTGACCGGCGGTGCGAGCGGCATAGGACGGGCCTATGCGGAGGTAATGGCGGACAATGGAGCGCGTGTCTGCATTTTCGATATGGATGCGGACAATCTCGACCGTGTGGTGGCGGAAATCGCCCGAGATGGAGCTGAAGTCTGCGGTCTGGAGATCGATGTCTCGGATCGGGCGACCATGGCGGCTGCTTTCGATGCCGTGGCCGAGCGTCATGGACGGATCGACGTCGTCTTTGCAAATGCCGGAATCGATGCCGGGCCTGGTTTTCTGTCTACGACAGGTGAGCGGCTTAAGGACGGAGCCATCGATGTTCTCGACGATCATCACTGGGATCGAGTGATCGAGGTCAATCTCTCCTCGGTCTATACAACCGTCAAGCATGCGGCCCGCCATATGAAGGCGACGGGAGGCGGTCGTATCATCGTCACCTCGTCCATCGCTGCTCAGATCAATGAGGCAATCGTCGGTACGCCCTATATGCCAGCCAAGGCAGGCGTCGACCATTTCGTACGCCAGATGGCGATGGAATTGGGGCAGTTCGGTATTCTCGTCAACTGTATCTCGCCTGGTCCCTTCATGACCAACATTGCCGGCGGCAGGCTGCGAATACCGGCGGACCGCAAGGCGTTCGAACAGCAGTCGCTGATCGGGCGGATCGGCGATCCCGAGGATATCAAGGGGCTTGCTCTCTATCTAGCGTCGCCCTGCTCGTCCTACGTCACAGGCAGCCAGATTGTCATCGACGGAGGTTCGATGCACCGCATCAAATAAATGAACTTTGCCGGATGCGGGAGGAGGAAATCGCAGCCGGCGAGTGAGATTCAGAGGGAGGATAAAATAATGGAATCGAAAAGCAGTTTGTCGATGCCTTCACGCCGCACGGTGCTGAAGGGAATAGGCGCTGGCCTTGCTGCCTCGGCGCTCGGTGCGCCGATGATTGCCCGCGCGCAATCGGCCGGCACCATCAAGGTCGGCTTCATCACGCCAGCGACCGGGCCTCTCGCCCTCTTCGGTGAGACCGACGGCTGGGCGCTGGAAAAGATCAAGGAGCAACTCAAGGGCGGGCTGGATACGGCGGCCGGCCACTTCAATGTCGAATTCCTGATCCGCGACAGCCAGTCGGACCCCAACAAGTCCGCGGAAGTTGCCGGCGATCTCATTCTCAATGAGGGCGTTCACCTGCTGCTGCCGGCCTCGACGACCGATACGGTAAGTCCTGCTGCCGATCAGGCTGAACTCAATGAATGCCCATGCATCTCGACGGGCGCGCCCTGGCAGGCGATCATCTTCCCGCGTGGAGGCAAGGACAAGCCGTTCAAATGGACCTACCACTTCTTCTGGGGCCTGGACGAAGCACTGAACACCTATGTCGGCCTCTGGAACACGCTGGAAAGCAACCGCAAGGTCGGCATGCTGTTTCCGCAGAACGCGGATGGTGAAACATGGGGCAACATGGATTACGGCCTGCCTGCCCCTACCAAGAAAGCTGGCTTCGAAATTGTCGTTCCCGGCTTCTTCCAGCCGCGCACCAACGATTTTTCGGCGCAAATATCGGCTTTCAAGCAAGCGAACTGCGATATCATCGGCGGTATCGCCTATCCGGCCGATTTGAAGACCTTCGTCAACCAGTGTGCCCAGCAGGGCTATAAGCCGAAGGCGATTACGGTCGCGGCCGCGTTGCTCTTCGCCTCGGGCGTGGAAGCCATGGGCTCGCTCGGTGAGGGTATGTCTTCGGAAGTCTGGTGGACACCGGCCTTTCCATTCAAGTCGACGCTGACCGGTCAGGTGAGCCGGGATCTCACAGACCAGTGGGAAGCGGAAAAGAAGAAGCAGTGGACGCAGCCGCTCGGCTACAGCCACGCTATCCTCGAAGTGGCGATCGACGTTCTCAAGCGTTCCAAGAACCCGCTCGACCGCGCCGCCAACCTCGAGGCGGTTGTTGCCACCAACATGCAGACACTGATCGGCCCGGTCAATTTTGCCAAGGGACCGCACCAAAATGTGGCGACCTCACCGATTTTCGGCGGGCAATGGGTCAAGGGCGACAAGTGGCCCTACGACCTGAAGATCGTCGACAATACCGTCAACAAGCTCTTCCAGCCGGAACGCAAGATCGTGCCGCTGCCCTGGCGGACTGCCTAAGCAAGGCGTGAAGCCAAGACAAAGCGAAATGCCGCTCCTGCTCGATGCGATCGGGCCGGAGCGGATTGGACGGAGGATCGGAAGGGCGCGCCTAAACGCGCCGCCGGCGGCAAAAAAGCCGGGGTGGAGGAGCATGGAAAACGGCGTACTACTCGAGGCACGCGACCTCAGCAAATCGTTCGGGGCCCTCAAGGTCTTGCACGAGGTGAGTTTTACGGTCAGCTCTGGCGAGGTTCTGGGCATCGTCGGGCCGAATGGAGCCGGCAAGACAACCCTATTCAACCTGATCAGCGGCGACATGCGCGTCGATGGCGGCGAGTTGATCTTTGACGGGCAGAAACTCGTTGGCCAGCCGCCCTATCGCCGTTGCAAAATCGGCATCGGCCGGACCTACCAGATCCCGCGTCCCTATGTCGGTATGACGACCTTCGAGAACCTGCTCGTCGCCGCCTTTTTCGGCAGCGGCGCCAAGGATGCCGAGAGCTATCGGCGTTGCGCTGAGATCCTCAGGGCTTGCGAGCTGTCCGACAAGGCGAACCGTTCAGCCGGCTCGCTGACGCTGCTCGACCGTAAGCGGCTGGAACTCGCGCGTGCGCTCGCCTCGTCGCCGAAGCTCCTGTTGCTCGACGAGATTGCTGGTGGGCTTACCGACGAGGAGGGAAGGGCGCTCGTCTCGCTTATTCGCCGCATCCGCGACAGTGGCGTCACCATCGTCTGGATCGAACATGTGCTGCACGCGCTGCTCGCCGTTGCCGACCGCATGCTGGTGCTGAATTTCGGGGAGAAGATCGCGGAAGGTGTGCCGGCCGAAGTCATCCAAAGTCCGGAGGTGCGAAGGGTCTATATGGGGGTCGAGGCATGAGTGCAGCACTGCTTTCCACACACGGACTGGTCGCTCACTACGGCGATTTTCAGGCTCTTTACGGTATCGACTTCGAGATTGCCGCGGGCGAGGTCGTCGCCCTGATCGGGGCCAATGGTGCCGGCAAGTCGACGCTTCTGAAATCGATCATGGGCCTTCTGAGCGTTGCGCCAGGCATGGTACAGCTCGATGGCCGGCCGGTCGGAGGCGCCAAGCCGCATCGGATGGTGGCCGACGGCGTAGCGATCGTGCCCGAAGGCCGTCGCCTCTTTATCGGCATGTCGGTGATCGACAATCTGCGCGTCGCCATCGACCACGCCGGTAAATCCGCTGCTGATGGCTGGACGCTGGAGCGCTTGTTCGCGCTCTTTCCGCTCCTGAAGGAAAAGCAGGCCGTGCCTGTGGAATCCCTGTCTGGCGGGCAGCAGCAGATGGTGGCGATCGGCAGGGCGTTGCTCAGCCAGCCGCGCGTACTTCTGTGTGACGAAATCAGCCTCGGCCTGGCACCGAAGGTGGTGAAGGAAATCTACCAGGCGCTGCCGTCGATCTGTGAAACCGGTACGGCGATCGTACTGGTGGAGCAGGACGTCGGGCTCGCTCGCTCCTCGTCGAACCGGCTCTACTGCATGCTTGAGGGACACGTCAGCCTCACCGGCCGATCGGCTGACGTCTCGCGCGAAGCGATTGGCGAAGCTTATTTCGGAGGGGCTCATGCAGTGGCTTGACGGGCTCATCCAGGGCATTCTTCTCGGCGGCCTCTATGCCCAATACGCGCTCGGCATGGCGCTGATGTTCGGCGTCATGCGCGTCGTCAACATCACCCATGGCGACCTGGTGATCCTCCTGGCGCTGATCGGCATCAGCCTGGCCACCACTTTCTCGCTCGGCCCGTGGTCGGTACTGGTGATCCTCGTGGTGCTTGGGGCCGTCATCGGCGTCATCCTGCAGCGGCTCATCCTCAACCGTGTCGTCGGTGCCGATCCGCTTCCCTCGCTGATTGCCACTTTCGGGCTCTCCATCGCCCTGCAGAACGCCATGCTGCAGATATGGTCAGCCGACACTCGCTCGCTAGGCGGCGGCGACATCGTCCATGCCTCCTTCCAACTCGGGCCTCTCTTTGTCGGCGTCTTGCCAGTGATCGTGCTTCTGACGGCGACCGTGCTGACCGGCGGCCTCGACGTGGCGTTGCGCTCGACACGCTTTGGCCGTGCCCTGCGCGCAGCTTCGGCCGATGTAGAAGCCGCGGCGCTGACCGGTGTCAACCCGAAGACGGTCTACACCGGGGCAACGGCAATCGCTGTCGCGATCCTCGGCTTTGCCGCGGTCTTCCAGTCGTTGCGTTCGACCGTGGCGCCTGCCGACGGGGCGTTCCAGCTGATCTACGCCTTCGAGGCTGTCATTATCGGCGGTATGGGCTCGATCTGGGGCGCCTTTTTCGGAGCCATGGCGCTCGGGGTCAGTCAGTCCGTCGGTTTCCGCATCGATCCCGGGTTCGGGATCCTCGCCGGCCACCTCGTTTTTCTGATCATCCTCGCCCTGCGTCCCCAGGGCTTCCTAGGAAGGGGTTGAAGCCGTGACCAATGCGTTCGCCGCCCGTTTGACCGATGCCATCCCGCGGCCCGCCGTGCGCGTACAGCGCCAGACGCGCTCGAGCCTGATTGCACTCGTTATCAGCGTCGCGCTGCTCGCGGCCGTCGCTTCGATGCCGCTCTGGGCAAGCCAAGGCCTCATCCGCGACGTCGTCGAACTGTGCTGTTACATCACCGTCGCGCAGATGTGGAACCTGCTCGCCGGTTATGGTGGCCTTGTCTCCGTGGGCCAGCAGGCCTTCGTCGGTGCGGCCGCCTATGCGATGTTCATCATGGCGCAGCTTTGGGGCTTGAGCCCCTTCCTCGCCGTGCCTTTGTCGGTCATTGCACCGGCGATATTGGCGGCGCTCACTTATGGCCTGCTCCATCGCCTCGACGGTCCATATTTCGCTATCGGTACCTGGGTGGTGGCGGAAGTCATGCGCCTTGCCACGTCCGTCTTCAGCTATGTCAATGCCGGCGCTGGCATGAGCTTGCGTGTCATGTCGAGCTATACGCCTGGCGAACGCGCAATCGGCATTTCGATACTGGCGGCACTGATGCTGCTTGTCGCCGTTGGTGGCAGCTATCTGCTGTTGCGTTCGCGCTATGGCTTGGCGCTGGTCGCCGTCCGCGACAATCCGATTGCCGCGGCAAGCCAGGGCGTCAACGTCGGCCTCCTGAAATTCCTGATCTGGGTGGCCGCCGCCGTCGGTACCGGCCTTGCCGGTGCCATCTACTTCATGGCGCAGCTACGCATCACGCCGCCGGCTGCCTACAGCCCGACCTGGGCGAACGTGTCGATCTTCATCGTCATGGTCGGTGGGCTCGGCTCGCTCGAAGGGGTGCTGATTGGCGCGCTTGTCTATTTTGTCACCGACCGTCTATTCGCACAGTACGGCGCCACCTATCTCGTCGTCCTCGGGCTGCTCACCCTCATCATGGCCCTTTTTGCCCGCGGTGGCCTCTGGGGATTGATCCAGAAGGCCACAAACGCCTCCTGGTTCCCGACGAGGCGCACGCTTCTGGAGGACCCGCGATGAGGGCGGCATTATTCGAGGCAGTCGGACGACCGCTCGATGTCAAAACGATCGAAACGCCGCAACCCGGCGCCGACGAGGTATTGCTGCGCGTTGCCGCCTGCGGCATTTGCGGCTCCGACCTGCACATGACGGAAGATCCCGAAACCTTCGCACTCAAAAGAGGCGGCGTCCTCGGCCATGAAATTTCCGGCGAAGTGGTGGCCTGTGGCACTAAGGTCGCGAATTTCAAGTCCGGCGACCGGGTTGCCGTCGCGCCGATGCGCGGCTGCGGTCATTGCGACAGCTGCTCGAGCGGCGAACCCGCGTGGTGTGCCGAGATGCGACTGATCGGCGGCGGCTATGCTGAATTCATCACCGTCGCTGCCCGTCAGTGCCGTCGGCTGCCGGACGATTTGCCGACCGAGGAGGGGGCTCTGGCCGAGCCGGTTGCAGTCGGCCTGCATGCGGTCACGCGTTCGGGGCTGAAGCCGGGCAACCGTTTACTGGTCCTCGGTGCAGGCCCGATCGGCCTGCTCGTCGCCTTTTGGGCCAGACGGCTCGGCGCCGCCCATGTCGTCGTTGCCGATCTGAATCGCCATCAGGCAGAGCGCGCGGCAGAAATAGGCGCTACCGCCTTTGCTCTCTCGGGTGAAGGCCTGGCGGAGGAGTTTCGCGCATTGACCGGAGGCGCACCGGACATCGTCTTTGAATGCGTCGGCAAACGCGGGTTGATCGATGCTGCCTGTCGGCTGGTACGCGTGCATGGCACGGTGGTCGCGGTGGGCCTCTGCGTCGGCGGCGACACATGGGATCCATTTGCCGCGATTTCCAAGGAAATACAGGTGATCTTCGCCGTGTTCTTTACCATGGCGGAGTTCGACATGGCGCTGCAGGCGCTCGGCCCCGGCCGCCATCGGCCGCAGGCACTGGTGACCGGCCGGATCGGTCTTGCCGCTGTACCAGACGCATTCGAAGCGCTCAGGCGGCGCACAACGCAATGCAAGGTGCTGATTACGCCCGCAGTCGGCTGAAACGGCATTGGAGGAGGATTGGAATGAATTTCGAAACGGTGCATTACGACATCGAGGGCGTTGCGACCGCTGTACGAGTCATCGGCAAAGGCCCGGCCGTGCTCGCGCTGCATGGCGCCGCCACCATCGAAGGCACGGAATGGGCGCGGGGCCTCGCCGATCGCTTCCGCGTCTATTTGCCCCACCATCCCGGCTTTGGCGACAGTGACGAGGCGCCGCATGTCACAGGCATGCAGGACATCATTGTCCACAACCTGCATCTGGTCGCCGCCCTCGATCTTGATCGACCGCATCTCCTCGGCCATTCCATGGGCGGCTGGATGGCCGCCGAAATGGCCGTCGTCGCCGGCGAGCGTTTTGGCAAGCTGGTGCTGAATGCGCCGGCTGGCCTCAACGATCCAGATCACCCCGGCGCCGACCTGTCGGCGATCAGGCCCGAGGCGCTACCCGGCTATCTCTCGCATAATGTCGACGTTGCCCTGCGTTATTTTCCGGGGGGAGCCGAATGCCCACCGCTCGACACCTTCCTTGCCGCCCGCGAGAAGGAGGCGCGGGCGCTCGGCAACATCGTCAAGGCCCACGGCATGGGCCATCCCAATCTCGGCCGCTGGCTTTCCCGCATCCCGAACGAGACGCTGATCGTCTGGGGCGAGAAGGACCGAATGCTGCCCGCTTCGCAGGCGCCGATCTGGGAGAGACGAATCCCGAACGCCCGCACCCTCATGGTGCCGGAGGTCGGCCATTTCGCCATGCAGGAGGACCCGCGCGTGGTGACCGCCATCGGCGATTTCCTTGCCGGCTGAGACAGCTTGCCGCGAGAACACACCAGATTGTCAGGAGGAACAGATGAACGCACCTTTGAAACATAGTGCCGGATATTGGGGCACCAAGACAAACTTCGCCAGCCTTCTCGAGCATATCAGCAAGATCGGGCCGGTTCTTGAAGAAAACGCGGTGGCCACCGAAAAGCTCGGCAAGCTGAATGAGCCCACTTTCGAGGCGCTGAAGCCGCTGCGTATGTCGCATATCTTCGCGACCGAGGAACTCGGCGGCGCACAGCTTTCGCCGACGCAAGGCCTGCAGTTGATCGAAGCCATTACCTACCACAGTGGCGCTGCCGGCTGGGTGTCGATGGTGCATGCTTGCATCGGGGCGATGTCTGCCGCCTTCCTGCCCGACACCGCGATCTCGCGGCTCTTCGGCGGCGGCACCGACAACCGTTTTTCGGGGCAGGGCACGCCGACCGGCATGCTGAAGAAGGTCGATGGCGGCTATCTGTTGAATGGCAAATGGTCCTATGCGAGCGGCATTCACCACGCGACATTCACCCATACCGCCGCCCTGCTCGACGACGGCAAAGGTCATCCGGCCAAGGATGAGAATGGCAACGTCGTGGTGCTCTGCGCCCACGCACCGGTCGGCGAGCACGGACTGCTCGGCAATTGGAGCGTGCTCGGCCTGCAGGGAACCGGCAGCATCGACTACGACGCCAAGGACGTCTTCATCGCCGACGACATGGTTTTTCCGATCATGACCGCCGAGCCGCAGCGCCAGAAGGAATTCTTCAGCCTCGGCGTCGTCGGGCTGGCTGCCATCGGCCATTCAGGCTGGGCGATCGGCGCATCCCGCCGTATGCTCGATGAAATGGCTAAGTTTGCCGTGACCAAAACCGGCCGCGCCGGCATGCTCGGTGAGAGTGATAAATTTTGGTTCGATTACGGCCGGGCGGAAGCCCGCGTGCGCGCCGCCCGCGCCTTTTTGTTTGAGGTCTGGCGCGACGTGGAGGCCTCGATCGAGGCGGGCAAGCGCGTCTCGACGCGCCAGATCACCTTCGTGCATCTCGCCAAGTCGGAAGTGCACGAGGCGGGCGTGGATGCATGCCACTTCGTCTATCGCGCTGCCGGTGGTGCGTCGTTGCGCGATGGCGTCATGCAGCGCACCTACCGCGAGATGCTGGTGGCGGCCAACCACTTTACGATTAACACTAACATTGTCGGCGCCGCCGGCCGCGAGATCGGCGGGCTATGGAGCGATCGCGTCTGGCAGTTCTACGATCTGGTCGAGAAGAAATGACGGCGCGGTCCGAAAAGCAGGAGCGGGCAGCTCAACCGACGGCCGGCGCTGGCGTGGCAGAGGCTTTCATGATGGCCTTCCGCCACCATCCGGCGGGTGTCGCCATCATCACCGCCGATCCGGGAGACGGGCCAGTGGCTCTGACGGTAAGCTCGCTGATCTCGATCAGCGCCTCGCCGCCAATGGTTGCTTTCTCCCTGTCGGATAATTCCTCCAGTGCGCACGCCGTGCGCCGGGCTGAGACGGTGGTCGTGCATTTCGTGCGCCGCAGCGACATGGAGCTTGCCCGGCTCTGCGCCACCCGTGGCAGGGATCGCTTCGGGCCTGACATCCGTTGGGCGCGGCTTGATAGCGGCGAGCCGTATTATCCGGATGTCGGCCTCTGGTTCCGGGCGGCGGTTCGCGGACTGTTTCCGGTCCCCGGAGCCTGCCTTGTCTCAGCCGAACTCCTTGAGGCTTCACCCGGGACAGAAGAGGGGCTGGCGGATGACGCGCTGGTCTATGCCAATCGCGCCTGGCATGGACTGCGCCCGATCGCCGACGCCGGCTTGGCACCGTTGTTCCTGTGGCCTGACGATTCGGCAACCTTTTGAGGAGCGCCGTGAGCTGTCAGAGGCTCCAGATCACCGTCTGTTCGTGGCGCTTGATCAGGTGTCTGAGGTCTTCGAAGCTCTTGCGAATATGCGCGCAGAAGGCCTCGACTGCCGGCACGCGGATTTCCTCGGTGCGCCGCAGGAGACCGAGCGCGCGCTCGGGATGAGGAATGTTGACCGGCAGCGCCGTGATCGACTTGTCGTTGCGATAGGCGAAGACGACGCTGTGCGGCAGGATGGTGAGCGCATCGCTCGCCTTCAGATAGTTGATTGCGCTCACCAGCGAGCCGCCGGAATAGCGGATTTTCGCCTCGGTGGCGCCGAGCGAGAGGACGAGACTGTGCAGATCGGCAAACAGCGGGCTGCCGGAGGGCGGAGCGATCCAGGGATAATCGAGGAGTTCCGCAGGCGCGAGCTTGCGTCTCAGGAGAAGGGGATGCGTTATACGGCAGGCGACGACATTGCGGCCGGGAAGCAACTCCTGGAAGCGCATGCCGGAGCCCTCATCCAGCACGTCGATCGGGCAAATGGCAAGGTCGATTCGATCGGCGTCGATCGCCGCCCGCAGATCCGGAAGGTAGCCGTAGCTCTGCTCGATGCGCACGTCCGGTGTGGCATTCTGGAACTCAGCGATCATGCCGGAGATCAGCGCATCCATGAAGAAGGGCGTGCCGCCGACGCGAACCACGCCCGTCCGTCCGTGTCGGAAGCCGTCGACAAGCGACGAGGCCTTTCGCGCTGCCACCAGCATGGCCTGACCGTGGTCGGCGAGCGCCCTGCCGAGGGGGGTCGGCTGCAACGGCCGCCGGCCCTTGACGAACAGCGGTTCTCCGAGCCGCTTTTCCAGCATGGCAAGGGTACGCGACACCGCCGGCTGGGTGAGCCCGAGCAGGGCCGCGCCCTCCGTCACACCGCCGGCCTGTACGACGGCGGCAAGCTGAATCAGGTGTCGTTCATCGAGCTTCATAGCAATCAGCTATATTAAATAGGAGAAAAATCATCAACTGCTACGTTTCGAACTGATAACGTGCAGTTGAGGAGGAAGTATGGGGATCACGTCTTTTACAGAAGCGGATTCGGCTGCCCTTGTGGCAGAGCGACTGGCGCAGTGCGCCGGACCGCTACCGGCCTTCCTTACAGCGTTGGTCGGACATATCCACCAGGCCATCAAGGAAACACGGCCGACCCATGCGGACTGGCGACACGCCATCGAATTTCTGACCGAAGTTGGTCACGCAAGTGATCATAAGCGGCAAGAATGGGTACTGCTCTCCGATCTTCTGGGTGTGACGGCGCTGGTGGAGGAGATCAACACCCGCCGACCGAAGGGTGCTACGCCCAACACCGTGCGCGGCCCGTTCTACCGCGCCGATGCGCCGCGGCTTATGTCGGGTGCGGATATATCGCTCGACGGCATCGGCGAGCCGCTGGCTGTCAATGCCCGCGTCACCGACCTCGACGGAAATCCCGTCGCCGGCGCGAAGGTTGAGACGTGGCAGGCGAATGCGCAGGGATTTTACGAGAACCAGCAGCCGGATCTCCAGCCGGAGTTCAATCTGCGTGGCGTTTTCAGCACCGACGCAGATGGCGGCTTTTCCTATAGGACGGTTCGACCGGGCGGTTATGCCGTGCCCTGCGACGGACCGGTCGGACGGATGCTGCATGCGATTGGCTATCCGCTGCGCCGCCCCGCGCATCTCCATTTTACTATCACCGCGCCCGGCTTCCAGACGATCAGCACCCACGTTTATGACGGGCACGATCCGCATCTGTCGCAGGACGCACTGTTTGGCGTCAAGCAGGAGTTGGTTGGCACCTTCCTGCCCGTTGGCAGCCTCGATGGGCCAGCGCCGGTCAGGGACAATGGCTGGTCGCTCGATTTCACCTTCGTAATGGTGCGGGCGCGAGAGGAGCGCAGGTCGGCATGACACTCGATTTTTCCTATCAGCCGCATTCGACACGCGTCGTCTTTGCTTCCGGAGCGAGCGCCGGCGTTGCCCAATGGATCGAGACGCTGGGCTGCCGCCGCGCGCTAGTGCTGACGACGCCGCAGCAGGCCGCTGACGGCGAGGCGCTGGCCGCTCGTCTTGGCGCGCTTGCCGTGGGCACGTTCGCGGGTGCGACGATGCACACTCCGGTCGATGTCACCGAGCAGGCCCTGGCGCGCGCGGCCGCACTTCAGGCCGATTGCGTCGTGTCGCTCGGCGGCGGCTCGACCACCGGTCTTGGCAAGGCAATGGCCTACCGTACCGACATTCACCAGCTTGTCGTGCCGACCACCTACGCCGGTTCGGAAGTAACGCCGATCCTCGGTCAGACGGAAAGCGGCATCAAGACGACGGTTCGCAGCCCGAGGATCGTGCCGGAGGTGGTCATCTACGATCCCGAACTGACGCTTGGCCTGCCGGTCGCTATGAGCGTCACGAGTGGGCTCAATGCCATCGCGCACGCCGCCGAAGGTCTCTATGCCGATGATCGCAACCCCATCACCACCATGATGGCGATCGAGGGTATGCGCGCCTTTGCCGAGGCGCTGCCGGTGATCGTCAAGGCGCCGCGGGATGCCGAGGCGCGGGAAAAGGCACTCTATGGCGCCTGGCTCTGCGGCACCGTGCTTGGGCAGATTTCCATGTCGCTGCATCACAAGATCTGCCACACGCTGGGTGGCAGTTTCGACACGCCGCATGCAGAGACACACGCGATCATGCTGCCGCATACGATCGGCTTCAATGCTGCGGCGGTGCCGGAGCTGCTTGCACCGATCGGGGACATTTTCGGTGGCACGCCGGGCCAGGGGCTCTACGATTTCGCCAAATCCGTTGGCTCGCCGCTGGCGCTGAAGGATTTCGGCCTCACCGAGAGCGATCTCGACCGCGCCGCCGAAATCGCCACGCGCAACCCTTACGCCAATCCTCGGCCGATCGAGCGGGCCTCGATCCGAACGCTGCTTCAGGACGCATGGGCGGGAGAACGCCCGCCACTCTAAAACGCTTGTGTTTACTTTGGGAGGAGGAAACCAAAAATGTTTACGAGACGTAACCTGCTGAAAACCGCAGCAGCGACCAGCGCGCTTGCCGCGACATCCAGCCTGGCCATGCCCGCGATCGCCAAGGGCAAGGCGATCAAGCTCGGCTATGTCAGCCCGCAGACCGGGCCGCTTGCCGCCTTCGCCGAGGCCGACAAGTTCATCCTCGATGGCTTCCTGGCCAAGACCAAGGCTGCCGGGCTCGATTATGAAATTATAGTCAAGGATAGCCAGTCCAACCCGAACCGCGCCGCCGAAGTCGCCAAGGAGCTGATCGTCAAGGACGAGGTCAATCTCGTGCTCGTCGCATCGACGCCGGAAACCACCAATCCGGTCGCCACCACCTGCGAGGCGGAAGAGATGCCCTGCATCTCGACGGCCGCGCCCTGGCAGCCCTGGTTCATTGGTCAGCAGGCCAACCCAGGTGACCCGTCATCGTGGAAGCCCTTCAACAGCGCCTTCCACTTCTTCTGGGGCCTGGAGGATGTGATCGCTGTCTACACAAACATGTGGCAACAGCTGGAAACCAACAAGAAGGTGGGCGGCCTCTTCCCGAACGACGGGGATGGCAATGCCTGGGGCGATAAAGTGGTCGGTTTCCCGCCGGTTCTCGAAAAAGGCGGTTACACCCTCACCGATCCCGGCCGCTACCAGAACATGACCGATGATTTTTCCGCACAGATCAATGCCTTCAAGTCGGGCAACTGCGAGGTCATCACTGGCGTCATGATCCCGCCGGACTTCACCACCTTCTGGAACCAGGCAAAACAACAGGGCTTCCATCCGAAAATCGCCTCCATCGGCAAGGCCATCCTGTTCCCCCAGGCGGTCGAGGCTCTGGGCAAAAGCGGTCACAATCTGTCCTGCGAGGTCTGGTGGTCGGCCAGTCATCCTTTCAAGTCCTCGCTGACGGGAGAAAGCGCCGCGGAACTCGCCGCAGGCTTTACCAAAGCCACAGGCCGGCCCTGGACGCAGCCGATCGGCTTCGTTCACGCGCTCTTCGAGGTGGCTGCGGATGTCATGAAGCGGGCGGACCCGACGGACAGCGCGGCTGTAATTAAGACGATCGCGGCGACCAAGCTGGACACGATCGTCGGTCCGGTCGCCTGGGACGGTGCCAATGTTCCGCCTTTTGCCGCGAAGAACGTGGCCAAGACACCGCTCGTTGGCGGTCAGTGGAGATTGAAGGACGGCGGTGGCTACGATCTCGTCATCACCGACAACAGGACCGCTCCCAATATTCCTGCGGGCGGCAAGATGGAGCCGATCGCCTCAGCGTGATGCGCTGCCGGGGGCTGCCCCGGAGGCGGTCATGCGTCGGATTCGGCGAACGGACGAAACAGACACCAATCAGGAAGAAGATGGTCATACTTGCCCTCGAAAATGTTTCGAAGAGCTTCGGCGCCCTAAAGGTCGCGGATGACGTGTCATTTGCGCTGGAGAGCGGAGAGGCGCTCGGCATCATCGGGCCGAACGGTGCCGGAAAATCTTCCCTGTTCAATCTGATCAGCGGCAATCTGCGCGTCGATGAGGGGCGGATTATCTATCGCAACGAAGACGTGACGCGCCAGCCGCCGATGGCGCGATGCCTGGCGGGGATCGGCCGCACATTCCAGATCCCGCAGCCCTTCCAGCAGCTGACCGTTTTCGAAAACCTTCTGGTCGCCGCGGCCTACGGTTCGCGAAAGACCGAGCGGGAGGTGTCGGAGCGCTGTGCGGATATTCTGGTGAACACCGGCCTGATCGCACGCGCCAATCAGGCGGCCGGTAGTCTCGGCCTACTTCAACGCAAACGCCTCGAACTCGCGCGGGCGTTGGCGACCGAGCCCAAGGTGCTGCTGCTGGATGAGATCGCCGGCGGCCTCACGGAGGGCGAGTGTGGCGAGCTGGTGGAGACAATCCGGACGATCCACGCAGCCGGTGTCGCCATCATCTGGGTCGAACACGTGCTTCATGCCCTCAACTCCGTGGTGAGCCGTCTTCTCGTGCTGAATTTCGGCAAGGTGGTCGGCCTCGGCAGGCCGACCGAGATCATGGAATCGAAGGCGGTCCGCCAGATCTATCTTGGGATTGACGTCTGATGGCACTTCTTGAAACACAGGGCTTAACGGCTTTCTACGGCGACTTCCAGGCGCTCTTCGGGGTCGACATCATGCTTGATGCCGGTGAGACTTTGGCGATCATCGGCGCGAACGGCGCCGGCAAATCCACGCTGATGCGCTCGATTTCGGGCATGCTCGCCAATGAGCCCGACCAGATCAGCTTCGATGGAAGGCCCATCGGCGCGCTGCCAGCCCCCGAGGTCATGGCGCTCGGCGTCGCCATGGTGCCGGAAGGTCGCAAGCTCTTCCCGTCTCTGACGGTGGAGGAAAATCTGCTGATTGGCAAATATGGGCGCAGCGTCAAAGGGACATGGACACTTGAGACAATATACGAGCTCTTTCCGGTCTTGAGGGAAAGGCGCAACAATCCCGGCACGGCGCTATCGGGCGGTCAGCAGCAGATGGTGGCGATCGGCCGGGCGCTGATGTCCAATCCAAGGGTGTTGCTCTGCGACGAAATCAGCCTCGGCCTGGCACCAGTGGTGATCCGCGATATTTACGCGGCCTTTCCCAAAATCCGCGCCGAGGGTGCCGCCATCGTGATCGTCGAGCAGGATATCGGCCAGGCGCTCAAGGTAGCAGACCGCCTCTACTGCATGATGGAGGGACGGGTGACGCTGAATGGAAAGCCGGACGCAATTAGCCGCGCCGACATCCATTCTGCCTATTTCGGAGTGCATGCGGGATGAACTGGCTCGACACGATTATACAGGGAATTCTGCTTGGTGGCCTCTACGCTCTGTTCGCGGCCGGCTTGAGCCTCGTTTTCGGCATCATGCGGCTGGTCAATCTCGCGCATGGCGATCTCATCGTTCTGGCCGCCTTCTTGCTTCTGGTGCTGGTCAGCGCGCTCGGGCTCAATCCCTTCGTCGCGGCACTGGTCGCCGTTCCGGTGATGTATGCGGTCGGCTGGGGCCTGCAGTTCCTCTTGCTCAATCGCACCATCGGAGACGACATACTGCCGCCCCTGCTTGTCACCTTCGGCCTTTCGGTCGTTATCCAGAACGCGCTGTTGGAAGGCTTTTCTGCCGATAGCCGCCGCGTTTCGGTGGGCGCGCTGGAAACTGCGTCTCTCAAGATCGGGCCGATCAGTGTCGGCACCATGCCGCTGCTGACTTTCCTGGCGGCGATTGCCGTCATCGTCGGCCTCAACCTCGTCTTCTACAAGACAAGCCTCGGCCGCGCCTTCCGCGCCACCTCGGACGATCGCGCCACGGCGGGTCTGATGGGCATCCGCTCCGACCGCATCTTCGCGACCGCGACGGGCCTCGCGATGGTTGTGGTAACGATCGCGGCCCTCTTTCTCGGCACGCGCGCCAATTTCGACCCGACGATGGGGCCGGCGCGGCTGATCTACGCCTTCGAGGCGGTCATCATTGGTGGGCTCGGCTCCTTCTGGGGTACGCTCGCAGGCGGCGTGATCATCGGCGTCGCACAAACGATCGGCGCAGCCGTCAACCCCGAGTGGCAGATCCTCGCGGGGCATGTGGCGTTTCTTCTCGTGCTGTTGGTCCGCCCGCGCGGGCTTTTTCCAAGGGCGGTCGATTGACATGGTGCACGATACGCTTTCCCCCGACTCCGCTTCGCCTGCGCCGCCGTCTAGCTGGACCGTATCGACTCGCGATCGCGCCTCGTCGTTTGCAGTGCTTCTCGCCGTTGCGATGATTGCAGCAGGCGTTGCCGCTCCCTTTTTCGTGCCACGCGCGGCGCTTCAGAATCTCTTTTTCATCCTGACGATGCTGACGCTCGCGCAATGTTGGAACCTGCTTGCCGGCTATGCCGGGCTCGTTTCGGTTGGCCAGCAGGCCTTCGTCGGCTTCGGGGCTTATATTATGTCCGCCGCCGTCATCCTCAGCGGGCTCAATCCTATTGTCGCGATCATGCTCGGCGGGCTTGCCGCCATGATGCTTTCCGTGCCGACGGCCTTTTTCGTCTTCCGGTTACACGGTGCCTATTTCGCGATCGGGACCTGGGTGATCGCCGAGGTCTTGCGGCTGTCTCTGGCGCAATGGAAGGCGCTCGGCGGCGGCACGGGAACATCGTTGCCTTCCGGCATCACGCGCGATCTGCCGGGCGCCCGCCTCGCCGCCGATTGGTTCAGCGTGCGGCCTGCCCAGGCCGCGGATATGGTGTGCTATTGGCTGGCGCTTTTTTTAGCGTTTGCCGCCATTGGCTTTGCCTATCGGCTGTTGCGTTCCAAGCAGGGACTGGGGCTTGCCGCCGTGCGTGACAATCGCGAGGCGGCAAGATCGGTCGGCATCGATCCAAACCGCATTAAATTTGCCGTTTATCTCGCCGCCGCCTTCGTCACGGGCCTGACCGGCGCGCTCATTTACCTACAAAAAGCGCGCATCTCGCCAGACGCCGCCTTCTCGGTCACCGACTGGACCGCTTATGTGATCTTCATCGTCGTCATCGGCGGCATCGGTACGATCGAGGGACCGATCGTCGGCGTCATCGTCTTCTTCATTCTACAGAAGCTTTTTGCCGATTATGGCTCTTGGTATCTGCTCGTTCTCGGCCTTCTCGGCATTGCCGTCATGCTATTTGCCCCGCGCGGACTGTGGGGCCTCTTTACCGAGCGCACCGGACTTCAACTTTTCCCCGTTCGCCGCATCCTTGCCGGCGGACCATTGACCAAGACTATCAAGGGAGGGCCGCATGGCTGACATCAACACCGACGTTTTGATCATAGGGACCGGCCCTGCCGGCTCGGCCTCAGCGGCGCTGCTTGCCAGCTACGGCGTCGAGACCATGGTCATCAACCGCTACCGTTGGTTGGCCAACACGCCGCGTGCGCACATCACCAACCAACGTACGATGGAGGTTTTGCGCGATCTGGGAAAGGATGTCGAGGACGAGGCCTATCTCTTTGCCACTGGGCAAGATTTGATGGGGCAGAACGTCTTTTGCACCTCGCTTGCCGGCGAAGAGATCGGCCGGATGCGCAGCTGGGGCACGCATCCAGTGAGCCGGGCCGAGCACCAGCTGTCGTCGCCCTCGCACATGAACGACCTGCCCCAGACCTTCATGGAGCCGTTGCTCTTCAAGACAGCATGCTCGCGCGGCGCGCAGGCGCGCATGTCGACCGAATATATTCGCCACGAGCAGGACGCCGACGGCGTAACGACGACCTGCCGCGACAGGCTCACCGGCGCGGAGCTCACGGTCCGGTCCAAGTACCTGATTGGCGCAGACGGCGGCAATTCCAAGGTGGCTGAAGATGCGGGGCTCACCTTCGAGGGCCGTATGGGCGTCGGCGGATCAATGAACATCCTCTTCAAGGCCGACCTTTCGAAATACGTCGCCCATCGCCCCTCTGTGCTCTACTGGGTCGTCCAGCCAGGCGCCGACGTCGGCGGCATTGGCATGGGCCTGGTGCGCATGGTTCGGCCGTGGAATGAATGGCTGATCGTCTGGGGATACGACATCAATCAGCCGGCGCCGGACGTAGACACGGCCTTCGCCACCAAGGTGGTACGTGACCTTGTCGGCGATCGCGAGCTGGCGGTGGAAATTCAGTCGGTTTCGACCTGGACCGTCAATAACCTCTATGCAACCACAATGCAGAACGGCCGTGTCTTTTGCATGGGGGATGCCACCCATCGGCATCCGCCGTCGAACGGACTGGGCTCCAATACGTCGATCCAGGATGCTTTCAATCTCGCGTGGAAACTCAGTTACGTGTTGAAAGGCAAGGCTGGTCCCGCCTTGCTCGACAGCTACCAGCGCGAGCGCGCGCCGATCGCCAAGCAGATCGTGACCCGAGCCAATAAGTCGATCGAGGAATTCGGGCCGATCTTCAAGGCGCTTGGCCTGCTCGATTCCATCGACCCCGTGAAAATGCAGCAGAACATGGATGCGCGCTGCGACGATACGCCGGCGGCCGAAACGCAGCGCGCTGCCATCCGTCAGGCGATCGCAGCCAAGGTCTATGAATTCGATGCCCACGGCGTCGAGATGAACCAGCGTTATCGGTCGGAGGCCGTTCTCGCCGACGGTCAGCCGGAGCCGGCCTTCGAGAAGGATGCGGAGCTGCACTACCAGCCGACCACCTGGCCGGGTGCGCGGCTGCCGCATGCCTGGATCTTTGCCGACAACGGAACCAAGGTCTCGACGCTCGATCTTTGCGGCAAGGGCCGCTTTACGGTGCTCACCGGCATTGGCGGCCGCAGCTGGGTCGAGGCAGCAAAGCAGCTCGGCCGTGAACTTGGTCTCGACATCGAAGCCCATGTCATCGGGCCGCGCCAGCATTGGCAGGATCTGACCGGCGACTGGGCCAATCTGCGTGAGGTCCGCGACAGCGGCATCATTCTCGTGCGACCCGACCAACATGTCTGCTGGCGTCGCGAAACCATCGCGGAAGACCCGGTGGCGGAGCTTCGTCGCGCGCTATCCTTTGTTCTAGCTCTGTGAGATTTCGCTATGGAAACGCATGAAAAGGGATTTTTCACGGAGGAGAACTCCGTCGAGGTCGTCACCGGGCGCAACGCCAATGCGCGTGATCCGCGGCTGAAGCAGGTGATCGAGGTCATCACGCGCAAGCTGCATGAGGCGGTCAAGGAAATCGAGCCGACGCAGGATGAATGGTTCAAAGCGATCATGTACCTGACCCAGACCGGCCATCTCTGCAACGAGTGGCGGCAGGAGTTCATCCTGCTTTCAGACGTGCTCGGCGTGTCGATGCTTGTCGATGCGATCAACAACCGCAAGCCGTCGGGTGCGTCGGAATCGACCGTGCTCGGACCGTTCCATGTCGCGGACGCGCCCGAATTGCCGATGGGGGCAAACATCTGCCTCGATCAGAAAGGCGAGGATATGGTCATCCATGGCCGCATTCTCGATATTGATGGCCGGCCGGTTGCCAATGCCGTGCTCGACGTCTGGCAGGCTAATGACGAAGGATTCTATGACGTCCAGCAGAAGGGCATTCAGCCCGACTTCAATCTGCGCGGCGTGTTCCGCACCGGCGAGGACGGTCGCTACTGGTTCCGAGCGGTCAAGCCGAAGTTCTATCCGATCCCCGACGACGGCACGGTCGGCAAGCTACTGGCGGGGCTCGGCCGCCATCCGTACCGCCCAGCCCACCTGCATTTCATCCTCAAGGCCGACGGGTTCGAGACGCTAACGACACACATCTTCGATCCTCACGATCCCTATATCAACTCAGACGCCGTCTTCGGCGTCAAGGAAAGCCTGCTGGCCGAATTCAAGCGGGTCGACGATGCGGTGCGGGCACGCGAGCTTGAGTTTCCAGGTTGGTTCTGGGAGGTGAATACGATTTCGTGTTGGCACCTTCGAAGAAGAGCTAAACTCTGCGGACGATGCCAAGGAGCGGGACGCGACAACTTGCGTTTGACTCTCTTATATCTTGAGCCGTCTGTGTGCTCATGCCCGGCTCAGTCCGGGCCCTTTCGTTCGCGCTCGGCCATGAAAGGCCCGTGAGCCCAATGGATTTCGCGCTCGTGCTTTTCGACTGATCGACGCAGCTCGGAGAATTCGCGCCGCAGATGTCCAACAAGCTTGCGTCCGGCCGGATTTGAATAGGGCTTCGTTCTCGTCATGATCCCCAGTGCCCGTTCCGGCTGCGGGATATCAAGCGGAATGACGCTTATCCTGTTTTCCCGGCGCAACGCGTAAGCGACGGAAAGCGGCAGGATTGCCAGAGCGTCCGTTCCGATCAGATAATTCAAGACGCTCATCAGAGAGCCTCCGGCATAACGGATCGAAACCTCCTCTATGCCGAGCGTTAGCAGAATATTGTGCAAGTCCAGTACCAGCGGCGAGCCGGGCAGGGGAGCGACCCAAGGGTAGTTGAGGATGTCCTCGGTTGCCAGATTGCGCTTGCGCATCAGCGGATGGCCAGCGCCACAGGCCAGGACGTTTCGGGCAGGCAGCAATGGTTCGAACTGCTGGTCGGCCCGAAGATCGGCGGAGCCCGTCGGTGTGACCGCGACATCGATTTCACCGGATTCGAGCTCGCTTACCAGGTCGGAATAGTTGCCGTAGGACTGGTGCACCATGATCCCCGGCTCGTCGCGTTGGAACGAGGCGATCATGGGCGAGACAACCGCATCCATGAAGAAAGGCACGCCGCCAATCCGCACGCGGCCGAACGAACCCGACTTGAAACTGCGGATGATTTCCATCGCCTTGCGCGATGACGCGAGGATTGCTTTGCCCTGCAGGCCGAGCTGTTCGCCGAGCGGTGTCGGCTGCATTGGCCGTCGCCCCGAGACGAATAGCGGTTCACCCACCCGCTTCTCCAGGATGGAGATGGTTCGCGATACGGCCGACTGCGTCATGCCGAGCATGGCGGCGGCTTCCGTTACGCCTCCAGTCTCGATGACGGCGGCGAGCTGAACAAGGTGATGTTCCACGATCTTCATAGCAAAATGCTATAGTATTTATGAACAATCTCATCAACCGCCGTTTTAGATCAGCTATATTGGCAGTGGTTGGCGAGGGGCTGAGAGCTGATTGCGAACCAATGGGGAGGAATGCGGAGGAGGAGCCGCTCCCCTGGGACGATCGTTTGTTTTATAGGAGGAGGAGAACGATGGCACTTGTCAGCGGCTATCATCACTTGACCCTTTGCACCGACGGTGTGCAAGAGGACTATGATTTTTACACCAAAGCGTTGGGCCTTTATTCGGTCAAACGTACCGTGCTGTTCGATGGCACCATCCCTGTCTATCATCTCTATTACGGGTCTCGCAGCGGCGAGGCTTCGACGATCATTACCACCTTTCCGTTCCGCAAACCCGCCGTTTTCGGCAGGCGTGGTACGAACCAGTCGAAGATTATCCAGCAGGCGATCCCCGCCGGTGCGTGCGGCTACTGGGTCGAGCGGCTCAATGCCCGCGGCATCGAGGCTGCGAAGATATCGCGCTTCGGCATCGCGCGCGTAGCCTTCAAACATCCGTGCGGCATTCCCCATGAACTGGTGGAAAGCCCTTCCGACAACCGGCCGCCCATCGTCAATGAGGCGCAAGGGGTTACGGCCGAGCATGGTATCAAGGGTATCTACGGCGCGGCGATTGCCGTGTTTGACCGCACCGCCATGGATGACTTCCTGACTGTCGGCCTGTCGATGACGAAGGAAGCCGACAGCAACGAGGGACTGATGTTCTCCGTCCCAAATGCAAACGGTCCCAACAGCATGGTAGAAATCCTGCATGAAGCAAATAGCCCGCAGGGCACGTGGACGCTTGCCGGCGGCACTATTCATCATCTGGCGCTCAACACCGGCGACGAGCAGAACCAGCTGCAGCTGAAGGCGCATCTGGAGGGGTTGGGATTCACCGACGTTTCCGACCAGAAGGACCGCAACTATTTCAAGTCCTGCTACGTCCGTTCGCCGGGCGGCGCGCTGTTCGAGATCGCCTGGTCGGTCGAGGGCGGCTGGGCGCTTGATGAGCCGGCCGACCAGATCGGCACCACCCTGGTCTTCCCGCCGTGGTTCGAGAATCGTCGCGAAGAGCTGATCGCTGGCCTGGAACCGGCGAACTTCTAAGCTGGGAGATGGCGATGCATCATGAACCTCTCCTGCTCGGTGCTGCACCCGAGGAGGCCCAAGTCCACTGCATCTTCATCCATGGGCGTACCCAGTCGCCTGAAGACATGGACGAGCAGGTGATCGGTCAGCTTAAGACGTTGGGCGTGGCTTTTGTACTGCCGCGCGCTGCCGGTAGAAGCTGGTACGGCGCGCGAGCTGCGGAACGGTTGACGCCGGCAACGCGAGAGGAACTGGAATCCTCACTGGCTTATATTCGCGGTATTACCGACGAATTGACCCGTCGCCGTCACGCCACGCCTCTGTTGATCGGCGGCTTCAGCCAGGGCGCGTGCCTAGCCTTGGAATATGCGATGAAATACGGGCCATGGCGGGGTGCCATGGTCAATCTTACTGGTTGCCGCGTTGGCACTTCGGAGTGCGACAGACCCTTTGCGGACCTTGATCGCATGCCGGTTTATCTGACCGGATCCGACAAGGACCCTTGGATCCCTGTCGATGCTTTTGCTGACGCTGCGGAAAGTCTTGCGCGGGCACGGGCGAGTTTGCGTTGCGACGTTCTGCCCGACCGCGCGCACGAGGTCTCGCCCCAAGAGATTGCGGGGCTTGAAACTATGCTCTTGACCCTTGTCCGCGGTGACGGCGTGGTTCTGTAACCGGCAAGCTGCGTTAGACAACACATCGACAATTTTGAAATGAACAGCGACAGCAATTGTCTTGCCTAAGGCGGCGCGGAAAAAGGACCGCCAAAACCCTAACTGAAATCGCCCGATTAGCGGCTAGGGCTGTCGCCAGGGCGTGGCGCGAACCGCCATTGCGCCGCAGAAGTGGGACGATCGCTTGTCTTGATCAACGATTTCGATGGTGCGAATTGTCGGCTCACGTCGATTTCCTGCGAAAAGGCCTTGCGGTAGGACATGGGGGAGGTTTTGAACTGTATGTGGTAATGAGGACGGCGAAGATGCTGACCCTCTGATGAAGTATGGAACGAGATGAGCCCATCCCAAGTCGAAAGCAGCGGCCTGCGAAAGATTAGGCTCTATGAGCAGCTTCACGAGCGATTGAGGGCAGAGATTCTCGCCGGAGCGGTGCCTGAAGGTGTTGTCTTGACCGAGGCCGCCCTTGCCGATCTGGTCGGCAGCAGCCGGGCGCCGGTTCGTCAGGCATTGCAGATGTTGTTCGATGGCGGCCTGATCGCACGTCTCAATGGCCGCGGCTTCATTGTCGGTAAGACAGGGACACCACCGAAGCGGATCAAGCTCGGCGATTTTCTCGGCAAATTGTTCGACGAAGATGGCGATAGGCCGGTATTCGCATGGCAGGCGCTTTACGAGGATGTCGAACGCATCGTCGTCCATCGCTCCTTTTTCGGCCGTTATCGCATCAATGAAAACGAGTTGGCACGGCATTTCGGCGTGGGGCGCGCCGTAGCGCGTGACGTGCTGTTAAGGCTCGAGACGCTTGGCATCACCGAAAAGGACGAGAATTTTCGCTGGTCGATCGTCCCGCTCGACAGCCAGCGTATCCGTGACCTCTATGAGGTGCGCGAACAGATCGAGCCTGTGGCGCTCGCAAGCGCCTTGGGCGGGCTTTCAAGAGACCACGTCGACACAATGCTCGCGCGGCTGTCGCAGGCGCTTGCGGATTATCCCGATGTCTCGGCCTCGACCATGTACGAGCTGGAGCTCGATCTTCATCTGCGCAGCCTTCAGGCTTGCCCAAACAAGGAGTTCCTGAGCATCCTAAAGCGGACGCACTGCATCCTTACGCTCAGCAAGCATATCGTCGGCAGTCGCATCAAGAGGCCGGAATACGAGCCCTTCCTGTCGGAGCACATCGGTGTCTTTAAAATGGTGCAAAACCGAGACGAGGAGGGGCTGCGCAAAGCCATGCGAGACCATATTCGCAACTCGCAACCGAGCGTACAGGCACGCGCTGCCTATATCCGCGAGCAATACCAGCCGGACGAATACCCATTCATCGTCTGATGCGCGGCACCATCAGGTGATGGCGCCGACCTGCCAGGGAACGAATTCATTGTCGCCGTAGTCGAAGGTCTCGCTCAGGGTCTTCTTGCCGGAGGCGACAGCGATGATTTCCTCGAAAATCCGCTCGCCGGCCGCCTCGATCGTATCGTCGCCGCTGACGATGTCACCGCAATTGATGTCCATATCCTCGCGCATATGGTTGTACATTTCTGTATTGGTGGCGATCTTGACGCAGGGTGCTGGCTTGAAACCGGAAACGGAGCCTCGGCCCGTCGTGAAGCAGATCACATTGCAGCCGCCGGCAACCTGGCCGGTGACGGCGACAGGATCGTAGCCGGGCGTGTCCATGAAGACGAAACCAGGTTCGTCGACGATCTCAGAATATTCATAGACGGCTTTGAGCGGCATGGAGCCACCCTTGGCGACCGCGCCGAGCGACTTCTCGAGGATCGTCGTCAATCCGCCGAGCTTGTTGCCATAGGACGGATTGTTGTTGAGTTCCGCTCCGTTGCGTCGGGTATAATCGCGCCACCAGTCGATTCTGGAGAGCAGCTTTTCGGCCACGGCAGGCGTAACCGCTCTGCGCGTCAGCAGGTGTTCCGCACCATAGATCTCCGGCGTTTCCGCCAGAACCGAGGTGCCGCCATTGCGCACGAGGAGATCGGAGGCATAGCCGAGCGCTGGATTGGCCGAAATGCCTGAATATCCATCGGAGCCGCCGCATTCCAGGGCGAGCTTGATGCCGGAAAGCGGCTGGACGGTGCGGGTGGCGGAATTGACCTCCGGCAGCATGTCCTTGATCATTTCGGATGCGGCGGCGATCGTCTTGCGGGTGCCGCCGAGATCCTGGATCGTCATGGTGCGCAGTCGGTTTCCTTCTTCCAGCTTGTAATGCTCCAGGATGGGCGCGATCTGATTGGTTTCGCAGCCAAGCCCGATCATCAGGATACCGCCGAAATTCGGATGCCGCGCATAGCCCTGGAGGGTACGGGCCAGATAGCGGTAGCCCTCCGACTGCGTGCTGACGGCACAGCCGCCGCCATGGGTCAGCGCCACGACGCCGTCGACATTGTCGAAGCCCTCGAGCCCGCCGGTGCGATTGAAATGTTCGGCGATATATTTCGAGACGGTTGCCGAGCAATTGACCGTCGTGATGATGCCGATGAAATTACGCGTACCGACGCCGCCGGCGCCGCGGTCAAAGCCCATGAAGGTCCGACAATCCTCGCGCGGCAGCATGTCTGTCTCTTCGATATCGACACTGAACTGATAGGGATGGTCGGACTCGATCACGGCCAGGTTCTGCAGATGGACGTGGCCACCGGCCGGAATGAACTGCGTTGCGACGCCGATCGGCTGGCCGAATTTGCGGATCTCCTGGCCTGCCTGGATGTCGCGAACGGCCACCTTGTGACCCCGCGGGATCTGGTCTGCGGTAATCAAGCCGTCGATGCCGGTCGGGCTGCCGGCGCGGATCATCACGCGAGCGACCGCAACATCGTCAATGGGGTTGAGCAGGATGACAGGCGAAACGGCGGGCATGGGAAGTTCCGTATGTTGGATTAATGTCTATTGCTAGCAATAGACAATTATTCAAGGGAAGACGTCAAGCAAGATCGACGTAGTGGGCAGGGCTTGCTTTCAGTCGCGGGGTTGGCGCGCCAGCCAAGCGGAAAGATCGGCTTCCGCACGTTCGAGCGCGCTGTGGTTGAGGAGTTTTCTTAAGAAGGCCACGGCCACCGCGCGCGCTCTCAGATTGAAACGACCATCATCATCCTGACCGCCGAGCGGCTGATAGACGCCGAGTTTCACATAAAGCTGCTGCAATCGGTTCTGGACGCTGCGGACCGAGAGATTGCGCCTCTGGGCGATCGCGCGATCGGTCAATCCAAGAGCGATATCGATCAGGATCTCATATTCGGCCTCGGTGAAACCATTGACGTTGCCGAGGCTCTTTTGCTGCATGCCGCGCACTTCGCGGTCGATCACGCACTGGCTCTCGATGAAGATGCTGCGAAGCGCCAGCTTCAGGCGGTCGTCCGAGGCCGATTTCAGGACATAGCCATAGACCGCGCCGGCGGGCACGATGCGCGAAACGCCGCGAACATAGGCCTCGTCCGAATAGTTCGACCAGAAGAGGATACGCGTCTCCGGTCGCTCCTTCCAGATCGTGCGGGCCGCCTCGATGCCATTGCGCTGGCTCATCTGCAGATCCATGACGATATGAGAGGACCTCAAATCCCGCGCCAACCGTTCGCCCGTATTGCCATTTTCCGCCTCGAGCACGCCATCACATTCAGGAAGTGCAGCGCGGATCGCTTCATTGAGATAGGAGCGATGGAGCGGATCGTCCTCGATGATCAGAACCTTCATGCGGCAGCTCCTCCAGCCGTTTGCGCGATGGCAGGCAGGCTGACACTGACTATCGTTCCACCGGACGCCGCAGCCGCCTTGATCGTGAAGCGCGCTGAAATCAGCCGCGCACGCGTGCGCATGTTTTCGATGCCGCCGCCCGATAATCTGCGGGTATTTGCAAGCCCCACACCGTCATCGACGACATCAATGGTGACCGCGCCCTCGGCCGTTTTCAGATGAACCGCGATGCTCTCAGCCTGTGCATGGCGAATGGCGTTGTTGATGGCCTCCTGAGCGATGCGGAACAGGGCAATCGACACCGATTGTTCAAGGCAGTCGATCGCGCCGCCGGTCTCGTCGTTCAGTGTCCAGGTTAAAGTCGCGCCGCTCTCCTGGATCGACCGTTCGAGATGGTTCTCGATCGCCTGCGCAAAACCGAACAGTTGAAGGACAGAGGGCTTGGCCTCTTCAATGATCTGGCGAAGATCGTGCATGCTGTGTTGCAACCCGCGAAAGAGCGGCTCAAGCGCTTCACCGGTGACATCGGGCTGGCGGGCAAGCCGTTCCAGCCGCCGGGAGAGGCGGGTCAGATCGGCGAGAATCTGGTCGTGCAGGTCCATGCCAATGCGCTGGCGTTCCGCTTCCAGCGCCTCGGTCAGCTTCAGGGCACCGAGACGCAAACCCTCTTCGCGGGCCCGAGCCTCGGCCTCCACGATCGCCGACCGTTTGGCCTGGTCGGCGGCGCGAATTGCAAAGAAGTGGGGTGCGAGGAGATCGGCAATCACGCGGGCACTTTCGATATCTCGCATGGTGTAGAGGCCGGTCTGGTGACTGGAGCAGGACAGGGCGCCGATGATATGACCCTGAACTTTAAGGGGCACGTGCAGACGGCTATGCAGCGATTGATGAAAGATCGGGTGCGAGAAAGAGCCCTGAAAATGGAATTGGGGATCGCTCCAGGCATCATCGGTTAAGAGGTAATCGGTCTCGCCCCAGAGAAGCGTGCGGATGGGGCTGTTGCTTACGGGTGCGGGAAAACGTCGACCCCAATCCGTTTCCAGTCCGCTCTCGTAGGCAGTATGAAATTGCTCGTCCATCAGGATGATGCAGACGTCGAGATGGTCATGCGGGATAACATGGCTGATTTCGGCGGCGACGGCCTGGATGACCGAGTGAAAGTCGAGCTGACCTGCAAGAAGCCTCGATATGTTGAGATAATGGTCGAAGACCGATTGCGGCGCCAGATCGCGCAAGATACGCCCTCCCAGGCAAAGCGCCGGCCTCTGCTCCTCCGGCCGCGCAGCATGCAAATTTTCGACGCTATTAAGCGCCGATCCGAGCCATCCGTCTTGCGGACTTGCGCATCTTTTCTGCGGGATCCCGCAAGGTCCCACCCTTTAAGCGCCTGTACAAGCGTCACAATCTCGGACATCCTGTTTCTACTGACAGGGTAACCTTCAGTGCAAATATTATTTTCGATCGTTCGTTGAGGAGCGCGCTCGGAAATCTTGGCCTGGAAGATGAAGTACAGGCGCTTTGGGAGGAAAGAATGAATATTGCCAAGATGCTTATGGCATCCGCCGTCATCGCTTGCGTTGCCGCGCCGGGTGCTGCCTTTGCCGACACGTCATCCAAGAAAATTGCCTTGTCGAACAATTATGCCGGCAACTCCTGGCGCCAGGCCATGTTGACGAGCTGGCAGAAGGTAACGGGCGAAGCGGTCAAGACCGGTGTCGTTGCCGCGGCCGATCCGTTCACGACGGCTGAAAACCAGGCAACCGAGCAGGCCGCACAGATCCAGAACATGATCCTGCAGGGCTATGATGCGATCGTCATCGATGCTGCCTCGCCGACGGCGCTGAACGGCGCGATCAAGGAAGCCTGCGATGCCAAGATCGTCGTTGTTTCCTTCGATGGCATCGTGACCGAGCCCTGCGCCTGGCGCATTGCCGTCGATTTCAAGGGCATGGGTGCCAGCCAGATCGAATATCTCGCCAAGAAGATGCCGAAGGGCGGCAATGTGCTCGAAATTCGCGGGCTTGCCGGCGTCTCCGTCGATGACGAGATCTCAGCCGGTATCCATGCGGCTGCCGCCAAATATCCGCAGTTTAAGATTGTCGGTTCGGTTCACGGCGACTGGGCTCAGGATGTCGCCCAGCGCGCCGTTGCCGGCATTCTGCCGAGCCTTCCCGATATTGCCGCGGTCGTGACCCAGGGCGGTGACGGCTATGGTGCCGCCCAGGCTTTTGCCGCCGCCAAGCGCCCCATGCCGACGATCGTCATGGGCAACCGCCAGGATGAACTTGCCTGGTGGAAGAAAGAGAGGGATGCCAGCGGCTACGAGACGATGTCGGTCTCGATCGCGCCAGGCGTCTCCACGCTCGCCTTCTGGGTCGCCCAGCAGATTCTGGACGGCAAAGAGGTGAAGAAGGACCTGGTCGTTCCATTCCTGCGCATCGATCAGGACAATCTCGAAACCAACCTTGCCAACACGCAGGCCGGCGGTGTCGCGAATGTCGAATATACGCTCGACGACGCCAAGAAGGTCATAGCCGCGGCGAAGTAACCGATATCTGCGAGCCGTAGAGACGGGCGCCGCCGATGAAAAGGCGGCGCCTGCCGATCAAACGCCCGACCCGGACGATCCATGATTGCAGCCAAAGACAATGCTTTGAAGAGACAGGATGCCGGCCCGCAGGCCGTCGTCTCCGCCCGTGGCATCAAGGTGCATTTCGGTGCCGTAAAGGCGCTCGATGGCGCCGATCTGACGGTTCTTGCCGGCGAGTGCATCGGGCTTGTTGGCCATAATGGCGCCGGAAAATCGACGATCGTCAACGTCATCAACGGCGGCCTCAGCCCGCACGAGGGCAGCGTCACCTATGAGGGAGACGACAGCGTGCACGGCATCAATGCGGCGCGCGCCCACGGCATACGCTGCGTCTTTCAGGAATTGTCACTCGCGCCGAATCTCACCGTCGTCGAGAACATGCGGGTGGTCCATCGCGGCCTTGCCGGCTGGAGCTGGCGGCGGCAGGCGGCCACAATCGTTCGCGCCAAGCTCGACGAAATTTTCGCCGGTCACAGGATCGACGTCATGCGGACCGTCGGCGAACTCTCGATCGCCGAGCGGCAGATGGTAGAGATCGCAATCACCTTTTGTGCCGTCGGCGAGAAACCTAAGCTGGTTATCCTCGATGAGCCGACCTCATCCCTCGATGCCGGCCTTGCTGCCCAGTTGATGACCTATGTGCGCAGCTTCGTGCAGGCGGGCGGTGCAGTCATGCTGATCTCGCATATTCTTGGCGAGATCCTTTCGACCGCAAGCCGAATTCTGGTCATGAAGGACGGCCGCGTTGTCGCCGATCGCACCGCTCAGGACTTCACCGTTCATAGCCTTGTCCAGGCAATGGGCAGTGTCATCAAGGAACAAGATCGCAAGCGCAGCAGCGGGGAAGGCGCCGCATCGTCTCCTTTGCTTGCACTGCCGGCGCGAGGAGGCCGAGGCCTTGGCTTCAATGCTCGCAAGGGTGAAGTGATAGGACTTGCCGGGCTTGCTGGTCATGGCCAGACTGACATGCTGCTCGATCTTCATCGCTCGCTTTCGCACAACTGGCTGCCGGGCAGGCAAGGCAATATCGCCTTCGTCGCGGGCGACCGCAGCTTGAACGGCACCTTTCCCCTTTGGAGCATCCTGAAAAACCTCAGCATTGCCTCGCTCAGCGATTTTTCGCGCCTGTCGGTCGTCGATCGCGGGCGCGAGGATCGCCTCGGTGCCGACTGGAAGGGCCGCATCGAAATCCGTACGCCGACGATGGCAAATGGCATCTTGTCCCTGTCCGGTGGCAATCAGCAGAAAGTGTTGTTCGCCCGCGCCTTGGCAACGACTGCGCCGATCGTGCTGATGGACGATCCCATGCGCGGTGTCGATATCGGTACCAAGCAGGAGGTCTACAGGATCTTGAGTGACGAGGCTTCGTCCGGCCGGACATTTATCTGGTATTCGACGGAAATGGACGAGATCCGGCTCTGCGACCGCGCCTATGTCTTTCGCGACGGCGCCATCGTCGCCGAGCTGGTTGGAGACGAAATTACGGAGGAAAATGTGCTGGCGGCTTCCTTTGCCGGGGAGGGCGCATGAGCCGTCCGTCCTCCGCTACCCTGCGCCTCCTCATTCCGGCGCTATCGCTCGCCGTCCTGCTCGCCGCGGTCTTTTATCTGCAGCCGCGCGCCATGAGCTATATCGGCCTCAACCTGCTCTTCAATCTCGCCGTGCCGATTGCGCTCGCGACGATCGCGCAGATGATGATCATGTCGGTCAACGATCTCGATCTCTCGATGGGGACCTTCGTCAGCTTCACGGCCTGTGTGGCGGCAACCTATCTGCAATCTGCTCCGCTCGTCGGTATCCTCATTCTGGCGGTCGCAATTGCAGTCTATGCCGCAATCGGCATCGTCATCTATATCAGAGATCTGCCATCGATCGTGGTGACGCTCGGCATGAGCTTCGTCTGGGGCGGCCTGGCGGTCTTACTCCTGCCGGCCCCGGGCGGCACCGCACCCGATTGGGCGCGCTGGCTGATGACTTCTAAGCCGCCGCTTATCCCCATTGCGATCATAGCCAGCCTCCTTATCGCGCTGTTCGCCCATCTGATCGTCATGCGCTCCTCCTTCGGGGTGCTGATCCGCGGTGTGGGCGGCAATCAGCGATCGCTGCAGCGTGCCGGCTGGTCCGTCGTCAGCCTGCGTGCCGCGGCCTATGCGCTGGCGGGCTTCTTTGCCGTATTGGCCGGCATTGCGCTGGTCGGGCTGACCACCTCGGCGGATGCGAATATCGCGCTGCGTTACACGTTGCTGTCGATCGCCGGCGTCATCCTCGGCGGCGGGGAGTTTACCGGCGGCCGCGTCTCGCCGGTCGGGGCCGTCATCGGCGCGCTGACATTGACCCTGGCGGGCTCCTTCCTATCGTTTCTGCGGATATCGCCCGACTGGCAGATCGGCGCGCAGGGCGCAATTCTGATTATTGTGCTCGCCCTCAGGCTCTTGCTCAATCGCGTCGAAAAGCGGGAGAAACAATCATGATCGCGCTTGCCGTGCTCGGCCGCAAACCCTGGATATGGTCCTTTGTCGCCGCAATCGCGGTGTGGATCGTCACCGTTCTCTTTACCGGCGGCGCCAGTTCCATCGGCCTGTCGCAGGCTGCACTCACCTTTGCGGCATTCTCTGTGATCGTCGGCATTGGCCAGATGTTCGTCATCACGCTCGGGCCGGGCAATATCGATCTTTCCGTGCCGGCGACGATGACGCTTGCCGGTACGCTCGCGCTGAAACTCATGAATGTCGAAGACGGCATGATCGTGCCGGGCCTGCTGGTCTCGGTCGTTATCGGCCTTGGCATCGGGATCGGCAATTATGCCCTGATCAAGCTGCTGCGCATTCCGCCGATCATTGCAACACTCTCCATGAGCTTCATCATTCAGTCGACTGCCATCTGGAGCAACCGCGGCCTTCGCATCAAGCCGCCCGAATATCTGGCCGAATTTACGACATCGGGGATGTTCGGCATACCGAATGTCGCCATCGTCGCCCTGCTGCTATCGGCGCTTGCCTGGATTCTCCTGGAAAAGACGATCTATGGCCGCTGGATCTCGGCGATTGGCCAGAGCATGTTCGCGGCGCGAATGGCCGGCATTCCCGTCGACGGAACGCGTCTTGCGACCTATGTGCTCTGCGCCATCCTCGCCTCGATCTGCGGCTATCTGCTGGCGAGCTTCTCCGGCGGTGCGGCCCTCAACATGGGTGCGGAATATCTGTTGATGTCGATTGCCGTCGTCATCATCGGTGGGACGGCTGTTGCCGGCGGCGATTCCAACGTGCCGGGCATCTGGGGCGCCTCGCTGTTCATGTTTCTGGTCGTCTCCATGCTGAACACTTATGGCTTCGGCGCGGGCCCAAGGCTTGTTCTGACCGGCCTGATCATTATTGCCGTCATTCTCGTTGCCGGCGGTCGCCCCGCTGGTGGGCGCTGACACTTTTCTCCCAAGATCCCTACAGGAAAACTGCGATGCCGACCGACGCCTCCATTTACGAAATCTACGACACGCGCTTCCGCAATCTGATCGTCCCGAGCGCCGACCTGGAGGAGCTTTACTCGGATTGCCGTTGGGCTGAGGGGCCGGTCTGGTTTGCCGATGCCGGATGCCTGATCTGGAGCGACATTCCCAACGAGCGCATGCTGCGCTGGGTGCCGGGCGGGAATGTCTCGATCTTTCGCGCGCCCTCGAACTTTGCCAACGGCAATACGCGCGATCGCCAAGGGCGGTTGATATCCTGCGAACATGGCGGCCGCCGTGTAACGCGCACGGAGATCGACGGCTCCATCACTGTTCTTGCCGACAGTTACAAGGGCAAACGCCTGAATTCACCCAACGACGTGATCGTCCGCTCGGACGGAACGATCTGGTTTACCGACCCAACCTACGGCATTCTCTCCAATTACGAGGGTTACAAGGCGGAGCCGGAGCAGCCGACCCGCAACGTCTACCGCCTCGATCCGGCCACCTGCGAACTGGATGTCATGACGGACGATTTCCGCCAGCCGAACGGCTTGGCCTTTTCCCCGGACGAGACGAAACTCTATGTCGCCGACTCCGCCGCAAGCCACGACGTCAGCGCCCCCCGCCACATTCGCGTCTTCGATGTCGTGGATGGCAAGAAACTCGCAAACGCCCGGGTCTTCTGCAACATCGATACCGGCATTCCGGACGGCTTCCGTGCCGACATCGACGGCAACATATGGACAAGCGCCGGCGACGGCATTCATTGTTTTGCGGCTGATGGGGCTTTGATCGGCAAGATCAAGATCCCGCAGACGGTCGCTAATCTTACATTCGGTGGCCCGAAGCGGAACCAGCTTTTCGTTGCTGCAACGCGCTCGCTGTATCGGGTCTTCACGACGGCGAGCGGGGTGGAGATGCTTTGAAAGGATGAGGTGTTGTAGACATAGTGGGGAATGCCGCCATATCTTTGATGGAACATCTACCCGGGCGTGCTTTTCCTTGGCCCAGGTTCGCAAGGCATTGGTATCGCGGGTGCGGTCAGCAAGGAGATCGCACCGTTGGGCATTTCCTGCAACATTGACTCAACCATCCGGTGGTCAATTTTTTGCAAGGTAGCGTCAAGGGCATCAAATTTGAGCGGCATTGGCGCGTGTTCTGCGCCGAGCGTTTTTGTAAATTGCTGCTACCAACTTCGTCACTCAGTGTTTTACGTTGCAGACATCGATCGGCATCTATAGGAAATAGCATACTAGTCGATCATATGTTAGGAACGGCTGAATGAACACCCCTTATGAAAATCTTCCCGCCTCTGCCTTCTGGCGTAAATCCGTTTCCTCTATTCCTGAATTTCTGATTGATCCCGTCGCGGAGGCCACTTTCAGGATTGGTAAATCCGACCTGGTCGCAACAGCTGGCAGTTGCTTCGCTCAACATCTCTCTCGAGCAATTCAGTCTCGCGGTTTTCGATATTTGATAACGGAAGCAGGGGATGATATCCCCCTGGCTGAGCGGCACAGCCGCAACTACGGCGTTTTTAGTGCTAGATTTGGCAATCTTTATACGGTGCGCCAATTACGTCAGCTGATTGAGCGTGCCTACGGAATAGCCGAATACGAAGTAGAGCCATGGATCCGCAGCGATGGTCGATTTGCCGACCCCTTTCGCCCCCAAATCGAGCCGACTGGATTTGTGACAAGAGAAGAATTATATAGTGATCGTGAGCGGCACCTACGCGCTGTCCGAGAAATGTTCTCGTCGCTTAACGTGCTTGTGTTTACGATGGGCCTAACAGAGGGCTGGGAGCATATTGCGTCCGGTGCAACTTTGCCGCTAGCCCCCGGTGTTGCTGCGGGGGAGTGGGACGCAGCTACTTACCGTTTTGCCAACTATACGACTGCAGAAACTTTGAAGGATCTAGAGGATTTTTTCACGATCCTCAAATCGATCAACGCATCTGCTAAAATGCTTCTAACCGTGTCGCCCGTGCCGTTGATCGCAACTTATTCCCCAAACAGTGTGCTTGCTGCGACGAGTTATAGCAAGGCGGTCCTTCGAGTTGTGGCGGAGGAGTTTTCACGAAAACGCAAAGGGGTGGATTATTTCCCTTCCTATGAGATCATTACAAGCCCTGCAGCAGGCAACAAGTATTTCGACGACGATTTACGGAATATTAAAGAAGAAGGTGTGGCGCATGTTATGCGTTCATTTTTTAAACACTATGTAAACGATTCCGATTCGCCGTCGAATGATTATCGTGAATATAGTGGTGAGATCTTAAATGCGGCAGTCCGAGCTCAAAACGAAAGTGCCTTTCGAATTGTTTGCGATGAAGAGTCAATAGAAAAGAATTTGGTTTAGGTGCTGGTGTGAGAATTTGTCTTATAGGCAACTGCCAAATTGAGAGCATGCAGGCGTGTCTGCTGGCGATGTTACCTCATGCCGAAGTGACATTGTATCATAGCTGGAACATCGGAGCGTCCTACGACGACGCCGAGTTATTTAAGCAACATCTAGGACAATTTGATCTTGTTCTCGCGCATCGCTTTTACAATATTGCTCATATTGCATTTGATGAGCTTAAATCACTATCTCAATTTATAGAGTTTCCAGTAGTCAATTTCCTCGCATTTCATCCAGATTGCGTCTATCTGGTGGACGACATTAGCAAAAGAATCGTCCGCAGCGCACTTGGTGACTATAATTCGGCAATAGTTGCATACAGCTATATGAAAGAAATTCCGGCGGAGGTTTGTAAAAACGCATTTCGTGAAGATATATTCCGAACGGTCGGCTATCTATCGAATTGGGAAACAGCTGTAAGCGCTCTTGACGCGGAGTTCAAACGGTGCGGATTTTCGGTTAACGCATATCTTGCGAAATGGATGGCACGAAAGCCATTTATGCATTCCATCAATCACCCGCGAATTTCTATTGTATACGATATTCTTGGAACGGCATTGGACAGAGCAAAAATAACTTACCGTGCGGTGCCGAATATCGACGATCTAGTGATTGATCCTTTGATGAATTTCGCTGGCTGGCCGCTCTATCCACAAATCGGACGTTCTTTTGGATTTGGTGGAAATTATCTTTTTAAGGGAAATGTTCCGGCAGATGGAGCAAGGTATATTTTTAGCTTAGATGAATTCATAGAAAGTTCTTATAAGTATTACGCTGATGCCGGGGTGAACAAATTCACAAATAATGTCTTTCAAGCGTGGGATACCTTAAATGTGATGGAGTTAATCAGCGCCTAAAACAACATGCCCTAGCCACTGCATAAAGGACGTCCCGCTCCGCCGCTTGTTCGAGAATCAGGCCGGAAAATATAACTGTCAGGTTATCAATTTGCAGGCCGATATACTGGTCCTGTGAAAGTTTGATTTTAATTTTTACTGTTAAACTGCCATTAAACGTTTATCGGCGGCGACCAGGGCTCCCGCGGTTTTGAACCACCGTAGGTTCTGGACCGGCGGAAGTTGGAATTTTGCGGCTTCTGCGATGCCAAGATTGCCGCGGTACTGCTCGATCGGCTTGGGCTTCGTTGCTACATCCTCGAAACCGGAAACGATAGCTTCCGCTTCAAGAACAGTTTGGCGCCCGACACCAAATCAACAATTAGAGCAGTTCCTGTGACCTGCTCCCCTGAAATGTCCTCGCAATTTTGCGCATTCCGACGAAGCCGGACGGCTATTCCAATCTGAAGCCGGATAGTCATTCCGATTTCATGCCGGACACGGTTCCGATTTGAAGCCGGACAGTTGCGTACCTGTCGGTCGTCTATGTCTTTGACCTGAACCGCGTTTCGCGGTCAAGCCAGGGTTGTTGGTTCTGTGTTCATGGCTTTCTGTTTCCGCAAACTCTCGCCGCTGAGCTCAATGCGGTAGGCGTTGTGAACGAGGCGATCGAGGATGGCGTCGGCCAGCGTCGGATTGCCGATCATGTCATACCAGTGATCGACGGGCACCTGGCTGGTGACGATGGGCGACCGCTTCTCGTAGCGGTCCTCGATGATTTCCATGAGATCGCGCCGCTGCTCGTCGTTGAGCTTCTCTGGCCCCCAGTCGTCGAGGATGAGCAGGTCGGTTCTGGCGAGCGCCTTGAGGACCTTCGGGTAGCGGCCGTCGCCGCGCGCGAGCGCGAGGGTGGCGAACAGCCTGGGCAGGCGATGATAAGCGACGGAGAAGTCCTCGCGGCATGCCTTGTGCCCGAGCGCGCAGGCCAGCCAGCTCTTGCCGACGCCAGCAGGCCCGATCAACAGTAGACTGTGACGCTGCCTGATCCAGTCGCAAGCGGCGAGCTTTAGGAACAGATTGCGATCGAGACCGCGGGCGGCTCGGAAGTCGATGTTCTCGACCTGGGCTGTTGGTTTTCACGCGGAACTGAGCCGGTCAGGCGCATAATTTCCATTGAGAATTGAGCCATGTGAACCTTCCCCCAACGCGGTGAGCGACAGGGGCAACGGAGTGATCCACATGGGACTTTTAAACATCATCCGTCGGATGGCACTGCGCGAGAAGTTGTCGGTGCGCGAGATCAGCCGACGAACCGGATTGTCACGCAATACGATCGCGAAGTATTTGAGCGCCGGCACGATCGAGCCGAAGTTTGCGGTACCGGAACGACCGAGCAAGCTCGATCCTTTTGCCGACAAACTGGCGGGCTGGCTGAAGACTGAGGCCGGGAAGTCGCGCAAGCAGCGCCGAACGCTGAAGCAGCTTCATGCTGATCTGACAGCTCTCGGCTTTACCGGCTCCTATGGTCGGGTCGCCGCGTTCGCCCGTGACTGGCGGGTTGAGCAGCAGACGGCTGGCCGCGGCATATTCGTTCCGCTGTCTTTCCGGCCTGGCGAAGCATTCCAATTCGATTGGAGTGAAGATTATGCCGTGATCGGCGGCGAACGCACAAAGCTGCAGGTCGCCCATATTAAGCTATCGCACAGCCGAGCGTTTCTGATCAGGGCTTACCTGCTGCAGACGCACGAGATGCTCTTCGACGCCCACTGGCACGGTTTCCGCGTGTTCGGTGGCGTACCTGGTCGCGGCATCTACGATAACATGAAGACGGCGGTCGATCGCGTCGGCCGCGGCAAGGAGCGGCAGGTCAATATCCGTTTCCTGGCGATGACGAACCACTACGTCTTTGCGCCTGAGTTCTGCAATCCAGCGGCAGGATGGGAGAAGGGTCAGGTAGAGAAGAACGTCCAGGATGCTCGACCGCGGTTGTGGCAACAGATGCCGGACTTTCCCGATCTGCCGGCGTTGAACGCCTGGCTGGAGCAGCATTGTCAGGATCTGTGGCGCGACACAGCGCACGGCACCTTGCCCGGTACGATCGCGCACGTCTGGTCGGCAGAGCGACCGGCATTGATGGCGCTCCCCGCTGCGTTTGACGGCTTCGTCGAGCAGAGCAAGCGCGTCTCTCCAACATGCCTGGTTACCTTCGAGCGTAATCGCTACAGCGTGCCTGCGTCTTTTGCGAACCGGCCAGTCAGCCTGCGGATCTATCCCGAGCGACTGGTTGTTGCGGCAGAAGGCAATATCCTATGTGAGCATCTGCGGGTCATTGAACGCAGCCACGACAAGCCGCCGCGGACGATTTACGACTGGCGGCATTATCTTGCCGTCATCCAGCGCAAGCCTGGTGCCCTGCGCAATGGAGCGCCTTTCCTGGAATTGCCGTTGGCCTTCCGGCAATTGCAGGATCAGATGCTTCGCCGCCCCGGCGGTGATCGTGAGATGGCCGATATCCTTGCTCTCGTGCTCCATCATGATGAACAGGTCGTCCTTCGCGCTGTGGAACTGGCCCTGGAGGCGGGCGTGGCAACCAAAACGCATGTGCTGAACCTGCTGCATCGATTGATCGACGGCAAAACCACTGATGGTCCCGATATCGATACGCCACAAGCGCTGACCTTGCTTCGCGAACCCAAGGCCAATGTAGAACGCTACGATGGCTTGCGTGTCCGGATCGCGGGAGGTCGCCATGCGTCATGATCCTGCCAGCGCCGCCGTCGTCATCATGCTTCGTAGTCTGAAGATGTACGGCATGGCTCAAGCCGTCATCGACCTGATCGAGCAAGGCGCTCCAGCCTTCGATGCGGCCGTGCCGATCTTGTCCCAGTTGCTGAAGGCTGAAATGGCCGAGCGCGAAGTTCGCTCGATAGCCTATCACATGAAGGCTGCTCGCTTCCCGGCCTACAAGGACATCTCCGAGTTCGACTTCGCCGCCAGCGAGATCAACGAGGCGACGGTGCGCCAACTGCACCGATGCGAGTTCATGGACGGAGCGCAGAATATCGTGCTCGTCGGCGGCCCTGGCACAGGAAAAACACATATCGCGACCGCCCTCGGTGTCCAGGCGATCGAGCATCATCGCCGAAAGGTCCGCTTCTTCTCGACGATCGAATTGGTCAATGCGCTCGAGCAGGAGAAGGCCAAAGGCAAGGCCGGCCAGATCGCTGAGACACTGGTTCGCCTCGATCTGCTGGTCCTGGACGAGTTGGGATACCTCCCATTCAGCGCGTCAGGCGGAGCGCTGCTCTTCCACCTGCTGAGCAAGCTCTATGAGCGCACCAGCGTCATCATCACCACCAACCTCAGCTTCAGCGAATGGGCCACGGTCTTCGGAGACGCCAAGATGACGACCGCTCTGCTCGACCGCCTGACCCACCGTTGCCATATCCTGGAAACAGGAAACGACAGCTTCCGCTTCAAGGCCAGCTCGGCCGCAGCAGCCCAAAAGAGAGGAGAAAAAACCAATCCCTTGACCAAAGCCTGATCAGAAAACCATATTTAAACGTGGCTCACTTCTCGGTGGAAAAACCGGCTCTGTTCCGCGTGAAAACCAACATTGACCCCTTATGAGTTTACAACCCAGTCCATGAAGGACCAAAACCTGAACAGAACTAGAGCGCGTCCATTGAACGCGGAATCGGATTGAGGATTCCGTTGTCCGTTGATTTCTGATTCCATTGTCCGACTGGTGATTTGGTCGGAGGCAATATGACCCGCGCTTTCAGCGATGATCTTCGCAGCCGCGTTCTGGCGGCGTCACATGATGGAATGTCGGTGCGATCGGCGGCGGCCCGGTTTGGGATCGGTGTGTCAACGGCCATCGCCTGGATTGCCAGCGCGCGGCAGGGCCAAATGACGCCGGCGAAGCAAGGACGGCGCGGCGGCTCACGCCTGGATGTCCACGAGGATTTTATCGTGGGTATGATCGAAGAGGAAAAAGACATCACCCTCAACGAGATGGTTCTGAGGTTGGCCGAAGAGAGGACAGTTTCCATCGGTCGCAGCGGTCTCGATGTCTGGCTGCGCAAGCGCGGCTGGACGTTCAAAAAAAGACCGCACATGCACTGGAGCAAGAACGCCCAGATCTCCTGAGGCGCCGTCGGGACTGGTTCGAGGGTCAACTCGATCTCGATCCCAACCGGCTTGTCTTCATCGATGAGACCGGCTTGAGCACCAAAATGTCCCGGATTCGCGGACGGTCTCTTTGCGGAGAACGTTGTCGTGCTGCGATCCCGCACGGCCATTGGAAGACGACGACCTTTACCGGTGCGTTGAGGCTGTCGGGGATGACTGCGCCTATGGTGCTCGACGGCGCAATGAATGGAATAGCGTTCCGAGCCTATGTCGAACAGGTTCTCGTACCAACACTGATACCCGGCGACATTATTGTAATGGACAACCTGCCTGCGCATAAAGCCGAAGGCGTGCGGCAAGCTATTGAAGTGGCCGGTTGCCAGCTACTCTACCTCCCACCCTATAGCCCGGACTTCAACCCCATCGAGAAGGCCTTCTCCAAGCTCAAAGCGCTCCTGCGAGCCAGAGCAAAGCGCACCGTCGAAGCACTATGGGACACAGTCGGCGAGATCGTTGCGCTCTTCAAACCCCAAGAATGCGCCAACTACTTCATGGCATGCGGATATGACCCCGAGTAAAATGGACGTGCTCTAACTTATAATCGCGGACATCAAGGGGAGCAGGTCAGCACATCTTGGCCATGGGTGTGACCCATAAGACCGTATACGTTGACGCAGACTGATCAGAACACCGTAAAATCCTCTTGCAGATAGGCGGGCCATACGTTTTAAAGGTCCCTCCGCGGCCTCGCAGCCAGGCACTAAGCGCACTCCGGCTAATGCTCACCTGGCTGCTCCACAGACAGACGCTCCACCATTTCGTCGAGCGTCACGTCCTTGCGATCATCGATCATTTCGACAATGAACGCCTCGTGTGCATCCAAGCTCGAGGACCCTCGCCAACCTTGCTGCCTTGATGTCGGTTCACCATCGCTGGCCCTTGCGATCCAGCGGATTGCCGTCGAAATCCCAACCCAAAACCGGGCGGCAGCCTGCCGTGCGGACATGCCTGCCGCAGACGCCTTCAATACGCGTAACCGAAGATCATCGCTCAGTGCTCGTGCCATCATCCACCTCTTCGCTGTGGATGTTGAAGCAGCTTCGCCGCGCCACGTCACATCACAATCGATTCATCGATCGCAGGATCTGCTCTAGCTGTCTCCAATAACTCTCCGTAAGCCACGTTCAAGAAGTAGGCCGATCATCAGTGATGCAACGCCGAACCATACTAAATACTCTCGGCTCAATATCCTATCGCTGTAGTTCTCGAAATAAGCCACTCTCATCCACTCAACACATTGAACGATAGGGAGATAGGACAATGGGATAGCAATCTGGTCGGGAAATGCTGACGTAACGAAAAGTGCACCAGAAGAGATGTAGATTATGATCGTCATTAGCGCGTAGACAGTGGCGAACATTGGCTGAAATTGAGTGACCACGCCAACAATTGTTCCAACCCCTAGCGCTAATAAGATTGTCGATAAGTAAGCTAAAACCGCATCTGCGGGGTGATCAGGATACGGGTAATCTCCAACCACGATAAATAGCGCCCACATTATTACTAAAGTTACGCAACCTGCAATTACTTCAAGCACTGCTCTCCCGAATAAGATATCGGAAACTTTCACGATCGGAAAAGAGAGCATAGGTTGGTTCATAACGACCGAAAGTCCCATGAACCGCGAAATGTAGATGAACGTGAGGGTGGGAAGCAGCCCGGTTGCGAAGAAGAGCATTGGGGTTCCGTAAGGCGCGGCGCGGCCCGATGCGATATTTATTCCCATGACCGCAAGTATATGAGCAAGAGGCCAAAGGCACTGCAGGATAAAGCCTAGACCATGGTTGAAGAAACGGGTACGCATATCGCGAAGTATCACGGCTCCCATAACATTTCTTTTTGCCTTTAGCGCTTCGAGAAACGGGTGCTTCCCAGATCTATACTTATCACTCATTAGCCTTCTATCCCGCTAGATTGCTTAATTAAAGGACTACCATATAAACCGTAGGGTCGAAAACGGAAAGGTAGCCACAATAGTGTCTGCCTCCGTTCCTCTTGGCCGGCGGATAGACCTTGCCCCCGTTGACGTGCCCCCAATAAATTAGGCCATTCGGACCTGGAATTTTCCACTTATGATCCCTGTTGGGAAGAAGAGGAGAATTCGATGAAGGCCTCGAAGTTTTCGGAAGCACAGATCGCATTCGTATTGAAGCAGGCAGAGGACGGTACGCCGATCGGTGAGGTCTGCCGCAAGGCGGGAATTTCGGACGCGACCTTCTACAATTGGCGCAAAAAGTATGCCGGCCTGATGCCGTCAGAGATGAAGCGTCTGCGGCAGCTCGAGGAGGAGAATGCCAAGTTGAAGCGGATCGTGGCGGACCTGTCATTGGACAAGGCCATGCTCCAGGACGTGCTGTCAAAAAAACTCTGAGGCCTGCCCGCAAGCGCAAGCTTGTCGACACGGTCAAAGCGGACTGGAAGGTCTCGGTACGGCGCACATGCGCGGTTCTGAAGATCGACCGGTCGCTTTATGTCTACAAGTCCAGGCGCGGCGAGCAGGCCGAACTGAAGCTGAAGATCAAGGAGATCTGCCAGACACGGGTGCGCTATGGCTATCGCCGTGTCCATATACTGATCAGGCGTGATGGATGGACGGTCAATCCGAAGCGGATCTATCGTCTTTACAAGGAGATGGACCTGCAAATGCGCAATAAGGTCCCCAAGCGGCGGGTCAAGGCGAAGCTACGGGCCGATCGCACGGAGGCGACCCATTCCAACCATGTTTGGGCCATGGACTTTGTCCACGACCAGTTGGCCACGGGTCGCAAGATCAGAGTCCTGACGGTGGTCGATACCTTCTCGCGCTTCTCGCCAGCAGTCGATGCACGCTTCAACTATCGAGGCGAAGACGTGGTCCAGACGCTTGAGCGGGTATGTCGGCAGGTCGGTTATCCCGCCACCATTCGGGTCGACAACGGCAGCGAATTCATCTCCCGAGACCTTGATCTATGGGCCTATCACAAGGGCGTCGTGCTCGACTTCTCGCGGCCAGGCAAGCCGACCGACAACAGCTACATCGAAAGTTTCAATGGCAAGTTCCGCGCCGAGTGCCTGAACGCTCATTGGTTCATGTCTCTTGACGACGCACGCTTGAAGATGGAGGATTGGCGTAGAGAGTATAACGAGTTCCGGCCACACAGCGCGATCGGCAACAAGGTGCCGATTTCGCTCATGAATGGCTCATCGGCACCCCCGCCGAGCTGAGCCTTAACCCCGGAAAATTCCAGCTCCCGCTGGCCCAAAATCGGGGAGCACCTCAAAAAAACGCTGGAGCGAACTCAAAATCGGATAAAACTTGTGGGCAAGGTCACGAGCAATTCCGAGATATCAGCGCGATAATAGCTCGAGAAAACGATCCCTGAACACAATATTTGCCTCCCTGCATTCGGCAAGTGCATTTGAATAAGCACGCGCAAGTCCCACAAATCTCGCCCAATCACGAACGTCACAAAGTGGAATCTGATGTCGAAAGCTATAAAACTTCGACGAAAACGGAAAAGCTACTACCCGCTTCCGTAACAACGTTGCCCAATAAGCGCCATGGAAACTACTAGTTAGTACCAGTTCCGCGCTTCCAAGAGAAAAAATCGCTTCATCAAAAGGTGTATAGTTATCAATAATATAAATATTTTCAGGAAGGATCCCAAGTATGTATTCGTTGAGCTCCATTTCTACGTGTTTATATAGAACGTATTTTTTGGTTATATCATAACTTCGGTCAAAAGCGGGATCCATACATGATGGGCAAGGTGCCCAATGATAAATTTGATCTGCATCACGTAGGCCAATCAGATCATAATTATAAGGAATTAGATCAACGCTCCGATGCAACTGATTCCATGCTCCAACCGTGTAGTGGTTGTGCCCCGCCCCCCAAACAACGAACTTTTGGTTTCTGCGTCGACGGTATATTTCAGTAAGAGCTGGAGCGAAGTAATCAATATCCAATAATCCTCCACCACCTATCACCACGCAGTCCGCGGTATCAAAGTCTACCTCCCATCCGTCACGAGAAGTAGGATCGACGGCATCAAGAATATCGCGATACTCTACTGTCCAACCAGGTATATCAAAGTATTCGAAAGGAGACGACTTCAGATCGCCTATATTCCTTGAATTCAACCGATGCAAATTTAAGATCTTACCCAAATTCGTTTCGATCCTTAAAATCCAAACTCGCGAAGGTCGCGAATATACGCATAGAAGGCTAAGTCGTTGGCCTTGAACGCATTTACCAACATCTCTCGGCGCAATCGCTGTTGCATATCCGCAGGCTCACGGATGAATTTATCGATATAAGGCGAACTGAACCAATTGGGGACCGTGGAATTAAGTTTCTGTGCAAACTCGGATGCGGCAGCCACACGAACTCCATGAGACTTTTCATTAAGTATTGCAACAACACGCCAATAAAAATAATGCCGCGGCGCCATCCAATCCATGTAAACTTTCCAATACTGCTCCGGAATTCGATCCTGATGTCGCCGAAGCATTTCCAAAGAATCAAAAATTTCGATATTTCGCTGAATATTCTTCCGCGCATTCGCCAAAATCGATCCTGGTCGCTGCACGTAATTGTATGTCTTACTGTCAACAAATGCGAGATTGCGGGAGCAGGAAATCAAAGCCGGCGTCAACGCCAGATCTTCAAACCAACCAAGTGAATACCGCGCCTTTTCATTCTTGGTAAAAGTTTCCGTTAGATACATCTTGTTCCAGGCGTAGCACTCATATTGAGACACGAGCGCGTGAATGATTGGATCATCCTCGCCCCAGTATTTTGCCAACTCTCGGCTCTCGACAATGCGCCCATCGGGCGTAGTCTGATGAAAACCACAGATCGCAAGATCGTGGCCCTGGTGAAATTTCGCCTCAAGTTTTTCCAGATGGTCTGACGAAAGGAAATCATCACTATCGACGAAGGTAACAGCATCGGAATTCAAGTGTTGGATAGAGAAATTGCGCGCATCCCCCAGACCGCCATTAGGCTTGTAAAAGTATTTAAATCGCGGATCTGTTTCACACATAGCTCGTGCGATCGCAGAGCTGCCGTCTGTAGAACCATCATCAATCAGCAGGGCCTCAAAGTTTACATACGTTTGAGCTTGGATTGACTTAAGACATCTGACCAAATAGTCCTTGACATTATAAATGGGTACGACGACATTAACCTTGTATCCATCTCGTTTTAGTATCAGCTCAGTTGCAGCATCTAAATCGGAGGAACTTTTGCGTTCCGGGATGTGACTTTCGGTCTTGGTTTGAGGTTTCCTATGCCACTGCGATACTGTACGTAGTGGATTTGCTGCCTCAACCGCTTTCAGGATCGCACGGTGTCGGACAAAGCTACCGCCGAGGAATTTTGTTTTAAGAGCGCGGAACCGCTCCAATTCTGGAAGCTCGGCAATTGCCGGGAAGGCAACTTCGGCGCTCTTCAGGAAATAGTAGCTCCATTCCATCCCGGTAGTTGAGATAAGCTTACGCCAGCGCGCGTTTGGGGACGCATTCTCGCTAGTCCAGCGTGCGGCTATATCAACCAACGCATCTTTGTACGAACCGCCATGCTCCAGCGTCCAGCCACCGTAATATAAATGCTCCGCTATGCACGTATTATTGTTGTTAAAATTCGTCGTAAATACGTTCTCGCTCTCCACAATGTTACTATCGCCCAAATCTTGTTTACTTCCGTCCAATCGAAGGCCGAATTCAGTTGTTAAAATCCACGTTACGATTACCGGCATCGGCGTTAAATCTAGCATGTCTCCTAAGTAGAGACTTCGCATCCTGTAAACATCTAAAAGGCGCCCTATTATCTTATTCTTTGGTCTTGACATGAGGAAATGAGGCCCAATAGCAAAATTCGTCTCCCAGCATAAGACGCTACTGTAACCTAGGTATTTATCGAGCCGACTGTAGAAAGAAACATCGCCATCCGCATAGACGCCCCCATATTCATAGAGAATCTTCAATCGAATATAGTCGGTGGCAAAGGCCCATTTCTTCTGTTGGATTGCTTCACGAAGAAATTGAGTGGAATCATCGTCAAGATCGCCGAGCGACCACCTCCGAATTTCAAAATCGGGGTGCAACTTGGAAAAACTCTCCACGCCTAAGCGCAACGGGCCAGGCGCCTCTTCTCCGCTCAACCAAACGCTATGAAATACTTTGGGGATACCGTCTCCATTATGGGCCAATATAGTCTTTCCACGCTCAATTGATGAAGCCGCTTTTTTCGAAGCTTGATTGCAGCGTAAGTAATGTATTAGAGGATTTTCTGCAGAGCGTTGAAGCTCAGGGAAATCACGCTTGTAGCCGGCAGTTGAGAACCATCTGCAAGGGTCCCTATCTTCGTCGGCGCCGTGCAAGAGATAGTGCAATGCGGGATCCATACCGGCTGCGCGCACATCTGGATAAGTATCTAGATACCAAGATCCGTCAAAAAAACCGCTCTTCTCAAGAACAGGAACAATTTTCCTAGCACTTCTAATACTGCGATTCATGTCTAATTCCAGTATAAAAAAGTTACAACTGAGCGCACGCTTCGATTGCCTCACCTGACCTAGCCCGGTTTTTTAGAGGAGATTGCCGAGCGATATTTAGCTTGCAGATTGCAACCATGACGAACTGTCATTGCCAATGTCCTATTCAAATTGCAAGCGAAAACTCATCATGGTAACGACACCGCTAGTCAAACCACACTCTTGTTTCCGCACGCAATGGTACTATTGCCGAGAGCGATCCCTTAATAGGTGCCTGGGGCACAAATCGATGTCGGAAAGCCAGTTGAATAACCGAAGGCGCAATGAATTCTTCCGCATTTCTCAATATGCAGAATGATTTGCTATCTGTTTCTATACTTACGGATCCGAACCAATCCTGAGTGGGAAGCTCTAATCGAGACATTCGATAGGCCTCCACGGCGTCGATATGAGCTTGGATACGCGCTGGAATTCGGTCCAATGTCGCGATCTGGTGTCGGAGTGAGGTCCGAATAGATCGCCGCCGCCGGAACCAAGTTAAGCTTGAAGTCGGTCGGATAAAGGCGTGAAAGCCTACTTTAAGGTGTTCCGGAAGCCGAAACTGAGCATTGACATCAAACCGTCTTACGAACGTGAGGTTAATAGTCTCGTAAAATCTTCCGTCTAATAACCATAATTTTGGAACATACGAGTCACCAGTCACAAGGAAAGCCCAGCCCGAGAGCAGAAGGACGGGAACGTCATCTGGCGCGCCTTTGCTTGGCAACGCGGCAATAGAAGGCTCTGAACCGGTGCGACATTTGGTATCTCGTCCCAATAGAGCGAGTTTTTCATGTATGAGGTCTGATGCCGGATCGAGATCGAGCAATTCTGTATGAATGTCACCATTTGGAAGGTGCTCGAACAAACTAAGGAGTTGGTTGCGAATTTCCGCTTCGATGATTGGTTTCGCTGCCAAACGAGAGAGGTCGGAATCGAAACCCAGGTGATCTGCTTCCAACACGGAAAATATGCGCTCCCTGTTGCGCAATATGTCTCCTGTATGCACCATACTCTGGCGGTTAACGCGGTAGTAAAATAGTGGATCTGGAACAACCGTGATTTTCACTCCACGCAAATGCGCGCGTAAAAAAAACTCCCAGTCCTCGAGACCAACGTTGACAATTTCGCTAAACCCGCCAAGCCGTTCGAACGTATCGCGACGAACTAGAGCGTTCGCATCACCAAATCTATTTTGCAAATGGGAATAGGCGCCTCCCACACCAAGGAAAAATCTTTCAATTCTTGGCTCCCCGTCGCTGCCGTCCTCCTCGTGTACAATCCAGCATTGGCTAGTCAGTATTTCGCATCCCGTACGAAGAGCTGATTGAACAAAGACTTCAATCTCATTAGGTTCCGCGTAGTTGTCATCGTCGTGAAATAATAAAAATTCCCCTTTGGCGTGGCGTGCGGCAAGATTGCGAGCAGCGCCAAGATATCTGTTATCCGAATAGATAATGGTAAGAGGGAAACGATAGGTTGCTCTCTTGAGCTCACCAAGTTTTTCAATTGACTCCGCTTTACTACTGCCGTCATCAACGATGATAATTTCGATGTTTTTATATGTCTGCACCGCCAGGTGGTCAATCGCACGCTGTAGCAGAGCGGGCCTATCATAGTGTGTTATGCATATGGAAACCAGAGGCTCATCAGTAATTTGGTCGCAGACGGTCTCTATCAATTCATCCGAATAAAGGCTGCTCCAGTGCTCGCATATTTTCTTCGGCTGAAGTGTCGATTGTAGCGCCGGCATCCCATTTTCGATCGCGCTCTCTATTGCCTTGGAAAAATCTTTCGCAGTTAGTGGAACGAGACAAGCCTCGAAGCTTGCTGCATCAACTAACTCACGTGCCGCGGCCATGTCACCGGCGATGAAGGGTATACCGAGTGAAAAACATTCATCAATGCCAGCTGAGTTAATTCTCTCCGACGAAGGAAATATGCAGAGAACTCCAGTCCGGTTAGCAAGCCATCGTACTGAATCCTCATATCCTATATCATTTAAAAAACGAATATGACCGCGATGCTCCGTGAGCTTTCGCAATAGCCGAGATGCACTCAGTTCGCCGGAGGTCCGCCTATGACGTCCTATAAGCGTTAAATCAAGCGACTTACAGCATCTAATTTGACGCACGATATCAATGAATAGTTCGAAGCCGTTACTTCGGTCCTGCGATCCGAAAAAAACGAGTTCCTTCATTTGCCCTGGCTCAATAGCCTTTGTAACGAGTTTCCCATTAAGATTTATATATCGCCGAAAGGACGGCACCCGATCTAAACGCAGGAGCCGCGGTAATTTCCAACCAAGCTCTGTCACACATCCGACTGCACTTTCGGTTGAAGTAATCGCAAGATCCGAATTCTCAAATTGGACTTTTTCCAAAGTTTCAGTTTCTAGAGTCTCGATGTCTGGCAAATCAAGTGTCAAACGGCGCCTCCAACGTGTCGGCCCCGTAACATGTGTAACGATAAGCGTTCTAATGCGTCCTTGCACTTTCCCAACGGCAGCATAAAAGCCGAGGCCGCCGCGGTCCAAAAAATGCGCAACGTCGAAATCCATCATTGATAGATACCGATATACCGCATAGGCCTTGGATGGTGCGAGCATCGGTTGAATCATCGCTGCGTCAGCTCGAGCCACGTCAGAAAGAAAAACCAATCTAAGATTTGCCGCAATATGGGTCGGGTGCGTCATTGCGTCCCCGTTCTGAGAGAGATCCGTTACGAGCACGGTTACATCGTGCGATTGGGCGGCAAGCAACGTCGCCAATCCTCGAAAGCCCGAACCAAGATCACCAAGCGCGCTTGCACCATCGTAGGCGTCAGTTATCAAACAAATTCTCACACGCCCACCAACATTTACAACCAAATTAGCATCTGATGCCGCACGAACGCGGCAGTGAAAATACTCTGGGGTTGTACTATTCTCATTCAACTGCCGCAATGTCTAAGGTTGCTCATTGTATGAGGAACGCGGGCGCGGGCGTAGAGGCTAAAAGTGGCCTGCTCCCCTTGATGTCCGCGATTATAAGTTAGCTCTGTTCAAGTTTTGAAGTGCACCCCGATTTTGGGGCAGCGGGAGCTGGAATTTTCCGGGTTAAGGCTCAGTTCGGCGGGGGTGCCGATGAGCCGTTTATCAGCGAAATCGGCACCTTGTTGCCGATCGCGCTGTGTGGCCGGAATTCGTTATAGTCTCTACGCCAATCCTCCATCTTTGCCCGCGCGTCGTCATCCGCCATTGCGGCGCAATGGCGTGAGCTCATGAACCAGTGAGCGTTCAGGCACTCGGCGCGGAACTTGCCATTGAAACTTTCGATGTAGCTGTTGTCGGTCGGCTTGCCTGGCCGCGAGAAGTCGAGCACGACGCCCTTGTGATAGGCCCATAGATCAAGGTCTCGGGAGATGAATTCGCTGCCGTTGTCGACCCGAATGGTGGCGGGATAACCGACCTGCCGACATACCCGCTCAAGCGTCTGGACCACGTCTTCGCCTCGATAGTTGAAGCGTGCATCGACTGCTGGCGAGAAGCGCGAGAAGGTATCGACCACCGTCAGGACTCTGATCTTGCGACCCGTGGCCAACTGGTCGTGGACAAAGTCCATGGCCCAAACATGGTTGGAATGGGTCGCCTCCGTGCGATCGGCCCGTAGCTTCGCCTTGACCCGCCGCTTGGGGACCTTATTGCGCATTTGCAGGTCCATCTCCTTGTAAAGACGATAGATCCGCTTCGGATTGACCGTCCATCCATCACGCCTGATCAGTATATGGACACGGCGATAGCCATAGCGCACCCGTGTCTGGCAGATCTCCTTGATCTTCAGCTTCAGTTCGGCCTGCTCGCCGCGCCTGGACTTGTAGACATAAAGCGACCGGTCGATCTTCAGAACCGCGCATGTGCGCCGTACCGAGACCTTCCAGTCCGCTTTGACCGTGTCGACAAGCTTGCGCTTGCGGGCAGGCCTCAGAGTTTTTTTGACAGCACGTCCTGGAGCATGGCCTTGTCCAATGACAGGTCCGCCACGATCCGCTTCAACTTGGCATTCTCCTCCTCGAGCTGCCGCAGACGCTTCATCTCTGACGGCATCAGGCCGGCATACTTTTTGCGCCAATTGTAGAAGGTCGCGTCCGAAATTCCCGCCTTGCGGCAGACCTCACCGATCGGCGTACCGTCCTCTGCCTGCTTCAATACGAATGCGATCTGTGCTTCCGAAAACTTCGAGGCCTTCATCGAATTCTCCTCTTCTTCCCAACAGGGATCATAAGTGGAAAATTCCAGGTCCGAATGGCCTAGGCTGTGGTGACGATTTAAGGGTTTGGGATTCCCCATTGGGAGCAAATCAGATTCAAGACTGACTTTTGGAGGTCGGTCATGGATATCGATAGGCTCAGTGCGGAGCAGTGGTCTCGGATCGAGCCGTTTGTGCCAGGAGGGCGCAAGGGGCGTCGTGGTCCGCGCTCCAACAACAGGCGGTTCGTCGAGGCACTGGTCTGGATGGCCCGCTCTGGTGGACGTTGGCGTGATTTACCCGAACGCTATGGCGACTACCAGACCGTCAAGCGCCGCTATTACCGCTGGATCGAGATGGGTGTCCTCGAAAGTTTGTTCGAGGCGTTAGCGCGAGAAGCGGACCTTGACTGGGTCTCGATCGATTCCACCTCCATCCGTGCCCAGCCTCAAGCCGCTGGCGCCCGGCGAAAAAGGGGGGAGCGGACGCCCAGGGCCTTGGCCGCTCACGCGGCGGGCTAGGCACCAAGATCCACGCCGTCGTCGATGCTTTGGGGCTACCGGTGCGCTTCGTACTTGCACCGGGACACCGTGGCGATGTGATTTATGGCAAGGAATTGCTCCATGGCCTCAATCCCGGCCACGTCATCGCCGACAGAGCCTATGATGCCGAACACTTCCACGACACCATTCTGGACGCTGGCGCTGTTCCGGTCATTCCACCACGACCCCAGCGACGACGCCCGCATGCCTGCAATTGGCGCCTCTACAAGGAACGCAACCTCGTGGAGCGCTTCTTTGCAAAGCTCAAGCAATTCCGTCGCGTGGCTACCCGATACGACAAACTCCTCGTCAACTTCAGAGGTTTCGTCATCATCGCTGCAATTACAATCTGGCTCACATAGTTAAATCGTCACCACAGCCTAGAGCGTTTCCAGGAAAAGTGCGCAGCGGTTTTCCGTCCGGAATTGCATTAAAACAAAGAGATAGAGCGGCTTAGAGATTCCGTGAAAAACTAAACCGCTCTAGAGCGCTTCTGATTTTGTTAGAATCGCAGATTCCCTTTTGCTGTCGAATGTGATTCAAGATGCTGGCTGAGAGGAGGTCAGCATCGATGGTCGCACCTCTTTCGAATGATCTGCGTGAACGTGTCGTGGGCGCTGTAGCGGCGGGAGAGAGCTGCCGCTCGGTGGCGGTTCGGTTTGGTGTCTCGGTCTCATCTGTGGTGAAGTGGTCGCAGCGGTATCGCCGCAGCGGTTCGGTCGCGCCCGGTCAGATGGGAGGGCATCGCAAACGTCTTTTGGAACCACATCGCGCTTTCATAGCCGAGCGGATTGCGCAGAGCCCGCAAATCAGCCTGCATGGTCTCAAGGACGAACTGGCGGTCAGAGGCGTCATTGTCTCGCATGACGCCGTTTGGCGTTTCCTGCGCCGCGAGGGGCTGCGCTTCAAAAAAAACGATGTTTGCCCTTGAGCAGGCGCGCACTGACATTGTCCGTCGGCGCAAGCGCTGGCAGTCATGGCAGACGCGACTTGATCCCCGAAGGCTCGTGTTCATCGACAAAACCTGGATCAAGACCAATATGGCGCCGCTCTGCGGCTGGGGTGTCAAGGGTAGGCGCCTGCGTGGCTTTGCTCCGCATGGTCATTGGCGCACATTGACCTTCGTCGGCGCGCTCCGGGCCGACTGTCTCACCGCACCCTGCGTCTTCGACGGCCCGATCAATGGCCAATGCTTCAAGGCCTATGTCGAGCAACAACTCGTCCCGACGCTGCGACCAGGCGACATCGTCGTCATGGACAATCTGGGCAGCCACAAATCCGCGCAGATACGCCAGTTGATCAAGGCAGCCGGTGCGAGGCTCTGGTTTCTGCCGCCCTATTCACCGGACCTCAATCCTATCGAGCAGGCCTTCGCCAAGATCAAGCATTGGATGCGAAAAGGCAAATGCGTACCATCGATGAAACCTGGCAATATCTCGGCTCGCTCGTCCAGACAATCGGTCCAGACGAGTGCAACAACTATCTTGTCAACGCCGGATACGCTTCAAACAAAACATGAAACGCTCTAATTTGACGGGGCACGTTCACAGCTCGGCTCGACGGATTCTCCACACTAGAGCGCGTCCATTGAACGCGGAATCGGATTGAGGATTCCGTTGTCCGTTGATTTCTGATTCCATTGTCCGACTGGTGATTTGGTCGGAGGCAATATGACCCGCGCTTTCAGCGATGATCTTCGCAGCCGCGTTCTGGCGGCGTCACATGATGGAATGTCGGTGCGATCGGCGGCGGCCCGGTTTGGGATCGGTGTGTCAACGGCCATCGCCTGGATTGCCAGCGCGCGGCAGGGCCAAATGACGCCGGCGAAGCAAGGACGGCGCGGCGGCTCACGCCTGGATGTCCACGAGGATTTTATCGTGGGTATGATCGAAGAGGAAAAAGACATCACCCTCAACGAGATGGTTCTGAGGTTGGCCGAAGAGAGGACAGTTTCCATCGGTCGCAGCGGTCTCGATGTCTGGCTGCGCAAGCGCGGCTGGACGTTCAAAAAAAGACCGCACATGCACTGGAGCAAGAACGCCCAGATCTCCTGAGGCGCCGTCGGGACTGGTTCGAGGGTCAACTCGATCTCGATCCCAACCGGCTTGTCTTCATCGATGAGACCGGCTTGAGCACCAAAATGTCCCGGATTCGCGGACGGTCTCTTTGCGGAGAACGTTGTCGTGCTGCGATCCCGCACGGCCATTGGAAGACGACGACCTTTACCGGTGCGTTGAGGCTGTCGGGGATGACTGCGCCTATGGTGCTCGACGGCGCAATGAATGGAATAGCGTTCCGAGCCTATGTCGAACAGGTTCTCGTACCAACACTGATACCCGGCGACATTATTGTAATGGACAACCTGCCTGCGCATAAAGCCGAAGGCGTGCGGCAAGCTATTGAAGTGGCCGGTTGCCAGCTACTCTACCTCCCACCCTATAGCCCGGACTTCAACCCCATCGAGAAGGCCTTCTCCAAGCTCAAAGCGCTCCTGCGAGCCAGAGCAAAGCGCACCGTCGAAGCACTATGGGACACAGTCGGCGAGATCGTTGCGCTCTTCAAACCCCAAGAATGCGCCAACTACTTCATGGCATGCGGATATGACCCCGAGTAAAATGGACGTGCTCTAGGTAATCTTTTCCATCCATTCTGAACGGAAATCGCAAGATGCCTTTCCTGGGTCAGCCTCAGCAATAATGACAACTTGGTGTCGGCCGATCCGTCGACCTTTACGACATCAAGAAAGCAATTTCTACGATTGGCAGCCAGTAACAGAAGTTTGGCTGACGGCCGCTCAGCCTTTTGACGAACTCAATACTCCCCTCGCGGCGGATGTAGAGTAAGCTGCAGATCCCGCAAGCCACGGCTGCCGTCGCGGCTGCCGGTTGCGGCGACGGCAGTGAAGATGCGTTCGGCGTCGTCGTACATTTTCAGATTGAGATAGCAGTATCCGCGCAGGACCATCAGGTCGACGCGTTCCTGCTGCAGTTGGGCTCGCTGATCGAGATAGAGCAAAGCCTCGTGATAGCGCTTGCCCTCAAAGGCCGAGAGAGCACGGTCGGCCAGGATGGCGACCTGTAATTCGGCCGCGCGCTGGTGGTTCATCGGCGCCTTGGTGGCGGCAACGGACGCATCGTTGGCAAGGCCAGCTCTCAAATAGGCCAAGCTCTGCCCATAGGCTGCCTCTTCGCGCGACTTCGGATCCGCACTGTTCAAGGCGACGCCAAAGGCTTCCACTGCTTCCATGGGCCGATTCAGGTTCATCAGGCACCAGCCTCGGGAAAGAGCGTTACTAGGCGTCAGCACTTGCGCGTTCACGGTGGTTTTGCATCCTGCCGTTTTGCGTGGCGAGCGGGTGGCGACCCGGGCGCGGGCCTGTGGTTCAGCATAAATCTGGGATGGTGCACTGCGGGCGGGCGCGATCGGCTGGTCGGGCATCTGCGCATTGACATAGGGCCGTGTCATCGAAGGCTGAGGTGCTGCCTGGGAGATTGGGGGGAGCACATTCTGCGCTGCGCCTTGCTGCATCGATGTTTGAGGCGGAGCCTGTGGTGCGGACTGTCCGGCTTGGTTGGGCGACGGCAGCGGTTCTGACGTCGGCGTTCGAGGCGCCGGCTCGCCGAGCACGGCGATGCGTTGGGAGCGACCGGCCCATAGTCTTTGAACTTCGGCAACACCCTGCCGGTCGTTCAGCTGATTGCGGGTAATGGCAAGGCCATAGGCGGAGGGTTCGTCGTCCGGCTTCCAGCGCAAAGCGGTCTCGAACCAGCGAGCAGCTGCCTGCTGCTGGTTCATCGAGCGCGCAAACCACCCGAACTGCTGGGCTGTCGGGACGTATTTCTGCTTCACGACCTCCGCGGCGATGCGGCCTAGGACATCTTCACTGAGGTTGGCCGGCGGTTGCAGCGCGATCAGATTGGCGGTCGCCGCAAGGTAGGTTGCCATCGCATCCTTGGATTCATTGCGCCACTTATACATGGCGTCTTCGGCTTCCTGCGGCTTGCGATCGGCGATCAGTACCAGTGCTAAACCCTGTGAGATCGTTGCCGAATCTTCCTTCTCGTGCGCTGCTTTGAACCATTGCTCGGCATCGGGGTAGTTGCCGCGACGCAAATAATACCAGCCGAGGAGTGCGTCATCGGATGCAAGGCCCTGGCTTCGGGCAACACGCTCGACCTGGGAGAGATAATCCCGCGATACCACCAGTTTCGGATCGTCATTGCCCTGGGCGACGAAACGGCGGGCCAGATCAATCCTGATGCCGTCGAATTCCCGCCCGCCATTGCCGTCAGGCCTTTCGAGAGCCAAAAGGTCTTGCATCGGCTGATAGGGCAGCAGAGCCGCCGCCTTTTGGATGGTCGCAAGCCTTTCCTGCGGATTCGTGCAGGTTCTCAGGATATATTTATAGGCGTCCTGGCCGCGAGCGGCACGATCGGTGCTGATAAAGGCTTCGGCGACCCGCCAGAGAACATCGATATCGCTGCAGGTCAGCAGGCTCGGCGTTCTCGCGCCGATGTCGATCACGGTCTGATATTGCTTCAGATCGGACGCGTTGACGAGCCGGGTGCGGGCTTCCGCGATATCGAGCCGCTCCAGCAGATCGGCAGGCGGCTGCCAGCCGGGTTCGCTAGTCTGTCGGTCGGCGACGGCCTTGCGCACTTCGGCGTAGCGGCCCTCCGAATAGAGCTGCCACATGGCCTCGAGCTGCTTGTCGCTATTTTGCGGTATGGCCAGCGGATCTGCAGGTGGCCTCCAATTCGGGTAGAGCGCCTGCAGCCGGGAGATTTCGGCCTGCAGTCGCGCCTTGTCGCCCCGGCTTGCAAAATAGCGCAATGCGCTTTCATCGACCTTCGGTTGATTATCGCCAGCTTGTGCCGGGTTGGACTGCTGAGGTGATGTTGGCTGCGTAGTTTGCGGCTGTGACTGTTCCGGCGAGGTTTGCGCCACAGAATCCGCGGCGGTCGTATTTGCCGACTTCGCGGGAGTGTCGGAGAGAACCGCCGAGGGCGCAGCCGCCTGTATATGATCGGCGAGCGCCTGCAAGTCGGCGGGCTGTCCGGAGCTGCCGCCGGCCGAGCTATCGGCGGCAAGCATCGCCTGCGGCTCGAGACGTGCCGACTTTGCCAGCTTGATCTTGTCTTCCGGCGAATCGTGATCCTTCGTCACGAGCGTGAACCCCGCCACGGCGACGGCCATGAAAGCCATGATCAAGGTGGACTTTATAAACACTCCGGATGCTTCTCCGTGACGAAAGCCAGGCTTAACAGCTGCAAGGTGGCCGGATAGTAAAGCGATGGGGTGAACTGCCGGACCGAAGCAGGCAGTTTCGTACCCCTCACCACACACGCCACAACATCGTTAACAATTCTATAACCCACGTCGGGAAGCAGGTCCTTCGGCTTGCCGGTCGCCAGATCGATCGTGGCAGGCTCATCCTCCGCGACGGTCATTCCCTGCTGGAGGCGTGAAAGCAGCGCCTTGTCGTCGATCCCGGCGCGAGCCAGGTAAAGCGGGATCCTGACGCTATTATAGCCGAATTCCGCTTCGAAGCCGTCCGCGGGTTCCGGTTTCGACTTGAGGCTTACCCAGTCGGCGGGAAGCTTGCGCGGGCCAAATTGCAGGGAGCGCAGCAGGGCAAGGCCGTCGTTGCTGAGCTTCTGCCAGCGATCGGAAGGCACCAGCAGCGCCATGACGGGGATCGCTTCGAAGACCCAATAAGATGGATTGATGACCGGCCCATCCTTACGCCCCGGTTGCCGGTAACCTTCGGCGCCTGGAATAAGCAGCGTCGTCCCTGCGGACGTGATGACAAGATGAGCAAGGATGGATCTCGCCATGCTTGCGGCCGTCTTTAGATAATCTCTATTGTTCCAGGCCGATCCCGCCAGGGCTAGTGCGTAAGCAATCAGCAGATCGCCATCCGAAGCATTGTTCGTGTCCGCTACATGCGGGATGACGGCCGGATCCCATTTCCAGACGGCAAGACCGTCATCGCGCAGCAACAGCTCCGTGCGGGTAAAATACCAGATCTGTTCGAAATCGGCCGGATTGTTGGCCAGGTAGGCAAGCAGCATGCCGTATCCTTGCCCCTCGCTATGGCTAATGCCGCCATTGCCGTTGTCGATGATGCGACCATTCACATCGAGGAATTTCGCCTTGTAGGCAGCCCAGGCCTGCGGATCGATTGCCGCTCGTTGAGCGGCAGCCGGTTGCGCTGCCGTCATAATGGCCGCGCTGCAGATAGCAAGAACAAGGCGCCGAAGCTTCATTCGCGCCTGCCGATCTTGGAAAGAACACTTGCCGTGCTTACGCCGAGCAGGAAGGAGCCGATCACGAACAGCAAGGCGTAGGACAAAATGTTGCTGGAAAGCCAGTTTGCGGCGATCAGCCGATAGTTTGTCAGCGACCAGGGCTGGGAGACGACAAAGCTGAATCGGCTTACGGGCACCGTATCGATTTTCCCCGTCTTGCCGGAATAGACCGTTATGCGACCGCCGATCTGCGACCAGGCATGTTGCGCGCTCATCGCCTCGGCGCCTGCCCGCAGGTCTCCGGCGCTGGGCGCGGTGACGACGGTCCAGGTTGCGTCATTGGTCGGATTTGCCTCCTGGGCGATCAGGAAGCTATTTGCGTTCGATGGTGTGAACATCTGTTCGGAGCTGGGAATGAAGCGCAGCGAGCTCAGAGTAATGTCAAAATTGCGATGCATCCATTGCTGGAAGTTCTGCATCTGCCCCTGCAATATCCCGCCATTGATGCGCGTGCGCCAATCGGCAATCGTCACCGAAGCCTCCGGTATATTGCCCTGGCCAGGGGCGGGCGGACGCCAGGCGACCTGGCTCGCAGCGGAGATGTTCATTTGCGCAAGGATTGTCGACGGCAGCTGCGAAACGGATCCTATGAACAGCGCACTACGGGTGCCGACGGTATTCGGCGAGGCGGTCGGTTCGAAAGGGATAGGGTGACCGGCGGTGAGTGCCATCTGGCCTAGGAGCGTTGCGGTCGCGGACAAGGTGTCAGCATCCGGGCGGTCGATGAAGAGCGCGGCGGGCTCGGTCTCGCGGCTGTAGGGGTAGCCTGTGCCGGTGAGAGCCGCCAGATTCGGGCGCTGTGCGATCCTCGCGAAATCCGGCACCGTAAACTGGCTCGTGTCGAAGAGTGCAAATCGCGGCGTCATGCTCGATGTCGCGGCAGGCGCGCAGGCGGTATCCTCATCGGCCAGTAACATGGCTTCAAGCGTGATGTTGTTCAGTCCCGGCTTGAAATGCTGCATCGTGATGCGGATGGGCAATTGCCTGAAGATGCCGCCTCCGGTCGCCGTGATCGGCTTGGTCGTGGCGATGCTGCCATTGACATAGATGTCGATGTGGCTGCCCGGCCGCACATCCTTGGCATAGGCCGCATCCAGCAGGATGGTCGCCTCGCCATAGGCATTCGCATAGAAATCGGAGGGGATCGCCACGTTGAAGCTGGTATGGAAACGCCGGCCGGAGAATTCTGTGGTCTTGACGCCCAGCTGTTCGAAGGAAAGGCTGGTGCCCGAATAGATCAGCGGCGCGTCGGGTGCGGACCATCGTTGTGTTACCAGCAGATCTCGACGGGTGCCCGGCGCGCGTTCGGTCGGCGACACGACCATGTCGACCGCAGACGCGATTGCCTGCCAGGATGGACCACTGATAAGGAGAAGCTGCTGACCGCTGCGAGGGTCCGTTGCAAAGGTCGCGAGCGCGCCACTTTGTGCTGCGGCCGGAACAGCAAAGATAGGCTGCAGCTCTGTCGGCGTGCCGACGACCACGGTCATTTTGCCCGGGCCGGGCGCGGGGAGGGCATCTGCGCCGAATGAAAAGGCCTGGTTCGGCATTCCGCTCAGAAGTGCCAGTCCCTGTGCCAGATGCAGGATCGGCTTGGTCGTCTCTGGTTGAGCCAGGGCCGGTACGACGAGATTGAATTGCGTCTTGCCGGTGCCGTCGACACCGATTGCACGGATGGCATCGGTCGTCGACAGTTTTTCTGCGTCGCGGCCGGCGAAGCTGAGATAGGTTCTAGCGGGATCGATGTCGGACCATAGCTCGTAGGTCGACGCAATATCACAGTCGACGCGGTGGCGCTGCGTCGCCTCGAAGGTCAGGAGATTGGCGCCGGGCTGCAGGAGCCCGCGCGGAATGTCGAAGCTGATATCGGACTCGTTGTCCGAGGAGCCGATCTGCTGCTGATGAACGGCGCGGTCGTTCACCAGAACGGTGATCTGGGATGCCTCCGGGGCGACGACAACTGCATTCTGATAGGCAAATGTGAGTTTTGCCGGGGCTGCCGCCTGCTCAGGCGTCAGATAGATCGACCAGGACTTGCGATCGGCCTCGCCCTCCAATCGCAGCTTTGCGAAGGGAACGACATAGCGCCGGAAGGCCGATACGTCGTTGCCAGCGGTCGCCTGCTTCGTCTTCGATGCCGCTTGTGGCGTTGTCTGCATGGGAGCAACAGGCGGGACGGCCTTTGGCGCCGGTGTTTGCGGCGTAGTGGCCGGCGGCGTCATGACCAGAGGCGGCGCGACCTGTGGTGCGACGGCTTGAGGAGCGGTAGCCGGAGGCGCTACTGTTTTCGGGGACTCCATCTGCGGCGCGGCAGTTTGCGGGATAATGATCTGAGGTACTGTCGGCGCTTCGCCCTTTGGCCGCTCGCCGGACATGTCAAACGGCGCTGTCTGCGCCTGTGCCGTAACGGCGCCGAGGAGAAGCAGGAGGATGGGGAAGGTGCGGTTCATCAGCTTCTCGCCTTCGCATCCTGCCGTTGCTGCGTGCGATCGGAGCCCACGCCTTTGAACAGATAGAGCAGGCCGCGGCTGGTCTGATAAAGCGACATGCTGAGGAACCAGAAGGTCCCGCGGATGATGCCGGGATTGCGCCGCCGCGCCTGCTGGAACTTCGTCCATTGATCGGAATTGGCAAAGACGAGATCGGCAATCAGGCGGTGGTCGGCAGCACCCTTCGGAATATATTGGCAGCCGATGGCCGTGATATCTCCCATCTGTTCGATATTGCGGACGACAATCGACAAGGTCACCATTTCGGCGCCGCTATAGGGCTGAAAGCGTATGGTCGCTTCCGAGCCGACCTTGACCGGCTCCAGATCCTTGTTGAAGACGTTCAGCCTGGCGCCGTGGACGGAGACGTCCTCGATGGAAGCAGAGTTCCACCGTCCGTCGATCCCGAATTCGCTGCGACGATCGACCCGCACGCGCCGTGAAGAGGCGCGCTCCCCGCGTTCGGAGACAACGCCGAGCGCACAGCCGGAAAGGATTAGGTTGATGATGTTCCAGCCGCCGACGACGAGCGTGACGTCCGCTTTATAGGGCTCAGCATAGATGCGGTATATGGTGACCGCCAGCGCGATGACCTGAACGGCGAAGATGACGAAGAACGGACGGCTGATTTCCGAAAGTCGGCTGACGGCGATGGACTCATCCTTGGCGGTGACCTTGAAGGTTGGCTTGCGGGGATTGAGCATGACCGAGATCACCGCCGGCAACAGATGTACCGTCTGAACATATTCGTAGAGCTCGGAAATCCAGGGCCAGCGGAACGATCCATAGAGATAGTTCTGCATCATCAAGTTCACGAGCATATAGGCAAGCGTATAGGCGAGAAACTCGCTGCCCGATGCCGTGAAGATCTCGAGATCGAAGAAGAGATAGCAGAGTGGTGCAAACAGGAAGATGGCGCGCGGAAACGGAAAGAGCCAGAACAGCGTCGAGGACATGTAGCAGAGCCGCTGCGGCAGCGTCAGACCGCGCTTCAAGAGCGGGAAGCGGAAGCGCAGGATCTGCATCATGCCTTGCGCCCAGCGGCTGCGCTGGCCGATGAAGCTTGCGAAAGTCGCCGGCTGCAGGCCGGCAATCAGCGGCTTGTCGACATAGATGCTGTTCCAGCCAGCGCCATGCAGCGCAAGGGCGGTTTCGCAGTCTTCCGTGATGCTGACGCCGCTAAAGCCATTTTGCGATTGCAGCGCCTTGCGGCTGAGCACGGCGGCCGAACCGCAGAAGAAGGCGGCATTCCACTTGTCGAGACCGCGCTGGATGATGCCGTAGAACATTTCGTTCTCGCTCGGCATGCTGTCGAACGTACGCAGATTGCGCTCCAGCGGATCCGGATTGATGAAGAAATGCGGGGTCTGAACCAGAAAGAGCTTCGGGTCATCCTCGAAGTAGCCGACGGTCTCGCGCAGGAAATCACGCGCGGGCGCATGGTCCGCATCGAAAACGGCGATCAGGTCGCCGTTCGAATGCTCCAAGCCGTTATTGAGGTTGCCCGCCTTGGCATGTTCGTTGCGGTCGCGCGTCAGATATTCGACATCGAGATCGACGCAGAGCCGCTTGAGTTCGTCATGGCGGGCGATTGCCGCTTGCGATTCCAAAATCTTCGTCGAATTGCGCTTCTGTAAGGTGCCGCCATCGTCAAGCAGCCACACCCTCAGCTTGTCGGCCGGATAGTCCATCGCCTTGGCGGAGGCAAGCGTGTTGGCCAGAAGATTGGTGTCTTCATTGTAGGACGGCACGAAGACATCGACGCTCGGGAAGTTCTTGGTTTCGGAAGCGCGGTTGGTGCGCGGTGGTAGCGGCGTGGCGACGATGAAGAGGCTGAGCATCAGCATCGCCACGTTGTACATTTCGGCGAGGTAGAGCAGCAGGCCGGGAATGAAGTTTTCCGGCTGATTGACGGGCGGCAGCGTATAGGATGTGCGCCAATAGACATAACGCAGCACGATGGCGGTGCCGAAGGCGAGGGCCACCAGCCGCCAGGTTCCCTGCCGCTTGAGGATCTTGATGATCGCCATCAGAGTGACCACGACGGTGCTGGCAATCAGCTGCGTTTGAAGGTTGACCGGCAACGTGATCAGAATGATCCCGCAGAGCGCTATCACGGCCCATATCAAGATGCTGCGTGCAGTCTGCATTGGTGTTCCTTCAAAGGTATTGCCAGACGCCATCCTGGCGTCCCCAAGCGGAACCGCTGCTAGCGGCACCCCTGAGATATGCCAGTTGCCCCGTTACAGTCCGGTAAAGGCACGACGATATTGCTTGCAGTATTTGCCGGCAGTGGTGCGGCCGACGAACTCGCGCCGCTTCCGCCATTGATTTGGGAGGGCTCGTTTCCACCATCCGGCAGCGGTACGCGCGGTCCGATCATCGGCGGCAGCGCTGGTCCCGCCTGCGGCTGAGGCTGGATCACGACCGGCCGGCGCCTGATTGTCGGGCGCATTGTGACGGGGGCGGGCTGGTAGCCGATGCTGATCGGCGCAGTGCGGTAGGGTGCCGCGTCGGGATAGACCGGTTCGCCGGGCTTGCCGAGAGCAGCATCAGCACCGCGCGGTGCACCGAAAGGATTGAGCGCGGCGCCGGCAAAATGGCCAGCGATCGTATAACCGTAGACCGTGCTCAATAGCTCGCGTTCGCTCGCATGGGCGTCGCAGAGCCGGATGCGGACCTGCACCATGCCGAAATTGCGCTGCTCCTGCTGTGGCGCAAAGCCGGCCTTCACCTGCTGCCAGGCATAAAGACAGGTATCGCCGGCCCGGCTCTGGCCGGAAGCATAGCCGAACGGCCCGTAGCTGTTCTGGACGAAGGTTGCCGAGCGCGCGAGCCGAACGCCAGGTATTGCGGCCGCCATTTCGCGAAAAATCACCCGGTCACTGATCGTATCGAACGGCCGGCTCCCAAATCCCGGATTGGGGCCTGTTATGCCTTGAAATTGGACCTTGAGGAAGTTCTGGCCTGAGACGGAAGACGAGGTGGAAAGTGCGATCGTCTGCTCGACATCCTTGCCATGCCGGCGCTCGACCACGTTTATAATCGCTGGTCCACCGGGTGGCGGAAATGCCAGCGCCTTGTCGCTTGTGACCGTTTCCACGCCGATCGATTGGTGAACCTGGCCGGTTGTGGAGCAACCAGCGCCGATGCAGGCCAGTATCATCAATGCTATCGTCTTTGAAAAATGCATCTCTTAGATCGCGGCAATTCTGTGTCGTCACATTCATCGGCAAATTGCGCGACGATCGTTGGAATCAAGTCCTTGTATTCACTATAGCAAATAAACGTGATTATGGTTAACCGACGGTTAATTTCGCCCATTGGAGTGCCGGAAGAAGCCAGAAATGCGCAGCCAACGCGCTCCATCGTGCCGAATGCACGGAGCACGATATTTTTCCTAAGAAGAGGCTAGAACTTTAGGCGGCAAGCCTATGAAGTTCAGAATGATTTTTTTCTTCGAAATGCGATCTGGACGGCCCGGTTCAGCGCGACCGGAAGGACCGACATGTGGTTCTCTTCGGCATATACTTCAAAGGTGATCGTTCCTGTGGATGACACCAGTTTGCCCCATCTCTCAGCCATCTCGCGGGCAAGTTCTATCGTGCGCGTTTCCTTCGCACGCTCCTGACGTTTTTGCTCGTCGGCGGTACCTTTATGGAAGGGCGCGAGGATTTCGCCTTCATACTGACCGGCGGAAAGATGCAGTTCCGTATCGAGCGGCTCTTTGTAACTGTCGAGGAATTCTCTCTCCATCGAAAGAATTGCTGAATCTTCCCAGTAGATCGCCGGGCTTGCGGAAATCCAGCGGCTGAAGGCATCGGGTTTGCAAAACAGCGCGTAGAGCGTGAAAAGGCCACCAAACGAATGGCCGAAAAGCGTCTGGCGCGAGCGGTCGATCCGAGCTTGCCGCTCTATCCAAGGCTTGAGCTCGTCCTCGATGAGCGCCAGAAAGCGTTCAGCACCCCCGGTCTTTACATCCGGCGTATCGGGAAAGAACGGCGGATAGACGCGTCCGGGCGGCGGGCTCAAATCCCAGGAGCGGCGGAGCGGGTCATATGGCTCGTCCGTGGGATAGCCGATGGCAACGATGACGCCTTCCGCGACATTGGTTCCGTTCGGATAGCTCGCCTGCACCTTCAGCGCGTCGACGGCGGTCGCAAAGCAGGCGTTGCCGTCGGTCAGGTATAGGATCGGCCAACCCTCCGGCGGTGCCGGTTTGTCCGGGCGATAGAGAAAGATCCTGTGCGGATGATCGGCATTGTCAAACTTCAGGTCAATGAATGTGCAGCTGGGAAGGGTGGCCTGCGCCAGAATGGAAGCGGCATTGTGTGATGATGTATGAGACATGGCCTCTCCGGCTGACCGATCATGTGGGGCGCCGGAATAACAGCGCCGATATTTGCAGAAAGATGATGAAAAGTCTCATATTATTGGTGGCGCGATCTGGCAAGCGGGCCGAATGCTTTGCTAAGCGTAATTTTCAGGTGCCCTCCGCAATTCGGTGTTCGGCCATCGGGGCCATTCTGCAACATTAGAGTGGAAACGAATAAAAAATATGACTCTTGTACTCATGTATTCTTGACGCCGGCTGCGCCTGCGAACTAATTTGCGCCATCTATTTCCGAAACGGGCAGGCGCAAAGGGCTTATGAAGCAGAAATCCCATAATTATATCAGTAATTTGACACGAAAGAGATTCCATCTTGCAAGCGGCGTCACCGCACTTGCGACAGTGTTTGCTTTAAGTGGAAATGCCTTCGCGCAAGATGCTGCGGCCGATGCGAACAATGGAAATGCCACCCAGCTCGCGCCGATCATCGTCAGCGGCCAGTCGAGTGACGCAAGCGATAACACGACCGTGGCGGCAAAGAAGAGCAGGGGCGCCACCAAGATCAATACGCCGATCCTCGAGACGCCTCGTTCCCTATCGGTGGTGACCAAAGAGGAGCTCGAGCAGCGCGGCGCTCAGGATATCGTCGAGGCGGTGCGTTATTCGGCTGGCGTCCAGACCGGCTCCTATGGCTTCGATCCGCGCTTCGATCAGGTCTATATTCGCGGCAATGATGTTACGACCGACGGCGACTATCGCGACGGGCTGCGTCAGCCCTACATGAATTATGCGATGTTCCGGACGGATCCCTATGCGCTCGACCGCGTCGAGATCATCAAGGGACCGGTATCCGTGCTCTATGGCGCGGGATCACCGGGTGGCATTGTCAACAAAATATCGAAACTGCCGACGGATGAGACGATCAGGGAAGTCGGCGTTCTCTATGGAACATCGGATCGTGCCCAGACGATGTTCGATTTTGGGGGCAGGGTTAATCAGGACGATGACAGTATGCTGTATCGCATCGTCGGCCTGGCGCGAAAGGGCGATACCAATTTCGATATCGCCGACGATCGTTATCTGATCCAGCCGTCCTTCACCTGGAAGCCGGACGACACGACGAAAATCACCATCTATGGCTCGGCGCAATCGACGGAAACGGATGCCAATGTCGGCGCCATGATCGGCCCTGATGGCAATGTTCTCGACTATCGCGACAGCGACCCGGATTACGATTATCAGAGAACCAAGCAGCAGCAGGTCGGCTATCAGTTCGAACACGAATTCGACGGCGGCTTCACCTTCCGCCAGAATCTTCGTTTCTCTCATCTGGATTTGAAGTCACGCTATCTCAGTACCCTCGGCTGGGTCGGAGACGTCGCCCAGCGCGGCGCGACGGCGATCGGCGACAGAATGAACGTCTTCCAGGTCGACAACCAGCTCGAATCCAAATTCGAAACCGGTCCGGCTGCTCATACCGTCTTGTTCGGTCTCGATTATACCCGCATGAGCGATTCCTTCGCCTATGGGATGGATGCGACGACCAGCCCCGCCTATGACTTCGATATCAACAATCCGACGTACGGAGTATCGGGTCCGACGCCGGCCTATAATTTCAGCCGGGTTGACGCCAGCCTGCAGCAGTTCGGCGCCTATGCCATGGATCAGATCGAACTCGACAAGTGGCGCTTCACACTCGGCGGGCGCCAGACCTGGGTGAAGCAGTCGACCGACACCACCATTGTCTCCACTGATACGACAACCAAAGACAGCTTCAACAAGAATGCATTTTCCTACCAGGCTGGTGCGCTCTATCTCTTCGACAACGGCATTGCACCCTTCACCAGCTATTCCACCTCGTTTAATCCGGTCACACAGCGGTCTGCATCCGGCAGTATTCTCGATCCAACCAAGGGCGAACAGTACGAGCTCGGCGTAAAATACCAGCCGCCAGGCACCGACATTCTGCTTTCGGCCGTTGCCTATCATCTGGTGGAGAAGAACAAGCCGGTTCTCGTCGATCCGCTGATGGGCATTTATGCCTCGCTCGGTGAAGTGACCAATAAGGGGATCGAACTGGAAGCCAGGGCAAACATCACCGATGGCTGGGATGTGGTTGCCGCCTATGCCTATAACCACTCCGAAATCACGCGTGGTGACAATGCTGGAAACGCACCGGCCGTAACGCCCCAAAACATTGCCAGCCTGTGGTCGAACTACACGTTCCAGGATGATTCTGCCGCAAAGGGCCTGACCGTCGGCGCCGGCATCCGCTATACCGGCGAGACCTACACCAGCACGGCCAACACCGACAAGAATGATGCAAGCGTCTATCTCGATGCGGCCGTATCTTACGACTTCGGCGCGGTCGATCAGAAATATAAGGGCCTGGTTGCAAGCGTCGATGTCCGCAACATCGCCAATCGCCGCCTGACGGTCTGCAACGAAGGCTATTGCTACCTCGGGCAGGGCCGTAACATCACGGCCTCGTTGAAGTATCGCTGGTAAGCTTATCGGGGCGCCGTATTCTGTGCGGCGCCCGCTCCACCCCGATAGCTTCCTTTCGTCGGCTGAACCCGACCTTACTGTCAGCAAGGCTAATTTGCAGCCTAAGCCTGTTGCAAGATACCCGCATTCTTGCCGATGCGGCGATGAGGCTGTAGCTAGCAGAAAATGTACCCGACCATCCCATCGCGAGGTTCCGTATGGCTGAGGTTCTTTTGTTCCACCACGCACAGGGATTGACCCCGGGTGTGCGAGCATTCGCTGATGAGTTGCGGGGTGCCGGTCACATCGTGCACACGCCTGACCTATTCGATGGACGCACTTTTCAAAGCATCGAAGAGGGGCTCGCCTATATCGGCGGTGTTGGATTCGACGATATGCGGGAGCGCGGTGCTCGCGTCGCTGACGATCTGCCTCCTGCGCTCGTCTATGCCGGGTTCTCGTTCGGCGTGCTGCCTGCGCAGAAGCTGGCCCAGACACGGCCCGGAGCGCGAGGAGCTCTCTTCTTCCATTCCTGCCTGCCGATCAGTGGCGAATGGGCCTTCGGACCTTGGCCAGATGGCGTGCCTGTCCAGATTCACGGGATGGAAAACGACCCGATCTTCGTAGGCGAGGGTGATATCGATGCCGCCCGGGAGATTGTGGCGAAGGTCGAGGACGCGAAGCTTTTCCTTTATCCCGGCGATCAGCACTATTTCGCCGACAGTTCGCTTCCGTCTTATGATGCGGGTGCAACTGCGCTGCTGACGAGCCGAGTACTTGAGTTCCTGGATCGCGTCTGATCGAAGCCAGTGTTTTGGTTTGAACTTGGTTCCCAAAAGTGGTCGTGCAGCGACGCAAGCAATCTGCCCGCCTTCGGCCGGCAAACATCCCGTTTGCATATATGCCACGCTCGGGATCGCCCGCTACGTGAGACTATGCCGCCCGTCGCCGCTTCATCAGCAATATCAGCAGCAGCGGGGCGCCGACGAGCGCGGAAACCAAGCCGGCTGGCATCTGGTAGGGAAAGGCGATCATGCGGCCGAACCAATCCGCAAGCACCATGAGACTGCCGCCGGCGAGTGCTGCACCCATAAGCTGGGGAGCCGCGCGTCGCAAGCCAAGCTCTCGCGCCAGATGCGGCCCCATGAGGCCGATGAAGCTTAAAGGCCCGACGACAAGGGTGGCGGCCGCGGTCATGGCTGCGGCAAGGGCAAAGAGGCAGGCGCGGGCAAGGTTGACGCGAATGCCGATTGCCTGGGCCGCCTGAGCCCCAAGCGGCAGCAGATCGAGCCAGCGATGAGCCAGAAAGGCAAGCGCAAGGCCTGCTATTGCTGCCATCATCGCAGAGATTGCCTTTGATGTACCAACGAGATAGGTCGATCCGCTCATCCATTGCATGACGATCATAGCGCGCGGATCGCCGCTCGCGGCCAGCACGCTGATGAAGGCATCCAGCATGGCGCCCAGCGCGATGCCCGTCAGAAGTACTCGTTCCGGCGCAAAACCGGATCGGATGCCGAATAGGAAGATGGCGATGAGCACGGCGAAGGCACCGATACCGCCGAAGCCCAGTTGGGCGGCCATGCCGGGAGCAGGCAGAAGGAAGAGAGCGGCGGTGACGCCGAGGGTAGCGCCTGCCGAAATACCCAGAACTTCCGGACTTGCCATCTCATTGCCGCTGAGCCGTTGCAGGACGGCGCCGACGACGCCCAACATCGCGCCCGCAGCAAAGGCACCGGCGATACGCGGCAGACGATAGGGCAGCACGTCGGGCCAATGGGGATAGGCGAGCAGCGTCCATGTGCCATCCGGTGCGCGCCCGAAGAGGATCGCACCGGCCAGGAGAAGGATGAGCGCCGGAACTGATGCAAGCAAGAGTACGCGCGGCGTATGTAAGGCGCGGCTCGCATTCTGAGAGGGAGAGGGCGCGCTGCGCTGCACGGCCTTCAAACGCGGCAGCATCAGGAGCAGTAACGGTGCGCCTAGCAGTGCAGTAATAGCGCCTGTCGGCAGGAAGGTCGAAGAAGCCCCGGAGAGCAGCACGAGGGATTCATCGGTCAGTAGCAATAAGCCCGCGCCGATGAGGGGTGACCAGATGAGCTGGCTCTTCATCTGTCTAGCGCCGGCAAGCTGGGCGATGCGCGGCGCGATGAGACCGATGAAGCCGATAACGCCGACGGCGCTGGTGACGATCGCGGCAAGCGCAATTGCGATGCAAACGGCAACAATGCGCGTGCGCTTGACCGACAGGCCAAGTCCGCTCGCGCCGCTATCGCCTAGGTCCATGAGCCCCAAAGGCCGCGCCATCAGCAAGGCCGCGATGGAAAGTGTGGCGATTTTCGGGAGAAGGGAAAGCGGAATGGTCCAGCTTTGCTGCGCCAGCGATCCGGCGCCCCAGATGAAGAGGCCGGAGAGATAGCGATCGTTCATCAGAACGAGAACGGCGGCAAGCGCTCCACTCCAGACGCCGACGATCAAGCCGGCAAGCACCAGCGACAAGGGCGAGAAACCCCGTCTTGCGCCGATCAGGAAAACGACTGCCGCCGCGGCGGCGCTGCCGAACAGGGCAACGGCATCGCGGCTGAGACCCTGAAGAGCGGGAAAGGCAAGCATGACGGCAACAAGCGCAAGATTGGCGCCGGCCGAAATGCCGAGCGTGGAGGGCGAGGCGAGCGGATTGCGCAGTACCTGCTGCAGCAGGCTTCCCGACAGCGAGAGCGCGGCACCCGCCAGCAAGGCGGTGACGATCCTCGGCAGCGTCGAATAGATGAATAGCAGGCGTTGCGGGTCGTAGCCTGCTTTCTGCTCGAACAAGTGTGAAAGGTCCGGCGCCAGTTGATGCCAGGCAAGCAGGCTGGCGAGCGCGAACAGCGTCAGCGCCACGGCTGGAGCACCGAGGCCGTTATTTGCTTCGGTGCGGATCATGCGAATGTTTCCAGATGGTCAAGCAATATGCGCGCGAAGCGCTCCGCTTCCTGCACCATGCCGAACATCAAGGTGCCTGGCAGCACGGAGACGCGCCCGTCCCTAACGAAAGGCAGGCTGGTCCACAGGGGACTATCCTGCAGATTGTCGAGGACATTCGGCGGGAGCAGCGGTTCGAATGCGATGAGGCGCAGGCTTTGATCGAGCGTCGCCAATTGCTCCAGCCCGATCGTCTCGAAGCCCCAGTAGTCGCCCGGCCTGGTCCAGGCGTTTTTGAGGCCGATCCTGGTCATGACGTTCTGGTAGAGGCCTGCGCCGCAATAAATGCGAGCATGGCGCGGATCGACAAAATTAATGAGCGCCAACGGCGGAGGGTTGAGCTTTTTGACGCGGTTTGCGCAGTCGTCGAAGAATTGTTCCGACCGGGCAAGGAATTCTTCCGCCTGTTGCCGCCGGCCGATGGCGTCGGCCAGTCGGCGCGTCGCCTCGATGGAGCGTGGCAAAGCTTCCCCGCCTTCGGCATAGATCGTCAGTTCCAGGACCGGCGAAATTGCCTCCAGTTGCGGTTTCAAAGGCGCAAGATAGGGCGTCGTCAGGATCAGTGCCGGCTTGACGCTTGCCAAGACCTCGAGATTGATCTCGCTGGTGGTACCGAGATCGACGACGCCATTGGGCATTTTCGGTTCGACGACCCATGTGTCCCAATCGGCAAGCGAGGCGATGGCGGCGGGCGTGACGCCGAGCGCCAGCAGTGTTGATGCCAGGCCATAATCGAGGGAGACGATCGGGCCGGATATGGTTCCTGAAGCCACTCCCGCTTGCGGAACGGCAAAAAACGCCGCGGCGGCAAGCAGCGTGCGTCGCGAAAGCATCAGGTTCTCGAGGCTGCTTTCAGATGACATAGGCAAGCGGCGTTCCATGCACGGGATGGGCGGTGACGCCCATATTGGTGCCGTAGATCGTATTGAGCGTTTCGGCCTTCATGAGGCTCGGCGACGGCCCCGCTGCAATGAGGCGCCCCTGCTTCAGCGCGTGCAGATGATCGCAGAAATGTGCCGCGACATTGATATCGTGCAGGACGAGAATGACGCTCAGATCCTTCGTCCGGCAAAGCTCGCGCACGAGCCCGAGGATTTCCATCTGGTGGGCGATGTCGAGCGCCGATGTCGGCTCGTCGAGCAGCAGACAGCGGCTGTCCTGCGCGACCAGCATGGCGATCCAGACACGCTGGCGCTCGCCGCCGGAGAGCGTATCCACCACGCGGCCTGCCAATGTATCGACATGCGTCAGCTTCATGGCTGTTTCCACCTTTTCCCGGTCGACATCGGTGAAGCGCCCGAGCGCACCGTGCCAGGGATAGCGCCCGCAGGCGACGAGTTCCTCGACGGTCATGCCGGCCGCCGATGAGGTGTCCTGCGGCAGATAGGCGACGGCGCGGGCAAAGGCGCGCATATCGTAGGAGCCGGCGGCAACGCCATCGAACAGGATACGGCCGCCGGTCGGCTGAATCTGTCTGGCAAGCATCTTGATCAGCGTGGATTTGCCGGAGCCGTTATGGCCGATCAGACCGGAAATCTCGCCCGCCTTGAAGCTGATATCGAGCGGATGAAGAATGGTTTTGCCGTCGACCTCGAAACGCAGGCCTTCCGTCGCGAAGACCGTTGCGTGACTTTGATCTTTTCCGGTGATCCTATCGTTTTTCATTATCATTCCTGCTGAAGCCCACCGGCCCCCTAAAATTCCGGTCGCCGGTAAGCGATGCGTTAGTTGATCGAGGTCAGTGGCTTGACGAAGAAGAGACACGGATCGCTTTCGCGCCAGAGGGTTGGGAATATCTCGGCGCGTATGAAACCGTTTCTGTCGTAGAAGGCACGGGTCTTTTCATATTGCGGTTCTTCCCTGCCGCGCGGCGCAAGCGTCTTGACCGTCAGAAGCTTGCAATCGGAAGAGCGGGCGAAGGTCTCGGCTGCGGCCAGCAATCGCTTGCCGACACCGCTGCGATGGTGTTGGCGCCTGGTTGCTATCACGAGAATCTCCATGGCGGCCGGCGGATGGGCGCGCAGGGCAACGAAGCCGGCAACAGTATCCGCCTCGACGCAGCCGAACATCGGCAAGGCCTCCACGGCTCCCGCGCAGGCATCGATGACATCGGGGTCGGTAAACCAATCGGTCAATTCCGTCATGATGTCACGACAGATGGCGCCTTTGGATTCGGTTATCTCGATGGCTTCCTGCATCTACTTTTCCCTTTCCTGGCGACGGAGTGCAGTTTGCGGGCCTGATGGCGGTGAACCGCCATCAGGCCCGCATCTCCCGCACCCGTGCTGTTCGGTTTCGTCTGTGGCCGCTGCCGGCAGCGCAAGAATGGTCGGCCTCAAGCGAGATAGCGGCGAGGCACCGCGAATGTGCTTCTCGCAGAAGGCCGCAAACAAGGGCGCAGGATACGCCCGCCTCCCTGGCAATGATGTTCTGGGGAATATCGTCGAAATAGTGCTCCTCGTAGAACTTCCGGGTTCTGGCAGGCATGGATTCGACCGTGCAGCGGAAGGCCTTGTAGGCCTCGGCCTCGTGAAGGCGCTCCTCCGGGCTTCCATAGGCCGAGGTATTGCCGCCCACTTCCTCTTCGACGAACAGGCCCCGCTCATATTGCCGGCGTCGCACATGATCGGTCGCCAGATTGCGCACCATCCGCATCACATAGGGCGTTGGAGCCGCTATATCCTCGTTCAGCGGCTTGGAGACCAGCTGCAGGAGAACTTCCTGCACGACATCCTCGGCCAAGCTCATGCAGCCTGTGATCCTGCGTGCGACGGAGAGGAGCTTCGGATAGGCGTGAAGTGCTGTTTGGAGTTGCGCATTGGAAGTCGACTGCGAACGGTTGGCAATCATGTCGGGTTCTCGCTGAAATCCAAAGTTGCATTTCTGTGTGCCCCTCTTTTTGAGAGGAACCTATAAAACATGACAATGATAGTCAAGATAGCGGTGTCGAAAAGTGAAGCATCTCCTAAATCAAGGTTTATCCACCTGATTTTATTTCAATTTTTCATGAGATCTAGAAGAAAATCCCGCTTTTGTGATGCCGCCATTGCGGCCTTGCCGCAGCCCTTGATGTTGCGATAGCCCACTGAAAATCCCCGCTTTCTTCGTCGCTGATACGGCCGGAATGGGTGAATATCGCTTCGCCGGATACCTGGCATCTGCCTTCTAAAGTTGTATTTCCCGGCGTCAGCATCACGCTGTGCGGGTCGACCAGAAAACCCCGGCCGAAGCATTTCAACGCAGCCTCTTTCTGAACCCAGCGGGTGAGAAAAACATCGCGGCGATGTCGTTCATCCAATTGATGCACCTGATTGAGCTCTTGTTCGGAAAGGATCATCGGCATGATCTCGGAGGCTTCCTTCTCCGAAAATGCATCGAGACGCTCGATATCGATGCCGATGCGGGCGCCGCGGCAGATCGCAAGCGCTATGCGGTCTTTCGTGTGCGACAGATTGAAGTCGATGTCGGGGTAATCGCGCAGATAGGGTCTGCCGGAAGGGGTAATCGCAAGACAAAGTGCTTGCGGGGCGCAGCCAAGCAGATTGGCGATGACGCTTCGACACAGGACCCGGCCGGCAACGAAAAGGCGCCGCGCCGAGCATGATCTGAACGCTGCGGCACGGCTTTTTTCTGCCTCGCTCAAAATCGAGTCCGGTACGGGAAGCCCGTCAGATAGGTGCAGGCTATGAAGTTCCACCTGCACCGTCTCTTCCCCCGGTTGGCCCGTCTTCACCTATTCCGCTGCCTGTCCCATGTGAGAGGGAAGGTTCGACGGCTGTCCGTGCGTTTCCCACTGTACGATGGGATCGAGCTGATCGAGATCAAAATGCTGGCGGCCGAGCAACGCGTTGGCGATGACCGCGCTGCGCCATGCGGCAAGGCTGAGCTGCGGCTCGGCAATGCCATGGCTATGGCGTCCGGCATTGAGAACGAAGATACGGTTCTCCCGTGGCCCGTCCCATGTCAGCGAGAAGTCGCTTTCCAGCACCGGTTCGCCGATGGAGCTGAGCTCGATGCGGTTTTCGAGCGAATGCAGGAATTCCGGAAGCACAAAGCGATAGCCGGTTGCAAAAACGACCATGTCGACCGTCAGTGTTTCGATGCTGTCATCGAAGCCGTTGCGCATGGTCAGCGTGATTTCGGGACCATCCTGCTCGGCTGCGATGACGTTGCGGAAGGGGCGCAGCGATATGCTGTGGTCGGGGTGCTTGGCAGCATCGAGCTTTCGCTCGTAGAGCCGGCGATAGAGCTTCTTCAAGGTGGAGGCGGAAACGCCGTCGCTCGCCAGCACTTGCCTGCGTGTGTGAGTGAGCCGCAGCTCTTCGGGAAGTCCGTGGAAGCGCTCCATGTAGCTTGGTGTGAAGAGCTCATTGGTGAATGGCGTCGCATCGAGCGGCTCGAAATTCGGTCGGCGGCTAATCCAGTGGATAGATGAAACCCTGTTCAGATCCAGGAGCGCATCGACGATCTCGGCGCCGCTCTGGCCGCCGCCGATGACGGCAACGCGGGGCGCTTTGACATCACCGATACGTTGCGTCGCTTCGCTGCTATGGAAGGTCATGGACTTCGGCAGCTGTTCGGCCCAAGCCGGACGAGACGCTATCTTGCCGACGCCGACGGAGAGATTGCGAGCGCTGATCGCACCATCGTCTGTGGCGATGGAGAAAAAGCCGTCATTGGCATGGACCTCCCGGACGCTCGCGCCGAAGCGGAGCGACGTTAGCCCGCGTGCGACCCATCCGAGATAATCGGCGAATTCCTTGCGCGGAACGGCTTCATATTCCGCATTGAGAAACTGATAAAAACGTTTATGCGCAACGAGATATGAGAGGAAGCTCCACGGACTTGTCGGGTTGGTGGCCGTCACCAGATCCTTGAGGATGGATGTCTGCATTTCCGCACCCGGCAGCATCATTCCCGGATGCCATGCGAAGGATGGACGCCGTTCGAAGAAGCGGACGGAAAGTTGCGGTATAGAATCGAGCTGAGCGGCAAGGCTGAGGTTGAAGGGACCGATTCCGGCCCCGGCGAGGTCGAGCACGTGCGATGTCATGATGCAGCTCCAGAATGATGTCGAAGAGGGGGTTACTTGACGGCGTCTTTGGACAGCGGCGCCGGCGCAAAAGCATGGTCGAGCCGCCGGGCGAAACGCTGATGGAATGGCGTCTTGCCGATGATCGTCAGATGGTTGGTGCCGGTGACGATCTCCGATGCCGTGGCATTCGCCGAATAGCGCCGCCAGTCGATGACGTTGAGGGCACGCGTGAGAGAATCCTCGGCCGCGAAGGCATGGATGCGGAAATCAGATTGCTCCAGGCGGTAGTTGCGGAAGATCATCGCATTGTCGATGAGGATCCAGAACGTATGCTCTTCCGAGCCGATATCGGGACCATCCGTCGGCAGTTTGACATTATGCTTGACGACATGGTGGAGGAACTGTTCGTAAACCTCCTCGTTCATGGCGGCGAAAAGTCTCTTCCAGTCCTCGCGCATCGGTGTGGTCGCAAGCCAGCTCTGCACGGCAGCATGGGTGCGATCGCGGACGCCTGCTTCGAAGCGCGGCATGATGCCGACGGTGAACTCCTCGTCCATATCGCAGACATCGACCATGCCGATCATACGCAGATCGATGTCGTTGCCGAGCTGCCGGGCGGCCTCATAGGCGAGCAGTCCGCCCCACGACCAGCCGAGGAAGGCGCAGGGCCGACCCTTGGCTTGTCTGCGCACGGCTTCGGCGTAACGCGCGGTAATGTCTTCGACGCGGGTACTCAGCGTCTTGGTTTCCGTCAGCGAATAGCAGATGAAGCCGGTTGCTGGCTGTTCCGGGCCGAGATAGTCGACAAGCCGCATATATTCGCGCGTGCTGACGAGCAGGCCCGGGAAGCAATAGAGCACCGGCCGATCACCATTGCGGCGAAGGTAGACGACGTCGACGCCAGTTTCATCGCGGCTGCCGTCGACCGCTAGTGCCAGATCGCGCACGGTAGGGTGATTGAACATATCGGCAATCGTCAGCGGCCATTCGGGATGGCGCATCTTCAGGCGCGAGACGATGCGCACGGCCATTAGAGACTGTCCGCCAATATCGAAAAAATTCTCCGTGACACCGATATCGCCGATGTCGAGGATATCCTTCCAGACATCCAGGATCGCTTTTTCCTTGTCGTTGGCAGGTAACGCCATTTCGCGTTCGATGCGCGGTGCGGGCAGGGCCGTGCGATCAAGCTTGCTGTTCGGCCCCATCGGCAACTTGTCGATCAGCATGATGGTCTGCGGCACCATGTAATCGGGCAGGGCGGTCATGGCGGTCCGGCGCAGTCCTGTCACGCTTAAGCTCTCGCCCTCGCGCGGCACAACATAGGCGACCAGAGAACTGCGGCCGCCGTCATTGTGCAGCAGGATGACAGCCTCGGCGACACGCTGATCAGAGCGCAGCACGGCTTCGATTTCGCCCGGCTCGATGCGGAAGCCGCGTAATTTGATCTGGTGATCGACGCGACCGGCGAATTCGACGATGCCGTCTTCGCGCCACCGGCCGAGATCGCCGGACTTGTACAGTCGTCCGCCAGGTGTGAAGGGATCCGGAATGAAACGATCCGCCGTCAGCTCCGGCTGGCCGAGATAGCCGCGTGCCAGGCCGCTGCCGCCGATATAGATTTCGCCAATCACGCCGACCGGAACCGGCGCAAGGTCGGCATCAAGCACATAGATGCGCCGATCGCCCACGCCGCGCCCGATCGGCGCGACCGTTCCCTCGAAGCGGGTGCCAGCCGAAATCTTCCAGATCATCGGCGTCATGATCGTTTCGGTCGGGCCGTAGCCGTTGATCAGCAGCTGCGCCTTCAGGTTCTCGGTAATCATGTCGAACACCGCCTGCGACAGTGCCTCGCCGCCGAAGGAATAGAGCCGCAGCCGCGGAATTTCGCTGTTCTCCCCGGCATATTCGGCCAGCCCCCGGACATAGCTGGTGGGCAGGCTGGCATTGTTGACGCCGTGTCGCTTCATGGCCGCGAAGGCATCTTCCGGTGTGGCCAGCTTGTCCTGCGTCAGCACCACGCCGCCGCCTGCCATCAGCGGCACCATCCAGCGCTCATGGCCGCCGTCCGAGGTGAAGGGAAGCACAGGATATTCGCAGGATTCCTCGCTCATCTCATAGATACGCAAAGTAGCCTTGCAATGGTGCGCGAGTGGTCCGTGCTCGACCGCCACTCCCTTCGGGACGCCTGTCGAGCCTGACGTGTAGATCACATAGGCAAGGTGCTGCGGGGCAATGGTCGTTGCCGGCGCGCCGACGCTCTCGGCGGACAGGTCGATGGCATCGAGATTGAGATAGGGTGTCGCGATATTGCTCGGCAGGTTGGCGATGTGCTTTGCGCGGGAGATGACGAGCGAGAGGCCCGGGGCGGTCAGGATGTGACGATTGCGGGCCTCAGGGTGATCCGGCTCTACCGGCGTGAATGCGCCGCCGGCCTTCAGCACGGCAAGAATGGCGATGATCGCGTCGATCGATTTTTCAAGGGCGATGGCAACGCGCTTTTCCGGGCCGATCCCCATCGCGTTCAACCGATGAGCCAGCCGGTTGGCGGCAGCTTCGAGTTCGCCATGTGTCACGGATTTCTCACCCTGTGCGACGGCAAACGCATTCGGTCGCCGTTTCGCCTGTGCGGAGATGACCTCGTGGATCGGCGTGCCGTCGTCCGGCTCCGGTGCGTCCGGATACGGTGCCGAAAGCCTGTCCAGCTCTTCCGGTGACACGAAGGGAATATGTTTGACCTGAAGGCCGGGGCTGGCCTGTAACTGCGCAAGTGCCAAGGTAAGATCGTCGGCGAAGCGTATGATTTGTTTTCGATCATGCTTCTGCGGGTCGAAGCCGATGCCGATACGCAATTTGCCGACGGATGCCCGGGAAACGGTAACGACCAGATCGGTATCGCGACGTGCCGGCGGTTCGATGGGGCTGCGCAGCGCGACTTCGTTCGAGGTTGCTTGCAGGAGACGCAGGGGTGGACGCACATCGAGGAGCGTCTTGACGAGGCCGGTGGTGTCGAAGGATTCGTCCCGTCTTATCAACGCATCGGCAAGGGCCTCGAAGGGCAGGGATTGCCTGATAGCCATGTCGATTTCCTTGACGAACGCATTGCGGACGTCTTTGAGCATCATGGTGCCATCGAGTTCCGGCGTCAGGATCAACACGTCCTCGCAGCGGGCGGCGACTTTGTGCCTTTCCGGACGCGTGACCAGGCCGATCCTTTGAGTGCCGTATCCGGTATGGCGTCGCAGGGCGATCCCGACGGCGGCAAGCATGTCGCCGGAGGTGTCGGCGGACGATTGTACCGGCACTTCAAGCATATGCTCGAACCAGACCTCGTCGACCATGTTTTTTCCCGCCGATGTTTGCGGCGGGAGTGACGCAATGTTCTCCTGAGCCGTCAGCCGCTGGAACCAGAAGTCGACCAGTTCCGGCGCCGCATGGCGCGGTGCGCCATTGGCAATCATCCACGAAGCGGCGTCGGGCAGTACGGTCTCTGCGATATCCGCCGGGTCATGACCGTCGATGTTATGAAGGAAATCCGCCGCAAGCAGATCGAGCGCCGCAGCGTCGGCAAGGATGGCGTGGAGGGAGAATAGGACGCCCACCGCCCGCGCTTCTTGCGTCAGGAGGATGAAGCGGGCCGGATTGCCATCGGTAAGGTCGATCTGGCGGGCCTGTTCCGCCGCGGCAGCCGTAGTCAGCGCGTTTTCCAGGTTTTCGCTTGCAGTCAACTTCGTCTCGATGATCTCGACGAAGCGGTCGTTCCCCAGGATCTGCTGGACGGCGCCGCCCGCCCTCGCCTCGAATTCCGAGGTGATGAGGGGATGTTGCCGAGAAAGTTTTGATAGGCCCTCGCGCGCAAGGTCAGAAGAGATCGGGGGGAAGACGATCGCGAGTATTTGTCGCCCGTAGACGACTTCGTTACCAGTCTCAGACAGGAGCCAGATACGTGACTGTGTCGGCGATAGGGAGCATTTGGCGAGATAATCCGTATCGTTTGCTGCATTGGCGTTGCGATCGTGGACAGTCATTTCTTCGCCGCTCTCCTTAATTGTATTGAAATACATATCAAATAGATCGAAATACAATAATGTATACATCTCAATATCTGTGAAAGATATTAAGTTAAATCGATCGATATCTATGTCTTATGGCGCCGATAAAATCGGAGGTTCCGAAAATTACGTCGACGTAGCTCCATAACGAATGAGGTTTTGGAAAATTCAGATGATTTTCGAAAAATATTTTTTGGAAAATATTTTGAATTTTTGCTGACGTCGTTCGTCACCGCAGAATTAGCGCTGTGTTTAGCCTGCAGATATCAACCGGCGTGGTTCTGAAGATATGGAGATGAAAGATGGATGCTTCGCTGGCGATCAGGAGCGATAGGACGGCGGAGAAATCCTTTGATCTGCGCCTGCCGGCGTCGGGCTTTGAGAGCAGCGCGCTTGCCTGCGGCCAACCGCTCATCATATCGGCAGGGCATGCACCGGGGAGTTTTCGCGTCGAGCATCACGGAGTGAAGGTGGCCTCAGGCCATCTATCGGGGCCGGCCACCAATCTCGTGGTCTTCGATACAATTTCCACCGCGGTCCCTCCGCTTTCTGGCGAGGATATCGTCAACGCCGTGTCGGAAGCCGTTCTGGCATGCAATCCACAGCTGGACTGCTTCCAGATCGAGCTCGCAGATGGCGACCTCATAAGGCGCCTGATGGAAGCGGGTGCCATCGAGCAGCGCGGCAATCGCCTGATCGTGCGCCCGGAATCCTTCTTCCAGCAGCCAAGATCCTGGCTTGGAAGCGTGCCAAGCAGCTATCCGGAAGTGTCGACACTGACGAATGGCGCCGTTCACCCGCAGCGGCCGCCGAAGCCCGCCGGCCGTGTCTACAGCCGCTTCATTCCCTGGCTGAATACCCAGCTTGGCTTCCATGTCGCCGATATCGAGGCCGATCTTCCCCATTTCCATCGCTGGATGAACGATCCGAGGGTTGCCGCCATATGGGAAGATAGCGGCGATCTTTCCTATCACCGCGATTTCATCGCAGGCCGCCTTGCCGATCCGCGCACATTGCCGCTGATCGGCACCTTTGGCGGCGTGCCCTTCGGTTACTTCGAACTCTATTGGGCGAAGGAAGACAGGATCGGACCGCATTACGAGGCCGACGGCTATGACCGAGGTTGGCATGTGGCGATCGGCGAGGATGATTTCCGCGGGAAAGCCTTCGTCAGCGCCTGGCTGCCGTCGCTTATGCACTACATGTTCCTGGCCGATCCGCGCACGCGACGTATCGTCGGTGAGCCGATCCATCATCACACCCAGCAGATCCGCAATCTCGACCGTTCCGGCTTCGCCAAGGTCAAGCATATTCAGTTCCCGCACAAGAAGGCGCTGCTGGTCATGCTCCTGCGTGAGCGCTTCTTCATGGATCGGCTGCTGTTGCCGGATCTCACCGGCTTGTCCACAGAGGATGGGCAGCCTGTCCTTGGCTCGCTGGCGCGGAGCGCCTGATGACGACAGCCGTCGATATGAACGATCCGCGCGTCAAGCGGCTCGTTCTGGCTGTCGCGCTTCCGGCCGTGGCAGGACTTGCCGCCAGTGCCGGCCATCATGCGATCAACGCGATCTTCCTTGGAGCGCTCGGCCCGGACGTGCTGGCAGGCATCAGTCTGGTCATGCCGCTGTTTCTGCTCGTCGCGGCCGCCGGTCAGGGGCTGGGTATCGGGCTTGCGACGCTGCTTGCGCGCCACCTTGGCGAAGGGGATCTCAAAGCCGCGGCGTCGGTCGCCACGACAGCGCTCGCGGCGACGATCCCGCTCGGTATTTTCTTGTCGATCCTGATCTATCTCGGCCTGCCGGATTTTGTCGGCGCACTCGGCGCCAGCGACAATCTCCTCGCTCCTGGGCTCGATTATGGGCGGCTGCTTGCTTTCGGTATGACACTCGGGCTTTTGCAGGCTATCTGCGATTTCATAGCGATCGCCGAGGGCAATTCACGCTTCTCGATGATCGTGCTGATCGCGAGCTTCGCCTTGAACGCGGTTCTCGACCCCGTCTTCATCTTTGTCTTCAAGCTCGGCGCGTCCGGCGCGGCACTGGCGACCATTGTTTCATCCATTGCGGCCCTTGCATGCTATGCCGTCTACTTCCTGCGCCGATGGGGAACGGTGAGCGTGACCGGCGGGGCGATTTGCTGGCAACTGCTTTGGCCGATCGCGCGGATCGGCCTTCCCGCTGCCGCAACAAGCATCGTCACGGGCCTCGGCTTTCTGGTCCTGATACGGGAGGCCGCTGTCCATGGCGGCGATAAAGGTGTCGCGGCAACGGCGATTGCGATCCGGCTGATGACTCTGGGACAGCTTCCGCTGTTCGGCTTTTGCCTCGGTGCCCAGAGTGTCGTCAGTCACGCCTTTGGCGCGGGCGATGCTGAGCGGCTCAAAGCCGTCATCCGGTTCATGCTGGCTGTGACGATACCGGTCGCATTACTCTATTCCATCTTGCTGTTCTTGGCTGCCGAGCCGATCGCACGCCTGTTCACGGATAGCCAGGACGTCGTGGATGAGGCAGTCGCCTGGCTGCGGTCCCTCTTTCCGATCTTTCCGCTTGCGGCTTTTCAATCCGTGCTGCTCGTCATGCTGCAATCGCGGGGCAGGGCGGGTCTGTCCGCCGTCGTCGGGCTTGCGCCGCAGGGCTATTTGCTGATCCCGCTTCTGCTCGTGCTACCGCTTTGGATGGGCTTTGCCGGGATCTCTGCTGCTGCCGTTGTCGCTGCCATTCTTGCTGCCATCCTCGGCGGCTTTGTCGGGTGGCGGGAATGGCTCGCCATTCTGCCGACCGGCGCACCGGGCCGTTTGTCGGCCAATCGACACTTCACTCCTGACCCAAGAGGAACGCCATGAACGAGACGCCGAGATTCGATGCCTACCGCCACGCCATTCCCGATACGCTGATGACGCCGCGCGACGATCCGTTCGATGCAGCCGTGCCGCCGATCTATCAGACATCCCTCTTCCTGTTCGATAGCTACAAGGAGCTGGAGGACGTCTTCGCCGGCCGTTCGAAGAAGCCGATCTATTCGCGCGGCGACAATCCGACCGTGCGGCTTCTGGAGCGCAAGATCGCCGAGATGGAAGGCGCGGAAGAGGCACGCGCCTTTTCGAGCGGCATGGGCGCGATTGCTGCTGCGGTTCTCGCCTTCGTCGGACCCGGCGACCGTATCGTCACCGTGCGGCACGTCTATAGCGATGCCTTCCGCTTCTTCGAAAAAGTCCTGAAGCGCTTCGGCGTCGTCGTCGACTATATCGATGGCACCGATACGGGGGCTATGCTTGCTGCACTTCCGGGTGCCAAGCTCGCCTATCTCGAAAACCCGACCTCGATGGTCTTCGAATTGCAGGATCTGACTGCGATCGCCGAGGCCGCTCGCCGCCACGGCGTCGTGACAATGGTCGACAATTCCTGGGCAACACCGCTCTTTCAGAGGCCTCTCTCCGTCGGTATCGATATCGTCATCCACGCCGCCTCGAAATATCTCGGCGGACAGAGCGACACGGTGGCAGGTCTGGTCACTGGCTCGAAGGCGCATATCGACCGGATCAACAGCGAAATCTACCCATACACCGGAGCGAAGCTGGCGCCATTCGAGGCATGGCTCGTACTGCGTAATCTCGAGACACTGCCATTCCGCGTGCGGCATCATCATGAAGCCGGGCTCGAAGTGGCGTCCTGGCTCGATGCCCATGCGGACGTGACCAATGTCATGCATCCGGCACTCGGCGATCATCCGGGAAAACGTACTTTCAGCGGCTTCGGTGGGCTGTTTTCCTTCGAGGTTTCGGACCGCATCGATGTGGCCGATTTCGTCGATGCGGTGCGCCTCATTCGTATTGGCGTCAGCTGGGGTGGACCGGAAAGCCTCGTGGTGCCGGCAAAGGCAGCTCTCAGCATTTCGCCGGAGACAAATGTCTTCGCGCGCTTCGGTGTCAGCGACCGAACGATCCGCCTGAACGTCGGACTGCACTCGGCCAAGGAGATCATTGCCGATCTCGAGCAGGCCCTTGTCGCCGCGAGGCGCTAGCCAGCTGCAGCACTCTTGTATTCAGAAAGGGGTGGAGTGACACGGTCGCTCCGCCCATATTATTATTCATTGTTGATCCATTCCCGCCCCGACCCGATCGAGACAAAATGACCCTCCATTCCAACGAAACGCTGAGCGCGCTTGCCGCCGAATATGGAGCGCCGCTCTGGATCTATGATGCTGCCGCGATCCGCCGCCGCATCGCCCAACTCTCCGCCTTCGACGTTATCCGCTATGCGCAGAAGGCCTGTTCGAACATTCATATTCTGAAAGAAATGCGCAAAGCGGGCGTGCGGGTCGATGCTGTCTCGCTCGGCGAGATCGAGCGGGCGATGCGGGCGAGTTTTTCCGCCGGCAATGCGTCGGGAGAAGCGGAGGTCGTCTTCACCGCCGACGTCTTCGATCGGCCGACGCTGGAACGCGTCATTGCCGACAAGATCGAGGTAAATATCGGCTCCATCGACATGCTGCATCAACTGGGTGAGCGCTCACCGGGCCATAGGGTTTGGCTGCGCATCAATCCCGGCTTCGGGCACGGCCATAGCAAGAAGACCAACACCGGCGGCGAAACCAGCAAGCACGGCATCTGGTTCGAGCAATTGCAGGAGGCGGTGGCGCTGACGCGGCAATATTCGCTGAAGCTCGTCGGGTTGCACATGCATATCGGCTCCGGTGTCGATTATGGACATCTGCAGCGTGTCTGCGGTGCAATGATCGGATTCTGCCGCACGCTGGATGTCGATATCGAGGCCATCTCCGCCGGCGGCGGCCTGTCTGTGCCGTACAGGGAAGGTGAGGAGGAGATCGATCCTTCCCATTACTTTTCGCTCTGGGACAAGGCCCGGCGCGAGATCGAGACGCATGTCGGCCATCCGATCCGGCTCGAGATCGAGCCGGGCCGCTTCCTGACAGCGGATGCCGGCGTATTGCTGGCAGAAGTGAGGGCGGTCAAGATGATGGGCCGCAACCGCTTCGTGCTTGTCGATGCCGGCTTCAGCGATCTCGCCCGGCCGGCGATGTATGGCAGCTACCATCACATCACGGTCATTCCGGGCACGGCGCCTCGCAGTGCTGCCGGAACGATCTTCCCCACCGTTGTCGCAGGTCCGCTCTGCGAATCGGGCGATGTCTTCACGCAGACCGACAACGGCACGGTGGAAACCCGCGATCTGCCCGAAGCCCATGTCGGCGACTATCTCGTGTTTCATGGTGCCGGCGCTTACGGCGCGACGATGTCATCGAACTACAATAGCCGTCTCTATGCGCCAGAAGTGCTGATCGACGGCGAGACGCCTCGATTGATCCGCAGGCGGCAAACGCTGGATGAATTGCTTATGCTGGAAGGCATTTAAGCGCCGCCGATTTCCAGGCGAAAGACAGGCCCTAACTTCGGCCAAGCAGGGGCTTTTCCGCGGTTGCGAAATGAATATAGTGGCCACGTCCGTGTGTCGTGTCCGACTGCTCTCTTATCATCTCTGGCCGCAAGGCGTGAAAGTTCTGCACCGCTATGCTGGCCTGGCTTGATCAGAAAACCGAAATCGTCGAACACGCCGACCAATCCTCGCGATATTTCGAGCCGGCTCACGCAGCTTATTATAGCGGGAAGCCCGGCCAGCCGTTGAAGCTGATGCTGCAGGCGCGCAGCGATTTCCTGTCGATCTGGCGCCGCGCCGATTATCGAGAGCATGTGGCGGAGTTCAAGCTTCTGGGCCGCCAGCTCATCATTGTCAATTCGCCTGAAGCCATCCGCTATGTGGTGGCCAAACGCCATGAGAATTTCGAGCGCAAGACACCGCAGATGCGTCGCGCGCTGGAATATCTTTTGGGCGATGGTTTATTCATATCCGATAAGGAAACCTGGAAACAGCGCCGGCCGCTGGTCTCCGATATCGTGCATAAAAACCGCGTGCCGGCCTTCGGCGCGATCATGCAGAGCACGGCAAGCGAGCTTGCCGACCGCTGGCAGAGCCTCGGTGAAGGGGCGGAAGTCAACGCCCTGTTCGAGATGGCTGGACTGACGGCGGAGATCATTTCCCGCAGTGTCTTCGGCAATGACCTCGGCGAAGAAAGCGCCAATGCGGTGACCGAAGGGTTTGCGAGCTACCAGTCGCTGGTCGATTCCGTCAATTTCGGCTATTTTCTCGGCTTCGATGAAGGTTTGCCCATCATCAAGACGCCAAGCTTGAGCCGGTCGGTGAGGCGCATTCACCGGATTATCGATCAGGTGATCGAAGATCATCTGGGCGGCAAGGGTGATAACAGTTCCATGGTCGAACTGCTGATCCGTCGTCAGCAGCGCAACCCCGAGCTGAAACTCGATGTGGTGGCGCTTCGCAACGAGGCTGCCACCATCTTCATGGCCGGCCACGAAACGACCGCGGCAACGCTGACCTGGGCTTGGTATCTGCTCGCAGGCGCGCCCTGGGTGGAAGAGGCAGTTCATGCGGAAATCGACGCCGTCTGCGGCGATGGGTTCCCTCGATCGATGATGTTGCGAAGCTAGACTGGTGCCGTGCGGTCATCGAAGAGACGCTGCGCCTCTATCCTCCCGTGCCGATCCTGGCACGCCAGGCGGCTGAGGCCGACCAGATCGGCGACGTGAAGGTACGCAAGGCCGCATTGGTGCTGATCGTGCCCTGGATCTTGCATCGCACGGATTCGCTCTTTCCCGAGCCGCATCGCTTTCACCCCGAGCGCTTCCTCGGCGAGACACGGCCGACGCCCTACAGCTATATTCCCTTCGCCGCCGGCCCGCGCGTATGCCCCGGTCTGCAATTCGGCCTTACCGAGGCGATCCTTTGCCTGGCGATCCTGGCCCAGCGTTTTCGTGTCCGGATCAGGGATGGACACAAGGTTCAGCCACAATGCCGTCTGACGCTGCGTCCGCGCGAGGGCATGCCCGTGACATTGCATCGGCGTCAGGGATGACGGCTGGGGACGAGGGCGACGAAAGAGTTGTCGCGTCAAAGCGCAAGGCGTGGACCTATGAGCCTGCCAAGGCCCCGCCCTTGGCCGATTTCGCAGCTGGCGGTAACCGTCGCAAGGCATTTCTGCGCTACTGGATCTTCGAGAACATCGACAATGCCGTCGATCTCTTCTTCTATTTTTCCTTCATGCTCTTGCCGGCCAGCGTCTGCTCGGATCTCGGCGGCTGGCTTGGGCGTCTGCTTGCTCCCCGCTTTCATAAAGCGGCTTACGCGCGAGCGGCAGCCAATCTCAAGACGATAAGGCCCGAACTTACGGATATCGAGCTCCAGCGGCTTCTCGATGCCTATGCCGATTCTCAAGGGCGGCAGATGGCGGAATATTCTGTCGCGCCGAGACTGGCACGGCGGCACGTCCGCATGATTGGTACCGAAGGGTTGGTTGAGCGTTGCAGCCAGGGCCCGGTGATCTTCATTGCGCCGCATATCAGCAACTGGGAAGTGCTCTGGCATTGTCTTCTCGACATGGGGCTGGACGTTACTATGAATTACGACCCGCCCAAACGCCGCTCACGCCATTATATCGTCAACCGGCTGCGCAAGGGAGCTGGGCTTGGAATCTTGAAACCTGGCCGAAGCTTCGTCCGCCCGGCTCTGAGAATCCTGGAAAACGGCGGCAATCTGCTGATGTTCTGTGATGAGGGATTTAACGGACGTATCCGAGCGCCATTCCTGGGCAGGCCTGTGCACCTTGAGGGCAATTATGCGCTCATTGCGCGAATGGCGAGGAAGACAAATGCGCTGATCTATCCGATTTATATTGTTCGGGAAGAGGGGGCGCGATTTGCGCTGACGGCCTTGAAGCCTTTCATGCTGCCCGAAAAATTCGGCGTTGAGGAACACCTTGTTCAGGACGTCGCGCAATTGAATGTCGTGATAGAACCGGTAGTGCGCTTGCATCCGGAGCAATGGTATTTTGTCGATAATCGACTGCAGTGACAATCGAGATTGAATTTGAGTATTTCGTAATTTGGATATCGCACCTCTTTCGTCACCTTGCGAATCTTACGCATTATCTGTGACCTCAGGTTGCGTGATTTGATTTTAGGAGATAGAAGCCTATCAGCTATAAGGCCAGGCATGGATGCGATTTCTCAGGGCTCAAATCGCCCTTGAGCTAAGATCTTTTAGCCGCCACCTCCGGTTTTTACCAGGCGTGATGGCAATCTACAGCACGTTGTCGAGGGATGATGCGCCGTTCAATGAGCTCAATCGCTATGAACTGAACGCCCCCTATTCGGCCAGCAAGGCGGCAGGCCTCACATTCGGTTCAAATATAGCGCGCCGCAATCTGTTGCAGCGTGGCCATGTCCGAGGTGCTGCGCGCCTTGTCCGCCCAATCCAGAAAGGCGCGGATGCGGCGGGCGACCTTTTCGGGGTGATGCTGGCTGATGTCCGCGATTCGGTGATCGAGGAAGGGATTGAGGAAGCGATCGAGTGTCGTTGCGACATAGGCTTTTGCCTCGTCGCCCATACCGTTTGCGGCAAAGCCGGGCAGCACTTCGCTTTCATAGAGGGTGTCTAGCCTGGTCCGTATATCTTTGTCGGCCAGGATGGCACGCACGGTTTCATCCGCCGGCCGGCCTTCGCGCTGCCAGATTTCGGCAAGAAACGTGTGGCCGAGATTGAGGATATGCAGTTTCAGGCGTTCATAGGGTTCGAGATCGTCCGTCAATACGATGCTTGGATGTTGGCATGGCGCTCGCACGCCGGGCGCGCGCTTGATCGCCCATAGGGCATAAGGTTCGGCAACAGCGCCGATCGGTTCAATCGGCTCGGAAACAATACGATCGACCAAGGTTTCGGCGAAGGCGACGTGGCCGTCGAGCCAGTCATAAAAACCAGCCGCCACATTGTTGAGCCTGGCACAATCGACGACCGCCTGCTTCAGAACATGGCCATTGCCCGTTATCAGTTCGCAGGGAAGGATGATCAGGGGGCGGGCGGAGGCCTGCCAGCGTTGGACGAGGAGGGCGGCAAGTTTTGCGGGGAAAGATCGAGGAACATCGCCATCTGAACCGAAACGATCATCCTCCGGCCAGGTCTGGTAACCGGTGTCGCCGGTGTTGGAGACGACGAATTCGGCCTCCTCGACAAAGAGTTTAGACAGCTCCCTCCAATGCTCCGTTGCGGAAAGGCCGCGATCGACGCTGGTGACCTGAATGGTGCGATTGAGTGGCTGGCCATCCGACATGCCGCGGATGATGACCGGATAGCCCTGCGGATTGCCGAAGGCGGCGACACGTCCGCTGCGGCTGCTGGCGCCTGAGACCTGAACGACGGCGATCGGACCGACATCCTGGCCGGATTGCTGTGCTTCGTGCACAAACAACGCCGCGTGCGCCTGCAGGAACCGGCTGGTGCCAAATTGGATGATCCGTGAGCTCAAGCCGATATCCTCATATATATGAATGCTGTTGGTAGACCATGTGTGGGGATGTGGAGATCCACGTATTTATCAGTGATTGTTTTTTATCTATAGAAAACATTGAAGCCGCCGGCCGTCAAATGTTTTCTATGGCAATAACAGAGCATTTCCCTCAGCGGATTTGCTGTAGCGGCCTGATCGAGGCCAGTGTGGCTGCACTCGGAGCTCTGAAAGAATGCTCGGGCGGTTCGCGTGGCGGGCTGTGTTTCACGCATTCAGCTATAGAACTCGCGCGCCACAAGGCCGGTTTGCCTGATCCGTTATTTTCTTAGGGCCGAGGTTGATCAGCGCGCCGCAGGACCTGCCGCCCGACGCATGTTTTCTTCGGTCAGCGTCTGGCCGTGGAATTTCGACAGCGCCATGACGACGTCATCGATTTCTTGGTTAAGCCGCTGGGCGTCCCATTGCAGGGCCGCTGCGGCGATGGCGCCGATTTCGCGCAGGCCTTGGATCGTCAGCAGGCCTTCGATCGCCATGGTCGTGCGGCGGAAGACGATGTCGGAGAGATGCACGACCATCTCCTGGCGTGCGATCCAGTCAATCTCCAGCGCGCTATGACGTGGGGCGCCGCTTATGCGTCGACTGTCACTATAGTCGCAACGGTGGGCAAGAATTTCCGCGGCGGTCGTGCCGTATCGGCCAAGCAGTTCATCCACTCTATCTGCCTCGACACCAGTCTTTGCGGCAACGGATCTAATCCAATTCGCCCGCTCATTGGAGGTGATCGGGAAATCCCGTCCGCCGCCGATCGCAAGGCGCTCGGTCGATGTTCTGCGTCTGCGTTGGAGGCGTGCGAGCACGGTATCGGAGACTTCCTCGGCAAAGCCGCGGAACGTGGTCCACTTGCCGCCAACGAGCGAGATGATCGGGAACGGCCGTCCGGCCTGGGGTTCAAAGGCGGGTGCGGAGTGATCGCGGCTGATCAGGCCGGGCGAGGAGGCATCCGAGGCGGGCAGAGGCCGAATGCCGCTATAGCTATAGGTTACCTGATCGCGGTCGAAGCGCAGGCTCGGCAGTAGCGACCTGACGCTGTCGAGGAAATAGTCGATCTCCGGTTCTTCGCAGCGAACATTGTCCGGATCGTCGCAAGGGATATCGGTTGATCCGACGAGTGCCTGGCCGAGATAGCCATAGACAAGGCAGATGCGGCCGTCATCGGCTTCGAAATAGATCATATGGCCATTCAGGCTGCGCACCAGTTCCGGATGATCGAGCAGGATATGCGATCCCTTGGTACCGCCGATCAGATGGGCGGGTGCTCCAAGAGCGGCGTTGACATGATCGATCCATGGGCCGGCGGCATTGATGACGAGCTTCGGCTTGACCGAAAAGGCATAGCCATCCGCGCGCTGGAAGGTCAGCAGGCCGTCGGCTGACGAAACCAGCCGGGTCGAATTTGCCGCCAATGAAGCCTTGTTCGTCTCCAGCCCGTCCTTGACCAGTTCATAGACCAACCGTTCCGGCCGGCTGATCTTGGCATCGTAATAGATGCCGCCGGCGACGATCTCCGGCGTCACATGCGGCATTTCCTTCAGCGCCCGGCGCTTCAAAAGGAACCGGTGGCGCGGCATGACACGGTTGCGCGAGCCGAAGAAATCGTAAAGCGCGAGCCCGATCTTGATAAGCAAAGCGCCGCGGCTGCGTGGGGCGGTGGTCGAGCCCGTCAGCGTGCGAAGGGCGGCCCAAATCCCGCGTGTCCAGGAGAAGATCGGCACGAAGGTCGGTAGAGCTTCGACGCAATGCGGCGCGTTCTTGAGCAGCAGATTCCGCTCGAGCGCCGACTGCGCGACGAGCCGGAACTCGCCGGTTTCGAGATATTTGAGCCCGCCATGGATCAGCCGCGATGGCGCAGCACTCGTTCCCGAGCCGAAATCGGATTTATCGATGATCAGGCAATTGACGCCCTGCAGCGAGAGATCGCGGAAGAGGCCGGCACCATTAACGCCGGCGCCGAGAATGACGACATCGACATCTCCGTCTTGAAGTTGCGAGAAGCGTTGTTTCAGATCGGCGGCCATATCGGTCATAACCTCATCATCCTGGTGTATTGTCGCGATAGACCCAGTCTTCGCGACGCAAGTGGCGGTCTAGCCTTGGGAGTGCTGGGTTGCGAGATTGCCGATCCGCGGCCAGAGCGGCGTCATTGCTTCGGCAATGTCGCGAAAGAGCTGATAGCGGATACGGTAGTCTGCGCTGCGGGCGGAATCCGGATGATAGGTTCTGGCGATCTTGCCGACATCGCGCGGGTCGCTCTGCGGGCTTGAATAGACGCCAATGCCGGCACCGGCGCAAAGGGCGGCCCCCCAGGCAGCGGCTTCATCGGTTTCCGTTACGGTAACGGGCATGGCGAGTACGTCTGCAAACATCTGCACGACAATCGGATTGCGCGAGACACCGCCTGCCAACCTTGCCTGATCGAAGGAAAAACCGGCACTTAGGGCATCGACGTGAATCTTGTGGTTGAAGGCGATGCCTTCCAGAACCGCGCGCAGCATGTCGCCGCGATCATGCCAGCCGCCAAGCCCGAAGAAGCTGGCAGTGGCCTCGGCACCATAGGGCGAACCGAACAGATAGGGATGGAACAGCGTGCTCGACGGTCGATTGAACGCTGCCTCGATCTCGGGACCGAGCATGGTATGAATGGACGTGCCGGCAGTTTCGGCGCCGACGATGTCGCTGGCGCAGAGCTTATCCAGGAACCATTCGTAATTGGCTGACGATGCCGGCGAGATCGACATGTTATTCCATTGGCCAGGCGCAATGGCGTTGCGGCAGAACCAGCGGCGATCAACGCTCGGTTTCGATGACAGCGTCTCGTTGATCGAATAGGTACCGGCGATGACGGCAACGACGCCGGGGGCATAGCCGCCGGCGCCGAGGGCCGATGCGGTGACGTCATGCAGGCCGGCAACGACGGGCGTGCCTTCAGCAAGGCCGGTGCGCTTTGCGACGGCCTCGGTCACATATCCGACGATCTCATCCGATCGCGAGGCAGGCGGTAAGGCGTCGGTGATTTCATCGACACCAAAAAGCCTCAGTGCATCCGGCGCATAATCCTGCGTCGTGACATTGGTGAAGGACGTACTCGCCTCGGTGCGGTCAGTGCCGACAACGCCGGTCAGGCAGAAGCGCAGCCAGTCCTTGCAACTCAGGACATGGCCGATCTCAGCAAAGCGCTCCGCTTCGTTGGCTTTGATCCAGGCAAGCAAGGCCGATGGCGCGGAAACATGCGGCAATTGCCCGGTCAGCTTCAAGGATTCATCGGCAATAGGGCTCTTCAGCCATTGTTCGACGATCGAGCCGGCGCGGCTGTCGAGCGAGAGAATGGCGCGTCCGAGCGGCTTCTTTGCCTTGTCGAGCAGATAGATGCCATCACCGTGAGCGGTTGCGGCAATCGCCTGGATGTCGCTTGTCGGGCGGTTGCTGAGCTTGATTGCCTCGGCAATGGCGTCGGCCGTCTGGCTCCAGAGTTCGTTCATGTCGCGCTCGACATGGCGGGCCTTCGGCATGAACTGCGTCACGCGACGGCGGGCAACGGCAAGCGGCGTTCCGTCGATGTCGAAGATGACGGCCTTGGTGACAGTCAAGCCGCTGTCAATTCCGAGCAGACTCGGCATTCTCATTGCTCCTGATCGCAAACGAAGAGGGTAAGCCCTGACGGCTTCAGTCTCCGGATCATTTCCAGTCGCCGCCGGCGACGACGACATTGATATTCTTGCTGCGCATGCGCTCCAGATGGTCGGCAGGCGTCTTGCCGTCGACGATGACGACATCGAATTCGCTCAAATGCGCAAAACTATGCAGAGCCCGGCGTTCGAACTTCGTGTGATCCATCAGCAGGACGCGCTTGGCGGCGCTTTCGAACATGGCGCGCTTGATATCGACGATCTCGGGCGACTGATGGAAAACCACGTCGTCGATGATGGCCGACATCGAGATAAAGGCGGCATCGGCCCGCAAGCGGTTGATCTCGTTGATCGTCATCCGCCCCATGAAGGCGTTGCACCAATTATAGTACTGCCCGCCGAGCGCCAGAAGCGTCACGTCATGCATATCCTTCAGCGCATTCATCAGCGTCAGCGAATTGGTGATCGCCGTCAGCGGAACCTTGGCCGGCAGCTGCGAGGCCATCTGCAGGACGGTGGTGGAATCGTCGAGGAAGATTGCCTGGCCAGGTTCGATGAATTGCATGGCAGCTGCGGCGATCGTCTTCTTTTCGGCAGCCTGCCGGTTGGCGCGATAGACGTCGCTCGATTCGATCAGGCTGGTGGCAGCGGCCGATACGATGCCACGTGTCTTGCGGAACAAGCCGCGGCTGACCAGTTCGTCGACATCGCGATGCGCCGTCATCAGGCTGATGCCGAAACGCTCGGTCAGATCCTCGATGCGCATGGAACCCTCCGCCATCACGGCCTCGGCTATCATCTGGCGCCTGGCGATCTGACGGGAATGGCGGCTGTCGCTTGGCAGCTCGTCCTGCAGGAATGCTACGGGGCTTGTCTTGTCTGTCACTTTGGCCTCTGACGCTGAGCCTTGCGAAGATCAGCTTACTGCAGCGAATATCGTGAAAAAATATGAAAGAACAATTCGCTATCAGGATTTCTGCAAGTTCTGTCTGATGTTCAGCCAGGATGCCGCTCGTCGCGGCCAAGGGATGGGGACGCCGGTGTGCGGCGTCCCCAATGTCATTACTGGGCGAGAACGAAGGGTGCCGTGTACTTGTCGACATTGTCCTTGGTGATCAGGATGCAATCGAAAAGCTGCTTTTCGCTCTTGGCACCGGTCTTGCCGGTCTTGATGAAGCTGTCGGCCTGCTTGACGGCTTCTTCGGAGAAGATAGCGACCGGCTGCAGGACGGTGTACTGAAGCTCACCGGCCTTGATGGCGGCGACAGCGTCCGGCGAACCGTCGAAGCCGCCGACTTTGACGTTGGCGAGCTTGCCGGCTTCTTTCAATGCAGCAATTGCACCAAGCGCCATTTCGTCATTGCCGGAAATCACGCCGGTGATGTCGGGGTGCGCCTGCAGCATGGACTGCATCTTGTTGTGGCCCTGGGTGCGGTCCCAGTTGGCAACTTCCTTGGCAACCTTCTTCAAGTCGGGATATTGCGTCAGAACGGTTTCATAGCCGTTTGAGCGGGTGGCGGCATTGTTGTCGGAGGGCGAGCCGAAGAGTTCGGCATAATTGCCCTTGTCGCCAACGGCTTCGACCCACTGCTGAGCGCCGATCGCCGCACCCTGAGCGTTGTTGGAGACGAGCTGAGCCTTCGCAAGGCCTTCCTGGTTGATTTCGGCATTGACGAGGAAGACCGGGATACCGGCCGCAACAGCCTTCTTGACTGCACCGACCGAGCCGTCAGCATTGGCCGGATCGAGGATGATTGCGACCGACTTGTTGGTAATGGCCGTATCGATCAGGTTGCTTTCGGTGTTGGTATCGCCCTTGTGTGCGCCGACTGTTGCCGTGTAGCCGAGCTTTTCAGCGGTTGCCTTGGCGATATTGCCTTCCGTCAGCCAATAGGGGTTGGACGGATCGTTGACGATGACGGTGATCTGGCCGGCGGCCCAGGCGGCCCCGGTCAGAAGCGGTGCCACAGCAACTGCTGCCATGACGATGCGCAAGCCTTTTTTGAACATTAGTCTCTCTCCCTTTGATGAGCTCTGGTGATGCCGGCGAACCGGCGGTCCTTTCTCCGGCCGGTGTTTTCACCGACCAGTGACAAGTTTCGGTGCAACGTCAGCCGGACTTGGTCCTGCGACCGTACTGGATGCTGTTCATGAGCACGGCGAGCACGATGACTGCGCCGGTAAAGACCGTCTGCCAGTAGGCCGAGACGCCGATGATGACGAGGCCATCCGCCAGAAAGCCGATGACGAATGCGCCAAGCATGGTGCCGCGCACCGTGCCGCGGCCGCCGGTCAATGCGGCGCCGCCAATGACGACGGCGGCAATTGCGGTCAGCTCGTAGCTGGTGCCAGCGTTCGGGCCGGCCGAGGTCAGCTGCGAGGACAGGACGAGGCCGGCAATGGCGGCACAAATGCCCGACAGGACATAGACAGCGATCTTGACCTGCTTGACCGGAACGCCGGAAAGATCGGCAGCGCGCTCGTTGCCGCCTGAGGCATAAAGCCAGCGGCCAAAGGCGGTGCGGCTGAGAACGATACCGCAAATGATCGCAAGCACAGCAAGGACGATGACGCCGATCGGAACGCCGGCGAGGCGATTGAAGCCCAGCCAGTTGAAGCCGGTATTGCCGAGTTCGGGGCGGCCGCCGAGATTGTTGTAGGTAAGCCCGTTCGTCATCAGCAACGCGATACCGCGCGCGACATAGAGGACGCCCAGCGAAGCGACGAAAGCCGGGACGCGCAGATAGGCGATAAGCACGCCGTTCACCGCACCGACGATGCCACCGAGAATGCAGGTCAGCACCACGACGGCCCAGACCGGCGGATAGAGGATGACGCCGAAGCTCGAAAGCGTGACGCCCTGCATCAGGAAGCCGGCGATACAGCCGGCAAGGCCGAGTGTCGAGCCGACGGAAAGATCGATGCCGCCATTGAGGATGACCAGCAGCATGCCGATAGCAAGGATGCCGAAGATCGCCACATGCGAGGCCATGGTCAGGAAATTGCTGAGCGAGAAGTAATAGGGCGACAGGAAGGAGAAGACCGCGATGATGACGATCAGCGCAAAGAAGGCGCGTCCTTCCAGGATCAGCCGCACGAGACTGAAATTCCGCCGCTGTCCGTTGGAAACTGGCTTTTTATCTGTGATGTTCGTGACTGACATAATCAGTGCTCCATGAATGCGGCTAGTGCGCGACCACTGCTTCGCCGGAGGCGGCCATGATCTTTTCTTTGGTGACGTCAGGACCGAATTCGGCAGAAATCCTGCCGCGGTGCATGACGATGATGCGATGGGCGATGCTCAGGCACTCGGCGACTTCCGATGTCGAATAGATCACCGCCAGCCCCTCCTTGGCGCGCTCGGCCAGCAGCTTGAAGACCTCAGCCTTCGCGCCGATGTCGATGCCGCGGCTCGGCTCGTCGAGCAGGATCACGCGAGGTGCCGTCGCCAACATCTTGCCGATGACGACTTTCTGCTGGTTGCCGCCCGATAGCGAGCCGATCGCCGCATCGCCGCCGTCGGTCTTGATATGAACCTTGCGGATTGAGTCGCTGACCAGCGTCCGCTCGCGGCCGCCCGAGGTGAAAAGACCCTTGGTGAAGGCGCCGATGCTGGCAAGCGACAGGTTCGAGCCGACCGTCATCGTTTGAACGAGACCATCGCGCTGGCGATCTTCCGGTACCAGTACAAGCCCTTGCGCGATGCGTCCGGCGATGCTGAGACCACCGACATCCGTGTTGCCGAGGAGGACGCGGCCCCCACTCGAGCGCAGCCGTCCTGCCACGCATTCGAGCAGTTCGGTACGGCCGGCGCCCATCAGACCATAGATGCAGACGATTTCGCCGGCGCGGACTTTAAGCGATAGGCGATCGACAGCGTTATAGGCGGCGCCCGAAGGGCCTGGAACCGTGAGATTGTCTATCGTCAGCGCCACGTCGCCCATTCTGTGGCCGGTCGGCGGGCTGCCGAGGTCGAAATTGTCGCCGACCATGTTGCGCACGATCCATTCGAGATCGATGTCCTTGCGCTCGGCATAGGCGGTCATGTTGCCATCGCGCAGAACGACGGCGTGATGGGTGATCTGCAGCGCCTCTTCCAGGTGGTGCGAGATATAGACGATCGACACCCCGCGGTTCGTCAGGTCGCGAATGACCTTGAAGAGAACTTCGACCTCACTGGCGCTGAGCGCCGAAGTCGGCTCGTCCATGATCAGGATGCGGGAATTGACCGATAGAGCGCGCGCGATCTCGACGATCTGCTGCTGGCCGAGACGCAGATCCTCGACCGGTGTCATCGGATCGATATTTTCTTCGAGCTCCTCCATCAGCGCCCGGGTCTGGCGTTCTTCCTCGGCGAAATCGACCACGCCTCCCTTCATGATCTCACGACCCATGAAGATGTTGTCACGGACGCTGAGGTTCGGCGCCAGGCTCAATTCCTGGTGGATGATGGAAATGCCGCAGGCGCGCGCATGCGTGGAGGAGGCGAAGGAAATGGGCGCGCCATCGAGGATGATCTCGCCCGATGTCGGCTGGATGACGCCGGAGAGGATCTTCATCAGGGTGGATTTGCCGGCGCCGTTTTCACCGAAGAGGGTGGTGACTTCGCCGCGGCGAATATCGAAATTGACACCCTTCAACGCATGGACGCTGCCATAGGATTTGGCAACGTTGCGGGCGGCGAGAACGACTTCACCCGTGGTGGTGCCATTGTACTGGACCTGGCTCATTTCACGTCGACCTTTACCGGGGTGACGAGCCAGTTCTTCGGATTGATGAGCTTGAAGACCCCGACGACCGTTGCCGTCTTGCCGGTCAGCTTTTCAGGATCCAGGCTGCCAAGGGTCGCCTTCTTCATCTCATTGTTGATGGCGGAGCCCGCGTCCTGATATTCGATCTGGTTGGTGAATTGCCCGAATTCAATCTTGCCAGTCGCATCGCGAAGATCGGTGCCGTTGATGGCAGGACCCGTCTGGATGCGAACGGTGATGCCGTCGGGCATGCCGTCCACCTTGAATTCGTTGAGGTTGGCCTTGCGCTCGCCAAAGGTGCCCGTCAAGGAGACGGGAAGAACGGGACCGGTTGTAGTCGCGACGCCATATTTCTCGCCGGCCGCCTTCTTGTCGGCGAGAACCGCACTGGCGAGCGTCACCGCATCGACGGCGCGCTTTTCGACATCGGTCTGCACTTTCGGGAATTCGGCAGTGCCATAGGTATCCGGTTGGAAACCCTGTTGGCGCACGTCGTGTTCGGAGCCAATTTTGACCACCTTGGTATCGGCGGTGATGGCGCCGATCACGATCACAAATGCGGCGATGCCGATGACGATCTTCACCTTGGAGCCGGTCGGCTTGGTAGTTGCGTATTGAGCTTGCGTATTCATGTTCAAACGACCTTGGGCATGTCAGCCGGATTGCCTGATGGAGAAAGAGAGAAAAGTGCCGCGATCCGGCTTAGTGGCAGTCGGGCCTGCGCATTTGGCGCGCGGCGCGTTCCGCTTGGCTTCGGGCTACGCCGTCACCGAAAGGGAAATTCAACATCAGGAGCCTCCTCAGCATACAGGCGACTGTCTCCTCCAATCGCCCTCTTCACATTTTCCGCATCTATGCGATATTTGTGATATAAGTATGTTAATAACTGCGCTTCATATGTTATAAATCTTTAAGGCTGTCAACCGTGATTTAGTGCGCTTTGTATTCGGTGGGCCTCTATGAGTTTCAGTGTTTCCTGTTTTTTCGCGCTTAAGCTTGCGGCTCTATTGGTGCTGTACGGACGTCCTGCGATCGGTGACGCTTTAGCCGCCTTAACTGCAGGTAAACTGCTTAAGTAATTAAAATAATTCGTGAATATGGAAGCGCTGCACACATATTTTGCAACGTCTTACCAACCCCTTCTGAGGAGCTCCGTCCGTTACGTCAATTTTCTTCGATTGCAGTCGCCGCTCCTGCTTGCGGTGACGTGACGTTTATTTCCATCTATTTTATATGAAAAAAATTACAACACCAGAAAATTATTACTGCGGCCGCGATATCTTTGTGTTATGAGGGCGGCATTCGGATGAATCGTGGATCCATTGTCTGTTAAGTGGTGCTTCATTCGTCATTCTGTCTGTGGAGTGGCAAATATAGCGACGACGAATGCGGACGAGCATAGCTTATGCCCTTGGTCGTAAGGGGAGGAATGAAAATGTTTGTGATGTTTGCTTGCGCTCGTGTTGCAAGACGCGGGACGGTGGGGTCGGCGTCCAATGCCTAAGGGTAACGGGATCATCATCGGGATCGATGCGGGGACCTCTGTTTTGAAGGCAGTTGCCTTCGACCTAACCGGAAAGCAGATCGCTTCCGCTTCGGCGCGAAATCGCTACCGGACGGGTGAAGACGGATCGGTCACGCAGTCGCTCGGCCAGACCTGGGCGGACTGTGTCAGCGCGTTGCGCGGGCTTGGAGAGAAGGTGGAAAATCTTGCCAGCCGGACGGCTGCGATCGCGGTTACGGGGCAGGGCGACGGCACTTGGCTTGTTGGTCCTGGCAATGCGCCCGTCGATGATGCCTGGATTTGGCTTGATGCCCGAGCCGCATCGACGGTCACACGGTTGGGCGCCCTGGAAGGTAATCGCGCCCGTTTCGAGGCGACCGGAACCGGTCTCAATACCTGCCAGCAGGGCGCGCAGCTCGCCCATATGGATCGCTTCATGCCTGAGCTTCTCGATCGGGCCGAGACGGCGCTGCATTGCAAGGACTGGCTCTATCTCAATCTGACAGGCGTTCGCGCGACCGATCCATCCGAGGCGAGCTTCACCTTCGGTAATTTCCGCAATCGTCAGTATGATGCTGTTGTCATCGATGCGCTCGGCCTTGCCCGCCGGCGCTCGCTTCTTCCCGAGATCGTCGATGGAACGGAGATCAGCCATCCCTTGACGGAAACGGCGGCAAAGGCAGCCGGTCTGCTGGCCGGAACGCCGGTATGTCTCGGCTATGTCGACATGGTGATGACCGCACTTGGCGCCGGAGTTCGCACCGGCGGCCAGAACGCGGCCTGCTCAACGATCGGATCGACGGGCGTGCATATGCGCGCAAAGGCCGTGCCGGATGTCCAGCTCAATGACGAAGGGACCGGCTATGTGATCGCCCTGCCGATCCCTGGCATCGTCACGCAGGTCCAGACCAACATGGGTGCGACCATCAATATCGACTGGATTCTAAAGATCGCGGCAGATCTGATGTCCGCAAGCGGGAGCGAGATTTCCTATTCCGACCTCATTCCGCGCATCGACGCCTGGTTTGCCGAAGCGCGGCCGACAAATCTTATCTATCATCCCTATATTTCCGAGGCCGGCGAGCGCGGTCCCTTCGTCAATGCCCATGCGCGTGCCGGCTTTACCGGGCTTTCGACGCGGCATGGATTTGCCGACATTCTGAGGGCTGTCGTCGAAGGGCTCGGCATGGCAACGCGCGATTGCTATGCCGCCATGGGCGACATGCCTTCGGAGCTGCGCATCACGGGAGGAGCTGCCCGGTCGCGCGCACTGCGGGGTTCGCTGTCGGCCGCCGTCAAGGCACCGGTGCGGATTTCCGATCGCGAGGAGGCGGGGGCCGCAGGCGTCGCGATGATGGCCGCCGTCGCGATCGGCGCCTATCGCGACATGGACAGCTGCATTGCTGACTGGGTGACGCCGCTGCTCGGCGAAGCCGAAGCGCCGGATCAGGAAAACGTCGAGCGCTATGACCGCTTGTTCGACGCCTACAAGGACGTGCGCCAGGCGATTGCGCCGGCTTGGGACAAACTGGCCCAGCACTAGCCGTTATCAGGCCGGCGAGCGAGCGCGGCTTAAAAGATTGAATTGATGATGCCATAGGCATCCTTAGGAGCATGACATGATGGAACCGGAAATCTTTGATCTTTTCGTGATTGGCGGAGGCATCAATGGTGCCGGCATTGCCCGCGATGCGGCCGGCCGCGGCCTTTCGGTTATCATGTGCGAGAAAGGCGATCTCGCCGAGGGGACGTCTTCGCGCTCCGGCAAGCTCGTGCATGGCGGCCTGCGCTACCTTGAATATTATGAATTCCGCCTGGTGCGCGAGGCACTGATCGAACGTGAGGTGCTGTTGAACTCGGCCAGCCACATCATCTGGCCGATGCGCTTCGTTCTTCCCCATAGTCCGACGGATCGTCCGGCCTGGCTGGTTCGTCTCGGTCTGTTTCTCTACGATCATCTCGGTGGCCGCAAGAAGCTGCCGGGCACCCGCTCGCTCGATCTGCACCGCGATCCGGAAGGGGCGCCGATCCTGGATCAATATTCCAAGGGTTTTGAATATTCCGACTGTTGGGTTGATGACGCCCGGCTCGTCGTTCTCAACGCTCTCGATGCTTCCGCCAAGGGCGCGCGGATCCTGACGCGCACGGCTTGCGTCAGCGCGCGTCGCGAGCAGGGTAACTGGCTCATTCAAATGCGCAGCGAGCGCTCCGGCGAGGTGCGGACGGTGCGCGCTCGCGTGTTGGTCAATGCCGCCGGTCCCTGGGTCAACGACATTATCGGCCGCGTCGTCGGCTCGAACAGCCAGCGTAGCGTCCGGCTGGTCAAGGGCAGCCACATCATCGTTCCGAAATTCTGGGCCGGCCAGCAGGCCTATCTCGTGCAGAACCACGATAAGCGCGTCATCTTCATCAACCCTTACGAAGGCGACAAGGCGCTGATCGGCACGACCGACATTCCCTACGAAGGCAAGCCGGAAGAGGTAAAGGCCGACGAGAAGGAAATCGATTACCTGATCACGGCGGTCAATCGCTACTTCAAGGAGAAGCTGCGCCGCTCTGATGTGCTTGAAAGCTTCTCCGGTGTGCGGCCGCTGTTCGACGATGGCAAGGGCAATCCGTCGGCTGTCACGCGCGACTATGTCTTCGATCTCGACGAGACCGGTGGCGCGCCGCTCCTGAGCGTCTTCGGCGGCAAGATCACCACCTTCCGCAAGCTCTCCGAGCATGCGATGCAGCGGCTTGCGAAATTCTTCCCGAAGATGGGTGGCGACTGGACGCGGGGGGCTGTTTTGCCGGGTGGCGAAATCCCCGATGCCGATTATGTCGCCTTTGCCGATACGCTGCGGGCGGCCTATCCCTGGATGCCGCGTGCGCTCGTCAATCACTACGGCCATCTTTATGGCGCCCGCACGAAGCAGATCGTCGGCAATGCCACGTCGCTGGCGGACCTCGGCCGGCATTTCGGCGGCGATCTCTACGAGGCCGAAGTCCGCTATCTCGTGGCTTGCGAATGGGCGCAGGCGGCCGACGACGTGCTGATGCGGCGTACCAAGGAAGGTCTGCACATGACAGCTGAGGAAAAGGCGGCCTTTGCCGCCTGGTTCGATGCCGAACTGGCGCTGGCCGCCTGAACCACCAGATCTTGCCGGAGAATACGCATGCCCTTGACGCTTTCACTCAACACCAACCCGCTTGTCAATCGCTTTGCCGAGCCGGCCGATTTGATCGAAACGGTCGCGCGTGACCTGCGCATCCGCGATCTGCAGCTGACGCACGAATTCATCAATCCGAGCTGGCAGGCACCGGTCATTCGCCGGCTGACGCGGGATATGCAGGCGGCACTGAAGCGCACCGGCGTTCGCGTGACCTCAGGCATGACCGGCCCGTATGGCCGCCTTAACCATTTCGGTCATCCGGACAGGGATGTTCGCCGCTACTATATCGACTGGTTCAAGACTTTTGCCGATATCACCGCCGATCTCGGCGGTCATTCGGTCGGCACGCAGTTCGCGATCTTCACCTACAAGGATTATGACGATCCGGTCCGCCGCGAGGAATTGATCGAGATCGCGATCGACTGCTGGGGCGAGGTGGCCGAACATGCCCGGGCTGCCGGCCTCTCCTATATCTTTTGGGAGCCGATGAGCATCGGCCGCGAATTCGGCGAGACGATCGAGGCCTGCCTTTCCCTGCAGGACAGGCTGACCAAGGCGCCGTTCGCCATCCCCATGTGGATGATGGCCGATATCGATCATGGCGATGTCACCTCGGCCAATACCGATGACTATGACCCTTACGCCTGGGCGCGCGCCGTGCCGAAGGTTTCGCCGATCATCCATATCAAGCAGAGCCTGATGGACAAGGGAGGGCATCGTCCCTTCACAGCGGAATTCAATGCCAAGGGCCGCATCCAGCCGGAACCGCTGTTGAAGGCATTTGCTGAAGGTGGTGCCAAGGACAATGAAATCTGCCTGGAATTGTCGTTCAAGGAGCGCGAGCCCAATGATCGCCAGGTCATCCCGCAGATTGCCGAAAGCATTGCCTTCTGGGCGCCTCATATCGACACGGGCGTCAGCGACTTGCATATCTAACCGGTGGAGCGGCCGAGTCCCGATTCAACAGGTACCGAGGAGGTGGCCGGATCGGACACTATGGCCGGAGAGAACAGGCGGAGGACTATGCGTATAGAAATGAAAGGGAACGGACGATGACGGATGCGGATGCTTCGCTCGCCGTGCGGGCGGCCTGGTTGCACTATGCCGGCGGGCTGACGCAGTCCGAAGTGGCGAAACGTCTCGGCGTTCCCTCGGTGAAGGCGCACAGGCTGATTGCGCGCGCGGTTGCCGAAGGCGTCGTCAAGGTGACGATCGACGGCGATATCGTCGAATGCGTCGAGTTGGAATCCAAACTTTCGGCTCGCTTTGGGCTGCAATATTGCGAAGTCGCACCCGATCTGGGCGAGGAGGGTTTCGAGTTTCGCGCACTCGGTCAGGCGGGAGCCGGCTTCCTGCGGCGCGAGATCGAGAGCGGCCACAATAAGGTGATCGGCCTCGGCCATGGCCGAACGCTCTCTTCCGCCGTCCATCACCTGTCGCGCGTCAGCGCCAAGGATTTACGCTTCGTCTCGCTGCTCGGTGGCCTGACGCGAAACTATGCAGCCAACCCCTATGACGTGATGCACCGCATAGCCGAAAAGACGGGCATGCAGTCGCATGTCATGCCAGTGCCCTTCTTCGCCAATACGCGGGAAGACCGCGATGTGCTGCTTGCGCAGCGCGGCGTGAAGGAAGTCTTCGATCTTGCAAACGGTGCCGATCTCAAGCTCGTCGGTCTCGGCACGGTCGATACCGATGCGCAGCTCGTCTTGTCGGGCATGGTCGAGCCGAAGGAGATCAAGGAGATCACGGCGGCCGGCGGCGTCGGCGAAATTCTCGGCCATTTCTTCGATGCCGACGGCAATATTCTTGAGACGACGCTGACCTCGCGCACATTGTCTGCCTCCCTGCCGCGCATCAAAGGCGAACGGCTGGTCGCGCTTTCGGGCGGATTGCCGAAGGTCGAAGCCATCCTTGCCGTCCTCAAGAGCCGCTGTCTCTATGGTCTGATAACGGATGAGAAAACGGCGCGGGCGCTCCTGACGGATGAGGTGTGATGCTGCGCCATAAAACAGGAATTCATCTCAACATAACAGCAGAAATGTTGATTTGTGAGATTTTGATGTTATATCTCCTTTAAGATCCATTTCGGGCCAAAGGCCGGAGTGCAAAGTGAAACGCGAAGAGCGCCAGCAATCGATCATCAATCTGCTCGTCGAGCACAAGACCGTCGATCTCGACGATCTCGCTGACCGCTTTGTCGTGTCCAAGATGACGATCCACCGCGATCTCGATGATCTCGAACAGGCTGGCGTGTTGCGCAAGGTCCGAGGCGGCGCGACGATCGATGCCGGCACCCAGTTCGAAAGTGATTTCCGGTTCCGCGAGCGCCAGGGTCATGACGAGAAGCTCGCCATGGCGCGCACGGCGCTGGAACTGGTCGAGCCCGGCATGACCGTCATGATCAACGATGGGTCGATGGCAGCCGTTTTGGGTGAGATGCTGCTGCAGAAGCGGCCGTTGACGCTGATCACCAACAATGCCGCAATCATCGATCGGATGAAGAACGAAAGCGGCATCACCTTGATAGCGCTCGGCGGCATCTATTCCGCAAAGTTCAACGCGTTTTTGGGCGTCGTTACCGAGGAGGCATTGTTACGGTTGAGAGCCGACATCGCCTTCCTGTCGACGCCGGCCGTTTCCGGTAGACTTGCCTATCATATGGACGACAACGTCGTGCGCACCAAGCGGGCAATGATCGCATCGGCTGCCAAAAGCTGCCTGCTCGTCAGCCATCAGCGCATCGGCCATACGGCCCTGCATGTGATGGCCGATCTTACCGATTTCGACGCCGTGATTACCGATCACGCGCCTGACGCTGCCATTGTCGAGCAATTTCGCCGCGACGGCATCACACTTACCATCGCCTCGAACCAGGATATGACATGACAGAGAAGCCTCGCTATTGGATCGGCACGAGCTGGAAGATGAACAAGACGCTTGCCGAGGCCCGCGCCTTCGCTGAGGCCTTGCGTGCCGCCGATGCTTTTCGGGATCCTCGCATCCAGCGCTTTGTCATTCCACCCTTCACGGCCGTGCGGGAAGTCAAATCGATCCTCTCGGAAAGCTCCGTCAAGGTGGGCGCCCAGAACATGCATTGGGCCGACCAGGGTGCGTGGACGGGGGAAATCTCGCCGTTGATGTTGAAGGATTGCAATCTCGATATCGTCGAGCTCGGCCATTCGGAGCGTCGCGAGTATTTTGGCGAGACCAACGAAACCGTCGGCCTCAAAACAGAGGCGGCCGTTCGTCATGGCTTGATCCCGTTGATTTGTATCGGCGAAACGCTGGCCGATCGTGAGAGCGGTCGTGCAACGGAGATCCTGAGCGAGCAGGTCATTGGCGCTCTGTCGAAGCTCCCGGACGCGCAGAAGCAGGCTGAGATCCTGCTCGCCTATGAGCCGGTCTGGGCGATCGGCGAGAAGGGAATCCCTGCAGAGCCTTCCTATGCTGATGCGCGCCAGGCTGAAATCGTCGCGGTCGCGCAAAAGGTACTCGGTCGAAAGATCCCCTGTCTCTACGGGGGATCCGTCAATCCGCAAAACTGCGAAGAACTCATATCCTGCCCGCACGTAGACGGGCTCTTCATCGGCCGCTCGGCCTGGAACGTCGAGGGCTATCTCGACATCTTGGCCAAGTGCGCCGCCAAACTCTGAGGAGACATATCATGAAGCTTGCTATTGCTGGAGACAGCGCCGGCGAAGGCCTCGCCAAGGTTCTCGCCGATCATCTGAAGGAGCGTTTCGAGGTGAGCGAAGTGTCGCGCACTGACGAAGGGCCTGATGCGTTTTACGCCAACCTCGCCGACCGCGTCGCCTCCGGCGTCATCGACGGCACCTATGACAAGGCAATCCTCGTCTGCGGCACCGGCATTGGCGTCTGCATCTCGGCCAACAAGGTGCCGGGTATTCGCGCTGCTCTGACCCATGACACCTATTCGGCGGAACGCGCGGCGCTCTCGAACAATGCCCAGATCATCACCATGGGTGCCCGCGTCATCGGCACTGAGCTCGCCAAGGCGATTGCCGACGCCTTCCTGGCGCAGACGTTTGACGAGAATGGCCGCTCGGCCGGCAACGTCAAGGCCATCAACGAGGTCGATGCGAAGTACAACGCCCGTTAAGAGCGATTTTGGGAAAGGGCAGGCGGTTTGTCTGCGCTGCTCGGATGGCTGCCTCCCAGGCTGGATCGAGCCAATATCAGGCGAAGGGACTTGAAGCGCTTTCGCCTTATTATTTTTGTAAGCCTACGACACGGCCTGTCAGGCAGCGGCCAATGGCTGTGTCGCCTGATGGCGCGCCCAGGCGATACCGTCATCGAGCGAGGTTGCTCGATATGCAAGATCGGTACCGCCGGAAAATGCCGCCATGAACCGGCGTATCTTGCCATAGCTATTGTCCAGCACCGCATGCGGCCGTCCAAGCAGGATCGAGCAGATATGGACATGCAGACGGTCCGTGACGATAGCCTGGCCGCGGGAAATCTGGCGTATGCCGCGTCTAAGACGATTATGTGCCGCTGCGTCGAGCTTGCGCAGTCTTATTTCAGCCGGTTTGAGAGCCATGAGAGCCGTTGCCGCGCCGATCGCCTTGGAGATGCGCACACGCTTGGCGGATTCGGTCGTCCAGTCCTCTTTCGGGATATCGGGATAGGCGGAGAGATTGGCGTCGCCCACCTTCTCAAGATCGGATCTCAACATGGCAAGCACGGGAAATTCCGGGGCCTCCGGCCGGATTGGACCGATGCTGAAGGCCATGTCCGGGCAAAGACGCACCTCGCAATCGAAGTGCTTATGGGCAAACTCTTTCGATTCCTCGTCGCGCACCAGCAATACGAAATGCTTGTGACGTCCGATGACGCGGGCGCTTTCCTCTATGCGTGCCTGCGATTTGTAATGGATGGATTGCGGGAACTGGATTACCTGCCGATTGGGAAATCGCTCCAGAACCCGTTCACGGAAGTCCTGATGCGCATCCCATATGTCGCCGAAATTGCCGCCGCCATGAATGAAGATCGGGCCGGTCGGCATGGTGCGCTCGAGTTGCTCGGGCGAGAAATCGTCGATGCGCGAGACATAGGCCGGGCGCTTGCCGTATCGCCTGTTGAGATAAGCCATTTCACCGAGCCAAATGGCGGAGTCGCCGCAGTTGCGGATGTCGGGAAAGTCGAGGATCGCCAGAGGTTCATCATTGCTGATATAATCCTTCAGGCAATCGTGGATCATGTTGTCCAGTTTGGCGATCAGCTGTTGATTTGCTGGTAATGTCATTTCCCCATTCCCCCATTCAGATGACGATCAATCCGGCCGGTGTCGGCCGCGCGTTTCAGGCAGGCCGAAGTCTCGGCAGCACCTTGCCGAGTATGTTTCGAACCTCCGTTTCCGGGCCGGCCGGCCGCTTCATCAGCGTCCACAGCAGGAGCGTCGAACCGCAATAGAGCAGGCCGCCGAGCAGGATCAGGATTGCGAGATGCGTTACGAGCACGAACTTGTCGTCCGTGTAGGCAAGATGGCTCGAGGCAAAAGAGACGCCCGCCGCCATGATGGCGACGCTCGCGAGTGCCCGAAGGTTCACCGACAATTGCTTTGCAACGGTGATGCCGGTGAAGCGTCGCACGAGCATCATGTTGACGGCCGTGCTGAAGAGGCCGGTGAAGACGCGGCCGGCAATGACCCCCGGAAGGCCATAGAGCATCAGGCCGCCAATCATGATCGGGACACGCAGGCAGAACATCTGCGTGTCCCGGACGAAGAGCACGCGCGTCTCGCCCTTTGCCATGCCGAGCGGCTGTACGAGCGAGCCCAGCGTCTGCAGCGCAAAGACAGAGGCCAGCGACTGGATGATGAAAATGACAGGCGCCCATTTGTCGCCGAGCGCGAGCCTCACCAACGGATCGGCGGTCACGGCAACGCCGATGCCGGCTGGAAGGGCGACAGCGGCAACCAGTGCCTGCACGCGTTGATAGGCGGCGGCGAGCCTGCCTGGATCGTTGTGAATACCGGCAAAAGCCGGATAGATCGTCTGCGTGAGTGGAGCGGTCGCCTCCCGCGTCGGCATCATGGCGAGGTTGCTGCCGACCGAATAATAGCCGAGCTGGATGCCGCCGAGCATCTTGCCGACAAGCAGATAGTCGAAGCGCCAATTGAGCGTGCTGACGATCTGGCCGGCGGTCAGCCAGGCGGAGAAGGAGAAGAACTCCCGCATGTGCTGGAAGGTGATCCTGGGGCGGAAGGGCAGCACGAGATAGGAGACGATGACATTCGTCGCCTGGCTGATCAGCGTGCCGACGATCAGCGCCCAATAGCTTTGATAGATGATGGCGATTGCAACGGAGGCGACGAAGCCGGCGAATTTCTGCGAGACCGCAAGCACGAACTCCTGCCAGAAGATCAGATCGCGCTGCAGCATGATGCGGCGCGGATTCGTGAGACCACCAAGCAGCATGCTGATGCCGAGAGCGAACATGACGCCCGCCAGTCTAGGCTCATTGAAAAGGGCCGCCGCCGGATAGGCAAAGATCGCAAACAGGATGCAGATCGCCAGCCCGCGCGCGGCATTCAGGGTCCAGGCGGCACTGAAATGGGATTCGTCCGGTGCAGCATGACGGATCAGCGCCTCCGAAAGGGAAAGTTCGGTAATGGTCGTGACGATCATCAATATCGTCATGCCAAGGGCGACGACGCCAAAATCGGCGGGCGCGAGATAGCGGGCCAATACGAAGGTGCTGAGCGTTGCAAGTCCGTTCACGATGGTCCGCGACAGGCTTAGCCACATGCTTCCTTTGACGAGCCGTCCAGTGATGCTGCTCATGCGATACTGAAGTCCCACTGCGCTATGACGCGACCTCATAACCGCACGAATATTCCTTGCCGTAACAGCGTCTTAGCTGCTGGAACGGCTGCACAGGATTATGCAGGATTATATGGTCGCTATGGATGGGGCGGACCCCGGCGTATGAGCGGGAACTAGTTCAGCGATTCCTTAAGTCAACATTCAAAATTCATTTTCACATCAGTTTTAATTCATTTTCGCATCATTTCCTTTGCGATGCAGCATTTGCCTTTCAGATGACCAAAATTGGTAAGGCTGCTCTTGAGAAACGCCCCTCTTCGCGAGCGCGAAGGCTTCGCTTTAGATTGCTACCAGCGCGGGAGGACGCAAAAGCCCGGGCAACGGGAGGTCGCCCGGGCTTTCTTGTCTGTGCGTTAAACCGAAGGGCCTTTATTTGCCGCTTCTGGTCACGAGCCACTGCTTGAATTCGACGTTCGTATCGGTCTGGATGGCGCCGACGCCGGCATCAACGAGTGTTCCCCATACGCCTTCCGGGTCGCTAAGCGCCCGGCTATCGCTGAAGTCGAGATTGTAGGAGACATCAAGCGTATTGATCCAGAGCCGGATATTTTGGCGTTCCAGTTCCTCGCGCCCGGCTGCGAGATCGGCAATGTCGGTAAATTTCACCTCGATCATCGGCGCGTTGAGCGGCTCGATCATTCGAAGATCCTCGGTAATTTTTCCGGGCCGGACGCGAAACATCGGCATATGCGGGATCGAGCCGAACCAATCGGCATCGAGTACAGGAAAGGAGCCGCTTTGCGGCTCGACATCCGACTTGATGATGACGTGATCCTCGGCACCCAGACGGCGCACCGCGGCAATGACCTGCGGCAATTCACGCGGAAATTTCGTGTCGATATTGACGAAGACGCGCCCGCGCGCCTCCTCCAGCGCCTCTTCGAGCGTGGGAATACGCTCGTCCGTCAGCGCCGTCATCTCTCCGCCAGCGCCGGCACGCAGTCGGGCCTCGCGGATTGTGGCAAAGCTGCTCGCTCCGACCACACCTTTAGCCGACGTGGTGCGGTCCAGCGTCTTGTCGTGAATGACGACGAGATGGCCGTCGGCAGTCGCCTGTGTGTCGATTTCGACGAATTCCACACCAAGCTCGGCTGCCGCACGGATTGCCGCCAATGAATTTTCGGGAGCTGCCGACCAAAGCCCACGATGGGCAATCGTCAGAATGTTTGGATTGGTCCGGGAAAGGAGGTCGTAGATATCGGCATTGCGAGATAAGGGCGAGGTGGCGGTCTGGCTATGCATGGGAAGAGCTTTCGTGAGCTGGAGGCGGAATGAGCGGATGCGGGGTTCGATGTCGAATGGGAGCACCAATGGCTATGGCCGACGCGGTGGCATTGGCACCGATCGCTGTTATGGTTATTAATACACATAAAGTGTAATATTTATGACGAGCGGCAGCGAATATATAGGTCCGGATTGTGCCCGGATAGGCGAACGGCTAGGTCGGTACGACAGGATCAGGATTGCAGTCATGGCAGCGTTGGAAAAATTCCCACTGGCAAGCGAGAATGAGCGCCTCATCCTCGATATTGTCCGCAATCACGAACCGATTCCGCGCGCGACTATTACAGCGCACACCAATTTGACGCAGCAATCGGTACATCGTCTCGTCGAGGCGCTAGTGGCTCGCGGCTTGCTTCGCGCCGGTGCGCCATTTAAGGGCGCGCGCGGGCAGCCGAGCCCGACGATCGAACTGGAGCGGCAGGCGGTTTATTCGGTTGGTATTTCCGTCAATACCGATGCTGTGACACTGTCGCTTGCTGATTTCGGCTGCGACATCGTCGATCAGGAGGTGCTGAGGGGCGTGCCGGTCGACCGCAAGGCAACGCTGGCAATCCTTGATAAGAAACTGGGTTCGATGCTGGTGCGCCACGAAATATCGCGCGAGAACCTCATCGGGCTCGGCTTTGCCATGTCGGGTTTCTTCGTCGGCGATGATCGTCGCTTTAACGCTCCGGAGCCGCTGCGCGACTGGTCTCTGGTCGATCTGCAGCCGGAACTCGAGCATGTGTTCGGAGTTCCGGTCTGGTTGGACAACAACGCAACGACGGGCGCCATAGGCGAGAGTCTGCGCGGTGTCGGGCGCTGGTGTAAGACCTTTGCATACCTCTCCTTCAATTATGGATTTGGCGGCGGCCTCATCCTGGAGGGCAGGCCTTATCTGGGCTTCCATGGGAATGCCGGGGAATTCAGCGTCATCTACAATCCCGACGAAATGCTACGCCGGCCGGCTTTGCAATATCTCATCGCCACGTTGCGGGAGAGTGGTGTCGACATAGGTTCCGTCGAGGAGCTGCGGCAGAATTTCGACCCTTCCTGGCCCGGCGTCGAGAGCTGGCTCTCCGAGACCATGCCGATGCTCGACCGCCTGATCGCCACGCTTGCCGGGGTGATCGATCCGCAAGCCATCGTCTTCGGTGGCCAGCTACCGCCCGAGCTTGGACGAATGATGATCGCGCGCGCCCGCCTGCCGTCGCAGCGTCCGCACCGCTATGGTGCCGCACCGCCCGGACCTCGGCTGGTTCTCAGCGAAACCAAAGGTGATGCCAGCGCGATCGGCGCGGCGCTGCTTCCACTGAAGTTCCGGTATTTCTTGTAGGCACTTGAATGAATTACTTACCGAAACGCCTACCTACCGTTTGTCGTATTGAGCGCGTGCCTCCTGGATGACATCCTGATTGGCGGTCGCCCATCCCACAAGCGCCATCACCGGGCCAAGCAGTTCCCGACCGGATTTGGTGAGTTCATAGTCCACTCGGGGTGGAATGGTGGGGAATAGCGTACGCGTCACCAGCCCGTCGCGCTCCAGCCCGCGCAGCGTCAACGTCAGCATTCGCTGAGAAATGCCGTCGATCCGCCGCCGCAATTCGTTGAACCGTAGGGGGCCATCTTTGAGAATGGCAATGACGTACAGGCTCCATTTATCGCCGATGCGATCGAGAATTTCCCGCACCATCCGGCAATCGTCGAGATGGGGGATGGGAAAATCAATGTCATTCAGTGTCATGAATGTGCCTTCTTGCGGAGAATGAATTAGTTACATTAATAGCGTTGGTCACAATTATTTACCACTCATACAAGGAGTCAGCAAATGACCAACATTCTCGTCGTAACCTCGAGCCCGCGCGGGGCCGAAGGCCTGTCCACGCGATTCGCAACCGAGGTCGCGGAAGGGCTCAGAGATCACCTCGGCGGAACGCTCGTGATACGCGACTTGGCAGCTCAGCCGCTGCCGCATATCACGCTGGCCTATATCGAAGGCCGCATAGCGCCCTCGATAGCGCGGACGCCGGAACAGACTGAAGCCGTAGCACTTGCAGAGACATTGGTGAACGAGGTCAAGGCCGCCGAGGTGATTGTCATCGGCTCCGGAATGATCAACTTCAGTCTGTCTTCGCAACTCAAGGCCTGGATGGATCATATCATCTGGCCCGGCGTCACCTTCAGCTATGATGCGAGCGGCGTTAACGGCCTTCTGAGCGGCAAAAAAGCCTATGTGGTGACGGCCGGTGGCGGTGTCTTCTCGGAGGGTGTTCATGCGGCCTTCGATTTTCAGACGAACTATCTGGAGCATCTGCTCGGCTTCATGGGCATAACCGACATCGAAACTATCCGCGTCGAAGGGACGGCCCACGGCCCAGAGGCGACAAATGCGGCCATTGCCAAAGCCGAAACGCTGATACGTTCTGTGCTCGAACAGGCAGCGTGATTAGTCGCAACGGTCCTTGCGGAATGGGAATGGGCTCGTGCGCTATGGGTTGAGCCCATTCTTCCCTCAGCGCGCAGCCGATCCGGGAGGGGCGCACTTTATTTCCGCCTCATCAATGTTTCAGTGTGCTGTCAGAACAACTTGCTAATCCACGGCCCGTATTTTCTGGACGACCGTATTGGTGCGTAAGACTGCAATCATTGTCGGCAATGGCAAGCTGGAACGCGATATCGCCGGTATCGTCGACGAGGCGCAATTCGTCATGCGTTTCAATGAGCCGGTCCTTTCCGGCGGCATGAGCGGCGAGCGCACCGACATGATCATGCTGGCTGCCTCGAGCAAGATCCTGTATCGGCGGCTTCTCGATCCTGGCTTCATGGATAACGCTGCGCTTAAGGCCGCAAAGGTCTTCATGCTGGCCTACCACCCCGATATCATTCGCAAATATCATCCAAGACCCAACATTTTCCAGCGTTTGCAGGGCCGACGGGCTGACTGGACGATGCAGGCAATCGAGTTGCTGGGCAGGGCCGGCAAGGAGATCCGCATCATGCCGCCGCAGACCTATATTGCAGGCTGCGGTGAGCTCGGTATTTCTGAGCGTCACATGCACAAGGTCTTTCCCAGCACCGGCTTCCTTGGCATCCGTTATGCGCTCGTAAGGTTCCCCGCGTCCGAATGGGACGTCAAGCTATGCGGCTTTGGCTGGGAAGGGTGGAAGCGGCATGATTGGCAGAATGAACGAGCCTGGGTCGAAAACAAGATTGCCAATGATCGCGTCAGCCTGATCACCTGATTAGGCCGATGGTCATCATGGGTGAAGTTCTGCCGGCCTATTGGCTATTGTCGCTGCCGAGCAACCCGCGCAGCTCCGGCAGTTTATCGTTCACCAGCCAGCCATAATAATTTTCTTCCGGCAGTTTCTTCCCGCTCGTAGCGTCCGCCGCTTGCCGCAGGGCGGCCGCACGGCGGCGCGGCTGGCCGACATTGTAAAGCGTTGCCGTCAGGCCGGGATTGTCGGTGATGTCGAAACCCTCCGCACGATAGGCGTCGATGGCATCCTTTACGATAGCGGCGATATAGATCACGCTGCGATCGGGATCCATGATGTCGCGGTAGATCGCCTGCGGATCATCGACGGAAAGCTTCGGCAGGCCGCTCGTCGCATGCACGAGATCGGTGACTTCAAGGGCGGTCAAAGGGCTGATCTGCCCAAGGCCGAAGGTCTGGCCGGCAAAGAAAGGCTGGAAGAAGGCGCGCTGGAACGTCATGTTTTCGTAAGTGACGCCGTCGATGACCTTGCCTCGGAAACTCTTGTCCCAGGTCTCGTCACGGCATTCCCACAATTCGGCGCTGCCGGTGAAGGCGTTGCAAGGGGCGAATTCCGGCTTTTTCAGGAAGGTTTGGACGGTCACGTCCTTATAGGCAAACTTGAAATCGGACTGCGAATAGGCGAGCGCCTTGACGTAGTAGGACTTCACCCTGTTGACGATCGTGATGTTGTAGGTGTGTTCGCCGACAAGGGCGCCAACGATGTGGATGGGATCGATCTGGTAGGCCTGTCCGGCCTTCCTGATCGAGGCCATCAAGTCCTTGTCGTCGCGAAGCACGCCGACGATCTTCTGGTATTTTTCGTCGTAGGTCGTGTTGAAGGCCTTGGCCCGCAGTACCGAGGTGTTCGGTATGGGCGGCTGGACGCTGTTGCGATTGCCCGGCGGCACGCGCACGAGCTCATGCGCGGAAGCGGCATTCGTCAATGCAAGGATAAAAAGGAGACCGAGTGCCGGGAGTATCGACAGGCGTGTTCGCATTCGCAAGCTGACTTTCCAAAATGTACCCCGGCGCGGGGACGATCTTGATACGCGATCGTTATCCGAAGGCAAGAGCGCAAGCTTCTTCCGCCCCGCGAATCACAATAAACTTCGATCAAAGCAGCTTTCGGCTGCAGAGGCATACGGGATATAGCCGTCCAGAGTTGCGTTCCCGTGGTCCAGGCTTTCGAAAGGATGTCGATGCAACATCTCGTGATCGCAGGGAGCATCTTGCTTGCAGCCGCCCCCGGCGAAGCCTTGCCGACCATGGCGGATGTCCCGGCGCTTGCCAAGGCAGCGGTCGCGCGGCGCATAGAGGTGCCGCCCTCTGCCATCCATATTCTGGCGGCCAAGCCGAGCGAACGAATGCCAGGCTTCGTCGTCTGTGGTCGTGTCGACGCGGCAAGTGCAAATGGCAGCGCCGGTGCGGAAAGCGGAGAACGCTTCTTCGTCGTCATTCCCGGCAATTTTGCCATCCTGGACCAAGACGGCAAAGGTCTGGTCGATAGCTATTGGGCTGCCAATCACTGTGAATGAGACGCCAAGGCCTTGCTGATCATGGCAAGCTCATCAGGTGTGCGACCGGATTCCAGCCGAACCCAGTTGTTCGGATCGTCGGCCGTCTGGCGCTTGATGAAGGTATAGCCCGTTCCGTTCCAGTTTTTGACTGCATCGGTGAGATTGTCGAGGATGAGATCGCCGTCGTTCGTGCGCGCCATCAGGACAAGATGTCCCTCGTTATGGGTGTCGAGGACCACCGTCAGCAGCAGGGCAGACCGTGGCCAGCCTGCTTCGATGAGCAATTTCTTCTTCAAGAGGACATAGTCGTTGCAGTTGCCGGCACCATCGTCGGGATAGGTCCACCAATTGACGATGCCGAGCTTGTAGATGCCGTAATGATCATTGTCGCCAATGCCCTGGATCTCGTGATTGACCAGGCTGTTGATCTGCTGCAGTTGCAGCCGATGATCGCGATCGAGATTGACGAATTCCGTGCTCTTTTGGCCAGCCACGCATTCGGTTGGTTGCGCTTTGCAGAAGTTGGTCCAGCCGACGGGTACGCTCGCATCCGTCACCTCGCGCGCAAATTGATGTGTGTGCGCCGCGGCGGTATTGGCGACGGGTTTTGCCGTCGTTGCCGTCGAAAACAATAGGCCGGCAACGAAGAGAAAGCTTGCAGCGACGAGAAGTGAACGCATACTCGGCTCCATGAGTTGGGCTCATGAAATCCGACACGGTCAAATTTATTCGGAAAAAGATTATTCGCATTTTATCGAACCGGCGCTTTTGCCCGGCGCTGCCATCGGCGCTACCCGTGCAAGCATCAAATTTATGATTTCCGACTGGTTGTCACGCATGTCCCGATGCGGAAAAGGCTGAATATTACGGAAAAATATATGTTATTTCATTGATTTACCGATTTATCCAAAGAGCATCTGGCGTGTTTATGATTTGTTGGTCTTAAATGCGAATCCTCACCGCGGATGGACGGTGGAACAGCCAGGGAATTGCTCGGGAGGCCTAATGATCGACGATATTCTCGACCGGATGACGCTTGAAGAGCAGGTTTCGCTGCTGTCGGGCGCCGATTTCTGGACCACGGTGCCGGTTGAGCGCCTTGGTGTCCCGAAGATCAAGGTCACGGACGGGCCGAACGGAGCCCGCGGCGCCGGCTCGCTGGTTGCCGGCGTCAATGCGGCCTGCTTTCCCGTTGCGATCGCGCTTGGCGCCACATGGGACCCCGCCCTTGTCGAACGTATGGGCGTGGCGCTCGCCGGCCAGGCCAAGAGCAAGGGCGCCTCGGTGTTGTTGGCGCCGACGGTCAATATTCACCGCTCCGGCCTCAATGGCCGCAATTTCGAATGCTATTCGGAAGATCCGATGCTGACGGCCGCTCTTGCCGTTGCCTATATCCAGGGTGTGCAGAGCCAGGGTATTGCCGCCACGATCAAGCATTTTGCCGGCAATGAATCCGAGATCGAGCGCCAGACGATGTCGTCGGATATCGACGAGCGTGCTCTTCGCGAAATCTATCTGCCGCCGTTCGAGCAGGCCGTGAAGAAGGCCGGCGTTATGGCCGTCATGTCCTCCTATAACAGGCTGAACGGCACCTATACGAGCGAGCATCCCTGGCTTTTGACCAAAGTCCTGCGGGAGGAATGGGGGTTCGACGGCATCGTCATGTCGGACTGGTTCGGCTCCCATTCGACAGCGGCGACCGTCAACGCCGGGCTCGATCTGGAAATGCCCGGTCCGACGCGCGACCGTGGCGAAAAGCTCGTGGCGGCGGTGGCTAACGGCGAGGTCAAGCCGGAAACCGTGCGCGAGGCTGCTCGCCGCATTCTCACATTGCTTGAGCGGGTCGGCGCCTTCGAGAAGGTGCCCGATTTGAGCGAACACGCGCTTGATCTGCCTGAGGATCGCGCGCTGATCCGCAAGCTCGGAGCCGAGGGTGCCGTGCTCTTGAAGAACGACGGCATTCTGCCGCTGCAGAAGGCAGGCCTTGGGCATGTGGCTGTTATCGGGCCGAATGCCGCCGAAGCCCGGGTCATGGGTGGCGGCAGCGCCCAGATCGCAGCCCACTACAGGGTCAGCCCCTTGGAAGGCATCCGGCAGGCACTGTCGAATGCCAACAGCATTCACCATGCTACCGGCTGTCGCAACAATCGCCTCATCAATGTCTTCTCCGGTGAGATGCGGGTGGACTATTTTAAAGGCCGCGACCTTACAGAGCCGGTGATCGCCACCGAAACGGCACGCAAGGGCGAGTTCTTCTGGTTCGATCTGCCATCTTCGGAACTCGATCCCAATGAGTTCTCCGTCCGCATGACAGCCTCCTATGTGCCAACGGAGAGCGGCGAGCATGTATTCGGCATGACGAATGCGGGTCTCGCCAGGCTCTTTGTCGACGGCAAGCTCGTCGTCAACGGCTATGATGGCTGGGCTCGCGGTGACAATTACTTCGGCACTGCCAATGTCGAGCAGCGACAGGGCATCCATCTGGAAGCCGGACAGAGCTACAAGGTAGTGGTCGAATATTGCTCGTCCGCGACGACCGAGGAGGGGATCAATCTGACGGCGGTACGCTTCGGCGTGGAGAAGCCGCTCGGCGAAGAGGCGATGCTGGATGCCGTCCAAAAGGCAAGTGATGCAGACGTCGTTCTGCTCTTTGTCGGCCGCGACGGCGAGTGGGATACGGAGGGCCTCGATCTGCCAGATATGCGTCTGCCGGGTCGTCAGGAGGAACTCATAGACCGGGTGGCGGCCGCCAACGCCAATACCATTGTCGTGCTGCAGACCGGCGGCCCCATCGAGATGCCCTGGCTCGGCAAGGTTCGGGCCGTGCTGCAGATGTGGTATCCTGGCCAGGAGCTCGGACATGCCGTTGCCGATGTACTCTTCGGCGATGTCGAGCCCGGCGGACGTCTGCCGCAAACCTTCCCGAAGCGCCTATCGGATAACTCCGCCATGGTTGGCGACGCATCCGTCTATCCTGGCAAGGATGGGCATGTGCGTTACGCCGAGGGCGTCTTCGTCGGATATCGCCATCACGATACGCGCAATATCGAGCCCTTGTTCCCCTTCGGCTTCGGTCTTGGCTATACGCGATTTTCCTGGGGCGAGGCGCAGGCTTCGGCAACAAGAATGGGCGCTGAGGGTGTCACCGTAACAGTCGATGTCACCAATACCGGCGACAGAACGGGTTCCGAACTCGTGCAGCTTTATGTGCGGCCCCCTGTTTCGGCGCTCGAGCGGCCGGACAAGGAGTTACGCGCCTTTGCCAAGCTTCGGCTCATGCCGGGTGAAAAGCGCACAGCCTCGCTTGTCGTTCGTCCGCGCGATTTGAGCTATTTCGACGAGCGGATCGGAGCATTTCGAGCCATCGCCGGTCGCTATGAGCTTCTCGTGGCCGCCAACGCTCTCGATATCCGCTCCGCCGTTGCGATCGAGCTTGCAACGGAATGGATCGGGGAAGTGTCCGACCGTTCGATCTGATATCCCTGCCAATTGCGGCCGGCGAATTTGCGCGGGACGAAGGAGCGGGCAGGTCAGCAGCTCGGAATTGCCGCGGCTATCTCGTTACCGCGTCTGGATCTGCTAGCGACGCCGCATGCGATGCGGCGGCAACCGGCCGGAAAATGCCGACGCCTCGTCGTCCTCTGCCGATGCTTCCATCTGGAAGATCTGCCCGACGGGCTTTGGCCGGCCGAGGAAGAAGCCTTGTGCCTCGTCGCAGCCTTCAACGCGCAGGATTTCGAGCTGATGGTTGGTCTCGACGCCTTCCGCCAGAACAGGGATATCCAGGCTCTTGCCGAGCGTCAGTACCGCGCGAACGATCGCTTTTGCCTGAATGCTGTGATCCACCTCGTTCATGAAGGAACGATCGAGCTTGATCTTGTCAAAGGGGAAGATCGCAACGTATCGAGCGAAGAATATCCGGTGCCGAAATCATCGATGGCGACGGTCACGCCGAGAGCCCGGATCTGCCGCAGGACATGCAAGGTCCGAGTTTTATCGGCAATGATTGTGGATTCGGTAATTTCAAGTTCCAGCCGCGATGGCGCAAGGCCGGTTTCGAGAAGGATCGTATGAACGAGCTTTGCGAGATCCGCATGAGCAAACTGTACGGGCGAGAGGTTGACGGCGATCTTGTAGGGCTGTTCCCATGATGCCGCCTCCTTGCAGGCCGTGCGCAAAACCCATTCGCCAATGACGAGGATCGTGCCGCTTTCTTCTGCGATCGGAATGAATTCCGAAGGCGGCACGGCGCCATGCTCGGGATGATGCCAGCGGAGGAGGACCTCGTAGCCGCAAATCTGCCCTGTGCGAACTGACGTCTGTACCTGATAGTGCAGGTCGAGCTGGTCCAATTCGACAGCGCGGCGCAGATCTTGCGCCAGCGTATGACGGGCGCGGGCAGCTTCATCCATCTTGGATTCATAGAAGCAGACGGCGCGGCCGATGTCTGCCTTGGCACGATACATGGCGAGATCGGCGTTGCTGACGAGGCGCTCCTGGTCGACGTCATCGTCGGGATAGATGGCAACACCGATGCTGGCCCCTGTCGCCGTCTCGAAATCGTCGATCCGGATGGGCTCGAACAGGACCTTCTCGAGCCGAGCCACGAAATCCAGAAGCTCGCTCTGCTCGCGGAAGCGCTTGGCAGCGGCAAACTCGTCACCGCCGACACGGGCAACGAACTCGCCGTCCCGGACGAGGCGCAGCAGGCGGCGTCCGATTGCCTTCAGTGCCTGGTCGCCAGCCTTGTGTCCTCGCAGGTCGTTGATTTCCTTGAAGCGATCGAGGTCGATGCCGATGACCGCGAGTTTTACGCCGTCTTCCTTGGCATGACCGATCTCGCGCTGCAGATGGTCGGCGAAGCTGCTGCGGTTGGGTAGGCCCGTCAGCAGGTCGTTGAGTGCCATATGCTGAAGCTTCTCGATGGATTCGCGCGAGGCCCGCTCGTCGATCATGTAGCTTGCCACGCCTGTACCGATGATCAGCAATCCGCCGCCGGCTACGGCAACCGCCATGGCTTTCAGGGCGTAAGTGTCCGCGATCGCAGCGCCAGTTGTAAGCGGCGTGACCGATACCGCCGTCATTGCGGTAAAGTGAAGCAAGACCACGGCGATGACGAAGAGAGCGAGGCCGGCGATGGGGGAGGGCTGCCAAGGTCGGCGCACGGCTTGATTGAGTGCAAGGGCTGCAAAAATCACCGAAAGGGCAACAGAAGCGGCAACATAACCCTGGTTCCACTCAACGATGCCATCGACGTGGTAGGCCAGCATACCGGTATAGTGCATGCTGGTGATGGCAAGGCCGACGACGGCTCCGCCGAATTCCGGTGCGATGTGCGGCAGGCGCGATAGGGCGATCGTAAACCCGCCGGCACAGCCGATAACGGCCAAAAGAAACGAGGCCATCGTCAGGATGGGATCGAAGGTGACCGGCGCTCCGACTTCATAGGCCAGCATGGCTATGAAATGCGTGCACCAGATCGACGACCCGGCAGCCACGGCGGTCAGAAAAATCCAACCGCCACGTTGAAGTTCGCGCGTCTTTTCGGCTCGTTGGAGCAGGTTGAGTGTGATCCATCCGCCGCTGACACAGACGAGCGCCGCCAGGAGAACGAGCCACAGATTGTGCTCCGTGAAGATGCAGGAAAGAACGCGCACGCAAAGATCCCAACAATAGCCATCAGGGTGAGTGGCAGTTTCCAATGCGGTCAGCTGCGCCTGATATCGACACTGCTGCTTTCACGGGTAAACACTGAAAATCAAGTAAAGATACTTTGCGTGAAATTGAAATTTCTGCAACCTCCGGCTTTATGCCCGCTGTATATCTTCTTTACGAAGTATTGGATTTTGCGCATATTTTTCGTTTCGGACGGGGATTTCATCGCGTTCGATTTCCATCCGCCATTTGCGCTATGCGCAGCTATATTACGGATTCTTGGTAAATTTCCCCTGAATATTGGAAGTATAATTGAGAAACTCTCCCTTATGAGAATCTAAATATCTCTCGAATATAATATACATAAGTATATTTGAAAGTAATAATACTTTCATTTTAGCGAATGTTTCGACGCCGCAACTTATAATGTAGAAGGTTTGCTTGTGAAGAGATTTACGATTTATCTGAAGTCCCTTTATGCCGTGCGCAAGCTCTCGGGACGGCTGTTTCTGGATCGGTCGGGCAATTTCGGGATCACAACGGCATTGGTCGCCGTTCCGTTGATCGCGGCTGGGGGACTGGCGCTCGATATTACCAATGCGATGCTCGTGCGGACGGAGTTGCAGAATGCTGCCGATGCGGCCGCGGTCGGCGCAATCGCGGATTCGTCGCCGGCGGTTGCGGCTGCCATGGCCATGACAAGCGACGGCACCGTCACGATCGGTCAAAGCGATGCCAACAAGCTCTTCTACGGCCAGGCGTCCAGCGATATTCAGAACATACCGGTCAACGTCAGTGCCGGGGTAACGCGCACGGGAAATGTCGTCTCATCGACGGTCAATTTTTCGGCGAACGTACCGACGACGTTGAGTCAGATTATCGGAAAAACATCCATTCCCGTCAGCGGCTCGGCATCTGCACAGTATCAGACGGCGACCTTCATGGATTTCTACATGCTGCTGGACAACACGCCATCCATGGGGATCGGTGCTACCATAACCGATATTAATAAAATGGTGGCAAACACGTCGGACAAATGTGCCTTTGCGTGCCACGACAGCACTACGGACAACAATTACTATAATCTTGCAAGCCGCCTTCACGTCCAGACCCGCATCGCCGTCGTCGGGCTGGCAACACAGTCGCTTACGGATACTGCCAAGACGAACAGGGTGACACCCGATCAGTACAGAATGGCCGTCTATACATTCGGTAAAGATACCTCGACAATTGGCTTGACCAACGTATCGGCGCTGTCATCCGATATGGCGCAGGTTAAAAATGCGACTGGCGCAGTGGACCTCATGAGTGTTCGAGGACAGAGTGATAACAACGACCAGGACACGAGCTTCGATACGATGTTGACGCAGCTCGCGCCGATCATCGGTACGGGCGGCAGCGGAAAAACCACTTCCGATCGTCAGAAGGTCCTCTTCCTTGTCACTGACGGCGTCGGCGACAGCTATAAGCCCAACACCTGCACCAAGCCGACCACCGGCGGGCGTTGCCAGGAGCCGCTCGCCACCGCCTTCTGTCAGCCGTTGAAGAACCAGAACATCAAGATCGCTATCCTCTATACGACCTATTTTCCCTTGCCGACAAACGGCTGGTACAACCAGTGGATCGCGCCGTTCCAATCCCAAATCGGCACCAACTTGCAGACGTGCGCCTCACCTGGCCTCTATTTCGAGGTGAGCCCGACACAAGGCATCTCAGACGCGATGAACGCTCTGTTCCTCAAGGTCATTCGCACGCCGCGCATTACAAGTTGACGCCGAGGCCGAGCAGGCGCCGGCTCGGCGGGGAAGGCTAGGCGAAGGCCAGGGATTTGAGAAGGCCCACGATCTTCTGGCGCGTCCTGGCATCCTTGATTTTCGTGAAGGCCCGATTGAGCTCCACGCCCTCTTCGGACGAAAGAAAGCCGACGAGGTCGTTGCGCGGCGCGTCGGTTGGAACAGGATTGTCAAAGGCTGCATTATCGAAGAAGTGCGATATCGGGACGCCGAGGCTATCAGCAACACGTTGCAGACGACTTGCGCCGACGCGGTTGACGCCTTTTTCATATTTCTGGACCTGCTGGAAGGTAAGGTCCAGCTTCTCGGCGAGGGCCGATTGGCTCATGCCCAGCAGACGCCGTTGCGCGCGGATACGTTTGCCGACCTCAACATCGATCGGGCTCGGCCCCTTCTTTGTTGCGATATCTTGCACTGGTTCCTCCTCCTGGCACTTACCGATCATTTGGTCCGAAGGCTGATGGCGGATGCCGCAGCTCTCCTGAATGCCTCATTGGCGACGCCTTTGCGCTATGACTGCCGAGAGTGACGGCAGACGGCAATCACGATTCATTGCGGATCGCGACGAGCTTTCCGTTTCCTGCGCATTTGGGACCGGCCCCGCGCAATTTGACCATTCGTGAGCGTACCGCTCAGGGTCAACGTACTTTCGCCTAGGTGGCTGCTTCGCGATAGACTTGTCGGACCGTGTCGATGAACGCCCTGAGCTTCGGCGCCAGTTCGGCGCGGCGCGGAAAGTAGAGGAAAAGGCCTGCTTCCGTCACCGCATAGTCGCCTAGGACCTGAATAAGTTTGCCGGATGCGATCTCTGCCTGCACGAGCGGCTCGAAGACATAAGCCAATCCCACGCCGGCCAGGGCGAGTTCGACGGCTGAATGCGATTCTGTGACGATCGCCTGGCCGCTGACGGTCACGGCGACATCGCGCCCGTCTTCGACGAATTCCCACTGGTAAAGGCCGCCGGAGCGGATAAGGCGATAACCGATGCATATGTGATCTGCGAGATCCGCCAGCGTCTTAGGCCGCCCGAACCGTCCGATATAATCGGGGGATGCGATCACGATTGCGCGGAAAGGCGGGGTCAGGCGGACCGCCACCATATCCTGAGCGATCATCTCGCCGACGCGGATGCCGGCATCGAAACCCTCGGAAATGATATCGGTCAACCGCTCATCGGAGAATATCTCGATCTCGACCTCCGGATAGCGTTCCGCCATGGCCCTGATGACGCGGGTTATCGCAAGCGGCAGGCTGATGCGGGAGGCATTGATGCGCAGCAGGCCACTCGGCTTTCCCTTGGCCGCCTTGATGCGCTCCATACGCTCGTGAATGTCCTGCAGCGCAGGATTAATCGTTCCGATCAGGCTTTTTCCGGCTTCCGTTAGCGCAACACTGCGGGTCGTCCGCGCGAAGAGCGGCTGTCCAAGTCTTTCTTCCACCAGCCGAACGGCATGGCTGACGGCCGATGGGCTCATGCCCAGTTCGCTGGCAGCGGCGGCAAATCCTCCGCGGCGCGCGACGGCGGCGACGATAGGCAAATGTGTGAGCAGATCGCGATCCATTACTGAGCCATATCGCATAATGAATGCAAATTAAATGACCTTATCGAACGGACGAAAAGCAGCGAAGCTATAAGCACTGAATTGCGGCCGACCGCTTTCGATCATCGAGCTGGTTTGGTGCGCCACAGAGGAGAATAACGATGAGCATGGAATTTTTCACGCTGGGCAATAGCGGACTGAAGGTGACGCGGCTTGCGCTTGGAACCATGACCTTCGGCACGGAATGGGGATGGGGTGCCGACAAGGAAGCGGCGCGGGCCATCTTCAATGCCTATGTCGATGCCGGCGGCAATTTTTTCGATACTGCCGATGCCTATACCGGTGGTACGTCGGAGACTTGGCTGGGTGAGTTCGTCGCTGAGCGCGGCTTGCGCGACGATGCCGTCATCGCAACCAAATTCACCATGAACCTTGCGGCCCAGACGCCGAATGCGGCCGGCAATGGCCGCAAGAATATCCTGCGGGCGGTCGAAGGGTCGTTGAAGCGGCTCAACACGGATTATATCGACCTCTACCTCATGCATTGCTGGGACCGCCTGACGCCACCGGAAGAGGTAATGCGTACCTTTGACGACCTGGTGCGCTCGGGCAAGGTCCGGCATGTCGGCCTGTCCGATGTTCCCGCCTGGTATGCGAGCCGCGCCCAGGCCATTGCCGAATATCGCGGTTATGAGCCGATCTCAGCGCTTCAACTCGAATATTCCCTAGCCGAGCGCAATATCGAGAATGAATTCGTACCGTTCGCGACGCGTTACGGCGCCGGCATCATGGCCTGGAGCCCGCTTGCGAGCGGTCTGCTCAGCGGCAAATATCGCCCCAGCAGCCAGGGAGAGACAGCCGGACGGCTCGAAACCGTGCGGGGCACGAGCAATCCCGGTTTTCAGAAATTCAACGAGCGCAACTGGGCAATCGTCGCCGAGTTGGAAAAGGTGGCGGGCGAGCTTGGCCGCAGCATGGCACAGGTAGCGGTCAACTGGGCGATGACGCAGCCTGGCATTGCCTCGATCATCGTCGGCGCGACGAAACTGGAGCAGCTAAAGGATAATCTCGGCGCGCTGGAATTCACGATACCGCACGAACTGCGCCAACGCCTCGATGATGTGAGTGCCTTGCCGTCGACCTTCCCTTATTCCTTCTTCGGGCCGGAGATCCAGGGCAGCCTGACCGGCGGCCAGACTGTCGGCGGCAAGCCTGTAGGTTACTATCCGGATCTCAACATCTCGGGAAAGTTTGCAGGCGTCAGCTAAAGACATCACAGCCATCGCAACGCGCAGGGCAGCTGACAGCGCGTTGCGATGAAATGAACGATTGCCTTGTTTCCTCCGGTTTCTGCTGCTAGAGACCCCGCCGTGGCTTTGAAAAGCCATGAAATCCGGTCGCAGCCCACCCGGTCAAAACAAGGGATCCTGAATTATGAAAACTATCGTGATCTGCTCCGGCGGATTGGACTCCGTTTCGCTCGCCCATAAGGTCGCAGCCGAACATCAGCTTATCGGCCTCGTCTCCTTTGATTACGGCCAAAGGCACCGCAAGGAGCTGGAATTTGCGGGCGCCTGCGCCAAGCGTCTCGGCGTGCCGCATGAGATCATCGACATCACCGCCATCGGCCGGCATCTGACCGGATCGGCTCTGACAGATGATGTCGAGGTGCCGGACGGGCACTATGCCGAGGAAACCATGAAGGCGACGGTCGTGCCGAACCGTAACGCGATCATGCTGGCTATCGCCTTCGGGCTTGCGGCAGCGCAGAAGGCGGATGCGGTCGCCGTTGCGGTCCATGGCGGGGATCATTTCATATATCCCGACTGTCGCCCGGGTTTCATCCACGCTTTCCAGCAGATGCAAAACCACGCACTTGAGGGCTATGCCAGCGTTTCGCTCTACGCGCCTTATGTCACGATCTCCAAGGCGGATATCGTTGCCGACGGTGCCCGGCATGAAACTCCCTTTGCCGAGACTTGGTCCTGCTACAAGGGCGGAGAGCGCCATTGCGGCCGCTGCGGCACCTGTGTGGAGCGGCGCGAAGCCTTCCATCTCGCTGGTATCGCAGATCCCACGGAATATGACGATGCCGATTTCTGGGTTGCCGCGACATCGGGCTTTTCGGCTGAGGAGGTGAAGTGATGTATCGCATCACCAAGGAGTTTCATTTCTCCGCCTCGCACCAGCTCTCGCATCTTCCCGCCAATCACCAGTGTGCGCGCCTGCACGGGCACAATTATATCGTCGTTGTGGAGCTTTCCGCCGGCGAACTGGACGAGCACGGGTTCGTGCGAGACTATCATGAGCTGCAGCCGCTGAAGCGCTATATCGACGAAGCGTTCGATCATCGCCATCTCAATGATGTCTTTGGACATGAACGGGTGACCTCGGAGTATCTCGCCAAGCATTTCTATGACTGGTGCAAGGAGCGCTTGCCGCAGACATCTGCCGTGCGAGTCAGCGAAACGCCGAAGACCTGGGCGGAATACCGGCCATGAGCGAAGCGCCCATTCGCGTCAGCGAGATCTTCGGGCCGACGATCCAAGGCGAGGGCATCCTGATCGGCCTTCCGACGATCTTCGTGCGCACCGGCGGCTGCGACTATCGCTGCTCCTGGTGCGATACGCTGCATGCCGTCGATAGTGATTATCGCGATCAATGGCGGCCGATGTCGGTCGATGAGATCTGGCAGGAGGTAACGCGACTTTCAGGTGGCAAACCGCTGACCATCTCGCTCTCCGGCGGCAATCCTGCGATCCAACCGCTCGGCCCGCTGATTGCGTGGGGCCATGCGGAGGGATATCGCTTCGCCCTGGAGACTCAAGGGAGCTTGGCCAGGGAATGGTTCGCCGAACTCGATGTGCTCGTGCTGAGCCCGAAGCCTCCATCGAGCGGCATGGTGACGGACTGGATCGCCTTCGACGACTGTCTGCGCATGGCAGGCGACGGACCGCAGATCGCCTTGAAGATCGTCATATTCGATGATCTCGACTATGAATATGCGCGAGACGCGGCTGCTCGCTATCCTCAATTGCCCGTCTATCTGCAACCCGGCAATCACACGCCGCCGCCAGCCGATGCAGAAGATGCCATTGTCGATATTGACGGCATCGTCGAGCGGATGCGGTGGCTCGTGGAAAAGGTCAGCAATGATCGATGGTTCGAGGCGAGGGTGCTGCCGCAACTGCACGTGATCATCTGGGGAAACAGGCGCGGTGTTTGATCGATTGCGAACGGGCCACATTCTGCCTAGCCCGTTCGCAATTTACATTTTTGAAGGGCAACCAGCAGAGCCGTATCGGTGCTGCGTTACGATTTCTCCTCGCGACTGCCATGCTCTTTGAGTTCAGCATCGAAAATTCCCGCAAGTGTCTTGAGGATCTGCAACACGGCCGGATGATCGCAGGTATAGTATCTATACTGCGCCTGACGACGCACTTTGACGATGCCGGAATGATGCAAGCGGGTCAGGTGCTGGCTGAGCGCTGATTGCGATATTCCAAGCTTCTTGGCCAGGCTATTTACATCCTCCTCACGGCCGGACAGATGAATACAGACCTCAAGGCGTTTGGGATTTGAAAGCTGGCTCAGAAGATCTGCATGGTAGATGAGACGCTCATCTTCTGTGGTCTGATCTGAGGAATACATAGCACGGCCAATCGTCGATAGTTAATCTTAAAATCCCCCTGCAGCGCGTGATGATAAGCGCAAAAGTTGCAAAATTATGGCTTGGATATTCCAAAACGTTGCATCCTCGCGGAGCAGGCGGCCCCTCCCAGTTCGGCCGATTTCAAGGAAATCAACCTCTCCCAGCGGTCAACTAGGGTCCTATTGTAATTTTGGAATATGTACCGCTTTGGGTTTTGCAATTATTCTGTAACAAAATCGAACGAAATGCCTTGTTTTTGTCCGGGTTCTGACATCGCACTGCTAACAAAGCGGCTTATCTTCTGCTCCAACGAACAGGAGGTAACCATGACCCAAAGGGACTTGACGATCGCCGAAGTTCTCAAAGATCCGCTGATCCGCCAGGTCATGCGCGCGGATCGCATTTCCGTGACTGGAATGGCAAGCCTGCTGCAGGATGCCGCGCGCCGGCAGGAGCGTGCCTTGTCCGCCAATATGGCGCCGATCACGCATGCCGCTTCGTGCTCCAGGCCGCAGGCCGATTTACGCTGAGATAGTCTGTTGCGGGCCGACACGGCAATCGCTCCGTGACGAGTGCTTTGCCGTCACCTCAGATTTCAGGGCAGGATGGTCCTAGGCATGATTTAGGGCCGCCCTATTTCACCCGACGCCTTTGCGCCGCTGTCACAGTGCGCCGCTTCGGTTCAAGGAGATCGCGTAGACGCTTGTCGTTGCCGTCATGAAAAGCTTGTGCTTGCCGCGACCGCCGAAGCAGAGATTGGACACTGTTTCCGGTACCAGGATCTTGCCCATGAGATGGCCGTCGGGCGCGATGCAATGCACGCCGTCGGCTGCCGAAGACCAGAGATTGCCGTCGCTGTCGAAGCGCATACCGTCAGCACAGCCCGGCGAAATCGCATGAAATACCTCGCCGCCGGAGAGCTGCCAGTTTTGGCCGACGTTGAAGACCCGGATATGTTGCGGATCGTTGCTATGCATGCGACCGGTATCAGCGACATAAAGCTTCGTCTCGTCAGGATTGAAGGCAAGCCCGTTCGGGCAATTGAAATCCGTCAGCACGGCCTGCATCGACCCCGTTGAATCGACCCGGTAGACATTGCACGGCAGCTCCTGATCGCTCTTATATCCCTCGTAATCCGTCGCGATGCCGTAATGCGGATCGGTAAACCAGATCGCACCGTCCGAGGCGACGATCACATCATTGGGTGAATTCAGATGCTTGCCCTGGTAGCGATCTGCGATCACCGTGATGGAGCCGTCATATTCGGTGCGCGTGACACGCCTGGCGCCATGCTCACAGCTGACGAGCCGGCCCTGCCGGTCACGCGTATGGCCGTTCGAAAAATTCGAAGGTTCGCGAAAGATGCTGGTGCCGAGTCCTGGTATCCAGCGCATGATGCGGTTGTTGGGAATATCCGAAAACAGCAGGCAATTCAGATCTCCGAACCAGACAGGGCCTTCCACCCAGTCGAAACCGGTGGCGATCTGCTTGACAGGAGCATTGCCAAGAACAAACTTCCCAAAGGCCGGGTCGATGATTTCGAAGAACGACATTGTGACAATACCTCCCGTAATGCTAGATCGTGCGTTGATCTGTTATCGATAACATATCTCGATGAGTCCGCAATGAGGAGGATAGTGCATGAGCCACGTTCTGACGTCGAGCGTCTTGAGTGACGAAGGTGTGATGACCTTGTTGAATGCCGCCATTTCAGCTGCGACCGCGATGGGCCAGCCGCAATGCATCGTCATCGTCGATCAATCCGGCGTGACGCTCGGCTGCTTCCGCATGCGCGGTTCGCGCTTTCAGTCGCTGAAAAGCGCCGGTGCTAAAGCACAGACGGCTGCCTCCATCGGCGCTCCCAGCCATTCGCTGCCGGACCATGCACGAGTGCCGCTGGCAATCGCCACCGACGGCGGGATGACGGGGTTGCGCGGCGGTTTGCCGATCCGCGTCGGCGGCGCGCTTCTCGGCGGCATCGGCGTCGGTTCGGGTTCCGGCGAGCAGGACGAACAGGTTGCCCGCGCCGCGCTCAAAGCGATCGGCGCCGACCTAGACTGAACGGGCGCGAACCCCCTCATCAGCTTCAACCGAGTGGATTTCGCACCGCTTTCGCTCAGTTGAAGGCGATCTGCGCCTTCATGGCCTGGCTTCGATCCGACGCGATCTCGAAAGCACTGATCGCATCGGCAAGCGGTACTGTGTGGGTGATGAGCGGCCGCACATCGATAAGGCGCTTGCGCATCAGATCGACGCCAACCGCAAACTCTTCATGAAAGCGGAAAGAGCCACGCAGTTCCAACTCCTTGGCCGTAATCGCCAGCATCGGCAGGCTCATGTCGCCGCCGATCCCAAGCTGTACGATGATTCCTCGCGGTCTCAGTGCCGCAATGCCACCGGCGAGGGCTGCTGCCGCGCCCGAGCATTCATAGAGCACATCGAACGTGCCCTTTTCGGAGGAATAGGGGGCAAGCGCTTCAGGTTCGTCCTTCGTGTTAATGACCCGGTCGGCACCTGCTTGCCTGGCAAGCGACAAGGTGAAATCCGAAAGATCGGTCGCGACGATCTCGACGGCACCGGCGCGGCGTGCGGCCAGGATCGAGAGGACGCCGATCGGACCGCAGCCGGTCACGAGAACGCGTTTGCCGAGAAGTTCGCCGGCGCGCCGCGTGGCATGCAAGGTCACGGCCAAAGGTTCCGCCATGGCCGCTTCACCCGGCGTCAGGCCATCGGCCGGCACGCATTGGATGGCATCGGCGACGAGCGTCTCGCGGAAGGCACCCTGTATGTGCGGGAAGGGCATGGCGCTGCCATAGAAGCGCATGTTGAGGCATTGATTGGGCAATCCCTGCAGGCAGTAGCGGCAAGTCCGGCAGGGGCGGGAGGGGGAGACGGCAACGAGCTGACCGGTCTCGAGCCCCTGCACGCCCGGGCCGAGCGCGGTCACGGTCGCGCTGACTTCATGCCCGAGGATCATCGGTTCCTTCAGGCGAACAGTGCCGAAACCGCCGTGATGATAATAATGCAGGTCGCTGCCGCAGACGCCGCCGGTTGCAAGCCTCAGCTTCACTTCTCCTGCACCCGGTTCTTCCTCAGGATAATCCTCGATCCGCACATCCTTAGCGGCGTGGGCGATGATGGCCTTCATATCTTCCTCCTCAAAGAACGGGTGTGGGCAGCGCCTGGCCGGCGAAATGAGCGGCGAGATTGTCGCGCACCAGTTGACCCATGGCCTTGCGCGTCTCGACCGTGCCGGAGGCATGGTGGGGCTGCAGCAGCACATTGTCGAGTGCCAGGAAGCGCGGATTGAGCTTTGGCTCGCCTTCAAAGACGTCGAGCGCTGCCGATCCGAGCTTGCCGGTCTCCAACGCATCAAGTAGGGCGTCTTCGTCTATATTGGACGCGCGGGAGATGTTGATCAACATGCCTTCCGGGCCGAGCGCCTCGATCACCTTATGACCGACAATATGCCGCGTCGCCGCCGACGCGGCGAGCGTGACGAACAGGAAATCCGATTGTGTCGCGAGCTCGACCGGATCGGCGACAAAGGTCACGTCGGACGCGTAAGATTTCGCCTCGACGTCCGAATAGGCAATTTGCATGTCGAAGCCCTTCAGGCGCTTGGAGACCTCAAAGCCGATGCGGCCAAGACCGAGCACGCCGGCACGCCGTCCCCAGACGCGGCGCTTGAGGGGATAAAGCCCTTTTTGCGCCCAGCTGCCGTCACGCACCCATGTCTCTGCCCCGATCATGCCGCGCGAAAGGCAGAGCATCATCGCAATTCCCAGATCCGCGACATCATTGGTCAGGACGTCAGGGGTGTTGGTGACGCGAATGCCGCGCTCGCGGCAGGCTTGCAGGTCGACGGCATCGAAGCCGACGCCATAGACCGAAATGACTTCCAGTTTGGGGCAGGCTTCGATCATGGCACGGTTGGCGCCGAGTTCGCCGCGTGTCGCAATGCCTCTGATCGATGGTCCGACCTCGGCGAGTAATCTGTCCTTGTCAGCGGCGTCGAAATAGCGATGAACCTGAAAGGCTGCGTCGAGCGGCTCTTGATCCCATTGTGGGTAGGGGCCAATCTGCAGGATTGGTGGCTTGCTCATCTTGTATGTCCTCCCTTGACATCAAATGTTATCGATAACATAAACAGGGGAGACGGCCATTGTCGAGATAAAAACGGAGGAAACAATGTCTGCTGGTCTTTTTGATCTGAAGGGACGGCGCGCCCTGGTGACGGGTTCTTCCCAAGGTATCGGGCTTGCACTCGCGAAAGGTTTAGCGGCCGCCGGCGCCGAGTTGGTGCTCAATGGGCGTGACAAGGACAAGCTCGCCACGGCGGCTGAAAGCTTCGACAGCAAGGCGTATCAGCTGGCCTTCGACGCCACTGACCATGAGGCTACGCGTCAGGCCGTCGATGCCTTCGAGGCGGAGATCGGCGCGATCGACATTCTCGTCAACAATGCCGGCATGCAGTTTCGCACGCCGCTCGAGGATTTTCCTGCCGATGCCTTCGAGCGGCTGCTCCGGACGAATATATCGAGCGTCTTCAATGTCGGCCAGGCTGTCGCCCGGCACATGATCAAGCGCGGCGCTGGAAAGATCATCAATATCGCCAGCGTACAAACGGCGCTGGCGCGGCCCTCGATTGCGCCATACACGGCAACCAAGGGTGCCGTCGGCAATCTCACCAAGGGCATGGCAACGGATTGGGCGAAGTATGGGCTGCAATGCAACGCCATTGCCCCAGGCTATTTCGATACGCCATTGAATGCGGCCCTCGTTGCCGATGCAGACTTTTCCGCATGGCTCGAAAAGCGCACGCCGGCCGGCCGCTGGGGCCGTGTCGAAGAACTGGTCGGTGCCTGCATCTTCCTTGCTTCCGATGCCTCCTCCTTCGTCAACGGTCATGTGCTCTATGTCGACGGCGGCATCACGGCATCGCTCTGATGGCGCTCTGCCGCGCCGCTTCGTCATCATGGGCGTCAGCGGCTGCGGCAAGTCGTCGGTCGGGTCGGCGCTGGCCGCTCGCCTTGGAGGCATCTATGCCGATGGTGATGATCTTCATCCGTCCGCCAATGTCGCCAAGATGAGTGCCGGCATACCGTTGACCGACGCCGATCGCTGGCCTTGGCTCGACAAAGTCGGTCAATACCTGGCTTTGGCGCAGGATACGACGCTGATCGGATGTTCGGCGCTGAAGCGCATCTATCGCGACCGGATTCGCGAGGTTGTCGACGCGCCGGTTTGCTTCGTTCACCTTGCCGGAACGAGGCAGACCATTCTTCGACGCATGCAGGCAAGACGGGATCATTTCATGCCGCCGGCATTGCTCGACAGTCAATTTGCAACCCTCGAGCTGCCGGGCGCCGACGAGCAGGCGATCACCGTCGATATCGATCAGCCGCTGGATCAAGTCGTGGCGGCCATCTTAATTGCATTGGAGGAGACGCAATCATGAGCAACAAGGTGGCGCTGATCGGCGCCGGCGCTATGGGCGGAGCGATCGGCGCCCGCCTGGCGGAAACCGGCAATCAGCTGACTGTTTTCGATCTCGACAAGGAGAAGGTTGCGGTGTTGACCGCAAAAGGCGCCACGGCAGCCCCGAGTGCAGCGGCAGCCGCTGCCGTTTCCGATTTCGTCGTCCTCAGCCTCAATTCGCCGAAGATCGTCCATGCCGCGGTATTCGGACCCGAAGGTGTTGCCGTCGGTGCCAAGCCGGGAACGCTGATTATCGACATGTCGTCGATCGACCCCGATGCGACAAAGGCTCTTGCCGCAGCGGCTGCGGAAAAGGGGCTGCGCTGGGTGGACAGTCCGCTGTCCGGTGGAGCGCCAAAGGCCCTGATCGGACAATTGACGCTGATGGCTGGCGGCAGCGAGCAGGATGTCGCGGATGCGCATCAAGTCCTGCGCCATGTGGCCTCGAACTATACGCATATGGGTCCCGTCGGGGCGGGTCAGACCACGAAGCTCATCAATCAGGTTCTTTGCGCCTTGAATTTCCTTGCGGTCGCGGAAGCGACGCAACTGGCGCTCGACGCCGGCGTCGATGCCGCGAAAATCCCGCAGGCGCTGAAGGGCGGGCGGGCCGACAGCGCCATCCTGCAGGAATATATGCCGCGCTACGTCGCCAAGGATTACCGCCGCACCGGACGGATTGACAATATGGTCAAGGATCTAAACGGCGCTCAGGATCTGGCCCGCCGGACCAATACCGCCATGCCGCTGACGGCGGTCTGTACCGAGATACACCGCATGCTGACGGCTTCCGGTCTTGGCGGTGAAGATCAGGCGGCATTGATGGAATTCTTCAAGGGGCCGAACAAGGAGATCGCTGGATGATTACCCGATACGCATTATTCGAAGGCAAGGTCAAGGAAGGGGAGGCAGAGGCGTTTCGGACGGCCGTCATGGAAACCATCCTGCCGAAGTGGAAGCAGTTTCCAGGTGCCCTCGACGTGCGGGTTACCTTTGCCGAGGCACGCGATGAAGGCGCCCCGGAGTTTCCGATGATTTTAGCCGTGAACTATCCGGACATGGCCGCCGTGGAGAAGGCTCTTGCGAGCCCGGTGCGCACCGAGGCGCGTGCAGCGACGGAAGCGGTTCTCTCACGCTTTTTCGAAGGACGCATCCATCATCATGTGACGCTGGCACATGAGTTCCAGCTGTAGACCGCTTTCGCACGACGTTTCCGGCGCGGGCAGCAAGGCTCCGTGCTCGTTTGGCGGGACATCTTGGATGGTCTCTTGCCATCCTGGGAAGAGGCATATTACTCTGATGGTAACGATAACATGGGCCATTGATGAGTAACGATCGCAAAACGCCGACCATGGCCGACATAGCCCGCGTCATGGGAGTTTCTCCCATGACCGTGTCGCGTGCCTTCAAGGCCGATAGCCTGGTCAGTCCGGAGACGCGCGAAGCGATCCTGCGAACGGCGGAAGAGCTGGGCTATGTCTTCGACAGCACAGCGTCCAACCTTCGTTCGCAAAAGTCAGGCTTCGTCGCCGTTACCATTCCCTCCATCAACAATGCCAACTTCGCCGATACGGTCGGCGGCCTCTCGGATACTTTGTCCAAGCGGGACATGCAAATCCTGCTTGGCTACACGAACTACAATGTCGAGGAGGAGGAGCGGCTGATCGAGCAGCTGCTTCGCCGCAAGCCGCAGGCGATCGTCGTAACCGGCGGCACTCACACGGAGCGTGCGCGGAAACTCCTTCAGACCGTGGCAATCCCGGTGATCGAAACCTGGGATATCCCGACCGATCCGATCGGCCACTATGTCGGCTTTTCCAACCGAGCCGTCATGCGCGATATGGTCGATCATTTCGTCGCACTCGGCTGTCGCCGCATCGCCTTCATTGGCGGCGATGTCCAGCGAGATTCGCGCGGCAGCGAACGCCGGCTCGGCTTCGTCGCTGCCATGCAGGCACATGGCCTTGATGCATCCAGATTGATCGCAGCCGGATCGCCGCCGATCTCGATGCGGGAAGGCGCCAATGCCATGGCGAAGCTGATCGAGCTCTATCCCGATACGGAAGCCGTCGTCTGCGTCTCGGATCTTGCCGCCTATGGTGCGCTTACCGAATGTCGTCGGCTAGGAATTCCCGTGCCTGAGCGCTTTTCCATCGGCGGTTTTGGCAATTATGAGATTGGCGAGGTCTGCGTGCCGACCTTGACGACGATCAACGCCTTCGCGCGTGAAATTGGCGAGCGGACCGCGCAATTGATTTTGGATATTATCGAAGGCACGCAGCCGGTTTCCGATGTCAGGATTTTACCGCAACTGATTGCGCGGGACAGCAGCCGCCAAGTTTAACCTGTCTGGCGAAAGCAGCGCGGCTCGCCGCCGCGCCACCTCTTTTGACTGAGATCACTTACCCCAGATCTTCTTATACTCGTCCTTGTAACCGTTGTCCGGATCGAAGGTGTTCTTCGGACCACCGTCGGATTGGATATTATCTGCCGTCACGACATGCAGCGGTGACAGGTACCCAGACCATTTTTCGCCGGCGAAAGCGCGATTGAGTTCATCGACCAGTTGCCAGCCCTGGAGATTAAGGGGTTCGGCCACCGTAACCTTCTGGAACTGGCCGGCGCGGATGCGTTCATAGGCCGATTGCGAGCCGTCGCCGGCTGCGACGTTGATGGGCGCATCGGTGCCGCCCTTGCCGGCCGACGCAAGCGAAGGACCCATGAAATCGAAATAGAGGTCGTTGATCGCAAGCGAATGCGTCCAGCTGTCACCGTATTTCTGCAGCAGCGAGGTGGTCAGCTGCGGCATGCGCTGCGATGTCTCGGCAATCGGCGTATCGACATATTCGAGCACCTTGCCACCCAGCCGCTCGATCTCCTGCTTCATCTTGTCCGCCTTGGCGATGGCGATCGCATAGGTGGAATCGGTGAAGATAATGACGCCCGGCTTGCCTTTGGCATCGACGAAGGCCCAATCGGCAGCGGCTTTCGAGACTTCCATGGCGTCGGTGCTGACATTGGCAAAAAGACCGTTCTTGTCGTCCGGGCCGATGGTCGGGCCGGCATGCCAGGCGACCAACGGGATCTTGGCGGCCTTTGCCTGTTCCAGTGCCGGCGCCTGTTCGACGGCATCGAAGCCATCGATGATGATGCCGGCAGGCTGCAGGGCTATGGCCTGACCGAAAGCTGCCGTGCGTCCGCCGATGGAACCGGCGCCATCAAGAACCTTCACCTCCCAGCCGATCGCCTTTGCTGCTTCCTCGACACCGTTGCTGACGCCGAGAATGCCGCCATTCTTCAGGTCGCCCGCTAGCACGACGATGGTCTTGCCGGCCTGTGCCTTCGGGCCGGTGGTCGGTCCGTCCCATTTGGTCACCGGTGTCGCATATTTCTCGACGACGGCCTTCGCATCCGCCAACGGGTCGGCATAGGCCTGGCCGGCGCATAGCACCAGGATCGCCGTCGTGGCCTGCAGGAATTGTCTACGGTTCATGTCTTCTCCTCCCTTTGGACATTCGAACTTCGGATGATTTTCATTTCTCCGCCGTCTTGGCGGAAAGTTGCGGTGCCTGGGCCGGCGCCATGCGTCCGGCATGGCTGCGGCGGCGCTGCGCGTAGCCGGCAATGCCGATGGCAACCAGCAATGTGACGCCGTTGAACAGAGGCTCGACATAGAAGGAGCCGCCGAACTGCTGGATGCCGGCGATACCGACCGCCAGGATGATGACGCCGATCATCGTGCCCCAGACATTGACGCGGCCGGGTTTGATCGTTGTCGAGCCAAGGAACGCACCGACCAGCGCGGGCAGCAGATATTCGAGCCCGACGCTTGCCTGGCCGATACGCAGCTTGGAGGCAAGCAGGACGCCGGCGATGGCGGCAAGCGTGCCCGATGTGACGAAGGCGCCAATGACGAAGCGGCGGACGGGAATGCCGTTGAGCGCGGCAGCCTTCGGATTGGCGCCGATCGCATAGATGTAGCGGCCGATCGGCAGATATTCGAGGACGATCCACATGACGAAGGCAAGTGCCAGAACATAGATGCCGGTGATCGGCAGGCCGAAGACCATGGTGCCGTTCAGCGCATAAAACCCTTGCGGCAGCATGCCCACCACCTGCCGTCCGCCTGTATGCCAGAGCGCGATGGCGTAGAGGACCGTGCCCGTGCCGAGCGTTGCTATGAAGCTGTCGATCTTGGCGATTTCTACCAGCAGGCCGTTGAGAAAGCCAGTCAGCGCGCCAAGCGCGATGACGATCAGGACGGCAACCGGCCAAGGCAGCCCGAACATCGTCTGAAGGCTGATCGCCAGCACGTGCCAGAGGACGATGCCATAGCCGATCGTCAGGTCGATGCGGCCAGCCGCCATCGGGATCATGGCCGCCAGCGACAGGATGGCGATGATCGTCTTGTCGGAAACGATCGAACGCAGGTTGAGCATCGTCGGGAACGTCTGCGGCAGCAGAATGGAGAAGAGCAGGATCAGGAAGACCGTCAGGATGACGAGGCCATAGACAGGCAGCAGGCGCTGGATCTTCTGGCCGAAGCTCATGGCCGAAAGCTCGGCGCGGGTTGGCTCGAGCGCGTTGGATTCGATCGATTGCATGGTGTTCTCCTCCGGTTCAGGCCGCTTCGGATGCTGATGCGGCGGCGATGACCGCCGGTGTTGTCAGGTCGGCACCGCTGAGTTCGCGCACGATCCTCCCGCGCGAAAACACCAGGGCACGATGGCAGATGTGAGCGATTTCCTCGAAATCCGTGGAGACGACGAGCACGGCAAGGCCTGCCTCGACCGCCTCGGCGATCAGCCGATAGATGTCGGCCTTGGCGCCGACATCGACGCCGGCGGTCGGATCTTCGGCGATCAGCAATTTGCGGCCCGTCGCCAGCCATCGTCCGACGACGACCTTCTGCTGATTACCGCCGGATAGGGCTTCGATAGTAAGGCTCTGGTCATTGGGTCTGAGGCCGACGCGGCTGCCGAGAGAATAGGCGGCTTCGGCTTCGCGGCGTGGCGACAGGAACGAAAACAGGCTTCGTCCGGAGGCGCCCGGATTGAGGAACGTATTTTCACGCAGGCTGAGCGACATGGCGACGGACTCTTCGGTCCGATCGCGGGCGATCAGCCCGATGCCTGAAGCCATCGCTGCGACTGTGCTGGAAAGATCGGGTATTGCCCCATTCAAGCGAACGCTGCCCTGCGACGGCTCGCAGCCGAAGAGGGTGCGTCCGATCAGTTCTTGGCCGGCGCCGCGCAAGCCGACGAGACCAAGCAATTCGCCCTTTCGGATATCGAAGGACACGGGTCCCGCGCCGCGGCAGGAAAGCTCTTTTACGGAAACGATGGCGGGGCCAGCGCTTCTTTCTGCCTTGACGAAAAGCTGGTCCGCCTTGCGCCCGACGATCATGCGGATGAGTTCATCCGGTGTTGTCTCGGAGACTGGCTTCTGGCCGACCAGCTGACCGTCACGTAAGACGGCAACGCGGTCGGCGATACGGAAGATCTCGTCGAGGCGATGAGACACATAGATCATAGCCACGCCGCGCTCTTTCAGCGGGCGGATGGCGGCAAAGAGTTTCTCGACCTCGTCGGCGGGCAGGCTGGCCGTAGGTTCGTCAAGCACCAGCACGTCGGCTTCGACGGCAAGCGCCCGAGCGATTGCGACCAGCGACTTCTCGGTGCGGGTCAGCTCCTGTACGCGGGTCGACGGATCGAAATCGCAGCCGACGAGCTTCAGTGCCTCGGCGGTACGTCGCTCCGTGGCGCGCCAGTCGATCAATTTACCGCGCAGGGAATAGCCCTGCGCGAGCCCGACATTCTCGCCCACCGTCATCCATTCGATCAGTCCGAGATCCTGATGGATGAAGGCGACCGGTTGGCGTTGATTGGGTTGTGGCGGGCGGTGATGATAGGGTTTGCCGCGAAACAGGATCTGCCCGCCATCCGGCTTGTAGATGCCAGCCAATGTCTTGATGAGCGTCGATTTACCCGCGCCGTTTTCCCCGAGAAGCGCGAGGATTTCGCCGCGCTGCAAGTCGAGCGACACGTTCGACAGGGCTCGCGTTCCGCCAAATTCCTTGGTGATGTCGGAAAATGCGAGCAGCTTTTCGTCGTCCATCCTGCTCCTCCCAAAGCTTCGATAGGAGGAGGCTATGTTATCGATAACATTCCGTCAAGAGGCCGGGATGTCTACCTGTATATTCAGGCATCCTGTGCGGCCCCGGCTGAAAAATTAACGTATTAACGAGAGGCATTCTTTAAATATGAAATATATCTCAATGCGTCCGATCATATTATGAAATAATATAAGCAGGAAGAAAATATATACTGCCGTTGCGATGCATCCGCATGGTTGTAATTATCATACTTATTCGATGAGCCATTGATTTTTCTAGTTTTATGGCGTTATTTTCTCCAGGGGCGTAAGCGAGGATGTATTTTCGAGGCAGATGACCGAAGGCTAAAAAGGTAATCTGCAGACGTAGCGCAATGAGGGGAACATTTGACTTACGCGACGTGCTCGGTGTCCCAAATCGAGAAAGCCGATGCCGAGGAGATGACCGCACACTACGCGAGAACCCTGTTTCCCGCGATTGTCGAACCTCTCCATCGCCGCGGTGCGATTTCGGTGGAAGACCGCCACTATACGATCGGCTCCTGCAGCGTCTGGCGGGGCAAATGTCATTCTGGCATGAGCGTTATGCTGCCCGGTGGCCCCGAAGCCTACGGCCTCTATCTGCCGACCGCCGGCAAGATGCTTGTCGACGCTGCTGGGCGGCAATTGGAATCGGAGCCGGGCAGGGGACTTGTGGCCGATATGTCTTCTTTCAGCCGGCTCACGTTTTTCGAGCAGCGGAGCCATATGGGCATCGCATTCGAAAAGGCGGCCATGATACGGCAGCTCAGCACGTTGCTGGACGCACCGGTGCGCTCTGATCTGGAATTCGCCGGCCCGGTCGATTTGACATCGGGGCGAGGGATGCAGATTGCCGCTCTTGGAAACTTGATCTGGCAGGACCTCACAGCGGCCGGCCAACAAAAATCCTCCGCTTCATTCACCGAATGCCTTTTGCAGGCAATGATGATTGCTCTGCTTGAGACTGTGCCGCACAATTATACGCCGCAGTTGCAAGGGCCGGCATCGCCGGCAATCCCGAAGCAGTTGAAGCGCGCAATGGAATATATGCACGTAAATGCAGGTGCGGACATCAAGATCGCCGATATTGCGCGCGAGAGCGGAACAAGCGTGCGATCTTTACAGACCGCATTTCAGCGGTTCAAGAACATGACGCCCCTCGGCTATCTGCGCGAGATACGCCTGCAAGGCGCGCGTAAGGCCTTGATACAATCGAACCGTTCCCGGGTGGTGGCCGACATCGCGCGCGATTGGGGATTTTCCCATATGGGGCGGTTCGCAGCGCTATATTATCAATCCTTCGGAGAAATGCCCTCCGAGACTGTCAGGCAAGCCCGGTAGGGGCGGCAGCGCTGCCAAGAGTCTGATCGAACTTACCGGTGCGACAGGCGCCGGCGGACGAAAATCGGCCTGGTTCGATCAGATCGTCACTTTCATCTGCTCCGGTGGGCTTCCGCACAGCTATATGGCCTATGGAAGTCTGGCCATGTCGCTGATGCTCGATTTCAAATGCGTGATCAATCCCTATGTCGTTTACGCCACCGAGCGGGATTGGTTAGACGGTACCATCTCGTCCGACAGTCTACAGGCAAGGCTGCAGAAGACGATCGAGGTACAGCTGGAATTGTCGTCGAAATTGAGATCCAGGGCATATAGTTCTGACTGGGAAATCTGATGGGCCTGCCTGGCCCAATTGCATTCGACGCGCCTGATGTTAAGACTATTCGTATGATGACTTGCTGACGATGAGAAGCGACTGCGGTTGAAGGCCAACAAAAGGGTCGGGGATTGGGAATGACGACAAATGCCCGGACACGGCAAAGGCTGGCGCAAAGGGTCATCGACGAATTGCGCTTGCAGATCGAGAGCGGCAAGCTTCGGGCCGGCGACCAGCTTCCGACCGAGCCGCAGCTTGAGGCTGCATTCGACGTCAGCCGGACCGTCGTGCGCGAGGCGATTGCAGATCTTCGTGCGGCAGGCCTCGTCACGCCGGTTCAGGGCAAGGGCGTATTCGTTTCCGACACACCGACGCGGTCTGGGCTGCTGCTGACGCCGGTCGAGGTCAAGAGTATCCCCGAAACGCTGGAACTGCTGGAATTCCGCATGGCGGCGGAAGGCGAGGCGGCAGCCATCGCCGCCTATCGCAGGACGGCCGAACAGGAGGCCGCGATTGCAACGGCCAACCGTAAGATGGCGCAGCTGATAGAGCAGGGGCTGTCGACCGTCGAAGCGGACTATGAGTTTCATATGGCGATCGCGGCCGCGACGAATAACCGGTTCTATGTCGATGTGCTCCGGCATTTCGGTACACGAACCATTCCGCGCCGGCAGTTTCCGACATTGCCCGAGGCGAATGACCGCGCCTATCTGCAGAAGGTTCTTGCAGAGCATGCGGAGATTTTAGCGGCGATCGCCGATCAAGATCCAGAACGCGCGCGACAAGCGATGCGGGCGCATATGATGGCGAGCCAGCGTCGCTATCGCCATCTCGCCGAGCTGCAGGAGCAATAATGCTCGACAGGGTGCTGTTGTCATATTATGTCATATGATAGCTGTCGATTTTGGCCAGCCGGATCGAGGGGATTGCGACCATCCGGTTTTCGCGCATTCGATGGATAGCAGTATCTATTTTCCAGATGATCCGCATCGCCGCCGATGGAACCGGCCCTGATGCTCGGACGAGGTGATCCGTGATTCAGCCTTCTTCCAGTGTGCATCGCACGTTCGTATATGTCTCTGCGGCAATTGCCGGAACGATCGATGCCTATCGAATGGATGGAGCGACAGGTGCGCTCATGGCGATATCCAGCATGGATGTCGGCGCGATGGTCATGCCGATGGCTGTCAGCTCCGACAGGCGGCATCTTTACGCCGTTATCCGCGCGCAGCCTTACCGGGTGCTGACGCTGGCGATCGATCCCGAAAGCGGCAGATTAAGGCAGGAGGCGGCCGCAGCGCTGCCCGACAGCATGGCCTATGTTGCCCTCGACCCGACAGGCGGGCTTCTATTGGCTGCCTCTTATGGCGGCAACAAGATCGCCGTGCTGCTCATCGACAAGAATGGGCTCGTCACCGCGCAAGCCCAGCAAGTGATCGCAACCGGCCGCAACGCCCATTCGATCGTCACTGATCGGACAGGCAAATATGTCTTTGTCACCAATCTCGGCTCCGATGCCGTGCAGCAATTCATCCTACACCCTGGGACCGGGATACTGAAGCCGAACGATCCGGCTCAGGTCCTGACCGGCAAGGGCTTTGGCCCGCGGCATATCGTCGTGTCGCCGGATAATAAGGCCGTCTACGTTCTGACGGAGCTGACCGGCCATGTCGTCCACTATGCGCTCGATGCCGATAGGGGCACATTGAGAGAGGTCGAGAGCGTCGCATCCATTCCCGAGGATGCGGGCCTGTCGCCTGGCCTAGCACCGGATGCAGTCTCACCAGACAACGGCGAGCCGAAAATCTGGGCCGCAGATATCGGCATCACACCGGACGGCAGATTTCTTTATACGACGGAAAGGACCACCAGCCGGCTTGCGCTATTGAAAATCGATGTGGATAACGGAAGGCTGACTTACGTCACGAATTATCCGACCGAGCAGCAGCCGCGCGGCATCCGCATCGACCCATCAGGCCGGTTCCTCGTCGCATCGGGAGAGAAATCCGACCGGCTGTCCGTCTACGCCATCGACCAATCCGATGGCGGTCTCGCATTGGTGGGGCGATACCCGGTCAATGCGGGTGCGAACTGGATCGAGATGGTGACATTTCCTTGAGAGGCATCCGCGTGCGGCGAGCTGCCCCGTGCGAATATCTACCCAGCTTTCGTAACGGTCCCGGCAATCAGGCCTTCGACCTCAAGGGAGGGAAGGGGCCGGGCAAACAGATAGCCCTGAAGCAATTCGCATCCGGCGCCCTCGAGAAAACGGGCCTGCTCCTCGGTCTCGACGCCTTCCGCCACGACTTCCAGATCGAGTGTTCTGCCGAGCGATACGATCGCGGAGGTGATTGCCATATCGCCCGGCTTTTCGGGAATATCGGCAATGAAGGATCTATCGATCTTCAGCCGGGAAAGCGGAAAGCGCCTGAGGGTGCTCAGGCTTGAATATCCGGTGCCGAAATCATCCATCGCGAGGCTAACACCCAGCTCTTTCAGCTCATGCATCCGCTCGATGGCGCCCTCGACGTCACGCATGATCAAGCTTTCCGTCAGTTCGAGCTCAAGCCATTGCGGATCGAGATCAGCCGATTGCAGTGCGGATGCCACATGGCTTGTCAGTGAACTCTCCAGGAATTGCCGCGCAGATACGTTGACGCCCATGCGCAGTGCGGGCAGGCCACGATCTTGCCACAGACGGGCTTGCTGGCAGGCCTTTCGCAGAACGATTTCGCCGAGCGGGACGATGAGCCCTGTTTCTTCCGCGAGCGGAATGAAGACACCGGGCAACAACAAGCCCTCGACAGGATGCTGCCACCGCACGAGGGCCTCGACCCCAATGATCTTGCCACTGCGAACTTCCTTTTGCGGTTGATAATGGAGCACGAATTCGTCCCGCTCCACAGCGCGTCGCAATTCTTCGATACGGATCAGCTTGTTGCGGGCGTCCTCCGCCATCGCCGGCGTGAACAGGCGAATGGCATTGCGCCCCGCTTCCTTGGCACGATAGAGCGCCATATCGGCATTTGCGAAGAGTTCCGAAGCCGTCGTGCCATGCTCCATGGCGCACGCGACACCGATGCTGCAGCCTACCCGGATTTCGACGCCTTGCACAATCATGGGCTGGGAAATGTCTGCCAGTACGGCCGCGAGCCTCTCATATATTGGCTCAGCCGGATCTTCCAGAACGATGATGAATTCATCACCGCCAATCCTCGCAACAACGCCGCCTTCGCCGACTTGGGTCGATATGCGCCGCGCAACAACGGTCAGTAATTCATCGCCGGCTGCGTGGCCAAGGGTGTCGTTCACCAGCTTGAAATTATCGAGGTCGACAAAGGCCACGGCCAATGACCTTTGTTGTCGGGACGCTTTTTCCAAGAGGGCGCTGAGCTTGCGGTCGAGCAGCATGCGGTTCGGCAGGCCGGTGAGCGCGTCATGTTCAGCCAGATAGGCGATATGGGCGATGTCGCGATGGCGATCGATGGCAATGCCCACGGTCTGCGCTATGCCGGCGAAGAATTCCATAAGCCCGGCCTCGTCACCATCGGTTTGCACCGTCACCAGGGCTCCATGCCGGCCGCCGTCTCGCGAAAAAATGGGAAATTCCAGGATATCGCCGGCGAGCTGTTCAGTTTGCTCGCCATTGAGGACGAAGCTCACGCGTCTGCCGTTGAGCAACTCCTCAAGAAGGACCTGGGACTCCCTAAGAAATACGTCGAGATCAACGCCGCGCGCCACATCCTGTAGAAGCTTCGTCTGGGCACTCATCAGTTTTTCTGCCCGTTTTCGAGCGGAAATGTCGCGCGATGCGCCGACGACGCCGATGATGTTGCCGTTTCTGTCGCGTAGCGGCACCCGCGACATCATGAGCCAGCCTTCACCCTTCAGTCGCCGTTCCTCGACGCCGAGATCGGCCTTGCCGCTCTCCATTACCTGCCGTTCGACTTCTTCGATCTTGTAGGCATCGGCCATGGGGTGAATTTCGGCGTCGGTAAGTCCAATCAACTCGTCGACATGCCTGAAGCCATTGTTGAGGACGATCGCCAGGTTAGCAAAAAGGAAGCGGCCATTCCTGTCCTTGGCATAGATATAGTCCGGTACGTAGTTGATCATGGCTTCGAGCCATTCGTAGCGCTCGGCGAGAGACAGGTACCGGGCCTGGAGCAATTCAAATGGCTTAAGGACCTGCTCGTCTTCGACGTCTTGGTCCCGGTGCGTAGGATCTGGCGCTCCATCCGGCGGCTGCATCATGTATCTTCTCTCACCCGGCAAGCGGACAATATCGGCAGGCTGTTATGCAACAATGAAAAGCATGTAGGAATATCGAGCGTCTCCCTTTGGCGAGGTTCGGCTCGTCGCTTCCATAAACGTTATCATATAAACGAATTTATAAACATCCGCTCAAGTTTTAGAGGAAGATCGCGTCTGCCGAGGGCGAGCGCTCCGATGCTTCTGTGGCTGAAAACCGATAGATGTTGGGAATAACTGCCCACGAGGAAATCCATTGCGGGTAGGGGGCAAAACCGGCTAAAGCGCAGGTGGTAAAATGCAGGATTCGCAAGGATAGTCAGCATGCGCATGGGCAAAGCCGTAACAAGCGGCAATCTTGTACTTGCCGGCATGCTGCTGATGCTTCTCGGCGACTTCCTGTTTTCGCTGAACGATGCCATGGGCAAGTGGCTGGTCGCGAGTTTCTCCGTCGGTCAGATTCTGGTGATCCGCTCTTTCGGTTCGTTCATTATTCTGACACCTATGATCGCGCGACAGGGCAGTGACGCGCTTTTTCGCCTCGAAAGGCCGCCGCTGCAGCTTCTGCGTGTCGTCATGGCGACGCTCGACGTCGCTCTCTTTTACGCCGCTGTCGCCTATCTGCCGCTTGCCGATGTCATGACCTTCTACATGGCCGGCCCGATCTACGTGGCGGCGATCTCGCATTTCTTCCTTGACGAGAGGATCGGCTGGCGGCGCTGGCTTGCGGTTTTCGTCGGCTTTATCGGCGTATTGATCGCGCTCAGACCTTCGGCCGCAATGTTTTCCTGGCCATCGCTTTTCGGCCTCAGCGGCAGCCTCGCATTCTCATTGACCCTGGTGCTTGGACGGCGGCTGCGGCAGACACGCGATGCGACGCTCGTCGCGTGGCAGACGCTCGGTGCGCTTATTGCCGGGTTGGCGCTCAGCATCGGCAACTGGCGTTCCGCATCAGCGCTCGATCTCGGTGCGATGCTCGCCCTCGGCATTGTCGCCGGTAGCGCTCATATGCTGATAACCAGATCCTTGAAGCTCGCGCCAGCTTCGCTCCTGGCTCCGCTCCAATATAGCCTGCTTGTCTGGGCAATCGTCCTGGGCTTCGTTTTCTTCGGCGATATTCCGGACACCCAGATTATCATCGGCTCCGCTATCATCGTCCTTGCTGGACTCTTCATTTTCCATCGGAAGAACCTGGTGGATACGGTCCCGAAAGACGACGTTGCCCGGGACGGGCATTGACGCGGGGAGAGTGGTATTGCTGCTTTGCGGGATCAGGATACTCTAACTTTGCGGCACAGGTAATGTCACGGCTATTTAGAGATGAGACAAAGTAATCAATTTAGAAACGCGACACAATAATATCTGTTATTACTTCATTTGCAAGATTCTATAGATATGGATGCGCAGCTGTGAGCCGCCGGCCGGGTGAAGCTGGCTGGGGTTGCGTAGCCCGGTCGGCGGCGGATGGCTCTGGCGCAATCATATACTTTAGCTTTCTCAACCGGATCGCTTCCATCACTCTGCCGCGTCCCGGGTCGCCAATGCTTGTCGCCGTCGGGCGATGACGATGGGATCCTTCGTAAAATCCGTCTTCCGTCCAGGCTTGGCACCACGTGTCTGATAGCCGTTGCTCTTGCTGCCATCGGGAATGCCAAACATATGATCCGTCTGGCCAGTGCGACGAGGGCCGCTCTTGCTGCGCTGCTGCTGGCGCCCAGCCTGCAGCTCAGCGACGATCGACAGCATGTCATCCAGCCGTTTGTTCTCAACCACGTCCGCTCGGTGCACCGACCGCAACGTGTCGAAGGTTTTGTAGGGCAGGGAGACCCCATCGTGCGTGATCTCGAGGCGTCCGTCAGGATAGTCGCAAACGACCATCTTCTTGCCCGCTAGCGCCGTCGCGCGCTCTGTCGGATCGAGAATGAACATCACCTTGTCGTAGCGCAACGTCAAGGAATGCGACAGCTTGCGAACTTCCTTGCGGCACATGGCACCATCGAGGTTCTCGTGATCGGCCAGCGGCCGATGCATGTCCTTCGGATTGCGTGCGGGCTTGCCAAACCGAGCATTAAAGTCCGCCATGAACTCTGGCGCATAGGCGTTAGCCGCCTCGATCGTATCGATACCGCGCAGCCGCAACTCCTTCACCAACCGATCCTGCAGCGTCTGATTGGCGCGTTCCACACGGCCTTTGGCTTGTGGAGTGTTCGCACAAATAATGTCGATGTTCAGCTCGTAAAGCGCCCGACCGAATTGCGTCAGGCCGCTCGTGCGGTCCTTCAGTGAGGCATGCGCGCTACGGAAAACACCGTGCTTGTCGCTATAGAATGCAATCGGCTTGCCCCATTGCTGCAAATAGGCCTTCGTCGCATGCAGATAATCAAAGGTATTCTCAGACGCCGCAAAGCGCAGATGCAAGAGCTTGCCAGTGGCGTCATCAATGTAGACGAGCAGGGCGCATTTGCGGCCACGCTCTTCAAACCACCAGTGATGCGAACCATCGATCTGGACAAGCTCACCAAAACAATCACGCCGGCCACGCGGCTGAAAGACCCGCTTCTTGCGCTCGCGGCGTGACACCCAGATGCCGGCTTCGATCATCCATTGACGCAGCGTCTCCTTGCTGACCGATATCCGATGGCGCTCAAGTAGCTTCTCCGCCGCCAAGGTCGGCCCGAAGTCCGCGTAATGCTCACGCACCAGGTCGAGAGCCAGGTTGCGGAAATCCTCGCTGTGGCGCCGGTTGCTCGGACGACCGCGCTTCTTCGACCTCAGACCGTCGGCTCCGTCCTGGTCATAGGCTTGCAGAAGCCGATGCACCTGGCCGCGGCTGAGCCCCAACAACTCAGCAGCCCGAACCACCGTCAGGCTGCCTCGGCGAACTTCGCAAATACGTTCTAGGCGATGCAATTCCTTCTGCGACATGACAATCAAACAAGACATGACGACTCCGAACACAGATGGCCTCAGCCACGTTGCACGTCGCTAATCTTGCTCCCCAATCCTGACGTTCGACCAGCATCCCGAGAGGCGACGAGTGTCGCATCTCTAACTGGCCTATGTGTCGCATCTCTAAAATGCCGCTACAGGTAAATATCAGATAATCTATCTTATGGAACTTAAAGCCGCAGTCATTTGCATGGAAATGCAAATGATGATCCATCGGTGCGAAAAGCAGCTTGATGCGGATAAACGGGCTTTTCTCAGGAGCGCAATGAATTGAAGTGCTGCATCATACGGTTCGCATCCGGACGCATGCCCGTGAATAGTTCGAAAGCCTTTACGGCCTGAAATACCGCCATGCCACCGCCGTCGAGTACGCGGCATCCTGCCTGCTTGGCGCGCTTCACCAATTCGGTTTCTATCGGGAAGTAAACGATTTCGGCAACCCAAAGGCGCTCCGTTAAAAGCCGTCCGTCGAGCGGCAGACCCGGATGCGCATCCATGCCGGTTGGGGTTGCGTGGACTAGGCCGTCCGCGGCATCAAGCGCGGCGACAAGATCATGACCGATCGAGAAACGACAGGCATCGTGTGCCGGCTGAAGCTGCTCCACGAGAGCCTGTGCACGCTTGGGATCCAGATCGAATATCTCTATGGAGCGCGCGCCCATCGCGGCCGTTGCATGCGCGACGGCAACACCTGCGCCACCTGCTCCTAGCTGTACGACATGACCAAGCGCAACGCCGGCCAGCCCGCGGCGGAAGCTTTCAGCAAAGCCCCACCAATCGGTGTTATGGCCGATCCTGCTCTTTCCATGAAAGGTGATCGTATTGATGGATCCCAGCGTCTGGGCATCAGGCGATAGCTCATCCACGAGTGCAACAGCCGCCTGTTTGCAAGGATGCGTGATATTAAGACCGGCAAAACCCAGCGCTTCGGCTTCATCAATAAGTGCAGGCAAATCCGAGACCGATAGACCGCGGGCATCCAGGTCGATGAGATCGTAGCGATAGGACAGTCCGCAATGCTCGCCTTCGCGCATATGCATGGCCGGCGTGAGCGACCGGCCAATGCCGGCGCCGATTAATCCGACGCGAAGCTGACGCGGAACGATTGCGGTTTGGGTGTTCAATTCTTCCTCCCGAGCAGCGAAATAAGGTTATGCCACGTGGCTTTGCGACAAAAATGTACGAACTAGTACGTAAAGTCAACGTAAGGCGCAGTTTTGCATGCCGGCTGGAGCCGCCGACGGAACTCAAACAGTTTGACGCGAATTCAGATCAAGTCGGGAGACGGATTTTTCAGAAAGGCAAGAATGGCATCTATTATCAAAGATTTGTGCCGTTTCTTCAATTCTTCTGATGAAAGGTCGCGCTCGAAGATCGCTCCGAAAGTATGCCGATTGGAAACGCGAAAAAAGCACTGCGCGCTGATCATCATGTGTAAATCGACGGGATCGACGCGGCGCACGAAGCTGCCATCGGCATAACCCCTTTCGAGAATTTGTGAGATGATGTCGATGACTGCGATATTCATTTGCGACAGGACGACCGAACGTTTCATATGCTCCGCGCGATGAATGTTCTCGATGCTGACCAGGCGGACGAAATCCGGATTTTGATCATCGTGATCAAAGGTGCTTGCAATCAATTGCGCCATGGCCTGAACGGGCGGCATGTTTTCGAGATCGAGTTCGCTCTCGAGCGTGCGGATCTTCGTGTAAGCCTGCTCCAGGACAGCGAGATAGAGCCCTTCCTTGCTACCGAAATAGTAGTAAATCATGCGCTTGGACGTCTTGGTGCGCTCGGCAATCTCGTCGACGCGCGCCCCGGAAAAGCCGGCCGCGACGAATTCCTCGGTTGCGATCTTGAGGATATTTTCTTTGGTCGCGTCTGGATCGTTCTTTCGCGCAATACGCTCTATCTTCGCCGCTTGCGATTTGGTCATGCCCTCTGCCCGTCTTCCTGGGCGCTCCGGCCCATCATTGAAGATCAAAGCTTTAACATAGGCTTCGCGCTGATGGGGAGAGCCTAAAGTTTCGGTACACCAATTGGCCGCAGATGCCGCCGGAGCGCCGCAATGCGAAAGATGGCGTTTGCCGCACCATAGCCGCGATAGCCGCTGCGCTGAACGATTTCGAAGAAGAAACCTTCGCCATAGGTCGGGCTATAGAGCTGGAAATATTCGCCGTAATCGTCTCGATCGTAGAGAATATTATGTGCCTTCAGACGATCGGTGAAGGTCGGCTCCAGGCCGAATCTCGCCTCGAGATCGTCGTAATAATTGGGCGAGATCATCAACGTCGCAAAACCATTTTTCGACAAAGCTACCGCTGTCGCGAAAATATCGTCGGTAGAAAAGGCCAGGTGTTGAATCCCGGAGCCGAAAGTCTCGGCAATGAAATGTCCCGCCAAGGTATTGCGATTTTCCGCACCGTTCAAAGTAATACGCAAAGTTCCCGGCTCGTTTTCGACCACCTGGCTGCGGACGACACCGGCGGGATCGATAATGTCGACCATTGGCGTCTTATGCGCCTTCAAGATCGCGGTGTAAAAGAGCAGCCAGGTCAGCAACTCCTCGTATTTCATCGTTTGCGCAACATGATCTATTCCCGTCAGTCCGACCGGTCGGAGATCAGTATCGTCATCGATCGGATCGAATTCGCTCTCCCATATGCGAGCGAGCACGCTCCCCCGATCCAGGAAATAAAGGATGCCGCCGCCGACGCCTCTTATGGCCGGCATTTTTATTTCACCAGGCGTCAGGGCCTGCTCAAAGCGTTCGGCGCCGAGGGCGACAGCCCGTGCGACCGCAGCCTCAGCATCATCCACCCACAATCCCATCGCATAGGCCGACTGCCCATGCAGGGCATAGGACACGCCGGCAAACCCATCCGGATCGGTATTGACGACGAGATTGATATTGCCTTGCCGGAAGACGTCGACGCGCTTGCTCTTGTGGTGCCCGACATGGCGAAAGCCCAGGGCACGCAACCGATCCGAGAGGGCGGATGTCTCCGCTTCATCGACGGTAAATTCGATAAAGGCAACGCCCTCCACCTCGGCACGCGCCGGCATCGGCGGCAGGGTAAGGCCGCTGCTTTCCGCGCGGCGCACCTGGTCGCCGAGATAAATGAGCGAACGCCGGCCATCGACGGCAATGGCGGTCGGCGAGCCGCCACGAAACTGGTCGTTGAAAATTTCGAGAGAGAGATAGCCGTCATAGCCTGTCGCCGCGACGGCTTTCATGAAGTCAAGCACGGGAAGGTCGCCCTCGCCCGGCATATTGCGGAAATGACGGCTCCAATAGAGGAGATCCATGTCGATCAACGGCGCATCGGCAAGCTGGATGATGAAGATCTTCTCTTTCGGTATTGACCGGATCGAATTGATATCGATCTTGCGCGAGAGGGTATGGAAGCTGTCGAGAATGAGGCCGATATTCGGATGAGCGGCCCGACGGACGATTTCCCAGGCGTCGCGATGGTCGTGAATGTGCCGGCCCCAGGCAAGTGCTTCATAGCCAACGCGCAAGCCGCGCTTGGCGCCCTCTCCCCGAGTTCGTAGAAGTCGGCCGCTGCTCGATCGATACCCCCCATCGCGACCGACGAAACATTCGAGCAGACAAGCACAAGATCCGTGCCCATCTCCTGCATCAGATCGAACTTGCGTTCGGCGCGGTCGAAGGTCCGGCTGCGCAAGGGCTCCGGCATGCCTTCAAAATCTCTGAAGGGCTGAAAGAGCGTGATCTCCAGCCCATGGTCGCGGACCATTTGACCGACCTGGCGTGGCGATTCATCGAAAGCGAGAAAATCGTTCTCGAAGATCTCGACACCGTCGAAACCAGCTTTGGCGATGGCGTGAAGCTTTTCCTTCAAGTCTCCGCTGATCGAAACGGTCGCAATCGAGGTTTTCATTGTTTCATCCCATTCACGTGGTGGTTTTCAACAAGCTTGTCCGCGATCGCGACACGTCATCGTCCAGATCGGATCCTGACGTCTAGACCGTCCGATCGGCGTGGTTCATCGAGCCTGCGAAGCGCCGCGCATCCTTGCCGAGTTGATCGATCGGCATTTTATAAGTCTCCGTCGCGGTTGCGGCGGAAATGGCGGCAATCAAGGCTGTGATCGAGGTAAACAAGGCAACCGGCACCCATCCCATGGGACCGCTGCCCATAAGGGCGGCGCTGATCGTCGGAGCAAAGCCGCCAAGCGCAAAACCGATCTGGGTGCCGACGGCCATGCCGGACAGACGCACGCGGGTGTCGAACATTTCCGCATAGAGCGCCGGCCAGATGCCGTTGGATGCGCTGTAAACAACGCCCGAGAGCAGAATGCCGAGGATGAAGACGAGTGTGAGGTCATTCTGGCTGATTGCCCAGATATAGGGCCATATCAGAAGCGCGCAGCCGATGGCGCCGAAGATGAAGACCGGTTTGCGGCCGATTCGGTCCGCCAGAATGGCCCAAGCCGGAATGGCGCCAAGCGCCACGATGTTGGCGAGCACCAGAACGGTCAGCATCGTCGAGCGATCGATATGCATGGTGTTGACAGCATAGGAGAGCGTGAAGACGCTGAAAATCGTGCTGACCACGGAAATCAAGGCGGCAAAGATGATACGCAGCACATCGGCCCAATAGTTGGCAAACAGCGAGACCAGCGGCAGCCTGACCACATCGCCTTTCTTCGTCTCTTCAAGGAAAGCGGGCGTTTCCGCGAGCGTTCGACGAACCCAGAAGCCGACGATAACGACAGCGAAACTCAGGAAAAATGGGATGCGCCAGCCCCATGAGAGCAAAGCGGCTTCGTCCAGCGTTCCCAACGGAATGAAGACGAGGGTCGCGAGGATCAGGCCCGCTTGTGTCCCGCTCAGCGTAAAGCTTGTAAAGAAGGCCCGGCGGTTCTCGGGAGCATGCTCGAGGGTCATCGAGCTTGCTCCGGCCTGCTCTCCCGCAGCCGAAATACCCTGCAGCAATCGCGCGAAAACCAGGAGGATCGGAGCCAGGATGCCAGCCTGGCCATAGGTCGGCAGGCAACCGATAATAAAGGTCGAGAATCCCATGAGAAGCAGCGTGAAGGTCAGCACTTTTTTGCGACCGAACTTGTCGCCGATGTGACCCAGGATCACCGCACCCAATGGCCGCATGATGTAGGCCACGCCGAAGGTCGCAAAAGAAGCGATTGCCGCTGTCTGCGGATCTTCCGCTGAAAAGAATATTTTCGGAAAGATCAGCGCCGCGGCCGTCCCATAGACAAAGAAATCGTAATATTCGACGGCACTTCCCAGCCAGCTGGCAAAAGCGGCGCGCCTAGGCGTCTTATGATCAGTTGATATCGTCATCGTTGTTCCTCCCCAGACAATTCCAATTTCAAGGAAATGCAGCGAGCGGCAACGCCGAATCTACCTTCCGCGCCCCCTTCGCATGGCATTCAAGCCGATCTTGGCAGTCACCGTGCTGCTTCGGGCAGCAGGTACTCCTCCTCTGAGGAAATAATGTACGAACTAGTTCGTTTTGTAAAGAGACGTGCTTAGATGATCAGGGGCGTGTCACGCATCTCAATCCAGCTGTCAAAGGCTACTATCGCTGCCGCCGTTTTCCGAGCTCACCAGCAGCTTGTCGATCCTGCGGCCGTCGAGATCCACGACCTCGAAGCGCCAGCCGTTTTTCGTGAAGCTTTCGCCCACATCCGGAAGATGGCGCAGCTCCTGCAGCACGAAGCCTGCAACCGTCTGGTAGTCGCGATCGTCTTCGATCTGGAGGTTCATGAAATCGGCGAATTCGTCGATAGGCATCCAGCCGGACACGAGATAGCTGCCGTCGTGGCGACGGACGATTGCCTGTTCGCCGCCGGCGTCTTCTTCTTCCTGAACGGCTCCCAAAATGGCTTCCAGGATGTCACCCGACGTGATGACGCCTTCGAAATGCCCGTATTCGTCATAGACGAGCACCATGTGCGAAGAGGAGCGACGCAGAGCCTTGACGACGTCAAGGGCGCTTGAAAGATCCGAAACGATCGGCACCTGCTTGCCGAGCTTCAGAATGTCAGGCTGACCGCCGGAAGCCAGTGCGTCGAAGAAATCCCTTGTTGTCAGCACCCCAACGATCTCGTCGGAGCTGTCCTTGCGTAACGGCAGCCGCGCTTTTTCGGTGCGGCGAATCTGCTCGCGAACCTTGCCGAAGCTATCTTCGATATCGATAACCTCCACGTCGCGACGCGGCGTCATCAATGCCCTTGCGGTTCGGTCGGCCAATCGCATGACGCCCGAGATCATCGCCTGCTCTTCCGTTGCGATGATGCCGGCGCTCTGTGCCTCCGCCAGAACCGTCTTGATTTCCTCGTCGCTAACGCCATCGGCAACCTTGCCGGATTGACCAAGCGCCCTCAGAACCAGCCGTCCCGAGAGGTCGAGCAACCAGACGAGCGGGGCTGCAGCTCGGGAAAGGAACACCATGGCCGGCGCGACTTTGCTGGCGACCAATTCCGGCGCCCGGAGAGCAACCTGCTTCGGTACGAGTTCGCCGATAATCAACGATAGATAGGTGATGGCCATTACAACGGAACCAACGCCGATGGCATCGGCGGCTGCGACCGAAAGACCTTGCGCGGCAAGCCAACCCGACAGTCGAGCGCCAAGTGTGGCGCCCGAGAAGGCGCCGGACAGGACGCCGACGAGCGTGATGCCGATCTGTACCGTTGAGAGAAAGCGGCCCGGCTCCTCGGCCAACCTTATCGCCATGGTCGCGCCTCTGCCGCCTTGATCCGATAACACTTTCAGACGGGCAGGGCGGGATGAGACGATCGCCAATTCCGACATGGCAAGCACGCCGTTCAGGAGGGTGAGGACGATGACGATAGAAATTTCGAGAAGCAAAATCGGCCCTTTTTGGTTGCAGCGGAAAGATAGGTGGCAAGGGCTGCAAAAGCCAGGGTCACAGGGATAGGATTTCCACGACGCTACCATCGAGGGCAATTGGCGAAGCTACTGCAAAGCCGGCAAAATATCCGCTGCGATCTCTTCCAAGACGTCGCCGACCGGTCTGCCTTGGACAACGAGATTGAAGGCGACGTGATGAATGCCGGCTTCACGCATTGCCGACAAGGCGTCGATAAGCCCTCGCCTACCGGTTCTGCCGCCAAGATTGATCTCCTCATAGGAGGCCTGCGGGTTGTCGAGCAGTTCCAGCACCATGGACTGGCCGAAGCCGCGAAAATCCGTGGTTACCTTGGCTTGGGCATTATGCCAAAGCGCCAACCGGTCTTTCTGAACGGGTAGCGGCCGGTAATAAGTCATCCAGGCTGTTGCGTGGCGGGCAATCCATTCGAGCGATTGCGACGATGAACCGACCGCGACCAGGGGAATGGAGGGTTGTTGCAGCGCGGGCCTGATGGCGAACTCGTTTCGCACGCGACCGCCTTCATCGACGACCTTCTGATCCGGGCTAAGTGCAACGGCGAGCCGGTCCCAATGCGATTGAAAGAGCACTTTACGGTTCTCGATATCCTCTCCGAAAACGTCATATTCGCTCGGTCGGTCTCCCGAACCGAGACCGAGGACGAGCCGGCCTTTCGAAAGGGAGGCGACGAACAGCGCGGCCTTGGCGATATGGAGCGGATGCCGCAAAGGCAGGACGATTGCGCCGGTCGCCAGATGGATATTGGAGGTGACAGCCGCCAAAGCTCCCAGGAAAACCCAGGGATCGGCATGTCCGATCGGGTCGGGGTAGCTTTCGCTATTGAGGGGAACATCCCTCACCCACAGCGCATCGAAACCCAATTTGTCGGCATGGGTTGCAATGCCGAGCTGAGTATCGAACTGAATGTCGGCCGCAGTTCGCGGCTGCGCCGGCAGTACTATGCCGAATGAAAGTCGGTCTGGATTGAAAAGCACGCCACGCCCTGAAGTTTATGTCCTTGCTTAAGGAGATAAGGCGACTTGCCTGCGGGAAAAAGGGCCGACGTGACGTGCGCGGTGATTGTGCGAGGTAGTGGTCCGCCCCGTGAAGCGGACTGTTACGATGAGCAGCTCCGGCGAGAGGCCGCGATTGCAGGTCGCTGTTCAGCTCGCGGTAATGCACTGCTTGACGTAATCGTGCAGCGCCTTCTTCTGCAAACCTTTACCCGTACCTTCGTCATGGCAGGTCTTGCGTTTTGCCAGGACTGGATACTTTTGCTGCAGGCAGCTTTTGACTGCGTCCTTGCGTGCCTGACCCTTGAGGCCCTGCCCTGTCGCATCCTGCCGGCAGGCTTGCCGCGCCGTCTTGATCTCATCCTTCGAGGGCATGGTGGACGATGGCGCCGATGTGGAAGACGTCGTGGCGGGAGCTGGCGTCGCAGGTGCCGTTTGGGCGAAGACGACGGTTGCGGAAGATAGAGCGAAGAGAGCGGCGGCGGTCGCACCTAGCAACTTGCTGGTCATGGGCATATCCTTTTGCCTGAAGGTCATTCATGTTCAAACCGCCGACCCCATCACGAGGCCGGCGTTCTTCTTGAACGATGGCGATCGGCTTATCCGTCGCTTGGATCGCCAGAAACTTCCGGCGAGGACGCCTGTGCCGTCAGTAGATGACGACGCCGCGAACACTCTTTCCCGAATGCATGAGTTCAAAACCCTTGTTGATGTCTTCGAGCGGCATGGTGTGGGTGATCATCGGATCGATCTGGATCTTGCCTTCCATATACCAGTCGACGATCTTCGGGACATCGGTGCGGCCACGCGCGCCGCCGAAGGCCGTCCCCATCCACGAGCGGCCCGTCACCAGCTGGAACGGACGCGTCGAGATCTCCTGGCCGGCGCCGGCAACGCCGATGACCACCGACTTGCCCCAGCCGCGATGGCTGGCTTCCAGCGCCTGGCGCATCACCTTGGTGTTGCCGGTGCAGTCGAAGGTATAGTCGGCACCGCCGATCTGGTCGGCCCCGCGCTTCGTCATGTTGACGAGATAAGGCACGATGTCGTCGCCGACTTCCTTCGGATTGACGAAATGCGTCATGCCGAAGCGCTCGCCCCAGGCCTTCTTGTCATTGTTGAGATCGACACCGATGATCATGTCGGCACCGGCAAGCCTCAAGCCCTGGATGACATTGAGGCCGATGCCGCCAAGACCGAAGACGATGGCGGTTGCGCCCATCTCCACCTTGGCAGTGTTGATGACCGCACCGATGCCTGTGGTCACGCCGCAGCCGATATAGCAGATCTTGTCGAAGGGGGCGTCCGGATTGACCTTGGCGACGGCAATCTCCGGCAGCACGGTATAATTGGCGAAGGTCGAGCAGCCCATATAGTGATGGATCTTGTCCTTGCCGATCGAGAAGCGCGAGGTGCCGTCCGGCATCAGACCCTGGCCCTGGGTCGAGCGGATCGCGGTGCACAGATTGGTCTTGCGGGAAAGGCAGGACGGGCATTCGCGGCATTCGGGGGTGTAGAGCGGAATGACGTGATCGCCCTTCCTGACCGAGGTGACGCCAGGTCCGACATCGACGACGATGCCGGCACCCTCATGGCCGAGGATCGCCGGAAACAGGCCTTCCGGATCGGCACCCGACAGCGTGAAATCATCGGTATGGCAGATGCCGGTCGCCTTGACCTCGATCAGCACTTCGCCGGCTCTCGGCCCCTCAAGCTGAACCGTCATCACCTCAAGCGGCTTGCCTGCCGCAACCGCGACCGCTGCTCTTACGTCCATCGAAAATCCTCCAAAATCAATAGTCTATGATCGATATCTAATTCGACTTATCAGCCGGCTACCTTTGCCCATAAATCGAGTATTTCCTGCCGCATAAGCAGCGATTCTTCCCAGCGGTCGGTGGTATCTTCACCGTCCCTGCCGGTGATCGCATAAGGCTTGGGTCCGAGCTCGCAGGTGAAGGCGAGCGTTGCGTCCTCGTTGGCGCGCTTCTTCCAGCTTTTGAAGCCATATTCCCACCAGCCGAGGAAAAGGTCGACCCAGGGCCTGTGATGTGGGAAGGAAATCTCGATCTGGACCTGTTCGCGCGAGGCAACGCGGCCATGGAAAGCCCAGGAGCTATCCAGTATCCGATGAATAAGCGCATGGTTTTCGTCGGATACCGGCCAGGCAAATTCGCGCCCGACGAGGAAATGGGAGACATCCCCCAACAGCCGCAGATCCGGCAGTCGATCGAGGAGATCGAGCGTGAAAAATAGATCCGTCGTCATACGGTCGCGATGCGTCTCGATCCAGACGTCGATGCCGGCTTCTTCCGCCAGCCGCTGCCAACCCTCCACCAATGGAATACAGTCCTCCAGCCGACGTAGCCGCACGTCCGGCTGCAGACAGATATGATGAACATTGTATTCGGCCGCGATTTCCAGCACCGGCTTCAGATCGTCGACAGTCTTGGGAAAGCACTGACCTTCCGCCTGCAAGCCATGCTGCTTGAGCAGCGCTGCGACGCGGGAAACGACCTTGCGGTCGTACCAATGGGTACTGATGCCATCGAAGCCCGCAGACGCGATCTTGTCGATGTTTTCTTCCAGAGAAAGCTCCGGATATTGCGCGCTGCGCCGCTCCATGGACCAGAGCGACTGGAATATGAGCAAGTTCTGCATGGTTCCTCCCCTGCCAGTGCGCAGCTCAGATCATGAATCCGAGATCTTCGCCAGCCGGCGCGATGATGGCTTTTGATCATCGCGGCGTTTCATTGCAAAGCGGATGTATTCGCGAGCCGGGCGCCGGTGTCGTGAGGGTTTTTCATCAAGACGCTCTGGATGCCAAATCGCCACCTTTCCCTCCCCGATCGCGACTCAGAAAAGTTCCCGTCTCCGTGAGCAAATTTCATCAAATCAATGCTGTCGTTTCCAGCCGACGTCGCTGACACTGACCGCATAGTTCATCCACCGGGAGGCACATTATGGACGACACGCTCTATGGCACCCGCGACAAACGCGGCGACTGGAAACCCAACAAGCTTCTGCACTATCCGCCCGTCTTCATCTGGCCGGCTAAACCGATCGCTTTCCTGAAATGGTTCTTTGGATATCCCGGCTATCTGATGCCCTGGAATGCCGTCTATGCCGCCGTTGCAACGTTGCTGTGGCTCTACGCGACACCTTCCATGGAAACGATGAAGACACTGGCGCCGGGCTGGATTGCCTATCTCCTCCTGCGCAATGCCGCGCTGGTTTTCCTGTTCTTCGGCGCCTTTCATCTCCGCCTCTACATGCAGAAGAAGCAGGGCACGCGCTTCAAATATAATAGCAAGTGGCCGTCGAAGGATAACTCGGCCTTCCTTTTCAAAAACCAGACCGTCGACAACGTGATCTGGACCTTTGCGAGCGCCGTACCGCTCTGGACGGCATTCGAAGTTCTGACGCTATGGGCCTTTGCGAACGGCATCATTCCCTATGTCGACTTTGCCGAGCACCCCATCTATTGCATCATCATCATGCTGCTGATCCCGGCATTCCGTGATCTGCACTTCTATCTGGTGCATCGTCTGATCCACTGGCCGCCGCTCTATCATGCGGTCCACAAGCTGCATCACAACAACGTCAATCCCGGCCCCTGGTCAGGCCTCGCCATGCATCCGGTCGAACATCTTTTGTATTTCTCGGGCGTTCTCATCCATTGGATCTTGCCCTCCAATCCCATCCACGCCCTGTTCCATCTGACGCACGCCGCTCTTGCGCCGGCGCCAGGCCATGCCGGCTTCGACAAGATCGTGATCGGCGAGGAAGCCGGGATCGATACCCACGCCTATGACCATTATCTCCACCACAAGTTCTTCGAATGCAATTATGCCGATGGCGTCATCCCGCTCGACCAGTGGTTCGGCACTTTCCATGACGGCTCGAAGGAGGCCGAGGACCGCATGAACAAGCGCTTTATGGAGCGCGCCAAGAAATATGCCGAAAAGCAGGCGCGCCGCTCCGGCACACCGAGCTAAACGGATCGAAGGCTCGGCTGGGCTGCCGGGACCGTCATCTCACGACCGGCGATGACGGCAAATGCCGGAGCCTGCGGCCCTCCTTCCGCAGGCTCCGGCTTTATTGTCTATCGATATGTGGATGTGAAGCCGACGTTTTCGGCCCTATAGCCTAGCCGCCCCAGCGACGTGTCTTCTCCATGCAGCTCTTCCATGATGAAAAATGATCACAATCGACGTGGAATGCGAGGGGTTATTTCGCGCATGCTGGGAACCACTCGGGAGGAAAAACGATGCGCGCTCAAAGCGTAATGTCGACCTGCTCCCAAGACTCGATAACGCCTTTCACGCCTTGGCGATTGCAATGAGGAGGAAGAAATGACGAACTGGGTTGATGCCTGTGCTGCCGACGAAATCGATCAGGAAGATGTTGTTCGTTTCGATCACGCCGGGCGAACCTTCGCGATCTATCGCAGCCCCGACGACGAGTATTTTGCTACAGATGGGCTTTGCACCCATGAGAAAATCCATCTGGCCGACGGGCTCGTGATGGACGACACAATCGAGTGTCCGAAGCACAATGGCCGCTTCAGCTACAAGACCGGAGAAGCACGGGGCGCGCCCGTCTGCATCAATCTAAAGACCTATCCGGTCAAAGTGGAAGGCGATCGCGTTATGATCGGGATCGGCGCATGAGTGCCGATGCGGGCATCATCATCGTCGGTGCCGGCGAATGTGGCGCACGCGCCGCATTGAGCCTGCGGGAGAACGGCTATCGGCGGGAGATCACCCTTATCGGCGATGAGGTTCATCTTCCCTACGAGCGACCGCCTCTTTCCAAGCAGGTCCTGCTCGATCACGCGGAGCCTCGGCTGCCCGCCGTTCTCAATGATGTCGCACTGGCTGAAAAGGCTATCCGGCATATCGGCGGCGTATCGGCTGACGCCATCGACGCAGCTGGAAAACGGCTCATCCTCTCGGATGATCGGGCCTTGTCTTACGACAAGTTACTGCTGACGACGGGGGCTGCACCCCGGCGGCTGGCGAACACGCCCGCCAGTTCCCGGATCCTCTATCTGCGGACGATGGACGATGCGATTGCGCTTCGTTCCCATATCCGGGCAAATATGCATGTAGCCGTGCTTGGCGGCGGCTTTATCGGGCTGGAGGTTGCCGCATCGGCGCGCAGCCGCGGCGCGAAAGTAACTGTCATCGAGTCTCAGGAACGTATTCTCAAACGCGGCGTACCCGAGCTGATCGCGGAAACGATCACAGCCCTGCACCAGCGCAACGGCGTCACCGTAAAATGCGGCATGGCGGTTCTCGGTATCGAAGCGGATGAACGACATGTCGACATTTCCCTTTCCGACGGAAAGGTGATCGCTGCCGATGTGCTTGTTGTCGGGATCGGCGCGCAGCCACGCACCGAACTTGCTGCAAAAGCAGGCATTGCGATCGATAATGGCATTGCCGTCAACGAGCACCTGGAAACTTCGATCGCCGACATCTTTGCCGCCGGCGATTGCTGTTCGTTTCCGCATCCGCTCTACGGCGGACGTCGGCTGCGTCTTGAAGCCTGGCGCAATGCGCAGGATCAGGGCATTCTCGCGGCGGCCAATTTGATGGGTGCGGCTCGCTGCTATCAGGCCGTCCCCTATTTCTGGTCCGACCAGTTTGATCATACGCTGCAAATCGCCGGCCTCGTCGACGAGGGGCGCACGGTCATCAGACGCGATCTGGATGACGGCGCCGTCATCCTGTTCCATCTCGACGCAGAACAAAGGCTGGTCGCTGCGAGCGGTGTGGGGCCTGGCAACAAGATCGCCAAGGACATCAAACTGAGCGAGATGCTGATTGCCAAGCGCATCATGCCTCCGATCGAAGCTTTGACGGATGGCGTGAACCTAAAATCGCTCTTGCCAAAGGCAGCGTAAGAGATTGCTGCCTAGTCAACTCATGAGCAGACACACAAGTGCTTGCCGTTTCTAAGCGCTAATCGCGCAGACAAAGGGTATCAGGATCGATCCTCGGCTTTCTGATGGGACGACAGGCGATCGAGAATGGCCTGCGCGGTATTGGCGTCCGTGACCAGCGCATTGATCATTCCCGATCGTGCTGCGCCGATAATGCCGCTTGCCTTGCCGGGAGTAGCGGCAACGGCGATGCAGAGCGACACCTTGCGCAACTGTTGGGGAGAGGCTGCAATCATCCCTTCCTCTCCATCCCAGTGGAGGATTTCGCCCTCCTCGGTGACGTAGTGGCGCAGCACATCGCCGGCTGCGTGGCTCAGCGCCTTTTCGCCGGGCAACGCCGTTTCCGAGGGGTTTGCCGCATGTGCCAGTCCGACACCGACGATTGCCGCGTCCAGCCTGTCCCAGAGAGACGTCACCTGCTGGACCGTAGGATCTCCGAGAAATGCATCCCGGAGTTCGGTCGAGGAAATATAAGGCGCGTGCAGGAAATGCGGCACGCCGCCCATCTGGACTGCCGCCTGACGCACGAATTCATTGATCTGAAAGTGAGGCGCCGCATGCTGCATGCCGCCGTTCAGCGCGACCGTGACGATGCCGGGCAATTGCGGTAGACCGGCCATCGTTACCTCGCGCACTGCTCGTCCCCAGCCGATGCCGAGCGTGGATCCGGACCGCAGGCCCGCCTGTTGCAGAAGCGAGCCGACAGGCGCGGCAAGCGCGCTCAGCACGTTTGATGACGGCGTATCGATCACCGCAGCGGTGCGCAGCTTCAGGCCGTCGATCAGTGCAGCACTCAGATCCTCGGCAGGTGAGAGATCGATGACTTCGATCCGGACGATCCCGACTGCCCGGGCTCGCTGCAGCAACCGTGAAACAGTCGCCGTCGACAGGCCAAGCTTCCTGGCAATATCCACCTGCGCCATATCGGATTGGTAGTGCAATTTGGCGACCGTGTGCAGCAACGCGCGATTTGCCGCAGCCTCCTGCGATTGAGACGAATTCAGGTTGAAATTCCTTTCTGCAATGTGTTACACGTATGGCACTTGAGGAGTTATCGCTTAAAAAACCCGGTTTCGCAACGTTTATACCGCGCATGAGAGTCCTCAATTTCAGGAGCATTACCCTCTTCGAGGAGTGGGGAAGGCGTGCTCGTATGGGTGCCGTTTCGCAACGGTTGGAGGAAGGATCACATGACGAAATTGACGACAGCGGAGATGCGCGGCTACCAGCAGATTTGCGGCAGCGACGGTGCCATGATGGTGATTGCCTGCGACCAGCGCGGCGGCATGCGCAGCCTTCTGGCCAAGGACCCGGCCGAGCAGGCGGCGATCTCCGACAAGGTGCTGGGGGATACGAAGGCCGATATCGCCCGCTTCCTCGCGAGCAAGGCGTCCTGTGTTCTCGTCGATCCCATCTGCGCCGTGCCGGCGCTGGTCGATGATCGGGTTCTTCAGCGCGATACCGCACTGCTGATCGGCCTCGATGCTTCCGGCTGGGATACATCGCCGGAAGGCTATCGTCTGTCGAAGCTGGTTCCCGGTATCTCCGCGCGCCGCGTGCGTCAGCTGGGGGCAACGGGCGGCAAGATCATGGTCTATCTGCGCTCGGATCGGGATGCGGCGAATGCCCACAATATTCTGATCCTGAAGCAATGCATCGACGATTTCGCGCATGAGGATCTTCTGCTGGTCGTTGAATTCCTGACTTACAAGTTCGAAGACGAGGATGAGGCCGACTACAAGGCGAAGCTGCCGTCTCTGATCGTCGGCGGCAGCAGGATCTGCCTCGATCTCGGCGCGAAGGTTTTGAAGATCCCCTATCCGGGCTCGTCGGAAGCCTGCGCCGAAGTCACGCGTCTTTCGGGCGACGTGCCGTGGGCGGTGCTGTCGGCCGGTGTCGACCATGCGACCTTCCTTACCCAGGTTGAGGATGCCATGCGCAACGGCGCTTCGGGTGTCATCGCCGGCCGCTCGCTCTGGAAAGACTGCATCTCGCTCGATCGTTCGGTAACGAAGGATCGGCTGGAGACGGTCGCAGTGCCGAGGCTTCGCGAAATCCAGGCCGTCATCGCGACGCACTTCAAGGGCACTGGCTCGCACGGCGCTGATCAAAGGCAGCGCGCCCATGGCTGACATCGCCATCGGCGTCGATATTGGCGGCACGAATATTCGTGCCGCCCTCGTCTCCGTTCAGGGCGAGATACTTGCCAAGCTGTCGGAAAGAACCCCGACCGATCCGCTGTTGGCATTGGAGCGCGTCATCGCGATGGCGCGCGCGCTCGACACTCCTGAAGCTCTGGGGATCGGTGTCGGCATACCAGGGCGTGTCGATGTCGACAGTCGCGAAATCCTGTCTGGCGGCATTCTTAATCTCTCTGGCCTCGATTTCGCGCGGCGGATTGAGGCGGCACTTGGAAAGCCTGTCGCCATCGAGAATGATTGCAGCATGGCACTCATCGCCGAAATGCGGATCGGCGGCGCCAAGGGCTATCAAAATGTTGCGATGCTGACGATCGGAACGGGCATTGGCGGCGCGGTCGCCCATGCCGGGCGCATCTATCGCGGACACAAGGCGGCCGGACAACTCGGCCATATTTGTGTATCGCAGGATGGCCCGCCCTGCCCCTGCGGCAGGCGCGGCTGTGTCGAAACCTTCAGTTCTGGAACCGCTTTGCGCCGACACATCGCTGAAGCGGGATTGTCGGTCGTAACAATCAAGGAGGTGTTCGACATGGCTGCCGAGGGAGATGATGCGGCCGTGCGCGTCTTGCGCCAATGGGCAGTTCCTTTACGAGCGGCACTCGATAATATCGCGGCGACGATGGATCCCGAAGTCATCCTGCTTGGCGGCGGGCTCGGCTGCGACGCGGCGCGTGCGCTTGCAGATCTGCCGGCGGCAGCGCCTTGGTTCTGCCCCGCAATATTACCGGCCAAACTCGCCGATGACGCCGGCGTCATCGGCGCCGGGCTGTCGATTTTTGCGGCCGACGCGCCGTCACAGGAAAAGCGGGCACAGGGAAAGCGCGTCGTCTTGGTCAACGGCGTGCCGGCTTCCGGTAAAAGCCGACTTGCCAAGGCTTTGTCCGATCGAACCGGTTGGCCGGTCCTGTCCCTCGATGGCATCAAGAATCCGTTCCTGCAGCATATCGGACCAGTCGATCGCGACTTCAACCGGACGTTGGGAAAGGCGAGTTATCAGGCGATCTGGTCCATTATCGCGGACGCTCCGGCCGGCTCGACCTTCATCATCGACGCCTGGTTCGGCTTCCAGCCGAAAGCGCAGCTCGAAAACTATATCGAGGCTGCGAAAGTCGGGGATGTCGCGGAGCTGTGGTGCAAGGTGCCTGGAGCGGTCGCGGGCGAGCGTTATGCCAGCCGACTGAAGGAGCGGTTGCCTGGGCATCCGGGCGCCGAATATGTGCCGGAACTGATAACGCTGGCGGATCGGGCCGAGCCTATTGGCTGCGGTGCAGTCATGACCGTCGACCAGACCAAAGAACCGGACATGGAGGTAATTCTCGCTTGGGTTTGGCAGGTATTCGACCGCCAATAATATCAGTCGCCGTCCGAATGGTCGGAACAAATTCGCAATAGTGCCGAGCGCCGTGCGACGCTATGTCTTCGGCGGATTGCGATATTGCGATTGTAGTCAAATTGCTCAATTATATCAATTGGATATAAGAAATTCTTTGCAGAAAAAAATTACTTGACGTGCCGCAGTAACCCACTGATTATCGCGTTGCCGGACAGGGGAGGTTCGGTTTCAAGAGGAGGAAAATCATGGAGCGCCGCTCATTTCTGAAGGCTTCGGCCGTGGCATCGATCGCGACCGGTGTTGCCGCTATTGCCGGCACCACCAAAGCTGCGGATAAGAAATTTACGATTGCCCTTATTCCGGGCCTGACGACCGATGCCTTTTACATCACCATGCGCAAAGGCGCCGAGGCAGCGGCCAAGGCCGTCGGTGCGACGCTGGTGTTCCAGGGCGGCCCCGATTTCAACCCGGTAACGCAAGTTCCGGTTCTTGATGCGGTGATCGCCAAGAAGCCCGATGCGATCCTCATCGCACCGACCGACAAGGATCAGCTGATCCAGCCGCTGAAAAAGGCAAATGATGCCGGCATCCCGATCATCACTGTCGATACATTCATCGGCACCGGTGTCTACCAGACCGGCAAGGGCGATGCCGATTTTCCGCTGGCCTACATCGCTTCCGACAACCTGCTCGGCGGTGCGATTGCCGCGCGCGCACTGGCAAAGGCTGTCGGAGAAAAGGGCAAGGTTTACGTTTCCAACGTCAAGCCCGGCATCTCGACCACCGATCAGCGCGAGCAGGGCTTCAAGGAGGAGATGAAGAAGTATCCAAACATCACTGTTCTGGAGACGCAATATAACGACGACGACGCCAACAAGGCGGCATCGCAGCTGCAGGCGGTTTTTGCCCGCAACTCCGATCTCGATGGCGTTTTCGGAGCCAATCTGTTCTCCGCTCTCGGTGCCGCCAACGGCGTGCAGCAGGCCGGCCAGACCGGGAAGATCCGCGTGGTTGCCTTCGATGCGCCGACATCGATCGTTGACAATATCAACTCCGGTCTCGTCGATCTGGCGATCGCACAGCACCCGGCAGAAATCGGCTATTTCGGCGTGATGGCAGCCTATGCGCATCTGACCGGCAATTCGATCCCGACGGCGATCGGCACCGGCTTCACGGTCATCGATAAATCGAACGTGACGGACAAGAACGTCGCGAAGTTCATCTACTCCGATTGATGCGGAGATAGTGTGTGCCTCGCCGATCGGCGAGGCACATCATCCAACGATGATAGAGCGAACGGCGCCGTGATTTTCGCGCCTTCAACGCTTCAGTTTGGACCAGTCCATGACAATCGACAATGCAGAGGTCCGCAAGGCGGATCAGCACGTGGCGCCGCAGGCGGACCATGGCGACCAAGCAAAAACCATCCTAAACCGCATCGCGCAATTGCGTGCATGGCTCTTTCTTGCCGCACTTATCGTGAGTTTCGAGATCTGGGCGCGGATCGATTTCGGTGGCACGTTCGTCGGCTCAAGCTTCAACTGGCAGTCCGTCGCGATCTTCGCGGTGGCGCCGCTGCTGCTGGCGATCGGGCAGACCTTCGTCATCATTTCCGGCGGCATCGATCTGTCGACCGGCTTCATCATGGGCCTTGCGGCCGTCGTCGCCGCACACATTGCCAATATTGCCGGGCTCTACATGCCGCTGCCGGTCGCGATGGTATTCGGCATTCTCGTTGCCATGCTGGCTGCCGCGGTGCCTGGCTTCATCAACGGTCTCCTGATCTCCCGTCTCAAGGTTCCGCCATTCATCGGCACGCTTGGCATGTTCGGCGTCGCCCGCGGCACGGCCTTCCTGATTGCCGGCGGCACCACCGTTCCGGTCAAGAATTCCTATTTCGCCGAGCTTGGCAACGGCCGGTTCTACGGTATCCCCTATCTGGTCATCGTCACGCTCGTCTTCGTGGTCATCATGCATTATCTGTTGAGCCAGACACGCTTCGGCCAGCACAACTACGCCATAGGCGCCAATGCCCAGGCCGCCCGCCGCGCCGGCATCGACATCAAGTCCCATCTCTTGCGGCTCTATATTCTCTCAGCCGTCTGCGCAGGCTTGGGCGGCGCACTTTATGCAGCCCGCTTCACAGCAGGCGCGGCCCAGGCGGGCGAGCCCCTTCTGCTAGATAGCGTGGCTGCCGTCGTCATCGGCGGCGCCAGCCTGTTCGGCGGCTCCGGCACGATCATCGGCACCGTTGCCGGCGCTCTCGTTATCGCCGTCATCCAATACGGTCTCGTTTTCATGAACGTGGAACCGTTCTGGCAGTTCATCGCGGTCGGCATCGTCATCATCATTTCGGTGCTCATCGACCAGGCGCAGCGCCGGTTCAGCGGAGCAAAACAGGATGAATAGTGCAACTCCCCTCCTCGAGGTCCGCAATCTCTCGCGTTATTTCGGCGCGGTGCGTGCCCTCGACAATTGCTCCATGGTCGTCCGGCCCGGTGAAGTCGTAGCACTTGCGGGCGATAACGGTGCGGGCAAGACGACGATGATCAAGGCGATCTCCGGCGTCTATCCACCGACTGCGGGCGAAATCCTGATCGAAGGCAAGCCTGTCACCTTCTCCTCGCCGCAGGATGCGCGGGAGAAAGGCATCGAGACGATTTACCAGGATCTGGCGCTTGCCGACAATCTGACGATCGGCTCCAACATCTTCCTCGGGCGCGAACCGATGAAGAAGCTTTTCGGCTTCCTGCCGGTGCTCGACCGGAAGGCAATGGCCGAAGCAGCGCGCAAGACGATGGCGGAGCTGGATTTCCATGTGAAGCGGCTCGATGCGCCGGTCAGCAACTTCTCCGGCGGCCAGCGTCAGGCGGTCGCGATCGGGCGTGCGGTTTACTGGAATGCCCGCATTCTGGTCATGGACGAGCCGACCGCTGCGCTCGGCGTGCCCGAACAGCGCAAGGTCGTGGCCCTCATCAAATCGCTGAAGGCGCAGGGACGCGGTGTTATCTTCATTTCGCACAATCTGCAGGACATCTTCGCGGTCTCCGACCGCATCGTCGTCCTGCGGCGCGGGATTGTGGCAGGCGAGCGCAACATCGCCGACACCAATCACGAGGAAGTCGTCAAGCTCATGATCGGCGGCTGATCCCTCACCCGCTACAACTTTTTAACAAGGGCGATCGCGATAGGTGTCATCGCGATCGCATTGTTTGTTTGCTTCAAGATCTCGGATGACCATCTGGTGCTGATTGAGCTTTCCTCAGCATCGCTTATTGCCGCACAATGAGATAGCGGTGTTCTTCAATCGATATGACCGTGGCTGGCCACGTGCCGTGCTATGGGGGATATCGATCTATTCCAGCGTCTCCAGTGTCGCCTGGAAGAGCATTTATCCGGAGATCGCGGAAAGCCGAACGCACGTCTTTGAGGCAAGCAGGAATGAGCAAAGCGGACAATATCGTGTCCTTTACCGATGCGCCTCCGACGGTGAGCGATATCGCCGCAATCGCACGGCGCAACGCCACAATAGTGATTTCGCCAGACGTCAAAGACAGAATCAACGCTGCGCGCGCCGTGGTTGAACGCTACCTGGCGGCCGACCAGCCAGTTTATGGTTTGACGACAGCGTTAGGCGCGGGCGTCGATACTCGCCTTGCCACGGACGACCTTATCGCCTTTCAGTTACGTGTACCACAAGCCCGCGCAGTCGGAGTTGGGCCTGCCCTTCCCCGCGAAGCCGTCAGGGCGATGATGGCGGCTCGCATCGCCGGCATGGCGGCCGGCGGCTCTGGCGTGTCGCTACCGGTTTTCGTCGGCCTCGTTGAGGCGCTTAATGCGGGCTTTCATCCGGTCGTGCCATCGCTCGGTTCGATCGGCGCTGCCGATCTCGCGCCTTTGGCGCACATGGGACGCGCTTTGCTAGGCGATGGCGAAGTGGAACTCGATGGCGCGATCATGCCGGCGCAGGATGCCCTCTCGAAAGTCGGTCTGAAACCGTTGCCGATCGCGCCGAGGGACGGCCATGTCCTCGTGGTCGCCAACAGCCTGTCGGTCGGCAAGGCCTGCCTCTGTATCGAGGATATCGCGCGGCTGTTCGATTGGTCGCTTGCGGCCGTCGCGCTGAACTTCGAGGCATTCCGGGCCAACGTCTCGGCTTTCGATGACCGGGTACTAGCGGCAAGACCGGCCTTCGGCCAGCGTGAAACGGCGGCAAGGCTTCGCGAGCTGCTTTCCGGAAGTTCTCTTTTTATTGATGGTGCCGCCCGGCGCTTGCAAGATCCTTTGAGCTATCGCTGTGCCCCGCAGGTCTGGGGCGCCTTGCTCCACGCGATCGGCGAAGCCCGCGCAGCAACCGAGATCGAACTTGCGAGTTCCGGCGACAATCCCGTCGTACTGGCCGACGAAGGGCTTATTTTGTCGCACGGCAATTTCGACATGACGGCCTTCGTTCTCGCATGGGAACGGCTCGGCCAGGCAATCGCCCATTGTGCGGCGGCGACCGCCTATAGAACGATGAAAATCATGTCTCCGGGCATGTCGGAGCTACCACGCTTCCTAACTCCGCTCGGGCAGAGCAGAACGGGTTTTGCCACCGTGCAGAAAACGGTCTCGGCGCTTGAATCTGAGATACGCCATCTAGCTAATCCCGTGTCGCTCACGCCGATCCCGGTCGCCGATGGTGTCGAAGATCAGGCGTCGATGGCACCGAGCGTCCTGAGCAAGATCGAAGCAATGATCGAGCGAATGCGTTATCTCGTGGCGATCGAGCTTGTCGCGTCCGCCCAAGCCGTTGAGCTGCGCGGTGTGGCGGGCGAGCTCGGCAGCGGGACGCTGGGCGCCTATCGACAGGTGCGCCAGCTGGTGGCACCGCTCGAGGAAGACCGTGCGCAAGGCCCTGATTTTCAAAGAGTGTCGGAATTTATCGCAGAGACCGCGGCGAAAGCCGGTGACATGCCTGGAGAACGGTAATGCAGGAAATCTGGATCGACTATCTCAATGCCATCGACGCCAAGGCGCTGGCGCTTTCCAACGACGAAATCCTCGACGCAGTGACCAAGGCGCTCGATGCACAGGGGCGCGGCGAAACCGTCATCGAGCCTCGCGTTCATCTCGTCCCCGAGAGTTCCGACAAGGGTCATTTCAACGTGCTGCGCGGTTATGTGAAGCCTCTCGACTATGCCGGCGTCAAGGTCGTCGGCGATTTCGTCGATAACTACAAGCAGGGCTTGCCCTCGGAACTGGCGGTTCTCAATCTCTTCGATCCGCGCACCGGTGTACCGAAGGCGATCATCGATGCGACTGCCATCACCGACATGCGCACCGGTGCCGTCACCGCTATCGGCGCGCGCCATCTCGCCCGCAAGGACAGCAAGATCCTCGGCCATATCGGCGCACGGGGCACTTCCTACTGGAATGTGCGATTGCTCGACCACATCTTCGATTTCGACGAAATCCGCGTGCATTCGCGCCGCCCCGAAAGCCGCGACGCCTTCGCCGCGCGGCTGGAAAGGGATTTGGGCAAGAAGATCATCGTAACGGACAATTGGGAGGATTGCCTGAAGGGCGCCGATATCATGATCGAGGCAAGCCGGCTGCCGGAGCCGACGCCACTCTTCAAGACCGCCTGGGTCAAGAAGGGCGCTTTTGTCGTGCCTTACGGCACCATGAGCGCGCTCGAATTCGACCTGACCGACATCATGGACAAGGTCGTCGTCGATGACTGGGGGCAATGCGGCCCCGGCCGCCCCTTCGGTGCCCTTCGCCGTCATGTCGATGAGGGCAAGGTGACGGCCGAGACGCTGCATGCCGAAATCGGCCAGATCGTCTGCGGCGCCAAGCCGGGCCGCGAAAGCGATGACGAGACCATTCTCTTCTGGCATCGCGGCCTGAGCACCACCGACGTCGCGCTCGGCGCAGCAATGGTCGAAAAGGCAAAGCGCATGAATATCGGCCAACGACTTCGGTTTGCGTGACGCGCCATGACGACTTCGAGTGCTATCGCCTGCTCGCGAATGTATAATCTCAGCCCCAGAATATCTGCTCTCTGGGATCAGCTCTTTCATTGGCTTGCCGACCGATCGGGCGTCGAGCTCCAAATCATTGCCCATGCCGCTCCGGCACCTTTGTCCGAGCTTTGGGCACGTCCTGACATGGGCGCCGTTTTCATGTGCGGCTTTCCCTTCTCCCAGCTATCGCCGGCGGAGCGCCCGCAACCGTTGGCCGCACCGGTTTCGCTGGCCGACTGGGCAAACGGGCAGCCAGTCTATGCGAGCCACATCGTCGCCGCGCGCGATAAACAGCTTACGGAAGCTGATCTTGCAGGCGCGCGCTGGGGCTGGACAGTGCGGGACTCGCAGTCCGGCTATAATGCACCGCGTGAACTCTTTGCCATGCTTGCGAATAGGCCTTCAACAGCTCAAACCGTCGGCTCGCTCCTCAATCCGCGTGGCGTAGTCGACGCCATTCGTTCAGACACCATAGATGTCGGCGCCATCGACGCCTACGCGTTTCAGCTGATGGCAATGCACGAGCCGGACATGATCGCGCCACTGCGCATTGTTGCTACGACAAAACCGGCCCCCTTCCCTTTGCTGGTGGCCGCGCGGCAGCAGTCGGCGGATATCGTCGATGCGTTACGCGCCGCTCTTCTCGGCGCGCACCAGGATCCGGAGGGGAGCGATATCCTCGCATCGCTTGGCCTTAGCGCCTTTGCCAAACCGGATGTTGCCGCCTATGACCAGCTTCCCATACGAGCGCGGGCGATCGATGCGGCTCTCGGAGCGTGGTGACGCTCGAACGCGCACAATAGCCGAGCCTATTGTGCGCTGGCGGTCTGTTTCAACAATTGCTCCGCCGCGAAGCTCAGGCATTCTTCGAAGGCCGTCAGATCGAGAAAGAGCTGCTCCGGCGCGACCTGGCGCGTGACGATGACACCGCCGCGTGCCGTAATGCCGCCGTCGAGCATCAGATTGTCAGCCATGTCGAAGTTTTCCAGCGCCATTCCGTCGGGACCACGGTGGCGTCCGTCTTCACCGAGAAGTACCTCGCCGCCATAGAGCCTGCTCACGCGCTCGAAGTGATTATCGAGGCAGTTGGAAAAAGCGAATGCCGGGCAGCCGCGGGCGCACATGAAGCCTAGTTCGAAGGCTGTGCCGATATCGGCCGCTATGCCGCGAAACGGCGTGAGATTGGCGATGATGAGGTCGGCGCTCGTCATCAGCTTTTCATTGATGGCGCTGATGGCAAGGCCACGCTGGCGACGTGTCTCGGTTTCCGGCACCACCAAATCACCCGGTGAAACGGGCGTGAAGCCGTAGCTGCGTGCCATTGCGATCTTGCGATCGAGGATTTCCCTTGCGTTCGGAAGGAAAACTTCCGGCCCTGCCAGATATGCTCTCAATGCTTTACCTCTTTGACCGAATATTGCAACGCGGGAGTCGCGGAACCATATGAAGCCTATGGCCGATTCAGGGCTCTTCTGCCATACCCGGCACATAATTTACGAAGTCGCGAATTAAAAGTGATTGCCGTTCCAGGTCACTGGCGAGACGCGTATAGTTCTATTCGGATCGAATAGCGCTCACGATCCAGGACGGATGACGGAACCTGTGGGGTATAGAAAATGCAATCTTCCATTGAGGCCGTTGCCGCCTCGACCCAGGACGACCAGGGCAACTGGCCGACAAAACAAAGCAAGATCCTCGATTGGCTTATGAATGATGTCCGCGACCAGCGGTTCATCGACAATATACTCGTGGAACTTTGTGAGAAAATGCAGGCAATCGGAGTTCCGGTCGCAAGAGCGACGATGCACTTCCGAACGCTGCATCCGCAATGGCTAGGGGCGAGAATTCTTTGGCGCACCGGCATGAAGGAGGCAGATATTGCGACCTTCAGCTATGGGGTCGAGAATACGCCTCAATTTCTGGCAAGCCCCATCAATGAGATATTCAACGGCGCGACCGAAGTCCGGAAAAATCTTGAGGTCTGCGAGAAGGCGGAACTGAACTATCCGCTTTATAAGGAAATGTATGCGGAAGGACTGACCGACTATATCGCCTGGCCAATTTATCACACGCTCGGCAAGCGCCACATCGTGACCTTTGCCTCGGACGCGCCTGGCGGCTTCACCGATGAGCATATCACTTTCCTGAAAGACCTGCTGCCCGCTTTGACGATGGTGACCGAAATCCGTTTGAAGAACATCATGGCCCGCACGCTGCTGCGGACCTATGTCGGGCCGCATGCCAGCGAGAAGATCCTGGCCGGCGCCACGACGCGCGGCAGCGGCACCACCGTCGGGGCCGCAATCCTCATCTGCGACCTGCGTGATTTCACCACCATCTCGGACATGTGGCCGCGCGACGATGTCATCGAATTGCTGAACAGTTATTTCGACGCGATGGTCGAACCCATCGAAAAACACGGCGGTGAGATCCTCAAATTCATGGGCGACGGACTGTTGGCCATTTTCCCGTTGAGTGATCCGAATGCCTGCCACAATCTTCTCGTTGCCATCACCGAGGCGCAGGCGGCCGTTGCAACGCTCAATGAGGAAAACCGCGCGCAGGGACGCGAAGTGCTGCGCTATGGCGTCGGGGTGCATGTCGGCGACGTGATGTATGGTAACATTGGCTCGCGGACGCGCCTTGACTTCACGGTCATCGGCCCGGCTGTCAATATCGCCTCACGGCTTGAATCGCTAACAAAAGAAGTAAAGCGGCCTGTGCTTCTTTCCAAGGCTTTTGTCGACATGGCTGGTTGCCGACGCGATATGGAAAGCCTGGGCTCCTTTCCTCTAAAAGGTCTCGGCGAACCCGTCGACGTCTTTGCTTTCGCTGCAAAAGACAAACTGCCGCAGAAAGCGGAGCCAACCGCCGGGTGAAGATTGGGTCCGACGGGGCGTAAATTCGGTACGGCGCGATTCAGTCGGTAGTAAAACGTGAAATGGCAAAGGGGTGTCCCGGTATATAGATCTTCCTATATTGTGAGGTGGATCATGACGGTAGCTGCCTTAATTTTGGGATCGTTCTGCGCGTACGAACATTAACTAAGGGTTGATTCTATCGGCTCGACCACGAGGGTGCCAGTCACCCATAATACTCTGACAAGGAGAAAACAGATGAGAAAAATCCTGACCCTGGCGTTTTCAGCGGCATCGTTGATCGTTGCGGGCACCGCTGCGGCACGTGCAGCCGACATGCCGGCGACCTATAGCGAGGAGCCCGATGAGCGCAATGGCGTAAAGATCGGCTATCTCGAGTGCGATATCGGCGGCGGCGTTGGTTATGTGCTCGGTTCGGCCAAGGAAATGGATTGCACTTTCCATTCAACGGTCGGGCGCGCTCGCGTTGATCACTATACCGGCGCGATCAGAAAGATGGGTGTCGACCTCGGGTTTACGACCCGCAGCCGGCTTGTCTGGCTGGTTTTCGCGCCGACAGCCGGCTATCATCGTGGTTCTCTGGGCGGCCTTTATCAGGGCGCTACCGTTGAAGCCACTGTCGGTGCCGGCGTCGGCACGAATATTCTCGTTGGTGGCACCTCCGGCTCCATCCAGCTGCAGACCGTGAGCGTTACGGGTCAGCTCGGCTTGAATGTTGCGGCTACCGGTACATCGGTGACGCTGACGTCTGCCGATTGAGTATTCGGTTAAAGTCCTGACCAATATGATATGGCCGCTCCTGCCTGGCGCTGGAGCGGCCTTTTCCGTCGTGGCGGCGACAGCCAGCTTTGCACACCAGCGTCTTCAGCGCGAAATCGGTTTATCCATGCACCCTCGCAGCGCTATAGCTATGTAAACCCTAGCGATTCTTCGGAGCCAGAATCATGACCGATACCGTCACCGATCGTTTTCTTCGTTATGTTGTTGTCGATACGCAATCGGACCCGTCTTCGGTTACGCAGCCTTCCACTGCGAAGCAGAAGAATCTCGGGCGCATGCTGGTTGAGGAATTGCTGGCGATCGGGCTTGCCGATGCCCATCTGGACGAACACGGCTATGTCTATGCCACCATTCCATCGAATGTCGACAAGCCGGTCCCCGTCATCTGCTTCTGCTCGCATATGGACACAGCGCCTGATTTCACCGGAACGAACGTCAAGCCGCAAATCCTGCGGAACTACGCCGGCGGCGATATTCGCCTTAGCGCCGATGCGCAGCAGGTCATTCGGGTTGACGAACACCCTGCCCTGCAAGATCAGATCGGCAACGACATCATCACGTCGGATGGCACGACACTCCTTGGCGCCGACGACAAGGCCGGTCTCGCCGAAATTGTCGCAGCCGCCCAATATCTCGTCGACAATCCCGATATCCGCCACGGCACCATCAAGCTGCTGTTCACGACGGACGAAGAGATCGGGCGTGGGGTCGACAAGGTCGATCTGAAGAAGTTGGGAGCACAATTTGCCTATACGGTCGATGGCGAAACGGCGGGTCATATAGAAGACGAGACTTTCTCCGCCGATAGCGTCGAGATCGTCATCCAGGGCGTCGCCATTCATCCGGGCTTCGCCAAAGGCAAAATGGAAAACGCCATCAAGATAGCCGGCGCGATCATCGACAGGCTGCCGAAGGACATGGCGCCGGAAACGACGGACGGACGCGACGGCTTTATCCATCCCACCGGGATCAGCGGCTTGATGGAAAAGGCTTCGCTCGGTTTCATCATCCGCGATTTCGAGGAAGCCGGCCTTGCTGACAAGGAGGCTATGCTGGAAGCGATCGTCAAGGACGTCATGGCCGCCTATCCCGGCTCCTCGCATAAGTTTACCGTCAGACATCAGTACCGCAACATGAAGGTGATCCTCGATCGCCATCCGGAAATCGTTGAAAACGCTGTGGAGGCTATCCGTCGTGCCGGCATGGCACCGGTGCGAGGCAGTATTCGCGGCGGCACGGATGGCTCCAGGCTCTCTTTCATAGGCCTGCCTTGCGCCAATATCTTTGCCGGCGGTCATGCCTTTCATTCACCGCTGGAATGGGTGAGCCGACAGGACATGGAAAAGGCCGTCAAGACGCTCGTGGAGTTGGCGAAGGTCTGGGAAGAACGTTCCTGAATCCTTGCCGGAATAGGCCTCGCTTCCTCCATGGAAATCAGCAACTCCGTCGTGAAATAGCGCATTTTCTCCCGCACGAAATTAATCTCGTTGTCATTATGCAAGTCATCCGTGAATTTTTATATTGAAGCATTACTAAATTAGATTATTCTACAATATAGTCTTGGGAGGAAAGGAGAATAGGTAAGCCCCTTCATTCCAACTCTACGGTGCGCGCGCTCCGGCAATCAGAAACAGACTGTCACAAAGTCTAAGCTGAAACGGAGTTTAGTCATGAGAATACAATCTTCACGGATGGCAATTGCTGCGTCCGCACTTCTTTTATTGGCCTCGACGAGCTATGCGGAACCCGGTGGCGGGACGGATCACGGCGGCAGCCAGTCCGGAAGCGGCGGACTGGGCGCTGGCGTCGGCATATCGGTCGGAGGCATCAATGCCGGCTTGGGTGCCGGGCTGGGTTCGAATGGGCTTGGTGCCGGCCTCGGCGCTTCCATAGGCGGAAAGAACGGCGTTAATGCCGGCGCGGGTACTTCGGTATCCGGAACAAGTGGCATTAATGCCGGTGCTGGCGCCTCTGTTGGCGGCTCAAATGGCGTCAATGCCGGCTTGGGAGCGTCGGTTAACGGTTCCGGGGTCAATGCTGGCCTTGGCGCTTCGGTTGGCGGCTCGGGCGGCATTAATGCCGGTGGGGGCGTTTCCCTCGGAGGATCCGGAGCGGGTGTCGGCGTTGGTGTCGGCATTGGCGGATCTGGAGGCACAGGTTCCGGCGGCAGTGGCACCGGCAGCGGGTCCGGAGGCACGGGCGGCATTGGCACGACAATCGGCGGCCTGGGCGGTACGGGCGGTACAGGACTTGGGTCGGGACGTTCCGGTACAGGATCGAGCACCCGCACACTCGCCGCCTTCCGTACCATGTCGAGTGCCGAGCAGAAACGTATGCTGATTGCCTGTCGTCAGGTGACGGCATCCGGCAATTTCGATGCAGGCCTTGTCAGCCTTTGCCGGCTGCTGCGCAGCACAGCTAGCGCCGGCGGCCTGTAGGTGGCCGGCGTCAAGGGGGCTTGATGTCCCTCTTTCGCTTCGGTTCTAAGGTCCGCGCCCTGGCTGCTATATCGCCAATGGGCGCGGACGCCTGTCCAGCCTACCAATCCGCGCGGGCCACATTGTCGATCACCTGCCGGCTGCGGCGCAGCATCATGCCTGGCGCATCCACCGCTTTGCTCAAAAGGTTTCGTGCGTCTGCAAGGGGATGAAATCCGGCCCTTTCTTCTACGACGGGAGACGGAGCATCGTCTGCAACAGGCAGAGCAGCCTCTGCATAGTCCGGATTGCTTGTTATCAGCGGATCCCGCGTTTCACATTGCGGCAGGCAGCGGTCAAAATGCTCTACCTCCGCGGATGACGCGACCTTCGTATTCCCCGCATCGGTGCGAACAACACGCTTTGCAGGCGCGCTGCTCTTGATCATGGCTGCAAGTGGCGAAGGCTGCGGAACTGGCACCGACATCAGTGATCTTGTAGGGCTTGCGTCGACTGCCAACTGTAATCTGTTCGTCGCGAATTGGTGTGCGGATGCCGGGCCATTGATCGCGATGCGGCCGCCCTCGTCGATGAGCCGGATCGAGCGGTCGGCAGGGCCGGTTTGGACGATCAGATAGAGGGCGCCGACAACAGTGCCGCAAACCGCGAGCCCGCACCCCAGCCTGCGAGTCGTTTCGCTTTGACCATTCCACCATTTCACGGGCTGCATATCCATCGACCGCTCCTTTGGGAAAATCTCGAATAGCCATTCTCATGAAAACTGTGGCGCGGCTTTTACCGAAACGTGGCCAATTGCAGGCTTTTCGTAAAGAAATGTTGATGAATGCGTTCGCACATCGGGTCGTGGCTAACACGGTCGATCAGATCGGAGCGTTGCCACTGAAAGACAATATTAACCATGTTTCTCAAAAGTCCCGCTCATCCATGAGTATTAACTAAATAAATTGAAATTCTACTTGGGAGGTATTCTGGCGAGACTATCGCCGCCGCCGCCGCGGTTCCGACCTGCATTGCCAGCGAATCATATATGTGCTTATTTTATTATATTCTGATATTTTTGGGGCTTATGCGAAGGGGAATGTGAATGCTGAGAATGCTCCGCGGCGCCAGCCTTATCGGTATCGCAATGACCGTAGCAGCGCCATCCGCAATGGCCGCCACCACAAGCGCCAACATGACAGTTACCATTACTATCCAGGCGCAATGCACGATCCAGAGTGCCAATAATCTCAACTTCGGCACCAACGGCGTCATCACCAGCAATATCGATCAAGCAACCACCATCGGTGTGCAATGCACATCCGGGCAGACCTATAATGTCGGCCTGAGCGCCGGCGCTGGAGCTGGCGCGACAACGGCCGTCCGGGTCATGACAGGACCAGCAAGTGCGACGATCAATTATGCGATCTATACCGACTCCAATCGAACGCAGACCTGGGGCACGACCATAGGCACGGACACCGTCTCGGGGACAGGAAACGGCGCTGTCCAGAACATAAATGTCTATGGCCGTGTACCTCCGCAAACCACACCGGCTGCGGGCGTCTACACAGATACCGTAGCGGTTACCGTCACCTACTGAAAACTCACAGATCCGGGAGGCCGTCATGCAACGCATGTTGCCATGCATTGCCGCGACTATGCTTTTGCTGTTCAGTGCTTACGAAATAAACGCAGCTTCGCTGCGGGTAGCGCCCACAAGTCTGGAGCTTGTAGCGCCGGCTGCTGCCACCGTCTTGAATCTGGCCAATGACGGAGACCATCCAATCAACGTCCAGATACGTGTCTTCAAGTGGAGCCAGGCGGGCGGGATAGAGACCTTGGAACCGACCAGGGATGTCGTTGCCAGTCCTCCCGCGACGCGGATGAATCCGAACGCACAGTATGTGGTCAGAGTGGTTCGTACGAGTAAGGCGCCCGTTAAGGCGGAGGAGACCTATCGTGTCATCGTTGATGAACTCCCCGACCCTGCCCGTGCGCGCGCCGGCACGGTCACGCTCATCATGCGCCAGTCCATTCCTGTCTTTTTCAAGCGGCCGGACATAAAGCCCGCCGATATCGTCTGGAGCCTCAAGCAGCAGGGCAACAGCCTTGCTCTTATAGGCAAGAACAATGGCGGCAGCCGCTTCCGTCTGTCGAACGTGACCCTCGCGCAGGGTGCAGCGAAGGTCGGCAGCCGCAACGGCCTGGTCGGATACGTACTTGCCGGCGCGACGATGCAGTGGCCTGTCGGAACCGCAAAACCCCTCTCGGGTGGCGTCGTGACACTCCATGGCCAGAGTGATCTTGGGCCGTTCGATGCCACAGTCGCCGTCAATCAACGGTAGTGCCGGCGCCGTTTTCATATGCATGCTTTTCTCAGTTTCGGCGCTGCGTGCTCAGGAAGTGCCCGATTTGCCGGCAAGCACAGCCATGGCAGGCCAACCGGCGGCCACGCTGGACGTCTACCTCGAAGTATTCATCAACAACGCGTCGATGAAGATGATCGGCAATTTCAAACAGCGTCCGAATGGCTCGCTCGCTGCAACCGCAGAAGAGCTGCGCGAGGTGGGCATCAAGCCGCCGGCCGGCGCTGACGATAAGCTGATCGAGCTCAGCACCTTGCCCGGCCTGTCATATCAGGTCGACATAGAGACGCAGCGTCTTTACGTGCAGACGACCGACGAAGGGCGCGCAGCTCGCGTCATCAATGTCAGGCAGCAGCAGGACAACGCAGTCCCTGCACCCCAGTCCGGCTACGGCGCCGTCCTCAACTATTCCCTCTACGCAAGTTCCAACGGTCTCTTTCAAGGCAATTCGAACATGTTCCAGGGAATATCCGGATCTTTCGATGCACGTATCTTCAGCCCCTATGGCACGCTCAGCCAGTCCTTCCTCGCCGGATATTCCGAAGGCAGTCTTGACGGCATAACCCGCCTCAACACGACCTGGAGCTACTCCGATCCGAAGAACCTTGTTACCTATCGCGCCGGTGACCTGACCACCGGCGGCCTGTCATGGACTCGGCCAGTCTATTTCGGCGGTATTCAGTTTCAGCGCAATTTTGCACTGCGTTCGGACCTAGTGACCGAACCGTTGCCCTCATTTACCGGGACGGCCGCCGTTCCTTCGACGCTCGATATCTATACGCAGAACGTGCGCACCTATTCCAGCGACGTGCCCGCCGGGCCTTTCCAGGTGACCAACCTTCCTGTCTTTTCCGGGGGTGGGCAAGCGACCGTCGTGCTGCGCGACAGCCTCGGGCGCGAAACCTCGGAGACCTTGCCGTTCTATTCCTCCAATTGGCTTCTGCGTCAGGGCCTCTTGGACTTTTCCGCCGAACTCGGCACTCCGCGTCTCAATTTCGGAACTGATTCCAATGACTACGACGGTCGTATCATGGGCGCCGCCACCGCTAGGTACGGCCTGACCGATTGGCTGACACTGGAGGGCCACGTCGAGGGCGGCGCCGATCTTTTGAATGGCGGCGCTGGGACCGCTTTTCCGGTCGGCTCGTTCGGCGTTGCTTCCATAGCGGGCGCAGCAAGCAAGAGCGGGTCACGTTCCGGCGCGCTGATGAACGCCGCATTCGAGCTCAGCTATGACAGATGGGCCCTCTATGCCCGGGTGCAACGGACCTTTGGCGATTATGACGACATAGCCTCGGTTTCCGCGCGGCCCACAACCAGCATTGCCGGAGATGTAAGCATTCTCAGCGCCGGTGTGCCGCGCGCCATCGATCAGGTTACGCTCAGCGTACCGACGCCGCTCGATCTTTCCAGTCTCAACCTGTCTTACACGAACCTCGAAAGCGCGGACGGCACCAGGAGCAAGATCGCGGGTCTTTCCTACAGTCAGACGTTCAAGCATGCGACAGTCTATGCGAGCGCCTTCACCGACCTCGACAACCGAAACAATTTCGGGTTCTTTGCCGGCCTTTCCATTCCCTTCGGTGGCAATATCACGGCCAATACCGGCGTACAGGGCGGGCCTAACGGCGTCGGCGTCGTCGCCGACGTTTCCAAGTCGATGCAGCAGGAGGATGGCAGTTTCGGCTGGCGGCTGCGCACCTCCGAAGGCGAAGACACCAATCGCGAGGCGGCAGTCAGCTATCGGGCGCCCTTTGCCCAGGTCGAAGCTGGCCTCCAGCAGCAGGATCATCAGACCAGCGCCACCGCTCGGCTCGATGGTGCCATTGCCGTCGCAGGCGGCGGCGTCTTTGCCACCAATCGCATCGACGATGCATTTGCCGTCGTCGATGTCGGCGCTCCCGATGTCGAGGTTCAGCAGCAGAACCGGCCCGCCGGCAAGACCAATTCGAGCGGCCGCATTCTGGTGCCCAATCTCAACTCCTATGAACCGAACACCGTGTCCATCGATCCCAAGAACCTGCCCGTCGATGCCGACGTGCCCGCGACGAAGGAAATCGTCGTGCCGGCAGACCGCAGCGGCGTGGTCGTCAAGTTCGGCGTGTCCGAAGCACCGCAAGCAGCCCTGGTTACGATCAAGGACAAGAACGGGATGCCATTGCGTGCTGGGCTCGGCGGCACCTTACAAGGATCGAGCGAGGATTTCGTCATCGGCTATGACGGTCAGACTTATATTCGCGGGTTGCATGCGAGGAATGCGATCGATGTCTCGCTGGAGGATGGAACGAAATGCCATGCCGAATTCGCCTATAGGCCGCAGCGGGGTGAGCAGGTTGTCATCGACGACGTCAGGTGCTTCTGAAGAGAGGTGAAAGGATGCTGCGTTCGATCATTGTCTTGCTTGTATTGCTGCTACCTTCGCTATGCCTGGCGCAAAGCTGCAGCTTCAGTGCCACCAATATGAACTTCGGGGCAGTTGATATCTTGTCGGCTACCCCGGTCACTTCGACATCCACGATAAGTGTAAGTTGTTCCGGAGGACTCCTGGACCTGGGCAAGCGGCTTCTCATTTGCCCGGATATGGGCGCCGGCAGCGGTGGCGCATCTTCGGCTGCGGCACGTCAGATGCTGAACGGTGCCAGTTCTTTGAACTATCAGCTTTATTCCGATAATGGCCGGAGTGTGGTGTGGGGATCGAGCAGCTGGCCCTATCCATCGCGGGCACCGGTCTATGCGCTGACAATGTCCCTATTGAATGGCTCGCTGGTGGGCGCAACCGGTAGCCTGATGGTCTATGGCACGGCGCTTGGAACGCCGTCGACGGCGCTGCCGGGGTCGTACACGTCCAGCTTCGCATCCGGCACCTCATTCTATTACAGCTACAGCAGCGCAACGAACTGCAATGCACCCACCGGAACGACAGGAACCGCGCCGTTTACCGTCAACGCGAGCGTTGCCGCAAATTGCCTGGTGAGCGTCCAAAACATCAATTTCGGAACGCGGGGTGTTCTGAGTCCGAATACCGATGCCGCCGGATCGGTGACGGCAACCTGTACGCCGGGTACGACCTACACGATCTCGTTGAATGGCGGCACAACGAACGCAGCACCGACGGCGCGAAAGATGACGAAGGGATCGGAGACGGTGACCTACGGTCTCTACAAGGATATCAACCGGTCGCAGCCCTGGGGCGATGTCAACACACCGGGCAGCACGGTTGCTGGAACGGGAACGGGCACGGCGCAGCTTTTGACGGTCTATGGCCGCGTCCCGCCACAGACGACGCCCTCTCCAGGCACTTACGTGGATACGGTCGTTGTGACGCTCACCTACTGACTTCGAATTTCAAGCTGCCGCGTGATGCCCTGGCTGACTGACGGCGCGTCTGACCGCTGCCTGTTTCGACCCGCGGGTCTCGCCGGGGCAAATCTAATTTTGAAGGAAAAACGAGGGCACCAAATTGGCGCGAGCAGAATAATGCGGCTGACCGACGACATGGAATATAACAAGCGCATAGACAAGAATGGCGCCGACTGCGATGACGATACCGTTGATTGGAAGCCCTATTTTTGACGTGGCGTCGTTCGATGTATCCGACGGACTTGCATGAATGACTTTTGGGGCGGATTGATCCGTCGTTAAGGGAAGCTGCAACTCCCTTTCCATGCGCGCCTGAGCATTAAAGCGCTTGCCGTATCTCGTTGCGGGTCGAAACTGGATGACGTTGCCCATTTTACGCGGTCCCTTTCAACGCCTGCAGTTATTGGCCATTTCCTGGCTGTTGTCGGCATTGGTATAGTCAACGCGAACGGCGACCTTTTCCGGCCGTTGTTCGCCATGTGGAACGATCACGGTCACGATACAGCGATTCTCGCGTGGCCTGACGGATAGGAATGCCCTTCGTCGCGGATAGAAAACCTGATCCACCGCGGTCCCACAATCCTGAACGTTGTGGGCACCTTGTGCGATTTAACTTTGCCCTGCAATTGCGGAGCCTGCAATCGAAATTTCCGCAGGGTATCGTTAGGATCCTGATCATGCCTTTATCATACCTCAATGAAGGCAAAGAGGCGACGGCGGTTCGCAACAAACCAAGTCTATGCGCCTCATCTTTTCTGCTGTGCGGCAGAAATCACAGAGGCTAATATCGGCCGGTAACCGTGGACTTTCTTGGCGAATTCATGGAGGGAGATCCGGCATGGCCTGCCGCCCCGCCAGAGATTGCGTGCCATCGAGATCAAGCCGTTTGCCCCAAGGAGTAGGATGCCTATTCTCGAAACCTCCCGGCTCGTTCTCAGGCCTTGGCAGGATAGCGACCGTGTTCCGTTTGCCGCCGTAAATGCAGATGCGCAGGTTCGCAAATATTACTATCCGAGCCTGCTCACGGCGGGCGAGACGAACGAACTGATCGATGAAGCCAACGAGCAGTTCGCCAAGGAAGGTTTCGGCTTCCTGGCCGGGAGCGGAAAGCTGATGGCGCGCTGATTGGCGGCGCGGGCCTTTCACGACCAGGGCCGGAAGTTCCGGGTGATTTTCCATTGGAAATCGGTTGGATTCTGGGGCGTGCCTATTGGCGGCAGGGCTATGCGACGGAAATCAGCCGACACTGCCTGTATTTCGCGTGGCAGGAGCTGCGGGCTGATTGCGTGATCGGTTATACCTCAGCGATCAACACTCCTTCCCGCCGCGCGATGGAGAAGATCGGCATGATCCACGTCGACGGTGGCGATTTCGATGATATCACCGTGCCGCCAGGCAATATTCTGCGGCCGCACGTACTCTATCGCATCGATCGCCCCAAACAAGAAATTCATGAATGAACAGGCAGTAAGCCGCGACGAGAGCCCCGCGGATCGGTAATCTTGCTTCTTGCCTTAGGCGTGCTTTCACGCGAAAAACTTGCCATGAGCATACCGACATCCCACCCCTTCGACTTCGATCCGACCTATGGCATGCAGCTCGCGCAGTTGCAGGCGATAGAGACACCGGAAGCTCCGGCGGGCTTCGACGACTTCTGGCGGCAGCGCTACAAGACAGCCCTGGCCATCGATCCGCAACCCAAGCTTCGCCACAGCAAGCAGCCTCACGACAACTGGCACGCCTTCGATATCAGCTACATGTCGACAGGGTCGTTTCAGATCAATGGCTGGCTGCTTATCCCCCGCAGCGGACAGGTGCGGCGCGGCCTCGTTGTCGGACACGGATATGGCGGAAGAGACCAACCGGAATTCGATTGGCCGGTAGAAGAAACGGCTATCCTTTTTCCCTGCTGCCGCGGGCTTTCCCTCAGCGCCAGCCCCAAAATCCCTTCGGACGCATCGGGCCATGTCCTTTGCGGTATCGAAAGCCGCGATACCTATGTCATCGGCGGCTGTGTGGAAGACATCTGGCTTGCCGTCTCGACATTGGAGACCCTCTATCCGTGGCTTGCTGGCCATATCGGCTATAGCGGCATCAGTTTCGGCGGCGGCATCGGCGCCTTGGCAATTCCTTTCGATGCGCGGATCAGGCGCGGTCATCTCATCGTCCCGACTTTTGGCCACCGGCAGCTTTGGCTGACACTGCCAACCGTCGGCAGCGCCCAATCGGTGCAGGCTTATCAGGAAAAGCACGGCAGCGTTCTCGAAACACTGCGGTTCTTTGATGCTGCGATCGCCGCGCAGCGCATCACTGTGCCGATGCTCGTCGCACCCGCGCTTTTTGATCCCGCCGTCGCACCACCCTGCCAGTTCGCTGTCGCAAATGCGCTGCAGAAATTTAACGAAATCTTCATTCTGGATGCCGGTCACTTCGATTATGCTGGCAGCGAGCAGCAGAACGCGATTCTGCGAGACAAGGTCGGGCAATTCTTCAAGGTGCTATGAACCGCGAATATCTATGCTGGTACAGTCCTCGGCTGCATCGAGACATGGAATTGCTGGTGTTCGGCTATGCCGGCGCCAAGGTACTGGTATTTCCCACCCGCGACGGTCGCTTCTGGGAATATGAGCAGATTGGCATCGTGTCGTCTCTCGCAGATAAGCTGGATGCCGGGCAGCTTCAGCTCTATTGTATCGAAGGTCTGGCGGCAGAAACCTTTTACGCCTTTCATTGCCACCCATCCGAGCGCATTCGCAGACACAACGCTTTCGAGGAATATATCCTCAACGAAGTCCTGCCTCTGATGGCGCAAAAGAACGGGCATGAATGCACAATCGTCCACGGCTGCAGCCTCGGCGCCTTCCAGGCGGCGAGCCTGGTTTTCCGCCACCCTCACCTCTTCCGCAAGCTGGTCGTCTTTTCCGGCCGCTACGACCTGACGATGAAGGTCGAATCCTTCACGGATCTGTTCGACGGCTATTACGACGACGAGGTCTATTTTCACACCCCGACGCATTTTCTGCCGGGACTTGTCTGCGAGCTACGTTTGGAGAGCCTGCGCCAGATCGACATCGTGATGGCGATCGGAGACGCCGATCCCTTCTTCGACAATAATCATCATCTGAGCCGACTGCTCGCCGACAAGCGGATCGATCATCGGCTGCATGTGTGGGATGGGCGCGCCCATCAGGCAGGTGCATGGCGGCGAATGGCGCCGCTGTACATCTGACGAAGGCAGTAAGTTTCGAGTCGTTCAGGCAAGTCCGGCTGGTATGGGTCGGAGCACCTTGTGCGTGCCGTAGTCACGCTCGTGGGATTTGCGATGCTGCCGCTCGGAGCTTGCCGAAAACTCGACCAGAATACGCTCCATCATGCCATCCGGATAGGTTCCGGTGTCGTTCGTTTCGACTTCCGACTGGGCGGTAACGATCTTCATATTCATCTCTAGTCCTCCGGCTCTGCACGGAAACCCTTGATTCCAATATCTGTTCCATTAGTATTCCGGAAATTGTTAAAAAATTAACTACGTCCGTTAATCAAATCGGGCGCCACGGCATCGAACTTGAAGGGCTGGCGGGATTGGAACATTCTTGCAATCATGACGTTCAGTCTCTGATTTGATTGGGGGGCTTGATGTATCGATCTAAATCGCCCAGGGCGCGGTTCTTCTCGTTGCCGGCGAAGCAACTGATATCGGTCTAGACTTTAACTTCGACGTTGAGGTCCGAAGGGATCTTGGCCGGGTTCGCATGCCTTCGATCAATCACTGTCCAATCAGCGGATAGACTGGAGCAGATCATGGCCGTCATCATCACATCGATCATCCTTGCACTCATCGGTCTGGCGCTTGGCGGCGGTGGCCTTTGGCTTGTGCTACTTGCCGGAAGCCCTTTCTATCTTTTGGCTGGCATCGCCTTCCTCCTAACGGCGATCCTGCTTTATATGCGCAAAGAGGCCGCGCTCTGGCTCTACGCGATCTTCGTGCTGGCAGCGCTTGGATGGGCGATATGGGAGGTCGGTTTCGACTGGTGGCAGCTCGGTCCGCGCGGCGGGTTGATCATTCTGATCGGTCTCTGGCTATTGACGCCGTGGGTCCGGCGGCCGCTGGGCTTTCGAAGCCTCGACGGTGTTCACTATGGAGCCAATCCATGGCCGCTCGCGATCCCATTGATCATCGCCATTCTCGTTGCCGTCTATTCGATGACGACCGATCCGCACGATCTTTCCGGCGACTTGCCGACGACAATGGCTGCGAATGCCCCTATGGGCGGCGATGTGCCCGATGGTGAGTGGCATCAATATGGTCGAACCTCGTTTGGTCAGCGTTACTCGCCTCTCGACCAGATCAATGCGCAGAACGTGGCGAACCTGAAGGAGGTCTGGCGGTATCAGACCGGCGATGTGAAGCGCCCCGATGACATCGGCGAGACGACTTATCAGGTTACGCCGCTCAAGATCGGCGACACGCTTTATATCTGCACGCCCCATAGCCTGGCGATCGCCATCGGTGCGACGGACGGCAAGGAAAAATGGCGTTACGATGCCAATGCCGGCATGAACCCCAACCGACAGCATCAGACCTGCCGCGGTGTCTCCTATTATCGCGACACAACCGCTGCCGCCGGGGCACTGTGTGGTGATCGCGTCTATCTGCCGACCTCGGATGCCCGGCTGATCGCGCTCGATGCTGCCAACGGCAAGGTTTGTCCGAGCTTTGCCGATCAGGGCATCCTGCATCTTGAAACCGGGATGAAATACAATCCGGCTGGCTATTATTATTCGACCTCGCCGCCCGTCATCGTCGCCGATAAGATCATCATCGGCGGCGCGGTGAACGACAATTATTCCACCCAGGAGCAATCCGGCGTCATCCGCGCGTTCGACGCCCGGACCGGCGCGCTGCTCTGGAACTGGGATTCGGGCAATCCGGATCAGACAGCGCCGCTGCCCGCCGGCCAGACCTATACGACCAACTCACCGAACAGCTGGTCGGTTTCCAGCGCCGACGAAAAGCTCGGCATGGTCTATGTTCCGCTTGGCAACCAGACGCCAGACCAGCTTGGCATGGGCCGCAGCGCCAATGTCGAACGCTTCTCCTCGTCTGTGGTCGCGCTCGACATCAATACCGGCCAGCTCAAATGGGTGCAGCAATTTGTCCATCACGATCTCTGGGATATGGACGTGCCGGCCCAACCCGTGCTGGTCGATCTGACAAAGGCCGACGGCAGCACGGTTCCCGCATTGGTCGCTTCCACCAAGCAGGGCGACATATACGTGCTCGATCGCCGCACCGGCGCGCCGATCATTCCCTTCAGGGAAATACCGGCGCCGGGCGGCACCATTCCGGAGGATCATGCCTCGCCGGCCCAGCCGATCTCCGATCTAACCTTCTCGCCGCCGCCCTTGCAGGAAAAGGACATGTGGGGCGTCTCGCTGTTCGATCAGCTCGCCTGCCGTATCGCCTTCCATCAGCATCAATATGAAGGCCGCTACACGCCACCATCGCTGCGCGGCTCCATCATCTTTCCCGGCAATTTCGGCACTTTCAACTGGGGCAGCGTCGCCGTCGACCCTGAGCGGCAGATCATGTTCGGCATGCCGACCTATCTCGCCTTTACCTCCCGACTGGTGCCACGCGCCGAGATTCCGCCGAAGGGAGCCGGCGACAAGGGCAGCGAACAGGGGCTCAACCGAAATGAAGGCTCGCCCTATGGCGTCTACATGGGTCCGTTCGTCAGCCCGCTCGGCATTCCCTGCCAGGCACCGCCTTGGGGATATGTCGCCGGTGTCGATCTGAAGACCGGCAAGATCGCCTACAAGCACAAGAACGGTACCGTCCACGATATGACGCCCCTGCCCCTTCCCTTCAAGGTCGGCGTTCCCGGCATTGGTGGCCCGATCGTGACCAAGGGCGGAGTGGCGTTCCTGGGGGCAGCCGTGGACGATTATCTCAGGGCCTATGATGTCACCACAGGCAGGCAGCTTTGGCAGACACGCCTGCCGGCTGGCGGTCAGGCAACGCCGATGACCTATACCGCCAGCGACAACAAGCAGTATGTCGTCATGGTCGCCGGCGGTCACGGTTCCGTTGGAACGAAACCGGGCGACTATGTGATCGGTTACACCCTGCCATGAGTCGATGACGGAGCGGCGCCAAGCCGCTCCCTTCTGCCGTACGCAGTCTAGCTCTTTGAAGAGCGGCGGTTACCTTCGACGACGTTGCTTTCGGCATCCGTTGCAGGTTCCCAACCAAACACGCTGCAGCCGCCATAGGAGAAGGAGCGGTCGAACTCGCCGGCAACGATTTCCTTGAGATCGGGGCCGGTGACGTAGCGCTCCAGCATCCGCGATTGATCATCCAGCCGCTTCAGCGCCGACAATTCTTCGTCACGACCGAGGCGGCCCTTCCTGACGGCGGATTTCATCACGTTGATCGTCTCGTCATAGACTTTCAGAGGTACTGGAAAGGGATGCCGGTCCTTGCCGCCATGCGCGAGGGAAAAGCGCGCTGGATCGGAAAAACGGCAGGGTGCGCCGTGAACGACTTCGGCGACCATCGCCAAAGCCTTTACCGTTCTGGCGCCGACGCCGGGTGTCAGCAGCAATTCCTGGAAATCGACTGGGCCACGCTCGGCCGCGGCGGCAAGATTTCCATGCAGGCGCCGCATGTTCACGTCTTCCTGGCGCACATCATGATGTGCCGGCATGACGAGGTATGGCAGCATCGGCTGTGCTTCTTGTTTGTCAATCACTGGAGATTTCCCCTCCAGTGCATTGAATTCACGAATTATTTTATCTGGTCCTAATGAGGCAAGCAGATCCAGCTGACCGTCGCGGGAACGCTCGGCGCGCCGATCGGCAAGATTGACGATCTCGCCCTGCTCGCGCCCTTCGATAGCCGCGTGCGGCGAATCCAGGAAGCTCGTCAAACCCTCCGATAGCCAGTGATATCGGCGTGCTTGCCGGCGTTCGTCGTTCATGCCCTGCTGGATGACGACCCACTTGCCGTCGTCGGCGACGATGAAGCCATGCAGGTAGAGGTCGAAGCCATCTTGCACGGCTGCGCTGTCCACCTTCGCAATCAGCCGGCTCTTCATAGCAAGGGACGCGCCGTCGATACCGACGCGATCGCCGATATCAAGCAGTTCGCCCGGCGTCTTGCGCGATTGCGCGCCGCGGCCGCCGCAGACATGAATGCCGAGCTCGCCGGATAGCGGCGTCAGGCCGCGCTTCAGGGCGCCAAGGACACTCGTCGTGATCCCCGAGGAATGCCAATCCATGCCCATGACGGCGCCGAAAGACTGGAACCAGAAGGGATTGGCGAGGCGGCGAAAGAGCTCGTCGCGACCGTAATGCTGCACGATCGCCTCGGTGATGACGGCGCCCAGGCGCGTCATGCGGTCCCCAAGCCAGCGCGGCACGCGACCGCCATGCAGGGGAAGATCAGCTTTGCCGGCTCTCTGTGCCAAATCCACAACTCTCGTACTTTACCGCGGCATTATAGTCCCGGTAGCCGAGATATGCCATCCGCAAGGTGCAGCGATCAGCAGAGGCACGAAATATGAATTGTGATGAGGTTAAGCCGACGCCGCAGCCGGCGCAAAATCCTGCATCGCACCTGAAAAAGACTTGGGCAATGGGGAGGCGTAGGAACTGCGCTTGCTGGTGGATAGGCCCAGCGACACCAAAGCTTCGGCCTGCTTGACCGCTGCGGCGACACCATCCACGACCGGGACGCCGTAGATCGACTGCAGCTGCTTTGCGAGATCCGCCATGCCGGCACAGCCGAGGACGATGGCTTCCGCGCCATCTTCGGCAAGCGCGCGTTCGATTTCCGCCCGCAGCTTTCCGATTGCTCCCGAAGACGAATCTTCAAGCTCGAGCACGGGGATATCGGAGGCGCGAACTTTCGCCCGCGCGCCCATGCCATAACGATGGACGAGATTGTCGATGAGGATGCGCGAGCGTTCGAGCGTCGTCACCACGCTGAAGCGCTGTGCCAGAAAGCCGGCCGTGGCTACGGCCGCTTCGCAGAGACCGACGACAGGTACGTCGCAGAACATGCGGGCGGCTTCCAGACCGGTGTCGTCGAAACAGCAGATGATCGCGGCGTCATAGCCTTCGGCCTGCCTCTCCTTCAGCTCGCGCAGCATGCCGGGCACGGCGATAGCGCCGTCATAATAGCCCTCGATCGAAGCCGGCCCCATCTGCGAGGTGGCAGCGATGATCTCCGTGCCGGGGCCTGCTACGGCACGCGCAGCGATTGCCGCCTTCTCCGTCATGGAAACGGTCGTATTCGGATTGATAAGCAGCAGGCGCATGATCTCAACTTTTCTTGGCTTGGCGGCGGCCGAGCATGGTCATGACCGCAAGCGCCAGCAGAATGATAGTGAAGGAAAAGAGCGTGGTCACTGTTCCAAGCGCATAGAGCACCGGCGTCGTGACGTTGGTCGTCATGCCGTAGATTTCAAGCGGCAGGGTATTGTATGTGCCCGACGTCATCAGGGTGCGGGCGAACTCGTCATAGGACAGCGTGAAGCCGAATAGGCCGACGCCGATCAGGCTCGGCGCTATCATCGGCAGCACTACATGGCGGAAGGTTTGCCAGGAACTGGCGCCAAGATCGCGGGCTGCCTCCTCATAGGCCGGCGAAAACCGGTTGAAGACGGCAAACATGATCAGCACGCCGAACGGCAAGGTCCAGGTGAGATGCGCGCCGAAGGCGGAGGAATACCACGCCGGCGCGATGCCACCCTGCTGAAAGACGACGCCGATCCCCAGCGAAATGATGATGGATGGGACGACGAGGCTGGCGACGGTCGCATAGAACAGGAATGTCGAGCCGCGAAAACGGCGACGGAAGGCAAGCCCGGCAAGCAGCGAGACGACGACGGTCACGATCATGACCATCACGCCGAGGATCAAGGAGCGCTGGAACGATGCACCAAAGTCTCCGACCGCCTGCTTCTCGAAGAGGTTGGCGAACCAATGCAGCGAGACGCCATTCAACGGGAAGGTCAGGCCGCCGTCAGGCCCCTGGAAAGACAGAATGATGACCGCCGAGAGCGGACCATAGAGAAACAGCACGAAAATCGTGAAGAAGATTGCGAGAAGATAGAATTCCAGGCCGCGCTTTTCACTGTTCATCTTAGAGTTCCTTGCGGATGTCGACGATGCGCAGGATGGCAGCGACCATCAGCAATACGACAATCAGAAGCACGACCGCATTGGCGGCGGCGGCGGGATATTGCAGCAGCGACATCTGGTTCTTCATCATCAGGGCAATGGATGCGCTCTGGCCACCCGACATCACCTGCACGGTGGAGAAATCCGCCATGACGAGCGTGACGACGAAGATGCTGCCGATCGCCATGCCCGGCTTGGCAAGCGGGATGACGACATTCCACAGCACCTGCCATCCGCTGGCGCCGGCATCCCGCGCGGCTTCAAACAGAGAACGGTCGATACGCATCAGCGTGTTGAAGATCGGTGTCACCATAAACAGCGTGTAGAGATGCACCATGGCAAGTACGACAGCGAAATCGGAATAAAGCAGCCATTCTATCGGCTTCGGGATCAGGCCCATTTCGATCAGCGTCGAATTGACAAGTCCGTTGCGCCCGAGGACGGGTATCCACGAGATCATGCGAATGATGTTGGAGGTCATGAAAGGCACGGTGCAGACGAGGAAAAGGATCATCTGCGTCGAGGTGCGCCGAATATGGAAAGCCAGAAAATAGGCGACCCAGAAGCCGATGAAGAGCGTCAGCGCCCAGACAATTGCTGTGAATTTCAATGTGTTGAGGTAGGTTTTCCATGTAACCCACGAACCGAGCGTATCGGTGTAATTCGCGGTCAGGAATGCCGGATAGAGGCCAGCGAAATCATAATCCCAGAAACTGACGATGCCGATCATGGCGATCGGCAACAGGAAGAAGAAGCCGAGAATGAGAAACAGCGGCGTTGCCTGCAGATAGGCGACGGCCCAGCCGGGCACGGCAAATCCACGCCCGGGCTTCTGAGTTTCCTGCTCCGCATCCGAGGAAGCGATTGTCGCCATAGTCCGGCCTCTCCATTGCAAGGATCCTCTCCCCGTTTTTGAAGGGGAGAGGAAATGATCGATCGCAGCTTAGGCAGCGATGAATTCGTTCCAGCGACGAACCATGTAGCGGTCCTCGTCCATGACCGAGTTCCAGCAGGCGACGGCACCCATGCGGGTTTCGAAGGAGCCGCCATCGCGAACGGCACCCGCCTTCTCCATCACCTTGCCTTCCGGAGAGAGGATATCGCCCTGCGCCGGCTTGCCTTCGATCCAGTAGCCCCATTCGTCGGCCGACATGAAGTTCTTGGCCGTTTCCATGCAGGCGGAGTAATAGCCCTGACGGTTGAGGTAGCCGCCGACCCAGCCGGAGGTGTACCAATTGATATATTCATAAGCCGCGTCGAGCTGTGCGCCCTTGAGATGCGAGGCGAGGCCGAGGCCGCCGCCCCAGGCACGATAGCCTTCCTTAAGCGGCTGGAAGGTGCATGCAATACCCTTGGAGCGGACTGCGGCAACTGCCGGCGACCACATGGACTGGATGACCACTTCGCCCGATGCCATCAGATTGACGCTCTCGTCGAAGGACTTCCAGAAAGCGCGGAACTGGCCATCGCCCTTGGTCTTGATCAGGAAGTCGATGGTCTTGTCGATTTCCGCCTTCGTCATGTTGCCCTTGTCGGCATATTTGATCTTGCCGGCAGCTTCCATGATCATCGCGGCGTCCATGATGCCGATGGACGGGATATTGAGGATCGCGGTCTTGCCCTTGAAGGCCGGATCGAGAATATCGGCCCAGCTGTTGATCGGACGACCGGTGAGATCGGGACGGATACCGAGCGTGTCGGCATTGTAGATGGTCGGAACCATCGTCATCCACTGCGTCGGCTCCTTGGCGAATTTCTTCGAGCCCTGCCCTTCAACAAAGCCCACCGTGTGCGGCGCCGTGCCCTGCGCGATGACGCTGTCGGGCTTCAGCTTGCCGTTGATGAAGAGCGGCACGATCTTGTCGTAATATTTGAGCTTCTTGACGTCCATCGGCTGCATGACGCCGGTCGGGAAAACCTTCTTGGCGATCCAGTATTCGATGTCGGCGATATCGTAGCTGTTCGGCTGCGTCACGGCTCGCTGTGCCGCGGCATCCGAATCGGTGGCCGTCATCTCGAGCGTAATGCCGAGATCGGCCTTGCACTTCTCCGCAATGGCATTGATGTTCGAAACGCCGGTACCGAACTGGCGCAGCGTAATGTTCGATTGCGCCCAGATGGTCGGAAAGCCGGTGATGGCGCCGGAGCCGGCCATGGCGCCGAGAGCGGCAGCGCCGGTCTTCAGCAGCGAGCGGCGGGAAATGCCTTTCGTCGTCTTGGTAGTCTTGGTTTCAGTCGTCATGTCAGTTCCCCTTTTTTGATAGTTTGGATTCATGCGGATACACGGCCGAGAAGGATTGCATCCTCCTGAGCCCAACTCAGTGAGACGGCGTCGCCGACGGCGATCGATCTGGCGGCAGCATCGTCGTTGCTTGCGATGACGGTGAAATCGTCGCTACCGGCGCCGATGACGGTGATTTTCAGCGTTGCGCCGCGATATTCGACATTGGAGACGACGCCGTTGAAGCCCAGCCCTTTTTCCGATGGCTGCGAAAGCCGAACGCGGTCGGTGCGCACGGCGATGTCGACGGCTTCGCCGACGGCGCGACCTGACCCTTTTACGGAGAAGCCCTGCCCTTCCGGCGCGGTCATGGTGATCACGCCATCGTCGCTCGACGTTATGCGACCGGACAAGACGTTATGGTCACCCATGAAGCGGGCAACGAAGGCCGTCGCGGGATGTTCGAAAACCTCCCGCGGCGATCCCGCCTGCTCGATCCGGCCGTCATTCATGATGACCATGATATCGGCAAGCGCCATCGCCTCTTCCTGGCTGTGCGTGACATGAACGAAAGTGATGCCGAGCGACTTCTGCAGCTTCTTCAGCTCTGCTCGCATGCGGATCTTCAGGAAGGGATCGAGCGCTGACAGCGGCTCGTCCAACAGCAGAGCTTCCGGATCGGTGATCAGGGCGCGGGCCAGCGCGACACGCTGTTGCTGTCCGCCTGAAAGCTGAGCCGGACGGCGGGTCGCATAGGCTTCCATCTGCATGAGCTTCAGCATGTCGAGCGCCTTCGCGCGGCGCTCTTCCTTGTCGACACCCTTCATCTTCAGGCTGAAGGCGACATTGTCGATAAGGTCCAGATGGGGAAACAGCGCATAGGACTGGAACATCATCGCCGTGCCGCGTCTGGCGGGCGGGAAGTCGGTGACGACGGTATTGCCAAGCCTGATGTCGCCCGAGGAAATCCCCTCGTGACCCGCAATCATGCGCAAGGTCGATGTCTTGCCGCAACCGGATGGGCCGAGGAAACAGCAATAGGAGCCCGCCGGTATCTTCAGACTGATCGCATGGACTGCCGTGGTCGTGCCGTAGACCTTCGAAACGGACACTATATCGATCTCTGCCGCTTTCGACATCATCTTCCCCTGTGGTTTGGGAAAGACACTGCATCAATCGTGCCAGTTTTGCGGAGACTGACTAACAGACTGAATTTACTTAATTTTAGCCCGGGAGAGAAATTATGCTTCTCAATAGGCAATCATGAATCTGCACAGGAATTAGGCTATTGTGCGCGATTTATGCAAAATATCGTATACACTTTTGGCTCCGTTTGCATCAGATTTCGTTTAACTTCCGCGCGAAACCTGTCTATCATTGCAGCCAGTTACTCAGGCTACCGATCATGAATTCTTCAGCAGATGCGCTTTTGACGCCCGGCGACGCTACCGACAGTGGCGCGCAACAGATCCGCGAGGCCATTCGCGACGCGATCGTCGAACGCCGGCTCGCACCCGGAACGAAACTGTCCGAAAGCGATGTCGGCGCTCTCTTCAGCGTCAGCCGGACTCTGGCACGTGCAGCCCTGCAGGCTCTTTCCTATGAAGGACTCGTCAGCGTCGAAAAGAACCGAGGCGCTTTCGTCGCTTATCCATCGCCCGAGGAAGCGCGACAGATATTCGCTGCGCGTCGCCTGGTCGAGCCTGGGATACTGAGATCGGCAGCCGAACGTATCACCGCGCCTCAGCTCGCACAGCTCCGGCAGCTCCTCGTGGAAGAAGGCCGCTTGATGGGAGAGCGCGGTCAACCCGCGCGCCGGGCCGAGATCAAGGCCTCGGGCGACTTTCATCTCATGCTCGCGTCGATATCGGGCAATCTCATCATGCAGCGCTTCATGGAAGAGCTTGTCGCCCGCTCCTCGCTGGTAATCGCGCTCTACGGACAATCAAGCGCCTCCAGTTGCGGCCATGCCGAGCATGGCGATATCATCACCGCACTGGAGCGCAAGGATGTCGACACAGCCTGTGACCTAATGCTTCATCATATCGCCCATATCGAGGCCGATCTCGACCTACGTGAGCGCAAGAGCTTCGGCCTGAAAGAAGCGTTCGAGCGGTAAGACATCTGTCATCCAGACGGTTCGCGCGCGACCGGTAGCCATGGATTCAAGGAGAAAAAATTGAGCACGATCGAAACGCTCTTCACCCGAGCCAAGCTTGCCGATGGCACTATCAAGGATATCGGCGTCACGGACGGACGGATCGTGTCGATCACGGAAACCGGAGCGCCGATCTCTGCCTCCGAGCTCATCGACCTCGAAGGCGCCCTCGTGGTGCCGGGCTTCGTCGAAGGGCACATTCATCTTGACACCAGCTTCTACGGTGACGCCTGGATACCGCACAAGCCCTGCACCAACGGCTTCGATGTCCACGAGCGCGTCGCCTTCCAGGCGCAAAACATGGCGCAGGCCGCGCCGATGGATGCGAGAGCCAGAAACCAGCTGGAGCTCTGCATCGCCAACGGCAGTACGCATATGCGCAGTCATGTCATGGTGGACGGTTCCGTTGGATTGAAATCGCTGGAGACCGTGCTTGCAGTGCGCGAAGAATACCGCGACTTGATCGACATCCAGCTCGTTGCCTTTCCGCAAAGCGGCATTCTGAAAAGCCCCGGCACGCCCGAGCTTCTGGATCAGGCGATCGCCATGGGTGCCGATCTCGTCGGTGGGCTCGATCCTGCAAGCTTCGATCGTGATGTCGAAAAACATCTCGATGTCGTTTTCGGCGTCGCCGAGAAGCATGGCGTCGATGTCGACATCCATCTTCATGACGGCGGCACGCTCGGGCTCTTCACCATCGAGCAGATCTGCGCTCGCACCCGCGCGCTCTCCATGGGCGGACATGTCGCGATCAGCCATGCCTATGGGCTTGGCGATCTCTCGATCGAGGCAGCCAAGCGTGCCGCGGCTCTCATCGCCGAGAGCGGTGTCTCCATCATGACCAACGCACCCGGCGCCCACACCTTCCCGCCCGTCGCCCTGCTTCGGGCTGCCGGTGTCACCGTTTTCAGCGGCAGCGACAATATCCGCGATTCATGGTGGCCCTATGGTGATGGCGACATGTTGGGCCGCGCAATGATGATCGGCTATCGGTCGGGCTTCTATACTGACGACGAATTGAGGACCGCCTTCGATGTCGTGACCGAGAGCGGCGCCAAAGCTCTGCGCCTGGCTGATTACGGCTTGAAGATCGGTGCCAAAGCCGATTTCGTTACCTTGAAGGCGGAGCATGTTCCCGAGGCGGTCGTTGCAGTACCGAAAGGACGCGCTGTCTACAAGGCGGGCAAGCTCGTCGCCAGAGACGGGACCGTCTTGCGGCGTTGATCGAGCACTACGGCTACGAATCGGCAAGCGCTGCTAGCGCTTCAACTCACGTTCGAATTTTTCGATCTGCTGCAGGACCCACGGATCATCGGCGGAGTGCTGGAGCGTTTCCTGTTCCGGCTGCCGCTTCCGGCAAATCCAATCGATGAAGGCACGAAGCAGGCGCATGTGGGTATCCAAGGTTCTCAGTGTCTGCGAGGCCCGGCGACATGGCCCGAGCCATAGAAACCGGGCCTCGACGACCGCAAGGCGTTGCGGTCATTGCTTTTTGCCCGCGTGAAAATGAATGCCAGCTGAACAGATTGCACGGCACGATGGCTGGGCCATGGCTTTGCAGCCAGTGAGGGAAGTCTGCAAACTGACCGCGCTTTACAAATAAATGCTTTTTTCCTTGAGCGTACCGCTATCGCCAAAACTGACCTAGTCGGGAGAGAAGGCGACCATTAGACAATGCCGCGTCGCTTCCGATTTCCCCGGAGCGGCACAAGCTTAGCCTCGCCTGTGCGGGGCTTTTTTCTTTTCTGGATACGCTTACTCAGCGCCGCGGCTCGCCGCCCGGTGCATAAACCGTATCTTGCTCGAAAGGAAACACCGAGCCGCATCGGCAGCGGACCATATGCTTGCGCGGATCGGTCGACGGCCGTTCCGTGGAAAAGCCGCGCGGCATCTCGTCTATCTTGAAATCGCGGCTCATCGCCCGACGATCGTCAGTTTCGGAGACTTCGGCAAAGCCGGTATGGTCGCATTTCGCGCATTCCAGCTTCCGTGAATATCGATCTCTTGCGGCCATTCTCTTCCAGCCCGGGACTCACAACATGTTCCTTCTATCAGCGCTGTCAGCAGTCTTGAAGGCCGCAAACAACCTTCGCTGCTGCTCGCTTTGCGCCCTTAAAAATTTAAGGGCCGGAAAAATGACCGGGCCGAGAAAAAGGGATTGACCTGATGGCAGATGTCAGACCAATTTACTATCCATGACGAAACCCATGCTTAGCCCTCTTCCTTCCATCGACCGGACTCAGCAAGTCATCGAGGCGCTGTCGACCTTCATCGAATCGTCCAAGCTACAGGCCGGCGACCGGCTTCCGACCGAGCGCGAGCTGATGGCCGCCCTTTCGGTAGGACGCTCCACCATTCGCGAGGTAATCACCTACTTCCAGGCGCTCGGCGTCATGGAAACGCGCAAAGGCAGCGGCACCTACCTGCTGAAGCCGGTTTCGAAGGCGACGATCCATATGCCGCTTTCCTTCAACCCGTCACACCTGCGCGATGCGCTGTTGCAGACGCTGGAGGTCCGCCGCGGCATCGAATGTGAAGCCGGCATGGTGGCTGCGAGAAAGCGAACCGACGAAGACCTCGTCATCATCGAAGAGAAGCTCAACGAGATGGAGCGCGTGCACATGGCCAAGGGCACATCCGGGCCTGAGGACCTAGCCTTCCATCTTGCCGTCTATGACGCCACCCACAATCCGTTGTTCCGACAACTTCTCGAACAGATGCGCGAAACCTTCGAGCGCTTCTGGGAGCATCCTTTCGATCGGCAGGATTTTGCCCGCCGGTCCTTCCCCTATCATCGCACGCTGTTCAACGCGATCGCCGACCAGGATCCCGAGGCTGCGCGCGCCGAAACATTGAAAATTCTCGACGTGGTCGAGGAAGACATCAAGGAAATGTCCAAATGACTGACGGGTTAGAGCCGTTCGAACTTGCCTCCCTCATCACCGCCCATGACGACGGCAACTTCGCCGATGCCGTAGTGCCGCCGATCTTCCAGACCTCGCTTTTCACCTTCTCCAGCTATGACGAGATGATCGCCTCCTATCGCGGCGAAAAGGTGCGGCCGACCTATACGCGTGGCCTCAACCCGACGGTGCGTCTGTTCGAGGAAATGCTGGCAAAGCTCGAGGGTGCCGAGGATGCGCTCGGTTTTGCCAGCGGCATGGCCGCGATATCGTCGGCCGTTTTAAGCTTTGTCGAGCCAGGCGACCGTATCGTTTCAGTCAAGCACGTCTATCCCGATGCCTTCCGCCTCTTCGGCACGGTTCTGAAACGCATGAAGGTAGAGGTGACCTATGTCGATGGCCGCGATGAGGAGGCTGTCGCCAAGGCGCTTCCCGGCGCCAAGGTTTTCTACATGGAAAGCCCGACGAGCTGGGTCATGGAAGCGCATGATGTGGGTGCACTTACCGCACTCGCCAAACAGCACGGCGTCGTCTCGATGATCGACAACAGCTGGGCAACCCCCTTTTTCCAGCAGCCTTTGAAACTCGGTGTCGATCTCGTCATCCATTCCGCCTCGAAATATCTCGGTGGGCACAGCGACGTGGTCGCTGGTGTCGTCGCCGGTTCGAAGGAGATGATCGCGCGGCTGAAAGCCGAAGCCTATCCCTATCTCGGCGGTAAGCTCTCCCCCTTCGACGCGTGGCTCCTGATCCGCGGACTTCGCACGCTGCCGATCCGCATGAAGGCGCATGAGGCGGCGGCGATGACGATCGCCAAGCGGCTGCAGGAGCTCGATGTCGTCGAGCAGGTCTGTCATCCGGGCCTAGCCAACCGGCTGCCTGCCGGCCTGAACGGCACTTCGGGCCTGTTTTCATTCATCTTCCGCGAAGGCGTGGACGTGCGTGCGTTCGCGGATCACCTCAAGCTCTTCAAGCTGGGGGTGAGCTGGGGCGGGCATGAGAGCTTGATCGTGCCAGGCGAAGTCGTGCTGCAGCAGAAGGCGCAGCCGAATTCTGCGCATACCTTCGGCATCAACCCGCGCTCCGTACGTCTGCATGTCGGTCTCGAAGGAACCGAGGCTTTGTGGAAGGAACTCGAGGAGGCAATCGCCGCCGCCTCGTGAGATCGTCAATCTGAGAGGAAAACCTAAAAAAGGGGAACCAACATGAAAAGACTGATAACAGCAGCACTCTTTACCGCCTTGATGGGCGGCACCGCCTTTGCCGATACGACTTTGAAGCTCGTGGAAGTCATCACGAGCCCGGAGCGTACCGAGACGCTGAAGTCGATCGTTGCCAAATTCGAGGCCGCGAATCCCGGTACCAAGGTCGACATCATCTCCCTGCCCTGGAACGAAGCCTTCCAAAAGTTCGCCACCATGGTTTCGGCCGGCGATACGCCCGACGTGATGGAAATGCCTGATACCTGGCTGTCACTCTACGGCAATAACGGCATGCTCGAAAGCCTCGAGCCCTACCTCGCCAAGTGGGAACATACGAGTGAACTGACGCCGCGCGCGCTTCAACTCGGACGCGATGTCAAGAACACCGCCTATATGTTGCCTTACGGCTTCTATCTGCGCGCCATGTTCTACAACAAGAAGATCCTGAAGGATGCCGGCGTCGCCGAACCGCCGAAGACGTTGGACGAATTCGTCAAGGCATCCGAGGCCATCTCGAAATTGCCCGGCAAATACGGCTACTGCATGCGCGGCGGTCCGGGCGGTCTCAACGGCTGGATGATCTTTGCTGCCTCCATGGCCGGCGACAACAAATACTTCAAGGATGACGGCACGTCGACGATGAACAGCCCGGGCTGGGCGAAGGGCATCGAGTGGATGGTCGATCTCTACAAGAAGGGCTATGCGCCGAAGGATAGCGTCAACTGGGGCTTCAACGAAGTCGTCGCCGGCTTCTATTCCGGCACCTGTGCCTTTCTCGACCAGGATCCGGATGCTCTGATCGCCGTTGCGGAACGCATGAAAAAGGATGATTTCGGCGTTGCACCGCTGCCGAAGGGTCCGGATGGCAAGTCCTTCCCGACCATTGGCTATGCCGGCTGGTCGATGTTCTCGACGAGCCAGAACAAGGATCTGTCCTGGAAGCTGATTGCAACCCTTGAAGGCAAGGAAGGCAATCTCGAGTGGAACAAGAAGATTGGTGCCCTGCCAGCCTATACGGCCGCGGAAAAGGACCCCTTCTACGCCGGCGATCAATTCAAGGGCTGGTTCCAGGAACTGGCCGACAAGGACACCGTTCCCACGGTGATGCCGACCTATCTTGAGGAATTCGCCTTCTTCAAGGATTCGCTGGCAATCAAGACGTCGCAGCAGGCACTGCTCGGCGATATCTCGGCTAAGGATCTGGCCGATCAATGGGCCGATTACCTGACCAAGGCCCAGCAGAAATTCCTCGCGAAGAAATAGAACTACATGCGGCGGCGGAGCGATCCGCCGCCATCTCTGCCCACTTGAAACAGACGGCGTTCGAACGCCGCGAATGGGAACCCTAGCAGATGACTTCGATCACCGACACGCTCGACAGGCGTCACGACCGCAGGCCGTGGCTGAAGCGCCTCGCCGAAGCATCGGAACCGTATCTTTACAGCGCCCCTGCCCTGACCCTCATCATCGCCGTGATGCTGGTGCCGCTGGCAATCGGCATATCCTACGCCTTCCGCGATATTCAGCTGCTCAATCCGTTTTCCGGCGGCTTCATCGGCCTGGAGCATTTTCGCGATCTCTCCAAGGATAAGGCCTTCTACTGGGCACTGAAGAATACGCTTTGGTGGACGGGCGCTTCCGTGATGCTGCAGTTCATCTTTGGGCTGATCCTGGCACTTCTTTTGGACAAACCCTTCTTCGGCAGATCGATCGTTCAGGCGCTCGTGTTCCTGCCCTGGGCCGTTCCCTCTTTCCTCGCCGGTCTCAACTGGTCCTGGCTGTTCAATCCGGTCATCGGCCCGATCCCGCATTGGCTTTATGCCATGGGCCTGATGAACGAGCCGAACAACATCCTCTCGGACCCGAATTATGCAATGTGGGGGCCGATCATCGCCAATGTCTGGTGGGGTATTCCCTTCTTCGCGATCACGCTTCTGGCGGCACTGCAGGCGATACCGCGCGATCTCTATGAGGCGGCTTCGATCGACGGCGCCGGCTGGCTCGAGCGCTTCCGCTCAATCACGCTTCCCTTCCTCGCACCGACCATCGCCATCACGGTCCTCCTGCGCACTGTCTGGGTGTCCAACTTCGCCGATCTGATCGTCGTCATGACGGGCGGCGGGCCGGCTGACCGCACGCAGATCGTTGCCAGCTACATCTTCACGCAGGCCTTCAAACGGTTGGATTTCGGCTATGCCTCGGCCATTGCGCTGGTGTTGCTGGTCCTCCTGCTTGCCTATTCCATGCTGATCATCCTGCTGCGGCAGACCCTGCTGAACAAGGATTGAGCCATGAGACGATCCGTCCTCCCAACCGTCGCGCATCGCCTGGCAATTCTTTGCTACGTCGTCTTCGCGCTCTTCCCGCTCTTCTGGCTGCTGAAAGTGTCGGTGACGCCGAACGATCTGCTCTATACCGAGGGCGTGCGCATGTGGCCGTCGCGCACGACCTGGGAACACTATGCCTTCGTGCTGCAGCACAGCGACTTCCCGACCTTCTTCAAGAACAGCCTGATCGTCTCCGCCTCGACGGCAATTGCCGTGACCTTCTGTGCGTCGCTCTCCGGCTATGCTCTCTCGCGCTTCAATTTCCGCGCCAAATACTGGATCGTGGCGCTGATGCTGCTGACGCAGATGTTTCCGCTGGTCATGCTTGTGGCACCGATCTTCAAGATCCTGACGCCGCTGCATCTGACCAACAGCCTGACCGGCCTTGTTGTCGTCTACACAGCCTTCAACGTGCCCTTCGCCACCTTCCTGATGCAGTCCTTCTTCGACGGCATTCCGAAGGATCTGGAAGAGGCAGCCATGATCGACGGCGCAACGCAGTTCACGGCTTTCCGGCAGATCATCCTGCCGCTGACGCTGCCCGGTATCGCAGCCACCCTCGGCTTCGTCTTCACGGCGGCATGGAGCGAGCTTCTCTTTGCGCTGATGCTCATCAACGGCAATCAGGCTGCGACCTTCCCGGTCGGGCTTCTCACCTTCGTCTCGAAATTCTCGGTGGATTTCGGACAGATGATGGCGGCGGGCGTCATGGCACTCATTCCGGCGGCCCTCTTCTTCCTGCTCATCCAACGCTATCTCGTGCAGGGCCTGACGGCCGGCGCGGTCAAGGGTTAGTCATATGGCATCGATCGATATTCAGAACGTCAAGAAAGCCTACGGCCACGTGCAGGTGCTGCATGACATCGATCTCAGGATCAAGGACGGCGAGTTTGTCGTCCTCGTCGGTCCTTCCGGATGTGGCAAATCTACGCTTCTCAGGATGATTGCCGGCCTTGAGGACATCAGCGGCGGCGAAATCCGCATTGCCGACAATCGTGTCAACGAGCTGCATCCGAAAGACCGCGACATTGCCATGGTCTTCCAGTCCTATGCGCTCTATCCGCATATGAATGTGGCCGGCAATATGAGCTACAGCCTGCGGCTGCGGAAGGTGGCCAAGGATGGCATTGCCAAGGCTGTCGCCGGCGCGGCATCAAAGCTCGGTCTCGATCCGCTACTGGAGCGCCGCCCAAAAGCGCTTTCCGGTGGCCAACGCCAGCGCGTCGCCATGGGCCGCGCCATCGTTCGCCAGCCGAAGGCCTTTCTCTTCGATGAGCCGCTATCGAATCTCGATGCTCGACTGCGCGAGCAGATGCGCGCTGAAATCAAGAAGTTGCATGGCGATCTTAAAGCGACGTCGATCTATGTCACTCACGATCAGATCGAGGCGATGACGCTGGCGGATCGCATCGTCGCTATGCATGGCGGGGTCGTTCAGCAGGTCGGCAGCCCGCTCGAACTCTACGATCGTCCCGCTAACCTCTTCGTCGCCGGCTTCATTGGATCGCCCGGCATGAACTTTCTTGATGCAACTTATGAGGGCAATGCCGTCAAGCTCAAGGATGGCACGCTCGTTTCGCTTCCGGAGCCGCTAAAATTGGCAACCGCTGCGAAGGTCACGCTCGGCATTCGGCCGGAGCATGTCGTGCTGTCGTCCAACCCGTCCGACATGGCCGCCATCGTCGAACTCATCGAACCCACCGGCTTCGGCATCATCCTGCATCTTTCGCTGCACGGCCTGCCGTTCAAGGTGTTCACCTTGGATCGCACCGCTTTGAGCGCGGGCACGCAGGTACACGTCGCCTTCCCGGCGCAGCATCTGCATGTCTTCGATGGAGATGGAAAGAGGGCGGCTTGACGGCCGCCCCGATTAAAATTCTCAGCTCGCGAACGGTTCGGTCGGCCCGCTGGACGGCTGCGTGAACCAGTGCGGCCCATCCGAGGCCATATAGATGTGATCCTCGAGTCGAATGCCGAATTTCTTCGGAAAGACGATCATCGGCTCGTTTGAGAAGCACATTCCGGCCTCAAGCACCGTCGCGTTGCCGCGCACAATGTAAGGCTCCTCATGAATTTCCAGACCAAGGCCGTGACCGGCACGATGCGGCAGTCCCGGCAGCTTGTAGTCGGGGCCAAGCGAGTGTCTGGCAAGCACCGCGCGGGCCGCATCGTCCAGGCTGGAGCAGGCAGCGCCCAGCTTTGCCGCGTCGAAAACGGCCTGCTGCGCCTCGCGTTCGATCGCCCAGGCATCTTCGAAGGCGCTGTCGCCGCTCTCCAACTTGTATGTGCGGGTGAGGTCGGAATGATAGCCGTCGATGCGGGCGCCCGTATCCACTAAGATGACGTCGTCTTCGCCAAGCGTCTGGTCGCCATCGGCGCCGTGTGGCAGGGACGTGGCTTCGCCGAAGGATACGATGCAGAAGGTCGAGCCGCCATCGGCGCCCGCCTCGCGATGCCACCGGTCAATGAATTTGACGACTTCCGATGCGCGAATTCCCGGCTTGAGCATGGCATGGGCCTGTTTGTGCACGTCCAGCGTCAGGTTCATGGCGTATTGAATGAGCGCGATTTCGGCTGGGGACTTGATCCGGCGCAGGCCATTGATGATCGGCCCGCCATTCACAAGCCTTTCAGCTCCAAGCTCGACGGCCAGCGCGTTGTAGAAGTAAAGCGGCATGTTGTCGTCGAGCGCCAAGATGCCCTTATCTCCCAGCGCACGGGCTATGAGTGCCGCGCTGCTCTCTTCCTCCTGCCATTCAAGAATTTCGGCCGGCAGATGCGGCAGGGTTTCCACCCTGCTGCGCTCGAAGCCCGGAACGATGTAATAGAGCTCTGTCGGCGTTACTAGCGCGCCGAGAAACCGCTCGCTTGCATGCCAGACTAGGCCGGTGAAATAGCGGAGGCTTTCGGTCGGCCCGAGCAACATACCGGCCCATCCATTCGCATCGAGCAGCTTTTGAAGGCTCGAAAGGCGCTGTTGTCTTTCCTCCGCTGAAATCCGGGGTACTGGGCGTTGCCACGACATTCCTACTCTCCTCAATACTCTTCGCTCTGCATAGCTTATCGTCACGCCATGCGGAGCGGTGCCGACACTATCGCTCCTGCAAGACGTATGTCGACAAAAAAAATACAAATGTGCCGCTTTCTCGAAGGTCGCTGCCAAGTTCGATAGCTAAATTATTTGACAGCGCGAGTACGGCTCCGGTGGTTCACTGCTCTCATCGAAGCAACCGATGGAGTATCACCATGCAAGCCACAAGCATCATCACTTCTTCCGAACAGGCCAGCACCTTCCGCAAGACTCGACCCGCGTCTTTCTCGACCTTGCTAGAGCTTGTACGTATGCTCGTACGCAAAATGGTCGAGCGCAGGAACCGCAATGCGCTTCTCGGGCTGTCGGACGATCAATTGAAAGACATTGGCCTTTCCCGCGGCCAGAATGGAAGCGATGTCCATATTTATAGCCGCTACTAAAAAGATGGCGCAGGATGTGTTAGGCTTCACTGGTGTGGCGGGCGTCAACGCCGGGATGGGGAGGTTCGGCATGTCAGAAATTACGACTGCCTTGCTGCTGAAGACGAAAACCGTCCTCATCCGCGATATCGTCTGCAATGGCGAATGCCGACATAAGAGCGATGAAGAGTGCGCCCACAAGACAAGCCTCGTCTATCCCTATCGTGGCGTTTTCAAGCGCCACGTCGACCAGAGTGATACCGTTGCGGAAGCAAACCAGGTATTATTCTTCAATAAGGGACAGGGATATCGGATCAGTCATCCCGTTGATGGTGGCGATTCATGTCTCGATTTCAGTATAGATGAGAGCGTCCTTCACGAGCTCGCGCCGAAAGAGCAGGTTCAGTCCGGCGAAAGCGTCATCTTTCGTCGACAGCGTCGACGCATAGATCCACGTGCGCAGGCACTCGTGGCGATGCTTCGCCATGGGCTCAGCCGCAATATAGCCGAGAGCCTGGAGGGCGAAACGCTGGCATTGACCCTAGTACGCCGCTCTCTCGGCGAACGTACGTCGCATGCGGCCGGCGCAAGTTCCGGCCGGCAGAAGCTTGTCGACCGGGCAAAGCTCGTTCTGTCCTCCGATCTTGCCCGCCGCTGGACGCTTGCAGAGATCGCAAAAGAAGTCGGCGTCTCGCCCGTCTATCTGACGCAAGTCTTCCAACAGGTAGAAGCCATTCCGCTTTATCGCTATCAGCTGCGCCTGCGGCTGGCACGCGCGCTCGATCTCCTCGGCGCCTATGACGACCTGACCATGCTCGGGCTCGATCTCGGCTTTTCCAGCCACAGCCATTTCAGTGCTGCGTTTAAACAGACTTACGGGCAGACACCGGCCGAATTTCAGCGTTCGGCGCAGCTGAAGCCGAAGCGCTACGCGGTTCGCTAAAGATTCCGACAGCGCCGACATGATGATCGGTGCCCTTATGATCCTACCCCGGCAAGGGGATCGATCAGGAAAGGATCACGATATGAAGAAAACAACATGTGCTGCCTGTGATTGTGAACTCGGCGCAGATACGATCAAGGTCAACCTTGGCGGCAAATCGGTCGAGGCATGCTGCGAGGAATGTGCGGCTGCCTTAAAAGAGGCAGATCAAGCGACGTCGGCAACTTCCGGAGCCAAGGAATAAGACACCAGGGGAGAGCTTCTAATCAAAAGGAGGCCCTCCCCATCCGCAAGCTGCAAATGGCTGCGCCTGTTCGTCATGACATCGGGACGTGAAATTAGGGCGAGAATAGAGGAAATTGTAATAAAGTATTGCTGTTGACCCATCAGCAAAATTCATTCGCAACATTCCCTTCGCGGGAAAAACTCAGAAATATAGCGACGTATTGCATTCATACGAGCGCTCTAGCTTTCGCAGCAGTTGTTCATAGCGAAGGCATTGATCATGAGGAAACGACTTATCGCTGCTGCATTGGTTGCAACGGCAATTGGCGCTACTGCCGCTTCGGCTTATGCCGCAGGTCCGGACATCGCATGCGACCAGCAAAAGCCTGTGGACGTCCAGATCGCTCAGCCGGATCCAGCTGGCCCGCCACCGGACGGCCGGGATTTCTGGGGCGGTCATCCCGAAGGGCCAATGATCGGCTTCGGCGGCGGCATGCCAATGCCGCCCGGTTTCCCGCATGGGCCGAATCCCGCCGTGATGATTGCCGGTAAGTTATCAGCGCTCGAAACGCTCATCGGTGTCCGCGGCAACCAGCTCGACGCATGGAGGGATTATACCGGTGCTCTGATCGATCTTCTCACCCCTCCGAAGCATGAGCCGCCCGAGCAGCGGGCTGCGGATGGGGCTGCGGCTCCCCCGACGGCCGATGGCGGCGACGGCCAAGTTCTGCTTTTCGGAGAGCGCCTAGCCGATCACATGCTGGATCGCGCTACCAAGGCCAAGGCTCTGAAGGACAAGGCTGCTGCCCTGCGCAACGTGCTGAATGCCGATCAGCTCGCCAAGCTGGAAGATGCTGAACGATCACTCGTCGCAGGTCCGCATCCATTCCATTGATCGATGAGGAGATGGGGCGAAAAGCCCCCTCGCCTTGCTACGGCGGACTATGTCCTCTCCGCTTCCATCCAATTGAGATCCCCCCGGACGCCTCAGCTGGCTGGAAGGAGCGGCCCGACAATGGGCCGAACGGTCCGGGAACGCCCCGCCCGGCGCTCCCGGACCAATGGCATGTGAGCACTGTGGTCGTTCTTCGAGGGAAGAAACGATGGCTTCGATAGATCCCCATCAACGGGCCGGAATGTGCCTCCACGCTCAATAAGGCTGGGATCGCCCGCTTCCTGAGAACAGGATGCCGAACACTATGGCATCTCAATGTTCCCGCATCTGCGGGTCCACAACGCGTCTTGCTGGACTTCGCAGCGACATTATCAAGAAACTGATATTTTCGAGAAAAATTGATGACCGTGGCCGAGAGCGAATCCGGCTTCGCCATTCGTGTTGGGGGCGTAATGGCGAAGCCGGGTATGCGGGGCGACCAAAGCTTGCTCGAGTCAAGCTGCTGATCGGCTGCAATTTTACATCAGTTGCCGGTCAGAGCATTTCGGAAGATTGCTGAAATGAGGCATTTCTACGAAATTTAATGTCTTGGCTTTTCCACTGCGGCGAATTACTTGATAAGTTCTGCAATCTTATTTTCAATATTGCTTCAAGTAAAGTTCCCGGGTGTTTTACCCAAGTAAAACCTTATGATAGCGCGAATGTACCGCCAGCTGCTCACGGCTTCGCGAAAGATGACGCTGCAACAATGAATCGGCTCGAGCCGCGCGCTAGCTGACGACCTTGGCCTCGGCGTTTTTGAACGATACGACCTGCTCCAAGCCGCGTGGCTGGCGGTTGCGTACCTTGATCTCGCCTCCGAACCGGTTGATGATTTCGCGCGCAATAGCCATCCCGAGACCGGCCCCCGGAAAAGACCTTTGTCTTGCGATATCGATCCTGAAGAAGGGTTCGAACACCTGGTTCAGCCGGTCCTCCGGAATGCCGGGGCCGGTATCGACAATGCGCACAACGGCTCTATCGCCAAGATGCGTCACCGTCACCATGGCCGACTGGCCGTGGGTCGCGGCGTTGATGAGCAAGTTTCGCAGGGCTCTTGTGATGGCGAGCGGGCCGGCGCAGATCGTTACCTGCTCCAGTTCGCCGCTCGCGATATTCATATCGATCGCCTTCAGCTCGGTAACGATATCGTCGACGATCTGGTCAAGCCTGACCTGCTCCAGGCTGTCCCTGGAGATCTCTTCCCGGACCAGCCCGATTGCGCTGTCGGCGATCCTGTCGAGCTCCGCGAGATCGGCAAGCCATTTACGACGCTCTTCGTCGTCCCGGATGAATTCCGCCCGCAGGCGCATGCGGGTCATTGGCGTCCGCAGATCGTGTCCGGCGGCAGCAACAAGGCGCATGCGACTTTCCGTTGCCGCCTTCACCCGGGCCGACAGGCTGTTGAGCGCCTGGGCCGTCGCGCGAATTTCACCTGGCCCGCTTTCCGCTATATGAGGCAGGGTGCCGTCGGGATTGACCGCCGCAATGGCCTCCTCCAGCAGACGTAGCGGCTTCATGATTTTCGATGCGGCAAAGATGGAAACCAGCACGCTGCCGACTATGATGAGACCGAGCCAGCCTACCAGGATCTTCCATCCGCCCGGCGGGGGTCCATGCTCCGGCAGCGGCATGATCAGCCAATTACCGTCGGAGAGCTTCAGGGACGCAATCATCTCGCCTGTCGATTGGCGCACTATGATGGCTTCGCGCATGCCCGCTATTCGAAGCAGCGCCTCCATCAGAAAGCGCGACAGCTCTTCATCGCGCTGGCCTTCAGCCGGCTTGTGAGCAACGACCAACCCCGCCGATGCCGCTGTGGTTCTGTCCTTCTCGGCAAAGGTAGCGAGAATGGAAAGCTGCCGCGCCATCCGTTCGACGGTCATATCCGGACGTGGCCCGCGCATGACAAGGCTTGCCACGAAGGACGAGGAAATGACAACCAGCACAATTGCCGTCATTAAAAGCAGCGCCAGCCGCGCACCAAGCGACCTCATGAATCGCCTTTAATGGCCATCACCGGGACAACCAGTTGATAACCACCGTTGCGGATCGTTCTGAAGATCGGATCTTCGGCTGTCTCGCCGAGCTTGCGGCGCAGTCGGCTCATCAGGACATCGATGGAACGGTCGGCGGGGTCGCGATCACGCCCTTGCGTGAGATCAAGCAATTGATCGCGCGACAGGAGCCGGCCTGCACGCTCCAGAAACGCCTTGAGAAGATCGAATTCGGCGCCAGTCAGCGAAATCGCCTCACCGCTGTCTCTACTAACCCTGCGAAGCTGCGGATCGAGCATCATGTTCGCAAATCGATAGCGCCTCTGTTCGGGCTCCGAGGACGAATCCTCATTCGTCCGACGCAGGACGGCGCGGATGCGCGCTGCCAATTCGCGTGGATTGAAAGGCTTGCCGAGGTAGTCGTCAGCACCGATCTCCAGGCCAAGAATGCGATCGATGTCCTCTTTCAAGGCGGTCAGCAGAATGACGGGCACGCGGGGGCGCCGGTTTCGCAGATCGCGGCAAAGATCGAGACCCGACCCATCCGGCAGCATAACGTCAAGAACGAGAAGATCGGGGTTCCGCCGGTTGAGCGCGTCGTTGCACCCGCGAAGATCGCTCGCCGTCGATACGCGAAAGCCCTGTTCCTCGAGATATCGGCTCAGGAGCGAGCGTATTTCATGATCGTCATCGACTATCAGAATATCCGGTGCGGCGCTCGCGTTCATAGGCTTCATTCCGTTTTCTCAATCCTTATACAAACTATGACTTCCCAGAAAAGAAGGACTTTGCGGCACCAATACGGAAATTTCCGCCGCGAAACATTGGTTTACAAAATTTCGGGCGCCAGAAACGCTGAGCAACAAAATAACGGGTGAAAAAGTGAATCCATTGGCCCGCGGGCGGCGCAGCAGCCCTGCTCGCATGCAGCTCTCCACGACATGAGCCGATTGTCAGGCCGCTCGCAGCCACTCGACGCTCCAAGCGGAAAGACGCCCCTCGATGGCGCCGCTATCCATCATCAATCGGATTTCGATCGGGGCACGCGGATCGACAACATCGATCGGCACTGCCGCTTCGAATGAGCCGGTGCCTTGCGGGCACACGCGCAGGCGGCCGAGCAATTCGGCAGCATGTACCTCTAGGGTGAAGATCTGCCCCTGGCAGTCTTCGTCGACATCGAAGATGAATTTCGCATTCCAGCGCCCCGTCGGCAGGTGAAGATAGGGGCCATAGATGAGGCAGCGGGCTCCGCCGGTGAGATCGACAAGATCGTCCAGAGCCTGCCCCAAACTATCGCCTGATAGGAACGCCTCTTGCGGCCAGAAGACGGTGCTCGGGGCTTTACGGCGGTCGAATTCGAGGGGACGGAGAACCTTCCTTGCCGTCTCGCGCAGTCCCTCGCTGACCTCCGGAACCGCCTCCTGCGGTGTCAGATAGCCCGCAATGACAGCCGCGGCGGCTTCCTCCAGTTTCGGTGCTTTATGCGGTGGTTGTCCGGCAGGCGCCATGCCGACATGCAGCAGCGCGTTGGCTATCTGCTCCAGTTTAAGATCGGTGCTGAAATGCCGGTCTATGGTCTTCAGCAATAGATCTATGCTGCCCTTTTGATCGACATCGCCGCGACGTAAGACCAACGCCCCGGAAGCGCCCGCAAGCGGCTCAAGGCAGGCAAGGCTTGCCGAAACAGCCCTGACCAAACCGATATCTCGCTGCCCGGTCGCACGAGCGAGGTAGGAAACAGCGTCGAGGGGATCTTCGAGAAATAACAGAAACGGCACGTTGACCCTGAGGATCAGTTCCGATAGCCGTGCTTCGGGAAACTGCGAGACGAGAACGGCATGCGCGCCCGATCGCGCGAGGACATGCTGCTTGAGATCCTCCACAGTATCGGTGGCAATGACCGCATAATCGCCGAAGGCTTCGCGAGCCAGGGCGTGAACCGCTGCAACGCCCCAGGAAGACATGACCCCCGGCATTCCGAAAGCAAAGAGGATGGTCACGACGCGCTCCTCGTTTGATTATCCGTTGAAGAGGCTGTCATAAAGCGAGCCAACCCTCTGTTGATATCGATCCGGCGAAAAGCGCGCTGCCTGCCTAGGGCCGGATTTGGCAAAAGAGGCGCACAACCCGTCGTCCTGATCCAGGCTGACGATCGCCTTGCGCATCTCTTCCGTATCATAGGGATCGACCAGCAGCGCCGCATTCCCGGCTATCTCGGGAATTGATCCCTCCGTGGAGCTCAGAACAGGCGTTCCAAGCTGCATGGATTCAAGTACGGGCAGCCCGAAGCCTTCATAAAGCGAAGGAAATAGCACCGCACGCGCTCCCCTGATCAGGCTGATCAGCAAGGGATAGGACACGAAGTCGAAACGCTGGATCTGTCGTTGAGGCAGGATGCGGTCCTCCGCGCGAAGATAGAAGCGGAAGCGGTCGTCATCGATCAGCTGCTGCGTCTCGGCACCCTTCCAGCCGGGGGCACCGACAATGATGAGCGGCTTGTCCGTCTTTGCGGCAAGATAGGCTTCGATCAGCCGAGAGATGTTCTTTTTCGGCTCGAAAGCGCCGAAGAAAAGGAAATAGCCCTTCCAATCGAGATGGAAGATGCCGGCGACCTCGTCCGCCACAACGTCGTCCGGCTTCTCGCGAAGCCGCTCCGGCACCTGAACGGCCTGGTAGGTATTGCTGACCCGCGCCTCGTCGACGCCGAGAACCTTGATGATATCGGCCCGCGACGTTTCCGATACCGTCACGATGTGATCCGCTCGCCGGACCAGAGAGCGCAGCATCTTGTAGTGATAGCGCTTGTTGTCCTCAGTCAGATAAGGCAGCCGCAAGGGAACCAAATCGTGGATCGTGTAGACATTCAACGCCCGTTTTGCCGCGATCGGCATCGGATAGGTGCAATGAAGAAGATCGGGCTGCGTCTCGAACTTCATGATCAGATTGTTGCCGTAACGCTTGAAATGATGGCGCGCGAGCTGGAACAAATCGTTGGCGGCATAAATGGTGTCGGCCGCACCAAGTTGCGATTGAAGCGATTTCACAATGACGGTGCCGCTCAAAGGGATCGGAACCGGAGTGATGCCGAACGGGGCGGCGATGCGGCGCCGCAGCCAGCGCTTTGCGACCGAAATCGTTCCGGGGACTTGAGCGCTGGCGTCATCGAAGAGGAGCACTTCCCGCAAAACTGGGTCCGTCGGAACGTTTCCGGGAATTCCATGGACCACGCCCGTCCGATAGCCGAGGGACTGGGCCGTCGCCATCAGGCCACGGGTATAGGTCGCAACCCCGGTGCCCTTCTTGAGAGAAAGATTGAGACCGTCGTAAAGGATCGTCTGGCTCATTCCTATCTCTCCCTCAGCATTTGGGAACTCTCACCACTCTCGATCAAGCCGGCTTGTCGCGCGAAAGAACGAGCAGCGAATCGTCGGCCCCGTATTTCGAAAGCAGGTCTTCGCTGGTGATGGGAACTGCCTCGCCACTGAAATCGAGACGCCGCATCGATCCGTAGATGCTGGCAAGCCGTTCGAGAAAACCGGATGCGTCGGCATAGCGGGCAGGATTGAATTCGACCACGAGCATTGGCTTATGGCGGGCAATGGTCTTGGCCATTCCTTCGAGTATCATCTCCTCCGCTCCCTCCGCGTCGATCTTGATGAAATCGACGCGCGAGCAAGCGGCGCTCATCCCATCGAGGGTTGTCACGGGGACCTTGATGACAACGCCGTCCTGTGGGCGAGGTTGAAACATTTCCGAAACGATCTGCGCATTCTTCGGTTCGCTATGGGGAACATATAAAGAGGCGTCTCCCGATATCGTTGCACCGAGCGCCGATGTTTCGATCCTCGTCCGTCCGAGCAGCCCGTTGAGCTCGACGCTGCGACGCAGGAAATCGGCGGCATGGGGATTGGGCTCGACGGCGATCAATTCGCCCCTTGTGCCGACGAGTTCGGCAAGCAGAAGGGAGTAATAGCCAAAATTCGCACCGACATCGATCGCGGTCATGCCGCGCTTGACGTTGCGCGCGCAGAACAGCGTCAGCCAGATTTCCCAAAAGCCGTCCAGAAGAACATGGGATCCGAAACCTCTGTCTCGGGTGTCCACATAGAGCTTGTAGCGACCGAGTACACGCACCAAAGCGGTGTGGTTTCCAAGGTAGGCGCTGTTCACGCGCTGCAAGATGGCCGTTTCGGCCTGATGCCGATCGAACGCCATCAATTCATGAAGATGTAGCAGTGCCGAAGAACTCATCGTACCTCTCTCGTTCCAGCATGCCCGTAATGCATTCCGCAAGCCGGGCAGCATCAGGAAACTCCCTCGATCGCAGCGAGATCATCCGCCTCCGGCCGTTCCAGGCACTTGCTCCGTCGTCTTCAGTTTGCTGCCGACGCGGAGATGCCGACCGATGCCGCCGACAGAGCCGTCCCGGTAACCCCCTGGAAGAGGCCCATGAATTTCTGAATATCGACCGACGAGGCATTGGAGATATAAATTATATCTCGCGGCTGAACCTCGAAGTTCTGCATTGCAAGCAGCGTCGAGCCGTTCTTCAGGTTGAACCGGTAGACGATCGGGACAGGTCCACCACGGCGCAGCAACGGATTGCTCGGCGCAACGATGCGGCGGGCAACCTCAATCGGCTCGTAGCGGAAAAGGAAGACGCCAGAAGCATCGGCGCGGCTATCCTGCAAGCCTCCCGCACGTGCAACGGCGTTCGCCATGGTCAAATGCTGAACGCTGAAGGGGACTTCGCCACTCTGACCTGATGCGCCAAGAATCGTGTAGGTAACCGGCTCGCGCACCACCGTAACGACGTCTTCGGGCCGCAATCTCACGTTTTCGCGCGGATTTTGAACAATCGCGGTAAAAGGCAGATGCATGGTTCGTCCGCCGCGCGTCAGGTAGACGACGCTGTCGTTGACGCCGGCGCGCAATCCTCCCGCCGCGGCAATAGCATCGAGCACCCGGCTGCCGGCGGGCGAAAGCGCGACGCGTGCACCGCCGGCCACCTCGCCCGTAACCGTGACGGTGTTCGATGAGCTTTGCTGGACGGTCACCAATGCCTGTGGCTGCACCGCCTTGCCCGTTAGGCCGGAAACCACCGCCTTTTCCACCGAAGCTGGCGTGCGGCCGGCAGCCGTGATCCGGCCCACATAGGGAATACTGATCGTGCCATCGCTGTTGATGGTTTGCGGCGGGATCGTCACCGAACTGCCGGTCGCCTGTTGCTGACCCGAAGCGCTCGAGGCCATCCCGAACAAACTTCCGGGTGGTGCTTCCCAGAGGCTGACCGAGACAACGTCCCCCACCGCGATCCTTAAGCCAGGATCACGTGCGCCCTGGCCGAAATAGGCGGCAAAGCTGGCTTCAGGTCGCGCAACGCTCTTGACCATCGCCGTCGATGCCACATCGACCACCGCGAATGGCGGCATGGCGCGCGCAGCTGCCTCCTCCAATATGCGGGAGGCCTTGGGGCCGGCCTCCGGTAATCCACAGCCCGTAAGAACGCAGGCAAGAACGCACAATAATCCGAACTTCAACGGCATCGATGATCCTGATTGGCATGGAGGCAGTTTTGACGAGGCAACATCGTGCCAAGCAGGCTAGGCCGTTCCGGCATTGTCGCTACGCTCCCGGGAAAAACGAAGGATCGACGATGGGCTGGAGCCGTAGGCGTGTTTGTAGAGCACGGAGAATCGCCCGGGATTGGAGAATTGCAGGCTCATGGCAAGATCGGTGATGCTTTCGGCCTGACCACCCTTGATAGCGCCATGCGCTGCGGCCAACCGGTAATTGCAAAGGATTCCCATCGGCGTATCGCCGCGATAGGTCTTGAACATGCGTTGCAGCGCGCGCGGGCTGCAGCTCGCGGCGTGCGCGAGATCCTCCAGCATGATGGCATTATGCAGATTGTCGCGCATGAACGCCTCTGCCCTCAGGAGCTGTCGCGGCGCGTTATCCAAGGTGCCGCGATTGAAGGCATCGGACAGATTGTGCGGCAGCTTGGCAAACAGCTTCACCAGCAGGAGCTCGCCGTAGGCCTTGGCGAGCATCATTCGCTCCGTCTGGCGCGCAGTCGTCAGATCCTTTTCGGCCTGGCGCAATGTCTGATAGAGCCCCTGTGCACCACCTTGGCGGAAGCTTACCGGTGCCAGCGCAAATTCCTGCACGTAGGGCTTGCCGGTCAACTCTTCAAAGTGCTGCCGAATAACCGCTTCTGGGATCTGAAACAGCAGCCAGGAGCTGCGCGGCTTGATTTCGATGCGCTTGCCGGCACGATCACTGATGCTCGCGACATAGTTGGCGGAATCCGGAGGGATTTCTGCATTCGCCGATGATTGATCTCTATTTCTCCGGCGAGAACGAAGACGATGCTGACGCGCGGCAAATCCTGTTTGGCGATACCTTCCAGGCCCGCCGAATGCTCGGCGCTTATGATCGATGCTGACTGAAGGGGTTGCTTGCTGAATTTGAAGGAATAGTCGCCAGAAGTTTCTGAGGGAACAGACCATTTCCAGTTTGGCTCAAGCATGTCGAGATTACGAATGATTGCATCACGGGAATACACCTCGAAAGTACCCACGCATTGCTCGACAACTCTTTCCAACATCGCCATCCGCTATTCCTACTCAAAATCTCAAGTTGTATATTAGCAATTGCTAACACGTGATTTCTATCTAGGCTACACTTTTTCCAGCGTTCGTTATGACGACTCCATCATCCCGTTCCCGCGGCTACGAAGTTGCGGGATCATTTAGCGTAAGTTGCATTACCTGTCTTTAAATTAGCACGACGAATTTTAGCGCAACAGTACAGATAGTGACAATGTTATACAGAATCCTACCAGTTCACAGCTCGACTGAACGTTGAATTCCCAAAGCGACGAGATCGGACAAAATACAGCCCTACCGGACAATATAATCGGAGCCCTACGGGTTTGGGTTGCAGAGGTAGCCAGTTGTTTCTGCGAATAGACTTATCGTAAGACAGTTAACTCGGCCCGGTCCTTTAGGTTGCAGCGGGCGATGGAACTTGATGGTGCCGTGGCCGATGGTCGATTGCTTCACCACGGTATTTTCAATTATCCTAATTTATCTAGAGGTTTAGATGTGCAAGCCTCTGACGACACGCGAAGCTCTCGCCTCTCCTTTGGCGGAGCGCGCAAAGGTAGCGAAATGTCGCCGGCTGCCGTCCGTTATTGTGTCAATTTGCAATGGTCGCGTGCACTATTGTTGCCGATCAACACAACCAAGACGTCGATCCGGCCTACAATGTGGAGTAGATGCGAAACGCCGCCTCAATATCGTTGAACACGCGACCCCGGCCATTCTTCAACACGAGCGCCGACGTGCATAAATCACCGATCACGTTGAGATTATGTCCCACAATGATCATCGAGCGATCCTTGCGCTTGACGAAAAGCTCCTCGAAGCTACGCGTTTGGAAGCGTTTGTCCCCGACGGCCAGCACCTCATCGATGAGATAGCAATCAAAATCGATGGCAAGCGACATTCCAAACGCCAGCCGGGCCCGCATGCCCGAGGAATAGGTTCTGAGAGGCATGCGCAGATAGCGGCCAAGTTCGCTGAAATCCTCTACCAGATCACGAATTTCGTTGAACGGCTTATCATAGATGCGTGAGAGGAAGCGCATGCAGTCGAATCCGGTCATCGAACCACCGAAGCCACCGCTCAGGGCGATTGGCCACGACATCGACATGTTGCGCACGACCTTACCCGAGGTCGGCTCCTCTATCCCCGCAATCATGCGCACCAGGGTCGATTTGCCGGCGCCATTGTGCCCGAGCACGGCGATCTTCTCGCCGCGGCCGATCTTGAATGACACGCCGTCAACTACGCGGCGCATCCGGCCGTTTACTTCATATTCTTTGACGAGATCGAATACCCCGACGATGCCATCTTCATGCCAGGGAATTTCTGCCTTTGACCCCGGCGCCTCTGACGGCGCGATTCGCGCAAGACTGGAAGGAAGAATAGTCATTGCTGGGCCGCATGCTCGTAAACCTGGATCACGAAAAAGCGCACGATCCAGAAGGTTGCAAAGCAAACTGCAACCAGAATCAGAAACGAAATCAGCCGTTTTGGGTACAATGCATGGTCGGGCAAATTCGGGTCGGCGATTCGTTCGAGATACAGTTGCTGGCGTTGCGCATCGATCCTGGCGTTTTCCAGGGAGGTGGTCGCCGATGTCAGCATCTTCGCAGCCATTTCCCGCTCTAGCAGCAATTGTTCATATTGTGCGATGCGCGGCGCCATTGATCCGTCGCTGCCGACGATCCTTGTCCGTTCATCGCTGATCTGCCGTTCCATCGCCGCCACCCGCGCCCTCAGCGCCTCACCCTGCGGGCTTTGCGGCGCTTGCTCTTCTAGCGCTGAAAGCCGCGCCTTGTTGTCGGCGAGACCGTCCGAGAGCCTGGCGATCATATCCAGAGCGGCCGCTGATTGCTTGTTCGGGTCGACGAGCGCCTCGCGATTGCGAAAATCGGTCAGACTTGTCTGCATCTTGGACAGTCTCGTTTGGCTGTCATTTACCTCGATCTGAGCATAGCGAATGGCATCCTCACGGGCGCGATCGTTGAGCCGGTTGATGAGCTCTTCTGCATGCTGCACCAGGGCATTGGCCAGGCGATAAGCATCGTCAGCGCGAAATGCACGCACATCCAGCGTGGTCACGCCGCTGCCGCTGTCGGTGTGCACATTGATGAAACGAAGATAATGCTGATACAGCTCCTCATTATTGGCCTCAGCCCAGGGTAGCGGATAGCGGCTGAGGAAGTCGCCTTCCGGTCGGGAAAGAATCGCTTTCAGATCGTCCCTGCTCACCAGCGCGTCGATGGCTGCGCGCGACTTGATGAACTCGGTGACGATGTAGCTATCGTCCTGCGCGCGAACGAAGCCGGTGCTCTGAAGGAACCCGCTGAGCAGGCCGGCAGCATTTCTATTGGGGCTGCGCACGACAAATTGCGTTTCCGAGGCATATTGATCGGCGCAGATGAAGCCATAATAGATCGCCCCGAACACGCCTGGGACGACGACGATCAGCAATAGCAGCAGCTGCGATCGAACCCACCGCACAACGGAATAGGGCCAAGAAACCGGTCGGCCTATGATGACGCCGGACGAACGAGCATCCACCAGTGTAATGAAGTCGGTAAATTCCTTATTATTCTCGATGCGGCTCATCTGGGACCATCAAATTTTTCTCGGAATTGCCAAGACCATTCCACTGGCTGCCTCTCCGAAATTCCATCGGCTCTAGTGAATCTCGCGGCTTGCACCGCTCAGCATCGCCTTCTGCGACAATGCGCGGGGACGATTTAGGCGGAAATTTACTCGCAAGAGATTCCCATATATCCTTCAAAAGTCAAATATAATTCCGACGTTTGGAAATTTTTACATAGGTATGCAAGAATAATTTCCCTTCTGTCGCAATTAATACTTTAGCGACGCGATCCGTATGGCGAGGCGAGATTGCGACGGCAATAACTGCCATTCGATTAGCTGTTTTTCCCTCATTGCTGGTTCAAGGAATTCGGAATGGGAAAGCTCGGAGGCACCTTGAGGCAAGTCGGCAGTAACGTTGCGACGCATGGTCATGACGACCTGCTGTTCGGCCGGCTTCAGCGAAGCCTCCTGAAATTTCTCGCCCGCCGCCGGCGCAAATCAGCAAGTGGAATATTTGAGGATGTCATCCGGCTGCAACTGCTTTTCGTGCCCCCGAAAGCGGTTCCGCTCATGCAGCTGGCCGTGGTCGGATATCGCAGGCCCCGCCGCTCAGGCACGGGTGATTGCTCCTAGCGGCATCTCGGGGGGATTTATATGTACAAGGATTCGACGGTCTTTCCTGACGGAGCGCAATCTTCGGTCGTAAAACCAAGTGAGCAGCCGTCCTGGTTACCGCCAATCAACGCGCGGCTGCTTGCTTTCCTTCCGACGCGTCAGCGCTTTCCCCTTATTGGTCCCGCTTTTTCCGCGTCCCTCAGGCCGATCGAATTGACGATGGGTGCTGCAGATGGCGTCGTCAGCTGGGGAAACGGTCCGCTTTCCCGCCTGGCACGCCTCTATGCGCAGGTGCTGCGCCTGCCTTTCTGGACGGTGGAAGGTGGCTTCCTGCAATCGACCGGCCCGGACGCTGCTTCACCGATCTCCGTTATCGCCGACGACCTCGGCATTCATTTTTCCGCACGCCAACCTTCACGGCTCGAGGCACTGCTTCAAGGCGCGTCCTCCGATGCGGATGTTCGGCGAGCGCGGGACCTGCGGCGCTGGATCAACCGCGAGAGACTTTCCCAAGATGGCCACGTCCCCGAAGGAACGTTTCGTCTTCGCCGAAGCCATCGCAGGCGCATCCTGCTCGTCGACGAAGTGGTCGGAAATAGCGCCGTCGAAAGCGCCGGCGCCAATGCAGAGACCTTCGCGAGAATGTGGACGGCGGCTCTGGCGGAGGCAAATGCCGACATCATCGTAAAATGCCATCCCGACGTCCTCGCTGGCCGCGCACGAGGTTTTCTTCAGCCTCTTGCGCGAACCGTGGATGTGCAATTCGTGGACAAGGCGATTTCAACGCACTCCCTTCTGGATATGGTGGATGAGGTCTGGACGGTATCAAGCCAGCTCGGCCTCGAAGCTCTCCTGCGGGAAATACCCGTCGTTACCTTCGGCATGCCCGCCTATGCCGGCTGGGGACTGACCGCAGACCGTGCCGAAGGCACGGTAGCGGCTACGGCACGCTCCCGTCGAGGGCGCCATGTCAGCATAGACGAGTTTGCCGCGGCTTCATTTTTTCAATATTCGCGCTATGTTGATCCCGTCTCACGCAGTCCGATCACGGCCGAGCAGGCGGTGGAACGGCTCCTTGAATGGCGCGCTCGCGCCCGCTCGCTCACGGGCCGTTACCTTTGCGTCAATTTCTCGCTTCATAAACGCGCGGTCATGCGCCGATATCTGAGCAGTCCCCGGTCGCAAGTTCATTTCGCCAACAATCCGAGCGCTTCGGAAATCCAAAGTGCCGACACGATCGTTCTTTGGGGCAATGCTCCCGCTCCCGAGGAAGGAGTTCTATGGAAGCATGGCAAGAGATTGCCGGTCATGCGGGTTGAAGACGGGTTCATCCGCTCTTCCGGCCTTGGCAGCTCGCTCGTGCCGCCATCCTCGCTCTGCTTCGATGAGGAAGGCATCTATTTTGATGCCTCCGCGCCGAGCCAGCTCGAAACAATCCTGAACAGGACGAATTTCGATGATGCACTTCTCGAGCGGGCGCAACGCTTGCGGCAAGCCATCGTTTCCATGGGCATCACCAAATACAATCTGCCGCCGCAGCCTGCACCGGATTATCGTGCACTGGCCGAAGGCCGCACCATCGTTTTGGTGGCCGGCCAAGTTCCGAACGACGCCTCATTGCGCTTCGGCATGGCAAGCCATTCCTCCGATATCGAACTGCTGAGGGCCGTCCGACGCGCCAGGCCCAAGGCGTTCATCGTCTATAAGCAGCATCCGGATCTTCTAGCAAAGGCGACCGGCCGTCACCCAACTCCATCCCCGCCAGCGGAGGCCGCCGATCTGGTGATCGGCAATGTCGATCTGGGCAACCTTCTGAGTGTGGTCGACGAAGTTCACGTCGCAACCTCGCAGATCGGATTCGAGGCGCTGCTGCGCGAAAGACCGGTATGGTGCCATGGCCTCCCCTTTTACGCGGGCTGGGGTCTGACGCATGATGCGGTCGTCTCCTTGCGGCGAAAGCGGGTGCTAACGCTTGATGCGCTGGTTGCAGGCACGCTCATCCTCTATCCCCGATACTGGTCGAATATCACCAATCTTCCATGCGAGGCGGAAGACGTCGTCGCCGAACTCTATCGCTCCCGCCAGGGCATTGCTCCAAATCCATCGCGGCGGCGCTGGCTGGCGCAGGCTATCCATATGCTTGAGGCCAGAAAATTATGACCAAGCCCGTCGTCATGGATATTTCTCGATTGATGGAACGGGCGCATTGCCCGACGCCCACCGGTATCGATCGCTATGAGCTTCATTACGCCAACTGGCTGAACGAACGCCGCAAACGGACTGCCTTGACAGATTTCGATGCGATTTCGCAGCCGTCCTGGTTTGTCGAGACCGGTCGCAACAGCGCCGTTGCCATTCCGTCCGAACGGGCGGACAGGCTGGTCTCCATGCTCAACAGCCGCTGGTCGGCGACAGATATATCGCCAACGCAGGCCGCTCTTCTCGAACGGATTTTCGCCGCTATCGACGGCAAGATCAGGTGGCAGGCCGCAGCGGAAGTAAGGGCAGGCGAAGCCCATACGCAAAAGCTGCGCAAGATCGCGCATGCTGTCGCCAGCCATTTCACGCATGGCCTGCTGCTGCCGCCCAGGGCTTCCTTTGTCCACGTGTCGCACAGCCGGCTGGATCGAACATCCGCCTTCTCCTGGCTTGGAGAAACCGGTCGCAACGGCGTCTTTTACGTCCACGACCTTATCCCGCTATCGCATCCGGAATTCGTCCGACCGGAGGAGCCTGAGCGGCATCGCCGCAGGATGGAGACGGTGCTGAAACACGCATCGCTGGTGCTTTGCAATTCGCAGGTAACCGCACGTGCCCTGCGCACGTTTGCTCAGCTGAGCGACAGGACACCCCCCTCGATCGCAGTCCTGCCTCCAGGCATCGAGCGTTGCTTCCTCTCTCCGCCAAACGACATGCCGCGCCCCCGGATGCCTTACTTCGTGACGCTCGGAACGATCGAACCGCGCAAGAACCACATGCTATTGCTGCATCTGTGGCAATATCTGGCCGAACGTGATGGGGCGATGGCCCCGCGGCTCGTAATTGTCGGCAAGAGAGGATGGGAAAACAGTCACATCTTAGCAATGCTGGAACGATGCCCTGCCCTGCCCGGGCTCGTCATCGAGGTGCCGGGGCTAGAGGATGCGGCTTTGGCGCGGTTGGTCGCCGGCGCAGCTGGTCTTTTGGCTCCATCCTTTACCGAGGGTTACGGCATGCCCGTCGCCGAGGCGATCGCGCTCGGCACACCGGTCATCGCCTCCAACATCAGTGCGCATCGTGAAGCCGCCGCCGGACAGCCCGCCATCTTCCTCGACCCGCTTGATGGGCTGAGTTGGAGAGCCGCGCTCGACATGATCACCGCCTCGCCACAACGCCGAATGAAACCCGGCCCATCGAGCGGGTGGGACACGCATTTCGATGATTTGGAGACACTGATCGAAGCCGATTTTTCGGCGCGACGCCACGCTGCCCAACGGGCTCCGCGGCGCATCGAGAGAATATCGACCTCGCCGGTTTTTCAGTGAGGGGCAACAGTGCAGGCAAAAGACGGTAACTACATAAATACGGTTGATCAAAGATCTGGGAGCAGCAAAGTGACAAGCTTTTACGACATCGAGAACTGCTACAAATTCATCCTCGGCCGCGCAATGAACGAGGATGAACGTAACGTCATCGGACAGAATCTATTGCAGCTGACGGACGTTTCTCTTGAGGAGCATCGTCGGCGTTTCCTCAGCTCATACGAATTCCATCACCGCCATAGCGAGCTTCTTTTCAACAATTTCGTGCCGAAATCGATTTTCGTTTTGTTCGAGACCAAATACAATTTTAAATTGTATCTCGATCTGCGCCAGTATCACATATCTTTTGGCATCATGAGCGGCGAATATGAGAAATTCGATGTCGATCTCGTCAAGGCCATTCTGCCCGAGACCGGGCAGTTCATCGATGTCGGTGGCAATGTCGGATACTACTCACTCTCCATTGCTGCCCATCCGACATTCAAAGGAACGGTCCTTGCCTTCGAGCCGCTACCGAAGCTCTGGGATCTGTTCAACCGGTCAATCCTGGAGAACGGCTTTGAAGATCGCGTTAGCGTTCGCCAGCTCGCGCTTGCCGATGTGCCAGGCGAGCTACAACTCAATAATGCCGAGGATACCGTCAACGCCGGGGCGACGCGGCTAGTTACGAATTCGACCGACACCAAGGTCGGGCGCATGACCAAGGTCGAGACACTCGACCGCGTCGTCGGTGACCTGCGGCCCGATGTTATGAAGGTCGATATCGAGGGTGCGGAAGGCTTGTTCCTGAAAGGCGCGAAAAAAACGCTCTCGGCACATAAGCCCTCGCTCTTGATGGAGATCAACCGCGACATGCTCTCCGTCCTGTCGAAAACGACGCCCGGTGCGATCCACCAGCAATTTACCGAACGCGGTTACCGCATCTGGAACAGTGCACAAAATAAGTTGACCCGGATGACCTCACCTGAGGAACTCGACTTGAATTTTCAGGTCGGCACGGTCGCGAACATCCTGGCCGTCCATGACGATCGCGCCGATAACGTCAGCGAAAGTCTTCAGCGGCTTGGGCTGACGCTTGGGTCGACGAAGGCAAAGAAACAGCGTCAGCGAGAACCGGCGCTTTAGCCCCATCAGTGCCCGATTGTGCGATGTCGGTGCGAGACACCGGCATGTCCGCATCTTATACGGAGACATGATTGCGCAAGCAGATCAATGACATAGCTGAGGTCGCCTACTACGGCTCGTGCCCGAGCGAGGAGTTCGTTCGCCACGCCTTTCCGAATAGCAGAATCCCGTTTTTCTGCTACGGCATCAATGTCGCCAGCTTCATGGACGAGCGGAAAACAAACCTCAGAGCGATCGAGGCATGGCCGGAGCGGATCAAGAAAAGGCTGCACTTCGAAGCACGTAAGGGCTTCCGGGAGCGACTGAGGCAGGCAGCCCCGAAAATGCTTGTCGTCGATTTCAGCCGCATCACGCGCGCCTCGCTCATGCGCTACAGGAACACCTTGCTGACAGTACCCTATGAGCTACTGGAGGCGGGACCGGATTTGCAGCGGGAAGCTTTCGGTATCTTCAAGATCATCCCCTTCGGCTGTCGTGAATTTTGGACGCACGTGATCGCGGCAATGAAAGCATTTTGCGATTTCGTGAACACAGAAATTCCCGATACGAGGCTGATTCTGCTCGACGTTCCGCCCACCGCCGATTATCGCGGCACGCTCATCGACAGCAATACCTATATGATCGACTTCTGCCGCTGGCAGATGCGCTATCCGATGTCGCGCATGCTCGTCGACTTCTGCCTGGAGCATATCGAAAACAGCCGGGTGCTAACGCCGCGCACTGACCTCTATTCCGACGACACCGCCCTCTATGGACCTGCACCGATGCATTATTCTGCCGAGGTCTGGAAGGAGATGGCGGGGCGCTTCCATGCGGATGGCGGTTTCGAAGGCTTGCCTCGCTCCAGCGACCTGCTCTCGATCCTTACTAATTATTCCGGCCTTATGGATGCGTTCACCAGGACCGCGTTGTCGAACCAGAACCTTCACCGGTTCAGCCTCGATATTCTGCATGGGGCACTACCCTATCTTTTCGCAAAAATCAGCAGTCCCGCTCACAGCCATTTCGGCGATCCAATCGATTCCCACGATGTCGTTGCCGCCTTTCGTTGGATTCTTGGCCGTGAGCCAGAATCCGCAGAAACCTTCCTCAACCACTACGCGCTACACAACCGCGGCGAGCTGCGTGAAACGCTGCTGCGTTCCTTCGAATTCCAGAGCCAGGTGCCTCACTATGCCAAGCAGCAGTAGCGCGGCGGGAAACCGGACGATGAGCGCATCATTCGAACTTGATGTGGCTGCGTGCCACGTTGACCAGAAAGAGGCCGACGGCGGTGGTGAACAGGCAGCATTTCAAAAGATAGCTGACGTCGTAGAAGGTTTGCACCGTGTCGCCAAATACGCCGGCGCGGAAAAGCTCAAAGCAGTGGACGGTTGGGACATAAAGCGCCAGCTTCTGGGCGCCACTGGGAAGCCAGGCCACCATGAAGAACATGCCGCAGATCGGCAGCGTCAGATATTGGAACGGCGGTATGAACTTCTCGACGAACTCGAACCGCTCCGAACTCGCGGCAAAGATAAGCCCTACTCCGAACGAAAACCAGGCCATGAACAGCCAGCCCGTCAAAAGCAGGCCGAGATCCTGGAACGGCGGTATGATGCCTGCCAAACGCGCAACCGTGTAGACCACGATGAGCGCTGCGGTCGTGCCGGCAATCTCCAGAAGCGCACGAGCAATCAGCGCATCCGCGAAGCGGATCTGACGATGATACATCAGAGGCATATTTTGACGCAGGCAAGAGACCGCGTGACCACTTATGTGGCGCCAGAGCGTCAGCGGCATGTAGCCGCTCAAAACGAAGGCCGCGACCGTCAATCCGTGCGCCTCGTGATTGAGCAGCGTCCACATGATCATGACACCCGTGGTCAGGATCATCGGTTCCAGCGCAAGCCAGAGAAATCCGATGTTTTCCCGCCCGTAGCGTATGAGCATTTCGCGCATGATCAGCGCACCAAGGACGCGGCCCTGAATATTCAATCCGGTAATGAACTGCGAATTCCCACGCGCGCTTGCCGATACCTGATGCACTCGAAGCCCTCCTGGTCGCTACGCCGTCTCCCTCAGACGGTCGGTCAACGATACCGGCGGAGTGCGACCGCTCAACCTTCATTGCGCCGGACTTGGACAATTACCGTCCATAGCATCCGCTTGCGGATATCCAACGACAGGCGATCATCAGAAAGGGCATGGCCATGGCTCTGATAAACTCCGAGAACGAAAATAAGAAAGTGGATACCGAGCAGCGCTCGCAACCTTTACGTCAAATGGTCGCAAAATCGATCAGCGGACCGACAAAAGCCCGCAGGCATCGCAAGCGCCTTGGCCGTATGCGCGTTTATCTACTGACAGTTGTCGCCCCTACCCTTGCCGTCAGCGCCTATTACGCGTTTATCGCCGCCCCAATCTATGTATCGGAATCCTCCTTCGTCGTTCGTATGGCGGCGCCACCATCATCCAGCGTCTTCGGCTCTCTGTTGCAGAACAGCGGGATTACGCGCTCGCAGGACGATACTTTTTCCGTGCAGGAATATATTCGCTCGCGTCAGGCGCTGAAGGAACTTGCCGAACGGCTTCCCGTACGTGCTATTTTCGGCAGCCCGCAGGCGGACTGGCTGACGCGCTTTCCACGCTTCTGGGAAACCAATAGCGAGGAACAGCTCTATAGTTACTATTCGAACCGGGTGTCCGTCATTCACAACGACACCACGGGTATCACCGTCCTGCGGACGACGGCCTTTCACGCGCAGGATGCCGCGGACATGAACACATCATTGCTGGCGCTCGGCGGCGATCTTCTCGACCGGCTCAACAACCGCGCCCGCGGCGATGCGGTTCGCTTTGCCGATGGCGAGGTGCAACAGGCGCAGCAGCGGGTCATCGACGCGCAGAGAAACATAACGAACTTCAGAAACAAGGAGCTGATGATCGACCCGAATGCCAGCTCCATGTCGATGATCGATCTCATCAGTAATCTGACGTCGGCTCTCGCCAACACGCGGGCACGCCTTGCAGAAACACGCAAGACTGCGCCGGACAGTAACTCCATCCCGTTTTTGACGAGTCAGGCTGCTGCACTGGAGCAGCAAATCGAGAGTGAACGAGCCAAAATGGTCGGATCGGATAAATCCGTCGCGCCCAGAATTGCCGATTACGAAAGTCTCGTCCTGATGCGGGAGTTTGCCAACAAGGCGCTCGTTGCCTCACTCGATGCACTCGAAGCAGCCAGGGCTGATGCGCGCCGCCAGCAGCTGTATCTCGAGGTCGTCGTTCCACCGCAGATGCCCGACGAGGCAGAGATGCCTTATGAGCTCAAGAACATTACAGTCGTTTTTCTGTCCTTGAGCCTTTGCTACCTGTTGGGCTGGCTCATGGTCACCGCCATCAGGGATCACGAAAGCGGCTGATCCCGAAATCAATCAGGATGCCAGAAGCAGGTATAAATCTCCGCCATGCAGGCGCGGATTTCTCGGCTGGCGATCGAATCCGGCGTAACATGGCCATAGAGACTGAATTCCGCATCGCGTGCGCGAATGTAATATCGCAAGGCAGCATCGATATCGCGCATGGCCTTGTACAGATGCGCAGTCTGGATTTCGACGTCGATCACTGAGGCTGCATCGAGGTTTTGTGCGTGTTCACGATAGACATCGTAGAGCCTCAGCGCTTCGTCGAAATCGCCGGCTTCCTTGGTCGCGTTGGCGTAAACGGCAATCAGATCGATTTCGCCATCCGTCTCCACCAGATCGTACAATTGCGCCCGCGCCTGATGCCAGCGCCGTGATTGAAGCAATTCCATCGCGTTCTGGCGTTTGCGCTCTATATCGATGCGCGAAAATCGAAGACGTGCCGACTCCAGATGAGCGGCGATATCAGCATTATCGGGCGCGAGAACATGGGCTTGCTCGTACCATTGAAGTGCGGATTCCCACTCATTCATCCGATTGTAGAGGTGCCCGAGTTGGAGATGAATATCGACATCGTCGGGCTCTTCCGCGAGGAAGTGCTGGTATGCCTCAAGAGCGGCATCGAAATCGCCATTCTCCTTGTGAGCGTGCCCCAGCTGAACGAATAGCGATACACGCGCGGGATTTTGCTTCAGCGCCTGCTGATAATAGAAGGCGGCCGCCGCCCAATCGCGCCGATCGCGCGCGGCATCAGCCGCGGCGAGAGCATTGACCGGCGTATCGGCTTCGGCTGCCTCTTTCTCCGCCTGGCCGACGCGCAGGAGCGTCGATGCAAATCTCAGTTCTCGTCTCATGATACGCGCCGCATCGAAATGTTTCGAGGACGCAGCCAGCGGTCTTCGGGAGAGCGCTCGTGAATGCGAACACGCAATTCGATGAAACGATGCTCCCGCTTGATGGCCACACAAACGGTTCCGGAGAACGAACCCACCAGCGTCATGACCTGTAGAAAATCGAGACCTGAATTGGCGACGATCTCGATATCGAGCCTGGCCGTTTGCGGTTGGATAATGTCGAGATCCAGCAACCAGTCGCCTTCCGTCATGCTGCGCTTGGGACCTGTCAACAGCCAGCCCGACTGCACCGTCCAGTTGCCGTCATTGATCTGCAGCGGCTGGCACAGGAGATCTGGAGCGATCATCCAGCCGACGTTTTCGAGCTCACGCACAAGGACGAGCATCGCCTGACCATCCGGATTGACCAGCAGCCCCGACGGCGTGATGTTTGCGTTGGAGGCATCGGGCAGATCATGTGTGTCATCGTCATCTTCAGGCAGCAGCGTATCCCAATACGCTGTCTTGCCATCCCGGCGCGCAATGGCGACAATCCGCTTCACCACGTCTCTTCGCTTAAGGACGCCGCGCCTAAGGTCGAACTCCATCCCTAACCGCTCGGCGGATGTCGGATCGCGGCCGCAGATCCGCGAAAATGCATGGCGCAGGAAAGCCGGGTCATCGTCTTTCGCGAATCGAACGAAATTCTCCACCATGGCGAACTGGTCCGGTTCCCGACGCAATGCATGCAGGCCGGACAGGCCGTTCAATGATTGCGGGACGGGACGGCGAGCCTTCAGCGCGTCCACCACACGCAGCCGACTAGTGCCGCCGCGAATGGCGTTTGCAAGCGAAAGACGATCGTCCGCTGTCAGATCGACCTCCGTCAGGTCCAATGCCTTTGCCCAAGCGTCGATGAAGGATTCCGCGGGCAAGGAGAACACGTCTTTCGGCAGCGAGCTCAAAGGCTGCCTATGCAACTCGGCGATGGTCAATATTTTCCCCCAACATCTTCTCGATGGCTGTGACATGCCGCGCGGCAGTGCGCGGATAGGAATACCAGTGGGCGGCCTGGCTGCGGTCTCGATCCAACATCGAGAGCAGCGAGGGATTTTGAGCAAGGCTGAGAAGCGCTTCCGCGATGCACTCTATCTCGGTACTCCTCACGACGTGACTGAACGGCCACAAGTCGCGCAGAACAGGCGAGCGAGAGCAAAGCAGCGGGCGGTCAACGCTCATCGCGATACGCGCTGCCCCGGTCGCCGTTTCGGTCGAGTGGCCATACAGGAAGGAAAGCAGGTCGCAGGTCATAAGTTCGCGACGCAGCTCTCTTTCCGGAATGAAGTCGAAACGTGCGGTGATCTTGTCGGATAGTCCGAGATAGGCGATCAGATTTTCGATCATGGCGCGTGCCGCACGCGATTCGTCGTTGGGCACCGTGCAGTTGAACAACTTGAGGCGCAGTCTCGGCTCGTAGTTCAATGCCTCCGCAAAGGCCAATACCAGACGGTCGATATTCTTGTGTGGCATCAGGAACCCAAAGGAACCGATGGTGAAATGCGACGGGTCCGGCGCAGGTGCATCTTCCGGCACCAAGAGGACACCGTGCGGTATGACGATCGGGTTCGGGTGGCCGGCAGCCGAAACGGCTGCCGCATCCTCTGCCGAATGTAAGAAGACGATGTCGAATGCGCGGGTCCAGTCGAGTGACCCACCGCGCAGCGCCTCTTTCACGCTATGCATGGTCAGCACGCGCAGCCGATGACTGGTTGCTGCGATCGGCTGGGCCAGTAATTCCATATCCGGTGTTGAGAAATGCCCCGGATGATGTTGCATCCATAAGACATCGCCGCGTGCCTGCTCCAGCCGTCCAGCCAGGCGTTTCAGCGAAGCAAGATCATAGCCCCACAGCCTCGACATGCTGCGCGGTGTTGCCTCGATCATATCAACGGGCGCTTCGGGCAGCGCATCGTCCATGATCCGCCGGGCAAAGATATGCTCGATCCTGCCCTCGAATGGGGGCGTGCTATAGAGGTGCTGCGAATAGGTGGCGATACCGCACTGCTGTTGCCAAGAGGAGATGAGATCGATGGTCCAATCCTGCCGTGGTTGGGCCGCTGTCCGCACGGATTTTGCAAGAGCGCTCAGGGTACGGATAGCGACCGATCTCCAGCTGAAATGCGCTTTCAACAGTGATTTCGCCTTTTGCGTTCGGCTTTGAGCCTCGTCGGGATGGTCGAGCACAGCGCGCATCTGCGTTCCCAGATGCTGCACGGAGGGTTCGGCCCAAAGACTATGAGAGCCGGCCACATGAGCCTGAGATGCCGACATATGGCAATCGACCAGCCAAGCCGTGTCGGGACGGCAGAAATCGAGCTGGCCGCTGTAATTCGTGGTGACAACGGGAACATCGAGCAGCATAGCTTCCGCCAACGGCAAGCCGAAACCCTCGCCCCTGCTCGGCGCCACCAACATCGCGGCCGATCGATAGAGCGCGCGGAGCTGGCTTGGATTGTAATGCTTGTCGATGATGGTGATGGGGGGAGCATCGGCGAGTCTGTCACGCCTGTCGGCCAGAACAGATGCCGAGATATTATTCGGATTCGGAAAAGTCTTGATTACCAGTTCGACCGGATCATCCGCACGGAAGCTGTCCAGGAACGCATCGATCAGGACGTCGACACCCTTGCGCGGAAAGCAGGAAGAGACATGCAGAATGCGTCTGCGTCTGCTTTCGGGCAATGGGGATGGCACGTCTTCAGCAAGAGCCGAGAGATGATCACAGCCATTTCCGGTAACTTCCACCGGTATTGTGACGCCGGACCGCGCGAAACTGTCGCGAACGAAATTCGAAATGACGGTTACAAGGTCGAGATCGCGGTTGAAGCGATCCACCAGGTATTGCGGAAATTCGAGCTCCTCCCAGGCAAAGGCAACATAGGCATTCTGCCGTCCGACCATGTTATGGGTCACCGGGGGCCAGGTATTGCGGAGATGGATGTCGAATGTCTCTTTGAACGGGTAGTCATCGCGCATTCGGCGGATGATATCCGGTGCTGTCGCCAGGTTGACATCGCTCTGCCAATCGTCTTCGGCCGTATGACAAGTGAGATTGATGCCCAAATCGATGAGCGCCTGCGCAAGGTGGCGATTGACGATCGCCAGGCTGTAATCGCCTTTGAACACCCCGTCGAAGAAAACTGTCTTGCCGGCAAATTTTTCGATCAGCGATCGCTCATTGATGCGGTCTGCATCGAGCAAGTAGGGCGAGACAGCATCGTCATGGCGCATTCAGTACTCCCAAGCGCTGAAAACAAAAAATGAACGATATCTTTGGGGCTAAGAGTTTCTCGGCCAAACGAAAGTCGAGATGGGACCGACACCTCAACATCCCGCTTCAATCGCCTGCGGGCGGTCTTAACCGCCCGCAGTTCGCTTTGCATTCGAGTATCAGGATGCTTGCGCATCCTGAACGATGTAACCCAGTTCCTCGGCTCGCTGTTCAAGGATCGCGCGGGCTTGCTCCAGCACCTTGCCGGCATAGACCGGAGGATAGCACCAGTCGTTCCAGTTGCGTGTTGCCGTGCCCGACATCGCGCCGAACCGCAGGACGCCCGGTTCAAGGAAGGACATGCGGCCACCGAGATCGAGATAGGTTTCCGTCGGAGCGCCTTCGGCGAGAATGATCGAGTGCTGCTCCAGTTCGATATGGAAATACTCGAAAGGTGCCAGCGTCGCCTCCTGGGTAACGGTGGTGCCGTTGATGAGGAACTTGGCGGGGATCAGGGACTCCTCGAGGAACATGCAGTGGTCCGGAGAGACGTAGAGATCCCGGGATGGAATATTTTCCGCAAATGCCCCCACCCGGATACGGATCGGAAGCGTATCGCGGGGCTTATCGATTGCCTTCGGATCGAGCCGACGTCGACCGACCCATTTGATATCCGCCACGCCATTGTGCGTGACCACAAGATCCCCGACCCGCAAATCCTCGACCGGAGTATCTCCCTCGGGCGTCCGGATGAGCGTACCGCGCAGGAAGCAGCTCGTGAAGGTCAGCGTGTCGGTGTTGGCATCGTAGCTGTACGTGACGCCGGCCGGTATCGTATAGGAACCGAGCGGCACTGCGTTCAACAGACCGCCGAAGAAGGTAACGGTATTCCCGGATTGCGAGACAACATTCGAGCCAACAACTTCGATCTTGTCGCCGGATTGAACGTTCACCACATTTGGCGGGGTTGAGAGGTTCAAATTGATCCCGCCGGGATTGTAAGCGAACAGCCCACTACCGTTTGCGTTGGCAAAGTCTACGGTAACGCCATTCAACAATCCAACCGTCAGCAAGCTCGAGTCGACGGTAATGCTGGATCCAGCACCGATTGCATAGGTATAAGTCGAGCCAGCTCCAATGTTGGCGAGGCCTGCATCGATCGTCACGTTCGCACCGTTGATCGCTTCGATAGTTGTGCTCGAAAGCGCACCAGTACCAACAAGACTGCTGATATTGACGTCCACGCCATCAACGATCACCGTGCCGTTGGAAACCAGATTGAGCTGGATTGTATCTCCCGCTGAGCCAGCATTGCTGCTGTCGATCGTAGTCGTGCCGTTGTTGATTAGGTTGATGCCAATCAAAGCCATGTTATTATCCTCTCCATTAGATTAACACATTGTCTTCAAGGCAAACTATTGTCAGAACTTGTAGTTCAGACCCACACGAATGGCATGGAAATCAAGGCTGGCTTTGGAGTTAAGGGCGTCCCCACCCATGTTGCTGCTGCCGAAATCAACATACTGATATTCGAGTTTTGCCGTCACATGGTCGGTGAAAGCATGTTCGACACCGGCACCGACAGTCCAGCCGGCCTCGGTCTTGTCATCGTCGAAGCTTACGCCGGCCAACGCGCCCTTGTATTTGACGTGTCCATAGGCGAAGCCGCCGGTTCCGTAGAACAAGGTGTTGTCATAGGCATAACCGATGCGAGGACGAACGGTGCCGTACCAATCGATCTTGGAAGATGCGCTTGCGATATCGCTTCTGAAGGAATCGCTGATGTCAGCACCCTGGAAATCAGCTTCAAGGCCGACTACCCAGTTAGGATCGAACTGATAGTTGTAGCCGATTTGACCACCACCGAGAAAACCGGATCCCTCAAGCTTGCCAAACCTGCCAAGATAATCTCCGAACGAATGGAAACCGACAGTGTCGTTGCCGCCAAAACCGCCGCCGGCGTTCACACCCACATAGAAGCCGGTCCATGAAAATACCGGCGCCGCTTCAACAGGAGCTTGAGGCGGTGTGGAAACCGCAAGATCCGCTGCATAAACGGTACTCCCCGCAACCGCCGCCATCAGAAAAACGGTGGATCCCAAAAACTTGCGCATTCGAAAATTCTCCTTAAAGGAATTCACGAGATTCAACATGTAACTTGTGAAAGTTCACGTTGAAGCCATAATATCGGCGTGATTATAGCTGTAAATACGTGATCGCTAATAAATATTTTCATAAACTATACATTATTTGTATAACGCTGTCGCAATATGTATTGAGGTAACGGTGATTCTATACTTTGGGATCACCCAAATATTCCGGAATCTACCGTTGTCGATCAACACGGTTTAGAGTCGGATGGCGGGCTTCGCGTCGCTGCATGCGAATAACTTGTTTCGTCGGCAAAAGGCCGCCGTCAATTTCCGGTGACGTAATTGGATGCAACCTGTCGCTTTCGATATAGACAGTCCACGCGCTGTTCTGCAGGTTTCGAGCGCTACCGCAGATACCAATCTGCTGCGCCGGGAGGCCTGACGGGGCGGACCCTTTGAAGGAACGTCTGGCCTCCCAACTGTACTCAATGCCCTGCCCCAACCTCCCTTTCGGAAAGAGCCTGCCGGCAGCGCATGCACGAAAACAGACGTATATGGGCTGTGCTTGCCATTGCATTCAAACAGGAGAAGAACTGGGCATCTCGGGCTGCAGCATTACGAGACAAGCGGCGTGTCGGTGTTAGGTATCGGCTTACTTTGAAACCGGCTTTCCAACGTCAGGCGCAATCGGACCTCCGCTGTCGCTTTGCGTATGGACGACAGGACAGTGAAAAGCCACATCTTTGTAGCTATCGCAACCGCCAATTTGCGATGGACGGGAGGCCCGGCCGCCTTGCTTCAAGCACTGGTCGGGCCTCCTCGTTTGCACCATGCAGTTGCGCCTTTTCACGCACACGCTGTGGTGCTCTGCGATTCCAGGGGACGGGAAGGTTTAACAGACCGGGCTTTAATCGCCGGCGATAACAACGCGTATACTCACCGCATCTGCGGCCTTCAGGAAAGCAGAGCGAACCTGCTCAGGTGAGGCTCTGCCTTTGACGCCGTCGATACAGGCTTGCAGCGCTTCTTCGAAGGCATCCCCGCTGCGGATCGGCCATTGCGTGGTAAGATACTCGATTGCCTGGCCAATTGAAGCGATGAATTGAAGCTCGTCACCATCACGCGATGCGATGCCGATAGGCGCGAATGCCAGTTCTTCTGGATCGCTGGAGGCGTCAAATGACGGCGCCTGATCTCGATCCCCCGCGTTTTCGGATTTCGCGTATCGCCGTCTCGTCACGAGCGTGGCGAGCAACGTCATGTCCCGAGCGATCTGGTCCAAGGCTGCTAGTTTGTCCTCTTTAGCTGGCGCTCGATCCAAACTACTCCCTTCAGCTTGCGTTCGCTCCTGGGGTAATGGCGTGCGGTCATCCGCGTTCGTCTGAGGACTGGGAACTTCAACAGGGATTGAATTAACGAGCTGCTCACCGTGATCGAGGTCGGCGCCGCCATTCTCATCATTCCGCCGCATGCTGTACGTCCCAATGAGCGCCATCGAATACATCTCACTTACGGCAGGCGTGCCGTATCATGCTGCTTCGATAAAAGTACGACTAATAAAACGTATTTGATTGGTACAGGTTAAAGCTTTGAAACGATTTTGACCAGTATCGCGACAGGAAAAAGAGCGAATACTCATAAAATCACACGAATATTGGCTTATTTTCGATGTATAATTATGGGAGTTTTCGCTTAGAAAGCCGATAGACATGCATGAGCGCGACCGGCGCTTTTCGGAAGTCGTCACGCCGACCCGGTGCATGTCGCGTCAAGATCTGCGGTGTTTTGCGACGAAAAGTGCCGTCGGAACTTTGAAGGGGCGCACCGAAGTGCGCCGCCTGCTCAGACGATGAAGAAAGTCGATGGCGGAACCTGTAATGCGGTGGCAATACGGCGAAGTTTTGCCGGATCGGCCTCGGCCCCAGCCTCGATTTCAATGATTTCCTCGCTGGTGAGGCCGCAGGTTTCCGAGAGGTCGTCAATCGTATAGCCGATGGCTTCACGCGCCTGCCGCACAGCAGCAGCAATCTCACCATCAGGAACCGTAGAAACCTTTGAACTATCGATATTATTCGGAGTAATGGACATGAAATTTCTCCTTCCAAAGTCCGCCGGCCAAATCGTTGCCGGGTGAAGGCAGCTATTGCAGCCATGAGGCATATCGACCTAAACAGACACGGCCGAACGCTGCGTCAATATAGGCATCAATGCGGCGAGGGCAAGCACGGAAGCGCATAGCTGCCAATCGCCTGGCTCTCGGCTAATTTCGCGATTTAATATTCTGTGATAGCGACAACACGTCACGGTTACAGAGGAACGAGCACTGCAGCGCGCCGTCTTGCGACGACAGCCGCCGGCCGGCTGCGAACCCACTCAGTAACGATGAAGATCATTTCTTGCCTTTTGCCTTGCGCACCTTTCGCTCAGCCGCAAGCAAAAGTCCCTTGAGTTCCGGTTCACGCACACGGTTGGCTGCTTCGACGAAGGAAACCCACTCGACACGGCGCTGGCCTCGCTCCGGGAAGTCCTGAAAGGTCTGATCAACCTCAAGCAGATGTAATCCGACAATGCAGGGAACGCGATTGCCGTCGGCAAGCTGCTTTAAATAGGTGAAATAGCCGAACGGCTTTTTCTTAACCTTGCCGCGTACGCCGGCTTCTTCGTAAGCCTCGATGGCAGCAACTTCATGCGGCTTCTTGCCCTTGATCGGCCAGCCCTTGGGCACGACCCATCGGCCGCTTTCCCGGCTGGTGACGACGAGCATCTCGGCTTCATCGCAGTCGGGCGCCTTCCTGTAGCAGATGGCGGCATATTGCTCATGGACTTGGCCGTGCAGCAACTCGTCCGCATGGGAGGCAAGTTCGGACAGAAAACTCTCCGGCCGTCGCAAGGCTTTTTGCTGCGCTGAGAGTGAGGAAGCCATGTGCGCTACTCGCGACATGGTCGATCGACGCACATGCTCCTCGAAGCTGGCTGGCTTGTGCTCACAAAAATCGTCTGTGACACGCTGCCCTCCTGTCCGCTCGGGTTTCGTCGAAATTCACAACTGTCAGTATGATGCTGTGAGCTGTTGCAGTGACAGTTTTATGAAGGCGACTGTTGATGATGCCAGGGGCAGCAGCCATCTGGCGGTGCTACACGAAACTGTGATCGAACGGAACGGAAGTGGAAAAACAGCCCTCGAAAGGGCCGTTTCATCCTTGGGAGGATAATGCGAAGTTTACTCGGCGGCCTGCAGGGCAGGCACCTCGATTTCTTCGCCTAATTGCCCCGCCATGGCGGCGGCAAACTTGGTCTGGTCGAGCTCGTTTTCCCAACGGGCGACGACGATCGTAGCAACCGCATTGCCGACGAAGTTCGTCAGTGCCCGGCATTCGGACATGAAGCGGTCGATGCCGAGGATCAGCGCCATGCCGGCGATCGGAACCGAAGGCACGACTGCGAGCGTCGCGGCAAGCGTGATGAAGCCTGCACCGGTGATGCCGGCAGCACCCTTGGAGCTCAACATGGCGACGAGCAGCAGCAGGATCTGGTCGCCGAAGGTCAGCGGCGTATCAGTTGCCTGAGCGATGAACAGCGCCGCCAGCGTCATATAGATATTAGTGCCGTCCAGGTTGAAGGAGTAACCCGTGGGGATAACGAGGCCGACGACGGAGCGTTTGCAGCCGGCACGCTCCATCTTGTTCATCAGGCCCGGCAATGCAGCTTCGGACGACGAGGTGCCGAGAACGAGCAGCAGCTCTTCCTTGATGTAGCGGATCAGCGCCAGGATCGAGAAGCCGTTATAGCGAGCGACGGCGCCGAGCACGACGAGCACGAACAGTAGCGATGTGGCGTAGAAGGTGCCGATCAGGAAGGCCAGATTGGCGATCGTGCCGATACCATATTTGCCAATAGTGAAGGCCATGGCGCCGAAGGCACCGATGGGAGCGAACTTCATCAGCAGGGCAACCATGCGGAAGATCGGCGTGGTCAGTGCCTGCAGGAAGTCCGTCACCGGGCGGCCGCGTTCGCCGGCAGCGCCAAGCGCAATGCCGAAGACGACCGAGAAGAAAAGCACCTGGAGAATATCGCCCTTGGCGAAGGCGCCGACGATGGTATCCGGAATGATGTTCATCAGGAAGCCGACGACCGAGGCGTCATGGGCCTGTGCCGCATAGTTGTTGACGGCCTTCGTATCCAGCGTCGCCGGATTGATGTGCATGCCGGCACCCGGCTGCACGACGTTGGCAATGATGAGACCGACGATCAGCGCCAAAGTCGAGAAGGTCAGGAAGTAGATGAACGACTTGCCGACGACGCGACCGAATTTCTTCAAGTCCGACATGCCGGCGATGCCGGTCGTGACCGTCAGGAAGATGACGGGCGCGATGACCATGCGCACCAGCTTGATGAAGGCATCGCCGAGCGGCTGCAACGACGTGCCGAGCTGCGGATAATAGTGACCAAGCAGGATGCCGGCAGCGATGGCGGTGAGAACCTGCACATAGAGATGCCGGTAGAAGGGAACTTTGGCGCGCGTTTCCGCGGCAGCGATGGGAGCAATCATGATGTCCTCCGTTAAGCCCAACCGATCTCTCGGCCCTCCGGGCGACGACTAGAATTCAACAGCCTCCGACTGTTTCATCATCTTTTGCAATGACCGTGCCAAATGCGCGCCATGATTTTAACACATTGCTTTTGTTGAGTTTTCATTTCCGGCTCGGATCGAGGATCATCGATCTGTGCGATTATTCGCACAGATCGAATTGCGGCGCGCGCGAAATCATGCACAATACGGCAATGCTGCAGCGCCCGGCCAACGAACGATTTCTAACGCCCGAGCAACTGGGCCGGCGCTCACGCCGGGTCTGGCTCGTGTTTGCGTTTCTAAGTGCGGCTGTCATTACGGCTGGTCTTTATGGCGCGAATTTCTATGGTCGGCTCTCGGCAATAGAAACGCTTCAGAGGCAGGGGCACACGGATGCGAACCTCAAGGTTGCCCTGCTGCGCGCAGTCCTCGAACGTCCGCGCGCCCTGCCACTCTTGCTGGCCGACGATCAGCAGGTCCGAGATGCGCTCGCCGAGAAGCACATCGACGATGTTGTCGCCCTGGACCGTAAGCTCGAAAGTCTCGTCTCGGGCACCAGCGCATCCGTCCTTTACGTCACCGGCAAGGACGGCGTTGCCATGGCCTCCAGCAATTGGCGGGAGCCCTTGAGTTTCGTCGGCAACGACTATTCCTTTCGTGACTATTTCCGCAAAGCCATGGAGACGGGAACCGCCGAGCATTATGCGCTCGGCACGGTCAGCAATCGCCCTGGCCTCTACATTTCCCGCCGTGTCGGCGATGTCGGCTCTGCGCTTGGTGTCGTTGTGGTGAAGATGGAGTTCGATCAGCTGGAGGCTGACTGGAGCGAGACCGGCCGCCCCGCTTACGTGACCGACGAACGCGGTGTCGTGCTCATCACCAGCCTGCCCTCATGGCGCTTCATGACGACCGCTCCGCTTGCGCGCGAGGAAGCCGACGCGATTCGAAAAAGCCTGCAATTCGGCGCAGCACCGCTTTCGCCCCTTCCGGTCAGCCATCCCGAAGAAATTGGCCCGGATGCAACCATCGTGCGTGCCATTCTGCCTGGAAGTAGCGCTGCGGAATATTTGCGGCTGGCGGTCGCGGTTCCATCGACGCCCTGGCAGCTCGGCTATCTGATCCCGACCGATCAGGCGATCGCCTCGTCCGTGCGCGAGACACGCTTCCTCGCCTTGACCGTCCTTCTGCCGATCCTCGCATTCGCCGCTTTCCTGCTGCGCCGCCGTGATGTTTCCGCCATGCAGATCGCCGTGAGCAGGATCGCGCGTGATGAGTTGGAACGCCGGGTTCTTGAGCGCACGGAGGACTTAAGCCAGGCCCGCGACCGGCTGGAGGCGGAAATTGCAGACCACCGTGCGACGGAAGCCAAGCTGCAGGGTGTGCAGCAGGATCTCGTACAGGCCAATCGCCTTGCCATCCTGGGTCAGGTCGCCGCCGGCGTAGCCCATGAAATCAATCAGCCGGTGGCGACAATCCGTGCCTATGCTGAGAATGCCAATGTCTTCCTCGACCGGCGGCAGACGGAGCCGGTGAAGGAAAACCTTTCGGCGATCGCGGCGTTGACGGAGCGTATCGGCACGATCACCGAAGAACTGAAAGCCTTCGCCCGCAAGGGAAGGACCGCACCGGAGCCGGTTGATCTCAGAAGCGTGATAGAGGGGGCCGTCGTCCTGCTGAGGAGCCGCTTTGCCGGCCGCCTGGATGCGCTGAAGATCGAGTTGCCACCAACGGGGCTCGGCGTTGTCGGGACCCGCATTCGGCTGGAGCAAGTGCTGATCAACCTCTTTCAAAATGCTCTAGAGGCCTTGGAAGGTCGCGACGAGGCCAAGGTGGAGGTGTCAGTGCGCGAAACTTCAGAGGAAGTCGAGATTGTGGTTTCTGACAACGGCCCCGGCATTCCCGTGGCGATCCTCGACTCGCTGTTTACACCCTTCAACACGTCCAAGGAAAAAGGCCTCGGCCTTGGTCTCGTCATTTCGAAGGATATCGTCGTCGATTATGGCGGCCGGATTGATGTCGAGAGCAACGGCAGCGGCACTCGCTTCACCGTCCATTTGCGCAAGGCCACGCCATGAATGAGAGTTCCCCCGTTTTCCTGATCGACGACGACAAGGATCTGTTGAGGGCGACGAAACAGACGCTGGAATTGGCTGGCTTCGCCGTATCCGCCTTCTCTGTCGCTGGCGAAGCGCTTCTTGTTCTCGACGCCGATTTTGCCGGTGTCGTCGTTTCCGATATCCGCATGCCGCAGATGGATGGACAGCAGCTCTTTGCCCGCATCAAGATGCTTGACGCCGATCTGCCGGTCATTCTCATGACGGGTCATGGCGATATTCCGATGGCGGTTCAGGCGATCCAGGATGGCGCCTATGATTTCATCGCGAAGCCCTTCGCCACAGATCGGCTGGTGCAGAGCGTGCGACGCGCGGCCGAGAAGCGACGCCTTGTGCTGGAAAATAGGACCTTGCGGCAGGCGGCGGAGCAGGCGCAGGGCGATCTGCCGCTGATCGGACAGACTCCTGCCATCGAGCGGCTGCGCCATACGCTGCGGCAGATCGCCGATACGGATGTCGATGTGCTTGTCACGGGAGAGACTGGCAGCGGCAAGGAGGTGGTGGCGAGCCTGCTGCATCGGTGGAGTCGGCGAGCGAAGGGCAATTTCGTTGCGTTGAATTGTGGTGCCCTGCCCGAAACCGTGATCGAGAGCGAGCTTTTCGGCCACGAACCGGGCGCTTTTACCGGCGCCCAGAAGAAGCGCGTTGGGCGCATCGAACATTCAAGCGCCGGCACCCTGTTTCTCGACGAGATCGAAAGCATGCCGCCGGCAATTCAGGTGCAGATGCTGCGCGTGCTGGAAATGCGCGAGGTGACACCGCTCGGCACCAATGAAGTCCGCCCCGTCGATCTTCGCGTCGTTGCTGCGGCGAAGGTCGACCTCGGCGATCCCCGCCAGCGCGGCGATTTTCGCGAGGATCTCTACTATCGCCTCAACGTTGTCACGCTTTCCATTCCGCCATTGCGTGAACGCCGCGATGACATTCCCCTGCTCTTCGGCCATTTCGCCGATCGCGCCGCCAATCGCTTCAAGCGCGAGGTGCCCGCCCTATCTACAGCGGTGCGCCGCCATCTGCAGCAGCACGACTGGCCGGGCAACGTTCGCGAACTCTCGCATTTTGCCGAGCGCTTCGTGCTCGGTCTCGAATCGGCAACAACGGCAAAATCTGACGAAGCGCCGGCGACGGATGAAGGTTTGCCGTTGCCCGCTCGAGTAGAGCGCTACGAAGCCGAGCTCATCCGCGAAACCCTGTCGCAGAACAATGGCGATGTACGCCGTACCATCGAAGCGCTCGGCATTCCCAGGAAGACCTTCTACGACAAGCTCCAGCGACACGGCATCGTCAGAGGCGATTTCGCCGGCTTTGACGGGGACGAGCGCCGAGGTTCATGATCCGCTGCCGATGAGCCACCGCGCCAGCTGAAGCCGTCGTGTGAACTTCAGGCGCTGCGGCGCATGTCCTTGGCATTGCCTTGCCTTTGCCGGGCCGCCGCCTCGGCTGTGCGATCCAGAACCTGCATCGCTTGCGCGACCACCGCCGCAAGCGCTTCATCGCTCTTGGAAGCGGCCACGACCAGCGGCGCGCTCAGGCAAATTCTAAGGGCACTTGCCGGTACATCACCAAAATCGGCACAGCGAACGGGCTGGCCGAGACGCACCAGGGCAACTCCATCGCCTTCGACGGCCAGCTCCTTGTAGACCGCTGCCATTTCCGCTGCGGTCAGCATGGCGCCATCTGTGCAATTGCGCAGGTAAAACGAAAAGATGGAGGGAATTTCATCCCAGCGAAGAGCCGATGATGTGCCCCACAGCTCACGCCGCTCTAACGGCCGGCTCTGCAAAGGCTCGAAAGCCGGATCGTTCGCAAGACGATCGGAGACTGCCTCGGCAAAAGCGGACAAAACCTTGACTACACGGTCTTCAGGAATATCGAGGAAGCATCCGAGTTCGAACAGCGCGGCTTTCCAGCGTAGCAGGAGGCCGAGATTGGCGCGCTCCGGCAAGATATTGCCGGCGGCCCAGCCTTCCGGCCACTCTGCCTTCCCGCAATAATCTGCCAAGGCTGCAGGCAGAGTGCGCGATTTAAAGCGCTCCGATATTTGTGGCGGGCAGAGAAGCGCCCCGCTGAAAATCGGCCCGGCGAGGAATTTCGAACCCGTGAGCGCGACCATGAAACCATGGGCGAGATAGGCGCGGATCGTTGCCGCTGACAGGCGAAACTGGCAGGCATCGATCATGATATCCAGCACGGTGCCGAAACGCTCCTTCAGACGCATGACGGTCTCAAGGCTCGGCGCCAGCAGGCTGGTCTTCGATACGTCTGTTACGACGAGAAGGCACCTGAGGCCGGCTGCGCGGGCAAGCTCGATGAGGCCGCGCAGCTCCTCTTCCACCTCGCTATCGGCGCGAAGGGAACCATCCTTGTTGCGCACGGCAATGGTGGCGTTGCGCGTGGCGTCGCCCGCCCGCAGTTCCTCACCCTTGACGACGGCGCGCTCGCTGCTGACGCGGCTCATGAAATGCCGCCCGGCCGACGCCGTCATGACGCCGCTGCCCGTTTCGTTCCCCATCAGCGTGATGGTCATCAGGGCGCGCTCGTTCTCGCCCGCCAGCAGTGCTGCCGAAAAGAGATGAATGTCCGTGCCCGATGTGGCCAGGATCGCATCGATCCTGGGGCCCGACGCTTGGTTGAGGCCGAGCAAGCGCAGCAGATCCTCCCGCACGCGCCCGATTTCACGATCGTAGCAAGCCGTCGGCGAGCTTTTTTCCATCTCCCGCCTCAGATCCGCGTAATAGGATTCGACCGCGGCAAAGGCGGCGGCGGATATGGTCGATGCCGTCGACGAGCCGAAAGCGAGATCTTCGGGCCGGGGTGCCGGACCATAGCCATACATGTTGAGCCCGGTGAGCGGATCGCAATCCAGCCGTTCATCGCCACCCGACACCAGGTGTTTCAGCAGCGCATCCCTCGCCTCGCTCTGTTGCTTCCACAACGCGCCCGTAGTCGCATTTTTATCCAGGGTACGGTCGTCAGCAACTTGCTGCATGGAGAAGCATTCCTCTTTCGCCAATGTCGACACGCTTTGCAGAATCGCGCTGCGGTCTACGCCGAGCGGGGGAGCCTCGGCAGCCGAACATTACGCTTCGCAAGATGGAGCGAGGCTGACTTGCCAAGGCCGGCAGCGCCAGCAGTACGCGCAATAAAAAAGCTCGCGATCCGGAGGGCCGCGAGCTCATTTCTGCAAAGCGAATGGTCGGATCAGCCGGCGGCTTCCAGCTTATCCTGCGTCTTCGTCTCGAAGTCGCTGGCATCATGGCGCTCACGCAGCTGCTCAGATGGATCGCCCGACATGCGGTTGACCATGCGGCCGCGCTTGACGGCAGGACGCGAGTAGATTTGCTCGGCCCAGCGCTGCACGTTCTTATAGTCCTGCACCTGCAGGAACTCGGCCGCGCCGTATTGCCACCCCTTGGCCAAACCGCCGTACCACGGCCAGATGGCGATATCGGCAATCGTATAGTCGCTGCCGGCGATATATTCGCTTTCGGCCAGGCGACGATCGAGAACATCGAGCTGACGCTTCACCTCCATGGCAAAACGGTCGATCGCGTATTCGATCTTCGTCGGCGCATAGGCGTAGAAATGACCGAAACCGCCGCCGAGATAGGGCGCGCTGCCCATCTGCCAGAACAGCCAGGAGATGCATTCGGCCCGAGCCGGCTGCTCGGTCGGCAGGAAGGCGCCGAATTTTTCGGCGAGATACATCAAAATCGAGGCCGATTCGAAAACGCGAACCGGCTTCGGGCCACTGCGGTCGAGCAAAGCCGGGATCTTCGAATTCGGATTGATGTCAACGAAACCGCTGCCGAATTGATCGCCCTCACCGATCTTGATCAGCCAGGCATCATATTCCGCACCGCTGTGACCAAGCGCCAGCAGCTCTTCGAGCATAATCGTGACCTTCACGCCGTTGGGCGTTCCAAGCGAATAGAGCTGAAGGGGATGGCGTCCTACCGGCAGTTCCTTCTCGTGAGTCGGGCCGGCAATCGGGCGATTGATATTGGCGAACTGGCCGCCATTGGCCTTGTTCCAGGTCCAGATTTTCGGCGGGGTATATTCGGCAGGGCCGGTCATGGGCATCCTCCTTTTTCGGGAATCGAATTTGGGCGATCTTCGATGTAGCGCGCTACATAGATCGCACATAGAGGCCGCTCTTCATTTTTGCGAGAGGAGGATACCCAACTCTTTGAATGCGCCGAGGCTGCTTTGCACGCATGCCGCCTGCGCCGGGCTAGGATCCCTATACCGATCCGGGCCATTCTCAATCGCTTGGAAGTTCAACAAGACGAAAAAGCCTGCCGCGGGAGGAGGAGCGGCAGGCTTTTTACAAGAACCGAACAGCGGATGGGAGGAGGAGTTCCGCTATTCCTGCAGTCGTCCCTGGGAGGAGGATAAGGACGTCTGCCAAGCGAAGGGATGCGGGAGGAGATGCATCGCTTCGATGAGAAGAACATACCAGTCTTTTGCTCAGTTCATAGGCATTTCTTTGCAAGGCAGTTATGCGTCATGCGAAAAGCAAGGAGCTAGATTGATGCAATCTTCAGCAATCGCCGCGGAAATGAACGGTGATGCCCATAAAGCAAAAGCGCCTGCTCAAGGGAACAGGCGCCGGCATAATGCAGCTTTTATAAGGAGCCGTTTCGGCCGTTAGCGAGCGATCGCTGCGCGGGCAACATTGCGGATCTCGCCGCGATCGATACCCAGATCATGCAGTTCGCGCGTGGACATACGGCCCAGTTCGGCGACCGTCTGACGATACTTGCGCCAGTTGTTGAAAGAGCGTGCTACGTTCATGATGATCCCCTTTCCTTGGGCTTTCGAAGCTGAGCAGCCGTGCTTGGCGCTCCCGTCGCTTCGATAAGAACTATATAGTCGAACCCATTGGCTTTTTGCAGAGCTAAGGAATCACTGCACCTATGCGTCTAATGCATGCGTCGCCCGAAAAGCAGGCGATCTTCATTCGTCGGTCGCGCCTGCCTTTGCGATTCGCTGATGACAGCGCCGTCTTTGTCTGCGAAAAGAAGAGAGATGAGAGACAGGGGCGTCCGCTATCCGGCGGGCTGAGAAGCACCCTTCGAACCTGAACCAGATCATGCTGGCGGAGGAAGTCGCTCGGGACCTCGCGAAGCTGAACCACGTCGTCCCTACGCGTCTCGCCGCCTGAAAGGGGCGATATGCAAGACCAAACAACTGCAGGCAATCTGCTTCGCACCATGCGGGCGAACCCTCCCCTGGTACAATGCATCACCAATTTCGTCGCCATGAACATCGCGGCCAACATGATGCTTGCCGCCGGCGCATCGCCGGCAATGGTACATGCCGAAGAGGAAGCCGGAGAGTTTGCCGCTATCTCCGGCGCGCTGACGATCAATATCGGCACGCTTTCCGCGGGTTGGCTTAGGGGCATGCTGAAGGCCGCACAGTCGGCAAACAATGCCGGCAAGCCCTGGGTCCTCGATCCCGTCGCCCATTATGCGACCGCGTTTCGTCGCGATGCCATCACGCGCTTGCTGGAACTAAAGCCGACAATCATTCGCGGCAACGCATCCGAGATCATCGCGCTTGCCGGCGGGACGAGCCGCGGCCAAGGCGTCGATAGCCGCGATACCGTCGAGCAGGCGGAAGATTCCGCCCTTCAACTCGCGGAAAAGCACAGCTGCGTAGTGGCAGTCACAGGCGTTACGGATTTCGTGACGGATGGGCAGAAGGCGAAGCGCATTGCAGGCGGTTCGCCATTGATGCCGCAAGTAACCGCACTTGGATGCTCGCTAACCTGCCTCGTCGGTGCGTTTGCGGCGGTAGCTCCGGATGATCCGTTCCATGCGACCATAACGGCGCTTGCCGTCTTTGCCGTGGCCGGCGAACAGGCGGGGGCCGCTGCTGGGGGACCAGGCTCCTTCTCCTGGCGCTTCCTTGACGCACTCGCCGCTTTGAGCCCGGAGACACTGGATCGCGACGCAAGGATATCGGCAGCATGAAGACAGACTTCGATCTCTCGCTCTATCTCGTCCTCGATCCGCTGTTATGCCGTGATCTCGGCATGGTGGAGACAACGCGGGCGGCGGTGGCGGGCGGCGCCACCATGATCCAGCTTCGCGACAAGGAGGCTTCGACCCCCGCCATGATCGAAACCGGCCGTGCCCTCAAGCAAATCCTGCACGGAACGAATGTCCGACTGATCGTCAACGACAATGTCGAGGCTGCCATCGCCATCGGCGCCGATGGCCTTCACATCGGTCAGGAAGATATGAATGCCGCCGACGCCCGCCGCCTGATCGGCCCGGACATGATCCTCGGCCTCTCGGTGGAAACGGAGGCTCTCGCCTCCTCCATAGATGCCGGAATCATCGACTATGCCGGGATCGGTCCGGTCTTTGCCACACCCACCAAACCCGACCACAAGCAACCGATCGGCTTTGACGGGCTTGCCCGCATCGTCAGGCTTTGCCCGGTTCCTTCAGTGGCAATCGGCGGCCTGAAGGCTGTTCATACCGCCGATGTCCTTTCGTGCGGCGCAGATGGCCTCGCGGTCGTCTCAGCCATATGCGGACAACCGGACCCGCAAGCGGCGACAATCATCATCGCGAAAGCCATCAAGGAGGCTCGCCAATGATCCGCAACGTTCTATCTATCGCCGGCTCCGATCCCTCCGGCGGCGCTGGCATTCAGGCCGACCTGAAGGCTTTCTCCGCTCGCGGCGTTTATGGAATGGCGGCTCTGACTGCTTTGACGGCGCAGAACACGCAGGGCGTCTCCGGCGTCCATCCCGTGCCTCCACATTTCGTGGCAGATCAGATCAATGCGATCTTTGCCGACATCCGTGTGGATGCCGTGAAGATCGGTATGATCGCCAATGCCGCCATCGCCAGTGCCGTCGCGGACATTCTGTCGCGACATCGCGATGTACCCGTCGTCCTCGACCCGGTCATGATCGCCAAGGGTGGCGCAGCCCTGCTGGCCGCCGATGCCGTTGACGTGCTGACCACGCGGCTGCTGCCGCTTGCGACCGTCATTACCCCGAACCTACCCGAGGCGGCTGCGCTCTTGCATGACGCAGAGGCGAAAAGCCGCCAAGACATGGCGCGCCAGGCGCTTGCGCTGGCCGCGCTCGGGCCTTCAGCAGTCCTCGTCAAGGGTGGTCATCTCGAGGGTGACGAAAGCCCGGATGTGCTCGCAAGCGGCGATCATGTGGCCTGGTTCGAAGCTCAGCGGTTGCCGACCAAGAATACGCATGGAACGGGCTGCACGCTCTCAAGCGCTATCGCGGCAGAGATCGCCAAGGGCCTGCCGCTCCCCGAAGCTATCGCCGTCGGCAAGGCCTATCTCGCCGCCGCGGTTGCTGCCGCAGGCCAGCTTTCCGTCGGAAGCGGCCATGGGCCTGTGCAGCATTTCTATGCACTGTGGGCCACAAATAAGGAGTAGCGAGCCTGTTACTCAAGGATCAGGTCGCCGTTTCTGGTGCCGGCCGCGGCCTCGATCGGGCATAAGACAAAAAGCGCCGTCCTGATGGGCGGCGGCGCCTCTTCATTGGCGATCGAATGGTACGGGCGGCTCAGGCCCAGCCCATGGTCAACACGCCAAAAAGGATGACGGCGCCGAGACCGATACGGTAGATGACGAAAGGCCAGGTCGAAAAGCGTTCGAGAAAGCGCATCAGCCCCCAGATGGTGATGAAGGACGATATGCTGCCGACAATCAGGCCAACGAGCAGCACCGACCAGGCTTCCATCGGAATATGCGCCTTGTGAAGCTCATAAAGCTCCTTCAAGCCGGCAAGAGCGATGGCCGGTAAGCCGAGCAGGAAGGAGAACCGTGCCGCCTCCTCTCTTTTTAAGCCGAGGAACAGTGCGCCGGTTAGGGTCGAACCCGAGCGCGAGACACCGGGGATAAGAGCACCGACCTGCGTGATGCCGACAAAAAGGGCATCCATCAGCGTCATCTGTCCGATATCCTTCCTATGGCGGCTGTAAAGCTCAGCGACCGCCAAGAGCAAGCCCATGACCACGCAGGCGATGCCGATGACCCAGAGGCTGCGGAAAGACGTGCCGCAAGCGTTCAGGGAGGATGACAGCAGCAGGCCGGCGATCACGATCGGTATGGTGGCGATGACGATGGCGATCGCAAGCCGGATGGAAGGAGAGCTCCAGTCCCTTTGCCTGATCGCATCGAGCGATCCAAAGGTGACGTAGCGGACGTCGCTCCAGAAATAGGAGACGATCGCTGCAAGTGCTGCAAGCTGCATCGTAGCCGAGAAGGCAGAACCAGGGTCCTGCCAGCCCAGCAAGGCGGGCACCACGCGCATATGGGCAGTGGACGAGACCGGCAGTAGCTGGTCAATCCCTGCACGATGCCCAGAATTGCGATCTTGGCATAGCCCAGGGCAACAAAGCCCGTATCCACGCCTTGCGTACAAACATCAGCCACGTTTTGATATCCTCAGTTGTTCAGGGGGCTTAGCACCGAGTGGTGCGACGAACTAGCTGTGAAACTGGTTCCCAAATTGAACTTGGCAACACCTAGTGAAGGGGTCGCCAATATTTCATCGGGACAAGCTGAGGATATAGCCGCGCAGGCTGAACTCTATCTGAAATTGCCGGCTCGAATTTTGGAGTTTGGCGTATTTCTAGCCGTCATCCTCCGGCAACGCCTGCATGTAGCGGATCATGGTGTAGAAGCCGGCGAGGAGGACCAACGCGCCTGCCGCATGATGCAGATTGTGCAGCATCGTATGGTGATGCCTGAGCAGAAGGCAGCTCAAATTATAAAGGGTTATGGCCACCGCCGTCATGAGAGCGGCCAGGAATAGCGCCATGTTTCGCTGAAAGAAATCAATCATCACGCACACCTCTTTTGAGTGCCAACAGATTCCATAAGGATTGGGGAGGAATTACGACAAAGGCACAGAACCGTGGCACCGTGGCGGGCGAATGCCGACGGGTTCATTTCGTATAGAGCGCACGCGATCTTTCCAGATGCTTGAGCATCGCCTGCTCGGCGCCATCTGCATCGTTTTCAGCGAGGCGCGCGAGGATTTCCTCATGTTCGACCAGCGTGAACTTTTCCTTACCGGTCCAGATCAGCATGTCGGTATGATAGGCTTTCAGCCATGCGAGCATCGCTTCGCTGACGGCAGCAAAGATTGGATTGCCGGAAATCTGGGCGATGCGCGTATGGAACTGCATGTCCGCAGAAATGAAGTCCTCGGCATGACCGAGAGATGCGCGCTGCCGGTCGATGATTTCACTGAGATCGGCAACATCTTTCTTGCTCGCGCGCTGTGCGGCCTCGCGTGCCATGCCGCGCTCGAAGAAGATGCGGGCGCTCTTCAGCTGTTCAAGGGAATCAGGTGATTGCGACAACATGATCTTTGCGGTCAGGTCGACCTGCCGAAAGATCGACTTCGCTGTGAGCTGAAGCACCTTGGCACGTTCGCCATGGGAAATGTTGACCAGTCCCATATTGGCAAGGGCCTGCATGGCCTCCCGGATCGCCGGACGTCCGACACCGAAGCGTTCCATGAGGACGCGCTCGGACGGCATCTCGTCACCCGGCTTGAGCTCTCCCGACGTGATCAACCGTTCCAGCCGGTCGAATACTTCATCGGATAGCTTTCGGCGTACAATTTGTTCGACTGGCTCGCCCATGGAATCCCGCTTTCCCAAAGCTTTTACCCCTTATGCATTTTTGGCCGCCATGGCGGAAGCCCCACCCTACCGACAACCGGGCAAAAAATAGTTTGCAGAAGTTGGAATACTCATTATACCAGATCACCAGTTTGTGCCACGCGGAAAATCGTCGGCGAGAGGAGCATTCACCCACTCATGACTATTACCATCACCTACCGCATCGAAACGCCAGGCAGCATCGAGGCGATGGCTCGCAAGATCGCTAGCGATCAGTCGACAGGCACCTTCGTCGCTGTGCCGGGCGAGACGGAAGAACTCAAGGCGCGTGTGGCCGCGCGTGTCGTCGCGATCCACCCTCTTCCTGACGCGGAGCGTCCGACTTGGCCGGAGGTGGCCGAGGGCTATGGCCCGATCCATCGGGCCGATGTCGACATCGCCTTCCCGCTGGATGCGATCGGCACCGATCTTGCGGCACTCATGACGATCGCGATCGGCGGCGTCTTCTCCATCAAAGGCATGACCGGCATCCGCATTGTCGATATGAAGCTGCCGGAGGCCTTCCGCAACGCGCATCCCGGCCCGCAATTCGGCGTTGCCGGCAGCTTGCGCCTCGCCGGCGTCAGCGGTCGCCCGATCATCGGCACCATCGTCAAGCCGGCGCTCGGCCTTCGGCCGAAGGAAACGGCTGCCCTTGTCGGCGAGCTGATCGGCTCCGGTGTCGATTTCATCAAGGACGATGAGAAGCTGATGAGCCCGGCCTATTCACCTCTGAAAGAGCGCGTCGAAGCCATCATGCCGCTGATTCTCGACCATGAGCAGAAGACCGGCAAGAAGGTGATGTACGCCTTCGGCATTTCGCATGCCGATCCCGACGAGATGATGCGCAACCACGATCTCGTGCTGAAGGCCGGCGGCAATTGCGCCGTTGTCAACATCAACTCTATCGGATTCGGCGGCATGAGCTTCCTGCGCAAGCGTTCCGGACTGGTGCTGCATGCGCATCGCAATGGCTGGGATATCCTGACCCGTCATCCCGGCGCCGGGATGGATTTCAAGGTGTATCAGCAGTTCTGGCGCCTGCTCGGGGTCGACCAGTTCCAGATCAACGGCATAAGGGTCAAATATTGGGAACCAGACGACAGCTTCGTCGAATCCTTCAAGACGATCCGCACACCGCTTTTCGATCCATCCGACTGTCCGCTTCCCGTTGCCGGTTCCGGTCAATGGGGCGGCCAGGCGCCCGAAACCTACCAGCGCACCGGCCGGACGACCGACCTTCTCTATCTCTGCGGCGGCGGCATCGTCAGCCACCCCTTCGGACCCGCTGCCGGCGTTCGTGCAATCCAGCAGGCCTGGCAAGCGGCGGTTTCGGACATACCGCTTGCCGACTATGCCAAGGACCATCCGGAGCTTGCCGCCTCGATCGCAAAATTCAGTGACGGCAAGGACGCCTGACAGCGATGTCCAATCTTCTTCTCAGCTACTACGGCGATGACTTCACCGGCTCGACCGACGTCATGGAGGCCCTCGCCTCGAACGGCGTACAAACCGCTCTCTTCCTCGGCATACCAAGTGAAACCTTACTGGAGCGGTTCAAGGATTGCCGCGCCATTGGCATTGCCGGCACCAGCCGCAGCGAAACACCGCAGTGGATGCATGAACATCTGACGCCCGCATTCGAATGGCTGAAGAGCCTCAATGCCGCGATATGCCATTACAAGGTCTGCTCGACCTTCGATTCCAGCCCCAGGATCGGCAACATCGGCAAGGCAATCGAGATCGGCAAGGCACTCTTTGAGCAATCCGTCGTGCCTATTGTGGTCGGAGCGCCGCAGCTCAAGCGCTACACCGCTTTCGGCCACCTTTTCGCGGCCTATCAGGGCCAGGTCTTCCGCATCGACCGGCACCCGGTCATGAGCCGGCATCCCGTCACCCCGATGGATGAGGCCGATCTGGCCGTGCATCTGAGCAGGCAGACGTCCCTTCCCGTCAGCCTCGCCGATCTCGTCGCACTCCGGGCAACCGATGCCGACGCACGGATCGATGCGCTGACGGGAGGCAATGAGGGTATCCTGCTGCTTGACGTCGACAGTGCGGAAACCCAGGCCGCCGCCGGTCACCAGCTATGGCGTCTCGCAAGCAAGGGCAACGCCTTCATCGCAGGTTCATCCGGTGTCGAATATGCCCTTCTCGATGCCTGGCGCAACGAAGGATTGATCGGAGAGAAGCCGGATTTCGCTCCTCCGGGTAGGGTCGATCGCCTGGCGGTCGTCTCCGGCAGCGTATCGCCTACGACCGAACGTCAAATCCGCCGGGCTGCGGCCGGCGGATTTGACGGCATCGATCTCGATCCATTGGCGCTTGTCGGAGAAAATGCCGAGCAGGCGCTGGATGCAGCGGTCGCCGCAGGCATGGCCAGCCTCAAGGCCGGCCGCAGCGTCATTCTTCATACGGCACTCGGCCCATCGGCGGATCGCGGCGGCGATATAGACCGTATTCCCGGCGCCCGCCATCGCCTGGGGCGGGCTCTCGGCACGATCCTGCGACGGTTGATCGAACAGGAAAGTCTCGGCCGCGCCGTCATTGCCGGCGGCGACACGTCGAGCCACGCGCTCAAGGAATTGCGTGTCGAAGCGCTGACGACGCTTCTTCCATTGCCGCAAACCCCCGGCTCGCCGCTTTGCACGGCCCACGGCAGCTATGCGCCCACCAATGGTCTGCAGATCGCGCTGAAGGGCGGCCAGGTCGGCACCGATGATTATTTCACACAGATCCGCGACGGCAGGGGATCGTAGCGGCGTCATTCTTCTGCATTCGTTGGCATGCTCATTGACTCATTATACCACTTGCGATACCACATTCTGGAAGTGAACGAGGTACTAACATGACTGCAATTGCTCTTTTCGGCGCCGGAGGCAAAATGGGCTACCGGCTCGCCAAGAACCTGAAAGGCTCGCGCTTCGATGTGCGCCACGTCGAAGTCAGCGATGCCGGCAAGGCGCGTCTGAAGAATGATCTTTCTGTCGATTGCGTCCCGGTCGATGCCGCGCTGGATGGCGCGGACGTCGTGATCCTTGCAGTACCGGATACCGCTATCGGCAAGGTTGCCGCCGGCATCGTCGACGAGCTGAAGCCCGGCACGATGGTCGTCGCACTCGACGCCGCCGCCCCCTTCGCCGGCCATCTGCCGCACCGTGAAGATCTCACCTACTTCGTTACTCACCCCTGCCATCCGCCGATCTTCAACGACGAGACCGACATGCAGGCCAAGAAGGATCATTTCGGCGGTCTTTTTGCCAAGCAGCATATCGTTTCGGCACTGATGCAGGGTCCGGAAAGTGCCTATGCTCTCGGCGAGGAAATCGCCAAGGTCATCTGGGCGCCCGTCATGCGCTCGCACCGCGTCACCGTCGAGCAGATGGCAATGCTGGAGCCGGGTCTTTCAGAAACGGTCTGCGCGTCGCTGCTCGTCATCATGCGCCAGGCCATGGATGAGTGCGTCGCCCGCGGCGTCCCGGCCGAAGCTGCCCGCGACTTCCTGCTCGGCCACATGAACGTACTCGGCGCCGTCATCTTCAAGGAAGTCGACGGCGTCTTCTCCGATGCCTGCAACAAGGCGATCGAATTCGGCATCCCTGCCCTCATGCGCGACGACTGGAAGAAGGTCTTCGAGCCACAGGAGATCGCAGAAAGCATCCGTCGCATCACCTGATCGACGTCCCCGGGAGGGCGTCGCCCTCCCTTTGCCGCCCTGCCGGGAACAGGGCCTGTTTCATAACTGGGAGGAGACCATGAAACTGAGACGCAGACTGACACTTGCAGCCTTCACCGGCGCACTGGCGCTGGGCACGGCGATGCCGGCCTTCGCGGCCGATCTGATCGCGATCATCACGCCGGCTTTCGACAATCCCTTCTTCAAGGCGGAGGCCGTCGGCGCCGAAGCCAAGGCAAAAGAGCTGGGTTACGAGACGCTGGTCATGACGCATGACGACGATGCCAACAAGCAATCGGAAGTCATCGACACCGCCATCGGGCGTGGCGCCAAGGCCATTATCCTCGACAATGCCGGTGCGGACGCAACGGTCGCTGCCCTGAAGAAGGCCAAGGATGCGGGCATCCCTTCCTTCCTCATCGACCGCGAAATCAATGTCACCGGCATCGCAGTCGCCCAGATCGTTTCCAACAATTACCAGGGCGCCCAGCTCGGCGCGCAGGAATTCGTCAAACTGATGGGCGAGAAGGGCAATTATGCCGAACTCGTCGGCCGCGAAGCCGATACCAATGCCGGCATCCGTTCGCAAGGCTATCACGACGTCATCGACGACTATCCGGACCTGAAGCTGGTCGCCAAGCAATCGGCGAACTGGAGCCAGACTGAGGCCTATGCCAAGATGGAGACTATTCTTCAGGCAAATCCCGACATCAAGGGCGTGATCTCAGGCAACGACACCATGGCAATGGGCGCGATTGCCGCCCTGCAGGCCGCCGGCCGCAAGGATGTGATCGTCGTCGGCTTCGATGGCTCCAACGATGTGCGCGACTCAATCAAGGCGGGCGGCATCAAGGCGACGGTCATGCAGCCGGCCTACGCCCAGGCCCAAAAGGCGGTCGAACAGGCCGACGCCTATATCAAGAACAAGACGGCGCCTAAGGACGAGAAGCAATTGATGGATTGCGTCCTCATCAATGCCGACAACGCCGACAAGCTCGAGACTTTCGCACTGAAAAACTGATGGCGGGCCAGATACGTTGGAGGGCGCGGCAAAACCGCGCTCTCCGGAGCTTTTCTGCAAGATCGAGGTGCATTGCATGTTGAGGATCAGAGGCGCGCTCGTGGCCTTTGTATTGGCCGCGGCATTGCCCGGCTGCAAGATTATCAAGACACCAACGCCCGAGGAGAAGGCAGCGGCGGCGGCAAGGAGCGCCTTCGATCCAGCGGCAAAGGTCGAGGCGATTTGGCAATCGAAAGTGGTGCCCGGCGTCGAAAAGCGCGCGAGTGACCTCAAGACTGTGTTGCAGGCGGTAGCAACTAATCCCGATGATGCCGGCGCGAAATACGGAAATTCGCGCAAGCAGAGCTCCTCGCCCTGGACCTATGCCGTCAAGCTGAGCGGTAAGATCGTGGCTGCCGATACAGCCTCCCGCGCGGGCACCCTCGACGTCGACGTGGATGGCGACGGCAAGGCGGATGCGAAGGTGCAGATCGGTCCGGCGATCCGCGGCACGGCGCTGCGCGACGCGCTGGATTTCCTGGACTTCAACGAATTCAGGAACCAGATCGAATGGGCACAGTTCGGCAAGGCCTTCAATGAGAAGGCCAATTCATCATTTCTGGCAGCTCTGCCTCGCGACGGGCTGATTGGAAAGACGGTCACCGTGACGGGTGCGTTTCCGCTGCCCCCATCCGGCCAGCTGCCTTTGATCACCCCTTCGGCCCTGACATTGGGGCAATGACCATGAGCGAAACCCCAAGCAACGATATCATCCTGCGCCTGGAGGACGTTTCCAAGGTCTATTCCGGCATCGTCGCCGTCAAGCACGCCAGCCTCGAGCTGCACCGCGGCGCGGTCAACGTGCTCGTCGGCGAAAACGGTGCCGGCAAGTCTACCCTGATGAAGATCATCGCCGGGGTCGAACGGCCGACCTCGGGCCGCATCCTGCTCGAGGGCGAGGAAGTCTCCTTCAGCAGCCCCGCCGACGCGCAGGCGCGCGGAATCGGCATGATTTTCCAGGAGCTCAATCTCTTTGCCAACATGACGGTGGCCGAAAACATCTTTGCCACGCGCGAAATCACCCGCGGCATCTTCGGCATCGATCACAAGGCACAGATCGCAAGGGCCAACGAGTTTCTGGATCGGCTCGATGCCGGCATAAGCGCCGAAACCATGGTGGAAGACCTGCCGATCGGGCAGCAGCAGCTCGTCGAGATCGCCAAGGCCATCTCACTTGATGCCCGCATCCTCATCATGGACGAGCCGACATCGGCGCTGTCTGCTGCGGAAGTCGATATTCTGTTCAAGGTCATCGCGGAGCTGAAGGCTCAGGGTGTTGCGATCGTCTATATCTCACACCGGCTGGAAGAGCTGATGCGTATCGGCGACTATATCACCGTACTGCGGGATGGGCAGATCACCGGCCAGGCCAGGGTTTGTGATATCGACACGAAATGGATCGTCCGGTCGATGATCGGATCGGATGCCAAGGATTTCGCAAGGGACGGAGGCCATGCCATCGGTAAGGAAGCCTTCCGCGCCGAGGAGATCAGCCTGCCGAGACGTACGGGCGGCCTTGCCGTCGATCATGTCTCGCTGTCGGTGCGCGCCGGCGAAATCCTCGGCATCTATGGCCTGATGGGTGCCGGGCGCAGCGAATTCTTCGAATGCGTGATGGGCCGGCATTTGCATTCGACCGGGCGGATCTACATCGATGGCGTGGAGGTTCGCGCCCGCGACACCACCCGGCGCATCCGGCATGGCCTCGCCTTGATTCCAGAGGACCGTCAGCGCGAAGGATTGGTGCAGGTGCTGTCGATCGCCAGCAATTTGACGCTTGCGAGCCTCGGCCGCTTCGCCCGGCTGTTTTTCCATATCGATCCAGGTGCCGAAAAGAACGCCATTCGCGACATGATCCGCGATCTCTCCATCAAGGCGCCCAATCCGGACTTCGAGGTTACCTCCATGTCCGGCGGCAACCAGCAGAAGGTCGTCATCGGCAAGGCGCTGATGACCGATCCGAAGGTGCTTTTGATGGACGAGCCGAGCCGCGGCATCGATGTCGGCGCCAAGGCTGACGTCTTCCGCACCATGCGCAGGCTCGCCGGCAAGGGTCTGGCAATCTTGTTTTCAACATCGGACCTCGAAGAGGTCATGGCTCTTTCGGACCGCATCGCCGTGCTCAGCAACGGCAAGCTCGTCACCGTTCTCGACCGAAGCGAAGCGACGGAAGAGGCCATCATCGCGGCATCCGCCAAGGGACACGGACATACAGGGAAACTCGCGTCATGACCGCAGATACGTCCTCCGCCTTTGCGACCAATCGCTCGAACGGCTCCGTTCTCCTGACGCTGATGAAGCTCAGGACCTTCATCGCGCTGTTCGCCGTCGTCATCTTCTTTGCGATCTTTGCACCGAACTTCACCTCGACCGCCAACATCATCCTGATGTCCAAGCACGTCGCGCTCAACGCCTTTCTCGCCATGGGCATGACCTTCGTGATCGTCACCGGCGGGATCGACCTTTCGGTCGGCTCGATCGTCGGCCTTTGCGGCATGGTGGCCGGTGCCCTCATCCTGAATGGCGTCGAACTGCCGATCGGATATACGGTCTACTTCAACATCTACGAGATCATCCTCATCACACTGGCCGTCGGCCTAGGGATCGGACTCATCAACGGCCTGCTGATCACCAAGCTCAACGTCGCGCCCTTCATCGCCACGCTCGGAACGCTCTATATCGCCCGCGGCCTCGCACTCCTGTCGTCCGACGGACAGACCTTCCCGAACCTGGTCGGGCGGCCGGAATATGACACGACGGGCTTCGACGTCTTCGGCGCCGGCCGTATGCTCGGTCTTCCGGTTTCCATCTGGATCCTGATCGTGTTGGCGCTACTCGCCGCTTACGTCGCCCGCTCGACGCCGATTGGCCGCCACATCTTCGCCGTCGGCGGAAACGAGCGCGCCGCACGCATGTCCGGCATCCGTGTCGATGTGGTCAAGATCTTCGTCTATATGTTCTCAGGCCTCTGCGCCGCCATCGTCGGTATCGTCATATCGTCGGAGCTGATGGCGGCGCATCCGGCAACCGGCGAGAGCTTCGAGCTGAACGCCATTGCAGCAGCCGTGCTTGGCGGCACCTCCATGTCCGGCGGGCGCGGCACTATCGGCGGGACGATCATCGGCGCCTTCGTCATCGGCATTCTTTCGGATGGCCTCGTGATGATGGGCGTATCATCCTTCTGGCAGATGGTGATCAAGGGATGTGTCATTATCATCGCTGTGGTCGTGGATCAGGCGCAGCGGCGTCTCCAGCAGCGCGTAACTCTCATGCAAATGGCAAAGGCAGGCTGAAATGGCAGAACTCAAGGGCGCATTGATCGGTTGCGGCTTTTTCGCGATCAATCAGATGCATGCATGGCGAGACGTCAAAGGCGCCAGCATCGTTGCGATCTGCGATCGCGACCCGGAGCGGCTGAAGATCGTCGGCGACCAGTTCGGCATCCAGCGTCGCTATATGGATGCAGCCGCCATGTTCGCCGATGGTGGCTTTGATTTCGTCGATATAGCAACGACGGTGCAAAGCCATCGCGCCCTAGTGCAGATGGCCGCCTCTCACAAGATCCCCGCAATCTGCCAGAAGCCTTTCGCAAAAACGCTGAGCGATGCCAAGGCCATGGTCGCGACCTGTGCCGCGGCCGGCGTGCAGCTGATGGTGCATGAGAATTTTCGCTGGCAGACACCTATTCAAGCCGTCAAGACTGCTCTGCAATCCGGCGCAATCGGCGAGCCCTTCTGGGGACGTTTCTCTTTCCGCTCGGGCTATGACGTCTTTTCCGGCCAGCCTTACCTGGCGGAAGGCGAACGGTTCATTATCGAGGATCTCGGTATCCACACGCTCGATATCGCCCGCTTCATCCTCGGCGACGTTTCTTCACTGACGGCCCGCACCAAACGGGTCAACCCGAAGATCAAGGGCGAGGATGTCGCAACCATCCTGCTCGATCATGAGAATGGCGCGACATCGATCGTCGATGTCAGCTACGCCTCCAAGCTTGCGACCGAGCCCTTCCCGGAGACGCTGATCGAACTCGACGGCACCAAGGGTAGCATTCGACTGTCGCAGGGGTATCGTCTCGAGGTAACTGGCCCCCAGGGCACGAGCGTTACGGACGCATCGCCGCGGCTTCTGTCCTGGGCTTCGCGTCCCTGGCACAATATCCAGGAAAGCGTTCTGGCGATCCAGCAGCATTGGATCGACCGTCTTGCCTATGGCGGCGAGACTTCCACGTCAGGTGCCGACAATCTCAAAACTCTGGCACTTGTCGAAGCCGCCTATGAGAGTGCCGCCAACGGGAATCCTATCGATATCGGAGCAATGCTGCGATGAAGACCGAGATCGATCCGTTTCAGCTTTACGGTACGCACGAGCTCGAAACGACGCCGATGCGACTGACTTCGGGCAGGCTGGATGTCGATTTCAAGGACGGCAATCTCCGGACCATTCGCTATGATGGCATCGAGGTTCTGCGGGCTGTTTCCTATCTGATCCGCGATCGCGATTGGGGCACCTATTCGCCCCATATCGACGATATACGAATCGAGCAGCGTCACGATGGTTTTTTCGTCAGCTATCTAGTGCGCTGCGCCGGCCCCGAGAACACCGAGCTTACAGTCGACGTTCGGATAACGGCTCAAGTCGATGAGGCCCTGATCTTCGAAGCGACGGCGCTCTCGACGACCAGCTTCGAAACCAACCGCTGCGGCTTCTGTATCCTGCATCCGATCGTCGGCGTCGCCGGGATGCCCGTCTCGGTTGAGCATGTCGACGGCAGCCGCGAGAGCACGCATTTTCCCGACCTTATCGAACCCTGGCAGCCCTTCAAGAATATGCGGGCGATTACGCATAGCGTGGTGGCGAACGTAACAGCCGAATGCCGCATGGAAGGCGACACCTTCGAAATGGAAGATCAGCGCAACTGGTCCGATGCTTCCTACAAGACCTACGTTCGCCCGCTTGCCCTGCCCTGGCCTTATCGAATTCCGGCTGGAGAGCCGATGCGGCAGCGCATCATTCTGACCATCGGGGATATGCGCCGCCTGCCTCCCGCCTCCACCTATGGTTCGGAAGAAGCGCCCCCGGTCGGGCTTAGCGCTGGAGCAAGGTCCGGAATCATGCCGTCCATCGGCCTTGTCATTACACCGGAGGAGGCGGATGCGACGCTAGCTGCGCGCGACCGGCTGGCTGAAATCGAACCGCAGGAGCTGCTGTTTCACTTCGATCCCGATGCCGGCCATGGTGCTGGCGCCTTCAGGCGCTTCGCCGCCGTTGCCGCACTCCATCCAGGCAATTCGACGCTCGAAATCGCATTGCCCTGCCGCCAGGCACCTCCTGTCGAGACACAGCAAATAGCAGACTGGATGCAGGCTGCCGGCTTCAAACCCGATGCAATCATGATCTCGCCTTCCGTCGACCGGCAATCGACGCCGCCGGGCAGCAAATGGCCGGAATGTCCGCCGCTCGAGGAGGTCTACGCCGCCGCGCATGCGGCCTTTCCCGATATGCGTATCGGTGGCGGCATGCTGAGCTATTTCACCGAACTCAATCGCAAACGGGTGCCTGCCGATACACTCGGCTTCATCAGCCATTGCACCAATCCGATCGTCCATGCGGCGGACGATCTGAGCGTCATGCAGACGCTGGAAGCACTGCCGTTCATCACGCGCTCCGTGCGCGCCATCTACGGCGACAAACCCTATCGTATCGGCCCGTCAACCATACCGATGCGGCAGAATCCCTATGGCAGCCGGACGATGGACAATCCTCACGACGGTCGCATTGCCATGGCCAATATCGATCCACGGCCCAACGCCCGCTTCGGTGAGGCCTTTGCGTTTGGCTATGCCGCCCGCGTCCTCGATGCCGGATTGGAGTGCCTGACGCTTTCGGCACTGACGGGGTCCTTCGGGCTGATCGCCGGAGCGAACGAGCCGTCGGCGGCGGGAACCACGCGGCCGCTCTTCAATACGGTCTCGACCTTGTCTCACCTTGCCGGACAGCAATGGCACGAATGCCTGTCGACCGATCCGAGCGCCGTACTCAGCTTCATCACGGCACGATCCAACGGATTGCGTTCGCTCCATTTGGTCAACATAACGCCCATTCCGCAACTGGTGGAGCTGGGGGAGTTTCGGCTTAAGGAACAGAGCGGAAGCAAGAGGCTTATGCTTGATGCCTACAGCACTCTTTCGGCTGAGTTGATGGATTGACCTTCAATCGCAGACGCGCATGTTAGTCCCAACAATCGCAATGATTTGGAGGACTGCGTGAAGACGAAGAAGCTGATCAACGAAGGCGCGGCCGCCGTGGATGAGATGCTGGCCGGGATATTGGCGGCCCATCCGCGTCATCTCCACGCCGTTGAAGGATCGCCACGCTCGATCGTGGCAAACCATGGCCCGCGAGCCGGCAAGGTCGGTCTGGTCATCGGTGGAGGTTCCGGGCACGAGCCGACATTTCTCGGCTTTGTCGGCAAGGGGCTGGCCGATGCCGCGGCGGTCGGCAATGTCTTTGCCTCGCCGCCGCCCGATCCGATCATCGAATGCGCCAAGGCCGTCGATGGCGGTGCAGGCGTGCTGTTCATGTACGGCAACTATGCCGGCGACGTCATGAATTTCGACATGGCGGCGGAAATGCTGGCCATGGACGATATCGAGGTGCGTACCGTACTGACGACGGACGACATCGCTTCCGCGCCAGTCGATCAGAAGGAGCGCCGTCGCGGGGTTGCCGGCAATGTCTTCATCTTCAAGGCCGCCGGTGCCGCCTGCGATCTGATGTACCGTTTCGACGATGTGGAACGGCTGGCACGCTGGGCGAATGAGCGCACCTATACGATGGGGGTGGCGCTTTCGCCCTGCTCGCTGCCGCAGACACGCAAGCCGAATTTCGAGATCGGCGCCGACGAGATGGAGATCGGCATGGGTATCCATGGCGAGCCCGGCGTCGCACGCGGGCCGATGCGATCGGCGGATGAGGTGACGAGTGAGCTCGTCGGCAAAATTCTCGATGAGATGAAGCCGGCGCGCGGTGACCGGGTCGCCGTGCTTGTCAATTCCCTTGGCTCGACGCCGCTGATGGAGCTCTACATCATGATGCGCAAACTCAAGAGTATGCTCGACGATGCCGGCCTTGTTATCCATCTGTCGCTGGTCGGCAATTACTGCACGTCGCTGGAGATGGCTGGCGCCTCGATCACCCTCATGCATCTGGACGACGAACTGCAGCGGCTGATCGATCATCCCTGCGATTGCGCCATGTTCCACTCCGGCGAGGCTCTGCAATGACGACGGTTACAACGGAAGATCTGAAGGCGCTTTTCGCGCGGATCGCGGAGGCGATGGAACGTGAAAAGGATCGCCTCTGCGAACTGGACGGCGTCATCGGCGATGCCGATCACGGCATCGCCATGGAGCTCGGCTTTACCGCCGCAGCCAAGGCGGTTTCGGAGCTGGACACGACAGCAGCCGATCCAACGCTGGTCTTCAATACGGCGGCAAAATCCTTCCTCAACGCAGTCGGCGCTTCGTCCGGGCCGCTCTATGCGACAGCCCTGATGCGTGCGGGTGCCGTCGCCAAGGGGAAGAGCACTCTGAACGACGACGATATGGTCGAGATATTCGCAGCCCTCGCCAAGGGCATTCAGGATCGGGGCAAAGCAGAGGTCGGCGAAAAAACCATGGTCGATGCCTGGGCGCCCGCAGCCGCAGCCTGCCGCACAGCCCGGGATCAAGGGCTTTCACTTGCCGATTGTTTTGCCGCCGCCCTCAAAGCCGGTCAAGCGGGTGCGGAAGCCACCAAAGATATGGTCGCGGCAAAAGGCCGGTCGTCGCGCCTCGGCGATCGAGCCTTGGGGCACATGGACCCCGGCGCGGCGTCCGCCGTCGTCGTCATCGCCTGCTTTCACGATCACTTCATGTGATACTGCTGATAAGCTCATCATACCAGTTGACATGCTGACAACGATTTGTCAAAACCGCCCTCAGCTTTGCTCAGAGGAGGACGGGAGATGGCTGGCAACTTCAAATATGCGCGTTGGTTCGGGGCAGCTGCTATGGCAGCGGCGGCCTTTTCGGCAACGAATGTTGCCGCGGAAGACCTGACGCTGTGGACGCTGAACTTCGATAATGGCGCGGCAAACGGCGCGCTGAAGAAGGTGGCGAAAGACTTCGAGGCCGCCAATCCCGGCACCCATGTCGAAATCGTCCAGCGCGGCGTCGATGAACACAAGACCGCACTTCGCGTAGCCGCGGGCTCCAGCAAAGGCCCGGATATCTATTTCAGCTGGGCCGGCCTTGGCCTCGGCGGCGAATATGTGAAGGCGGGCCTCTCCCTGCCGCTGGACAAATACTACACTCAGTACAAGTGGAACGACGAACTGCTTCCCTCAGCTGCCGCTTTTGCCGATCTCTATCCGGGCGGCAAGCATGGCGTTCCCTTCACCTTCAAGGGTGAAGCGATCTACTACAACAAGAAACTCTTCCAGAAGGCTGGCATCACCGGGGAACCGAAGACCTACGAGGAACTGTTGGCGGCAGCCGACAAGCTCAAGGCGGCAGGCATTCCGGCCTTCACCTTCGGCGGTTCGGTCAACTGGCATGTCATGCGCCTGATGGACGTGCTGCTCGAAACCAAGTGCGGCGCCGACAAGCATGACGCGCTGATGGCGATGAAGGCCGATTGGACGAAGGAGCCCTGCGCGACCGACGCCTTCACCGAATTTGCCAAATGGACGAAGGATTATACGCTGAAGCCCTTTATGGGGATCAGCAACCAGCAGTCCTATACGCTGTTCGTCGCCGGCCGCGCCGCGATGATGCTCGAAGGCGACTGGCTGGTCAGCCAGCTGAGCGGTAGTAAGGTCAATCTCGACGACTACGGCGTCCTGCCGTTCCCGACGAACACCAATCGCCTCTATGGCTTTGCCGAGTACAATTATGTCAGCACCAAGAGCAAGAATCCGGATCTTGCGGCAAAATTCCTCGACTACTTCCTGTCGACGAAGGTGCAGCAGGATCTCGTCGGCCAGATCAGCTCGATCTCGGTCAACAAGAATGTCCAGTACGCCAACCAGAAGCCACTCGAAGCGAAATGGCTTGAGATCTTCAAGACCTACAGCAAGGTCTACATGAATGGCGACCAGGCCTTCCCGCTTGACGTGACAACCGAATACTTCCGGGTGATCAACGATGTCGCCTCCGGCAACGTCCAGCCGGCCGATGCCGCCAAGCAGCTGCAGACCTTCATCGCAGGTCGTACCTGATCTATCGAGGGGCCGCCAATGCCAGTTGTAGGCGACGCGGCTCCCTCACCTTCATGCCCACGTGCCAGCTGCCGCCGGGAGCAAGCAGAATGTCATTCCGCAATCGTACTCATGATCCCCGCTTTCAGGCAGCGATCCTGCTTGCCCCGGCCATGCTGATCTATGTGATTTTTGCGCTCTATCCGATGCTGAACGTGGTGGTGCTGAGCTTCCAGAAATGGAACGGCCTCGACCCGCAGCGCCCCTTCGTCGGCCTCGCGAACTATCAATATATCTTCACGCAGGATCCGGTCTTCTGGGTTGCCTTCCGCAACACGGTGATCTGGACGATCATGTGTGTGATCTTTCCGCCCATGGTCGGGCTGCTGCTGGCGCTGAGCCTCAATCAGAAGCTCTTTGCCCGCAATACCTTCCGCGCCATCTTCTATCTCCCGGTTATCATCGCCCCGATCGCTGTCGCGACCATGTGGAAATGGATGTATGATCCCTTCTTCGGCCTCTTCACCGAAATCCTGACGTCGATGGGGCTGCAGGACTGGATTCAGGACTGGCTTGGCGACAAGGATATCGCGCTCTATTCCGTTTTTATCGCCTATCTCTGGCAATCCGTCGGCTTTTCCATGGTTCTGTTTCTCGCGGGCCTGCAGAATGTTTCGCAGACGCTGGTGGAAGCCGCCCGCATCGACGGCGCCGGGCGCTGGAACATCTTCCGCTACGTGACCCTGCCCGCACTGCGCACGACGCTGACCATCGTGCTGGTGCTGTCGGTCATTTCCTCACTGAAGGCCTTCGATATCGTCTACGGCCTGACCGGCGGCGGTCCTGCGCAATCGACGCAGATGCTGGCGCTCTGGGCCTTCACGCAAGCCATGCAGATCTTCGATTTCGGCCGCGGCGCTGCGATCTCCGTCGTCCTGCTGCTCATCACCATTGCGATCGTCATTCCCTACCTGCGCTGGACGCAGAAGCATGAGGAGGCCGAACAATGACGGCAGCATCGGCCACATCCATGTCGGACGACTTCGAAACCGTCACACCGGCAAAGCGCAAGCGCGATCCCGTCCTGATCGGCCTATGGATCGCACTGCTGGTCGTCGCCGCGATCTGGCTTGCACCTTTCGTCTTCATCGTCTTCACCTCGCTGAAAACGCAGGCAGACGTCACGTCTACCGGTGCCTTCATGCCGCCGCTCGATCCGGCCTTCGAGAATTATTCGAGCGCCTGGGGTCGCGGCAATTTCGCCAATGCATTCCTGAACAGCACCATCATCACGGTGATCAAAGTGCCGCTCGGGCTTATCCTCTCGGCAATGGCCGCCTATGCGCTCGCCAAGATCAGGCTGAGGTTCAGCAAGTTGCTGCTGCTCCTCGTCGTTTTCGGCACGATGATCCCTTTTCAGGTCATGCTGGCGCCGCTGTTCACGCTGGTCAATTCGCTCGGACTGATCGACACCTATCCCGGCGTGATCCTGCCTTACATCGCCTTCGGCGTGCCCTATCAGGTCTTCATTCTCCACGGCTTCTTCAAAGGCATTCCGAAGGAACTGTCAGAGGCAGCCCTGATCGACGGCGCAAGCCATTTCACCATCTTCCGCCGGATTTTCCTGCCCGTCTGCCTGCCGGTGCTTGCCGCGCTACTGATCCTGGATTTCGTCTCGACATGGAATGAGTTCGCCATGGCGCTGGTGCTGCTGCAGGACCAGCACATGTGGACACTGCCGCTGGGGCTCATGTCCTTCCAGGGCCAGTTTTCCAATGATTACGGGCAGTTGAATGCCGCAATTGTCATGACCGTGCTGCCGGCAACCATCGTTTATCTGATCTTCCAGCGCTACTTCGTCTCCGGTCTCACCTCCGGCGCGGTCAAGGGCTGAACGATCACCATCCATACGTCTTCCGAGGAGAACATCATGTCCAACGCGTCCGTCGAAAAATGGGGAGTGTTCGAAGCGGCTTTCAACGGCCCTTCGGGCGGCAATCCCTATCTCGATGTGGCATTCGATGCCGTCTTCAGCCAGAACAGCCGCGAGATCCGCGTACCCGGCTTCTACGATGGCGACGGCGTCTATCGCGTTCGCTTCATGCCGGACAATGAAGGCGATTGGTCGTTCCGCACGCGCTCGAAGACATCGGAACTGGATGGCAAGACCGGCTCTTTCATTGCGACCAAGCCGTCCGAGGGCAACCACGGCCCCATACACGTCCATAATAAATTCCACTTCGCCTATGCCGACGGCAAGCCTTTCCTGTCGTTCGGAACAACCTGCTATGCCTGGACGCACCAGCCGCTCGAGATGCAGGCGCAGACGCTCGCGACGCTGAAGAAATCGCGCTTCAACAAGATCCGCATGGGCGTCTTCCCCAAGGACTATCCCTATAACGTCAACGAGCCGCTCTACGCCTGCTTTGAAAAGGGTGCGGACGGCAAGGAGGACTTCGATCGCCCGAACCCGGTTCTCTTTCGCCATTTCGAGCGCCAGGTCGCAGCTCTTTGCGAACTCGGCATCGAGGCCGATATCATCATGTTCCACCCCTACGATCGCTGGGGATACGCCGACATGTCGGCCGAGCAGGATTTCCGCTATGTCGCCTATCTCGCGGCACGGCTTGCCGCCTATCGCAACGTCTGGTGGGCGCTCGCCAATGAGTACGACTTCCTTCTCGACACCAAACCGCTGCAGCAATGGGATCGCTATTTCCACATTCTCGAGGAGAACGATCCCTACGGCCATCTGAAGTCGATCCACAACGGCGAGCCGGCGATGAACTTCGATCATCGCAAGCCATGGGTGACACATACCTGCATCCAGAACTGGGACGTGAAGCGCACGCAGGAATGGCGCGAGGCCTATGGCAAGCCTGTTGTCAACGACGAGCCGGAATATGAAGGCAACATTATCCAGTCCTGGGGCAACTTGACGGCGCAGGAGCTGGTGCATCGCTTCTGGATCACGGTGACGCGCGGCGGCTATGCCGGCCACGGCGAAACCTATTCGCATCCGCAAGACCTGATCTGGTGGGCGAAGGGCGGCGAACTGCGCGGCGAAGCCTGGAAGCGCATCGGCTTCCTGCGCGACCTGCTGGAGCAGGATGTCGTCAACGGCCTCGAACCCATGTCCTCCTATGGCGAATGGCCGTGGACGCGCGTTTCCGGCGCGCGAGACGGTGATGTCAGCTACATCTATCTCGGCGAACACCAGCCGGTCATCTGGTCTACAGGCCTACCCAAGGACGGAACCGACTATGACGTCGACATCATCGACACATGGGCGATGACGATCACGCCTGCAAAGAAGGTGGAAGCGCCCATCCCGCATCCGACGCGCCATGGCGCGATCGTGCGCGGCGGCAAGGCGGATGCCGCCTTCGGCGTGGAACTGCCGGGCAAGCCATACCAGGCGCTGCGCATCCGCAAGAAGCATTGATCGATCTTCAGGGAAAGAATGTCATGTCCGGATTGACCATCAAGAACGTCAGGAAGTCCTACGGCGCGGTAAACATCATCCATGGCATCGACGTGGAGATTTCGGACGGCGAATTCGTCATCCTCGTCGGCCCTTCGGGCTGCGGCAAGTCCACACTGCTGCGCATGATCGCCGGGCTGGAAGACATCACCGGCGGTGAGATCTCCATCGGCGGACGGGTCGTCAACGATCTGCCACCGAAAGATCGCGACATCGCCATGGTGTTCCAGAACTACGCGCTCTATCCGCAAATGACGGTAGCGCAGAACATGGGCTTTGCGCTGCAGCTTGCCGGGGCGAAGCGCGCCGAAATCGATCAGAAGGTCGGCGAAGCCGCCAATATCTTGGGCCTACAGCCATTATTGGATCGCAAGCCCGCCCAGCTTTCCGGCGGCCAGCGCCAACGCGTCGCCATGGGGCGCGCCATAGTGCGCGACCCCAAGGTCTTCCTCTTCGATGAACCGCTTTCCAATCTCGATGCCAAGCTGCGCGTGAAGATGCGCGCCGAAATCAAGGCACTGCATCAGCGCTTGAAGACCACGATCGTCTACGTCACCCACGATCAGATCGAGGCCATGACCATGGCCGACAAGATCGTCGTGCTACAGGGCGGAAAGGTCGAGCAGGTCGGCTCGCCGCTCGAGCTTTACGACCGCCCGAGAAATGTCTTTGTCGCTGGCTTCCTCGGCTCTCCGGCCATGAATTTTCTCGAAGGCAAGCTTACCGGGGGTGCCTTGCCGGAATTGGTATTGCCAACCGGCACACGCATCCAACTCGCCAACGCTCCGGCTCAATCGGAGGGTCGGGAAGTTGTTCTCGGCATACGTCCGGAAGATATTTCGTTTGCCATGGAGGCGGGCGTTACTGCAACCGTGACCGTCGTTGAACCCACTGGCTCGGAAACGCATGTCGCACTTGACCTCCAAGGCAAGGAATTGACCTGGGTGATGAGAGAAAGAGCCGACCTCGTGCCGGGTCAGACAATTCAGATCTCGCTCAAGACGCCGAACCTGCACTTCTTCGACAAGACCAGCCAGCAACGACTGTAGGAGACAGCGCCTGGCGGACCTAAATCACTCAGCTGCGCGCCTTTGGGTACCATTCATGACCGAAAAAACGCGTTTGACGAAGGCATCGCCGTCGAACTGCCGCGCAGCTCCCTCGGTGACATGATCAGGGCGATCGAATATGAACGTCTCGATGTTGACGATCGGCAAGTTCAATCGCGTCCGCACGTCCCCGATCATTGCGGTATGCGTCACCACCAGGTGACACCCGGTTGGATCGAACCATTCCTGGAGGCCGGTCGTCGGTATAGCTGCAACCGTCAATCCCTGTTGCGACAAAAGCGAACTGATGCGCGAGGCAATCTGCTGATTATCCAGACAGATCAGCACATCGGTCTGCGAAGGGGACGGCGCATGGTTAGCCAGCATCAAACAACCTCTCGTTCACTCACATGCCGAATATAATGATTCGGCAGGTAACGGGGTGTTATAAGTTGTTACATTTTGTTTCAAAATTAAGGCAGTTCCCACAGCCATGTCGCGGCGGCGGAACCTCACATATCACTTAAGACATCCAAGATAGTGCATTGACGTCATGAATTTTATTGGCAACCGCAAAAATGTCTGGCGTGATAACGCGGTCAAAGTCGACAATCCCGATGATCTCACAGAAGCGAGCAATAGCGCAGCGCGTCGTAAATCGCGGCATGTATATTGCGGCTTGCGATCGCATCACCGATGCGGATCAGATCGAACGAACCGGCTTCGTTCTTGACGGGCAGCGGCGATCGCCTGGCGATCAATGCGGGATAATCGACGGCACCGAGATTGCGCGACGAGGCCTTTAGCTCAAGGTAAAGTTCATCATTCGCCACCGTGCCATGCTCGACGACCACCTGGGACACCCGCCGCTCCCATTGCGTCTCCTCCGAGAAGTCGGACCCTAGAACCGCAACTAATGCATTGCCGTCGCGGCGCACCGATTTCAGGCGCGTATTGATGGTGACCCGGACATTCTTCTCGGCGAAGGTCTTCGCATAGGGGACATGGTTCATGCCGCCCATCTCAGGGGCGAAGAAGCGCTCCGGCGAGACGAGTTCCAGTTCGGCGCCGCCATTGGCGATGACTTCTGCCGCCGACATGCCCGGATGTCCGCCATTGTCGTCGTAAAGCAGCACCTGGCCCTCGGGCTTAACCGCGCCGGCCAGAATGTCCCAGGAGGAGGTCACAAGGCTGTCGCCGCTCTCCAGCTCCGGAGATTGCGCAATACCGCCCGTCGCCACGACGACAAGATCGGGCTCGAACGCCATAACATCGTCCGCTCCGGCATAGACGTCGTAGTGGATCGTAACGCCCAACCGCTCCAGCTCTGTCAGCCGCCAATCGATGATGCCGATCATCTCCTTGCGGCGCGGATTGCGCGTGAGCAGATTCACCTGCCCGCCAGCCTTGCTGCTCGCCTCCAGCACGTCGACCTTATGGCCGCGCTCGGCCAGCACACGCGCCGCCTCCAGGCCCGCAGGCCCGGCACCGATGACGACGGCCTTGCGTGATATTGTTGCCCGCTCGATCCGATGCGGCATCTCGGCCTCGCGGCCGGTAGCCGCATTGTGAATGCAGAGCGCCTCGCCGCCCTCATAAATACGGTCAAGACAGTAGGTCGCGCCGACGCAGGGGCGGATATTGGCCTCCTGCCCGGACATTACCTTGTTGACGATATGCGGGTCGGCGATATGAGCGCGCGTCATGCCGACCATATCGAGCTTGCCTTCCGCGATCGCATGACGCGCCGTGGCGACATCGCCGATGCGGGCCGCATGGAAGACGGGGAATTTCGTCGCCGCCCTCACCTCGCCAGCAAAATCGAGATGCGGTGCCGAGGCCATGCCCTGAATCGGAATGACATTGTTGAGCGCCGCGTCGCTGTCGATATGGCCACGGATGATATTGAGGAAATCGATATTGCCGGAGGCCACCAGCCGCCTGGCAATCTCAACGCCTTCTTCGCGTGAAAGCCCTTTCTCCCAATCCTCGTCAGCCACCATGCGCATGCCGACAATGAACTCCGGGCCGACCGCCTTGCGAATGGCTTCTGTCACCATCATCGAGAACCGCATGCGGTTTTCAAGCGAACCGCCGAATTCGTCCTCGCGCCGGTTGGTTGCCGGTGACCAGAAGCCGTCGGTCAGATGGCCATAGGCCTCGATCTCGATACCATCCAGGCCGGCTGCCTGCATGCGTTGCGCCGCCGCTGCAAAGTCTCCAATGATCCGCTCGATATCCCACTCTTCCGCCGTCTTCGGAAAGGCACGGTGCGCCGGCTCGCGGATCGGCGACGGCGCCAATACCGGCAGCCAGTCACCTTTGTTCCAGCCGGTGCGACGACCGAGGTGGGTCAGCTGGATCATGACCGCAGCCCCGAACTCGTGACAGTCGTCGGCAAGCTTCTTCAGCCAGGGCACGATCTCATCGCGATAGGCATGGAGATTGCCGAAGGCCGGCGGCGAATCCGCCGAGACGATCGCCGAGCCCGCCGTCATGGTCAGCGCGATACCGCCCTTGGCCTTTTCGCGATGATAGAGCCTGTAGCGATCCGTCGGCATGCCGCCTTCCGAATAGGCCGGCTCATGCGCCGTCGACATGATGCGGTTCCTAAGCGTCAAGTGCTTGAGCTGATAGGGCTGGAGCAAGGGATCGTTGGAAGTCATGTCGCTTTCTTCACTTTATGAAGTCGAGGCTCGAGCCGCTATCTTTGCTGAGACGAGAGGTTATGGCTATAGCGCATTGATAGGTGCTCGACGGCGGCGGCTATGCCGCAGGTCTATCGCAGTATGCCAAACGATCGTCGCGAAGATGATCGCTCCGCCGATGAAAGTGGCAACCGGTGGCATCTCCGAGAAGAAGAGCCAGACCCAAAAGGGCGTCAGCACGATTTCCATCGAACTGATGAGAGCGGCGTCGGCGGCGGGCATCTTCCTTGATCCGAACAGGAAAAGGACGAAGGCGAGCGCGAAATTCGTTGCACCGAAAGCCGCGAGCAGAAGCCAATTTTGAACATCCACTGAGCTCGTCGACGCAAAGGGCACGAAGACGACAAATGTCAAAAGCCCGCTGACGACACTCGACGGCAGGATCGGAACGCTGGGGTCCATGCGTGGGATGACGATGATGAGGGCGAAGGTGACTGTCATGCCGAGCGCCAGCAGATCGCCGATGCCCGTACCGCCGCCGATCGATGAGGCAACGATGACCGCCACGCCGATGAGGCAGACGGTCCCGGCCACCAACGTACGTTTTGCTACCCGTTCCTTCAGCATGGTCCAGCTGAGGAAGGCGGCAATGAACGGTGCCGTCGCGTAGATCATGGTCACATTGGCGACCGTCGTCATATAGAGCGCGCCAATGAAGCAGGCCTGGCTGATCGTCTGGCAGACCAGCATCGCCAGCCCGGCAGGATGAAAGATCGATGCCCATTGCCGCCTGGAAAACCCGCCTTCGAGGAAAAAGCTGGGAATCAGCAGAAACAGGCCGCCGAACAGCGACCGCCAGGCGATCGCCGTCCATATGTCCGTGGTTAGCAGGCGGGCGTAGATGCCGCTGCAGCTCCACGCCAGCATTGCCGTTGCCACGAGTACGACGCCCCTCTCATAATCGCTGGCAAGAGCGGAGCGGGTTGGAAGCTGGAATGTCATGTATGGACTCGAGGAACGAAGCAGAAGGAACGCCTCTGTGTGCGCCGATATTTGACATCAGGCAAACGAATAGTAGAGATAGTAACTATCAGAAATATTTGTGACCCCAATGCGCGACCCCATTGAGAGCGACCTTCTGCGGACGTTCCTCGTCATCACCGAGACGTCCAATTTTTCCACGGCCGCTCAAAGGATCGGCCGCACGCAATCGGCCGTCAGCGCCCAGATCAAGCGGCTCGAAGATACGATCGGCGAAACGCTCTTCGAAAGAAGCGCCCGCGGGGCCGTTCTCACCCGAGCCGGCACTCAATTGCTTCCCTATGCACAGCGCGTGATCGAGCTTCTGAACGAGGCAGCAGCAAATATTCGCACCAAACCGCTCGACGGGCCGGTCCGGATTGGAATTCCGGAGGAATACAGCCAGACTGTTCTGCCCGCGGCACTGGCCGCCTTCGCTATCAGGCATCCGGCCGTCGAAGTCACTGTCTCCTGCGATTACACGGCGCATAATCTGGCCGCTCTCGAGAAAGACGAACTGGACCTCGCCGTAGTCTTCGATTGGAACAACCAGAGCAAAGGCGAAGTTCTCTGTATCGATCCAACGGTCTGGGTGACATCGTTGGTGCATCGCGTGCATGAGGTTGCACCTCTACCCATCGCTGTTTATCGGGATTCGACATGGTGTCGCGATTTCGCGCTGAAGTCATTGGAGCAAATCGGGCGGAGTTATCGTATCGCCTTCATCGCCGACACGAGTTCCGGCTTGAAGAATGCTGTCTCCGCGGGCCTCGCCGTGACGACGCTGTCGCGCAGCAACATTCCGCCTGGCTGCCGCGAATTGACGAGCGACGACGGTTTCCCGCCGGTCGATTCGTCCCGCGTCGTGCTTCGCCGCAACCCCTATCATTCGAGCGAAGCGATCCGGGAACTGGCCGAAATGGTTCGCGAGGCCTTCCGGCCTATGTCGGCTCTCCTGCAGGCGTAGTGCGGCGCCGTAGCCGACGTCGTGTGCCGGACGGACTTTCGGAAAAGCTGGCACGATAGCTGCGCGAAAAGGCCGATGCCGAATTGAAGCCGGTCGCGGCCGCGATCTCGGCGAACGAAGCCTTCGTCTCGATGACCTTGCGCCGTGCCGCATTGAGCCTCAACGCCAGATAATGCACATGCGGCGGCGCGCCGATGCTCTCCTGGAAAAGGGCCTGCAGATGGCGTGCACTGACGCCGACACGGCGCGCTAGACGCGCGAGAACCAGCGGCTGCTCGATATGGTCCTCCATCAGACGGATCGCCTGTGCCACCCGCGGATCGCGCATACGCAGGCCGGCCGTCGATGGTGAAAGTTCTGCCGCGCTCGGCATGCTCGCTGGCTCGTAGATGAAGAGGCGGCTGACCTCGAGTGCCAGCGAATAGCCTTGCCGTCGCCGGATGATCTCCAGCATCAGATCGACCGTCGGCAGGGAGCCGGCCGTGGTGATCCGCTTGCCGTCGATGACGTAGCGGTCCTTGACGGCGCGCACCTGCGGATAGGCGAGCGCGAAATCGTCGTAATCCTCCCAGTGGACGGCAGCAGAGACATTGTCGAGCAGGCTCGCCTCGGCAAGCAGCCAGGTACCAGACTCGATGCCGGCAACCATCGAGCGGTGACGGGCGGTTTGCGACAATTGCATTTTCAGCGCTTGCGTGGCGCTGCGCCGCCAATTGTAGCTGGCGAGCACGAAAAGAGGTGTCGCATCCGATGTCAGGCGAAAGCTGGAGCAGGCAGGCACTGGGATAAGGCTCGTCGTCTCAGCGGGAGAGCCGTCCGGCGTGAAAAGCCGCCAGCGATAAAGCTCGGCTCCGGAAATGCGGTTGGCCCCGCGTAGCGGTTCGATCACCGACGCGATCAGGATCAGGTTCGTCTCCGGAAGGATCAGGAGATCGATGTCGAGCGTCTCATTGGCCGATGTGAGCATTCAGCAATCCTTCGAGAGTTCCGAAACTGTATCGAATGCTTCTGATAATGCAAAGCATGTAGATGTCGCATGGCTCGTAATGTCCTCAATACGAGGGAGAACAAAAAATGCCTCTTGCGATGAATCGTGATGTTTTCATCACCTGTGCCGTGACCGGCGCCGGCGATACGGTTTCCAAATCCAGCCATGTTCCGATCACTCCCAAGCAGATCGCCGACTCCGCGATCGATGCCGCCAAGGCTGGGGCGGCAGTAGTTCATTGCCACGTCCGCGATCCGGAAACGGGCGCTGCCAGCCGCCGCAACGAGCTCTACAGGGAAGTCACCGACCGTATCCGTTCGGCCGACGTCGATGTCGTGCTGAACCTGACCGCCGGCATGGGCGGCGACTTGATTTTCGGCGATGTCGAGAGCCCTCTGCCGCTGAATGATAGGGGTACCGACATGGCAGGCGCCACGGAGCGCGTCAGCCACGTTGCCGAATGCCTGCCCGAAATCTGCACGCTTGACTGCGGCACGATGAATTTCAATCTTGGCGATTACGTCATGACCAACACGCCCTCGATGCTGAGGGCCATGGCGAAGAAGATGACCGATCTCGGCGTCCGGCCGGAGATCGAGGCCTTCGACACCGGTCATCTCTGGTTTGCCAAGCAGCTTGCCGAGGAGGGCTTGATCGAGGACCCGGTTCTCATCCAGCTCTGCATGGGCATCCCCTGGGGGGCGCCCGATGACCTCAACACCTTTATGGCGATGGTCAATAACGTTCCCAAAAGCTGGACCTTCTCGGCCTTTTCCATCGGTCGCAACGCCATGGCCTATCCGGCGGCGGCGATCCTTGCCGGCGGCAATGTCCGCGTCGGGCTGGAAGACAATCTCTATGCCGGCAAGGGCATGTTGGCGACCAATGCGCAGCTCGTCGAAAAGGCGGTGCAGGTGGTCGAAGGCATGGGCGCCCGCATTATCGGCCCCGAAGATGTCCGCAAAAAGCTGAAACTGACGAAGCGCTGAGGCCCCGATGACGAAGATCAACAAGGCGGCCTGCATCGGCGGCGGTGTCATCGGCGGCGGATGGATCGCCCGCTTCCTGCTGGCTGGCATCGATGTCGATGTCTACGACCCACATCCGGAGGCGAAACGCATCGTCGGCGAAGTTCTGGCTAATGCGGAAAAAGCCTATGCGATGCTGACCGGCGCTCCGCTTCCGCCGCGCGGCAAGCTCACATTCAGGGACACGCTGCAAGCCGCCGTCGCTGGCGCCGACTGGATCCAGGAAAGCGTGCCCGAGCGGCTGGATCTCAAGCGCAACGTGCTGACGCAGATCGATGCAGCCGCAAAGCCCGATGCTCTGATCGGTTCATCCACCTCCGGCCTTCTGCCGACCGATTTGCAGCGCGACATGCGCCACCCCGAGCGCTTGTTCGTCGCCCACCCGTATAACCCCGTCTATCTGCTGCCGCTCGTCGAGATCGTCGGCGGCGAAAAGACCAGCGCCGCGACCATCCAGGCGGCAATGGAGCGCTTGCCGCCTATCGGCATGAAGGGCGTTCATATCGCCAAGGAAATCGAGGCTTTCGTCGGCGACCGCCTGCTGGAAGCGCTCTGGCGCGAGGCGCTGTGGCTGATCAAGGACGATATCTGCACCGTCGAGACGCTTGATGATGTCATCCGTTACTCCTTCGGCCTGCGCTGGGCACAGATGGGCCTGTTCCAGACCTATCGTATCGCCGGCGGTGAAGCGGGCATGCGTCACTTCCTGGCGCAGTTCGGCCCTGCCCTGCAGTGGAACTGGACGAAGCTGATGGATGTCGTCGATCTCGACGATGCCCTTGTCGAAAAGATCGGTCAGCAGTCGGACGATCAAGCGGATGGCCTGTCGATCCGCGAACTCGAGCGTATCCGCGACGAGAACCTCGTCGGCATCCTTCAAAGCCTGAAGGGAAGCCATGGCGGCAAGGGCTGGGGCGCCGGCAAGCTGCTGAAGGATTTCGAACAGCAGCTTTGGGCCGCGGGCGGCGGCGAGAAGCAAGGCCTGGACATCTCAAAGCCGCTGCGCCTGATCGACACCAAGGTCAGCCCCGCATGGGTCGACTATAACGGCCACATGACCGAGCATCGCTACCTGCAGGTCTTCGGCGACACGTCGGATGCTCTGCTGCGGCTGATCGGCGTCGATCTCGATTATGTTGAGCGCGGTCATAGCTACTACACGGTGGAAACCCATATCCGCCATCTCGGCGAGGCCAAGCTCGGACAGGCCATTCATTCGACGGCGCAGATCCTCGCATCCGACGAAAAGCGGTTGCATGTCTTCCATGCGCTGCACGATAGCGCCAGCGGCGACGTGATCGCCACCGCAGAACAAATGCTGCTGCATGTCGACGCGAAAGCAGGCAGAGCCACGGCCGCACCGGAGGAGGTGCTGGTGAAGCTCAGGCCGCTTTCTGCCGCGCACGCAGCCTTGATCATGCCGGAGGGAGCCGGCCGTCATGTGGGACAAAAACGCTAGGAGGAAGCGATCGTGAATTTCGGGCTCAGCGAAGAACAGGAAATGATCGTCAAGACGGTCAGGGACTTCGTCGAGACGGAGATCTATCCGCACGAAAACGAGGTCGAGCGCACCGGTATCGTGCCGCCTGAAATCGGAGACGAGATCCGACGCAAATGTATCGAACTCGGCTTCTATGCCTGCAATTTCCCTGAAGAGATGGGTGGCGCCGGGCTCGATCATGTCACCTTCACGCTCGTCGAGCGCGAGCTTGGCCGCGGCTCGATGGGGCTCACCGTCTTCTTCGGACGCCCTTCCGGCATCCTGATGGCCTGCGAGGGCGAGCAGCGACAGCGCTATCTCCTGCCGGCGGTGCGTGGCGAGAAAATCGATGCGCTCGCCATTACCGAGCCGGATGCCGGCTCGGACATGCGCGGCATGAAATGCGCAGCACGGCAGGATGGTGGCGACTTCGTGCTGAACGGCACGAAGCACTTCATTTCGCACGCCGATGTCGCCGATTTCGTTATCGTCTTTGCCGCAACCGGCGAGGAAGACACCCACCGTGGAGTCAAGAAGAAAATCACCGCCTTCCTGGTCGATTGCGGCACACCTGGCTTCGATATCCTTAAAGGCTACGATTCCGTTTCCCACCGCGGCTACCACAATTCCATTTTGAACTTCACCGATTGCCGCCTGTCGAAGTCGCAGGTACTAGGCGAGGTGCATCGCGGCTTCGATCTCGCCAATCAGTGGCTCTACGGGACGCGCCTGACGGTCGCTGCCACCTGCGTCGGCCGGGCTCGCCGCGTCTTCGATCTCGCCCTGCCCTATGCGGCCGAGCGCAAACAATTCGGCAAGCCGATCGGCTCCAACCAGGGTGTATCGTTCAAACTCGCGGACATGATCACCGAGATCGACGCTGCCGACCTGCTCACACTGTCGGCCGCCTGGAAGCTCGACGCCGGCATGCCAGCCAATCGCGAGATCGCCTCCGCCAAGCTTTATGCCTCGGAAATGCTTGCCCGCGTCACCGACGAGGCGATCCAGATCTTCGGCGGCATGGGATTGATGGACGACCTGCCGCTCGCTCGCTTCTGGCGTGACGCCCGCGTCGAGCGCATCTGGGACGGCACGTCTGAAATACAGCGCCACATCATCAGCCGCGACCTGCTTCGGCCGTTCGGAGCATGAGCCCATGACGCAACGCTCGCTCGACCGCCTCATTCGCCCCAGAACGATCGCCGTCTTCGGCGGCAGAGAGGCGCGGCGCGTCATCGAGCAATGCGACCGCATGGGGTTCGCCGGCGAGATCTGGCCGGTGCATCCGACACAGGAAAGCGTCCTCGGCCGAGGCTGCTATCGCTCGGTCGCCGAACTGCCGGACGCGCCGGACGCCGCCTTCGTCGGCGTCAACCGGACGCTCACCGTCGAGATTGTTCGTGATCTCGCAGCCAGAGGCGCCGGCGGCGCCGTCTGCTACGCTTCCGGCTTCAGCGAGGCTGTGGCGGAACTGGCTGATGGCGCGGACTTGCAGCAAGCTCTCGTCGAGGCGGCAGGCACCATGCCGATCGTCGGGCCGAACTGCTACGGCATGATCAACGGGCTCGACGGCGCCCTGCTCTGGCCCGATCAGCATGGCATCGTCAGAACCGAGCGCGGCGTTGCTATCCTCACACAATCTTCCAATATCGCCATCAATCTCAGCATGCAGAGGCGCGGCCTGCCGATCAGCTACCTGATGACTGCAGGCAATCAGGCGCAGACCGGCCTGTCGGACCTTGCCCAAGCAGTCCTCGAGGACCCGCGCGTCACAGCGGTCGGCCTGCATATCGAAGGCTTCGGCGATATAAGGGCGCTGGAAGCACTCGCCATGCGCGCCCGTGAACTGAAGAAGCCCGTCGTCGCGCTGAAGGTTGGAAAATCCGAACAGGCGCAGCGCGCCGCCGTCTCGCATACAGCCTCGCTTGCCGGCAGCGACGCAGTTGCTGACGCCGTTCTCGAACGTCTCGGCATCGGCCGCGTCGCGACTTTGCCGGAACTCATCGAAACGCTGAAACTCCTGCATGTTGCCGGCCCTCTCGAAAGCGATGCGATCTCCTCGATGAGCTGTTCAGGCGGCGAGGCATCGCTGATGGCCGATGCCGCCATCGGCCGGACTATCGAGTTCCGTGCGTTGAAACCCGAACAACTGCCCGCCTTGCGCGCAAGCCTCGGTCTGATGGTGACGCTCTCCAACCCCCTTGATTACCACACCTTCGTCTGGGGCGATCTGGCACGGCAGATGGAGGCCTTCAGCGCCATGTTTGCCGGCGGCTATGCCCTCAATCTGCTCGTTCTCGACTTCCCGCGCGAGGATCGTTGTGATGGCGCCGACTGGATGATTACTGTTGCGGCGGTTGCCGCGGCTGCGACGCAGACGGGCGCCCGCGCCGGCATTCTGGCGACGTTGCCGGAAAACATGCCGGAAGCGATCGCTGAGCAATTGATCCAAGCCGGCATCGTGCCGCTCTGCGGCATCAGCGAAGCGCTGGCGGCGGCAGATATTGCCAGCGGCATCGCCAGTGCCTGGAAGAAACCGCAACCATTGCCGCTTCTCAGCACACGGACGGAGGCAGGCGAAATCGAGACCTTGAGCGAGGCCGAGGCCAAGGCCGAACTTGCAGCCTTCGGCCTCGCCACGCCGCGCGGCGAGACAGCACCCACGCCAAGCGAGGCGGCCAAATGCGCAGAGCAACTCGGTTTCCCCGTTGCACTCAAGGCACTCGGCGTCGAGCACAAGTCCGATGTCGGTGCGGTCAAACTCAACCTATGGGATAGGAATGCCGTCACGGACGCGGCGAAAGGCATGGCTTCCGTAGCACGTGGCTTCCTCATCGAAAAGATGGTCGAGCGCCCTGTCGCCGAGCTTATCATCGGCGCGGTCCGCGATCCGGTCGTCGGCTTGACCCTGACAGTCGGCGCGGGCGGAATCCTCGTGGAATTGCTTGAGGATTCGGTCGTTTTGCCGCTCCCCGTAACGAAAGCCGAGGTTCTTGAGCGGATTTCGCGGCTGAAGGTTCGCAAATTGATCGAAGGCTATCGCGGTGGCGCGGCAAGCAACCTGGAGATTGTAGCCGACGCCGTCCTATCAGCGGCAGAATATGTCGTAACGAACGCCGCACATCTTGAAGAACTAGACATTAATCCATTGATGGTCCTAGCAGAATCCCGGGGCGTTGTTGCTGCGGATGCTCTCATCCGGCGAAGGAGGTAGCGGAAGTTGCAAGACCCCATTCGAACCCGCTCTGAAGACGGCATCCTCGAGGTCATCATCGACCGGCCCAAGGCGAATGCCATCGACCTGGCGACCAGCCGCGAGATGGGGCTGATCTTTCGCGACTTTCGCGACAACCGGGATCTGCGCGTCGCCATCGTAACCGGTGCCGGCGAGAAATTCTTTTCCGCCGGTTGGGATTTGAAGGCTGCGGCTGATGGCGACGCCGTAGACGGCGACTATGGGGTTGGCGGTTTCGGCGGCATGCAGGAACTGCGCGACCTCAACAAGCCGATCATCTGCGCCGTCAACGGTATCTGTTGCGGCGGCGGGCTGGAAATCGCGCTGTCCACCGATCTCATAATCGCGGCAGCACACGCCACCTTCGCGTTGCCCGAGATCCGCTCGGGCACCGTCGCCGATGCGGCGTCGATTAAACTTCCGAAACGGATCCCCTACCATATCGCTATGGACATGCTCCTGACCGGCCGGTGGCTCAATGTCGAAGAGGCGCATCGCTGGGGCTTCGTCAACGAGATTGTCACGGCCGACAGGCTGATGGACAGGGCCTGGGAACTCGCTCGCCTGCTGGCAAGCGGACCGCCCCTGGTCTACGCAGCGATCAAGGAAATCGTTCGCGAAGCGGAGGGTTCGACGTTTCAGACTGCCATGAATAAGATCACCAAACGGCAGTTTGCAACCGTCGATCTCCTCTATTCAAGCGAGGATCAATTGGAAGGCGCACGGGCTTTTGCCGAGAAGCGAGCCCCCATCTGGAGAGGAAGGTAGGAGGCGGCGGCAACCGCTGAATTTCCCGCATGCTCGCGGGCGACAGGCTTCAGGCGGAAGAGGAACCGTGACCTGAGGTGGCTTGCTCGATAGCTTTGTCAACACGGCAAGAAGAAGGAACAGGGGAATGAACGACCATACGAAATATCTTGCAAGCCGCGTCACCGCGGGCGGTCTCAGCCGCCGCGAATTCATGGGACGCGCAATGGCAGCGGGCGTGACTTTGACGCTCGCCGACAAACTCTTTACCGAAAGTGCAATGGCGGCCGAACCGAAGCGCGGCGGTCATCTGAAACTTGGCCTTGAAGGCGGCGCTGCAACCGATTCAAAAGACCCGGCAAAATTCCTGTCGCAGGTCATGTTCTGCATCGGCCGCTGCTGGGGTGACATGCTGGTGGAATCCCATCCGCTGACGGGTGCCGCCGTTCCCTCGCTTGCAGAATCCTGGGAGCCGTCGAAAGATGCGGCCACCTGGACCTTCAAGATCCGCAAGGGCGTCAAGTTTCACAACGGCAAGGAACTGACGATCGACGACGTGGTCGCCACGCTCAAGCGCCATACCGATGCGAAATCGGAATCGGGCGCGCTCGGCGTCGTGAAGTCGATCAAGGAGATCAAGGCCGACGGCGACAATCTCGTCCTGACGCTGACCGAGGGCAACGCCGACTTGCCGTTGCTTTTGACCGACTATCACCTCGTCATCCAGCCGAATGGAGGCTATGACGATCCCCTCGCCTCGATCGGCACCGGTCCCTACAAGCAGGTCAGCTTCGAGCCCGGCGTGGCGCCACGTTCGAGCGCAACAAGGACGACTGGCGTACCGACCGCGGTTTCGTCGACAGCATCGAAATCATCTGCATGAACGATGCCACAGCCCGCATCGCGGCGCTCTCATCCGGCCAGGTCCATTACATCAACCGCGTCGACCCGAAGACCGTGGATCTTCTGAAACGCGCGCCGAACGTCGAGATCCTGGCCACCGCCGGCCGCGGTCACTACGTCTTCATCATGCATTGTGACAAGGCGCCATTCGACAACAACGACCTGCGTCTGGCGCTGAAATACGCCATGGATCGCGAGACCATGGTCAAGAAGATCCTCGGCGGCTACGGCAAGGTCGGTAACGACTTCCCGATCAACAGCACCTATGCGCTCTTCCCTGAAGGCATCGAACAGCGCAAATACGATCCCGACAAGGCCGCCTTCCATTACAAGAAGTCCGGCCACAGCGGCTCGGTCTTGCTGCGCACCTCCGAAGTCGCCTTCCCCGGCGCCGTCGATGCAGCCGTCCTCTATCAGGAAAGCTGCAAGAAGGCCGGCATCAACATTGAGGTCAAGCGCGAGCCGGGCGATGGCTACTGGACGAATGTCTGGAACGTTCAGCCCTTCTCCACCTCCTATTGGGGCGGACGGCCGACGCAGGACCAGATGTACTCCACCGCCTATCTCTCGACAGCGGATTGGAACGATACGCGCTTCAAGCGCCCCGACTTCGACAAGCTCCTGCTTCAGGCTCGCTCCGAACTGGACGAGGCCAAGCGCAAGGAGCTTTACCGCGCCATGGCGATGATGGTGCGCGACGAAGGCGGCGTCATCCTGCCGATGTTCAACGATTTCGTGAACGCCTCCACCAAGCAGGTGAAGGGCTACGTCCACGATATCGGCAACGACATGTCGAACGGCTACGTGGCGACCCGCGTCTGGCTGGACGCCTGATGCCCGAAGCTGGGCGAAAACGCCCTCATCTCTGACACAGCCGGGACCGCGAAAACCTTTCGCGGTCCTCCCGACGTTTCAAGCAATTTTAGGAAAATGCGCAGCTGTTTTCCGTTCGGAATTGCGTAAAACAACAAGATTGAGCGGCTTAGCGATTCCCATGAAACATGGAGCCGCTCTCAGTGCGAGGCATCGGCCATGTCCAATTCACCTCCCGGAACCGTTCTGCCCGGGTTGAGGTTCAAGCAGCGCTTTCCGCTGCTATCCCTCATTATCGAGCGGTGCGTGCTCAGCATCATCCTGCTGTTTGCGGTCTCCGTCCTGATCTTCGGCGGGCTCGAAGCCCTGCCCGGCGACTTCGCCACGACCTATCTCGGCCAGTCGGCAACGCCGCAGGCCGTCGCCAATATCCGCGAGGAGCTCGGCCTCAACCGGCCTATCGTCACCCGCTATGTGGGATGGCTCGGCAATGCCGTCAGGGGCGATTTCGGCACCTCCTGGGCCAGCAAGAATTCCGTCGGCGAACAGATCGGCAAGCGGCTCGGAAATTCCCTGTTTCTCGCCGGCTTTGCCGCCGTGATCTCGGTGCCGCTGGCGGTCTGCCTGGGCATGTTGGCTGTCCATTTCCGCAACCGGATGCCCGACAAGATCATCAATGTCATTTCACTGGCGGCGATCTCGCTGCCGGAATTCTTCATCGGCTATCTCCTCATCATGTTCTTTTCCGTGAAATTCGGCGTCGCGACCTTTCCGGCGACGGTCTTCGACGGCATGGGCTTCATCGAGCGGCTGAAGGCAATCGCCCTGCCGACGGCAACGCTGGTTCTCGTCGTGCTGGCGCATATGATGCGCATGACACGGGCGGCCATTCTTTCCGTCATGTCTTCGGCCTACATGGAAACGGCCGAACTGAAGGGGCTCTCCGCCTTCCGCGCCATCGTCAAGCACGCAGCCCCCAATGCCCTGGCGCCGATCATCAACGTCGTCGCGCTGAACCTTGCCTATCTCATCGTCGGCGTCGTCGTCGTCGAAGTCGTCTTCGTCTATCCGGGCATGGGCCAGTACATGGTCGATGCGGTGACGGTGCGCGACATGCCTGTCGTCCAGGCTTGCGGCCTGATCTTTGCCGCCGTCTACATCTTCCTCAACATGACCGCCGACATCCTGGCCATCGTCGCGAACCCACGTCTGAGGCATCCGCGATGAGATTAAGAGATATCCCCATCACCGCCTGGATCGGCATCATCGGTATCCTGGTTGCCTTCGTCTGCGCGATCTTCGCACCCTGGATCGCGCCTTACGGCGAGACCGAAGTCGTTGGCAATGTCTGGCAGCCTGCCGATGCGCAATATTTCTTCGGACTGGACAATCTCGGCCGCGATATCCTGTCGCGTCTGATCTACGGCACCCGCACGACGCTGTTCGTCGCGTTGACGGCAACGATCATTTCCTTCTCGCTCGGCATTATCCTCAGCTTCACCGCCGCCGTCTCGCGCGGATGGATCGACACGGTCTTTTCGCGCTTCAACGACCTGATGATGTCGATCCCGACGCTGATCTTCGCGCTGGTCGTGCTCGCGGTTCTGCCACAGAACCTGATCGTGCTGATCCTCGTCATGGCGATCCTCGATTCCACCCGCGTCTATCGTCTCGGCCGTGCCGTAGCACTCGATGTCGCGGTCATGGAATTCGTGGAAGCCGCCAAGCTTCGCGGCGAAGGCAGGATCTGGATCATCTTCCGCGAAATCTTGCCGAATACGCTGTCGCCGTTGCTGGCCGAGTTCGGGCTGCGCTTCGCCTTCTCGATCCTGTTCCTCTCCACCCTGTCCTTCCTCGGCCTAGGCATCCAGCCGCCGGCGGCCGACTGGGGCGGCATGGTCAAGGACAACAAGGATGGCATCATCTTCGGCATTTCCGCCGCCCTCGTGCCGGGTTCCGCCATCGCGGCACTCGCTATCTGTGTCAATCTGGTGGTCGACTGGCTCTTAAGGCGTACCTCCAGCCTCAAGGGAGGGCGTGGCGATGCCTGAGCTTCTTTCCGTTCGCGGTCTCAAGATCGAGGCGACCAGCTATCCACCCGGCGAGCCGCCGAAGCGCGTCACCATCGTCGACGGCGTCTCCTTTGATCTTCAGAAAGGCAAGGTGCTCGGGCTGATCGGCGAGTCCGGCGCCGGCAAATCCACCATCGGCCTCTCCGCCCTCGCCTATGGCCGCGGCGGTGCGGAAATTACCGGCGGCCAGGTATTGCTTGATGGCACCGACATCCTGCCGCTTGGCAAATCCGGCATCCGCAGAATTCGTGGCGCCCGGGTCTGCTATGTCGCGCAATCGGCGGCGGCGGCCTTCAATCCGGCGCATCGCTTGGGTGATCAGGTCATTGAAGCGACTGTGAAACACGGCCTGATGACGAAGGAGGAGGCAAGAAAACGGGCGCTCTATCTCTTCCGCGTGCTTGGTCTGCCCAATCCCGAAACCTTCGGGGACCGCTATCCGCATCAGGTCTCCGGCGGCCAGCTGCAACGCGCCATGACCGCCATGGCGCTCTGCTCCAATCCGGAACTGATCGTCTTCGATGAGCCGACGACAGCGCTCGACGTCACCACGCAGATCGACGTGCTGGCGGCGATAAAGCACGCCATCGAAGAGACGCACACGGCCGCGCTTTATATCACCCACGATCTTGCCGTCGTCGCCCAGATTTCCGACGACATCATGGTGTTGAGACACGGCAAGACGGTGGAATATGGCAGCGTCCAGCAGATTATCGAAGAACCGCGGCAGGATTATACACGCGCTCTTGTCAACGTCCGCCAGGAGGCACGAGCCGAAGCCGCCGATCAGTCGAGCGCGCTTTTGAAAGTCGAGAATATCAGCGCGCAATACTCCAATGGTTTCAAAGTATTGCACGATGTTTCTCTGCATGTTCCTAAAGGCCAGACATTGGCGGTGGTCGGCGAGTCAGGCTCCGGAAAATCGACGCTTGCTCGCGTGATTACCGGCCTGCTGCCGCCGAGCGATGGACGGATTATCTTTGACGGCAAGCCGTTGACGTCTGCTCTGAAAGACCGCTCGCGGCAGGAGTTGCGGCGGATCCAGCTCATCTATCAGATGGCCGATACCGCCATGAACCCGCGCCAGACCGTACGCGATATCATCGGCCGGCCGCTGACCTTCTATGACGGCCTGCGTGGCTCGGCAAAGACGGCGCGCGTGAAAGAGCTGCTGGATCAGATCGAGATGGGCAACGGCTTCATCGACCGTTACCCGGCCGAGCTTTCCGGCGGCCAGAAACAGCGCGTCGCCATCGCCAGAGCGCTTGCGGCCAAGCCCGAACTCATCCTTTGCGACGAGCCGACCTCGGCGCTCGATCCGCTGGTTGCCGAAGGCATTCTGAAACTGCTCTTGAAGCTGCAGGAGGAGGCACACCTTTCCTACGTCTTCATCACCCACGATATTGCCATCGTGCGCGCTATCGCCGACAGCGTCGCAGTGATGCATCGCGGCAAGCTCGTTCGCTTCGGTCCGAAATCGCAAGCGCTCTCGCCGCCCTTCGACGATTACACCGACTTGCTGCTGAAATCCGTGCCGGAAATGGAGATCGGGTGGCTGGAGCGCGTGCTGACGACACGGAAGATGGAGAGCGCCGGCAATTGAGCGCTGGACTATTTCGATCCCGTGGGCTCAGCGCGTAAGGCGCGCGCTGAGTTCGCGCGCGAGCGTACCGGCGTTGCGGCCGACGATCATGCTCTGGTGGTTGCCGGCAACATCGACCCAATCCGCGTGCGCAAGAAAGCGCCCCCATATGGTCTTGGGATCGCAGTCGACGGGTGAGCCCTGCATGCTGCGGTAGAAGGTCAGTTCGCCGTCGTAACGGCTTGGCCTGTAAACGCCCTTCATGCGCAGAAGTTGTCTGGCGGCCGCATCATAAAGTGGCGGATAATCCCCCATCCATTGCGGCGCCAGTTCCGGATAATAGGCCGTGTGGGGGTCGGCGTAGCGGAAGGAAAGTGGCTTCAGTTTCTTCGCGAGGAATTCCCGTCGCTCGATCATCGGCCTACTGCCCTGAGCCGATGTTTGACGACGTGGTTGAGGATCGGTCTTCCTCAGATTCTTCTTTCGGTTATAAGCTCGCCTCCAGCGTTGCCACATGAAGCTGCCCCAGGTCATCAGCGGCCATTCTTGCTCACCCAAGGGGGTATCGAGCATGCCGAGGAACGCGATCTTTTGCCCTTGTGCCCTCAACGCACGCGCAAGCTCCAAGGCAAAAACACCGCCGAAAGAATAGCCGAGCAATCGATAGGGCCCTTCAATCCCGGCTGCCTGCAACGCTTTCAGCGTGCTTTGAACCTCGTCTTCCACCCTTGCCGGTTGGTGACGATCTCGGTTGAAGGCCGTCAATGCTACGCCGAGAATTGGCCCGGGAAAGCGGATTTCCTTGATGAGCGGCTGCATTTCCAGGAAACAGCTTGCTCCGCCGGCAAATAGCAGCAAGGGTGCACTACCTTCGCCGCCTCGGAGCTCTATGATTTTCGGCGAGACTGAGAGATCTTCGTGATTGGAAATTGCAAGGCCGAGGGCATCAAGAGTGCGATGACGATAGAAGACATTGACATCCAACTCCTCTCCGGTTTCGCTCCACAAATGCTTGATGAAATTCAAGACCCGGTTGACTGAAACGGCATCGGGAATGTCGGCATCGCGGTCCAAATTAATCTTTGCTTCCCGGCGAAGCAGATCGCTGACATAGGTACACGCACTGGGATCTGCATCCGTCCTCGCAGAGAAAAGCATCTAACCGCCCCCGAATGTCAAAGCATGCGTCACCAACGTTGAGATAGACTGCAATCTTATAAAGGGACCCTTAATATATTCTGTAAAGACACAACTTTTTCTTGCATTTGAGAGCTTTCTCCATTGGCCAGCCGCATCGTCCCCGACCTAACGGCCATGAGCAGGCGAAGCGGACAATCGAGGTTTTCAATACTCTGCCGGTATCGCATAGACTTCTGCGGATGGATCGGCGAGGAACGAGCGCACCGTTGGCGGCAATCTGCGCGAGGATAGCGGCACAGGTCCGCAACGCGAGAGAAGTTCACGAAGATCCGGCTCAGTGCCGACGTGACGCCAGATCATCCGCGAGGCATAGGGAAGGTTTTCCTTTCGCCAGGAAACGCCCATTGTCGTTCCGCGCAAGTAGACGCGCTGATACTCGTCGAATGGCAGGAGGATCGTCTGTGACAGTATGGGATTCGGGCCGACCACACGCTCGGTAATGAAGATCCGGTTTCGATAGAAGGCTGCCAAACCCACATATTTGGAAAACTGCTGGATGCCGTTTCCGGGGTCACGCAGGCGCTCCATCGATTTGACATGCACCAGCCCGCCCTGCTCGATAATGCGGCTGCAGGAACAGACGACCATTCCAGGCCAGGACGGTGAGCGATGGTAGGTCTGGAAATAGCCGATATGGCGTCGGAGCGCGATCAGATCTCCGGGGAACGCCTTTAACAATTCGGAACTTTGATTGAGGTCCAGGGCCGGTTTGCGAAGCCGCTCGCGAAAGAGCCTCGGAGCGAGACCAAAGTCGGCTGCGTCGAGATCGAAATACTTGGCTATACGCGCGAGATTATGGGCAGACGGCCGCGTCTGACCATTGATATATCGGTTGAATTGTTGCCGGTTGATATCGATTGCACGGCACAGATGCGAAATGGAACGTTGCGTTGCGCAGGCAATTTTGAGGTTCTCGACCAGGTGAGGCATCTGTAACTCCGTCTTGGAATGAACTAGCGTAAACTCGCTTAAAGATGCGTCAAGTCGCGAAATTGCGTGGCCCAGCCCGGCCTCTACGTTCCCACCTACAAAATGCAAAACGAGGGAACTGTCATGACGCATGAAAAGGATCAATCTTCGCCGCTGAAAATCGGCCGCCGCCATTTCCTTGGGGGTGCCGCAGCGTTAGGCGTTTTGCCTGCCCTTGCCTCCGGCCTCCTGATGCCGCGCGATGCCCGCGCGCAGGAAGCAAAGCGTGGTGGCCATCTGAAGCTCGGCCTCAAGGGCGGCGCCACCAGCGATGCGCTCGATCCGGCGACCTATAGCGCCTCCGTCTTGTTCGTCATTGGCCGCCTCTGGGGCGATACGCTCGTGGAATCCGATCCCAAGACCGGCGCACCCCTGCCGTCGCTGGCAACGTCCTGGACACCATCGGCTGATGCGTCCGTCTGGACCTTCAAGATCAGGAACGATGCGCAATTTCACGACGGCACCAGGATGTCCGTTGCTGATATCGTCGCGACCCTGAAGCGACACGCGGACAAGAATTCGCAGTCGGGCGCTCTCGGGCTCATGGCCTCCATCACCGGCATCGAAGAAAAAGCGGGCGACCTTGTCCTGACGCTAAGTGAAGGCAATGCGGACTTACCTCTCCTTCTCACCGACTATCACCTGATTATCCAGCCGAAGGGTGGCGTCGACAAGCCGGCGGCGGCCATCGGCACCGGCCCTTATATTCTGAAAAGCTTTGAGCCGGGCGTTCGCGCCACCTTCGAGAAGAACCCGAAAGATTGGCGCTCCGACCGAGGCTTTGTCGACAGCGTTGAAATCCTCGTCATCAACGACAACACCGCCCGCATTGCAGCACTTGCCTCCAGCCAGGTTCATTTCGTCAACAATGTCGACCCGAAGACCGTCCCGATGCTGCAGCGGGCACCGACCGTCGACATTCTCCGCAACGCCGGCAAGGGCTTCTACTGCTTCCTGATGCATTGCGACACGGCGCCCTTCGACAACGCCGATCTTCGTCTCGCGCTGAAATATGCCATCGACCGCCAGTCGATCCTCGACAAGGTTCTGGGCGGCTACGGTACGATCGGCAACGACTATCCGGTCAATTCCAACTACGCGCTTGCGCCGACCGATATCGAGCAGCGGCCATATGATCCAGACAAGGCCGCCTTCCACTTCAAGAAATCGGGTCTTGATCGCCCCATTCAGCTGCTAACCTCCGATGCAGCCTTTCCGGGCGCTGTCGATGCGGCGATCCTGTTCCAGCAAAGTGCGCGCAAGGCCGGGATCACGATCGACGTCAAGCGCGAACCGGAAGACGGATACTGGACCAACGTCTGGAACAACAAGCCTTTCTGCGCCTCCTTCTGGGGTGGCCGCCCGACTCAGGATTCGCGCTACTCGACCTCCTATCTCTCGACCGCGGAATGGAACGACACGCGTTTCAAGCGTCCGGACTTCGACAAGCTGGTGTTGGAGGCCAGGGCCGAACTCGATGAAGCCAAACGCAAGGTGCTTTATCGACAGTTGGCGCTGATGGTACGAGACGATGGCGGTCTGATCCTGCCCGTCTTCAACGACTACATCATGGCCTCTTCGAAAACGCTGAAGGGATATGTCGACGACATCGGCAATGATATGTCCAACGGCTACATCGGCAGCCGTGTATGGTTTAATGCCTAAAACTCCTCGGGATATATGATCATGGCTGAGCGCAGCTTCACCACCATCGAGAATCAGTGGATCACCTTGAAGGACGGCACGCGGCTCGCCGCGCGTATCTGGATGCCTGACGGAGCGGAGAGCGATCCCGTGCCGGCGGTCTTCGAATTCCTGCCCTACCGCAAGCGCGATGGAACGAGCCCGCGTGATGAATCCACCTACCCTGTCTTCGCCGCAGCCGGCATTGCCGGCGTGCGTGTCGACATCAGAGGCTCCGGAGAGTCCAGCGGCGTCATCGATGGCGAATATACCGAGCTGGAGCTCGCCAATGCCTGCGAGTTGATCGCGTGGATCGCAGCACAACCCTGGTCGAATGGCTCGGTCGGCATGATGGGCATTTCGTGGGGCGGCTTCAACTGCCTGCAGGTGGCGGCCTTGAAGCCCCCGGCGCTGAAGGCGGTGATTTCGATCGCCTCCACGGTCGACCGCTATAATGACGACATCCACTACAAGAACGGCTGCCACCTCTCCGCCCAGCTTTCCTGGGCGGCGACAATGCTCGGCTATCAATCGCGCTCGCCAGATCCGGCTATCGTCGGTGACGACTGGCGCGATATGTGGCTGCAGCGCCTCGAGCAGGAACCCTTCTTCATGGAGGAATGGCTCCAGCATCAGCGTCGTGACGATTTCTGGCGGCATGGGTCCATCTGCGAAGACTTCGCCGGCTTCGATATTCCCGCCATCGTCATCGCCGGCTGGGCTGACGGCTATCGCAATACGCCGCTGCTGGCCGTCGAAGGGCTGGGCGATAAGGCGAAGGCGCTGATCGGCCCGTGGGTTCACAAGTATCCGCATTTCGCCTGGCCAAAGCCGCGGGTCGATTTCCACGGAGAGGCTATCGCCTGGTGGAACCACTGGCTGCGCGGCGAACCCGACGGCGTCGAGGCCGTGCCATCGGTGCGCGCCTATATTCTTGACGCCATAAAGCCCGCCAAACGCCGCGACTTCGACCCGGGTTTCTGGATCGCGAAGCAAGAATGGCAGCAGCCGGAGATGCAGTGTTTCTATGTCGAGCAGTTCGGTACGCTGATGGAAGGCATGCCGATCCCGCATGCGCCGGAACATCCCGTCTATCTGCGTTCGCCGCTCGATACTGGCACGGCTTCGGGCGAATGGTTCACCCTGAAGCCGGACGCGGAACTGGCAATCGATCAACGCGCCGACGATGCCGGGTCGCTGACCTTACAGACAGCGCCACTGATCGAGGACCACGATTATCTTGGCCGCCCGGTCGTCACCCTGACGCTGCGGTGCGACGCCGAAACCGCCAACCTCTGCGCGAGGCTCGTCGACATCCATCCGGACGGCACGGCAACGCGCGTTTCCTTTGGCGTGCTCAACCTCGCTCATCGCGATGGCAATGCCGCGCCGGAGCCTCTGAACAAGGGGCAGCAGGTCAGGGTGACCGTAACGCTCGATGCCTGCGGCTATCGTTTCCGCAAGGGCCACCGTATCCGCCTGTCGCTGTCGACAGCCTATTGGCCGATGGTGCTGCCGCCACCGGAAGATCCGGGGTTGACGATCGACATCGCCTCCATCGGCCTTGCTTTGCCCAAGCTCGGTGCGCATGAGATCATCGACATCAAGCAGCCCGACAATCCCGATCCGCTGCCGAAGTATATCGAACATGTGCCTGGTTCGACGAAGCGGCAGGTGGTGCACGATCTCTCAGCCGGCGTCACCCGCTATGAAATCCATGAGGATACCGGCCTTTCCGAACATCCCGGCACCGGCCTTTCGACGCGGCAATTGCGCGAGGAGACCTGGTCGATCGCACCGGATGACCCGCTGTCGATGACGGGTATCTCGACATGGACGTGCGACATGAGCCGCCCCGGTTGGTTCGTCCGCACGGTCGCGACATCGTCCATTTCCTGTACGGCAAAGGACTGGGTGATCAGCGCCTCGGTCGTCGCCTATGAGGGTGAAACCGAAATCTTCAGGAAGATCTTCGAAGAGAAGCGCGTCGCCCGCGACCTGATGTAGGTCAGCGGGAGCCCGCAAACCGGCTTGCCGCCGCGCATATAGCGGCAAAGCCGGCCTGCGCGCCTTCGCTCATATGCCGTGCCCGCAGCCAGGCATGCACCATCTGCGGCTCCTCGCGGAACCACACCTCGACGCCCGCCTGCGCCAGACGCGCCGCATAATTGCGGCCGTCGTCGCGCAACGGATCATAATGAGCCACGGTAATGAAAGCGGGAGGAAGGCCAGCCATTGACGATAGGGCGAGCGGCCCTGCGACCGGATCGCCTTCCGGCGCCTGCAGAACAGTGCGGTAATAGGCGACATCGGCCGTTGTCAGGCCCGGTGCCTCCGCCATTTCTTCATAGGAGCCGGAGACGAGATCGCCGCCGAGTGCGGGATAGATCAAGATCTGGCCGACAATGCCCGAAAGCCCCTCGGCTTGCGCCCGCACCGCCAGCCCTGCCGCGAGATTGCCGCCGGCACTGTCGCCGATCAGCACGACCGACTTCTTCTCGGCCAACATTTGCTTGAGAACACTGAAGCAATCATCCGTTTGGGCCGGCCAGCGATATTCCGGCGCCAACCGATAATCGACGGAGATCAGTTCAGCGCCGGCATGATCGGCAATCTCGGCGCAGATGGCATGATGGCTTTCAAGCGAGCCAACGACGAAACCGCCGCCATGGAGATAGAGGAGCTTCGTTGCCGTGCGGATATTGGCAGGCTTGTAACGCCTGACGGGTATCGTTCCGGATACGAAGCCATCCGTCGTCTGCATGCCCTCCGGTAAAGGGCGATCGAAACGAGCGCAGAGTGCGTCATACCATTGACGCTGCTGTGCGATGGAGGCCGTTACCGCATCCGGCGGATAGAAGGAATCGCAGATTTCCATGAACTGCAAGATGCCGGCTTCGCTCGGCATAGGACGTTCAGCAGAGGTCATTGGATATCCTCGATTCGTGCCTGTACATCGACACTACGCGGCGATGCAACCGAACGCTTATCTGCCTACGGCCAGCACCGCCGCGATGGCGACATCGAAGGATGGTGATAAGTTCAATCGGCCGCAAATACGCTGCTCGACAACAGGGAAAAACCTTTTGGCATCTGCATGCATTGCGCATTGGACCATGTGAGCATTGCCAGCGCGAGAGCCGCGCCAATCACAAGCCGAAGCATGATATTTCCCCATCCGTGTTGCTGCCATCGCGAGGTCAGTTGCGTCGCGGGGCATTCGATCGTTAGGCCGACGCCGTGGAAGCGGCGGGGTTCCGTCTATACTGACCTCGTGCGGCTGACTTATGGCCAAGCCATGGCAAGCGTTAGGTGCTCGCGAGCGATCCGCTCGGTGTTGCTCCGACTGCGGGGTTGGACCTTTACCTTGCGTGATATTGCTCGTCCGTCACATGCTCCAGCCAATCCACCACCTTACCGTCGAGGTGTTCGTGGATGGCGATATGGGTCATGGCTGTCGTCGGCGAAGCGCCGTGCCAGTGCTTCTCGCCCGGCTCGAACCAGACGATATCCCCGGGGCGGATCTCCTCGACCGAGCCGCCTTCGCGCTGAGCGAGACCCAGGCCCGCGGTGACAATCAAGGTCTGGCCGCGCGGGTGGGTATGCCACGCAGTTCTTGCGCCGGGTTCAAACGTGACGCTGCTGGCTGCGGCTCGCCGCGCATCATTAGCCGCAAAGACCGGGTCGATGCGGACTGTACCGGTGAACCAGTCCGAAGGGCCTTTGCCGGAGGGCTGCGCACCGTTCCTCGTGATATCCATGATGACCATCCTTTCCTGCGATGAGCCGTGACGGCTCGGCTGCATGAGGGCAATTTAGCCCGCAATTGACAAAGCGGTAGGGGGCCATCCGCGTATAGACTTATGAATTGGAGCAATAAATGTCGTTTCTCGCCGGACTTACGACGCCATCAAGGCCCGGATGCTCCGATCTGCCGATTGCAGCAGTTCGAAAGCTTCGTAACGCCGTGCATGCAACGCCTTGACGGCACCGCCCGCCGGCTCGAACTTCTTCGCCAGTCGCGACATGGTTGTCATGGCTTCCAAGAGCGAGCCGCAATGCCCGTCAGCCGTAGCGCCGAGCATGGCCGCACCGAGAAGCACCGGCTCCTCCGTATCGGCGACGGCGACAGGTCTGCCGGTCGTATCCGCGAGAAGCTGACGCACCAATCCGCTCTGGGCAGCACCACCGCTGGCGATGATCAGATCGCAGGCGATGCCGTCCTTCGCCAGCTTTTCGAGCAATTGCTTGAGGCCATAGCCGATACCGCAGAGGCCGGCGATGTACAGAGCGATGAGATCGTCGATGCCGGTTTCCAGCCCGAGGCCGGAGATGATGGCGCGCGCATCGGGATCGGCATAGGGTGAGCGGTTGCCGAGAAATTCGGGGACGACCTGAATGGATTGCGCGAGCTTCACGGCGTCGGACGCGTTGCCGCTCGTCTGCATAGCCTGTCGATCAAGCCAGGCGACCAGCGACAAGCCCTCCGCCTCGGCCTTCTGACGCGCCTCGCCGAATGCCGGATGCATGGTAACGAGATGATCGATCGCGGCACCGGCAGCGGATTGACCGCCTTCGGTCAGCCAGAGGCCGGGCACCATGGCCGAATAATAGGGTCCCCAAACGCCATCGACGAAGATGGCCGCTTCGCTCGATGCCATCGAGCAGGCGGATGTGCCGAAGATATAGGCGAGCCTGTTCCTGACATCGGCTCTACCATCCGGTCCCTGCCCGCCAAGCGTGCCGACACCGCCGGCATGGGCATCGATGAGCGATGCGCCGACCGGCGTACCAACGACAAGGCCAAGATCGCGGGCGGCGCTTTCGTTCAAGCCCTCGCCAAGCGCCGTACCCGGCTCGACGATCTCGGTGCCGATCCGCACAAAGCCTTCATCGGCCAGCTCACCAAGGCCGATATCCTTGAAATATTGCGCGTCCCAGCGCTTTTCGTGGGCCAGATAGGTCCACTTGCACGTCACCGTGCAGACCGATCTCTGCAGCGAACCCGTCGCGCGCCAGGTCAGATAATCGGCGAGATCGAAGAAATGATTCGCTGCGGCGAAGGATTGCGGCAGATTGCGCTTCAACCAAAGCAGCTTCGGCGTCTCCATCTCCGGCGAGATGCGGCCGCCGACGTAGCGCAGCACGGCATGTTTTCCGGCATTGATCTCCGCCGCCTCGCCGGCCGCGCGATGATCCATCCAGACGATGATGTTGCGATTGGCGTCGCCCGATGGACCCATAGCCACGGGTCGACCATCTGCCCTGACCGCGACCAGCGAGCAGGTTGCATCGAAGCCGATGCCTGAGACATCACCGGCCGCTATCTTTGCCATGGCGACAGCCTCTTTGACGCTGTCGCAAACAGCCTTCCATATCTGCTCGCTTGACTGCTCAACAATGCTGCCGGCCCCGTGCCAGATGGTGATCGGCCGCTTGGCCGCAGCCAGCAGATGACCATGTGCATTGAAAACGCCGGCCCGGGCACTGCCCGTGCCCACATCGATGCCGATGAAATAAGGTGCCGTCATCAGAGATCCGTACTCAAGGGCAGGATCACCAGATCCCGGATTACGATGTTACGCGGTCTCGATAGCATGAAGACCACCGCCTCCGCCACTTCGGTCGCCTCCATCAGGCCGCCTGCGGCAATCGCTTCGTCCAGTTTAGCCTGTGGCCAGTCGCTGATCAGCGCCGTCACCACCGGTCCCGGCGCCACGGCGCCGACGCGGATGCCGTGCTTGGCGACCTGACGCCGTACCGTATGCGTGAAGGCCTGAACGGCATGCTTGGATGCCGTATAGATCGGCTCCCATACCACCGGCACCAAGCCGGCGATCGAACTGGTCATGATAATATCGCCCGTCTTGCGCTCGATCATGTGCGGCAGCACCATGCGGACCGAACGGAAGGCCGCGTTGATATTCAGATCCAGCATCCGGTCCCAGGCATCGGGATCGCCTTCCGCGACCTCGCCGCCGATATAGGCGCCGGCATTGGCATGGAAGATATCGAGCTTGCCGAACTTGCCGAGAATCTGCGGCATCATCGTCGCCACGCTCTCGGGGTTTAAGAGATCGACGACGACGGGAAAGGCGTTCGGCCCCAGTTCGGCGCAAAGGCTTTTCAGGCTATCTTCGGCCCGGTCGACGAGGGCGACGCTGGCGCCCTCGTTCAATAGCGATCTGGCGCATTCCAGGCCAATTCCGGACGCAGCCCCGGTGATGGCGGCAACCTTGCCGGCAAAATCCTGTCTCATAACAATCCTTACCTTCTTGAAGAAATCAGCCGCGCCCATGCGAGGCGCGGGAACGACGGGCGAGCGAGTCGACGATGACGGCAATGGCAAGAACTGCGCCTGTAATCATGTAGCGAAGCGCCGACGACAGATCGAGCATGGTGAGGCCGCTGGCGATCGACTGGATGACGACGATGCCGAGCAGTGCCGAATAGGCGCTGCCGCGGCCGCCGAAGAGGCTGGTGCCGCCGATGACAGCCGCCGCGATCGCATTCAGATTGACGTCGCCGGTGCCCGCCTGCTGGCTGGCTGAGGCCAGGCGCGCTGCCGCGAGCACACCGCCAAGGGCTGCGAACATGGCACAAAGCACGAAGGCGCTGGTATAGATCCTGCGTACATTGATGCCGGCGCGCCGCGCCGCTTCGCGATTGCCGCCGACGGCGGACATCGACCGGCCCCATTGCGTGCGTGTCAGCGCATAATTCATGACGATGGCGAGCACCACGAACAGGGCAAACATCCAGGGAATGCCACGATCCTGATTGAGATAGAAGGCGACGAATTCCAAGGCCACGGTAATGACGGCCGCCTTCGCCAACAGGCCGCCGACGGAGGGCGCGGAGAGGTTCGCCTGCTTGCGCCGCCGCACAGTGCCCAAGCCGGTCAACAGCAGGACCGCACCCGGAATGAGCGCGAAGACATAGGCAAGCGGACGGGGGATCACCAGAAGCTGGCCGAAATTCACGATCGCCGAGCCATAGGGCAGATTGATCGAGCCGGTGGCGCCGAGCAGATAGAGTTGCATGCCGAGTACAGCGAGAAGGCCTGCCAATGTGGCAACGAAACTCGGCATGCCCAGCCGGTTGAACAGCACGGCATAGATGGCGCCGATCACGCCGCCGACGACGAGCGCGGCCGCGATCGCCAAGGCCACCGGCCAGCCCTCATTCACCCAGAGCATGCCGACCATGGCCGAGGCGAAGCCGCTGATCGACCCCACCGAAAGATCGATCTCGCCGACCATCAGCACGCAGACGATGCCGAGCGAGATGATGCCGACCGTCGAGGCGTCGAACAGCAGGTTGGCAAGGTTGTTGCTCGAAAGGAAAGTCGGGTTGAGCGTGCCGAACACCGTCCAGATGATGACGAGGCCCACGACAACGGGCAACGATCCGAGATCGCCGGAGCGCACCTTGTCGATGGAGGAGCGGATCGTGGCCGCAAGCCCGGTATCATGGTTGACGCGGACGTCGCTGCGGTCGAGCAGCAGGGTGGATTGCTTGCCATTCTCGCTCATGGCTGGCCCCCTTCTCTGAGTTCCTGTTGGGCCTGACGTCGCCCTGCCCGTCGCGACACGGCGTTTTCCGTGGCTCCGGTAATGGCGCTGACGAGTTCATGGTTTGACGTATCGGGATAGAAAATCCCGTTGTTGCGGCCGAGGCGCAGCACGACGATACGGTCGGCAACGGCGCGCACATCCTCCATATTGTGGCTGATCATGATGACGCCGAGGCCCTTGTCGCGGACGCGCTCGATGAGGTTCAGCACTTCGGCGGTTTGTGCGACGCCCAGCGCTGCGGTCGGCTCGTCGAGCATGATGAGTTTCGGCTCGAGCAGCAGCGAACGCGCGATCGCCACCGTTTGCCGCTGGCCGCCGGAAAGCGATGCGATCGGGATGCGCACGCTCGGAATGCGCGCTGCGAGCTCATTGAGCAGTGTCCAGGCGCGAACCTCCATGGCGGTTTCATCGAGCTTCAGCGGGCTCAGTTCCCGACCGAGGAAAATGTTGGCGACGACATCGAGGTTCTCGCAAAGCGCCAGGTCCTGAAAGACCGTGGCGATACCGAGATCGAGCGCCGTTGCGGGATCGCTGAGGGTCACCTGCTTGCCACGGAATGTGATCGTGCCTGCACTCGGTTGATGCACGCCGGCAAGAACCTTGACGAGCGTCGATTTGCCTGCGCCATTGTCGCCGACAAGCGCCACGACTTCGCCGGCGTGCACATCGAGGTTGATATCCGTCAGTGCCGAGACGGCGCCGAAATGTTTGGAGACCCCCTTGAGGCTGAGCACAAGCTCGCCGGACGGGGCTCTATGATCGGAAGCGTCACTCATGACCAGCCACCTTCTCGGGTTGAAATGCAATCGGATGCGTTTTGCCTCCGGCCGTCGAAGCGGCCGGAGACTGGGAGGAGCAGCCTTAGCTGCCGATACCGAGCTTCTTGCAGCCATCGGCATAACGGTCGTTGCAGAGCTGGTCCGGTGTCTGGATCGGTTTGCCGTTGACGGTCTTGTCGATGATCTCAGCCTTCAGGTTTTCTTGCGTGACCAGGGCCGGCGTGAAGAGCTTGGTCGGCGTGTCGAAGAGCTTCGTGTCGGCCTTCGGCGTCCCGCCCGAGAGCAGTTCGATCGCGACATTGGCGGCGGCGGCAGCTACGATCTCGCTCGGCTTGGAGATCGTATTATACTGATCGCCGGAAATGATGAGCTGCAGGCCGGCGATGGTCGCGTCGTTGCCGGTGACCGGCGGAACAGGATCGAAGCCGGCGGCCTTGAAGGCGGCGACAGCGGCACCACCTGTGCCGTCATTGGCGGCGACGACACCGAGGATCTTCTTACCGAAGCGAGTGATCTGGCCGCTTGCCCATTGCTGTGCTTTCGGCGGCGCCCATTCCGGCGTGTCGAACTCCGCAAGCACCGGATAGCCGCCGTCGGCCAGACCGGCATGGATGCCCTTCTTGATCAGGCCCGCGGCAGCATCGGTGGGCGAGCCGTTGATCTCGAGAAGGCCGCCATCGCCAGCCTTCACGCCCTTCGCCTTCAGATGATCGACCAGCGATTTGGCAATCATCTTGCCGATCTCTTCATTGTTGAAGGAGACATAATAGTCGGCAGCGGCCGACGGGATCGGGCGGTCGTAGGCGATGACCTTCACACCCTGGCTTTGCGCGAGCTTCACCAAGGAAGCCGCGGCAGTGGAATCGACCGGATCGAGCACGATGGCCTTCGCACCTTGCGAAATTGCCGAATTGAACTGCTGCTGCTGACGCGAAGCATCGCCATTGGCATTCTGGTAGATGACCTTGCAGCCGGCGCAGAGCTTCTTCATCTCAGCCTGGAAGCCGGGGAAATCGTGCTCTTCATAGCGCGTGGAGCTCTGGTCGGGCATCAGGAAGGCGACGGTCGCGTCCGTGACCTTGGCGGATTGCGCAAAGACGGCGGTGCCGGCCAGAAGACCGGCGGCAAGCACGGCTGCGCCGGCGATTTTCAGTGCGAAATGGTTCATTGGAATTTCTCCGTTCCAAATGGTAATGGTTTCCCTCGATCATCGCGGCTGTCCGCACGCGATGCTCTTGTTTGGTTGTCCGCAAACAACGGCCATCGGGCCGACGCAGCGGTAATTTCGGACAAGCCTTCTCCTTCGGACGGCAAAGGTGCCTGCCCGTTCGCTTGCCCTGAATTTTGTCTCTCCTCCCTGTCCTCCCTTTTGTTAGGCGGCCTCCACCGCGCGTGCGTGCTGTGCCAAGAGCGATCTGAACCGGGAGGGCGCCATGCCCTTCTGATCCAGAAAACGCCGATTGAAATTCGAAATATTATTGAAGCCAGCCGCAAAGCAGATGTCGGTGATCGTCATGTCAGCTTTGCTCATCAAGAGATGGCAGGCGAAGTTGATGCGTAGCCGATTGACATATTGCACGAGCGCCATGCCGGTATGGCGACGAAAGCTGCGCGAAAAGGCGCTCGGGCTCTGGCCGGTCAATTCGGCCAGATCGCACTCGCTGAACGGCTCGGTCAGATGCGCATTGATGTAAGCCAGCGCCTGGTTGACACCCGCCGACATGAAGCCGGATGGGTCCGGCTGATAGCCGGCGCTGGCAAGCGTGCGCGTGCCTTCAGCGCGGCTCATGGCGTCGAGAATATTCATAAAGAGTTCGATGCGGCGGATGCCTGATGCCTCGACCAGTTCGCCAAGGATCGGGCCTACGATGACAGCCGTCTCAGGCGTGAAGAGCGCACCGCGGCGGCTCGTTTCAAGAATACCTGCGCAGGCCGACAGCTCCGGAAAGACTTTACTGGCATCGGCAAAGAAGGATTCGGAAAATTGCAGCACGCGGCAGCGCAGCGGTAATGTGACGCCAACTGGAACGTCGCTCACCCAGTTATGCGGCAGGTTCGGTCCCGTCAGCACCAGGTTACCCGGCTCGAACTCACCGATGAAGTCGCCGATGAAATATTGGCCCGTCGTCGCGACGACGTGATGGATTTCATATTCGGGATGGAAATGCCAGCGAACCGTGCGGTAGGGATAACCGTGTTCCCACGCCTTGAAGGATTCTCCGCTCCCGATCGCGACCACTTCCAAATCGGGGTTCATCGGCAAGCCTCCTTTCCATCCGTCCGTATTGCAACGGTTGCGGCGCCTCCTCCCAGAGGCCAGCACGTCTTCTATGTGGTAAACCTACCTCTCATAAGCGCCTGCCGCTACTACGCCTTGTACGCTCGACTGATACTTTTTTGACTTGAAGAGTGACTTATTTGGCGAAATGTGCAGTGCGGCATAGGCACTGCGATGCCGAGGGGTCGATATCCGGTATCGAGCGCCGAGAATTTCGCTTTGATCCGAGGCGTCAAGGGGGCGTTCGGCGGGCGCTTGCGGTCCGCTCGTTATTTCTGCTTCCCTTGATCGTGATGCCACTTGATGGCGAAGAACATGCCCGTGCCTAACACGAGAACCTTGAACAGGATGAAGACTATAGGGAACCAATCCCACATTTCGGATATTTCCAGGCTAATTGACACTACTTATCATGAGGAGCACCACCTCGAAACGGTCATCAATTCGAGATGAGGCCCACAGACTTAGCTCGCTGAGTGCGGCGCCTCGGTTGCCGGCAGGCGGACGAGCTTGCCTTCCTCGGCCTTATAAAAATACTGACTGGCGACAAGCCAGCCTTTCAGCGGGCGTAGAGGTGGGATGCAGGTCGCCAGCATGAAGGGGCCAGTCAACAGAAACTGCACCCAAACCGGAGCGGAGAAGGCCACCTCCAGCCAGACGCCGAGAAGAACGCTCGGGATACAGGCGAAACAGATGACGAAAAATGCCGGGCCGTCGGCCGGATCGGCAAAGGAATAGTCAAGCCCACACGCCTCGCATCGTTTGCGCAGGGTCAGAAATCCATCGAACATGCGCCCCTGACCGCAGCGCGGGCAGCGGCACCGGAGACCAGTCTGCGATGGGCTCAGCGGGGGATAGTCAATATCCATGACATTACTCCTGATTCAGTCTATCAAGTGAATGCAATCAATTAGTAAATTGCATGCATACAATGCATATATAATGAATGGAATGATCGAGTCCAGTTGTCAGAATGACGCAGCTGCTTCCGGGCAAGGCGGGATAAACCGACGCCACACGGCGACGGAGCGAGCAGATATGCATGGTTTGGTTTGCATCATGGCAGCGGCGAGACTTGACGAATCCCGCCATTATCGATGTGCTGAATATTCGTATGCTCGCCCGTATTCGCCGCAAGTTTAACCGGACAGATGCCAGTGACGCCAAGAACGACTGCGGCCAGGGCGTTTTGGGAGAATGCAATGTATAACAATATCATTTGCGCCATTGGGCTCGGCTCACGCGAACGCGCCGAGCGCCTGTTGCGCACATCCCACGCACTTCTGTCTCCGGACGGCGAATTGACGGTCGCTCACGTTATCGAGCGCTTCCTTTCGGGGCGGGAAAGCCCGGACGAATGGGCTGTCTCAACGATCACGGAAGCCGAGGAAAAGCTCAATGCCTTGTGCAGGCGTCTCGGCATTACCGCGACCATCGATGTGCGCATGGGCAAGGCATCGACGACGCTGCTGACCATCGCCAAGGAGAAGAAGGCCGATCTGATTATCCTCGCAACGCATACGTCCGATATCATCGATCGCATATTCGGCTCGACGGTCGAATACGTCATCCGCCATGCGGAATGCTCCGTCCTTGTCGAGCGAGCCGACAAATCGCATGACGATATTGTTGGGAAAGCGGATACGGCGAAGAAGGCATAACGCTCCCTCGGAGTGGCCTTTCTTGCTGGGTTCTCTTCGAATATAGCGCGGTTACGGTTTGCGCCGCTCCGCGGTGATGCTACATAGCCGCTCCGACCCAAATCCAAGATGAGTTGAATGACGGAATCTGCAATCACCTGGAGCATCGCCGGCCTGACCGCCCTCGGTGTCGTCACGCGTCCGTTCCGGTGGCCAGAAGCGATCTGGGCGGTTCTCGGCGCAGCGCTTCTCGTTGCGCTTCGGCTCATCGGTCCAGCCGAGGTATGGACAGGCATATCCAAAGGGTTCGATGTCTATCTCTTCCTGATTGGCATGATGCTTTTGTCGGAGCTCGCACGGCGCGAAGGGCTCTTCGACTGGGTGGCGGCGATCGCCACGTCGCATGCCAAGGGCTCTCCCCGCAGGCTGTTCGTGCTCGTCTATGTCGTCGGCGTAGTCGTAACGGTCTTTCTGTCGAACGACGCCACCGCCGTCGTGCTCACGCCGGCCGTCTACGCAGCCTGCCGTGCGGCGCGGGTGAAGGACCCCATGCCATATCTGCTGGTCTGCGCCTTCATCGCCAATGCCGCGAGCTTCGTGCTGCCGATCTCCAATCCGGCCAATCTGGTGATCTTCGCCGGCGGCGAGATGCCGTCCCTGTCGCGCTGGATGCAGACCTTCCTGCTGCCATCCATCGTGTCGATCATCGTCACCTTCGCCTGCCTCTACTGGACGCAGCGCCATGCACTGGCGGAAGACACGATCGCCCGCGAGGTTGGCCAACCCGCCCTTTCCCATAGCGCCAGGCTGGCAGGATGGGGGCTGATAGTCACCGCCCTCATTCTGATCGTGGCGTCGGCCATGAATGTCGATCTCGGCATCCCGACATTTGTCGCGGGCCTCCTCACAACCGTCATCGTTCTCGCCCTTACCCGGCAAAATCCGCTGGAGACGGTTCGCGGCATCAGCTGGAGCGTAATACCTCTGGTTGCGGGCCTTTTCGTGATCGTCGAGGCGGTCAACCACACCGGGCTCACCGCCCTCCTGTCCGAAAAGCTGGCGTTGCTGGCGGCTCAGTCGCAGACACAGGCGGTCGGCGCTGCCGGGCTTTCGGTTGCGATCGTCTCTAATCTGGTCAACAATTTGCCGGCCGGTCTTTTCGCCGGCAGCGCCGTACAGGCAGCCCATGTCCCTGATTCCATCGCCGGCGCCGTGCTGATCGGCGTCGATCTCGGCCCCAACCTCTCCGTTACCGGCTCGCTTGCCACGATCCTCTGGCTTTCCGCCCTTCGCCGCGAAGGGCTGCATATGGGAGCGCTGGCCTTTCTGAGGATCGGCGCTCTCGTGATGTTTCCGGCTTTGATCCTCTCGCTTGCGGCCCTCGCACTGATCTGACTGCGAACAACATCGAGTTTATAGACGACCGGTCGATTATTTGTTACGGACCGCTCATGATGACGAAGAAGAAATCGGAGCTGACTCGCAGCCATATTCTCGCAATCGGGCGGGAACTGGTGCTGCGCAAGGGTTTCGGAGGCGTGGGCCTGAAGGAGCTGCTCGAGCAGAGTGCCGTGCCGAAAGGCTCATTCTATTATTATTTCGCATCCAAAGAGGCCTTCGGCTGCGCCCTGCTGAAGCAATATTGCTCCGACTACGCGGAGCGGCTCGACGCGCTCTTCGGCTGGAAAGGCAATGGCCGCCAGCGGTTGATGCTCTATTGGAATGCCTGGCTTTCCGACGGCAATACGGCCAGCCTCGCCGATCGGTGCCTGGTCGTGAAGCTTGCCGCCGAGATCTCCGATCTCTCGGACAATATGCGCGTGATCCTGCTCGGCGGTGTCGAGGACCTCATTCGCCGCATCACCAACACAATCACCGAGGGACGCGAGGACGGTTCGATTTCGCCATCCTGCATCCCGGAAAAGACGGCTCGTTCGCTCTATAGCCTATGGCTCGGGGCGGCAATCCTGGCGAAGCTAGGAAAAGACAAGACACCGCTCGACCAGGCCATGCTTGCCACTGAGCAAGCCCTTTTGGCACCCGGCGGCCTTTGATCCAAAGCAGGACCAGCATGTCAACACACAAGGAAAATACAATGCGCAGTGCCATCCACGATGTCTTTGGCGATCCGGCTTCGGTCCTTTATTTGGCCGACATGCCACTGCCGGAGCCTGCCGCCGGAGACGTGCGCATTCGCACCATTCTCTCCCCCATCCACAATCATGACCTTTGGACCGTGCGCGGCGCCTATGGCTACAAGCCGGTTTTGCCTGCCATTGGCGGCAGCGAGGCGGTCGGCTTTGTCGATGCCGTCGGGCCTGACGTCGACAAGGCGCTGATCGGCAAGCGCGTCGTTGCAGCCGGCGTCCATGGCACTTGGGCAGAGCAATTCACGGCGCCGGCAGCAAGCCTTGTTCCGGTGCCTGACGTGATCTCCGACGAGGCCGCAGCGCAGCTGATCGCCATGCCGTTCAGCGCTATCTCACTTTTGGAATTCCTCAATGTCGAGCGCGGCGACTGGATCATCCAGAACGCGGCGAATGGTGCTGTCGGCAAGACGCTTGCCATGCTGGCACATAGCCGCGGCATACACATGATCAATCTCGTTCGGCGAGATGGTGGCATCGATGAGCTATCCGCATTCGGTATCGGCAATGCCGTCTCGACCGCGGCGCCAGATTGGAAGGCGAAGGTGCGCGCCATGATCGGCGACGCGCCGATCCGTGCCGCGGTCGATTCCGTCGGTGGTGTCGCGAGCAACGACCTGGCAGACCTGCTGGGCGAAAACGGCCTGCTGGTTTCCTTCGGCACTGCTGCCGGCAAGCCGATGCAGATCGCCTCGAGGGCCGTCATCTTCAAGCAGCTCACGATCAAGGGCTTCTGGGGCATCAAGATCAGCGCCGCCATGCCGGCGGAAGAGCGGCGGCGGCTGATCAGCGAACTCATCACACGCGTCGCCTCAGGCGAAGTCAAGTTGCCCGTGGAGGCAGCCTACGACATCACCGAGATCTCGGAAGCTGTGAAATCATCGCTGGCGCCCGGCAAGACCGGCAAGGTTCTGCTCAAACTACTATAGGTTTTCTAGGCCTTGGCGTAGCCGCCGCCGCAGGGAGCTGGGGCGGCTTCGTGGCACGCGGCTAGATCGATTGCAGCGCCTGCGAACGATTACGCAAAAATTCGCGGAATTGCTCTTGTCCCTCTAGTTACTAGAGGATGTAGCGATGGTTCCAAGACAAAATCTGGAACCGAAACATGACGTCGCCAACACAACAGAGCCGCTATCGCGTAGAGGGCATGGATTGCGCCTCCTGCGCCGCGAAAATCGACACGGCCGTTCGCCGGCTGCAGGGTGTCGAGGATGTTTCCGTCTCGGTCACCGCAGGCACGATGACGATCAAGCATCAGAGCGCCCCGGACCTGTTACCCAACATAACCAAGCGGGTTACGGGACTGGGCTACAAGGTTTTTCCACTGTCGCAAAGCAGCGTTCCGACAGAAAAAGCCAATCATGACGATCACATCTGCGGCTGCGGGCACGACCATCACGCGCACGAGTCTGATGGCCGCGACCATGGTCATGCGGGGCACGATCACGAGCATGATCACGGCGGCGACCACGATCACGGCGCCGACGGGCATCGACATGATCATTCCGGTCACAACCACGCTTCGGATGAGCGCGATGCCTCGGTTGCCGGCCTCCACGGTCACGATCATGGACCGACCAGCGGGCCATGGTGGAAATCCGCCAAGGGCCGCCTGACGATCGCAAGCGGTGTGGCGCTCGCCGCCGCCTGGGGTATCGGCAAGCTGGTTCCGGCACTGGACGTCTGGATATTCAGCGTGGTCATGTTGGTCGGCCTGTTACCGATCGCCAGGCGCGCCTTCATGGCCGCAAGGATGGGCACGCCGTTCTCGATCGAAATGCTGATGACGATCGCGGCCATCGGCGCCGTTGTCATCGGTGCCAGCGAAGAAGCTGCTGCCGTCGTCTTCCTCTTCCTGATCGGCGAACTGCTGGAAGGCGTTGCGGCCGGCAAGGCGCGCGCCAGCATCCAGTCCCTCACGGATCTGGTGCCTAAGACCGCGCTCATCGAGGAGAATGGCAAGACCCGCGAAGTGCAGGCTGAAAGCCTTGCTGTCGGCGCCATCATCCTGGTGCGCCCCGGCGACCGCGTTCCGGCCGACGGCGTGATTCTCTCCGGCGAAAGCGCCATCGACGAGGCGCCGGTGACAGGCGAAAGCACGCCGGTGCGCAAGGGCGTGGATGCAGGCGTCTTTGCCGGTACGGTCAATGGCGACGCCGCCCTGCGTGTTCGGGTAACGGCAGCGGCATCGGACAATACCATCGCCCGCGTCGTCAAGCTGGTCGAAGAGGCACAGGAATCGAAGGCTCCGACCGAGCGTTTCATCGATCGCTTCTCGCGTTATTACACGCCAGGTGTCGTCGTTGTCGGTGCACTCGTCGCCGTGATCCCGCCTTTATTCCTGGGCGGCAGTTGGAGCGAGTGGGTCTATAAGGGTCTGGCGATCCTGCTGATCGGCTGCCCGTGCGCCCTGGTCATCTCGACGCCGGCGGCAATTGCGGCATCACTGTCTTCAGGCGCCCGCCGCGGTCTGCTGCTGAAGGGTGGCGCCGTGCTGGAAAATATCGGCAAGGTCACCGCCGTTGCTTTCGACAAGACCGGCACCTTGACCGAAGGCAAGCCCAAGGTCACCGATATTGTCGGTCTCGGCATGAATGAAACGGACGTGTTGCGCCTGGCAGCCGCGCTCGAAACCGGCTCCAGCCATCCCCTTGCCCGCGCCATCCTCGACCGCGCAGCTGAAGCCGGAACGGATATCCCTCAGGTCATCGATGCCAAAGCGATCGGCGGAAAGGGTGTGAGCGGTACGGTCGACGGAGTGGATGTATTCCTCGGATCGCCGCAGGCGGCTGCTGACCGAGTGTCGTTGACTTCGGGGCAATCGGCCCGGATCGCCGCGCTCAACGATGAAGGGAAAACGGTTTCCGTCGTGGTTGCCAAGGGTGCGGCCGCCGGCCTGCTTGCCATGCGCGATGAACCCCGTGCCGATACGGCCGCGGGTCTCAAGGCGCTTGCTGATGCGGGGATCAAGACCATCATGCTGACGGGCGACAATCAGCGCACGGCGCAGGCGATCGGCAAGACGCTCGGCATAGAGGTTCGCGCGCAACTACTGCCCGAAGACAAGCAGCGGATCGTCGGTGAGCTGAAGCGGCAAGGCTTTCAGGTCGCCAAGGTCGGCGACGGCATCAACGATGCGCCAGCGCTGGCAGCCGCCGATGTTGGGATTGCCATGGGCGGCGGTACCGACGTTGCGCTGGAAACGGCGGACGCCGCCGTGCTGCATGGCCGCGTCGGAGATGTCATCGAGATGATCGATCTTTCCAAGCGGACGATGAGCAATATCGGCCAGAACATCACCATCGCGCTCGGCCTCAAGGGTGTCTTCCTGGTGACCACGATCGTTGGTATTACCGGGCTCTGGCCGGCGATCCTCGCCGATACCGGTGCAACCGTACTGGTGACCATGAATGCGCTTCGCTTGCTCGCCTTGAAGCCGCGCCGGGTCGCAGTCTGAATTGTTGACGGGCGCCGACGAACAGGCCGGCGCCCTGATATCAATTCCGAGATCGCAAAGAGATCAGGATCTCCTGGCGGACAGATAACGGCGCGGCGACAGGCCGAATGCCTTCCGGAACATGGCGATGAAGCTGCTCGCGCTCGCATAGCCCAAGCTGTCCGCCACCTCAGCGATCGGTGCTCCCGCGCTCAGATGCTCCAGTGCCAGCAACAGCCGAGCCTGCTGGCGCCAATTTGCGAAAGACATGCCCGTTTCTGCATGGAACAGCCGCCTGGCTGAACGCTCGGATATGCCCGCCCGCTGTGCCAGTGATTGAAAGGTCTCCTCGCTGGCGGGGTCCTGCAGTACGGCGTCCGTGATGCGCAGAACACGCCGGTCCGTCGGCATCGGCAGATGCAGGCTTTCACGCGGTGCGGCCCGAACCTCATCGAGTAGAACGGCTGCGAGGCGACGCTGCTGCGCCGACAACTTTTCCTCCCAATGCCATGTGGTTGCCCGGCGCACCAATGCTCGCAACACGTCACTGACGCTCAGAACACAAGGCGTCACCGGCAAGCCGGCGCTGGCGCTTGGCGTCAGCAGGATGCCCCAGCCGCTCAGCACGCCGTTGATCCCCGCCTTGTGCATGACACCAGGCGGAATCCAGCCCGCACGCTGCGGCGGTAGCAACCATGAACCGCCTGGCGTATCGACACGGACGAGCCCGCTCTCAATGCAGAAAAGCTGCCCGCGGCTATGCGCGTGCCAATCATATTCCTGAGTGCCGAGACGGAAGGCGCTGCCCGGTTCGTCCGATCCCCAAAAGGCGATGAGCGGCGGCCCGTCGAGACGGTCGCCAATATCTTCGATGCTCATGTTTCGTTTGGCCGTTTTGCAACATTTAAAGACCGAATGTCGTTATCACGCTCCGGCGGCCTTCGGCTATATTTCTCTCGAAAGATCGAAATCGACCAATGAATGGAATAGAAGACCCATGCAGGACTTTCATGTCGTCATCATCGGCGCTGGCCTCGGTGGCTTGTGCCTCGCACAGGGGTTGAAGCGCGCCGGCATCCGTTTTGACGTGTATGAGCGCGATCCGGCTGCCGATAGCCGCCTGCAAGGCTATCGCATCCGTATCGACGCAAACGGGCAGCAAGCGCTGGCATCATGCCTGCCGACCGCTCTTTTTGACCTCTTTCGAGCGACCGCCTCGACGAGCCCTCGATCCGCGTGCTTCCTGACGCCTCAACTTCTGCCCGTTACGGGCGGCACGCCGACGAGCTGGGATACCGGCGAAAATGATGACGACGGCGATCTGAGCGTCAATCGCCTCACCCTTCGCGAAATCCTACTATCTGGGATCGAAGATCACGTTCATTTCGGACATGCCTTCACGCGGTATCGCTACATGGATGACGGGCGTGTCGAGGTGCATTTCGAAGGTGCCGCCTCGGTTTCCTGCAGCCTGCTCGTCGGTGCCGACGGTGTGAACTCGCAGGTGCGACGCCAGTTGGCGCCCTATGCCGAGCCGGTGGACACGGGCTCCATCTGTGTCTACGGCAAGAGCGAAATACCACTGAGCGATGCCGCCGATCTGCTTGGAGACGGAACGACCGTGATCTTTGCCGATGGGTGCACGGCAATCTTCGATCTCATGCGGTTCGGCGATCACTTCCCGAACCTTGCCGCCAGTCTCGCGCCCGCTTGCAAGCTGACGTCAGTTACCGATTATCTCTATTGGGCGCTGATCGCCCCCCGCCAAAGGCTGGGACTGGAAACATATGACCATACGCAAGATCTGCCCGTCTTGCTGAGAACCGCCATGCGCGGCTGGCATCCGGAGCTGAAGCAGATCATCAGCCGGAGCAAGGTCGAAGCGGTGGCAGCGCTTCCCGTCAGAAGCGGGCGCCCCGACGCCCTTTGGCCGTTCGGTGCCATCACGCTTCTGGGCGATGCAATCCACGCAATGAGCCCTGCCGGCGGCCTCGGCGCCAATACGGCCCTCGAAGATGCCCGCATGCTGGCGCAGATCCTGGCCGAAGCCGGAAAGGAGACAAAGACCACCTGCACGGCCCTGCTGGATTACGACACCGATATGCGTGAACGGGCGGCTTACGCCATCGCGTCGTCGCAACACGGCGCCGAGATGCTGTTTGCTGCCATGACCGATAAGATCGCCTGAGGAGACCGATATGACAATCGATACAACCGACTTCGCCTTTCACGATGTCGCTCTATGGCCGATCGTGCGCCATTCCGCTGCCTCAGTGCATCCGGGCTATTCGAAGCAATGGGAGCGGGAGATGGACGCCCTGCTCGCCCTCTCGATGCCTTTCGTCGTGATCATGGAAGGTGACGAACACACCGAAGAGCACGAGGATCGCAAGGCCCGCGGCATCTGGCTGAAGAAGAACAAGACGGCGCTTGCTGCCGTTTGCAAGGCAGTCATCGGCATTGAGGCAAGCGCAATCAAGCGCGCCGCCATGCAGCTGCAGATGAGCCTTGCAACGAAGGCATTCGGCATAAGAATGGAAATTGTTGCGTCTCGGGAGGAAGCGCTGCTTCTTGCTGAGCGGATTCTGAAAGGAAAGGACGCCGCGACCTCTCTCGCCTGCTAACCGACGCTATGCCCGACTGTCTTCAGGGCATAAGCGAACCGGACCTGACCGGCATAGAGCCCATCGATCCAACATAGATGTGGGACGGTCGCGGCCCTCAGGATGCGGATCGACGCAGAAGCGTGGTCTCCTTCCAGCCAAGCTCCGGAGCGACCAGCGTCACGAAGTCGTGGATGATCTGCCGGTATTCCTCATCGTGGAACTCGTAAGGCAGTTCCAGGCGGAATTCGCTGATATGAGGAAGGATCGGATCCTTACGCAGGCGTTCGAGGATTTCGTCCGACGATCCCACAAGATCGCGCGCGAAAAGCGTGCGCCGCTCGCCCTGGGGCGAAAGCGTGCGCTCGTATCGGCCGGCGGCATAGTCGGTATAGCGTTTGCGGGTGATCGCATCCGCGCTGTCGAAGGGCACGATGACCCGGCCAAGCGCCACCCGCCTCGTATCGCCTCCGGACGCGCGATAGGTTTCCAGCTGTCGCGATTGAGCAACGAAGAAATCGTCGGTCTGCTCGCCCGTGGTGACGTTGCCGATCAGCAGATTGAAGCCGTTGCGGCCGGCCCATTCGGCAGACCGCAACGAGCCGCCGCCATACCAGATGCGATCGATCAAGCCTTTCGCATAGGGCTGGAGGCGCGGACGCTGCGGGCCGAACGGCGTCTTGATGAGCGTAGCCTGATTGCCGAGATAGGCGCCCTTCAGATTGTCGGCAAAGCGCAGCACCCGCTGATGAGAGAAATCGTGGTTCTCCCAATCGCCATCGAAAGCAAGCGGCCCGATCAGATCCGCATGCAGCGGCCGACCAGCGCTCAATCCGATGTTCAGCCGTCCGCGCGAGAGCACATCCACCGTCGCCAGATCCTCGGCCAGCCGATATGGGCTTTCATAGCCGATAGGAATGACGGCGGTGCCAAGCTCGATGTGGCGCGTGCGCTGCGTCGCAGCCGCCAGAAAGGCACTCGCCGAGGAAATACCGGGCTCCAAGTGCCGCTGGCGAACCCAGGCGCTGTTGAAACCCCTATCCTCTCCGTATTCAAGCAATTGCAAGGTCTGTTCCAGACCGGCGAGTGGATCCTCATCCGGATAATTTCCAGGTGTGAGAAAGCCGATGTGGTTGATCGATGGGGCTTGGTGGCTCATGCGGCTGTCTCCTCAAAATTTCGGCAGGCCCGGCGGATTGGTTTCCGATTTCGGCAAGGCTTCTTCGGCAAGATGCCAATGGTCGAGGATCTTGGCGTAGGTGCCATCCTTGATCAGTCCATTCGTCGCGAGCGTCAGCGCCGGCGCAAGGCCGCTGCCCTTTCGCGTGGTGATCGCGACATCCGAGCGATCCGGCCAACCGGCGCTCAGCGTGCCCACGCGCTTGATATCCTTGTCGCGGGCGGCGATGTAGACAAGCTGGGCGTGCGGCTGCACGATGACATCGGCGCGGTTGGAACGCAGAGCCAGAAGGCTCGCCGCCTCGTCGTCGTAATATTGCAGCTCTATCGGCTTCAAACCGGCTTTGACATCCTCATCGCTCCATTTGAGCAGGATGCGCTCCTGGTTCGTGCCGGCACCGACGATGATGCGAAGGCCAGCCGCGTCCTTCGGCTCCTTGATACCAGTGATCTTGCTGTCGTTCTTGACGAAGAAGCCGTGCAGGCCCTGTCGATAGGTGGAGAAATCGAACTTCTCCTTGCGCTGCTCGGTGACGCCGACATTGGAGATCACGGCGTCGTATTTGCCCGAGGTCAGCCCCAGCGGCCAGTCGATCCAGGCGACCGGGACAAGCTCGAGCTTCAGGCCAAGCGCATCGGCAACCGCATAGGCGTAATCGGGATCGGCACCAACCACCGTCTTGGCATCAGTCGCATAGGTCGCAAGCGGCGGACCGCCTGGTGCGACCGCCACGGTGAATGTGCCTGATGTAACGAACTTGAAATCCTTCGGAATAGCGGCAATCGCCGCTTCGTTTTTCGCCGCGTGAACACGTCCTGGTTGTTCCGGGCTTAGATCGAAATCTTCGGTCGCCATTGCCGGCGCGAGACCGGTCAAGGCAAGCGCCACTGCGCCTGCCAGCATAGTCTTGAAGTTGATGCGGATAGTCACGGAACCTGTATCTCCATTTGAGATGGATGGGAGCGGACCGACGTGAGCCCCACTGACGCCGGTCCGCCCGACCAACATTACGAACCGCTCTTCGGCAGGCCCGCAGGGTTGGTCTTGGATTGATCGACCGCTTCGGCAGTCAGGCTCCAGCGCTTCAGCACTTCGCCATACTTGCCGTTCTTGATCAGATCGTTGAGTGCGAGGGTGATCGCGTCAGCAAGGCCAGCGCCCTTCTTCGTCGTCACGGCGATTTCGGCCGTCAGCGGCCAACCGCCGGAGACGGTGCCGACAAGCTTTCTCGTGCCGTTGATGGCGGCCTTATAGGCCTGTGTCGCATTCGGATTGAACTCGACATCGGCACGACCGGACTGCAAGGCAAGATCGGCGGCGGCGCGATCGTCGTAATACTGAACCTCGATAGGCTTCAGGCCGGCTGCCACATTCTGCCGGTCCCATTCCAGAATGATCTTCTCCTGATTGGTGCCAGCGCCGGTGATCACCTTGAGACCTGCAACATCCTTCGGCTCCTTGATCGAGGTGATCTTGCTGTCGGCCTTCACGTAGAAGCCGAGCACGTCCCTGCGATAAGTGGAGAAATCGAACTTCAGCTTGCGCTCTTCCGTGACCGTCACATTGGAAATGACAGCATCATACTTTCCGGAGGAGACGCCGAGCGGCCAGTCTTCCCAGGCGACCGGCACCAGCTCCAGCTGAAGGCCGAGAGAGTCGGCAAGCAACTGCGCGATATCCGGATCAGTGCCGACAACCGTTTTCGCGTCGGTCGCATAGGTGGCGATCGGCGGGTCCCAAGGGTTGATCGCGACCGTGAACTTGCCGGGATTGACGAACTTGAAGCCCGGCGCAATCGCCTTGATCGCTGCCTCGTCCTTCTCGGCACGGATGCGATTGGAGGTATCCGGGCTCAGGTTGAACTTTTCGGCCGCAATCGTCGGCGTCCCACTCATCGTTACCGCCGTTAGAACGCCGGCAACGATATATCTTGCTCTCTCAATGAATGTCATTTCCCTTCTCCTTTTTCAATTATAAGTTGTCTATGCTGCTATAATGATCCGGACGCCTGCTGCGTCAGAGCGTCGAATGCCTGCCTGCGACTGCTAGAGAACCTTGGCGAGGAAAGCGCGCGTGCGCGGATGTCTCGCATCGTTGAGGATCTGTGTGGGCGTGCCGGCTTCGATAACGTGGCCGCCCTCCATGAAGACGATGCTATCGGCGACCTCGCGGGCAAAGCCGATCTCGTGGGTGACGATGACGAGCGTAGTGCCGGTGCGCGCAAGCTCCTTGATGACATCGAGGACTTCGCCGACGAGCTCGGGATCGAGTGCGGAGGTTGGCTCGTCGAAGAGAAGGACCTTCGGCCGCAACGCCAGGGCACGGGCGATGGCAACACGCTGCTGCTGGCCGCCGGAGAGCTGGCGGGGATAGGCATCGATCTTGTCGCTAAGGCCGACGCGGGCGAGAAGCTCTTGCGCATAGGCGGTCGCTTCGTCGCGGCTCACCCCACGTACCTGGATGGGTGCCTCGATAATATTTTCTAAAACAGTGAGATGCGGAAACAAGTTAAAGTTCTGAAAGACCATGCCGATGTCGGTCCGGCGCTTCAGAATGTCCTTTTCCTTAAGCTCATAGAGCACCTCGCCCTTCTGCGTGTAGCCGACGAGTTTGCCATCGACGGAGATGAAGCCGCTGTCGACGCGCTCGAGATGATTGATCGAACGCAACAGCGTCGATTTTCCCGAGCCCGACGGACCGATATGGCCGTGACGCTGCCGGCCGGCAGGTTAAGCTCGACATCGTCGAGAACTTTCAGCGTGCCGAAGCTCTTCGAAATACCATGGATGCGCACGGCACCGCCCCTGGCACGAAGATCTGTCACGCTCCGAAAAGCGGCGAATGCCCTGGTGTCCGAACTACCGTCTACAGTAGCGGGCAGCGGCCGCTGGAAGCGTCGGAAGAATGCCTGAAACGGCAAAGGTGTCGGATTGCGCACCGCACCCTTGGAGAAATAGCGCTCGATATAGTGCTGGGCAATCGATAGCACCGTCATGATGACGAGATACCAGACGGTTGCCACCATCAGCAGTGGAATGACTTCCAGATTGCGGCGGTAGATGACCTGCACCGTGTAGAAGAGTTCCGGCAGGGCCAGCACGTAGACCATGGAGGTGCTTTTGGCGAGGCCAATGATCTCGTTGAAGCCCGTGGGCAGGATGGAGCGCATCGCCTGTGGCAGAATGATGCGGAACGCCTGACGGCGGCGCGACAGGCCGAGGGACGCGGCCGCTTCCAGCTGACCCTGGTCGACTGACAGAATGCCGCCGCGCACGATTTCGGCAAAGAAGGCCGACTGGTTCAGCGTCAGCCCGAGAAAGGCCGCAGCAAACGGCGTCAGGAGCTGCGTGGTCGGATAATCGAACAGAACCTTGTCGCTGAACGGGACTCCAATGCTAATGGTTTCATAGAGATAGCCGAGATTGTTGAGAACCAGCAGCAGCACGATCATCGGGATCGACCGCAGCAGCCAAATATAGCCCCAGGAGAGGCTCGCAAGTAGCGGCGACTTCGATACGCGCGCCAGAGCCAATGCCGTTCCGAGCATAGAGCCTGACACCGCCGCAAGCGCTGTCAGAAGCAGCGTCCTGCCAAGGCCAACCAGCACCGGCTCCGCAAAGAACCACTCGGCGAAGACACCCCAGCCCCAGCGCGGATTGGTGAAGGTGGAGTAGAGGACGACCGCCATGACGACTGCGGCAAAGATCGTGCCGGCGGTTCGTCCAGGGTGCCTCGCCGGCACGATGCGATAACGCGAATAATCTGTCTTCGTCTCGGCGGCTCCAGTGCCTCGATCGACACCCGCAAAATCCGTCGTCAGCGCCATGATCCTTACCCCTTTTGATTGTCGTTGATCCGCTACGCATTACCGGCCGGCGGCAGCCAAGCGCTGCTGCGAGCCCGAGGTTTCGGCGATATAGGCCAGAGCCAAATGGCTGATATCCTTCTCGAAAGGCAGGCTCTTGTAGATTTCCGGATCGACGGAGGTATCGAACAGGGCCGTGTAGCCATTATTGAGGTAAAGACCGACGGCCTCGGGCTGGCGAAAGCCTGTCGTCAGGTAGATGCGGCGATAGCCCTGCCGCGCCGCCTGGGCCTCCAGTTCGACCAGCAGCCTACGCGCCAATCCCTGACGACGGAAATCGTGCCGCGTCCAAATCCGTTTGAATTCGGCGGTTTGGTCGTCATAGTGCTTGAAAGCGCCGCCGCCGATCGTCTCACCATTTCGGAGCAGGAGCAGAAAATTGCCATGCGGCGGCGCAAAGGCTTCCGGCGGATAGCGATTGAGTTCGGCAGCCGCCCCTTCGGCATTGAAATAGTTGCCGTAGCGGCTGTCATATTCATGGATCAGCTCGTCAATCAGCGGCTTGGCGCGGGGGTCCAGCGTGGTCGTATAAAGAAACGTGTCGCTCATATCGTTCGTCACCCGTTGTCATTCGCGAGGAAAGCTTCGGCGAGCCGCACCCAGTAGCGGGCTGCCGGTGCGATGATGGCGTCGTTGAAATCGTAGCGGGCGCTGTGCAGCGGCGCGCTGTCGCCATTGCCGACGAAGAGGTAGCTCCCTGGCTTTGCCTGCAGCAGGAAGGCAAAGTCTTCGCTCGCCGTCCTCGGCCGGAAATCCGCCTCGACGGCAGCGCCTCCAAGCGCCTGCAAGGCGACATTGCGGGCGAATTCCGTCTCTTCGGCATGATTGACGAGCGCGGGAAAACCTAGGCGGTAATCGACTTTCGCCTCGGCGCCAAAGCTTTCCGCCTGCGCGCGCGCCAAGGCGGAAATTCGTTCCTGCAATCTCGCCCGAACAGTCTCATTGTAGGCGCGCACGGTCAGCTTCATCTCCACGCTTTCCGGGATGACGTTCGAAGCCGAACCGGCGTGAATGGAACCGACCGTTGCGACAGCCATCTCCTGAGGATCGATATTGCGCGAGACGACGCTTTGCAGGGCGGTGATGAACGAGGCCGAAGCCAGCACCGGGTCGACCGCACGATGCGGCTCGGCACCATGCCCGCCTTTTCCAACGATCGTGATGACCGCCTTGTCGACTGAGGCCATCGCCGGGCCGGCAACGAAACCAAACTGCCCCGCCCCAACGCCGGGCCAATTGTGCAGCCCGAAGACCGCATCGACGGGGAAACGATCGAAAAGTCCTTCCGATAACATCTTGCGCGCACCGGCGCCGATTTCCTCAGCCGGCTGGAATATCAGCCGCAGCGTGCCGCTGAAATTGCCGCTTTCGGCAAGATAGCGGGCTGCAGCCAGCAGGATCGACGTATGCCCGTCGTGACCGCATGCATGCATGACGCCGGGATTGGAACTCGCATAATCAAGCCCCGTCGCCTCTTCGATCGGCAAGGCATCCATGTCGGCGCGGATGCCGATACAGCGGTTGCCATTGCCCCGCCTCAGCGTCGCGATCACGCCGGTACCGGCTATGCCTGTTGCGACGTCGTAGCCCCACTCGGCAAGCAGCGAGGCCACCTTCTTGGCGGTACGATGCTCCTGAAAGGCGAGTTCGGGATATTGATGCAGATCGTGCCTAAGCGCGATGATTTCATCGAGATAGGCGGCGATCCCTGTCGCGATTGGATCGGTAATCGAAACGGTCTTGATGATGGCGTTCATGGTGATCGTCCTGGCTCAAGCGCCTACGGCCTTTGCGGGTTCGATGTCGGCAGCCTCTGCCGCATAACGGCTTTCGCGATACGGCAGTCCCAGATGATCGCGGAGCGTCTCGCCTTTCAAAGCGGGATCGAAATAGCCCCGCTCGGTCAGGATCGGCAGGACATGCCTGGAGAAATCGTCGAAGCCTTCACCGATGACGGGGAAGCCGAGGATGAAGCCGTCGGCGCCCTCTTCGTCCACCCAGCGGATGATTTCATTGGCAATGTGCTCGGCCGTGCCGATGAAGGAGGTTCGCGGCGTTGCTGCGTCGAGCGCCACTTCGCGCAGGGTGAGACCTTTCTCGCGCGCCGTCTTTTTGATCCGGTCTGTCGTCGCGCGGAAATTGTTGCGGCCGATATCGCCAAGGTCGGGAAACGGCTCGTCCAACGGGTAGGCGCTGAAATCGTGATGATCGAAGAAGCGGCCGAGATAGGCGAGCGCTTCCTCGATGGTGACGAGATTGCGGATCGCCTGGTATTTGGCTTCCGCCTCCTCCTGCGTAGCGCCGACGATCGGGCCGATGCCGGGGAAGATGCCGATATCGGCGGCGCTGCGGCCATGCGCGATCGCGGATTGTTTGACCTGCTTGTAGAAGATCTTCGCGTCTTCCAGCGGCCCGCCATTGGTGAAGACGGCATCGGCATGTTTGCCGGCCAGCCGGATGCCGGAATCGGATGCACCAGCCTGGAAGACCACCGGCTGGCCCTGCTTGGAGCGACCGATATTGAGGGGGCCTTCGATGCGGAAGAACCGGCCTTTGTGGTTCAGGCGATGCAGCTTGGATTTGTCGGCGTAGACGCCGCTCTCACGGTCGCGCACGAAGGCATCGTCGTCCCAGGAATCCCAGAGCCCCTTGATCGCGTCGAGATATTCATCGGCGATCTCGTATCGCAGCTCGTGCTCGGGATGTTCGCGGCTGTAGTTGCGGCCGGAGCCTTCGAGCGGCGAGGTCACTGCATTCCAGCCCGCGCGGCCGCCGCTGATGAGATCGAGCGAGGCAAACTGCCGGGCGATGGTAAAGGGATCGCTATAAGAGGTTGATACCGTACCCACAAGGCCGAGCTTCGTGGTGAAGGCAGCAAGCGCCGAAAGGATCGTCAGCGGCTCGAAGCGATTGAGGAAGTGCGGGATCGATTGCTCATTGATATAGAGCCCGTCCGCGACGAAAGCGAAGGCGATACCAGCCTCTTCGGCCTTGCGGGCCGTCTTGACGAAGAAGTTCAGATTGGTGCTGGCATCGGCTGGAACGCTCGGATGCTTCCAGGCATTCATGTGGCCGCCGGGACCCTGTAGCATGATACCGAAAGTGACGTGTTTTTGAGCCATGATGATCCTCCTGGGACAGGCCGCTCAGGCAACGAGGGAAAGGCGTTCTTTGGCGAGCAGCTCTATGGAATTGAGCCGTTCGGCCGCGGTTAGCGCCGGCGTGTCGAGCACGAATTCTTCGACGCCGTAGCGTCGATGGAGTGCGTCGAGCTCGTCACGGATCTGCGCCGCCGTACCGTGCAGCACGCTCGGTGCCTTCTCCTCGGTTCGGAAGTCCGAGAAGCCGGCCTGCCGCGCGAATTCCGCCGCTTGCTCCTGGGTGCCGACATTGACGCTTTGGCCGTTGGGCAGGAAGAGCTTGACGATGCGCAGCTGGCCGACGCGCTCACGGGCATGGGTTTCGCTTTCGGCAGCAAAGGCTGCGAGCGCCAGGATCGGCACCTTGCCAACCGTCGCATTCCCGTAGGCTTCGAAGGTATTGCGCAAATTTTCCGGATCGCCGTTCAGATGGCTGGCAAACACCAGCCTCCAGCCCTTCTCCGCGGCGAGTTTCGCACTCTCGACGCTGGCGCCAAGAAGGAAGCGCTCCGGCGCGCGTGGCGGAAACGGCGTCGCCAATGCGCCATCCGAATGCGGGTCGGCCGCAAGATAGGTGTTGATATCGGAAAGCTGCTCGGCGAAGTCAGGCTTCTTCTCGGGATCGAAGGCCCGCTGCAATGCCCGCGTCGAGAGCGGAAAGCCACCCGGCGCCTTGCCGACACCGAGATCCACGCGTCCCGGCGCCAACGAAGCCAGGAGATTGAAAGTCTCGGCAACCTTGTAGGCGCTATAATGCTGCAGCATGACGCCGCCGGAGCCGACGCGGATCCTCGAAGTGCGCGCAAGAAGATGAGCGATCAGGACTTCCGGCGCCGAGCTTGCGAGGTTCGCCATATTATGATGCTCGGCGACCCAAAAGCGATGATAGCCAAGTTCTTCGGCCCTAACGGCCAGCCTCGTCGTTGCGCCAAGCGCATCGGTGGCACTGAGCCCCTGTTCAATCGGACTTTTGTCGAGAAGACTAAGGAGATAAGACATGCCGTTTCATCCATGTTTTCGCTCGATGTCGACCATGGAGCTCTATAGTCTATAAAAAACATAGATTTTAAGTTATTTAAGAAACAGCTTTCTTTTTCTTCCGCCGGATGCGGAAAAAAACGGCAGTGTCGTGCGAGCTGGCAGTGAATTCACGATTCCAAGCGCATTCGGCAAAGGGAAAAGGCACAATCGACGGCGATTGCATGCAATAGATTGCCAAAACCCGCAAATCAGTTCACCTTTCGACCATGCCAGATATCGCACGACCATTCGTGACCGATGATGACCCTGATCGGGACATTCGCTGCCAGGACGCGCTTCAAGCCGCTTATCGAGAATTGGTGAGCGCTGCGATCATGGCGGGATGGTCTGAACGTGAGGTCGTTCTCGCGATTGGTGAGCTTGCGGACAAGCACTTGCTCTCGCTTGAAACCAATGACAACGCAGATGCTTTGATTGCATTGCTCCGGCGGATGACCTGATGGCCCCATCCGGGCCACGTCGCAAGCGACCTTAAATTTCGGCTCTTTCGCTATTGAGGCGTGGGTAGGTTATCCTCACGAGGGCAGGCGCTACAGTTCATATGTTGATGGCAGCCGGTTGTTTCTCTTGCTGGAAAGATGCCACGGTCGCAGTCTGTACGAATTCAGACAAACAATTCCTATTATAGTCTATAAAAATAGTTTGCTATTTCTATCGATCCAGTCCCCGATTTCGCTAGGTTCTGCGCATTGCATTCACGGAACCGCCGGCAGATCTGATCCGGCCAAGGGGACTAGTTATGAAGTTCAACACACTGATCACTGCGGCCGTGATGGGTTTCGCCAGCATTTCGATGGCGGTCGGCGCGGCCGCTGCCGACAAGAAGGTCGTCGTCGCCTATCAGACCGATGCCCTGCCCTCCTCCGTCGCGATCGCCAACGGCGAGTTCGCCAAAGAGACCGGCTATGAGATCGACTTCCGCAAGTTCAACTCCGGAGCGGAGATCTTTGCCGCCATCGCATCCGGCGACGTCCAGATCGGCTATGTCGGCTCAAGCCCGTTTGCCGCTGCCGCCTCGCGCGGGCTGGAGGTGAAGGCATTCTACCTCTCGTCCATCTCCGGCGTCGATGAAGCGCTCGTGGTGCGCAATGGCTCCGGCATCAACACACTTGCCGATCTGAAGGGGAAGAAGCTCGCGGCAGCCCCCGTTTCCACCGACCACTATCAGCTGCTCGCTCTCATCAAGTCCCTTGGTCTGAGCGAAAAGGACGTACAGGTCTTCGCCGTTCCGCAGCCGGAAATCGTCGCAAGCTACAATCGCGGCGATATCGACGGCGGTTTCGTCTGGGACCCGGCACTCACCGAGCTGAAGAAGAACGGCAAGGTGCTGGTGACATCCAAGGACGTGGCCGACAAGGGTGCCCCGACGTTTTCCGCCTGGGTCGCAACCTCGAAATTTGCCGCGGACAATCCAAAATTCCTGAAGGCCTATGCCTCGGTGATCAACAAATACTACGCCTCGTTTGCAGCCGATAAGGCCGCCTGGGGGCCGGACAGCGACAATGCCAAGGCGCTCGCCAAGCTTCTGGGCGGCACGGCAGACCAGCAGGCAGCCGCGCTCAAGAACCTCACACTGTTGACGCCCGACGTGCAGGCATCGGCCGCCTGGCTCGGTGGCGGCGATCAGTCCGGTGCGGCCAAGATCCTCAAGGACACGGCAGCCTTCCTGAAGAGCCAAGGAAAAGTCTCCGAAGTCCTGCCGAACTACGGCGCGTTCGTCACCGCCGACGCGCTTGTCAGCGCAAGCAACTGATCCTCCCTGGCGTCGGCGCGCTTGTCGCGCCGGCGTCGCAATATCGAGAGAGTCCATGCTTCAAGTCGACCATGCTAGCGTCTTCTTTGCAGCGCGTGACGGCAGAACCGTTCACGCGCTCGATCGTGTTTCCTTCACCATTCCGGAGCGCGGTATCGTCGTAGCGCTCGGCGCGTCCGGCTGCGGCAAATCCACCCTGCTCAATGCGATCGCCGGCTTCCTGCCGTTGTCCGAGGGGAAGATCACGCTCGACGGCAGGCCTGTTTCAGGACCAGGTGCCGATCGAGGCGTCGTCTTCCAGAAGGATTCGCTGCTGCCATGGAAGTCCGTCATCGACAACGTGGCTCTCGGCCTCCAATTTGCCGGATTGGGCAAGCGGGAACGCCGTGATCGCGCTTCCGAGCTTTTGCGGCTGGTGGGCCTCACCGACTTTGCCAGCGCTCTGCCCTATGAATTATCGGGCGGCATGCGCCAGCGCGTCGGCATTGCCCGGGCACTCGCCACTGATCCCGACATATTGCTGATGGACGAACCCTTCGGCGCGCTCGACAGCCTGACGCGCGAGCAGATGCAGGAACTGCTGGTCTCCGTCTGGGCCAGAACCGACAAACGCATTTTCTTCATTACCCACTCGATAGAGGAGGCGCTTTTCCTCGGAACGGAGGTTCTGGTCATGTCTCCGAGACCGGGGCGTGTCGTTGCGCGCTTCGAACTCGATTTCGTACATCGCTTTGCCGCCAGCGGCGATACGAGAGCGATCCTGTCATCTCCCGAATTCGGCAACCTTCGGGACGAGATTCGCGCGATCCTTCACAGCGCCGATCACGTCAGGAGTGCGGCATGAGCGATATTATCGAAACGCGCCCAGTCGCCGGACCTGAAAAGGAAACGCGCCCGAAGCTGGTTCGCATTCCCGGCTTCGGCGTTGGTGAAAAACCCACCATCGCCATCAGCATCGCCACGGCAGTCGCCTGCCTGGCGCTGTGGTGGTTCGTCGCCAAGCTCGGACTGGTGTCGCATCTCTTCCTGCCCCGGCCTGACGAGGTGCTGACGCAGATCGGCGTCGTCTATCGCGATGGCTATGCCGGCGCCTCGCTTTCCGAACACATATTGGCGAGCTTGTTTCGTATCGTCGTTGCTGCGGCCATCGCGATCGGGATAGGCATTCCCGTTGGTCTGCTGATGGGTCTCAACCGCTGGGCAAAGGGAATTCTGGATACGCCCATCGAATTCTATTGGCCGCTGCCTCCCCTTTCCTATCTGCCGCTGATGATCATATGGCTTGGAATCGGCGAAACCTCGAAGATCACCCTTCTCGTGCTCGCTATGTTCGCGCCGATCTGCCTGTCCGCTCAGGCCGGCGTCCGTTCGCTGCCGCTGGAGCGGGTCAATGCTGCGCGTTCGCTGGGAGCGAACCGGCTGCAGCTCTTCCTGAATGTCGTCCTGCCTTCGGCCCTGCCGGAAATCCTGACCGGCATCCGGATCGCCTTCGGCATCGGCTGGGGAACGCTGGTAGCGGCGGAACTCATCGCTTCGACACGCGGCATCGGCTTCATGATCATGTCGGCATCGCAGTTCCTTGCCACCGACGTTGTCTTCGTCGGCATCGGCATCATTGCGGTCTGCGCCTTCGCATTTTCCGCCGCCATTCGCATCCTCGAGGCGGTCCTCGTTCCGTGGAAGGGCAAGCTTTAGTCGCAACGGCCGGAAGCCGAGATCGCTTACGGCTTTCCTCACCATCAAGTCCCTCGTTGGATTCAGAAGACTGACAGGCACAGCATGAGCAGCAATTGCGAATTTCTTTGGTACATCCCCAATGATGTCAAACCGGGCCACCGCGGCGATTCCGCTGTCGAAAATCATAACAGCCTGGAGACCCTGACCAGCCATGCCAAAGCCTTGGAAGATCACGGCTGGAAGGGCGCATTGATCGGCACCGGCTGGGGCCGACCCGACACCTTCACCGTCGCGGCCGCACTTACCGCACGCACCACTAGCTTCGAGCCGCTCATCGCAATCCGCCCCGGCTACTGGCGGCCGGCGCACTTCGCCTCCGCCGCCGCCACGTTGGATCAGCTGAGCGGCGGCCGGGTGCGCGTCAACATCGTTTCCGGCAAGGACAATCTTGCCGCCTCTGGCGACGGCGAGGGCGATCAAGCCCACCGCTATGGCCGCACCAAGGAATTCATGCGGCTCACCCGCAGGCTCTGGACCGAAGAGAACGTCACCTATGAAGGAGAACATTTTCGCGTCAGCGAATCCACGGCTGCGCCCCGCATCGAGCCTCGCGGCAAACGCCTGCATCCCAAACTCTATTTCGGCGGCGCTTCGGATGCGGCAGAGCGTGTCTCAGCAACGGAGGCCGATGTGCAGCTTTTCTGGGGCGAGCCGCTCGCCGATATCGCTGAGCGGATCAGCCGGCTCAGGACACTCAGCCGAGATCTTGATCGCGATCTGCCGCCGCTGGAATTCGGGCTGCGCATAACGACGCTGGTGCGCGACACGACGGAGCAGGCCTGGATCGATGCCGAGGCGAAAGTCGCCGAGATGGCTGAGAATAAGGGCGTCGGCTGGAACGATCACCGGCAATCGATCGCGGTGGGCCAGAAACGGCTATTCGATCTCGCCGCGCGTGGCGACGTGCTTGATGACAATCTCTATACCGCGCCCGGCAAGTTCGGCGGTGGCGGCGCCGGGACCACATGGCTGGTCGGCTCGGCAGAGGATGTCGCCCGCTCCCTGCGCAAATACCGCGATCTCGGCATCACGCACTTCGTCCTCTCGGACACGCCCTATCTGCCGGAGATCAAACGGCAGGGCGAGCAGCTGCTGCCGCTTTTACGCGGCTGAAGTCTCTCAGACGCGATATCAGCTTAGGCAGGACTATTTCGATTTCACAGGCGGTGGAAATCGGCCGTCGGGGTTTCATAACGTCGCTGAATTATTTATAGTCGAGGCTAAACATCATTACACGGTTCTTAATCATGGGGAGATGAGCCGCCTTGACGAAATTGCCTGCCGCCGCGGAAAGCCGTCTGTCGTCGACCGAGATCGAGACGCACGCCGAGGCCTTTCAGAAAAGCCGCGAAGATCGACGCACGGAATTGATGGAAGACTATGTCGAGCTCATCGCCGATCTGATAGAACATGCCGGCGAGGCACGCCAGACCGACATTGCACAGAGGCTGGGAGTAACGCAGCCGACAGTTGCCAAGATGCTCAAGCGGCTAGCCGAGGAAAATCTCATCACGCAGCGCCCCTATCGCGGCGTCTTTCTGACCGAAGAAGGCCAGCGCCTGGCCGCGGCAACCCGACGACGTCACGAGATCGTGGAAGCGGTCCTCTGCCGTCTCGGCGTCGATCCCGATACGGCAAGAAATGACGCCGAAGGAATTGAACATCACGTCAGCCAAAGGACACTCGAAGCCTTCGAACGCTTCCTGAAGACGTGACTGCTTGCAGCTGACGAAAACCGATTGCAATCAAGCCAGAGCCTCTTCTGGGCATATTTTCAACAAGAATGAGTTGAAAAGAAATCGATGCACAGCGTCCGGCTTGACCCGCTACTTGATGTCAATGCAAGCTTTACGAATGCTTGCTAACCAGAACTTAGCGAACTGTCGGCCTTTGTATTACGAATACTGACTTTTATTGCCGGCGCAGGGAATCATGATGAACGCCCAGGACTTCAGCAGCACCATTTTTGATCTTGCCCCCGTCGCCATGTGGCTGGAGGACTTCAGCGGCGTCAAGGAGCAGTTCGAATTCTGGCGCGCTGAAGGCGTGACGGACCTGCGTTCCTATCTGCTTGCCGATTTGCAGCGTGTTGCGACCTGCTCGCAGAAGATCAGGCTTCTTGCCGTCAACGCCAGGACGCTTGAGCTTTTCGAGGCGCCGTCCTTCGAAACGCTTGTCGGAAATCTCTCGCAAGTGTTCCGGGACGAGATGCTGCAAAGCCATGTAAACGAACTTGTGGCGCTCTGGGAGGGCAAGACCGAATTTTCCGGCACGGCGGTCAACTACTCGCTCGGCGGCAAAAGGCTCGACATCCAGCTGCGCGGCATCATCCTGCCGGGTCACGAGAGCTCCTGGAGCCGATTGTTGCTGACCACGGAAGACGTGACCGCTCGTGAGGAGGCAAGACGGCAGGAAGAGCGGCAGCGCCGCTACGCGGAAGGCATGTTCGAACATTCGCCCGTTTCCCTCTGGGTCGAGGATTTCAGCCGCGTAAAAATCCTGCTCGATAAAATCCGCGACCGCGGCATCGTCGACTTTCAGGTCTTTCTCGATGTGCATCCGGAATTCGTCCAGCAATGCATGAGCGAAATCAGCGTCCTTGACGTCAATCAGGCAACGCTCGATCTCTTCTGTGCGCCGGATCGCCAGACCTTGCTCCACCGGATCGGTGAAGTGTTCCGCGGCGATATGGAAAAGCATTTTCGCGGGCAATTGATGGAGTTGTGGAACGGACGCCTCTTCCATCAGCGCGAGGTGCTGAACTACGCTCTCGACGGATCGGAGCGCCATGTCCTCCTGCAATTTTCCGTATTTCCCGGTTACGAGAACGACTGGTCGCTCGTGCAGGTGGCACTGACGGATATTACCGCACGCAAGAAAGCGGAAGCCTATCTCGAATATCTCGGCAAGCACGATGTTCTCACCCGGCTTTTCAACCGCGCCTTCTATATGGAGGAGCTCAACCGGCTGGAGCGCAAATCGCTTCGGCCTGTCTCTGCGATTATCATCGATCTCGACGGGCTGAAAGAAGCCAATGACGAGAGCGGCCACGATGCCGGCGACGCGCTGTTGCGCCGCATGGGCGAGGTGCTCAACAGCGTCGTCTCGCTGCCAAATCACGCGGCGCGCATTGGCGGCGACGAATTTGCCGTTCTCCTGCCGGGCGCCGATGAAATCACTGCCGCCGCAATGGTCGAGACGATCAACGAGCTGCTGAAGATCAACAACCAGTTCTATTCAAGCGCGCCTCTCAACGTCTCCGTCGGCGTCGCAACGAGCCAGCCCGGCGAGACCATGGAAGCCATGATCAAGCGTGCGGATCTCGGCATGTACGAGCAGAAGAAGGCTCATTACGCCGCAGCGGCTACCAAACGCCCACATCGAACAAAGAACGGCGCCTGAGGCCCGGCACTCGGCTAGAGCCCTTATAGTCTATTAAAACAATCCGTTTTCACAGGGCCGATCACCGGGAACAAAGATTGCGACTTCTCATTTGGCTCGCGGGGAAAGATGGAGTTTTGACATGGACGATCAAGCCGCCAACATCGTCGTCGCAACCCGGACCGCGCTCGACCAGGCCTCAGCACTCGCGGTCCAATACGGTTTCTCGCTTCTTGGCGCGATCATTCTTCTGATCGGTGGCTGGCTTCTTGCGGGTGTTATCAGCCGCTCGGCCTATCGCGTCATCTCACGCATTCGCGGCATAGACGAAACGCTGGCGAGCTTCTTTCAGAATGTGCTGCACTATAGCTTGCTCATCCTTGTCTTCATCACCGTACTTGGCCAGTTCGGCGTGCAGACCGCCTCCATCATCGCCGCTCTCGGCGCCGCGGGTCTCGCGATCGGCCTCGCGCTGCAGGGCACGCTTCAAAACATCGCCGCCGGCATCATGCTGCTGATCCTGCGGCCGTTCCGGGTTGGCGAATATATCGAGACGACGAACGTCAAAGGCTATATCAAGGAGATCGGGCTCTTCGCGACGGAGATGAGGACGGCCGACGGTCTCTACCTCATGGCGCCGAACTCGACGCTCTGGAACACGCCCATCCTCAACCACAGCCGCGAGCCGGACCGCCGCCAGCAATTGTCCGTTGCAATGGGCGAGAAAATCGACATCGATCTTGCCCGCAGGACAATCCTCGACATCCTGAAAGCGGATCAGCGCATCAAGGCCGCGCCTGCACCGAAGGTCTACCTCGATGATCTGTCGGCCGATCAAGCCGTGCTCGACATAGAATATTGGACAGTCACATCGTCCTGGTCGGATGTCCGGCATGACGTGGTGTCCAAGCTGAAGGCTCGACTTGCCGAACCGGACATCACAATCAAAACGACCGCAGGCGTGGGTGGATCCGACGAATGATCTCGACGAAAGCCAAGCCTGCCGCCGGCAGGGAGCTGAGCAAGCGGCAGGCTTTGCGAGGCACGACACCTCAAGCAAGATCGATTTCTTGCGAGGTCTAAACTTCCGCTAGCGGCATTTGTTCCGCATCATCCGAACTCTGCGATTACCCTACCATTTGATGCGGTAGTCCAGACGGACATTGCCAGCTGGCGTCAAAGTCTGCGGATCAGCAAAAGACGCTGAGAAATTCAGGTTCGGCGCCAAGGGCTGCCGAAATGAGACCGTGCTGGAAAAGGCACTGCCGACGTCCTTCAGGTTGCCGATCGCGGAGATCGAAGTTCCTGTCCAGGGAACGGCAACGGTAACGGCCTGCGTCGCGACAATGGAGTTTGCCGCGCTCCGCGTGCCCGCGTAATTGACGTTCAGCGACCTCGAAGTGCTCATGTCCAGGTTTTCCGACACCGTCCAGCTCCGTGAGCGTTCAAGGCAAAGCGCTCCCGTGCTGTTGAGCGCATCGACCCTCAATGACACCTCGCGGCGCCATACGGTGGAAAAGCGCTTGTGATCGTCGATTGCCGTGCCCCAGAGGGTCGCCAAGCTGCTGCTTCGCAAGATCGCGCCGGTAGCGGCGCTACCAAGTCCGAGATCCATGCCGGCGCTGACATCCCAGGCCATCGGCAGCCGGAAACCGAGAGTGGTCTTGTATGTTCTGGGAGCGACCTTGACCGGCGACCAGATCATCAGATCGCTGGCTTTGGTGACCTGCGGCAAGCTGACACTCGCAAGAAGACCAAGAACGCCGCGGAGGACGCGTTTTGACTTAAAGCCCATGTTAAAGCCCGCATTCTCTATGCCCCGACCTGACGATGTTCAGGCGTACCAAGGCAACAGCCAGATGCGGAACAACCGCATTCCGGCTTCAGATTGATTTTTTCGGTTAAGCGCCGGCAAAATTGCGGCACATCGGAGCCAAGGATGACGGCATCCGGTTGATGGGAACAACGCTGCTTCCAATCAAGCAGCACCCTTCGCTTAAAAGAATCCCATCCGGGGCCACGCTTGTAAACCCCTTGTTCTCAAGTTTTTTGCTGCGTTGCACACATGTCGCAGCTGCGACACCATCCCATGAAAGCGACAGTGCCGTGAGTGGCCTGAAAAACCAGTCTTGCAGGGACAAATATGTCGCCATCAAAGGGATGATCACATTCGCGCGAGCCGCGAGGTGCAAAGCATCGAAGCGGTGGCTCACTCCGCCCGGAGGCCAGCCTTCTTCAGAATCGGAAGCACTCGATCGCAGAAATAGGGCAGTTCCTGCGTATAATTGACGAAGGACAAGGCGATGCCGGCATAGCCTTGCTCGGCGATGGCAATCATCTCTTCGGCAATGCGCTGCGGCGTGCCGATCAGCGGATAGCTGCCCGCTCCACCGGCAAAGCGCTGGCGATAGCGATTATAGGCCTCGCGATCATGGGACTGTGAGAACTCCTTCTTGCCGGCCATGTGTTGGTCGACGGCGGCGTGATCGGCCATGGTCACGGCATAACGCGTATAGTAGTCCTCCGCCTCCGTTTGTGTCTCGCGGCAGACGACGTGACAAACCGTATAAACACCGACTTGCCGGCCTTTGCCTTCCGCCCGCGCTGCTATGTCAGCCACATGCTTTCCGGCGTCATCGATCTCGGTAAAGGTGGTGAAGAGATAGTCGCAATGGGCGGCTGCAAAGTCTCGGCCGGGGCCGCCGAAAGCCGCATTCATCGTCAAGGGCCGCGGCGCTTGCAGGCTTGCGGGACGGCTGACGGCCTCTTTCAGATTATAGTAGCTGCCCACATAGTCGATCGGCTCATCGGAGGCGTAGAGCCTCTCGACGATTTCGAGCCATTCGGCGGCCTGGTCGTAGCCGTTTTCGACCAGCGGCACGCCGAACATGCCGAATTCCTTCGGATTCCAGCCACAGACGATGTTCAGCCCTGCCCGCCCCCGACTGATATGATCGACCGTCGCAAGCGACTTGGCGGCATAAAGGGGATGGACGAGCGGCACATGTACCGTCATGAAGAGGCCGATCTGCTCGGTCGCGGCCGAGAGCGCAGCAGCCCAGGTGAAGGTTTCGAACGACCATTCCCGCACCCGGTTCTTGCCACCGAAGCCGCGCCAGCGGGCAATCGGCAGAAAGAATTCGAGCCCCGCCCGGTCGGCGATTTGTGCTGCAGTCAGATTATCCTGCCAGCCTGCCGTCCAGCGCTCCGGTACATCGGTAATGGCAAGGCCGCCATCTGCATTGGGCGAGAAAACACCGAGCTTCAGCCGGTTCGGCCCCTTCAGCGGATGCATCTTCATGGCGGCTTCCTCCTCCCGAGTTCACCTGGCGTCTATCCTGCAAGATCCGCAGCGACCCGATAGGAATGTGTTAGCGTTGCCATGATGAATTTCAAGCTTAAAATTTTACGATCAGCGGATAACGATCAGCTCAGTGAAACAAGGCTCTTTCGTCTTGCCTGTTGCGACGCCATACGCTTGTCACCGGCGAAAAACGGCCCACCATGCCGGCCCAATTCGCTGAGCGTCAGGTCGCACAGTGCCTCAACATCTCCCGCTGAGGCCCGACCGAAAGCATCGTCGAAGCCATCCGCCAAGTCCCGATCCACCTCATGAAGCAGGCGGGGAATCCATTTGCCCCTGCCCGACCATCTTCCTCGTCCCAGCAGCATAAGGTCAGCCAAAGGCTGGTAGAGTTGCGCGGCAATCGCTTGTATCTCCGGAGCCGTCGGCTCACCACGAAGGTCATCGAGAAGATCGGTGATCTGATATTTCAGAGCATTCAGCTTCTCACCTTCCAGCTCGGGTGGGCTGGCGTGGAGAATGCTGGCAGCATAGTCCCTCCAGATCTGCCCCTTGTCAGGATTTGGCCCGAGGATCTGGCCTGTCGCAACCATATGAATGATAACGGGATAGCCGCGCGCAACATCGCTCTCAAAGAACCAGCTGAGCGTCTCCGGGTCGTGAACAAACACTTCGAATGGAAGCTCGCCCTCGATAAAGGTTTCGCGCCAGGCGGTTTCGAGCCGATCGAAGACCACAACCAGATCGATGTCAGAGCCCTTTCTTCCCTCGCCTCGTATGATTGACCCTGAGGCAAAGGCAAAGGAATAGCCTGGAAAACGGCTTGCGAGAACCGGGCGTGTCGCCTGCATCGCCGTTTCGAATATGCTCATTTCGCTCTCCAAACATCAATTCTATTGCAGGTCCGATATGCCCGCCAGGGTCCGAGCAGGCAGGCATCGGCTCCGTGAGCTGAACGGCACTTCGCCGCCGCCATAATTGGCCGACAGCTGGCCGCAATGCTACGAGGCCAAGGGCAACTCGAAGCTTCGCTTCAGCGTTTCCATCGGCACATCGGTCTTGACGTTCAATACGCTCGGGATGCGAGTCAAGTGGTCGGCCTGAAACCGCCAATAGCTGTGCAGATCAGTCGTGACGATGCGCAAGATGGCATCGCACTCGCCGGTAGTCAGATAACATTCCATCACTTCGGGAAACCCCCTGACAGCCTCCGCAAATTGCAGGGTGACCTGCGCATCCTGCGTCTTGAACCAGACGCGGGCGAACACGGTGAGGCCCGCACCCACCTTTGCCGGGTCCAGCACGGCAACATAGCGATCGATGATGCCGGCATCCTCCAGCAATCGCACGCGGCGAAGACAGGGTGACGGCGACAGCCCCACTTCCTTCGCGAGATCGACATTGGAAATGCGTCCATCCCGTTGCAACACCTTGAGAATACGCCGGTCTATCTCATCCAGTGTCGATGACACAATATAGCTCCTATGAACAAAAAAGTGGAATAATATGCCAAATTCTCTCGTATTCTTGAACTCTTTGCAAGCTCATTGCGCATAGACTGGCCTATCGTTTCATGCATTAACATGGAGACGAAAGCTGATGTCGAAAAAGCTCAAGAAAGTCGTGCTCGCCTATTCCGGAGGACTGGACACATCCATCATCCTGAAATGGCTGCAGCAAACCTACGACTGCGAAGTCGTGACCTTTACCGCCGACCTTGGCCAGGGCGAAGAGCTTGGGCCTGCTCGCCGAAAGGCCGAACAATTGGGCGTGACAGATATCAGGATCGAGGATGTCCGCGAGGAATTCGTTCGGGATTTCGTCTTCCCGATGTTCCGGGCAAACGCGCTCTATGAGGGGCAATATCTCCTCGGCTCCTCCATCGCCCGCCCGCTGATCGCCAAGCATCTCATCAATATCGCACGCGAGCTGGGTGCCGATGCCATTGCCCACGGCTCCACAGGCAAGGGCAATGACCAGGTGCGTTTCGAACTGGCGGCCAATGCGCTCGATCCATCGATCAAGATCATTGCGCCATGGCGCGAGTGGGCCATCCAATCGCGCACCCAGCTGATCGAATACGCCGAAGCGCACCAAATTCCAGTGCCGAAGGACAAGCGTGGCGAGGCTCCATTTTCGATCGACGCAAATCTCCTGCACACGTCCACCGAGGGCAAGGTCCTGGAAGACCCGGCCGAAATCGCGCCATCCTATATCTATCAGCGCACGGTCGATCCTCTGGAGGCACCAGACGAGCCGGAAATCGTCGTCATCGGCTTTGAAAAGGGCGATGCGGTTTCCCTGAATGGCGAAGCAATGGCACCAGCGGCGCTGCTGACGAAGCTCAATGAATTGGGCGGCAGGCATGGGATCGGCAGGATCGATCTCGTCGAGAACCGTTTCGTCGAGATGAAATCGCGCGGTGTCTACGAAACCCCGGGCGGCACGATCCTCCTCGCCGCCCATCGCGGGATCGAATCGATCACGCTCGACCGCGCCGCTGCACATTTGAAGGACGAGATCATGCCTCGCTATGCTGCGCTGATCTACAACGGATTTTGGTATTCGCCCGAGCGGGAAATGCTGCAGGCATTGATAGACCGGAGCCAAATCCATGTCAGCGGCGAAGTGACGCTCAGGCTCTACAAGGGCTCAGCCAGTGTGATCGCCCGCACCTCGCCCGCATCGCTCTACTCGACCGACCTCGTCACCTTCGAGGACAGTTTCGGAGCATACGACCACCACGATGCCGAGGGCTTCATCAAGCTCAATGGCTTGCGCCTGAAAAGCTGGGCAACGCGAAACGCTAGAATAGCCACATCTGCTATTGACCTTAACTGCACTTGAGGTTGGAGAGTGGCTGGCATAACGAGGCCGATCCGCAATGAAGATACTGAAAGACGAGGATTTATGCCCTGCCGCAGTCATGCGTGGGGCGATCGATGCCTTGGAAATCGCCTTTCGGGCAAAGGCGGCTGGCAAGCTCGTGTCCCCACCCCGGCATCATGTCTCCTTTCCAAAGCGTGGAGATATCGTGTTTACGGTCGGCGGCATCGATGGTGAGCGGCCGCTTGCCGGCTTTCGTGCCTATGAGACCTTTGATGGCGGGCAGCATTCACAAGTCGTCGCTGTCTGGCGTGCCGACACTGCTGAACTGCAGGGCGTCATCCTGGGCGAGCGGCTTGGCCAGATCAGGACCGGGGCAATCGGCGGCGTGGCCATCCGTTACCTCAGCGCTCCAACCGCCAGAACGCTCGGCATCATAGGCAGTGGTGCGCAGGCGCGAACCCAGCTGGTCGCCGCGGCCGCCGTTCGCGACATAAACTCTGTCCGTGTCTTCAGCCGAAACCCAAGAAACTGCGCCGCATTCGCTGAGGAAATGCAATTGGAACTCGGCATTGCGGTGGAACCGGTCACAAGTGCCGCAAAAGCCGTGGCCGATGCCGATATTGTTTTATGCGCAACAAGCAGCGATATATCGGTGATCGATGCTTCGGATTTAAAAGCCGGCGCCCATATCAATACAATCGGTCCGAAGACGCTCGACGGGCATGAACTCGGCCTGGATGTCCCGAACATAGCCAGCATCATCGCCACGGATTCCCCTGAGCAAACGCGCGCCTATGCGTCTCCATTTTTCCTTTCCGGAACCATGCACGAGGAGCGAATGCTCGATCTTGCGACAATAGTCGCCGGCCATACGGTCGGTCGAACATCGCCCCTCGACACGACGCTCTTCTGTTCGGTCGGCCTCGCAGGTACCGAAGTCATCGTAGCATCGGCCATATTCGACACGATTTGACCACCTTGGAAAAGGCGGGGCTACATCTAGTGACCTTACCTTTTTACTCGATACAACCCTCTGGCGTCGTCACCTACGACTGCGGCGCGACCTCGCTCAGCAACCAATCCTGAAACAATATCGCCGTCTCATTCGTCTGCTTCTTTTCCGGCATGACGACGTAATAGCTGTTCTCGGTCGGCATCGGCAGATTAAAGAGCGGCAGAAGCGTGCCGGCCTTGAGCTCATCCTCGATCAGATAGGTGGGCAGAAGCGCCACACCGAGCCCGGCAATGGCCGCTGCGATGATCATGGAAAACTGGTCGAAGCGCGCCCCGGGATATGCGTTCTCGGTCGGCAGCTCCTGAAGATCGAACCATTGCGCCCAGAGCTTCGGCCGCGTTGTCAGATGCAACAGTGGGGCTCCCGATAATTCTTCCGGCGAGATCAGACCCAGCCGTCCGGCGAGTTCCCGGCTGGCAACAGGCAGCACGGTTTCGTTACAAAGGAAGGTCGCGACGGCTCCCGCCCATGCCGGCAGACCGTAGTGAATGGCGAGATCGAAATTATCCTCCTCAAAATTGAAAGGCTTGGATCGCGATTCCACCGTGATGGCGACATCGCGATGTTCGTCGAGAAACCGGCCGAGGCGCGGCACCAGCCAACGCGTACCGAAAGTCGGCAAGGTCGCGACCTTCAGCGATAATTTCATCTGGCCGGCAGCAACAGCGCCTATCATCAGCCGCTCGGAGCGCAGCAGCAGGTCCTTCACCTCCGGCAACAGCCGAAGTCCGGCCTCGGACAGCACGACGCGCTGCCGAACACGCTCGAACAATTTCAGGCCCGTCTGCTGCTCGAGATCGCTGATCTGGCGGCTGACGGCGCTTTGCGTGAGATTGAGCTCTTCGGCCGCACGCGAGAAATTCTGGTGGCGCGCGGCGCATTCGAATGCCTGCAGGTTAACGATGTCAGGGATGAGGCGGCGGCGCATGGTCATTCCATTTTCGCATCAAGTTAGAATTTTCTCTCACAAGACCGGTAGTCGAACAAGAGATATTCTGCCAGATAGGAATGACATAGTCTTTCAGGAAGAGATCGCACATGAAGCCTGATCACGTCTCGACCAGCGATATTCGCAGCGCTTTTTCCGCCGCCATGTCGGCGATGTATCGCGAAGAAGTGCCCGCCTATGGCACGCTCATGGAACTGGTCGCCCGCGTCAACGACGAAACGCTGACAGCACAGCCCAAGCTGAGAGAGCGGCTGGAAGCGACCGATTATCTCGATCGTATCTCCGAGGAGCGGCATGGCGCCATCCGGCTCGGCACGGCGGCGGAACTTGCGATGATGGCCCGCGTCTTCGCCGTCATGGGCATGTACCCGGTCGGCTATTACGACCTCTCGACCGCCGGCGTACCGGTTCATTCGACCGCATTCCGGCCGATCGGCGATGAGGAGCTGAAGCGCAATCCCTTCCGCGTTTTCACCTCGCTGCTGCGGCTCGATCTCATCGCCGACGAAGACCTTCGCAAGGCCGCCGCAGACATTCTCGCGAAGCGCCGGATTTTCACCGATGGCGCCGTTGCACTCACCGAAAAGGCCGAGCGCGAAGGTGGCCTGAACAAGGACGATGCCCAGCGCTTCGTCGGCGAGGTTTTGGAAACCTTCCGCTGGCATGACGAGGCCAATGTCGATGCCGGCATGTACCATCGCCTCCATGATGCCCATCGCCTGATTGCCGATGTCGTGTCCTTCAAGGGGCCGCACATCAACCATCTGACGCCGCGCACGCTCGATATCGATCGCGTCCAGGCGCTGATGCCGGAGTACGACATCGCGCCAAAAGCCGTGGTCGAGGGGCCACCCACGCGCAACTGCCCGATCCTGCTACGCCAGACCTCGTTCAAAGCGCTCGAAGAACCCGTTTCCTTCCGCAATGCCGATGGCATCTGGGAAGCCGGCTCGCACACCGCGCGCTTCGGCGAGATCGAACAGCGCGGCATTGCGCTGACGCCGAAGGGTCGCGCGCTTTATGACAAGCTGCTCGGTCAGTCGCGCAAGATCGTGCGCCCGGCTGCGGATGGATCGAACGCGCGCGACTATGAGGCGGCACTTGCCCAGAGCTTCGCAGAATTCCCGGATGACTGGGCGGCAATCCGCGCCGAAGGGCTCGGCTATTTCACCTATTCGCTGACGGCCAAGGGCAAGACTGCCGAAGCGAGCCATGGGGATATCGACGCGCTGATCGACCAGGGCGTCGTCCAGTTCGATCCGATCGTCTACGAGGACTTTCTCCCTGTCAGCGCCGCCGGCATTTTCCAGTCCAATCTCGGCGATGGTGCGCAGCAGGACTTCGTCGCCAGTCCGAACCAGCAGCGCTTCGAAGCCGATCTCGGCATGAAGGTGCTGAACGAATTCGACCATTACGCCGGCATCGAACAGGCATCGATCGACGCGTGCCTGCGGGCATTATCCAAACAAGACGCCGCCGAGTGAGGTGATGCGGCAATAAAAGCCGCGCGCCATCCGGATCAAGACAAGTGGAGTTTCAAACGATGAACATTGCAGCCAAGACCCCTTCCATTGCAGCCGAAGCTGTCGCCATTCTCGAAAAGTTCGGCGTCGACAAAGCGCTCTACACACAAGGCGACATGCCCTCCTACTCCCCGGTCACCGGCGAGCGGATCGGCAGCCTCAAGACCGTTTCGGCCGATGAAGCGGCAAAGAAAATCGAGAAGGCGCATGCAGCATTCCGCGCCTGGCGCCTCGTGCCGGCCCCGAAGCGCGGCGAACTGGTGCGCCTGCTCGGCGAAGAGCTGCGCGCCGCCAAGGACGATCTCGGCCGCCTGGTTTCCATCGAAGCCGGCAAGATCCGCTCCGAAGGACTCGGCGAAGTGCAGGAAATGATCGACATCTGCGATTTCGCCGTCGGTCTTTCCCGTCAGCTCTACGGCCTGACGATCGCCACCGAACGCCCGGGCCATCGCATGATGGAAACCTGGCATCCGCTCGGTGTCGTCGGCATCATCTCCGCCTTCAACTTCCCGGTCGCGGTCTGGTCGTGGAACGCGGCGCTGGCGCTGATCTGCGGAGACGCCGTCGTCTGGAAGCCCTCGGAAAAGACGCCGCTGACCGCGCTTGCCTCGCAGGCTATCCTTGATCGTGCGCTTGCCCGTTTCGGCGATGCGCCGGAAGGTCTTTCGCAGGTACTGATCGGCGATCGCGCTATCGGCGAAATCCTCGTCGACCATCCGAAGGTGCCGCTCGTATCCGCAACCGGCTCGACGCGCATGGGCCGTGAGGTTGGACCGCGGCTTGCCAAGCGTTTTGCCCGCGCCATTCTCGAACTCGGCGGCAACAATGCCGGCATCGTCTGCCCCTCAGCCGATCTCGACATGGCATTGCGTGCCATCGCCTTCGGCGCCATGGGCACGGCCGGCCAGCGCTGCACGACGCTACGCCGTCTCTTCGTCCACAAAAGCGTCTACGATCAGCTCGTGCCGCGGCTGAAGAAGGCCTATCAGAGTGTCTCGGTCGGCGATCCCCTGCATTCCTCCGCGCTCGTAGGCCCGTTGATCGACAAGGCCGCGTTCGACAACATGCAGAAGGCGATTGCCGAGGCCAAGGCCCATGGCGGCTCCGTCACCGGCGGCGAGCGCATCGATGTCGGCCATGCCGACAGCTATTACGCGAAGCCGGCGCTTGTGGAAATGCCGAAGCAGGCTGGCCCGGTTATGGAAGAAACCTTCGCGCCGATCCTCTATGTCATGCCCTATGACGATTTCGATACGGTTATTGATCAGCACAATGCAGTTGCCGCCGGTCTGTCGTCCTCGATCTTCACGCGCGACATGCAGGAATCCGAGCGTTTCCTCGCAGCCGATGGCTCGGATTGCGGCATCGCCAACGTCAATATCGGCACCTCGGGCGCTGAAATCGGCGGCGCATTCGGTGGCGAGAAGGAAACGGGCGGCGGCCGCGAATCCGGCTCGGATGCCTGGAAGGCTTATATGCGCCGGGCGACGAACACGGTGAATTACTCCAAGGCCCTGCCGCTTGCGCAGGGTGTCTCCTTCGACATCGAGTAAGCTCCATGACGATCGCCACGAAAATCGAGGAGGCGGGCTTCAAGCCCGCTTCACGCATCGCATCCATCGGCGTTTCCACCATTCTTCAAATCGGCGCGCGCGCCAGTGCGATGAAGCGGGAAGGCCTGCCCGTCATCATTCTCGGCGCCGGCGAACCGGATTTCGATACGCCCGACAACGTGAAGGAAGCGGCCAAGGCCGCCATCGATCGCGGCGAAACGAAATACACCGCACTCGACGGCACGCCGGAACTGAAGAAGGCGATCGCCGGAAAGTTCCAGCGCGAGAACGGCATCGACTACGCGCTCGACGAAATCACCGTGGCGACGGGTGCCAAGCAGATCCTGTTCAACGCCTTCATGGCCTCGATCAATCCGGGCGACGAAGTCATCATCCCGACGCCCTATTGGACCTCCTATTCCGATATCGTCGAAATCTGCGGCGGCGTGCCTGTTCTGATCCCCTGCGATGCCAAGGCCGGTTTTCGCCTGAAGGCGGATCAGCTCGAGAAGGCCATTACCCCGAAGACGCGCTGGCTGTTGCTCAATTCGCCATCGAACCCATCGGGTGCCGCCTATTCCAAGGCCGATTATCTGCCGCTGATCGAGGCGCTGTTGCGCCATCCGCATGTCTGGCTGATGGTCGACGACATGTATGAGCACATCGTCTATGAGGGCTTTGAGTTCACCACGCCCGTCGCCATCGAACCACTTCTCAAGAGCCGGACGCTGACGGTCAACGGCGTTTCCAAAGCCTATGCCATGACCGGCTGGCGCATCGGCTATGCCGGCGGTCCCAAGGCTCTCATCAAAGCGATGGCAGTCATCCAAAGCCAGGCGACATCCTGCCCCTCCTCCGTCAGCCAGGCGGCCGCCGCTGCCGCACTGAATGGCCCGCAGGATTTTCTTGAGGGTCGCAAGACAAGCTTCCAACGTCGGCGCGATCTGGTGGTCAACAGGCTGAATGCCATTGAAGGGCTGGATTGCCTTGTGCCGGAAGGCGCCTTTTACACATTCTCTGGCTGCGCTGGGGTACTCGGAACGAAAACGCCATCCGGAAAGTCTATCGAGACGGATGCGGATTTCTGCGCCTATCTGCTCGATGAGGCCCATGTCGCCGTCGTGCCCGGCTCGGCATTCGGATTGTCGCCCTATTTCCGTATTTCCTACGCAACGTCGGAAGCCGATCTCATCGAAGCCCTTGATCGCATCGAGCGCGCCTGCGCCGCGCTCCGACGCTAGAACAGTGGCGGCAGACGCGCAAGACGGCTGCCCATCCGGAATTGCGTGAAAACAAAGAGATAGAGCATTTCCGTGATTCCGTTTAAAAGCGGGAATGCTTCAATCAACGCGTAAAACGCCGGAAGTCTTCATATCATGATACCACGCCTCGTTTCGGCGAAAGACAGTTCGCAACATCAGATCGGCGCCTTCGAGCGCCGACTGGGCGCACTAGGCTTTCAAGGCGATGTTGAGACGGATGACGGCGCGCGGACGGTCGCCTCGACCGACAATTCCATCTATCAGGTCACGCCGACGTCAATCCTCTATCCACGCGGCGTCGAAGATCTGAAACTCGTCGCCAAGGCCATATCCGAGCCCGCCTTTTCCGATCTCGTCATCGCACCGCGCGGCGGCGGCACCGGAACGAACGGACAATCGTTGACCTCCGGCATTATCGTCGATTGCTCCAGGCATATGAACCGCATCCTGGAGATCGATCCGGTCCGAAAGATCGCCCGTGTCGAGGCCGGCGTCGTCAAGGATCAGCTGAACAAGGCGCTGAAACCATACGGTCTGTTCTTCGCACCCGAACTTTCAACCTCCAACCGCGCCACGATCGGCGGCATGATTTCCACCGATGCCTGCGGCCAGGGCTCGTGTCTCTACGGCAAGACCAGCAACCATGTTCTCGGCCTGCATGTGGTGCTCTCAGATGGCAGCGATTGGTGGTCGCGCCCGCTCGCCGAGACCGAGCTGAACGAGATCAAGGCGCGTGATGATCGGATCGGCGAAATTCACCGGGTGGTCGATGCGATAGCCACAGATAAAAGCGAGCTGATCGAAGCGACCTTCCCGAAACTCAACCGCTACATGACCGGCTATGATCTCGCCCATATCCGGCGAGAGGACGGCCGCTTCGATCTCAATGCGCTACTGTGCGGCTCGGAAGGCACGCTTGCTTTAATTGCCGAGGCCGAACTCAACGTGCTGCCGATACCGGCGCAATCGGCCCTCATCAACATCCGCTATGATGATTTCAACACGGCGCTCGAGGATGCCAGGCGGCTGGTGGCGCTGAAGGTCGCCTCGGTCGAAACGGTCGATGAGAAAGTGCTCGGCTTGGCGAAGGGTGACATCGTCTGGAGCGGCATCGCCCACTTCTTTCCGGAGGATGCGTCCGGCTCGGCCAACGGCATCAATATCGTCGAGGTGCTGGCCGACGATCGCGATGAGCTGGGGCGCAAGCTCGCAGATGTCACCACCGCGCTTGATGACCGCTCTTCAGCACGCCACAAGGGTTATACAATCGCACGCGAAAAGGCCGAGATCGAAGCAATCTGGTCGATGCGCAAGCGCGCGGTCGGCCTGCTCGGCAATGTCGAAGGACCGGTGCGCCCGGTGCCCTTCGTGGAGGACACTGCCGTTCCGCCCGAGCATCTGGCTGCCTATATAAGGGAATTCCGCGCCCTTCTTGATGCCGAAGGGCTGGATTACGGCATGTTCGGCCATGTCGATGCCGGGGTGCTGCATGTTCGCCCGGCGCTTGATCTTACCCGCGCCGACCACCAGCCGCTTGTCCGCAAGATCAGCGACGGCGTCGTTAGCCTCACCCGCAAATATGGCGGTGTGCTCTGGGGCGAACATGGCAAGGGCGTTCGCTCGGAATATGTCCCTGAGTATTTTGGCGAGCTTTATCCCAGCCTGCAGGACATCAAGCGCGCATTCGACCCCGGCGATCGCCTCAATCCCGGCAAGATCGCATCCGGCTCCACCCGCCCGTTGCTGAAGATCGACGAAGTATCACTGCGCGGTGACTTTGATCGCATTATCGGCAACGATATCCGCGCCGCCTTCGATAATGCCGCCTATTGTAACGGCAACGGGGCCTGTTTCGATTTCGATACCACGAGCCCAATGTGCCCCTCCTTCAAGGCGACGGGCGATCGGCGCTATTCGCCGAAGGGTCGCGCGGCAATGATGCGCGAATGGCTGCGCCTGCTTGCCGAGCGTAAGGTCGATCCGCGGCGGGAGGCGGACATGCTGCGCCGAGCCAACCCTATCGGGAACCTCCTGCGGCGGACGGTCAACTCGCTTAATCCGGCCAATCGGAACGATTTCTCTCATGAGGTGCGGGCGGCGATGGATACCTGCCTCGCCTGCAAGGCTTGTGCCGGCCAATGTCCGGTTAAGGTCAGCGTCCCGGCCTTCCGCTCGAAATTCCTGGAGCTCTATTACGGCCGATACCTCGGGCCCTTCAAGGACCCAATCGTTGCTGCCATCGAGACGACCCTGCCGCTAATGGCGCGTTTCAAACTAGGCTACAATCTGCTGACCGGATCGACCGCCGGCCAGGGCTTGATGCGGCTTGCCGGCCTCACCGCCCTTCCCGTCATGCCTGCAGTATCGCTGGAAAGGGAAGCCGCTCGTCTCGGCGTGCAGGTTGCTACTCCTGAACGGTTGAGAAAGCTCACCACAGAGGAGCGAGCCCAAGCGGTCGTCATTGTAGCCGATGTCTTCTCCACCTATTTCGATCCAGCCGTCGTCATCGCCGCGCTCAAGCTCGCCCTGAAGATAGGCTTCCAACCGTTGCTCGCTATGTCGCAGAACAACGGCAAGGCCCTGCATGTGCATGGCTATCTCGGCCGCTTCGAGAAGACGGCGGCGAAATCGCGTGATTATCTCGATCGTATCTCGCAAATGGGCATTCCGCTTGTCGGCATCGATCCGTCAATGACGCTGACCTATCGCAGCGAATATGCCGCCCTGCCCTCCGCCAAGCTGCGCGCGCCGGTGCTGCTGCTTCAGGAATGGCTCGCCGCCGATCTCGACCGAATACGAGCATCAGAGGCTGTGCCGCACGAACGCTTCACGCTGCTTGCCCACTGCACGGAGAGAACGAATGCGCCGGCTGCTATCAAGCAATGGTCCGTGCTTTTCGGAAAATTGGGTATCAAGCTCGATATAGCCGATGTCGGCTGCTGCGGCATGGCCGGCACCTTCGGCCACGAGGTGCGCAATCGCGCCATTTCGGAAAAGCTCTACGCGATGAGCTGGCAGGACAAGATCGCCGAAAACGGCAATCAGACGATGGTTATGGCGACCGGCTTTTCCTGTCGTTCGCAAGTTGCCAAGATCGATAACCAGGCCATCCTGCATCCCGTTGAGATCCTCGAGCGTCTGACAAGGTAGCCTCCATAAAGTAATCTTTAAAGGCTAAAACACATGTGGCGCCCGAAGGCGCCACATGAAAAACATCAAGTAAATTGGCCGCTTAAACCGCTTCTTTCATCTTGATCTTCTCAAGGCTGTACACCCGTCCGAAGCGATTGGCCAAGAAATCGCCAAGATCGATTTCTTCTTGGCAAACAAAGCCCTTGGCGGGCAGCTTGCCTTGAGCCAGCAGATCGAGCACCGTGGTAATGCCGGCAGCCGTGGTGATCTGGATGGCGCTCATCTTCTTGCCCGCGACGATGCCTGCATAGACCTTGTTGGCATAGGTTTCCTGCATGTAACGGCCCTCGCGCCAACCGCAGACGGTGACGAAAACGACGACCACGTCCTGCATGGTGGCCGGCAGCGCGTTCTCGAAGAGATCTTTCAGCACATCACGGCGGTTCTTGAGGTTGAGGTCGTTGAGCAGCGCCTTGATGATGGCCTGATGGCCGGGATAGCGGATGGTGCGGTAGTTCATCGTGCGGACACGGCCAGCCAGTGTCTTGGCGAGCGTGCCGAGGCCACCGGACGTGTTGAAGGCCTCGTAGGTGACGCCGTCGAGCGAGAATTCTTCGCGCTCTTCCATGGCCGGCACAGTCACGAGCTTGCCTTCGACGATCGCTTCGCAGGGCTCGATATATTCGTTGATGAGGCCGTCCGTGCTCCAGGTCAAATTGTAGTTCAGAGCGTTGGAGGGATATTGCGGCAGCGCGCCGACGCGCATGCGCACGCTGTCGAGACTGTCGAAACGTTTGGCGAGATCATTGGCGACGATCGAGATGAAGCCCGGCGCCAAGCCGCATTGCGGGATGAAGGCGGTGTTGGCGCCCTGAGCCAGTTCCTCAACCTTCTTGGTCGTGGCCACATCCTCGGTGAGGTCGAGATAATGGACGTTGGCTTCAAGTGCCGCTTCCGCGACGAAGCCTGTAAGATGGAACGGTGCGGCCGACAAGACGGCAAACTTGCCCTTCAGAACGCCAACGAGCCCGGCGCGATCGGCGATGTCGACAGCGGCGGTGGAAATTGCAGGGTGACGGTCGATCTTGTCCAGCTGTTCCTGGCTGCGGTCGACGACGACGACCGTGTAGTCGCCTGTTTCGGCCAGCATTAGAGCGATCGCCCCACCGATCTTGCCCGCGCCGATGACCACTATGTCTTTCATATGACTCCCCTGCATTTCATTGATAAGATTTTTATAAGTGTAGGTAGGAGTTGAACGATTCATAGCGACAAAAAACGCATTTCGTTGTACAAAACTATACAAACTGACGAATAGAATTTGCACAATGCAGGAGTCGCCATGCAGGTCACCGATAAGGACCGCGAACTGATCGCCTTGCTCGGCCAGAATGCCCGCATGCCTGTCGCGACTCTCGCTAAAAAGCTGTCGCTGTCGCGCACCACCGTCCAGGCGAGGCTTGAACGGCTGGAGCGGGAAGGTGTGATCTCAGGCTATGGCGTGCGGCTGTCCGAGACCTATCTTTCTGGTCTCATTCGGGCGCATGTGCTGATTACGATCGCGCCGAAGGCGCTGTCAGCCGTGACGGCATCGCTGAATGCTATCCCCGAGGTAACGACGCTTCATTCCGTCAGCGGCACCTTCGATCTGATCGCCATCATCGCAGCACCCTCGATCTCCGAGCTGGATCAGCTGATCGATGGTATCGGCACGATCGACGGCGTCGAGCGCACCCTGTCATCCATCATCCTTTCGACCCGAATCTCGCGTTGAAAATAGACGATCATAGGGTCGTTGCCGTTTCCATCTCGGGCGTGGTGGAGAGGACAGCCTCCTTCAAAGCCCCCGAATAGGGATGCTGCGGATTGTCGAGGACGGCTCGCGCGCCGCCTTGCTCGACGATCTCACCTTTCTTCATGATGATGATGCGATCGCTGATATAATAAGCGGTTGCCAGATCATGCGTGATGTAGATGATCGACAGCCCGAGCTCTTTCTTCAGCTGACCGAAGAGATTGACGATCGCCATTCTAAGCGAAGCATCGACCATCGAAACCGGCTCGTCGGCTACCAGCAAACGGGGCTGCGGTATCAGCGCGCGGGCAATGGCGGTGCGCTGCAGCTGACCGCCCGAAAGCTCATGCGGAAACCGCCCCTTCACCTCGGCAAGGGTTAAGCCGATATGGGCAAGCGCCTCGTCTGCAATACGCTCGACATCGGCTCGGCTTGGCCTTGGACCCATCGGCGCGAAATTCCTTGCCGTTTCAAAAAGATATCGATCAACCCTCTTGAGGGGGTTGAACGCTTCGAACGGATTCTGAAGAACCGGCTGGACCTCCCGCATGAAGGCGCGCCGCTCGGATCGGCCATGAATGGCCACTGGTCTGCCGCGAAAATTCAGGCTGCCCGATGTCGGCGCCGTCTGGCCGAGGATCATCGCCGCAATGGTCGATTTGCCTGAGCCCGACTCACCGACGATGGAGAGGATTTCCGGCTCCTCTCCCAGGCTCAGACTGACATCGCGAACCGCCGTGATATGACGGCGGCTGAGCATGCCCCCTTGGCGATAGATCTTGCTAACATGCGAGAGTGAAAGAAGATCGCTCATCGCGCTCCTCCCGTCACTGCGAAGCAGGCGACACGCCGGTCCGGCTCGATGGTCACCATAGGCGGCACTTCGCGGCTGCAAATATCCATGCGCTTCGGACAGCGCGGATGAAAGCGGCATCCTTCCGGCGGCGTGGCGAGATTGGGCGGCCTGCCCTCAAGCGAGGGGCGCGTGGAGGCATCCCCGATCCGCGGCAGGCTTGCAACCAGATGCTGCGTATAGGGATGGAGCGGCATGTGAAAGAGTTTGCGCGTCGGCGCCTCCTCGACCAGTCGCCCGGCATAGACGATGCCGATGCGATCGGAAACGGCGGCGTGCACGCCCATGTCGTGGGTCACGAATAGGAAGGACGACCCCATATCGCGCTGTATCTCGCGGATCATTTGCAGCACGTCGCGCTGGACGATGACATCGAGCGCCGTCGTCGGCTCATCGGCGATGATGAATTCGGGCGTCAGGATGGTGGCGAGCGCGATCGTCATGCGCTGCCGCATGCCGCCGGACAATTCATGCGGATAGGCATCGAGAAGATTCGCATCCAATTTCAGCCGCTGGAGATGGGTGCCAACGCGATCGAAGAAGGTGGCGCGATCGGCCTTCATGTGGCGGAAGGCGAAATCGGTGAACGAGTGCCGGATACGGCGGACGGGATTGAGCACATTCATCGATCCCTGCATGATATAGGAAAGATGCCGCCAGCGAAGCGATGACCGCTGCTCCGCCGTCATGGCGTAAATATCCTGAGTTCCATTGTTGAAATGGAATTTGACGGCGCCGGAGACGACGCGCAGCGGCGGGCGGATGGCGCCGGCGATCGTCTTGATCAGCGTCGTCTTGCCGCTGCTCGATTCACCGGCAACGCCATAGATCTCGCCACGGGCGATCGACAGGCTGATATCGTCAACCGCCCGCACCTCGCGATCGACGCCATAAAGGAAGGCCCGGTAATAAGCCTTGAGGTTGTTGACCTCGACGACAGCCTCCATGCCTCAGCCTCCCATCCGGTTCAAACGACTGCGGGGGTCGTTATATTCATTCATCGACATCGACAGCAGGAAGAGCGCCATGAACAGCACCACGATGGCAGCGACCGGCGCTGCAACCCACCACCATGTACCGGCGATAAGCGCCGAATGCGCATTGGCCCAATAGATCATCATGCCCATGGTCGGCGTTTCGATATCGGTGAAACCGAGCACCGCGAGCGTGATCTCCATACCGATCGACCAGATCATGTTGTTCATCGTCGTGGCGAAGACGATCGGCAGCACATAGGGCAGATGTTCCTCGACGAGGATCTTGCGCATGCTCATGCCGGAATAGACGCTCTGCGTGGTGAAAGGCCGCGTCTTCAGGCTGATCGCCACCGAGCGGATCAGGCGCGCGTCGTAGGACCAGCCGAGCGAGGCCATAACGATGATGAGCACCGTCCAGGTCATTTCATCCTTGAGCACGAAGTAGAACAGGATCAGCAACGGAAACTGCGGAATGACCATGATACTGTCGTTGATCGCCATCAGTACGCGATCGACAGCACCGCCGGCATAGCCAGCCACCAGCCCCACGACCAGCGAGATAATGCGCGAGAGAATGGCAACGCCGATGCCGAAATAGAGCGTGTTGCGGAGCGCTGTCGTGAGCTGCCAGAAAACATCCTGGCCGCGCGACGTCGTGCCCAGCCAGTATTGCCCATCCGGCGGCATGTCGGGCGGCAGCAGATAAAGATCGGCCGGGCCATAGGGCGAGAAATAAGACAGGATCACCAGCCCGACGATGATGGCGAGCAACAGAAGACCGAAAAGGAATTCCATATTCTGGCGAGCAAGGTCGCGAACGATCGTCAGCATGGCCTACTCCACCTTGATGCGCGGGTCGATCAGCGGACCCAATATGTCGATGATGAATACGGCCGCCGCGACACCGACGATCGATAGCGCGCTGAGCCCCAGGACGAGGCTGTAGTCGCCGGCATGCACAGCCGAAATCAGAAGATTGCCGATACCGGGATAGCCGAAGACGATTTCGGTAATGACCGTGCCGTTGAAGACCGCGCCAAGCGACATGGCAAGGCCGGTAAACTGCGGCACCATGGCATTGCGGGCAATGTAGGAGCGCAGGATCTTGCGCTTCGGCACGCCGCCGAGCTCGGCGAAAACAACATAATCCTCGGTTATGATATTGGAGACGAGCGCCCGCATGCCGATGAGCCAGCCGCCCGTCCCAACAAGGATCAGCGACAGCGCCGGCAGGATGGAGTGGCGGAGAATATCGAGCACCAGCGTAACCGAGAGATTGAGGTTAGTGTTCATCTCATAGCCGCCATTGATCGGCAGGATCGGCCAGACATAGCCGAAGAGAATAATGAGAAGAAGGCGAGGATGTAATAGGGGATCGGCTGCATGGCGATGAAAACCAGGCTGACGGCCTTCAGCACCGCGCTCTTGCGATAATAGCCGGCGAGCGCGCCGATCATGTTGCCGAGAATGAAGGTCAGGATGACAGAAACAGTCATCAGACCGATCGTCCAAGGCAGCGCCCTCGCGATGATGGCGGAAACAGGCGTGGGAAAGGCCGAAAGCGACGGCCCGAGATCGCCGGTCGCAAGGCGCCCCCAGAAATGCAGGTATTGCTGCCAGATGGAGCCCTCGAGACCATAAAGCTCACGCAACGACTGACGCATCAGGTCGACGGCGCGGGGATCGGATTGGCCCATCTGCTGGATGGTCCCGATGCTTTCCTCGACGGGATCGATCGGCGTCATGTGAGTGATGAAGAATGTTGCGGAAATGCCGAGGAAGACAACGAGCAGGAATTGGCCAAATCGTCTCAATACGAAAACTGGATAGGACGTCATGCCGCCGTCTTCCTCGCTGCTTGCGCTTCATCATCAATTCAAAAGATTCGCCGGACCTGCCTAGTGTCCGGCGAAAGGTGCCTGACGCGGCGGTTGCCGCATCAGGGTCGGGAGAAATCAGGGCTGTGCCGGCTTCAGCTTGACCATCATCAATCGGGAGTTCGCCCAATTGGGAACGGGGTCCGTATAGGGGTCGGCAATGGTCGGATAGCCTTTCCAGTAGGTCGTATCCATCGAGGTGAAGACGTTATAGGACATCAGCGGAATGGTCGGCATCTGCTGCGCGACCAGCTTCAGATAGTCCTTGCCAAGTTCGATGCCCTTCGGATCATCGGCGCTGACGCGGCGAATATTTTCGATGATCTTGTCGAGATCCGGATTGGACCAACGCTGCCAGTTGCGCGGTGCCTGGTTCTCACCCTTCTTGGCGACGAACTCCGAATGCCAGCTGTCAAGGAAGAAGGACAGATCGGGATCGCCGCCCCAGGTCTCGACGCTCCATGCAATCGCAACCTGGTAGTTGCCGGGCTGCAATCCCGCCTGCCAGACGCTGGTGGATGGAGCAGCTTTGGAATCGATCCCGAAGGCTGCCCATTGCTGGGCGATCAGAGTGCCCGCACGGGTAAAGACGGAGCGAGTATCGCCTTCGACCGTCAAACGGATCTTGAACGGCTGCCCGTCAGGCGTCATCCATTTGCCGCCCACCTTCTTGAAGCCGGCCTTTTCCAGCAGCTCAGCGGCGGCCTGTGGATCGGGCTTCCACCAGCCGTAACCGAAGGCAGCACTGATGGCGGCCGGATCGGTCGGGATCTGATCCTTGTATTTCGGCTGCTTGCGCAGGATATCGGCGATTTGCTGGCCGATCGTGGGATCGTAGGGCTTTATCTTGCGCTTGCCGGTGTCAACTTCGAAATTCTTCAGCCAATCCTGCATCGGCGCCTGATAATCCGTCATGGCGATTGCCGTCGGCGGAACGCCGAGCGCGGAAAGCGTGGCCGCGCCACGATAGCTCGCCATATCGACAGCTTTGATATCAATGAGCAGTGCCAAGGCCCAGCGCACATCGGCATTCTGGAACAGCGGATCCTGATTGTTGAAGATCACAGCCGGCAGCGTCGGATCCGGATGGGCGAACGGGAAGCCGGGGAACCAGCTGTCGACGGTCTTCGACTTTTCCTTCAGCGTGAACATGCCTTCCGGCGTGTTGTCGTGAATGATATCGAGATTGTGCTCGAGCTGCGCGATGGTGCGCTTATCCGGCGGACCGGGATCGACATAGGTGACATATTTCGGGGCCGGTTCTCCGAAACGGCCAAGCGAGGTGCGCTGCCAGTCGTCACGCTTCTCCCAGGTGTACCATTTGCCCTGCGGATCGAACGCCTTCAGCTTATAGGCGCCGAGCGAAACGGGATTGGCATTGTCATAGCGTACGGGATCAGCGACCTTTTCGAAGACATGCTTGGGCATGATCCAGGCGCCGTTCCAGCGAACGGTGAAGATGGCGTGGAAACGCGAGTTCGGCTTCTTCAACTTGAAGACGACCGTATAGGGATCCGGCGCCTCGACGCTTGCGACCTGAACCGAGAAGGCCGCGCTCCAGTTCATACCCGGATGATCCATCTGGGTCTTGACGGTGTAGACGACGTCATCGGCCGTGAATTCGACGCCGTCACTCCAATAAAGGCCCTTGCGCAGTTTCACCGTCATCTGGGTGAAATCGTCGTTATATTGCGGCTTGTCGGAAGCAAGTGAGTTGTCCCAGGCCGAGCCGCCCAGACCTTTCTCCGGATCGATGTACCAGAGCGTGTCCATGGTCAGCTGCTGGAGGCCGGTCGAAACGCCGCCGCCACCATTGACCCAGATGTTGAACCAGCCCGGATTCTTGATCGTTCCCTCAGGGTTTTCGACGATCAAGGTCTCCTTGCGGGGCAAAGAGGTATAGTCCTGAGCCTGGGCCGCCGCGATGAGGCCGAACGTGGCCAGCGCGACGCCGAAGGCAAGCTTCTTCCACTGCTTCATGATCTCCTCCCATTTTTATCGACTGCGCGGTACACTCAAGTGATGATGAGCAGGCCGCGATTTTCACCCCTTTTTCCCGGCCGGCCGCTCAAAACAGCGCGCGGCGGTCCGGGCCTGCAACGGGTCGTCAGCCGCCTCCTCGCGACTGTTCGACCGCTTTTAGTGCCGGGCGTATCGCCCCCCGGCGACACGGCGTCAGACCGCCAGCCGGATCACCGTGTAGGACAGCGGCTTCAGCGTGGCACGAAGCCGGCCATCCTCGATCTTGGCATCGCCCGTATTGGTCGGGACGACCGCGTTCGGATGCGCTGCAGTGTTGGTTGCCTGCAAATCGTTGTTGACGATTTCATGCTGTTCGACGACACGGGCTCCGGCAAAGCCTTCGAGACGTGTATCTAGATCGAGCGCGCTGTCGGGATGACGGTTGACGACAAACAGCGTAACCATCTTTCCCATTTCGTCGTGAACGGCCGACACATCGAGATAAGGCACGTCATCGGCCTCGTCGCTGTCATAGGTCGGACCATCCGTGACGAGGCGCAACGCATAACCGCGGCCATATTTCGAGGCGAAATAGAGCGGGTAGTAGATCGTCTGCCGCCATGCCGGGCCGCCATCCTCCGTCATGATCGGTGCGATCACATTGACAAGCTGGGCGATGCAGGCAATGCGAACGCGATCGGAGCGGCGAATGAAGGTGTTGAGAATGCCGCCGACCTGCAGCACGTCCTCGAAATTATAGACATCCTCCAGCAGATGCGGCGCATCCGGCCATTCGTCACGGGCGAGAATCTCCTTATCCTGCTGGTTTGAGTGATACCAGACGTTCCACTCGTCGAAGGAAATGCCGATCGTCTTCTTCGAGCGCTTCTTCGCCTTGATATAGTCAATGACACCGCCGATGGTGACGATATAGCGATCCAGCTTCTCGGCCTTTGCGAGATAGTTCAGCGTGTTCTTCTCGCGGTTGGCGAAATACATATGTAGCGAGATATGGTCGGCGCTGTCGTAGCACTGATCCAGAACCTGCGCTTCCCAATCGGGATAGGTCTTCATATCGGAATTGGACGAGCCGCAGACGACGAGTTCGAGCGATTTATCAAAGCCGCGCATGGCCTTGGCAGTCTCATCGGCCAGGCGTCCATATTCATAGGCGGACTTGTGACCCACCTGCCAGGGACCGTCCATTTCATTGCCCAGGCACCAGAGCTTCACCCCATGCGGATCGGCCCAGCCGTGCTTGCGCCGCAGATCCGACCAGTATGTGCCGCCTGGATGATTGCAATATTCAAGGAAGTTTCTCGCCGCATCCAGCCCGCGCGAGCCGAGGTTGACGGCAAGCATCGGTTTGGTATTGGCCTTCTTGCACCAATCGACGAATTCATTGACGCCGATCTGGTTGCTCTCCCGCGTCCGCCAGGCAAGATCGAGACGCACCGGCCGCTCGGACCGCGGCCCGACGCCATCTTCCCAATTATAGGCTGAAACGAAATTGCCACCGGGATAGCGGCAGTAGGGCGAGTTGAGCTCGCGCACAAGCTCAATCACATCCTTGCGAAATCCGTTCTCATCGGCGGCTGGATGGCCCGGCTCGTAGATGCCGCCATAAATCGCCCGCCCCAGATGCTCCAGAAAAGAGCTGTAAAGCCGATCATCGATGTCGGCAATTCGGAAATCACGGTGGACGATCACATGCGCCTTCACGGCCTTCCTCCCATATATATCAGATATTTCGTTCTTATACCTTGATCTTGATACACTTTTGGAAGGTCGTCAACGCATTCAAGACGGAAAATATCGCTAAAGCTATGGTAGCGACACTCACGAGATAACAAAATAAGTTTTAAATTCAGTGACTTATGAAAAATATGACTTGTCGGCATTTGGCTCCGATACGATATTATGTATCATAAATTACGATACTATTGAGCCAAATCGATGCGCATAAGGATATCGCGGCCATAGTTGCCGAAACCGCGGCCGAAAATATTGATGCCACCGGTGTTGCGCGCATCGTCGGCAATCCCGATCCGCAGGCGGATCGACGAATGCTGACTGATGGCAAGATCATCGATCGTCACATCGGAAGAGGCAACGCCGTCGATGAAGGTGCCCTTCTTGGAGATTCGCCAGGTCTTGAGCTTGCCGTATTGAGAGCCTTCGAGCTTCCACCAGCTTGGCGTAAAAGCCCCGCGCTTATCGCCATAATCGCCCGGAGACGTCCATGTGCCAACGGCGACGCCGTTGATCCACACAGTGATGTCGGACGGCCAGTCCGGATTGGTGCCAGGCACTTCGGACGAGAGCTCCATCGAGAATTCGATGGCATTGACGTTCCTGTTCAAGATCTTGGCATTGTTCGGGAATTTATACTCGACATGGCCACGCCCGAACCAGAGAAGACCTGCCTGCATGCGCTGCGGATCAAGGAAATAGTCGGGAACATCAAGCAGGCCAATGACGCCCTCGGTCGAGCACAGGCCACAAGGCGCATGCGTCTCGCAGCTCGTGTAGAGACCGATCGGCATGGCGACTTCGATCACGTCCTCATCATGCTTGAAGGCCTGATCCTCGAAGCTCAGCAGGATCTCATCGTAAAGCGCGGTACAGATCTTCTGGTAACCCTTGCGCGCCTTTGCAGCCTTGGTCTCGACAAGACCGGCCTCCTCCAGGATCATGATACCAGTCGCGACGGTCGATTGCGGCAGATCAAGCTCCCGGGCGATCTCGTTGACATTCAGCGAGCCCCTTGCGCAGAGCAGCTTCAACATATCGACACGTGCCGGCGCCGATAACGCCCGGAAAACCGCAGCGTTCTCACCCGCATAAATTGTCAGAAAGCCGCGCTGCATAAAATCCTGAATTCCCCATCAATAGATTTCATTTATATCAGGATTTTTGATTTCACAAGAGATATTACTCGAGATGCTCCGGCCTAGCGCCTTCTCCACGCAATGAGAAGACGCCAGCCAGCTCGCGGGCTATACAACTTGGCGGGACGGAATCCTAGATCGCCGCTCAGCCTCCAGTTTTACCGGCATGTCTCTATCCGCTTCAAGGCAGCGGTAATGCCTGACAGCGAGTAGGAATAACTCGTCTCGGTGCCTCGCTTAGAGGTTGCCTGCAGTTGCAACTGAGCACCGCCTTTCATGGCGTTGACCATGGTCGGCTCCTGCGATTCGTTTTTTACCCAGCCGTGCCGGTCTTTCGTAAACATCGGGAATGTCTTGTCGCCGACCGTCGCCGTCATCTGAGCACCGTCTTTCAGGTCATAGCCCATCGCGGCCTCCGGAACCAATTTATCGCCGGGAGACAGACGCGAGACGATGAAGAAATTGTCGCCATGGTCGACACTGGCGGGCTGCTGCGCAACCGGCCTCGATAGAACATAGCAATTCACATTGTCGCCGGACTTATAAGAATATGCGCCCCAATGATCGAATTGATCGATACGGACGGGCACTTCCGCATGCGCGATACCGGCGCTGAATGCGACGAAGACCAGAGCGGGGGCGAAATTTCTTGCAAACATGGTTTCCTGCCATTTCTTGTTTCAAGGACATTGAAAGCGAGAGATGCACTCACACGCACGGCAGTTTCGGTGCGGTGCGTTATCTGATTGTTAATGTCTTCGTTAAAATTTGTTCATGTTAGGAAACGCGCAGGAAACCATATACGGGAAGAACACAACCCCGTCGGCATTGACGATCAGTTCACAGATTGCGCTGTTCCATCCGCTGCATCCATGCACATATAGCCGCCTGAACCTACGGCTTTTGCAAGCCATGCCATGAAGACGCAAGCGAGCGGCAGCTTTGACGTGCCGGTTTCTGCATGGACATGCGTGATGCAAAATCAGGCCGTGCTAACCGGATATAGTAATAGGACTGCACCATGAAGAAGATCGGTTTCCTTTCATTCGGCCACTGGACGCCCTCGCCCCAGTCGCAAACCCGTTCAGCTGCCGATACGCTGCTGCAATCGATCGACCTCGCCGTGGCGGCCGAACAGCTGGGTGCGGACGGCGCCTATTTCCGAGTGCATCATTTCGCACGTCAGCTTGCCTCACCCTTCCCACTGCTGGCAGCTGTCGGCGCCAAGACCAGCCGCATCGAAACCGGCACTGCCGTCATCGACATGCGCTATGAAAATCCTTTCTACATGGCCGAGGATGCCGGCGCTGCCGATCTTATCGCCGGCGGCCGGCTGCAACTCGGCATTAGCCGCGGCTCGCCCGAACAGGTAATCGACGGGTGGCGCCATTTCGGCTATGCCCCAATGGAAGGCGAAAGCGATGCCGATATGGGCCGCAGGCATACGGAAGTGCTGCTCGATCTGCTGCGCGGCGAAGGCTTCGCACAGCCCAACCCTCGGCCAATGTTCCCCAACCCGCCAGGCCTGTTGCGCTTGGAACCCTATTCCGAGGGCCTGCGCGAGCGGATCTGGTGGGGTGCCGGCTCCAATGCCACGGCCGTATGGGCCGCGAAGCTCGGCATGAACCTGCAGAGCTCGACGCTGAAGGATGATGAAAGCGGCCTACCCTTCCACGTCCAGCAGGCCGATCAGATCAGGCTCTATCGCGAGGCCTGGAAAGAAGCCGGGCACAAACGCGAGCCGCGAGTTTCGGTTAGCCGCAGCATCTTCGCGCTGGTGAACGATCTCGACCGCGCCTATTTCGGCCAGAGCGGCAAGGATGCTGACAAGATCGGCTTCATCGATGAAAAGACACGGGCCATTTTCGGCCGCAGCTATGCCGCAGAACCGGATGTGCTGATCGAGGAGTTGGCAAAGGACGAAGCCATCGCCGCGGCCGACACCCTGCTGTTGACGGTGCCGAACCAGCTTGGGGTCGACTACAACGCCCATGTCATCGAGAGCATCCTGACGCATGTCGCACCGGCATTGGGGTGGCGCTAGGAGGGTTCTGAAACAGGACGAGACAAAACTGACCGCCCGCGAAGCTCACCTTCGCGGGCGGTCGTTTCAGATTTTACCACGTGAAGGGCGCATGCTTGGCGGATCAAGCCAAAGCGTAGTGACGCCGCAGCCTATGAAGTGCTGCCAATACCAGCAGCGCCATGACAGCGGAGAAAGCCACAAGCGGCCATGCGCTATCGCCATCCAGTGCGGTGATCGCCAGCGTCCCGACGAGACTCACAATCAGGCTCTGAATACAGAAATAGAACGCCACCGCCGATCCGGCGATATCGCCGAACTCCGCCAGAGCGCCGTTCGCCGTAACCGATCCCGCAAAGACGATGCCGACCGCCATGATCCACATCGGCAGCACGAAGCTTGCGAAGGACGGCACTCCGTAGAGTTGGCCAAGCGCAAGAGCTGCCGCACCGATAAGAAGCAGTCCCATGCCCCGCGCAACACAGCCTGCGACACCCCATCTTTCGACAAACCATCCGGCGAAGCGTGCCGCCGCAATCATCACGACGGCAACCGTTGCAAAGGCAATGCTGAAACCGAGCTGGGAGTAGCCGGCCCTGCCGATCAGCACGCGCGGTGCGGTCGAGAAGAACACGAAGAATGTGCCCATGCCCGCGCTGAAGGCGAGAGTATAAGTCCAGAACGACCGGCTTTTGAAGATCGGCCATATGGAACGGCGCGGGCCGATAGAGCCTTGAGGCCTCGTTTCATGCCACTTCGCCATGGCTTGAAAAGTCGCAGCCAGCGCCAAAAGCGCAAGCAATATGAAAATAGCACGCCAGCCGAACTGATCGGCAATCATGGCGCCGGCTATGGGGCCGAGTGCGGGCACGAAGGAGAGTATCGATCCGAATGTGGCATAGATAATGGCCTGCTCCGGACGATTGCCGTAGACATCCCGCACGGTCGCGAAGGTCGCGACCAAGGCTGCCGACGCGCCCATGGCCTGCAGCAGGCGGCATAGAACGAAGATGGGAGCGCTCCATGACAGGGCCGCTCCGAGAGAGGCGACGGCGAACAGAAGCGCGCCGGAAAGCAGGACTGGGCGGCGGCCGATACGATCCGAAAGCGGGCCGAACACCAGCTGCCCGAGACCCAGCATGATCATATAGAGGCTCAGTGTCAGCTGGATCATAGCAGGCGTGGTGTCGAGAATGCCGGGCATCGACGGCACGACAGGGAGGTAGATATCCATGGCCAGCGAGGCGAGGATATCAAAAGGCGCCATCAGCAGCAGTGCCGCCGGCAGCGAGTAGGCCCATGACGGGCGTATATCAGACATGAGAAATTCCGCTCGAAAGAGAGTTCGGGCGGCGCCTGCCACTGGTATCAACGGGAATGAGTTCGACAGCACGCCGCAACAAGAAAAAGCTGTTGCGGCTTATTTATCTGCTGACTTGGAATTCCCCATGCCGATGGCCTCGTGGCGAGATACGTGATGGCCACAGCGTTTAGCAGATGACATCGAACCGAGCAATATGTTGCGACGGGCATGGTCGCAGCCACCACATTCAATGCTGTCGGCCGCGCATCGAAAATGAGGTGAAAATCTAATGATTTTTTAACCATGATCGTGCCCTAACTACTTGTAATTTCTTTCCTGGAGCAGATTATGGTGCGCGCATCGAAAATGGACGAGTTGAACGATAGGCTCGACTTTGTTGGACTGGGACAGGATGCCAGGCAGGCTCTGGCAGAGCTGCAGCCGACTATCGAATCCGCCGTCAAAGGCTCTCTCGACACCTTTTACGAGAAGATCACCAAACATCCGGCGATGTCGAAATTCTTTTCGTCGCAACAGCATGTACACCACGCCAAATCCAAGCAGCAGGACCATTGGAAGACGATCGCGTCAGGCAAATACGGACCTGATTATGTCGAAGCGGTCTCGGCGGTGGGCAGGACCCATGCCCGCCTCGGCCTCGAGCCGCGCTGGTATATTGGCGGCTACGCCTTGATCCTCGAAGGGATGGTGCGATCGATCGTCGCACAGCAGCTCAATGGTTTCATGCAGCGCAAGCATGAACAAGTCCTCTCACGGCGGCTGTCGGCGATCGTCAAGGCCGCCCTCGTCGACATGGATTACGGCATTTCGGTTTACCTGCAGGTGCTCGCCGATGAGCGCGACCGCGCGGAATCCGAGCGGGCTGCTGCCCAGCGCGAGCAGGAACGCGCGCTTAACGCACTCGGCATAGCGCTGAACGGTCTTGCAAACGGCGACCTCACGGCTGATATCACAGAAGCCCTTTCGGCCGAATTCGAGGTCTTGAAGAGCAACTATAACGAGTCGCTCGCATCCCTCGGCACTGCAATGCAGCGCATCGAAGATTCAGTGACACGCGTTCGCGACGAAGCCGGTTCGATCTCGTCCGCCGCTGACAACATGGCAAGGCGCACGGAACAGCAAGCCTCTGCCCTTGAAGAAAGTGCCGCTGCGATCGACCAGATCACCACGATTTCCGAACAGACCGCTGAGCGGACGCGCGAGGTTCAGGCAATCGTCAAGGAATCCGCCTCGGAGGCGGAACGCTCGCGCGAGGTCGTGCAGCAGGCCGTCTCCGCCATGGGCGATATCGAAACCTCGTCGCGCAAGATGACAGATATTATCTCCGTCATCGATGACATCGCCTTCCAGACCAACCTTCTGGCTTTGAACGCCGGCGTCGAGGCGGCGAGAGCGGGCGAACAGGGCAAGGGCTTCGCCGTCGTCGCCCAGGAAGTCCGCGAATTGGCGCAGCGTTCGGCGACCGCCGCAAAGGAAATCAAGGATCTCATCGACAGATCATCCAACGATGTGCGTCGCGGCGTGGAGCTCGTCAACCGGACCGGAGAGGCGCTGGCGCTCATCGGTAATCAGGTCGCTTCCATCGACCGGAATGTCGGTGCAATCGCCCGTTCGGCGCAGGAACAGGCCGTCGGCATCAGCGAGATCAATTCCGCCGTTCGCAACATGGATCAGATGACCCAGCAGAATGTTGCGCTAATGGAAGAGACGAATGCCTCGACGCGACACCTCGCCGATATCAGCAACGAGCTCGCCGGTCTGGTCGGACGATTCAAGACCGTGCGTTCGGGAACGCGGACCGGGGCCGTCAGGCTGAAACTCGCAAGCTGAAACAGTTGCCGCACACCGCAATCATCCGCATTCCAATTGCCACTTATTCCAAACGGCTCCGGATATGAACCCGGGGCTGTCTTCAACTATACAGCCTCACGGCATCTCCTCGATTTCAGCCAACAGCCATTGGCGAAACACCTTCATGGACGCCGTCTCCGCTCGCGATTTCAAGCGCGTCAGCCAGTAGCTGCCGGTCATCGCGGTAATCCGGAACGGCTGCATGATCCTGCCGGCTTCGATATCATGGGAAAACATGGCGACCGGCACCAACGCGACACCGACGCCGCGTGCTGCAGCCTCCACCAGCGTCAGCGACGAATCGAACATCCAGCCACGAAGATGCGGTGGCGGCAGGCCCGCCGCCCTGAACCAGAGCGACCATTCATCGACCCGATAGGATCGCAACAGTTCGACATCGACGAGATCGGCAGGCGTACGCAATCGCGCGCCGATATCCGGCGTGCAAACTGGGGAGAGTGGCGCATCCATAAGATGGATCGCCTCGGTTCCATGCCATGCACCGTCACCGAAGCGCAGGAAGAAATCCAGTCCGTCGAGCACCATGTCGGCTCGGTTGTTGTTGGTCTTCAGGCGCAGATCGACATGGGGATGCTGCGCCTTGAAACTGCCGAGGCGCGGCAGGAGCCAGCCGATCGCGAAAGTCCCGACGACGCCGACCGTCAGGATCTCGGCGAAATTCCCCTCCTCCAACTGGCTGAGCGTGGCGCTCATGCGGCGGAAGGCGTCCGTCAGCACCGGAAGCAACGCATGCCCCTCGTCGGTCAGCGCGAGGCCGCGTGGCAGGCGCTTGAAGAGGGTCACGCCCAGCACGTCTTCCAACGCCTTGACCTGATGGCTGATCGCCGTCTGCGTGACCCGAAGCTCCAGGCCAGCCCGCGTAAAACTGCCATGCCGCGCCGAGGCCTCGAAAACCCGCAGCGCGTTCAGCGGCAGTTGGGAAATGTCCATTTGTGTCCTAAGGCCAAGTTTTTCTCATGTCTAAGCCCAGAATTGATCGTTTGTCTAGGGCAGAAACCAGAGCCATAGTCTGCCTCGCACGGTGATTTGCCAGACCCCAATGACGTCCACGGGCTGATAGGCGCTCCGTTGCCCAACGCAAAATCGAAGTGGAAACAAGATGACGATCTTATTGTCGCGCCGGCAAAGCCTTGCCGGCAGCTTGCTTGCGCTGCCTGTACTGGCAGGGCTGAGCTCGGTTGGACGTACTGCAGACGATAATACAGGCGAGGCGCAGCTTGCCGCGCTCGAAAGCAAGCATCCAGGCCGCATCTGTGTCAGCATTCTGGACATGGCAAGCGGCAGGCGCATCGAGCACCGCGCCGGCGAGCGCATTCTCATGTGCAGCACGTTCAAGGCGCTGGCGGCAGCTCTCGTGCTTGCTCGCGTCGACAAGGGAGAAGAGAAGCTCGACCGACGCATTCATTACAAGAAGAGCGATCTCATCGACTATTCTCCGACCACCAAACCCAATGCCGGAGAAAATGGCATGACCGTTGGCGAACTTTGCGCAGCGGCCGTGACGCTCAGCGACAATACCGCGGCCAATCTGCTGCTCGCGAGCTTTGGCGGCCCGGAGGCAATTACGACCTTCTGCCGCAGCATAGGCGACGAGATCACCCGCCTCGACCGCACCGAGCCCACGCTGAACTATCACGACACACCGAACGATGAGCGCGACACGACGACAGCTTCGGCGATGCTGGAAAACCTGCAGCGGCTTCTGTTCACCGATGTGCTGACGCCCGCCTCGCGATCGCAGCTCGCGGCCTGGCTGATCACCAACAAGACGGGCGACGCCCGCCTGCGCGCCGGGCTTCCGAAGGATTGGCTGGTGGGCGACAAGACCGGAACAAATGGCAACAAACACGGCAATGCCAACGACATCGCGGTGCTATGGCCAACGAAGCGCGCGCCCATCATCGTGACGGCCTATTGCGAGATCCCCGCCATCGCAGCTGACGAACGCAACGCCATCATTGCCGAAATCGGCCGCATTGCCGCGGCGATCTGAGAACATACGCCCCGGATAACAACCGCCACCAATCATCACCTCTTTTTCGACCGTACGATCCTGCACGGTCGATCATCACAATGAGGATATCATTTTGAATATACGTACCAATTCTTTGCAGAAGATCGGCTTCGTCGCCAGCTGCCTTTTCTATGGCGTCGGCGCACAGGCTGCCGACGGCAATGACCAAGATCGGCTGGAGCGGGCCGTCAACGAGATCGTCCGCCCGCTGATGAAGGAAAACGATGTGCCGGGCATGGCGATCGCGCTGACCGTCAAAGGCAAGCGTTATGTCTTCAACTATGGCGTCGCCTCGAAGGAGAGCGGCCAGAAGGTGACGAGCGACACGATCTTCGAGCTCGGCTCTATCAGCAAGACCTTTACGGCAGCGCTCGGCTCCTACGCTCAAGTCCGTGGAAAACTGTCCTTTTCCGACAAGGCGACGAAATATATGCCGGAACTTGCGGGCAGCAGCTTCGACAGGATCAGCCTGCTCGATCTCGCCACATACTCGGCAGGCGGTCTGCCACTGCAGTTTCCCAGCGACGTGACGGATCAGGACAAGATGGTTGCCTATTATCGCAAATGGCATCCCACCTTTGCGCCCGGTACGTATCGGCAATATTCCAATCCCAGCATCGGCCTATTCGGTTACCTGGCAGCGCAGGCCGTCGGAGAGCCGTTCGATACGCTGATGCAGGAAAAAATTCTTCCTGGTCTTGGCCTCCGTCACACCTATGTCCGCGTTCCACCGGCTGAGATGGCCAATTATGCCTATGGCTATTCCAAGCAGGGCAAGCCGATCCGCGTCAACGGCGGCGTTTTCGATACGCAGGCCTATGGCATCAAGACTACCAGCTCCGATATGCTTGCCTTTCTTGAAGCGAATATGGGCGAAGCAAAGCTCGACGATAAGCTTCAGCAGGCAATCGACGCGACGCATGTCGGCTATTACCGTGTCGACAACACGACGCAGGCGCTCGGTTGGGAGATCTATGCCTATCCAACGACGCTTGCCCGGCTGCTTGCCGGCAATTCGTCAGACATGGCATTTGAGCCCCATAAAATCAGCCGGCTCGACCCGCCTCAGCAGCCGCGCAAGGATATCCTGCTCAACAAGACGGGCTCAACGAACGGTTTTGGCGCATACGCGGCCTTCATACCGGCCAGACAGGTCGGCATCGCTTTGCTTGCAAACAGGAATTTTCCGATCCCCGCGCGCGTCGCGGCAGCCTACAAAATCCTGACAGCCGTCGAGGACATGCAGGGATCCAATGCGGTCCAGTAAAGAGCTGCTATGAGGATTTAATTGCTTCAACAAACGGCCGGCCTTGCGAAATATCGAGGCCGGCCACCGTCATTTATCGATTGCCGGAAGACCGTCGCGCGGCAACATCAGCTTGGGAGGCTTCCGTTCCGTTGAAGAATTCCTGCAGAAGGCGGGTAATGCGCTCTGGTGGTGTACCCTTTGCATATTCTTCCTGCATCCGGCGTCTGACCAATATTTCTAAGACTGACATGTCTTTCACCTCATATATCCGGCGCAAGGAAAATGTCGCTCTCAATGGCGCGGGAGGCAAGTTACAGTTTTTTCATGATCTTAGCGGCGCGACCGAAGAAGCTCTGATCTTGCCGGTATCGCGTTCCACCCGAAGCGGAGTTTACCGAAGCGTGATCAATCTGCCACTTGCCAAATCCCGGCTCATCGTAGAATTGAAAGCGGCCAATCGGTCGGTTGTTTGCGCTTCCTTAACTTCCGTGCTTTAGCGGGCCACACCCCGACCATTGGATGATGTCGCCTGCAAGGAATGAATAATGCCCATAAAAAAAAGCTCCGCCTCTGACGTTTTCCAGCGCAAGATTTCAGATTTTTGCGATCTGCGGCTCAAGCCGCTGCTTCAGCCGCGTAGCTTCGAGAATATCAAAGGCTTCATGATCGGCCTTATCGTTTTCCAATCGCGCCCTCCTCTCCGGGCAGGACGTGTGGATTTCCAGGAAATAGCCTCTCTCTGCGGCATGGACGAGGAAATGAGCCCCGAGTTCAAACGGGCCGCCCAGCCCGGCTTCGATGCGATTCTTCGCTGGCTTGGGGCGCCGAAAACCAGCACGGCACGGAAGCCCCCCGTCGCCACGAAGCTCCCTTTAAGAGTTCCCGCCAAGCCTATTTCTGCACGGCCTCTGCGTCGTATGGCTTCCTAAAATGAACTGCGTACCGGCCATGATGGCCGGTACGTCCTTTATCTGCCTCGTCGGCAGAACACAAAACCCCACACAGCTTCGAGTACCGATCCAATCGGCAACGCCGGCAGGCAGGACGCAGCCCCATCTCGTCCGCGACCGGTTTTGTTCCGACGCGACGAGTGGTTGGCGTCCGCCGAATGCTTTGAAGACCGGCGAACCGGGCGTGACAGCTGGGTAAGATTGGCGAGACTGTCGATGCTTACCAATGTGGATATATCTTCAGGCAGCAATTGACTATCAATTCTATAGAGAAAGGAATGAAGAAGCGACGACCTCTTCAAAAATGAAATGCCTTTTCTCGAAGACCAGCTTTTAATGCGGCATCGTGGCGCCAAATGAAATCGGAGCCCGCCCATGAACGCGCAACTGCACCATATCAACGCCACGCATCCTGAGGCCACCTTGCTGGAGACCGAACAGCAGGCGCTGGCCGTCGCGCAGGAGCTGGCCCAGCGTTTTGCCGCCACCGCCTCGGAGCGCGATAGCGAGAGGCTGCTTCCCTTTGCCGAGATGGATGCGCTGGCACAATCCGGGCTCTTGGCAATTACGGTTCCCGAGGAGTATGGCGGCCTGGATGTCTCCAATGCCACCTTGGCGGAGATCACGGCGACACTCGCCCAGGCCGACGGTTCGATCGGACAGATTCCGCAGAACCACTTCTACATTCTTGAAGCCTTGCGCGTCGATGGTTCGGAAGATCAGAAGCGCTATTTCTTCGGGCGCGCATTGGCCGGCGATCGCTTCGGCAACGCTCTTTCCGAGCGCGGCACGAAGACAGTCGGGCACTATGATACGCGTATCACCCGCGATGGTCCGGGCTATCGCATCAATGGCCGCAAGTTCTATTCGACGGGCGTCCTCTTCGCCGATTGGGTCACTGTCTTTGCGCTCGACGAAGCCGACAAGCTGGTCATGGCCTTCGTCCCGAAGGGAACGGAAGGCATCGAAATCATTGACGATTGGGATGGCTTCGGGCAGCGCACGACCGGCAGCGGCACCACGGTCCTCAACAATGTCTATGTGAATGCCGACCATGTCGTTCTTCACCACAAAGGCTTCGAACGGCCGACGACGATTGGCTCCGTCGGCCAGATCATTCATGCCGGCGTCGATCTCGGCATCGCTCGGGCAGCCTTTGCCGAAACGCTTGATTTCGTGAAGACCCGATCGCGCCCCTGGATGGATAGCGGTGTAGAGCGGGCGAGCGACGATCCGCTGACAATCGCCAAGGTCGGGCAGATCGCCGTCCGGCTGGAAGCTGCTACCGCGACCGTCGAGCGCGCCGGCCGCAAGGTCGATGCCGCCCAGGTCGAGACAACAGAAAAGAGGGTGGTCGAGGCGACGCTCGCGGTGGCGGCCGCAAAGGTGCTGACAACGGAAATTGCCATCGAAGCGAGCAACACCTTGTTTGAGCTCGCCGGCACGGCCTCGGTCAAGCTCGATCTCAATCTCGATCGCCACTGGCGCAATGCCCGCACGCATACGCTCCACGATCCGGTTCGCTGGAAATATCACGTCGTCGGCAATTATCACCTCAACGACGTCATCCCGCCGAAAAACGGCGCGCTTTAACGGATAGACGAAAGCCCCGTCGCCGGCGACGAGGCTTTCACATAATCAAAAGCACAGATCCACAGCGCCACGCTGAAGCCAATTAGTGCCGATCCATATTGGTTTCCATGGGCTGACCGGCTGACATCGCGAGACTTTCCAGACCGGTTGCAACGACCGATACCCTGAATACCCCGTCGAGAGTCTTGTCGAAGATGGCACCGACGACGATATCGGCATCCGCAAAGACTTCGTCGCGGATGCGGCTGGCGGCCTCATCGACCTCGAACAGCGTCATGTCCGTTCCGCCGGAAATGGAGATCAGCACGCCGCGCGCGCCCTTCATGCTCATGTCGTCCAGAAGCGGATTGGAGACTGCGGCATCTGCCGCTTTCAATGCGCGGCCCGGTCCTGAAGCTTCGCCCGTTCCCATCATCGCACGTCCCATTCCCCGCATCACGGATTTGACATCGGCGAAGTCGAGATTGATGAGACCTTCCTTGATGATCAGGTCCGTGATGCAGCTGACGCCCGCATAAAGGACGCGGTCCGCAGTCACAAAGGCGTTTGCGAAGGTGGTCGTGGCGTCCGCAATGCGAAACAGGTTCTGATTGGGAATGACGATAACGGTGTCCGCACTTTCGCGCAGTCGCTCGATGCCCTCGTCAGCCGTGCGCATGCGCCGGTTGCCCTCGAACGTGAAGGGCTTGGTGACGACACCGACCGTGAGGATGCCCGCCTGCCGCGCGACCTGAGCGATGATCGGCGCGGCGCCCGTACCGGTGCCGCCGCCCATTCCGGCCGTCACGAAGCACATATGCGTGCCCTGGAGATGATCCATGATCTCATCGATGGATTCCTCGGCGGCGGCTCGTCCGATTTCCGGCAGGGAGCCTGCACCGAGGCCCTCCGTCACCTGTGCGCCAAGTTGAATGCGCCTGGTCGCTTTGGACGTCGCAAGCGCCTGCGCATCCGTGTTTGCCGCGATGAATTCAACGCCCTGAAGTTGTTGCGCGATCATATTGTTGATCGCGTTGCCGCCGCCACCGCCGACACCGACGACAGAAATCTTCGGTATCACCCCGGAAAGTGGTGCGCGCGTGTCAGCCATGAAGGACTCCATTGGATCGATTTCATTCTCAATCGAGATCGCCTGCCCTTCTGGAGGTTGAAAACGATTCGTGAGCGAAGAGATCCTAATGAGGAACGTGTGCGGATTGCGGCATGCGCCGGCAACCCTCCACAGAATAATGAGTTGAGCACAGGATTTGTAAGCCGGATATTGAAACATCAATCATCCAGCTGCGTGAAGGCCACAATCGGCAAGCCTGCTTGAAGCTGTGGTGTGCTCCAACCCTGGCCCACACCACACCAGATATAAATGACGCTAACCGATCTTGAGTACAGGTGGAGTCAGCACCCGCGCAGCGCAGATTATGAGCCTATGCCCTTTTTAGACTGCGCCACGTCCTCGCCCTCGTGTCAGCTGTAGAGACTGACTTCAGGAATCCGGTCGTTCAAAACGAATTCGCCAACTTCCTTGGCCTTGTAGAAGACCGGATCGTGCAGCGTGTGCGTCCGTACATTGCGCCAGAAGCGGTCGAAACGATATTTCTCCGCGGTCGAGCGCGCTCCGGTGAGTTCGAAGACGCGCGAGGTGATATCGAGTGAAACATGGGTCGCATGCACCTTCGCCGCATAGGCTTCGGCTGCTGCCTCGCCGCGCTCGCGTGCCGTTGCCCTGCTTCCTCCCGCAAGCGCCTCCTGCACCGTTGCCGCAGCGCTGTCGGCCAGCGCAGCGGAAGCCTTCAAGGCCGCAGTGAACTCGCCGACACGCTCGAGAATATAGGGATCGTCCGATGCACGTTCGACGCCGGATGTGACCCACGGTCGAGTCGTGCTGCGGACATAGTCGACCGCCTCTCGCAAAGCGCCTTCAGCCGTGCCGAGATAGAAGTTCACGAAAACGAGCTGAATGAGGGGTGTGTTGAAGGTTGCGAGCACCGGCGCTTCGCCGCCGACGGTTGCCGCCCTATCCAGATCCTCTTCGTAGACGGGAAAATCGTGGAATTCGACGCTGCCGCTGTCCGACAGTCTCTGGCCGAAATTGTCCCAATCGTCATTAGCCTTGTAACCCGCCCGATTGGTCGGAACGGCAAAACCGACGATCCCATCATCAAGAGCGGCATTGGCGTTGATGTAATCCGACACGTGGGCGGCGGTGGAGAAGGATTTGCGGCCGTTCAGGACATAGCCATTGCCGCGGCGCGTCAATACGAGGCCCGGATCGCGCGGATTGACGGCAGCACCCCAGTAGAGGCTGTTTGCCACCGTCTTGTTGCCGAGCTCCTGCGCACGCGCCTCCTCGAAGGCCCAATAGACATATTGGCTGTTGACGTAGTGATAGCCGAGAAGCTGGCCAATGGAGCTTTCGCCGCGCGCAAGGATGCGCACCAACCGCAAGCCATCCACCCAATCGAGGCCGCCGCCGCCAACCTGCGCAGCATGCAAGGCGTTCAGCAAGCCCGCATTCTTCAGCTTGACGATTTCGCCGAGCGGTGGACGACCTTCGCGATCAAGTTCTGGAGCGCGCTTGGAAAGATCGGCGGCAATCTCTTCCGCTCGGGCAAAAAGGTCTTCCCGCGTGGCGTTTCGACTGCCCGCAAAGACGACGTTGGACTGACTCATTATATGAACTCCGGTTCATGGACGTAGTCCGGCGAGATTAAGAAATTCTCGCCTGGATCGTGGACAGCTGCTTAGAAAAGCTTCTCCGGTATCCAGCTGGCGGTTACCGCGTCGCTCGTGTTGAAAGCAGGAACTTTCTTGGCTAGTTCCTCGATCGTCCGGACATTGGCGGCGCGAAGTCCCTCCTGCGTCAGCAGCGTCGGCTTGACGGTGATCTGATGCGGAACCTCTTGGCCCGCCACCTGCAAAGCGGCGGCTCGGATGGAAACCGCACCGACGACGACTGGATTGGTCGCCACCGTCGCAACCCACGGGCTACCCGGTTCGGTTATTTCCTGAATATCGGCCGTCGATACGTCAGCGGAATAGATCTTCAGCCTGCCCGTGATGCCGAGATCCGTCGCGGCGAGCTTCACGCCGCGCGCGAACTCGTCATAGGGTGCGAAAACGACTGATATGTCGGGATTGGCCGTCAGTGCCGCCTTTGCCTGGTCCGCAGTCGAGGTCGCCGTCGTATCGCTGACATTGCCAAAGCGAGCCTTTTCAACAACCCCTGCATTCTGCTTCTTGAAAGCGTCCCAAACCTCGTTGCGGCGATCGAGCGGCGCAAAACCCGCTACATAGACATAACCTGCCTTGAAGCTGCTGCCGTTGTCCTTGACGGCCTGCTTCAGGGCAAGATCGGCAAGCTCATGATCGCTCTGCTCGACCTGGGGGATCTTGGGATTGTTGAGGTTGACATCGAAGGCAACGACCTTGATGCCCTTGTCGAGCGCCTGCTGAACGACATCGCCGAGAGATTCCGGCAGGCCGTGATCGATAACGATGGCGGAGACACCAAGATTGATCGCCTGGAGGATCTGTTCGCGCTGCGCAGCCGCATCCTGGCGGCCGGGGAAGACGCGCAGATCGATGTCGAGCGCCTTTGCCTGAGCTTCCGCGCCGGCCTGATAAGCCTGGAAGAAGTCGCCGGCCGATATGTAGCTGATCAAGGCGATCTTCACGCCGCCCTTATCAAAGGGGGCGGGAGCGCCACTCACACCGCCAGCCAGCGCAGCCTGCGTAAGAAGAAGAGGAGCAACGGCCGTTAGGGCAAGCCGTGTGAGAAATTTCATTGTCGCGATCCTCACGATCAATCGGAAGCGTCGTCTGACGGAATGATGACCCTGCGACGCATGCAATTATTTAGATATAAACTCTATGTTTTTAGTAGATTAAATCATCTGATTTTACCCGCCTTCGGAGATTCTTTGTTCGCGATGGGAAGGCTTGGCGGCAAGGGCTTGCCTAAAAGATCGCGCAATCTCGCGGGCAGTCCACGCCGGTCTATGGCTGAGGGGCGATAGACCGGCATCCGAAAAAGTGACCATAAAGCTAACGATCATTACGCGGGCTGTGGAAACCCGAACTGTACATTAGAAAGGCAGATGACGGAAATTTCCCCTGCCGCTCCAGTTTTGGAAAAATGTTCCTCCCTTAAATCACTTAAATCTACCTATTTTATATTCTATTGGCATTTATGAATTGCTGGAGAGGATGCTTTCATGACCAAGGGACAGACGACCGGCCTAGGACGCCGGGATATTCTTAAACTGACAGCGGTTGCCGGAACGGCGCTCGCGGCATCGGGCATTCTGTCGAAGACGGCCGCTGCTGCCGACGACGCGTTGTCGTTGAAAGGCAAGCGGATCGCTATCAGCGCGACGGGAACCGACCACTATTTCGACCTGCAGGCCTACAATGCGCAGATTGACGAGGTGAAACGGCTGGGCGGCACGCCGATTGCCGTCGATGCCGGCCGCAACGACGGCAAGCTTGTCTCGCAGCTGCAGACGCTGATTGCGCAGAAGCCGGACGCCATAGTCCAGATCCTCGGCACGCTGAGCGTCATCGACCCCTGGCTGAAGAAGGCCCGCGACGCCGGCATTCCCGTTTTGACCGTCGATGTCGGCTCGACCAATTCGATAAACAACACCACGTCGGACAATTGGGGTATCGGCAAAGACCTGGCGTTGCAGCTCGTCTCCGACATCGGCGGCGAAGGCAATGTCATCATCTTCAACGGCTTTTATGGCGTAACGCCCTGCGCAATCCGCTACGACCAGCTCGTCAATGTGGTCAAATACTTCCCGAAGGTGAAGATCATTCAACCAGAACTTCGGGATGTCATTCCGAATACGGTTCAGGACGCCTTCACGCAGATCACCGCCATCCTGAACAAATATCCGGAGAAGGGCTCAATCAAGGCGATCTGGTCGGCCTGGGACATTCCCCAGCTCGGCGCCACACAGGCGCTCGCGGCCGCTGGTCGTACCGAGATCCGCACCTACGGCGTCGACGGCAGCCCGGAAGTGCTGCAGCTCGTTGCGGATCCCAATTCGCCAGCCGGGGCCGATGCAGCCCAGCAGCCAGCGGAAATCGGTCGCACGGCCATCCGCAACGTCGCCAAGCTGCTTTCGGGGCAAACGCTGCCACGCGAAACCTATGTTCCTGCCCTCTTGGCAAACAAAAGCAATGTCGCCGACGTGATCAAGACGCTCGGCATCGGCTGACGTGCAAACCGGCGATGCGGATTTTCCCGCATCGCCTCTCGAAAGGCGAAGGGCCTCTTTCATGACCGCAGCCGAGCATGTGACCAAAGCAGACAACACGTCGCACATCCTGCGCTTCGACGACATCGTTAAACGTTTCGGCGGCGCGCAGGCGCTGGCCGGAGCGTCGCTTGCCATCAGGCGCGGCACCGTCCATGGGCTTGTCGGCCAGAACGGAGCGGGCAAATCCACCTTGATCAAGCTGCTGGCAGGTCTGCACATCCCGGATGAGGGACGGATCGAGATCGAGGGGCAGGTCTATGAGCGCCTGGCGCCGCATCTGTGCGAAGAGCTCGGCATTCATTTTATCCATCAGGATCGGCTGCTGGTCCCAACCTTCACTGTCGGAGAATCGCTTTTTCTCGGGCGAGAGACCCGCTTCGGCAAGACACCGTTCCTCGACCGCAGCGCCATGCAACGGCGGGCCGCAGAACTCCTTGCCAATTATTTCGGCGTCGATTTGCCAAAGAACGCGCTGATCAGCGAACTGTCGACAGCGGAACGGCAGATCGTCCAGATCACCCGCGCGCTGCTGCACAAGCCGAAGATTCTCGTTTTCGATGAGCCGACCGCAGCGCTGGTGCGCCAGGAAGCTGAGATCCTGTTCCGCCTCATCCGCCGCCTGCGCAGCGAAGGCGTGACCATTATCTACGTCTCGCATTATCTCAATGAAATCGAGGCCTTGTGCGACGATGTTACGGTTCTGCGCAATGGTGTCGATGTCGCGTCTCTGAGGGCAAGCGAAATCTCGGCAGGCAAGATTGCCAACCTGATGGTCGAACGCGATATCGCCGACATGTTTCCCAAGCGGCAAGTCGAACTAGGGAATGAGATACTCAGAGTCAGGAATCTCTCGGCAACAGACCGCTTTCACGATGTCAGCCTCTCACTGCGTCGCGGCGAGATCCTCGGCATTACGGGCTTGCTCGGCTCGGGGGCAAAGGATCTGGTTCGCACCCTCTTCGGGTTGCAGGCGGCAACAGGTGGGACGATCGATGTCGATGCGCGTGGCCTGAAGCTGCGCACCCCGGTCGAAGCCGTCGATCATCAGATCGCCTTGGTGCCGGAGGATAGGCGCGGCCACGGCGTAGGCCTGGAGCTCAGCGTCCGTGAAAACATCACACTGTCGAGCCTGAGCCGCTATACCCGTTTCGGCTTTCTCAACCGCAAGCGAGAAAGCGCCGACGCCGACGAGCTGATCAAGCGGCTGCAAATCAAGACGGCTGGGCGCGAGGTACTGGTGCGGACACTCTCAGGCGGCAACCAGCAGAAGGTGGCGATTGCCAAATGGCTGAGCCGCCATTCGGAAATCTACCTGCTCGACGAGCCGACCGTTGGCGTCGATATCGGCTCGAAGGTCGAAATCTACACATTGATCGGTGAGCTTGCCGCCCGCGGTGCCGGCGTAATCGTGCTGTCTTCGGATCTCCAGGAGCTTGTCGGCATCACCGACAGGATCCTTGTGCTGTTTCGCGGTCGCGTAACGCGCGAACTCATCTCCTCCGAGACGACAACGGACGAAGTTCTGTCGGCATCGACCGGTGCCTTGGAAGGATTGCGCCATGTCGGCTGACGTTCAATTTGCCTCCCTACCCGAAACTTCGACGACAAAGGCGTCGTCGGCCAGCGGCAAGCTTGCCGCTGCCGCCGCCTTGCGGTTCGGTTCATTGCTTGCCTTCGCAGCCATTCTGGTGATTTTCGCTGCGACGGCGCCCTATTTTCTGACGGTCGGCAATATCGGCAACGTGCTCGGACAATCGGCCATTTCGGGTGTTCTCGCCATCGGCCTCACGATCGTCCTGATCGCCGGCGGCTCCAATGTCGTCACCGGCGGCATCGATCTCTCGCTTGCCGCCAATATGGGGCTCAGCGCCGCAGTTTACGCAACCCTCATCCAGCTCGGTTTCAGCGATGTGGTCGCCGGGGCGGCTGCACTGGCCACCGGGCTGGCGATCGGCATCGTCAACGCGCTGGCGATCGTTTTTGCGGGCATTGTGCCGTTGCTCGCGACGCTTGCCGTGATGAATGTGGTCGCCGGGCTGGAGCTGGTCCTGACCCAGAATACCGTGCTTCCGGCCTCGACAGACCTTCTCACCGCACTTTCATCGTCGGACGGGTTTGGCATTCCGATCCTCGCCTATGTGCTGATCGGCTTTACCATCGTCGCGACGGCGATCGTGCAATTCACCCCGCTTGGCCTCAGGCTTTATGCCGTCGGCGAGTTTCCCGAGGCCGCACGCGCCGCCGGCCTGCCGTTGAAGAGCCTGGTTGCGGGGGCGTTCCTAGCCAGCGGGTTCTGCGGCGGCATCGCTGGCATCCTCTCCGTCGCCTATCTCAGCGGCAGCACTACCGGCTCCGGCGAGATGCTGCTTCCCGTCGTCGTCACTGCATTGCTCGGCTCGGTGTTTTCCCGCCGGCTCGTCCCGACCATCGGCGGCACGCTGATCTCGACGCTATTTGTCGGCTTTCTCGTCAATGGCTTCCAGTTGCTCAATCTGCCGAGCACGCTGGTCAGCGGCGTTCAAGGTCTTCTGATCCTCATCGTAGTTTCGGCCACCACACTGCTTCGCAAACGGGAGATCTGAACCGTGATCACTGCCATTGCCCCGACACGGTCATTCGCTGGCCTTGCCCGCTATGGGCTCATCGTCGCCCTTGTGCTCGTCTTCTCGCTGTTTTCGACCGTGGCGCCGACATTTCTCAGTGTCGGCAATCTGCAGAGCATTCTCGTCAACAACTTCACTCTGCTTGCCATTGTCTCGATCGCCATGACTTTTGCCGTTGCAGCCGGCGGTATCGATCTCTCGGTCGGGACGGCCGTCGATTTCGCGAGCTTTGCCTTCGTCTCCGGCATATTGGCTGGTCTACCGGTGCCGCTCGCCGCCCTAGCGGGCCTTGGCGCGGGCGCATTGGTCGGCGCCTTCAATGCCATACTGATTTCGGCAATCGGCGTATCGCCATTCCTGGCAACGCTCGGAACGCTATTCATCGGCCGCAGCATCCAGCAATTGCTCACGGATGGCGGCAATCCGGTCTATCTGCCACCCTCCGGTGTTCCCGCAGCGTTCCGCTTTATCGGGCATGGAACGCTTGTTGGCTTTCCGGTGCCGCTTCTGATCGCAGCAGTCATCATCGCGGCAGCAGCACTGCTATTTGCCCGCATGCGCTTCGGCCGCGCCGTGCTTGCGATCGGCATTCAGCCGCGCACCGTTCGCTATTCGGGCATCGGTCTCGCAAAGCATGTGGCCGTGACCTTCATCCTCACCAGCACGATTGCCGCTTTTGCCGGCCTGATCCTGACGGCGACCGTGACGGTTTATATCCCCTCTTCCGGCAACGGCTTCATGCTGAACGCCATTGGAGCCACTTTCATCGGCACGACCTTTTCGTCGCTGGGGCGGCCGAACGTCGCCGGCACGGTGCTTGGCGTTCTGCTTTTGAGCATCGTCGCCAACGGCCTGCTGCTGACGGGCCTGAATTTCTACTGGCAGCAGGTCGGCACCGGTCTGCTGATCTTCGCCGTGCTCACCTTCAGCTTCGTCAACAAGAAAGCGGTTGGCGCCTGAGCGCCGACCGAACGATACAATCGCAGGAATAGCAAGATGACACGCGAAATCAGGCTCAATGCCTTTGACATGAACTGCGTCGGACACCAGTCACCAGGCCTATGGCGCCATCCCCGCGACAAATCCTGGACCTACAAGGATCTCGATTATTGGGTCCATCTGGCGAAAACGCTAGAGCGTGGCAAATTCGATGGCTTCTTCATCGCCGATGTGCTCGGGGTCTATGACGTATTGAACGGCAATGTCGATGCGGCCTTGCGCCATTCGGCGCAGGTGCCGGTCAACGATCCGCTGCAGCTCATCCCGACCATGGCCTATGAGACGGAGCATCTCGGCTTCGGTCTGACAGCTTCGCTTTCCTTCGAGCATCCCTACACATTCGCGCGGCGCATCTCGACGCTCGATCATCTGACGAAAGGGCGCGTCGGCTGGAATATCGTCACCTCCTATTTGAACAGCGGCGCGCTCAACATCGGCCAGTCTGCACAAACGCAGCATGACGACCGCTATTCCCTGGCCGAGGAATATCTCGAAGTCTGCTACAAGCTGTGGGAGGGTAGCTGGGAAGACGACGCAGTCATTCGCGACCGCGAGAGCGGCATCTTTACGAGACCGGAAAAAGTCCACCCGATCCGCCATTCCGGCAAGCATTTCAGCGTGCCCGGCATTCATCTCAGCGAGCCGTCGCCGCAGCGTACCCCCGTGCTTTACCAGGCGGGCGCCTCCAGCCGCGGCAAGGATTTCGCCGGTGCACATGCCGAATGCATTTTTGTCGCGGCACCTTCGAAGGCAGTCCTGAAGCGCTATGTCGCCAATGTTCGCGAAGCAGCCGAGCGCATCGGGCGCAATCCCCGCGAAATCCTTTCCTTCAATCTACAGACAGTGATCCTGGGCGAGACCGATGCCGAGGCACAGCGCAAGTTCAACGAATACCGTCAATATGTTTCGCTCGAAGGGGCGCAGGCGCTGATCTCCGGTTGGACCGGCATCGATTTCGGCCAATTCTCAGCCGACGAGGTGCTGCGCCATCGCTATACCAATGCAGTGCAATCGGCCGTCGAGACCTTCACCACCATCGATCCGGACAAGGAATGGACGGTGCGCGAAATGGCCGATTGGGTCGGCATTGGCGGCTTCGGCCCGGTCTTTGTCGGCTCGCCACAGACGGTTGCCGACCTGATGCAGGAATGGATCGAGGATACCGACGTCGACGGCTTCAATCTCGCTTATGCCGTCACCCCCGAAAGCTTCGAGGATGCCGTCGATCTTCTGGTGCCGGAACTGCAGAAGCGCGGCGTCTACAAGACCGAGTATCGCACAGGCACCTTGCGCGAGAAGCTTGGCGGCAGCGGACCCCGGCTTGCAGTCCCGCATCCAGCAACCGGCTATCGCAATCTTGGCGAAGCCAACGCTCTTCCCTGACGCGTCGGATAGGCTTTAGACAAAGGTGCGTGTCTTTGGCTGAGACGGGACAATTCCCGTCTTAGCCGCCCCATGTCTGTTCGAGGACTCGAAGCCAGTTTTGATGCGCGATCCTGGCAAGCGAGGGAGCATCAAACCCATGCGCGCGCAAGGCGTCGATCAGCTTCGGCAGGCCACTCGCATCACCGAGCGCTGCCGGAATGGTCGTACCATCGAAATCGGAACCGAGCGCGACATGTTCGATGCCGATGCGCTCTGCAATGTAAGCAACGTGGCGAACGAGGACTTCGAGAGGCGTATCGGTGTTCCTGACGCCATCGTCACGCAGGAACAACACGCCGAAATTTATACCGACCAAACCGCCGGTATCGCGGATGGCGTCAAGCTGCTTGTCGGTCAGGTTGCGGCTGTGCGGGCTGATGGCATGCGCGTTGGAATGCGAGGCAACCAGCGGCGCATTCGACAATTTGGCGATATCCCAGAACCCCTGCTCGTTCATGTGCGAGAGGTCGATCATGATCCTAAGCTCGTTGCAGGCGCGGATCAGATCTTTGCCGGCGTCGGTGAGCCCGGGGCCAATATCCGGCGTCGAAGGAAACCGGAAAGGCACACCATAGGCAAAGACATTGGGGCGGCTCCAGACAGGTCCAAGCGTGCGCAAACCGGCCTGATGCAGGACGTATAGGGCATCGAGATCGGCCGCGACCGCCTCCGCGCCCTCGATATGGAAAACGGCGGCGAACTGGCCTTCGGCAATCGACCGCCTGATATCGGCGGCCGAACGGCAAACCTTTACGGCTCCTTGCGACCGGGCCTCGATCGCAAGCAAAAGCCGCGCCATGGCCAGGGTTTCGTTCAGCGCGTCCGGCTGGGCGGGCGTCGCAAAATCGGCATTTCCAGGCTTCGGCTGATCCGGCGAAGGGATGAAGATGGCGCAGAGCCCGCCGGCAAGACCGCCACGACGCGCGCGAGGCAGGTCGATATGTCCGGCAGCTTCGCCGTTCAGGAAAGCATCGATGGAATTCAAGCCGCCGCGACGCAGCCGGAGCAACACGTCGTTATGGCCATCGAATACGGGAATTATCGAGGATTCGGTCATGTCTCATTCCAAACACCGCAGTTGCTATCTGCCTAGGCAAGCTTGGCGGAATGGGCAACTGCAAATTATTCATAGCTCTGCAAAAAACGAATTGGCCGCTCGCAAGACACCTGGCTAAAAACTCCCGCGAAAGTAAGATGGGTGGAAGCCATGTCAGGTCGAGTGCAATAAAAACGGATAGTGTTGCCTTGAACGTTGCAGAGGGCACGCATTGAGCGATTTGCGCTTTCGTTTCAAACTCCTGGAATGGAGACGCCGCCCCCTTGTCGCGTCGGCCAGCAAACGCATCTGCACAGATCGGTGCGAATTGGTGCCATATATTGGGACAAGTGAAACGGGATATTGATTTGCCAACCCGCGAGACTTGCCTTTTCGAAAATGCGCAGCAAATGAAAACCGTATTGAGGTGAAAAAACCCGGGATAAGACCAGGATCGCCGCGTATCGGCTCGCTGAAAAGAGCAATTCATAGCAAGTTTCGGGCTTATCCGATGGAAGCGGGCAGCAGGAACCTGTCGGTATGGCGGATGGAGAGTTGACAGCGATGCTTATCTTCCGCCCGACGGCATTCGGAGAGACTTGATTGTCTGATTTGCGACGCGACGACCGATCCCAATCCGCGTCAGACGAGGCGCAGGACGAGTCATGGCGTGGCGATAGGAAATCCATGCAGTCCGAACGGCGGCGCTTTCCCCGGCCGGAGAAGGCAGCGGAGGGCGCCCTGCCGCCGCCAGCCTTGCAGCCCTTGAAATTTTCGACACGTGGTATGGAGCCCGGCGATCAATTTGCCGCTTGGCAGACTTATGTCGCTCCCTTGGCCGACGTCCGGCTGCCGGATAATGCCTCTCCGGAAGCCGGCTTTCCGGCAGACCATACAGCATGGAATCTGGGCGGCATGCTCGTCGTTCAGCAGGATGCGCCGCCTCACAGTTACATGCGCTCGCAGGCGAAAGTGAAAGCCAATCACGTCGATCACTGGCACATTTCCGTGTTATCCAGCGGCCGGACGTGGACGGAAGTCGATGGCCACGTTCTGGATGGCGAGCCGGGCAAGGTGGAATTGCGTTCGCTAGGACACCCTTTTCGGGGGCGCTCGACCGAGGCGAAGGTCCTCTCGCTCTTTCTGCCGAGGGCGTTGTTGCTCGACGTTCCCGCACCGGTAGAAATCGAGAACAATATTGCCCTCTCCGGCGTCTTCACCAACATGCTGATCGAATTTCTCGATAGCGTCGAACACAATCTCGCGCGTCTTGCAGCCACTGATCTACCCCATGTCGTACAGACGGTGCGCAACATGATCGTGGCTGCCATTTCGACCTCAGCGGCTCAATCGACCGGCACAGAACAGCATAGCGCCCTCGCCCTGACGGAACGGGTGCGGCGGTTCGTCGAAGCCAACCTGATCTCGGGCGATTTGACCGCCGAACGCATATGCCGCGAGCTTGGCGTATCCCGCACCCGGCTCTATCAGATATTTGAACAATATGGCGGCGTACATCACTATATTCAGCGCCGCCGTCTCCTGTCGGCGCATGCGGCTCTCAGCGATCCCGCCAATCGTGAGCAGATCGTCGACATCGCCTTTGCCGTAGGTTTCTCCTCGGCGGCGCATTTCAGCCGGGCATTCGGCAAGGAATTCGGCTATAGCCCTCGCGAAGCCAGAAACCTTACCATCCCACGCTATGTCGGACAGATCATCTCACCGGCGCCGTCCGGCAACAGCCACTCTTTCGACGAATGGCTGAAAACCCTGGGCTATTATCATTAGACAATTCCGCATAGCGGGCTTCAAAATCTCCTGAATGAAACGCAGTCGAATGACTCCGATGCGCGGCGTCCCGTCGCGCCCATCCATGCACAAGCGGAAACACCGCACTTCAGCAATCGCGAAAATGGACGCTGCTGCAAGTTTCGGGATGCATGGCTAACGACACCCGATAGGTAAACCATTAAAAATGAAAGGGAATACTAGCTCAGACACCAAAGCCCCAATGTTTGGTGAATGTACCCTGCGTCCATCGGGGCAAGCCTTAGGGAAAACAGCAATGGTATCTACTCGCCAAACAATAGAGATCAGCAAGCCCCAGCATCCCGTCACTGATTCATACCGCGCGGTCGAGCGCGAAGAGGTCCTTGAACTGGCCTTTCGCGATTTCGTCCAAACGGTGGTCTCCGCCGGCTGGAATGAGCCTGAGGTCGCTTTGACCTTGGCCGATATTGCCGACGACTACGTGATGGCTCTCGCCGGTAGAGTTGCGGAGAAATAGTGTTGCGGCCTCCGTCCGCGCTCCGCAGGGGTGAGCACGAACGGTAAGAAGCAACTCTTCAGCATGCCGCCGGCGGCACCGTTCCATAAGAAGCGGGTCATCGGCGGCATGATTTTTTATTGGGCGAACGGCAGGCGTAGCTCTTTTATGCCAATCGCCATCCATCAAGGATTTGATGAAAGCGCTACAATGAAGGTCAGGCAGCATCTTTGGTTTCGCCGGGATATGGAAAGAGCGATAGAGCTCTATACGGCGCTTATCCCTGGTTCGGCCGTCGGATGGATCTCGAACATATTGACCGATCAACCGAATGGACCGGCCGGCAGCGTAAAATTCGCGGGCTTCAAACTCGGAAACCGTTCTTACATGGGATTCGAGGCTGGGCCATTCGACTACCTGGAGCATAATTCTTCGGTCACGGTCGAGTGCGCGACGGAAGACGAGGCAAGCCGTTTGCGTTATGCGCTGGGGAAGGGTCGCCCGGATGATCGCAGCGGAGTGATAGATCCCTGGGGCATATATTGGCAATTTCAGGTCAAGTCACCAGCTGCCGATGTTGGAACATCAGCCAAAGCTCAACCGGAACATGACGGCGATATCATTGCCACAAAACCACGAGCCGCCGCAGCCTGACGCCCGAGTGAAGCAAGATCATCGGAAAAATGATCGCCGCTAGCGGCACATGCGCCAACTTCAGCCAGTCGAAAGCATGCCCTGCCGCGAAGCAAGCGGAGGCCGATCCTAGCTCGGCTCCGCTCACATGCTGACTTGAGCGTCAGTCGATAACCGGGCAGCCGCGCCGATTGGCGAAGACCATGCGGTCGGGGCCGCCGTCATTCCAGCCGCGGACGACAATTCGGCGCCCGTTGCTATCAACCGAATCGATGCGGCGGAAGCCTTCCGCGCGCGCAGCGCGCATCAGGTCACGTCTGTCACAGCCCCGATCGCGGTCCCAACCTCTGTCACGGTCCCAGCCACGATCGCGCGGCGGCCCTCTCCAGTCGCGACCTTGATCGCGCTGCCAGGGCGGCGGTGCATAACCGTCGTCGCCGCCGTAATACTGAGCCGAAGCCGCAGAGGTCATCAGCTGCAACGCGGCCAATCCGACCACGGCGATACGCGAGATCCGTACCAAACCTTCAAGCATTTTCCTTACCCCCAAATTTCCTGTCTTGCGGATGAAAATAGAGATACGCTGATTCGCATGAACTCTGCCTGAACACGGCCAGAACCAGATCGCGCGCCCTGTCACACGGTCGCGCGAGCTTCGGATCGGTGCCGATCCGGCGTTCGGCTGGACAACATCTATTGTGACTTGGAACCTTTGGATGCGAAAGAGGATGATGTGCCATCGCGGCGTGGACGCGAAGCCACTTGCGAAAGCCGCGCATCCCCATGCCAGTCGGTGATTGCCGAATGAACGGATTGGGAAAGAAGCATCGCCCCTGCCAGGCAATAGAGCAACACAATGATCGCCGTTTCGACGATCAGCGGCAGAAAGGCAAAACGAGCGCTGGGGTTGTCATCCTCTTCGGGGAGCAGATCCGGCAACCCAAGCATCATCGCCGTGAGCGGCGAAGCCAGGATCGCGAGGAAAGCGGCGCTATGAATCCACAGGCGCAAACGAGGCAATTTTCCCGCCATCCAAAAGGCTAGAAGCGGAGCGCCGATATTGCATAACAAGCCAAGCGAAACGGCGAACTCTATCGGCAGGATCGAATCGTCATGCATGAATTGCCAACCCTTCAATGCGGCACAGATTAGTGCCGCGCATCCGAAATGACAACTTTCTCTTGCGCTGCTCCTGTCTCTGCATTCTCCAAAAGACGATGCCGTCTTGACCTAAACTTAACCATCAATTCCCACGATCGTCGGTTTGAACACTATTGTTTTCCGCATCGGTTCCCGGCCTATCCCGACTGCTTGGCGCACCAATTGCGCCGCGGCCTCACCGATAGCGCGCCGGGGCGAGCGCGAGGTTGCGATCGGCGCGGGCAAGGAATTGACCAGATCCAGCCCGTTGAAGCCGGCAATCAGCATTTTATCAGGAACCGCAACCCCCAGTTCCATGCAGGCAAACAAGCCGCCGCTCGCCATATCGTCATTGGAATAATAGATGCAATCGAGGTCTGGCGCCGCCACAAGCAACGACGTCGTGAGCTGCTTTCCGAGCGCGATCGAGGAAAAGACGTCATCGGTCCGCTGCCCGGCAAACCCAAGGCCATGCGCATGCAGGACGCGCTCGAAGCCGGCTTTTCGCTTGCGCGCGCGCAGATCTCGAGCCAGGGCACTGCCGACATAACCGAACCGTCTTCGCCCGGCCGCAATCAACGCTTCGGCCATATCCTCTCCCGCCGCACCATGAGACAACCCGACATTGAAATCGATCGGCGTGCCGTCGAGATCCATGAGCTGGATGACCGGAATATTGGCGTGGCGGAGCAACTCCACCGTCTCCTCCGGTTGATCGAGCCCGGTGACGATGATGGCGCAAGGCTGCCAGGAGAGCATGTCGCGGATGATCTCGCGCTCCTTTGCCATGTCATAATCGGATATGCCGAACACGGCTTGCATGCCGGAACCATCGAGCCCGGCGGAAATACCGGCAAGTACCTCTGGAAAGACGATGTTCGACATGCTGGGAACGACGACGGCGACCAGGTTTGTGCGTTGCGAGGACAAGGAGAGCGCCAGCCTGTTGCCGACGTAATTCATCCGCGTTGCCGCTTCGATCACCCTGTCACGGTTTCGCTGGAGACGTCGGCTACGCCACGCAGGGCGCGCGATGCCGTCATCTTGCTGACGCCCGCCTCGATCGCGACTTCCTCCAGAGTGGGTTTGCGCATCCCCAAGCAACCCTCGATGACCCATGGCGGCTGGCACGATGCCGCTCTTCTTCATAGAATGTTTCCGCGAAAAGGCAAACATCAGCCTATTGACAATTCCCGGGAAAATAAAGCTATGTTACCGATACCGGTATCGGTAACATAGCTGAAAATAGCGGAGGTAGCACCGTGCAGAACACGAAGAAGGCAGCCATTATCGGCCTGGGGTCCATGGGCTGGGGCGCTGCTCTCTCCCTTCTGAAAGCGGGCTTTGCCGTGCGCGGCTGCGATGTTCGCAGCGAGGTTCTCGCCCGTTTTGCAGAGAACGGCGGTACGCCCTGCACGACGCCGGCGTCAGCGGCGGAAGATGCCGACGTGATCCTTGTCTATGTCGTCAACAGCAAGCAGGTCGAAGACGTGCTTTTCGGCCAGGACGGCGCGCTGAAGACCGCACGGCCCTCGACCGTGTTCCTGCTCTGCACCACCATGGCCCCGAGCGCCACGATCGCCATTGCCGAAAGACTGGAGGCAGCTGGCATGCTCGTCATCGACGCTCCCGTCTCTGGCGGCCATGTCCGTGCGCTTTCGGGTGAGATTACCGTCATGGCATCCGGCATGCCCGAGGTTTTCGATAAGGCATCCGCAGTGCTCGAAGCTATCTCCGCCAAGGTATTCCGCCTCGGGGATCGCCCCGGCGCCGGCTCGCAAGTCAAGATGATCAACCAGTTGCTGGCCGGCGTGCATATTGCCGCAACGGCCGAGGCGATGACGCTCGCCGCCAAGGCAGGCATCGATCTGAAGACGCTCTATGACGTGATCTGCGTGTCCGCCGGCTCCTCCTGGATGTTCGAAAACCGCGGCGAACACATCGTATCGGGCGATTATACGCCGCGCTCGGCAGTCAACATCTTCGTCAAGGATCTCGGCATCGTGACATCGGAGGCCGACAAAGCCGGTGCCATTACGCCGCTTGCTGCTACGGCGCTCAACCTCTTCGTAGAAGCATCGGAGGCGGGCCTGGGCCTGGAGGATGACGCCGCGGTTGCGAAGATTCTGGCCGCCAGGAGCGGCGCCAGCCTGCCGGGCGTTAAGGGGTAGGCCATGACACTCCTGCTTGGCTGTATCGCCGATGACTTTACCGGAGCGACCGATCTTGCCGCGCTGCTGGCGCGCAGCGGACTGCCCGTTTCGCTGCGGATCGGCATTCCGCAAGACAGACGCTACCCGAACGAGACGGCGGCTTTCGAAGTCATCGCCCTCAAGTGTCGAACATCGCCGGTCGAGGTCGCCGTGAAGCAGGCCCGGCAAGCACTGAATTGGCTCAAGGAAGCGGGAGCGAGCCGCTTCTTCTGGAAATATTGCTCGACATTCGACAGCACGGCCGAAGGCAATATCGGTCCGGTCGCGGATATGCTGATGGCGGAGACCGGCGCGACCCAGGCGATCTATTGCCCAGCCTTTCCGGAAAATGGGCGTAGCATCTTCATGGGTCATCTTTTCGTCGGCGAACAGCTTCTGTCGGAAAGTCCGATGAAGGACCATCCGCTGACGCCGATGCGCGATTCAAGCCTTGTACGGCTTCTGACGCCGCAGGTGAATGGCGCCGTCGGCCTTGCCAACCATAATATCGTCTCGAAGGGAGCGGAATCGCTGAGAGCAAAGTTGGCACAACTCGGCAACGACGGCATTCGGCATGTAATCGTCGATGCCGTATCCGACGACGATCTTCGAACGATCGCAGCAGCATCTTTCGACATGCCGCTGGTGACAGGCGGCAGCGCGATTGCCGGCCAGCTTCCGCAATTCTACATGGAGGAAGGTCTCGTCAGCCTTTCCGAACATCGACAGGCACTGCCAAAGATCACCGGCGGTTCGATCGTGCTCTCCGGCAGCTGTTCTGCCATGACGCGGAAGCAGGTTGCCAATTACGCCGGCAAGGTCGCCAGCCTGCGGCTCGATCCGATCGCGCTTGCAGAGGAAGGCCCCGGTACCGCGCTGGAATGGCTGCGCCAGCAATTCCCCGACGCGCCGAAACTCATTTACGCCACCGCCGAGCCTAATGAAGTGCGGCAGGCGCAAGAACGTTTGGGGCGGGACAAGGCAGGCAAAGTGGTCGAGGACGCTCTTTCCGTGATCGCCCGCACGGCCTTCGATTGCGGCACGCGCCGCTTCGTCGTTGCAGGCGGCGAGACGTCCGGTGCAATCACGCAGGCGCTCGGCGCGGCGCATCTGACTATCGGGCCGGAAATCGCACCCGGCGTGCCTTGGACTTTCACGACCCTTGGAGGTGAAACAGTCGCTCTAGCTTTAAAATCTGGCAATTTCGGCAAAGAAACCTTCTTTGCGGACGCTTTCGACCGATTGGAGACGGTATGAGCGAAGAAGCGAACTTGCGCGAACAGATATGCATGATGGCCAAATCGCTCTACGACCGCGGGCTGACCGCCGGCTCTTCGGGCAATATTTCGGCACGCCTCAGCGACGGCAGGCTTTTGGTGACGCCGACGGGCAGTTCCTTCGGGCGCCTCGATCCGGCACGCCTCTCGCTATTCGACGACAAAGGGCGTCTGATCGGCGGCGACAAGCCGACCAAGGAAATGCCGCTGCATGCCGCCTTCTATGAGACACGACCGAAGAAGACGGGCGCCGTGGTCCATCTTCATTCCAGCCACTCGGTGGCCCTCTCGATCCTGCCCGGCGTCGATGCGGACAACATGCTGCCGCCGTTGACGGCCTATTCGATCATGAAGCTCGGCAAAGTAAAACTCCTGCCCTATTTCATGCCGGGCGACCCGGCGATGGGCGATGCCATTCGCGGACTGGCCGGCAAGCGCAGCGCCGTCATGCTAGCGGCACATGGACCCGTCGTTTCCGCGAAAGATCTGGAAGCGGCTGTCTATGCGATTGAAGAACTGGAAGAGACGGCAAAGCTTGCCATCTTGACACGCGGGGCCAATCCTTCGCTGTTGACGGAGGCTCAGATCGCCGATCTCATCCGCACCTACGATGTGGAATGGGACTGAAGATGACGCGCTTTTCGGCCAATCTGGGTTTCCTATGGCAGGAGCTTTCCCTTCCCGACGCCATCCGCGCCGCCAAGCGCGCCGGCTTCGATGCGGTGGAATGCCATTACCCCTACGACACGCCCGCTGAAGCCGTGCGTCAGGCATTGGAGGAGACTGGTCTTTCCATGCTCGGCCTCAACACCGCCCGCGGCAATATCGCGGCCGGTGACAATGGACTTGCCGCCATTCCGGGCCGCGAGGATGAAGCCTGTCGTCTCATCGATCAGGCGATCGATTATGCAGCCGCCATCGGCGCGCGAAACGTGCATGTGATGGCGGGCAAAGCCGCCGGCGACGAGGCACGGGGCACATTCATCGCCAATCTGCGTTATGCCTGCGAACGCGCTGACAAGACGGGGACGACGATCCTGATCGAGCCGCTCAACTATCGCGATGCGCCAGGCTACTTCCTGCAGACTGCCGATCGGGCACTCGATATCATAGCCGCGATCGATGCCGCCAACCTCAAGCTGATGTTTGACTGCTATCACCTCCAGATCATGCAGGGCGACCTGACCCGCAGGCTGGAGGATCATATGGCGGCAATCGGCCATATCCAAATCGCCGCCGTTCCGGATCGACGGGAACCGGACCACGGGGAGATCGACTACCGTCACATCCTGCAGCTTCTGGAGAAGCTTGGCTATGACAGGCCGATCGGCGCGGAATATCGCCCGGCAACCACAACAGAGGCCGGGCTCGCCTGGCTGCAAGCATACAGATGAAAGGGTGATTAGCATCCTCGATGCCGGATGGCCATCAAAGACATTTGCTCGGGATCGATCCCGAAGACTGATATCAGTTTGGAGTGGTTCAGCTTTTCATTGAATCCTTGAGCCGCTCCGTCTGCTTGTTTTCTCGCAATTCCGAATGGAAAACCGCCACGTACTTTTCCTGGAATTGCTCTATTGGGAGGAAAATCCAATATGCATGTTTTGATCCTGGGCGCTGCCGGCATGGTCGGCCGCAAGCTCGTCAACCGCATCGCCGACGAGCCGACGATTCTCGGCAAGGCTATCGATCACCTGACGCTGGTCGATGCCTTCCAGCCGCCGGTGCCGGAAGCGCTTCAATCCATATCAAAAGCCCTAACGATCGATCTTGCGAGCCCTGGTGTTGCGGAAAAGCTCATCGAAGACCGTCCGGATATGATCTTCCATCTCGCCGCCATCGTTTCGGGCGAGGCCGAAGCCGATTTCGACAAGGGATACTCCGTCAATCTCGACGGCACGCGGGCACTCTTCGAAGCCATTCGCCAGCAAGGCCTGAAATCGGCCTATACCCCGCGCGTCATCTTCGCCTCTTCTATCGCCGTGTTCGGCACCCCCTTCCCCGATGTCATCGGTGACGAATTCTTGACCGCGCCGCTGACGAGCTACGGCACGCAGAAGGCTATCACGGAACTCCTGCTTGCCGATTATTCACGCCGCGGCACTTTCGATGGCATTGGCATCCGACTGCCGACCATCTGCGTGCGTCCCGGCACTCCCAACAAGGCGGCCTCCGGCTTCTTTTCCAACATCCTGCGTGAGCCGCTGGTCGGCAAGGAGGCTATTCTGCCCGTCAGCGATACGGTGCGGCACTGGTTTGCAAGTCCACGCTCCGCCGTCGGCTTCTTCGTACACGCCGCAACGCTCGATACGGCGAAGGTCGGGCCGCGTCGCAATCTCACCATGCCGGGACTTTCGGCGCTCGTTGCCGATGAGATCGATGCCCTGCGCCGTGTCGGTGGCGACAAGGCGGTTGCGCTCATCCGCCGCGAGCCGGATCCGATGATCGAGCGCATCGTTTCCGGTTGGGCGACACAGTTCGACGCCAAGCGTGCGACCGATCTCGGTTTCAAGGCCGAACAGAGCTTCGACGAGATCCTGCGGGCGCATATCGAAGATGAACTGGACGGGAGGGTCGTATGACGCAGGCATCATCTAATGTAAAAAATGCGATCGCATTGGTGACTGGTGGTGGGACGGGCATCGGTCGAGCCATCGCCAAGGCGCTCGGCTCGGCAGGCTTCAAGGTCGTCATCTCGGGACGTAGGGCTGACGTTCTAGAAAAAACTGCCCGCGAGCTTGCCGAGGAGACGGGGGCCGAATTTCTTGCGGTTGCCGCCGATGTCAGTGACCCCGCGTCGGTTCGCAGCCTCTTCGATGCGATCTCTAGTCACTATGGCCGCCTCGATCTTCTGGTCAACAATGCGGGCATGGGTCTGCCGGCCGTGCCGATGGAGGAGCTGAGCTTCGAGCAATGGAACGCCATTCTCGGTGCGAACCTGACGGGCGCGTTCCTGTGCACGCAGCAGGCCTTTCGCCTGATGAAAACCCAGGTGCCGCAGGGTGGGCGCATCATCAACAACGGCTCAATCTCCGCAACGACACCGCGGCCCCATTCCGCACCCTATACGGCCACGAAACACGCCATCACAGGCCTGACGAAATCGACGGCACTGGACGGTCGTCCCTTCGACATAGCCTGCGGCCAGATCGATATCGGCAACGCCGCAACCGACATGACCGCAAGGATGAACGCCGGCGTCTTGCAGGCAAATGGCGAGACCGCAGCGGAGCCGACAATTTCGGCAGAGCATGTTGCCCGCGCCGTCGTCTATATGGCAACCCTGCCGCTCGACGCCAATGTTCTTTCCATGACTGTCATGGCAACGAAAATGCCGCTTGTCGGAAGAGGATAAAAGAGAACGGCAGCACCGCGAGTGCAATACCGCCGTCTCAAGGATTAGCACCATTCGTTAGATAGCAGGTCGTGCCGAAGGCTTGACCTGCCTTCGCTCGATCAGGCCGGCAACGCTGAAGATCAAGACCTCGATCTCCATGCCGATCTTGTCGCCATCAAGCAGCCGGACGACATCGTCTATGCCGGAGACGGCGTGTCCATCGATGGCAAGCAGGTAGTCACCCTCCTGCAAGCCGCCTTTTTCGGCCGGACTATCCTTCTCGACACGACGCAGACGCACGGCGGTCGAATGTGTGACGCCGGCCTCGAGCGCGATGCGCCGATGCAGCTCGACCGTATCAGCGGCAATGCCGATATAAGCACGCCGGACATGGCCGAAACGCAGGATTTCGGACACCACATGCTTCGCCGTATTAGAGGCGACCGAAAACGCGATGCTCTGCGCACCCTGGATGACAGCGGTATTGACGCCAATCACTTCGCCGGCGGAAGAAACCAGCGGACCGCCGGAATTGCCGGGATTGAGGGCGGCATCCGTCTGAATGATATCTTCCATCAGCCGACCGCTGGCCGCGCGCATCGACCGGCCCAGCGCCGAGACGATGCCGGCGGTGACGGTCCATTCGAAGCCAAGCGGATTGCCGATGGCGATCGCGATGTGACCACGCTTCAGCGATTTGGAATCGCCAAGTCGCGCCCAATTGCCCGGCCAGTCGTTGGCGCGAATGAGAGCGAGGTCGGTATCCGGGTCGCGCCCAAGCACTCTGCCCTCAACGGTCGCCCCTTCCGGGGTCTTAATGCGTACCGCCTTGGCATCGTCGACGACATGATTGTTGGTGACGACCAGGCCATCAGGCGAAATGGCAAAGCCCGAGCCATGTCCGGCACGGCCGCCCAAACGCTCGATGCGGCTGACTGCCGGACCGACGAGATCGACGGCACTCGATACCGACTGAGAATAGGCATCCAGCAGCTCGGCATCGGATGACGGCTGGATGTCGCGATCAATAAAGCCCATGAAAACTCCTCCGACGCGGACGCGTCGCATAGAGGAACGGCAGCAACTGTTGAAAAGCAGGAGGCTGTCGGTTCGACAGATTGAAACAGTGACTACTGAAATGAGGAGAGATCAAGCCAAGTTCAAGAGCCACATATGCCCGTGCGTTTTTGAACCGCCTCTTATCTCACGCGTGCTGAAACAGTCTGTTGGCGGTGGTCACTGCTCGCCATCCGCCATGTGTTCCGGCCGTTGGCTTTGGCTCGGTAGAGGGCACGGTCCGCTTCCTGAATCAGAACTTCTCCGTTCTCGCCATTCTCCGGCGCCGCCGAAACGCCGATGCTGATACCGATATCGACGGTGGTGCCCTCAATGCGAAAGGAGGATTTGAAGGCAGCAATGCAACCCTTCGCCACATCAGCGACATCGCCCACTTCCCCGGTCATCAGGATGGCAAACTCATCACCGCCCAAGCGCGCAACCATGTGGTCTCTGGCCGCACCACGCAGCCGCTCGGCCACCATCTTGAGAACCTCGTCGCCGGCAGCATGCCCGAAAGTGTCGTTGACCGGCTTGAACCCATCGAGATCAAGACAGAAAACGGCGACGCTCCTTCCGTTATTTACCTTCAAGGCGTCATCGAGAGCCTTGTAGAAGCACATCCGGTTCGGCAATCCGGTGAGCATGTCGTGCCGTGCCAGACGATTGGCTTCGGCCTCCGCGAGAATGCGATCGCTGACATCGGCAATGGTCAGCAGGAGACGGCGTTCCAGGCCTTCGTGGAGCAATCGAACGTAAACAAGCACGTGGCGTTCCGACCCATCGGCCACTCTCTGCCGCCAGACGGTTCTGGCCTCGCAATCGCCTTCGAGTTCGAGAAGCCCATCTGCAAAGCGATCCGCCTCGCTCTCGGCATGCATGTCGCACGCCCTCCGCGAGAGCAGCGTCGCTTTTGAAAAGCCATAAAAGTCGATAGCTGCCCGGTTGACCTGAAGGATCTGCAGATTGCTGCCATCGCATAGGAGCATCGGCATCGGATTGGCATCGAAAAGCTGCCGCAACCGCTCTTCGCGCTGTTTCAGCTCACTAATGTCTATCCGCATTCCGATGGCCCCGCCGTCGGGTGTGCGCCGATCATCATGCCGAAGCCATCGGCCATCCTGGAGCTGCTGCTCCTCCTGTGAAACCGGCTGGCGAAACTTTCGCATGCGCTGCTTCAGCCACGTATCCTTGTCTTCGACAACCTCCGGCATGCGGCCGCTGGCAAGGCTGATCTTCAGAATATCTTCGAAAGCGATGCCCGGTTTGAGGTGATCGGCGATATCCGGATAGAGCTCCGCATATTTCTCGTTCCACAGAACGTAGCGATCACTCGCATCGAAGACGCAGACCGCTTCCGGCAGCATCTCGATCACATATCGAAGGCGCAGATTGGCCTCTCTCGCCGCCACCGCAGCATGGCGGTCTTCGCTCCCTGGTTCGATAAGAACCGCCGTCAACCTTCCTGACGTCGAGGGCCAAGTCATGACGTTGACCCGGCAATCCCGTCGATGGCCGGCGCCTGTCACGAGCAATGGCTGCGACGCAGCGCCCGGCAGCGGCCACTCCGGTATCAAATCCGAGACGGATAGGTCGTGAGGCGCATCTGAAAGGATAAAGAGCTCCAGGGCTCCCGCATTGGCGAAGACGATCGTGCCGACGGCGTCGAGCACAAGTGCCGCCATCGGACACGCTTCCAGGAATGCGACGATTTCCGCGTCCAGCATCTTCTCCCAGCGGGCCTTCAAATTTATCCCCAAGCCCGATTATAACATCGGATAGTAAAGAAATGTCGTAGATCATGACAAGACGTACCGCGTTCCTAAAATCGGAGCATCGTCCGCCGGCGATTGAATTCAGCTCTTGTCCTGCTGCAACAGCCGCTCGAGCTCTCGCTCCTGCATCTCGATGGCTTGCGTGACGAAGCGCAAGATCACCTGCTTTTCCGCCTCGGAAAACTGTTTAAGCATCTGCGCGCCGGCCTGCTCGATTGGGCCATAGGCTTCTCGTCCCAGCCTGACCGCCTTCTCGGACGGTGCTACCAGCACGCGACGCCGGTCGTTCGGATCGGGAACGCGGTGGAGAAGGTCCCGGGCCGAAAGGCGATCGATCAAGGCAGTAACCGATGGCGGCGCAAGGCCGATAGCCTTGGCGACGGCGTTTGCGGGCTGCGGCGCGCGCATGATCACGCTGAGACATCGCCGCTCGGCGCTATTGAGCCCATGCAGCTTGCCGAAGGTTTCGTCGAAGCTCTCGGTCGCCTCCTGCCAGCGCATGCAGGCAAGGCTGATGGCTTCCACGAGATGACGCTCATCTTCATTTGACTTTTGTTCGATCATCGAATAATTCATTCATCAAACTATTAGAATGAAGAACCAATGTGCCCCATTGACGATCCTGCCGCAACCATGAATCGAGCGAAAACCCCTGAGGCGACGATCGGCATATGCGGCGCTGGCGTAGGCGGGCTCGCGCTCGCACTCCGGCTGGCAAGATTTGGCTTTCATCCGGTGCTGTTCGAAGCCCGCTCCAAGGAAGCCGCCTTGTCCGAAGGAGAGTTTCTGACGCTCGCGTCCAACGGCATGAACGGGCTGCGGGCGGTGGATTGCTACGAAGAAGTATTGCGCCAGGGATTGGAAACCCGCGCCATCGAGCTCTGCAACGCCCGCGGAAAAAGGCTCGCGCTCATCGACCAGAACGACCATTTGGCGGCATTCGGCACGCCCGCCGTCACCATCAGACGCGGCGTTCTCACACGCATCCTGATCGAAAAGTGCCAAGCCGAAGGCATCACCATACAATTTGGCCGGCGCGTGACCAAGGTCGACAATCATGCGCATGCCGTAACGCTCAACTCCTCCGAAGGGACTGGTCTTGCCGTCGACCTGCTCGTCGCCGCCGACGGACTGCGATCCTTCGTCCGTACACAAATATTTCCGGATTATACCCAGCCGCAATTTACCGGCCTGATCGGCACAGGCGGCATCGTCGATGCCGAGATACCGGATACAAATGGCGTCATGCGCATGACGTTCGGAGAGAAAGCCTTCTTCGGCTACATCAAGACGGCATCCCATCCAGTATACTGGTTCGATTCCTTCCCTGCTGATACACCCGAAGCGGTGCGAGCACTGGAACCGGCAGCACTCGCCGCTCATGTTCGCGAAATGCATGCCGACGATCCCGAACCCAACAGATCGATCCTTCAAGCGGTCGGTCAGGTCGAGCGCAGCTATCCCATCTTCGACATGCCACAGCTTCCGGTCTGGTCGAGCGGGCGTGTCGTCTTGCTGGGCGACGCCGCGCATGCCATCGGCCCACATGCCGGCCAGGGTGCCTCGATGGCAATAGAAGATGCGGTAGTCTTGTCATCCTGTCTCGCAGCGACGCTCGACCACGGCGCAGCCTTTGCCCGCTATGAGGCCCTCCGGCGCCCGCGTATTGCCCGCGTGGTGAAGCTCACCCGGCAGAATGCTTCCAGGAAACGAAAAAACAGTCGGCTTAGCCTGTTTCTGCGAGATTTGCTTCTGCCTCTGCTTATTCCGATGACCGTCAGAGCTAGCCGTAGATTGTTCGCATATCGGGTCGATCTCGATCCGCTGGAGGCAAATACCTCGTTCGAAAGCGGTCGCAAGTATGCAGCCTGACATTCGATCGATCTGTTGAAACCGATCTAGGAAGGCGAGAATAGCCGGCGAAGTTTCTCCCCCGTCGACACAAGAAAGCTATCTCCGCGGCCAAGCCAGCCTGCTCCAATTTGCAATATAGATCACGAATGCAATGAACATTCCCGATCCGATAAGATCGAGCCGATGCCGGCCGAAAAGGAAGAGACCGAGAAGCGCCAAGCCGATCGAGGAGGCCATTAGGAAGAGAGAGGGGATTAGGCTTGTGATGGGCACCCCCGCCTCGCCTTCGGCTTCGACACCATCGCCGGTCACGTGACTATTGGAGCCTGGGGACCTATTGTCGAGCCTGACTGTCACCTTGCCGCGTCTGGTGGCGAGCCTGCCCCTAACCTTCTTTCTCGAAGTCAAAAGCACGAGCACCATCGAAATGAGCATGCTGCCGAAGCCCCAGGAGAAAACCGTGCATGCTGCCATGGCGGTCGCGTTTGCGTAGGTCCGATAAAGGTGAAGTGCCAAGGCTCCCATCGCTATGGCAATGGCAAGAAACAAGGAACCGACAATCAGGAACGTGATCCTGCCGGACAATTGCTTTTCGCCTTCCACGCGACCTCCCATCGACATCAATCCGCTCAGATTGTCCAAACTAGGAGGATATCGACGATCTTCAAACACCGGTGCGACATTTGTCGAGTTTGGCCGTCTGCCGGATGACCTTTACGAAACCGCCGGCAGCGATAATTAGCTTCGGTGTCGGAGGATGGAGGTACCCATGAAGATTGCAAGATCCGCCTCGGCGGTAATCATCATCGGCTTATTTGCCATGAACGCCGAAGCCGCAGGGATCGATTGCGCAAAACCTGGTTCGACAGGTGACCAAATGATTTGTCGGGACAAATCGCTACTGGCCCGGGATGCGATGGTGAGCAATCTCTATGCTGCCGCGCTGAAGCACGACGATGCGGGCAAAATCCGGGAACAGCAACGGCACTGGATTACGACGCTACAGTCCTGCAGCGACGCTGAATGCATTCGACAGGCCTACGACGACCGGATCGCGTCTCTCCTGAGGACCAAGGGTGGTCGAAGCGCATCGGCGGATTTCCAGTCGAGCAGCGCCGACGGCAATGAGGGTCATCTCGCGATCTTCGGGCCGGTTGGGGGCTTCCTCGCGGTCTCGCTCGCCTCGACCTATGTTGGCCCGGGCGGCGCCGACGCGGGCGATGTCAATGCCGATGGCATCGACAGTGTCGTCCCGCTGACGAAGGAGCACGCTGAAATCACCAGAGACGCGTGCAAGATCGGCCTTGACCGTCTCGACGCAAGAACCTGGCGCGTATCACAGGCGGGTGTGTGCGATTTTGCGGATGGCGTGACCCTGCAAGGTACCTACCGCAAGGAATAATATGGTCCGAACTCGGTTGCCTACTGGGTGAAGCATAGCTCGCGAGACTGGAATATACCGATCGCCGGATCGACCTCGGTAGCGAGGCACTTTTTGACCCGGCCGCCAACGACGGCCGAAGCCTCTTGAGACAAGACAAAAAATTGGGCGATCAGCTGCCGGCGGCGTCGGAGGTGCACTTCTTGACGAAGCTGGTCTTTGCGGCGCCAGCAAGCTTCTTCGATGCTGCCTGGGTATCGCAGGCGGCTGCGGCGTCCTTCTCGCATTTCTTGGTAAAACTGGTCAAAGCGGCGCCTGCCAGCTTCTTGTCGGCGGCCTGGGCCTTGCATGTTGCATCCGCCGCCATCGCACCACCGGCAATGCAGGTCGAGATAATGGCGATTCCGAGCAGTCTGATCATCGAATTCCTCCGGGGCTTACCGCGGCAAAAGGCCGAGGTAACCAGACACTAACGCAATGTCAGCCGCAGTAAAGAGACGCGCGGATCATCTGTAGAAGAGAAAAAGCGCTATGCACTCGCGTTCAAACGGCGCAACCTCAATTGATCGCCGCTTGAACGCATCGGCAAAAGCATAGAAACTACATATAGACGCAGAAGCGGCATGCGGCCCCTCCTCCACGCCATGGCAAAGCGTGGCAAGCAACAACATAAAATAAAGTCATCTCCGGTCCTCCCATGAAGACAATTTCAGGCACGAATCTCGAACAGGCCAAATCGCATAATCGGCGTGTCGTGATCGAGGCCATTCGCACCAACGGGCCGATGTCGCGCGCAGCGATTGCGCGCGTGACAGCACTGACCACGCAGACGGTTTCGAATATCGTGGAGGAACTCGCGCGTTCGCACCTCCTCATCCCGATGGAGGCGCAGAAGATCGCCCGCGGCCAGCCCATCATCCCATACACCATCAATCCCATGGGGGCCTACTCCATCGGCCTCGAACTCGGCCGCCAGCGTGCGGCCGGGGTACTCACGGATCTTTCCGGCACGGTTTGCGCCCGCATTGACCGCCATGTCGACAGGCCGGGACCGACCGAGGCAATGCCGGTCTTTGCCGAGATCGTCAGGGATCTGCAGGAAACCTTTTCCTTCGATCACGCCCGGTTGCTGGGCGTCGGCATTGCCCTGCCCGGGCGCTACGCCGATGGCGGCGTCACATCGCTCAGCCCACTGAACCTGCCGGGCTGGCAGGATTTTCCCGTGGCCCGTGAACTCGAACGCCTGATCGGCCTGCCTGTGCTTGTCGAAAACGATGCCACAGCGGCGGCGATCGGCGAGCGGCTCCATGGTGTTGCCCGCGGCCTCGGAAGCTTCGTCTATCTCTTTCTGGCGGGTGACGGCGGCATCGGCGCCGGCATGTTCCTCGACGGCCACCTCTACAAGGGCAGCCGTGCCAATGCCGGCGAAATCGGCCACATCATCGTCGAGCCGCATGGCAGGCTTTGCACCTGCGGTAAGCGCGGCTGTCTCGACCGCTATGTCTCGCCATCCGTCGCCTACGAATGTCTGGAGATCGAGGATGCGCAGGAGCTGGACCCGGATGAACTGGATGCGATGATTGCGGCCAACAGCCGCGGCCTGGAGGTCTGGTTGGAACAGGCTGTGCAGCCGCTTCGACAGACGATCGATTTTCTCGAACTGGCCTTCGATCCGCAGACGATCGTGCTTGGCGGCAGCGCTCCCACATCCCTCATGATCGGACTGGCCGAGCGCGTGGAGCCGCTGTACACTCCAGTGAATCCGATGGAAAAGCGCACCATTCCCCGTTTGATGATCGGCGCCACCGGCAAGGATACCGCCATCCTCGGCGCGGCGGCCTTGCCCATTTTCTCGGAAACCAACCCTCAATTCGATGTGCTTCAGAAGCCGCTGACGCACCGCGCCGTCATAGGCTAGGCAAGCGGCTCGACCTGCGTTCTGGCAACCTTGCTCAGGCGCGACCCAGCTGGGTCGCGCCTGAGGGCCGTGCATCAAGCTGTCAAAATTGATGCAGGCCGTAAAGCAGCGGCATCGTGCCCGCGAGCGCCTTGAACCGCTCCCAGGATTTGGCCGAAGGCTTGGTCCAGCCGGTTTCCGCCAGCGCCGAAAGACGTGGGAAGACGAGCCGGTCGAAAACGGCGCGGTCGGTCATCGGTTCCGACCAGATGCAGGCCTGGATGCCGCGAAGCTTCTCCTTCTGCGCATCCGTCCAGCCGCCGACGGGATCGAAGGTGTAGATCTTCTCCGCATCAGAATAGCCGGCCCAACTGCCGCCCGGCTCGTCCCAGTCCGGGCGCATCGCCATGTCGAGATAATAGACCTGGCCAGGGCAGACGACGATCTCGTAGCCACGTCCAGCGAGCTCAGCCGCCACTTCGACGTTGCGCCAGCTGCAGAGATAGCTCTTGTCCTTGTCGATCCTATCACCATGCGCCGCCTCTTCCCAACCGCCAGTTATGCAGCCCTTCGAGGCAAGAAACGCCTGGATGCGCTCCAGGAATTCGGCCTGCAGGATAGCAGCACCCGAGCCGTGAATATCGTCGGCCCCGTGCGTGTTGGTGATGACGTTCAGGCGCTTGGCATGGGCGTCCGCTAACTCGTCGCCGGCCAGTTCGCGGAGACGGGCAAGCGCCTCCGGGGAGCCGGACCAAGCGCCAAGCGGCACTTCATCGGCGCCGATATGGATCGTCTTGAACGGGAAGAGTTCGATCAGTTCGGAAAGGATGGTCTCGATGACCTCATAAGTCTTCTCTCGCGCCGGATTGACGCAATTGTCCGGGAAGCCTTGCACCGAATAATAGCTGCCGACCTCGTTCGGATCGCGAAGCTCCGGGATTGCCTGCTGCATCGCATAGCAATGGCCGGGCATATCGATCTCGGGCAGGATCTCGATTCCGAAGCCCTTGGCGTAAGCGACGATCTCGCGCACGGCCGCCTTGGTATAATAGCCGCCGGTGCGAGCCGGGCTGGAGCCGAGAAGCGGCGGCAACGGCAGTCCGTGGCCCCGCCATGCGCCGATCTCCGTCAATGCCGGATAGGCATCGATCTCGACGCGCCAGGATTCGTCGTCCGATAGGTGCCAATGGAAGCGATTGAGCTTGTTCCAGGCAAGAACCGCCATCAGCTTCTTGATTTCAGCCGTGCCGTAGAATTGGCGCGAGACGTCGAGATGCAGGCCGCGCCAGCTCATGGACGGCTCGTCGACGATCTCGCCGGCGGCCGGGAAATGGAAAGCCTGTGGATGCAGGCGTGCCCCGCGCCAGATCTGGCCGATGGTGACGAGGCCATAGACGAAGCCGGTCTGGGTGCTCGCCTCGACAGTGACGCTCTCCGAGGCAAACTCCAGCCTATAGGCTTCGGGGCCTAGACCTTCCGTTTGACGCAGCACCACCGTTGCAGCGCCTTCCGCCTCGGCGCGGACAAGTCCCTCGGCCGCGAAAAGATGCTCTACGAGAGCCGTGAAGCTTGCAGCCGCCGCCTGTGCTTCTGGTGTCGTCGCCTTCAGCGCAAAGCCTGCCGGCAGCGGACGGCGCGACGAAACCGCAACGCGGTTCGGCCAGGGAATGATCGCCAGTGGAACGGGAGGATTGGCCGGAACGAGATAGATTTCGGCGCCGCGCTTCAAAGGCGCATTGCTTGACGATGTGCGCGTCGGCTCAGTGGCAAGGGATACGGCAGTTCCATCGGAAAGTGCCAGATAAGCACTGGTGGCACCATCCGTCCAGTGACGGAAGGGCCAGCTCAAAGCATGAACCGTAATGGTCCATGTCTCACCACCAGCCAGTATGAAGCCTTCCGGCGGCTGGAATTCGGTGAAATTGGACAGCCGTTTCGTGACCGTTGCGCCCTCGACGATGCCGGCGGGATCGACGCGGCCGGGGCCGCTGACACAGAGCGCGAAGCCGGAAAGCGGCTCTGATGACAAGCTCTTCAGCCGCAGGACATAGGAAAATTCCTTATCGCCCGTCGGCGGGTTCCAGGTTGTTTCAAGCCGCAGAGCCAGGGATCGCGGTGTCGACATGAGCATTCTCTCTTCTTAAAGGGTTCGTTCAAAGCTTGAGCATGCCGGCATAAATGCCGGGTGCTGAATTGGGGATCTGGATCGCGCCGACCGTCTTCTCGTAGAATTCCGACGGGCCGACATCGCCGATGACCGTATAGGCGTAGCCCATGGCCTTCTGGTCGTTGAGGCAGGCAAACAGCAGCGCGCGCCCGATGCCGAGGCCGCGAACGCTTTCGTCGACGCCGGTCGGGCCGAAGAAGCCGCGTGCCGTCGCCTCGTGGCAGGCAAAGCCAACAAGCTCCCGATTGCGCGTGGCGATAAAGCATGTCAGCGGCTGGCGGGTCATTGCGACCGTCGTCTCGCTTGCCCAGCCCTGGCTGAAATGTTCCGCCACCCAACCGGTGATAACACGCAGTTCCGGCGGCAGTGCGCGCCTTATGGTAACGCCCGCCTTCGCCATGCGCTCGGCCGATTGCATGTCGATCGGCAGGGTCGATAGATTGACTAGGTAGTCCAAGGGGAATTCCTCCTAATTCGATGCGACGAGCGCACGCATGAAATGATTGGGGCCGACCTCCTCGACCACTGTCGAGACCGGCCGGCTGAGCGCGCGGATCTTCTCCGCCTGTTCGAGGAAGCGGGCACTGCCGCCGGTCACGAACCTACGGCCACCATCCGGCACAGCAGAAAGCAAAAGCTGCGTATAGGGGTGCTTTGGACTGGCGAGGACGGCATCGGTCTCGCCCCACTCGACCATCTGGCCGGCAAACATCACCACGATCTCCTCCGCAACATGGGCAGCCGTTGCGATATCATGGGTGATGTAGAGCATGGCGAGATCGTTTTCCCGTTTTACCCGTGCCAGCAGATCGAGAATGTCCTTGCGGATCGAGACGTCGAGCATCGAAGTCGGCTCGTCGGCCACCAGTACGCTCGGAGAAACCGCAAGCGCTCGGGCAATATTGACGCGCTGGCGCTGACCGCCGGAGAGTTCGTGCGGAAACTTCTGCCGCGTCACCGCAGGATCGAGCCCGACACTCTCGAGCAGCTTCGCGATATCCTCCTCTCGCTCGGCCTTGGGCTTGTCTCCACCGTGCAACTGCAGTGGCCTTGCGATGTGATGATTGATCGTGAAGGCCGGATTGAGCGAGGAGAACGGATCCTGAAACACCATCTGCACATCCTTGCGGTACATCCGCTCGTCTTTGCTCGCCCCTCGCGCCGTGCGATCCTGTCCGCGAAAGAGGAGCCGGCCGGCAGTTGGCTTGTCGAGGCGGGCAATGATGCGGGCGCAGGTGGTCTTGCCGCAGCCGGATTCGCCGACCAATGCCAGTGCCTTTCCCGCGAATAGTGAAAAGGAAACGCTTTTCAACGCGTGCACGGGGCCGAAATGGCGCTGGATATCATCGAGCCGGATGACGGGTTCTGCAGTCACAGCCTGTATCTGCGGTTTCATGCGAAAACTCCGAGAGGATGGGCGCTGACCGGAAGCTGTGGAATGGCATTCCAAAGCTTGCGCGTGTACTCATGAACGGGCGACTGGCTGACCTGAGTGACATCACCGACCTCGACCAGTTCGCCCCTCAGCATGACGCCGATACGGTGGCATAGCTGCGCCATCAGATGCAGGTCATGGGTGATGAACAGCACCGAGAAGCCATAGGTCTGCTGCAGGTCGAGAACCTGTTCGAGAATCTCACGCTGCACGACGACATCGAGCGCTGTTGTCGGTTCGTCCATGATGATGAGTTCAGGACGTAGCGCCAGGCAGATGGCGATGACGATGCGCTGGCGCATGCCGCCGGAAAACTGGTGCGGGTAGTCGCCGACGCGATGCGGGGGGATGCCGACCAGCTTAAACATTTCTTCGGCCCGCGCACGCGATTCCTGATGCGTGCATCCGGTGTGGCGACGCAAGACGTCGTGGAATTGTGCCTCCACCCGCATCAGCGGATTGAGAGAATTCATGGCGCTCTGGAATACCATGCCGATGCGCTTCCAGCGGATCTTCTGCAGCTCGCCTTCCGGCATCTTGAGCAGATCCTGCCCGTCGAGCCGAATGCTTCCGCCGCTGATCCAGGCCGGAGCCTTGGAGAGCCGAGTGATCGCATAGGCGATCGTGCTCTTGCCGCAGCCGGATTCGCCGGCAAGACCGAAGATCTCGCCGCGGCCGATATTGAAGGATACATCCTTCACCGCGCGGAAATCGCCCTTGTCGAGCAGATAGTCGATATTAAGATGTTCGATCTCAAGCAGATTGCCGCTCATTGCTCGGTCCTCATCATGCGGTTGCGAGCGCGTGTCAGGCGGAACCAGCGGGTCAAGGCCGGGCCGGAACGCAATTGCGGATTGGCGATTTCATCGAAGGTGAAGTTGATCAGCGCGAGACCAAGCCCCGTCAGCGCGATGCCGATAGCCGGTATGCCGATATCCCACCAGGCGCCAACCATGATGGCCGAGGCATTCTGAGCGTTGTAAAGCATGGTGCCCCAAGTAACCTTCAGCGGATCGCCGAAGCCGAGATATTCGAGCGTGGTCTGGGCAACGATCGCGTAGATGATGCTGCCGACCAGGTTGATGCCGATGAGCGGCGTCAGGTTCGGCAGGATCTCGACGAAGATGATACGCCAGGCGGGCTCGCCGATCATCTTGGCGGCGGTGACGAAATCGCGGTTGCGCAGCGCCATCGTCTGGGAACGCGTCATGCGCGCGCCCCATGGCCAGGACGTCAGGGCGATGATAGTCATGATCGTCATCGGCCCGACTGTGCCGGCAAAGGAAGCGAGCAGGATGAGGAGCGGCATGTTCGGGATGACCAGCACCGCGTTGGTGGCAAGGTCGAGTGCCGCATCGGTCTTGCCGCCGGTATAGCCGGCGATGAGGCCGATGGCGGTGCCGAGCACGGTAATCGCGATGCCCGTGGCGAAGCCAACCGAAAGCGAGCTTCTGGCGCCCCAGACGAATTGCTTGTAGACGTCGCGGCCCATCTTCGTCGTGCCGAAGACATGCTCGACGGATGGTGGTTGATGTGACCGCCCCACGCGAGCGCCGGGCTCGCCGGGAGCGATGATCGGCGCGAAGATCGCCATCAGGCATAGCGCCGCGACGATGACGAAGCCGACAAGCGCCTTCTTCTGGCTGAAAATAGATCGGAAGGAGAAGCTCATCGGCCTGCCTCTCTCAATCGCGGGTCAACGAGGCCGTAGATGATGTCGACGAGGAAATTGGCGCCGAGCGTTGCGAGCGTCATCAGCAGCAATTGTCCCTGGATGACGGGATAGTCGCGCGCCACACTGGCGGTAAACAACGTCAGCCCAAGACCCGGATAATTAAAGACAATCTCGGTAACGATCGAGCCGCCGAAGACGGCGCCGAGTATCAGCGCAAGATTGGTGAGCACTGGCAAAAGCGCGTTACGCGCGCCATAGCCGAACATGACGGCGAGATTGCTCAGCCCCTTGGCGCGGCCCATCGTCACGTAATCCTCGCCAAGCACGACGATCATCGAAGAACGCATGGTGGTCTGGAACTCACCGATCAGGAATGGTGACAGCGTCAGCACCGGCAGGATCGCGTGCATGAACACGCTGCCCAAGAAGGTGAAATTGAAACCCGGATCGAGGTTGGGATCATAGGCATATCCCACGGGGAACCAGCGCAACGATACGGCGAAGACGAACAGGGTCGTGAGCGCCACGATGACGGGCGGTATCGAAAACAGGATGACCGCGAAGGGCGATACGACCGTATCGAACCGCCCGCCGCGCCTCCATGCCGCGACCGCACCGAGCACGACACCGACACACAGCGAAAATATGATCGCGGTGACCACAAGGAAGATGGTCCAGAGAGTCGCCCGGCTCAGCACCTGGACCACCGTCTGCGGATAGTATTTGACCGAAACGCCAAGATCGAAGGTGGCGAGGCCTTTAAGGTAATCGAGGAACTGCATCATGATCGGTTGGTCGATCTCGCCGAAACGGGCCTTGATCGCCTCGACTGCCGCGGGCGTGGCCCGCGGCCCGAGTTGGGCGACCATGGCATCGACGGGGCTCCCCGGCATAAGCCGGGGAAGAATGAAGTTCACGACGATCGCGAAGGCCAATGCCACCGCGTAGACGCCGAGGCGCCGGCTCGAAACACGCATGTCTGCTTCCTTCGCTGTGGCCTTATTGGACCGGCTTCAGACGCAGAAGATGCATGAGACGCATGCGGTTGTTGTCGTGGTTTTCCGGATTCATCACCGGATCCTTGTCCGTGACCCAACCGGTGAAACGCTTGCTGGAATACTGATACCAGGTCGGGCCGTTGAAGACGGGAACGACCGGGAAATCGTCGGCGATCAAAACCTGGATATCGTTGAAGATCTTCTTGTGATCATCATCGGAAGACGACTTCAGATACTGATCGAAGAGCGCATCGAGCTTCGGATTGGAGTAGCGTGGCGCGGCGACGGTGAGCTTGCCGGCATAGACCGTCGATAGGCTCTGATAATAGCCCTGGAACGGCGTCGCGCTATCGGCGCGCGAGTTCATGACGACATCGAAGCTGCCATCGAGAAGCTGCTTGCGCCACTGCTCGTATTCCGGCGTGGCGACCGAAGCATTGATGCCCGCGGCGCGAAGCCCTTCGACGGCGATCTGCACGGCATCGATCCAGTCCGTCCAGCCGTTAGGCACGATGACCGCGAAGGTGATCGGCTTGCCGCTCGGCGTGGTGCGGAAGCCATCCGCGCCCTTCTTGTAGCCGGCGTCATCCAGGATCTTGTTCGCCTTGTCGGTGTCGAAGCCCATGAAGGCGTCCTTGTCGCCCTCGGCAGCCTTGTTGCGCCAGCTTTCGAAGCGCGGCGGCAAGCCGCTGGCATGCAGGTTGACGACCGGATAGCCGAAGCCGGCAATATCGACCATCGATTTGCGGTCCATCGCCAGGCTGAACGCATGGCGGAAGTTGAGATCCTTGAATGCCTCGAAATTACCGACACTCGAAGATTTGAAGTTCATCTCGAAGGCAACGGTTTCCGCCGGCGGCTGCCAGTAACCATTATGCTGTGGGTCGAGCGCGACGAAAGTCTTGTCGATCTGCGGCAGGAACGAGCCGATCCAGTCCACGGTGCCTTCCGGCAGCAGCGCCAGCATCTGGTCGTTGCCCGAAATCTGCGGCAGGCGCAGGCAATCGACATGAAGCGATGCGGCATCCCAATAGTTCGGATTGCGGCACTGCTCGTAAACCTGCGGCGTGAAACGGCGAACTTCGGTCATCGGGCCGGAACCGATGGGCTTTTCGTTCTTGAAGGCGACCGGATCGGCCACGCTCTTCCAGATATGCTCGGGCACGACGGCGAGATCGGCGAGGGATTCCGGGAATTCGGAATTCACGGCCTTGAGCTTGATCGTCACCTCTGTCGGCGACGGTGCTTCGACGGAGGCGACTGTCTGACCGACACCAACGGTGTCGACAGCCGGGTTCTTCAACATCAGGTCGATCGTGTATTTCACGTCGGCCGAAGTCAGCGGCTGACCGTCCGACCATTTTACGCCGGGACGCAGTTCATACGTGATCGACATCAGATCGTCGGAAAACTTGTAGCTGGTCGCGAGGCGCCAGACCGGCTTGCCGCCGTCATTGGCGTTGAAGATGACCAACGGCTCGTAGATGAAATCCATCGTGCTCTGGCGACGACCGGCAAGGTCGAAAGGATTGAAGTTGCTGACCCAGCTGGTCTGCTCCTCGATGTGCATCGTCAGCACGGCTTCCGCGGATGCCATGCCTGCCCCGAACGCCAGTGAAGCGCCAAGCGCCGCCGCTGCCAGTGATGTCCGCTGAAATAGATTGCGCAATGACCTTTTCCTCATTCCCATTTCCAGCCCCTCTTGTTGTTTTGGAGTAGTCAATCAAATTGATTTAATCGTGAGTTTTGAAATTCGTCAATCGCTGATTGGAAATCAACAGGCATTGATTTTGAGGTTTGAAGGATTGTCGCCGATGTCGGCACGCACTCCGCCGCTACTGGAAATTGTGCGGATATATTTAGGACTGCGGCCTGGTGGCAGCGCGCTTGGAGATGCGGTCGCACAGAGCCGCAATCGAGAAAAAGCGGCGCCTATCCGCAATGTCGAAGTAGGCGGCGGCCTGCAGGCTTTGGGATTTTAAGGCAGATAGTCGGGAGATTGATCATCTGGGCGCGCCATCGCAAATGGGCGCGAGATCGATTGCGATGCAGCCCTTGCCGCACCGCAATCGAGGCAAAAACAGCGCTCGGTCAGTCGAGCGGTTTGTAGGCGATGACGTCCATTTCCACCTTCACGTCGACCATCATTGGCGACTGAACGGTCGAACGGGCCGGCGGATGATCGATGAAATGCTTTTCGAACACCGCATTGAAGCTCGAGAAATCACGAGCGTCATCCAGCCACACATTGACCTTCACCACATGCTCGAGCGTGCAATCGGCAAGAGCAAGGACATCCTTGATATTGGCAATGACCTGCTCGGTCTGCGTGACGATATTGCCCGTAACGATTTCGCCGTTGATGGTCGGAACCTGGCCCGAAACGTACACGAAATCGCCTGCCCTGACGGCCTTGGCGAAGGGGCGACGCTGGCCGCCGGCCTGATTGTCGGCGACGTCGAAACGGATCAGCTTGTTCTTGCTCATGATATCCTCAGTCTTACCCCGTTGCTGAAAGTCGCAGTCGCCGTCATTCATCGTGAACAGGCCCAAGCGTTCGACTCTCCTGGTAGCTTCCTTATCTGCCGCAACGGCGCTACGCCAGATCGTTTTGTTCGCTTGCGGGATGGACATGGAGCGATGCTTCTGCGACTTCGATTAAAACCTTAACTTCAAAAACAAGAAAAACCCTTTTATTTTCCGGCGACTAAGGACGCTTCCTCGACAAAGGACATGTCCGTCCTTTTATCGCGCTTGGCATGATTGCCTTTTCGCCCCCGGGCCTGATAAGACAAAGCCATATTTCGTCGTATGATTGGTTGACGTTCAGGAGGAGTCGCCATGGCAGAACTCGCGCAATCGCTTGCGTCCATTCGCATTCCCGATCTTGCCGGCAAAAGAGTATTGATAACGGGAGCTTCGACCGGCATCGGCGCCGCCGTGGCACGCGCCTTTGCCGCACAGGGCATGAAGATCGGCCTGCACTTCAATGCAAGCCGCGAACCGGCGGAAAAGCTGGCCGATGAAATCAAGGCTGGCGGCGGAACCGTCCATCTCATTCAGGGCGATGTCTCGCAAGACGGCGGGACCGAGAGCGTCGTCAAGGATGCGGTAGACGCGCTGGGTGGCCTCGACGGCCTGATCAACAATGCCGGCGGCATGCTCGGGCGGCTGCCGACCGCCGAAATGACGGATGAGCATTATGAGCGTGTGATGAACCTCAATGCACGCTCCGTCCTTGCGGCGACCCGCGCCGCCCATCCACACCTGAAGAAGCAGGGCGGCTTCATCATCAACACGACCTCGATTGCCGCGCGCAACGGCGGCGGCAATGGCGCAATTCTCTATGCCGCCTCCAAGGGTTTCGTCTCGACCATTACCCATGGGCACGCCAAAGAATTCGTCAACGACAAGATCCGCGTCAATGCCGTCGCACCCGGCGTCATCGCGACGCCGTTCCATGAGCGCTATACCAACGACGAGCAGATGGAACTGCAACGCAAGACGATTCCCATGGGATTCGTCGGCACGCCGGAAGACTGCGTCGGCGCTTATCTCTTCCTCGCCTCTCCCACCCTGTCCGGCTACATCACCGGCCAGATCATCGAGGTCAATGGCGGCCAGCTCATGCCGTGAGATGCGGCCAGCGGTCGCTTTGTGTGTCGGGCAACGTTAGTCTTGCCCGGCGCGGGACCTTCGCGTCGAGGAAGATGGAGCGCATGCAGATGGCAAAGACGCCCACTCATGACGGCATCGAGACGTCGGTGGAATTGACCCATCCGGAGCGGGTCTATTGGCCCGACGATAATATTACCAAACACGATCTTCTCGAATATTATGCCCTGGCGTGGGAGCGCATGTCCCCATTCGTCGTCAATCGCCCCCTCGCCCTCTTACGCTGCCCCGATGGTATCGACGGGCCACGCTTCTTCCAGAAACACGCCTGGAAAGGCATCAATCATCACATCACCGAAATCGCCGATCCTGAAGACAAAGACGCTGCGAAACTTTTGAAGATCGAGAGTTTCGACGGGCTTGCTGCGCTCGTCCAATCAGCCGCCCTGGAGATACATCCCTGGGGCACCACGATCGATCATTGGGAAAAGCCCGATATGATCATCATGGACCTCGATCCCGGCGAGGATATCGCATGGAGCAAGGTCGTGACTGCAGCGAAAGAGATCAGGGAGCGGTTCGCTGCCCTGGGCCTAACCTCCTTCGTCAAAACCTCTGGCGGCAAGGGCCTGCATGTGGTCGCATCCGTCAAACCGCAGGCGACCTGGCCTGATATCAAAGATGCCGCCGAAGCGATCGCCCATGCCATGAGTGCCGATAGTCCGCAGACATATTTGTCGGTCGCCAGCAAGGCGAAACGGACCGGTCACATCTTCATCGATTATCTGCGCAACGGCCGAGGCAATACCGCCGTGGCACCCTATTCGACACGCGCCAGAAAGGGCGCGGCCGTTTCGATGCCGGTCAACTGGGAAGAATTGGACGACACGATCGGGCCTGCTTCCTTTACGGTCAAGAATGCGGCATCGCGCCTCGGCCACTCGAGCGCCGATCCTTGGGCGGATTTCTTCAAGGCGGCATCGCCGCTCAAAGTCTGACGCTACACGAGAAACGGGACCAGCGCCGGCGTACTGGCCTTATAGTCGGCATAGGCCACGCCGAAGGTCTCGCTCATCCAGCTTTCCTCGATCTGCACACGGCGCAGCACGGCATAGAGAACGGCGACGATGGCCAGGGCCGCCGCGATGTCGCCTCGCGCAATTGCCGAGCCGATGATGGCAAGCATCAGGCCGGAATAAATCGGATGCCGAACGAGCGCATAGGGACCGGAGCGTACGAGCGCGTGATCCTCCTTGAGGGTAATCACGGCGCTCCAGTTTCTACCGATGTGATAGCGCGCCCAGACGGCGAAGATCAGACCGATGAAGGTCAAAGCAGCACCGATTGCATAAGATGTAGGGTCTTGCGGAATGATACGATATCGCAAGGGGCCGAACCACGATGGATCGATTGAAAGCAGGAAGGCGCCGATCCAGATCGGCGCGGTATTGCCGAGCCGCGACCACGGATCCTCCTGCCGCACGCTCTTCTTGACGCCGAACGAGGCGAAAAGCCAGATCAGCAGCCAGATGATCCAGCATGCAGGAATGAATTGATAAAGCATCGCTCAGCCCACATCTTTGTCCAGTTCCGGATAGTGCCGGAAAATGCCGTTCTCATTGAAGGGAATGCGGCGATCGGACTGAAGATAGCGAGCAATGTTGGGCCGTTTCATGACAGCTGCGTGCAGCGCAGTCAGATGCGGATAATCGCGCTCAAAATGCTTTGTCGCGCGCGGGAAGGCATAGTGCAATCCCTCATAGACCTGGAACAGCGATAGATCGACATAGGTCAATTCGCCGCCGAAGATATGGCTCGATCCTTCGGGGTTCTGCTGAAGCACTTTCTCGAAATAGCCGAGAAACTTGGGAATGCGGTTTTCGATGAATTCTGCAGCGCGCGCTTTGGCCTCTTGCTTCTGGTCCTCGTAATATTTCGACGTTGCGATCGGGTGATGCGTGTCGTGTACCTCGGCGACGAGATCGGTGATGGTCAACTGCAGGCCGTTCAACACGTGGCGCTTTCCTTCGTCCCTCGGTGCCAGACCTAGTTTCGGCCCGAGATACATCAGGATATTCGCCACATGCGGAATAATCAGATCACCGTCCTTCAGAAATGGCGGCGCAAACGGAAGATCGAAGTCGGATTTTCCGCCCATGATGGCGAACATGGCGGGCATTCCCTGCCCCTTGGCTGCCGGTCCGCGACAAACATCGACATACTCCGCACCCGCCTCCTCCAGCGCCAGCCGAACGAATTCGCCGCGCCCTTGAATGCCATCCCAATAATAGAGTTCGTAAACCATGCGGTTTTTCACTCCCGAGAATTGAAAACGTCAGCCGCGGCAGTCGTAGCGACGGGCATATTCTCGTCACCGTCACCATCGGCGCATCGCAAGCCCACAATTTAGCGCCGATGGTACAGAAGATAAGTGGCGACCGACGGTATGGGCTACACATATGCGCCAGAAGCCCTGTGAATGTCATCTTCGGCGTGTGAAAAAGGTCCGGCGAGACCTCCAACGGGGAGGCTAGCTGCGCGCATTATGCTCGTGGCGTTTACGCGTCGCCGCCGCCTTCCTCGCAGAGGCGGAACGCTCCGCTGCGGGCCGCTTGGCGGCGGCACGTCCGCCGATCCTGCCACCTTTTTCGGACGATTCGTGATTTTCGGAATGGCCGCAACCGGAGCCGGATTTCTTGCCGCCGCCGCTTTCCTTATTGACCGTCGCCCAGGCACGCCGCTCCGCCTCCTCATTGGAAACGCCGCGGTCTTCATATCCTTCCTCGATATGCTCAGCCTTGCGCTTCTGTTTGTCCGTATAGGCCGATTTGTCTCCTCGGGGCATGATCTTTCTCCTTGTTAGGACGAAAAACCAACCCGTCGTCAGAGAAAAGGTTCCGAGATCCGCCCGGGCGAATTGCGATTACTGAACAGCAGATTGGCCGGAAGCATTCGGAAGCGCCGATCATGCCGCGCGGCGGCAGATTGCTTGGCCGAAGCCGGGAAAAAGATGCCGACTGAACGATCGATGATCAAAATCAGGACCAAGGCGGCCAGCAGATAGAGCGCGGTCAATATAAGGAGGGATGTCATCGCATCGCTCCAAACCCATTGGCAAAGCAGGCAGCGCAGCACGCCGCAACGATTGCGGCAACAGTCATTTCCCTATCATCGATGTCGCTACGACCCATTGCTAAGCTCCCTTCGCAATTCGTAGCATCGATGTGTGACAACTATGTCGCGCAGGAGAGCCAAATCACCGGAATTATTGCAAATATTCCGCCGGCCGCCGTCTCTTGAAAGAGAGAGGGCCCGCCGTTGCCAACAGGCCGCTCCTGTCTCCGCCACACTCTTGAGACCGACACGCCTTACACCTTCGGCGCTACAGCCTTCTTCGGCGTTTTCTTCGCGGGTTTGGCCGATTTCTCCTCGGCAACAGCCGCCGCAGCGACCGCCGTCTTGCGTTTCGCCTTTGGTTTGATATCGATCGTGCTGCCGTTTGCTACAGTCATTTCAAGCGCAATACGCTCGCTGCTCGCCTGCGCCCAGTGCTCGGCGTCGCGTCCCGAAGGATGACCTTCCTCTTCCCATATGGCGTATGCGCGTTTCTTGATCCATTCGTCCCGAGGTTCCAACATCTGCTGTTCTCCGTTCGCATCATTGAACATGGTTTTGATGAACAATGCCCGTTCTTGAAATGCGGGCTTTACGCCTCCCCCGAGCAGTCAAGACACTAGGTCAAGCCTTCTTCGGTCTCGACTCTCGAACCGCAGTGGCGCTTCAAACGAAAGACAGATTTACCGTGAGGGACGGTAGCGAAGCAGCCGAAGCACCCTAACTATGAAGGCGGTGACAACGGGGTTCAATTAAAATTATCTAATAGGATGAATTTTCGCACCGATAGCCTTCTGATGACCGCAAGCCGGCTCATTGCAGCTTTTGCGCGCAAGGATATACTTGCATCATGATCGACCTCGTGGCCGCCCATTGGGGCCAAATTCTCGCCGTCCTTTCCATCGCGATGGGGGCCGCCGCTGCAATCCATGCAGCCATGACCAAAGAGGATGTCCGCGCCGCGATCGGCTGGGTCGGCGTCATCATCCTGTCCCCCATCATCGGTGCCGTCCTCTATGCTGTCGCCGGCATCAATCGAATCCGCCGGGCCTCCCTCAGCTCGCAGCGAGATGCGCTCTTTCGCAAGGATGCGAATGGCGAGCTCTCCAGCTTCGACGCGGATGACGGCGAGGTGCGGCGGCTCTTCGGCGAACGTTTCGGCTCGATGAAGACGCTCGGCGACCGGGTCGTCCGTTACACGATGAGCACCGGCAATACGATCGAGATGCTGACGAACGGCGATGTCGCCTATGCCGCGATGAAAGCCGCAATCGATGGCGCCGAACGCAGCATCCTGATGGAAACCTATATTTTCGATCGCGATCCGATCGGCCTTCGCATCGCCGATGCCCTGATTGGCGCGACCAAACGCGGCGTCAGCGTCCGCGTGCTGATCGATGCCGTCGGCGCCCGCTATTCCGTGCCGAGTATCATGGGTTATCTGCGCCAGGGCGGCGTTCAGGTCGACGTCTTCAACGGCAATGTCATCATCGGCCTCCGGTTGCCCTACGCCAATCTGCGCACCCACCGTAAGATCCTCAGCATCGACGGGCGAATTGCCTTTACCGGCGGCATGAACATACGCCAGGGTTTTACGCGCGAATTCGCTCGCGATCACTGCGCCCGCGACATGCATTTCTGCGTCACAGGACCGGCAATCGCCGATCTCTTCAATACGGCAGCCGAAGACTGGCGCTTTACCACGGGCGAGGTCCTGAACGCCCCGGAGTGGCGAATTGCCGCCCCTTCCAACGAGCCGGGTGCCCCCGTCTTTATGCGGGTCGTCGCCTCCGGCCCGGATCGCAGCGTCGAGACCAATCATAAGATGCTGATTGGTGCGCTGTCGGTGGCGCGCAAATCCATCCGCATCATGTCGCCTTATTTCCTGCCCGATCGAGAATTGATCAGCGCTCTAGTGACAGCAGCCCGGCGCGGCGTCGAGGTCGATATCGTCGTGCCGACAGCCAATAATCTCGTGCTCGTCGACCGAGCCATGACGGCGCAATTCGACCAGATGCTGAAGAATTATTGCCGCATCTGGCGCGCCGAAGGCGCTTTCAACCATTCCAAGCTCTTGGCCATCGACGGCATCTGGGCCTATGTCGGCTCTTCCAATCTCGATCCGCGCTCGTTGAGGCTCAACTTCGAGGTTGATCTCGAGGTGCTCGATCGCGGCTTTGCCGGCACGATCGATGCGCATATCGGCGCAATCCTCGAAACGGCGCATCCGGTCGATCTCGAAAAGCTTCGGGCGCGGCCCTTCATCGTCAGACTTGTCGAAAAGGTGCTTTGGCTCGGTTCGCCCTATCTCTGACGCTCGCTCGGCCGAACAATCTGGCCTGGTCGCAGCCTTTTTACATGACAAGGCCAACGATCGCTTCTTATACTCTTTCCCATGTGCCCGACATGGTCTGATCAAGGAACGGTCGACGGATAGATGCGAAAGAAGAAAGAAAGCCTCCGTGCGAGCATTCTGGAAAGCCTGAAGAACCGCAAGAAATCGCGCCCCAAGCCGGCTGGCGGCCAGGTGGACCGACCGGAAGGCACATTGATCGCCTCCTACAATGTCCACAAATGCGTCGGCGCCGACCGTCGCTTCGATCCGGAACGCACCAGTCGCGTCATTCATGAAATCGATGCCGATATCATCGGCTTGCAGGAAGCCGACACCCGTTTCGGGGAACGCACGGGTATCCTTGATCTGCGTCGCCTCGAGCGCGAGACGGGGCTTATTCCGGTGCCGATCACCGGCGTCACCAAGGCCCATGGCTGGCATGGCAATGTCGTGCTTTTCAAGCAGGGCACGGTTCGCGATGTCCATCAGATCAATCTGCCCGGGCTGGAGCCGCGCGGCGCACTCATTGCCGAACTGGAATTGGCGCGCGGAGGAAGCCTCAGAATCATTGCCGCGCACCTCGGCCTGCTGCATCGCTCGCGTGCCCAGCAGACACGCCTGATCGTCGACCTCATGAACGGCGGCAGCGAGATGCCGACCGTTCTGCTGGGCGATCTCAATGAATGGCGGCTGGGCGACCGCTCATCGCTCAATACCTTCCAGGCCGCCTTCGGCCCGCTTCCCCCTGCTGTTCCGAGCTTTCCCTCGACGCTGCCACTCCTGGCACTCGATCGCATCATGGCAAATCGCCGAGGCATGATTTCCGCGGTCGAGGTGCACGACTCACCACTGGCGCGCATGGCGTCGGATCATCTGCCCATCAAGGCGGTCGTCAGTCTCGAAACGTTCGACAACGACGCTCAGCGGCATCCACAGACAGCCTAGACGTTATCGACATGCTTCGTGTTGATCCCACCGATATATGTGATGACGGGCGAAGGACCATCTTATAGGCTGCCCGCAATTGACCGATCCGGGAGACAATCCATGCTGAAGACTTTGTTGCTGACTGGCGCCGCCGGTGGCGTCGGGCAGGCGATCAGGCCGCTTCTGTCGCAAATTGCCGAGAATGTCGTTTTATCCGATCTCTCGCCGATAAGCGACTTGCGTCCGAACGAGCGTTTCGTCGCTTGCGATCTCGCCGACCGTGGCGGCGTCGAGGCAATGGTCAAGGGCGTGGACGGGATCATCCATCTCGGCGGCATTTCGGTCGAGAAGCCATTCGATCTGATCCTTCAAGGCAACATCGTCGGCCTCTACAATCTTTATGAAGCAGCGCGCGCCGCCGGCAAGCCGCGCATCATTTTTGCAAGCTCCAATCACACGATCGGCTTCTACCGTCGCGACGAGCGGATCGACAACAAGGTGCCGACACGGCCAGATTCGCTCTATGGCGTCTCAAAAGTATTCGGCGAGGCTGTCGCCAGCCTCTACTTCGACAAGTTCGGCCAGGAAACGCTTTCGGTGCGTATTGGTTCGTGCTTCCCGGAGCCGCGCAATACGCGCATGCTCGCCACCTGGTTCAGCATCAGGGATTTCGTCTCGCTGTGCGATTGCGCTTTCAACGCCCCGCGCCTTGGCCATACGATCGTCTACGGCGTCTCGGACAATGACGAACAATGGTGGGACAACAGCAACGCAGCTTTCCTCGGCTGGAAGCCGCGCGATAGCGCAGCGCCGTGGCGGGCCGAAATTCTGTCGAGAACGCCCACTGAGGATCCAAACGATCCCGCAATCGTCTATCAGGGCGGCGGCTTCGTTTCTGCCGCTCACCCCGAGGACTGATCGTCAGACGCCGTTGCGAAAGAGCTTCCAACGGGTCGGCCTGAAGGCGATGCGGTTGCGGTCCAATGCGTCCGCCTTGTTCGGCGGCAGTTCGATCTCCATAGGATCGTGCTCGGCACCGATGTTGATCTCGAGATGGCGGGTACCTGCCACGCGCCTGCTGGCAACGAGCAAACCCGCAATCGCGCCGCTATCGCCGTCGCGAATCTCGATATCGTGGGGTCGGAAATAGAGATAGGCTTCGCCATCGGGCTCATGCGGCGTGCTGAGCCCCAGCGGCTTGTCATCGAACCATATCTCACCGCTGGTGATGCGCACCTTGAGGCGATTGGATTGACCGATGAATCCATAGACGAAAGGCGAGTTCGGCGTGTCGTAGATCTCGTCCGGCGTGCCGACCTGTTCGATCGCGCCCTTATTGAGAACGACGACGCGATCGGCGAGCTCCAGTGCTTCTTCCTGGTCATGGGTCACGAAAACGGTGGTGTGGCCGGTGCGGTCGTGAATCTCGCGCAGCCATTTGCGCAGATCCTTGCGCACCTGCGCATCGAGAGCCCCGAAGGGCTCGTCGAGAAGCAGGACATTCGGCTCCACGGCCATGGCCCGCGCCAGCGCAACACGCTGCCGCTGGCCGCCTGAAAGCTGCGTTGGATAGCGCTTCTCCAGGCCATTTAGCTGCACCAGTTCTAGCAGCTCCGTTGCACGGCGGCGGATTTCATCGCGCGGCGGGCGCCGCGATGCCGAGCGAACTTTCAGGCCGAAGGAGATATTGTCGAGCACGGTCATGTGCCTGAACAGCGCATAATGCTGAAACACGAAGCCGATGTTGCGCTGCTGCACGGTCTTCGACGAAGCATCATCCTCGCCGAAGAAAATCTTGCCTTCCGTGGGCGTTTCCAGCCCGGCAATCAGGCGCAGCAGCGTCGTCTTGCCAGAGCCGGATGGCCCGAGAAGCGCGATCAGTTCGCTCGAGCGGATATCCAGGGACACGTCATGCAATGCGGGAAAGCGACCGAATTCCTTGCGCAGGTTTTGAACGCGAACTTCCATCAAAAATTCCTTCAGTGACGCCGGCTGGCTGCGATCTCTTCGCTATAGCGCATTTCCAGCAGCGTCTTCAGTATCAATGTGACAAGGGCAAGCAGAGCCAGGAGCGTAGCAACGGCAAAGGCCCCAGAGAAATTATATTCGTTATAAAGAATCTCGACCTGCAGCGGCATGGTGTTTGTTTCGCCGCGAATGTGGCCGGAAACCACCGAAACGGCGCCGAACTCACCCATGGCGCGGGCGTTGCAAAGCAGCACGCCGTAAAGCAGACCCCATTTGATGTTCGGCAGAGTGACATACCAGAAGGTCTGCCAGCCATTCGCTCCAAGCGAAAGTGCGGCCTCCTCGTCTGCGCTGCCCTGCTCCTGCATCAGCGGGATCAGTTCACGCGCGACGAATGGAAAGGTGACGAACATCGTCGCCAGCACCAGCCCTGGAACCGCAAACAAGATCTGAATGCCGTGGCTCTGCAGCCAGGGGCCGAGCGTGCTGTTCGAATTGAACAACAGCACGAAGACCAGGCCCGATATGACCGGCGACACAGAAAAGGGCAGATCGATCAGCGTCGTCAGTAAGGCCTTGCCTTTGAATTCGAACTTGGCGATCGCCCAGGCGGCGGCAACGCCGCAGACAAGATTCAACGGCACACTGATACCGGCAACGATCAACGTCAGCCGGATGGCCGCGAAGGTCTCCTCGTCGACGAGAGCTTCGAAGAAAGTCTCGATCCCCTTGCGGAATGCCTCGACGAAACGGCGGCGAGAGGCAGAAGCACCATCAGCGTCAGGAACGCGAGCGAGATCAATATGAAGACGATGCGCGCAAGCCGGCTTTCGGTGATGACGGAACGACCCGTTTCGACCGGTGCAGAAAGATCATGCGCCATAGCCATACCTCCTTCTGCTCCAGGACTGGATGAGATTGATGATCAAAAGCATGGTGAAGGAAATAAACAGCATCAACGTCGCAATCGCCGTCGCTGCCGAATAATTATATTCCTCCAGGCGAATGACGATGAGCAGCGGCGCGATTTCGGAAACATAGGGCTTGTTGCCGGCGATGAAGATGACCGATCCGTATTCGCCGGCCGCGCGCGCGAATGCCAATGCAAACCCCGTCAGCGCCGCCGGCGCAAGACCTGGCAAGAGCACGCGGGTTATAGTCTGGAAACGCGACGCGCCGAGGGTCGCTGCCGCTTCCTCGACCTCGCGGTCGATCTCTTCCATGACGGGCTGCGCGGTGCGCACCACGAACGGCAAGCCGACGAAAATCAATGCAATGACAATACCGACCGGAGTGAACGCGATCTTGATGCCGAGCGGCGTCAGGAACTGCCCAATCCAGCCATTCGGCGCGTAGAGCGTCGTCAAGGCAATACCGGCGACTGCCGTCGGCAGGGCGAACGGCAGATCAACCATGGCATCCAGGATGCGCTTGCCCGGAAAGCGGTAACGCACCAGCACCCAAGCCAGGATAAGTCCGAGCACGGCATTGACGAGCGCCGCGATGAAGGCGCCGCCGAAGCTCATGCGCAGCGCATAGAGCGTGCGCACGTCAAGCGCGAGGGCCCAGAAATTCTGCCAGCCGAGCGCACTGCTCTTCCACAGCAGTCCCGACAGCGGAATGAGAACGATGAAGATGAGCCAAGCCAAGGTAACGCCGAGCGCCAATCCGAATCCCGGAATGACGCTCGGCTGCCGTAACCGCCACCGTTTGCGGGTTATAGAATGCATTCAGTCTTATTGTCCCGGCTTATAGATCTGATCGAAGACGCCCCCGTCAGCGAAGAATTTCGGCTGAGCTTGAGACCATCCGCCGAAGTCGTCAATAGTTGCGAGCTTCAGGGACGGGAAACGAGCGACATCCTTCGGATCGGCTGCTTCCGGCTTGATCGGCCGGTAATAGTGCTTCGCAGCGATCTTCTGACCTTCATCCGAGTACAGGTAGTTCAGGTATGCTTCCGCGACTTTGCGCGTGCCCTTGGTGTCGACATTGCCGTCGACAACGGCAACCGGGGGATCGGCGCGGATCGAAACGGATGGTGTTACGATCTCGAATTTATCGGGGCCGAGCTCGTCGAGCGAGAGATAGGCTTCGTTTTCCCAGGCGAGCAGCACATCACCAAGACCACGCTGCACAAAGGTCGTCGTCGCCCCGCGCGCTCCGGTGTCGAGGACCGGGACATGCTTCAGGAGCTGCCCGACATAGTCCTGCGCCTTGGTATCATCGCCGCCATTGGCCTGCTTGGCCCAGGCCCATGCCGCCAGAATGTTCCAGCGGGCACCACCCGATGTCTTCGGGTTCGGCGTGATGACTTCGACGCCATCCTTGACCAGATCCCCCCAGTCCTTGATCCCCTTGGGATTGCCCTTGCGCACCAGGAAAACAATGGTGGAGGTATAGGGAACGGAATTGTTCGGGAACTTGGTCTTCCAGTCGGCGGGGATCTTGTGCGTCGCCTTGGCGATCGCATCGATATCGCCTTCAAGGGCGAGCGTCACGACATCGGCATCGAGACCGTCGATAACCGAGCGGGCCTGCGCGCCGGAACCGCCATGCGAAGCCTTGATATTGATGGTTTCACCCGTGTCCTTCTTCCACTTGGCAGCAAAGGCCGTGTTGAAGTCCTTATAGAGTTCACGGGTCGGATCGTAGGAAACATTAAGAAGCGTCTTGTCCGCCGCCCAGGTCGGCGCGACGGCCGCGATCGAGAAACTGCCGATCAGAACTGCTGTGGCGAGAAGCCGTGAAAGCTTTATCGTCTGCATGAATACACCCCCTTCGTTTGTCCTTAAACCCTACCAACTTGGTCGTATAAAGTAACGAAGACAGTTCCCGTTTTCAGCAACCGTGGAGAACAGCATCCCATATAATCCAGAAAAGTGAAATCACATTCCAGAATGACATCAGATGCCCAACGGATGCGTCGTCAGCAAATTGTGTCGGACATAAAGACGGAATAGAGTTCGTCAGCGCTCTTTGTCTGCCGCATTGCCGTCAGAACGCCTTCCGTGCGCAAACGCCTCGCGATCGCGGCAAGCACGTTCAGATAGTCGCTCCGACCGCCCTCTCCGAACAACAGCACGAAAGCCCATTCCGTCGGCACGTCGTCGATGGCTTCGAAATCGACGGGATGTGCAAAATGCACCATCAGTCCCCGAGGCCTCGTCATGGCAGCGATGGCGGCATGCGGAACCGCAACGCCATTGCCGATCCCCGTCGTGCCCAATTTTTCGCGCGTCTCCAGCGCCCGCAGGACCACTGCCTCGTCCAGGCCAAAGCAATGGGCTGCCTTCGACGACAGCATCTGTAATGCCCGCCATTTCGTCGGAGTGGAGACGCCGACAAAGACATGTTCGGGAAGAATGATCGTGGAAAGGTCCATGGTCGCACTCAAGGTCCGGCAATAAATTCTGAAATGGCATTCATCGCCACAAGTCCGAGGCCAAATCGCCTCGATAATGGGCTCGAGATCTCCGCCGCCTCAATCCGGCTCGCGCAGCCGGTAGCCGACGCCTGTTTCGGTGGTGATATAGCGTGGCTGATCCGGGATTTCTTCGATCTTCTGCCGGAGCTGCCGCACATAGACGCGCAGATACTGCACATCGGCCGCCGGCCCCCAGATCTGCTTCAGCAGGAACTGATGCGTCAGGACCTTGCCGGCATGCTGGGCAAGCACTCGCAGGATGTCGTATTCCTTCGGCGACAGCTTGATCTCCCTGCCATCGACCTTGACGATGCGCTTGACGAGATCGATGGAAAGGCCGCCAGTCTGGAAAATCGCCTTTTCGCCCTGCTGCTGCAGGCGATGGCGCAGCGCCACACGGATACGGGCAGCAAGCTCGTTGACGCCGAAAGGCTTGGTCACATAATCATCGGCGCCGCTCTCGAGCGCCTTGACGATACCAGCTTCATCGGTGCGGCTCGACAGAATGACCACCGGAATCTGCACCCCATCCTCACGCCATTCCAAAAGCAGGTCCTGGCCGGATTTGTCGGGCAAGCCGAGATCGAGCACGATCAGATCGGGTTGATCCTCGGCGACCGATACCCGAGCCGATGCGGCGCTCTGTGCCTCGTTGACGACGTAGCCCTGGGCACCAAGACCGACGCGCAGCAACTTGCGGATCGGGGGCTCATCATCGACAACGAGAATCTTGACGGCGGTAGTGTTCATTTCAATTCATCCAGCTTCGGAACATCTGTTGGTTTCGGCAGGCGGATGGTGAAGACCGCTCCCTGCCGATCCGTTCTGTTACCGGCGGCAATCGTGCCGCCCATCGCCTCGATGAAACCGCGGCAGATGGACAGGCCAAGACCGGTTCCGGCGCGCACCTGATCGCCCTTGCGTACGCGGTAGAATGTATCGAAGACGCGCTCGAGGTCGGTGGGCGGAATACCCGGTCCTTCGTCCATTATCCGGAAGACGATGTTGTCGATATCGGACCAGGCCTCCAGCCGAATGGCCGATCCTTCCGGCGCATATTTGGCGGCATTGTCGAGCAGGTTGAACAGCACCTGCTCGAACAGCACCGGATCGACCTTCACCATCGGCAGATCGACGGGCATCTGCACGTCGACACGGTGATGCGTCAGGATTTTTTCCGCCCGCCGCAGCGCGCTGCCGACGATATCGCCGGCATAATGCAGGGCATAATTCGGCTCCATCGCACCGGACTCGATCTTGGTCATATCGAGAAGATTGGCGATGAAGCGGTTGAGGCGCTCGGATTCGTCGATGACGGTCGAGAGGAGATCGACGCGATCTTCATGCGGCAGGGTTTCCAGATAATCCCGCAAGGTGCCTGCCGCCCCAAGGATGGCAGCGAGCGGCGTCTTCAAATCATGAGAAATGGACGTCAGCAATGCCGAGCGCAGCCGGTCCGCCTCGACGGCAAGCTTCGCCCGATCGACATCGGCAACCAGCTGTACGCGCTCGATGGCAAGAGCCGCCTGATCGGCGAGCGCGTCGAGCAGCCGCTGTTGCTCCGGCGTCAAGAGCGGGCCGTCGCGCCGGTCGCTATCGAGGCCGATGACGCCGACGGCAGTGCGGCCGGTGCGGAGTGGAACGTAAAGGCGTTTGGCACCCGGTAGCGTATCTGCGCCACGGCCGGCGGCGTGATTGTGCTCCCATGCCCAGCGCGCCGCGGCAATATCGGCATCATCGAGCGTATCGTCAGGCGGATAGCCGGCCCTGACGGCGATGGTGCCATGTTCCGGCAGAAGCAGCACGACACGCAGCTTCAGCATCGAGGCCAGCTGAAAGGCGGTCGCCCAGAGAACATCATCGAGCGTGCCGGTGCCGGCGAGTTTCTTGGAGAAAAGATAGAGGTCTTCCGTCGTTCGCGCCCGCTGTCGCGCCGCCGCCGCCTGGCGCTGCACCGTCGCCGTCAGGTTACTCGCGATCACCGCGACACCGAGGAAGAAGAAGAAGGCGAGCACGCTTTCCGGATCGCTGATCGTCAGTGTGTAGCGCGGCGGCAGGAAGAAGAAGTTGAAAGCAAGCGCGCCGAGAATACAGGAATAGAGCGCCGGACGCAGACCTTGGGTCACGGCGCTTGCCAGGACCGCCATCAGGAAGACGAGCGCCAGATTTCGCACATCCAGCACCTGATCGAGGATGACGCAGACACCGAGCGCGATGGCGACATAGAGTGTTGCCAGGACATAACCACGGAGCTGGAAAGGCGGCGGCGAAGGCGCCACTTTGACACCCCGCCTTGCAGCCTCGCCATCCGCTTCGCTGCCGGAAATGACATGGACGCTGATGTCCCCAGCCCTGCGGATGAGATCATAGGAAACTGAGCGGCGAGACCAATCGCGCCAGGAGCCGATTTTCGGCGAACCGATGACGATGTGGGTGACATTGTTGCTCGCCGAATGGCGAAGCAGTTCCTCCGCCACCTCGCGGCCCGGAAGCGTGATAGCTTCACCGCCGAGCTGTTCGGCGAGCCTGAGCGTCGCGGCAATCGTGTCGCGCTGCGCCTCGCTCAAACTGATCGAGCGGTTGGTCTCGACATAGACGGCTGCCCAGGGGGCCCGCAGACGCGCGGCCATGCGGGCGGCATATCGGACCAACGACGCCGAGCGCGGGTGATGATCGATGGAAACGAGCACACGCTCGCCGGCAGCCCAGGGGCCTTGGATCGCGTGCGCCTGCATGTGGGTCAGGAGCTGGTCGTCGACGCGCTGGGCTGTGCGTCGCAGCGCCAGTTCGCGCAACGCCGTCAGGTTGCCCGGCGTGAAGTAATTGGTCAGCGCCCGTTCTGCGGTCTTCGAGACATAGACCTTGCCGTCGTGCAGCCGCTTGATGAGATCATCAGGCGTCAGATCTATGATCTCGACATCATCGGCCATGTCGATGATTGAATCCGGCACCGTTTCGCGCACGCGGATGCGGGTGATCTGCGAAACGACGTCATTCAGGCTTTCGACGTGCTGGATATTCAACGTCGTATAGACATCGATCCCACGGTCGAGAAGCTCCTTCACATCGAGATAACGTTTGGGATGCCGGCTGCCATGCGCGTTGGTATGGGCGAGTTCGTCGACGAGCACCAGTTCGGGACGACGCTTGAGGATGGCATCGAGATCCATCTCCTCGAGCGCCCTGCCCTTGTATTCGACATTGACGCGCGGAACGATCTCGAATCCGTCGAGCAAAGCCTGTGTCTCACGGCGACCATGGGTCTCGACAACGCCGATCACAACATCGACGCCGTCGGCGATCTTCGCCCTGCCTGACATCAGCATCTCATAGGTCTTGCCGACGCCGGGTGCCGCTCCCAGGAATATCTTCAGCCGCCCGCGTGTCTCGGCCCGCGCCTTTTCGAGAAGCGCATCGGGAGAAGGCCTGCTCAGCATGTCGCGGCTTTCATCTGCCATTCGCGGGTCGTCTTTCCTGATAAGGTTGAGACGGCGTTAACCGTCTCAACCTCTTCAACTCATTGAGTCATAGAAGCATCAAGCGCCTGGTTCAATGCCAGCACATTGACCACAGGTTCCCCGAGAACCCCGAGCTCTCGCGGCTCTATGGCTGCCTCCACGAGCGACTTGACCTTGGCCTCATCCATATTGCGGGCCTTGGCGACACGCGGCACCTGGAAATAGGCATCCTCAGGCGAGATGTCCGGATCGAGACCGCTGCCCGATGTGGTCACCATGTCGATCGGAACCGGCACGTTCGGATTCTGGGCCTGCAGCGTTGCGGCATCGCCCTTGATGCGTGTCATCAGAGCCGAATTGGTCGGACCGAGATTGGAACCACCGGAATTGGCGGCATTATAGGGTGCGGAAACCGATTTGGTCGCGTCATTCGGATCGGCGCCGGTCGTGGCCGAGGGACGACCGTGGAAATATTTATCCGCCGTAAAATTCTGGCCGATAAGGCTGGAGCCGATCACCTTACCGTCCTTCTCCACCAGGCTGCCATTGGCCTGATGGGGAAAGAGCGCCTGGGCGACACCGGTCATGGCAAGCGGATAGGCAAGGCCGGTCAGGACGGTCGTGGCGACGATCATGACGATCGCAGGTCTGATTTGTTTCAACATGAGAGAAACTCCTTAGACAAGGCCGATGGCGGTGATCGCCATATCGATGGCCTTGATGCCGATGAAGGGAACGATGATGCCGCCGAGGCCGTAGATCAGCAGATTGCGGCTGAGCAGCGCGCCGGCGCCGATCGGCCGGTAGCGGACACCCTTCAGTGACAGCGGGATCAGTGCGACGATGATAAGCGCGTTGAAGATGATCGCCGAGAGGATCGCGCTTTGCGGCGTTGCCAACCCCATGACGTTCAGCATCTTCAGCTGCGGATAGAAGGCAATGAACATCGCTGGGATGATGGCGAAGTACTTCGCGATATCGTTGGCGATGGAGAAGGTCGTCAGCGCGCCACGTGTCATCAGCAGCTGCTTGCCGATCTCGACGATCTCGATGAGCTTCGTCGGGTCGCTGTCGAGATCGACCATGTTGCCGGCTTCGCGGGCAGCGACCGTACCGGTGTTCATGGCCACGCCGACATCGGCCTGGGCAAGTGCCGGCGCATCGTTCGTGCCGTCGCCGCACATGGCAACAAGCTTGCCCTGCGCCTGCTCCTGGCGCATCAGCGCCAGCTTCATCTCAGGCGTCGCCTGGGCGAGGAAATCGTCAACACCGGCTTCGGCGGCAATGGCGGCGGCCGTCAGCGGATTGTCGCCGGTGATCATCACGGTACGGATGCCCATGCGGCGCAGTTCTGCAAAGCGTTCGCGAATGCCGCCCTTGACGATATCCTTGAGATGGATAACGCCGAGCAGACGGCCGTCACGGGCAACGGCAAGCGGCGTGCCACCGGCCTTGCCGATCTCGTCGGCGATTCCTTGCAGCTCACGCAGCATTTCGCTCGATGTGCGGGACATGACCGCCGAGCCTTCCGTCGTACCATTGGCTGCACCTTCGACATAGGCGACGATGGCATCCACAGCGCCCTTGCGGATCGAGGAGCCATCGAGGTCCACGCCGCTCATGCGGGTCTGTGCAGTGAAGGGAACGAAGGTCGCCTTCAGGCTCGTCATGTCGCGGCCGCGGATCGCATATTTCTCCTTGGCGAGCACGACGATCGAGCGTCCCTCAGGCGTCTCGTCGGCAAGCGAGGCGAGCTGTGCGGCATCGGCGAGATCCTGCTCGCTGATCCCCCGGACCGGACGGAAGGCGGTTGCCTGACGGTTGCCAAGCGTGATCGTGCCGGTCTTGTCGAGGAGCAGCGTATCGACGTCGCCGGCGGCTTCGACGGCGCGGCCGGACATGGCAAGCACGTTGAAGCGCACCAGGCGGTCCATGCCGGCAATACCGATCGCCGACAGTAGCGCGCCGATGGTGGTCGGGATCAGGGTCACGAAGAGGGCGACGAGCACGACCGTCTGTATCGAACCGCCGGCATAGGCGGCAAAGCTCGGGATCGTGACGGTCGCGAGCACGAAGATCAACGTCATGCCGGCCAGGAGGATGTTAAGCGCGATTTCGTTCGGCGTCTTCTGACGTTCGGCACCTTCGACCAGCGCGATCATACGGTCGATGAAGGTCGAGCCTGCAGCGGCCGTGATGCGCACGCGGATCTCATCCGATAGAACCTGCGTACCGCCTGTCACAGCCGAGCGGTCGCCTCCCGATTCACGGATGACGGGTGCGGACTCGCCGGTGATCGCAGCTTCATTGACGGAAGCGACGCCTTCGATGACCTCACCGTCCGAGGGGATGATATCGCCGGCCTCGACCAGAACGACATCACCGACCTTGAGGCTGGTGCCGGGCACCATCTTGTAGTCGGTGCGGCTGTTGCCGACGAGCAGCTTCGCCTGGGTCTCCGTGCGCGACTTGCGCAGCGAGTCCGCTTGCGCCTTGCCGCGGCCTTCGGCGACGGCTTCGGCGAAGTTGGCGAACAATACCGTGAACCAAAGCCAGATATTGATCTGCAGCGAGAAGGCGAGATTGCCGCCGCCGGTGATAAGGTCGCGCAGGAAGAGAACGGTCGTCAGCATCGACACGACGGCAACGACGAACATGACGGGGTTCTTGGCGAGGGTGCGCGGATTCAACTTCGTGAACGAAGCGCCGATCGCCGGAACGAGGATGCGAGAATCCAGAATACTCGCTGATTTTAACTGGCTCATAAGAGGCTCCAGCGTGAAGAGGAAAACGTCAGATCGGAACGCTGCCGATCAGCCGATCAAAAATCCGAAGACGACAAGGCCGAGGAACAGTGCGGCCATTGCCAGCAAAATGGCATCGGACGCGCAGGCTGTTCCGACCGGGCCACGCCCCCTGTCGAAGGGGCGTGGATCGATGGCTTTTCTAAGCTTGCCTAGAAGCGGTTGGCTCATAACCGTCATTCCTTAGAAGGTCTGGCCTGCAATCATCGACAGATGTTCGACGATCGGTCCGAGCGCCAGCGCCGGGAAGAAGGTCAGGCCACCGACGATCAGGATCGTGCCGACGAGCAGGCCGACGAAGAGCGGACCATCCGTCGGGAAGGTGCCGGCCGAGGCAGGAACCGTCTTCTTGCTGATCAGGGAACCGGCAATCGCAAGGGCAGGAACGATGACCAGGAAGCGGCCGATCAGCATGACGATACCGAGCGTGATATTGTACCAAGGGGTATTGCCGGTCAGGCCGGCGAAGGCCGAGCCGTTATTTGCCGCGGCCGAGCTGTAGGCATAGAGGATTTCCGAGAAGCCGTGCGGGCCGGCATTGGCGATCGAGGCAACGGCGGAGGGCAATACCGCGGAGATCGCCGTGAAGATCAGCATGCCGGCGGGCAGGCAAAGCACGGCAAGCATTGCCATCTTCACCTCCTTGGCCTCGATCTTCTTGCCGAGATATTCCGGCGTGCGCCCGACCATCAGGCCTGCAACGAAGATGGCGATGACGACGAACATCAGGATGCCGTAGAAACCGGCGCCGACGCCGCCGACGATGACTTCGCCGAGCTGCAGGTTGATGAGGGGGATCAGGCCGCCGATCGCGGTGAAGCTGTCGAGCATGCCGTTGACCGCGCCGCAGGATGCAGCGGTCGTGATGACCGCGAAGAGCGACGAGGCGGCAATCCCGAAGCGGACTTCCTTGCCTTCCATATTGCCACCCTGGACACCGAGTGCATGAACAAGCGGGTTGCCAGCCGCTTCAGCCCAATAGGTGACAATCACGCCGGCGATGAACAGCGTGCCCATCGCAGCCAGGATCGCCCAGCCCTGACGCTGGCTGCCGACCATACGGCCGAAGACGTTGGTGAGTGCCGCGCCGATGGAGAAGATCGCCAGCATCTGGATAAGGTTGGAGACGGCGTCGGGATTTTCGAAGGGATGCGCCGAGTTGGCGTTGAAGAAGCCGCCGCCATTCGTGCCGAGCATCTTGATGGCGAGCTGCGAAGCGACGGGACCGACAGCAATCGTCTGCTGTGCGCCTTCAAGCGTCGTGGCATTGACATAGGGACCGAGCGTTTGCGGGACGCCAAGGTAGACGAAAGCAATCGTCAGCACGATGCAGATCGGCAAGAGGACATAGAGGGTCGCGCGGATCATATCGACCCAGAAGTTGCCGATCGCCTTGCCGGAGGCACGCGCAAATGCACGGATCAGCGCGATGGCGATGGCGATGCCGGTTGCCGCGGAAACGAAGTTCTGCACCGTCAGGCCGGCCATCTGCACGAGATAGGACATCGTGCTTTCGCCGCCATAGTTCTGCCAATTGGTGTTGGTGACGAAGCTGGCCGCCGTATTGAAGGATAGTTCAGGTCCGACAGCGGTCATGCCGGCCGGGTTATACGGCAAGCTGCCCTGCAGGCGCTGCAGCGCGTAGAGCGCGAGGAAGCTGGCAAGGCTAAACAGCAGCATGGAGACCGAATAGGTCGTCCAGTGCTGCTCTTCGCGCTCATCCGTGCCGGCCAAACGATAAAGCCCCCGTTCCACAGGACGGAGGACGAAAGAGAGGAAGGTGCGCTCGCCGGTAAAGACACGTGTCATGTAACCGCCGAGCGGTTTGACGAGCAGGAGAAGGATCCCGATGTAAATGAGGATCTGAAGCCATCCGTTGAAGGTCATGGAGGTAACTTTCCCTATCCAGCGCCGTTAGAAGCGCTCGGGGCGAATGAGAGCATAGACCAGGTAGACGGTGAGAAAGATCGTCACGCCGCCACCGAGAATGTAATCGAGAAGCATTGCCGTCTCTCCGACTAGAGGCTGTCGCAGGCCTTGGTGTAAGCGACGCAAAGGAGGAAGAATAAAACGCCGATCCCGACAAGAAGAATGTCCATCATCGATCGCGATTCCTTGATTGTTATTGTTGAATGCAGAAATGACGGAGAGCGCCCTTGCTCGGAGCGCCTCTTTTTCCTGCCGACCAAAAGAGCACTTGGGGTGCATCTTCCGAACACAATATGCGACCGAACCGCATTAAGGTTCGAGACGGCGGGAAAGCGGAAGATATAAAAATCTTATAAATGCCAGTGCGAATGATGATGGGCTGAAAGTCTGCTCATACGCGAGGCAGATGCCCTGCCTGTATTGCCGAACTCACTCGAAGAATCCGGCGCATTCCTCAAGATCGACCACCCTCCATGATTGCATGATAGCACATGAAAAACGTCTAATATAGCTGGATTTTGGCGCTGACGGCGATCGGAGTCCACTTCGGCATCCCTGCCCTGCAATCGAGCGGGATTTGTTCCAACGCGGCTAATAGACCTTGTCTGCAACCTCGCCGAAAACAGCGGCGTTCAGGGACGGACTATGACCTTGATTTCGCCGGCCAGCGGCGCGCTTCCAATCACGCCTGCCACGTCTTCAAGGCCGATCGTCTTCGTAACAAGCGAATCCAGTTCCAGAATCCCGCTTGCCACCATGGCGGCGGCGCGAGCGTGGGTGAAGGGATTGAGATAGGCCGGCCTGATCTCAACCTCATTGACGAGCAGATCAAACGGCAGAATGGGCACTTCGAGGCCTGCCGGCGTTACACCGAAGAGGACGAAAGCACCGCCGCGCCGCGCCATCCGAACGCCGCTTTGAAGCGTTTCGGGAACGCCGGCGCATTCTATGATGACGTCAACGCCGCCATGGGTAGCGTCCTTGACGGCAGCAACCGCATCGATCGCCGTCGGGTCGAGGGCCAGCGTCGCTCCCAGGCGCAACGCCGCCTCGCGCCGCGACAGCTGTCTCGTGACAAGGATAATCTGGTCTGCGCCGGCCAAACGGGCCAGTTGGACCATGAGCAGGCCGATGACGCCGCCGCCCAATATGGCAACGCTATCGCCCGGACGGATTTGTGCCTTGTCGATGGCATGGATGCAGCAGGCCAGCGGCTCGCAGAAAGCGCCATGGACGGGATCGAGATCCGGAGGCAGCGTGAACGCCTGGCCGCAGGGAACCGCAACATAGTCGGCAAAGCCGCCATCCCGCGTCACGCCGATAGCCGTGAGGTTGGCGCAGAGATTCGACCGCCCACGCCGGCAGGCAGGGCAGGTACCGCAGGTAATATTCGGATCGACCGTAACGAGTTCTCCGCCTACAAATGACGAAACACCCTCACCCACCTCTTCCACGAGGCCGCAGAACTCGTGACCCAGGGTCACCGGGATCGCTGTCGGATATTCGCCCTTGTACATGTGCCGGTCGGACCCACAGATGCCGGCGGCGAGAACCCGGACGATGATCTCTCCCGGTTCGGCGCTCGGCTTCTCGACCATGCGCATGGTCATATCGCCGATCGCTTCCAAACGGACTGCCCTCATTCGCGTCCTCCAAGCATAAGATTTGATTCTTGCGCTACTGTGCTGCTCCCATCCGCACTATAGCACTCAATGGTGCCCTTAGCCGCTCCATAGCCGGTGCGCTAGACGCTCCAGCAAGCACCAAAGCACTCTGCTGAAAGCCGTCTCACAATGGCGTTGGAGCGTTTCGAAAAAACGAATGGCCTTGAGACGGCGCCGCAACCGAAATAAGGCTTGATAAAAGCCAAGCCCTGCCTTGGAGGGGCTCATGCCGGTGCCGGATCAGCCGATTGCCCCGGGTTCCGCTCGGGGCAATCTCCAACTGGGGTCAGTTCAAGATTAATGCTGGCCTGTTCCCTGGATCGCCGAAAGCTTCCAGTCCGAACCCGGCTTGCGCACGAAGGTCCAGAGTTCCGTCGTCTCGGAAGGATTGCGGTCGTCGCCATCCACAAGCTTTCCGGTCGTGCGATCGACCATCGCGTCGATGCTCGAGTAGCGCATTGCAAGCGTTGCGTACTCGGCATCTTCCTCACGCCAGGCCTCGGCGATATCACCCTGCAGCAGGCGCACATCGGAAACGCTGTTACGCACGCCATTGGTAGCGTTCTCACCGAGCTCCTCGGCCAGATAAGACATCGCCTCCGGCGTGGTTAGCCGACGGATCGCCGCATAATCCTCGGCGCCATAGGCCGTTTGGATTTCGGTGAGAAGGTGCTCGAAACGATCGAGATCGGCCTGCTGCAGTCCAATCTCGTCATTGGCTTGGCGCACCTTCTGCGCGGCCGCTGCTCCGCCGCCGATGGACGGAATGGAGAAGGAAGGACGCGGCGATGCGCCGGCATTGTTCATCGGGTTCATATTGTAGGACGACCCAGATCCGGGTGCTGCATATTGCGTGCGCTGCCGGTTTGCGAAGAAGCGCATCGCAAAGCTGATGAGCAGCACGATCAGGCCGATCTGCAGCAGCATTCCGAGAAAGCCGATGCCACCGCCGAAACCATGGCCGAGCAGCATGCCGAGAAGGCCACCGGCGATCAGGCCACCGATCATTGACCCGCCGAAGCCGCCGAAAAGGCCAGGACGCTGGGGCGCGCCAAGCGGCGGCTGGGTCGTCGTCTGCTGCGGCGGCCGCTGCGTCATCGTCCGGTCAATGGGTGCGGCCTGCGTGGGCGCTGTCCTCGTAATGGCCGGGGTATCGAAGGTGCGCGTTCCACGGCTTCCGAAGCCGCTGGATCCAGCCCGGCGCGCATCGGCGGCATCAAAGGTCGCCACGGACGACGCGGCGGCGAGGACGACGATAGCTGCGATCTTGGCAAAGCGCGACACTGCACTGAACATTGGCTCTCCTGTCATAGGGCAGAAAGACGAATTTGCCCTAATATGGGGATGCTTGTTCGTGATTGTAAGGCTGCGATTTTAAGTTGGCGAAACTTTTGGATTTCAACCAAACCAATCTATCCGTATACGGATGCTCGGCAGCAACGATCTAAGACGATCCTAACCTTCATCAGCTCTATCGATCAGGCCATCATAGATTTCCATCATTGCGTTGGTGATCGCCTGACCAAGTGCGTTGCCGGCCGCGCGGACATCGTCGTCCGTGCCGTCCCGTGCTGCTCTTGCCAGTTCAAGGCCCTCACTGCTGATGATCTGCTTTGCGACCTCGATTGCCCACAGCCCGAAATCGCCGCGGTTGTCTATCTTGATCTCGTGTTCCATTGCTTGTTCCATTCATCCATCGTGAGCAAGCCTCTATAGAGCCAACCAGCGAAAGGCCACCCCGATCGCGCCGCCGTAGCGGGTGTCCATATGGTGAAAAGATGCGCCGTTGCTCCACGGCTCGTCCATTTTCGGAGATTCGCAGGCTTCTGCGGATACCCGTTTGTCGCTGTCTATCGGCTGCATGGCCAGGTCTTCGCCTGGAAAATCACCCGCGGAAAACCTCCAAAATGGCGTCAATGCGTCGGAACCTGTGGAAATGCAGGCTTTCTCGCCCTTTCATGTCAGAAGTCCTCGTGACAACTGGCATCTCCAATGGAAATGATTCCGCCGTTATCAATGCGGGGGAAGCCTCATGACCACTACCAATGAAATTGCAGACAAGATTGCCGCAGATCACAAGCTCACCAAGGCACAGGGTAAGGCAATCGTCGAAGCCGTCTTTGCCACCATCACCGGAGCCGCGACTTCCGGCGCCGAGACCTCAATTCCGGGTTTTGGTAAGTTCAAGGTCAAGGATACGCCGGAGCGCGAAGCACGCAACCCGGGAACGGGCGCAACCATCAAGGTTGCAGCATCGAAGAAGCTGACCTTCACGCCTGCAAAGGCGCTGAAGGATGCGCTCAACAAATAATCCCTGCTCTGGCCGAAGGCCCGTAGGCTCATGACCGACCCTATCCGCTAGGGCCGGTCATTTGCCGTTTCATACGAGCGCACGCGCCGCTTCGTCGTGAGGCGGTTTCGAAGGTACTGTCTCGAACTGCCTAAGCTGCGCCAAGCTCCATCCTCAGAAATTCCAATCCTCATCCTCTGTGGCGACCGCCTTGCCGATCACATAGGACGAGCCCGATCCCGAGAAGAAGTCATGGTTCTCGTCCGCATTCGGGGAAAGCGCCGAGAGGATCGCCGGGTTGACCTTGCAGGCCTCGGCCGGGAAGAGCGCCTCATAGCCGAGATTCATCAGTGCCTTGTTGGCGTTGTAATGCAGGAACTTCTTGACATCTTCTGTTAGCCCGACGCCGTCATAGAGCGCTTCGGTATATTTGGCCTCGTTGTCATAAAGCTCCAGCAGAAGATCGAAGGCAAAGTCCTTGATCTCCTGGCGTTGCCCGTCCGAAAGCCGCTCAATCCCACGCTGGAATTTGTAGCCGATGTAATAGCCATGCACGGCTTCGTCGCGGATGATGAGGCGGATCATATCGGCGGTGTTGGTGAGCTTGGCGCGGCTCGACCAGAACATCGGCAGATAGAAGCCGGAATAAAACAGGAAGCTCTCAAGGAAGACGCTCGCGACTTTCTTCTTCAAGGGATCGCCGGAGGCATATTGCTCGATGATCAGCGTAGACTTCTTCTGTAGGAATTCGTTCTCCTCCGACCAGCGATAGGCATCATCGACATCGGGCGTCAGGCAGAGCGTCGAAAAGATCGACGAATAGGAGCGTGCATGCACCGCTTCCATGAAGGAGATATTCGACAGCACCGCTTCTTCATGCGGGGTGGCGGCATCAGCCATCAGCTTTACGGCGCCGACGCCGTTCTGGATCGTGTCGAGCAGCGTGAGGCCGGTGAAGACGCGGATGGTGAGCTGCTGCTCCTCCGGCTTCAGCGTGGCCCAGGACTGGATATCATTCGACAGCGGCACCTTTTCCGGCAGCCAGAAATTACCGGTCAGGCGGTTCCAGACTTCGAGATCCTTATCGTCTTCAATGCGGTTCCAGTTAATGGCGCGAACGCGGCTTGCCGGCTTGAATTGCATGTTCATTGTCATCGTCCCTCAAAGGTTCAGAGCGTGCAGGAAACGCAGCCCTGAACCTGCGTGCCTTCGAGCGCCATCTGGCGAAGCCGGATGTAGTAGATGGTCTTGATGCCCTTCTTCCAGGCATAGATCTGCGCCTTGTTGATATCGCGCGTCGTCGCGGTATCGCGGCAAAACAGCGTGAGCGACAAGCCCTGGTCGACATGCTGGGTCGCGGCCGCATAGGTGTCGATAATCTTTTCCGGACCGATTTCGTAGGCGTCCTGGTAGTAATCGAGATTGTCGTTCGTCATGAAGGCAGCCGGGTAGTAGACGCGGCCGATCTTGCCTTCCTTGCGGATCTCGATCTTGGAGACGATCGGGTGGATCGAAGAGGTCGAGTGGTTGATATAGGAGATCGAGCCCGTCGGCGGCACGGCCTGCAGGTTCTGGTTATAGAGCCCGCCTTCCATCACGGCTTTCTTGAGTTCCAGCCAATCTTCCTGGGTCGGAACGGCAATGCCGGCCTTTTCGAAGATTTCCGCGACACGTTCGGTCGCAGGCTTCCATTCCTGGTTCGTATATTTGTCGAAATATTCGCCGGAGGCGTATTTCGAATTCTCGAAGCCCTTGAAGCTCTGGCCTCGCTCGACCGCAAGCAGGTTCGAGCCGCGAATGGCGTGGTAGGTCACCGTATAGAAATAGATATTGGTGAAATCGACGCCCTCTTCCGAACCGTAGAAAATGCGCTCGCGGGCGAGATAACCGTGCAGGTTCATCTGGCCGAGACCGATGGCATGGCTCTCGTCATTGCCCTTTTCGATCGAGGGTACGGAGGAGATATGGCTCATGTCGGAGACAGCCGTCAGCGCTCGGATCGACATTTCGATCGTCTTGCCGAAATCCGGGCTGTCCATCGCGGCTGCGATGTTGAGCGAGCCGAGATTGCAGGAGATGTCCTTGCCCATATGCTTGTAGGACAGATCGTCGTTGTATTCACTAGCTTCGCTGACTTGCAGGATTTCCGAGCAGAGATTGCTCATGGTGATGCGGCCGGCAACTGGATTGGCGCGGTTCACCGTGTCTTCGAACATGATGTAGGGGTAGCCGCTCTCGAACTGGATTTCGGCGATCACCTGGAAGAATTCGCGCGCCTTGATCTTCTTCTTGCGGATGCGGCTGTCGCCCACCATCTCGCGATACTTCTCCGTCACCGAAATCTCGGTAAACGGCACGCCGTAGACGCGCTCCACATCATAGGGCGAGAAGAGATACATGTCCTCGTTGTTCTTCGCGAGCTCGAAGGTGATGTCGGGAATGACCACGCCGAGCGACAGCGTCTTGATGCGGATCTTCTCGTCGGCATTTTCGCGCTTGGTATCGAGGAAGCGCATGATGTCGGGATGGTGAGCGTTCAGGTAGACGGCGCCCGCCCCTTGCCGCGCCCCAAGCTGGTTGGCGTAGGAGAAGGAGTCTTCCAGCAGCTTCATGACGGGAATGATGCCGGACGACTGGTTCTCGATGTGCTTGATCGGCGCACCGGCCTCACGGATGTTGGTGAGCGATAGCGCCACGCCTCCGCCGCGTTTCGAAAGCTGCAGAGCCGAGTTAATGGCGCGGCCAATCGATTCCATATTGTCTTCGACACGCAGCAGGAAGCAGGAGACCAGCTCTCCGCGCTGCTTCTTGCCGGCATTGAGGAAGGTCGGCGTTGCCGGCTGGAACCGGCCGGAGATGATCTCGTCGACCAGATCGCGGGCAAGTTGCTCGCTGCCCTGCGCCAGCGTCAGCGCGACCATGCAGATGCGGTCTTCATAACGCTCGAGATAACGTTTTCCGTCGAAGGTCTTCAGCGTGTAGCTGGTGTAGTATTTGAAGGCGCCGAGGAAAGTCGGGAAACGGAACTTCTTCGCATAGGCGTGATCGAAGAGATCGCGCACGAAATTGAAGGAATATTGGTCGAGCACCTCCTGCTCATAATAACCTTCCGTCACCAGATAATCGAGCTTTTCCCTAAGGTTATGGAAAAAGACCGTGTTCTGGTTAACGTGCTGCAGGAAGTATTGCTTCGCCGCCATGCGATCCTTGTCGAGCTGGATTTTTCCGTGCTCGTCATAGAGGTTCAGCATGGCGTTCAGGGCGTGATAATCCAACGCCGTCTCCGGGGCCTTTGCCGGGCGGTCATTCGCGGGAGCAGGAAAAGTGCTCTGCGTTTTTTCGCCGGCATCTCGCGACAAAGAAGAGCTTAGCGTGTCCAAAATCGTTCCAATCCGTGTCTGACATTGGCGACATCCTCATCTGTGCCCAGAAGTTCGAACCGATAGAGATACGGTACCTGGCATTTGGCAGAGATGATGTCGCCGGCGATCCCATAGGTCGCGCCGAAGTTGCTGTTGCCCGCGGCGATGACCCCGCGGATGTTCGAACGGTTGCCCGCATCGTTGAGGAAGCGGATCACCTGCTTGGGCACGGCCCCCTTGCCGCCTTCGCCGCAATAGGTCGGGACGATCAGGACGTAGGGCGAGGTCGCACGAAACTCGTCGCCCGCGGCAAGCGGGATACGAGCAGCCGGCAATGCGAGCTTGACAACGAAGCGATGGGTATTTTCCGACCGGCTGGAGAAATAGACGATCTCGCCCACGGCCCGGATCCTTAAGCGAGGGTGCTGATCATGTCGGGACGGAAGCCGGCCCAATGCAGTTTACCGGCGACAACAACCGGAACCTGACGATAGCCGAGACCTTGCACCAGCTCATAGGCGGCGGCATCGGTCGATACGTCGACGATGGTGTAGTCGATGCCTTGGCGATCAAGCGCGCGGGTGGTTGCCGTGCACTGGACACAGGCGGGTTTGCTGTAGACGGTAATGCTCATGAGGTATCCTCGTATGGATGGGCACAGAAAATCGCTCGGGCATCGGATGATGCCCGCTCGGCGGGTGAAAAGTGGACGTAAGCCTAGCCGGCGGCCGGACGCATTTCAGCGGCCGTCATTCGCGCGGGCGACTATGAATACTCAATAACATGGACTTCACCCCGAAGTTATTCATGCGGGGTCTTCAAGGAAGCGATGACGGCGATCCTGCCGCATGAACCATCGCTCGCCAGTCGGACACCCCGCCCGTGGACGTTGTTGCTCAAGGCAGGTCTCCTGGCTCGCGGGTCATAACATTCGTCCTGTCTTCCCAAGACACAAGGCCTCAGTGACGTCATCAAACGAATGCTCGCCGCTCACAGTTGCGGGGGCAGCTCCGGCTTGGCAATCGTCATGCTCGCCGACCGGATTCCCATCTTAGCCTCCAATCCTTGCGAATCAGAAGAACCTCGAACACTATATATAGTATCCTCGGTTAAAATTGCGTCAACTGCTTCGACAGCCTCAATCAGATTTCCATGTTGATGGATGTCGACCATCGCACCCAACGCAGAGACTTGGGACTGGCCAAAAACAGGCTGGAGCCTTTCAATTGACGTTGCTTTCGCGGATGCGGTCGGCGAGATCGAGAAAATTCTGGCGCATGCGTCGCAATGTGAAATCGAGACCGAACAACCGGCCCGTTTCGCTAAATCCCATCGATTGGGCAGCCTCGGAAGTCTGAAGAGTGCTGAACGCGGCGTCGAAAGCCGCGTCGCCTGCCGAAAGCACATCCGGATCGATTTCGCCACCGGCACGCAACGCCCGGCCGCATGCCTCCGCAAAACGGGCCTGTGCCTCCAGCATTCCGCCTGCCTGCGGCCCGATCGCCTCGACAATCGCCGGCGGGAAAGGTGTTTCCACGATGTGGCTGAGATAGGTCATGTCGTTGCGGATGCGCCAGAGCGAACGGGGAATGGCCTCCGAAATTCCCTGTCGTGTCAGCCAGAAGGCGCGCTCGCGCTGCGCGTCGCTCAAAAGCGCTTCTGTCGCCATCAAGGACTGACGCAGGGCGATATTTGCCTCGGTGGCCGATACCGGCTCCCCCTTTTCGACGCCGGCTGCGAGCCTTCGCAAGATCTGCGCCATGACATCGAGTGCCGACCCGAAGCGATCCAAAACCATGGTCCGCGAGCGCGTCGGCAGGATGAACAGGCTGGCGAGCACGCCGACGACACCGCCCAGGGTAATTTCGGCGATGCGATCGATCACGAAAATCTCGACGGGAACGGCGGCGGAATGTGTCAGCATGACGATCGCGGCCGTCAGTCCGGCATTGCGCAGACGAGGCACGCGCACCGCCACGAAACTTGAAACGCCGACGACGCAGATCAGGGCAATGCCAATCGCAAGCGGCTGCTGCGGCGTGACGAATACCGCAATACCTCCGAGCACGGCGCCAGCGACTGTCGCAACCAGCCGGTCGAAAGCCGCTCCGGCGGTCGCGCCCACCGACGCCTGCATGACGATCAGTACCGTGAAGACGGCCCAATAGCCCTGCTGGAGATGAAGATGCTGTGAAATGGCATAGGTGATCGTGCACGCGATCATAACCCTTAGCGCCTGCAGCGCCGCGCGTTTGGTCTGAATCAGCGATGTCTTGGGTTTTGACGGCGGCTGGCTTTGACGAATTACAGGATCGGTCATCGCGCAAGTTTTCGCCTGGAAACGTGTGCTGACAATGGCCGTCCGGGGCTTGCCCTCTCCCTGCTGCCGCTAGTGAATGACCGCATGACCTACAATGGCAGTATTTGCGCGATTAGGGAAGGCGCGCAGGTAATGCGAGCGCGCCGTTCAATCCTTGAGCCACCGCGCTTCCTGGACGAAAGCACGGCCTCCGCCGACAACAGGAGTAGAGATCGGATTTACGTTCAGACGGTGGCGGAAGCCTCGGACGTCGGTGAGGTCTCGTCGACAAGCACCTGGCGCAGCCGCGCCTCCTGCTCGGGCGACAGCGAGGTGCGCAGCAGCCGCGCATGCTCGCCCTTGAATTCGGCAAGCACCTTTTCCGGTTGAACCTTGCGGATCAGGAGGAAAAGCGCGGAACTCTTCGCCGGAATGGTTTCGGCCAGACGCTTCATAAGATCGTCGTCGATACCGTAATCGGCCATCGATCCGGCAAGAGCGCCGGAGCCGGCACCGATTGCACCGCCGACGACGAGCCCAGCAAGAGGATTGAGGAAAAGCAGACCAACGAGCGAACCCCAGAGAGCGCCCGAAAGACCACCGCTTGCGGCGCCTGCCGCCGTGAGATTGACACTCTGCTTCAGACGAACCTTTCCGGATTCATCACGAACGGCGATGACGGCATCCTCCAGATCGATCAGATATTCTTTTTCGAGCTGAACGAGCCGGTTCAGGACAGCGTCCGCTTTGTCTGCATCATCGAAACCAAGCACAATAAGTTCTGACATCGAAATCCTCCGGGTCGTGTTGTCGAAACGTGAAATGAGGCGTGAGGCCCCTTAGTGAACAGCCGTACTGACCAATCGGTAAGGATGAGTAGCATTGAACTGCGAGATCATTGCGACAGCCTGTTGCAAAAGCCGTTCGGCATTTTCCGGATCGTCGCGGGCAAGCTCATCTGCATTGACGCGGATCGCTTCGGCCATATTGGTGGAAAGAATGGCGAATTGCTTGTTGCCTTCGACGAGGGCCTCGCGTGCATTGCCTTCCAACGTCTTCGCAACATCGATGAGAATTTCCTCGCGCTCTTCGACGCTGAGTTCTTCGATGGTTTTTGTTCTTTCTTCCATTTTGGTCACTCCTGACAGACGTGATTGTGACCGAGCTCATAAAGCCTCGGCTGCCACTCACTTAGGAAGACGCAAATTCGGGTTCAAGGTTCCATTCCGCCCAACCTTCCGGCTTCCATCGACAAAGGAAATCGGTGTTTGCCTCGCGAGTACGGAACAATGAGCGCGCCGCGCGGTTTGACCGACATGGCCGATCGCCCCCGCACCACGGAAGGCTCTCTGCCGCGCCATTTTCAAAAATGACGCGAGACTTCGCGGACCAGACGAACAGGATGAGCGAAATGACAGACATGCGACGCGACAATGGCAACGCGAAGACCGAGCATGACGCGACCCGCAATCGCGCCGGATCGGTTCCCGCCGACCAGACCAAAGGTGAGATCGATGCGGCGTCGGAACACGTCAAAGAGCGCGCTCCTGACGACGTGCCTAATATCGAAGCGGAAAAAGAAGCCGTCCGCCAGCATGGCGACGCCTTCGTCGTGAAGAGCGACCTCGACGATGCGGACCAGCGTGAAGCCGCACCGGGCACTCGCGAACAGCCGTAGGCCCCTTCATCGGATGATCTCAGCTCAACTCCCTCTCTTTGCAATCGAAACCAGGAGACAGCCATGACGGACACCGACGACAACGCCCGCGTTTGGGAGCTGGTCGACAAGATCGGCTTTTGCATGCTGACCACGCAAATATCCGGAAGCCTGCGCGCTCGGCCGATGGCCGCTCATCCCGAACCGATCGAAAACGCGATCTATTTCCTGACGGATGTCGCGGGCCACAAGGATGAGGAGATCGCGCGCTGGCCGAATGTCTGCCTCGCCTTCGCCGACACCCGGGGTCAAAAATATGTTTCGATATCCGGGACAGCTGAAGTCGGCAACGACCGCGAACGCGTCAAGGATCTCTGGTCCACAGGCGCCAGAGCGTGGTGGGACAGTGCCGACGATCCCTCGATCCGCGTTTTGAAGGTAACGCCTGTTTTCGCCGAATACTGGGATAGCCCCGGCAGCATCATCAGCTACATCAAGATGGCGGCGGCTGCAGTCTCGAATTCGAGACCCGACATGGGTGACAATGCGAAGGTCGAGCTTTAAGAATATTAGAGCCTGCAGCCATGCCGCATATAGGTGGCGGCATGGCTAGCATCGGGCCTTGAAAACGCCAATTGCTACTCTTCCCATTCCTCGTCGTCGGCGGAAAGCAGCTCCACCAGCGCAGCGACCTTACCGGCCGGCAGATGGCGGCCCTCGCCGATCAAAGCCTCATCGCTGTTGACCCAAGCCCATGCCTCGGACAGGTCCGTCGGCGTTGCGCCTGTCGCAACGATATCGGCGATAAGGGTCTCGTCGACAGGGCCGAGTACGGCGGTGACGTCTTGCGAGGTCAATGTCATGTCCTGCTCCTCTTCCTGTTTGTCAGACCATGAACATCCCTGAAATATAGAAACGCGAGGATCAACTTCCACCCGCAACCAAGCTGCGGGGACATAAAGTATTTCCGTTAAATAATTGAAATATCTAGATAAACACCTTCATTTCCAGCAAAAGAAAATCTTGCCGAGATGAACTGTGTCCAGGCTCAACGGCTTTCTACGAAAAGCAAGGGGAGCGGTCTTGAACTGCTCAGAATGTTGGGCCGGCTGCGCCGCTCTTCAGCGTGAAATAAGCAAAGGCTGCTACGAAAAACGCAATGACGGCCAGGATCGCCAACAAACGCTTGAGCCAGGGAGGCGTTTGTCTCGGCGGTTTCGGCTTCGGACGACGTTCAAACTTGATGACATTATCGGACATGACAATCGATTAGCGAAGATCAAACGGTTTGCCAATCCGGTACGGACGTCACCGGTGTGACGTTTCCGAAATTGGCCAGACTAAATGCTCCATTCATCCAAACTCTCAATCTTGTCCGCAACGCTTCGTGGTGGCGGATATTCGATTGAAGCTCATAAACCCCCGAAGGTGCCTTCTTGAATATCCTCAATAAAATTCGCCCGTGGAGCCCGCAGCAACGCGCATTGATTGTCCCCTTCCCGGCAAAACAGGATCTGGCCGAACGCAAATCCACGACCACCAGCGCCGACGGCCCGATTGTGGCGTTTTTCACTGAGGGCAGTTTTTACGAACAGGAAAAGGAGCGTATGGCCCATTCGGCCGAGCGGATCGGGCTGAAGGTCTATGCAACGGCAGTGCCCAGCGCCGGCAGCTGGGTATTGAATGCCGGGCTGAAACCGGGTTTCCTGCTTCAGGAAAGAGCAAGGCTGCGCGGGCCTTTGCTCTACGTCGACGTCGACGCCGTCTTCCACCGCAATCCCTGGCCGGAGCTTCGTAAACTCGAATGCGACATTGCCGTCTATTATGAAGGCGATGAGCGCCTTATCAGCGCGACCATTCTTATCAACGATACGCCTGGCGCGGCGCAACTCATCGAGCGCTGGCGGGAAGGATGCCTTGCCAAGCCCGACGTGTGGGATCAGGTCGTTCTGGAGGAAATCATCACCGAGGATGCGGCAAGCGCGAAGCCGCAATTCAAGGTGGCGAAATTGCCTGCCTCCTTCTGCTGGATATTCGACCGGGTCGAAAATGGGTCTGTCGGCGAAGTCTTCATCGAGCAGCTACAGGCAAGCCGCGAGGCGACCAAGCGCAAACGCTGGTTTGGCCGCATCGGCAAACGGCTCAAGCGCCGTCGTGATCGTGTCGAGGAAATCGAACGCGTGCTAAAGGATGACAATTGGAGCACGCTTCGAACGAGCCTACAACAGGATCAAACCTGAATCACAGCATGTCGCCGAGCGTCCAGTGATTGTTCCATCGCGCATCGATCTCGTCCTCGACATTCTGATAGCGAATATCTGTGGAAAGGCGCAGTCTGCGCTGCCCGTCCTGGTTGGTGGTCGAGGCGTGGATCATGAATGGTGAATGGAGCATGACGTCGCCTGTCTCATAGTCGGCGACCAGCCAGCGCGTATTGAAGCGTTCCGCCATGTCGGGCAGATCCTTCGAGACCCAGCCACCCTTCGTCATGTTTCGATTATAGGCGCTAACGCGTTCCTCAGGACTGAGATCCTTGTTCTTTTCGCTGAACTCGCGCTCCATCCGGGCACCGATGACATGCGATCCTTCCAAATAGGTCAGCCCGCCCATTTCGACGGGGATATCGCCGATCGGTATCCAGGCCGTGACGATCCGGCTGGTGCCGCCGCGAAGATAGACCAGATCGTAGTGGGCTGGTGTCGCCGTCGTCGTTCCCGGCCGGACGTGGCGCATGATCTTGCGCTTATGCAGATAAGAGATGCCCGAGAGGAATTCGTCCATGAAGCGCGAAAGGCGCGGCTGGGCGCAAAAGCCCTCATAGGCGACCGAGCGCACGAGCGACATCAGGCAACGATCGACATCCCGGCATTCCGGCGCTAAAGCAGACGATATTCCATGCCTCGGGTCCGTTCCCGCCTCGATCAGCCCAGTCTTCGCCATGTGACCGAAGACCCAGCCGCGAAAATCGATCACGTCCTTGCGCGGCAGAAACCCCTTGAGCCACACATAGCCGTTCTCCTCGTAAAGCCGGCGGACTGCCTCGACACCGATGCTCGGATCGGTCGGGGTGAGATAACCGAGCCGATGGGACGCAGTGGAGAGAACCTTTCCATTGGCAACAAGGTTGAGTACACTCTTGTCGGAGAGAATGCTCTGCATGGGAATCGACATTTCACTCGCCTATGGTTTGAATTGATTGCCCATTGAATCTAGCTGCCAGCGATGGTTCACTACATGGACGAAAGTGATACTGGACTTTTCGCTCACCGTGAAACCGGCAACACATGCCATCTACCGCTCACCACTTGCAGCCGCCGGAGGACTGTCGGTCACTGGCAGCGGCAGGCAGCACGCCATGCATGCTGTAACCGCGCGGAAGCTGCCGAACTATGCGGTGGTTCTCGTCGAGAGCGGCCAGGGCTTTCTCGAAACGGATGCCGGCGACCGCAGAAGCGTGAAGGGCCCGGCGGTCTTCTGGCTCTTCCCGAACCGCCAGCACTCTTACGGTCCCGATGCGCAAGGCTGGAGCGAGCGATGGGCGCTTTTCGAAGGCTCTCTCGTGCGCGACTTTCTGCGCCTTCGCCTCATCAGCGAGCAGAATCCGCTCATTACCCTGCGTAATCTCGACAGCGTGCAGCGTCTCTTCGGCACGATCCAAGACGATCTCATCGAGGATACCAACCTGTCGAGAGCCGCTGCCGCCTCCGCTCTTCATCAGATCGTCATTCTGGCTGCGCGGCAGGCGAGCCAGGCCACTCCCTCCCCTCAGCAAGGCTCGGATATCGGCGAAATAATCGAGGCGCTTCGCCAAAGAGCAACAGAAGCCCTCGACATGGCAGCTTTTGCAGCCGAATACGGCATGTCGCCCGCTACACTGCGCCGAAAAGTCACGGCGGAAGTCGGGCTACCGCCGAAGGGCTTTCAGCTTCGTGTGCGCATGGACCGCGCCAAGGAGTTGCTGACGATGAAGGACGACAAGATCGAGATCATCGCCTCAAAAGTCGGATTCGATGATCCGTTCTACTTCTCTCGGCTATTCCATGAGCGCGAAAATTGCACACCCCGCGAGTTTCGTGCCCGCTATCGGCGAAGCTGATCGATCAAGATAGGTCGAACACGTCGCAACGACCGGCCCTTATTACGCCGCATGGTTACCCGATGGCTCCCGCTCCAAATTCCGGCGCCGCCAGGCCGCCGGCGCCTCCCCCACCCGTTTGCGGAAAAAGCGTGAGAAATAGGCGGGATCTTCAAAGCCCACCTCGCGGCCGATATCCTCGACGGAGCGGATGGTGAACATCAGCAGACGCTTGGCTTCCAGCAGCCGCCGGTCCAAAAGCATCTCCTTGACGCTGTGCCCGAACACCTCGCGCGCCGCCTTATCGAGCAGATGCGGCGTCGTGGCGAGCAGGTCGACATAGTTGCCGACCGGCCAATCGCTCTTGTAATGCCGGTCGATGGCGCTGCGCAGCGCGAGCGCCAGCGCCACGGTCGGCGAAGCCGATGGAAATGCCGCGTTGCCGCCGAGCCTGTTCATCAGCGACAGCACGACGCCGATCAGCCCCAGCATGACCTTTTCGCTCAGGCCGCCGCGCTCGCGATACTCGGCGCTGACCATTTGCAGCAGCGTTTCGATCTTTTGCCAGGAAGGATCGTCCGGCCGCGCCGTCAGAAAGGTCGGCACATCGAGGCTGAGATCCACCTGGGGTGCCAACGCCTTCAACGTGTCGTCCGATATAGAGACGACGATGGCGTCAGATTGATCGTCGACCTCGAATCCGTGAATGATGTTGCTCGGCACGAAGCTGATCGTCGGAGCGGAAAAATTCCAAGTTCGGTCCTCGACCCGGTAGCGCCCGCCCCCCTTGTACCAATAGGTGATTTGGCCCATCAGCGGATGTTTGTGCGGCGCCACATGCCCGAAATGCAGCGTTTTTCGGTCCATGACCGTTTCCACATGCAGGAATCCGACATCGAGCGCCCGGCTCGGCACGCCATAGACAAAGAAATTCGGAATCTCGTTCTTCTGCGACATGCCGGAAAAAGTACCAGCGAATTGCCCCCTTTGTCCATGGCCGGACCGGCGCGCCGGACGTAGCATTGCTCATGATCTCAAGGGAGGAATACGAGATGCGAGCTGAAGATCACCGCAGCGACAAGACCCGCCCATTTACCGGCACCGAATATCTGGAAAGCCTGCGCGACGGCCGCGAAGTCTATATCAATGGCGAGCGCATCGCCGATGTGACTGCTCATCCAGCCATGCGCAATTCCGTCCGCTCGCTCGCCCGCATGTACGACGCGCTGCACGACGAAAAGACCAAGGATCGTCTGACATCCCCGACCGATACCGGTTCAGGCGGCTATACCCACAAATACTTCCGGGTGGCAAAATCCTCAGCCGAGCTTGTCGCCCAGCAAGGCGCCATTGCCGATTGGGCCCGCATGTCCTATGGCTGGATGGGTCGCACCGCCGATTACAAAGCGGCCCTCATGAACACACTCGGCGCCAATGCCGACTGGTACGGTCCATTCAAGGACAATGCGCTTTCCTGGCATAAGCGGGCGCAGGAATCCGTGCTCTTCATGAACCACGCGATCGTCAATCCGCCGATCGACCGTCACAAGCCTGCCGATGCCGTTAAGGACGTTTTCGTCCACATCACCAAGGAAACCGATGCCGGCATCTACGTTTCCGGTGCCAAGGTCGTAGCGACGTCTTCGGCGTTGACTCACTATAATTTCCTTGCCCAGAGCTCGGCGACCGTCACGGAAGACCCGTCTCTGTCAGTTATGTTCATCGTTCCGATGAATGCGCCCGGGATCAAGATGTTCTGCCGCGTCTCCTACGAGCAGACCGCCAATACTGTGGGACATCCCTTCGACTATCCGCTGTCTTCTCGCTTTGACGAGAACGACGCGATCCTGGTGCTTGATAATGTCTTCGTGCCTTGGGAGGACGTGCTCGTGCTGCGCGACGCGGCAAAGATCCTCTCCTTCCACCCGGCCTCGGGCTTCATGCACGGTTACTGCTTCCAAGGCTGCACGCGTTTCGCCGTGAAGCTCGACTTCATTGCCGGACTGCTCGCCAAGGCGCTGCGCGCGACCGGCGGCGATGCCTTCCGCGGCAATCAGGCGGCGCTCGGCGAAATCATCGCGCTTCGCCACATGTTCTGGTCGTTTTCCAACGCCATGGCCTATAATCCGCAACCTTGGGCCAATGGCGCTGTATTGCCGAACATGGAAGCCGCGCTCTCCTACCGCACCTTCATGTCGGAGGCCTATCCGCGCGTCATCGAAACCGTACGCAGGGTCATCGCTTCGGGGCTAATCTACTTGCCTTCCTCGGCCAAGGACTTCGGCAATCCGGAGATCGACCGCTACCTCGCGCAATATGTGCGCGGTTCCAACGACATGGGTCATATCGAGCGCATCAAGATCATGAAGCTGCTCTGGGACGCCACAGGCACCGAATTCGGCGGACGCCACGCCCTTTACGAACTTAACTACGCCGGCGCGCCGGAGGAAGTTCGCCTGCAGGTGCTAAAGGGCGCCGAGCGTGGTGGCCGGTTGAAGGAGATGGAAGCGCTCGTCGATCAGTGCATGAGCGATTACGACGAAAACGGCTGGACCGGAGATACGTGGCTGCCGCCGCTGAGTGATACCTCCCCTGCCCGCAACGCCGCCGAGTGAGGACGTTGCCATGGAGGAGCAACTCTCGAAAACCGAATTTCGCAACGCCATGGCTCGGGTCTGCGCTCCGGTGAACGTCATCACCACCAACGGCCCTGCCGGCCGCGGCGGCTTTACTGCGACCGCCATGTGCAGCGTCACCGACGAACCGCCGACGCTACTGGTCTGCATGAACAGTCGCTCGGCGCAGACCTCCCTCTTCCTGGAAAATCGTCGCTTCTGCGTCAATGTCCTGACGCAGGAGCACAAGGAACTGGCCGGCTATTTCGCCGGCCAACGCGCCGACATGGAGGAACGCTATGCCGCGGCGGAATGGATCAACTTTCGTTCCGGCAGCCAGGCGCTTTCCGATGCCATCGTCTCCTTCGATTGCCGCCTGACCGAAGCGCGCCTGGTCGGCACGCACCATATCTTCATCGGTGAAGTCATGGATATTCGCAGCCGCAAGGACGGACATGCGCTGCTCTATTTCGACCGCAACTATGTGCATGTGCCGACCCAGACGGGCAGCTTCGGCGGCTAGGAGCCGCATGGATGGCTGGCGTTCGTGGAAATAAAGCAGGGTGCCGGCGACGAGGCGGCACCCTGTTTGCATGCGAAAATAGCTGTTAGAGCTGGATCCATGCCGTCTTCAGATCGACGTATTTGTCGAGCGCATGCAACGACTTGTCGTGTCCGTTACCCGATTGCCTGACGCCGCCAAGCGGCACGCTGTTATCGGCGCCGCCATAGGTGTTGACATGCACGACGCCGGCGCGGATTCCCCGCACCATCCGATGGGCGCGCGACAGGTTCGAGGTCCAGACGGCGGAGGCAAGGCCATATTCCGTGCTATTGGCGATCTCAAGTGCTTCCGCTTCCGTTTGGAAGGAGATGATCGACAGGATCGGGCCGAAGACCTCTTCGCGCGCCAGGGTCATCGACGGCGTCACGTCGAACACCGCCGGCCGCATGTAATAACCGCCCGTCTCCTCAAGAATACGCAAACCACCGGTGCGCAGCGATGCACCCTCCGATAGCGCCTGCGAGATATAGCCGAGATCCTTCTTCAGCTGGATCTCGCTGGAAATGGCCCCTGCGTCGGTCGTCAACTGCAGTGGATCTCCGACCTTCATGGCCTCGGCGATGCGGATGACTTTCTCGGAAAAGGCCTCATGGATCGATTTCTCCACAAGCAGCCGGGAGCCGGCGACACAGACCTGGCCGGAATTGCGAAAAATGCCATAGGCAGAAACCTTGGCCGCCTGATCGAGATCCGGCGCATCGGCAAAGACGATGTTCGGGGACTTGCCGCCCAGTTCCAGATAGACGCGCTTCAGGTTGGAGCGTGCCGAATATTCCAAGAGCCGCCGCCCGACGGGGCCGGAACCGGTGAAGGCCAGCACATCGATATCCATGTGCAGCCCCAATGCTTCGCCGCACACCGCACCGCGACCGGTCACGACGTTGAGCACGCCTTCGGGCAATCCGGCTTCGGCGCAAATTTCGGCAAGCTTCAGCAGCGTCAGCGACGCGCCTTCGGCGGGCTTCAGCACGACGGAATTGCCCGCGGCGAGCGCCGGCGCAATCTTCCAGGCGCCGATCATCATCGGGAAGTTCCACGGCACGATGGCGGCAACGACACCGATAGCTTCGCGATGGATGAGCCCGAGTATGTTCTCAGCCGTCGGAGCGATTTCGCCATAGACCTTGTCGATCGCCTCGGCATAGTAACGGAATGTGCCGGCGGCGCTGCCAGGCTCGGCCTTCAGCGCCATCGAGATTTCCGTGCCGTTGTCGCGTACCCCAAGCACAGCCAGTTGGAGCGCATTCTTCTCGATCAGTTCGGCAATTTTCAGCAGCACCTTCTTGCGTTCGGCCGGCGCCGCCTTCGACCAGCTGCCTCTTTCGAAAGCATGGCGGGCGGCCTTGACGGCAAGGTCAACATCTTGCGTGCCGGCATCGGCAATCGTGGTCAGCTTTGTTCCGTCGATCGGCGATATGACGTCCATCGTTGCGCCGCTGATCGGTTGGCGCCAGGCGCCTCCGATGAACAACGTCTGGGGCGAAACGGATAATGTCCGGAGCTGGTCGATCTTTTCCTGCATCTCATTGTCTCACAAAGAGGGTGGCGGGATTTGCCCGCCACCACGATTGGAACTGATTCAGGCTTCCTGGCCGGCGCCGAGGCGAGCAAAGCTTGCCGCATCGGCCGACTTCAGACGAGCCGCTGCGATAAAGCCGATGACGCCGGCAATTAGCACAAGCCCCGGCAAGACCACCGCAAGCACGCCATTGGCGCCGGCAATCGCGCCGAAATTCGCCGAGATATAGTAGACAAGCGTCAGGAGGATGAGACCCGTCACGATCGGAAGCACCTTGATAACAAGCACATTGCGCTCAAGCCCCGGATTGCGGCTGAAGAACACCACGATCGAGAAGGCTGTAAACGCCATCAGCAGGATGATCGCCAGCGTTGCGACATTGGTAAGCCAGGAGAAGAGTGCCAGCACCGGATCCTGACCCGTTACCGCAAAGAGCGCGACGACGAGCACGGCAATGACGGTCTGAATGATCGACCCGACATGGGGGCTCTGAAAGACCGGATGCGTCACGCCGACCGACTTCGGCAGCAAGCCTTCGCGGCCGGCGACATACATATAACGCGCCACGCCATTGTGGAACGCGAGGATGCCAGCAAAAAGGCTGGTGATGAAGAGCACGCTCATCACGACGGTAATCCAGTGGCCGACATAGCGCTCGGCAAGGCCGAAGAGGAAGGTCGTGGGATCGGCAAGGCCCTGCAGCGTCGGAACAAGCTTGTCGACGCCGGCACCGATTACCATCAGCCAAGAGGTCAGCATATAGAAGAGGCCGATGACGATCACGGAAATATAGGTCGCGCGCGGTACGGTCTTTTCCGGCTCGCGGGCCTCTTCGCTGTAAATGGTCGTCGCTTCGAAACCGATGAAGGCCGCGAAGCAGAAGAGGAGGCCGATCGCCGGCGTTCCGCTCCAGAAGGCAGTTGGCGTGAAAGGCGCGGCGGAGAGGCCCGCATCGCCTCCCTTGGCGAAGATCGCAGCGTCGATGACGAACACGACGAGATATTCGAGAATGACGAGCACCGTCAGCACCTTGGCTGAAAGATCGACGCGGCGGTAGCCGAAGACGGCGACGAAGGCGATGCCGATAAAGCTCCAGAACCACCAGGGAAGATCGAGACCGAGCTGTTCGGCAAAGAAGCCTTTCGTTGCAGCACCGAAAAGCCCGAGAACGCCGACCTGCATCGCATTGTAGGCGAGAATAGCGATCAAGGCTGCGGCACCACCCATGAGGCCGCCAAGGCCCTGCGCGGTGTAGGCGTAGAAAGCGCCGGCATTTCTTATATGGCGGGCCATGGCGACATAGCCGACCGCAAACAGCAGCAGAATGCCTGTCACCAGCAGGAAGGTCAGCGGAATGCCCGGCCCGTTGCCGAGCATCATCGAAAGCGGCACGCCGCCGGCAACCGCCGTCAGCGGTGCGGCGGCCGAAACAACGAGGAAGGTCACGGCACCTACGCCGAGACTGTTCTTGCGCAGCTGGTTTTCGGCCGCGCCCTGTGAATTTTGCGTGTTCATTTGCGTTCGTTCCCCTTGTTTAAAAACATCCGATCATCGCCGCGATTGCACGCGTGCGACCTCCACCAAAAACCGGACTGACGAGCGGGCTTATGCTTTTGTTGATTTTACCGCCGTCAGCGCTTATGGTTCATTATTTGAACCACAGCTTCAAATATAGACTTGCAAACATTGCCGGCCTCTGTCAAGTTATTTCGCATGTTAAGTATCTTGGGTCGCTGCTATCGTGCGGCGGCGCAGGGTCAGAAAGCTGATTTGACGGGAAGCCGAGGCTGGACGCACGAAATCAGAACCTGACCAACCCAAGAGGAGGAATGATGAGCACGATCGGAAGGCGCTGGCATTGCTGGATACCCTGTCACGGCTGGACAAGGAGGCGGGTCTGACCGACATCGCCCGCCTGTGCGCGCTGGACAAGGCGACGGCACGACGCTTTCTGGTGGAGCTGGAAAAACACGGCTTCGTCGAGCAGGATTCAGATACGCGCCGCTACCGCATCGGCTCGGCACCGGTTCGCCTCGCCCGTATCCGCGAAGCACGCTTTCCCTTCCTGCGGGTCGCAATCCCCTTCATCAGGACGCTTGCCGAATCCTCGGCCGAGACCGTGCATCTGTCCGAATTTTCGGGCGGGCAGCTTTCTACCATTCACGTGGAGGATTCACCGCGTGCGCACCGCATCATAGTCGATGTCGGCAGTCTCTTGCCCTTTCATGCGACAGCTTCAGGCCTCGCCTTTCTGGCCTCCTGTCCACGAATAGAAATCGACGAAGCGCTTAAAAGGCCGCTCGAAAAATTCACCGATTACACCGTCACCGATCCCCAATTGCTGCGTCGGATGCTCGATGAAACCGCAGCACGGGGCTTTTCCATCATTGACCAGGGCCTGGAAGCCGGCGTCATCAGCACGGCCGCTCCGGTGCGCACGCCGGGCGGTCGCCCGATTGGCTGTGTGGCGATCGCCGCTCCCCTCTCGCGCACCAACACGACCGCCATTCACGAATTCGGCGCACAGACCGCCAACGCAGCCAACGCCATCGCAGAAAAATATTACGGGTCGGAAAGACCCGCGGGAACTATTGCGAAACTCAGGAGGACGGATTGATGAGCCCGGAGGCTCCCTCACCACGGATACTCGTCATCGGAACCGGTGACACCAAATGCGACGAACTGCAATTCATGGCGTCCGTCATCAAGCAAGCCGGCGGCCAGCCGGCCATGATGGATGTCAGCATTCTCGGCGACCCACCTTACAGCCCTGAATATTCCAAGCATGACATCGCGAAGGCCGCCGCAACGACAATCGAAACCATTACCGAAAGCGGCGACGAAAATAGCGCCATGGCCGCGATGGCGAAGGGTGCAGCGGCGTTGGCCTTGCGCCTTTACGAAGATGGACTGGTGGATGGAGTCATCGTGCTTGGCGGCTCCATGGGCACGGATCTGGCGCTCGACGTCGCCGCCGTCCTGCCGCTCGGCGTGCCGAAATTCGTGGTTTCGACCATTGCCTACTCTCATCTCGTACCGCCCGAACGCATCGCACCCGATCTGATGATGATCCTGTGGGCTGGCGGTCTCTATGGTCTCAACAGCATCTGCCAGTCGGTTCTCTCCCAGGCCTGCGGCGCGGTCGTCGGCGCTGCAAGGCATAGCATCAAACCCGATCGCAAACGCCCCCTCGTCGGAATGACCTCCCTTGGCTCCTCCTGCCTGAAATATATGAAATATCTGCGGCCCGAGCTGGAGAAGCGCGGCTACGACGTCGCCGTATTCCATTCCACCGGCATGGGCGGACGCGCCTATGAAGCGATCGCCGCCAAAGGTGAATTTGCCGCCGTCTTCGACTTCTGCATCCAGGAAGTCAGCAATCATCATTATGGTAGCGTCGTTACCTCCGGGCCGGACAGGCTTGAGAATGCCGGACGTGCCGGCACTCCGCAGATCGTGGCTCCCGGCGCAGTCGACATGGTCGATCTCCAGGCGTGGCAGGTCTTGCCCGCGATCTTTGCGGATCGCCCCTATCACGCCCATAACAGGTTGATCGGGTCGGTGACGATATCGCCGGAAGGGCGGCGGGAAGTTGCCCGTGTGATCGGAGAAAAACTGCGGCGCGCCGAAGCGAAGGTCGCCTTCCTGCTGCCGACCGAAGGATTGCAGGAATGGGACAAGCCGGAAGAGCCGCTGCATGATCCGGAAGGGCTAGACGCCTTTATCGACGAGATGCGTCGTGCGATTCCGTCCAGCGTCACCCTGCAGGAGGTCGATGCCCATATCAATGAGCCGGCCTTCTCCGCTGCAGCACTCGCCATCTTCGATCAATGGGTGGCCGAAGGCGTTATTCCGGAGGGACGTCGATGACCGTCGATCGCGCCCTCATTCTCGATTTCGGCGGTGTGGTCACTCGTACGCTGTTCGAGACGCACGACATCACCGAGCGCACGCTTGGCCTTCCGAAGGGATCGCTGACCTGGCTCGGGCCGTTCGACACGACCACGGATCCGCTCTGGGTCGCGATGCAGAACCGCGAGATCACCGAACGCGACTATTGGCTCAAACGCACGGCCGAGGTGGGTAAGATGGTCGGCGAAAACTGGACCGACATGCAGACCTTCGTGCGCCGGGCGCGCGGCGCCGAGCCGGAGCTTGTCCTGCGCCCGGAAGCGCGCGAGGCCATCCTGCGTACCAAGGAGGCCGGCCTGAAGTTGGCGATCCTGTCGAACGAACTCGACCTTTTCTATGGCGTCGAGTTCCGCCAGCGTTTTCCGCTGATCGAGCTTTTCGACGTCATTGTCGACGCCACTTACACGAAAATCCTGAAGCCCGATCCCCGCGCCTACGAACTCGTTCTTTCCGAGCTCGACTTGCCGCGCGAAGCCTGCGTCTTCGTTGACGACCAGAAGAAGAACATCGAGGGCGCCGAAGCCGTGAGCCTGCCTCACGTGCATTTCGACGTCACCCGCCCCGCCGAAAGCTATGCCCGCGCACTTGCCATGCTGGGGCTCTGAACAAGAGGAATTTGATATGCGTGAGACCAATTTCATCATCGAAAACAATGCACGCCACCTGTGGCATCCAATGGCCCATCCAGCCGAGATGCAGGCCAATCCGCCCCGCATCATCAATTCCGGCGAAGGCGTCGAAATAGTCGATATTCACGGCCAGAAGGTACTTGATGCCGTCGGCGGCCTCTGGAACGTCAATCTCGGCTATTCCTGCGAGCCGGTAAAGAAGGCGATCCGCGATCAACTCGACGAACTGCCCTATTATTCGACCTTCCGCGGCACGACGAATTCGCCGCTGATCGAACTGTCCTACGAGCTTGCCGAATGGTTCAGGCCGGATGGCCTCAGCCGCTCCTTCTTCACCTCTGGCGGTTCGGACTCGGTCGAGACCTGCCTGCGGCTGGCGCGCCAATTCCACAAGGTCAATGGCCAGCCCGAGCGCACCAAGTTCATCGCGCTGAAGAAGGGCTATCACGGCACGCATTTCGGTGGCGCCTCCGTCAACGGCAACCAGAATTTCCGCCGCAATTATGAGCCGCTGCTGCCCGGCGTCATCCACCTCCCCGCACCCTTCACCTATCGCAATCCATTCAACACCACCGATGGCGCCGAGATTGCGGCGGCGATCGGCAGGCTCTTCGAGGAAGAGATCGCTTTCCAGGGCGCCGATACGATCGCAGCCCTGATCGTCGAGCCAGTACTCGGCGCCGGCGGCGTCATCGTCCCGCACGAGACCTTCCTGCCGCTGATGCGCGAGATCTGTGACCGGCACGGCATCCTTTTGATCGCCGACGAGGTGATCACCGCTTTCGGCCGCACAGGCGCCTGGACCGGATCGCGCCTCTGGGGCGTCAAGCCAGATATGATGTCGACGGCAAAGGCGATCACCAACGGCTATTTCCCCTTTGGCGCCGTGATGATTTCCGACAAGGTCGCCGAGGCATTCGAGAGCAACAAGAACTCTGTTGGCAATATCGGCCACGGCTACACCTATTCCGGCCACCCGGTCGGTGCGGCTGCAGCGCTTGCGACACTGAAAGAAACCAAACGGCTCGACGTCGCCGCCAATGCCGCTGCCCGCGGTGAAGAGCTGCTTGCCGGACTGAAGAGGCTGCAGGAGAAGCACGAACTGGTCGGCGACATCAGAGGCAAGGGCCTGATGTGCGCCCTCGAGCTCGTCAGTGACCGGGCGAAGAAAAGCTCGGCTGCCAAGGACACCGTCCAGAAAGTCCATGACGCGACTTATGATGCCGGCGTGATGGTCCGCACCTCCGGTGCCAATGTCATCCTGTCGCCGCCGCTGATCGTGACGGCTGCGAATGTCCAGACGATCCTGACCGCGCTCGATGCCGGCCTCACTGCTGCAAAGGGCTGATCATGTCCGACAATGCAGCCCTCATCGCGCGCCGTGAACGGCTTTTGGGCCGGAACATGTCGCTCTTCTATGACGAGCCGGTACATCTCGTGCGCGGCGAAGGCGTCTGGCTCTGGGATGCCGACGGGCGCAAGTATCTCGATTGCTACAACAATGTGCCACATGTCGGCCATTGCCATCCGCGCGTGGTCGAGGCGATTGCGCGGCAGGCCTCGATGTTGAACACGCACACGCGCTATCTGCATGAAGGCATTCTCGACTATGTGGAGCGGCTGACGGCAACCTTCGACAAGAGCCTGAATGCCGCGATCCTGACCTGCACGGGCAGCGAGGCGAACGACGTGGCCCTGCGCATGGCACAAGCCATGACCGGCAAAACCGGCGTCATCGCCACGAACCACACCTATCACGGCAACACGGCGGCAGTGTCTCAGCTATCGACCCGCATGCCGCCGGTCGGCGGCTTCGGCGGCCATGTCCGGCACGTACCGGCGCCGGACAGCTATCGTCCGCTCGGGGGTGAAGGCGGAGATGCCTTTGCCACGGCCTTCGCGGCAGAAGTCGAAAAAGCGATCGCCTCGCTGGAGGATACCCCGCATGGCTTTTCGGCCATCATCATCGATCCGTTCTTCGCCAATGAAGGCTTTCCTGATCTGCCGCCGGGCTTTCTCGACAGGACGGTTGCAGCCGTACGCAAGGCTGGCGGCCTTGTGATTACCGACGAAGTACAGCCCGGCTTTGGCCGCACAGGCTCGCACATGTGGGGCCATCAGCGCGCCGGCATCGTTCCGGATATCGTGACACTCGGCAAGCCGATGGCAAACGGGCATCCCGTCGGCGGCGTCATCGCCAATGTCGACACGATAAACGCCTTCCGCAAGGCGTTCCGCTATTTCAATACCTTTGGCGGCAATCCAGTCTCCTGTGCGGCAGCCATGGCCGTGCTCGACGTCATCGACGACGAGAACCTCATCGAAAATGCCCGCAATGTTGGCGAGTATACGCGCGATGCCTTCAAGCGGCTGGCCGAGAAGCACGCGATCATCGGCGACGTACGCGGCAGCGGCCTGTTCATGGGCACGGAATTCGTACTCGGCAAGCAGACGAAGGAGCCGGCGACTGCTGAGGCAACCCGCATCGTCAACGAAATGCGCGAGCGCGGCGTGCTGATGGGCAAGATCGGCATTCACCAGTGCGCCACGAAGATCCGCCCGCCCATGCCGTTCACCAGGGATAATGCCGACTTCATGTTGTCTATCTTCGACGACGTATTGACTGGCCTGTGAGGCAATATGGCCGATCCGTTGCCACAGACCATCCGTGACGCGCTCCAGAAACGTGCGCTGGAAGCACTCGACCATTGGCCTGTGCGGGCCTACGAGCCTGTCCTGATGAAATATCGCGAGAATGCCGTCTTCCGCATTACGCTGGAAGACGGCCAGTTCGCCGCGCTCCGGCTGCATCGGCCAGGCTATCATGACGAGACGAGCCTGCGCTCGGAGCTGCATTTCATGGCGACGCTTAAGCTCGGCGGCTTGGATGTGCCGAGCCCTGTGCCGACAAGCAGAAAGCAAAGCCTCGTCCGACTGCCGGCCAACAGGCATTTTGCCGAACAGCATGCCGATGTGGTGAGCTGGATCGATGGTGTGCCGCTTGGCCAAAGTGGCGTGCCGCTATCGCAATCTGTTGAGATGCAGGAAGCAATCTTCTTCCGCATCGGGCAGAACATGGCCATCATGCACGAGCTTGCCGATGTGTGGGAACCACCGGAAGATTTTCACCGCCCGGTTTGGGACATCGATGGGCTGCTCGGCGAAACGCCGCTCTGGGGCCGCTTCTGGGATTGTCGCGGCCTTTCATCCGAGAGCACTATCGCCCTCTCGGCATTGCGCCACCAGCTGCGTCAACTGCTCGCGAACGCGGATAGCCGAAGCCTCGACTATGGGCTGATCCATGCCGATCTGGTGCGGGAAAACATCTTTCTGACGGGAGCTGAAAACAACGTCGCCTTCATCGATTTCGATGATGCCGGCCATGGATTCCGCCTGTTTGATCTCGCAACGACCCTGCTCAAGAACCGCAACGAACCCGCCTATCCGGTGATCGAGAAAGCGCTGGTATCAGGCTATCGCAGCCGGCGAGCACTCTCCGAAGCGGCTCTGGCGGCCCTGCCCCTATTCATGGTGCTGAGGAACCTTACATATATTGGATGGCTCGCGGAACGTCCGGAAATTCCGGACAATGTCGAACGTCTGTCGCGTTACGTCCATGCAAGTCTGGAGATGGCAAGACAGCTCGACTTTGTCGCTTGACATCCGCGAGATATTTATTAACGTGTTAAGTAATTAAAGTCTCGGGAGGACTCAATGCCACATCTCGCCATCGAGTATTCGGCCAATCTCGAGGGCCGCGCCGATATCGGCGCGCTCTGCGAAAGATTGCTGAAGACGGTTCTGGAGACCGGCCTTTTCGAAGTCGGTGCCGTGCGGGTGCGCGCCTTTCGCGCCGAGCACTATGCAATCGCCGACAAGCTGCCAGAAAACGCCTTCGTCGACCTGAACTTCCGCATCGGCAAGGGCCGCACGGATGAGGAAAAGAAACGCACCGGCGAGGCGATCTTCGCCGCGGCGATCGACGTTCTCGGCCCGCTCTTCGACACCCCGCATTTCGCCCTCTCGCTTGAGATCCGCGAGATCGATGCGGAACTCAGCTGGAAGAAGAACGCCATTCATCCGCGGCTTCGCGGCAAGTGACATTCCCTTCGCGGGACGACATAACACCAAAGGAATAGACGATGTCCAAACTGCAGGAAAACATCGCAAAGGCCGAGGGCTTTCTGGCTCGATTCAAGGATAACGGCGTACTGAACCGCATCAATGGCGAGGATGTGCGTGCCGATGATGGTTCCACCTTCGAGACCATCTCGCCTGTCGATCTGAAGCCGCTCGCAACCGTTGCCCACGGCAAGGCTGCCGATATCGACCGCGCGGCAAAGGCCGCAAAAGCTGCCTTCGCCGAATGGGCCGCCATGCCCGGCAACGCGCGCAAGAAGCTCCTGCACAAGATTGCCGATGCGATCGTGGCTCGTGCCGAGGAGATCGCCTTCGTCGAGTGCATGGATACCGGACAGTCACTGAAATTCATGGCCAAGGCCGCTCTGCGTGGCGCCGAGAACTTCCGCTTCTTCGCCGACCGCGCGCCGGAAGCCCGTGATGGCAAGGCATTGCGCGCCGAGGGCCAGGTGAACCTGACGACCCGCGTGCCGATCGGGCCGGTCGGCATCATCACGCCCTGGAACACCCCTTTCATGCTGTCGACCTGGAAGATCGCGCCGGCGCTTGCCGCCGGATGCACGATCGTCCACAAGCCAGCCGAATTCTCACCACTGACGGCCCGCCTGCTAGTGGAGATTGCCGAGGAAGCAGGTCTGCCGAAGGGTGTGTGGAACCTCGTCAACGGTTTCGGCGAGGATGCCGGTCGCGCGTTGACGGAACATCCCTTGATCAAGGCGATCGGCTTCGTCGGCGAAAGCCGCACCGGTTCGATGATCATGAAGCAGGGCGCAGATACGCTGAAGCGCGTGCATTTCGAGCTCGGCGGCAAGAACCCGGTCATCGTCTTTGCCGATGCCGATCTCGAGCGCGCCGCCGATGCCGCCGTCTTCATGATCTACTCGCTGAACGGCGAGCGCTGCACCTCGTCCTCGCGCCTGCTGGTCGAAGAAAGTGTCTACGACAAATTCACCGCGATCGTCGCCGAGAAGGCGAAACGCATCAAGGTCGGCCATCCCCTTGATCCGGAAACGGTCGTCGGCCCGCTCGTCCATCCCGTGCATGAAAAGAAGGTGCTGGAGTATATTCAGATCGGTCGTTCGGAAGGTGCGACGCTGGCCGCTGGCGGCGAGAAGGTCAACGGCCCAGGCGGCGGTTGCTACGTCTCGCCCACGCTGTTCACCGGCGCCAACAACCAGATGCGCATCGCGCAGGAAGAGATCTTCGGGCCGGTACTGACCGCGATCCCCTTCAAGGACGAAGCCGATGCGCTGGCGCTTGCCAACGATGTCCAGTACGGCCTCACCGGCTATCTCTGGACGTCGGACGTCACCCGCGCCTTCCGTTTCACCGATCACCTCGAAGCCGGCATGATCTGGGTCAATTCGGAAAACGTCCGTCACCTGCCCACGCCCTTCGGCGGGGTCAAGAGCTCCGGCATCGGCCGCGACGGCGGCGACTGGTCCTTCGATTTCTACATGGAAACCAAGAACGTCGCCTTCGCCACCAAGCCGCACGCGATCCAGAAACTCGGCGGCTGAGCCCGCCAATATCTATAAGTACGCATAAGAGGAGGAACAAATGCCCCTGCCGAAACCCAATCTCTATCCGCCCTTCAACATCGTGCGTCTCAGCCATATCGAATTCGGCGTCACCGATCTTGCCAAGTCCCGCGCCTTCTATGTCGACACGCTCGGCCTGCAGGTGACGGATGAAACGGCCGACACGATCTATCTCAGGGCAATGGAGGAGCGCGGGCATCACTGCATCGTGCTGAAGAAATCCGACAAGGCGGAAGCCCGCGACCTCGGCTTCAAGGTGTTCAGTGACGAGGACCTCGACAAAGCGGCGCATTTCTTCAAGGGCAAGGACCTGCCGGTTGAATGGGTCGAGCGCCCCTATCAGGCCCGGACATTCCGCACCCGCGACCCGCACGGCATCCCGCTTGAATTCTATTCCAAGATGGAGCGTCTGCCGCCGATCCACCAGAAATATGCCCTCTACAAGGGTGTGAAGCCGCTGCGCATCGACCACTTCAACTGCTTCTCGACCAATGTCGACGAGAGCGTCGCCTTCTATAATGAGCTCGGCTTCCGCGTGACCGAATATACCGAGGACGAGGAAACCGGCCGCCTCTGGGCCGCCTGGACGCACCGCAAGGGCGGCGTCCACGACATCGCCTTCACCAACGGCCGTGGCCCGCGCCTGCATCACACCGCCTTCTGGGTGCCAACGCCGCTCAACATCATCGACCTGCTCGACCTGATGGCGACGACCGGCTGGGTCGCCAATATCGAGCGCGGTCCGGGACGCCACGGCATCTCCAACGCCTTCTTCCTCTATATCCTCGATCCGGATGGCCACCGCATCGAGATCTACTGCTCGGACTATCAGACCGTCGATCCCGATCTGGAGCCGATCAAATGGGACCTCAAGGATCCGCAGCGCCAGACACTTTGGGGCGCACCCGCTCCCAAATCCTGGTTCGAACATGGTAGCCTGTTTGCCGGTGCGGAAGTGGGTGAGCCTGACCTGAAGGCACAGCCGATTATCGCGCCGTAAGCGTTACCCTTGAGAGCGGGTGAAAAACGCCCGCTCCTCATCAACGTTCGCAAGCGCGAGGAGGCAGTCATGAAATTGAAAGACGCAACATTGTTCCGGCAGGCCGCATTGGTCGGCGGCGAGTGGATCGAAGCCGATCCATCCAATGCGATCAAGGTCGACAATCCCGCGACGGGCGAAATCATCGGCCTGGTTCCCAATCTGGGCGCTGCCGAGACCAAAAAGGCGATTGCCGCAGCCGAAGCCACGCAGAAGGAATGGGCCACCCGCACCGCCAAGGAACGCTCCGGCATCTTGCGCCGCTGGTTCGAGCTGATGATGGAAAACCAGGACGATCTTGGACGCATCCTGACGGCGGAACAGGGCAAGCCCCTGCCCGAAGCCAAAGGCGAGATCGCCTATGGCGCAAGCTTCATCGAATGGTTTGCCGAAGAGGCCCGCCGCGTCTATGGCGACATCATTCCCGGCCACCAGAAGGACAAGCGCATTCTGGTCATGAAGCAGCCGATTGGCGTGGTCGCGGCGATCACGCCCTGGAACTTCCCGAATGCGATGATCACCCGCAAGGCCGGTCCGGCCTTTGCCGCCGGCTGCGCCATGGTGCTGAAGCCCGCCTCGCAGACGCCTTTTTCGGCGATTGCCATTGCGATCCTTGCCGAACGCGCCGGCCTTCCGAAGGGTCTCTTCAGTGTTCTCACAGGCTCGGCCCGTGCCATCGGCGGCGAGATGACCGCAAGCTCGGTCGTGCGCAAGCTCACCTTCACCGGCTCGACCGAAGTGGGCGCCGAGCTCTATAAGCAGAGCGCACCGACCATCAAGAAACTCGGTCTTGAGCTTGGGGGCAACGCACCCTTCATCGTGTTCGACAATGCCGATCTCGATGCTGCCGTCGAGGGCGCACTGATCGCCAAGTTCCGAAACAATGGTCAGACCTGCGTCTGCGCGAACAGGCTCTACGTGCAGGAGGGCGTCTATGATGCCTTTGCCGAGAAACTCTCCAAGGCTGTCGGTTCGCTGAAAACAGGCAATGGCTTTGACGAGGGCATCAATCTCGGTCCGCTGATCGACGAGGCGGCCCTGGCCAAGGTCGAGGAGCATGTTGCCGATGCGCTTTCTAAGGGCGGCCGGGTCGTCGCCGGCGGTCATCGCCATCAGCTCGGCGGACGCTTTTATGAGGCGACGGTGCTTGCCGACGTGACCCCTGCCATGGCTGTTGCCAGAGAAGAGACCTTCGGGCCGGTGGCGCCCCTCTTCCGCTTCAAGGACGAGGCCGATGTCATCGCCCAGGCTAACGACACCGAGTTCGGCCTTGCCTCCTATTTCTATGCCAAGGATCTCGCGCGCGTCTTCCGCGTTGCCGAAGCCCTGGAATACGGCATGGTTGGCGTCAATACCGGCCTGATCTCGACGGCCGAAGCGCCCTTCGGCGGCGTCAAGCTCTCCGGCCTCGGCCGCGAAGGTTCACGCTACGGCATCGAGGAATTCACCGAAATCAAATATGTCTGCCTCGGCGGCGTCGTCTGAGGTCAAGAGAAGGCCGTGAAAGCATGACCCACCCCAGATTCCTATCCTTTTCGAGAAACGGCCGTCATGGCTATGGACTTGCGGTCGGCAACGGTGTCGTCGACCTCTCCGCGCGCCACGGCGCGACTTGGCCGACGCTGCGTGAGGTGATCGAGGCCGGTCGCCTCGCTCAACTCGCAGAAGAAGCCAAATCATTGAAGCCGGATTTCGCACTTGACGACATCCGCTTCGAGATTCCCATTCCGTCGCCGGAAAAGATCATCTGCGTCGGGGTCAATTTCCCCGACCGCAACGAGGAATACAAGGATGGGCAGGCTGCCCCCTCCAACCCCTCGCTCTTCATCCGCTTTCCGCGGTCCTTCACAGGCCACGACCAGCCGTTGATCCGTCCGCCGGAAAGCCCGCAGCTCGACTATGAGGGCGAGGTCGTCATCGTCATCGGCAAGGGTGGCCGCCGGATTGCCGAAGCCGAAGCCTTCAACCACATCGCGGCTCTCTCGCTTTGCAACGAAGGCACGATCCGCGACTGGGTACGGCACGCGAAATTCAACGTCACCCAAGGCAAGAATTTCGACAATACCGGCGCGATCGGCCCCTGGCTGATCCCCTTCACCGATGCGGCTCAGCTCGACGACATCGAACTGCGAACCCGCGTCAACGGCGAAGTGCGCCAGAGCGACCGCACCAGCCGGATGATCTTCTCCTTCCGCAAGATCATCAACTACATCTCCACTTTCACCACGCTCGTCCCCGGCGACGTGATCGTCACCGGTACGCCGACCGGCGCCGGCGCGCGCTTCGACCCGCCGATCTGGCTGAAGCCCGGCGATGTCGTCGAAGTCGAGGCCGATGGCCTCGGCATCCTGAAAAACACGATCGCCGACGAGGTGCGCTGATGCTATCGCAAGATGAAATCCAGGCCGCCGCCGAAAGCCTCGATAAGGCCGAGCGGACGCGCGTTCAAACAGGGCTCCTTTCGCTCAAGCATCCGCAAATGACAATGGACGATTCCTATGCCGTTCAGAGCGCCTGGGTGCAGAAGAAGATCGCGAACGGCCGCAAGCCTATCGGCTGGAAGATCGGGCTGACATCAAAGGCGATGCAATATGCGCTGAACATCAACATCCCCGATTCCGGGGTCCTCTTTGACGATATGGTCTTCGAAGATGGCGCCACGGTGCCGGCCGACCGCTTCATCCAGCCGCGCATCGAAGCCGAAATCGCCTTTGTCATGAAGGCGCCGCTCAGGGGGCCGAATGTCTCGATCTTCGACGTGCTGAACGCGACCGACTATGTGACGCCAGCGCTTGAGATCCTCGACACGCGCATTCTTCGTGTCGATCCGGAGACGAAGAAGGCGCGCACCATCGTCGACACCATCTCCGACAATGCTGCCAATGCCGGCATCGTCACCGGCGGCCGCGCCGTGCGGCCCGGTGAGATCGACATGCGCTGGATGGGCGCGATCGTCAGCCGTAATGCCGAGGTCGAGGAAACCGGCCTCGGCGCCGGCGTGCTCAATCAGCCAGCACGCGGTATTGCCTGGCTGGCCAATCGCCTGTCGCAATATAGCGACGGTATCGAAGCCGGCCAGATCGTGCTTGCCGGGTCCTTCATCCGCCCGATCGAGGCGCGACATGGCGATACGATCAATGCCGATTTCGGGCCCTACGGATCGGTCAGCCTGTTCTTCGCATGAAGGAGTGAACCATGCCGGCGCCTAAGAACCTCTTCAAACAGGCCCTGAAGGAAGGGCGGGCGCAGATCGGCCTTTGGCAGGCCCTCGCCAATGCCTACACGGTCGAAATCTGCGCCGGCGCCGGCTACGACTGGCTGCTGCTCGATGCCGAGCATGCGCCGAACGATATACCGCTTCTCGTCTCGCAACTGCAGGCGATGAAAGGCACGGCGAGCCACGCGGTGATCCGTCCGCCGATCGGCGAGACCTGGATCATCAAGCAGCTGCTCGATATCGGCGCTCAGACCCTGCTCATCCCGATGGTCGACAGCAAGGAAATGGCCGAAACCATGGTCAAGGCGGTGCGATACCCACCGCATGGCATGCGCGGTGTCGGTGCGGCCCTTGCCCGCGCCTCCGCCTTCAACCGCATTCCGGACTACCTTGCCACGGCCAATGACGAGATCTGCCTGCTGCTGCAGGTTGAAAGCCGCGCGGGGCTTGCGGCGCTCGACGACATCGCCTCGACCGAAGGCGTTGACGGCGTCTTTATCGGACCATCCGATCTTGCCGCAGACATGGGCTATCTCGGCAAGCCGGGTGCCCCTGAAGTGCAGACAGAAGTCGAAAAGGCGCTCGCAAAAATCCAGTCGCATGGCAAGGCGGCGGGCATCTTGATCGGCGATCTCTCGTTGGCAAAACGCTATCTGGAACTTGGCGCCACCTTCGTCGCGATAGGCAACGACGTCACGCTGCTTGCCAATGCTACCATCAAGCTTCTTGACGATTTCAAGAAAGCGGATACAGCCAAGCCGCCTGAGGACGTCAAGGTCTATTAATAGCAGGGGCCATGGCGGTCGTCGTTCGCCTATCGCGTATTTTGCGGATCAATAGAACCGAAGCGGCCCCTCATTCCTCGCCGACCGAGCCATTCTCCAATTTCAATGCCGCCAGTTCATCCAGCATATCGAGAAGCTTCTCGACGCGCTCCACGCCGAACCGAGCATCGATATCGGCATAGACCTTCAGGCTCTCCGGCATAACGTCCTCGACAACCGCCTCCCCGGCCGCTGTGATCTGCAACAATACCCTGCGGCCATCGGCATCATCTTTATGCTTGGTGATAAAGCCGCGCTCTTCGAGCGAACGGATCATGCGCGTCAGGCTCGGGGCAAGAATGGATGCCTTGTCTGCGAGTTCCGTCGCATCGAGCTTTCCGCCTTCGTAGAGAACGCGAATGACGCGCCATTGCTGCTCGGTCACATCATGCGCCAGCAGGATCGGCCTGAAATGGCTCATGACCGCTTCACGGGCGCGTAGAAGTCCGATCGCTAGGGAACGGCGACGGTCCCGCAGTGGCCGTTTGGGGTGCGTGGCCGCGATTTCCGGCTCAGCGCGCGGCCTCACATCACTGTCTGTTCTGTTTTGCATCTTTTGCATATTCGCTTCGACTATGGCCCTCACTGATTAACATGAGAATCATTCAAAGCAAGGCGATCGCATGTTATCGATCAAAGCCGATTGCAAAGATCGCCGCCGCGCGGCGCGCTTTCTCGCCATGGATTATGGCACCTCTACCAGGCGGCCGCTGCCTCTGATCTCGGAACGCCGCAGCACCGGATGCCCGTAGAGTTCGATATTACCGCTTCCGCTGATCGAGACATCGGCATCCGCGGCAGCGGCGACTTCCGCGTCGCCGCTGCCTTGAATTCTGATTTTCGCGGATTGAGCGGCCAGGTCCTTTAGACGCGCAGTGCCGGAACCGGATACATCGAGATCGACCGAGCGTGCGCTTCCCGTGGCCGTGACGCTGCCGCTTCCGGATATCCTCAGGCGCAGGTCTGATTGATCGAGCTGCGACAGAGCGAGATCGCCGCTGCCCCGTACTCTCCAATCAGTGACGAGCGGTCCTGATAGGCTGACGTCGAATTTGGAGTTGGACCAACCCGGATTACAATCCATGCTCAGCCTTCCGCCCTCCAGCCGCACATGATTGAGCAGCGCTGGATCTCCGCTCACGACGGCCTCCGCCTTTCCGCCCGGCTGATAGTGAACAGAGGCCGGGATATCGATCGTCAGGCTGCCATTGGAGCTGAAAGGCAGGATAACCTGCTGTCCGCCGGATGCCGCAGATCCGCAACTGGATTGCGTACCACCCCACCAATGCCCTGCGTTTGCCCAATCCGGCCCGGAAAGTCCGATCCCGAGGGCCAGAAAGACGAATGCACAAATCAGTCCGGTCGTCGCGATAGTCGCCAATTTCCCGTTCATTGTTCATTTCCTCCAACGATTCGCGGCCCAGCGTTCAAGCGCGGCTTTCGTCTACCTGCGCCAAGCGGAAATGCAGGCGGGCATATTGCCCAAGCATGCGGATACCCAAACTCAACCCCATCAGCAGCAAGGCCCCGCCGCCCACGAAGCAACTCACCAGCCCGGCGCCAACAAGCAGACGAGCCAGCATGCCGACGGAGGGCAAGCCGACGTGAAACAGCACGGTCGTCACGACAATCTTCAGACCGACGGCGCCAACGGCTACCAAAGCGATCGCAAGGCCGAGCGTCACGAACATCGCCGCAAACAGCAAAGGTAGCAGGAAGAAGATATCGACGACGGCAAGGCCCGCCAGCGCCACCGTAGCGGCCAAAAGATTCGACACGCTCCAGTGCGCCTCGAAACGACGCAGCCCAACATCCGCACGCAACTCCCTTGCGATCCTGGCAGGGTCGCCGAGCGCGGAGCAAACTTCCTCCTCGCTTCGGCCTGACGCCTCGGATTCGGAAAAATGGGCAGCATAGTCGGCCACGATATCATCGATCTCGTGCGGAGGCAGGCCCGCAAGCCCCAATCTCAGCGTGCGCAAAAAGGCTTCCCTGCTCATGGCAAATCCTCAAGTAGCTTGTCGACGGAGCCTGCTAACGTGCGCCAATCGCGGCGATGCGCTTCGAAAATCGAACGTCCCAACGGCGTGAGCCGATAATATTTACGCGGCGGCCCGTTGCTCGACTCGACGATGCGGGTCGCGACCAACCCGTCATTCTGCATCCTGCGCATCAGCGGGTAGATCGTTCCTTCACCCATGCCGACCGCCGCCACAAGTGTGCTCGCAATTTCATAGCCGTAGCTTTCACCCCGGGAGAGTACGGCCAGGACGCAAAGATCAAGCACGCCCTTCCGCAATTGAACTTGGATCGAGTCAGTCATGAACGCCTCAGCTTCACAGAAAAGATATAACAAGCTATCTGTTTATGCAAGGTAGCGACGCGGCGCATCCCACAAGCAGTTCAGTACTGCGATCGTCGCATTTTCCGGCAGCATCTGACAGCATCGTAACGATACACATTGCTGGGCGCCAAACCGCTATCGTAAGGCACCATGCGCTGACATCACGAGCGTTGAAAACCAACCGCGAATCCGCTCAGATCACGGCATGGCAAAAACGATACGCATAGCAGCGGCCCTGATGCTGCGCCTGGATGGAGAAACGCTGCTTGTGCGCAAGCGCGGCACTGTTGCCTTCATGCAACAGGGAGGCAAGATCGAGCCGCAGGAAACGGCAGCGGCAGCCGTTGTCAGAGAGCTTTTCGAAGAGCTCGGCCTTACGATAGAGACAAGCGATTTGACTTTCATCGGCCGCTTCCAGGCGCCGGCCGCCAACGAGCCGGACCATACCGTCATTGCAGATATATTCCGGCTGCACGTGGGCGATGCCGAAATCGGAGCAACGGCCGAGATCGAGGAGATTCGCTGGATTTCACCACAAAATCCGCCTGATATCGTCATGGCGCCGCTTACCGAACATCACGTCCTGCCATTTCATCGACAATATAGTCTATCCCCCGGCAACTAACATTCGATTCCGGCAGAGCTAAAGCACGATATGGCTCACCTCGTGGAAATCTATCGACTTTCGGTCAAGCAGCAGAGACCGTGAGTTCGAAAACGCGCATGCAGAGCAAATAACAATTTGCAGATCCTAAGCCCCTCATATTTACTATAACAATAACCCGTAAAAAATAATCTCCAAAATCGCTCAATCTTCCATTGAAAGCCGAAACCATATTGCATAAATAATTAAATAAGCATGGGAGGCGGGAAATGAAAACAGGAAATACTGTCGCTGGCGAAAGATTTCTTGCGCTGACGAGCAAGATCGTCTCCGCCTACGTCCTTAACAATAAGCTCGCGATGAAAGATTTGTCGAGGCTCATTGCGGAAACTTATTCCGCACTTGCAGGCTCTCAGCAACTTGTGCCGTCGGCAGCGCCGACGGAAAGATCTCAGAAACCAGCAGTCCCGATCAAGAAATCCATCACGGATCATTATCTTGTGTGCCTGGAAGACGGTGGGAAATACAAATCGCTAAAGCGGCACTTGAACAGCAAGTATGGTCTCACGCCCGAAGAATACCGAAGGAAATGGGGCTTGCCTGCGGACTATCCAATGGTGTGTGCCTCCTATGCCGCCGCAAGATCGACGCTGGCCAAGAAGGCTCTCCTTGGCCACGCCAAGGGCACGACCGAGATTCCTCCGGTGGTTGAGCCGCCCCGCCGGCAACGCAAGATCGGATAACCCCCGGCGCTTCGCCAGGCGCCGCGAGCGTGCGCTGCGCTTTTAATGAGCGATCGCTCTTGCGTGAGCAAATTCATCCCGGCTGCTGGCACATCGATAGAGCGCCCTCTGCCGGCGAGCGTATAGTTATCCGTTCCGGCGCTTCCGCGCCCTCACCCATCGCTTTGCAAGCGACCAGCACTCATTTCATCATGGGGTTTCGATTGTCCTCGCATTGACGGTGATCGCGCGGCCGGCAAACCAGCCATTGATCGCAGCCCCGAGACCAAGCAGCACGAACAACACTGCGCACCAGGCAAAGCTTCCCGTCCAGCCATGAATCATGCCGACGACGAGCGGGCCGATTGCAGCGAGCAAATAACCCACGAATTGGGCCATGCCGGAGAGATGCGCGGCCACATACGCGTCAGGCGAACGCAACACAATGACCGTCAGCGCCACCGCGATCAATCCACCCTGACCGATGCCTTGAAGCACGGCCCAGAACCAGACCGTCCAAAGCGGAGCGAAAAGCAGGCCCAGCAAGGCGATGACGGCGATCGCGCACAGGCTGACGTTGATGGCGCGCTGATCCTTACCCTTAACGGCGATATGGGGGGCAACCAGACAGGCGGCGGCCTGCACCATGACCGAGACTGACACGATGACACCAGCCGTCACGCCGTCGAGACCACGCTCACGCAGAATGGGCACGAGCCAGCCGAAGACGCAATAGGCGAGAGCCGATTGCAGCCCCATGAAAAGCGTCACCTGCCAGGCAATGCGGTCACGCCATAAACCGGTAACGCGAAAACCGGTACGTCGGGCCTGATTATGCGTTCCGATCACCTGCGGCAACCAGAGAAGCCCGACTGCGAAGGCAGGCAGGGCCCAGATGGCGAGCGCGCCACCCAGCGAATCGCCGAGGGCATGTTCGACGGGAAGCGTGAACCCGGCCGCACTCGCAGCTCCCGCGCATAGCGCCATCGTATAGCAACCCGTCATGAGCGCCGCTCTATCGGGGAAATCGCGCTTGACCACACCCGGCAAGAGTACATTGCCGATAGCAATGCAGGCGCCGGCCAACGCGGTACCCAAGAATAGCAGCGAAATCGACGAAAAGCCCCGCAGCGCCGTGCCCACAGCAAGCAAGAAAATGACACCGAGCAGAACCCGCTCGGTGCCCATGCGTTGTGCGAGCCTTGGCGCAAGTGGTGAAAACAGTCCCATGCAGATGACGGGCAAGGTCGTGAGAATGCTGGTGCCGAAGGCGGAGAGACCAAGTCCGGCCCGTATCTCCGGCAAAAGTGTCGACGCGCTGGAAAAGACCGGCCTGAGGTTGAAAGCGATAAGCACAAGGCTCGCACCCAGTAGAAACCTGCCGATCGGCGATTTGCCTCCATGCGGCAGCGGTACCGGAATTTCATCGGCCTCGGCATCGATCAACTCGACGGAGGGGAGATTTTGCGAGGGCATGGTCATGACATAAGCAACCGATCAAGAGTAGCGACGATGGGGGCCATGAAGTGGCGCACGGCTCTGTCGGCCGCTTCGGGACTACCGCTTTCGATGGCATCGACGATGGCGATATGCGCCTGCATATCCGGCTCGGGAATATCCGCACCGAGCGTCGCCTCGATAGTTTCGGCGATCGAGAAAGAGAAGAACTCGTAGATTTCGATCATGGCCCTGTTCTGCGAAGCTGCGACGACCGCCCTGTGAAAGGCAAGATCGCGCTCGACGAATGCGGCCTTATCGCCGCCCGTATAATTGCCGCGGGCAACCAACAAGGCGCGCAACTGTGAAACGACGTCCGATGAGTGGCGTAGCGCGGCAAGCCGTGCGGCCTCGACCTCCAGCGCAAGCCGGGCTTCGAACTGATCCCTCAATCCAGCGCGGCGCGCCATATCCAGGGGGAGACTGACATTCTTGTTGGACCGAACATAAGTCCCGGATCCCTGCCGGGTTTCGAGATAGCCCTGGGAGACCAGCACCCTCACCGCCTCGCGGATCGTGCCGCGGCTGACTGAAAGCGTGGATGAAAGGGAGGCTTCGTTCGGCAGCTTTTCCCCCACCAGCCAGCGTCGGGCGGTGATTTCGCTGCGGATTGCTTCAACGGCTGTATCCGCAAGCGTCGTTTTTGTCAGAGCGCGCATGGCTGAACTTTCATCAAGTCATCGGATGACTTTATCACTTACGCAATACTCGATGCCTCGTCAATGAGTTTCATCAGCCGAACGACCGCCCCTAGCTATGCCGCCTCACCCTTTCGAAGAAAAGCAGCAAGCCGAGCCCCAGCAAACCGGCAGCGGCTCCGATAAGCGCCGTTCCGGAATAATTGCTGACGGCCGTGCCGATCGCGAAAAGAAGGGCGCTGAGACCTGCGCTCAGAAAGATATTGACCGAGATCAGGGCGCTGCCCAAACCCGGGCGCTCGGCAATCAGATCCTGCAGGTAGGTGATCGGAATACTGATCAGGGCAGCTGCCCCGATGCCGCTGATGAGGGTCAGCGCATAGACATGCCAGGGGGCAGATGCCAATCCGAGCAGAACCAGATAAACGATATAGATGACGGTGCCGATCGCCAGCGCCATTACGTGACTCATGATCCGCTGTGCACGTCCCCACAAAACGATGAAGATGATTTCGAGAAGGGCAACGATCCCAACCAAAATGCCGATATCAGTCACGGTTCCGTGTGCCGCACCGGTGACGATAAGCGGCAGGATGGCGCCGTTGACATGCAGCGTGCTGCTGATCAGCGCGACAGCGATCAGGCGCAGGAAGACCGGTGGCGAAATGACCTCACCCAGCGCGGCAAGATAGGAAAGATGATGGGCAGCAGCCTTGTCTATGCCATCCTGGCGCGGAAGGAAAATCGCGATCAATCCGAAACAGGCGACGCAGGCGAGACCGGCGAACAGATAGGCCGGCAGCATGCTCGCTGAATTTGCAAGCAGCGCTCCGGTTATCCCAGGCACCAGCACCCAGGAAAGGGAGATCATCGCACGCACGCCGGAATTGACCGTGGCGATATCGTTGCGCTCCATTCCCCTCGTCGCAACGCGGACATTGGCAAAGAGCAGCGAGTTGAGCGAGCCGTAGATCGGCAGGAAAAACAAGGCGCTGAGCACGAAAGTCGCCTGTGCCGGAACGACATAGACGGCGCCATAACCCAGCACGCCGAAAGTGGCGACCGTCAGCATCATAACCCGATATTGGCCGAGCCTGTCGGCCAGATTTCCAAGCAGGATACTGACGACGACATTCACCGCCGCCGCGCAGAAGATCAGCGTCGAATAGAGCCCGTTACTGAGGCCGAGTTCGCGGATACCGACGACCGATTGATAGGGCGAGGTCGCTGCTCCGGCAAAACCGAAGGCAAAGATCGCAAGCATGCTCACCCGTATGGTCGGGTCGCGGAAAACGTCGGGAAGGAGACGGGTCATTGGCGGGGTCGGGTATGTTGCAAAGTAGGCCTTTATCCGAGGCGCTGGGATATCCTTCCGTCAAAGCTGATCAAGACGCAAATGATTGCATCGCGCTTGACCTTCTCAGACGCGGATTGCCCACATCATTCATCATATCAATGGTGGCAATTGGGCGTCAGCCAGGCATCGCGCGCGAATAGGCGGCCAAAATAAAGCGTTCGGCGTGGAACAGATATTTCTCCAGCGCGGCGGCGGCACTCGCCGGCGCCCCCTCCTCCAGATGCGCAAGAATGGTCGCGTTCTGGCCGACATAGGGTGCGTGCAGATATTCGGGATCACGGATCAGCCCAAAGACGAGGCGCAGCTCCAGCGAGATCTGCGCATAGAAGGCCGAAAGCCTGGGACTGTCGGCAAGCTCGACGATCGCGGCATGAAAGGCGATATCGGCGCTGCCGACCTCCAGCCATTCGCCACGCTCACGATGCTGGACGGCGGCATCGATGGCGGCACGCATCTTGTCGACGCTTGGGTGGCGGTGATGTGCATTGGCGAGTGCCGAACACTCGATCAGGCGGCGAATCTGGAAGATATCCATGATCGTCGAAATGCTCGGCGTGGAAACGAAGACGCCGCGATTGGCCTCGTGGCGTAGCACGCCCTCTTTCGTCAGCAGCCGAAAAACCTCGCGCAGCGTATTGCGCGAGACCTGCAACTCCTCGCAAAGAGCCGCCTCCGAGAGATGGCTGCCAGGCGAGAGCGTGCCGCTGATCACGCGCTCTCGGATGCGGGCGGCGGTCAGTTCTGCAACCGTCTGCCCCGTCTCCGCGACGGTCGCCGGCTCGATGCTGGCAAGATTTGTCTGCTTCATTCGCTCTCCCGGCGCCCGCACTCAAATGTCTTCGATGCCTGCCTATATCAAGCATTTGCTGGAACGCGAGCGGCGTTGCCATGCTTGCCTGCGGCAGTCACACCGTCCCAACGGCAAGTCCGCTGGACGATTTCATGCAGGTTTGTCCCATTTTTCGTTGGCAATATGAAAATTGTTGAACAATATAGACCAGATTGTCGTTTGATGCTATCTCACGGCCTAACAAATATAATGGGAACGCAGATACAGATGTTCATGAGACGCCTGTCTTGTAGAAAAACATCGCCTGCTTTTGTCAGGCTGCAACAGGTGCCGGCATGAGCATGCTGCGGTCCGAACTTGGTGGCGATCCCAGCGAGTGCGCCTGCATCATCGATGCAAAGAACAACGCGGCTATCATTCCGGATGCCATGAACGACCTGCCCAATACCGAGGTAAGCGCATGACCAAGGCCGCTGGCGACAACAAACCGCTTCTGTCCGTAACGGATCTGACTGTGCGGTTCGGCGAAAACCGCGTGGTCGAAGGGCTTTCATTTTCGGTCGAGCCCGGGCGAACGCTCGCAGTCGTCGGCGAATCCGGCTCCGGCAAATCGGTGACCTCGCTTTCGGTCATGCGCCTTGCCGATATGATGGGCGCGCGCTTCCAGACCGGCAGCATCATCTTCAACGGCAAGGACCTGCTGAAGCTCTCGCAGAAGGATATGCGCGCAGTTCGCGGCAAGGAGATCGCCATGATCTTCCAGGAGCCGATGACCTCCCTTAATCCCGTCTTCACCATCGGCGACCAGATCTGCGAAGTCCTTCTTCTTCATGAGAAACTCGGCAAATCCGCCGCAATGGCGGAAGCCCGTCGCCTTCTGAAGATGGTACGCCTGCCGGATGCGGCCGCCCTTTTGAACCGCTATCCGCATCAGCTTTCCGGCGGCATGCGCCAGCGCGTCATGATCGCCATGGCGCTTGCCTGCCGTCCGAAGCTGTTGATTGCCGATGAGCCGACGACGGCGCTCGACGTGACCATCCAGGCGCAGATTCTCAACATCATGCGGGACCTGCAGAAGGATCTCGGCATGGGTATGATCTTCATCACCCACGACATGGGCGTGGTTGCCGAGATGGCTGATGATGTCGTGGTCATGTGGAAGGGCAAGAAGGTCGAAGAGGGTCCGGTTCGCGAGATATTCGCCAATCCGAAACACCCTTATACGAAGGCACTTCTCGCCGCAGTGCCTAGGCTTGGCAGCATGACCGGTCAGGATTTTCCGAAACGCATACCGCTGACTGTCCTCGACGGCGGCGAGCCGAAGATCGTCGGTGAAGAACGGGTCCAGAATACTGCCCGCTACGACCAGCAGCCGCTCCTGTCGGTGCGCGATCTCTTCGTGCGCTTTGATATCAAGAAGAACATATTCGGTCAGGTCACGCATCGCTGCAGTGCCGTCCAGAAGGTCGCTTTCGATATTCATCCCGGTGAAACCCTGGCCCTCGTCGGCGAATCCGGCTCCGGCAAGTCAACGATCGGACGCACCATCCAGCAATTGCAGAAAGCGCGCTCCGGCGAAATCACCTTCAATGGCAAGAGCTTTGCCGCCATGTCGGCGCTGGAGCGTTTCCGCCTGCGCCGCGATGTGCAGTATATCTTCCAGGACCCCTTCGCTTCGCTCGACCCGCGTAAGACTGTGGGATTCTCGATTGCAGAACCGATCAACACGCATGGCATCATCACTGGATCGAAGGCGGTTCGCCGCCGGGTGGACGAGCTACTGGAACGCGTCGGGCTGACGTCAGCCCATGCCGATCGCTATCCGCACGAGTTTTCCGGCGGCCAGCGCCAGCGCGTCTGCATTGCCCGCGCCCTTGCCTCCGATCCGAAACTCATCATTGCCGATGAGGCGCTTTCCGCTCTCGATGTTTCGATCCAGGCCCAGATCATCAATCTCTTGATGGATCTTCAGGCCGAACGGGGGCTCGCCTATCTGTTCATCAGCCATGACATGGCGGTGGTCGAAAAGATCAGCCATCGCGTCGCCGTCCTCTATCTCGGCCAGATCATGGAGATCGGCAGCCGGCGGCAGGTCTTTGAAACGCCGATGCACCCCTATACGCAGCGCCTGATTTCGGCCGTGCCGATCGCCGACCCGACGCAGGAGCGCAGAACCGCGCTTATCGAGGGCGAGATCCCCAATCCGGTCCGCCGCGTCGGCGACGAGCCGCCGATCCTGGCTCACGAAGAAATCACCTCAGGCCACTTCATCGCCAAGAGCGCCTGAACGACCGCCAACCATCGCATCGATCTGAAGAGGAAACAGGTTCAATGAAAAGAATGAAATGGGGATTGAAGACCGCTCTGACCGCACTCGTCATGTCGAGCGTCGCCATCACCGCCGCTCCCGCTTTCGCGGCCGGCAAGCTGACGGTGTCGTCGTCGCAGGATCCCGGCAGCTGGGACCCGATCGACACCTTCCTGGTGGCATGGGCCGCTGTTTCGACCAACATCTTCGACGGCCTCACGTATCGCGGCCCCGATCTCAAGCTGGTACCGGGCCTTGCCGAATCCTGGGAAGAGCTGGATCAAGGCAAGCGCATCCGCTTCAAGCTACGTCATAATGTGAAGTTCCATGACGGCGAGCCCTTCAATGCCGAAGCGGTGAAGTTTACCTTCGATCGTCTGCTCGGCGAGCAGGGCGCCAAGGGACCGCAGCGCTCGAACTACACGGCGATCGAAAGCGTCGACATCATCGACGACTACACGGTCGATATGACGCTGAAGACGCCCGATCCAGTGCTTTTGACGAAGCTTGCCGGCTATGGCGCGATGATCGTTCCGCCGAAATACATCAAGGAAAAGGGCGAGGACTATTTCAACCTCAACCCGGTCGGGACCGGCGCCTTCAAGTTCGTTTCCTATACGCCGAAGGTGAACATCAAGCTCGAAGCCAATCCGGATTACTGGGGCGGCGCGCCGAAGCTTTCGGAGCTCGAATACCGCTTCATCAGCGAGCCGGCGACGGCCGTTGCCGAGCTTCAAGCCGGCCGCGTCGATCTCGTCATCCCGCCGACCATTCCGATCGGCATGCTGCCGGTCATCCAGGGCGATTCCAAGCTGGAAATCGCCAGCGTTCCAGGCCCAACGGTCGATGCGCTGCGCTTCAACACCCGCGACGGCATCACCGCCGATCCGCGCGTGCGCAAGGCGATCATCATGGCCGTCGATCGCGACACGATCGTCAAGTCGATCCTCGCTGGACAGGGAACCGAGATCGTCAGCTTCCAGAACTCCCTGTCCTTCGGCTACGATGCCGATCTGAAGCCACTTCCCTATGATCCGGCAGGCGCCAAGAAGCTGCTTGCCGAAGCCGGCGTGAAGCCGGGCGCGGCATTGCAGATCGACATTCGCGGCAATGATACGACGATGAACGAGGTGGCGCAGGTCGTCGCAAGCTACCTGCAGATGGTCGGCATCACCGCAACCATCAAGCCCTATGAAACCAACGTTCTGCTGAACGATATCATCCCGCAGGGCAAGACCGGCGCGATGTTCCAGCAGAAATGGGGCGGCTGGACCTTCGACTACGACAACACCGCTTATTCGATGTACCACTCCGGCGAAAAGTGGAACCCTTATGAAAAGGATGCCGCTCTCGACAAGCTCCTGGAATCGCAGCGCCCGCTCACCGATCGCGCCGTGCGCGAAAAGGTGCTCAAGGACATCGGCAAATATGTTGCCGACAAGGCGCTGGAACTGCCGCTCTACAACAGCAATGCGATCTACGGCGTCAGCAAGCGGGTCAAGGGCTTCGTGCCCGCTCCCGATACGCGCATCAAGCTGAACGAAGTCACCGTCGATTAATCATCCAGCAAGACGCCGCCGGCCCGCCCGGCGGCGTCATCCGAAAGCTCTCGGGGTAAGAACGTGGCCGGTTTTCTCATCAAGCGATTGCTGCAGGCGATTTTCGTCGTGATCGCCATCACTCTTCTCGTCTCATTTGCCATCCGCCTCACCGGCGACCCTGCCGTGATGATGTTTCAGGGCGGCGGCAGCATGACGGAAGAGGATCTCGTGCGTATCCGTACAGCCTTAGGCACGGACCAGCCCTTCCTCGTGCAGTATTTCAGCTTCCTGAAGGGACTGCTGACGCTCAATTTCGGCCGCAGCTTCACCGGCGGTACGCCGGTCTCGCAACTGATCGCCAACGCCTTGCCCGCCACGCTGCTGCTTGCTTTCATTTCCATGGTGGTCTCGATTGCGCTCTCCATCCCGCTCGGTATCAAGGCGGCGACGGCACGTGGAAAGACGGCAGACCAGATCATTCGCGTTCTCTCGCTGGTCGGCCTTTCCTTCCCAAATTTCTGGCTGGCGCTGATGATGGTGCTGTTGTTTTCCATCACGCTCGGCTGGCTGCCGCCGAGCGGCATGGTCGGGATTTCGAGCTATGTCATGCCGGCGGTGACGATGGGCGTGATCCTGACGGCGACGAACGTCCGCCTGGTGCGCACCGCCATGCTGGAAACGCTGCAATCGCAATATATCATGGTCGCGCGCGCCAAGGGCCTCAGCGAGAGCAAGGTGCTCTACAAGCACGCCCTGCGAAATTGCGCCATCCCGCTCATTACCTATTTCGGCATCCAGTTCGGCGGCCTGCTCGGCGGCATCGTCGTCATCGAGCGTGTCTTCAACTGGCCCGGCCTCGGCACACTGGCATTCGACGCCGTCGGCGCCCGCGACTACCCGGTCTTGCAGGGCGTGATCACCGTGCTGGCGCTGTTTATCGTCGGTGTCAACCTTCTCGTCGACATCGCCTATGGCCTCGTCGATCCCCGCATTCGCACGGAGTAATGCTGATGGCTGCCACGATTTCACGCCGTTCGCGTTTCTACAGCTTCGAATTCATCGTTGGAGCCCTGATCACCGTCATCATCTGCCTTGCCGTGCTTCTCTCCGATGTACTCTTTCCCGGAGGCGCGGAAAAAATCGATCTGATGGCAAGGCTTGCAAAGCCCTTCGCCAGCCTCGCCCATCCCTTCGGCACCGATCCGCTCGGGCGCGATGTGCTGGCCCGTGTCGTCGCAGGTGGCAAGATATCGCTGACGGTCGGCCTTACCTCCGTGATCGGCGGTGTGGTGCTCGGCGTGCTGGTCGGCCTTGCCGCGGGTTACTATCGCGGTATCTGGGACATGCTGCTAATGCGCTTTGCCGATATTCAGCTCGCCATGCCCTTCATTCTGCTGGCAATCACCTTCATCGCCATCGTCGGCGGCAGTCTCACCAATACGATCATCCTCTTGATCGTCTCGCAATGGGTGCAATATGCACGCCTCGTGCGCGGTTCCGTGCTGAGCCTGCGCGAGCGGGAATTCATCCTCTCGGCACGCGCGATCGGCGTCAAAGACTGGCGCATTATCTTCCAGCATCTGCTGCCGAACCTTCTGGGACCGGTGATCGTGCTGATGACGCTGAACATTGCCAACAATATCCTTCTCGAAAGCAGCCTCACCTTCCTTGGCATGGGTGTCGACCCGACAATTCCGAGCTGGGGCGGCATGCTGGCTGATGGGAGAACCTATCTACAAACCGCCTGGTGGGTGAGCCTCTTCCCTGGCCTTGCAATCCTTTTGACCGTGCTCGGTCTCAATCTCCTCGGCGACTGGCTGCGCGACAGCCTCGATCCGACCGGCAGAACGACAAGGTAGAATATCATGGCTATGATTTTCGAGAGACGTTTTGAGCGCACACTGTCGCGCCTTGTTGCCGATGCCAAGCCTGGCCAGAACTTTGAAGCCTGGACCTTCGATGACAGAGAAAGCCGCCAGCAGGCAGAGCGCGAACTCAGGGAAAAAGGCGTACAGGCCCGCATCCGCAGCGCTTACAAGCCGCTGGTCAATGCCTTCATCGAGGAAATCGACCTGCAGGATGTGGATACGATCGAGATCCGCTATCCGGTTCATCCCAACGCACCGGATAACCGCTTTCGCCTTGAAGCCTATCCGCTCGCTGCAATGGTGGGAAATCGCGAGATCACCTTTGTCGCAAGAGCCGATAGCGGCTTTCATTATGACGTTCTGCTGAAAGGCAATGCCGGCCAGGAACGCCGATTGCAGGTGCTCGCGCCCAATCGCGTCCATATTGATACCGCCGGCGAAACGAGCGTTTCCCCGACCGGCTGGCTCATGAGGAACGGCAATGCGGCGGGCAACCGGCTCGCCACGGACTATGAGCAGCTCTTCGAGGAGACCATCAACGCGGTCACGCACTTCGACTGGGGCACAAGCGAACCCTATTTCGAGGAACTGAACATTCGCGTTGCCCTGCCGGCGTTGGATGAGGCCTTGCCTATCGGCGACGAAATCATGAGCCTTCGCGAGGCGCTGCACGAGGACTTCTATTTCTCGCTGCTCGAATTCTTCCAGAAGAAATCCGGACGGCCGCTCGGTGACCGCGGCTTGAAGCCGGGGCAGATCGTTCCGCAGATCCTGCAGTCCTCCGGCGATATTTTCGTCCGAGTGGAAACGCAGCCGCTGACGTCTCGCTATTGGGATGGAGCCGAACAGCAGATCGAGACCGCAACGGAACCTGTGGCCGTGCAGCAGATCGAGGCCGAACTCAAAGAGATTGGCGGCGAAGCATTTGAGGCCCTTACTCGCTCCGGCCGCACCGTCAAAGCCCGCTATATCAAGGGCCGCGATGCAGCCGTGATGATCAGCGGCGGACAGCACGCCAACGAGACGACCGGCGGCGCGGGAGCTCTGCGTGCCGCGCGTCGGCTTGCCAAGCTCGAAGGCGCGCATTTCACCATCTCGCCGCTCGAAAATCCCGACGGCTACGCTCTACATCAGCGTCTGCGCTTGGACAACCCGCGGCACATGTATCATGCCGCCCGCTATACCGCGCTCGGCGACGATCTCGAATATCGGACCGAAGAGACCGCCGGTCCCTATCTCTTTGAAAAGAAAATCCGCTTCCAGGCGGAAAGGCTGAGCGGAGCGCGGCTGCACGTCAACCTGCATGGCTATCCGGCCCATGAGTGGACGCGGCCGCTCTCCGGCTATGTCCCGCGCAATTTCGCCATGTGGACGCTGCCGAAAGGCTTTTTCCTGATTGCCCGTTATCATTCCGGCTGGGCCGCTCAGGCGGAGCAGCTTCTCGACAAGGTCACCCGGCACCTCGGCGCCATACCGGGTCTGCTGGATTACAACGACCGCCAGATCGCACTCTATGAAATACATGCCGGCGAAACAGGCTTCCGCATCATCAACGGCTTCCCCTGCCTCGCCAATATCGACGATCGCCATACGGTGCCTATGACCTTGATAACCGAATATCCGGACGAGACCATTTATGGCGACGCATTCATCGCCGGCCATACCGCACAGATGGAAACGGTGCTTTCCGCCTATAGCGCCTGGCAGGAAATCATGGCTTCGAGCTAGGCCGTACGCGTCGAACCAAGCATATCGAGAAGCGCGGTCATGGCGCTCGTCGTATAGGCGTCCGATCGGCGTACGAAGAGCGTATCCACCAGCGACCGCTCCGGCGGAAGCGCGTGGATTGCGACCCTGCCCTCCCGGGCGGCGGCAGCGACCACGCCTCTCGGTAGAAGAGTGATGCCGACGCCGGCCGACACGCAGCTTATGATCGTGTCGAGAGAACCGAATTCCAGCGGCTTCGAGGTGACGATACCCATCTCGGCAAGAAGCGACTCCAGCCGCTGGCGGTAAGAGCATCCGATCTGGAAGACGATAGTCTTCAGATCGACAATGCCGGCCAGATCTTTCATTCCACGAATGGCGGGCGTTGTAACGAGGACAAGCTCCTCTTGAAAGATCACCTCGTGATCGAGATCGGGGTGGTTGACGGGACCCGCCACGAAGGCACCCTCGACCCGGCATGAAACGACATCGTCGATCAGCCGGCGGGTCGTACCTGTTGTCACGACAAGACGTACCTGTGGATAGGTCTTGGCGAATTGGCCGAGAAGCGGCGACAATCGCAGCGCCGTGGTTGTTTCCAGGCTGCCGAGGGAAAGCGTCCCGCCCGGCTCACCATCATCCTTGGCGGCTGCACGGGCATCGGCCAGAAGCTTGGTAATGCGACCGACAAATGGCAGAATTCGTTGTCCCGCCGGCGTGGTCGACACGCCTCTTGCATGGCGCTGGAACAGGCTGACACCCAGCTCTTCTTCCAATGCCCGGATCCGCGCCGTCACATTCGATTGAACAGTGTGCAGCTCCTGCGCCGCCCGGTTCATGCTACCGTGCCGCGATACCGCTTCGAATACCCTGAGATCGGATACGTCCATCTTCGTCTTATCTCCAATAGAGATATCTGTTCTCACAATAATTCATTTTTTATGATATAACGCATCGCGTATTCTCTCAAGCATAGATAGCTGAGAGAGTTCCCATGACCGACACTGCCGCGCATGAAACCGACCTGAACCATCAGAATGCCCGAATGGCATGGCGTGCCATCCTGTCGGCATTCTGCGCTTGCCTGATCGGCATCGGCCTTGCTCGTTTCGCCTATACACCGCTTCTGCCGGCCATCGTCGATGCGCATTGGTTCGAAGCCTCGGCGGCTGCCTATCTCGGTGCCGCGAATCTTTCCGGCTATCTGGTCGGCGCATTGCTCGGGCGGACGATTGCCGCACGCACTTCCACCGTCCTGACGCTCAGGATCATGATGCTTGCCGCAACGGCAGCCTTCTTTGCCTGCGCCTTTCCCGTCAGCTTTTCATGGTTCTTTGCGTGGCGTTTTGCAGCCGGCCTTGCCGGTGGCGCCCTGATGGTTCTGGCAGCGCCGACCGTCCTGCCGCTGATCGCACCGTCTCGCCGAGGGCTTGCCAGCGGCATAATCTTCATGGGCATCGGCGCTGGCGTCGCATTATCGGGCACATTGGTTCCACTTCTGCTGCAACAGGGCTTGCGCGAAACCTGGCTTGGCCTCGGCGCCCTGTCGCTGCTGCTCACGATCATTGCCTGGGCCGGATGGCCGCACGATGTCGCTGGCCACACTGCCACAAGCCATAATGCCATGCATGTCCCGAAACGCTGGACGCTGCGTGCGCTCTACATCGAATATGCGCTGAATGCCGCTGGCTGGGTTCCGCACATGATCTTCCTCGTGGATTTCGTTGCCCGCGGATTGGGAGAGGGCTTGCAGGTCGGTGCGGAATACTGGGTGCTGTTTGGCCTCGGCGCCACCATCGGGCCGATCCTTGCCGGCCATCTGGCTGATCGCACCGGTTTTGCCGCAGCGCTGCGGTTCGCCTTTCTTCTCGAGGCAGTCGCAGTCGCCATTCCCGCCTCTGGCCTCGGGCAGGCTTGGCTCATCGCCTCGAGCCTGATCGTCGGCGCCTTCGTAACCGGCACGGTTCCCTTGATGCTCGGCAGGATCGCAGAACTGCTGCCGCACCATCCGGCGCAACAGAAAGTCGCGTGGAGCCTGGCAACCGTATTCTTCGCCCTGTTTCAGGCGGCAGCCGCCTACGGACTTTCCTTCGTCTTTGCCCGAACCGGCGGAAACTACGGCGTGCTCTTCTTGATCGGAGCCGGCGCAATGATTCTCGCTCTGGCGATCGACCTCTCTGTCGCGGCGTTTATCCGCACTCCGCGGGAGCACATTCGAGATCATGATGCATGACGACAGGAGAATTGGAGATGACGGAACGCTTGACCGAGATTACCGGCAGCGAAAACATGGTAGGGGATGGCGGCGCCCTCGATGCCCTCATCGGCTTTTATCGCGCCTTCAATGCCGGCGACCTGGACGCACTCGCCGCCAACTGGGCCGATAGCGACAGGCCAAGCATGGACAATCCGATCGGAGGCATCCGGCGTGGATGGCCGTCGATCCGTGAGGGCTATGCGAAGCTGTTTGGTGGAAAGGCGAAAGTCCAGGTCGCATTCCACGATTTTACCAGCCAGGGCGGCGATGACTGGCACCTGTTCGTCGGGCGTGAGAGGGGAAGTTGCGTCACGGCCGGCAGGAGTATCGAGCTTCGCATTCGAACGACACGCTGGTTCACCCGGATCGACGGCGTCTGGCGTCAGCTTCACCATCACGGCTCCATCGAGGAACCTGCCCTGCTTGCTGCCTATCAGGAAATCATCTTCGGCGGACCATTGGAGCGGCCGGCGTAGATGTTGTCACGAGACTTTGGCCCTCTGCGCGCTACCTTGCCCACATGGCGCCAAAGTTTCACGCGAGTTGGGATTCATGAGGCATTTTTTGCTGTTCCTTACCAGCCTGTCCATTATCTGCCTTGGGTCATTTGCACCGCCGGCGCAGGCCGAGGGATTCGTTCGCGCCGATCATCAGCGGATCGTCGACGGCAAGGGCGATCCGCTGATCCTGCGCGGTCTCGGCCTCGGCGGCTGGATGGTGCAGGAAGGCTACATGATGGGCCTTGCCAATCTCAAGGCGCAGCACGTCATTCGCCACCGCATTTCCGAAATCATCGGCGAGAAAAGGACCGAGCAATTCTATCGATCCTGGCTCGATAATGCCGTGACGAAAGCCGATATCGACGCAATGGCCAAATGGGGCTTCAACAGCGTGCGCCTGCCGATGCACTGGAACCTCTTCATCGAGGACAAGCACGGCAGAAACACGTCCAAGAACATTGTCTGGAACGAAGAGGGCTTTCGGCGGATCGACCTTTTGATCCGCTGGCTGAAAGCCAATGACATGTACTTGATCCTCGACCTGCATGCGGCGCCTGGCGGCCAGGGTCACGACATCGCCATTTCCGACCGCGATCCGGACAAGCCCTCGCTCTGGCACAGCGATGAGAACCAGGCAATGATGATCGCGCTGTGGACCGAGATCGCCCGTCGCTACAGGGACGAGCCGACGATTGCGGGTTACGACCTGCTCAACGAGCCGAATTGGGGTTTTCAGGACAAGAAAGACAAAGGCGGCTGCCGGGAGACCGAAAACCGGCCGCTACGCGACATCTATCGGCGCACTATCAGCGCCATCCGCGCGATCGATACCAACCATATGCTTATTATCGAGGGCAATTGCTGGGGCAACAATTATGCCGGCGTACTGCCGATCGATGACCGCAACACGGCGCTCAGCTTTCACAAATACTGGACACCGACGACGCAGGAATCGATCGAGCCTTTCCTGAAGCTGCGCGAGCAATATGACATGCCGCTATGGAACGGTGAATCCGGCGAAAACAATAATGAATGGTATACCCGCGCTGTAGAATTGCAGGAGAAGAATGGTATTGGCTGGTCGTGGTGGCCATTGAAGAAGATGGGCGCCGGCAATCCGCTGGAGATCAAGACGAATGCAAATTATCGTCGCCTGATTGCCTATCTCCGCGCGAGGGCAAGAAACCTTCCGCCAGAACCGCCTTTTACGGGTTGATGCAGCTTGCAACCGACAGCCGCTATGACAGGAATATCCATCATCAGGCCGTGGTCGACGCCTTGATGGGACCATCGCATAAATCAGGCACGGCCGAATAGGATCAGTGTCAATTCATTGGCGCAAGAGACTCCATGTCTTCAGGAATCCAGCTATCCCATCGCATGCCTGATGGTTTTCGAGAGGCGCAGGAGAAACGGAGGCCGGGACGAGGCCACAAGCTTCCACGAGAGGATAGTCTTTGCCATATCCCTGGGCAGGACACCGACGGAAAGAAACCATCCGGCCAGCATCAGCCGGCGCTTTCGCGACGCATTCATCTTGAGACTGGCAGCCGCGCCGGCCGCGGCTAGGGAGAGTCTGGAATCATTCGCGACAGGATGCTGGTCCCTGTCGATGCAAAGCGATGCCAGACGCTCCTCCAGATGCACGGGGTCGTGGAGGCCGGCATCGTCACGCATGTTCAGTCCGATCTCGCTTGCCTGATCCGACAGGGCCTCCAGCCGGCGGAAATCATGTTTTATCCGCCAGCGCGCGCGCTGTCCGAGCTTTTCCGCGAAGACAGAATGATTTGCACCATGAATACGATAGGCGCCGAGGCAATCTTCGATGGAGGTTACCTCACCATGAAGCGGCGCAACCGTGGCAAGATATCCATCCGCTCCCTGCCGAAACTCCGGCTCGGGCACCGGCATGACCTTGTCCAGCACCGCACGCTTGAATGCCAAACCGCTGGTGACCGTCGTCTGATAGCGGCCTTTCCGCAGCAGTTCCGGAGTGACGTCGCCGGAATCGAAGGGCAATTCGACAGGCGGGAATACATCCTTCACCTGCATTTTCTCGTCAACGATATGCAGTCTGAACTGCACCTGTGCTGTCCTGTCCTCCCAGGCTTCGACAACTTCCGATACTGCATTCGGATAAAGATAATCATCTGCATCGAGAAACAGCACGATCTCGCCATGGCTGGATGCGAAGCCTGTGTTGAATGCGGCAGCATGTCCACCGTTCATCTCACGCAGACATGTCTTTATTCGAGAGCCATAGGCGGCGATGACATCAGCCGTCGCATCGGTCGATGCATCATCGACGACGATGACTTCAGCCTCATCGTAATCCTGTTCCAATGCGCTATCGATACTGCGCCTCAGAAAATGCGCGTAATTATAGTTCGCAATGACGATAGACACGGGAACGCGGTCTTGGATGGAATGCATCGCATTGAACCTCGCAGATCTGCTTTGGTTGCGGCGAACCTTCTCATTCAGGTCCTTATGGATGAGCGCGTTGCAAACAGGGATATGCGGTGATGCAGGCTGATGCCTCACGAACATATCAAGCAACGGCTATTGGATCATGCCGATCCATCTTGCCTTTCCAAGTCTCACCAGTTTTATGGCTTTTGAATGACCGACACACATGATGGAAATTTCACCGATCCACTCATGCGATAAAGTCCGAAGCGCCAGCTATGCCTATCGCGATCCGAGTATTCGTTCCTGTCCGTGAAACGGCATCTGCAACATAGATGCTGCTAGATGCTGCTAGATGCTACGTCTCACCTCAACTGACGCATAATCCTCCATGCAGAAGGAAGACAAAATGAAGCCCGCGCGAGGCGGGCTTCTTCAGCTTTATTCTGCCGCGCCGGCGGCCTTCGTCCTGCGAGTGCGCTTCGGCTTTGCCGCTTCTGCGGCGGCCGGTGCGGGAGCTGCCACAGCGGCCTTTGCCCGGGTAGCTCTCGTCGACGTCTTGGCGGTAGCGGGCTTGGCGGCAGCCGGTTTTGCCGCTACGGGCTTTGCCTTGGCTTTCGCTTTGGACGTTGTTGCCTTGCCTCCCGTCTTTGCCGCGTTCAGGAGTGCGACACGACGCTGGCGGTTCTGCTCGAGAGCCTGCTGGAAACCAACATCGTGTTCCGCATGATAGGCGAGATCATCGAGAAACTCAGCCACGTCCTTGATGGTATCGACGACGACATAGCTCAAGCCGCGACCGGCATTGATCGAGTCACGACCGACCGTTACGCCATATCCGCCCGGAACGCGCTGGAACCAGGTGGAGCGCCACTTCTTGAAGCCAGCCGCGTCGCGCTCGTACTCCTCCAGATATGCCTTCTGTTCTGCTACTCGGGCACGAAATGTATCAACAACGTTCCGCGCACCAGCCTTCGGCTTGTCAGCCTTTTTGGAAGTCCATTTCTCAAGAAAGTTTGCCATTGATCTGATCTCTTCAGGTTAGCGTTCCTTGTCACGCCGCCATCGCTTCAAAAAAGCTGACGGAGCTCCTCCACAGGGATGCCCGCATATATGTAAAGGATAGATGTATAATGGCAACATAATCCGTTATTATTGCGGGGCAAATCGCCATTTCGGCCGTCCTATTGCGGCCTTTTCGACCCCGAAGCGCAAATTTCTTATCTTTTCATTCGCTGGGACAGGCCGCTCTCGTTCCGATCTGGAACTTCGACACCCTCGTGCTGCTGCGCATACTCGCTTCGAAGTAACCCGCGACAGTATAAAACTTGTGGCGTATCGACAATTTATTGATGGCAGCTAGCGCTGACCGCTATTTTGTTGTCCGGCAAATTCATAGGTGTTCATCGATGCGACCACCTTCGTCAGGTCGCCATGCCGATAGAACAAGAACTTTGTTGCAGCATCTTGATCGAAGCTATCATGTTCGTATGCCGCATCTTCAATGCGGATATGATTGAGCAGACGTTCTGGAAACAATCGACGAAGACGTCATAGACGCGAGTACCGGCAGTGCCGTCGCGCTGCCTCAATGAAGGTTACGGCACGGCTTCAGCGGTCGGCGGGGATCTGCGGGAAGACGCGGCGATAAAGGACCGGACCGCGAAAGGGGGTTCGCCCCTCGTAAACGGAACGCTCTCACGGCCGGTCCCACATTCCCGCAGGCCAGGCCCGCAAGAGGCGGCGCTTTTGCGCGCCCATTGCGGCAATATATTGGCTAAGACTAAAAAACGGCAGCTTGATAAAATCGCTTCCCATCATCATCTCGCGCAGAGATAGTAAACTCAGGAGCCCTCACCGCACATCGCCATCTTTCTACCGGCAAGACACTTCCATGATGACAGCAAAATCAATCCAGCGCTCTTCTATCGAGACGGTACGCCTCCGCTTGCGCCCTACCTCGGCCATCGACGCTACACGCGCATTCGAAATCCAGAGCGACTGGGCCGTGACACGTATGCTGAGCAACGCCTCATACCCCCCGGACGAAAGCGATATCAGAGATTGGTTTTCCAGCCATGGACGCGAATGGGCCGAAGGCTCCGCCTATCGTTTCGCCATCGAACAAGAGGAAAGAATGATCGGCATCGTCGACGTCGATGGCATTACCGGGAGTGAGGGCAGCCTTGGCTATTGGCTGGAAAGGCAAGCCTGGGGAAAGGGCTATGCCTTCGAGGCGGCGCGAGCACTGATCGGCTTTGCCTTCCAGGTGGTCGGCTTGTCCAGGCTCGAATCCGGTCACGCATCCGACAACCCCGCCTCGGGACGGGTTCTGACCAAACTGGGCTTCCGCCAAGCCAGCTACAGGGAGCTCTTTTCGCGGGCGCGTCGCGAAACCATCGTCCAGTGTTGCTATATGCTTGAGCGTTAAGTACCGCGATCCCATAGAAGACGCAGCGCCGCATCTTCATGCGGCAGTAGTCGTTGGTCGTTTATGAGTGACGCCCCTCGGCCGGCTTCTGCTCGGGCGATTGTTTTGGCGGAACATTGCCGTTCTGCTCGGCACGATCGCGATGCAGAGCTGCGCGGGCGAGCAGCATGAAGGTGATCGGCGTCGTCACGGTTATGAAAATACCGATCAGCAGTTCATGAATGACGAGGGACCGCGTCGCGGTCGAAAAGAAGATCATCGACGCGATCATGATCGCGCCGATGCCGCCGCTCGTTCCCAATGTCGGCGCGTGAATGCGCTCGTAGAATGTTCCAAGCCTCAGAAACCCGATGGCGCCGACGAGCGTCAGGAAAGCGCCGGTCACGAGAAGTCCGCCGACGGGGATAGCGGCCCACAGAGGTATGTTTTCAAATGAGGCGCTCATTCGATCACCTCCCCGCGCATCAGAAATTTCGCCAAGGCAACCGTTGCGACAAAACCCAGCATGCCGATGACGAGTGCCGCCTCGAAATAGACGACGCGGGCGGTTCCAATGCCGAAAATCAACAGGAGCAGCATGGCATTCACATAAAGCGTGTCGAGTGCAATGATGCGATCCTGCGCGCGCGGTCCCCGGAACATACGAATGAAGGCGATCGCCATCGCCGCCACGATCATCATCTGCGCAATCGTAACGGATATCTGGATGATCGTGGCGCTCATGCAAAAATCTCCATCAGCAGGTTTTCATAACGGTTGGCGACCGTTTGACGCCATTGCGCCTCGTTCTCGAGATCGAGCACATGCAGCAGCACCGTGTTGTCGTTGGAATCATATTCCAGCCACGCAGAGCCCGGCGTGCTGGTCAGGATAACCGCAAGCAGCGCCAGCGGAATCTGATCCCGCACCCTGAGCTCAAGAACCACAAACCCCGGCATCGTCTTGCGCGAGCGCCCTCTCAGGATGATCCAGGCCACTTGTCCATTCGATTTCACCACATCGAAAACGACCCGAAAGAAGAGTTTGGGCAGCAGATACCATTTCCACAGCCGCGGCTTTTCGGGTCGTAGCGATGCCATCCCCCAGGAGGCAAAGACCGCGACGATGATGCCGAGGATAAGCTGACCGAGCGTGAAGCCGCTTAGCAGCAGCCACATCAGGATCAGGCTCAGCGCCAGGAGCGGATAAGGCAGCATCACAGGCCTCCCGTCTTTGCCGGCGCGACCACGGCATTGCGGACTGCATCGACATAGAGATTGGGATCGCTGAGCGTGCGGATGGTCGCATCCATATATTGCATGACGGGGCCGGCCCAAATGGTCAGTGCCAGCGTCAATGCGAGCAAGCCCATGACCGGGAATATCTCGATGACAAGCACACGGGGAACAGTGCCCTCCAGCGAACTCCAGAATGTGCGTATGCCGGCCCGTGTCATGGCGATCAAAGCGGCAATGCCGGAAAGAATGACCAGCAGGATCAACGCCCATACCGCAGTGCTCGGCGGAATGCCGATCGCGCCGGTCCCCATCATGGCCGAGAGCATGGCGAACTTGGAGACGAAGCCGGAAAGTGGCGGCAGGCCGGCCAACAGGATGCCGCAGGCGGCAAAGCAGATGCCGAGCATCGCCATGGTGCCGGGCATGGTCACGCCATCGCCTTCTGCCGGCTCCTTCTCCTCGGCATCGCCATAGGCCTCCATCGTGACCGCGAGAACGCTGGCGCCCGCATCCTGTCCGCGCTCGACGAGCTCGATCAGCATGAAGAATGCGCTGATCGTCAACGTCGAGCTGACGAGATACATTAGCGCACCGGCCGAGATCGAGCCATCGTTGATACCGATCACCGTAACCAGCGTACCGGATGAGACCAGCACCGAAAAACCCGCCAGCCGGCCAAGCGCCTGCGACGCCAGCACACCGATCGTTCCGAAGATCAGCGTTGCCATCCCGCCATAGAGAAGCACGGTCGCGCCGAAGCCGGCGGACGGACCAGCGTTGAACAGCAGCATGGTCAGCCGCAGGATGACGTAGATGCCAAGCTTACTGAGAATGGCAAATACGCCCGCAACCGGCGCCGACGCCGCGCTATAGGCCGTCGGCAGCCAGAAGCAGAGCGGCCACATGCCGGCCTTGATGAGGAATGCGATGCCGAGCACGCCGGCGCCCGCCTGCATCAACATGCGGCGATCTGCCGACATTTCCGGGATGCGCATGGCAAGATCCGCCATGTTCAACGTTCCCGCCGTGCCATAGATCAGGCTGACGCCGATAAGGAAGAGCAGCGCGGCTGCGAGATTGACGGCAATGTAATGCATGCCCGCCTTGACCCGGAGCGGCCCGGAGCCGTGCAGCAGAAGGCCATAAGATGCGGCCAGCATGACCTCAAAGAAGACGAAGAGATTGAAGAGATCACCCGTCAGGAACGCACCGTTGACACCCATCAGCAGCAACTGGAACATGGTGTGGAAATGCGCACCGACCGCATGCCAACGCGCCAACGAAAATATCAACGCGGCAACGGTAACGATGGATGTCAGCAGCAGCATGAGTGCCGACAAGCCATCGAGCACAAGCACGATGCCGAAGGGCGCGCTCCAGTTTCCTAGCAGATAGGCACGCTCTTGCCCCGGCGATCCGCCTTCTGCACGGAAGAGCGCAAGCGCAATGCCCACCAGCAATAGCGTTGCAACGAGGCTGATGAGCGCCTTCAGCGTGCGCGAACGCTCATCGATGAACACAAGCAACGCACCCGCGACAAGGGGAACCAGGATTGGGGCGATGATGAGATGATGCGACCAGCCAGTCATTTCCGGTCACTCCTGCCATCGACATGGTCCGTACCGGTGAGGCCGCGTGAGGCAAGCAGTACGACCAGGAACAGAGCTGTTGTTGCAAAGCCGATAACGATCGCAGTCAGCACCAGAGCCTGCGGCACCGGATCTGCCAAGGCGTGCGTTGCCGTGCCATCGCCAAGCAGCGGCGGCACATTCGTCTTCACGCCGCCGACGCCGAAGATGAAGAGATTGACCGCATAGGAGAGCAAAGACAGGCCGATGATGACCTGGTAGGTGCGCGGGCGCAGGATCAGCCAGACCCCGCAAGCCGTCATGACACCGATTGCAATGGACAAGATGAGTTCCATCAGTCCCCCTTTGCCTTGTCGGCATCGAGCGCACGCAAGCGGTTGATACGGATCGACTGGTGCGCAAGCGCGACGAGGATCAGAACCGTGGATCCCACGACGAGCAGGAAAACGCCGAGATCGAAGAACAGCGCGCTTGCCGCCGGAACCTTGCCGAGCAACGGCAGGTCCAGATACTGGAAATGCGAGGTGAGGAATGGATAGCCGAAGAACCAGGCGCCGATGCCCGTTGCCGTCGCGATCAGAAGCCCGGCGCCCATCCATCGCAGCGGCAGGATGCGGATGCGATCCTCCGCCCAACGCGTGCCGCCGGCCAGATATTGCAACAGGAAGGCGATCGAGAGCGTGAGACCGGCCGAGAAGCCGCCGCCCGGCGCGTCATGCCCACGCATGAAGATATAGACCGAAAGAGCGATCACGAAGGGGAACATCCACTGCATGATGACGGAGGGCACCAGCAGATAGTCGCGCACGGTATCGCCGGCCGAGCGCTCCGGCCGTTCCTCGTCGAAACGGTTCTGGATCTGCTGCTGCTCCGGCATCTCCATGCTGTCGGGCGCCGGGCGGAAACGACGCAGCAGCGCATAGACAGTCAAGGCGACGACACCGAGGACGGCGATTTCGCCAAGCGTATCGAAGCCACGGAAATCGACCAAGATGACGTTGACGACATTACGGCCGCCGCCCTTCGAATAGGCATTTTCCAGGAAGTAATTCGCGATGGCGTCAGGCACCGGCATGGTCATGACGGCATAGGAAATGAACATCATGCCGATGCCGCAGATGACGGCGAGCGCCAAATCGCGGAAGCGTCGGAAACGAGCGCGTAAATTCACCGTATCGTCAATCCCTTCTGTCCGCTTCGGCAGCCAGCGCAAGCCTAGAAGGATGAGCACCGTCGTGACGATCTCGACGAGAAGTTGGGTAATCGCAAGATCCGGTGCCGACAGCCAGATGAACGTCATGCAGACGATCAATCCGACCCCACCCAGCATCACCAAGGCAACAAGCCGATGATATTTGGCAAAAAAGGCAGTGCCGATCGCCAGGCAAATCCCGATCGCCCAGACGACGGCGAACACCGGATCGGCGCCTGAAAAGGCAAAATGCTTGGCCTGGAAGCCCGACAGATAGAGCGGCAGCAGGCCGGCCGCAAAGCCTGTTGCCACCACCCAGCGAAGCTGCGGCTGCAGCTTGCGCGTGCCGATCCGCTTTTCGGCTATTCGCGCCCAGTGCCAGGAAACCTCGACCAGCACCCGCTCGAAGATGCGCTGCCCCTTCATGCGGCGAAAGAGGGGCGGACCGTCGTCACATCGCGAAAAATAATCCTTGAAGGCGAAATAGAACACCGTCCCGCCGACCAATGCGACAATGCTCATGATAACAGGCAGATTGAAGCCGTGCCAGAGAGAGAGGCTGTATTGCGGCGTATCGGCGTTGAGAACGCTGACGACGGCTGCCTGCAGGAAGGGCGCCACCGAAAGCGCCGGAACGATGCCGACAACCAGGCATACCACGACCAGAAGCTCGATCGGGAAGCGCATCCAGCGCGGCGGCTCATGCGGCTTGGCGATCGGCAGATCGGTCGGCGCCGGCCCGAAAAACACCGTCTGAATGAAGCGCAGCGAATAGGCGACGCTGAAGGCGCTTGCGAGCGTCGCCACATAGGGAAGCATACGATCGAGGATGGAATCAGCATGGGTTTCGATCGCTTCGGCGAAGAACATTTCCTTGGATAGAAAGCCATTGAGCAACGGCACGCCGGCCATGGCGGCACTCGCGACGATCGCAAGCGCCCCGGTGAACGGCATATGGCGGAACAAGCCACTCAAACGGCGCATATCACGCGTGCCGGTCTCGTGATCGATGATGCCCGCCGCCATAAACAGCGACGCCTTGAAGGTCGCGTGGTTCAGCATGTGGAAGATGGCGGCAACCGTCGCAAGCGGACTGCCGAGGCTGAGCAGCGTTGTGATGAGACCGAGATGGCTGATCGTCGAATAGGCGAGCAGCCCTTTGAGATCCTGCTGGAACATTGCGAAATAGGCGCCGAGCAGCAGCGTGATGATGCCGGCGGCGCCGACAATGTAGAACCACTCATTCGTGCCGGCGAGAACCGGCCAGAAGCGCGCCAGCAGGAAAACGCCTGCCTTCACCAGGGTAGCTGAATGCAGATAGGCGGAGACGGGCGTCGGCGCCGCCATCGCATTCGGAAGCCAGAAATGGAAGGGAAACTGCGCACTCTTGGTCAGCGCACCGAGCAGGATGAGTATCAATGCAGGCAGATAGAGCGGATGATTGCGGATGATATCGCCGGACGTCAGGATCTTGTCCAGATCGTAGCTGCCGACGATATGGCCGAGCAGGATCAGCCCGACCAGCAGGCAGAATCCGCCAATCCCGGTGATCGTCAGCGCCATACGGGCACCATCACGAGCGGCAGCCGAATTGTGCCAATAGCTGATGAGCAGGAAGGAGAAGATGCTGGTCAGCTCCCAGAATATCGAGAGCAGAATGACATTGCCCGACAACACGATGCCGAGCATCGCACCCATGAAGGCAAGCAGGAAGGAGAAGAAGCGGGGAACCGGGTCCTCCTCCGACATGTAGTAGCGAGCATAGACGATGACGAGAAAACCGATGGCGGTGATGACGAGCGAAAACAGCCACGCAAAGCCATCCAGCCTGAGACTGAAATCAAGCCCCAACTGCGGCAGCCATTCTATGCTATAACGGACGACACCGCCGTTTTTGACGGCAGGATAGAAGCTTGCGGAAATCAACAGCGCCAGAAATGTGACAGCTCCGGCAATCCAGGCCGGGCCACGCCGTGACTGCGTGCGCAAGAGGCATACGGAAAGAAGACTTCCGATAAACGGCAGAGCCAAAAGTGCTAAAATAAAAATAGGCCCGCTCGTTATCCCAAAACGTTGCTCCTTCGCTTGGCCGGATCACGCCAGTCGGCAAAACCCCTGGAAATCCGCTATATTATGCCCTATATGATAGATATCGCCCAATATGGGCAGCTTGAAACCCTGCGTCAAGGTAAGATGGCGATGATTTTGACACCAGCGCTCTGCCGGGCGGCCCGCGGCTTCCTCGATTGGACGCAGATGGACCTTGCCGACCGTTCGGGCGTGTCGCGCAGCACGATCCGCGATTACGAGGGCAATCGCCATAGCCTGCATCGGGCGACGGAAGCGCAACTGCGACTGGCGCTCGAGGCCGGAGGCATCGCCTTCTTCCGGATCCAGGGGCACGAGATCGGCATCTGTACCAAGGCTCTCGCCACGGAGGGTCAAGCGCCGTCCCGTACCGAGAGCTGCGAGATCCTGTCTACCGCCGGCGACAAGGCCCAGATCCTCCCTCCGAAGGCAGACCGATAGGATCGGCGACCGGCATCTGGCACGAGCAAAGCGCCGGGCGGCAGGCCTGTTCTCTATGAGGCAACGGACAGCCCGTTTTGCCGCCCTGGGAAGCCTTGCCGGCTGTCGATCCGACTCCGCTCGCAGGAAGGTGAATGAATAGGCCCTCAAATCAGCCACATTCGCGCCGATCACCGCATCCGCGCAGTACCCCAGGACGACCGGAGAAACATATGTCCATCACCAACGAAGCATCAACCACGCTTCCGACAGCCCGCTACCGGCCATCGCAACGGCTCCTGCATTGGCTAATGGCTGTCATCATCATTTCCGCGCTCCTTATCGGTCTCTATTGTTCTTATCTCACACCCGGCACGCCTCTGCGCCGCGCCCTCCTCGATGTACATAAATCGCTCGGCATGACGGCGCTTGTCCTCATCGCCATCCGGCTGCCGCTGAGACTTTCGTTTGGCGAACCCGCCCATCGGCGTCCGCTAGACGTCTTCAACCATCACGCAGCGCGCGGCGCGCATATCCTGCTGTACGCCCTGATGATCTTGATGCCGCTTGCCGGCTACACCACCTCCGCCGCTGGGGGGCATGATCTGCCCTGGTTCGGTCTCTTCCAATGGCCCAACCTGCTGTCGCCTGACAGGGGCTTGGAAAGAATCGCTGCGCAGATCCACGAATACGGTGCTTACTGCCTCTATGTTCTTGTCAGCCTGCATATACTGGCAGCCCTCTGGCACCATTTCATTCGGAGAGATGAGGTGTTGCAGAGAATGCTTGGACTTTGACGTATCGATAGTGTCGATATCCATTGCTCGACCACGGTGGGCGGCGGCAGCCGTTTTGGATGGGAGATTTGGCAACAGCATTCTCAAATCTGTCATATCGTGTCACTAGAAGCACGTGCTGGAAATCAGCCGCCACAGGGCTGCGATTCCCGCCCTCGTCACGTCGCGAAACAGGCCGCCCATGCACCACAATTCTCCCATTCTCATCGAGGGCGCCACCGTTGTCTTCGGCGACCGCCTGCAACCAGCATCGATACGGATCGAAGAGGGACGTATCACTGATATCGACGGTGCGCGCGACGGAGCCGCCGTTATCGACGGGCGCGGTCATCTTCTCGGGCCAGCTTTCGTGGATGTCCACGGCGACGCTTTCGAGCGACAGCTCATGCCGCGTCCGGGCACGATGTTGCCTGTTGCGCCGGCGCTGCTCGAAACGGATCGACAGCTTGCTGCCAATGGCATCGCCACAGCCTTCCACGCACTGACCTTGAGTTGGGAGCCGGGGCTGCGCTCCGTCGACAACGGCCGCGCGGTGGTTTCCTCCCTCGATACGCTGGCTTCCAGGTTGATGGTCGACAACCGGGTACAATTGCGCTGGGAAACATTTTGTTTTGAGGCGATCGATCTTATTCGCGATGCGTTGTCACGTACTCGCCGGCCCTCCATTGCCTTCAACGATCACACATCGATGCTGCTGCTTGATCCCTCGATATCGCTGCAGGAACGGCCGTTCGATCTCGACCCGAATTTCCCAGCTCTGGATCCGGGCTCACCGGTTTTCGCGGACAAGATGGCCGAACGGGCGAAGAGGGCAAAGCTGCCTGTCTCCGACATGATCGCCATGGCACGCACCATGTGGGAGCGCCGGCCGCAAGTGCTGGCGGCTATCAACAAAGTCTCAGCGCTTGGCGAGGCTGCCGGCGCTCCAATGCTTTCGCATGACGACAGCCAGATTGAGACGCGTGATTTCTATCGCGCACGCGGTGCACGTATCTGCGAATTCCCCATGAACCGCCGCGTGGCGCGCGCCGCCCGTGATGCGGGTGATTTTATTGTCTTCGGCGCGCCGAATGCAACGCGCGGCGGCAGTCATCTCGCCTCGATCGGGGCCGCCGACATGATCCGCGAGGGCCTCTGCGATATCCTCGCCTCGGATTATTATTATCCCGCCATGCTGCTGGGACTCGCGCGCCTGAAGGCAGATGGCGTGGGATCGCTGCAAGATCTGTGGCCGCTGGTCTCCGGCAATCCCGCACGGGCATCGGGCCTTGACGATCGCGGTACGATCAAGGTCGGCAGTCGAGCCGACCTCATCCTGGTCGAATGGCCCGAGGGCGATGTACCCGTCGTCCGGTGCACCTGGGTCGCCGGCCGCGAGGCCTATCGAGCCATTGCCGCTGGGCACTAGCGGCACATCAAAGCACGGCGTCATAGGCCGTATTTTGTGGCCCGGGATGGCCCCATTCATTGAAGAAGGGAGGCTAAACCGACACTGATCATGCAAGTCAGCAATCCCGCGCAGATGAAGAAAAGCACCAGAGGCGTGTATCTGGACATGCGGCCTCCCTTCGACATGACTCCAGGGATCGTCGTACAATGAAATTCGCCCTTTCTGGGCACGACACGAAGCACCGCGCTGCGCGCTCGCTAGGACCCAGCAAAGCTTGTCACATAAGTCTACGCAGACATGGGCCGCTGGTTCCGAAAAATATCGAGGCGTTCGCGCAAATGGATCCCGGCCGAAAGCTTGCCCGCGGCCGAAGACCTCGAATTATCTGAGCCGCTATTGCTTATGGAGGCGCTACGCACCGTTAAGGCAGCGCCAAACGCGGCTCTCTCCCATAAAAAGAGACCGCTATATCCATCAAAACATCGGCAGCGGTTGCTCCCACCGATTGCAGAAAATCGCGATCTATTTCGATCCAAGATCAATCAGCAGTGGCTGGATTGCGCAAAGTTTGAGTTGACCGTTTCCAATGGTGAGGCGACACTTCCAATCTGGAGCGAGGCAGGAGGAATAATGATGGACGAGCCAGATCGCTGGCGCCAAATGGCAAGCGCGCCGAAAGACGGCAGCAGAATTCTCGTTACCATCCGGCCGTCCGAGCAAGGGCCGGCAGAAGTCGACCTTGCCTATTGGTCGAGTGGGGATCGCTTTGGGTCGGAAGGCTGGCGCGCTTCCGATTCTGCGCCGGGGTGCATCATTGAATATGCCGAGCCGGAATTGAAGTGCTGGATGCCGCTTCCCTCGGCCAATCTCAATCGGACCTCGATGCCCTCGCCTTGGGAGGGCGACGACGCTGAGCAGCTCGACGGGGCAGGAATTTAACTGCTCCAGCCGGCAATCGCAGCGTTCGACAATAAATAACGGTATCTCTATAGATGCGGGGCGCCATCGGATGCCCAATTCAGCTCGCGCCATAGTCCTCCTGGCGATTCTGCCGATCGGCTTGTCGGGATTTGCAGGTGCTTCCAAACCTGCCGCAATATCTTCATTATCGACAGTATCTAGCACCTGATTGTGAGACTTTCAGCCGTTTTGCCACAATTACGCCCGCCGTTTCCGGAATTGTCGGCGCAAGCTGCCCACCCTCGCGGGGCACGATTTCGGGAAATATGGTTGTGACATGAAGACTATGAGACTGGTTCTTTTGCCCGCTATGGCAGTGCTGATGGCAAGCGTCGCCGCGCATGCACAGGAATGGAGATACTTGCCGGATTATGGCGACGACTACGTTGCTCCACGATATTTCCGAGAAGCACCACCGCGCTATCGGGACGATCGGCGCCTTGATGATGGCTATTACTATCGCGGCGACGCCTATGACTATTATGATGACGAGGACGGCGACTTCCCGCCTCCTCCCCGGCGGCTACCACGGCAGGCTTCGATCGATCCGCGCGAGACTTCCCCGCAGTTCAACCCAGGCGTCAAGGATGACCAGCGTGCGGCCATGGCGCGATCTCCGATCCCGCGCACGGTGGTCCCCTTCTCCGGCTACGAGCCGGGCACGATCGTGATCTCCACGAAGGAGAAACGCCTCTATCTGGTTCAGAATGACGGAACCGCACTGAAATACGGCATCGGCGTCGGCAAGCAGGGGTTTTCCTGGAAGGGCACGGAAACGGTCAGCCGCAAGGCGGAATGGCCCAATTGGACACCCCCCAAGGAAATGATCGCCCGTCGCCCGGAACTACCCGATCACATGGAGGGCGGTCTCAATAATCCCCTTGGGGCAAGGGCGCTCTATCTCGGTTCCACCCTCTATCGCATCCATGGCACCAATGAGCCCAACTCGATCGGCAAGGCTGTATCTTCCGGCTGCATCCGCATGGCAAATCCGGATGTAATGGATCTTTATAGCCGGGTCAGCGTAGGAGCGAAGGTCGTGGTGCTCTGACTGCGACCTCAACGATCGCCGATCTCTTCTTCATCTCAATCCAAGGGAAACTGCGTAAACGACGGTATAGGAGAGTGCGGCGCCGAAGCGAGTTTCTCCGGCGCCGATCAGATTTGGTTCACGAAATGGCCGTCATTGGCATCGATGCGTCAGCTGGAGGAAAGTTCATCCACCTCCCGCCATCTGCGCAGCAAAGCGAACAACTCTTCGCGATCCTTCTCATCAAGACGTGGCACGCCCGGAACACGGACAGGACCGACATCGAGGCCGGAATAGGTCACGGCCTCCTTGACGACGGTAACGTTTGTTCCGTTGCGGAACTTCGTGCGCATGCGTTCGAAGGGCTCAAGCTTGTTGACGATGGCGCGCGCAGCGGTGAAATCGCCTTTCTCCAAGGCAGCGTGAACGGCAAGCGACAGCTTCGGCGCAACATTGACGAGGCCTGAGGTGAAGCCTCTTGCGCCCGCCGCCGCAAATGTCGGAGCCCAGCTTTCGGCCAGACCGCAGACGAAGAGCGCGCCTTTTGGGTCGGAACTCGCGATCGCCCGCGAAAGCAGCATCAGATCCGTCGTCGCAAACTTGATGCCGACAATGTTGCCGTGACCGGCCAGGCGAACCATATCGTCGACGCTGAAGCCCTCGGCACGGACATAGGCAACGAGCGGCAGGGGCGAGGCCTCCGCCAGATCGCGGAAATAGTCGATCTGCGAGCCGGGTGCGGCGAAAGGATCCACCGGCTGGTGCGACATGACGGCTGAAGCACCGATCGAGGCAGCATCCTTCGCCATCTGGATCGCCTCGCGCAATGAACGGCCAATCGCCGCCGTCACCGGCGCCTTGCCGTCGACGCCGGATATCGCCGCTTCATGGACGCGGCGGATTTCTTGCGGAGTGAGCGCATAGAACTCGCCGGTATTCCCAGCCGCAACGATGTTGTGAATGCCGGCAGCCGCTACCCGCTGATAGACCTGAGCGGTGACGCGCGGTTCCACCTCGCCACTTCCATCATAGGCCGTGACCGGAACACCGGAGACGCCGGTCAGCACCTGCCGCATGGTTTCAATGCTCATCTTCCTACCCTGACCCTTTATCATCCATCGAGACGCAAACGAGGAGACGTAAAGAAGCCATCACCTCGCCTTCGCCTCATCCAATTCCCTATACGCCCTGGAACATGCGGGCGCGTGCATTCAAGATATGGCGCTTCATGGCATCGTGAGCCTCGGTCTCCTGCCGCGCGAAAATCGCCTGCACGATGACGGCATGCTCATCCTGAACACTGCGGATCTGTTCTGGCGTCCGCTTGAGGCTGAGGCTGCGGGTCACGGAATGACCGATGGCGAAGTGCGGCTTGAACAATTCGCGAGCAGAGACATGGAATTGATTGCCGGTGGCGACCGCAATGGCATCGTGCAGTTCCTGATCTTCTTCAGCGCCAAGTCGGCCCTCGCGAAGACACTGTTCGATTTTTTGAAGCGCTAGTGTGATCCGCTCCTTGTCATCAGCCTGCCAGTTGCGCGCAGCAAGCTCGGCGGCCTCCGCCTCAAGCCCGGCGCGAAATTCGAAAAAGCGCTGGACATCGGCAAGCGATCCTACAGGCACCATTTTCAGGACCGACGAATCCGGCCTTTGCCTGACATAGGAACCCGACCCCTTGCTCGAAACGACCAAACCATCTGCACGCAGCCGCTCCAGAGCGTCGCGCACAACAGGCCGTGACGCGCCGAACATTTCCGCGAGCTTGGCTTCCGCCGGCAACCGCTCGTTCACGGGAAAGGTTCCATCCGCAATCATCGCGACGATCCTCTCATAGATGATGTCGCCGAAGCGCGTCACGCCCACACCGGAATCGTTGGCGACAGAGAGTTTCATCATCATCCTTCGTGAATGGCGGCGCAGGCACAGCCATTGCGCATTTCCTACACGATAGGGCTACTAAATCTGTAAAAACTTATCAACTTTTGTAATTATATGAGAATGCATTAAAGTTTCGATGCTGCGCCAGACAAGTGCATCAGACGGGTTGGAAGTGGTCGCATCGACCTTGATCAAAACCCGGCCGAGCAGGGATTCAATGCGCGCTGAATGTTGTCCCACGGCGTGAGCAGACGCGCCGTCCTGGGAGGTATGGCGGGAATGGCGGCCCTGTCTCTGGCAGGCCGCGTCGTTGGAAGCTCGAATTTACCCAGGTGCTCCAGAAGCTCGCCGAGCGTTGGGACGTCAATGCCGACGCCTCCCGGGAGCGGCCATCAGACCGCCCCTCTCATCCGAAGAATGTTCTGCTCAGATGAGCGCAATCATTTGACTCGGGCTGCACCTGAGTTGCCGAAATCTTCCGGGCGTGGCGTGCGCGGCACCATGCGCCCTACCACTAGAACCAAAAGTGCCGCTGCCAGCAGGCAGGCCGCTAGGAAGAACATCGGCGCGATCGTGCTTCCCGTGGAATCCTTGATCCAGGGGACGACGTTCTGGGCGATAAAGCCGCCGAGATTGCCAACGGAGTTGATCGCGGCAAGACCCGCTGCCGCACCCGCTCCCTGCAGGAAGCGCGACGGTAGGCTCCAGAACACCGGCTGGCCCGCAAAAATGCCGGCTGCCGCAATGGAGAGGAAAACAAATTGCAGCGTATGGTCCGGGATAACGGCTGACAGAACCAGGCTCACGGCACCGACCAGCGCGGGAATGACGATATAGGGCGCCTTGGTCTCCGCCTTGTCTGCTGCCGCGGGCACGGCATAAAGAGCGATTGCGACAAGAAGCCATGGAATGATGTTCAGGAAGCCGTTCGTCGTATTGCTGACGCCGAAATTCTTGACGATGGTCGGCAGCCAGTAGCTGAGACCGTAAGCGGCAAGCGGGAAACCGATATAGCAAAGCGCCATCAGCAGTACGCGCGGATTGATCAGCGCCTTGAAGCCATCGGCTGCGTTCTGCTCCATGCCCGAATTTTCCACCGCGAGCCGGTCCTTCAGCCATTTCTTTTCCGTATCGTCAAGGAACGGCGCCCTGGACGGCAGGTCCGGCAGATAAAACAAGGTGATGAAGCCGGCAAGGATGGCGGGAACACCCGTCACCAGGAAGACCCATTGCCAGCCGGCAATACCATAGAGCCCGTTCAAATCCAGCAGCACGCCGCCGAGCGGCGCACCGATCGCGTTGGCAAAGGCGCTGAAGATCATGAAAAGCCCGACCATCCTGCCGCGATAGGCCGAAGGATACCAGAGGGTCAGCAGATAAAGTACACCAGGAAAGAAGCCGGCTTCGCAGGCGCCGAGCAGGAAACGGAGAATGTAGAACATGGTCGCATTCTGCGTATAAGCCAGAGCGACCGTGACTGCGCCCCAGGATATCAGAATGCGCGCGAACCATCTGCTCGCTCCGAATCTGTCGAGAAGCAGGTTGCTCGGCACTTCGAAAATGAAATAACCGATGAAGAACAGCGACGCGCCGAGACCATAGGCATATTCGCTCATGCTGAGATCGCCGACCATCTGCAGCTTTGCGTAACTGACGTTCTGGCGATCGATATAGGCGATCAGATAAAGGATGCCCAGGAAGGGCATAATCCTCCAAGTGATCTTGGATATAAGCTGCTTTTCATCAATCACGCCGCGTCCTCCCTGGGAGATGGTTCTGATCGATGTAGATAGCGCAACTCAGCGTTTATCAATGCGCTGAGACATAAAGCTCGTTCGACTTCGCGACGGATGACGAACGAACTGGCACTTTCAAAGCGAAAATGCCAATCAGCGTGTAGGCTGTAGGCTGCGCTTCAGGCGACGCGTTCGAATTTCGTGCGAATATGCTCGATATAGTGCTGGCCGGGCGACGGCGCCTTTACCATGGCAATCGCTGCCTTTTGCGGAACGCCGGTGAATTGACGTTCCTCACCATTTTTAAAGCGAATATAAAGCCGTCCGTCATCCGGACGGAAATAGACTGATTTGATGATTTTTGACGAAACCGGAAGCTCTTGCATGGGTCACCTTACCTCTGCCGGCTTTGTCGCATGAAAAGCGAAATATTGGGTGAAGCGACCTAGTTAATCAAAGATAGAGTTGTATTGCTCGATTTTATCGATTGGGCTCAACATCTTACTGGCCCGGCGGCAAGGCGCTCTCGGCATAAAGAGCTGCGAACTCGGCGCTTGGCGGTATCGGCTTGATGATGTCGATCAGGACGCCATTCGGATCGGACGTTATGAAATGTCGCTGACCGAAATCTTCGTCGCGGATCGCTAGCAAAATAGGCAATCCAGCTTCCCGCACGTGGTCGTAGACCATATCGACGTCTTCCACTTCGAAATTGAGCAACAGCCCGGCTACCCGGCCACGCCCTTGCGACGGGATTGTCTCATGCCGGCCATCCAGAATGGCGAGATTGGTACCGTTGTCTTCGGCCGATTGCAGATGGACATACCAATCGCTCGCGAAGTTTTCCCGAAATCCAAAATGCGCGATGTAGAAAGCGGCCGTCTCCTCCACCCGCTCGGTCATGATGACAGGATAATAGCTTGTCACCTTCATGCTTCACATCTCCCATAAAAAGACATACAATCTGCCTGTATTTTTCAAATAACATACAGGCTGCATGCATGCAAGATCCGCGCTCCAATCGTGAAAGAACCGAGAAGACCAAGGCTGCTCTCATCGCCGCGGCACGAGCCCTGTTCGTGGAGAAAGGCTATGCTGAAACATCGACGCCGGAGATCGTCGCAGCAGCCGGCATCACCCGCGGCGCGCTTTATCATCACTATGAAGACAAGCGCGCGCTCTTTCGCGCCGTCGTCAGACAGGAGGCGCTGGCAGTCACCCGCGCCATAGAGCAAGCGACGCCGGCGCAGCTTCCTGCTCGCAAGGCGTTGATTGCCGGCAGCAACGCCTATCTCGATGCCATGCGGGTTAATGGTCGCACTCGACTTCTGCTGATCGAAGGACCGACGGTGCTGGGCTTTACGGAGATGAAAAAACTGGACGAGGAGACGACAACCCTCACTCTCAGACAGGGATTGCAAGCAGCTCTCCGTCACGACCGCAAATCTGGCATTCCGGTCGACGCGCTTGCCGACATTCTATCGGCCGCCTTCGATCGGGCCGCCCTTGCGATCGATGCCGGCGGCGATGCTGACCGCTATCGCGAGGCGATCGGCCATATGATCGAACGGATCGCAGAGTGAAGTGCTTACTCGCCAAGCCCATCAGATCGTTGCGCCTGAAGCGATGAAATAGCGACCGTGCCGACTGCCTGAAGCCGCTGGCAACGAGCGGATATCGGCCACCCAGCATATTATTTGAGCACGCGGATCGCTTGACACATTTTTAGCCTCCCCATATGATTTTTACCAATTGATCAAAAAGCTGGGGAACTAAAAAATGACCAATGAAATCATACTGTCACGCCGTGCCGTCATTGCATCAGGCATCGCTCTCAGCGTCAGCGCTCTTGCGCCGGCTGCGCGCGCAGCCGCGCCGCTCAAAGTGGCAGGCATTCATGCCTCGCCGGTCGAAAACGCCTGGAATTCCTGTCTTCACAAGGCGCTCCAGGATGCCGCCAAGGAAGGCGTTATCGAATACGTCTTTTCCGAAGGCGTTTCCGGCACGGACTATCCCCGCGCCATGCGCGAATATGCCGAACAAGGCAACAAGCTGATCATTGGTGAAGCCTATGCGGTGGAAAAGGAAGCACGTCAGGTCGCTGCGGACTACCCGGATACAGCCTTCGTTCTCGGCTCCAGCGGCGAGGCTGCCGGCAGCAATTTCGGCGTCTTCGGCACCTGGAACTATGACGGCGCCTATCTCGCCGGCATGCTGGCGGGCAAGATGACCAAGTCCAATGTCGTCGGCTCGGTCGGCGCGATCCCGATCCCCGAAGTCAACATGCTGATCAATGCCTTTGCCGCTGGCGTCAAAGCGGTCAATCCCGACTGCAAGCATCTAGTCTCCTTCATCGGCACCTTCTTCGACCCGCCGAAGGCACGCGAAGCCGGTCTCGCGCAGATCGACGCCGGCGCCGACATTCTCTTCGGTGAGCGCATCGGCACCGCGGATGCCGCCAAGGAGCGGCATATCAAATCAGTGGGATCGCTGATCGATTACACGCCACGCTATCCCGATACCGTCTTTGCCAATGCCATGTGGTACTTCCGTCCCATTCTCAATGCCGCAATCGCCGATGTCGCCGCCGGCAAGCCGGTCGGCCGCAACTACACGGCCTATGGTCTCATGAAGGAAGGCGGCAGCGACATCGTCTATGTGAAGGGCGTCGCACCAGCAGAGGCCGAAGCTGCAATGGAGAAGGTCCGCGCCGATATCAAGGCTGGCACCTTCGAAGTGCCGAAGGTAGCGGATCAGCCGAAGTAACTGCGTGGCGCGATCATGCGCAGCCCATCATACGCCGATGCCACGGAGCTAGCTGGCGCCATCAAATCCGGCACGCTTACCTGCGTGGATGCCATGCAAGCTGCGCTTGATGCCTGCGCCGAGCAAGATGAGCTTGGCGCCATTACCTATGTCAATCCCGAAGCAGGGCTTGCGGCAGCGCTCGCCCTGGATCGGGAGGCCTCGGTGCATCCTGAGCGCTTTGCGCGGCGCGCCTTTGCCGGCGTGCCGACGGTCGCCAAGGATCTCGGCGGCCCCTTCCCGGGGCTGCCGGTGACCGCTGGCTCTCGCTTGTTCGCCCGCGCCGGCAAAGGCGCGGATAGCGATTTGGCAGAGCGCTTTCGTAATGCCGGCCTCTGCGTCTTCGGCTTGAGCACAAGTCCGGAATTCGGCTTCTCACTCGCATCCGAGCCGGCAATCGGCCCGATCTGCCGAAATCCGCTGGATCCGAGCAGAACCGCTGGCGGCTCGTCGGGTGGTGCCGCGGCCGCAGTCGCCACCGGTATCGTGGCGATCGCGCATGCGACGGATGCGGGCGGCTCGATCCGCGTGCCGGCCGCCTGCTGCGGCCTTGTCGGGCTGAAGCCAACGCGCGGAGCGGTGCCCGCCGGTCCCTCCTTCGGCAATCATCTCGGCGGCATCGCCAGCGAACTCGCTGTCACCCGCTCCGTGCGCGACACCGCAGCGATCTTCGATGTTGTCCGGGGAAGGACAAGGGGGCCGTACGCGGACATCGCTCAACACACGGCCAAGACGGGCAAACTTCGCGTCGGCCTCCTTACCGATACCGGGCGGCACTACGCTATCGAGTCGGATCGGGCCCAAGCGGTGGAAGCAGCGGCCAGGTTCCTGGAAAACCAAGGAAACGCGCTGATATCCATCCGTTGGGATGAGATGGAAAGTGCCATCCAGGCCAGCGCGCGTGCCTTTGGCGATATCATCTCCGTCAATATCGCCGGCCTGGTTGACGATCTCAAACTGGACGTGCGCCTCGTGGAGACGATGACGCAAGCCTTCATCATGCGCGGACGCGCCATGCCGGCAACAGTCCTTTGGCGCTCGCTTAATGGCGCCGTCAGGGCAAGCCGCACTCTGTGGGAAATCTTCGACAAGGTCGATGTCATCGTCATGCCCATGCTTGCCGCGGCGCCACCGCCGATTGGTTCTTTCCCCACGGATCATTCAGACATCGATTTGCATCTCGAGCGCATGACATCCTTCGCCCCGCTTGCCTCGGTCGCCAACATATCCGGCTTTCCGGCAATCACGCTCCCCTTCGGCAAAGACGCCCAGGGATTGCCGCTGCCAATTCAGATGATGGCGCCCATGAGCGAGGATAAGCTGTTGCTGCAGCTTGCATCTGCGCTCGAGGCCGAGCAACGGTGGCAACACCGCTTCCCGATTGCAGGCTTCGCGACATGACCACAGCCGTTCTCACCATCGAAGGTGTCAGCAAGCGTTTCGGCAGCACCGTCGCCAATGACAATATCTCGCTGTCCTTGGCAAAGGGCGAGATCGTTGCCCTGCTCGGAGAAAACGGCGCCGGCAAAACGACGCTGATGAGCATCCTCTTCGGCCACTATGTGCCCGATACCGGCCGCATCCTGATCGACAATGTGGAGTTGCCAAAGGGCAAGCCGCGCGCCGCAATTCGGGCTGGCGTCGGTATGGTGCATCAGCATTTCTCGCTGGCACCAAACCTGACTGTGCTCGAAAACATCATGACGGGGACTGAGAGGTTGTGGTCGCTCACATCTCAAATGACGGCGGCCCGCAACAAGCTTCTGGCGATCTCAGAACGTTTCGGCCTGAAGGTCGACCCCGATGCCCGCCTCGGCGATCTCTCGGTCGGCGAGCAGCAGCGGGTGGAAATCCTGAAAGCGCTCTACAACGATGCGCGCATCCTGATCCTCGACGAGCCGACCGCCGTTCTCACCCAGATCGAGGCAGAAAAGCTCTTCTCGACGCTGAAACAGATGGCCGCACAAGGCCTATCCTTGATCTTCATCTCCCACAAGCTCGATGAAGTCATGGCCACGGCCGAACGTATCGTCGTCCTGCGCGACGGCAAGGTTGCAGCCGAAAGGCAGGCATCTCAGACCAGCAAGGCCGAGCTTGCCGAACTTATGGTCGGACATCGCGTCACGCGCCCAACCCGCGAGAAAAGCGTCCCCGGCGCCATCGCGCTCGAAGCCCGCGACATCACGCTCAAAAGCGGCGGCGTCGAACGCTTGAAGAAGATCAGCTTTCATGTCCGTGCCGGTGAGGTTCTGGGCATTATCGGCGTGTCGGGTAACGGCCAGGCGAGCCTGGGGCAGATCCTGTCCGGCACCGCAAACCGTTCGTCCGGCGAGCTTCTTCTGTTCAATAAGCCCGTCGGCGATCTTGATGTGGCTGCGGTCATCGAGGCCGGCATCGGCCGCATTCCGGAAGACCGCAACCGTGATGGCGCAATCGGCGAAATGGCGATCTGGGAGAATGCCGTCCTCGAGCGCCTGTCTTCCTATTCGAAGCATGGTCTGGTCGACCGCAGTGCCGGCATGGCCTTTGCGCAGGAGATCATCGAGGCGTTCGATGTGCGCGGCGGCAATGCCGCGACCCGCACCCGGCTGCTGTCTGGCGGCAACATGCAGAAGCTGATCCTTGGCCGCAATCTCCATGAGCGACCACGAATCCTGATCGCCGCCCAGCCAGCGCGCGGGTTGGACGAAGGGGCCGTTGCCGCCGTCCACGGACGCATTCTGGAAGCGCGCCGGCAAGGCACCGCCGTTCTATTGATCTCGGAGGATTTGGACGAAGTGATCGCCTTAGCCGATCGCATCCAGGCCATCGTCGGCGGTCGCCTTTCGGCACCGATCGATGCCAGTGAGGCCGATGCACGCCTGTTGGGATTGATGATGGCCGGAGAATGGAAAGACAAGAGCGGGACCGAACATGCGATTTGAACGGCGCGAGCACCGCCCACTCTACATGATGACCCTGGCCCCCCTGCTTGCAATCATCGCAGCGCTCGCACTCGCCGGCATCCTGATTGCGATTGCCGGCGCGCCGGTCTTCGAGGCCTATCGGCGGATCCTGCTCGGTGCCTTCGGCTCCAGGCTTTCGGCAACGGAGACGCTGACCCGCGCGACGCCGTTGATCCTGACGGGATTGGCCGCCGCGGTCGCTTTTCGTGCCCGCCTCTGGAACATCGGCGCCGAGGGACAATTCTATTTCGGCGCCATTGCCGTTGCGACCTTCGGGTCGAAAATGCTTGCCGGGCTGCCCGGCCCGATCCTCATTCCGCTGTTGATGATCATCGGCGCGCTCGCCGGGATGATATTGATCCTCGTGCCGCTATGGCTGCGGCTACGCTTCTCCGTCGACGAGGTCGTGACGAGCCTCATCCTGAATTTCATCGCGGTTCTCTTCGTCTCCATGCTGATCGACGGCGTGCTGAAGGACCCGACGGCATTCGGCTGGCCGCAATCCCAGGCGCTTGCCGATCACGCCATGCTGCCGAAACTGATTGCACGATCACGCCTCCACATCGGCTTTGCAATTGCGATTGTCATCGCCGCGGTCGTCTATTTCGTCCAGTCGCGCACAGTCTTCGGCATGCAGTCGCGGGCAGCCGGTCTCAATCCGTCAGGCGCCGTCTTCGCCGGCGTTCGCCTCGGCTCGACCCTCGTCAAGGTCGCCTGTCTCTCCGGCGGGCTTGCCGGCCTTGCCGGCGCGATCGAAGTGATGGGCGTCAAAGGTTACGTCACGACAGATCTTTCACCCGGCTTCGGCTATGCCGGCATCGTCGTCGCCATGCTGGCAAACCTCAACCCACTTGGCGTCGTGCTTGCGGCGATCTTCACCGCAACCATGTTCGTCGGCGCCGACGGCATGAGCCGCAGCCTCGGCATCCCCACTTACATCGCCGACGTCACGGTCGCCCTGTCGCTGCTGACGATGCTGATCGCCTTGTTCTTCACCCAGTACAGGATCCGCCGATGAGCACGCTTGTCGATATCATTGCTTCGGCCGGGCTCTGGGCTGCCGTGTTGCGGATTGCGACACCCTTGATCTTCGGCACGCTCGGTGCGCTGCTTTGCGAGCGGGCCGGTGTCCTCAATCTCGGTATCGAGGGCATCATGACCTTCGGCGCGATGATCGGCTGGCTCTCCGTCTATCACGGCGCCGATCTGTGGACCGGACTTCTGATCGCGGCGATCGCCGGCGGCATTTTCGGGCTTCTGCATTCGGCCCTGACGGTGACGCTCGGCTTGTCGCAACATGTTTCAGGTCTCGGTGTGACGTTGTTTGCATCCAGTTTCAGTTATTACGTCTTCCGGCTGATCGTTCCCGTCGCCGGGACGCCGCCGACCATTACGCCGTTCCAGCCGATCGCCATTCCCGGGCTTTCCACCCTGCCTTTCATTGGCCCTGCGCTTTTCACACAGACGACGCCGACCTATCTCGCAATCCTGGTCGCGCTGGTCATGGCATACCTCATCTTTCGCACACCGGCGGGGCTTGCGATCCGCATGACGGGTGAGAACCCGCATGCAGCCGAGGCTCAAGGCCTCAACCCGATGAAGATCCGCTATGGCGCGATCATTGCCGGCAGCGCCCTGATGGGCATGGGCGGCGCTTTCTTGACGCTTTCCGCCTTCAACAGCTTCTTTCCGACCATGGTGCAGGGCCGCGGCTGGATCTGCATCGCGCTTGTCGTCTTTTCGTCCTGGCGGCCGGGCCGGGCGCTGTTCGGCGCCCTCCTCTTCGCCTTCTTCGACGCATTCCAGCTGCGCCTGCAGACGGCGGTGCAGGGTGTGCCCTATCAGATCTTCCTGATGACGCCCTATATCCTGTCCATCGTCGCCCTTGCGGTCATGAGCAGGCGTGCTCGCGTGCCACAGGCGCTGATGCAACCCTATCGTCGTGGCGAAAGATAATCCAAGGAGCCTTCCATGTTCGATCTGATCATTCGCAATGCCAATCTGCCTGATGGCCGCAAGGGCATCGACATTGCGGTCAAGGACGGCAAGATCGCAGCAATCGAAGCCTCGATCGCCGCCGAGGCAAAGGAAGAAATCGATGCGACCAACCGGCTGGTAAGCCCGCCCTTCGTCGATCCGCACTTCCATATGGATGCGACGCTTTCGCTTGGCCTGCCGCGCATGAATATTTCCGGCACGCTTCTGGAGGGCATCGCGCTTTGGGGAGAGCTGCGCCCGATCGTGACGAAGGAGGAGCTTGTCGATCGCGCATTGCGCTATTGCGATCTCGCCGTCACGCAAGGACTGCTGTTCATCCGCAGCCATGTCGACACGTCCGATCCCAAACTGGTGACAGCCGAGGCGCTTCTGGAGGTGAAGGAGAGGGTCAAGCCCTATATCGACCTGCAGCTCGTCGCCTTCCCGCAGGATGGCTACTATCGCGCCAAGGACGGCGTTGCCTCTCTTGAACGCGCGCTCGACATGGGCGTCGATATCGTCGGCGGCATTCCGCATTTCGAGCGGACGATGGATGAGGGCAGAGCCTCGGTCGAGGCACTTTGCAGGATCGCGGCCGATCGCGGCCTTCCCGTCGACATGCATTGCGACGAAACCGACGATCCGATGTCGCGCCATATCGAGACGCTGGCGGCAGAGACTATCCGCTTCGGACTGCAGGGCCGTGTCGCAGGCTCGCACCTGACCTCGATGCATTCGATGGACAATTATTACGTCTCCAAGCTCATCCCATTGATGGCGGAGGCGAAGATCAACGTCATCGCTAACCCGCTCATCAACATCATGCTGCAAGGCCGGCACGACACCTATCCCAAACGGCGCGGCATGACGCGCGTGCGCGAACTGATGGATGCAGGGCTCAACGTTTCCTTCGGCCATGATTGCGTGATGGATCCCTGGTATTCGATGGGCTCGGGCGACATGCTTGAGGTCGGCCATATGGCCATCCACGTCGCGCAGATGGCCGGCATCGAAGACAAGAAGAATATCTTCGATGCACTCACCGTCAACTCCGCCAGGACGCTCGGCCTTGAAGGCTACGGCCTGGAAAAGGGCTGCAATGCCGATTTTGTCGTGCTGCAGGCCGTCGACACGCTGGAAGCGCTGCGTCTGAAACCCAATCGCCTCGCCGTCATCAAGCGCGGCAAGGTCATCGCCCGCTCGGCGCCGCGTATCGGCGAGCTTTTCCTCGACGGGCGGCCTTCGCAGATCGATGGCGGGCTCGATTATGTGCCTGTCGGGAACTAACACCTCGCCAGCCTGACAAGCGATATCATTGCAACGTCGCTGATCGTGCTTTCTCCGCGCGGTCGAGCCGAGCATGGTCTGCGCCACAAAATTCGGCGGCAACAGCACGCTGCATATCCAATATTCGTCGCGGCGGAAGTTCCCTCGCGATGCTCTTCCTCATCCAGTAAATCACATATGCATCACTGAAACGAACTTTACTTTACAACTAACATGTCAGTATGCTACGCACTAACTCATGAGTTTGGGAGGATCGGATGAGTGAGAATTTTGGCCTGTCGGCCGCGCTGGCAACAGCTTTCGACGCGGATGGCGAGATTGCAATCCCGGGCGTGATCGAGCAGGCGCAGCATTGCCTTGCCAATGGCTGCAAAAGCGTCACCCTTTTCGGCACCACGGGCGAAGGCGCGTCGATCGGCATGCAGGAGCGCAAGCAGGTTCTGGCCGCGATGCTCGCCGCCGGCATTGCGCCCAAGCAAATCGTCATGGGCGTGCTCGTCGATGCCGCCGAGGATGCCGCTGCCCAGGCTGGACAGGCGCTGGCGCAAGGTGTCCGCAACATTCTCCTCGCCCCACCCTCCTACTTCAAGAATGTCAGCGACGACGGCCTCTTCAAATGGTTTTCGGCCGTTTTCACCATGCTCGGCACCCATGCCCGAGACGTGATCGTCTACAATATTCCGTCGGTGACGATGGTGCCGCTCTCGATCTCGCTGGTCGGCCGCCTGCGCGCCGCATTTCCGGATGTTGTTGTCGGCGTCAAGGACTCCTCCGGCGATTGGCCCTATACCGAGGAGTTGCTGAAGACGCATGGCGATCTCATCATACTGATCGGTGACGAGCGGCATCTGGCTCGCGGCGTTCGGCTCGGCGGACAGGGAGCAATCTCCGGCATGGCAAATCTCCTTCCTCGCGAAGTTCAGGTCATGGCGGAAAAGGGCATCGACGACGCCAATGTGGAGCGCTTCGTCGGGCAACTGCTGAACTATCCGGTCATCCCCTCGATCAAGGCCATTCTCGCCCGTCTGACGGAGGACGATGGCTGGCTTGCCGTACGCCCACCCCTCGTGGCGTTGAACAGCCAAGATTCCGACACGCTCTTTGCTGCTTTCGGCGCACTGTTTCGCGCCAAGGCAGCCTAACCGATCAGCCCGGAGCTGCCGATGGACGGACCAGGCGAACAGACGACGTTGAGAGAGAAAGCCTATGAGAGCTTCACGCGCCATCTTTTGGCGCGCGACGTTCGCCCTGGGCAATTCATATCGCAGCGGCGGTTGGTCGAACTAACGGGACTGACGCTCGGCGCGATCCGCGAATTGATCCCGCGCCTGGAGGCCGAAGGGCTGATCAAGACGGTTCCGCAGCGGGGGCTGCAGATCGCCCATATCGATCTCGACCTGATCCGGGAGGCTTTCCAGCTCCGTCTCTTTCTGGAAAAGGAAGCCGTCGCGCTGTTCACCTATTCAGCGTCAGACGAGACGATTGGCAAGCTTTTGAAGGACCATCGCGATATCGCGGATGCCATTCGGGCCGGCGACAGCTCGCAAGAACTCGAACTTCACGCGCAGTCGGTGGACTGGGGCATGCACGATGCCTTCATCGACGCGCTCGGCAACACGATCATCTCGAATGCCTATCGGGTCAATTCGATCAAGATGCGGCTGATCAGCCAGGACAGGTTTCGCATCAACGGCCATGTCGGCCCGGTTATGGAAGAGCATCTGAAAGTGCTTGAAGCCATTGAGAGGCGCTCAGCCGACGAGGCGGTTACCGCGCTGGTAGCCCATATCGGCGGAGCGCGGGATCGCGCGTTAAAGATGTAAACAGCTTTAGACAACAGGCCGCGAATGAGGAGATTTTCGGCCAGAGGAGGAGGAACAACATGTCATCGTCATTTTTCAATCCGACACGTCGCGGCTTCATGGCCGGCACGGCCGCACTAGGCGCAACGAGCCTTCTGGGCGTGCGCACCGCCTCAGCCGCGGTAGACTGGAAGCGCTTTGCCGGCACGACGCTCGAGGTCAATCTGGTCAAGAGCCCGCGCAGCGAGACGATCCTCAAATACTTAAGCGAGTTCGAAGCCCTGACCGGCATCAAGGTCAATGCCGAGGCGACGCCGGAACAACAGCAGCGACAGAAGACCACGATCGAGCTCAGCTCCGGCAAGCCAAGCTTCGACGTCGTGCATCTGAGCTATCACGTCCAGAAGCGTCAATTCGAAAAGGGCGGCTGGCTTACCGATATCAGCGGCTTCATGAAGGACCCGTCGCTCACCGATCCCTCGCTGACGGAAAGCGATTTCGCCGAGGCTGGCCTGAAGTTCGCCAAGGATTCCGCAGGCGTCATGCGCTCGCTGCCCTTCTCGGTGGACTACTGGATCGTCTACTGGAACAAGGCCCTGTTCGAGAAGAAGGGCCTCGCCTATCCGGAAACCTTCGAAGATATGGCGAAGGCCGCCGAGGCGCTGACCGACAAGTCGACCAATACCTACGGCTTCGTGGCACGCGGCCTGAAGAATGCCAACGCGCCGGTGTGGACGACCTTCATGCTCGGCTATGGCACGACGCCGCTCTCGGCTGACGGCAAGCTGCAGACGGAATCGCAGGGCGCGGTCGACGCTGCCAAGCTCTATCAGCGCCTGATGACGAAATCGGCACCTCCCGGCGTTTCCGGCTTCAACTGGGCGGAAGCGCAATCGGCCTTCCTGCAGGGCAAGATCGGCATGTGGGTCGATGGCGTCGGGTTTGCGCCGCCGATCGAAAACCCGGAAAAATCCCGCGTCGTCGGCCAGGTCGGCTACGGCGTCATGCCGAAAGGACCGAATGCGCAGGCAGCGGCGACGACCGGCGACGGCCTCGGCGTGACGGCGGCCAGCCAGAAAAAGGAAGCCGCCTATCTCTTCTGCCAATGGGCGATCTCGCACGACATGGGCGCGCGCCTCCTGCAGGCCGGCGCCGGTGTTCCCTTCCGCCAATCCATCCTGGAGGATCAGAAGGTGCGCGAGGGTGTGAAGATGCCGGGTGCCTGGCTCGATGCCGTCGCCGGCTCTGCCAAGGTCTCTCAGCTCGCCTTGCCCGTCATCATCCCGGTCACCGAGTTCCGCGACATATATGGTGTCGCGCTGACGAACATGATCGGCGGCGCAGATCCCGCAGCTGAACTGAAGACGGCGACCGCCCAGTTCGAGCCGGTTCTGGCACGAAGCGAGGGATGATGGCTTCCGTGAGCATCGAAGATACTGCCGCAAATGCAGCCGCAGACAGGAGCAAGCCGCGAAGGCTTGCTCCCAACTACTGGCCCTTTGTCATTCCCGCTTTGATCGTCATTGCCGCTGTCATCGTCTTTCCGTGGGTCTTCACCCTGTGGATGAGCGTGAACAAGTGGACGCTCGGTCAATCGCAGAGTTTCGTCGGCTGGGACAATTATGTGCGGCTGGCGACTGACGCACGCTTTTGGGAATCCCTTTGGCACACGGTTCTCTATACCGTGCTCTCCGTCGTCGGCCCCTTGATCTTCGGAACGCTGGCGGCACTCATCTTCGATGCGAACTTTCCGTTGCGCGGTTTCCTGCGTGGCATCTTCGTCATGCCGATGATGGCAACGCCTGTTGCCGTCGCCCTGGTTTGGACCATGATGTTCCATCCGCAGCTCGGCGTGCTCAACTACCTGCTATCATTTGTCGGCATCGGACCGCTGGAATGGATCTACAACCAGGCAAGCGTCATCCCCTCCCTCGTGCTGGTCGAAGTGTGGCAATGGACGCCGCTAGTCATGCTGATCGTGCTTGGCGGCCTCGCCTCCGTGCCGCGCGAACCTTATGAGAGCGCCGAAATCGACGGCGCCAACGCCTGGCAGAAGTTCCGCTATCTGACGCTGCCGATGATCTCGCCTTTCCTGATGATCGCTGTCATCATCCGTGGCATCGATGCGATCAAGAGCTTCGACATCATCTATGCGATGACGCAAGGCGGCCCGGGAACGGCATCCGAAACGATCAACATCTACCTCTATAACACCGCCTTTTCCTACTACGACATCGGCTATGGCTCGGCCATGGCGGTGGTGTTCTTCATCCTCATCGTCGCGCTCTCCTTCATCCTCCTGATGATGCGGCAGCGGACGAAATGGACCGATACGGAGGGACATTGAGATGAAGCGCTCGACGCTCAACCGTATCGGCCTGTTCTTCGTGGCCCTGGTCATCGTCTCGCCCGTTATTCTATTCTTCCTCTGGATGATCTCGCTGTCGCTGAAATACGAGATCGATAACGGCGCCTATCCGCCAATACTCATTCCAGACCGTTTCGCCTGGACGAACTACGTCAATGTCTTCCAGGAAAACAACTTCTTCCTCTATTTCTGGAATTCGATCCTTGTGACGGGGGCAGCCACCCTGCTCGCGCTCGTCATCGGCGTGCCGGCCGGCTACGGCATTGCGCGGCTGAAGGCAGAGAAGTCGGCTATCGTCATCATGATCGCCCGCATGACGCCGGGCCTATCCTTCCTCATCCCGCTGTTCCTGCTGTTCCAATGGCTCAATCTGCTCGGAACGCTCTGGCCGCAGATCATCATCCATCTCGTCGTCACAGTACCGATCGTCGTCTGGATCATGATCGGCTATTTCGAGACGACGCCGATGGAACTGGAGGAGGCGGCAAGCATCGATGGCGCGACGCCATGGCAAGTCTTCCGCCTCGTCGCCCTGCCGATCGCCCGTCCCGGCATCGTCGTCGCCTTCATTCTTTCGGTCATCTTCTCGTGGAACAATTTCGTCTTCGGCATCGTGCTTGCGAGCCGCGAGACCCGCACACTGCCGGTGGCCGTCTATAACATGCTCTCCTTCGAGCAGGTGAGCTGGGGACCGCTTGCGGCGGCGGCCCTGATCGTGACGTTGCCGGTGCTCGTGCTGACCATGTTCGCGCAACGACAGATCATCGCCGGTCTGACGGCCGGCGCGGTCAAATGACCGCCTCCCCTTTTGGAAAGGATCACATTCATGGCACCCGTCAATATACAGAGCATCCAGAAGCGCTATGGCCAGGTGAAGGTCATCCATGACATTAGCGTCGATATCGCCGACGGCGAATTCGTTGTCCTCGTCGGCCCTTCGGGCTGCGGAAAGTCCACCCTGCTGCGCATGATCGCCGGGCTTGAAGAGGTCAGCGACGGTGAAATTCATATCGGTCGGCGCGAAGTCAGCCATCTGCCGGCGCGCGACCGCGATATCGCGATGGTCTTTCAGAACTATGCGCTCTATCCGCATATGACGGTCGCCGAAAACATGGGCTTTGCGCTGAAGCTGAAAAAAGCAAACGCTTCCGAAATCGCCGCCAAGGTGCAGAAGGCGGCCGCCATCCTTGGCCTGGAAAATCTACTGGATCGCCTGCCCCGTCAGCTTTCCGGCGGCCAGCGCCAACGCGTCGCCATGGGCCGCGCACTGGTGCGGGATCCGCAGGTCTTCCTGTTCGACGAGCCGCTCTCCAATCTCGACGCGAAGCTGCGCGTCCAGATGCGCGGCGAGATCAAGTCCATGCATCAGCGCGTCGGTACGACGACGATCTACGTGACGCACGATCAGGTCGAGGCCATGACCATGGCCGACAAGATCGTCGTGCTGCATGGCGGCTTTATCGAACAGGTCGGCGCGCCGCTCGATCTCTATGACCGACCGGCCAATCTCTTCGTCGCCGGCTTCATCGGCTCACCGTCGATGAACTTCATCGACGGCAGGATCGAGGAAGGCGTCTTCCGTAGCGACAAGGGTCTCATCCTGCCCTTGCGGAGGGCTTTCCGATCACGGAGTACGGGGGGCGTCCCCTCGTCTACGGCATCAGGCCCGAACATATCCGCGCTGCGGCAAGCGGCCTGTCGGCAAGCGTCGGCATTGTCGAAGGCACGGGATCTGAGATCTATGTCAAGCTCGATTGCGGCGGCGAGGAAATCTCCTGCCTGTTCCGCGAGCGGCTGGATATTCGCTTCGGCGACAAGATCGAAATCGGCATCGATCCGGCAAGCATCCATCTTTTCGACAAAGCGAGCGGAAAGCGACTTTGACCGCTCCATCCATCTTCGATCCGCCCGCCGGCGCGGCCAAGCGCGTTCTTTGCGTCGGCGCTGCTGTTCTCGATACGCTCTTTCGCGTCCATACCCTTCCGCACGGTCAGGGGAAGGTTTTGCCTTACGACATGCTGCAGATCGCCGAAGGCATGGCCTCCAGCGCTGCTTATGCCATTGTCCGGCTCGGTGGCGGGGCGAGCCTGTGGGGTGCCGTTGGCGACGACGATACCGGCGAGCGTATTATCCGCGACATGGATGCCGCCGGCATCCATGTCGGGGGCATGCTGCGTGTGGAAGGCGCCCGTTCCGCCATCTCGACCATCCTGGTGGACGATGACGGCGAAAGACTGATCGTTCCCTTCTACGATCCGAAGCTGCACCATACGGTGAAGGAATTCACGATGGCTGATATCGCAGCGTTCGACGCCACACTGGTCGACGTGCGCTGGCCGGCGCTGGCTCTGCAGGTTCTCAAAGCCGCGAGAGCGATGGGCAGACCCGCCATTCTCGACGGCGACGTGGCTCCTGACGGCATCATCGAACAACTGGCGCCGGAAGCAACCCATATCGTTTTCTCCGAACCGGCTGCGCAGCGCCTGACGGGAACAAGCGATGTGTCCGCGATGACGCATCGTCTGAAACAGCGCTTCGATCATGCTTTCATCTGCGTGACGGCAGGGGCGACCGGCAGCTACTGGTTCGACGAGCAAAGCAACGCCGTCGCGCATTGCCCGACTATTTCCGTCAAGACTGTCGACACGCTTGCCGCAGGAGACATCTTCCACGGCGCCTTCGCGCTGGCGATTGCCGAGGGAATGGCGCCGGCAGACGCAATCCACTTTTCCTCCATAGCCGCTGCCATCAAGTGCGAGTCCTTTGGAGGACGATCCGGGGCACCGACGCGGGCCGAGGTGATCCGTCGATCCCGTTCGCTTTGAAAGCCCGGTCGCGAGCGCAGCATTCTCGATGAGGCTAGGTCTTCCACTCGTCGCGGCGAGGTTCAGGCCTTATTTTCAACAATGGCAATCAAGGCAATCACTGAAAATCGAACACACTGAGACCGGCCGCCATTTCATCGAGGCCAAGCGGGCGCGTCACCGGCGGCTCGGCTCTCGCCAGACAGCCCTGACGCTCGCATAGGCGGCAGGCGGGGCCGATTGGGGTCTGATTGGCATCCAACCCCTTGCCATAGACCACCTCGTCACGATGGGCGATATCGCAGCCGATCAGAAGTGCCGTGCGGCGTACCCTTTCTCCGAAATCGGCTCGCGGTCCCTCAATCGTTCGCGATACGGTCAGGAAGCCGGCCCCGTCAGGCATCTGGGCAGCGTCCACCAATATCTGTCCGGGCTGAGCGAACGCGGCATGGATGTTGAGTTTCGGACAGCCGCCGCCGAAGCGCCCTTGCGGAAAGCCTTGGGCGCCCGCCTTGCGCAGGCGATGGCCGGCATTGTCGATCTCCATCAGGAAAAACGGGATGCCGGATGCGCCTGGTCTTTGCAGGCTGCTCAGCCGCGTGGCGGCTTGCTCATAGGACACGCCGAAGCGAGCGCCGAGGGCTTCGATATCATAATGCATTCGCTGCGCTGCCGCGAGGTAGGCGCCATAAGGCATCAGAAGCGCATGGGAAGCGTAGCGCGCCAGCTCGAAACGGGCGACGCGATTGGCTTCGGGCGTCGAAAGCGCGAGGGCGTTCAGCTCGGCGGCGATCTCCTCGCGCAGAACCAAAAGCGAGACTTCTGTCGCAATCTCCCGGATCTGATCAAAGGGCGACAGACGCTCCGACAGGAAAAGCCGCATCGAATGCCGGTCATAGCGTCGACGCAAGCCAGGCATGGCGTGCACCGGCAACAGGCGTACCGCGATGCCATGCTCGGCCTTTAGCCATGCCTTCAAAGCGCCCGTCAGGTCGTCGCCGGGCGATAGGCGTTCATGGAAGGTCTCCGCAGCATCTTCGATGCGAGCAAAGAAATTCGGGCGCGATTGCAGGCGATCGTGAACCTCGTCGAGCGGCAGGCGCGGTCCGGCGACCTCGGCAACCCGGCCCTCGCGGCCCAGAAGCTCGGCGAGATCGGACAGTCTTGCGGCCTGCTCGCGATAGGCGCGATAAAGCCGGATCATGCCGTTTGCCGCATTCGGCGCAGCTTCGGCGAGCTCGATCAGCTCCTGATCGCCGGGGATCTCGCCTGCCAGCAATGGATCGGCAAAGATTTCACGCAATTGCCCTGCGCTGCCGCCCTGCTCGCCCTGCAATTCGTCGAGATCAACCTTGTAGACCGCCGACAGCTTCAACAGCAATTGTACGGTCAGTGGCCGCTGATTGCGCTCGATGAGATTGAGATAGGACGGCGAGATATCGAGCGCCTGCGCCATCGTCGTCTGCGTCAGACCGAGGCCCATGCGGATGCGCCGAACCTTCGGGCCGGCAAAGATCTTGCGCTCAACCATGTGTCATACCTTTTACAATTCTTCAGTCGGCAATATTTTACAAGATTTACAATTTTACCGAAGACGGATGTCAATAATAACACATCATAACCCTTTTATCTAACGGCATTTTCCAGTTTTACTCGCTGCTTCAACATCAATGTTGTAAAAATAGTTATGCAGTCGAGATCGATCGGAGGATCGAGAGAAAAGTATCGGGAGAATAGTATGACAGATTTTTACAAACTGGTTCCCAGCGCGCCCGCCGGACGTTTCGATGGTATCGAGCGCCCCTATCAGGCCGCGGTTGTGGAGCGGTTGCGCGGCTCGATCACCATTCGGCACTCATTGGCCGAAATGGGTGCAAACCGTCTCTGGCAGCTCATTCACGAGGAGGATTTCGTCAATGCGCTCGGCGCGCTTTCCGGCAATCAGGCCATGCAGATGGTTCGCGCCGGCCTGAAGGCGATCTATCTCTCGGGATGGCAGGTCGCCGCCGACGCCAATACGGCCTCGGCCATGTACCCCGACCAATCGCTGTATCCTGCCAATGCGGGTCCAGAGTTGGCCAAGCGCATCAACCGCACGCTGCAAAGGGCCGACCAGATCGAAACCGCCGAAGGCAAAGGGCTTTCCGTCGACACATGGTTTGCGCCGATCGTCGCCGATGCCGAAGCGGGCTTCGGTGGCCCCCTCAATGCCTTCGAGATCATGAAGGCCTATATCGAGGCGGGTGCGGCCGGCGTCCACTTCGAGGACCAGTTGGCATCGGAGAAGAAATGCGGCCATCTGGGCGGCAAGGTGCTCATTCCGACGGCGGCGCATATCCGCAATCTCGACGCGGCGCGGCTTGCCGCCGACGTCATGGGCGTGCCGACCCTTGTCGTGGCGCGCACCGATGCCGAAGCAGCGAAGCTTCTGACCTCGGACATCGACGAGCGCGACCGACCCTTCGTCGACTACGACGCCGGACGGACGGTCGAAGGCTTCTATCAGGTCAGGAACGGCATCGAGCCCTGCATCGCCCGCGCCGTCGCCTATGCACCGCATTGCGACCTCATCTGGTGTGAGACGTCGAAGCCGGATCTGGAACAGGCGCGGAAATTTGCCGAAGGCGTGCATCGGGTCCACCCGGGCAAGCTGCTAGCTTACAATTGCTCGCCGTCCTTCAACTGGAAGAAGAACCTGGATGATGCGACGATCGCAAAATTCCAGCGCGAGCTGGGCGCCATGGGCTACAAGTTCCAGTTCATCACGCTTGCCGGCTTCCACCAGCTGAATTTCGGCATGTTCGAGCTCGCCCGCGGCTACAAGGCTCGCCAGATGGCCGCTTACTCCGAGCTGCAGGAAGCCGAATTTGCAGCGGAGGCCAATGGCTATACCGCCACCAAGCACCAGCGCGAAGTCGGCACCGGCTATTTCGATGCGGTCTCGCTGGCGATCACCGGCGGCCAGTCATCGACAACGGCCATGCACGGATCGACAGAGCATGCCCAATTCAAACCGGCAGCAGAGTGATATCAGGAAATTAGGAGGAGAATGACATGGCATCGATAGCACGCGTTCGCGAGAGAGCGGAGGAGCAATCTCTCACCATGAATGCCGATCAGCAGGCGGTCATCCGCATGCTGGCCAACGAACTGCATCGCCTCAACCAAACCGTCATGAATGCGGTCGAGGCCGGCGTTTCGGTCGAGCTCGTCCGCTCGGCCCGTCACCACGGCGGCAACGGCAACTGGGGCGATCTCCTGATACCCGTCGTCGTCGCCAAGGCAACGCAAACGGCATAACGAAGACAGTATTCAGCGAATGTTCGGGCCGCGCCGTCAATCGAGGGGCGGCCCGTTTTCGTGGCTGCAATCAGGGCGTAGCGTCGCTGGCGAAGTCCGCAAACGTGTGCTCGATCGCCTCCGCGCTTGCACCGGACGCGACGAGGGATGCCAGCAAAATTCTCGCCTGCCCCGGGCGTAGCGTCGAGGAATGGATTGCCCCGGCCGCAGCAAGGTCATGCCCGCCGCCGCCACCGCCATAGCTGGAAACAAGCAATCCATCCGGTACGCGGCTGGAAACCACGACGGGTACGCCGACATCGGCACACCGCCTGACGGCTTCGACCAGACGCGGATTGGCATTGCCGGAACCGAGGGCAGCCAGAACGATGCCATGGGCGTCGGCCCTAAGGCTCGCATCCACATGCACCGAGTCACAGCCAGGGTAGATTGCGACGACATCAATCCGCACGTTATCAAGTGCCGCCGCAAGGCACGGGCTTGGCGGATTTTCGAGCGGCCGCGATTGTCGAAAAGCGTCGGCAACATCGGAAGAGTGCTTATAAAGCCCCCAAGCCGGCAGCAGGCGGCCGCCGAAACAGACGAGCACGCCGCGGCCCGCATTGGCCGGATCGACGGCTGCGGCAACGGCCGCGGCGAGATTACCCGGTCCGTCGGCTTTGGGATGATCAGCGGTAAATTGCGCACCGGTAAACACGACGGGCTTAATCAAGCCATGCTGCAGATGGACAAGCAGCGCCGTCTCTTCCATGGCGTCCGTACCATGCAAAATGACGATGCCGCTGATGGCATCATCGGCGAGCAGTTCGCCGACCTTGTCGCTAATCTCCTGCATGTCAGCGAGCGTCAGGCTCGCCGAATCCTTCGCCATCAGCTCGATGGGTCTGAGATCGACAGGCATGTTGGGAAGAAGCGCCAGCAGGCTTTCACCCGTCAACGACGGTATGCTGGCGCCGCTATTGGTGCGCTCGCTTGCAATGGTGCCGCCGGTGGCAATGACTGCCACCAGCGGATTGACTTGCCCTGCCGTCACGACTGGCCCCGCTCGGCCGCCAGCCGATAGATGCGGTCACGCAACAGATACCAGCCGATGACAAGAGCCGGTGCGATCAGAATGAGGGACGCAATCGTCCACGTGCCGACGGGATAGTCGAGCGCCATCAGCACCAGTACCGCGAAGAGGAAAACGAGCGTCAGGATACCGGTGTAGGGCGCGCCGAACATGCGGAAATCCGGGCGGGCCATCTCGCCGCGCTGCGACAACTTCCAGAGCTTCAGTTGGCACAATACGATCACGCCCCAGGCGGAGATGATACCGAGCGCCGAGATATTGAGGGCAATCTCGAAAGCGGCCGACGGAACGACGGCGTTCAGCGCCACGCCGATGACGGTCACGACAGCCGTCACGGCGATGCCGACATAAGGCACACCGGCCTTATTCATCTTGGCGAGCGCTGCCGGTGCCGAGCCCGAAACCGCCATCGAATGCAAGATGCGACCCGTCGAATAAAGGCCGGCATTGAGCGAGGACAGAACGGCCGTCAGCACGACGAGGTTCATGATGATATCGGCACCTTGGATGCCGATCGTCCCGAAGAAGGTGACGAACGGGCTCTCACCCGCCTTGTAGGCCGTGTAGGGCAGAAGCAGCGACAGAAGCAGGACCGAGCCGACATAGAAGACCAACAGACGGGCGACTACCGTGCGGATCGCACGTGGCATCACCTTGCGCGGATCCTCTGTTTCACCGGCGGTCGTGCCGATTAGTTCGATCGATGCATAGGCGAAGACCACGCCCTGTATGATGACGAAGGCCGGCAAGATGCCATTGGGAAAGAAACCGCCGCTATCGCTGATGATGCTGAAGCCTGCCGAATGACCGGCAATCGGCGTACCTGACACGACGAAATAGATGCCAATGACGAGGAAGCTGACCAGCGCCAGAACCTTGATCAGGCTGAACCAGAATTCGAGCTCGCCGAAGACCTTCACCGACAGAAGGTTCATGGTCAGCACCACCAGCAGCGCGATCAGCGCGAAGACCCACTGGTCGATACCGGCCAGCCAGGGCACGTAGTGCTTGAAGAAATTCATGTAGAGGGCGACGGCTGTCACATCGGCAACCGATGTCATGGCCCAGTTCAGCCAGTACATCCAGCCGACGGCAAAGGCCATCTTCTCGCCATAGAACTCGCGGGCGTAAGAAACGAAGGAGCCGGAGCTCGGGCGATGCATGATCAGTTCGCCAAGCGCGCGCAACACGAGAAAGGCAAAGAAACCGCAGAGCGCATAGACGAAGATGAGAGCCGGACCTGCCGCGGCAAGGCGTCCGCCTGCGCCAAGGAAAAGACCGGTGCCGATCGCGCCGCCAATGGCGATCATCTGGATCTGCCGCGGCTTCAAGGCCTTGTGATAGCCAAGGTCCTCATTGACCGGCGGCCGGCGATCCGCCGGAATATTCTGAATAGGTTCGACTGACATTGCTCCTCCCTCGAGCCGTTTGTCCATGAGCGGATCCGGGTGCTGATGTTGCACCCGACCGGATGCCATTGCCTTAATCTGGCCGTCGATCGAACTTAGCGATCGCCGGTCATGCTGTAATGCTGTATGACAGATTTCCTCTTAGACACAGAAATAGCGGCGGGTCAAGCCAAACGGCACTTATTGACGCGGCACGAGCGAAGGGATAACAGATTTCAAAATCTGTCATACAGCTTGACAGATTTAACTTGATTTCCACTGTAGGAGGATAATGTGGTCAAGACGCGAAGCGAGTATGACCTGTTGGGCGAGAAGGATATTCCCGCCGATGTTTATTGGGGGGTGCACACGGCAAGAGCCGTGGAGAATTTCCAGGTGACGGGAACACCGATCGGCCGCTATGCGCATCTCATCCGAGGCTTGGCCTTCGTCAAGGAAGCAGCGGCTCTTGCCAATCACGAACTGGGCTTGCTGAGCGAAGACAAGCTCGATGCAATCGTGCGCGCTTGCCGCGAAATCCGCGCCGGCGAGCTTCACGACCAGTTCGTCGTCGACGTGATTCAAGGCGGCGCCGGCACTTCCACCAACATGAACGCCAATGAGGTCATCGCCAACCGCGCGCTCGAATTGCTCGGCCATGCCAAAGGCGACTATGCTCACCTTCACCCGAACGATCACGTCAATCTAAGCCAATCCACCAACGACGCCTATCCGACGGCCGTCAACGTTGCGCTCATCGAAGCGATCGACAATCTCGCGGCGGCAATGGAAACGCTGCAGGAGGCCTTCGAACGCAAGGCCAAGGAATTCGACCGCATTCTAAAGATCGGCCGCACGCAGCTGCAAGACGCCGTGCCGATGACGCTTGGTCAGGAATTCAGGACCTTTGCCGTCATGCTCGGGGAAGATCGATCCCGCCTGATCGAATCGGCCGCTCTCCTGCATGAGGTCAATCTCGGCGCTACTGCCATCGGCACCGGCCTTAATGCACCTGTCGGCTATGCCGCCCTTGCCTGCACTCATCTTGCCCGGCTGACGGGCCGCCCGCTGGTTACCGCAAGCGACCTCATCGAAGCAACACAGGACCCCGGCGCCTTCGTCCACCTCTCCGGCGTACTGAAACGCGTCGCAGTCAAGCTGTCGAAGACCTGCAATGACCTGCGCCTGCTCTCTTCCGGTCCTCGCGCCGGCATCGGCGAGATCACGCTGCCGGCGATGCAGGCGGGCTCGAGCATCATGCCCGGCAAGGTCAATCCCGTAATCCCGGAAATGGTCAATCAGGTGGCGTTCTCCGTCATAGGCAACGACATCACCGTGACCATGGCGGCAGAAGCGGGGCAACTGCAACTCAATGCCTTCGAGCCGATTATCGTGCGTTCGCTGTCGGAAAGCATCATACATCTGACCGCGGCCTGCCATATCCTCGCCGAACGCTGCATCGATGGCATCACGGCCAATCCGGCTCTGATGGCGCAGCGCCTGCAGGAATCGATCGGCCTTGCGACGGCACTCAATCCGCTGATCGGCTATCAGGCGGCAACCAAGGTCGCTCGGGAGGCGCTGGCAACCGGACGCACAGTGCCGGAAATCGTGCTGGACCATGGATATCTGACCGCAGAGGAGCTCTTCGAGGCACTGCGGCCGGAGCGCCTCGCCAACTTGCCCGCTGGTCTCAACGATGCGGCTGATCCTCGCCGATGATCGTGGTCACCACGCGCTTAACCTGACCGAGATGGGCCTCCATTGCCGCGATGGCCCCCTCCTCCGATGCCGCCGCAATCGCCTCGACGATGCGGCGGTGCTCGACATTCGAGGCCACGCGGCGCTGGGCCATCATGTTGACAAGCTCCGACTGGCGCATCAGTGCGTCGCGGGCGTCGGAAACGATCTTGGAAAAGACGGCGTTTCCGGAAGATTCGGCAATCATCGAATGGAATTCCGAGTCCAGAGTTACCCACTTCAGAGGGTCTTCTTCCCGGTCCATCTCATCGCAAAGTTCAAGCAATCGCGCCAATTGCTGCTCTGTGCGCCGCAGTGCCGCCCAGCCGGCGGCGGGAACTTCGATGAAGGGACGCGCCTCGATCAAGTCGCGCGCGGAATAGCCGCCATAATGGAGTTCCGGACCGGGAGTGGAGGTCAAAACATAGGTGCCGCTGCCCGTGCGCGTCTGGGTGAGGCCGAGCGTCTGAAGCGAACGGAGTGCTTCGCGGATGATCGGGCGGCTGACACCATAACGCGTGGCAAGCTGCGACTCGGCGGGCAGTCGCATCCCGACCACCAACCGTCCCGATGTTATCGCCGAACGAATATCCTCAAACACTGCCTCGGCAGCGTTTTTCCGACTGATCGGACTTGTATCAGATAACCAATCAGCCACCTCACTCATGACAGTCAAACTTCACAAACATTCCGCGCTTGTCAAGGATCGGCTCACGAAATGGCGCTTGCTCGCGGGGCCGCAACACAATTCGAAAAGCCGACTTTATGTTGACAACGCCATCGGCAACAACTTGCACTTGATACCGCCATCGCCGGCGATATAAAGAAATCCCTATTCCTTTATATGGAACGTCATCGTGCCCTTACCCCTCTTCGCTTTGTTTCTGGCCGCCTTTGCTTTCGGCACGACCGAGTTCGTCATCGCGGGCATTCTTCCGGACGTGGCGCAGGGTCTTGATGTCTCGATCCCTTTTGCCGGCTATCTGGTATCGGGTTACGCACTGGGAATCGCACTCGGCGGGCCGCTCCTGACCATGGCGACGCGACAGGTTTCGCGCCGGACCATTCTGATCGCTCTGACGATCGCCTTTTGCCTGGGTCAGATCGCCTGTGCGCTTGCGCCCGATTTCGCCGCTATGCTCCTCTTCCGCGTCGCGACGGCAATTGCTCACGGCGCCTATTTCGGGATTGCCATGGTGGTCGCGGTTGGCCTCGTGCCGCAGGCATTTCGCGGTCGCGCCGTGTCCGTGATCCTTGCAGGCCTGACGGTTTCCAATATTGTCGGCGTTCCTCTGGGCGCGGCGATCGGTGGACTTTGGGGATGGCGGACGACGTTTTGGGCGATGACCTTGGTTGGCGTCCTCGCATTGGTCGCGATATGGGTCTTGATCCCACAGACGAAGGCAGAAACTCAGCAATCCGGCCATTTGAGCGGAGAAGTGCGTGTTCTCGGCCGCCAGCAGGTCTGGACATCTCTCATCATGATGCTCGCATTGATGATCGGCCAGATGGTGCCGTTTACCTACATAACGCCGCTGCTGCGTGAAGTGACCGGCCTGGATGCCATGCTTATCCCCTGGGTTCTCCTGCTCAATGGCGTCGGGGCGACATTGGGAGTTGTGATCGGTGGCAGACTTTCGGATTGGAAGCTGATGCCCTCGCTTATCGCGATGCTCGCCATTCAATCCGCAATACTCGTCGTCCTTTATCTGGTCAGCCCCTACCCCTTGCCGATGAGTGTGGCGATCTTCGTTTGGGGCGCGCTTAATTTTGCCATCGGCACCCCTATCCAGGCTCGCATCCTGATGTGGACCGCCGATGCACCAGGCCTTGCTTCCTCGCTCATTCCGTCGGGGTTCAATATCGGAATCGCGATCGCAGCAAGCGTCGGCGCCGCACTGCTCGAGAGCGGGTATGGCTATCGCAGTTTGCCGGTGCTCGGCGCCATCACGCTTGCCTTGGCCTGCGTGGTTGCGATCCTCTCCGCAGCCAACGAAAGGCGCAGTGGCGCCGTTCCTCCAAACGCCGCTCTCACGTAATTTCTATTGGAAGGCCGCGGCCCTTAACACCTGCCGCCGGCACACAAGTCAGGCGATGAGCCCTTTCATCGGCAGGACGTGATCGGAGCCCGGGAAGACATCGCGCGTCAATAGCGCCGGTGACGCGCCAAGCAGATCGACCGCGATACCCTTGACCACAGCGCGCAGATCCGTCGTGGCGGCAAGATCGCGGCCATCACGCAATTGCGCCTGCTTGAGACCGGGCCAATCGGCGATGACCCGGCCACCCTTGATCGCGCCGCCGGCGAGGAAGGCGGCCGTTCCAGTGCCGTGGTCGGTGCCCTGCGTACCGTTGACCTGCGCCGTGCGACCGAATTCGGTTGCAACAAGAATAGCGGTATCTTTCCAAGCCGGACCAAGCTCCTGCTGGAAGGCGGAAAAGGAATTGTCGAGCCCGACGAGTAGTTTGTTCAGCCGATCGACCTCTCCGGCATGGGTATCCCATCCTTCGAAGGCCAGTGCCGCAACGCGAGGACCATCGTCCTGGGCCAAAAGGCGCGCGGCCCCTCTCGCCATCTGTTCCATGCCCGTGGGATCGCCAGGCCCTCCCTTCGCCTTGACATCGAGGCCGGCAGCGATCTTGCCGGTCGAAATGCCCTCAGTGAGGATTTTCGCAAAGAGCGGGTCGGTGTGGTTGTAGAGATCCATCAGCCGCGGCGGCAGATCGTCACTCACCGGCTGGAGGGTCGATGGCGACCAGCCGAGTACCGGCGCCCTGCCGCGAATGACAAGCGGTGCATTGGCACCGACCGAGAGGCCTCGGATCTCCGAAGCTCCCGGTGAAACCTTGTCTCCCTTCGGAAGGCCCTCCAGCATCCGGTTCAGCCATCCGGATTCGACGCGGCCGGGCATTTCGTAACCGGACTCCAGTACGTCCTGACCGTCGAAATGGGACCGATCGCGATAGGGCGTCGCACTGGCATGCACGACGGCCGCCTGTCCTGCGCGATAGAGCCTGTTGAAATTCGGCATCGACGGATGCAGCGCAAAGAAGCTGTCGAGCGGCAACGCCGCCTCGGGGCCGCTCGTCGTCATGGCGATCGCCTGCCGCAAAGCCTGATAATCAGGGTCGCCAACGGGCGGGACGGCGGTCAGACCATCAAGCGCCCCACGCAGGATAATAGTAATGAAACGCGGGTCGCGTCCGCCGGCGGCATGGGCGAAGCGCGGGATGAAGGCCCAGGCAAACAAGGCGCCGGAAGCGCCAAGTACGGCACGACGGGTGGGGGTCATGAGTTCGCAGGTCATGGTCAGCGCCTTTGAAATTCGGGGGAAAGATAAGCGATCGTTAGGCCCTGCTTGCGGGTTTCCGCACGCGATACCGCCTGCAGTGTTTCGTTCGAAAGAAGCGGCCCCAGGCTGTCGGACACGAAACTGCGGGGATCGACCTGAGGTGGCACCGCATTCGCGATCATATTGGCGACATCCATGCGCATGCTCAGGCCCTCGCTGGAAGCCCAGACGTCGGCGGTGTCGGCAAAGCCGTTAGGACCGGCCGGCGCCCAGAAAGGCTGGCCCATGGCTGTCAGGGCGCCGAGAATGACATTCGGCTTCGGCGTCTCGCCGCTTGCCCGCAAAAGTGCGGTCATGAATTCGAGCGGCGAGCGAACTTTCGACAGGGTCGGGTTCCATGCATCCTCGGAGCCGACGAGCGCCCGGTAGACGGCCGAAAGATCACCATCCGTCTTGCTGAAGGTCGCCGCGACGGTTTGCACAAGTCCTGGCGGCGGTGTATCGGCGACGAAATGCCGGACGAGCTTGGTGGCGATATGCTGTGCCGTTGCCGGATGGCGGGCAAGATCGCGCAGCGCCTCCCGCCCCTGCCCCACGCCGTTGTCGGCATAGGTGAGACCGAGCAGCGTCTGGTCGCCAGGCTCGTGCGCGCCTGCATTGAAGACGAAGGTACCGGGCGTTCCGAGTCTGCCCTCGGCGCGCGCCACCGTCCAGCCGGTGATGATCCTGGCAAGCGTCGTCACATCCGTCTGCGTGTAGCCGCCATTGACGCCGAGCGTGTGGAGCTCCAACGTTTCGCGGGCGAGATTCTCGTTCAAGCCGCGCTTCTTGTTGGCATTGGCCTTCGAGTTCGGTCCGATCGATTGCTGGTTGTCGAGATAGGCAAGCATGGCTGGGTGGGTCTCGACGGCGAATAGCATATCGGCGAAACGACCGAAGACGTGCGGCCGGATTGCTTCCCGCTCGAAGGCACCAGCAACGATATGAACTTCCTCGCTCTTCGAGACGGCGACCGCGAAATGGTTTGCCCAGAACATGGCAAGCCGCTCGCCAAAACCGATCAATGGCTGCCGGATAGTGCCGTTGAAGCGGGCATCCACTTCCGCCAACAGGACCTGCTGCGGCAGGTAAGGCATTGCGGGCTTTTCCAGCTTCTCGACTGCCTTGCCGATGGCAGCCGCCATAGCTTGGTTGTTCGGCTGCGCCGCCATGGCTTGACTGTTTGGCGTCGTGCCGGACGGCTGTGCCGAAGGTTTCTGCGGCTGCTCCGGCCCCTGCATCAGTTTGTCTTGCGGTGCGGCGGCGGCTGCGACCGCCGCCTGCTGTCTGGCCTGCTTGCGCTGTTCCTGGAATGCGTAGAGAGAAACGAGAAGATCGGCCGTCGATTGCAGCTGCGGCCCGACCGGAACCGGGACGAAGCGCTCAGTGATTTCTTCCAACAACGCGCCGCGCGGATCCGATGCGATCGACGTGGTGCCGTTGTGGTCAGCCCCTAGCCCAAAGCGGGAAAGAGCGAGCGCTGCATAAACATCATTGGACTGCTGGGCCATGGACTTGCCAACTCCTGCATCAAACATGCTCCTTTAACGCAGGCTTGGTTTCGATCCGTCGCTCGGCAAGTATGATCATTTTGTGGCAGCGGCAGCCTTGGGCATGCTGCGGCGGACCAGGCTTTCCGCCAGCGCCCGACGCTCGTCGTAGGAAAGCCCTGCCGCAAAATCGACCGCACGCTGCTCCAGCTTCGCCCTCAAGGTGATATCGGCATCGCGCGCCCTCGCCAGCGCGGCCGAGAGCGCCTCTTTATCCAACGTCGGCTGCCCAAGAATGGAGGCGGCGTCGACCTTGGCCTGCTGTGCCTCGAGAATGATCTGACGTTCGTCCTTGCGGGCTTCGTTGAGCGCCGCACGCAGAGCCTTCCTCTGCGCCGAAGGCAATTGCTCGCCGGCTAGCGGCATCATTCCGGCCCGCGCCTGCGTCTTACGTATCCAGGTCAGCCCACCACCGGCCAATGCTCCGACCAGGAACGTATTCAGCACCAAAAGAAAAATGACCACTATTCGAAAGCTGCGTTCCGTCATTGGCTGTCCTGCTGTGCTGTACCCGCGTCCGGCCCTATATCGCCAAACATCGTCGCGGTTCCATCTGCGACGATCGAGGTATCGGATGTCAGGCTCGGAACCAAGACGGCGATTGCAATGCTGCCGGCAAGCGCGCCGGCGATGCCGACCCCCACAAGGCCGATCCCGGCCGAACCGAAGCGGAACCAGTTTCGTATCGTCAGGCGCCGCACGAGCTTTGCGAGGATTCGCTCTTCCAGGCCGGTGTGACGGGGTCTTACGACGTAGGTGTCGAGCAGCGCATCCAGATCGGCGGCGCGCGCGAGTGTTTGCGCGGCGGCGCTATTCTTGGCAAAATCCCGCGCGGCCCCGCGCTCGGCCTGCGGCCATCGGCCGATATCACCGCCATAGGCCGCAGTCAGTGCTTCGAACCGCTCGGCATTCATCGGACCCGCGATATTTTCAACCATCGCCCTCATCCTTCAACAAAAGCCCCTGCAAGGAGCGCCTTCCACGCGCAAGCAGGCTTTCCAGTGCATCGACACTGACATCCATGACCTCAGCCGCCTCGACATTCGACAGCGCCTGATAATAAACCAGAATGATCGCCTCGCGCTGCCGGGACGCAATCATCTGCAAGGCCCGTTCGACGCGTCTCGACGGATCATCCTCGCTCATCAAGTCCGCATCCGGCGCCGGCCCTTCATATTCGATGTCAGGCGGATGTTCGGCAAGAACGTCCTTGCGGCGGCGCAGGCGATCATAGCAAAGGTTGATCGCCACACGATGCACCCAGGTGCTGAAGCGCGCGTTGCGCTGGCGCCAGCCGCCGGCATTTCGCCAGATGCGCAAAAATGTCTCCTGCGCCACATCTTCGGCCTCGGCCGCATCGCCAAGCATGCGGGTCGCGACGGCGACGATGCGCGGCAATTGCCGCGCGACCATCATGCGCATCGCCGAAACATCGCCTGCAGCGATTCGGCCAAGTAGATCCTCATCCTGGTCGCCACTCTTGGGCGCGCGATCCCACTTCATCGACAATCGCCACCGCTCCAGTTCACTGCGATAGTTGCATGGCACCTCGGCCTTATAGTCGGCAAACAGTGCCACTTGGATCGCAGCATCTCGGTCAGCGTATCATCCTTCGACATCAAACGCGGGTTCACGAGAATTGAACGCGGCGCTTATGCAAATCCGTCGCTCTTATGCCAGGAATTTTCGAATTCTCTTTCCACGCTGAAAGACGATTTGCGCTCGAACTATTGTCAGCTTGCAAAAAGACAGACGAAAGCTCAAGCTAGGTCAGAGCTGCAGCAGATCGCTTGTCGACCGGTTCCGCCAGTTCGACCAAAGCCATGGCGGTCAGACCCGCCGCATGACGGCGGGATCAAGACTTCGATGATCGATATGAGCTGACGGATCTGCGAACGCCGCAGGCTAAATGCATCATAGGTTTCAACTTGAACGCTGCATCGCTTCCGGAACAAGCGGACCGGGGATCGCCCGGCCAATATATTTCGCCATCATGGCTATATCAGCATTTGCACTTTCCGATTTTCACTTCACAACATGGGGAAATTGCTCACGGAAACTTGCGCGTGGCTTATAGCGCTTGACAGGATATATTCTGTTACGATTTGCTTGCTCAATTTTTGAGGATAGATAAATACCTCCACTCCGTTGAGCATCGCTGGTATATGGGCTCCAGCACTGAACGGTATGATGGAAGAAGAATATCAATAAGAGGGGCGCAGCTTGAACATCGGTTTCTGTGGAGAGGTGAATGAGGCGAACTAAGGAGGAGGCGGCAGAAACGAGGAACGAGATTTTGCAATCCGCAAAAGCTCTGTTTCTCGACAAGGGCTACGAGAATGTCAGCCTGGAAGAGATAGCCGTAGCCGCCGGTGTCACGCGGGGGGCAGTGCATTGGCATTTCAAGAACAAGCAAGGGCTGATGTTTGCGATCCGCGACGAGGCCCAGCAGCCGTTCAAGGATCTGGCGGAGCGGATGTCGAAGGAACTGCCGCCCAACCCGCTCGATCTCATCGCCGATACCATAGCCGCGATATTTGACGATATCCACAGCGACCCGCGCAAGCGTAGCATGCTGAAAGTTATGATGCATCTCGACATGGCGTTTTGCGACGGCACCACGAGCCGTGCGAGTTCGTTTCGGCACGACATGCACGAAAATTTCGAACGCATATTCACCCTTATGGATGAAAAGACAAAACTTCCGCCTCCCTGGACGCCGGATACTGCCTCTTCCGCATTGACAGCGGTCATCGGCGGCCTGATCACCGAATGGACCCTCGACCGAGGCAGCTTCGAACTGGTCCCGTGTGGACAGATGTTCATAAAGATGGTGCTTAAAACCTGGTTCCCGCTTGCACAGACGCAGGAACTGGCGATTGCCGCGATGATACCGGAAAAAGCCTAGAACGGTGGTCTCTTCGGAATTGAAGAGAACCAACGACGGCAGTTTGAAGCTTCTGCCGGGAGCTGAACCGATTTCCCAAAGCTGGAAATAAAAAAGGATCCGGAGGGAAAGCCAGATCCTTTGCTTTGATCGGAGGTCAACCGATCGATGAAAGAAGCCTGACGGATTGGAACGTCAGGCTTCTCTTACCCGGCATTGAGCCGGGTAATTCAATATTAGAAGCTACGCTCGAAGCGCAGGATACCAGCCCACTGATCCTGGTTCACAGAATCGAAGTTGGTGTAGGAGACTTCCGGCTCGATGAGCAGGTTCTTGACCGGGTTCCACTTGACGTTGGTGGTTGCGGCAAAAATCTTCGAGTCGGTGTAGGCGAGCTGCAGGTTCCACTTCAGCTTTTCGTTGATCGGAACGCCAACGCCGCCCCAAACAGCCCAGTCACCCCAGCCGCACTTCGATGCATCGTTAACCGGGCAAGCCGAACGATCGAGGTTGGTGCCGGCATACTTGTTCAGCTTGTCGCCGTCGGTGTTCCAGCCGCCCATCAAGAAGGCCGAGAAGGTACCGAAGTCAGCATCGACACGAGCCTTGATGGCGCCTTCTTCGACGATCGAGTCGTAACCGCCAACGACCTTGAAGCCCCATGCGCCGGACTTGAAGCCAGCACCGGCAACGACGTCAGGAGCGTAGTGGTTGCCCTTGTCGTCAGACCACCAGCTGGAGCCATAGGAAGCGCCAGAACCGCTGGAGTTCGAGTCTTCAACCGAGATCACAGCCGTGAAGCCGTTGCCGGCGTCGTAGTTGTAGGTCAACTGGTTGAGTTCGTACGGACCGTCATAGATCACGTCGTCGTTGATGACGTCGCCGGCATAACCGATGTAGGAGTTGTACTGGGAGTCAGCCTTACCAACGAGGAAACCGCCGAGGCTGATGTTTGCGAACAGCAGCTTCGTGGAGGTGGAGTTGCCGTCATTCCAGTCCCAACGGATGACCGTGTTGGTCTTCAGCGGGCCGTATTCGGTGTCGGTTGCCGTGTCGACGCTCAGCTCCGCACGGGTGTGCCACAGCGTACCGTTATGGCTGTTCGGGTTGTAGGCATCGTACCACTCGCCTTCGGTACGGACGCGGCCGCCGATCTTGAGGCAGGTTTCGGTGCCTGGAATGAAGAAGTAGCCAGCGCCGTATGCGTCGCAGATGCGAACGTATTCCAGCGGCTCGGGCTCAGCAGCGACGATCGCGTCAGCCGCATGGGCGCCAGAAACTGCTGCTAGCGCAGCAGCGGAGCCGAGAAGAAGGCTCTTGATGTTCATTTTAAACTCCTGGTTGCAATATGCATTCCAATTTACCGCGAGTACAAAGCTGGAACACCACCCTGAGGATTACGTCGGTTTAAACGCAACCGGGCAGTCCGGCAGATACGCACCTGATGTCGGCTTGAGTCCCCTCTAACCTCCATAATTCACCCCGCGGCAAAGGTTTTGAAATGCCTCTACCGATCCGGCCGATTGCTCGTCCGTAAGACAGTTATGTCCTATATTTGGTTTACAAACAGCCCGTATGTTTGTCAATTCTGTGAAACCCGCCCCGGCATTAGACTTGATTGCTGTTGCTTAAATGCAACTGGCGGCGGGCTGAGCCTTTTACTGCCGGAATAGTCGGCCGTCGCCAAGGTTCAAGAATTCGCACCAAATCGAGACAGCCTTCCCCAATCAGGCTCGAGATCCGGAATTTTCATCGGTACCATTTATGCGGGAACGGACTTAGATCAAGAGCAGCGTCATCGAAGATGATGATCGCGCCTATAGGAGGCTCGCCCCTATAGAATCCAAGCCGCCCCCGCGCCACACTGGTCAATCGATTGAGAAAACGCGACCGTCGTTGCGGGGTTGACAGAGAACAAGGGTAAGGCATAGCCTTTCCGTATTCACCAGGGGGGTCCCGGCAAGGGGCTGAGATACTGCTGGACAATGAGGCTTTGCCTCCTGTTGCGCAGTGACCCGTTGAACCTGATCCAGTTCATACTGGCGTAGGGACGGTGCAAGCGCTCGAAGGCTTCGGATTCCCGCCTGGATTCCATGCCGGCGTCTTTTCATCATTCCGGCTGATTGACTGGGTCTCCAACTGCAACTTGGAGCCTCAAACCATGAATATTGCCGCAAAGAACCTCACTCCGACCGTCACCACCGGCCCGCTGCCGGCATCCGCGAAAATCTATGTTCCCGGAGAGATCCACCCGGACATCCGCGTGCCGATGCGCGAAATCAGCGTCCATCCGACCTCGGGCGAGCCGCCTGTCATTGTTTATGATTCTTCCGGCCCCTACACAATCGAGGGCGCCGATATCCGCATCGAGGAGGGTCTATCTCAGCTACGCCGCGACTGGGTTCTCGCTCGCGGCGATGTCGAGACTTATGAAGGCCGGCATGTGCGCCCTGAAGACAATGGTTTCGTCACCGGCGAGCGGCTGACACCGGAATTTCCGGCCAAGCGCCAGCCCCTGCGGGCGAAAGACGGCAAGGCGGTCACCCAACTCGCCTATGCGCGCGCCGGCATCATCACGCCGGAAATGGAATTCATCGCCATTCGCGAAAATCTCGGCCGCAAGGCCAAGGCAGAAGCCCTGATTCGCGATGGCGAAAGCTTCGGCGCCCATATTCCGGATCATGTCACCCCGGAATTCGTCCGCCAGGAAGTTGCGAGCGGCCGGGCGATCATTCCGGCCAACATCAATCACTCCGAAAGCGAGCCGATGATCATCGGCCGGAACTTCCTGGTGAAGATCAACGCCAATATCGGCAATTCCGCAGTCACCTCCTCAATGGCGGAGGAGGTCGAGAAGATGGTCTGGGCTGCCCGCTGGGGTGCCGATACCGTCATGGACCTTTCGACCGGCCGCAACATCCACAACATCCGCGAATGGATCATCCGCAATTCGCCGCTGCCGATCGGCACCGTACCGCTCTATCAGGCACTGGAAAAGGTCGGCGGCATTGCCGAGGAACTGACCTGGGAAATCTATCGCGACACGCTGATCGAGCAGGCGGAACAGGGCGTCGACTATTTCACCATCCATGCCGGTGTGCGGCTGCATTACATCCCGCTCACCGTCAATCGCGTCACCGGCATCGTCTCGCGCGGCGGTTCGATCATGGCCAAGTGGTGTCTGCATCACCATCGCGAGAGCTTCCTTTACGAGCATTTCGAGGAAATCTGCGATATCTGCCGTGCCTATGACGTCTCCTTCTCGCTCGGCGACGGCCTGCGCCCCGGCTCGATAGCTGATGCCAACGACGCCGCACAATTCGCCGAACTGGAAACACTCGGCGAGCTGACGAAGATCGCCTGGGCCAAGGATTGCCAGGTGATGATCGAAGGCCCCGGCCATGTGCCGATGCACAAGATCAAGGAAAACATGGACAAGCAGCTTTCCGTCTGCGGCGAGGCGCCCTTTTACACGCTCGGGCCGCTAACGACGGATATCGCGCCCGGCTATGACCACATCACATCGGGCATCGGCGCTGCCATGATCGGCTGGTTCGGGACGGCGATGCTCTGCTACGTCACGCCGAAGGAGCACCTTGGTCTGCCCGATCGCAACGACGTCAAGACAGGCGTCATCACCTACAAGATCGCAGCGCATGCGGCGGATCTCGCCAAAGGTCATCCGGCCGCGCAGGTTCGTGACGATGCTCTGTCGCGCGCCCGGTTCGAATTCCGTTGGGAGGATCAGTTCAACCTTTCGCTCGATCCGGACACGGCTCGCAGCTTCCACGACGAAACCCTGCCGAAAGAAGCTCATAAGGTGGCCCATTTCTGCTCGATGTGCGGTCCGAAATTCTGCTCGATGCGGATTTCGCACGACATCCGCGCCGAAGCGCAGAAGGAAGGGCTGGAAGCCATGGCGGCCAAGTATCGAGAGGGCGGAGACCTCTATATGCCGGTCGAAACCCCTGCACAGCCGGCTGAATGACATGCGTATTCTCGTTAAAGGGGCCGGCGTTGCCGGCCTCACGGTCGCCCACGAGCTGGTCCGGCGCGGAGCCGAGGTCACGATCTCAGATCGAAGCCGGAATTTTCATCATGCCGCCTCCTGGCTTGCCGGCGGCATGCTGGCGCCATGGTGCGAGTGCGAAAGTGCCGATGAGGCTGTACTGACGCTCGGCCGTGATTCTGCCGATCGATGGGACGCGATTCTGCCGGGCAAGATCGTCCGCAATGGAACGCTCGTCGTCGCGCCGAACCGCGATCAAAACGAGCTGAAGCGATTCGCCGGCCGCACGACGGACTATCGCTGGGTGGACGAAGACGAAATCGCCGCCCTTGAGCCTTCGCTTGCCGGCCGGTTCCACCAGGGCCTGTTCTTTCCGCAGGAAGCACATCTCGATCCCCGCGAGGTCCTGCAATCGTTGAAGGACGATCTATCTGCAAAAGGCGTCACCTTTATCGACGGGCTCGTGGATGACGATAGCTTCTCTGAAATCATCGATTGCACGGGAGCTGCCCGCATCGGCCGCATCCGCGATTTGCGCGGCGTACGCGGCGAAATGCTCTATCTGCAGAGCGATGAGATCGTGCTTTCGCGCCCCGTCCGCCTGCTGCATCCACGTTTTCCCGTCTATATCGTGCCGCGCGGCGAAGGCCTGTTCATGGTCGGTGCGACGATGATCGAGACCGACTTCAAAGGGCCGATCACCGCCCGTTCGCTGATGGAACTCTTGAACGCAGCCTATGCGCTGCATCCGGCCTTTGCCGAAGCTGCGGTGGTCGAAACCGGCGCCGGCATCCGCCCTGCCTTTACAGACAACCTTCCGCGCGTGACGCGGCAGGGCAAAGCCATCCTTGTCAACGGCCTCTATCGCCATGGCTTCCTGCTCGCGCCCGCGATGGCCGAGAAAGCCGCCGATCTCGTCTTTTACGGACACGACGAAAGGAGCCGCCAATGCGCCTGATCATCAATGGCGAAGCGCAGATTGTCGAAGCAACGACGCTTTTGCAACTTCTCACGGCTCTCGAATATGAGGGCGAGTGGTTGGCAACCGCCGTCAACGGCGAACTCGTCCATAGCGAGGAACGCGGAGAGCATATCCTAACCGACGATGACAGGATCGAGATCCTGACGCCAATGCAGGGAGGCTGACCATGCTTGAACTCTACGGAACCCAAATTACATCGCGCCTTCTTCTCGGCACGGCGCGCTATCCCTCCCCGGCCGTACTGGCGGAAGCCGTCAAACGTTCGCAAACCGGGATCGCGACTGTATCGCTGCGCCGGGAAACGGCAGGCGGGCGTAATGGCGGCGCATTCTTCGAGATGATTCGCGAACTCGGCGTTCGCATCCTTCCCAATACAGCAGGCTGCCACGGCGTATCCGAAGCGGTTCTAACCGCGAAAATGGCGCGCGAGGTCTTTCGGACCAACTGGATCAAGCTCGAGGTGATCGGCAATCACGATACGCTGCAGCCCGACGTCTTCGCGCTGGTGGAGGCGGCGAGAATCCTCACCGATGACGGTTTCGAGGTCTTTCCCTACACGACGGACGATCTCATCGTCGCCGAGAGGCTGCTGGAAGCCGGATGCAAGGTGCTGATGCCCTGGTGTGCGCCGATCGGAACGGCGGCCGGACCGCTCAATCTATCCGCTCTGCGATCGATGCGGGCACATTTTCCTGAGGTTCCGCTGGTAGTGGATGCCGGCATCGGCAGACCTTCGCATGCGGCGACCGTCATGGAGCTCGGCTTCGATGCCGTGCTGCTCAACACAGCGGTTGCCGGGGCGGGCGATCCGGCCGCGATGGCGGAAGCCTTCGCCAAGGCCATCGATGCCGGCCGACAGGCATACGGCGCCGGCATGCTGGAGCCGCGCGATATGGCGGTGCCATCGACACCAGTGATCGGAAAGGCGGTGTTCGCATGACGCTCGATCCCTTCTACCTCATCGTCGATAGCGCCGCCTGGATCAGGCGATTGGTGCCGCTCGGCGTCAAGCTGGTGCAGTTGCGCATCAAGGATCGCTCAACGCCTGATATCCGCGCCGAAATTCGCGAAGCGAAGGCAATTTGCGCCGCGCATGAGTGCCAATTGATCGTCAACGACTATTGGCAGCTGGCAATCGAGGAGGGTTGCGATTTCATCCATCTCGGCCAGGAGGATCTCGCTTCTGCCGATCTCTCCGCCATACGGGATGCCGGATTGAAGCTGGGGCTTTCGACACATGACGAGGCGGAGCTGGAGACGGCGCTTGCTGCCGAACCCGATTATATAGCGCTGGGGCCGATCTATCCGACCGTCCTCAAGGTTATGCCCTGGGCACCCCAAGGCCTCGATCGGATCGGCGCGTGGAAGGCGCACATCGGCAATCGGCCTCTCGTTGCGATCGGCGGCCTGACGGTCGAACGTCTTGCGAGCGTATTCGCGCATGGCGCCGATATCGCCGCGGTCGTAACGGATATCACCCGCAATGCCGACCCCGAATCGCGAACGCTCGAATGGGTAGCGGCGACCCGGCAGACGCCTCCAAATTGACAAGATCGCCCCTCAGGAGCCCATGCAAGGGGCTATTTTCAGCCGCTATTGCCCGATGAACGGGCCATTCATAGAATATTCAGCTGAACATAATCATGCTGAAGGCGTTAATTAGATGACTCGCGCATTCGCTGAGCACAAAGACTGCTTTGGAGGTAGTCATGATAAAGAAAACGGTTCTCACGGTTTTGCTGGCCGCTACGGTCGCAGGCGGCGCATTGGCGCCCGTCAGCAGCGCACAGGCACAGTATTACGACGGCCATCGCGGTGACTGGCGCGGCCATGACGATTGGCGTCGTCATCACCACCATGGCAATGGGGGCGCGATCGCCGGCGGCGTTGCTGCCGGTCTTCTCGGCGGCCTGCTTGTTGGTGGCGCTCTTGCCAACAGGGGTCCGGTTTACGAAGTCGCCCCGCCGCCGCCCAGGTGCTGGTACGAGGATCGCCGCGTCCAGAACGAGTATGACTATGGCTGGCATTACGAGCGCATTCGCGTTTGTAACTAAGCAATAAACGATGCGTCCGCCCGAATGGAGGCATCGTTTGATGGATGATTCGGATTTGCCGGCGGCCGGAACCGCCGGCAAATTTACTTTATGCGGTAAATTATAGTCCGTGCGTCCTCGGATAGGCAGTGCGCTCGGGGAATGTTCGCCCGGCCAGGCTTTCAGGTTCGGGCCGCCAGATTTCGACGAGCAAGGGATAGCAGGGCACCGTATCGCTCGAATGTTCGCTGCCACAATCGCCACCGGGGCAGGCCGAGAGCGCACCGAGCAGATCGATCTCCGCGAAGAACTCGAGGAAGTCGCCCGGCCGCACGGGGCTTGCCTTCATGAAATACTGGTGGGTGTCGCGCGTAAACCCGGTACACATGAACACGTTCAGCACGTCGTGAACGTGAAACTCCGCCTCTTGGACAGGGATGTTCATTTCCTTGGCGAGCGCGCGCGACAGGTTTGAATGGCAGCAACGGTGATAGTCGTCGCCCTTCAGCAGCCGGTTCGTATAGGGATCGCAGCGCGTGCCGATGACGTCGTGAACGCCGGCTCCATCCGCGTCCCAGCCATACCAGCCCAGCGTATCATGGGTGATCGTCGCCATCGGCCGCAGATAGGGTAGCGTGCTCCACAGCCGATCCCCGACACCGACATGGGTGGCGTGCAAAGCCCGCGTCTTGCCGCTGAAAAAGCGCTCGGAAAGATCGGCAGCATTCCACAGATTGAGATCGCCCACCTGCGCGCCCTCGACGCTGACGATCCGGAAGAAATGTCCCTTCGGCACGCGAAAACTGCCGCCTTCGCGCGCAGGCACGATGATTTCGGCAATCTTAGTCATAGTTTGCCTTGCCGCCCGCAGCACATCCATATCGACCGACGGCAGCGTTCCGTTCGGGTAGACGACAACGGGGGGCTTGCCGCGCCGCTCCTCGGCATCGGCGGGTGCGGGCATATCGAAAATACTATTCATGGCGGCTTTCATTCCTCACCGATCTGACAAGAAGACATTCGTCTCGGCAGTACTGTAAGGATACCAGCTCCTTGCGCAACGGTGATCGGGCTTGCGCTTTGGCTAAGTCTTACTTAGCCTGGCGGAATGCAACATGTCCCGCTTGCCTCCCTTCGCGCCTTCGAGGCGGCCATTCGCCACGAGAGTTTTGCCAAGGCGGCGGCCGAGCTCAATCTCACGGCCGCGGGCGTTAGCCAGCATGTCCGTACCTTGGAGGAATGGCTCGGCATCAAGCTCTTTACGCGCCATGCCCGTGGTGTCACGGCGACGATGGCCGGCCGTGAATTCGGGGCTGCCGTTGCAAACGGCCTCGGACATATCGATATCGCCGCCCGGCAGCTGCGGTTTGCCGGCAATAATCGGCCGGTCAGCGTGGCCTGTATCGCTTCCGTCGCCACGCGTTGGCTGATACCCCGGCTGACCGCATTCAAGAAAGAATACCCCGAAATCCAGATCAATATCGTCTACGCGCTCGATGCGAGGACGCCGGAGGAGGTAAGCGTCGATCTTCTGATCAGTCACGGAGCGAGGCCTTCAACGCATGCCATCTCGCTATTGACGGCCGAAACACGGCCGACCTGTTCGAGAGAATATGAGCGCCATCACGGACCGATCAGGACGCCAGCCGATCTCCTTAATCTCGACCTCCTGCACGATGAAACGACGGCCGCATGGACACGCTGGTTCGCCCTCGAAGGTATCCACCAGCCTCCGAGAGCCGGCCCGATCTTTGCCGATTTCGGCTTGATGATCGCGTCCGTCATCGGCGGTCAAGGTGTGGGCCTCTGCCCGACTGCCTTGATTGCAGAAGAATTGGGCAATGGAACGCTGGTTGCCCTATCCAATACGGCACTGGACACCGATAAATCCTATTGGCTGATCGAAGCCAACCATCTTTCCAACGATGCTGAAACGTTTCGCAACTGGCTGATTGCTGCCAATGCCGCAATCGCTTAGGCGTCAATCTGGACGACTCGAACCGCCCCTCGCCAAGATCACGACGGCGACGGCTACACCCAATTTTCCACCCGAACGCCGGGCATGCGGGTGAACTCCTTCATGTTGTTCGTCACCACGATCAGTCCCTCGCTCCGGGCATGGGCGCCGATCTGCATGTCATGCGGACCACATGGGGTCCCTGCGCGTTCCAACTCAGCTCGTACCTGCCCGTAATGTGCAGCCGCCTTGTCGCCGAACGACAGAACCTCCAGCCGAGCCACGAAGTGTTCGATGGCAGTCAAGTTTTCCACGCGCCGAGCCGACTTCTCCGCACCGTAGTACAACTCACCAAGCGTTATGCTCGATATGCAAAGCTGCTCCGCCAGCGCGTTGAACTTGTCCCGCACGGCGGGTGGATAGGTCTTTATCACATAAATACAAATATTCGTATCGAGCATATAGGTCAGCATCAGAAGGACTCGCGTTCCTCCGCCACTGGCTGTTCACGCTCGTCCAGAAAGTCGTCACTGACACGGGGGCCATGGAGGAAGAGATCATCCCATCGTTTGCCTTGGGGCACAATCACGCGGCTGCGGCCGATCTTCAGGATATCGACCTGATGTACGTCCTCGGGGAATGCCACAGCCTTGGGCAGACGCACAGCCTGGCTTCTGTTGCTGATGAATACAGTCGAACTCGTCATGTCCGGCTCCTGATTTTGGGATATGCAATTGGGATATACTTAGCTCTGTAGGCATGAAAAATCAAGACATCCCTCCCACAGGCGCCTATGCAGTTTAAGCCACGAGCGCTGGTTGGCTCGAGATATCTGAGCCACCCCGCCAACGTTCTCAAAGGCTTTCAGGGGTAACGGTCAGAAAACGGACCGGTTCGAGATCGACGTCGGTATCGATCAGGCCCAGCCGCTTCAGCGTCAGATCGATGGCGCGGCGGGCTTGAACCTCCGGAGCCTGATCGAGAACGATCGTCATCAAACCCTCCTTCAGATAGCCGCGCGTCGCATCGGACAATTCGTGCCCGACCCAGAATACCGGCCGCTGGCGATACCGGCGCAGAACCGTCGCAATCGCGGCATTGTCGCCGCCGGCGCTATAAAGGCCGATAATATCGGGATACCGGGCGACGGCGTTGGTCAGCAGCTCGATCGTCTTCATTTCATCGTCCTCATCGAACATGACTTCAAGGAAGCGATGCGATGGGTTCGCATGATCAAGCAGATAGTTGGAAAAGCCGCGGATACGCGCCTTGTGGTTCTCGTAAGCGCCGCTGTGGCAGAGCGCGACGAAAGTGCCGGGGATATTCGACTGCATGCGCGCCATGTAGAAGGCGGCGGTGCGACCGGCCGCCTCATTGTCGATGCCGACGTAAGGCAGCTCCAATGCTGGCCGCGTCATGATCTGCACGACAGGAATGCCACTGCCGGCAGCCTTGCGGATGCTTCCGACCACATCGGGATGATCGGGCGCAACGACGATCAGCGCGGAGCGCCGTGCCTGTGGATTGGTGATATGACGCGAAAAATCGGCAGGATCGTCTTCCCTGGCGAACGTCCGCTGGATCTGGATATCCTTGTCGAGCAAGGCGGCAATGCGCTCGAAAGCGCGATTGAGCCTTGAATAGAAATAGGTTTCAGGCCGCAGCAGCACGACCTCGATGCGCACCAGACCGTGCCTGATCCCCGCAGGCGGCGCGCGGTAGCCAAGCCGCTTGGCCGCGATGAAGATCTTTTCCGCCGTTTCCGGCAAAACATTGCCGCGGCCATTGAGCGCACGCTCGACGGTGGCTGCTCCCACACCCGCGGCGGCCGCCACATCCTTCAACGTAACCTTGGCCACGCTTTCCTCATTTTCCAACCCGATGATCAGATTTGATCATGGATTCGCGATAGATGAAAGACGGGGAATTTCAGCCGAAGCGAGCGACGAGGAAATCGATGACGCTGCGGAGCATGGCCGTCGGACGCCGGTCCGGCGCATAGACAAGGTGCATCGGTGTCGGTTGGTACGACCACAGAGGCAGGACCGGCTCAAGACGACCGGCATCGAGATCGGCCGCCAGGAGCAGTTCCGGCTGCAGCACGATGCCGGCTCCGTGCAGAGCGGCAACGCGCAAAGCCCCGCCCTGATTGGTGGTGAACCTGCCCTTGATGGCGATCTCACGCCTTTCCCCGTCTGGACCGATGAGATGCCAGCGTCCCTGCAGCCGCCAGTAGGAATGGCCGAGGCACATATGATTGGCAAGCTCCTCGGGGCTTTGCGGCCTGCCGCGCCGATCCAGATAATCCGGCGACGCCGCAAGAATGCGCCGATAGGGTTTCAACGGACGCGCCACGAGATTGGTGTCCGTCAGATCGCCGATATGAATGCCGAGTTCGTAGCCTTCGCCGATCAGATCATGCGGATTATTGTCGAGCGCCAGATCGACGCTGACCTCGAGATTTTCATGCAGATAGTCGACAAGCGCCGGCACGAGGCTTTGCGTCCCGAAACTGACGGGGGCGACGAGCCGTAGGCGCCCGCGCGGTGCCGATTGTAGTTCGGAGGCCGATTGCTCGGCGAGCTCCACCTCCGCCAGCACCGTCTTGCAACGCTCGTAATAAAGCTTGCCGACCTCGGTCAGCTGATGGCGGCGTGTGGTGCGATGAAGCAGGCGCGCACCGAGCCGCTGTTCGATCGTCCTCACATGTTTAGCAACCATGGCCGGCGATACCCGGCTTATGTCGGCAGCGGCAGCAAAACTGCCCTGTTCGACCACTCTGATGAACATCGCCATTCCAGCCAACTTGTCCATAATTGCATACCCACAGGTTCGGAATGAAGCAAATGGAAGCGTATTTATCGCCGACTGGTTTTGCAAGATAGTCCGTGGGCGCCGAACATCCGGCGATAGTTGCTCAAGGAGTTGCCATGCCCATCCTGCGCTTGGAAATGCATCCCGGCCGCACGCAAGACCAGAAGCGCGCTTTCGTTCGCGAAGCGACCAAAGCCGCTGTGGAAACACTCGTCTGCCCGCCGGAATCGGTGGAAATCATCATTACCGAGATTTCGAAAGAGTCCTGGGCGACAGCAGGAAAGCTGAAATCGGATAGCTGAAACGACCCGATTTCATGATCGCGGCCTGGCGGTTTTTATTCGACCGTCAGGCCTCGTTTGGCGCCAGGCTCTGCCGCCCCCAGGCCTCGGCCCAATCCATCAGACGCGCCATCTCCTGCTTGAGAGCATGCGAACGGATAATATCGGCGGCGTGGCTCAGATTGCTGCGCGGATTGTAGAATGCATCGATCTCTACGCCGCTCTCCCGCCTTGCCGCCTCCAGGCGAAGCTTCATTTCCTCGACTTCGGCCTTCACCGCAAAGTACCGCTTCATGACCTCAACAAGGTCGCGGTCGCCTGCACTGGTCTCCATGCATACTCCATCCTACTTATTTTAGCGTCTCGCAATGATCCGATTCGAATGGCGAAATCTAGGTCATTGTTTAGCCGGCAAGATGGATCGGGCGGCGAAGCCTTACGCGGTGGATGGGAAAGCGGATGAAGTAGGAAGCGGAATTACGACCAGTTTTCCTTGACCGACTGCATCACCACATTGGTCGAGGTGCTTGCGACGAAAGGCAGGCTGGAAATTTTCTCGCCAAGAACGATGCGGTAGCGGCGGATGTCCGAGGTCCGCACCTTGAGGAGATAATCGAAGCGGCCGGCGATCATGTGGCACTCTTCGATTTCCTTGATTTTCTTGATGGCATTGTTGAAGCTGAGCAAGGCCTCCTCACGGGTATCCGTGAGTTTTACTTCGGCAAAGGCGACGTGATCGAGACCAAGCTTGATCGGATTGAGGATGGCCTTGAAGCCGTCGATATAGCCGGAATCGATCAGTTTCTTAAGGCGTGCCTGGCAGGGAGTCTTGGAAAGGCCGACCCGCTCGGAAAGCTCCGTGATCGACATGCGGCCGTCTTCGACGAGGGCGTCGAGGATCTTTTGGTCGAACTGGTCAATTTCACTGGATTTGGTCATTTTTGCAGGCATTCCTATTTGAAATAAGCGCTATTGAAGTTCAATATGACTGGAAAGCCGCAGTTTCAAGGCGGAACGCTTTTTTGGAATGAAGTATGTTCTCGTCGAAGCAACGGGAGGGCTACGGGTGGCGATATCGCTAACCTCAGCTCAAACCATTGGGCCCCTTGCACCTTGAGGTTATCATGACTGTCTCTGCCAAGCTCGCCACTGAAAAACCAACTGCAGATGCTGCCCCATTTTCGCATTTCGCGCCGCCCATTCGTGAGCAGAGCCCGCTTCGTCAGGCAATCACTGCCGCCTACAGACGCCCCGAGACCGAATGCCTGCCCTTCCTCGTTGAAGCGGCGACCTTGCCGGATGCGACACGCGAGGCGGCAAGGAAGACCGCCAAGAAACTGATCGAAGCGCTGCGCGCCAAGCACAAGGGCGACGGCGTCGAGGGGTTGGTGCACGAATATTCGCTGTCGAGCCAGGAAGGTGTGGCGCTGATGTGCCTTGCCGAGGCACTGCTGCGCATCCCAGACACCGCGACGCGCGATGCGCTGATCCGTGACAAGATCGCCGGCGGCGACTGGAAATCGCATATCGGCGGTGGCCGCTCGATGTTCGTCAATGCCGCGACCTGGGGCCTCGTCGTGACCGGCAAGCTGACCTCGACGGTCAACGAAGGCGGCCTCTCCGCCGCACTGACAAAGCTGATTGCCCGCGCCGGCGAGCCCGTCATCCGCCGTGGCGTCGACATGGCCATGCGCATGATGGGCGAGCAATTCGTCACCGGCGAGACCATCGATGAAGCATTGAAGCGAGCACGTGCGCTCGAAGCGAAGGGCTTCCGCTATTCCTACGACATGCTCGGCGAGGCGGCCACGACCCACGCCGATGCAGAACGCTACTATCGCGACTATGAAAACGCCATCCATGCGATCGGCAAGGCCTCGGCTGGCCGCGGCATCTATGAAGGCCCCGGCATCTCCATCAAGCTCTCCGCGCTGCACCCACGCTATTCGCGTTCGCAGGCCGACAGGGTGATGGGCGAACTTCTGCCGAAGGTGAAGGCGTTGGCGCTGCTCTCCAAGCGTTATGATATCGGCCTGAACATCGACGCCGAGGAAGCCGACAGGCTGGAGCTGTCGCTCGACCTTCTGGAAGAACTGTGCCTCGATCCGGATCTGTCCGGCTGGGATGGCATCGGCTTCGTGGTGCAGGCCTACGGCAAGCGCTGCCCCTTCGTCCTCGATTTCATCATCGATCTTGCCCGCCGCTCCGGGCATCGCCTCATGGTCCGTCTCGTCAAGGGCGCTTATTGGGACGCCGAGATCAAGCGCGCGCAGTTGGACGGCTTGGAAGGTTTCCCCGTCTATACCCGCAAGATCTATACAGACGTCTCCTACATCGCCTGCGCCAAGAAGCTGCTGGCCGCGACCGACGTGGTCTTCCCGCAATTTGCCACCCACAACGCCCAGAGCCTGGCCACCATCTACCACATGGCTGGCGACGACTTTGCGGTCGGCAAATATGAATTCCAGTGCCTGCACGGCATGGGCGAGCCGCTCTATGAAGAGGTCGTGGGCGCCGAAAATCTTAATCGCCCCTGCCGGATCTACGCGCCAGTCGGCACCCACGAAACGCTGCTCGCCTATCTTGTCCGCCGCCTGCTCGAAAACGGCGCCAATTCCTCGTTCGTCAACAAGATCGCCGACCCTGCCGTCCCGGTATCGGAGCTGATCGCCGATCCCGTCGAGATCGTGCGCAGCATGACGGTTGTCGGCGCGCAGCACGACAAGATCGCTCTCCCGGCCGATTTGTTCGGCGGCGCGCGACGGAATTCCGCTGGTGTCGATCTCTCAAATGAAACGGCGCTCAACGATCTCTCTGCGCAGCTGCAAGCTTCGGCAGCTAAAGACTGGACCGCCAAGCCACTTCTCGCCGACGGCTCCGAGCGCGGCGTGGCCCGTGCAGTTCTCAATCCTGCCGACCATGCGGACCTCGTTGGCCATGTCGTCGAACTGGAGCCGGAAGATGCGCCCGACGTCATGCGGCTTGCCGCCGCGACAGCCGAGCGTTGGGCCGCGGTGAGCCCCGCAGACCGGGCCACCATCCTTGAACGCGCCGCCGATCTCATGCAGAGCGAGATGCCTGCTCTCGTCGGCCTGAGCATCCGCGAAGCCGGCAAATCGGCCGCAAACGCCGTCGGCGAAATCCGGGAAGCGATCGACTTCCTTCGCTATTACGCCGCGCAGGCACGCCAGGTGCTGAAGCCGGAGAGCGAGCCGCTCGGCCCTGTCGTCTGCATCAGCCCGTGGAACTTCCCGCTGGCGATCTTCACCGGACAGGTTGCGGCCGCGCTTGTCGCCGGCAATCCGGTCGTCGCCAAGCCGGCCGGCAATACGCCGCTGATTGCCGCGCAGGGCGTCCGCATCCTGCACGAGGCCGGCATCCCGCGCGATGTCCTGCAGTTTGTCCCCGGTAGCGGCAGAACGGGCGCAGCCCTCGTCGGTGCTCCCGAAACCGCCGGCGTCATGTTCACAGGCTCGACGGAAGTTGCTCGCCTGATCCAGGCTCAGCTTGCCGAGCGCCTCTCCAAATTCGGCAAGCCGATCCCCCTCATCGCCGAAACCGGCGGGCAGAACGGCATGATCGTCGACTCCTCTGCCCTTGCCGAACAGGTCGTCGGCGACGTCATCGCCTCGGCCTTCGACAGTGCCGGCCAGCGTTGCTCGGCCCTGCGCGTCCTTTGCCTGCAGGAGGAAGTGGCCGATCGTACGCTGACCATGCTGCGCGGCGCCCTTCGCGAGCTCTCGGTCGGCAGGACCGATCAACTTGCAGTCGACATCGGCCCGGTCATCGACGACAACGCCAAGCGCGGCATCGACGAGCATATCGAACGCATGCGCAAGCTCGGCTGCAATGTCGAACAGCTCGACCTTCCCGAAAGCGCTGCCAAGGGCACCTTCGTCGCTCCCACCATCATCGAGCTCAAGAAGCTCAGCGATCTGAAGCGCGAGGTGTTCGGCCCGGTCCTTCACATCATGCGCTATCAGCGCAAGGGGCTCGACAAGCTGATCGCCGATATCAATGCCTCCGGCTACGGCTTGACCTTTGGCCTGCACACCCGGCTTGACGATACGATCGCCCATGTGACCGAGCGCGTGCGCGCCGGCAATCTCTATGTCAACCGCAACATCATCGGCGCTGTCGTCGGCGTCCAACCCTTCGGCGGCCGCGGGCTTTCCGGTACCGGTCCGAAGGCCGGCGGCCCGATGTATCTGCGCCGTCTGTCGCCTCCCCGACCGAACCGTTGCGCGATGCCTCCGTACAAGCCGACCCCACCGCCCAGCGGTTCGTCGCCTGGCTCGAAAGCAAGGGTGCCGCGGACACAGCCAAACAGGCCCGTGCCGTCGCCGCCCAATCGTCGCTCGGCTTCAATACCGAGCTGCAAGGCCCGGTCGGCGAGCTGAACCTCTACGCGCTGCATCCGCGCGGCAGAATCCTGCTTGTTCCGCAGACGGCTCCTGGCCTGCATGTCCAGATCGCCGCAGGCCTTGCGACAGGCAATTCGATCGTCATCGATGCGGCATCCGGCTTGCAGGAAGAGCTTCATGGCCTGCCGGCGCAGGTCGCAAACCGCATCTCCTGGACGAAAGACTGGGCGGCCGATGGACCTTTCGCTGGCGCTCTCATCGAAGGTGACGCTGCACGCATCCAGCAGGCGATCAAGACGATCTCGGCTATCCCCGGCCCGCTGGTTCTTACACAGGCTGCGTCGAGCGAGGAAATTGCCAAGAACGCAGACGCCTATTGCCTCAACTGGCTGCTCGAAGAGGTGACGACATCAATCAACACCGCGGCCGCCGGCGGCAATGCCAGCCTGATGACGATCGGCTGAAACTAACGGCGATCTAGAACGCGGCGGCCGGGACCGGCAGGTCTCGGCCGCCGCTTCGTTTCATGGCGTACATTCTGCAGTGACCTGCCAATTCGCTACGGCCCTCACCCAGCTTCTCGGCCTCCTTCTTTTCCGTGCAGAAATTTTTGAGAAAAGCTTTTCTCTAGTTGACTCGTGCGCTGAGAAAAGCTTTTCTCATGAAAACTCGACTGGGAGAAGACATCTGGAAAATCAGCGTGCGAAAAGCGGACGCGCAACGATTCACGACGTTGCGGCGGCTGCGGGCGTAAGCATTTCAACGGCATCCAAGGCCTTGAACAATACCGGCCGCATGGGCGACGACACACGCGAAAGGGTCAAGCGTGCCGCCGCCGACATCGGCTTCCGTCCGAATGCCTTGGCCAAGGGATTGCTCAGCAATCGCACGTTCACGATCGGTCTTCTGACCAACGATACATATGGCCGCTTCACGCTGCCAGTCATGGCCGGCATCACGGAAGCGCTCGTCGATCACGGGGTATCGGTCTTCCTCTGCACGATTGAGGACGATCCGGCGCTTGGAAAGGTTCATGTGGACGCGATGCTGGACAAGCATGTGGATGGCATCATCGCCTCTGGAAAGCGGATCGACCGCCGCCTGCCCGTCGATCTGTCCAATCTGCCGATCCCGGTCATCTATGCATTTACCGAGGGGGCTCCGGGAAGCGTCACCTTCTGCGCCGACGACTATCAGGGGGCGGCCCTTGCGGTCGAATGGTTGCAGGGACTCGGCCGACGCCGGATCGCCCATGTGACCGGCCCTGAAAGCTTCGTTTCGGTGCGTGAGCGCGCCAAGGCCTATCGCGACCTCGCCGGAGACGGGCTGCCGGTCATGTACGGTACATGGTCCGAGGCCTGGGGACACCACGCCGTCGCACAGCTTTGGAGCGTGGCTGGAGCAAAGCCGGACGCGATCTTCTGCGGCAACGACCAGATTGCCCGCGCGGTCGTCGATGCGCTTCGCGAACGCGGTGTGCGGGTGCCGGAGGATGTCTCGGTGGTCGGTTTCGACAATTGGGAGATTGTCGCCGCCCAGACACGGCCACCGCTGACGACGGTCGACATGAATCTTAAAGCCCTCGGCCGCGAGGCGGGCTTGACAGTTCTCGCGCTTGCCGAGGGGCGCGACGTCGAACCTGGCATCAGAACTTTGCCCTGCGAGCTTATCGTGCGGCAATCATGCGGGGGAAGCCCCGGTCGTTGATTAAAGGGAAAGGGGCTGACGGGAGTAGCCCCATGGGAGGAGAACATGATGAAGCGATTTCTGGCCGCAACAGGCCTCATATCCTTAATGCTTGCATCCGGTGCATCTGCCGAAAACATCTCCATGTGGGTTCGAAGCGGCATTGGCGATTCCTTCAAGAAGGTCGTCGAGGCCTATAATGCCGGCCATGAGGACAAGGTCACGCTGACCGAAGTACCCTTTGCCGAACTCGTGCAGAAATATGCGACGGCGATTGCCGGCGGCCAGGCGCCGGACGCTCTGTCGATGGACCTCATCTATACGCCGGCTTTCGCCGCCGCCGGTCAGCTCGAGGATCTGACGGACTGGGCAAAGAGCCTGCCCTATTTCAATTCGCTGTCGCCCTCGCATGTGAAGCTCGGCACCTATGACGGTCACATCTATGGCCTGCCCCTATCCGTCGAAACCTCGGTTTTCGCCTGGAACAAGGATCTTTACAAAAAGGCCGGCCTCGACCCTGAAAAGGCTCCGACCACATGGGAGGAGATCACAAGCAATGCCGAGAAGATTCGCGCGCTCGGTGGCGATACCTACGGCTTCTACTTCTCCGGCGGCGGCTGCGGCGGCTGCATGATCTTCACCTTCACGCCACTCGTCTGGGGTGCCGGCGCCGATATTCTCTCGGAGGACGGCAAGAAGGCTACGCTCGACACGCCGCAAATGCGCAAGGCAGTCGATATCTACCGCAACATGGTCAAGAAGGATCTGGTGCCGGCGGGTGCCGCAAGTGATACCGGCGCCAATTTCCTCAGCATCAGCAACGGCAAGATCGGCCAGCAGAGCATCGGCGCCTTTTCGATCGGCACACTGATCACGCAGTATCCCGATATCCATTTCGGCGTGACGCTGATCCCCGGCGTCGACGGCAAGCCGTCCTCTTTTGCCGGCGGCGACAATTTCGTCATCTCCAAGGGCACGAAGAAGCTCGATGCCGTGAAGAAGTTCCTCGAATACACCTATTCGCTCGACGGACAGAAGATCATGGCGAAGTACGGCAGCCTGCCGACGCGCGGCGATATCGCCGACCAGGTGCTTCAGGGCCTGGATCCGCGCATGCAGGTCGGGCTGAAGGCAATCTCGGTTGCCAAAACGCCTTACACGCTACAGTTCAACGACCTGATCAACAGCGCCAACGGACCGTGGGCGGGCTTCACCAACGCAGCCATCTTCGGGGGTGATGTCGATGGCGCATTCTCCAATGCCCAATCGGAGATGCAGTCGATCATCGACAACGCCCAACAATAATCAGTCCATGAACGCCGGGGAGCCTGAAGGCTTCCCGGTCCAACCATCGCAACATCGGGAGCATTCCATGGCTGGCCCTGGAGCTATCGCAACCGCACGCCGTCGAACGCGGCGAAGGCGTGCCAGCTGGCACGGGTTTGTCTACATCGCCCCGGCCATGGCGCTCGTGATCGTCTTCTTCGTGCTACCCGTGGTCTTTACCTTCTGGATGAGCTTCCACAACTGGCCATTGCTCGGCAATCCCCGCTGGATCGGCTTCGGTAACTATATCCGCATGGTCTCCGATATGCGCTTCATGGCAGCGCTGCGCTTCACCGCCTATTACACGGTGATCGTGACCATTGCGATCTTCGCCATAGCCTTCCCGCTCGCCTTCTTCGTCGAAAAACACCGGCCATTCGTCGGCTTCTACCGCACGATCATCTTCCTTCCCGTCGTCGTCGGACTTGCAACGGCGTCGCTGCTCTGGGTCTGGCTCGCCAATGTCGACGCCGGCTTCTTCGCACCGGTCGCTCTGGCGCTCGGTCTCGTCGACAAGAGGCCAAACCTGCTTGCCGATTTCGACATGGCATTCGCGACCATCATCGTCATGGTGGTCTGGAAGATCGCCGGCTTTACCATGATCATCCTGCTGACAGGCCTGCAGGCAATCCCCTCCGAACTGACCGAGGCCGCGCGAATCGACGGCGCCAAGCGCTGGCAGCGCTTCCGACATCTCACCCTGCCGCTGATGCGTCGCACGATTGCGCTTGCGCTCATCATTTCCATCACCGGCTCGGTGCTTGCCTTCGACCAGTTCTACATCATGACATCAGGCGGCCCGCAGAACCGTATGATTTCGGTGGTCTATTACATCTTCAACCAGTCCTTCGTATCCTTCAATCTCGGTTATGGCGCAGCGCTCTCGATCGCGCTCCTCGTCATCCTGGTGCTGATCAGCATCGTCCAGCTTTGGCTGCTGCGCGTCGGGGAGGACAAGCCATGAGCACGGCTAAGGAGCGTCGCGTGCGGCGCAAGCTCTGGGGCGGCTTCGGCTATCACGGCATCGGCGTCGTTATCGTCATCTTTTTCTTCGCGCCGTTCGCCATCGCACTGCTATCATCGTTCCGGCATGGAACCGAGGCTAGCCTGCCACCGCTGCCGCCATGGCCGACGACCGGCTTCAGCTTCGACGCCTATCGCTCGCTCGATGGCTTTGGCGCCGGCGTCGTCCAGCATACGCTGAACTCACTATTCGTCTCGGTCGCCACCGTGCTCTTGACCGTCATCGTCAGCCTGCTCGCCGGCTATGGCTTCTCGCGCTATCATTTCCCCTTCAAGGGTGCGCTCTTCATCCTGATCATCGCGACGCTGATGATCCCCTTCCAGTCGATCCTGACGCCGCTCTTCATCATCCTGGCAAGGCTCGGCCTCAATAATTCGCTGATCGGGCTGACCCTCGTCTATGTGACGCTGCAGCTTCCCTTTTCGGTCTTCATGATGCGCAACGCCTTCGACGCCGTGCCCAAGGAAATCGAGGAAGCGGCACGCATCGACGGCGCACGCGATCTGAAACTGCTGTTCCGCGTTCTCTTCCCATTGGTGTTGCCAGGGGTTGCGACCGTCGCGATCTTTGCCTTCCTCAACGCCTGGAACGAGTTCCTGGCGGCCCTGGTGCTCCTGTCGAGCAACGAGAAATTCACCCTGCCGGTGCTGATGATCGCCGTCAGGACCGGGCGCCTCGGCGCCGTCAACTGGGGAGCGGTCCAGGCCGGTATCGCCGTCATGACCATCCCCTGCGTCATCGTCTTCCTGCTTCTGCAACGCTATTACATGCGCGGGCTGATGGCCGGCGCGGTGAAATAACCCTTTAAGTAAGGATCAAGCCATGTCTGACAGAGAAAGCCGCCAGTTTCGCCCCCTGCCCGTTCCGAATGTCGAGCTCGGAGGGCTTTTCGGCGCCCGCCAGGATGCCATCTGCAATTCCACCGCTGCGACCCTTCTCGACCGGTGCGTCGAAGCGGGCATGATCCAGGCGATCGACGTCAGTCAGCCAAGCCCCGGCATCGTCATCCCCTTGCAGACATGGTCGGGCTCGACGCAGATGTTCTGGGACAGCGATCTCGGCAAGTCGATCGAAACCATCGCCTATTCGCTCTATCGCCGCCCCAATGCCGAACTGGAGGCGCGCGCGGACGCCATCATCGACATGTACGAAAAGCTGCAGCAGGAGGACGGCTATCTGAATGCCTGGTTCCAGCGTGTCCAGCCCGGCCGTCGCTGGACCAACCTGCGCGATCATCACGAACTTTATTGCGCCGGCCATCTGATCGAGGCGGCCGTCGCCTATTATCAGGCAACGGGCAAGCGCAAGCTGCTCGACATCATGAGCCGCTTTGCCGATTACATGATCACCGTCTTCGGGCATGGCGAAGGCCAGCTGCGCGGCTATTGCGGCCATGAAGAGGTGGAGCTTGCACTCGTCAAGCTGGGCCGCGTCACCGGTGAGAAGAAATATCTCGATCTTGCCAAATACTTCATCGACCAGCGCGGCCAGGAACCGCATTTCTTCACCGAGGAAGCACTTCGTGATGGCCGTGATCCCAAAAATTTCGTGCAGAAGACCTATGAATACAGCCAGTCGCACCTGCCGGTGCGCGAGCAGACCAAGGTGGTGGGCCATGCGGTGCGCGCCATGTACCTCTATTCCGGCATGGCCGATATCGCGACGGAATATAACGACGATACGCTGACCTCGGCCCTTGAGACGCTCTGGGACGACCTGACGACGAAGCAGATGTATGTAACCGGCGGTATCGGACCGGCTGCCTCCAACGAGGGCTTTACCGACTATTATGACCTGCCGAACGAGAGCGCCTATGCCGAGACCTGCGCCTCCGTCGGTCTGGTCTTCTGGGCCAACCGCATGCTCGGTCGCGGACCGAACCGCCGCTATGCCGACATCATGGAAGTAGCGCTCTACAACGGTGCAATGGCGGGCCTGTCGCAAGACGGCAAGACCTTCTTCTACGAAAATCCTCTGGAGAGCGCCGGCAAGCATCACCGCTGGACCTGGCACCATTGCCCCTGCTGCCCGCCCAATATCGCACGCCTGCTCGCCTCCGTCGGCTCCTATATGTATGCCGCCGCCGACAACGAGATCGCCGTCCATCTCTACGGCGAAAGCAAAGCCCGCGTCCCTCTAGCCGGTGGCGTGACCGTGCAGCTTTCCCAGGAAACGCGCTACCCTTGGGACGGTGCAATTCGCTTCGAGGTCAATCTGGATCGCGCGGCCAAATTCGCTCTATCGCTGCGCATTCCCGAATGGGCCGAGGGCGCGACGCTCGCAGTCAATGGCGCACCGGTCGATCTGGCAACGATCACCGTCGACGGCTATGCCCGCATCGAGCGGGAATGGCAGGCCGGCGACAGCGTCGACCTCACGCTTCCGCTCATCCCGCGCACGCTGTTTGCCAATCCTAAAGTTCGCCAAGACGCCGGGCGTGCGGCCCTGATGCGCGGGCCGCTCGTCTATTGCGTTGAAACTACCGACAATGGTCACGACCTCAACGGCATTTCGCTTTCCAGCGATCCGGCCTCCGCCGAGACGACGGAAATTGCCGCATTGGAGGGCGCAGTGGCGCTCGATGTTTCGGTCATGCGCGATGAGGCGGACTGGGGCTCAGATCTCTATCGGACGACACCGCCGAAAAGCGTTGCCTCCACCGCGCGTTTTGTGCCCTACCATCTCTGGGACAATCGCGATCCGGGCGAGATGCTGGTGTGGATCCGCGCCGATCAGATGCAGCGCGGAGCCTGACATGACGAAGAACGGCATGCGCCTGACCGGCGTCCGCAAGAGTTTTGGCGGACTGGAGGTCATCCACGGCATCGATCTTGACATACCGGAAGGGGCTTTCGTCGTCTTCGTCGGCCCGTCCGGCTGCGGCAAGTCCACGTTGCTGCGGATGATTGCCGGGCTGGAAGAAGTCACCGACGGCGAGATCGCCATCAAGGGCCGAGACGTCACCGATCTCGATCCGTCCGAGCGCGGTATAGCCATGGTCTTCCAGTCCTATGCGCTCTATCCTCACATGAGCGTGCGCGACAATCTTGGTTTTGGGTTGAAAATGGCCCGAACCGATGCTTCCGAAATCGAAAGACGCGTGCGTTCCGCTGCGGCGATCCTCAAGATCGATCATCTGCTCGAGCGTCGGCCGGGCCAGCTTTCCGGCGGCCAGCGCCAGCGTGTCGCCATCGGCCGCGCCATCGTTCGCGAGCCGGATGTCTTTCTCTTCGACGAACCGCTTTCCAACCTCGATGCGGAGCTGCGCGTCTCCATGCGCATCGAAATTGCCCGGCTTCACCGCGAGCTCGGCAATACGATGATCTATGTCACCCATGATCAAACCGAGGCCATGACGCTCGCCGACAGGATCGTCGTGCTGAGGGACGGCCGGATCGAGCAGGTCGGCAGCCCGCGCGAGGTCTATGAAGATCCGGCCAACAGTTTCGTCGCCGGCTTCATCGGCTCGCCGAGGATGAACATGATCGAAGCGACATGGTCAGGCGACGGATCGGCAAAGGTCGGCAATGGCAGCATCGAAGTCGATCTTAGCCAGCACAAACCATCATCCGGCGAAAAGATCCTGCTCGGTATGCGCCCCGAACATTTCGTCGTCGTTTCAAATGCAGCCGATGCCGTGCGGGTCACGGTCGATGTCACCGAATATCTGGGCGGCACACGCTATCTCTATTGCCAGACAGAGGATGGCCAGGCGATCATCGCCGAATATCGCGACGGGCCGGAGATCGAGCGCGGCGACACGCTCCATCTTTACTGCCCGCCCGAACGTCGACGCTATTTCGACAAGCAGGGAGGACGGCTGCGGTAGGTCGTTTACCCAGCCAACAAGGTAACAAACGTCGGCTGGATGATCGTGTGAAGATCAAGCCGCCTTGCTGACCCGCACCGGAACGGACTTATACGAAGGAGTGCCGCTTTCCTTGTCCTGGTAGTCGATCGGGATCAGGCAATTTGCCTCCGGGTAATAGGCAGCAACAGAGCCCTCGGAAATATCGTAGGAAATGGCGGTCAGCTTCAAGAGCCGTTTGCCGCCTGAGGGCAGCGCGGTCTCGATCTCGACGAGATCGCCGTGCTCCAACCCCTTTGCCTTCAAATCCCTATCGTTCATGAACAGCACGTCACGGCGGCCGAAGACGCCGCGATAACGATCGTCGAGACCGTAGATCGTCGTGTTGTACTGATCATGGCTGCGGATCGTAGCGAGCTTGAGGATAGTCCCATCTGAAAGCGAGATGTCCTCGTTGAGGCCGGAAAACAGCTTGAACTCCGCCTTGCCGGAGGGCGTCTTCCAGACGCGTTCCGTCGGCCCGATCGGCAGGCGAAAGCCGCCCGGCACCCGGATGCGCTCATTGTAATCGGCAAAATCCGGATAGACGATTTCGATCTTGTCGCGGATCAGATCGTAGTCCGTGATGAGCTCCATCCACGCAACCTTGCTGTTCGGCAGGGCCGCCTGCGCTATTCCCGCAACGATGGCAGGCTCGGAACGCAGCTGGTCGGAGGCCGGCTTCAGCCGCCCGCGCGACGCATGCACCATCGACATCGAATCCTCGATCGTGACTGACTGCGCGCCGGTTGCCTGAACGTCCTGCTCGGTACGGCCAAGCACGGGGAACAGGAAGGATTCCTTGCCAATAAGTAGATTGGAGCGATTGAGCTTGGTGTTCATATGGACGGCGAGATCGAGCTTACGCATCGCCTGCGCGCAAAGTTCCGGATCGGGAAGCGCAATCGAGAAATTACCGCCGAGGCAAAGCAGCACCTTGGAGCGCCCCTCCGCCATCGCCTGCATGGCGGCAACGGCATCGTGACCATGATGAGCCGGCGACGTGAAGCCGAACGCCCGTTCGATACCCTCGATCAAGGCCGGCGTCGGCTTCTCGGTAATTCCGACGGTGCGATTGCCTTGCACGTTGGAATGGCCACGCAGAGGGCAGATGCCGGCTCCCGGCTTGCCGAAATTGCCCCGCAGCAGCAAGAGATTGGCGATCTGCTGGACATTGGCCGTTCCCTTGGCATGCTGAGTGATGCCCATGCCATAGGCGACGATCGTCGCCTTTGACTTGACGTAGGCGTCGGCAACCCGCTCCAGATCAGCCCGGGCAAGACCAGAGACACGCTCGATATCGGCCCACTCCGTCTGATTGATATCGGCAACAAGCGCGTCGAAGCCGGTGGTGTGTTCGGCAATGAAGGCATGATCAAGAACATCTGACGAGGTCTCGGCCAGTGCGAGAACCGCCTTCATGATGCCCTTGAGCGCGGCGGCATCGCCGCCAATCTTGACCTGATAATAGGACGATGCGATCCGGGTCGAGCTGAAGGTTCCCATCTCGATCGGATCCTGCGGGTCGGCAAAACGCTCCAGCGCCCGCTCCTTCAGCGGATTAAAGACGATGATCGGCACGCCGCGGCGCGAGCATTCATGCAGCGTACCCATCATGCGCGGATGATTTGTGCCGGGATTGTGCCCCATGGAGATGATCAGATCGCATTCGTCGAAGTCGTCGAGCGAGACGGTGCCCTTGCCGATGCCGATCGATTGCGGCAGGCCGACGCTGGTCGCTTCGTGGCACATGTTCGAGCAGTCGGGGAAGTTGTTGGTGCCGTATTCGCGGGCGAAAATCTGGAAGAGGAAAGCCGCTTCGTTGGAGGCGCGGCCCGACGTATAGAATTCGACCATATCCGGATCGGGCTGGCTGCGCATGACCTCGCCGATGCGGGCAAAGGCGTCCTCCCAGGCAATCGGCCGGTAGGTATCGGATGCGCGGTCATAGACCATCGGATGCGTCAACCGTCCGGAATTTTCCAGCTCGTAGTCGCTCCAGGTCAGAAGTTCGCTGACCGTGTGCTCGGCGAAGAATTCGGGCGTTACGCGCTTGTTCGTCGCTTCCCAGGTGACGGCCTTGGCACCGTTTTCGCAGAACTGGAAGGTGGAGGTGTGTTCCTTGTCGGGCCAGGCACAGCCAGGGCAATCGAAACCCGTGGGCTTGTTGGTGCGCAGCAGCAGGCCGGGCGCTTCGGTGATGTCCATCTGCTCGCGCACTGCATTGGCGGTCGCCTTCAGGGCTCCCCAACCGCCAGCGGGGCTGTTGTAGGGACGAATACCGGGGACTTCACGCTTCTGCGCCATCATACGCTCCTTTAGCAACCCAAACGGCTTCCTCCCAAAGGTCGGGCTTGCAAGAAATAAGCTTGCGACATCAGGGAGTAAAGCACAATCAAGCGACAGAGAATCAAACAATCACCAAGCATGCCGGAGCTATGCGCTTACATTAGTTCCTGAAGACCAGGCAGGAGCCGCCCTGCTGCCGGACTTGCGTGCAAACGGCATCCGCTTCCTCCCGCGTTTGCCGCGGAATGCGCGCCGCATAACGGACACGGCGGCCAAAGTCGGCATTGCGCTGCCGCACGATCAACGGCTTTTCCGCGTTCAGCGGAGCCGGCAGCTTCCGGATATTTGCGGTAAACAGACGGCGAGCGGCATCCACCTGAAAATGTTCGGCGAGTTGCGCGCCCCAGGGCGCCCAGGGCCGCTCCTGCTCCAAGGGAATGGGCTTTAGCCGCCGGCTTTGCGCAAGCGCGACACAGGAATCGACGAACGGCTTGCTCTTATCCAGCACCGGAGCTGCGATATCGGGCGGATCGTCGCGCCATTCCTCGACGCTGTGGGCGGTGATCGCGCTCACATAGTTGCGCGTCTCATAGGGAAGCCCGCCGGAATTCAGGAAATTGGCAAGACCGCCCTCGCCGGCATTATAGGCAGCGGCGGCAAGACCCAGATTGCCAAAACGGTCACGCAATTCATCGAGATAGGTCGCCGCCTTGCTAAGTGCTTCCAGCGCATCGTAGCTGTCGCGCACGCCACGCAGCTTCGCCGTTCCCGGCATGAACTGCGCGATGCCGCGAGCGCCCTTAGGGCTGACTGCATCGGAGCGAAACAGGCTTTCACGCCAGACCAGCCGCGCCAGATATTCCGGCGGCAGACGATTGCTGTGAGCGAAATACTCGATGGCCGTGCAGAGATCGCGATTGTAGCTGTCCTTGCGCAGGCAAAGCGTCTCGCCCGTCTCCGTCGTCATTGGGCCGGAAACGCAGACGGGAGGCGCAACGCGCCATTCCGGTTGCGCAGCTGCTGGGCTAAAAACAAAAGCATCGATGGCAAATGCGATCGCAAAAGCAACGATGATGCCGACGAAGCCTGCCCGGTAATGCCTGCCTGCCATATAAGCGATATCCGTCCGAGACCAAGCGATCGCAAATTCGTGGCCTCTTCATATCATCGATGGACGGAAGCGAAAACCTCTCACGCGATAGCTGGTTCGCGGGCGGCTATTGCGCGAGGCGGCCGCCGCGCATCGGCGCCGGCACGCCCGTCGTGCCGGGAAAGCTGATCGGCAGGCCCCGCAGCACGCGCACCGCGAGAAACGCAAAGCACTCCGCCTCCACCGCGTCGCCGCGCCAGCCGAGATCTTCGGCGAAGATCGGCTCCACCCCGGCCCGGCTCTTCAGCATCGACATGATCGTCGGATTATGCCGGCCGCCGCCGCTGACGACGACCTTGGTGGGCCTGCGAGGAAGGAGATCCAGCGCCTTGCCCACAGCGCTTGCCGTGAAGGCCGAAAGTGTGGCTGCACCATCCTCCGGGCTGAGGCCATCCGCCATGGAGGCGCCGAAATCGAAACGATCCAGCGACTTCGGATAGGGCGCCGTGAGATAGGGATGCTGCAGCAGCCGCTCGAGCCGTGCCTCATCGACCTTGCCGGCAGCCCCAAGCGCACCGTCGCGGTCCATCTCGCCAAGCCCGTGCGACTTGATGAAGTCGTTGAGCGGCGCATTGGCCGGGCCGGTATCGAAAGCAACGAAATTGCCTTCTCCATCCGACCAGGTGACATTGGCAACGCCGCCGAGATTGAGAATAGCCGCCTCGCCCGCAGCACCTGCACCGCGCAACAGCGCGGTATGGTAGGCGGCAGCAAGCGGCGCTCCCTGCCCGCCGGCGCGCATGTCGGCCGAGCGGAAATCATAGGCGACCTTCGTGCCGAGAATGGACCGCATCAGCTCGCCATCGCCAAGCTGGCGCGTCTGCCCCAACCGATCCTTCTGTGGCGCGCGATGCAGGACAGTCTGGCCATGGAAACCAACGACACCGATGTCTGCCATCGTCATGCCATTCCCTTCGACCAATTCCCTGACCGCCTCCGATTGCGCCCGCGTCAAGGCCTCCTCGGCTTGCTTGAAGATCGCCGGCTCCGGCCCTTCAAAATTCCAAACGCGCGCCTGTGCCAGCGTCTCTTCCAGGAGCCTGCGGATCCAATCGGGATAGGGGGCCAGCACGTAAGGGCCGAATTCCGCGACGCGCTCGCCATCGGTCTTCAGCATGGCGACATCGATATTGCCGTCGAGGACGGTCCCGGTCATCAGACCGACTGCCCAGATTGGTTCCATGGTCAGGCTCCTATGCTGCGTTGACGAGATCGCTGACGGACTGACGAAGCGCCAGTATGCCGCTGTAGAAGTGGCGCGTCGGATGGATGCGGTTGGTAAGGAGGGTCCAGGCCTTGCCTTGGTCAAAATCGACCCAGAGGGCCACGCCTGTAAACCCCGTATGGCCGATCGTGCCGGGCGAGCAAAGAGTGCCGCCATGCCAACCGTCATGGGGCCGTTCCCAGCCATGGGTGCGAGTGGCGGAAAGCGGTGTCCGCATCAGCGCGATTGACTGCGCCGACGCGCCGCTACCGTCAAGCAACCCCTTGGCGAAATCGAGAATCGCGTCCGCCGTTCCGAAGAGACCGGCATGGCCGGCACCCTGCAATGCCGAACAATTGTCGTCATGAACCTCGCCCGACAGAACGCGGTGGCGCCAGGTGCAGTCTTCCGTTGCAGCGGCCAATTCCGGCGGCGCGGAAAAGGCAAATCCAGACCCCGGATCCATAGCGCGGATCGTCTTTCTATTCAGCCGCTCCAGAGCGAAGCCTAGCAGGATGAAGTTGATATCGGAATAGACGGGCGGCCCGGCGCGCCATTCGCGCTGCAGGATGAAGGCGCGCAGAAGCTCTGGGTCACGGCCATAGGTGTAGATTGGCTCGACTGCCGGAAACGGTGTCTGGTGGCCGAGGCATTGCCGGAACGTCACTTTCCGCTCCCAGGCCTCGGCACTATATTGACGCAGATCGGGCAGGAGTTCGACCAAGGGAGCATCGAGGTCGATCGTGCCGGCCTCGGCCAGGGCCAGGATGCGCGGCGTGGTGAAAATGACCTTGGTGAGCGACGCAAGGTCGAACCAGGTGTCGACCAGCATCGGCCTGACATCCGGTACCTTCTGTGCCGAACCAACGGCGCGGACCTGCCTGATACCGTCGAGATCGACCATGCCAAGCACGCCGCCGGGGATGCGCGCCGCCGAAACCGATTGCTCGATCGGCGCGAAGGCTCGATCAAAACGCTCCTGAAACTGCATGCTCCCCCTGCTTGCCATCTCGCCTCTCCTCGGCCTCGTTCAAGCTTCCGCCAGCGCGATGTGATCCGGCGCAAAGCGGCGCCACTCGGGAACGGTGGGCTCGAAGCCTAAAGGACGCACCAGGGACGGAACCTGGCGGGTGTCGAGCGTGAAGTTTTCCTTGCGCCGCGCCACCGTCGGAACCGCCGCGATCAACCGCCTGGTATAGGAATGCTTGGGCTCCGACAAGACTGAGGCGGCATCGCCGATCTCGACGATCTGCCCTGCATAGATCACCGCGATGCGATGGGCGATCCGCTCCACGACAGCCATGTCATGAGAGATGAAGAGATAGGCAAGCCCATATTCGCGCTGCAGTTCGATCAGCAATTCCAATACCTGTGCCTGGACGGACACGTCGAGCGCGGAAACCGCCTCGTCAAGCACAAGTACGGACGGGTTCAGCATCAGAGCGCGCGCGATGCACAGTCTTTGCCGCTGGCCGCCGGAAAATTCGTGCGGATAGCGTTCAAGGGCGTTTTCCGGCAGGCCCACCCGCTTCAGCAGCATCAGCATGCGTTCGCGCGTCTCGACTGAGACGCGCGCACCCGATGCTATCACCGGCTCGGCGAGGATGTTGTCGACACGAAGGCGCGGATTAAGCGAGGCATAAGGATTCTGGAAAACCATTTGCACCGCGCTGGTGCGATCCGCCGCCTTGCCGCTATTCGTCGCAAAAGTGCCGCGGGTCGATTTCACCAATCCGAGGATTGCGCGGGCCGTGGTGGATTTACCCGATCCACTCTCGCCGACGATCGCCAGCGTCTCGCCCGGCATCAGGTCGAAACCGACGCCTTCGACGGCGTGAACGGCGCCTGTCGGTCGATGCAAGAAGCTGCCCTTAACCGGAAAACGGACGGTCAAGCCATCAACCTTCAATGCCGGCTTGGACGACGCCTCATCCCTTTGAAAATCGGTGCGTGCAGCCTGTCCCGAGGCGAAATGTGGAACGGAATGCAATAGATGCCGGGTATAGGGATGGGTTGGATGATCGAGGATCTGATTAAGCTCGCCCTGCTCAACCGCCTGACCTGCCTGCATCACCATCACCTTGTCGGCAATGCCGGCGACGAGGCCGATATCGTGCGTGATGAAGATCATCGACATGCCGGTCTCGCGCTTCAATTCGGCAAGAAGTGCCATGATCTGCGCCTGCACGGTGACATCGAGCGCCGTCGTCGGCTCATCGGCAATCAATAGACGCGGATTGCAGGCAAGCGCGGTTGCGATCATCACTCGCTGCAACATGCCGCCGGAAAGCTGGTTCGGGCAATAGGTCATCCGCCGCGCGGCATCGGGAATACGCACGCGATCCAGCGCATCCTTGGCCGCCGCCTTTGCTTGGCTGCCGGTCAGGCCGCGGTGCAGCCGGAAGGATTCCTCGATCTGCGTGCCGATGGTCAGGACCGGGTTTAGCGAGGTCATCGGCTCCTGGAAGATCATGCCGATCTCGGCACCACGGGTCTTCGTCAGTTCCGCTTCGCTCGCCTTGGTGAGATCGAGGATGCTGTTGTCGGCACGCTTGAGGCGGATCGAGCCGCCGGTGATCCGGCCCCCGCCGAAATCGACGAGGCGATTGAGTGACAGTGCTGTTACCGACTTGCCCGAGCCGCTCTCGCCGACGATCGCCAGCGTCTCGCCGGCTTCGAGATCGAAGCTGACACCACGCACGATGGGATTGGCCTCGGGATTGCGCCCGAAGCCGACGCTGAGATCAGAGACGGAAAGAAGCGGTGTCATACCGTCGCCCTCCGCATCTTCGGATCAAGGATATCGCGCAGGGCATCGCCAAGAAGGTTGAAGCCGAGGATGGAGATCATGATGGTCACGCCCGGGAAGATCAGCAGCCAGGGTGCCGTTTCCATGAGATTGCGGCTGTCGCTCAGCATCAGGCCTAGCGAGGAGGCCGGCGGCTGCGTTCCCAGACCGAGGAAGCTGAGGCCCGCTTCCGTCAGCAGCGACCAGGCAAGCGCCAGCGTCACCTGCACGGTCAAGGGTGCGACGAGATTGAGCAAGAGATGCCGCGTCAGAATGTAGGAACGGCTGCTGCCGAAGGTGCGGGCGGCATTGACGAAATCGCGTGCCTTCAGCGAAAGGGCCGGGCCTCGCACCACGCGGGTAAAAATCGGCGTATAGACAATCGCAATCGCCGCAACGCTGGTCCAGGTGCCAGGCCCGACAATGGCGATGATCAGGAGTGCCAGCAGGATCGCCGGGAAAGCTAAAAGCACATCCATCGCGCGCATGATGATGCCATCCCAGCCCTTGCCAGACCATGCCGCCGTCAAGCCAAGCAGCGTACCGAGCAAGGTCGCAAAGGCAACGGAGAAGAAGGCGACGGTGAAGGATTCGCCGATGCCATGCATCAGGCGGCTCGCAACATCGCGGCCGAAAAGATCGGTGCCCATCCAATAGGTGAGGTTCGGGGCGTGCAAGCGGTCGATGCGGTTCTGCGTCAAGGGATCATGCGGGGTCACACCCGACGTGCCGAGAATGGCAAGTAGAACATAAATGAGGACGATGATTCCGCCGATCCGGCCGCTCATATGTCCAAAGATGGCTTTGACGATGCTCATTAGCCTTCTCCCAGACGGACGCGCGGATCAAGCGCGACATAAGCGAGATCGACGAGCAGATTGACGATCATGAAGTTGAAGGCAATGAACAGCACGCTGCCCTGCACCAGTGCATAGTCGCGCTGCAGGATGGCATCGAGCACCATGCGGCCAAGCCCCGGCAGGGCATAGATCTGCTCGACCAGCACAGCGCCGCCCAGCAGATAGCCGAATTCGACGCCGCTCAGCGTCACCACCGGGATCAGCGCATTCGGCAGAGCATGCCGCCAGATGACACCGCGCGCCGGCACGCCGCGGCTGCGGGCGGTGCGGACATAATCATCGCTCAAGACGTCGAGCATGGCCGAACGCACGACACGCGTCACCGAGGCGGCGAAGGCGAACCCCAGCGTCAGCGCCGGCAGGATCATTTGGCCGAGATTTTCAAGCGGGTTCTCCCAAAGGGGCGTGAAGGCACCCATGGTCGGCAGCACACCGAAACCGGCAGACAAGGCATAGATCAGCAGAAGGCCGAGAACGAAATTCGGCGTGGACTGCCCGATCATGGCGACGATGCGCACGAAAAGATCGGAGAACTTTTCGTTTCTGGTGGCGGCAAAGACGCCCGCCGGCAGGCCGATCGTAAGCGCGATCACCATTGAAAGCAAGGCAAGCTCGAGCGTCAGCGGAAAACGCTCCAGAATGATATCGAGAACCGGCTTGCCATAGGTAACGGATATGCCGAGATTGCCCTGGAATACGCCGAGCAACCAATGCCAGTATTGGACGGGCCAGGACTGATCGATGCCGAAATAGGCGGCAAGGGCCTGCCGCTGCTCCGGCGTCAGCAGGCCCGCGTTGGTTCCGAGCATCGCTGTGATCGCATCGCCAGGCACCAGCCGGATGGCGACGAAGACGAAGATGGACACGCCCAGCATGATCAGCGGGAATGTCATCAGCCGGCGCGTCAGATATGACATTGCAATTCCTCTAAAACAATTTCAGCTGAACCAAGACGTGAACTGACAGATGAAATTGCGTAAAAACAAAGAGATAGAGCATTTCCATGAGATCGCTCGAAAGGGAAATGCTCTAGGTCCCGATCATCGTTACTTGATCGAGACCTTGCTCAGACCGAACAGCGAGCCGGTCGGCGTCGGTATGAAGCCCGCCACGTTCTTTTGCTCGGCCGTGTAGCCATAGGCCGTATAGAGCCAGATCCAGGGCGACACTTCGGCAAGATGCTTTTCGAACTCGGCGAAGATCTCCTTGCGCTTGGCAGGATCGGTTTCAGCGCGGCCCTTCTGCATCAGGCTGTCGAGCGTGTCGTCGATATAGTTGGCGACCTTCTGCAGATTGCCCGTCTTGGTCCAATAACGGTTGTACATGGAATAGGGGTCGGCACTGCCGCCGTTCAGCGCAACGGCCATGTCGAAATTGCCCTTCAGCCAGGTGTCGACATAGACGTTGAGTTCCATCACCTTGATATCGAGCTTGATGCCGATTTCGGCAAGCTGCGACTGGATGACCTGCGCCTCGGCCGTGGCGGTCGGCGGCTCGCCGGTTGCGGCGATCACCGTCGCCGAGAAACCATTGGCAAAGCCGGCATCGGCCATCAGCTTCTTCGCCTTGGCGACATCGCGCGTGTAACAGAAGAGCTTGCTGGGATCGGTCGCATAGAGCGGCATCGTCAGCGGCCCCGTCACCTTGCCTTCGCCGAGGGCGGCCGTATCCATCACATCCTTGCGATCGATGGCGCAGGAAATTGCCTGGCGCACGGCCGGCTGATCCATCGGCTTCCGAGAGGGATTGAGCTGCAGGACGTTGTAGGAGAGCACCGGCGTTCGGGTGAGCTGCAGTTTCGGCTCCTTCGGCACCAGCGTTGCGACAAGCGGATCGTTGAGCAGCGCGAAATCGATCTGACCGGTGCGGAGCGACGCAAGGATCGCGGTTTCATCCGGCAGCACGCTGATATTGATGCCATCGACGCCCGTGGCGCCGCCGGCCCAATCCTTATTCGCGCTCAAGACTTCCTTGGAATTCGGAACCCAGCTGTCGAGCTTGAAGGGGCCGGAACCGATCGCTTTGGTGCCGATGGTGCCGGCGGTGATTTCGCTGGCCGGCACGACGGCAGCATTGAGGCTGGTCATCGCCGTCAAAAGGGGAACGTCGGGCTGCGACAGATTGAAGACAACGGTATTGGCATCGGGCGTATCGATGCTAGCGATCGACAGGAAATTGGCGCGGGCAACGGCGCCGGTCGCCTGATCGAGAATGCGCTGGAAGGAGGCCTTGACGTCAGCCGAAGTCACCGGCGCGCCGTTCTGGAATTTGGCCTTGGCATTGAGCTTGAAGGTCAGCTGCTTGCCGTCGGGGGAGAACTGCCAGCTCTCGGCAACGCCGGGCACGATCTGCAGATTGCTGCCGAGGCGAACGAGCGGCTCATAGATCAGCTCCAGCAGGCGGATGGAGGAGAAGGCCGTCTGCTTATGCGGATCAAGCCCGGTCGCGTCCTGCGACCATGCCATACGCAGCGTCGCTGCCTGCGCCGGAATCGCGACGGTCGCCAGACCAACCCCCACGGCCAGCGCTACTCCCGAAATCAGCATCTTTGCAAAATTCCCTTTCACTTTCAGTCCTCCAAATTTTTTTAAATGTCCCCGGCCGATTTTAGCCTATTGATTGCCGTCGCGGCGTGCCGCGATGGTTGTCTCAAGCAGTCCTGGCGTTGATGGCCTTACGCAGGAATCCATCAGCGTTTTGCAATGCCGCGCGGGCTTCTTCAATGCCCATCCCGGTAATTTCCATGAGAATGGCAAGCTTGACGTCGTTGCCGGTGAGATCAAGCACGCGGCGCGCTTCCTGCTGGGTACAGCCGGTCGCCTGCATGACGATGCGCGAGGCGCGCGCCACGAGCTTCTTGTTGCTGGCGCTGACATCGACCATCAGGTTCTGATAGCTCTTGCCAATGCGGATCATGCTTGCCGTCGTCAGCATGTTGAGAATGAGTTTCTGCGCGGTGCCCGACTTTAGCCTTGTCGAGCCGGTCAGGATTTCCGGACCAACGACCGGCGAGATCGCCAGATCCGCAATACCGGCGATGATGGAGTTCGGATTGCAGGAAAGTGCCACAGTGAAGGCGCCGATGCTCTTGGCGTAATTCAGGCCACCGATCACATAGGGCGTGCGACCGCTGACGGCGATGCCGACGACGACATCATCCTTGCTCAGCTCGATCTCCTCCAGCGCCTGGCGCCCCTGCGCCGGATCGTCCTCCGCGCCCTCGATCGAGCGCCGCAGCGCATCCGGACCGCCGGCAATAAGGCCGACGACCATGTCCGGCGCCACGCTGAAAGTCGGTGGGCATTCGGAAGCGTCGAGAACGCCGAGACGGCCGCTCGTGCCGGCACCCATATAGATCAGCCGTCCCCCCTTCTGGAAGGCGGCGACGATTTGATTGACGGCGGCGGCGATCGCCGGAATGACCTTCTCGACGGCGAGCGGCACCGTCTGATCCTCATAGTTCATTTCACGTAGGATATCGAAGGTCGGCAGCAGATCGATATGCATCGTATTCGGATTGCGCCCTTCGGAAACCAACTGCTCCAGTTCGGATATCAACGTCTGCTCTGTCATGGGCCTGCTCGCGAAATAACGCTTGAGTATCAATAGGTCAGGATGGCGAGCTCGATCCATTAAGATCGGGCTCGCCGCAGCAAAGATTGGCTTTCAGTTAAACGGAAGACCAAAGTCAGCCGGGACTGAGGATGGCCTTTCTGGCTTCGTTCCCCGTCCATTCCCTGTTTACCTTGGTTAACACTATGTCCATTTATTCCTTTCGTCAATCCAGAAAGGAATAAAATATTCCATATCGATCGCGCAAAAGCTCTGCCCTCAGTCGCATCGTTCAATGTTGGCAAATCGCCCTTCTGGCGAGGATGATAGCCCCTGAGACGGCATCGCCGTCGATGGGTTTCAAGCGACGGCGTACATCGGGCGAGAGCCAAGGCTCGAGCGGGCTTGCGAGACCACCAAGCAGGCAGACGCGCGGCGCACCTTTTTCGAACAGGGTGCGAACCAGCGTATCGATATGGGCGGCTGCACTTTGCACGATACGCCGCGCGGCGGCATCGCCCTGATCGGCATGGCGGAGGACCATCGGTGCAAGGGCCGCATAATCCGTGGCCGAAGCCCTGTCCATCCAGGCGACCGCCTCCATCGGATCATTCTGGAAGCGTTGCATGATTTCGGCCAACAGCGCCGTCTTCTGTTCGCGGCCATCATGGGCACGCAGCGCAAGCTGCACCGCCTTCAGCCCGAGATAGGCGCCGCTGCCCTCATCCGAAATCGGAAAACCATAGCCGCCGACCCGCAATTGCCGTCCTTCGACGAGACCGAGCCCGATCGAGCCCGTCCCGGCAATGACGATGGCACCATCGCGACCGGAATGCGCGCCGAGGCAGGCGCCCTCCCCGTCGCTAATGAACTTGATGCTGGCAAATGGATGCTCTATCGCCTTCAACGCATCAAGCGCGCCCTTGCGGCCGATGCCCGCCAACCCGACGCCGACGTGGATGCGCCCGATATCGTCGGCACTCAACCCGGCTTCTTCTATTGCTGCGTCAAAGGCACGCGAAATCGACGCCCATGCTTCGGCGATCCCGAGCCTGGTCGTTGCCGGGCCGGACAATCCCTGCCCCAAAATCATGCCTTCAGCATCCTCGATGCGCGCCCGGCAGCCAGTACCGCCGCCATCGATGCCGAGGAAATAAGGAGCGTTTTCCGATACGGCGGTCATGACGTCAGCCGTTCGATATCGGCGCCGCAGAGACGCAGCTTGCGGTCCAGCTGCTCATAGCCGCGATCAAGATGATAGACGCGGTTGACGATGGTTTCGCCCTTGGACACGAGGGCGGCGAGAACCAGCGACACGGATGCCCTGAGGTCTGTCGCCATCACCTGCGCGCCCTTGAGTGGCGCTCCGCCACGCACCAGTGCCGTCGTGCCCTGCAGGGTGATATTGGCGCCGAGCCGCGTCAACTCCGGCACATGCATGAAGCGATTTTCGAATACGGTCTCGCGGATCAGCGTCGCGCCTTCAGCGCAGCAGGCGAGCGCCATGAACTGCGCCTGCAGGTCCGTCGGGAAGCCCGGATAGGGTTCGGTTGTGATATCGGCTCCCTTGAGCGGGCCGTCCCGGGAGACCACCAGACCGCGATCACTCGGCCAGACGCTGACGCCCATGGCCTCAAGCGCCTGGACGACTGAGGCCAGATTTTCCAACCGGGCATGAATAAGCTCGAGCTGACCGCCGGTGATCGCCGCTGCCACCGCATAGGTGCCTGCCTCTATGCGGTCAGGGATGCCGTGATGCTTGGCCGGACGCCAGTCGGTGTCACCATCGATGAGGATGCGATGGGTCCCCGCCCCTTCGATCCGCGCACCCATGGCGCTGAGGCAGGCCGCGAGATCCGCCACCTCCGGCTCGCGGGCTGCGTTCAATATCTCGGTTTCTCCCTTGGCGGCGCAGGCGGCCATCATGGCCGTTTCCGTCGCACCTACGGATGGCGAACTCAGCACGATCCGCGCGCCCTTCAGCCCATTTGAAGCCGAAGCGACGATCAGGCCACTTTCGATCGCAATATCGGCGCCCAACGTCGCCAGGGCTTTGATGTGCATATCGACGGGCCGCGCGCCGATGGCGCAGCCGCCAGGAAGGGAAACACGCGCATGGCCGAAGCGGGCAAGCAGCGGCGCCAGCACCAACACAGTCGCCCGCATACGCCTGACCGTATCGTAGGACGTCTCCTTCGAGACGATGTTATTCGCATCGATCGTGGTGCCATGCGGCCCGCGCTCAACTCTGGCACCGTGCAGGGCAATGACATCGAGCATGTTCTCGACATCGCTGACTGCGGGCAGGTTCGTCAGTTCCAGCGGATGCGGGCTCAAGAGCGCCGCTGCGATTTCCGGCAAGGCGGCATTCTTGGCGCCGGCGATGGTCACCGCGCCCTGCAACCGTCTGCCGCCGGAGATGCGAAGTCTGTCCATGATGAGTATCCGTCGAGGAAAAGGTGAGGACACCGCGAGTCCTTCACGCATTTCTTCCAAAGACTAATCGGCCATTCCAGAGTGTCAATCAGATTTGGAATTTTTTATTCCAATTTGCTGTGATACTGTCCGATCGCACGAAGCGAGATTGCCGAGCTAGAACCGGATGCTATTTTCGGTGCGCTCGCGTCGGCGGGTGAAGCGGCCTTGATGGCTCGAAGGGACAAATGTCGATCTTAAAGAAAATCAGCGCGCAGCTCGAAACCATGGCGCCCGCCGATCGCCAGATCGGACAGTTCATCATCGATAATCCCGACCAGATGCTGCGCCTGTCCTCAGCAGCGCTCGCGGTCGAAACCGGCCGCAGCCAGTCGAGCGTCGTCAAGTTCAGCCAGAAGCTAGGCTATGCCGGCTATCAGGAATTGAAACTTGCCGTCAGCGAGGCGAAAGCGCAGGAATGGCAGGCGCCGGCCGGTATGATCCACGGCACGATCGAGGTGGGCGACGGCTATCTCACGATCCTGCAGAAGCTGCTCGGCAGCAAGATGCAGGCGATGCAGCAAACGATCTCGGTCAACAACGAAGCCGATATCGAAAAGGCTCTCGAGGCACTTCATGACGCGCGGCGCATCCATCTGGCAGGTGTCGGCGCCTCGTCGCTGGTCGCACGCGACTTTTCCTACAAGCTGATGAAGCTCGGCCGCAACGTGCTGCATGACAGCGATAGCCATGTGCAGATGGCGAATGCATCGACCTTGGGGCCGGATGACCTGCTCTTTGCGCTTTCCTATTCCGGCGCCAGCATCGAGACGCTACGGATTGCGGAATTGGCCAGCCAGCGCCGAGCAACCGTCATCGCCGTCACCGGGCTGCAGGACAATCCACTCGCCCGCGTCGCCGATATCTGCCTTCATACCGTCGGCGATGAAGATCGCGTCCGCTCCTCGGCAATCACCGCCCGCGATGCACAGCTGATGCTGACCGACCTGCTGTTCATTCTCCTGGTGCAGCGTCAGCCTGACGCCAACGACTATGTCCATAATAGCGAGACGGCCGTTTCGGTGCTGAAGGCCAAGCGTCTTTCGTAAGATCGCGCTCCGGTAACCAAGCTGTGACGACCGCGACCCTGTACGGTGGTGATTTCGGGACGTAGCTTGGCGATCCAAGCAAATCATTCCGGAGACATTCCATGGACCTCGGCCTCAAGGATAAAGTCGTTCTGATCACCGGCGGCTCGAAGGGCATCGGCTATGCCTGTGCCGAACTCTTCTTGGAGGAAGGCGCCCGGGTCGCGATCTGTTCGCGCTCACAGTCCAATATAGATGCCGCCCTCTCCAGGCTTCCCGGCACACGCGGCTACGCCGTCGACCTGATCTCCGACGAGCAGGCACTTGCCGTGGTGAACAAGGTCGAGTCCGACGTCGGCCCGATCGATGTCCTCGTCAACAGCGCAGGTGCCGCGGCCCGCACGCCGGCGGATGAGTTGACCCCTGCCATCTGGCGGGCTGCGATGGACGCGAAATACTTTTCCTACATCAACGTGATCGATCCCGTCATCAAGCGCATGGGCGCGCGCGGCACGGGTGCCGTCATCAATATCATCGGCAACGGCGGCAAGGTCGCCTCGCCCGTCCATCTCGCCGGCGGATCGGCTAATGCTGCCCTGATGCTCGCAAGCGTCGGGCTTGCCAACGCCTATGCCGGCAAGGGCGTGCGCGTCGTCGGCCTCAATCCGGGCCTCACCGAGACGGATCGCGTTGCTGAAGGCCTGAAGGCGGCGGCGAAGATCTCAGGCTTGACCGAAGAGGAAGCGCTAGCCGATGCCCTTAAGCGCATCCCGATCGGCCGCATGGCCGATCCAGCCGACATCGCCAATGTCGTCGCTTTCCTGAGTTCGGCCAAAGCAAGCTACGTCACCGGCGTCGTGATCAGCATGGACGGCGCACAGGTGCCGGTGGTCGTTTGACCCGGGATCGGCGGCTCTAAGCCGCCGCCTTCCAGTCCAGCCCGATATCGAGCGTCGGCGCGCTATGCGTCAGCCAGCCGACGGAGATGAGATCGACCCCGGAGGCGGCGATTGCGGCAGCCATTGCCGGCGTGATGCGGCCCGACGCTTCAGTAATGGCCCCGCCGCCGACGATATCGACCGCCTCGCGCAGTTGATCCGGTGTCATATTGTCAAGCAGCACGGCGTCGACGCCTTCCTGCATCGCTTCGCGAAGCTGCACCAGCGTATCCACTTCGACTTCGATCTTGACCATATGACCGACGCCCGCCTTGGCTCGGCGGATGGCTTCGGCGATGCCCCCGACAATTGCGACGTGATTGTCCTTGATCAACACCGCGTCATAAAGCGCGAAGCGATGGTTCATACCGCCGCCGGCGCGCACCGCATATTTTTCCAGAGCCCTGAGGCCCGGCGTCGTCTTGCGAGTGCAGACGATCGAGGCCTTCGTGCCGGCGATCGCCTCGACGATGCTGCCGGTCACGGAGGCAATACCGGAGAGATGGCCGAGGAAGTTAAGCGCGGTGCGCTCCGCCGTCAGCAGCCCGCGGGACGGTCCCTCAATTGTCGCAATGACATCGCCGACACCAACCTTCGCACCATCGGGCACGTGACGGGTCATGGCGATAGCGGGATCCACGAGCTGGAAAGCCAACTCGGAGGCATCGAGACCCGCGACGACACCGGGCTGGCGGGTTACCATAGCAACGCGGGACCGATGTTCCGCCGGGATGACGGCCGTGGATGTGACGTCGCCGGCAAGGCCGAGATCCTCGACCAGCGCATTGCGCACCAGCGGCTCGACGATCAGGCGCGGGAGGGGAGCAAGTGTCATATCAGGCACTCCTTGCCATGGAATAGGGGGTAACAGACCGGGCGATATCCAGCGCGTCGGTAAGATGCATCATACGGCGTTGCGCATGCTGCAGTTTCAGCGGAAAATCCGTGCGGGCATGGGCGCCGCGCGATTCCATCCGGAGACTTGCGAAGACGGCGATCAGCAAGGCCACCAGCGCAGGGTCGGTTGCCGTGCTTTCGTTCTCACAAAACGGCAGGAGAGCCGCAATGGCGCCATGGATGGCGCCGCCATTGCGCAGCACGCCGAGATGCCGCGAGGCAATCGGCCGAACGAGTGCCGGGTCTGGCACGAATGTCTCGGGGAAATGTTTCGGCAAGCTTGCAGGGCTCACATCGCTACTTGCAATATCGTGCGCCGCCCGCATGCCCATAACAGCCGCCTCCAGCAACGAATTGCTGGCAAGACGGTTGGCGCCGTGCAGGCCGGTGGAAGCCGCCTCGCCCACGACCCAAAGGCCAGGAACCGAACTGCGGCCGTTCTCGTCGGTGGCAACGCCACCCATGTGATAGTGAACGGCAGGACGTACTGGAATGAGGTCACTCGCCGGATCGACGCCTGCCTCGTTGCAAAGGGCTTCGATCACCGGAAAACGGCTGGCGAAACGGTTGCCGAGCGCAGCTCGCGCATCGAGAAAAACCCGGCCGCCGCGGGCGATTTGCGCGCTAATGGCGCGCGCGACGACATCACGCGGCGCAAGCTCGGCACCTTCGACGTCAGCCATGAAACGCTCACCGCTTTCATTAACGAGAAGCGCGCCCTCGCCGCGGACGGCTTCGCTGACAAGCGCCAGCGGGCGCCTGCGGCTGTCGAGTGCGGTGGGATGAAATTGTACGAACTCCATATCGGCAAGCCGCGCCCCGGCCCGTGCCGCAAGCGCAATCCCCTGCCCGAAATTGCCGACCGGATTGGTCGTGGCATCGAACAGGCCACCAATGCCGCCCGTGGCAAGGACGATACGGGAGGACGGCAAGACGACGCTGCCCTTGTCGGTCACGCACAGAAGGCCGGCGACGCGATCCCCATCCAGCAACAGGCGTTGCGCCTGACAGCCCTCGAGCACCGTGATCGACGGCGTACGGGCAACCGCCTCGGCAAGCGCGCGGACGATAGCAGCCCCCGAACCGTCGCCCTTGGCATGCACGATACGCCGAAGCGAGTGTGCAGCTTCAAGGCCAAGGGACAATTCGCCTGCCATATCGCGGTCGAATTCAACACCCGCCCGTTCTAAGGCGGCGATCGCGGCAGGTGCTTCGGCGACAATCCTCGCCGCCACTTTCGCGTCGCAGAGCCCGTCGCCGGCGGCAAGCGTATCCGCGAGATGCAGGGCCGCACTATCGCCCTTGCCGATGCTGGCGGCGATGCCGCCCTGCGCCCAGGCGCTTGACGTTTCCGCGCCGATCAGGGCACGGGTGACGATCACGGTCGGCTCAGGCGCCAGCGTCAGCGCCGTCATTAATCCGGCAAGGCCGCTGCCAACGATGACGATGCGGCCGCTCAAGTCTTCACGAATCTCGCTCATATCGCCAGCATCCTTTCCACAGCGCGACGCGCGTCGGCAGCGATTGCCGGATCGACCGTCACCTCATGCCGTCCCTCTTCCAAGGCCTTGCGGATATTGCCGAGCGTGATGCGTTTCATATGCGGGCAGAGATTGCAGGGCCGGATGAATTCGACATCCGGATGATGCACGGCGACATTATCGCTCATCGAACATTCGGTCAGGAGAACGACGCGCGACGGGCGCTTCTTGCCGACATAATCGGACATGACGGCAGTCGAGCCGGTAAAGTCCGCTGCCTCGACGACATCGGGCGGGCATTCCGGATGCGCAAGCACCGTTACGCCGGGATAGTTCTCGCGAAGCTGGCGAATATCGTCCGCGGTGAAGAGTTCATGAACCTCGCAATGCCCATGCCAGGCGATGAGCTCGACATTGGTTTCGCGCGCGACGTTGCGAGCCAGATATTCGTCCGGCAGCATCAGCACCTTCGGCACGCCGAGCGATTCCACCACCTGCCGGGCATTGCCCGAAGTGCAGCAGATATCAGACGCCGCCTTCACGGCTGCCGACGTGTTGACGTAGGTGACAACCGGAACTCCGGGATGGGCCTGGCGCAGCAGCGCGATATCTTCGGGTGTGATCGATTCCGCTAGCGAGCATCCCGCTTCCATGTCCGGGATCAGAACCGTCTTTTCCGGGTTCAGCAGCTTGGCGGTCTCGGCCATGAAATGCACGCCGGCAAGGACGATGATATCGGCATCGACTTCCACGGCCTTGCGCGCGAGCGCGAGACTGTCGCCGACGATATCGGCAACGCCGTGGAATATCTCCGGCATCTGATAGTTGTGGGCGAGAATGACGGCATTGTGCCGTCGCTTCAATTCGAGGATCGCCTCGACATCATCCTGGAACGACAGCCATTCGGCTTTCGGGATGACGCGGCTGACACGATCGTAAAGGGAGGATGCGGATATGGGAAGATTCATGGCCGGCTCCTTATTATACTCATTTTGAGCATATCATGGGCAAATAGATATTCTCAATATGAGCATATGTCAATTGCGGGAGAGCGGTAATTTCGTTCCGGCGAATTCACGTTCTTCGAGGACTGCGCGGCGGAAGCGGAAGAGCTTGGCTGGACGGCCGCCGGTCTCGCTTTCGGTGCCGCCGGTTTCCTCCACCAGCTCCTGCTGCTCGATTAGCCTGCGGAAATTCTGCTTATGGAGCGTAAGGCCGGCCAGCGCCTCGACGGTTTTCTGCAATTGCAGCAGCGTGAAGTTTTCCGGCATGAGTTCGAAGACGACGGGCCGATATTTGATCTTGGCCCTAAGCCGCGCCATGCCGGTCGCAAGGATGCGGCGATGATCGGCAAACATCGATCGGCCAAAATTGTGCTTGAGATCGCAGCCCGCCTCGGCGACGAGACGCGCCTCATAGAGCAATTCATAGCGCTGCAGGACGAGATCCTCGTTCCATGCCGCACCATTCAGCCCGAAGTCGAAATCGGCGCGGCGGCGGCGCTGCCCGCTGCGCATCGCATCCTCCTCGATCCAGGGCGTAAGGCAGGCGGCGATATCGTCGAGCATCCGCGGCCGTCCGCTTCGATGATCCTCCCAGGGGAAATATTCGTACCAGCCATGCCAGCCCGGCATCCCGCCGCCGGGGGCAGCCTGTTCGCGCACGAGCCCGAGATAGCTGATCGAAATCGTGCGACCGCCGAGAATGTCATTGTTTCGATCGCGATCGGCAAACGTATAAAGCTGCTCCAGATAGCCGACGGGATGGGCGGTCTGATCCTGAACCCATTCGCGCAATCCGCTCTGCAAGGTGCGATGTCCGAGCTCAAACGGACCGGACGGCAAGGCATCGCCCGACCGCACCGTCATCACCCTGGGATCACCGCCCGTAACGGCCGTCAGAACCGCGATCAGCTCCGCATGCGCAAGCCCGATGGTCAAGCGAACTCCATGATTTGTTTCCCTGTAACTTTGTCGCATGAAGCAACGCGCAAGCCAATGCGGGTGCTGGCACGCTCCACATCTCACGTAGGTGCGGAAGCCAATAGGCTAGCGGCTTACATAGTCCGGATATTGTTCGCAGATGAGATCGATGATCGACAGGGTGCCGGAGAGATGCTTGCGCAGGGCGACGACGGCGGTCTCCGCATCGCCGGAACGGACAGCGTCGACAACCGACCGATGATCGACGATGATCTGCTCCAGCTTGCCAGGCATCGGCAGGTTCAGCATGCGCAGTCGGTCGATGTGCACCCCCTGGCGCCGGACGGTCGACCAGAGACCGAGGATATCTGCTCTCTCGTAAAGCACCCGATGAAAATCCTTATCGAGAGAATCGAAAAGATCGTAGGTCTCAGGCGACATGACATGTTTCTGACGCACCAGAACGGCCTCCAGAGACGCTGCCGTTTCATCGGGTGAATCCAGCGTCAGCCGTCGAACGGCTTCGAGTTCGATCGACAGTCGGAGGAAATGCGCCTCGATAGCGTTGCGGATATCGATCCTCGAAACGACGGTCGCATATTGCGGATAGACCTCCACCAACCCCTCCTCCTCGAGCCGGATCAGAGCATCACGCACGGGGGTCTGGCTGACATTGAATTCGCTTTGCAGCGAGATGCGCGACAGGACCGTCGTTGGCGGCAGGCTCATCGAAAGAATGCGCGATCGCAGGATCTCCAGGATCTGAGGTCCCACCTGACGGGAGCGATCAAGTGCGAATTCCTTCGGATTGAGCTTCACTGGCGGCCTTTCTGATCAAGAGCATCTGCTCATTAAACACAGTTCGGGGCTTGATGCACTGATACATTAGTGCTTTAGTGAACCGACGCCAACCTCTTTCTCAAAGGGTTGGATCAATTGGGAGGAGCAAATGAGAGGATTTCTTCGCTGTCTGACCGCGATCGGCGTGGTGATTGCCGGCACCTTTTCAGCCGGTGCGGCCGAAAAGACCGATATTTCGATCACGCGTCAGCCGGGCATTCTTTATCTCGCCAGCCATGTAATGGAGACGCAGAAGCTGATTGAGAAGCATGCCGCCGCCGATGGCCTTCAGGGCGTCAAGGTTGAATGGCGCACCTTCAGTGGCGGTGGCGCGCAGACTGACGCGCTGCTCTCCGGCAACGTCGATATCGTCAATACCGGCACCGGCAATCTGCTGCTGCTTTGGGACCGCACCCGAGGCAAGGTGAAGGGTATCGTCACCAATTCGGCCCAACCCGTCATCATGGTTTCGCGCGATCCGCGCGTCCAGTCGCTGAAGGATATTCAGCCCGGCGACAAGATCGCCGTGCCGACAGTCGGCGTCTCGACGCAGGCAATCCTGCTGCAGATAGCAGCCGCGCAAATGTATGGCGACGATCAGGTGCACAAGTTCGACACCAACACGGTGCAGCTTGGCCATCCTGATGCGATGGCGGCGCTCGCCAACCAGACCCATGAGGTCAAGAACCACTTTTCCGCCCCGCCCTTCCAATATCTCGAGCTGAAGCAGCCGGGCGTTCACAAGGTCATCGATTCCCGCGATATCATCGGCGGCGAACTGACCCAGGGCACCTTCTTCACTACGACGCAGTTCGCAACCGCCAATCCAACCATCATCAAGGCCGTGCGCGAGGCGACGGCTGAGGCCATCGATTTCATCAAGCAGGATCCGAAATCGGCCGTGGAAGCCTACAAGACCGTCAGCGGCGACAAAACCAGCGTCGAAGATCTCGTGGCGATCCTGAACGAGCCGCACATGATGGAGTTCCGCATGGATCCCCAGGGAACCATGAAGTTTGCGACCCACCTCTACAAGATCGGCACTCTGAAGACGATGCCCAAGGCCTGGACCGACTATTACCTGCCGGAAGCAGCCGATCTCAATGGCAACTGACGCCTGTTGGCGGCGCGAATGCCGCCTTCAAGCCATCCCTCGGAGAAGGCTCATGCTTCAGGCAAAAACGCACGCCGACATACCGGTAACGGAAACAATGACCGTAAAACCGCTTCTGAATGTCGACAGGGTAACGCTTCGCTACAAGACGCCGAACCTGCTGATCACCGCGACGGAAAACGTCAGCTTCTCGGTTGCCCAGTCTGACCGCTTCGTCCTCCTTGGTCCCTCGGGTTGCGGAAAATCGACGCTGCTGAAGGCCATCGGCGGCTACATGACACCGACCGCGGGCCGGATTGAGATCAAGGGGCAACCGGTCAAGAAGCCGGGCGCCGACCGCATGATGGTCTTCCAGGAATTCGATCAGCTGCTGCCCTGGAAGACGGTGCTGGAAAACGTCATGTTCCCGCTGACGGCGGCCCGTCGCCTGCCGCGCGGCGAGGCCGAGGCGATTGCCCGCGACTATATCGACAAGGTCAAGCTCACACGCGCGGTCGACACCTATCCGCACATGCTGTCAGGCGGCATGAAACAGCGTGTCGCAATTGCCCGCGGCATGGCGATGCAGCCCGATATCCTCTTGATGGACGAGCCTTTCGCCGCACTCGATGCCCTCACCCGCCGGCAGATGCAGGACGAACTCCTACAGCTCTGGGAAGATACGCGCTTCACCGTCATCTTCGTCACCCACTCGATCGCCGAGGCGATCAAGATCTCCAACCGCATCCTGCTGTTGTCGCCGCATCCCGGCCGCGTTAAGGCCGAGGTGCGCGATGTGGAAGCCGTCCGTGACGATCCCGCTGCTGCCGCCAAGCTGGAGCATGAGATCCACCACATGCTGTTTGCCGAGCAGGGACACAGGGAGTAAACCATGAGCGCGCCACAGATCATCCTTGCTCCTCAGACAACGGAAGCCGCCGGCCATATAGCCGCCGTCGAACAGAAGCTCGGCACAATGGAACTCCTCTGGCAGTCCGGCCTGTTCCGCAAATCATTGCTGATCGTCATCCTCGCCGTCATATGGGAGGCCTATGCCCGGCATCTCGACAATCCGCTGCTTTTCCCGACGCTGAGCGACACACTGACCGCGCTTTATGACCGGTTCGCCGATGGCGTCCTGCCGGCCCGCATCTGGACTACGCTGAAGATACTGGTCACCGGTTACATCTCGGGAACGGTGCTTGCCGCCGTCCTGACGGTCGTTGCGATCAACACCCGCATCGGCACCGATTTCCTCGAAACCATGACGGCGATGTTCAATCCGCTGCCGGCCATCTCGCTTTTGCCACTCGCCCTCATCTGGTTCGGACTCGGTCCAGCAAGCCTCGTCTTCGTGCTTATCCATTCCGTGCTCTGGGCGGTTGCGCTCAATACGCATGCCGGCTTTCTCGGCGTCTCGCGCACCTTGCGCATGGTGGGCGCCAATTACGGGCTGACGGGGCTTTCCTATGTCTTCCGCATCCTGATCCCCGCCGCGTTCCCGTCGATCCTCACGGGCCTGAAAATCGGCTGGGCCTTTTCCTGGCGCACCCTGATCGCCGCCGAACTCGTCTTCGGCGTCTCCTCCGGCCAGGGCGGGCTTGGCTGGTTCATCTTCGAAAACCGCAATCTTCTCGACATTCCCTCGGTCTTTGCCGGCCTGCTGACTGTGATCGTCATCGGGCTTATTGTCGAAAACCTGGTCTTCCAGACCATCGAGCGGCGCACCTTGCTGAAATGGGGCATGAAAGAATGAGGCGGCGCACGGATTATCTCTTTCACCAACATTCGAATATAAGGCGCAAATACGATGAATAGCAGGAAGAATCCCCAGGACTTACGCAGCGCCAGATGGTTCGCGCCTGATGACCTCAGAAGCTCGGGACATCGCTCACGGACCATGCAGATGGGCTATGCACCCGAAGAATGGGTGGACAAGCCTGTCATCGCCATCCTCAACACCTGGTCCGACGCCAATCCCTGCCATGCGCATTTCAAGCATCGCGTCGAGGACGTGAAGCGCGGCATCTTGCAGGCTGGCGGCTTTCCGCTGGAGCTGCCGGCGCTGTCACTGTCGGAAAGCTACGTCAAGCCAACGACCATGCTCTATCGCAACATGCTGGCGATGGAGGCCGAAGAGCTTTTGCGTTCGCATCCGGTCGATGGCGCCGTGTTGATGGGCGGCTGCGACAAGACCACACCTGGCCTCGTCATGGCGCGCTCTCCATGGGCCTGCCGATGATCTACCTGCCGGCCGGCCCGATGCTGCGCGGCAATTACCGCGGCGAATATCTGGGCTCTGGTTCCGATGCCTGGAAGTTCTGGGACGAGCGCCGCGCCGGCACCATTTCGGAGAAGGAATGGGTCGATGTCGAGGCCGGCATCGCCCGCTCCTATGGTCACTGCATGACGATGGGCACGGCAAGCACGATGACGGCAATCGCCGAGGCACTGGGCCTGACGCTGCCGGGTGCAAGCTCGATACCCGCCCCAGATGCCAATCATATCCGCATGTCATCGGCTGTCGGCCGGCGGATCGTCGAGATGGTGTGGGAAGATCTCGTTCCCTCGAAAATCGTCACGCAGGCCGCGGTCAACAATGCCGTCGCTGTCGCGATGGCGACGGGCTGCTCCACCAATGCCGTCGTGCATCTGATCGCGATGGCGCGGCGCGCCGGCATCAATCTCTCGCTCGAAGATCTCGACAAGGCCGGACGCACGACACCGGTGCTCGCCAATATCAGGCCGACCGGCAAGACCTATCTGATGGAGGATTTCTATTATGCCGGCGGCCTGCGCGCCCTGATGGCGAAGCTCTCCTCGAAGCTCGACCTCTCGGCGCTCACCGTCTCCGGCGTTACCCTCGGCGAAACGCTCGAAGGCGCGAAATGCTACAATGACGATGTCATCCGCTCGCTCGACAATCCGGTCTATCATGAGGGGTCGCTTGCGGTGCTGAAGGGCAATCTTGCGCCGACAGGCGCCGTCATCAAGCCCGCCGCCTGCGATCCGCGCTTTCACAAGCACCAGGGTCCGGCCCTCGTCTTCGACAGCTATCCGGAGATGAAGGCGGCGGTTGACGATGAAAATCTCGACATCACGCCTGATCACGTCATGGTGCTACGCGGTGCTGGTCCGCAGGGCGGCCCCGGCATGCCGGAATGGGGTATGCTGCCGATCCCGAAGGCGCTCCTGAAGAAGGGCCACAGGGATATGCTGCGCCTTTCTGACGCCCGCATGAGCGGCACCAGCTACGGCGCCTGCATTCTGCACGTCTCACCCGAGTCCCATGTCGGGGGGCCGCTGGCGCTGCTGCGCAATGGCGATATCGTCAGCCTCGATCTGGAGGCGCGGCGCATCGACATGCTGGTCGACGAGGACGAGCTGCAGCGCCGCCGCGACGCATGGGTCAAGCCTACGGAAAAATTCGGCCGCGGCTATGGCTGGATGTTCTCGCGCCATGTGGCCCAGGCCGATACCGGCTGCGACTTCGATTTCCTGGAAAACAGCTTCGGCCCGACGCCGGGCGAACCCGACATTTACTAATCACGAGGAATATATCGCATGAGCAATTATGTGCTGAGCAAAGAGACGCGCGACAAGCTGATGGGCGTCGCAACACCGACGATCGCCACCGCGCTTTTCCGGCGCGGCCTGCGCAACCAGTTCATTCAGGATGTGCGGCCGCTCTCGCCGAAGAAGGCGAACATGGTCGGCCAGGCTTTCACGCTGCGCTATATTCCGGCGCGCGAGGACCTGAACACGCTGGAAGTCTTCCGCAACCCGGAACATCCGCAGCGCGCCGCCGTCGAGCAGTGCCCACCCGGCTTCGTGCTGGTCATGGATAGCCGCAAGGATGCGCGCGCCGCCTCGGCCGGCTCCATTCTCGTCTCGCGTCTGCAGGTGCGTGGCGTGGCCGGCGTCGTTACCGATGGCGGCTTTCGCGACAGCCCGGAAATCGCCGCCCTCAACATCCCCTCCTATCATCACCGCCCGTCCGCCCCGACGAACCTGACGCTGCATCAGGCCATCGAAATCAATGGCCCGATCGGATGCGGCGATGTCGCGGTTTTCCCCGGCGACGTTCTCGTCGGCGACAATGAGGGCGTCATCGTCATTCCCGCGCACCTTGCCGATGAGATCGCCACTGAGACCGTGGAGATGACGGCCTACGAGGATTTCGTCACCGAAGAGGTCATGAACGGGGCGACCATCATCGGCCTCTATCCGGCAACCAGCGATGCGCCAAAACTCAAATTCGCAGAATGGCGGAAACAGAAGGGCCGCTGATCCATTTTCGAGCGGGCGCAGCCGGAAGCATTCGACCGGCTGTGCTGCTTGCCGTTACTCTTCCCTGACCAGCTTCAAAACGAGTTGCTGGAGATTGCCGCCATCGCTGAATTCGACTTTATCGAACTCGCTGTTTTTCTGCCGCTCCTTATTGGAAATCTCGCCAAGCCGCTTCGTCAGTTCCACGCGGATCTTGCTGCATTTCGGATCGTCAGGCACGGAGAAGCCGACGCTCATTGCTTCGATCTCCTTGACCATGTCCTTGATAAAGCCGCCATGCACCCGCTCATGTGCCTCGACGCCGGCGATGAATTTCTGCCAGCTTTTGCGGGTTGATGCCGGCAGTTGCGCCGAAGGCTTCGGCAATGTGTAAGTGATAATCAGCTTCGGTATGTTGACGGTGATCGTGCAGGCGCCGTCCGGCTGCGGCTCGTATTTCCGGGTCCAGGTCAGCTTGAAGTCCGTATGCGCAATCGCCCTCACCTTGGGTCCAAGCAGCGGGCCGCGCTCGCCGATGGAATCGTAGAGCTCGCGCCCCGATGTTCCCGTAATCGCATAGGTCTTGGTCGTCTCGACCGCTTGCCAATCGGCATGGGCCGCTATCGGCAACAAAGCGATGGACATGGCCATAGCGAGCAATCGAAAATTTACTATCACCAACGTCCCCACATCCACGGCCTCAAGCGCCGCGAAGCTACCCGTTGGTCCGGGCTATTTCAACGAGCATCGCTCTTCAAAATGCAGGGTTTGTTTCAAGCACTTCCTCGGCATCCTCTCTTTCCATCTCGAAGACCCTTCTTCCGATGGAGAAGCTGAAACCGTTGCGCGCGAAGGCAGCCAATTCCTTTGCCTTGCGCTTCTCATCCAGTTCACCGCGCCGGAAAGGTCCGAAACCGCGCTTCCTGGCAAAAATGACGGCCGAACGGAGATCATCGACCTCTTCAACCGCTGCGACGACCGTCTCGCCGCTGATGCCTTTGGATGCGAGCTTGAAGGCAATGGCTTTCTTCGATTTGCCGGAACGGACCGCAGAGCGCGTGCTGATCTCAGCAAAAGCGACGTCATCGAGCACCTTCAGTTCATAGGCGAATTTGACGGCGAAGTCGGCGAGCGCCTTGATCTGCGCGCCGCTGATATCCTCGAACTTCTGCTTGGCTTTCTTGGAAATCGCATCGAACAGCTGCTTCTCGGTCATCATCCGGCGCTCGAGACGATAGATGGTGGAGTTGCGTGCCCAGGAAAGCATGCGGCTTGTCGGTGTTTCATCCATGACGGGAGGCATTCGGCGGGAGAAGAATCATCACGCGGAATTCTACGCAAGGCAGGCCCCTCAGGCAATGAATGCGCTTGGTAATCATGGGATGATTGGTTATGCTCCCTTCGCGGCCAAGGCGGTAAAACGCCGAGCGTCGAACCCCATCGACGGTGGAGGCCGTCTCAAGCACCACATTGCTATGGATCACGGAGCCTGCGGCTTTCCCGATCGCCTTGCCGATCGGGCACCAGAGCTTCGTTCAGAGGAGGCAGGAATGGATTATCGCAAGCTCGGCCCAAGCGGGGCCGTTGTCACGGCCTATTGCCTTGGCACCATGACGTTCGGCGCGGAAGCAGACGAAGCCGCGTCGCACAGGCTTCTCGACGATTATTTCGCATGGGGCGGCAACTTCATCGACACCGCCGATGTCTACAGTGCTGGCAAGTCAGAGGAGATCATTGGCCGTTGGCTGAAGGCGCGTCCGACAGAAGCGCGCCAGGCCGTTATCGCCACCAAGGGCCGCTTTCCGATGGGCAACGGACCGAACGATATCGGTCTGTCGCGCCGCCATCTCGGCCAGGCGCTGAACGATTCGCTGCGCCGTCTCGGCGTCGACCATATCGATCTCTATCAGATGCATGCCTGGGACGCTTTAACGCCAATCGAGGAGACACTGCGATTTCTGGATGACGCCGTGCGTGCCGGCAAGATCGGCTATTACGGCTTCTCCAACTATGTCGGCTGGCACATCGCCAAGGCCGCCGAGATTGCCAAGGCGCAGGGCTATACGCGGCCGGTGACGCTGCAGCCGCAATACAATCTGCTTGTCCGAGACATCGAGCTTGAAATCGTCGATGCCTGCATTGATGCCGGCATGGGCCTGCTGCCATGGTCGCCGCTCGGCGGTGGCTGGCTGACCGGCAAATATAAGCGCGACGAGATGCCGACCGGCGCCACAAGGCTTGGCGAAAACCCCAATCGCGGCAGTGAATCCTTTGCGCCACGCAATGCGCAGGAGCGGACCTGGGCAATCATTGCCACCGTCGAGGAAATTGCCAAGGCACGAGATGTGACCATGGCGCAGGTGGCGCTTGCCTGGACGGCAGCACGACCGGCGGTAACTTCAGTCATCCTCGGCGCCCGTACGCGTGAGCAGCTTGCCGACAATCTCGGCGCCGCCAAGCTGAAACTTACGGAGGCGGAGATGGATCGGCTTAACGAGATCAGCGCGCCGCAACCCGCCGCCTATCCTTATGGCGAAAGCGGCCGGAACCAGCGCCATCGCAAGATCGAGGGTGGCCGTTAAGTTTCATCCGGCGGCGAAGCAGTTGCCTGCTTCGCCGCCGTCATTGGGATCGTCTGCCGCGTCAAACGAGCGGCGGATTCAACCTGGCGAAGCCTTCCTGACGCCGATAGGGAAAATAGGGATAGGGAACCGTCATCTCACTGACCTTATCCAGCCTTTCGATCTGCTCTTTCGAAAGCATCCAGCCGACCGCGCCGAGATTCTGCCGCAGCTGCTCTTCGTTGCGCGCGCCGATGATGACGCTTGCGACCGTCGGCCGGCTCAGGAGCCAGTTGAGGGCGATTTGCGGGACACTCTTCCCGGTCTCGACAGCAATTTCATCCAGCACATCGACGATATCGAATAGCTTCTCGTCATCGACGGGCGGCCCGAATGACGCTGTCTCATGCAAGCGGCTCTTTTCCGGTAATGGCTGGCCGCGGCGGATCTTGCCTGTCAGCCTGCCCCATGCCAGCGGGCTCCAGACGAGGGCACCGACATTCTGATCGTGGCCCAACGGCATTAGCTCCCATTCGTAATCGCGGCCGGCGAGCGAATAATAGACTTGATGGGCGACATGGCGTGCGTAGCCGTGCTTGTCGGAGATCGCGAGCGATTTCATCAACTCCCAGCCGGCGAAGTTGGAAGCGCCGATGTAGCGGATCTTTCCTGCCTTCACGAGGTTATCGAGAGTGGAGAGCACTTCTTCGATCGGCGTCGAGGCGTCGAAAGCGTGCAGTTGCAAGAGGTCGATGTAATCGGTGCCGAGACGCTGCAAGGCGGCATCGACGGATTTGATCAAGCGCGAGCGCGAGCTGCCCCAATCGGCCGGTCCATCGCCCATCGGCAGTGCTGTCTTGGTCGAGATCAGCACGGCATCCCGCCTGCCCCGGATCGCCTGGCCAAGCACCTCCTCCGATGCGCCTGCCGAATAGACATCGGCCGTGTCGAAGAGATTGACGCCCGCCTCCAGGCAGATGTCGACCAGACGGCGCGCTTCTGTCGCATCCGTCGAGCCCCAGGCGCTGAAGAGCGGTCCGTTGCCGGCAAAGGTGCCGGCGCCGAAACTGAGCACAGGAACGCGCAAGCCCGAAGCACCGAGATTTCTGTATTCCATTGTCTATCTCCTGTTGGTTCTTCAGATAGATAGACGCGGCGAGAGAGATGATATAGATTGCCGAAAAGAAACTCATTTATGACTTCAATTCATCATGAGCCGCCAAGAGATCAACCGTTCCGGTGAAATGGAAGTCTTCGTGCGCGCCGTGGAACTCGGCGGCTTCACCGCTGCAGCCATAGCCTGCCGGATGACGCCTTCAGCCGTCAGCAAACTCGTCACGAGACTTGAAAAGCGCCTCGGCGCGCGGCTCATCCACCGCTCGACGCGGCGATTGCAGCTCACACCCGAGGGCTGCGCCTTCTTCGAGCGCAGCGTCGCCATTCTTGCCGATATTGCCGAAGCCGAACGCCATGCATCGGCAGGAGAGCAGGTGGCCGGCCATATCCGCGTCAACACTAGCGGCTCCTTCGGCAATCATGTGCTGGCTCCGCTCGTTCCACGCTTCATGGCGTTGCACCCGAATGTCTCGCTCGAGATCTTCCATACGGACCGGGTCATCGACCTGATGGAGGAGCGCGCCGATGTTGCAATCCGCGCCGGACCGCTGAAGAGCTCCAGCCTAACGGCCCGCAAGCTCGGAGCGACGCGAAACATAATCGTCGCCTCGCCGGACTATCTGCGCAGGCATGGGACACCGCGCTCCGCGGTCGAACTGACAAAACATTGCCGCATCAGCTTTAGCTATTCCCGGGCGATCGAAGGCTGGCCTTTGCTAGATAATGGCGAGGTTGCAACGATCCCCGCTGCGCGCAGCCTGCAGATGGGCGACGGCGAAGCCATGCGGCATCTGGCGCTTGCCGGTGCCGGCCTGGCGCGGCTTGCCGCTTTCACCGTCAGAGCGGATATCGCGGCTAGGCGGCTACAGCCTGTGCTGGAAGAATTCAATCCCGGAGATATCGAGGAATTCCACGCTGTCTATATCGGCCAGGGCGGTCCTCTACCAGCGCGCGTGCGCGCCTTGCTGGATTTCTTGCGCGAAAACGTTCGCCTGTAAAGGCGACGCGGCCGTCTGGGCCGCATCGTGTCAGCTAAAACTCTTAATCACCACGCCGATCAGGCTGATGGCTGGCGGGTCTTACGCAGATAGGGCAAGACCGTATCGAACGAGCCGAAGCGGGTAATGGCATCTTCATTGGAGACAGCGGCGGTGATGATGACGTCCTCACCCTGCTGCCAGTTTGCCGGCGTTGCGACCTGATGCTTTGATGTCAGCTGGATCGAGTCGATCGCACGCAGGATTTCGCCGAAGTTGCGGCCTGTCGTCATCGGATAGGTGAGGATCAGCTTGATCTTCTTATCGGGGCCAATGACGAAAACGGAACGGACGGTGGCATTGTCGGCAGGCGTGCGGCCTTCCGAGCTTTCGCCGGCGCCTGCCGGCAGCATGTCATAGAGCTTGGCGACCTTGAGGTCCTTGTCGCCGATCAGCGGATAGTCGACATCGAAACCGGTAGCCGTCTTGATATCGTTCTTCCAACGACCATGGCTCTCGACCGGATCGACCGAGATGCCGATGATCTTGACGCCCCGCTTGCGGAATTCGCCTTCCAGGCCGGCCATTGCGCCGAGTTCCGTCGTGCAGACCGGCGTGAAGTTCTTCGGATGCGAGAAGAGCACGGCCCAGCCGTTACCGATCCAGTCATGGAACTTAATCTCGCCCTGTGTCGTCTCGGCAGTAAAATCCGGCGCGATATCGTTGATGCGCAAACTCATTGTCTTGCCTCCAAACCTACCCCGGCGCGCATTTATGACAGCCAGGGAACGAGAAAAAAATTCGTCGCACAATGGCGTCGAATGTCGGATATGAAAAGCCCTTCTTTTAAATGGACGCCGCGATTGCCGCTGAAATCCCTAGCGGCCTGCGATGCCTGCTACGCGCCTTCAACATGTCCAGAAAGCGATAGCCGCTCGCCCAGCGCCCGTAACCGCTTGCTATGTTGATATGCCCGGCAAGGCCGATATTGCGAACATCCGAATTCCAGAGCCGTCCGAACATGCCGAGCCGGTCGAGGCTCATATAGATGTCATTCAAGCTCCCGATCGTCATGCTTGGGAAAGGCAGCGCGTCCGTCGGCATGGTGCCGAAGGATAGATGTCCCGCATGCAGGGTTTCCGTCACCGGAATATCGCAGGGCGCTACGAGCAGCGCACCTTTGACCCTTCGTGCGGCCTGGCGGCCAGCCAATCTCGCTGTCAATACGCAGCCAAGGCTATGGGCGACGACATAGGCTTCTCCGGCCTCTTCCAGTGCGGCTTCCAATTTCTCCATCCAGCGGTCGAGATTGGGAAAGTCCCAGTCATCCTGCTCGACGAGCCGAACGTCGGAATGATCCTGCAGCCAATAGCGCTGCCAATGGCCCTCGGCGGAGCCGAAAAGGCCGGGCACGATCAGTACTCTGGTCATGGAAGCCTCACGAGGAAAAGCGATCGAATGCAAAGCTTGCGACAGGAAACCAGGAATGCATTCCTTCAATGCCAAGGCGCGGGGGATGTACACCAATAGTAGATCTCGTAATCGCGCGCGGAGAGCTCTCGCTCGCCGGGCTCGGGCCGATCGACGGACCGGATGCGTCCATCCTCATCCCGCAACGCGCGCCCAGCGAAAATCGTCTTCAGGCGGCTAATGACATTCCATTTCATGTAACCCTCCATTTGATTGATAAATCCCAGGCGCTGCTGCAAATCGTCCTCAGCCCATCATTCGGCCGCGGCAAGCACCGTTACCGGATGCGGGAAGAAAGCGGAGAGCTCACCGACGACTTCATGGATGCGGCTAGCGAGCGGCTCCGAGGAAACCCTGTAATCGGTAAAATCACGATCCGACGCATAGACGGCGGTTGGCAGGGTATGTGCCATGAAGAAGCCGAAGAGCGGCCGCAGCTGATGCTCCACCATCAGCGCATGCCGGTCGCCTCCGCCGGTCCCCGTGATGATGATCGGTTTGGCGCGCAGCTCGTGTGGATCGATAAGGTCGATCAGATGCTTGAACAGCCCGGGATAGGAGCCCTTGAACGTCGGCGAGCCGATAACCAATGCATCTGCCGAGACGATTTCATCGATCACGCCTTTCGCCTGATCGTCGAGATCCTCGCGCCGCTGGGCCGCGCCGAGAGACGAGCCAACATCATGCAAATCGTAGATCCTGCTTGAGAAGCCATATCGCCCGCTTGCCAGATTCGCGACAGTCTGGACCAGTGAATAGGTCTTCGACGGCCTGTTGAAGCTGCCGGAGATGCCGACAAGTTTATGCGCACTCATTCTTATCCCTTCCGACGACCGCATGCATTTTCGATAATGCAAATATTGTCCATAAAAATTGTAGATTAAAAGGAACAGCGATCTCTGAAGGTATGGAAATGGGAAAATCTCTTTCTATGCTGCAGCCAGCTGGGTGAAGTGCACAAATGCCCCAAAGGAAAGGGCAGCGGTCCCGGCTTTCTCTAGGAGGGGATCGATTGATGCCGTGGCTTTCTCAATGAGATCCGACGTGCGGCCCGCCAACGCATCAGCTCAGTCCCGGAGACTACAAGGCAATGCGCGATCGCGAGGCCCACTCCGCTGCCTCGCCGGCTGCCGGCACGCTCCCCAACAAGCCGGGAAGCGCAGTCGGAAATTGCATGCGGCCTAGATATTCATCTTTCGACGATGACCTTCAAAACGTCTCTGTTCTTGTCCCAAAAGGGTAACGCGCTCTCGGCATCGGTAAAGGGTATGACCTTGGAAATAAGGGAAGCGGCACGATCGCCGATCGTCTCCAGATAGGCGATGACCGCATCGAAATCAGACTTGGTCGCGTTGCGCGATCCCATGATATCGAGCTCCTTGAGATTGAACATCTGCGTCTGATAGCTAACGGGCGCCTTGGCGTAGCCGACATAGACGACGCGGCCGCAAAAGCCGGCCAAGTCGACGGCCTGACGAAAAGTTTCCGGAAGACCGACTGCCTCGAAGGCCACATCGACGCCCTGATCATCCGTCAGCTCGACAATGCGCGCAACGACATCTTCCGTGCCGGCATCGATTGTGTGACGGGCTCCGAACTGTTTTGCCAGCGCGGTCTTTTCCGGGCTCAGGTCGACGGCAATCACCTCGGCTCCGCGAGCAACGGCTCCGATCATGACGCCCATGCCGATCATCCCGCAGCCCAATACGACGATGCGATCGCTCGCCGACACGCGGCCGCGCGCCACTGCGTGGAAGCCTACCGACAGCGGCTCGACCAAGGCGAGAAAGCGCGGCTCAAGGGTATCATTGGGGATCAGCTTCTCCGCCGGAAGAACAATCTCTTCGGCAAGCCCGCCATCCTGCTGGACACCGAGCGTACGATTGTAGCGGCAGGCATTCACGCGCCCCTTGCGGCAGGAGGAGCACGTGCCGCAACTGGTATAGGGAAGTACGATAACGCGCTGCCCGGGTCGATAGGTAGGCGGAACACCCGCCCCGGTCTCGACAATCTCGCCGCCGATCTCGTGCCCAGGAATGCGCGGCAATTGCACCAGGGGATTGAGGCCTCGAAACGTGTTGAGATCACTCCCGCAGATGCCGACATGGCGGATGGAAATACGGACATCGCCGTCCCCGAGTTGCGGGCGAGCGACATCGGTGAAGCGGCTGATGCCTTCACTTTCGATCAACAGGGCTTTCACGTGACGAAACCTTTCCTGGATTGGGGAGTAAACCGGACGCTTGCGCCCGGTTTACTAGACATAGATCAGTTCAGGGCGGCGATGTCGACCGGTAGATCGAACCGGCTTCAGGGCAGCTTCGCCCTTGCGCACGCCGATGGCGTACAGGAATAACTTGAGCACCATCTTCACCTCGAACTTCGGCACTGGATTGCGCTCGTTCACCGCCTGCTTGCGCTGAATTTACACGGTTGAGATAAGCGATTTAAAGTGGTATTTTATGTAAAAAAAACCAGCAAGATTGGGCGGCATGCGTTCTGAAAATCTTTTCAAACGGCAGTTCAACGAATTCCTGCGCCACGTGCAATCGGTCGGCCATGGACACCCGCTTGGCTCGGAGCGCGAGATCGGTCGAACGCTTGGCACCAGCCGAACGACTGTCCGCAAGTGCCTTGCTGCGGCTAGGGAGAGCGGCCTGATTTCCAGGGACGGAGCAGTCCTGCGGCAGGTAGAACCATCAGAGCTCTATTGCGAAGCCGAAACCATCCCGCCGACATTGATGGTCGAACGCGCCTTCCTGACATGGATTCTCCAATCCGATAGCGGGCCGGGTCAGACTATCAACGCGCTTCAGCTCGCACGGCAATTCGGCGTATCGTCGACAACGATCCGCGAATTTCTGCAGAGTTTCCGGCATTTTGGCCTGATGGAGCGCGAGGCCGGCGGCAAATGGGTCTTCCGCGGCATGACGCTGGAATTCGCCAACGAGCTTTCCGATATCCGCGAAATTTTCGAACTGCGGTCCGTCATGCGCTTTGCGGAACTCGATGACGGCGATCCGAGCTGGAACGAACTGCGCAGACTGCGGGGCGAGCATCTCAAATTGCTGGAAACGATCGATACCGACTATCACCGCTTCTCGCTTCTGGACGAGCAGTTGCATCGTTTGATCAACAGCGCTTCCAGCAACCGCTTCGTCACCGAATTTTATCACGTCATCTCGCTGATTTTCTTCTATCATTATCAATGGAACAAGAAAGACGAGCGCAGCCGTAACGAAGCGGCGGTATATCAGCATTTGGATTATATCGACGCGATCCTCTCAAGGGATCAGAAGAAAATCAGCCAGACGTGTACGGCACATCTTAGCGAGGCGCGCCGGACATTGCTTGCAAGCATCACCCGAGAAGCCAGACTTGAGAATTCGAGCGTGCTGTCAGACCCGGCCTACTGAAGGGTCATGCCTGGCCCGGTGTCTGCTCTTGCTGCGTAAGGATCGACGATGGAGAGCGCCCGGTTTAGAGCCTCGGTAAACCCGTGAAGCGAGATGACATAACTCACCTCGCGGTCGGTATCGGCTGCAGCCAACGTCACAGCGAGATTGCGCCGGCGCCGCAGACTGGCAAGCATGGCTCTATTTAGGTTCAGCTCGACAAGACAGCCACGTGGGAAAGCGGTGGCGAATGGCGAGGCCAGACCGGGAGCGGCTTTGCCGCCTGGTGGTAGCCCGACGCTCCGCAGATAGAGTCCCTGCGGTAGAGCCAACATGCCCCGGAGACTCCCGCCCCCTGGAGTAAGTTCAATCGACAGTACCGGCGTGTTCGTCTGCAGATCATACAGCGTGTATGAAATAGCGTAAGATAGCCGGGCAAGATCGGCAGTACCCTGATTGACGATGGTAAGGATCCAGTCGCCGTAACGCTCCTGCAACGCGCCTGAACTTGAAGCGCCGATGGTCGCCTTGCCAGCCATCACAATCCACTATCCGGCCGATATATCGATGTTGACCAGTCCCCCTCGACGCCCACTATCACCTTGAATGGCGTTATCTCGTCCATCTCCGATCCCCTTACCTGGCGTATCGCCGCAATATCGCATGTCGCATCTCAACTTCCGTCCCTCAGCGACTGAGTTCTTGCGATCTCATATTGGCAATTTTACGCCAACGCATCCTCCATTTGGTGTAACTCTAAGAATCTTTTTGGCCATATTCAACGATTATGTCGCGTATTTACTGTGGAAAGAACTCACGCATTATACGAAATACATTAATAAGCCTCATGTAATATATATCTATATATTCCTACAATAAAATTTACTTCAACTTGAATTCTATTGAGAGAAATACCACTGCATGCAGATTGCACGGCGCGTCAAAAGCCCTTCACCTACGAAGGAATGAGGCGCAGCCACGCTCGGCAAAAAAACTTGGCTGCGGGGGTGGGCAGAAAAACAATGCACGCTATGTGATGCATATGAGCGGGGAGAAATATTAGCTCTGTGGAGGAGGTCGTCCGGCACAAAGGAAGAGGATTCTGATGCCCAATTCAGTTTTGAATGCCCTGGGACAGCCGCTTTACTATAGCGACACGTCGACAGCCTTCTTTTCCGCCACCGGCTCCGGCCCGGTGCTTTACGGCACCGCGGGCAATGATTCCATATGGGGCGACAACACCGTCAACGTGACGCTGATGGGCGGCACAGGCGACGACATCTATTATATCTACTCGAGCAACAATCGGGTCTCTGAAGGCCCCAATGCCGGCGTCGATACCATCAACACCTGGATGGATTACACGCTGCCCGCCAATGTCGAAAATCTTACCGTTACGGGCGACAATCGCCATGCCTATGGCAACGACGCCGACAACATCATCACCGGCGGCAGCGGCAGCCAGACCATCGATGGACGCGGCGGCAACGATGTGCTCATTGGCGGCGGCGGGGCCGATACCTTCATCATCAGCAAGGGCAACGGCAGCGATCTCATCACCGATTTCAGCGATGACGACAAGGTCAGGCTCAATCAGTATGGCCTGTCGTCCTTCGATCAGGTTGTCAGCCATTCCACGCAGGAAGGCGCCAATGTCCGGCTCGATCTCGGCAATGGCGAAAGCCTAGTCTTCGCCAACAAGACCATCTCCGACCTGCATGAAGACCAGTTTCAGCTCGGGCTTGACAGATCGTCGCTGACGCAGACCTTTTCGGATGATTTCAACACGCTCTCGCTGCACGAGGGAACGCAGGGCACCTGGGATGCTAAATATTCCTGGGCGCCGGACAAGGGCAGCAGCCTGAACGATGAGCTGCAATGGTACATCAACCCCTCTTACACGCCGACCGCCTCGGTAAACCCGTTTTCCGTCTCCAACGGCGTTCTGACGATCACGGCAAAGCAGACGCCGGATGCGTTGAAATCGATCGTCGAGAACCATGATTACACATCCGGGCTTCTGACCACCCACTCCACCTTCTCGCAGACCTATGGATATTTCGAAATGCGGGCGGAGATGCCGCACAATCAGGGCGTCTGGCCTGCTTTCTGGCTGCTGCCGGAGGATGGCTCCTGGCCGCCGGAACTCGATGTGGTGGAGATGCGCGGGCAGAACCCCACCACGGTGAATGTCACAGTCCATTCGAATGCCACCGGCGAGCACACGAAGACGTCCATTCCGGTGGAAGTGCCGAGTACGAACGGCTTCCATAATTATGGCGTGCTCTGGGATAAGGATCAGATCGTCTGGTATTTCGACGACGTCGCCGTCGCCCATGCCGACACGCCCGCCGATATGCATGGCCCGATGTACATGCTGGTCGACCTCGCAGTGGGCGGCGTAGCGGGCACTCCGACGGATGTACTCCCGAACGGATCCGAGATGAAGATCGACTATATCAAGGCCTATTCGCTGGACGATCACACCACCCAGCTTGCCACCTCGGCGCAATCCGCCCATACGACGGACTGGCATATCTGACCGATCTCGGAACTTGATCCATTCCGCAGCAGCCGTTCGACGCAAATCGGGCGGCCGCTGGGTAAATGCCGCAGCTCAGTCGAGGCCACCCTAATCCTCCCTGAACGCCCGCCGGATCTGGTCGGTCATCGGCTTTGTCAGATAGGCAAGAACGCTTCTCTCGCCCGTCTGCAGAAAGGCTTCCACCGGCATGCCTGGCAATGGCGTCAGGGCTCCGAGCCTTTCCCATTCAGGCTTTGCCACCTTGACCCGTACGACATAGTAGCTTTGTCCCGAACGCTGATCCGTCGTCAGATCCGCCGAGATCGTATCCACATGCCCGTTCAGCTCCGGGGTGATCCGCTGATTAAAGGCGGGAAAGCGCAGGGATACCGCCTGGCCTACGGTAATCTGGTCGATATCCTGCGGCGCAAGTTTAAGCTCCGCCACCAGCGCATCCTTATCGGGGACTATCTGCAGGATCGCTTCTGCAGGCGAGATGACGGCCCCTGCAGCATGGATGCTTAGCTGGTCGATGATGCCGGCCTGAGGTGCCTTGATGTCGATCCGCTTCAAGTCATCTTCAGCAGCAATCAGACGCTCGGAAAACTGGCCGCTATCGCTCTCGGCCTGACGCAATTGCTCGGACACTTCCGAACTGCGGTCTGCATCGATCTGCAGGATCTGTAGTTCGGTTTCCGCAATCTTGCCCCGGGTCTGGGCGATGGACGAGACGAGGTTTCCGAGATCGCCGTTCAGCGAAGCGCTTTCCCGCTGCAGGGAGTAGACCTTTGTCGCCGAGATGATGCCCTGGTTGAGCAGGCCTTCGAGACTTCCGAGCTCCTTCGCAATGAGCGCGATTTCCCGCCGCTTGCCCTCTTCCTGTGCTATGAGCCCTTCGATCTCCCGGTTAAGCTGTTGAATGCGCTCATGCAGCTGCGATTTCTGCCCTTCGCGCGATGCCCGCCGATCGAAAAAGAGCCGCCGCTCGCCGGCTAGAATGGCCGCAACATCCGCGTTTCCGGCAGATGAAAGGAGATCTGCTGGAAAGGTGATCTCCTGTTTGCCGTCGCGCTCAGCTATAAGGCGCGCCGTGCGGGCTGAAAGCTCGTTGAGCCGCTTGCGGATGATGGAAAGATTGGCTCGGGTCTGGGTGTCGTCCAGCCGGACGAGCACCTGGCCCGCGGCGACATGCTCGCCGTTCTTCACGAGGATTGCGCGGACAATGCCGCCCTTCAGGTGCTTTATCGGCTTTACATAGCTGTCGACGACAAGCGTGCCGGACGCAATCACCGCGCCGGCGATCTTGGTGGCGGCGGCAAGGCCGCCCATGACACCAAACAATAGAAGGATGACCGCTACCACCAGCAGTGACAGGCGGCGGATCATGCGTTCGTTCGATGACGAGGCCTTGCCGATCATCCGTGCGTCTCCCCACCAGCTATGGCCAGATGCGTTGTTCCGAGCTGCTTGGGCGATGGACCAAGGATATCCTTCTTTGGTCCGAATGCCTGAACCTGACCGCCTGCAATGATCAACACCGTATCGGCAGCGGCGAGAGCGCTTGGCCTGTGGGCAATGACGATTGCAATGCCGCCCCTTTCCTTCACAACTGCAAGCGCCGCCGTCAGTGCAGCCTCGCCTTCCGCATCCAGATTGGAATTCGGCTCGTCGAGAACCACTAGAAATGGATCGCCGTAAAGCGCTCTCGCCAAGGCGATACGCTGCCTTTGCCCAGCCGAAAGGCGCGATCCGCCTTCGCCGATCTTCGTATCGAAGCCGTCCGGGAGCTTGACGATCATGTCGTAGACACCGGCCGCCTTCGCCGCCGCGATGATCGGCTCAGTCGGCATGTCCTCGGCAAAACGCGAAATATTCTCGGCGATCGTGCCATCGAAGAGGTCTACATCCTGCGGCAGATAGCCGATATGCTGCCCAAGCTCGTCGGTATCCCATTGCGAAAGTGCGGCACGATCGAGCCGCACGGAGCCGATTGCAACCGGCCACAAGCCAGCAATCGCACGTGCCAGCGAAGACTTGCCCGATGCGCTCGGGCCGATGACGCCCAGTATGGTTCCCGCAGATATCTTGAACGAGACATTGCGCAGGATAAGATCGCGGCTGCCGGGCGACGTCACGGTGATATTCTCGACGCTGAGTTCCCGTGACGGCGTGGGCAAGGCGAAGGCCTGCGGCGCGGGCAGCGCGGCGTCGAGGAGTGCGGCAAGCCGCGTCCAGCCCTGGCGTGCAGCCACAAAACCCTTCCATTGGCCGATCGCAAGCTCGACAGGCGCCAGCGCCCGCGTCACCAGGATCGAACTCGCAATGATGATACCTCCCGTTGCTTCCTGGCGAATGACGAGGATCGCGCCGACGGCAAGGACACCGGATTGCAGCATCATTCGCGCGATCTTTGCGGTGATGGTCAGCGCGCCGACGCGGGTGCTCGCTATCGCCTGGTGCGTGAGGTAATCCTCATTCATGGCGACCCATTTATCGGTGAGGCGGCCGGAAAATCCCATGGCAATGGCAGCCTCCCAATTTCGACGCGCGGCCTGGGCGAAGCCGAGACGCGCCGCGGAAGACCTGGCTGCCTCCAGGGCCGGTCGGCGCGACAGCATTTCGGCAGCCACGGTAATGCCGACGAGCAACAAGGCACCGCAAAGAGCGGTGAAACCGATCCAGAAGTGGAACAGAAAACAAAGGAGCAGATAGAACGGCACCCAGGGCAGGTCGAACAGCGCCGTCGAACCGCTGCCGGAAAGGAAGGAGCGGATCTGCTCGAGGTCGCGCACCGATTGCAGGCCGTCGTCCGACGTCTGCTTTTTGCTCGGCAGGAACAGAAGCGCGCCGAAAACCTTCCTGTTCAAGCGTTCGTCGAGCGACATGCCGATGCGCACAAGCAGCATGGAGCGCAGGAATTCGATTACGCCCTGAAACAGGTAGAGGGTCACGACGATGATGACGAGACCGGACAATGTCGGTAAGCTATGGCTCGGAATGACCCGATCGTAAACCTGCAGCATGAAAAAGGAGCCGGTTAGCGCCAGCACATTGATGGCAGCGCTTGCCAGAGCGATGCCGATGAAGGCCTTGCGAAGCGCCGACAACATCAGCACAGCGAATGTTTGCGGCGGGTCTTTCGGGACGGCAAGCACCTTGCGTCGATCCTCAACATTGGCCGTCGCGTACGGCAGGGCTTCTAGTCAAGTTCATGACGCCGCCTCCCGTTCGGCACCATAGGCCTATGAGGCGATCGCCAACGGCAACAGCCGCCACTCTCGCTTCGTACCTAACCTTCGGTGATCCCATATAATTTAGGAAGTCGAAATCTGCTCGAAATGCAGTTTCGGTGAACCCAATCTTATCATAGGACACCCTGTCCATTTGCGGGACAATTGCGCCATGAAATGGGGCAGTCACCGGTTCCGGCAAGATGCCTTGAGCTCACATCGGTCGAAGCGGGCGACATCCCGCCGCCCGCGTGCCGCATTCAGTCGAATTTCTCCGTCGTATCGGCCTTGCCCTTGACCCAATAGCCGGACGCCTTGATCCAGCTCAGTGGATAGCCGCGTTCTTCGACTAGGTAGGAGCGCAAGGCACGCGTGACGGAGGCTTCGGCGGCGATCCAGACGAAAGTACCCGGGGCCACATCGATCGACTGAAGTATCTTCAGAAGCGAGGACGGATCCGCTGCCTCCGAGAGAGGCCGATATGCCCAGCGCATATCCAGCTGCGCATCGGTCTGAAATTCCTGATGTTCGTGCGCATCGGCAACCGCGACGATCGCCGTTATACGCGCATCCGCTCGCGCCTCTTCAATCCGGCGACCGATGGCCGGCAGCGCCGTCTCATCGCCGATCAGCAGCCAATTCTCGATATCCGCGGACACAACGGCCGAGCCGCGGGGGCCGCCGATCTCCAGCCTGTCGCCGACGCGAGCGTCGAGCGCCCATTGCGTAGCGGGGCCTGCCTCGTGGACGGCAAAATCGAGGACGAGCGTTCGCGCCTCGGTGTCGTATTGGCGAGGTGTATAGTCACGCCGCTCCATTTCCGCGCCGGCACCCGGCACCATCACCTTGATGTGGTCGTCGGGCGCAAGGCTGACGAAATCGGCGAGATCTTCGCCGGCCAGCCGAATGCGCAGCATGCCGGGAGTGATCCTGTCAACGCCTGTTACTGTCAGGAAGCGCCGCTTCAGTTCATGGCGCACGCGCTCGATCTTCGGGGCGGAGATGGCCGTGTTGGAATTATGGGGGGTATCCATGGGTGTCCTTTCGAGGCGCTTCGATCTCGATCCGCAGGACATAGCCACGCAGACCGAAGCCGCAGAGCCGTTCGATCATACGCGTTGAGTGACGTTAACGCTTACGTGGCCAAGCGATCCGGCCAGTGTGCACGTCCTCTATAAAAGACGACGTCCCCTTGCGCAACGAAAAGATGACAATTAGAGACAAGTTTTTTGCATCAACCGCCCAGGCGGACGCCAGCTCTGCCGAGCAGGTCGGCACGACTTTTCAAAGCCGTGCCGACCTGATTGATTACTGCAGCGCCTTCTCCATCAGTCGCGCCAGGCGCTCGGCAAAAGCGCGCGGATCGGCCGGCTTGTCGCCATCGAGAACGCGGGCCTGATCGAGCAGCAGGAAGGCCGCATCGTCGCGCAGGGACGGCGCATCCGCCTTGGCGGCAATCGCCTTGACGACCGGATGATCCATGTTGATTTCAAGGATCGGCTTGGCGCCGGACTGCAGGCGGCCAGCCCCCTGCAAGATTTTTTCCAGCTGGCGGTCATAACCCTGCTCGGACGCGACGAGGCAGACGGCGCTTTCGATCAGGCGATCGGATGCGCGAACATCGGAGACTTCATCGGCAAGCTTCTGCTTGGCATAGTCGAGGAAGGCCTGGACTTCGGCAGGCGCGCTTTCGCTTTCCGGCTTATCCTCATCATCCTGTTTCTTGAACTGGGCGAGATCGGCAGAGCCTTGCGTGATCGACTTGAAGCTCTTGCCCTCGAATTCCGGGGCATTGGTCACCCAGAAGCTGTCGACTGAATCGGTGAGCAACAGAACTTCGATGCCGCGGGCACGGAAGCCTTCGAGCTGCGGCGAAGCTTTCAGCTGCTCCAGGCTGCCGCCGACGAGATAGTAGATCGACTGCTGGCCCTCCTTGGCATCCCTGACGTAATCGGCAAGCGAGCGATAGCCGTCGCCCGAAGTCGTGGTGCGGAAGCGCGAAAGCGCCAGAAGCTGAGAACGACGTTCGAAGTCCTCGTAAATGCCTTCCTTGATGAGGCTGCCGAAATTCTCCCAGATCTTCAGGAAGGCGTCATGATCGCTCTCCGCCTGCTTCTCGATCGCCGTAATGATGCGGTTGGTGACGCCCTTGCGGATCGCCGTCAGGATCGGGCTTTCCTGAATCATCTCACGCGAGACGTTGAGCGGCAGGTCCGACGTGTCGACGAGACCGCGCACGAAGCGTAGATAGCGCGGCAGCAATTCCGCCTCGTCGGTGATGAAGACGCGTTTCACATAAAGTTTCATGCGCCCCTTGCGATCCGGATCGAAGAGATCGAAGGGCTGCGAGCCCGGTACGAAGGCGAGCGCCGAATATTCATGGCGACCCTCGGCGCGGAAATGCACGGTCAGTGCCGGCTCGTCATACTGGCCGGAAACGCCGCGATAGAAATCGGTATACTCCTCGGTCGTGATGTCGTTCTTCGACTTGGTCCACAGCGCTGTACCGTCGGTGAGCTGCGTTGCCTCCTCGCCGGGCTTCTCGGCTATCTTGATCGGCACCGGCACATGACCGGATTGCTCCTTGACGATGCGCTCGACGGTCCAGCGCGATGCATAGCTCTTGGCATCCTCCATCAGATGCAGCGTGATGCGGGTGCCGCGCGCGGGAGCCTCGCTCACCTCGACGGGCGCAATGCTGTAGCCACCCTTGCCGTCGGAAGACCAGAGCCAGGCATCCTCGGCGCCGGCCCGGCGGGAGATGACGTCGACGCGATCGGCCACCATGAAACAGGAATAGAAGCCGACGCCGAACTGGCCGATGAGTTGCGCGCCCTCGCCCTGCTTGTTGGCCTCGATGCGCTCCATGAAGGCGCGCGTGCCGGAGCGGGCGATCGTGCCGAGCGCCTCGATCATCTCGTCGCGGCTCATGCCGATGCCGTTGTCTTCCACGATGAGCCTGCCGCTATCGGCGTCGAGCGTCAGCAGGATACGGCTGTCGGGATCGTTCGCAAGCAGGCCGGGTTGCGCAATCGCCTCGTAACGCAGCTTTTCGCAGGCATCGGCCGCGTTCGAGATCAGCTCGCGCAGGAAGACATCCTTATCCGAATAAACCGAGTGAACCATCATATGCAGAAGGCGGGCAACGTCGGCCTCGAAGACGTGGCTCTCGGCGGTCATCTCTGCGGTGGTGGTTGTCATATGCGTCTAGTCTCCTGGGAATGTTGAAAGTCGCGCCGAACAGGTGGCGGAAGACGAGGGAAATTTCAAGCTTGGGCGGCCAATAAGGTTGGCCTTCGGCCGCGACAGAAGGTGCCGCTCCGGCTTTCCAGCCATCATGAAACGCGCGGGTAGAATATCGGAGACCTACCGGCACAAAGCCCGAAGCTTGACTTTATGCGATCAATATGAGAACATAAAGTGAACATATGGAGATATCCATGACCAAAGCCCAGCAAGTCATCGAACGTGCAATGACCTTTGTCGCTGTCTCGAAGGCCCTTCGGGAGCGCGAACAGGAACGGCGCGCCACATGGACGCGCCGTGTCGAAATCAGCCGGCCGCTACCGCCCTTGCCGCGCGCCGTTCAGCTTTCGTTGAAACTCGACAGCTGAAGTGGTGAGGGTGGTAACAGCACCCGGCAGGCTGTGAAGCGCCCGCCTTTCGGCGGGCGCATGATCTTCGGATTGCTTATGCCTTGAAGAAGGCGAGCAGGTCCGCGTTGATCACGTCCGCATGCGTCGTGGCCATGCCGTGCGGGAGGCCCTTGTAGACCTTGAGCGTGCCGTTCTTCAGCAGCTTCGAGGACAGAAGGGCCGAGTCCGCGATCGGCACGATCTGGTCGTCGTCGCCATGCATGACGAGCGTCGGCACTTCGATCTTCTTCAAGTCTTCGGTGAAGTCCGTTTCAGAGAAAGCCTTGATACAATCATAATGGGCCTTTGTGCCGCCCATCATGCCCTGACGCCACCAATTGTCGATGACGCCCTGCGAAACAGCGGCGCCGGGACGATTGAAGCCATAGAACGGCCCCGCCGGAACATCGCGGAAGAATTGAGCGCGGTTGGCCGCAAGTGCTGCACGGAAGCCATCAAAGACTTCGAGCGGCAGGCCGCCGGGGTTCTTGTCGGACTTGACCATGATCGGCGGTACGGCGCCGATCAGCACGGCCTTCGAGACGCGACCATGGCCGCCGTACTGGGCGACATAGCGCGCAACTTCGCCGCCGCCTGTCGAATGGCCGACATGGATGGCGCCCTTGAGATCAAGATGCTCGGCCAGAGCCGCCACATCGGCGGCATAGGTATCCATTTCATTTCCGGTCGCCGTCTGGCTGGAGCGGCCGTGGCCGCGACGGTCGTGGGCGATGACGCGGTAGCCCTGGTGAAGGAAGAATAGCATCTGGGCGTCCCAATCGTCTGAGCTCAGGGGCCATCCGTGATGGAAGACGATCGGCTGGCCTGTTCCCCAGTCCTTATAAAAGATCTGCGTGCCGTCCTTGGTGGTGATCGTGCTGCTGCTCATTGTGTCCTTACCTTTCGAAGTTGGCTGCTTTGTAGAGGCTTGTGCAGGTTGAGCGAAGGGGGCGACGGCTGCAGCGGCGGCAAGGCCGAGCCCGGCTGTCATAACGCCCCGACGGGTAGCTTGAGGGATCGACTGGCTCATTTCAATCTCCACTTAAATTTATCGCGCGACTTATTATCGCGTCATCTATATGATTAGCGTATTTCGATTTTCATGTCCACACAAAATTATCTAGCGATTATTTATTGCGATAATCAATTGAAAGGCAATTATTTAATTTCGTGGACTTGCGAAGTCACATCGGTCTCTTGAACGAAAGTTTCGAAATCAGGCGCTGCTTAACTGTTGATAATTGCGCGATAATTATTGCATGGGCTTATCGACAAAATGCGCAATCGCGAATTGCGCGACGCGTTCATTCGACTTCCTCGCATCATCGAGCCAGAACGGGAAAATCTGCCATTGATGGATCATCCCTGGCCAGACTTCTAAGCTCACATTGCCGCCTGCCTGGCGTACCTTATCTGCGAACCGCCAGGTGTCATCGAGCAGTGCCTCACGCGCGCCGACCTGGATCAACAGTGGGGGAAACCCCGAGACATTGCCATAGAACGGCGACATGTCGGGATCGACTGCTGGACGATCACGCGCAAACGCATCGTGGATGAGGGTGAGCTCGGCCTTGTTCATGAAAGGGTCACTGGCAGCGTTGGCGGCCAGGGACGCCCCCGTTGCGGCGAAGTCGGTGATCGGGCTCATCGCGACCACAGCAGCGGGAAGCGGACCACTCAGCCTAAGCTGGTTCAAAACGACTTCGATGGCCAGAGTTGCACCAACCGACTCGCCGGCGATAACGATGTTGCCGGCCTTGTATCCCGATGTCAGAAGCCAGCGATAAGCCGCAATGGCATCATCTCTTTGCGCGGGGAAGCGATTTTCGGGCGCGAGGCGATAGTCGACCAACAGCACATCGGCCGAGGCCGCCTTGGCGAGCGAACCGGCTATGTTGGCGTGCGTCCGAAGCGAGCCGCTATAGAAACCGCCGCCATGCAGATAAAGAATGGCACGCCGGCCGATTGGATGATGCAACCGAGCCGGCCAGATGAGATCACCATCCACACCGTTCGCGTCGACACGCCGTATCTGGACACGCGCCGGGCCTGGCGTCGATGCCATGAGCTTCTCGAAAGCGGAGCGGCGCTGCGACAGATCGGCTCCGGACACCGCACCGCTATCGCGCAAAGTGCCGATCAGCTTCTCGATCTGCTCGCTTGAAGTCTTTGTCTGCGGGGCGATCTCGGAGGTTTCGGCGGCTGCAGCTTGCGATATCAACCCTGGGCCTGCGCCTATCAGAACGGCCATTGCCATGACGAAGCAACATATCCAGCGTAATGATCGGAACTCGTTCATCAAATAAGCCTTTTCCCCGCAAGGCCGTGGACGCCATCGTGATGCCACGGTCGCAGAAAAGCTATTTGTGTCAAGTATGGTGGGCAAGATGGGACACGAATTCCATTCATCCGCCTGCCCGTCATTCATCGCCTCGACATGATCAACCGATGATCGCTTCCCTATCGGTGCTCCGTTTCATTGAGGTGACAGTGCCGGTGGACAAGTCCTTTTCATTCAGCGCCATGTCTGGCCGCCGCGAGGCGAGCGATGATCGCCTGCCGTGCCATTCTCGAGCCCGCAAGGCGTTGCCTGGTTTTAGCCAGCACCTCAACGCTGGCCTTCTCGGGCAATCCGGAATGAAACGGCGGCTCGGGCGCGTATTCCAGCGACAACTGGATCGCTTCGGCTTCCTCTCGACCGCGCAAGGCGGCAACGATCGTCAGTCCGAAATCGATACCGGCCGTAACACCGCCCGCGGTGAAGAGATTGCCATCCCGCACGACGCGCCCCGGCGAGGCAACGGCTCCGAAATTCTCGAGGAAGTCAAGCGCATTCCAATGGGTCGTGGCCTTCTTGCCCTTGAGCAGGCCGGCCGCTCCAAGGACGAGAGAACCGGTGCATACCGATGTCACGAAGCGGGCTTGGGCCGCCTGTTTCCGGACGAAGCTCAGAACGTCCGCATCCTCCAGCAATGCATTGACGCCGACACCGCCGGGCACGCAGATGACGTCAAGCGGCGGGCATTCGGCAAACGTCGTTGTTGGCTGCAACACCAGCTTCGTTGCCGACACGATGGGCGACGTGTCCTTCCACAAGAGATGCACCTCCGCATCATCCATCGAGGCGAATACCTCGTAGGGTGCGGTCAGGTCGAGTTGCTGGACGCCTGGAAACGCAAGCAGGCCGAAGCGAATGGTCATGACATGTCTCCGACGATTGACTTTTCCGAGCCTATGCGACAATGCTCTGGCATGTTTGCCAAACCACCGTCATTTTTTGCCAATCATGCGCCTTATCGAAATTCTTGCCTTCGACAACGCCCAACTGCTTGACATCACGGGTCCGCTGCAGGTTTTCACCAGCGCCAACGAGGCGGCGCGTGAGCTCGATCAGCCGAAACCCTACGAAGCCATCGTTGTCGCGGAAAACCCACAGACCCGAACCAGCTCTGGTCTCGCGCTGATGACCGCCCCACTCGGCAGCAGCGATATTCCGCTCGACACCTTGATCATCGCCGGCGGCTGGGGCGTCAATAAAGCCTGTGAGAACCTCGGCCTGATCGAATGGGTGCGCCGGCGAGCCGCGAATGCTCGTCGGATAGCCTCCGTCTGCAGCGGCGCCTTTCTGCTTGCGGAAGCCGGTCTTCTGGATGGGCGGCGGGCAGCGACCCATTGGAATCGTTGCGAAGAATTTGCCAAGCGCTTTCCGCAAGTGAAGCTCGAGCCCGATCCGATCTTCGTCCAGGACGGGCAGATCTGGAGTTCCGCCGGCGTGACTGCCGGGATCGATCTTTCGCTTGCTTTGGTCGAGGCCGATCTTGGTCGCTCGTTGGCACTTTCCGTGGCTCGCGAACTCGTCGTCTTCCTCAAGCGTCCGGGGGGCCAGGCGCAGTTCAGCGCGGCGCTGAGGCTTCAGGAAAGCGGCCAACGCTTCGATCGTCTGCATGGCTGGATCATGGACAATCTGCGCGCCGATCTTTCCCTGCCGGCGCTCGCCGAGCAGGCAAATATGAGCGCACGCAGCTTCTCGCGCCACTATCTGAAAGCGACCGGGCGGACACCTGCACGCGCGGTGGAGGAAATCCGCATCGAAGCGGCCCGCCGCCTTCTGGAAGAAGGCCTGAGCGTGCATCAGGCACGCATGCGCTGCGGCTTCAGTTCGGAAGAAACCATGCGGCGCAATTTCATGCGGAAATTCGGCACGACGCCGCAGGCATTTCGCGATCATTTTGGATGAGGCCTGACTGCGTCGGCAACCATTTGTCCCGCACTTCAGCAAAGTGGGCCTTTCTGCATAAATATGGTCGCTGCGCCCTTTCCCAGACGTTCAGAGTCGTCATAGGCTGCCGCGACCGGAATCCACACAAGGCTTAAGCAAGATGGCAATGCACCGTTTCGTTCCCAACACCTATCACAATGTCATCGGCTCGCTACCACCGGCCTTGCATGTTGCCGATGGCGATACGGTCGTTACCGAAACGCTCGATGCCGCCGGCTACGACAAAAACGATATTCGCCAGATATCCGGCCCCAATCCGATGAACGGGCCGATCTTCATCGAGGGCGCCGAGCTGGGAGATTCTCTCAAGGTCGAGATTCTCGCAATGGTACCGACGCGCGATACAGGCTTTACCCGTAGCGTGGTCGCCGCCAATGTCGTCGATCCGCATAACGTACGCGACTTGCCGGCAGGCGAGAGGGCGATCTGGCAGATCGACCGCCAGAATCTTACGACACGACTGGCCGAACCGGTCGCGGGTCTCGAGACACTTACCCTGCCGCTCGCTCCGATGATCGGCTGCTTCGGGGTCGCGCCGTCTCTCGGTCAGGCCATATCGACCGCCACCAGCGGCGAATTCGGCGGCAACATGGATTATCGCCTGCTTGGGCCTGGCACGACCGTCTGGTTTCCGGTCGCGGCGCCGGGCGCGCTTTTCTTCCTCGGCGATTGCCATGCGGTGCAAGGGGACGGCGAGATCGTTGGCACCGGCATTGAGACCACATTCGAGGTGACGGTGCGCCTGAGCGTGGAAAAGAAGAAGACGATCGTCTGGCCGCGCGGAGAGACGGCAGAGGATATTTTCACCATAGGCAATGCCCGGCCGCTCGATCAGGCCCTGCAACACGCCACCAGCGAAATGCTGCGCTGGCTCGGCTCAGATTACGGTCTCGACAAGACTGCGGCTAGCCACCTGCTCGGTCAGGTCGTGCGCTACGATGTCGGCAACGTCTTCGACCCTGCCTACACCATGGCCTGCCGGGTCTCGAAATCCTGGCTGAAACGCCGATAAAATATCAGCTCGCATCCTGGGAAAGGTCGCGCCGCTGGCGCGACACGTTGCTTTCCTGCCGCTCCCGCGCCATGCGGCTGACGGCGGCACGCAGCTGTGGATGCCGCGACATGAACAGATTGAAGTCGCGGCGGTCCAGCACGAAGAGCTGACAGAAATCGACGGCGACGACATCGGCCGTGCGGCGCGCGCCCGTCAGCAGCGCCATTTCGCCGAAAAAGGCCCCGGCGCCGAGCCGGATCTCGTCATCCTCCAGCTGTACCTCAACAGCGCCCGAAGCGATGAAGAACATGCTGTCGCCACGATCGCCGGTTCTGATCACCCGGTCGCCGGGCGACGCCGATCTCGGGCGGAAGAGCAGCAGCAGCTCCTCATGCTCGTTATCATCAAGTTCGGCAAACATCGGGAAAGTTTCGATGAGCTGCTCGATCTCGAGATGATGCTGGCGATCACGCTCCTCGCGCTGCTTGTTGATGACGGCCAACTGGCGGCGAAGAGCCTCCTGCTTGGCCATGCCATATTTGTTCGCCAGGAAGGGCCAGCGCGCAAAGGCCCAGTTTTCCAGCTTTTCCGTGGCGTAGAAAGCCAGCGGATTGAGCGTGATCGACAGGATCGCACCGGCAAGGATGAGATCCTGTCCTTCCCGCGTCAGCAGCCCGAGCGAGACGCCGAGCCCGGCCAGAATGAAGGAGAACTCACCGATCTGCGCAAGTCCGGCGGCAACTGCAAAGCCGATGCTGGCGGGATAGCGCAGCAGCAGCACGACACAGAAAGCGATCAACGCCTTGCCGAGCATGATCAAAGCAAGCACGCCGATAATCATCAGCGGTTCGCGGATCAAAACCGACGGATCGAAGAGCATGCCGACGGACACGAAGAATAGCACCGAAAAGGCATTCTGCAATGGCAGGGAGTCGGCCGCCGCCCTGTGGCTGAGATGCGATTCACTCATCACAAGGCCGGCAAAGAAGGCGCCGAGCGCAAAGGATACGCCGAAGATTTCTGCTGCACCGAAGGCAATGCCGAGCGCAATTGCCAACACCGACAGCGTGAAAAGTTCGCGCGAACCCGTGCGCGCAACCGAGGTCAGGAGCCATGGCACCACACGCGGGCCGATGAAGATCGCGACAGCCGCGAAGGCTGCGACCTTGAGCAGCGTCATGCCGATCGTCAGCCAGATCGAACCGGAAGCGGCATGACCACCGGCATCCGCATGACCGCCCAGAACACCGGCAAAGGCCGGCAAGAGCACGAGCGCAAGCACCATGGCCAGATCTTCGACAATCAGCCAGCCGACGGCGACACGGCCATTGGTCGAACTCACGAGATTGCGCTCTTCCAGCGCCTTCAGCAGCACGACCGTACTGGCAACGGCAAGACTGAGGCCAAAGACCACGCCTGCGCCGACGCTCCAGCCCCATAGCGACGTCAAACCCACACCGAGCAGCGTCGCAATCGCAATCTGGCCGATGGCTCCGGGAATGGCGACGCCGCGTACCGCCAGCAAATCAGCGGCCGAGAAATGCAGGCCGACGCCGAACATCAGCAGGATGACACCAATCTCGGCCAATTGCGATGCGAGGGAAACATCGGCGACAAAACCAGGGGTTGACGAACCTATGATGACGCCAGCCACCAGATAACCGACCAGCGGCGGCAGATGCAGCCTGTCGGCCAGATAGCCGAAAATGGCCGCGAATACGAAGCCCGCGGCAATCAATGCGATCAATGCAACGTCGTGCGGCACGGCTGTCCTTCCCGTTTCACGGCGTTAAAGCCTGTTTCCCTCTTTGAGAGGCTACCTAGCATCGCTTTTGCAGGGCCGTCTACGGGAGATATGAAACCTAAGGGAAAACATCGCCTTGCCGATGCGTGAAGCCCGCAAAGGACTTGAGGCAAGGCGATGTGACAGCGAAACCCTATTGGTCGAGGACGATCTGTAATTTGACGTCGGTCGGACGGGCCTCAACAGCGCGATCGAAAGCCTTGATCGAGTCCTCGAAGTCAAATGTCTCGGATATCAAGGGCTTCAGATCGACTCGACCGGAGGCGATCAGCGCGATCGAACGCTCATACTGATGCGCGTAGCGGAAAACCGTTTCGATGCGGATCTCCTTGGTCGACGCCGTCGAGACGTCGAAGCCGACCGGATTGACCGGCAGGCCGACGGCAACGATGACACCGCCGGGGCGCGGCAGCGCCATCACCGTTTCCCACGCCTTCGGCGAGCCCGAGCATTCGAAGATGACATCCGCACCCCAGCCATCGGTCAAGCGATCGACCTCTTCGACGAGATTCTTCTCGCGAATATTGACCGGAATGACGCCCTGATACTGCGCGGCGATATCGAGTTTCGGCTGGGCGAGATCGGCAACGATCGCCCGCGCGCAGCCGCCGGCAAGGGCTGCAACCGCAACCATGATACCGATCGGGCCGGCGCCGAGTACGACGGCGGTGTCGCCAGGCGTGATGCGCGCCTTGGTGGCTGCCTGCATGCCGACGGCGAAGGGCTCGACCATCGCCCCTTCCGCAAAGCTGACATTATCGGGTAGTTTGAAGGTGTAGTTGGCCGGGTGCACGACGAAGGGGGTCAGCACGCCATGGATCGGCGGTGTCGCCCAGAAGGTGACGGCGGGATCGACATTGTACATGCCGAGACGGCTGGCCTTGGAATTGGCATCGGGAATGCCGGGCTCCATGCAGACACGGTCGCCGATCTTCAGATGCGTCACGCCTGCGCCGACTTCCACCACCGTTCCCGCCGCTTCGTGCCCAAGCACCATCGGCTCGTTGACGATGAAGGGGCCGATTTTTCCGTGGGTGTAATAGTGCACATCCGATCCGCAGACGCCGACAGTGTGGATCTTGATTTTCACCTGGCCAGGCCCGACCTCCTGCGGCAGATCGATATCGCGGATCGCCAGTTCATGCTGACGCTCCAAAACCAGGGCACGCATCTTGCTCATTGCCGTTTCCTCTTTCAAAATCAGCCACCGTCCCGCTGATACGGGCACGAAATCCTTGTTCGTTATATCGTCTGAGCCAGCATCATAAAACGCTCTTTAGGCTCTTGCAGATGAAGTTCGACGGCTCCCTTCGGCCATCAAAATATGCCTCATCCTCAAAATATTAGAGAATACTTATTATTTAGCTCGCTATTGCCGACATTGACTGGCGTTCCATTTCTTGTCTTTCTAATCACTAATGAGAAGGAGGGCTCATTATGGCAGTATATGATTGGACCGGTCAGCGCGCCCGCCGGAGGAAGATGATGCGCGCGGCAAGCGTCGCAATGCTTCTGATCATCCTGATGGCGATTCCGGCAATATTGCTGCATTATAATCTCATCCAATTCCCATACTAACCACTTCGAATATTGACATCGCTACGCCGCCTTCCTTGCGTTCTGTTTTGGCTTGCGCGAAACGTTGTCACCTGCCTTGCGGTCAAGCGGCAAACAATCCAGCACGGCCAGAAGCGCGATGATGCCGAGCAGCACGAAGGCCAGACGGAACTCGATGGCGACGACACCATCGACCCCCAATGGCGCACTGATTGCCTGGCCGATACGTATGCCGATAGCGCCAACCGCGATGCCCATGCCCATCGTCAGCTGAAAGACGGTGCTGAACAGCGTGTTGGCACCCGTCATCTGCCCCGGTGGGATATCGGCAAAAGCGATCGTGTTGAGTGCCGTAAAGTGCATCGACCGGCACATGCCGCCGATGAACAGCACCGGCACGACGAACCAGAGCGGCGTATCGGGCGAAAACAGCGCACAGGCGGCAATGAAGATGGCGTTCAGAAGACCATTGACGATCAGTACCGGCTTGAAGCCGAAGCGGCGCAGAATAGGCGTCGTTGCCGGCTTCATCGCCAGATTGCCGGCGAAAACGGCGAGCGTCAGCATGCCCGCATGAAAGGCGCTGAGCCCGAAGCCGACCTGAAACATCAGCGGCAGGAGGAATGGCACGGCACCGATAGCGGTGCGGAACAACGATCCGCCTGAGATGGTGATGGCGAACGTCGGCAGCTTCAGCCCGGAGAGATCGATGAGCGGATGCTCCGTGCGGAGAAAATGGAAAACGGCGATGGCCAGCAGGACACAGCCGACGATCACGTAGGTCCAGGCTTCCAGCCAGACCGGATCTGGGCGACCGATCAGTTCCAGCCCATACATCAGGCTCGCAAGCCCGATGCCGCTGACGATAAAGCCGATCCAATCAAACGGTGGGCGCGCCGTGCTTTTCGTTTCCGGAATGAGCATGAGCGCAAAAATGAAAGCCAATATGCCGAGCGGCAGATTGAGGAAGAAGATCCAACGCCAGCTTGCATGGTCGGTGATGAAGCCGCCGAGCGGCGGCCCGAGGATCGGCGCCACCAACGCCGGCCAGGTGATCGTCGCAATGGCCGAGATCAGCTTGTCCTTCGGCGTATTGTTCAAGACGACAAGCCGGCCCACCGGCACCATCATCGCGCCGCCGATGCCCTGCAGGATACGCATGGCAACAAAGGAGCCGACGCCATTGGCAAAACCGCAGAGGACGGAGGCGAGCGTGAAAATGACGACGGCGGTCGTGAAGACCAGACGCGCGCCGAAGCGATCACTGATCCAGCCGCTGATCGGAATGAAGACGCCAAGCGTCAGCAGATAGGCGCTCATGCCGATATTGAGATCGACCGGGCGGGCGCCGAAGGAAATGGCCATCTGCGGCAATGCGGTCGCGATGACAGTACCGTCGAGATTCTCCATGAAGAAGGCGCCAGCCACGAGCAGTGCAATCAACAGCGAACGCGAGCCCACCTCCCGTACCTCCTCCCCGTGCCCAGGTGTGGACATATCATTCATGGATCAGCAACTCCGAATCCGCCTCGCATCCCGCCTGCATTTAACCGGTTCGGGAACGTTTACGATAGCCGAAATCGTCCCATCAATCGATTGAGCGATCACGTTTCGCTTAGCGGTTGGTGCGCAATTTGATTTCCACGCCGATACCGTTGCCGACCCAAACAGGCCCGAGGCTAACCTGTTCAAATCGGTGAACAGATCGGTCAATTCGTTGCCAGTAGGCATGTATATGGAAGACATGCTAGGGTTTTCATCGAAAAATGCCGCGGGAAGTACAATGGGATCGATGCCACAACACTATGGAGCAGCCCCAAGCCGGCCGAGATGCTGGCAAGGAGCCTCCGCATCGACGTAGGCTGACGATTGTTCTCACGAACGGCGCATCAATAAGGAACGAGAGCCCCGCATAATGAAACATGGCCAGGACGCAATGACCTCCAGGGCTACCCCGGAATCGAAACTGATCGTAACGCAGTCGCCCTTCGATGCCTTTGTGCGAAAATACGGTACGATCCCGCGGCGCGGCGTCTTCGGCTATTTCGTCCACGAACTCGGTCGCCGCATCGTCGGCGGAGACTATCCGGTCGGCACGACACTGCCGAATGAGCCAGATCTCGTCGAACAATTCGGTATCAGCCGCACGGTCATCCGCGAAGCGATGAAATGCCTGGCCGGCAAGGGATTGGTCGAGATCAAGACCCGCGTCGGCACGCGCGTCAAGGAACGCTCTAACTGGCATCATCTCGATACGGATGTCATGGTCTGGTATTACGAGACCGGCCCATCGGTCGAAATCATGCGATCGATCAAGGACTTGCGGTTGGCGCTCGAACCGGAGGCGACGGCGCGCGCAGCACTCCGCCGCACCGAAAGCGACATTACGGCCATCAAATCCGCTTACGAAGAGATGGCGTCCACCATCGGCGACGTCAACAGCAATGCCGATGCCGACCTGCGCTTCCATACGGCGATCTTCGCCGCTACGCACAATATGATCTATTCGCAGCTGATTGATCTGATCGCGGTCGGGATCTACGCCAACCGCACGCTTTCGGGCCATGAGGACATAGCCGAAGGACAAAAGCGCGCCCTGCCCCTCCACAAGGCGATCCTCGACGCCATTCTCGCACAGGACACGAACGCCGCAATCAAGGCATCGCGAAACCTGCTGGAAGCCTGGCTCGCGCGCGACTACGGCTTCTGACAGATCACGCCCTGCCCCGGTGCCCTGGCCTCGCGCTAATGGGCCATGGCTTCCGGTGCATCCGCCTTGGGCGCCGACGGCCCGCGACCGGCATCTCGCGTAATCGGGATCTCCGCACGTTTCTTCAGGCCCTTGTGGGACCGATGTTCGACGGCGGGCATGACATCTCGTTTGCAGCGCCGTATGAGCGCAGTTTGTCGGTGATAACACGCTTCGGCATTTCCTCGACCAGCCGCAGGCTCAAAGGGGACCCAAATACAGCCAGACCGCACGGCAATGATCTGCGGTGGAAAGCGGTGGTTCTTGTAGCTGGCGCAAGAGGCGCTAATTCCTGCAACTATCTCGCCAACCGAAAGCTACTTGACGGGAGCTTTGACATTGTAAGAGTTTACGAACGCAACTTCCCGGTCAACAATGTACCCGCAGAAAGATGATGCCGATGTCTGGGCACGGACGCCGCCAGCATTGCCGTTCATAATTTCCTGATTGGTCCCAACCCCTATTGAGGTTCCCATGCGCATCGCCGTCGGAGGCATTCACATCGAATGCAGCACCTACAATCCCGTCCTGAACGAAGAGAAGGATTTTCGCGTTTTACGCGGCCCAGAGCTGACTGCCTCGCCCTACTTCGCTTTCCTTAGGGATTATGACGGCGAATTCCTGCCGACCATTCATGCCAGAGCGATCGCCGGCGGTCCGGTCGCCCGTCATACATACGAAGCCTTCAAGACAGAGTTTCTGGAAGGATTGAAATCATTACTGCCGCTCGATGGGCTTTATCTCGCCATGCATGGCGCGATGTATGTCGAAGGCATGGAAGACGCCGAAGGCGACTGGATCAGTGCGGCTCGCGCCATCGTCGGCGACGATTGCATGGTCTCGGCAAGCTACGACCTGCACGGCAATGTCACCCAGCGCATCATCGATGCGCTCGATATGTACTCCACCTATCGCACCGCGCCGCATATTGATGTCGGGGAAACCATGCGCCGCGCCGTCAAGATGCTGACGGAAAGCCTGAAGACCGGTGTAAAACCCATCCTGCTCTGGGCGCCGATCCCCGTGGTACTGCCGGGCGAACGCACCAGCACCGTCGATGAACCGGCCAAGAGCCTTTACGATATGCTGCCCGGAATCGATGCCATCGACGGCGTCTGGGATGCATCGCTCATGGTCGGTTACGTCTGGGCGGACGAACCGCGCGCAACGGCCGCCGCCATCATGACCGGCACGGATCGCGCCGTGCTCGAACGCGAAGCGAAACGACTGGCGCAGGCCTATTGGGATGTGCGAAAGGATTTCGTTTTCGGCTCGGAGACCGGCTCGCTCGAAGAATGTGTCGCCAAGGCAATCGCCAGCACGACTGCGCCCGTGGTTCTGGCGGAATCCGGCGATAATCCAACGGGTGGCGGCGTCGGTGATCGCGCCGACGTGCTGGCGGAACTGATTGCCAAGGGAGCACAAGGCGTCATCTTTGCCGGCATCGCTGACAGGGCCGCGACGGAAGCCTGCTATGCCGCAGGCCTCGGCGCCACTCTCAGTCTTTCCGTCGGCGCATCGCTCGACACCAAGGGCAGTAAGCCGGTGACGGGCAGCTTCATCGTCAAGTATCTGCTGGAGACTAAAGAAGCGACCGACAGGCAGGCCGTGGTTTCCATCGACGGCATCGACCTTGTGTTGTCGGCCACGCGCCGCCCCTATCATAATATCGCCGATTTCACCCGCCTCGGCCTCGCTCCGCACAAAGCGAAGATCATTGTCGTCAAATCCGGCTACCTTTCGCCTGAGCTGGCGCCGATCGCCAACCCGAACCTGATGGCTCTGTCCCCCGGTGTCGTCGATCAGTTCGTCGAACGCCTGCCGCGGCTGCGCAAGACGAAGCTAACCTATCCCTTCGACAAGGATTTCGACTTTACGCCTGAGACAGCGATTTCCGCGCGCGCCATAGGCCGCTGAAGCTCTGGTCCCAGAACCGCAAGAGTGGACATCGTTGATCCGTCGCCTCAAGAAAGCGACTCTTTTTGCGAGTTGCCCTTCCGCATCACGCACAAAGATTGTGCATTGCCGAAATTGCACAAAAAAGCGCTTGACGAGGCGAACGAGTTCAACTTCTATCGAACCAATTTCAAATTGGTTCACCTCTCAATATGGCAATCGACAGCCTTCCGGAAAATTCGGTCCATGCCCTGGAAAGGCTCCGTGGGCTTTTGAATTCGGCAGATCTCCCGGCTGACGGAAAGCTGCCGACGGAGCGGGCTCTTTCGGAAAACCTCGGCGTCAGCCGGCGTGCGATCCGGCGAGCACTCGAAGTGCTGGAAGCGGAAGGCCGCGTCTGGCGCCGGCAGGGCTCGGGAACCTATGTCGGGCAGCGCCCGGCCGATTGGAGCCAGCATGTCAGCACGCTGGTGGCCGGCACGGATCTCATGGAGGTCATGGAAGTTCGGCTGCGCATCGAGCCGCAATTGGCTCAGCTCGCCGCCATGCGCGCCAAACCCGACGACATCGACCGCATGTACGAACTAGCGAAGAAGATCACCGCCAGCGACGATGCCGACAGCCGAGAGCTTTGGGATGGCGCATTGCACCGGCTGATTGCACAAAGCGCCGGCAACCAGTTCTTCCTCACCATTTTCGACGTCATCAATCATGTCCGTCAGGATGAAGCCTGGCAAACCATTCGCGAATTGGCCCGCAGCATCAACAAGACCCGCCCTGTCTCCTATGCACAGCATAGGACGATCATCGATGCGATTGCTGCACGCAATCCGATGAAGGCGGCCGAAGCCATGCGCGAACATTTGCTGATGCTGCAGGAAAGCCTGATCCGCATCACCTCGCTGGATGCACGCCTAGCCGAGGAACCGCTGACTGAGGAGGTGGACTGACCAAAAGTCCCGCCACGCTCAACCACGACCGGAGAGGAAACCGGTCGGGATCTGCACATAACGAAAACGATAAACAGGAGAACAGAATGAAGATCGCCAAATTCATGGTATCGCTTGCCGCCGGCGCCCTGATCGCGCTGCCGTCCCTAGCCGTCGAACTCAAGATCGGCCTGCAGGACGATGCCGACGCGCTGGACCCTGCGCAATCGCGCACCTTCGTCGGCCGCATCGTCTATACCGCACTTTGCGACAAGCTCGTCGACGTAACACCGGACCTGCAGTTCGTGCCGCAGCTTGCCACATCCTGGAAATGGTCCGCCGACGGCAAGCAGCTCGTCATGGAGCTGCGCCAGGGCGTGAAATTCCAGGACGGGACGCCGTTCAATGCGCAAGCCGTTGTCGACAACATCCAGCGCTATCAGACATTGCCGGAGTCGCGCCGCAAGAGCGAGCTTTCCTCCGTGGCCAAGGTCGACGCGACCGGCGAATACGAAGCCACCTTCACCCTGAAGGCGCCTGACGTCACGCTGCTCGCCCAGCTTTCCGACCGCTCCGGCATGATGGTCTCGCCGACCGCGGCAAAGGCTGCCGGCGCGAAGTTCGGCGATCATCCCGTTTGCTCCGGTCCGTTCAAATTCGTCGAGCGCGTGCAGCAGGACCGCATCGTGCTCGAAAAATTCCAGGATTACTGGAACAAGGATAAGATCTTCATCGACAAGGTGACCTACCTGCCGATCCCCGACACGACGGTGCGCCTCGCTAACCTGCGCTCCGGCGATCTCGATATGATCGAGCGCGTGGCGGCATCCGATGTCGGTACGGTCAAAGGCGACCCCAATCTCGTCTATGCCGATGCGATCGGCACCGGCTGGCTTGGCGTCTACGCCAATGTCGGCAATGGTGCGCGCGCCGACAATCCGATGGGCAAAGACAAGCGCCTGCGCCAGGCTTTCTCGCTGGCGATCGACCGCGAAGCCGCCATGCAGATCGTTTTCGACGGCACCGGACTTGCCGGCAATCAGCCGTTTGCACCTAACAGCCCGTGGTACGATAAGGATATTCCGGTGCCTGCCCGCGACGTCGACAAGGCCAAAGCGCTGGTAAAAGAAGCCGGCTTCGACCGCATCCCGGTCGAGCTCGCCGTCGCCAACAATCCCGTCTCGATGCAGATGATGCAAATCGTCCAGTCGATGGTTGCCGAAGCAGGCTTCGACGTAACGCTGAAGACGACGGAGTTCGCGACCCTGCTCGACGCGCAGTCGAGCGGCAACTACCAGCTGAGCCGCTCCGACTGGTCCGGCCGCTCCGATCCGGACGGCAACATCCAGCAGTTCGTGACGACCGGTGCCGGCCTCAACGATTCCAAATACAGCAATCCGGAAGTCGACAAGCTGCTGCTGGAGGCACGCCAGTCGCAGGACAATGCCGTGCGCAAGCAGAAGTACGATGCGGCCGAGGCGATCCTCAGCCAGGATCTGCCGATCATCTTCCTCGGACATCAGGCCTGGATCTGGGCCTACAACAAGAAGGTATCCGGCTTCGTGCCCTCCCCGGACGGCATGATCCGTCTCGTGGGCGTCAAGAAGGGCAGTTGAGCAACCAAAGCCATGCGGGCTCCTTCCCGCATGGCGCTTTCTCATTCGACATCGCGGCAAGGATCTGCCCATGTATAGCTATATCGGAAAGAGGCTGCTGGTCGCCATACCGACGCTGCTGATCATTTCGATCTTCGTCTTCTCGCTGCAGAAGCTGCTGCCGGGTGATCCGGTGCTTGCCATGGCCGGCGAGGAGCGCGATCCGCAGGTCCTGGAGCTACTTCGCGAGAAATACCGGCTGAACGACCCGGTCATCTATCAATATGGCTACTGGCTGCAAGGCGTCGCGAAGGGCGATCTCGGCGTTTCGCTGCGCACCAATCAGCCGGTGCTGACACTCGTTGCCGAAAAGCTGCCAGTCACCGTTCAGCTCGCTGTGATGTCGATGATCTTTGCCTTCGCCATCGGCATCCCCATGGGCATTTTGGCGGCGGTGAAGAAGAATACCTTCATCGATTTTCTCGCCAATATCGTCGCCTTGTGCGGCCTGTCGGTGCCAAATTTCTGGCTTGGTATCATGCTGATCCTGCTGGTTTCGGTGAAGCTGCATTGGCTGCCGGCCTCGGGATACCAGCCGTTCTTCGAGGACCCCTGGCGTTCGATCCAGACGATGCTGATGCCGTCCTTCGTGCTCGGCAATGCACTGGCAGCCACCTTGATGCGCCACACGCGGTCTTCGATGCTCAGCGTGCTCAGTGCCGACTATATCCGCACAGCCCGCGCCAAGGGCTTGCCGGAGGCGGCCGTCGTGCTGCAGCACAGCTTCCGCAACGCCATCCTGCCTGTCGTCACCGTCAGCGCCCTGCTGTTCGGAGAACTGCTGGCCGGGGCAGTGCTGACCGAACAGATCTTCACCATCCCCGGCTTCGGCAAACTGATCGTCGACGCCGTCTTCAACCGGGATTACGCCGTCGTCCAGGGCGTGGTGCTCTGCACCGCCGTCGGCTTCATCGCCATGAACCTCATTGCCGATATTCTCTATGTCGTCCTCAATCCACGCATGAGGGCGGCCCTATGAGCACAATCGTTCAGGTGACCGCCGCAAGCGCCTCGGTCAAGCGAGCTCCCAACCGGGCCTGGCGCAAGCTGCGAGCCAACAAGGGGGCACTGGTCGGGCTTGCGATCATCCTGTTCTTTACCGTGCTCGCTGCACTTGCACCATTGCTGCCGATCCCGGACCCGGTCGCTACCAGCTGGTCAGCAATCCGCAAGGCGCCATCGGCCGCGCACTGGCTCGGCACCGACGATCTCGGCCGGGACATTCTCTCCCGCATGATCTGGGGCGCGCGAGCGTCCTTGATGGCCGGCGTCTTCTCGGTTGCCATCGCCGTTGCGATCGGCGTGCCTTTGGGCCTGATCTCGGGCTACTATGGCGGCTGGATCGATCAAATCATCTCGCGCGTCACCGAAGCCTTCCTGGCGATGCCTTTCCTCATCACCGCCATTGCGCTTGCCGCCTTCCTCGGCCCGAGCCTCACCAATGCGATGATCGCGATCGGGCTTTCGGCAACGCCCGTTTTCGTACGGTTGACACGCGGCCAGGTGCTGGCGGTCAAGACGGAGGATTATGTCGAGGGCGCCCGCTCGATCGGTCTGCGCCATACCAGCATCATCACCCGTTACATCCTGCCGAACGTCTTTGCTCCGATCCTCGTGCAGGCAACGCTCACCATCGCGACGGCGATCATCGCCGAGGCCAGCCTCTCCTTCCTCGGCCTCGGCCAGCAGCCCCCTGCCCCGAGCTGGGGTTCGATGCTCAATGTCGCCAAGAATTATCTCGAACAGGCGCCCTGGATGGCCATGTGGCCGGGTGCCGCCATTTTTCTCGTCGTGATCGGCTTCAATCTCCTCGGCGACGGCCTGCGCGATGCGCTCGACCCGCGCGAAGCATGAATAAACTCAAAAGGATGCCCCAATGACCGCATTCACCACCCGCCCCGAAATCCTCGGCACCTTCGGCGTCGTCACGTCTACGCACTGGATCGCCTCCGCCGTCGGCATGAGTATTCTCGAAAAGGGCGGCAATGCCTTCGACGCCGCGGTTGCCACCGGCTTCGTGCTGCAGATCGTCGAGCCGCATCTCTGCGGGCCGGGCGGCGACATGCCGGCCATCCTCTATTCGAAGAAGAACAATAAGGTCGAGGTCATCTGTGCCCAGGCGCCAGCGCCAGCCGGCGCAACGATCGAACATTACACGCGCGAGGGGCTGAAGCTCATTCCTGGCGATGGCCTGCTCGCGACCGTCATTCCCGGCGCCTTCGACGGCTGGATGCTGATGCTGCGTGACTACGGCCGGCTGACGGTCCGCGACGTGCTGGAGCCGGCGATCCATTATGCCGAAAAGGGTCACCCCGTCCTGCCACGCGTTTCCGCGACCATTGCAGGACTTGCCGATTTCTATCGCAAGGAATGGCCGACCTCCTATGACACCTGGCTTCCCGGCGGTGCCGCTCCCGAACCCTGGTCCAACTTCAAGAACCCGGTTCTTGCCGAAACCTGGAAGCGTGTCGTTGCCGAGACGGAAAGCAAGAGCGATCGCGAAGCGCAGATCGAAGCCGCACGCGATGCCTATTACCGCGGCTTCGTCGCAGAGGCGATCGACACCTATGTCAGCAAAACGGAGGTTATGGATGCGAGCGGCGAACGCCACAAGGGCGTCTTGACCGCCGACGATATGGCGAACTGGCGGGCGACGATCGAGGCGCCGCTGACCTACGATTATCACGGCTGGACGGTCGCCAAGATCGGCCCCTGGGGTCAAGGCCCCGTCTTCCTGCAGACGCTGGCGCTGCTCAAGGGTTTCGATCTGGCCGGAATGGACCCGGCAGGCGCCGACTTCGTCCATACGGTCACGGAAGCGATGAAACTCGCCTTTGCCGATCGCGAGGTCTATTACGGCGACCCCAATTTCACGAATGTACCGCTCGAGACCCTGCTTTCGGACGCCTATGCCGATGAGCGCCGCCGACTGATTTCGGCGGATGCCTCGCTCGCCTTGCGCCCCGGCAAGCTTGCCGGCTTTGAAGGCCAATACGATCTCACCATGCAGATGCTCGATGCGCCGGAAGCCAAGGGCGGTGCGGTCTATGAGCCGACAATGTCGCATCTCACCGAAAAGCGCGGCGATACCGTGCATATCGATGTCATCGACCGCGAAGGCAATATGGTGTCGGTGACGCCATCCGGCGGGTGGCTACAATCCTCGCCGATCATTCCCGGTCTCGGCTTCTGCCTCAATTCCCGCGCCCAGATGTTCTGGCTGCAACCCGGCCTGCCCTCTTCACTTGCGCCGGGCAAGCGGCCGCGCACGACGTTGACCCCGACGATGGCGCTGCATGAAGGACGCCCGACGCTCGCCTTCGGCACACCCGGCGGCGATCAGCAGGAACAGTGGCAGCTCTCCTTCTTCCTGCGCTATGTCCATCACGGGCTGAACCTACAGGAAGCGATCGACAAGCCGCTATTCCACAGCACGCATTTCCCCAGTTCCTTCTATCCGCGCACGCGCGAACCCGGCGGCCTGACGGCAGAGGCGAATTTCAGTGCCGACGTACTGGATACGCTCCGCAAGAAAGGCCATCAGCTGACCGTCGCGCCGGAGTGGACCGTGGGCCGCCTCACCGCAGCTCGGCGTGACGCCGACGGCCTCTTGCGCGCTGCGGCAACACCGCGTTTGATGCAAGCCTACGCGATTGGGAGATAGAACGGATGACCTGGTCCATTGTCGCCCGCGAGCCGGAAACCGGAAACTTTGCCATCGCCGTCGCCACGCGCTTCTTTGCCGTCGGCAGCATCGTGCCGCATATTCGCGGCGGCATCGGCGCGGTTGCGACGCAGGCCTTTGCCAGCCCGCTCTACGGCATCGACGGACTTGCGATGCTGGCATCCGGTCATGCGCCGAGCGAGATCCTAGAAACGCTGAGCGCTCGCGACGAAGGCCGCGAGCAGCGGCAGTTTCACCTGATCGACAGCAAGGGCAACAATGCCGCCTTTACCGGCGCCAAATGCATCGATTGGGCGGGACATCTGGTCGATGACAATGTCTCGGTCGCCGGCAACATGCTGGCCGGGCCGCAGGTGATTTCTGAAACGCTTGCGACCTTCAAGAACACTGTCGGCAAGCCGCTCGCCGAGCGACTGCTCGAAGCCATGCGGGCGGGCGAAGATGCAGGCGGCGATAAGCGTGGCAAGCAATCGGCAGCACTCGTCATCCACCGCGACCAGGATTACGCCTGGCTGAACATCCGTGTCGACGACAGTGCCGATCCGCTTGCCGAACTGGAGCGGCTCTATGCCGTCGCTCAAGAGCGTTATCTTCATGTCGCCGAGACCATGCCGACGCGCCAGAATCCCAGCGGCGTGATCGACCGACGCGAGATCGACGAGAGGATTGCCGCGCTTGAGGCCAAAAGGGTGGCCGAAGGCCGACCCTCGGCTTCCCGTGCAACGATGGCAGCTCCGTCGTGAGCAACCTCAATTGAAGCCTGACCAATGGTAAAATCATAAAAGGGAACTCCATGCCGACCATTGCAGCTCGAACGACCAACCCAGGCACCCAGCCTGTTCTCTCCGTCTCCAGTCTCTCCACCTCATTTCTCGTCGATGGCGAGTGGCGCCTGGTCGTGAAGGGCATTTCCTTCGACGTCATGCCAGGTGAAACGGTCGCGATCGTCGGCGAAAGCGGTTCCGGCAAGAGCGTGACCTCGCTCTCGATCATGCGGCTGCTCGCCAGAGCCAGCAGCCGCATCGAGGGTGAAGTCAGGCTCAACGGCCACGATCTTCTGACTTTGCCGGAGGCCGAGATGCGCAAGGTGCGCGGCAAGGATGTCGCGATGATCTTTCAGGAGCCGATGACTTCTCTCAATCCGATCTTCACCATCGGCCGGCAGATTTCCGAGGCGCTGACCTGCCATGGCAATATTTCCAAGGCTGAAGCGAAGGCGGAAACGATCCGCCTTCTGGAAAAGGTGCGCATCCCCAACGCGTCCTCGCGCTTCGATGAATATCCGCACCAGTTTTCCGGTGGTATGCGCCAGCGCGTGATGATCGCCATGGCGCTTGCCAGCCGCCCGAAACTGCTGATCGCCGATGAGCCGACGACCGCGCTCGACGTCACCATCCAGGGCCAGATCCTCGATCTCATCAAGGTGCTGCAGGAAGAGGAAGGCATGTCCGTCCTCTTCATTACCCACGACATGGGCGTCGTGGCCGAGATTTCCGACCGCACCATCGTCATGTATCGTGGCGAGGCAGTCGAGACCGGCAAGACCGACGATATCTTCCATCGCGGCCAGCATCCCTATACTCGAGCCCTGCTGTCAGCCGTGCCGCGTTTGGGTTCGATGAAGGACCAGCCGCAGCCGCTGCGCTTCCCGATCGTTGACGCAAGCACTGGCGAGCGCAGCGAGCCAAAGGCGCTCACAGACACCGTCGATCACCGCAAGACGCCGGTTCTCGAGGTTAAGAACCTCGTCACCCGCTTCGATCTTCGCGGTGGCCTGCTTGCCCGTCCGACAGGCGCTATCCACGCCGTCGAAAATGTTTCCTTCGATCTCGCTCAGGGGGAAACCCTGTCGCTGGTCGGAGAATCCGGCTGCGGCAAGTCGACGACGGGGCGCTCCATCATGCGCCTCATCACGCCGAAGTCCGGCGAAGTTCGGCTCGACGGCTATGATGTGATGAAGCTGGACGCGCTCGAACTGCGCCGGATGCGCCGCAGCATCCAGATGATCTTCCAGGACCCTTTCGCAAGTCTCAATCCGCGCATGACGATCGGTGCCGCGGTCGCGGAACCCATTATCGAGCATCGCCTTGGTTCGCGCGCCGAAGCCCGGGAGAAGGCCGCCGATCTTCTGGAACGTGTCGGGCTGAAAGCCGACATGATGAGCCGCTATCCGCATGAATTCTCAGGCGGCCAGCGCCAGCGCATCTGCATCGCCCGCGCGCTCGCCCTTGATCCGAAAGTGATCGTCGCGGACGAAAGCGTGTCGGCGCTGGACGTATCGATCAAGGCGCAGGTCTGCAATCTGCTGATGGATCTGCAGCAGAGCCTCAACCTGTCCTATCTCTTCATCTCGCACGACATGGCCGTGGTCGAGCGCGTCAGCCATCGCGTCGCCGTCATGTATCTCGGCGAGATCGTCGAAATCGGACCGCGCGCGTCGGTGTTCGAAAATCCGCAGCATCCCTACACGAGGAAGCTGATGGCGGCCGTCCCGGTGCCGGATCCGTCCCGACGCGGCATCCGGCGCAACCTCGCAGTCGACGAGTTGAAGAGCCCGGTGCGCCCCGTCGGATATCAGCCGCCAGCCCGCGCGTATCGCGAAGTCTCGCAAGGCCATCTGGTTCGAATGGAAGAGGCCGCCTGAGGCGCATTCTGACCTTGACGCCGCCGAATTCCGGGCAAATATCGCCATCCTGTTTCCATCTCATCTGGAGTGAATGATATGACCGATAACGTGCTCGATATTTCGGTAAAGAAGATCGACGGCAGCGATACGACGCTTGCCGACTATCGCGGCAAGGTCATCATGGTCGTCAATGTCGCGTCCAAATGCGGACTGACGGTGCAGTATGAAGGGCTGGAAAAGCTCTATGAGGAAAAGCGGGACGAAGGTCTTGTCATCGCCGGCTTTCCGGCCAACGATTTCAAGGGCCAGGAACCGGGCAGTGATAAAGAGATTCTGGAGTTCTGCACGCTGACCTATGATGTGCAGTTTCCCATGTTTTCCAAGATCGCCGTCACGGGTGAAAACCGCCATCCGCTTTATGACAGCCTGATCGCCTCCGGCGTCGAGACGGTGGGAGACGGGCCGATGCGCGAACGGCTCGCCAAACATGGCCTCGAGACCGGGCAGAACGGTGGCATCGTCTGGAATTTCGAAAAGTTCCTGATCGGTCGCGACGGCGACGTTGTTGCCCGCTTTGCACCTGATGTAACTGCGGACGATCCGCGCCTGCTCTCCGTTCTGGAAAAAGAACTGGCTCGCGCTGGCTGAAGTCCGCGGCAAATCGGATAAAAGCCGAATTAATTCAGAATAATAAGGTCTATTTTTGCAAGCAGGGCGAGTATTACTTCGCCCTGCTATGTCGTTGCTTACGACTACGCTCAGGAGTATTTTCAAGTCTTCGAATATATCCGAAGAAACGCCACATCAATCTGGGAGGAAGATGTCATGCGTGAACCTGATATGCAGAAACTTGATGCCCTGGTCGGTCGGCTGGTCGGCGATCTCGGTGCAGCGGTCTCCGGTGTGCTGGTCACGCTTGGAGACCATCTAGGCCTCTTCAGGGCCATGGCGGATGGAACGCCGATGACGTCGGCCGAACTGGCCGACAAGATTGGCGTGAAAGAGCGTTATGTGCGCGAGTGGCTGTCGGCTCAAGCTGCCGCCGACTATGTCAGCTATGACGACGAGACCGAGCGCTTCTATCTGACGCCGGAACAGGCCATGGTGTTTGCGGAGGAAAACAGCCCCGCCTTCTTCACCGGCGCCTTCGATGTCGTCCAATCCATGTGGCTCGACGAGCCGAAGATCGCCAATGCCTTCAAAACCGGCAGCGGTTTCGGCTGGCATGAGCACAGCGCCTGCCTGTTCCGCGGCACGGAGCGGTTTTTCCGTCCAGGTTACAACAGCCATCTCATTACGGAATGGATACCGGCGCTGAACGGCATGCATGAAAAGCTTCAAGCCGGCGCGGCTGTCGCCGATGTCGGCTGCGGCCACGGTGCCTCGACCATCCTGATGGCGCAGGCCTATCCGAACTCGACCTTCTTCGGCTTCGACTACCACCTGCCATCGATCGAGCGGGCGCGCGCTGCCGCCAAGCAGGCGGGCGTCGATACCCGCATCACGTTCGAGCAGGCAAGCGCCAAGGATTTCCCAGCTGTCGGTTACGATCTTGTCGCCATGTTCGATTGCCTGCACGACATGGGCGATCCGGTCGGCGCCGGTAAACACGTCAAGGAAAGCCTTGCCGACGACGGCACCTGGATGATCGTCGAACCCTTTGCGCATGACTGCCTGAAGGACAATCTCAATCCCGTCGGTAGGGTCTTCTACGGCGCTTCGACGATGATCTGCACACCGGCTTCGCTGTCGCAGGAAGTAGGGCTGGGCCTCGGCGCCCAAGCCGGCGAGCTGAAGCTGCGCAAGGTGGCCATGGATGCGGGCTATTCGCATTTCCGCAAGGCAACTGAAACGCCGTTCAACATGGTCTTCGAAGTCAGGGCATGACCGGCTAGAGGAGGCCGGGCCGCGTTAGGCCCGGCGCCTTTCGGGTGATTAGGCCTTCACGACGCTCGCCTGATAGATCTCGTCGATGGTTTTTGCGAGGCTGGCGTCGAATTCAGCATCGCTCATCGTCACGCGCAGATCCTCGGTCAAAGCTCGGGAGAAGCTGGCGATCATTCCATGATTGTGGCTGAGCTTTTCGCAGGCATCCGCACGGCTGTAGCCGCCCGAAAGCGCCACGACGCGCGCCACCGCCTTGTGATCGACGAGAGGCTTGTAGAAATCCGGAACAGTCGGGATCGTCAGCTTGAGCATGACCTTCTGGCCGGCCGGCACTGCATCGAGCCTCTGAGCGATCTCGTCCCGCAGAATAGCCTCGGCCTCCTGCTTGGTCGGGCTCTTGATGGAGACTTCCGGTTCGATGATCGGCACGAGACCATGGCCGAGGATCTGATGTCCTATCTCAAACTGTTGCTTGACCACCGCGGCAATGCCGGTCTTGTCGGCGTTGGCAATGACCGAACGCATCTTGGTCCCGAAGATCCCCTTCTTCGCCGCACGGGCAAGCAGAACGTCGAGATCCGGCATCGGCTTCATCACCTGTGCACCGTTCTCCTCGGCCGCCAGACCCTTATCGACCTTGAGGAAAGGGACGACACCGCGATCGGCCCAGAGATAGGTAGGAACCGGCTTGCCCTTCGCCTCACCATCCATGGTCTTCTCGAAAAGAATGGCGCCAATCACCTTATCTCCGGAAAATGAGGGAGCCGTCATGATGCGCACGCGCATTTCATGCATCAGGCGGAACATTTCCTCATCGCCATTATAGTCGGAATCGGCGATCCCATAGAGACGCAGAGCGCCCGGGGTCGAGCCTCCGCTTTGATCGAGGGCAGCGATGAAGCCACCCTTGCCCGACATCCGCGACATCATCTTTTCGTCAGCCATACTATTCTCCCTATTGCGTAACGCCGCGCGGCGCATACGGACTTTCTGGGCCGGACAAGCCTTAGGCATTTCCGACCGGTTGCAAATATCGACCTTGGCGAACGATTTCACCCCTGGTCCGGCCATGCAATCGACCGATATCTGAGAAACCTAACGGAATTCCGATTGTTATCCAGTCGAAATGCACAGCATTTTCGAGAAATCAATGACCTCTAACTGCGGAGTTTTGGGTGTGACAGCTCACCAAAACGGTTCTTTCCGCGCCAACTCGCCGAATAAACCGATTAAGGCGGTTATTACTGGAAGATCGCGCGCCGGGAACCGGTCGAGCAATATTTTAACTTCAGCTTTTCACCATCCGTGTGATTGAGCCGTTTTGAGCTGGTTGGCTTTTGGTTGGGGTTTTGCAGCCGTTTTCTGGCGCGAATAATGGGGAAAGATCGAACTGCACGGCATTCGCGATTCCGCTCACTCTCCTTGCGCCTTCATGTAGCGCGAGGCGCCGTCGATCAGCGAGGCGACGACGATATTCATCTCGCCCTCGCCTCCGAAGGATAACACGATGCCAATGGCGTAGGTCTTGCCGGTGCGAAGGTTGATGCCGCCAAGATCGGGGCGATAACCGAGCTCGCCAGTGACGCGCTGACCTACTTCGCGACGCAAGCCGCGTCCTACCGCCAATCCCTGCACCTTCGACAAATCATTCCGCTCCGCCATGTCGACGCTAGAATGCCCGCAGGCGGGTAACGATGAAGCGCGGGCTACGATCAAAGTCGACGAGGGGTGCGTGTTTGGGCTGTCGATCCGATGTGGTCGTATGACATCAGGACACAACCTTAAGCATGGATATTCAGCCGGCATTCAGAAAGGCAATCTTAAGATGCATATCGTCAGCCATTCTATTATTAGGGGAAACTCATGGACAAATATACCAAAACTGTTTTGACAATCATCGCCGTCGCGCTCGCGGCACTCGCCATCCAAAACACGATTACGCCGGCGCAAGCCGTCGGTGGCGGCTGCGGCTGGAATATGTATAATCCCTGCTTTGTGAAGCTCGTAAACTGACGGAGTTCAACACACGGCACATCGGTATGCCCGGAACTTCTTCCGGACATACCCCAATCTCAAACGAACTGATTATGATTCAGCGATCTTGCGCGCAGCCTGGATGGCTGTGCGGGCACCGTTGCGCAGTTGAGCCGTTTCCGTGCCGGCGATGACCAGATCCAGGCCGAGCTTCAGATATTCTCCGGCACGGGCACCATCGCCGCCAAAGGCACAAATCACCTTGCCATGGGCGCGGCACCGCGCGAGTGCGGTTGCAAGCGCCTGATCGATCGCGGCGCTATCGGGCGCAAGGCGTGCGCCGTTTGAAAGCGCGATCGAAAGATCGGACGGCCCGACAAAGATGCCGTCGATGCCGTCAACAGCCAGGATCTCGTCGATGGCGTCGAGCGCCATGCGAGTTTCGACCATGGCAATGGTGACGGTCAGGCTGTTGGCGCTCTGCAGATAATCCTCAGCCGGCAGGCCGAAATGATTGAGGGCCAGCGACGGCCCCCAGCTGCGCTCGCCGAGCGGCGGATACTTCGTCGCCTGCACCAAGGCGCGCGCATCATCGGCGGAATTGATCATCGGTGCGATGATGGCAGAGGCACCGGCATCGAGAAGCCGCGAGGCGGAGGCGAAATCGCCGACGGGAATACGGGCAATCGCCGGCTTGCCCGCCAAGCGCACATGGGCGATGCCGTTGGCGGCGGACTCCATGTTCCACATGCCATGCTGCATATCGAGCACGATGGTATCGAAGTCTTCCTGCGCCAGATGATTGACGAGCATCGGATCGGGTATGCCGACCCAGCCGGAGATCATGCCGCCATTCTCGCGGCGTTTCAGGCGTCCGGCAAAACCGTTCATGTCAATCGTCATCGTTTTTCCTCACCTATCAACAGCAGGGCTCTGTCTTTTTTGCCAGCATCGACCGCCAAATCACGGCGAGCCGTTGCAAGCGACAATACTCAATTCCCATTGCCGAGCCACTCGAAAGTGCGTAGGCGACGGACACAAATCGACAAACCACGGCTCCGACCGTGGTCGGCCGCCGTGCAGGAAGATGATTTCAAATCTGCCAGACGACCATGACAAATTTGCAGCTATCTGGATCGGTTAGCCGTGCCCACAAGGCGACCAAGGCGTGACTTAAGACGAGCGATGCCGCCAGGCGGAAGGCATCGCCCGATCATAGGATCTCGGCGGCTCGTTACCGCTCAACGCCCGGCAAAGCGCTGCTTCGCAAAATCCGTGACAGGCGTGTAAAGGCTGATGAGCGTTCCCTCGGGATCGCGGATTTGCCCTGCCCGGTTTCCCCACGGCATCAGCTTCGGTTCGTGCACGACCTCCACCTTGTCCTTCAACCTTGCGAATTCGGCATCGACATCGTCGACCTGGAATTCGATAACAAGCGATCGGTTGACGCCGGGTTCGGCACTGCCCTCGCGAAACAGGGCGACAGTCTCGGCACTTCCAATCGCAAGTGTTGCCGCGGGGGTGACGATCTCGGCAAAGACCGGCGCTAGCCACTCCGCAGCCTGACCGGTGACCATCTCATAAAACCCGACCATCTTCTTGATGTCGGCAACGATCAGACGTGTCGATGCCAGTTTCATTGCGTACTCCTTCAAAATGGCGCCAACTCTGTTGTTGGCGGCTCGAAGGCTCTTGTTGCATAAGGCTGTTGCCACCATAATGGCAGCAGGAGTCAGCAGGCATGCGTCGCGCCGATCGTTTGTTTCAGATCATACAGATATTGCGCCGGTCGAGCCGGCCGGTCACCGCCGCCGCGCTGGCGGATGAGCTCGAAGTCTCCAAGCGCACGGTCTATCGCGACGTCGCCGATCTGATGGGACAGCGGGTTCCGATCGAGGGCGAGGCAGGCCTCGGATATCTCCTGTCGCCCGACTACGAAATGCCGCCGCTGATGCTGACGCCCGAGGAGATCGAGGCCGTCGTCCTCGGGGCGCAATGGGTTGCGGGTCGTGCCGAGAAGGCCCTTGCCAATGCCGCACGCGACGTGGTTGCCAAGATCACCGCGATCGTGCCCGGGCACCTGCGTCCCTTCATCCTTGAGCCGAGCGTCGGCGCCAAACCGCTTCTTCAGGGAGGCCAAGAGGAAAACATCGATCTACCGTTGTTGCGGACGACAATCCGCGAAGGACGAAAACTTCGGTTGCGCTATCGGTCCGATGCGGGTGCGGAAAGCACAAGGATCGTCTGGCCCGTTATCCTCGGCTATTCCGACACGAGCCGCATTCTGGTGGCATGGTGCGAGCTGCGCCAGGGCTTCCGGCATTTCCGCACGGAACGGATTCTCGCGGCCGACATGCTCGACGAAAACTATGGCCTGAGGCCAGGCGAATTGCGGCGTCGCTGGGCCGCCTGGCGAGAGGCCGAACTCCAGCAATTAGGGCGGGCGCGATAGGCATCGGGTGCTGGCGTCATTTGTGCCGGCACCCGCTAATCTCAGATGATTCCGCCGCCACCGGCTACAGAGGCTGGCCGTTCGGCGGCAACCTTGCGGCGATAGCCGCTCGCCCTGTAAGTCGCGACCGGATCGATCGCGCCGCCCGCACGGCGGCGAGCTTCAGCGAGGATCGGCTCGACATCGGCGCGATAGGCGCGCTTCAGCGTTTCCGATGCCATCAGCGCGTCGTTCGCATCCTGATACTCGCCAAGTGCATTTCGATCGACAATCAGCGCCTGCGCATAGGCACGACGGATTTCGTTGGCGCTGGAGATCAGGCTTTCGATCGGGTCCGTGACATTGTGCGACTGGTCGATCATATGCGCTGGATTGAAGTCATTGACCCCGCGCCGTTCGGCATCGACCAACTCGTTGAAGACGAGGAAGAGGCGGTAGGGCTCGATGGCGCCGGCATCGAGATCGTCGTCGCCATACTTGGAATCGTTGAAGTGGAAACCGCCGAGCTTGCCGAACTGGATAAGGCGCGCCACGATCATCTCGATATTGGTATTCGGCGCGTGGTGACCGAGATCGACCAGGCACTGCGCCTTGGGGCCGAGTGTCTGCGCGATCAGATAGTTGGTGCCCCAATCCTGAACGACCGTGGAATAGAAGGCCGGCTCATACATCTTATGCTCGGAAAACAGCCGCCAATCATCTGGAAGCGCCTTGTAGATATCGGCCATGGCGGAAAGATAGCGCTCGAAGGCCATGGTGAAATTGGTCTGGCCGGGGAAATTCGAGCCGTCGCCGATCCACACCGTCAGCGCCTTAGAGCCAATGGCCTTGCCGATCTCGATGCATTCGATGTTGTGCTCGACGGCCTGGGCGCGGGTTGCCGCATTGACATGGCTCAGCGAACCGAACTTGTATGAATGCGCCTGGCCGGGCGCGTCGGAGAACGTATTGGAGTTCATGGCGTCAAAGCTGAGGCCGAGCGCATCGCCTTTCGCCTTCAGTTCGCGCGGATCGGCCTTATCCCAGGGGATATGCAGCGAAACCTTCGGCGTTGCCCGCGTCAGCTGCTGGATGACGGCGCAATCGTCGAGCTTGTCGAAGATGCCGCGCGGCTCGCCGGTGCCTGGGAAGCGGGCAAAGCGCGTGCCGCCGGTGCCGACGCCCCAGGACGGGACCGCAACGAAGAATTCGGAGACCTTCCGGGTCACGGCTTCGATATCGACGCTGCGGCGGGCGAGCGTGGCGCCAAGCGCCTCATAGTCGGATTTCAGCGCAGCGGCGCGCTTGTCGTTTTCTGCAGCAACCAGATCGGGCGCAATTCTAAACTCGGCCATTCTTTCCTCCCAAATGCGTCATTCGAAACATTACAGCCTCTCGACTGGCTGTTCCATCTTCTCCCCACCGGGGAGAGGATGCCCAAGGGGCAGATGAGGGGGAGTGAGGAGCATAGCGACTCACATCTTGAGCGTAAGCGAAAGATAGAACCACATTTGCAGCCCCCTCATCCGACCCTTCGGGCCACCTTCTCCCGCTGGGGAGAAGGAAAAATGTAGCCAACTAGCGCGTGAAGCTCTGCGCGTTGCCGGCATCAACGTTGATGATATTACCCGTCGACTTGGCGGAAAGATCCGAAGCCAGGAAGTAGATCGCCTCGGCAATGTCCTCGGGGAAAACATTGAGCTTCAGCATCGAGCGCTTGCGGTAATGTTCCTCCAGCTCGTCCACCTCGATCTTCGAGGAGGCGGCACGCTGCTCGCGCCATTCGCCGTTCCAGATCTTCGAGCCGCGCAGGACGGCGTCGGGATTGACCGTATTCACGCGGATGCCGGCTTCAGCACCCTCGAGCGCCAGGCAGCGGGCCAGATGGATTTCGGCGGCTTTGGCCGTGCAATAGGCGGCCGCATTCGGCGAGGAGGCCAAACCGTTCTTCGATGCGACGAAGACGACGTTACCACCGAGATTCTGGCGGCGGAACAGCCGGAAGGCTTCGCGCGAGACGAGGAAATAGCCGGTCGCGAGGATATCGATATTGCGGTTCCACATCGAAAGCTCGGTGCTTTCGATCGGTGCTGACGATGCGATGCCAGCATTCGATACCAGAATGTCGACCCCGCCGAATTCGACGCAAGCCTCGGCAAAGGCGGCAATGACGGCATCTTCCTTCGTCACGTCAAGCTTGACGCTGCGCACCGCATCAGCGCCGTATCTCTTGGCAAAATCCGCCTGGGTACCCTCAAGTGCCGCCTGGTCGATGTCAGCCAGAACAACACAGGCGCCCTCGTCCACCAGCCGCGCCGCCGTGGCGCGGCCGATGCCGCCGGCGCCGCCGGTGACGAAGGCAACACGGCCGGCGAGGCTCTTCGGCTTCGGCATGCGCTGCAGTTTCGCCTCCTCCAGCAGCCAATATTCGATATCGAAGGCTTCCTGCTCCGGCAGGCCCTGATATTCGGAGACGGTCGAGGCGCCGCGCATGACGTTGATGGCGTTGACATAGAACTCGCCGGCAATACGGGCGGTCGCCTTGTCGCGGGCAAAGGACAGCATGCCGACGCCGGGAACGAGGAAGATCACCGGGTTCGGGTCGCGCATGGCCGGCGAGTTGTCATGTTTGCAATCGTTATAGTAGCGCGCGTAGTCGGCGCGGTAATCTTCCAGCGCCTTGTCGAGACCGGCGATCACTGCATCGACATCGGGCTTGGCCGGATCGAAATCGACGATCAACGGGCGGATCTTGGTGCGCAGGAAATGGTCCGGGCAGCTGGTGCCGAGCGCGCCGAGCGGGCGAAGATTCTTCGAATTGACGAATTCGAGCACCGCATCCTGATCGTCGAAATCGCCGAGCTTGCGCTCGGCCTTGCCGATGCGGCCGCGGATTTCCGGCATCAGCCGGGCAGCGATGGCACGACGCTGCGCTTGCGGCAGGCTCTCGACAGCAGTGCCGCCGAAAATGGTCTTGCCTTCCGTCTTGGCGGCGAACCATTCGATTGCCTTGTTGATGATGGCGAGCGTCAGCTCGTAGCACTCCTTGGCATCATTGGCCCAGGTGAAGAGGCCATGACTTTCGAGTACGACGCCCTTGGCATTCGGATGTGCCTTGACGAAGGCTTCGAGATCAAGACCGAGCTGGAAACCGGGGCGACGCCAAGGGAGCCAGCCGATCTCGTCGCCGAAGATTTCACGCGTCAGTTCGCGTGAGTTCTTGGAGGCGGCAATGGCGATGATGGCGTCGGGATGCATGTGATCGACATGGGTGAACGGCACGAAACCATGCAGCGGCGTATCGATCGAAGCGGCGCGGGCATTGAGATTGAAGGTGCAATGCGGCAGGAAGCCGACCATGCGATCCTCGTCGGCAACGCCCTGATAGATATTCTTCAGGCTGTCGAGCTTGTCCTGATAGAGCGTCGCGAAACCATCGAGCTTGATGGTGCCGACATCGCCGCCAGAGCCCTTGACCCAGAGCACCTTGACCTTCTCGCCGGAGAGCGGATCGGTTTCCATGACCTTGGCCGACGTGTTGCCGCCGCCGTAGTTGGTGATACGCTTGTCGGCACCGAGCAGATTCGACCGATAAAGCAGCTTGCCCGGCTCATCCAAGCCTACCGCATACGCATCATCCCAACGGTTCTTCAGAAGCTGAACGCCAGCCGCCATGTCATCCTCCCTTGAAATCAAGTCTTTCAGGCGGACCAGATCATATGGAGCCGCCCTTTGTGAGCAGGGTATCGCTCACGTATAGTCACCTTGTCAATCGAAAACGATCAAATTCGATAATGCTGCGATGCAATATGAAAGTTTATGATCGTTTATGATTGACACATTGTCATATTTGCGAAATAACCGCCGACAAGGAGGAGCCAATGCACGAACGCGAACGCCATCGCATTATCCTGAGCGCCGTACAGGAAAAGTCTGTCGTGACGATTCAGGATATTTCCGAGCTGACCGAGGCTTCGGAAGCGACGATACGCCGTGATATCGCTGCCCTGCACGTGCAGGGAAAGATCCGGCGCGTGCGCGGCGGCGCGGAATCGATCCATCCCCCACAGCTCGGCAATCTGGCAGCGCGACCGTTCCGTGTATCCGAAGCCGTCAACATCGATAGGAAACGTGCAATTGCGCGCAAGGCCGCCGAACTCTGCAATCCCGGCGATGCCATCATCATCAACGGCGGCACGACTACGTTCCAGCTGGTGCACTATATCTCGGCCTTCCGGCTGCAAGTGATGACGAATTCCTTCGCCATCGCCGAACATCTGGTCAAACATTCGAAGAACAACGTGACGGTGCCGGGCGGCGCGATCTATCGCGAGCAGAGCCTGATCCTCTCGCCCTTCGACAACGACACGATCCGAAATTTCTATGCGCGGCGCATGTTCGTTGGTGCACAGGGCGTAGGCCCGCTCGGCGTCATGGAAGCCGACGCGCTGGTCATCCAGAGCGAGCAGAAGCTGATGCGCCAGGCCGACGAGCTCGTCGTCATGGTGGATTCGAGCAAGTTCCGCCAGCGCTCTAGCCTGATCCTTTGTCCGCTCGAACAGGTCTCAACCATCATTACCGATGACGGCGTAACCGCCGAAACCGTGCGCATGATCGAGGATGCGGGTATTTCGCTCATTATTGCAAATGTTTCGGCTCAGGCCGAGGAGGAGGATTCCCCGTCGGTCGCGTGAGACGCGCGGCCGAAATGGGGTGAGCATGCCTATTAACTTTGGGAGGAAGTGACATGAATATAGCAAAGAAACTGGCGATCGGCGTCGCGCTCGCCGCGACACTGATGGCCGGCGCGGCAAGTGCAAAGGACGTCAAGATCGGTCTCGTCGTGAAGTCGCTGGGCAACGGCTTCTTCGAGGCCGCCAACAAGGGCGCGCAGGAAGCAGCCAAAGATCTCGGAGGCGTGCAGGTGATCTACACCGGCCCGACCTCGACCACGGCCGAGGGCCAGATCGAAGTGATCAACTCGCTGATCGCGCAGGGCGTCGATGCCATCGCAATTTCCGCAAACGATCCCGACGCAGTCGTCCCGGCACTGAAGAAGGCGGCACAGCGCGGCATTAAGGTCATCTCCTGGGATTCCGGTGTCGCCAAGGCCGGTCGCATCCTGCAGCTGAACCCCTCGTCCAACGAGCTGATCGGCAAGATGTGCCTGACACTCGCCAAGGATCACCTCGACGGCGGCAAGGGCGACTTCGCCATCCTGTCGGCAACGACCACCTCGACCAACCAGAATATCTGGATCGGCGAGATGAAGAAGCAGCTGAAGGATTTCCCGGGCCTCAATCTGGTGACAACAGTCTATGGCGACGACCTCTCGGACAAGAGCTATCGTGAAGCCCAGGGCCTCCTGACCTCGCATCCGGAAGTCAAGGTCATCGTCGCCCCGACGACCGTCGGCGTGCTTGCCGCTTCGCAGGCCGTCAAGGACGCCGGCAAGATCGGTAAGGTCTATGTGACCGGTCTCGGCCTGCCATCCGAAATGGCCGGTGCCATCAAGTCCGGCGCGACCAAGGAATTCGCGATCTGGAACCCGATCGATCTCGGCTATTCCGCAACGCAGATCGCCTACCGCCTCGTCAAGGGCGAGACCGACGGCAAGCCGGGCAGCGAGATCGATGCCGGCCGCATGGGCAAGATCAAGGTCGGCGAAAACGGCGAAGCCGCCATGGCCGATCCGTTCGTCTACAACGCTTCGAACATCGATCAGTTCTCCAAGGTTTTCTGATCGAAAATCGAACTCGCAGCTCTCCGGCGGCATCAGCCGCCGGACCTGGTTTCACTGATCCGGTACATTGCTGATGACCACAGTCCTTCAACGCTCCATCGCGGACGCACCAACCGCGGACAATCAGGCCATTTTGGAGATGCGCGGCATTTCCCAGATCTTCCCCGGCGTGAAAGCGCTGGATGGCGTCAGCATTTCGCTTTACCCCGGTAAGGTCACCGCCCTCATCGGTGAGAACGGCGCCGGCAAATCGACACTCGTTAAAATCCTAACAGGTATCTATCGTCCGAACGAAGGCGAGATCCTTGTCGACGGCAAACCAACGGCTTTCGCCAGTGCGCAGGCGGCCATCGATGCCGGCGTCACGGCCATTCATCAGGAAACGGTGCTCTTCGACGAGCTGACTGTTGCCGAAAACATCTTTCTCGGTCATGCGCCGCGCACATCCTGGCGCACCATCGATTGGAAGACGATGAACAGCCGATCGAAAGAGCTTCTCCAATCGCTGGAAAGCGCCATCGACCCCACGACCCGATTGAAAGACCTCTCCATTGCTCAGCGCCATCTCGTAGCAATCGCGCGCGCTCTGTCGATCGAGGCCCGCATCGTCATCATGGACGAGCCCACAGCGGCCCTTTCCCGCAAGGAGATCGACGATCTCTTTCGCATCGTCGAGGGATTGAAGGCGAAGGGTAAGGCGATCCTCTTCATCAGCCACAAGTTCGATGAACTTTATGAAATCGCCGATAATTTCGTCGTCTTTCGAGACGGCCGCGCCGTTGGCCATGGCGAGCTGAAGACGACTCCGCAGGACGAGATCGTCCGCATGATGGTCGGCCGCGACGTCAAGGACGCCTTTCCGAAAGTGCCTGTCACAATCGGGGTCACCGTTCTCGAAGTCGACAACTACTGTCACCGCACCGAATTCCGCGACATTTCCTTCAAGCTTCGGCGCGGCGAGATCCTCGGCGTCTACGGCCTGATCGGCGCCGGACGCTCCGAGCTTTGCCAATCACTCTTCGGCATCACCAAACCGCTGTCCGGGCGTCTGACGCTCGACGGGCAGGAAATCAAGGTGCACTCGCCGCAGGACGCCATTGCTGCCGGCATCGTCTATGTGCCGGAAGAGCGCGGCCGCCATGGCCTGGCGCTGCCGATGCCGATCTATCAGAACATGTCGCTCCCGTCGCTCGGACGCACCTCCCGCAAAGGGTTTCTGAAGGCGGCCAATGAGTTCGCTCTCGCCCGTAAATATGCCGAAAGGCTCGATCTGCGCGCCGCCGCCCTATCCGTGCCTGTGGGAACGCTCTCCGGCGGAAACCAGCAGAAGGTGGTCATCGGCAAGTGGCTGGCGACGCAGCCGAAGATCATCATTCTGGACGAGCCTACCAAGGGCATCGATATCGGCTCGAAGGCGGCCGTCCATGGCTTCATCAGCGAGCTGGCGGCCGAAGGCCTCAGCATCATCATGATCTCTTCCGAACTTCCCGAGATCCTCGGCATGTCAGATCGCGTCCTGGTCATGAAGGAAGGCCTGTCCGCAGGCCTGTTCGAGCGCGAAGGGCTAACGCCGGAGACCCTGGTGCGCGCCGCCACGGGAAATGCTTAAGGAGGGACAGGATGCCACGCATCCTTAAAAAGCGCGAAACACTGCTCGCCATCATCATCATTGTGATGATCGCCGGTTTTGCAACCCGTGCGGCCGGCTTTGCCGAGCCCGCCAATCTCGCCAATATCTTCAACGATACGTCGATCCTCATCATCCTGGCCCTTGCCCAGATGACTGTGATCCTGACGAAATCGATCGATCTATCCGTCGCGGCCAACCTGGCACTGACCGGTATGGCGGTTGCGATGCTGAACGCCGCCTATCCCGATATTCCGCTGGTCGCACTCATCGTGATGGCAATCCTGATGGGCGCGGCTCTCGGCGCCATCAACGGCTATCTCGTCTGGGCTTTGGAAATCCCGCCGATCGTCGTCACGCTCGGCACCCTCACGATCTATCGCGGCATGGCCTTCGTGCTGTCGGGCGGTGCCTGGGTCAATGCCCACCAATTCACGCCGATCTTTTTGAACGTCCCGCGCACGCCGCTTCTCGGCCTGCCGGTGCTAGCCTGGATCGGCATCGCAATCGTGCTGATGATGTATCTGGTGCTGCGCTACACGCAGTTCGGCCGCTCGGCCTATGCGAGCGGCGGCAATCCGGTCGCCGCCGTCTATGCCGGCATTGATGTCGGCTGGACCCGGTTCCTCGCCTTCGTTCTCTCCGGCGCGCTCGCCGGGCTCAGCGGCTACCTTTGGGTATCGCGCTACGCGGTCGCCTATGTCGATATCGCCAACGGTTTCGAACTCGATAGCGTCGCCGCCTGCGTCATCGGTGGCATTTCGATTGCCGGCGGCGTTGGCTCGGTCGCCGGCGCGGTGCTCGGCGCCCTCTTCCTCGGCGTCATCAAGAACGCCCTTCCGGTCATCGGCATCTCGCCATTCACGCAGATGGCGATATCAGGCACCGTCATCATACTTGCCGTCGTCTTCAACGCCCGGCGAGAACGCAACCGCGGCCGCATCATCCTGCGCGATCAGGCCGCAAAGGACGCCGCCAGCCAGGGAGCACACGCATGAGCAACGGTTCGCAAGCGGCAACCGCGGAAAAGCGCGCCATTCCGGATCGCCTCGGCACGCCCTTCAAGCGCATCTTGGCGAGCTGGGAAACGCTGCTTTTTGGCGTCGCTGTCGCGATCTTCATCTTCAATTCACTGGCCTCGCCCTATTTCCTGGATCCCTTCAACCTCTCGGACGCGACCTTCAATTTCACCGAAAAGGCGATGATCGCCTTTGCCATGGCGCTGCTCGTCATCGCTGGCGAAATCGACCTTTCGGTCGCAGCCATCATCGCGCTCGCCTCGACGGCCATGGGGGCCGCCGCGCAACTGGGCGTCGATACGCCCGGCCTCGTCGCGATCGGTATCGGCGTGGGCCTAGTCTGCGGGATCTTCAACGGCTTTTTGGTTTCTGTGCTGAAGCTGCCGTCGATCGTCGTTACCATTGGCACGATGAGCCTGTTTCGCGGCATTTCCTATATCGTTCTCGGGGACCAGGCCTATGGCAACTATCCGGATAGTTTCGCCTATTTTGGCCAGGGCTATGTCGTCTGGGTCTTCTCCTTCGAATTCGTGCTCTTCATCGTGCTCGCGATCGCTTTTGCAATTCTGCTACATGCGACGAATTTCGGCCGGCAGGTCTATACGATCGGCAACAATGATTTTGCCGCGCGCTTCTCCGGCATTCCGGTCGAGCGGGTCAAGTTCATCCTATTTCTGCTCACCGGCATCATGAGCGGCATCGCAGCCGTCTGCCTCACCTCGCGCCTTGGCTCCACGCGTCCGTCGATCGCGCTCGGCTGGGAGTTGGAAGTGGTCACCATGGTTGTGCTCGGCGGCGTATCGATCCTCGGCGGCTCCGGCACGATCGGCGGTGTCGTCATCGCCGCTTTCGTCATGGGCCTGGTCACCTTCGGCCTCGGCCTGCTCAACGTGCCGGGCATCGTCATGTCGATTTTCATCGGCCTCCTCCTCATCATCACCATCGCGCTGCCGATCGTCGCCCGCCGCATCAGGACCATGAGTTCCAAATGACCGCTGCTCTCGAACGCCACGCCTTCAAGATGACGCTCAATCCAGGCATGGAAGCAGAATACCGGAAGCGCCATGATGAAATCTGGCCCCAGCTGGTGGATCTGCTGCATCAGGCCGGCGTCAGCGATTATTCTATCCATCTCGATCGCAACACGAACACGCTTTTCGGCGTGTTGACGCGGCCGAAGGATCATTCCATGGCCAGCCTGCCCGAACATCCGGTCATGAAGAAATGGTGGGCGCACATGGCCGATATCATGGCGACCAATCCCGATAATTCGCCCATTCAGAGCGATCTCATCACGGTCTTCCATCTGCCATGAACACCGAGACAGCCTACCGCCACATCGCCGTCATCGACATCGGCAAGACCAACGCCAAGGTCGTTGTGCTGGATGCCGGGACAGGTGCCGAGATCGCCACCGTCAGGACCGCAAACAGCGTTCTGAAGTCGGGTCCTTATCCGCATTACGATACTGAAGGGTTATGGGACTTCATCATCTCGGCACTGAAGGGCTTTGTCCGCGCGCCAGGCTTCGACGCCATATCGATCACCACCCATGGCGCATCCGCTGTAATGCTTTCAGCCAATGGCAGCCTCGCTATGCCGGTTCTCGACTATGAGCATGGCTATCCGCAAGCCATTCAGAACGCCTACAGCCAGTTGCGCCCCAAGTTTGCCGAGACGTTTTCACCCGGATTGTCGGTTGGCCTCAATGTTGGCGCCCAAATCCACTATATGAAAAGCACCTTTCCGGCTGATTTCGCCCATGTCGCGACGATCCTGACCTATCCGCAATATTGGGCGTTTCGCCTGAGCGGCGTTGCCTCCAACGAAGTGACGTCGCTCGGCTGCCACACCGATCTCTGGAACCCGACGACGCAAAGCTATTCGTCTCTCGTCGACGCGCTTGGCATTCGCGGGCTGATGGCGCCGATCCGTTCGGCTTTCGACGCGCTTGGACCGGTCTTGCCGGCACTCGCTGCGGATATGGGTCTCACCAAACCGGTGCCGGTCTATTGCGGCATTCACGATTCCAACGCTTCGCTTCTGCCCCATCTGGTCGAGAACGAAGCCCCCTTTGCCGTTGTCTCGACGGGGACATGGGTGATCAGTTTTGGCGTCGGCGGCGATCTCGACCATCTCGATCCCGCCCGCGATACTCTTGCGAATGTCGATGCCTTTGGCCGCACCGTGCCATCAGCCCGCTTCATGGGTGGCCGCGAATTCGAGATTCTGGCTGCCGAAATCGGCACGGCATCACCCGATGCGGTCGAAGCCGCTATCGAGGCGGTAATCGAGAGGGGCCTCATGCTGCTGCCCAACGTCGTTGAAGGATCGGGTCCCTTTCCCGGCCGCAGGCGGCGCTGGATTGCGGATCATGCCGCGAGCAATGCCGAACGCCTTGCCGCCGTCAGCCTCTATCTCGCGCTGATGACGGAAGCCTGTCTCGGTCTGATCGGCGCTAAAGGACCGATCTTCGTCGAGGGTCCTTTTGCTATCAACCATGCCTATCTCAAAGCCCTGTCTGCTTTGACGAATAGCGACGTTATCGCGCTAGCGGGCTCGACAGGCACCAGCCAGGGGGCAGCGTTACTGACGGGCATCCGCCCTGCGACAACAACGGAAAACTCGCCGGTTCGCGCCGAACTGGCTGGGTTGGCGCGCTATCGGCAGTTCTGGCGCGACGCTTTGATCGCTTAAGCCCCGGTCCCGGATAGTTCGGCAGCCGCGATTTCGGCAACATGCAGCGTTGGCTGGACGTGCTCGTCCTCGCCATCTTCGATCAGCCAGGCAGCCGAGAGGCCGGCCCAGGCAATGACCCACCGCAACAGGCGTCCGCGCTCCATTCCCGCCGCCTCGGCAACGACAGTCACTTGCCGGGCAAGACGGCCGGGAGATGTGGCGACGGCATTATCCGGATTGCAGAACAGATTGGCGTAATCGAAGCCGCGTTCGCCCACGAGCCCCTTCGGGTCGATCGCGAGCCAGCCGCGCTCGGCAAAGTCCAGAATATTGCCGTGATGAATGTCTCCATGCAGGGCTACGATATCGCGAGGCTCCGACAACAGCGCGCGGGCGACAACTGCGGACTGGACGAAAATACCGCCTTCACAATGAGCCATCGCTTCGAGCGAACGAAACCGGTGGACAAGCGGAATCAATTGCGGCAGGGCGCCTCCGCGAGAGGCATGAAGCCCAGCGACGGCTTTGCAGATGATCCGGGTTGCATCGTCGTCCTCGCCATTCCTTGCCATCTCGGCAAGTGAGCGGCTGCCTGTCGCCCGTTCGAGCAGGATAGCGTCGTCCTGATGTTCGAGAACGCGCGCAGCACCAATGCCATTCCACCAGACCATCAGTTCGGCACCCGATTTCTCCTCCGGCGCGTCCGCGATCTTCAGCATCGCTGGCTCGCCGTCACGACGCACGGGAAAAAGCCGGCTGGAATGCGTCACGATCGGAGCGCCGTCGGGGATCAGCCGCCAGATGTCAAAATAGACCTTCGAATCGTCATTCTCGTTCACGCTATACCGATCTCCTTGGCGCGGGCCGCGCCATGATAGGCGCCGCGGCTTATGTGGATCCGCGGCATGAAGATTTCCACCTTCAGATCCGCCTCGCCTTGCCGCCCTATTACGTAGGCCCTTGCGGCAGGCAGGCAACAACTATCCCTCGTCAAAATTTTCGGGAAAACGCTAAAATTGTCTTGGCGACGGTTATTTTCTTGCGGAATCGGCCCAATATTCCTACAGAAAATACCCTTATGAGCGCTTTCGAGATCAAAAAATGTCCGAAAGGGCCCATCGGCCTCGATATCAGCTCTGTCTTTTCCAAAAGAACGCCTTACGGCAGTTTGCGCGTCGAGACAGGCGATTGCGGGCGGGTTCAAAGGGCGCTGCCGCGCCTATCCAAGGAGAGCTAACATGAGTCTGAAGACATTGACGGCCGCGACCTTCGTCGCTTCGCTGGCCTTCGCACCTCTCGCACATGCGGACATCACCATCGGCCTCATTGCGCCGCTGACCGGCCCGGTCGCAGCTTACGGTGACCAGGTCAAGAACGGCGCGCAGACCGCTATCGAAGAAATCAACAAGAACGGCGGCGTTCTCGGCCAGAAGCTCGTTCTGAAGCTCGGCGATGATGCCGGCGATCCGAAGCAGGGCGTATCGGTCGCCAACGGCTTTGTCGGCGACAGCATCCGCTTCGTCGTCGGCCCGGTCACTTCGGGCGTCGCCATTCCGGTTTCCGACGCGCTTGCCGAAAACGGCATCCTGATGGTCACGCCGACTGCGACCGCCCCAGGCCTGACCAATCGCGGCCTGACCAACGTCCTGCGTACCTGCGGCCGTGACGACCAGCAGGCCGTCGTTGCCGGCGAGTATGTCGTGAAGAACTTCAAGGATAAGAAGATCGCGATCCTCAACGACAAGGGCGCTTACGGCAAGGGCCTCGCGGATGCCTTCAAGGCAGCGATCAACAAGGGCGGTATCACCGAGGTCCTGAACGATTCCTTGACCCCGGGCGAAAAGGACTACAGCTCCCTGACGGCGAAGCTGAAACAGGCTGGCGTCGAAGTCATCTATTTCGGCGGTTATCATCCGGAAGCAGGCCTTCTGGCCCGCCAGTTGCACGACATCTCCGTCAAGGCGCAGATTATCGGCGGCGACGGCCTTTCGAACACCGAATATTGGGCAATCGCCAATGATTCCGCGGCCGGCACGCTCTTCACGAATGCGTCTGATGCACTGAAGAACCCGGATTCGCAGAGCGCCGTCGCTGCCCTCAAGGCCCGCAATATCCCGGCCGAAGCCTTCACGCTGAACGCCTATGCCGCCGTGCAGGTGCTGAAGGCCGGCATCGAGAAGGCCGGCAAGGCGGATGATGCCGAAGCTGTCGGCGCTGCGCTGAAGAAGGGCGAACCGATCGATACCGCCATCGGCAAGGTCACCTACGGCGAAACCGGCGACCTGACATCGCAGAGCTTCTCGCTCTACAAGTGGGAAGGCGGCAAGATCGTTTCGGCCGAGTAAGCCGTCACGTCATCGCTTTGGAATGGAACCGGGCCGCCTGGGGGACTGCGGCTCAACAAACGGTGCGGAAGCGCTCGATGCAGGTGGAGAGAACCTCCTCACCCGGCCGCTTCCACCAATTATTCTGAGAGAATATTTCCACCTCCTGCAGGCCGAAAAAGCCGGCCTTCTCGATCTCGGCGCGGATGCGCTTCAAGTCGATGACGCCGTCACCCATCATGCCGCGATCAAGCAGCAGGTCCGTGGTCGGCACCAGCCAATCACAGATGTGATGCGCCAGGATGCGGCCGCGAGCGCCGGCGCGCGCGATCTGTTCATAAAGCTTCGGGTCCCACCAGACATGGTAGACATCGATCGCGACACCGATGCCTTCGCCCAGAAGATCGCAGATGTCGAGCGCCTGCTCCAGCGTGTTCACGCAGGCGCGGTCGGCCGCATACATTGGATGCAGCGGCTCGATCGCGAGCGGAATGCCGGAGCTGCGCGCATACGGCAGGATCGCGGCGATACCATCGGCCACCATCTCGCGGGCGTGAACGATATCCTTCGATCCCTCTGGTACGCCTCCGACGACGAGAACCAGGCAATCGGCATTCAGCGCCGCCGCTTCGTCGATCGCCCGCTTGTTGTCGTCGATTGCCGCCGCTCTGCTCTCGGCGCTTGCGGCAGGAAACATGCCGCCGCGGCAAAGCCCGGTGACTTTCAACCTGTTATCGGCGACGATGCGGGCAGCTTCGGAAAGACCGATCTTATGCACCTGATCGCGCCAGGGCGCGATCGCGACGATATCCTGCTTCAGGCAGGCCTCGACCGCCTGGCGCATATCATATTGCTGGCGCACCGTCGCCAAATTGATGGACAGACCCTCAATGGCCATGGCGATTTCCTCCTCCGGTCCCTTTTCCGCTATTCGATGCCGACGGTGGCAAGGATCGTCTTCATGCGATGGGTCGCCAAATCCGGGTCGCGCAGCACGCGCGCCGCATCCGCCAAACGGAAAAGCTCCGAAAGATGCTGGATCGATCGGGCGCTTTGCTGGCCGCCGAGCATCTGAAAATGGTCCTGGAAACCATTGAGGTAAGCAAGAAAGACGACGCCCGTCTTGTAGAAGCGCGTCGGCGCCTTGAAGATATGGCGCGATAGCGGGACGGTCGGCGCCAGGATCTCGTGGAAGGCGTCGAGGTCGTTCTGAGCGAGCTTTGCGAGCGCCGCACTTGCGGCCGGCGCGACTGCATCGAAGATACCGAGCAAGGCATGCGAATAGCCCTGGTCGTCGCCCGCGATCAGTTCGGCGTAGTTGAAATCGTCGCCGGTATACATCTTGACCGACGGATCCAGCCGCCGGCGCATGACGATTTCCTTCTCTGCCGACAGTAGCGAAATCTTCACGCCATCCACCTTGGCCGCATTCTGGTTGATGATCGCAGTCGCGGTTTCCATGGCCCTCATGTCATCGGACGATCCCCAGTAGCCTGCCAGCGCCGGATCGAACATCGAGCCGAGCCAGTGAATGATGACAGGCTCTTTGACCTGACCAAGGATGCGGTCGTAGACACGGATATAATCATCCGGGCTCTTGGCGGCGGCGGCAAGTGCCCGGCTCGCCATCAGGATGACACGGCCGCCCTGCCCTTCCACATAGGCGATCTGTTCCTCATAGGCGCGAATGACGTCATCGATCGTGACATCGGCGCCGGGCTGCAGATGATCGGTGCCGGCGCCATAGGCGATCACCGCATCCGACCGGCCGCGGGCGGCCGACTGCGCATGCGCAATCAGTTCTTTCGCACCGGTCCAATCGAGCCCCATGCCGCGCTGGGCGGTATCCATCGCCTCCGCCACGCCGAGGCCGAGACCCCAGAGATATTCGCGAAAGGCAATCGTGCGCTCCCAGTCGATATTACGGTCAAGCCAGGGATCGTTATCCGCAAGCGCATCGACCACGACGTGCGCGGCAGCATAGGCCACGCGATTGAAGTGATGACCGCCCGCCGGCTTCACCGGCGCGATCAACGGCTCATTGACGGGCGTGAAGGCGGCAATCGCACCATCTGCCCTGGGCAAGTGAAGACTTCTCTCCATTAGGCCTGCCTCCTAGCGAGCAGAAAGAGAAGGCACGTCGACCCAGCGACGCTCCGCCCAGCTCTTCTGTGCCAGCTCCGCCAGCTGCACGCCCTTGGCGCCCTCGCGCAGCGTGAACTTCCACGGCGCGTCCTCGGCCACATGGCACAGGAACTGTTCCCACTGCGCCTTGAAGCCATTGTCGAAGGCCTGTGTGTCCGGCACTTCTTCCCATGTGTCGAAAAAGTTGATCGGCTGCGGCTGATCGGGGTTCCAGACCGGCTTCGGCGTGTTGACGCGATGCTGCGTCCAGCAGCGCATCAGCCCACAGACGGCCGATCCATGGGTGCCGTCGACCTGGAAAGTGACGAGATCGTCGCGACGGACCCTGACCGCCCACGAGGAATTGATATGCGCGATAATGCCACCCTCGAGCTCGAAAGTGGCGTAGGCCGCATCATCGGCATCGGCGACATAGATGTTGCCGTTCTCGTCGACGCGGCTCGGAATATGCGTCGCGCCGAGGCAGCTGACGGATTTTACTTCGCCGAACAGGTTGTCGAGCACATATCGCCAATGCGGCAGCATATCGAGGATCATGCCGCCGCCATCCCTTTGCGGTAGTTCCAGGACGGACGCTGCGCCTTTACACCCCAGTCACCTTCGAAAACCCAATAGCCGAACTCGCCGCGCACGGAGAGAATCTTGCCGAAGAAGCCGCTGTCGCGCAGCATGGCGATCTTGCGCAGCCCAGGCAGGAACAGCTTGTCCTGAACAACACCGTTCTTGACGCCGCGCCGCTCGGCAGAGGCTGCAACCGAGAGCGCCTCCTCCAGCGTCTCGGAAATCGGCTTTTCGCAATAGACATGCTTTCCGGCGGCAATCGCCTTCTCCAGAAGCTCGACGCGCATCTGTGTCGAACCGGCATCGAAGAAGATCGTATTGCTGGGATCGGCAAGGGCAGCATTGAGATCCGTCGTCGTCTTCGAAAGACCATGCTTGCGGGCGATCGCCTCGATCTTTTCGGCATTGCGGCCAACAAGCAGCGGCTCAGGCATCAGCCGGTCGCCGTTCGACAGAAGAACCCCGCCCTGTTCACGGATCGCCAGAATGGAGCGCACGAGATGCTGGTTATAGCCCATGCGGCCGGTAATGCCGTGCATGATGATGCCGATCGGCTTCGTTGCCATGAGTTTCTTCCTCCCGTAAATAACTATATAGTTACATAACTGACACGGCGAAGCCATGCTGTCAACGGCCATCGTCAATGGCCGCAGCGGCAATCATCCATCGTTGCCGAGCTTGTTACCTTAAGGATTTTAGGGACGCAGATAGGCGAAAATCACGTCGACGATATGCTCGCCCCAGGCATCAATTTCGCTCTTGTCCGAGAGGTTGCGGCGGAAGATCGTGGAAAGCGTCCAGCGGTTCGTCAGGAAAAATGAGCCGAGTGCCGCAATGCTCATATAGATTTTCACCGGATCGCAATCGCTGCGGAATACGCCTGTCGCCGCGCCGCGATCGAGCAGGCCGGAGATCTCGGAAACCAGCGGCGAGTGCAGCTCGAAAATGCGTGCCGAACGCTTCAGGAAGCGGGCCTTATGCATGTTTTCCGTGCTGAGAATCCCCAGAAACTCCGGATGATCCAGAAAATATTGCCAGGTGAAGACGACCAGCTCCCGCATGCCGTCGGCGGGCGAGCGATGCGAGAGATCGAGCCGCGCCTCTGCCGAGCGAATAGCGATATAGCTGCCTTCCAAAACGGCGACGTAGAGCGCATCCTTACCGCCGAAATAGTGATAGAGCATTCGCTTGTTGATTTTCGCCCGTTCGGCGATGGCATCGACGCGGGCTCCGCCATAGCCCCGCTCGGCAAACTCCTTGGTTGCGGCCGCCAGAATAGCCTTGCTGGTGCGTTCCGCATCCCTGAGACGGGGCCGTTCCGAAGCTGTGCGCGAGGGGGTTTGCTCTGCATTCGCAAGGTCTGCACTCTTTGCGCTGCGCTTCACGGTCTTGGCTTCCGACATCATGGCTCCCGGCGGCATTTCATAAGGCTTATGCGGCCCATCCTCACGCCGATAAGTAACCGATCATCGCATAAGTTGACAGCCCCCGGTGAATCAGAGGCGATAGTAACCATATGGTTATATCGATTTAAACGCGGTTGCGGCTGTGATTATGACCCGGAAACAGGAAATTGCCACCGGTGTCGAGCCATCCGAACGAAGGCGCTGATTTGGGCAGTATATGGTGACGATCTTGCTTTCAGGCCCGATCAGGCCTTAGAGAGCAACAGGAAAGTGGCATCGGGCGAGCATGACCAGAAACCAAATCGCAATCATTGGCGGCGGCCCTGCGGGATTGATGGCTGCAGAGACCTTATCGCGGCTGGGCCATCGCATTGTGATCTACGACAGCATGCCGACGGTTGCGCGCAAGTTTCTGCTGGCCGGAAAATCCGGTCTCAACATCACGCATTCGGAAGACTACGGGATCTTTGCCACCCGCTTCGGCGCTGCCTCGTCCCGATTGCGTGCAGCACTGGACGATTTCCAGCCGGATGACGTCAGAGCCTGGGCGGAAGGCCTGGGAACGGAAACCTTCGTCGGCTCGTCCGGCCGCGTCTTCCCGAAAGTCATGAAGGCATCGCCGCTGCTGCGGGCGTGGCTGGCAAGGCTGGAAGCACTCGATGTCAGCATCATGAGGCGGCATCGCTGGTGCGGCTTCGAGAACGGCAGTCTGGTCTTCGAGACGCCAGAGGGGCGCGAACTTGTGCGTCATGACGCCGTTCTGCTCGCGCTCGGTGGGGCAAGCTATGCCCAGCTGGGCTCGGATGCGGCATGGGTCAGCTGGCTTCGGGGCAAAGGCATCGACATCGCCGCGTTTCAACCGGCCAATTGCGGTTTCGACGTCACCTGGAGTGCGACGTTCAGCGAACGCTTTGCCGGGGAACCCCTGAAGGCGGTGACGGCGACATCGCAGGCAGGGACTTTTCCCGGCGAATTCGTCATCTCGAAAACGGGGATCGAGGGCAGTCTGGTCTACGCGCATGCCGCTTCGCTGCGCGATCGGTCGGCAAAAACGGGCGAGGCCTCCCTCATTGTCGATCTGGCGCCCGGACGCGCCGAGGAGCGTTTGGCGCGCGATCTGGCGCGGCAGGATCCCAAGGCCAGTTTCTCCAATCGCCTGCGCAAGGGCGCCGGCATCGAGGGCGTCAAGGCGGGCCTTCTGCGCGAGCTTGCCGAACCCGCAGTTCTCTCGCATGCGGAACCCCTTGCCCGCCTGATCAAGGCTTTGCCGATTCCGTTGCTGAGGCCGAGACCCATCGCCGAGGCCATCTCGTCCGCCGGCGGCATCCGATGGGATGAGCTCGATGAGCGCTATATGTTGAAGAAGCTCCCCGGCATGTTCGCCGCCGGAGAAATGATCGATTGGGAAGCGCCGACCGGCGGCTATCTTCTGACGGCCTGCTTTGCGACCGGGCATGCAGCGGCAAAAGGCATGGATGCCTGGCTCAAGAACCGCTGAGGCTTAAAGCCCGGCCTTTCAGCCGAGCCGGCCGTTCTCCATGAGCCAGGCGACCGCTTCCTGAACGGCCTGTAGCGACGTATAGCGCGGCCGGTATCCGAGTAGCCGTTCGGCCTTGGCGATCGAGCAATTCGGGCTTCGGGCCACATGTTCCCAGGTCGCCTGCGCATCCTCCGCCGATTGGCTTTCCGCCCATTTTTCGTAAGGCAGAAATTCCAGCTTCGGCTCATGTCCGAACCAGCGCGACATGGCCTCTGCATAGCCTTTGAGCGTCAGCGCACCGCTTGAAACCGCGTGGAAAGCCTCTCCCGTCGAAACGCGCCAATTGGCGATAGCACCCATGAACATCTGCGCGACATCATCGGCATGGACATGATGAACCGTCTCCAAGCCGAAATTCGGCAGGACGAGGGTTTCACCGCGCGCCAATGTCGAAAACGCCGACAGGTTGAAATGCCCGGCGGGATTGAGAGGTTCCCACCCGGGACCGACGATATGACCGGGATGGATCAGGGTTGCGGGGAATCCCCTGCGCCGCGCTTCCTCAAGCAGATGCGCTTCGATCGCAGCTTTCTGGATGCCATAATCGCCGAAGGGCCGCTTCGGCGCCTCTTCCGGGGTCGGAACCACGGTCGAAAATCCATGCGTCCAGATCGTGCCCGTATGCAGGAAATGGCCGACATGATCGGTGAGCGCCTCGGTCAGATGCCTTGCGCTGTCGAGCGTGAAGCAGATCATGTCGATGACGATATCCGGCTTCAAGGCACGAATGGCCGGGCCGAAGCTGCCATCCTTCTCCATGGCAGCGCGATCCATCGCCAGCATTTCCACTTCGCTCCATGCCCTGTTCGGCGAATAGGGCTTGGCCTGGCCGCGGCTGATCGCCACCACCTCATGCCCGGCTTCGACCAGCCGCGGCACCAGATAAGTGCCGACATGGCCCGTTGCACCGATAATCACCGTGCGCGTCATGATATCCTCCCAATGGCCGAGATCGAACGCCGGCGGCCACCGACGCTCAAGACGTGATCTGGCCAATGAGAATAGGAGAGCAAGCGGTTTTGTCATCCCCTTCGATGATGCAAAAGGACATTCATCACTGTCTTTGCGGCCATTTCAGACGGAAACATGGCTACTGACAAGACGACCATGCCTCAAATCGTGTATCATCAAGGCGGGTGGGTCCATTGCTGGCGGCGTGCGGGATGCATCGAGCATGAGAGGATTGGCGGGGCACACGGAACCGCATATATGAGCCGGAATGCCAGCAAACAGGCTCGACATGCTGCGATGAACATGACCACTGCAAATCGCGGCCGGCGGTTTGATGCCGCTTGCCAGCAGATCCGCCAAGGCGCGGGTGCCCTTGCACATGACCGCATCCAACACGGAAATACCACAAGGGAACACATGATGATGAGTGAAAAGCAACGACGTGCTGTCCGAGCTACCCGCCAGCGCCTGCCGCAACCAGGAAAGATGTTGTGTGACGTCACCATAGGCTTCGCCATCCACGCAGGTGTCGAGCCCGATTATGAGAGCCCCGCCGTAGGGTTCGATAAAATGCATTGCCGATCGGTCATGCCAATGTTCTGCCTGCGGCATGATCGCCCGCATGACGGCTCGATCATCCGAGTTGCCTGGCAGGATCAATGATCGACAGGCAAGACGATGTAGCGAAGCCGATATGAGGCCATAGCCCTCGGGCCAATTCCCGTCGATCAGATCACCCGATACCACCAGCAAATCCGGTTGAAGGACCGCTAACCATGACATAACACGGTCGAGTCGCGCTATGCTATCATTCGTGGGGCTAGCATGAATGTCGCTGATTTGGGCGATAAGCATAAGATCCGTTTCATTATGATGTGCATAGACCATACATTGTCTTGGTTTCACGCGCAGCTAAAACGGCTCAATGGCAGAACATGCTGCGATCGCGTTCCCCTCTTGCATCAGCTAACGGTAGCAAAGATCAACCGCCCATCATGTCCAACTGCGGCTCGCCGATCTCCACTGCATGGCCGTCCGGATCGTAGAAACGGAATACGCGCTGCCCCCATTCCTGCCTCTCGATCGGATGAATGAGATCGACATGCGGCGCTATCGCTTCGAATGCCGCATCGACGTCCTCATGTTCGAAATAGAGAAGGATATTTCGCCGCCCATAGGGCCCGGATGCTTCGCCGTTCGCGCCCCAGACCGTTTTCTCCAGCGACTTTCCGTCATGGATCGCAAAGCCGGTCTCGAACAGCACGAAGTTGCCGAAGTCGTGCAGGATCCTGAGGCCCAGCAGATCGCCATAGAACGCCTTCGAGCGCCCGATATCACTGACAAAGGGGATTGGATTTACGAAACGCATCGCCAGGACCCGATTGGATTAGAAAATGGGGCAGGAAGAAACAACCTTTAAACTGCTTTGCTATATCCCGGAACCGGATGCCGATATCCGGCACATGATTTTCCATTCGCCGCATAATCGGAGGCCATCCATGGCAGAAGCCGCACGAACCATGATCGTTATGGATTCAGGAATATCCCGCTTTCAATTGCGTGCCGGCGTATTGATCCGCTCCAACGACCATATCCTCGCGAGAACGACGGCTGTAAAAACCATTCCAAAAGATCAGCGATCTTTGAGATTATCTTCTTTGCCTTAGTAACGAAGGGCTTCTAGCCTCGTCTCAACCCATAAGGGCGATTTGCGTCATCACGGCTCGGACACGGCAGGCGATGGCATCACGACCCGAGAACAAAGACGAGCTTGAAAGAGGAAACCTCATTGACCTCCCATACCGCGCCGACCGGCTCCGATACATCACTGCCCACGCTCGATCTCCAGCGCTTCTACGCCTCGTCCTCGGAACGCCGGGCATTCGTCGCGGAGCTTCGCAAAGTGCTCTACGACCATGGTTTCTTCTATCTAACCGGCCACGGCGTCGACCCCAAGCTCATTGCCGATGTCGTTGCGACGGCGAAGCGTTTCTTTGCATTGCCGCTTGAAGAAAAGCTCAAGATCGAGATGGTGAAATCGCCCCACTTCCGTGGCTACAACCGCGCCGGACAAGAGCGTACCCGCGGCGAACAGGATTGGCGCGAGCAGCTCGACATCAACACCGAAAGCGCACCCTTCGAAATCGGCCCTGATACGCCAGCATGGCGGCGGCTGCAGGGGCCGAACCAGTGGCCGGAAGCTTTGCCGGAACTCAAGCCGCTGCTGCTTGCCTATCAGGCAGAGGTGACGCGCATCGGCATCGATATTCTGAAGGCGATCGCAGCGGCTATCGGCCAAGCGGAAAACGTTTTCGCCGATATCTATGAGCCGCAGGCCTCGCAGCTTCTGAAGATCATCCGCTATCCCGGCCGCGATGTCGCCGAAACGGATCAGGGCGTCGGCGCTCACAAGGATGGCGGCTTCGTCACCGTGCTGTTGCAGGACACCGTGCCCGGTCTGCGGGTGCGCACGGAAGACGGCGTCTGGATCGATGCGCCACCGGTTCCGGGCACCTTCGTCATCAATACCGGCGAATTGCTCGAGCTTGCGACAAACGGCTTCGTGCGCGCCGATGTGCATGACGTCGTCGCACCGCCTGCCGGTGTCGAGCGCTTCTCCGTCGCCTTCTTTCTTGGCTCCCGGCCTGATGCGACGATCCCCGTCATCGAACTGCCGGAAGAGTTGAAGCGATCGGAGCGCGGCATCTCGCTTGATCCCCTGAACCCGATCTTCCGCGAAGTCGGCCAGAACCAGCTGAAGAGCCGACTACGCTCCCATCCGGATGTGGCCCGCGCTCACTATGCCGATATCTTGGCATCGGAACAGTCGGTTTAGGCCGGATCCATCAAGATCGAGGTGAGGTCGCTATATCGGCCACCTCCTCTCGAAGCTAGTTCCTAGTGCTGGCTATCGGGCACGATGACCCGCATGCCGTCGACGACACTGCTTGCGAGGATTTGACAGCTCAAGCGGCTGTTCGGCATCGGCTCCATCACGAATTCGATCATCATCGCCTCCTCCTCGGAAGGCGATGGCAGACGATCGAGATGAGGCTGCTCGATGTAGCAGTGACAAGTGCCGCAGGCCAAGGCGCCGCCGCATTGCGCCACGATGCCGTCGATGCCGCTCCTGACGGCGACGGCCATCAGCGTCTCGCCCTCCTGTGCCTGGACGCGCGTCTCGCGGCCGGCGGAATCGATGAACACGATTTCACACATTGCATTCTCCATATTTTCGGCAAATCCGCTCATGCGGCGATGAGGCGAATGTCCAGGCGTTTCGGTCCGCGCACCGACAGCCCGCGCTTGTAGGCGGGATTGTCGTCCAGCAGTTCGATCGAGCGAGTGCGCTGCAGAAGCGTCGAGAAAATGATCTCCATATCCAGCCGGGCCAGATGATTGCCCAGACAGAAATGCGCGCCGCCGCCAAACGCCAGATGGCGATTGGGCGTGCGCCCGACGTCGAACTCGTCGGGCGACTCGAATTGTTCGGGATCGCGATTGGCCGCGCCATAGAGCAGACCGATCTTCGTACCCTTTGGCAACAGCTTGCCGGCAATCGTCCTTTCCTCGGTCAGATAGCGATGGAAGAATGGCAGCGGCGACTCGAAACGAAACATTTCCTGAATGGCGGTCGACATCACCGTCGGGGTTTCGCGCAGCTTTTTCAAAGCCTCGGGATATTGTAGCAAAGCATGCATGCCGCTGCCCAGCACATCGATCGTCGAGCCATGCCCGGCCATGAGGATTAGCATGCAAGTGGAAACGAGTTCGTCTTCGGTAAGCTCTCCGGCGGCATGCGCCTCGGTCAGCCGACAGAGAAGATCGTCGCGCGGCGTGCTTAAGCGCTCGGTAATGAGTTCCTTGAGAAGTTCGTAAAACTCCGTCGTCGCACGTTCGGCGATCGCCTTGCGCTCCGCGCTGCGATCGACGTCGAAATATTGCACGACGTCTTCCGACCACTTGCGCAGTTGGCCGGCATATTCCTCCGGCACGCCCAGCACCGAACCGATAATGTGGCCCGGAACCTGCGAAGCAAGATCCTCGACGAAATCGATCGTACCTGCCTGCAGGAGACGGTCGAGCAGACGGTCGACGAAATCCTGTATCATGCCGCGCTGGCGCGCGACGAGCGCAGGCGTAAATTCACGAAAGACCTTGCGGCGCAGACGGTCGTGGGTTTCGCCATCGGAATCCAGCAGGCTGAATTGCACGAAACGGGAATGGTTCGGCATGTCATGCCAGTTCTGCCGAACCTTCTGCTCCCGTATTTCCTCCGGTGAGAGAAAGAATTCGAGAGATCGCACGAGCGTCTTGTCGGCGGCAGCGGCAGCCACATCCTGATAGCGCGACAGCAGCCATATGTCGAACTGCTCATAGTAGACCGGACCCGGGCTGGCGCGCAGCACGCGGTAAGACGCATAAGGATCGTCCGTAAACGCCTGCGAGAGCGGATCGAATGCTGGAGTTGCCATCGGCATGATGAGGACCTCATCCAATCTGGTTCATCGGCCATAGAATACAGCGTCAAACGACGAAAGGACATGGATGCGAGCCGCAGCCATATGGATAAAACTCTCATTCCGAAATAGAATTAAGTCGCTATGACCCATGAAGCAATTTTACCAGAGACCCTCCCTCTCGACGACGTCTTCTTTCAGACTCCGGGCAAGTTGTCTCGGGCGTTCCCTTACACGCTTCTCGCCGCCGGGCGCCGGGTTTGCACGCCTGCTGAAATGCCGATCGCCCATCGCTTCAACCATCACACCCTGATCCTTACTCTCAGTGGAAAAGGCCTGCTGCAGGTCAATGAGGTTTCGAGCTTGCTGCATGAGAGGACGATCGCTTGGCTCGATTCCTCGATGCTTTATTCGCATCGCTGCGAGCCGCGCCATTCGCACTGGTCCTACCTATGGCTGGGTTTCGTCGGATATGGGCTCGATACCCTGTTCGACAGTCTCGGCGTGATCGGCAATCCGATCTTCGACACGGTCAACACCCGCGATCCAAAGGCGCTGTTCGAAGGCATTCTGCAAGAAGTAGAGACGGGTGGCTTTCTTGCTGACAACAGATGCTTTGCCCTGCTGGCACAGTTGATTTCATTCCTTGTATCCGAGCGCGCCGAAAGCAGCGAACTCAGCGCCTCCGTACAACGATTGCAACGGGTTATGGAATTGGTCCGCGCCGACCTGACACGCCCCTGGGCGATAGAAGATCTCGCGACCGCCGCGAATCTGAGCCAGGCGCAATTGTTCCGCCGCTTTCGCCAGAGAATGGGAACAACGCCTCTGGATTGGCTGCGCCATGAGCGTGTGAATGCCGCAAAGCCGTTGCTGGTCGTAACGGACGAGCAGATCAGCCGGATAGCCGCCCGATGCGGCTACCCCGACCCCTTTCACTTTGCCCGCGACTTCAAGAAGCTGGTCGGCGTCACTCCCAGCGAGTTTAGGCGGCAAGGGCAAAGCGCGAGGCCATAGAGGCATGAGAGATCAAATACCGCTCGGTTTCTGAGCCAAGGGCTCCTCGACATAGCTAACCCGATTGGCGCGGCGCATATGACGGGCTAAGAGTTGCGACAGCTCACACCCGCGTCTTTCCGAAACGAACGCCGCGCCCTAACCAGGGATTGAAAAATGACGACCGAACAAAGCGTTCTGCGCATTTCCATTATCGTGACGTTCGTTCTCGCCGTCGCCGGTATTGTCTTCGGCCTTCTCTCCGGCTCCTACGCAATCGTCTTCGATGGCATCTACGCACTGACGGATGCGAGCATGACGATCGTTGCGCTGGTCGTTTCCAATCTGATCATATCTTCGGCGGCAAACACAACCGCCGCCGGCAAATTCGCCAAGCATTTCACCATGGGTTTCTGGCATCTCGAGCCCATGGTACTCGGCCTCAATGGCGTGCTGCTGACGGGAGCAGCAGTCTATGCCTTGATCAACGCCGTCGGCAGCATCATGAGCGGCGGACGGCATCTTTCTTTCGATCAGGCCATCATCTATGCCGTCCTGACCATGATCATCGCCTTCCTGATGGCCGCCTATGCCACGCGAGCGAACAAGACCATCGGATCCAACTTCATTGCACTGGATGCCAAGGCCTGGGTGATGACCGGCAGCCTCAGCGCCGCATTGCTCCTCGCCTTCATCTTCGGCTTCTTCATCCAAGGAACGAAGCTGCAGTGGATGTCGCCCTATGTCGATCCGGTCGCCCTGGCTCTCGTCTGCCTTATCGTCATTCCCATGCCGGTCGGAACGATCAAGCAGGCATTTGCCGATATCCTGCTCGTGACGCCCGCGGATCTGCGGGACCATGTCGACCGCGTAGCGGCTGAGATCGTTCAACGCTACAATTTCCTGTCCTACCGCTCCTATGTCGCGCGCGTCGGCCGCGGCAGGCAGATCGAGCTTTACTTCATCGTGCCGCCGGATGGACCAGCGAAGAAGCTGGAGGAATGGGACCATATCCGTGACGAGATCGGCGAAGCGATCGGTGGCGAAGGCCCGGACCGCTGGCTGACGATTGCATTTACGACCGATCCGGAATGGGCCGATTAAGCGCCGCCGCACCCGCCAGTCGACCGATACTACAGAGCGAAGATCGACCTAGCCGCGATGCACAAAATGCCGAGGCAATTTGGCAATAGCACCCGCTAAAAAGATCAGGCGCTCTCAGTATCAGCTCGCGAAAGAGGAGCGGCCGCTGTCTGCTTGCTCCGTGGAGAGCGAAGCGCGAGGCCCTGAACGCGGCTCGTAAGCGGCCTCTCGACATATCTGAAAAGCGCCTTGGCAAACATGGCGGCGACAAGCGTCGCAAAAACGACGAACAGTCCGAGAGGAAGCCCTGCCCCGATCACTTTCTCCCATATCGCGCGCAGCGGCCGTAGGATGAAGGGATGGACAAGGTAGAGACTATAGGAGGCGTCCCCGAGCGCGACACCCCAAAGGACGGGCCGCCTTTGAGGCAGGACGGGGCCGATCGCGGCCGCCAGAACGAACAAAGCCGCAGGCACACCGCTTCGCAGGAATTGCGGCAGGTCCGCATCGTTCCAAAGAGTCGAGACATGCACGAAGCCAAGGAGCCCGATGGCTGCCAGCCCAAGTGCCCAGCCGCCGCCGATCCTTGCTCCACTGCGGAAAATCAGCGCGACATAGACTCCGAAGAGGAACTCCAGAATGATCGGGTTCGTCCAGAACACTATCTGCACATGCTGGGGATCGATGAGCCTTCCGACGAGCGCCATTCCGAACATGAGAACCGACAGCCATAAGACGCCCAATCGTATCGGCAGCAGAAGTGCGGCGGCGAAAAAGACGTAAAACAGCATCTCGTAGTTCAGCGTCCAGCCGAGGGCGAGCACCGGCCTGATCTCATCGACGCCGCGCCCGGATGGAATGAAGAAATAGGATGCCAGGACATGGGATAGGGAACCGATAGGAACGGCAAGAAGCGAGGGGGCTGCAAGCGCGCCAAGCAACATGACGCTCGTCAGCAGCCAATAAAGCGGGATCACACGTGCGCAGCGCCGCAGGAAGAAGCGGAGCGAAGCGCCGCTCTTGCCGAATTCCGACGCGGTCGTGTGGGTCATGATGAAGCCGGAGAGGACGAAGAATATATCGACGCCGAAACCGAGATTCCATGCGGAGCCATCGACCACTGCACGTCCTGTTGCTGCCGCCAGCATGCCCGTCTCGTGCAAGCCATGGGCAACAACCACGGAAGAGGCGGCGAGCGCACGCAATACCTGGAGATTCACGAGCGTGTGGGTGGATTTGCTGGCAGCTCGGCCCGCATCCTCACTCTCAAGTATTTTTCTATAAAACCTCACCGGAAATCTCGGCAAATATCGTCTTGGATCCCGCATTTTCTATCCAAAACGATATAACAACTCGTCGCCGCCTGCATAATTGCGCAGCGCTGCTTTAAATTATAGTTATTCTTCAGTTAAGCTTGCAGACGCTGGCGCCGGTGCCGAACCAGCCATGTTTCCTGACCTTACCCGATCCTCCCGGAAGAAGGGGGCGTCGATGCTATTGGTTGTGCCTTTAGAGAGGCTTGATCGTAAATCATTTGCTGACCAACCCTCAGGCCGGTCGCGCAACGCGATCGGCAACCCGATCCGAGGGAAACGACATTCTCAAGCAGGCACCTTTGGAGCCGGCATTAATTACCGCGATGCTGCCGCCATGGATCTGCATAATCTCCTGAACCAGATTGAGTCCCAGTCCGGCGCCACGGCCATCAGGTGAGAGGCGATTGAACGGTTCAAAAATATGCTCATGTTCGTCCCTCGCAATGCCGTTGCCCTCGTCACAGACTTCGATGGAGCCGCCTTTGGCGACACGCACGGTAATCGTTCCTTGGCGTCCACCATGGTCTATGGCGTTTTGAACTAGATTCGTCAGTGCTCGTTCCAATGATGTCTGATCGCCCGTCACTACTATCTCATCGCATTCCCGCTCGAAGGCGACCTCATAACCGGCACCAAGTGCCAGCGGGCCAAGGTCGAACAGCACTTGCTTGGCCATCGCGACCAGATTCACCGGCAGGAAATGGTTCCGCTTCTGGTCGAGGCGCTGGAGGTCGAGAAGTTGACCGGCGAGTGTCGTCAGCCGGGCCGCGTCTTCCAGTAGGTCGCGTTTGTCAGTGCCGGCGGGGAGTGCGGAAACACGCGCGTTCAGGATGGCAATTGGCGTTCGCAGTTCATGGGCTGCCTGGGCTAGAAAATGCTGATGACGCTCGTAGCCCGCATCAAGGCGGCGTAGCGCATCGTTGACCGCACAGACAAGTCCGCTGATTTCGATGGGCACATCGCTCTCCTGCAGCCGGACGCCACGCTTGTCGAATTCGATGTGGATGGCTTGCGCTGCAGTCCGAGCTAGACCGGTGAGCGCCCGGCGGACCACCAGTGGAGTGGCCAGCGACGTCGCTAGCGCCATCAACACGATGATTGGCAGTATCACCAAGATGAACCCGCCTGAAATACCCTTTGCAAGCCGCCGCGCGGACATCCTCCCTTTCGTACCCGTCAGAATCTGGACCCTCCCGGCAGGGCTTTCGACCCATTTGATCACCGCATCAGGTTTTCCGGCCAATTCCGGCCGGTCGCTCAGCCGGGCGTCGCTGAGTTGGCCGAGCACTGCGACCAGCGGTAAATAGGCGATAGGAATGTTGCCTGCTTGCAGCCGGTGCCCCTCCGGGTCGCGGATCGTGAACCACAGATCCGGTGCGTTGGCGCGAAGATGAACGAGATCCGGCGTTTCTCGCAGCACCAATCCACCAGCTGCGTCGCGCTCTGTCGCTTCGGCCAACACATCGAGGCTGCCGCCTTCATAGTCGTTAATCAGGTAGCCGGTACTCCAGACCGTTGCAATAACCATGAGAAGGACAACCGCAATCATGCCCGCCTGCAGTGTCACCAGCCTGCTGACGAGCAACCATTTCAGCGAAGGCTGTCGCATCATGCCGTCTCGCGAATGAGATAGCCGACGCCGCGGATGCCGTCGATGGTGATGCCGGCCTGTGCATCGGCGAGTTTGCGACGAACGCGTGAAATATGGGTATCAAGTGCATTTGACTCGATTTCGTCGTTCATGCCGAAGACGGCTTCCATCAAAGTTTCCCGCAGTACCATGCGACCCATACGCCGCATCAGCGCTTCAAGCACCAGCAATTCCCGGCGCGGCATGCGCAGGTGGGCGCCTTGTACATTTGCTTCACGATGGACGAAATCGAATGACATGCGACCGAGACTGATGATGTCGGGTTGCAGATGAACTGGACGGCGCAAGATTGCCCGCAAACGGGCCAGAAGCTCGTCGAAGGCAAAGGGTTTGCCGAGATAGTCGTCCGCGCCGCTGTCCAGTCCGGCGATCCGGTCAGCCAGGTCACTCTTCGCGGTCAGCACCAGTACAGGCACGACGTTGCCCCTGACGCGCAGCAACTTGACCAGCGAAAGGCCATCTCCATCCGGCAGCCGACGGTCCAGCACAACGACGTCATAGATATCGCCGTGAAGGGCGGCTTCTGCCTCCGACAGGCTCGCTACGTCGTCCACAACCATGCCATGGCGAACCAACCCGTTGCGCAGAACAAGAGCCATTGGGCGCTCGTCTTCGACCAAAAGCACACGCATTCAATAAACTCCATCCTCGCCGCATCGATAGGGCAAATGCTAGCATCGTTGCGTTGAGATAACCTTGCAAAGATCGCCCTCGTTTCCGGCGTTGAAAAGCACGTGCGGTTTTTTTGAAGTCCATCAACATGACAGGTTCTCTCAATCTGGGTGTGTAAGACCTCGCTTGCTCATCTCCAGAGGACGAACCAATCCTCGTTATCCCTAACCGCCTAGCGGCCGGTCGTCATTCCCCAATCGAGGACGTTCGTCATGTATATCACTAATGCCACCTCGTTCCTTCTTGCCTGGCTTCGTGACCCGCGCGCCATTTCGGCGATTACCCCATCAGGCCGGCGCATCTCGGCTTTAATAACCCAAGGTATTGGGACAACCACCGGCCCGGTTATGGAACTGGGGCCTGGCACCGGCTCTTTCACTTATTCGCTCCTAGAGCGCGGCGTGCGTGAGAGCGATCTCACGTTAGTTGAGCTTAACGCCGATTTTGCCGAACTTTTGCAAAAGCGCTTCCCCAAGGCGCGCGTGCTTCGTTTGGACGCAACGCGGATCGGCATGACGGATCTGTTTAAAGGCACCTCATTCGGTGCGGTCGTCAGCGGATTGGGTTTTCGTGCCATGCGGTCGCGCGAAATCCGCGCTATTCTGGGCGAGGCCTTCAAAAATCTCAGACCCGGTGGCGCATTTCATCAAATTACCTACGGCCGACACTGTCCAGTTCCGGATCAGGTTCTGGGTCACTTGAAACTCAGGGAAGCACGCATCGGCGGAACGATCTGGAACCTGCCGCCGGCTTCCGTCTACCGGATCTCCAGGGCGGCGGATTGCAAAGTCCCGAAACATCCCGAGCCGACTGGGTTGCAACCCGCGTGACGGCTCAGGAACTGGTGACGCTAGCTCCCGGCACCGTCACGCTATTCACGAGCTTTGGCCTGGCTGGCATTTTCTGTCTCGCCGTCATGGAGAAATTTGTCCCACTTTTTCCATCCTATATCCTTCTCATGCTTCTCGGCTTGACGATGCCGGACCTTCTTGCGCTTGCCTTGTCCATTGGCGCGGTGACGGCTGGTTCCGTCATCGGCGGGCTTGGCTGGTATGGTATTGGTTGGGTATTCGGGCCGCGAAGAGTGCGTCGGGTTGTGGCTCGCTATGGCGGATACCTGTTGCTAAAGCTATCCTTCTACGATCGGCTGGCCGGTACCTACCGCCGCAACCATTTCTGGGTAACGCTGTCTGGTCAGATCATTCCCGCGGTCAGGATCTATCTGGCGCTGCCGGCGGGCGCTTTGCGGCTTGACCCTAGAACCTTCCTGGCGGCGACCTCGCTGGGATGCTTGATGTGGAATGGGCCCTTCCTGTGTCTCGGCTATGCCCTGCGCAGCAGCGGAAGAGACGTAACACAGATCGGCTTGTGGGCCGCCATGGCGATCATTGCGGCTGAGGGAGTAGCCTTGTTCGTCGTGAGCGTCAGGAGCAGGACTGTGAAAGGCCGAACGCGGACGGGCTTGCCGCCCTGACCGACTGATATTCCCTTAGCGCTAGATGATTTTCGGTCGAACGATCCAAAATCTGAATCCGCTATGGGAATCGAACAGATGGAGCATGATATCCTCTGGAAGCGTCTACACTTTCGGCCTCATGCTCCAGGCACTTTGGGCAGTGGCTAAAATTACATGCGCTTGAATTTTGGCCGCAACTTCGCCACTACCATGTCTTGCTTCGATCGCGGCGGCTGCATAGTCGGTCGCGGCCTGCAGCTTCCCCGCTTCCCTGGCCTCGATCTCGTTGCGAAGCAGGGTTCCCTGACAATAGGCGATGGCCGGAATGCGCGGTGAGGACGCGCGGCTCTGCTCTGCCCTCGTTTCGATCACGATTTCAGAGAAACCGGCATCCTCGAGATCGCTGCGGATCCGGTCCACATCGTGATAGCCATGCGGCGTGCGCGCCAGAAAACGTGGCGGATCGTTCGGGAAAATCCGTGCCAGCGCCTTCGTCACGTCGTCGGCGAAAACATTGTCCTCGATGCGATCCCATACGTTGAACAGGAAATGTCCGCCTGATTTCAGAACGCGCTTTGCCTCGCGATACGCCGAGATGCGATCGGGGAAGAACATCGCGCCGAACTGGCAGACGACGAGATCGAAGGCCGCATTTTCGAACGGCAGCGCCATGGCATCCGCCTGCCGCCAAGTGATGCGCCCGTCCGGCTGATGTCGCGAAGCGGCATAATCTAGCATCGGCTGGTTGAGGTCGGTGACGACGTAGCTTGCACGAGAGGATAGTTTCGGCGCCAAGGCGCGGGTGACAACTCCGGTGCCTGCGGCAATTTCCAACACGGCGCGCGGCCTAAGATATCCGGCGCGTCGTGCAATGTCTGCCGCATAAGGCTCGAAAATCAACGGCACCATATAGCGGTCGTAATTTTCCGGAATCGAGCCGGCGAATATCTTGTCTGCCTCCAACATCGCCATCACCCGCTGCGCACCTGATAGACCGCAATATTAGCATATCGCGACAGACGCGTCATTCAGGCTCTGAAGAGCCCCCAAATACCGGAGAGGCTATTCGATCGCGGTGATTTCCAGCTCGTCATTGCCAAGGCTCATGACGTCTCCCACCCTCTTTCCCATCAACAACCGTGCAACGGGCGACACATAGGAAATCGATCCTGCCTTAGGATCGGCTTCATCTTCGCCGACGATGCGGTACGTCTGCACGCGGCCATCGTCACGGCTGAAGGTAACCTTGCTTCCAAAGGCAACGATCTCGGTTGAGGTGGGCGTCGCAATGACTTCGGCTGTCCGCAGCCTTTCCGCGAAATAACGGGCATCGCGCAAGGGAATGGCCGTCTGCCGGCGGCGCTCGTTGATATCCTCGATGGCGCTTGCCGTTTCATAGGCTTTGCGTGCCTCCTGAAGCTGAAATTCCAGAGCCTTCAACCCCGCTTCCGTGACGAGGTTCGGATGTGGAGAAATGGGCCGGTCGGGCAGCACGGTTTCAGCGGCCGTCTCAGCGCTTTCTTCCTTCATGAACGCAGTGCTCAACTTCAAACTCCATTGCGAGCTACAACCAAATCAGCCTCGTACTATAGACCAGATGGCTATGCCGGAGGAATAGAACGACCGCTGGAAAGCCATCGCGCAGAAAGAGACCCGAACCCGACATGGCTGTTGCTAGGGTCTTCAGATCGATTAATCTTCAAACCAGCTAACAATAGCTGATATCAAGTGTTCATGTTGCCGAAGGGTTTTGCCGCGGCGCGCAATTTCAGAGAGATCGATGGTCAGCCTCGGTGTTTTGACGACTTATGTGGTGGTGGTGCTGGGCCTGATGGTCATTCCCGGGCCTGCTACATTGCTCACGCTCGCCAGAGCGGTCAGCGGCGGCAAGCGCGTGGGATTGGCAACCGGCATCGGCATCGCTGCCGGCGATCTTTTCCATACGATGATGGCGACCTTCGGGTTGTCGGCCTTGCTCGCCACGTCCGCACTGGCCTTCGAGATCGTCAAATATGCCGGCGTCATCTATCTGATCTATCTGGGGTTCAAGGCTTTTGTCGAGAAAAGCGGCAGCATCGATCTGCCGACTGCGCAGGCCATCACTCCTATGCGTGCGCTTCGCCAGGGTTTCTTCACCGAGATTCTCAACCCGAAAACAGCGCTTTTCTTCCTGGCCTTCCTGCCGCAGTTCATTCATCCGGAAAGTGGGTCCGTCATCGGGCAATTTGCGCTGCTGGGAGCGATTTTCGTCATCCTCAGCATCAGCGTCACCTCGCTTCTGGCGGTCGGCGCCGGCTCGATCGGTGGCTGGCTGCGCCGCAACCGCACGATCGGCCGATGGCAGGGAAAGGTCATCGGCACGATCTATATGGCTTTGGGTTTCAGGCTCGCGCTGCAGCAGCAGTAACCCGCCTTTGCGGCGACTACCGACAAATCAAACCGGCTGCCGCTTGACGACTGACAAGTTCATCTCCGAGCGGCTGCGAAGCCCATCGCTTCATAGAGAGCGATGGCCTGCGCATTCGTAATATAGGCATGCAGATAGGCAGTCTCACCGCGCGCCGAAATCTCGCCAGCCATGAAATGGAAGAGCAAGGCGCCGAGGCCGCGCCCCTGAAAATCGAGGTGGCTGCAGAGGCCACTAAGCTCGGCAAATCCCGTCTGCCGCATGCTGGAGGATGCACCCTGCAATCTCAATGATTGCACTCACCGGACAGCTCCAGCAGCTGCGTCGTATCGCTGTCCAAAAACGCGCTAACGCCATGGTCGTATTCCGTTTGGATCCGCCACGCGGCGACAGCATCACTTTGACAGGAAGCTCTGCCGACCTGCTCCTTCGCAGCCGCGAAACGCTATCATCACTCCTATTACCTTGCGCGAACGGAATTACTTGCGGGCGATCAAGCCTCTGAAATTATTTCAGAAATATCCGTTCCTTCCTAGGCAGTTCGGCTTGGAAAAGAAGTTCAGTTTATACGAATATTATTTATTTAGAAATTTACATATTAACTGAATACTAATAAACGCCTTAACTTTCCGGCCAATATTAGCTAACCATTACGCAATCGGAGGTAATGGATGTGCAAGATATTGGTACAGACTCTCAAAATTATTCAGAAAGAGCTTACTCAATCAACAATAGCGCCGAGAAATCAGACCTCAGCGAGGCAGAGGCCACCCGTGCACATCTTGTTTCCGAAAAGCAGATTTCAAATCAGGAGAGCCAAATGCAGCTGGCCGACGCGCCCGAACACGCAGCCGCCATTCCCGCTCAAGATTATCCGCTTGTGCTTCCAAGCGTGCTGATCGGCGGATTGCCCATCACCGTCGTCAATCGGCGCAATGCCGCCTCCTTCATGATCGATGTGGCGCGCCGCCGCCGCGACAGCCGGCCCTATTACTTTACATCAGCCAATGGCGAGGTCGTCGCGCGCGTTCATGCCGATGCCAATATCGCCAAGCTCTTCAAGGAAGCCGATCAGATCCTGGCTGACGGCCAACCCCTCGTCATGGCCTCTCGCCTGCTCTGCCGAGTACAGCTCCCCGAGCGGGTGGCAACGACCGACCTGTTCCATGATGTTGCCGAACTGGCCGAAAAGAAGGGCGTGAGCTTCTATCTCCTGGGAGCGAGCGAGACCGCAAACCATCGGGCCGTTGCCGCCGTGCAAACCCGTTATCCCGGCCTGCGCATCGTGGGTCATTGCCACGGCTATCTTGCGGGGGAAGCTCTGGAGCAGAAACTTGATGAAATCAACGCACTTGCTCCCGACATATTATGGATCGGCCTTGGTGTTCCGCGCGAGCAGATATTCGTGCACGATTTTGCCGCACGGCTTGCCAATGTCGGCGTCATCAAGACCTCAGGCGGGCTCTTCGATCATCTGGCGGAGAAAACGAAGAGAGCGCCCATGTGGATCCAACGGGCCGGCTTCGAGTGGTTCTGGCGCATGCTGATGGAGCCCCGCCGCCTCTTCTGGCGCTACCTGACGACCAATCCTTACGCCATCTACGCGATCCTGAGGTATTCGAAATGATGAACAGGCGATATCCCGAACCGTCGGCCACCGAAACGGACACCGACATAGCCATCGTCGGTGGCGGGCTTTCCGGCACGCTTACCGCCTGCCTGCTCGGCCGAGCGGGATATCGGGTGACGCTCATTGACCGTCATCGCGTCTTTCCGCAGGAGTTCCGCGTTGAGAAAATCGGTCGTGGAGAGATCGAAAAACTCGAGCAGCTTCAATTGCTCGCCCCCTTGTTCAAGGTTGCTGCGCCCTTCGACGACATCGTCAATCTGCACAGGGGGCGCATATTGGATCGGACACACGGCCAGCATTACGGCTTTTTCTACAACAGACTCGTTGGCGCGATGCGCGCGGCATTACCGGAGACGGTGAATTTCGTCGTCGGTCAAGTCACCGGCTTGCGGACGAGCGCCAAGCAGCAGCGGATTTCAATTCTCGGCAAGGATGAACTGACTGCTCGCCTATTGGTGCTCGCAACCGGTATGGGGGATATGCTCCACCGGGATCTTGGCATTTCGCACAAATCGATCGGCGAGAGGCGCCCTCTTGCATTCGGCTTCAACATTCGTCCGCTGCAATCCAATAGATTTCGCCATACAGCCCTGCGCTATCATGGAGACGGTGACGGCATCGATCGTCTCGATCTATTTCCGGTCGCCGATGCAACACGTGCCAATCTTTTCCTGTTTCGCGATCCACGAGATTCCTGGGTCAGGTCACTGCATGACGATCCAAAGCAGGCGCTCATCGCCGCCTTCCCATCGCTCGTCGATCATTTTGGTGACTTCGAGATTGCCAGCAGGATCGACAGCTGGCTCACCGAGATTACGCTGGCCGAGAATTGCCGACAGGACGGTGTCGTGCTCATCGGAGACGCCTATTTGACCTCCTGCCCGGCGACGGGCCTCGGCGTCAGCCGGCTTCTGACCGATGTTGAGCGCCTATGCCGCACATATGTCCCGCAATGGATGACAGAAACCGCTATCGATCATACCAGGATCGCCGCCTATTACGACGACCCGAAAAAGGCTGATATGGATATCGGTTCGGTGCAAATGGCCGATCGCCACTTCAATCTGACCGCGAAAACCGATGTCGGGTGGCGTCTGCGCCGCCAGTTCCATATCACGCGGCGACGCATCCTATACGGCATCGAAAGCATAAGTCCTGCTCTCGCCGCAAAGCTTCATCAGCTCAAGACGATACGCACCAGATCTACGCTGCGATCCGCCGTGCTGGACTCTAAACCCGCGGCATAGCTGGGGCGACAAGCAAGAAACACTGCTTCGAGAAATATTCACTAATAGAAATAGTGTATGTTTCCGAAATGTGAAAAACGCGACGCTACATTGATAATATTACGGAGTTTATCATGGCAGTTTTAGGCGCATTTCCTCCCGGACTTACTTGCCGATCAATCGAGGAGAGCGATTGGGATGGTATCATCGATTGTCTCCGCAGAAATTTTCCGACGCGCGATCGAAGCTATTGGGAGCGCGCCGTCATACGGATGGAAAAACGGCCTTTCGTGCCCGATCTGCCGAAATACGGCTTCGTTCTGGACATGTCCGGACGCATCGTCGGTGTCCTGCTGGCGCTTTATTTCCGGCATGAAGGACTGGAAGGAGAAGAGCTCCGCTGCAATCTGTCGAGCTGGTCCGTCGATCCGGAATACCGCGCTTTCGCCGGCAAGATGGTTATCGCGGCGCTCAGACGAAAGAATGTCACCTACATCAACGTTTCGCCGGCGCCGGGAACGATAAAGGTCAATGAAGCGCTCGGCTTTCGCCGCTATGCGGACGGGCAACTGGCGTTTCTGCCGATGCTGAGTGCTGTTAGGCAGCCTTATCGGGTGCTCGAAGCAAGTCCCGGCCTTGCCGAAATGTCGATGCTCTCGGAGGGCGATAGGGAGATTCTTCTCCAGCATGCGGCACTCGGATGCCTGTCGTTGATTTGTGTCGATGGCGACGAAGCCTTTCCCTTCGTTTTCAAGACACGCCGCATCTTCCATGGCATTGTCCCGAGCGCCCAGGTAATTTACAGCCGCACGCCCGAGGAGCTCAGCCGGTGTGCCGGCGCACTTGGTCGCCATCTCCTGCGAAAAGGCATATTTCTCTGCGTCGTCGACGCGAACGGGCCGGTGCCCGGTCTCGTAGGACGTTACTTTGCCGGAAGCGGGACAAAATATTTCAAAGGTCCGAAACCGCCCTCGCTTGGAGACCTGACATTCACGGAGCTCGTCATCTTCGGCTCCTGATTCTTGATAAAGAGCCGAAGTCGGTTTTTTGCAGCTTCCGCAAAGGACTGTGCACAGTCCAATCGGGCTATTCGTTCTACCGAATGAACGTCGCCATGCAAGCAAGACAGAAGATCAACAGGCTCAAAGCGAGGGCGACGGCATATGCTCGCCCGGCTGGCTGGACATGCCTCGTGAAATACCAAGCAAGCGCCATCGCGTTCCAAAGGAAACACCGACAAGCAGAAGACAGAAGCCAAGCGCGAGCGGTGAGAAAAATGCCTCTTCCTGCAATACCGCATTGGATGCAATCGTGATGATCGCGACGAAGGCAAAGAGGAAATCCGGCTCACCGGTGGCGAGCAGCTGCCTGCGGGCCGACAGCGCCAATGCGGCAAGAAATCCGAAGAAGACGAAACTGCCCACGCCCATCTGGTAGAGCATGACGCCGACAGCGCTTTCAACCGGGACGGAGGCAACCCCCTCATCCTGCGCCCGGTCCCAATCCAGATTGAGGCTCGTACTCGAAAGATTGCCGCCGATCCCGAGGCCCTGCCCGAACGGATTGTGCAGGAATTCGCGAACGCCTGCGATCAGGCCGAGAACATGGTAGTCGCCATGGGTGGCGCCGAAGAGGATGGCAGCGACCGTCCAGACGACCGCAAGCGCGACGACGGCAAGCAGCGTCAGTTCCGCGCGCGATGGGCGATAGATCAGCCGGGCGCCGATCGCGACAAGCAGCATGAATGTCGCGCCTTTGGAGCCGATGACGAGCAATAGCGGCAAGGCCGCAATCGGCAGCAGCCAGCGCCCCTTGAAGAGGAGCCAGGCAGACATGATGCTCAAGCCGTAGGCATAGCTGATCGGGTGAAAATTCGGGCCGCCATTGCGGAAGATCGGCGGAAACAGGTCGCTGAACAGCTTGATGTTGAAAAAGGTCGTCATCATCGTGTCTTCGATACCGCGAAGCACGAAACCGGTCTCCCTCAGCTTCTTTTCCCAGACACCGGCCTCGATCTGCGCTTTCAGGCCACGGTGAATGTAGAGATCGCCATGAAACAGGCTCAGGAAATCCATCCGAAAAATCTGTTCCAGATAACCGTAGATGATGGCAACGGCGCAGAGCCAAAAGATGCCCTTGCGCAGATCAACGGGATAGAGGCTGGCTGCGAGAATTGCGATGTGGAAGCACGCAAGCGGCGTGATCGTATTGCGGAAATAGATGACGGCATCCTTCGGCCCACCATGAACAGCGCCGAGCGCAAGATAAAAGCTCACTATACCGCAGAGCATGAAGCTAAATGTCAGCCATGGCCGCAATTCGGTCAGAGCCCTCACCCGATACTGGAAAGAAGCCATCGCGAAGGCGCCGAATGCAGTCATGAGAATGACGAAATTGGCACCGCGCAGCGCATCGAACGTATTGTGATCGGGCACGAAAGGCGTGAACCAGGCGACCACGAGATTTTGATAGAGAAAAGAGCAGGCAATGACGAGCGGGATGCAGCCAGGTTGAGCAATCGACAAAACCAGCGTCAACGCGAATGTCGCGGCAACCCCGAACGGGGTCCAGACAGCGAAGGCAGAGACGGAAGCGACGACCGCGAGGATGGCGATGAAAAGATGGAAAAGGGCGTCCGAACGAAGTCCGCTCAGGCCTCCCGCCCCGAAGCCGGCGCGACCTCCGGTAATACTCATCGCCAATCTCCATTTATCCGCATCAGTTGCCGTTCCACATGGCCATATTCCGCCGCTTTTCAGCCGCCGTTGCTGCTATCCAGAAGTGCCGCGATCATGGCATCATCAAAGCCCTCAATGCTGCCTCTGCTCCTGATGATGCCAAAACCTTGATCAAGCTCCCAATAGGCCCAGCCGATCTTGTTGCTCTCGGCCGCCTGCCGCACGGCCCGAACCCAGAACCGACGGCTTTCGGCATCGACGCAGAAGTTGAGGACGCCAAATTCGTTCATCATGACAGGGCAGTCATATGTCTCGGACCAGCGCCTCAACTTCATAAATTCGGCGGCGATCGCAGCCTCCGTCCAGGGTGTCGCCAATTGTTCCTCGATAAGGCTTGCCGCCTGCTCGTCCCCGGCCGCTCGCAGCTTTCCGATGCTCTGCTGTACCCGCGACGTCTCGATGGTCGCGGGAAAGGGCAAATTCGAAATCCGCGCCAACGGCGACGCATCCCAGGTCTCGCATTGATGAGTGAAGGCCGTGGGTGAATAGAAATGAATGGCAGCAATCTGATTATCGTCGGCAAGGGGCGGCGTCTCGCCTATTTCCCAGATGCCCTGAGAGGGTGATGGCCCCCAGATCAGCGTATGGTTAGGACATTTCGATCGCACGACCTCGGCAAGCCGTTGCCTTAGTTGAAGCCACGCGTCATTTCGCAGAGGCGGCTCGTTTAACAATTCTGCATAGACCGTCTCATCCGAAAGGTTCGCAAGGACGCTGCCTAGCGCCATCCATGCCTCGGCCACCCTTTGCGAACCGGCCTCGAAATCCTGACGGAGAGCCGTATGTAGACTTTCGGAAGGATGCATGTCGGCAAGGACCGAGAAGCCCAGCCGATTGAGGTCGGCCACGCCAGCCTCGATGCGACGGAGGGTGGTCGTATCGCCTGCCGACAGTAGATCGCCATTGATCGGCAAACGGATCGTTTGAAAGCCCAATTGACGAAGCTTTTCGAGCACAGGCTCGCTTGGCGCCACGCCATCGCCGCGATCGAACCATCCCGGCAGATTGATGCCGCATGAAGGCACGATGGGCTTGGCCGCCGCACGGGCCGCGCCGGCAGCCGGAAGAGCAGCCAGAATGGAGCCGCCTGCCAGCTTGAGAGCGCTTCGGCGTGATAGCAACGTCGATCGCAAGCTGCGCCCCACGGTCACCCCCTCGCAGAGATTCGGCTGCCCTGCTCTCCGTCGTCAGCCGATCGGATCGCTCGCACCACCTCGCCACCTTGCGTCTCTGTCTGCTCCGGTGCAATTGTCAACGTGGCGCTGCGCCCGATCTGATCGGCATCGAAGCGCTGACGAAGCAAGCTGGTGATTTCCCCCGCTTCCTCGGCCGGGCTGAGCGCAAAAAGCATGAGATCCGCTTCGGCAAAAAGCGCGGGATCCCAGCTGCCAACGATGGAAGGTCCCATCAGAAGCACGAAATCGAAGGAGCCGGCAGTGGCCAAAATGTCGTCAAGGCCGAGACCTCCCGGTGGCTTCCCATTCTCGGCAACTGGCCTGTTGTATACGACCGTTCGCAGACCGCTCGCACCGCTCACGAAGACACCGTTACCACTATGCGCCGATGCTCCCGGACCCGGCTGATCGCCAAACTCGACCACAAGTACGTTCTGTTCGGCCTGTTGCAGGCCAATGCCGACCATTGCCCCCGCCAGTCTCGCCGCAACCGGCGTATGAAGCGATGAGACCAGCAGCACGTAAGGCTTCGGATGCTCGGTCAGATGCAGAATGATGCGTCGCATGAGCTGCAACACATCCCGTGAAAAGGCTTCGTTTCCGGCCTGGAAAAAGCGTCTTCGCATCGCGCGGATGCTGAGATAGGCGCCGGAGCCGGCAAGACCAGGCAGCCGATACTCTCCAAGATTGACCGGCTCCGGTTTTACGGTCTCCTTTACGGCATGCCGAGAAGGCTCGACGCCGAGGAGGCTGCCTCTTATGGGGCTGGTCGGATCTTGCTCCGGCTGATGTTTGGGGCCGCGCACCAGGGCAAGACCACAGCCGATAATAAGGCCAAGCGCTGCACTGACCGGCAAGAGCAGCAGCGGCTTGGGCCAGGTCGGCTGCACCGGCGGAGCGGCAGCGCTGATTACCCGCGCCTCCTGTAGCTGCAGGCCCTGCATCTGCGATGTTTCCTCGGCGCGCTTCAGGAAATCGTCAAGGACAGTGCGCGCCGCCTTCGTCTTCGCCTCCAGCTGCCGCAACTGCACCTGCGCGGCATTTGAGCTTTCCAGCTTCTGGCGGAGATCATCGAGCTTTGCCTGAAGTGCTGTGACGTTTTGCGCGGCGAGATCGGACTTTGCCTTCAATTCCCGCGTGATCCGCTGCGCCTCGATGGTCATGAGGCCCTGCATCCTGTCCAGTTCGGATCGCAGCCTTTTGATGATCGGATGGCGCGGCTGATACATGGCCTCGTAATTGGCGAGGTCGGCCGCCCGCTGATTGTAGTTTTCGCGGAGTTTGACCGTCGCCTCGGAAGACAGGATTTCCGAAAGCTTGGCAAGACCCGCCGGTGAGGTGCCTGCGGCAACCGCCTGGGCATATTTATCCTTGGCCTGGTCCGCCTCGCTTCGCGCGCTGATCAACTGATCCGTAAGCTTGTCGATCTGGGACTGCAGCGTGCCTCCGGCGGAAGCATCCAGAATCTGATGCGAGACCTTGAAATCTCCGACCTCCTGCTCGGCATCGCTGACGTTCTTCTGGAGATTGCCGATCCGGCTCGCGAGCAGGGAGTTTACGTCGCTGTTTGCAGTTTCTCGCTCCCCCGACAGACCGGCCCTGTAGCGATTGACAATCGCATTGGCGATCCGGGCCGCTTTGTCGGAATAGCGGGATGCGAAACTGACATCAATGACATAGGTAAGCCCGGCACGCTCCACGGTGACGGCACGCTGAAAGCTCCTGAAGATCGAATCCTTCGTGGGATGCGAAGCCAGACCGATACGCGACAGCAGACCGCCGCTTGCAAATTCGGGATCGTTTTCGATGTTTTCGCTCTCAAAGACCTTCATCAGCAGGTCGCGCGATTCAATCACGAATACCTGGCTCGCGATGGCCGCGCTGTCACTGCCGATGCCGGGCAGAACATTGTTGAGATTCGTCGCGCGCGGATCGCGTGGATCGATCATGACGGAAGCTGTCGCGGTATAGCTCGGCTTTGCCACCACAAGGTAAGCCAGCGCCAGCAGGAGCACGGCCAAAGTGCTTGCCAGCACGGTCAGCCAGCGTTGCCACAGGATGGTCCACACGGCACCGACATCGAACAGCGGCGGAAGCGAGCGCTCGTCAATGTTAAACGGCTTCATCCAGTTCCTCTCCGCGGGCCGCGGGTCTCCGGCTCATCACACATCACTAAATTCAGTATTAGTGAATAATGTTAATCATCCGTTGAATTTACACCAGAGCGTGTGATCAACTTCAGATATCGCAAGTAACCATGTTGCGACTTCGTTCTGGCGCAAGCATGAGTACTTACGATATTAGAGATACATTCTATTTCAGGTGCTATGGGCCATTCGGTCGACAACAATCAACACGGGAACAGGTCGTTGAGTGAGAAAGCTGGCAGCAGCGATACTTTATCGGCCGAAACGCCGCCGCCAGCGAGCAACCTGCGCTTGTCGATCGGCGCTCTAGCCAGGAGCGGCGCCGTTGCCGGTGTGATCAAGCTTGCCAGCGCCGGCCTCTCGTTCCTGATGTTCGTCGCCGTCGCCATGACGACCAATGAACGGCAGTTCGGCCTTTATAGCGCCGCCTATGCCGGAGCGAGCCTAGTCTCCTTCTTCGCCATAGTCGGCCAGCAAAGCGCCGTGCTCAGGTTCTGGCCGCAATATGCCGGCAACAACGACCTGAACTCCGCAAACGGTGTGATGGCCCGCTCCATTCTTGTCGCTCTCATGGGGCTTGCAAGCTTCAGCCTGCTCATTCTCATCATCGGCTTCTTGCCATTCGCTGGCGCTCAGATGCCCGAATGGCTCCCGATCTGCGTGGCGACCATGGTGTTGGCTTTCGCGCTCGGCTGGTCGGAATTCGTCGCCTGTGCTCTTCGCGCCAAGAATGCGTTGATCTTCGCACTGCTGCCGCGCGATGTCGTTTGGCGAGCAGTGGCAATCCCGGTTTTCGTGCTCGCACATTTCATGCAGCTGAAGATGAGCGCAGTTGCCGCAACCTATCTCACAGCCGGGTTGCTGCTCCTGATGATCGCACCCCAGACATTTGTCCTCTTTCGCGATACGATCCGCGCCCAGCGTGGCCCGCTGACGACAGAACAGAAGACCGAATTCAAGACGGTGACGCTCGGGCTATGGGGCGTTACCGCGCTACCGCCGGCGCTTAGCCAGGCAAGCACCTTGCTGGTCGCGGCCATTCTCGGCCCCGAGGCCGCCGGCGCGATTTTCGTCGCGGATCGAACGATGCGGCTGGTCGTATTGGCACTCAACGGCATCAACCAGGCGCTTGCGCCGCAGATCTCGGCTGCCTTCTACACCGGGGACAAGGCACATGTGCAGCGTATCACCAGTCTTGCCGCTCTGGGCGGCTTCATCATCGCCTTGTGCGTGCTGGTATCGTTCCTGATCTTCGGCGACCTGATTCTGTCGATCTTCAATCATGCCTATGCCACGCCGACGATGCAGGTAACGCTGATCATCTTCGGTATCGGCGCGACAATCGGCACTGCTTGCGGGCCGACCGAAATCCTGATGCAGCTGACGGGCCTTCAGCACGCGCTTTTCAAGCTGCTGGTTATCGTCAACACCTTCGGGCTCTGCGCGACGGCCGTGCTAACCTATTGGCTCGGCCCGATCGGTGCGGCGCTCGCCATCGCCGGCACGATCATCGTTTGGTGCGTGACCGCCGTGTTCATCGCACGCCGCACCATCGGCATCAACCCGTCAATCCTCGGCTTCCTCGCCGGCGAAGACGCACTTGCCGCCCGCTCTTTCCTAAAAGGCCGTTCATGAAAATCATTCAGGTCCAAACCCAGGCGGAAGCGGGCGGAGCACAGCGAATTTCGGATATGGTCGGCGAGGGATTGCGCGCGCGCGGCCATGAGGTTCGCACCGTCTTCATGTATCGGAAGACCGAGGTCTACGACCGCGATCCGCACGCCGATTTCATCCTCACCAAGCCGCCGCGCGGCTTGCTAGGCCAGATAAGGGCTGCCATCGGACTTGCGGGTTACCTGCGCAACGCTCGGCCGGATGCGGTCGTCACCTTCCAGCACTATGGCAATATTTTTGGCACCATCGGCGCGCGGCTCGCCGGCGTGGACTTGATCATCGCAAACCAGAGCGGTGCGCCACAGACCAGAGGCGTCAGGGGGATTCTGACGCAGATAGACAAGCTGATGGGCACTTTCGGCGCCTATCATGCCAACATCGTCAATTCGAGTTGGACGGAAGCGCAGTTCGACAGCTTTCCGAAAGCCTACCGGCGCCGGATGTCCCGCATCGACCACGGCGTTCCTGCGCCCTCGGTCGCCGTCGACAAGGCGGCGGCGCGCGCGGCCTTCGGTCTTCCTCAAGACGCCTGGCTCGCCGTCTCTTCGGGCCGCATGGCGCCGTCGAAAAACCAGATCGCGCTCGTCGGCGCCCTCGTCCATCTGTCCGACATTCATATCGCCATCGCCGGCACCGGCCCCGAGCAGGATGCGATTGTCGCTTTTGCCGAAGCCAATGGCGTCACCGACAGGCTGCATCTCGTCGGCGAAGTACCTCCCTCACGCATTTTCGAGTTCCTCGCAGCGGGAGACGCCTATGCTTTTTCCTCGTTGACGGAAACCTTTGGTCTTGCCGCAGTCGAAGCGGCCATTTCCGGGCTGCCGGTGGTTGCAAGCAAGCTCGATGTCCTGCGGGAAGTCCTGACCACAGATGAGGGCGAAGCAGCCGCACTCTTCGTCGATGCCGATGCGAAGGGAATGGCCGAAGGACTTACCGAACTCATCGCCAGGCCCGAGCTAGCCGCCCGACTGGCCGCCGCCGGACGGCAACTGAAGGAGCAATATTCGCCGGCGCGCATGTGCGCTGGCTACGAAGCCCTGCTTCTGTCCCGCTCACTTCCGCACGGCTGCAATCCCGTCGATCACCTCCAGTCGGCCTGAACGATTGAGCGTATGGATTTTCGGATAGGGCCAGTCGCCACGCGCCGCAATCGGTCGGGGCGGCGACAGGCGAACCGTCTTCTCATCCAGTTCCAGCAACTGCGAGATGCCGAGCCCGCCGCCATAGCCGAGCGTTCCGTCCTGGACCGGTAGATAGATACTACTCCCCTTGCGGACGAAGGCGCCTCCCGGGCGGGCCATGCGACGATCGATGAGAACCGGGTTCAACACATGAGGCGTCCAGGGGCCGGCAAGCCGTGGTGCGTGAAAGACTACAAGCGTATCGGACGTACTGCCGTGACCATCGCGATTGGTTGCGAACAACCAGAGTTGCCCGCCATGTTCGAGCAGTGTCGCATCGGAAATCTCGCCTTCGATGAGCACGGCCTCGGGAGCCCAGCGATCCGGAAACTCTATCGAGCGATAGAGGATGAGTTTTCCGCCTGAACTTGCCTCAGGAAGCATCCAGATCGCGCCGCCGTGCTCGAAGACCTGCGGGTAAGACAGATGGTAAGGCTCTTCCAGCACGCATCGCGGCTCTCCAGGCTTCCCTGTGGCATCGAACGCCACGACCGAGATGACTGCCTTGCCGGTTGTATGCGGATAATCTTCCACGAACAGGAAGAAACGATCCTGCCATTGAAACGGAAAGGGATCGGCATAGAAGCGATCTCCCGCATCCGGCAGCACGGACCAGCCATCGCCAAGCTCACAGCTGCTCGCAACACCCGGCCCATCTATAAAACGATAACCGACACGCCAATGCGCGTGGCGAAAGCGCGCGCGTCGCATCGCTTCTCGGCCCAGGCGTGGCAAGGCGCCGGTCAGACAAGCGGATGCAAAGCCCAGCGCTCCACTGACGAGATTCTCAGATACTGTGGACACCGGTTCGTTCATAACGAGCCGGTTTTCGGCAAAGGCACGAACCGTGGAAACAGCAAGCGTGACGGCACGGGCGAGCACATCCTCCGCGCCAAGCGACACGGTTTCCCGCCGATCGATCATCGGCCAGGCTCGACCTACCACCGTTTTTCCGTCCAGGACGGCATCGATAACAGGCAAAGCGCCAGCGGCAACCGACCTCGCGACCGACAGGTCCGACCGCGCCCCGTCGAACCGCAATGTGATGGTCGGAATGTCCAATGGCGCAGCGTGGCCGGTAAGATCCAGCCGAAGGACTGCAGACCTATCGCGACTGCGGGCGGGGATCTCCGACAGAGGAGCGGCAAGCGCCAGATCGCGCCGGCGGAAGATTTTTCGCTCGATAGCCAAGGCTGTATTGATGGCGGCCGGCCACGCATTCGACCCGGCTTCATGTACGACAGCGATATCGTGCCCTTCTGCCTGCAGACGCGCGACCACGATTTCCTGCCATCGGCGCGGCGCATACTTCGGAACGATGATATCGATCGATGGCATGGCGTTTCCAATCAGCAGCAGCCTCGGCGAGCCTCGGAGACCTGGAAACTATATTTATTCGGGAAAGCTTACTTTCAGGTTATTCTGAAGTTGTATTGCAGAACGGAGCTTTGCTGCTACCGTTCAACCGCCTTTTGATCAGCCGAGTTCTTCATTTGCAAACTGATCATTGCACAAAGGATCTCAGCTATCGGAGGTAGCCGCCGATTTTATCGGGAACGACGCCAAAATAGTGCAAGTTTCGGTGAAGGCGTCATCCAGAATGCGTAGTTTGCGGGCGTGCGCACGCGCATATTCCTGGTAGAAGCCGGACGAGATCCAGATGTATGAACGCCCTCGCCGGCCGCTCCAACCGACGGCACCGATCGATTCAGCTGCTGCGAGCTTGCCGCTGATATGGGCGCGCGAAAGGCCGAACGATGAGGCTAGAGAGGAAATCGAGCTGACATTCGTCAGGAGCCGTCCCTGTCCCACCACAGTTTCCGGATCTATTCCGGCGATGAGGCGATCCATCAGAAATCCCCCCGTATCGCCGCTGGCAAAGATGGCATGAAGCGGCCCAGGGCTGCGTACCTCCCGGCTTGTCAACAAGGCATGTGCCGCAAGCGGTTCGATGAGTATCAGCATGCGTTGCGGCTCCATAAGGAACCGAGCCGCCCTGCCTCCTCCGTCTATAAGGTCGAGCGCCTGGAAATGCAGGCTGTACCAGCGGATCAGCATCGACAGTGTTGAGTGCGTAGGCCCGACCTCATCCGAAGGACCACCTCTGGAACCTGCGACCGGACGAATGATATTGTATCGCAGCGCTTCGTCGAAAAATGCGTAGGCGGTATTGCGGCTGGCAATCCCGTACTGCCGGGCGAGACTTCCAAAACCGTTTCTGGTCAATCCCGCCCCGGCCCTGCGAACGGCCAGAAAGTAGTCGCTCAATGCGGCGTGACATAAGAGCCGGCGTTGTTGGGTGGCAAAAAGCGCCGCAGTCCAAGGCAAGGATTCGTAAACAGCGGCGAAGCTACGTGCCAGTAAGAAAACGGCGGAAGAAAATTGCGCCGTTTCGATCAGTTCGCTCGGCTTGCCGGGAGACGGTGCCTCCATTGCCCGGGCAGGATGCGCTGGTCGATGAGGGGGGAAATCAAGCACTCTTCCCATAAACGGTTCTTTCCATTGTGTCGGCTGAGCGAGGTCCAGCACATCGGTGCTCAATCGGGGCCGCCGCGGATATCGGTGGAGAGAAACGGTTAACAATCGAAAGATTGCTTCGTTCCCTTCTTGTCCACATCTTGAGCCTCAGCTTATCAGCGGTTGATGAAATATATAAAAAAATATCGCCCGATGGTAGTTGGAACGAGATTGGATGTCCTGATGAGGCTCGGCGAGCTTCTGATATTTTCTGAAATTTTTCTGAATTATCGACTTCACCAGGCACTTGATTGCTCGTGACCGAGATCATCACCCATGAATGCAAGTGAAAATCTGTTTCCGCCTCGGCGGGTATCGGCACGTTGACTGGGGAGTTAAGCCCTCTTTATACTCATGGTATTTTCGATACTTCAGATGAGGATCGGTGAGAGTAGGTGTTTTGTTTTGCTGGGTTCGTCCTCGATCCAGATCGCGCCGCGCTTCACGGACCTGACGGCTCGATCATCAAGCTGCGCCCTAAAGCCTTTGAATTGCTGAAATTCCTCGTTGCAAACAATAGGCGTCCGTCAGCAAGCAGGAACTGATGGATACTGTCTGGCCCGGGATTCATGTCGGGGAAGACAGCCTTTTTCAATGTATTCGCGAAATACGCACGGCATTGGGTGATACGGAACGGCACATGATCAAGCTTGTGTCGGGCCGCGGTTATCTGTTTACCGCTGAGGTATCCACGAGACAGGAAGGTCCGGACCCGCGACCGGCGTTGAGCGATACGCCGATTGCCGACGCTCCGGCAACTTACCCCATCGCACCTCGCCATTGGCTAGGCTTGCCTAAAGCCTTGGTTCTCGGCGGAGCCACACTTCTTTGCATGCTTGCCATGATTTTCGGTGTCGCTGTCTTTTCTTCGGGATTTGGCGGCATTTCAGGAAACGGCCGACCTGTCATCGAAGTCCTGCCGATCGTCGATACTGTTGGCGATGCCCAAAGCGCCGCTCTAGCACAAAGCGTTGCTGCGGAAATGATCAATGGCCTTGCCAGGATCGATGGTATCCGCCTCGTGATCCCCAAGGAACCCGAGCCGGCGAAATCAGGCAAGCCCACCTTCAATCGCTCCGATGGAGCGGATTTCCTTCTACAGGGGGAACTGCAAAGAAGTCCGCAAGCATGGATCTTTCAAACGCGCTTTATCAATGCGAGCAGCCGGGAGGTCGTATCGGTCGCCGAAGTCAAGCTGGATGCCAGCGAGCCCGACCAACAGCGCCTCGCATCTCGGCTTGCTGCCGGGGCTGGCTATGATCTTGCCGTTCGCTTGAACAAATTCGGTCAAACCGACAGTGCCCCTCAGGCTGACGCCGCCAGTGTCGCGATAAAGCAGGCCTCCGCCTCGATCAATCAGACGACACATGAACGGTTTGCGACGGCTCGGTCGATACTGGAGAAATATCTCGCCGAACAACCGGATAATGTCGATCTGCAAATTGCTTTGGCGGCGCTGCACCTGCGCGGAATTCAGCTTGCCTGGTACAATCCCGCCGAAAGCAGGGCTGCGGAAAATAACGCGAGATCTCTGTTGGAACGTGCTTTGAAAGCCCGGCCAAACTTCCTTCCGGTACTTGGAACCTATTGCCGCTTTTTGACCGTAACCAACCAATTTGCAGAAAGCCTTGTGGCTTGTGCAAGGGCGTTGAGCCTCAATCCGTGGGATGGGACAGCGCTGTTTCACCTCGGTTTGACGCAAGTTCAGCTGGGCCGGTTCGAGGATGCACTTGCAACATTCGAACAGGCCGATCGCTTCGATACGCCGGATGTCTCGCGCTGGACATGGTTGTTGGGAGCAGGTTTTGCAGATCTGCTTTTGGACCGCAATGAAGACGCCGTCAGATGGCTGCAGCGTTCTATTGCAATTACGCCGGGAACAGGACGCGCTCATATGCTTCTGGCAACCGCCTATCAACGACTGGGTCGGACCGATGAAGCGAAACAGGCTTTGGCGACGGCACTGCAATTGAGGCCTGGTTCGACGGCCGCCAATGTTGGCTTGCCGTCTCGTAACACCGGTTCGGCCTATCTCGAAGCGCGCGAGAAAATCAGCCATACGCTGATCGAGATCGGATTGCCGGCCGGCGACGATGTTCAAAAGCCGGACGGCAGAGGTCAGTGAAAGCATATCTCCGACGTTACAGCGCTCGTTCGCGAAACGCCCAGTACCAAGGGCACTCAGGCGCTCCGGGGAGGCGATCGGCTCAACGGCGCGAACCGAATGGACGCAGCGCCATATGACGATTGACATCCTTGTAGAGCAGATAGCGGAACGGGCCTGGACCTCCCGCATAACAAGCCTGCGGGCAGAAGGCGCGCAACCACATGAAGTCGCCGGCCTCGACTTCGACCCAATCCTGGTTCAAGCGATAGACGGCCTTCCCTTCCAGCACATAGAGGCCATGTTCCATGACATGGGTTTCCGCGAAAGGAATAACGGCACCCGGCTGCAGGGTGACGATCGTCACGTGCATGTCGTGCCGCAGGTCGGACGGATCGACGAAGCGGGTCGTTGCCCAGCGGCCCTCCGTACCCGGCATGGCTGATGGCGTAATGTCCTTCTCGTTCAAGATAAGCGGCTCAGGATGGGCCAGCCCCTCGACGGCCTCATAGGCCTTGCGAACCCAATGGAAGCGGGCATGGGCGCCGGAGCGATTGTGCAGCGACCATTTCAACCCCGGCGGCAGGAAGGCATAGCCGCCCGGCTGAAGAACATGCTTGCCGGATGGCAGCGTCAACTCGATCTCGCCATCGACGACGAACAGCACGCCCTCGGCCTCGGCATCCTGCTCCGGACGGTCACTGCCGCCGCCTGGCGCCACCTCCATGACATATTGCGAAAAGGTCTCGGCAAAACCCGAAAGCGGCCGGGCGATCACCCAGCAGCGCGTCTCGTTCCAGAAGGGCAGATAGCTGGTGACGATGTCCTGCATCACGCCCTTCGGAATGACCGCATAGGCCTCCGTGAATACGGCACGCCCCGTCAGCAGATCGCTTTGCGGCGGATGGCCACCCAGAGAGGAGTAGTATTTTCTTTCCATTATCGAAGCCCTTTATTCTCATCGTTTCGGGAAGCTGAGACATGTACCTCCCTGTCGTATTGCATAGCATTGGAAGCCGGAATGCTGCGTTACGTCGCCCCCGCCGTTTCCAACAATTTCACGATCTCAGCGTAACCACGACTGCGCGCATGCTGCAGCGGCGTTGCGCCATCATTGTTCCCTAGATTGACGTCTGCGCCCGCATCGATCAACAAGCTGACGATCTCAATATGGCGCGGACCGCTGTCACCGAGGATGACCTTATCCCGTTGGAGTCTCTCCCCAAAACCCTATCAGGGAACTCGGCTTCGGAAAATCGAATATCCGAGCCCCGACCGCTTGTGAAAATGAAAACAGTTTCAGGATTCTGCGCGGCAATAGCTAGCACACGCCGTTTTAGCCCGGCACTTGCGGCTTCTGCCGCCAGCCCATGTCTGTAACTGGGACAGTGGGCGGGATAGAACCGATCTGCAGGCGCACGCAAAAACCGCTACCGGTGTCCGGGAACGAAACCCGTCCGCCGTGGAGCTCAGCCGCCTTCTTGACCAGGTTCAACCCCAGGCCAGCACCGGACGAACTGGTGTTGATGCGGCGAAACGGCTCGAAGACACGATCGCGCTCCTCCGGCGGAATGCCTGGGCCTTCGTCGCAGACGTCGATCGTACCGCCAGCGCCGACACGAACGATGATCGAGCCCTTACCTCCGGCGTGATCGATCGCATTTCGGATCAGGTTGACAACCGCCATTTCGATCGTCGAGGTCTGGATCACGAAGACCGCCTCCTCCGGGTTTGGCTCGAAATCGAAATCATAGCCCGCATCCATGGCAATCGGCGCAAGGTCGGCAGCGATGTTTTCGACCAGCACATTCAGGTCCTTCTTCTCCGCCCGCAGTTCGACCACCCCGATTGCCTGCATTTCCAGAAGCTGATGGGCGACGCGAGACAGGCGGTCGATATCATCGCGCACCTGCTGGCTGACTTCGGCCTCGGGGAGAAGGTCCGCTCGCGTCCGCGCGATCGCAATCGGCGTCCGCAGCTCATGCGCGGCATCGGCAAGAAAGCGATTATGCCTGTTATACCCCTCGTCCAGCTTCGAGAGGGCATGGTTGAAGGCATCCACGAGGGGGATAATCTCGGTCGGCACCTTGGATCGATCGAGACGGGCCGAGCGTGTGTCGAAATCGATCGCTTGCGCCTGCGTTGCCGTTTCCACAAGCCCGCTCAGCGACCGGCCGACGGCACGTGGCGTGACGAGCAGCGTCGCCACGCCAGTCACCGCCAGTATCGGAAAGACGCCGATGAAGATCACGAATGCCAGAGCCGGCAGGACGTTGAGCCAATGAATTTCGCCATTGGGACCTTTGGCAACGTCGACCCGCATATTGATCCATACGTTCAAGCCGTCATTATCAAAGCCGCGCTCGGTGGCCGCGACAATCTGCAGCTTGCCAACCGAGGTCTCCCTGTTCTCGACCGTGGCATGGGCTCCATTGCCAGCCTCCACCCTTGCCCGATCTATCGTCCACGGGAAGTTCTCGTTGAGAGCGGTCGTCGGTATCTCTCCATATTGAAAGAGTATTCCCTTGTGATCCCGGATCATGAACCAGAGTTCAGGATAGCGCCGCTTCAGCTCTGCTACCTCCTGCGTCTCCGCCACCTGCAATTGGCCGTCATCGTCTCTGGTCACCTGCTGAGCGACGACCCGGACGGCCTCCTCATTGGCGTCTTCCAGCTCGGGATTGATGATCCAGATCCAGCCGACGAGAAGAACGAAGAAGAGAACGAGAAGGAAGGCCTGCAAGGCAATCAGGCGCCTTATAAGCCCCCAGCGCAACGATCGACTGCGCTCCGGGTTCATGCCTTCGCCCGGATCAGATAGCCGATGTTACGCACGGCCCTTATCTCGACCGTTGCTTCGGCCAGTAGCAGCTTCTTTCGAATGCGCGAGATGTGCGCGTCCAGAGCGTTCGATCCGATTTCGTCCTCGAGGGCATAAACCGCTTCGATCAGGCTCGGCCGCGTGACGATGCGGTTCGGGCGGCGCATCAGCGTCTCCAGCACCAGATATTCACGGCGCGGGAATTCGACCAGCGAGCCGCCGACGAAAATGTCATTGGTTGCCGGATCGACGCTCAGATTACCGAAATTCAGATAACGATCGGATACCGTCGGGCTCCTCCTCTGGAGTGCTCTCAGCCGGGCAAGCAGCTCCTCGATCGCGAAAGGCTTGGCAAGATAGTCGTCGGCGCCGCTATCGAGCCCGTCGACGCGATGGTCGACGCTGCCGAGCGCAGTCAGCACCAGGATCGGCACGGGATGCTTGCGTTGGCGCAATGCCGCCACGAGGTCCAGCCCCTCGCCGTCAGGCAGCCGGCGGTCGAGCACAAGGACATCATAGCTCCCGACACGCGCCATGACGTCGGCATCCGCAATGGTGCGGACATGATCGGCGAGCACGTCGCGGCGGCGCAGCGCTTCGAGCAGCGCGCGCGCCATTTCTGGCTCATCTTCAAGAAGCAGAATTCGCAATGACCTTCCCCCAAAGGACGGCCGTCGCCATCCCTCGCCCCACTGACAGCCAAAGATTGCGGCTACATTACATGCAGATTGCACAAGTGGCACCAGGAGGATGCCAATGGGTCGCGACCAATAAGACGATGGGTCGGCTCGAAGCCGGAAACCCCATTCGAACAGACAATTGATCCTTATCGCTGCAGCATGCGCGCCAGCATCCGCCTGATATAATACTGACCGCCAAAGAAAATCGTTGCAACGATGATCGCTTTGCGTTCCTCGATCGGCAGAAACCAGACGGCCGCCTTGTCACGCCGCAGGAAGCGGATGCCAGGATAGATATCCGGCTGCAATGTTGCGATATATGGGGTTTCGACCAACCGATTGATTTCCAGATGGAGTTCGCGAATACGGTTAGCAGCGCGCTCCAGAGCTTCGTCAGCCGAGTCTCCAAGATCGAGATAGGATGCAAACAGATGATCGAAGGTCAGTTCGAAATCGAGATCGGCATCCTTGGAATATTCAAGGCTCCACACGAGGAGCTCGCTGTTTGCGCTCGATCATGCTCTCGATCCGCTCTTCCATCTCCTGAGCAGGGATCTTCGGTCCATCAACGCGACGCTGGATGAGCCTGCGCAGCCCTTCCGTCTCGGCCGCTTCGGCTTCCGTTTTCTGTCGCAGCAGTTCCAGACCTTGGTGGAGAACGGAGCTCAGGCTGGAATAGCGGCCGGTCTCGACAAGCGAACGGGCGAACGCATCCTGCTGATCGGTCAACGATATCGACGACTTGACGCTCACGAGACAATCTCCTTTAGACGCTAAAGTGCTACTCAGTCGCACACATGTCAAGATTTCGTGCGGCGCTACACCGCCCCGAAACATCGGCGCCCCCCGAGGAAGCCGATTTCGCTCAGGCGGAAATCGCCTTGCTTTGAAGCGGCGACTGGTGAACGACGATTCGCGCGTGATAGGGGATGCGCTCATAGAGGTCGATGACATCCTGGTTGATCAGGCGAACACAGCCTGACGAGGCTGCCTTGCCGATGGAGCGCCATTCCGGCGAGCCATGCAGACGGTAGAGCGTATCCTTGCCATTTTGGAAGATATAGAGCGCACGGGCACCCAGCGGGTTCTTGATGCCCGGGTCCATGCCGCCATTGGCGACGGAATATTTCGCGAGTTCCGGTTTGCGGGCAATCATGTCGCCCGGCGGCTTCCAGCGCGGCCAATGCTGCCGCCAATGAATGATACCTTCGCCCTGCCACGCGAAGCCATCGCGGCCGATGCCGACACCATAGCGCATCGCCGTGCCGCCGCGCTCAACGACATAGAGAAATCTCGATGCCGTATCGACGACGACTGTGCCGGGTGCCTCGCCTGTCGGATCGGGAACGCGCTGACGATAAAACTTCGGGTCCAGCTTTCGATAGGGAACGGCCGGAATGACATGGCCGCCATCAACCACGGACGCATAGCGCGCTTCGAACTCGGGATCCGATGTAATGATGCTCTGAGGTTCTGACGCCACAGGAACGACCGGCGGCGTGCGAACCGGGGCTGCAATCGGAGTCGGAACAGAGGCTGTGGTGGCACAGCCCGCAAGCGCCGCAGTCGCAGAGATCGACCCCAGCATGAAAGCTCGCCGGGAAAGAGTCTTTTCAGTCTTGGTTGATCGCATCCTATCCTAACAAGCCCCGCACATTAATATCGCTTCTTCGATTGATGAGGCCGAAGAGGCGACATGTCTCATCATTAAGTGATGATGACCTCATAGCCACTCGGGACCGATGATGACAAGTTTACCAATACCATGATCATACAAACTCAATCGGCGAGTGTGTGCCAGAAGCCACAGGGCCTTGCGCTTCCGCGGGCATGTCGAGCGTCCGCAGAGGCATCGACACTTAAACTTTATGATTGCATACGCAGAACACAATCGCCTCCAAGATGCAGCATGTACCGCATAGTTACGGAAGAAAAGGCCGGGCAAGATATCGTGCCCAGCCAAGGCCCTCATAACTGCCTGCAAGCAGGCTTTAGAGGTTCCGCGAGGACTCCCCGCCGGATTGATTTTGCTGACGGGATTTGCGCTCGTCGTGCAAGGTCAGATCCCGTTTCGCCCGCGCGCTCGCGGCCTCGATCGGTCCCATCTTTCCCTGCTCGGCAATGGCCGCCCGGGCCCGCTCGATATCGACCATGTAGTCTCGGGCCAGCGGCAGGGCGGAAACATTCTTCGTCAGCTGCAATTGCCAGTTCATGTGCCCCATGCGACGGAAGGCAAGTTCGGACCCGACAAGATAGAACTCGAACATGCGACAGAACCGCTCGTCGTAGAGTTTTGCGAGGGCGCTCCTGTTCTTCATGAAGCGGTCACGCCATTGCTCGAGCGTTTTGGCATAATGGAGCCGCAGGATTTCGATGTCGGTCGTCCAGAGACCGGATTTCTCGACCACGGACAGGACTTCGGATACCGCCGGCGAATAGCCGCCGGGGAAGATATATTTCGCGATCCACGGGTTGGTGCTGCCGGGACCATCGGCCCGGCCGATTGCATGGATCAGCGCGACGCCGTCCTCCTTGAGCATGGAGCGGATCTTGTCGAAGAAGATCTTATAATGGTTGATGCCCACATGCTCGAACATGCCGACCGAGACGACGCGATCGACCGGGCGCGTCCAGGAGCGATAATCCAGCAGTTCGAACGTGACCATATGCTCGAGCCCGGCGTCCTTCGCGCGGGCTTTTGCGGCCACCAATTGTTCCTCCGAAAGGGTCAGGCCCGTGACGCGCGCGCCGAACTCCTTAGCAAGATAGAGCGCCATGCCGCCCCATCCGCAGCCGATGTCCAGAACCTCCAGGCCCGGACGATCGAGCATGAGTTTCGAGGCGATATGCCGCTTCTTCTTGAGCTGCGCTTCCTCGAGCGTCTCGTCACCGATGGGGAAATAGGCACAGGAATATTGCCTGTCCTCGTCCAGCATCAAGGAGTAGAGCCGCGCATCGAGATCGTAGTGATGCGCCACATTGCGCTTGGAACGATCCGCAAAATTCAATTGATCGAGATTTCGCCGCAGCCAACGGATCTTTTCCATCAGTTTCTCGAAAGGATGGGTCCCCCCTTCCATCAAATTGAGGGCAAGCAGGTCCACCATTTCATAGAGATCGCCGGATCCTGGCTCGATTTCGCCGTCCATGTAGGCCTCACCCAGCGCCAGGGCAGGATTGAGGAGCAGACGGCGCTTTGCGCGGGTGGTATTGATTTTCATCGCTGCACGCGGTTCCGCTCCCGTACCGAAACTGCGCGTGGAACCGTCCGGAAAAGTGACCGTAAGCGTTCCGATTTTGATCAAACGGGAAAGAGCTGCTTCTAGAAACATGACAACTACCTGTTTATCGTTTCCTCGACGGTGAATTCTTGGCCTGAAGTCGCGAAGAATCCCTATCGGTGTCGAAAGCGTACTACTTAATCTGGTAAAATATCCAGATCATTTGCGACATCAAGGTTGAGTGAATTCAATCACGATTACAAAGGTGTCGCCATCCGCGGGATCAAGGCTCGACCAGATATAGTAGGCCGGCTCCGTGATTGTGAGACATCTTCCGGCGACAAATAAGAGCCTCCCGGGCATCCACATGCCAAGCGCGCTCGCTATCGCCGGAATTTTCCTGATGCCGTATGCTTCGCTCCTCAGATGTCGAAGGCACTCGGCAGAACCACGACGTCGCGAATCGTCACGTTACGCGGGCGCGTCAGCATGAACATGATGGCGTCGGCGACCTCCTTGGGCTCGATCAGGGCGCCGGCTTCCTTGGCCTTGCGCAGGTTTTCCTCCGGCCAGTCGGCAAGCAGGGCGCTGATGACCGGGCCTGGAGAAACGGAGCCGACGCGAATACCGCTCTTCAGAAGCTGGCGCCGCATGGCCTGAACGAAGCTGGTCATTGCCCATTTCGAGGGCGAATAGACAGGTTCCCACGGGATCGCCGAATGCCCAGCGACCGAACTCGTGACGATGATATCGCCCGTCCCGCGCCCGATCATATGCGGCGCGACCGTGCGGACATTCTTGATGACGACATTGACGTTCAGGTTGAGCATCCTGTCGATGGCGTCGAGATTGGCCTCCACCAGATCGCCGCCAATATAGGTGCCGGCATTGGCATGAAAAATGTCGAGATGCTCGACCTTGGCAAGGATGCCCTCCAGTAGCGCGGCGCACTGCTCCGAATCAAGCAGATCGACAACAAGCGGAATCGCAAGATCGCCCAGGCGCTCGCACACCGATGCCAATGCTCTCTCATCTCGATCGACGAGGACAACCTTCGCTCCCGCCGCAATCATGGCCTCAGTCGAGGCGAGCCCGATCCCCGATGCCGCGCCGGTTACCGCGGCGATCTTCCCTTTCAGTTCCTCCATGATCTCCTCCTTCGATCAGCTAGCTATCGTTTGATGGCTCCGCAGGCTGCGTGATAATCCGCGAGGCTGCGGGTGATACGCCATATCAAAACCTGCTCCGGCTCCAATGGCGCATCCGCGAAGTGCCGTGCAGCCGGCATGTGCTGCCAGAACAACGGAAGCGGCACGGTCTTACCGCGCAACGCGTCGCATAATCTCTCGACAGCGGATTGCGCGTCGGATGACGCCCAGTAATAGCGAATGCGATCGGACAGCGAATAATGCCGCAGCCAGCGCTTCTCCGCCTCCGTTCCGTAATAATGCTGGCTCCAGTTTTTCGGCTGCGCGAGCATCAGCGCTTCCACGGCCGCGTAGAGCGGCCGTTCGCCATAGTCGGGCACGAGATCGGAAGCAATGAGATCCAGGCCGTAAAGGGCTTCGCGCAACACGAATGTCAGCTCGGGACCAACCTTCAGAATGGGGAAGCCGTCCTCGACGAGAGCGGTCAAGGGTGTAGTACCTTGATAGTCGGTCGAATGGGCCTCGAAGACGAACTGCGGTTCGTCGGCCAGGAGCGACTTCAGTTCGGCGATCTTGCTGCGATCGTAAAAGATGACATTGTGATTGCCGAACTCGACGCCGGGCTGGACGACCAATCCGATGGCGCGCGTAAACGCCTCCCTCAATCCCGCCTGCTCGAACACGCGGCGATGAATGTCTATCGTCTTGCGGGCGGCGGCAGCCGCGGTCGGTTCAATTGTAGTCAGGGCGTGATCTGCGCCGCCCGGTGGCGGAACCTCGGTGCCGATCACATACACCGGCATGGCCCCACCACTTCTTCTAGCCGAAGCCTCCGCCACAGCGGCAAGGCGTGCGGCGCGACGGGCTGTCGTCTCGTCGTCGAGCGCGATCGGTTCGTCCTTGCAGCCCATCGAGGCATCCAGATGTATCTTTCGGAAGCCGGCCTCGATGTAGGCGGCTACCATTTTTTCCGCCTCGGCCATGGCTTCTTCCGAGGGGCGATCCCGCCAGGGATTTGGTCCCAGATGGTCGCCGCCCAAAACTACCAGCTCCGACGGGCAATCCTCTTCCTCGGCGATATGTTGCACCAGCGCTGCGAAATCGGCCGGTGTCATGCCGGTATAACCGCCCAGATGATTGACCTGATTGCAGGTTGCCTCGATCAGCACTGTGCTTGAATGCAGCCGGCCATGCCGGAGCGCAGCCCTGAGTACGAGCGGATGGGCCGAGCACACGGAGGTGATTCCCGCCTGGCGGCCTTCGGCCCTCAGCCTCGCCAGTTCGCCGAGATGGATCTGCATCAGGAATGCCTTTCAGTGGCTGCGATGAACGCGTCGAGCTGTTCCTTGGTACCGGCACCCTCCATCGGGCCGATGACGGTGACATTGCGCGCGCCGGCAGCAGCGGCATAGGTCAAGGCGTCTTTCACGGGCATGCCCAGGCGGCGGCAGGTAAGATAGGCTCCGCCAAAGCAATCGCCGGCACCGGTCGGATCGACCTCCGTGACGACAAAGGCCGGTGCATCGATGCGCTCGCCGTCGCAGCCATAATAGGTCGCGCCATTCGCTCCCCGCTTCAGCACGATCTCCTTGACGCCGATCTCGAACAGACGGCGGACCGCATTGGCTTCGCCCTCGACGCCGGTCGCACGCTCCAATTCCTCTCCGGAGGGCAACAATAGATCGGCCGCGGCAACAAGCCTAGAAAACCGGCGTTCGGTATCGTCGTCGAGTTTCAATTCCTTGCGGATGTTGGGATCGACGGACAGCGTGCCGCCGCGAGCCTTGACGATGTCGACGGCCTTGTCGATCACCTCGCGCGCACTCGGAACCGACAATGCCGAGCCCATGACATGCAGATGCCCGGCACGACCGATGAGATTGCTGACATCATCGCTCCAGCCGAAGCGCGCGGCTGCCGAGGTCGCGATATTGTAGACGAAGTCGCGAGACCCGTCCTTGCGGTAGCGGACGAAGGCGCTGCCCGTCGGATAATCGGGATCGACCGAAATAGCCGAGATATCGACCCCGTCGCCCTTCAGCCTTTCGAGATTCACGCGGCCGAAATCATCGGTACCGACGGCGCCGATCATCGCCGCGCTGCCGCCAAGCCGCCCACATTGGGAGATGAAGATTGCCGGAGCACCGCTGGCGAAAGGACCGATGAGCGGCTGTGCCTCCCTGAAACCATCACCGACCGTCGTGGCAACGATTTCCACGAGGATTTCCCCGACGCAGACCGTCGGGCCAAGCTGATCGGGAGCCAGTGCTGAACTCATTGCAATCCTGCTTTCGCCACCTGTTGCTCTCAAACCGCCGCAGCGAGTCGTCCGGCGCTATCCTCACCGCAAGGCTCATCGTTTTCCAGAAAAAGAAGTGCTGAAGCAACATATATGTTTGCCTTGTGCGGCCTGACGAGGATCTTCCTTCCTCCAGAGCCAGCTTTAGAATTTGCTATAATTCAAGCACGATTCCCCGCACTTTCGCACGCGCCGGGAATAGCCCGCTTCGTTGCCTGTAGCCAGGCTCATGTCACGGCAAAATACCGGCATCAGCCGCCTTCGGCGGCTGGCTTGCGGTCGGAGAGAACGATCAGTGAATGGCAGCCGAAGTAGGCGCATTAATCTTTGTCGACCAGATACCGACATAGGTTCCGATCAACCTCACGGCCAGGTCATCTGCCGTGTGATAACCGTCATGAAAGAATTCGAGAGCCGCTGCGACGAGAGTACTCGAAGCCTCGTCATCTGGCGCCACCTCATAGAAGCTATACCATTGCAATACAGCTTCAGCGAGTATTCGGCATTCACTTCCTTTGGGAGCGCGATGAGGCATGGCAGTCTCCTCCGAGTCCTATGGAGCAGGATGTAGCGGACCATCCTATCAAATCAAGAAGCGGGGAGCCTCCGTCATCGCGCGGACAGAAATTCCTCGACCGTCATGATCTCGGATTGAACGGAAAACCGGCGCTCCAGCAGCGTGAGCGCTGCATCATGCGCATCGTCATCGCCACTGCAGACGGCGTCTCTTAAAACGATGATTCCATATCCAAGCTCGATTGCACCCAGGGCTGCGGCCAACACGCAGACATCCGTTTCACCGCCGCTGATCACCAGGGTATCGATACCTTCCTGAGCCAGATTTCGGTGAAGGCGGCCATCGGTCCAGGGCGAATAAGTGAGCTTGTCGAAGATGCGGGCCGGCGGAACGAAACGCTGCAGCGGATCGATAAGCAGCATCAACTCGTGGGGAAGCCGACTGGCGGTCATCATCTCCCATTTCTCGTAGTAATCTTGCCATTTCCCCGGCATGGCGTCCGCCCGGGTCGGTGGAATGAAGCGGGTAAAGAGCGTACGTTCGGGAAATCGCCCGGCGACCTCGACCACCTGCTCCAGGGTGCGCGCCATCCAGGGCACATGCCAGGGCGTTTGTTCGAAGAACATGCGTTGCATATCGATGCAAAGATGCAGCCAGGTCCTCATCCGGATACCGTTTTATCGATCCGCGGCGAACGTGCTTCAGCCGCGATACTTGCCCTCGTTCATGTCTCGCGTATCGTAATTGAGATCCCAATCCTTCTCTGGCTCGGTCTTTCCGGGCGGCTTTTTGTTCATGGTTGCATCGTCCGATCCCGTAATGACCTTCGGCTTGGCGCTTGCCACACCGTTATTGCGGCTGCTTTTCACCAGCCGTCGGGTTTGGCCCTTTGCGTCTTGAGCAGGATCGCCCCTGCTCCTTTCACCGGGATTGTTCGATTTAGGCATGGCGCTGTTCCCATTTTCTCCGATATCGGATCCTGCGCCGAACAGCCGACATGCGGCAATGTTCCCAGAACACCGGAATTTGTCGATCACATCAGGAAATGATGTGGATCGCGCGACCGCTCACGCAGGCGGGAACCTTGGGGCGCCGCCGATGTTGGGATGCGGACACGTAGATCGCAGAGGAAGAACGACAATGCCAGCGTCTGACAACGGTAAATACAATGCATTGACCGTGTACATTATCCTGATCGTGGTGGTGGCGTGTGCGCTGGTAATCGGCGGCATAGCCTTTTATGACGGCGAACCTCAAAGGCCAGGCCAGACGTCCCCGCATGCTCTCGATCAAACTCAATGAAAGCCGAGTCTTCGTTCAAGGCAACTCCGCGTCTAGAACCCGAGGCCGTCTATTGATCGGCTGGCTTGTCGTCAACGCGTGACTCCAAAAACAAATCCGATGGCCGCGGCCGCCAAGAGCGAAGCGATCGGCCTTTCGCGAATTCGCCGCTCGACTGCAAAGGCTGCAAGTTTGTTGTTCGATTGTTCTTGAGGGCCGAACCGGTCCGCCTCAGGGCCGATGCCGCCAGCGACGGCGGTATGCGTCAGGGAAGCAGGATCCGAGGCTGGAAACGTATCCTCAAGCGCTTTGTCCAGTTCGTTTGCCGGCCTGCTTCTTTGCTGCTTCTGCTCCTTTCGCAAGGATTGAACCGCTGGTGACTGATTTTGCTCGGGCATTTTTCGCTCCGTTAACAACAGATCAAATCGGAATATGCTCAGTGAATGCAGGCCGCCGGTTAAAAGGCTCCCACCTGACGCAACGGCGATTCGGAAGATTTGTTCCAACAGCTCGATCGCGCCACCGGATCTCCCTATATACGGCGAATGGCAAGTCCGTTTGCTGAGATCCGATGTAGCGCGACAACACACCGTTCCTCATGGCGGGAGTAAGGGCATGCGCCGCTACCATCATCTTGTCGAAGGCATTCTCCAGCCGGAGGAGATCGATCGGCTGCAACGGATTTTCGACGTCGTGATCGCTCAACCATGGTTCGATTTGAATGATTTCAACCGCGAGGCCTTTGCCCTGGAGCTTATCAAGCTTTATCGTAGTGGCGTGGTCGATTTCACCAATCTTCATCAGCTCGGCGCTTTAACGGCCATTGCTTCTTTCAGCCGGGACATGCCGGAGGAAGAACGCCAAGCTCTCAATCTTTTATACCGCGCACGCTGATTGGAAGGTGGCTCGAAGCTGACGGAAGACACGCCGGGCTCAGCGCAGTGCCCTTTTCGCAACGCTCCGCCTTCCGGCTTCAGCGCGGATAATCAGCGGCCGACTTGCGTGGGAAGGATTGTGTCGACGGACACCTCGCCCTCCAGCACGCGCCGTTTCAAATCGGTTCGGCCGCGAGCGATCTCGATCACGGTGTAAAGCTTGTCATCGCGAAACGCACTCGCGTTACTGGTGGTCACATCTTCGGCAGGGGCGGCATCGACCTCCATAAAGTCGAGCTCCCTGCCCGTCGCCACGATGCGCGCGTCGCCCGAACTTCTGGCCGCCACGATGATCGTACCCTGATTGGGAGCATTGTCCCAGCGTGGATCGTCCGGGGCAGCGATGGGTTCCAGGCGATAGATATTCAGTGTCTCCGCACCGTCGGCTGCTGAGGAGAGCGCCGCCGCATCCCGCAACTGAGCCTTGCTCTCGACGGATCGCCCGAAGGTGGTTCGGCTGGTTGCATTGTTGACATCGTCAGTTCCCGTTCGCGAAACATTCGACATGGTGTTCTCCTTTTTCTTTCCCGCCTCTGTTTTCTAACTGCCTCGCAATCGAATTGGTTCCTGAATCTCCAGGTTTATGGCCATGATGAAGGAGGCCGCGAGAGATCAATGAGGGAGTAAAGATCCGCGCCAAGCCACGACGCTTGCAGACTTGGCCTGTGCGCCGGAGATAGCTGCCAGAGCGCAAATGTATTGGGCGAGTGCTCAAACTTTAGCTTCATATTCGGCGCCATTCGCAACGGATGTCACAGCTTCGAGGCTGTCGGTGTGACAACGAATGCCGGAACGAATTGCGGCTCCTGCCGCGCGGAAATTAGAGAGATCATCGATGGATGTCTTGCCGCCGCAGCGGAGTGACATGCCACGACAGCCGGCCTCCCTCCCCAGAAATTTGACGACCTGAAACATGATTGAGGTCGCGGTGCGGCCCGTCTTTCGGCATGATCGGCTGGAGATATAGACAGGTCCTGCTCCGAACGATCAATGATTTTCATTCCGCTTCCATTCGTCGTCGCCATTTTGCTCGTCATTCTCTTCGGCGTCGTCCGGAGCCGCGACGATAGCCCCTCGCCCAATCTTCCTTTCCAGGCGCTCATTCTTCTGAGCGCCTTTCAGTCCGTACTGTCCGGATTGCGCTGGGGTTATGCCGTTTTGCCTGTCATGTACGCCATGCCGATCGCAGCTGCGATGGTGCCGCCACTTGCTTATCTCGGGATCTCCAGGCTGGCGCGCAAAAGCCCTCTATCGCCAATTCAGCAGATCTGCCTGCATGGTCTTCCGGCGGGGCTTATTGTCGTGCTGGTCGCGATATGGCGCGACGCAATCGATATCGGGATAATCCTTATCGATATCGGCTATGCCGCAGCAATCCTGCTTCTCATGCGCTCGGGCACGGACGCCCTTCGTCTTGCACCTTTCGAAAATGCCGGCCCGACCTACCGGGCCATCCTCTTTGCCGCAGGCGCGCTTCTGCTATCGGCGGTGGTGGATATATTCATCTGGCTGGATTTTGTCTGGGCCGACGGCACCTATGCGCTAAAGGTCATTAGCTTCGGAAATCTCATCGGACTGGCTATCCTGGCCATGGCTGCTGCAGCCGCCAGCCGCAGCCATGCGCCCGCCGAAAAGATGGAGAACGTTCGCCCGCCCGAATTCCTTGAAGACGCACAGACGCTTGGGGCGGTGCAGGTCTTGATGAAAGACAGGCACGCCTATCGCGATGTCGATCTCAATCTCGATCGGCTGGCGCGCAAGCTTGCGATTCCCGCCCGGCAAATTTCCGCAGCCATCAACCGGGCGACCGGCAAGAATGTCTCGCAATATGTCAACGAGCACCGGATCGCCGAGGCCTGCCTGCTGCTCGCCGAAACGGAAAAGCCGGTGACGGAAATCATGTTCGACGTCGGTTTTCAGACCAAATCGAACTTCAATCGCGAGTTCCGGCGCGTTACCGATACGACGCCGCTCGAATGGCGCGACCGGTCGCGCAGCCCTTCCAGCTGATTTCGGCCACATGCGAGGCTGACTGAATCGCGATCGAGCACGGCCCGGAACGTGTTAGAGGTCTCCGTTTCCTCGTCGGATAGCCATGCTCTTCCTCATGAGCACCGTCACCGATCACGACCAGAGACTTGCCGCCACGCTGACCTCCCTCTCCCTGAAGCGGCGGCACATAACACAGGATCCGCCCCACGCCCCAAGGCGGCGGACCATTCCTCTCCTGAGCCTGGCATTGGTTGCGGCCATCAGCCTGATCATCGTCATCTATCGTCCCAGCATATTCCATCCGTCGGGAACGCCTCTCTCTTCCATACCGGCCTTGCGGAGCGAGCCACGCGCGACGGAAACCTCCCGCGTTGAAGAAACAAATGACCGGGACCACAAGCAGTACGCTTTGAATACAAGGACCAACGCAGTCGGCGAAATAACCGGTGCCGGGATTGTCGTTGCTCCGCGCAGCACGACTGTTTTCTCCAAGTATGAGGCCAGAATTACCGATGTCGCCGTCGAGCTCGGCGACCGGGTCGAAGCCGGGCAGGTTCTTATCACACTCGATGATGCGGCCGCCCACATCGCGCTGGAAAAGGCTGAAGCCGCGCGCGCCGCTGCCGATCTGACGATCAAGGCGCGTGACATCGATCTCGTGCAGGCGCGTGCATCGCTGGACCGCCTCGAGAGCCTTGCCAGCCGCGATGCGGCTTCGCGGCAGCAACTGGAAGAATCGAGAACGGCCTTTGCCCGTGCATCCAACGCCGTGGCGCAAGCCCGGCAGGATTTAGCCACGGCCGAACTCGGCCTTCGTTCCGCCGAAGAGCCCCTGACGGAACTGATGGTCCGCGCGCCCTTTGCCGGCACGGTGACACGGCTCAACGCCCATGTCGGCGACACCGTGCTTGCCCGTGCCGACAGCGTGCGCGAAAACCAGAGCCTGCTTGCCATCACCGATACCGCCAGCATGACGCTCGACGCCGACGTGGCAGAAACCAATATCGCGTCCCTCAGACCGGGCCTGCGGGGCGAAGCCGTGCTCGACGGGTTTCCCGATCGAGCCTTTGCAGTCGAGGTGCTGCGGCTCGCGCCCATTGCCTCGATCGAAAAGGGCACGATCACGGTTCGCCTTTCCCTCATCGATCCGCCGGAAGGCATTCGGCCGAACATGGCCGCCCGCATCCGTATCCCCCTTGCAGACACGATCGCCAAGAATGGAGACAACAAGTCATGACCCCTGCCGCCTATATCGAGCTTAAAGAGGTGCGAAAGGCCTATCGTATCGGCAAGGAAGATATCTCCATCTTCTCGGGTCTCGACCTTGCCATTCCGCAGAGCGATTTCGTCGCGATCATGGGACCATCGGGATCAGGGAAATCGACGCTGCTCAACATGCTGGCCGGCATCGACCGGCCGGATGCCGGAAGTGTAAGCATCGGCGACTATCGGCTCGACTGGATGGGCGAACGAGCACTGTCGTCCTGGCGAGCGCACAACATTGGCATCGTCTTTCAGTTCTACAATCTGCTGCCGATGCTGACCGCGGCAGAGAATGTCGAGCTGCCGCTCCTCCTGAAATCCCTGAGCGCAAAGGAGCGGCGTGACCGGGTCGGCAAGGTCCTCGATCTCGTCGGCCTTGCCGGCAGGGAAAAGCAGTATCCCTCCTCCATGTCGGGTGGGCAACAGCAGCGCGTCGGCATTGCGCGCGCCATTGTTTCCGATCCCGGCCTGCTGCTCTGCGACGAGCCGACCGGCGATCTCGATCGGGCCTCCGCCGACGATGTGCTGCAGATGCTCAACTTCCTCAATCGTGAACTGGGAAAGACCATTATCATGGTGACCCACGACCCGCGAGCCGCAGGCTCGGCCAGACGGACGCTGCATCTCGACAAGGGACAATTCATCGAAGCGGGAAAGGCAGCCTGATGACCTTCCTCGACCTCGCCCGAAAGAATGCTTCGCGAAAGCCGCTGCGCACTACTCTGCTCATTGTCTGCATCGCCGTCGCCTTTCTCATCCACGGGCTAACCGCCAGCTTCCTTGCCGGCTCGCAGGGCGTGTCGGCCGCGAGCGACAATATTCTCGGCGTCATGAGTGCCAGCGGGCGCGGGCAGCCATTGCCGATGGCCCACCGCGCCCGCATTGCGGCCGATCCCGATGTCGCAGCGGTCGGTTACATGACACGCCTGCGCGGCTTCGTCGATGTCGAAAAGAATATCGTGCCAATCAGCGCCGTCGATCCGGCGTTGCTGATAGAAACCAACGGTCGGGAACTCGGCCTTACGCCCGATCTGCTCGAGGCGATCGGACAAGGCCGCGACCGGGTCCTGGTCGGACGGGCGCTCGCCGAAGCCGAAGGCTGGTCTGTTGGCCAAAACATCACCGTCACCGCCTTTCAGGTGGCGAAGCAGGACGGCGGCCGCGACTGGCGCTTCGTGATCGCGGGGATCTTCGAGGGCGAAAGCGCCAGCACCGACACCTACTTCACCATCGCCCGTTACGATTACGTCAATGCCGCCCGCGCAAAAGACAAGGACACCGTGGATGCTTTCATCATCAAGCCGCGCGACGGCATTTCGCCGGGCGTTATGGCTGCCCATATCGACGCGCTCTTCGTCAACTCCTCGGCGCCCACGCGCACTCAGTCCGAAAAGCAGTTTCTCGAAGCCTTCCTGCGCCAGTATGCCGATATCGGCCTCATCGTCGATCTGGTCACAGGGGCTGCCTTCGTCACGCTGCTGATGATCGTCATCAACACCATGGTCTTCGCCGTGCGCGAGCGGTCATTCGAAATCGCCGTCCTGAAAACGCTGGGCATCTCACACATGACGATCCTCACCCTCGTCCTCGGCGAAACACTGTTCATGTTCATCATCGGCGGAGCCATCGGGCTGGCCTTGGCGAGAGCCGGAGCGATATTTGCCGGCCCATCGCTCGGTCTTGCCTTCTCTGCGGTCGTGCTGCTGCATGCAACGGCGATCGTGCTTGTTCTTGGACTTGCAACCGGCCTCGTGCCGGCCGTCAACGCCATGCGAACCCCCATCATGAAAGCCTTCCGAACGAGGTGACCGATATGTCCATCCAAATCAGACAGATCATCGTTGCGGCAAGAACCGCGCTCGGCAGCATGAAGCGGCGCCTGGCGATTTCGCTCTCCATGGCATTGTCTGTATCGCTCGTCGTTATCGTGCTCATAGGCTTCCTAGCAATGGCGAGCGGCTTCGAGAAGGCCTTGAGCGGCGCAGGCTCACCGCTGGTCGCCGTCGTGCTCGGCGGCGGCACGAACCAGGAGACCGGCTCCGATATATCAGCCGATGCGATCCGCAAGCTCAAGGCCAGCGCCGGTGATATCGGTGTCCTACGAGATTCGGCCGGAAATCTTGTTGCATCTCGCGAACTCGTGATCCCCGTCGATGTAACCAGCAAAGGAGATAGAAGCTCGGGGACCCTTGCCCTGCGTGGCATGGATGGCAGCGGTCTTCCGATCCGGAATGGTATCGCCCTTTCGCAGGGGAGGTTGTTCGCGCCCGGCGCCAGAGAGATTGTCGTCGGAGCAGGCATCGCCCGCGATTATTCCGGCTTTGGCCTCGGCGCAAAGGTGCGGCTCGGCACCGTGGACTGGACCGTGGTCGGACACTTCACTGCCAACGGCAGCGCATTCGAATCGGAAATCTGGGGCGATATCGATGCGGTGCGTGCCGCCTTCGACCGGCAGGGCGAAGTGCAAAGCCTGCGATTGCGGCTTGTCGATCCATCCTCCCTTGCCAAGTTGAACATCAGGCTGGCGACGATTACGGAGACGCCGCTGACGGCAGTTTCCGAGGCTGGACTTTATGCATCCCAGGCTGGGCGCATGGCCGATCTCATACGCCTGTTCGGCTGGCCCATCGCCTTGCTGATGGCGATCGGGGCAACCGCCGGGGCACTCAACACGATGATGAGCTCCATCTCCGACAGAACGGTCGAGATCGCGACCATGCGGGCACTCGGCTTCAGTCGCCTATCCGCTTTTCTCGCAACCTGGTTGGAGGCCGCCCTCTTGGCTGCGGCCGGTGCAGCCGTCGGCGTCTTGGCATCGCGGCTTGTCTTCGAAGGGTGGCGCGCCAGCACCATAGGGGCCAATGATGTCAGCATGGCTTTTCAGCTTACCGTCACCCCGCAAGTCATGCTGACCGGCGGTATGCTTGGTCTTTCAATCGGACTTCTTGGTGGCGCGCTTCCGGCACTGGCCGCCAGCCGGCTGCCGCTGATCGCTGCCTTGAGAGCCCGTGGGTAGGCTAATTGCCCTGGAGCGTGGGTTCTCAGACCATCAACCTCGCTGCGGCCATCATGCCCTTAACCAGTTTTTAATCATCAAGTTGAAGCGACACCTATCCTCGGATAAGGAGGAGCATCGCCCCTATCGTTCCATGGATAGCAAATTGACAATGGAAAATTTGCTTCGTTTGCTTGAATTCATGGAGGAGTATACCGATCGCGTTCTTCCGGTCGCGTTGCTGTTGCTCGCCGCCGAGGTCATCTTTCCGAAGTCTCGCTATAGCTATGTATCGAAACTTCGCGGCATGATCTTCTGCGTGACAAACATCCTCATAACCAAGGCAAGCCTGACCCTCTTCTACTGGTTTTGGGCTGGCATCGGCATAAAGCCGTTGTTTACCATCGACCTGACATTCCTCTCGAGATTTTCGAACGCGTGGCCGCTGCATCTGTTGGGTGCCCTAGCTGCTTCCTTTCTCGTTCTGCAGGTCAGCGAGTTCTTCTACTATTGGTTCCACCGGCTCCAGCATAGCAACAGGTTCTTCTGGCGTTTCCACGCCGAGCATCATTCGCTAGAGGAAATGAGTGCCTTCAACAGCAACCATCATTTCAGCGAGGAGATCTTCAGGATCCCGTTCCTGATCATTCCCGTCTCACTGCTTTTCGATTTCAAGCAGGACTATGTTCCCTGGATCTGGGTGTTCTTCGTTCGCTGGCAAGGTTATTTCGAGCATAGCTCGACGCGTCTGAACCTGGGTTGGGTCCGCTACATCTTTCCCGACAACCGGTTTCACCGCATTCATCATTCGATCGAACGACGGCATTTCAACCGGAATTTCGGCAGTGGCTCCGCCATCTGGGACATTCTGTTCGGGACGGCGTACTATCCGAAAGCCCAGGAATGGCCTGATGTCGGCCTACCCAATATCCGCGAGCCACAGAACTTGACCGAGTTTCTCATTCGGCCCTTTCGACGTGGCAGACACAGCTAAAACGCGATCGTTTTGGCCTCAATCTCATTCGGATTTGGGCCTTATGGCCAGTCTGAAAGTGGGGCATCGTTAGAATTTTAGGCAAACCGAAAAGCAGTCATCAAGACAATCACTCTACCTTGGGTTTGTCCGGCCGAATCGCGTTCGGCGGCACCATGACAGTGCCAAGGCATCCTCCCCAGCCGGGTTTCGCCTCAGACGTTTGCACTTTTGAACGGGGAGTCCCTGAAGGGACAAAGTGCTCAATGCCTCTACCAGTATTTCTTCGCCGCCGCGCAGCAATGGCGGTGCGCGTGCACGACACCTTATGCACGTTCATTGACGGAACGATCGTCGCCCGGGCAGATAATTGGCGCCCGCTTCGCGATAGCGACGATGCACGCCACGCCCTCGGTCATACCTCATATCGCGGCGAATTGGTGCCGGTTTACGATTTGGCCGCCCAAATGGGCAACAGGCCCTCACGGAGCTGCGAACTCGCCATCGTCAAGATGGCTGGAGGCTACGTGGCATTCCTGATCGACGAATTCATCGGCAACACCTCGGCAGCGAGCGAAGCCATTAACCTTTCGCAGCTCGAGATTTTCGGCCAAACCGCGTAGCTGTACAGTAACGTTTTACCGCGCCAAAGAACGCAGCTTCACTCGCTGTGCTATGTTTGGGCGGTCGTGCTTCTGTTATTTCGTCTTATGCCCGCGTTTCGCCGATGGCTTGATCGGCTCTGCTTCCGGCCGCGCCAATCGAAGCGCGCGGAGCTTCTCGGTCTTTTTCTCGCGATCGGCATTTTCGGCGGCGGTGATCTGCCTCGCCGCCGTATCCGTCGTCGATGCCTTGTCTTGAAGAGTTTGCCTACTCTGTTTGAAAAACTTCTCTTTTGTGGCGGCCATGATGTCTCCTGACGAATGATAAGAGGGTGCGGTCAGCCCGACCGCGCAACCTTCTTTTTGGACGCGGGAAGAAGCCCTTCGCGCTGTGCATCTTTGCGGGCAAGTTTACGACTGCGGCGGATCGCATCGGCTTTTTTGCGAACCCGCAGCGCCTGATCGACGTGGTTGTCCCTGATGTCTACTTGCAAGGTAGCTCCTTCAATTACCGCTTTCTCAGGGTGATCATCGTCAAATTGATCCAGCTGGAAGACCTTGATTCAGCTGCGAAGCCAATATTCCGGGCTTTTGATGTGGACGCTTCAACGTCGATATCCGGCTGGACTACGCGGCGTTCAAAATTTTCGCCTTCGAACTGGACGCGATATTGCGTGGCGCCATCGGCTTCAGGCATGCGCGACACAATTCTTCCTGCTCCAGAAGGACCGAAATTTCCAAAAGTGCCACGCTTTAAAACGATCGTGTCACCAATCTGGTAGCGCGGATTCTGCATACCGTTCTCCCGTGGCCAAAATAAAAGGCCGGGCGTTACCCCGACCTCTCAACATCATCCATGCGCACTGCCAGTACATCCGTGGTCAGCGCGCGTGAATGACAAATTTACGCCGCCTGAAGATTATCGGCTGAGCTCTTGCCGGACCTGCTGTCCTGCACGATGTCATAGCGAATTTTCTGTCCATCAGTTAGCGAACGCATCCCGGCTCGCTCGACGGCCGAAGCATGCACGAAAACGTCCGTGCTGCCATTATCGGGTTGAATGAAGCCGAAGCCCTTGGTGGAGTTAAACCACTTAACTGTACCAGTGTTCATAACGATTTCCTTTCATAGCAATCGTTGTTGCTCCCGCGATACCTTGCGGGGTTAGATCGATTTTTTGAGAGGGAATCCGAGGAAGGGCACAGGCCCTTGAGCGACGTCACAAGCAATGGTCGATAAGTCTAAACTAGGCTCTATTTCAGATTTTGCAATGAAAACTTTAGAAATATTACCTCAGCGGCATTTCGGACTGCAAGTCAAACGAACGACCGCAAGATTGCTCGGTGGGACAGAGAACCGAGTGGAATCAAGCCAATCCCGTCCATTTCTCTGTTATCAGAGGATTTCGAACAGGTCGTATTTTACGCCACCCGGAAAACGACTACCCTTTCCAACACAAACGATCGCATTGATCCAAGCATGTGCAGGCGAAGCGGTTTCGAAATAGGGAGTTGTTCGAAGATAATATTCCGAAGGGTCGACAGCTTCGCCGCGTCCCAAGCGCTCGGAAACTTCGACCGATGCGTGGCGAACGCCACGATAGGTCATCAGAATGTAGGCGCCATCCTCAACCTCGAGCAGAACCCGGACATCCTGCTGGAATGTTCCGTCCTGCCGAGTGACCAGCAGGTCCGATCCGATTAGTGGTGAGACCTTGCCCTTGAGACGCTCTCCTTCAAAATGGCCGCCAGAGACCGGAAAGATTCGGCGAACGCCCGCGGGACATGGTCCTATATCGATCGTTGGATGAAGTTCGAGATACAGCGTAAACAGAGGGCGCGATTGCAGCTCCATGAGAGGCTCTCCATGTATGGAGAGCGTGATCGCCTCCACTTCTGGGGCGCATTAAACTGCTATAATATCGGTACGCAAAACGGGCATTCCTTACTATTATCATAAGTGAAACTACATATGCACCCTTCACTCGACGCCCTGAAAGTCCTTGAGATCTGCGTCGCTTCCGGAAGCTTCGCCCGTGCAGCCGAGCGTTTGTTTCTCACCCCTACGGCAGTGAGCCTGCGCATTCGCACCCTTGAGGAGGAACTAGGTGAGCCCCTTTTCATTCGGCGAGGACCGCGTGTAGTGCCTACTCCGAAGGCCATGCTGCTTGCGAAGGGTGTGCGGCGCGGCTTGGACGAAATCGACGCCGCATTGGCGGCTTTCGGAGCGGCATCTCCTCCCTTGCGGGTGACCGCGCCTCCCACCCTCGCAAGCCGCTGGCTTGCGCCGCGCCTTTCCGGCTATCAGCGCTGCGAGATCGAACTCGATGTTTCGACCGAAATTCGTGATCCGTCAGATTTCGACGTTGCCATCCGCACTGGCGCCGGCGACTGGCCGGGTCTGCGGGCCTTTCGACTATTTCCCGTACAACTAACGCCGCTTCTGGCTCCATCGCTTGCCGCAGCGCTGGAACCTCTCACACCGGAGATGCTTGCAACTCTGCCACTGTTGCCGCATCCAGACTGGGAAAGATGGTTTGTGAGCGCAATCGGTCGCGTCCCGCCGGGATTGAGGTTCACTCGCGTGGAATATCCGAACCATGAGCTAAATGTGAATGCCGCCTGCGCGGGTGAAGGCGTTGCGCTCGTGCCACCCGGCTTCTTCGAGGCCATTGTCAAATCAGGCGTGCTGATCGCGCCCTTCGACGAGACGCTTGACGGTCCCGACTGGCACTTCGCACTCATCCGTGATGATGACGGGAGATCAGGGCCTAAAGAATTCTGCGACTGGCTTTACGAGCAGAGTCGCACGATATCGGCGGCACTTGATACACCCGACGCCTGGGCGGATGCTTGAACGCAATCAAAAACTTCCGACCGGTCTGGTTCGGAGTGCGACTAAGTTCGGGCATACCTGTCGCTATACCACTGCATCATCCGGTATTGTCGGAAATATTTTCTCCATAATCCGATTAATTTGGCAGCCCTAACAATCGCCAGGGTCTCCGTTACCAGATATTGTCGATCAAGCTACTAGACAATCTGATTTCGACGGACATAGATTTACTGGATGAACACACAGCGGAAAAATAACGGCGATCACAGGATTGATCTCCACCGGAACGTTGACGGCTTTCCCATGGGTGTGGAACTGATAAATGCGATATGATCCCAACATATCCCGATCGCGCTGGCCGCTCCCATTTCGTCGGCAATCATGGGAGACTTTAATCGGTCTGATATCCGTCATTCTCCTAGTCGGGATCATATGTGCCAACCTGCCTAGCAGTTGGACCGCAGAGCGAAACACATCGGTGGCCTCTTCGAACCAGGCTCGACATTGACAGATTGAGATCGCTCCACTGCTCACGCGAAGCGATCGAAAACGTTTATCGGATCGACCTGCCGCATCGCGTAGTGGCTTCTGGCAGTTGCGAAGGTGAGAGCTGTATTGGCTCAATCCCTGCCTTGCATCACCGCACCCAGCCCTGAATGCGACGAATCCCCCATATTCCCTTATCGAAGCCACGCGCGTAGGGCTTTGGTCTGATGTTCACTGCGACCCATGTCCCAAATCCACATGACTGAAGCCCAAGGAAAGGAACAGACTGCGGCGAAGCTCTGTTTTACCGACAGCTCCGTCAACGACGGAGGAATAGAAGGTGAAAGGAGATTCTGATGAAAACGAAGGTACTTAGTGTTGCGGCACTCGCGCTTGGCCTCACCGCCGGATGTGCTTTTGCCCAATCTTCGACCGTCACCGGCGCCGCAGGTGGCGCGGTTACCGGAGCCGTAGTTGGTGGCCCGGTTGGAGCCGCCGTGGGCGGTGTCGCTGGCGCCATTGTCGGCACGGCCATCGATCCGCCGCCGCAGAAGGTGGTCACCTACGTACGCGAACAGCCCCTGCCCGAAGAAGAAACTGTTGTCCGCGAGCGTGTAGTCGTCGGCCGACCCTTGCCGGAAACGATCGTCGTGCGAACCGTTCCGCAAAATCCGAAATATGCCTATGCGATCGTCAACCACGAACGCGTGATTGTCGAGCCTACCTCGCGCAAGGTTATCAAGATTCTGAACTAACGATCGTGGAGAGCGGGAAGCCGCTCTCCACCCCTCATTCCGCCTGGCTGAGCCATATCATAATGATCGCAAGGAGAGAGTGGCCGGCCTCCGATTTTCCCGAAATCCCGAACTTCCTGGCACTGGCTTCCGCACGCGGTCATTCCGCGGCCTACCCCTGTCGCGCACCATATTCTGTACCTGGTCATACAGATCGTACGGCAAATTGCCTATCGCCGGATCGGGCAGCGTCTGGGGCGGAAGACCCGACCCGGCGATAGAGCCGGTGGGCGGACCGGCTAGCGAATGGCGCCCGCTGGCGCCAAACTCATAAATCGAAGCAGAAAGGCCGCCGCAATGCGCGCCTATCGATCCCCAAGTTCACAAAGCAATGCTAAGGCAGCGCCTCAATCGTCGGTTGGCTGCGTGCTCTCAGATTGTGTTGCGGTTTCGGATTTCCTTTCCAGCGCATCACGAACTTCCGCGATTTTTCCTGTATTTGTTCCAACGCCGAGGATGCTCTTTGCTTCCGCGAGCGTCTGGTTCGTCACCGGCTTGTTAGACAACTGCGCCAGCGCCGAACGCAAGGCGCTGTCGCTGAGGGCCGGGTCCGTCGGCACTGCCGTCGTTCCATATTGGATTTCAAATTCCGCATATGCCTTCACATAAGCGGAAAGCGCCGCCATCTTCGGATCTTTCGAGTTCAGGTAGGCGCGATAGTCCCGCTTGAGCGAGCTCAGGCTACCTGCACCGGGCTTTGAGACATGGCTCTTCGAACTTGCACTATGGGCTTTGGAGTGTTTATCCGCATGATGCCCCAACACCGACGATGAAGTGCCCTGTGCAGCCGCCGCATTCGTCGAAGGGCTGCTTGTATCGTCGCCCCCGGACTTTTCATGGCCGGAGTTTCCTTCACCATGGCCGCCGCCGTTACCATTGCCATGACCGCCGCCGTTTCCGCCCTTGGCGAATGCCGGCTGTACGAAACCGACCATAGCTCCTCCGATTGGCGCAAGGACAAGCACCAGGCCGAGGCTTGTCGCACCAATGATGGAATGGATTTTCATGTGCACTTCCTTCGTAACATGCCCGTCGCCTATGGCAGCGGCCATATCCAGCAAATCATGCGCACTAGAATATTGCCGAAATCCCAGCTTTCTATCCCGCTCCGACCTATGCCTTGAGGGTTAGGACCATAGTCTGATTGATCCAACCCTTTGGTCGCTTAAATTGCAGGCGCCAGACGGCAGTACCCGCTCGGGACAACGCGGCCGGTGTCGACGGACCCAACGGTTGACACTCCATCCTGCTGGGATAGCTATAGAGGGTTGGGAGATCAGTGCCGATTATGCCAGTGCCGCGAGCAAATCATAAATACAAGCTCTCTCCAGCAAGTCTTATCGAACGCTGGAACTCCCAATCCTTGGCCAGACAGTTCCTGCTCGCCGGTGGCTTCGTCGCTCTTTGTGCGATGCTCGTTGTCGGGTCCTTCGTTGCCAATCTGATCGAGAATGCAGTGACGCGTAATTCCGCGGCGACGACGGCCCTCTATGTCGACAGCGTCATCGCCCCGCTCCTGCCCGATATGCAAACCACTCAGGCTCTTGACGATACGGTGACGCACGCCCTTGATGAGACCCTGGGCCAAGGTGCGCTCGGCACACGGCTGTTTTCCTTCCGGCTTTGGCGCGACGACGGGACAATCCTCTATTCCAATAACAAGGATCTTTCCGGCAAGCGATTTCCGCTCTCGGACAGTCTCAAGACGGCCTTTTCGGGCCAAATGGTCGCCAAATTCAACCGGATCGACGACGTGGAGAGCGTGGCTGAACGCAATAGCGGCAAGCCCCTTCTGGAAATCTACAATCCGGTGCTTCAACCGTGGTCGGGCAAGGTCGTGGCCGTCTCCGAATTCTACGAGGTTGCCAACGATTTCCAATGGAGCCTTACGCAGGCCCGCCTGCTGAGCTGGCTTGTCGTTGCCGTGTTCACGCTGACATTCTTTGCTCTTCTATCGATCATCGTCCTGCGCGGCAGCCACACCATCGACAGTCAGCGCATGGCGCTCAACGGCCGCATCGGCGAATTGTCGGCGCTTCTTCAACAGAATGAGGCGTTGCGCGCGCGCGTTCAACGCGCGACCCAGCGCGCCGCCGCGCTGAATGAGAGCTATTTGCGCCGTATCGGTGCCGACCTACATGACGGTCCCGCCCAATTGGTCGCTTATGCCTCCTTGCGGCTGGACAGCCAGACCCTCATCAGCTCCACCGTCTCGCCAGAGGAACGCGAAGCGTCGCTGGAGACAATCAAATCCAGCCTTGATGACGCCATGGCCGAAATCCGGAGCGTCTGTAGCGGCCTGATGCTGCCGCACATCGAGACGGACAATTTGACCGATCTCTTAAAACGGGCAATCCGTGCCCACGAACAGCGTACCGGCGTCACCGTCGCTCTTCTCGTCGGGGCAGCGCCGACAGATCTTTCGACCTCCGCAAAAATATGCGTCTATCGCTTTGTGCAGGAAGCCTTGAACAATGGCTATCGTCACGCCGGCGGAATCGGGCAAAGGGTCGTGCAATCCTTCAAAGACGGCCAGGTCGTGATCGAGGTTGCCGATGAGGGACCGGGATTTGATCCGAAAGGGGTCGGCACGCAGAAGCTTGGTCTTGCCGGCCTTAGAGATCGGGTCGAAAGCCTCGGCGGCATGTTCCAGCTTTTGTCGTCAAACCGGGGCACCATCGTCCGCATGTCCCTGAACATCGAGGAAATGGAGCAGACATGACAGCAGCAATCACTTTGGCAGTCGTAGACGACCACCCCCTCTTCAGGGAGGGCGTTATCCGCAGCCTGACCGAAATGGATGGGTTTAGCATCGTCGGCGAAGGCAGCAGCAAGGAGGACGCGCTGCGCATAGCGATGCAGCAGCGCCCGGACATCCTGTTGCTCGACATTTCCATGCCGGGAGGAGGACTGGATGCCCTTTCTCTTATCCTCGGCCAGATACCCGATCAGAAGATCGTTATGCTGACAGTCTCCGAGGCAAGCGACGATGTGATGACGGCGCTCAAGAGCGGCGCGAAGGGCTATGTTCTGAAAGGCGTCGGATCACGGACGCTCGCCGATATCCTTCGCGGTATCGCTGCCGGTGACAGCTATGTCGCACCGACGCTATCGGCGCGTCTGATTTCCGAAAACGGAACCGATTCCCGGGCCAATCCTTTCAGCGCATTGACGGATCGCGAGCGGGAAGTATTGGAACTGGCTTCTGCTGGATTGAGCAATAAACATATCGGGCTGAAGCTCGATCTGCATGAAAAGACCATCAAGCATCACATGACCCAAATCTTCGCCAAACTGGAGGTGAGCAATAGAACGGAAGCTGCGATGGCGTTCCGGGATGAACTCGAAAGGCGGCGTCAGTGAAGGAGTGATTTGAGCCGCTGCTCGTCGGCAGTTGTCGCATTGCGATTGACGATGGTGCGGCCCTTTGAATCCTTCATCACATAACGTCCGCTCTGTATATTTTCGCTCATACCATCCTTGTGTTGAACGCTAATCGAGCCGCCGCCATCATCGGTGGACTGGTCGGAATCGACCTGGCTTTGGGTAGCGCTCTTGGTTGCGGACGATCGGCCATTAGCATTGCCGTTTCCGTTGTTGCCATTCCCGTTTCCATTGTTACCGCTGCCGTTTCCGCCTCCATTGCCGCTGTTGCCATTGCCTCCCCCGTTACCGTTGCCTCCCCCATTGCCGTTTCCGCCGCCGTTGCCGCCACCATTACCATTGCCACCTTTGGCCTCGGCCATTTGCTGGGCGAATATCGCGGAAGCACCGTGAATTTTGACAGTGTAGGGAAGTGCCGTGTTGACCAAGGTCAGCATCAGGCATGGTAAAGCAGCAATAAGCTTTCGACGTAATAACACCTAAAGCCTCCTGAGGCTCCAACGACGAGCGCCCAACGTTCCATGGGCTCGAAGCGCCTCGGCTATCGCCGATTGGCAAGGGTCCGATCCATATCAAATCGCCTCTACATCGCGAAGGGTCAAGTCCTATCCCACGGATAAGTACAGCATTTGGACTTCAGCAATCCACGTCATGACCTTTCGCCGTGGCAGTGTCAGACCAAGGTCGGAGAAAGCGCCGGACCGAAGCCCAATTGCATGATCGCGTTATTGAAACCGACTTCAGCTTGTCAATATGACTGCGGGCACGCCGAAGCCTCGCCGGCACAAGATAAGCCGGTCGAGAGCCAATAGCGTCTCTGTAAGAGCGGCACGCCACACGACGTCGTCCGTGCAATCATCCGACAAGAGAGGGTAATGCGATGACCCAACACTGGAGGATCTATCTGGCTCGGGCCATACCGCCGGGGGCAATATTGGATTTCTCGGCAGCCGAATTCGCGCTCCAGGTTGCGATCAATTTGCGGTATTGCCTGAATCTCGTCCGGCCGACGTCCGAGTGCACCGAATTGGCCGAACTCGTGTTGCTGCGTGCCAGAAATTACGGCGAGGCCAGAATGGGCCATAGCCCACAGTCGTTCGCAGAAGCAGAGGAAGCACTTGCCAATGCAACGAGACTGCTCGAGATTGAACTTGAATATTGCGCGAAACGGGGCACGAGGGACAGCTGCGATCAAGCAGCCTAAATCTTCGTCATGTTATCCGGCAGAATAACAACAGGAAAATTGTGCCGATCGTGAGGTTGGAGGCGACCAATGACGCTACGCGCGGCATCTATCGGCTATGACTTTGTCGCAGAAAGCTAGCGACGGCACTGGCCAATAGCTCCTGCGGCGGCGCATACCTCAAGGGTATGCGCGCGAAAGGAAGGTTTAGTTGCCGCGAGCTCCCTTGACGGCGAACGGAATATGCGAGCGGGAAATACCGAGATCACGAAGAACATGATCGTCCAGGGCGGAAAGCTCGCGCATTGCTCTGCGCTGTTCGCTAAAGCGCTTAATCTTCTCTAATACTTTCATTTTTGCCATCTCCTTGTTTTCGCGCAAGAGATAGGCATTTACCCGCCTAAATAAAATGCACATGCCTGCAGGATAGCCATGCTGCTTTTGCAAGGCTCATCACGGCGGCAGCGGCCAACGTGCCCGTACGCCACGAATTAAGGAACCTGTCTCACATTGGGGAGCAATTGATGGCGCGCTGCTACGACATCGCCGCCTGTCGCCGATATGCGGCCTTATGCCCCGACGCCCGTACGGCCTTGTCGCGGGCTTATGCGTCTTTCCATTTGGAAAATGTCGCAGCCTGACCGCGCAAATTGCCTTCGCGATCCACGAGCTGCCAGACGATACCCTCCTCAATCCGGAACCGCCGTCCTGATTTTGCAATCCTCAGGCCGCGATAGTCGGAGATGAAACCGTTGCGCGTCACCGCATCCAGCAGTTGCTGACGCTCCGCACGGTTGGGAAGCTCCGCTGAAAGTCGCGAGGGAAGCGTCACGAACTCATCCCAGGGATATTCGAAGCAATTCTGAGCAGCCTTGTTGGCGTAGACGAAACGCGGATCGGCATCCGTGTTGTGGGCAAGGACCACGAAAGGTGCCTCATTATAGAGCCAGGGAGGCCCTGCTTGCGGATTGACGAGTGGACGGCCGACAATGCGTTGAAAACTGCCGGTCAGAAGTTCGAAAAATGCTTCGTCAACCGATAAATCGACGACATTGCTTTCAGGCCCGTCAGTCATCCGTTTTCTTCCCGCAATCATGGCGTCGACCGAAGCGATACCTATCAAATCGCGATAAATATCAAAAGCAGGGCAAGCGGGAAGACACGAGCATCCGTTATCAACCTTTCCGCGAAACTATAGTTTCGGAGGAGGTAACTGATGGAAGTGCGTGCCACCAACCACGTTGGGACCGCTCGCCGGCTGCATCGTCCGTTGCATGACGTAAAGCCACTCCGTCGCAATCTGCCGGCCAGTATCTTATCGTTTGCTTTTTATAATTGATTGACCGGTCGGTTTATGCAAGAGTTGCACGGTCGTCATGGGAAGGGCGACGGGGAGGAAACATGTCTGAATCCGGCACCGTTCTGTCGGCGTTTGCCGACGGCGTCTTGACGCTTAAGCTCAATCGACCCGACAAACTCAATTCCTTCAACGAAGACATGCATCTTGCGCTGCGCGCCGGCTTCGAGCGCGCGCATCGGGATGTAGATGTCCGCGCAGTTCTGTTGTCGGGCGCCGGCCGCGGCTTCTCGGCCGGCCAGGACCTTGGCGATCGCGACCCGCGCAGGGGCACCCCCGATCTCGGTCATACGATCGAGATCTTCTACAATCCGCTGCTCCGCCTCATCCGCAGCCTGGAAAAGCCGGTGATCTGCGCTGTCAATGGTGTGGCAGCGGGCGCCGGCGCCAATATCGCCTTTGCCTGCGATATCCGCTTGCCGCCCGTTCGGCCCGCTTCATCCAGGCTTTCGCGAAGATCGGCCTCGTGCCGGATTCCGGCGGCACCTGGAACCTGCCTCGGCTTATCGGCGAAGCCCGCGCCAAGGCACTGGCGCTGACGGCCGAACCGCTCGATGCGGAAACAGCCGCCAGCTGGGGCCTGATCTGGCGCGCGGTGGACGACGATAAGCTGATGGATGAGGCGACGGCGCTTGCCACCAGGCTCGCTGCCGGCCCGACGAAAGGCCTCGGCCTGACGAAGCGCGCCATTCAGGCGGCGGCGACGAATTCGCTCGACCAGCAGCTCGATCTTGAGCGCGACCTGCAGCGCGAGGCCGGCCGCAGCGCCGACTATGCCGAGGGCGTGACTGCCTTCCTGGAAAAACGCAAGCCGGAGTTCAAGGGCAAATGAGCGCCTCGGAGAGCCTTTCGCCGCAGGCGCTCGCGGAAGCCTGCGCGAGAGCCATGTGGGACGAAGACAACGCCACGCGCCATCTCGGCATGGAGCTTGTGTCCGTCGCGCCCGGCGAAGCGACCATCGCCATGACCGTTGCAGCGACCATGACCAACGGTCACGGCACCTGTCATGGCGGCTACATCTTCACGCTCGCCGACTCCGCCTTCGCGTTCGCCTGCAATAGCTACAACCAGCGCACCGTCGCCCAGCACTGTTCGGTGAGCTTTATTGCGCCGGCTTTTAATGGTGACCGGCTAACGGCGACGGCGCGGGAGGTGTCGCGCCGAGGACGAGGCGGCATCTACGATGTCGCGATTACCAATCAGCATGGCGAGCAGATTGCGGAATTCCGTGGCCACTCGCGAACCGTCAAGGGCGCACTTTTACCGGAATAGAATTCGCGCGCCGGAAGTACCGGCTTTCCTGGAGGAGACATTGATGGAAAACCTTTCGCCGCGTGCGGGTGAGCTTGAAGCAATCGAAATCGCCTCCCGCGAGGAGATTTCCGTGCTGCAGCTCGAGCGCATGAAATGGACGCTCACCCATGCCTATGAGAACTCACCCTTCTATCACAAGAGTTTCGACGAGTTGGGCGTGCATCCCTCCGATCTCAAGACTTTGTCTGATATCGCCAAATTTCCTTTCACAACCAAGAAAGATCTTCGCGACACCTATCCTTTCGGCATGTTCGCCGTGCCGCGCGAAAGGCTTGCCCGTATCCACGCGTCTTCCGGTACGACGGGCAAGCCGACCGTCGTCGGCTATACCGCCAGGGACGTCGAAACCTGGGCGAGCCTCGTTGCCCGCTCGATCCGAGCCTCCGGCGGCCGGGCGGGTGATCTGGTGCATATCGCCTACGGCTATGGCCTGTTCACCGGCGGCCTCGGCGCGCATTACGGCGCGGAGAAACTCGGTTGCACCGTCGTACCGGTCTCCGGCGGCATGACAGAACGGCAGGTGGCGCTGATACAGGATTTCAAGCCGCGCATCATCATGGTGACGCCTTCCTATATGCTCTCGATCCTCGACGAATTCCGCCGCCAGGGCCTCAACCCCAGAGAAAGTTCGCTCGCCGTCGGCATCTTCGGCGCCGAACCATGGACCAATGCCATGCGCGAGGAAATCGAGCACGCCTTCGATATGCACGCCGTCGACATTTACGGCCTCTCGGAGGTCATGGGTCCGGGCGTCGCCAGCGAATGCGTCGAGAGCAAGGATGGGCTGCACATCTGGGAAGATCATTTCTATCCGGAGATCATCGATCCGGTCACCGGCGCGGCATTGCCAGATGGCGAGATCGGCGAGCTGGTCCTCACGACGTTGACCAAGGAAGGCCTGCCGATCATCCGTTACCGCACGCGCGACCTGACACGGCTGCTGCCCGGCACCGCCCGCTCCATGCGCCGCATGGAAAAGATAACGGGCCGCTCCGATGACATGATGATCCTGCGTGGCGTTAACGTCTTTCCGACGCAGATCGAGGAGCAGATCCTGAAATGCCGCGGGCTCGCGCCGCACTTCCAGATCGAACTGACACGCTCCGGCCGCATGGACGACATGACCGTTCATGTGGAGTGCACGCTGGAGGCGGCGGACGAAACGGCGCGAAATGTTTCGGCAAGGGAACTTACCCACCACATCAAGAACATCGTCGGTGTCACCACGAAGGTCATGGTGCACTCTCCAGGCGGCGTTGCGCGATCGGAAGGCAAGGCCAAACGCATCGTGGACAACCGTCCGAGGGAATGATCGGCATCTGGTGGGATAGCCTGGCAAGCATTTGATTGTATATGGGAGGGATCGGCCACCAGGCACGATCAGATCAATCGGGAATGAGCAAAGCAGGATCATATGGCACGCACGCGCGCAGTTGATTTCGAGGAAAAGCAGCGTGGCATCCTGGCGAGTGCCGCGGCCGTTTTCGCCGAGGTGGGCATGGAAAAGGCGTCCATGTCGATGATCGCCTCACATGGCAACGTCTCGAAAGCCCTGCTCTACCACTACTATCCCGGCAAGGACGCGCTGATCTTCGACATCGTGCAAACGCATCTGATGGAGCTGGAAAGCGCGATCGAAACGGCAGATCGCAACGATGTTACGCCGCAAGAGCGGCTGCGTCTGCTGGTGAAGGCCGTGCTGAAGAACTATGAAGGTGCCGACAACGAGCACAAGGTGCAGCTCAACGGCACGCATGCCCTGTCGCAGGAGCAACTGGCGGAATTGAGGACGATCGAGCGGCGCATCGTCCGGCGTTTCTCCATCGTCATCGAGGATCTCAACCCGGATCTCAACAAGAACAGGCCGTTGCTGATGCCGGTCACCATGTCGCTCTTCGGTATGATGAACTGGGTCTATATGTGGTTCAGGCCCAACGGGCCAATCACACGCGACGAATATGCCGACATTGCCACCACCCTCATCCTCGAAGGGGTCAAGGCCGTCCGTTGAGACGCCGCTGACGCGGTCGTTCAATCGCCGAGCTTCATCCGTTCGAGGACAAGCGGATCATATTCCGGCGCGCGGATGCGGCGGCGATCCGGCTCAGGTGCCGTCAGCGGCTCGACGGCCACCAGCTTCTCCTTCGCCTCCAGCGCCAACCGTTGATAGATGGCGGTGCCCTCGCGCTTCCAGGCGATCTCTTCCGGCGTCAACTCACGAACCACGCGAGCCGGTGCTCCCATGGCAAGACTGTTTGCCGGGATTTCGGCTCCGGCCTTGACGAAGGCCATGGCCGCAACGATGGCGTTTTCGCCGATGACGGCTTCGTCCATGACGACGGCATTCATGCCGACCATGGCATTGGCGCCGATGCGGCAACCATGCAGCACAGCCCCATGGCCGATGTGCCCCGCCTCGCCGATCGTCACTTCCAGATTCGGGAAACTGTGGACGACGCAAGTCTCCTGCACATTCGAGCCACGCTCCAGCACGACACGCCCGAAATCGCCGCGCAACACCGCGCCCGGCCCGACATAGCAGGCGGGGCCAATGATAACGTCTCCGATGACGGTCGCGGCCGGATGCACGAAGGCAGAGGGATCGATGACCGGGATCACGCCGTCATAGGAATAGATCTGCGCCATTCAGTCGGCTCCCAAACCTTCCACATCGCGACCGGTTTCGGCCACCGCTTCCATGCGTTGCGCGAACTCGCGACGCAAGGTGCGGCGAAGCTGGGCGGCCTTGTGCCGTCGGATATCAACCGGCGTGACTGGCACCAGTTCCGGCACGCGGACCGGGCGGCCGACTTCATCGACGGCGACCATGGTGAAATAACAGGAGTTCGTGTGGCGGCGCTGGCCGGAGCGAATATTCTCCGCCTCCACCCGGATGCCGACTTCCATGGAGGTACGGCCCGTATCATTGATCGAGGCGCGGAAGGTGACGAGCTCGCCGACATTGATCGGCTCCTTGAACAGCACCTGATCGACCGACAGCGTTACCGCATATTGCTTGGAATAGCGCGACGCACAAGAGAAGGCGACGCGGTCGAGCAGGTTCAAAAGTGCGCCGCCATGAACCTTGCCGCTGAAATTCGCCATGTCAGGCGTCATCAGCACGGTCATTTCCAGGCGATGCGGGTCTTGCTCGGTCGTCGTCATGCGCTCACTCTCTCCTTTTCGCCACCATCGTCAGAACGTCATATTGCGCGACGACGGCATCCAGCTGGTTGGTTACCTTGCAATCCCAGCGCACCTCGCCATGCTCGGCATTGATGCGGGGATTGATCTCTTTGCAGGTCAACTGCACCTGGAGCGTATCACCCGGATTGACCGGTGTCAGGAAGCGCAGATTGTCGACGCCATAATTTGCAAGAACCGGGCCTGGAGCCGGATCGACGAAGAGGCCGGCCGCGAAAGAGGCGATGAGATAGCCATGCGCCACGCGTCCCTCGAAGAACGGATTGGCCTTCGCCGCCTCCTCATCCATATGGGCATAGAATGTGTCGCCGGTAAAATGGGCGAAGTGCTCGATATCGTCGAGCGTGACCGTGCGCGTGGCGGTGATGAGTTGATCTCCGATCTTGAGCTCAGCGAGCGACTTGCGGAAGGGGTGCTCGCTGTCGGCGCGGACATCCGCACCATCCATCCATCGTCCCGTCACGGCGGTCAGCATGGTCGGTGCACCTTGAATCGCGGTACGCTGCATATAATGCTTCACGCCACGCATGCCGCCCAGTTCCTCCCCGCCGCCGGCACGACCCGGACCGCCGTGAACGAGGCCCGGCAAGGGTGAGCCGTGACCGGTGGAGCTCTTGGCGCTCGAGCGGTTGCCGATCATCACGCGACCATGGAATGGTGCGAGACCAAGAACGACGTCCTCGGCGAAATGCGGATCGTTGGTGAAGACGGAGGCAACGAGACTGCCCTTGCCGCGCCGCGTCAGATCGACGGCCTCTTCCGCCGTGTCATAGGGCATGACGGTGCTGACGGGGCCGAAGGCCTCGACATCGTGAATGGCACGCGCGGAGCCCGGCTTGTCGCAATAGAGCAGGACCGGATTGAGGAAGGCGCCGGCGCTCGCATCCCCGGACATGACATGCGGATTATCGGGATCGCCGCCGACGATCTCGGCATCGGCAGCAATATCTCGGATGCGCGCCCGCACCTCCTCGCGCTGAGCGAGGCTTGCAAGCGGCCCCATGCGAACCGTCTCATCGGCCGGATTGCCGATTGCCGTCTTGCCGAGGCGGTCGTTCAAGGCCGCAATAAGCGCTTCGCTATAGGAACGGGGCGCGATGACACGGCGGATGGCCGTGCACTTCTGCCCGGCCTTGACCGTCATCTCACGGGCGACCTCCTTGACGAAGAGATCGAACTCCTCCGTGCCGGGCGCGGCATCGAGCCCGAGGACGGCCGCGTTGAGGCTGTCAGCCTCCATGGTGAAACGTACGGAGTTTTCGATAATCGCCCTGTGCGTCTTGAGGCGCTGGCCGGTTGCGGCAGAGCCGGTGAAGGTCACCACATCCTGGCCCTCGACATGGTCAAGGAGATCGCCGACCGAGCCGCAAACGAGCTGCAGTGCACCTTCCGGCAGCAGGCCTGTTTCGATGATGCGGCGAACCATCAGCTCGGTAAGATAGGCCGTCTGGCTCGCCGGCTTCACGATGGCGGGAACGCCGGCAAGCAACGTCGGCGCAACCTTTTCCAGCATGCCCCAGCAGGGGAAATTGAAGGCATTGATGTGAACGGCGACACCCTGCAGCGGGCTCAATATATGCTGGGCGGAGAAGCTCTTGTCCTTGGAGAGCTGCTCCACGTCGCCATCGAGCAGCACGCGTGCATTCGGCAGCTCGCGACGTCCCTTGGAGGCATAGGACAGCAGGGTTCCGATGCCACCTTCGATATCGACCCAGCTGTCCGCACGCGTGGCACCCGTCGCCGTCGAGAGCGCGTAGAAATCTTCCTTCCGCTCAAGCAGTGCCTGCCCGAGCGCCTTCAGCATTGCGGCGCGCTCATGGAAGGATAGACGCCGCAGCGCCGAGCCGCCCTTGTCGCGGCCATAGGCCAGGATCTGCTTAAAATCGATACCGGAGGAATCGATGAACGCGACGGGCACGCCGGTCGATGCATCGAGCAGCGGCACGCCTTCCCTGGCGCCAGCGACCCAAGTGCCCCCGACATAGCTTTCAAGCCGGCGCGGCTGGTTTGCCATGATGTTCATCCGAATTTCCTTTCTTCATCTTTCCGGTAATCCGAGCGGAAAACCGCCAGGCATCTCCCGAACTGATCAATTCAAATCGAGCGCAGAGAGCTGCGCATCAACCTCGGTCTGCCATTCGGCCAGCAAAGTTTCGTTGGGCGTATGTCGCAGGCCGAAGCGTGACAATGTTTCGAAGCGGGCTGAACCGGCATGGCCAAAGCTCGCTGCAACGCGAGGATACCAATAAGCGGCCGAAGCCCGTGCCTTCGCCCGGCCCTCGTCATCGGTGACGATGCGGACAAGCCCGGCGGCGCCGAGTTCGGCATGCCGTCTTTCGCGCGGCAGGATGGCGCGGAAGGTCTCGGCCAGCGGCTGATAGGAAACGCGCGCCAGCTCCTTCAACTGCACGACGCTCGCGGTCCCCATCAGAACGTTCATGACGACTGCATCCACCCAGCCTTCAAGCGGGTAGTGGAACACGGAAAGCCGCATATCGCTGCCCTGCCTGACCGCGCCGATATCGGCATCGCGGGAAAGCCGTGCCGCCCAGGGATGGTGGATGGCATAACGCCCGCCATCGACGCCGAAGGTCTCCATGACCTTCAGGACCTGGCCCGCATGATCGGTCTTTTCCAGCACGATGCGCGCCGCGGAAATGCGCTCCTGAATTCCTGGCGCATCGTTGATGATGTCAGCAAAGCCGGCGGAACCCGCCAGTTCGCTATCGACGAAGCTCGCCATCAGACGCAAGAGTTCGCCGCGATAGCGCGGAGGCGCGTTGTCGGGCGAGGAGAGCATGCCGCCCTCCTGCAGATATTGCTCGATCGGCATCGTCTCGGACATCTTGTTCCTCCCTTCGATGCGCGCGCCTACTGGTCGTAGCTGACAACGATGCGGTCGGTGAGCGGGTAACACTGACAGGTCAGCACATAGCCCTGGCGCACCTCGTAATCCTCGAGCGCGTGGTTGACCTCCATCTCGACCTCGCCTTCGAGAACCTTGGCCCGGCAGGTGGAGCAAACGCCGGCCTTGCAGGCATAGGGAACATCCATCGCGTTTTCGAGCGCTGCATCGAGCAGGCACTGGCCGTGCTTCGGGAACTTGAAGATGCGCGTCGCGCCATCGAGCGTGACCGTTGCCTCGCAGCTGGTTTCATGATCGGCGGCGGCACTACTCTCCACCTTGCGCCGCGCGCGGCCCGGCTGCGCGGAGGCGAAGAGCTCGAACTTGATCTGCTCGTCGCGCATGCCGTGTTCACGCAAAGCCGCAGCGATCGCCAGCATCATCGGCTCGGGACCGCAGATAAAGGCTGTCGCAACCGACTTGATGTCGATCCAGCTCTTGAAGAGCGCCTTGCACTTCTCCGCATCGATCCGTCCCGTAAAAAGATCGATCTCCTGCGCCTCGCTCTCCAGAATGTGCAGCACCGAGAGGCGGCCGAGATAGAGGTTCTTCAGATCCTCCAGCTCTTCGCGGAACATGATCGAGCTGATCTGCCTGTTGGCATAGACCAGCGTAAAGACCGAGCGCGGCTCGCGGGCCAGCACCGTCTTGATGATCGACAGAACCGGTGTGATGCCGCTGCCGCCGGCAAAGCCTAGATAGTGCCTTGCCACGTCCGGCTCGATCGCGGTGAAGAATGCCCCCATCGGCGGCATGGCTTCCAGCGTATCGCCCGCTTTCAGGTTTTCGTTGATCCAGGTCGAGAAACAGCCGCCATCCACGCGCTTGACGCCGACCTTCAACACGCCTTCGTCCTTCCCCGCGCAGATCGAATAGGAGCGGCGCAATTCCTCGTCGTCGAACTTGCGGCGAAACGTCAGATACTGGCCCTGCGTGAAATCAAAGACGGCCCGATCCTCCTCGGCTGGCGCAAGCGTGACGACAACAGCATCGCGCGTCTCGCGGCGCACATCGGTGACAGTCAGCGGATGGAAACGTGCCATGGATGCGGATCTCGTCCTTTGGGGTCAAATACATTTGAAGTAATCGAAGGGTTCCAGACACTCGGTGCAGCGATAGCTCGCCTTGCACGGCGTCGAGCCGAACTGGCTGATCTTTTCCGTGTTCGCCGATCCGCAGCGCGGACAGGCAATCGTGAGATTGGAGCGGCCCGCAAGCCGATCGATGCGCTTCATCAGCACGCCATCGGCAGCGGTGCCATCGATCGGTGGGGCGATGCCATAGGCACGCAGCTTCTCGCGTCCCCCGGCGCTGATCCAATCCGTTGTCCAGGCGGGCGACAGCTGCCGCTCGAGGCGTACCCGGTCGAGGCCCTTTTCGGCCAATGCCCGCTCGATATCGAGATTGATTGCGGTGGTGGCGGGACAGCCCGAATAGGTCGGCGTCACCGTGACAACAAGCGTATCCTCCTGCCAGCCGACGTCGCGGATGATGCCGAGATCGGTCAACGAAATCACCGGTATCTCGGGGTCCGGCACCTCCGACAGCCAGTGCCAGACCTCTTCGACCGAAGGATGCAGCGCGGTCGCCATCTCCGCCTCCTACCAGGTCGCGCCCGGATAGGCGCGCTGTAGGAACTGCATCTCGGCCAGGAGATAGCCGAGATGCTCGGTGTGAATGCCGCGCCGGCCGCCCTTGTGCATATAGCCATCCATCGGGCGGTCGAGCGTCGCTTCGGTAAGCGCATCGGAAACGATCTCGTCCCAGCCGGCCTTCAGGCTTTGCGGTTCCGGGATCACGCCGGCCTGTGCCAGTGCCGCATCGGCGGCATCGCCCACGAACATTTCGCCCGTAAAGGCCCAGAGATCGTCGAGAGCCTCCTGCATACGACGATGACTTTCGGCCGTGCCGTCGCCAAGGCGAATGATCAGATCTCGGCTGCGATCGAGGTGATAGGAGACTTCCTTGAAAGCCTTTTCAGCGATCTCAGCAATGCGCGGATCGGCCGAACCTTTCAAAGCTTTCAGCAATAGATAGTGCCAGGCGTCAAAGAGGAATTGCCGCATCAGCGTCTTGCCGAAATCGCCGTTCGGACGCTCGACAAGCAGGATGTTGCGGAACTCGAAACCATCGCGCAGATAGGCGAGATCATCAGCCGAGCGGCCCTTGCCTTCCACCTCGCCCGCCAGAGCGAGCCAGAGCTGCGTCTGGCCGATGAGATCGAGCGCCGTATTGGCAAGCGCGATATCCTCCTCCAGGGCAGGCCCGCGGCCGCACCATTCGGAAACGCGGTGGCCGAGGATCAGCGTATTATCGCCGATGCGTAGGAGGAATTCGACAAGAGCGGCCTGATCGACCGCCGGTTCAAGGGCAGCGATCGCCATCACATGTGCCCCACTTCATCGGGAATGTCGAAAAAGGTCGGGTGACGATAGACCTTCGAATTGGAGGGATCGAACAGCGGTCCCTTCTCCGAAGGGGCGCTTGCAGCGATTTCGGACGAGCGCACCACCCAAATGCTGACGCCCTCGTTGCGGCGCGTATAGACATCGCGTGCATTGTTGATCGCCATCTCGGCATCGGGCGCATGCAAGCTGCCGACATGGCGATGGTTGAGGCCGTGCTGACCACGTATGAAGACTTCCCAAAGCGGCCATTCACTGGACATGTTTCTCACTCCCTGACTATTCCGCCCACCTTATTCGGCGGCGACCTTTGCGGCAGCGCGGCGAGCCGCTGCCTTTTCTGCATGGGCAGAAAGGCCATCCCGGAACCATGCGCCATCATCCCACGCCTGCTTACGGGCATTGAGCCGCTCCGCATTGCACGGGCCGTTGCCGGCGATCACGTTGAAGAACTCTTCCCAGTCCGGCTCACCGAATTCGTAGCCGCCCTTTTCCTCGTTCCACTTCAGATCTGGATCCGGGACGGTTAGACCGAGATATTCGGCCTGCGGCACGGTCTGGTCGACGAATTTTTGCCGCAGCTCGTCATTGGAATTCTGCTTGATCTTCCAGGCCATCGACTGGGCCGAATGCACGGAGGCATCGTCCGAAGGGCCGAACATCATCAGCGACGGCCACCACCAGCGGTTTAGCGCATCCTGCACCATGGCCTTCTGCGCAGGCGTGCCCTTCACCATTTTCATCAGGATGTCGAAGCCCTGGCGCTGATGGAAGCTTTCTTCCTTGCAGATGCGCACCATCGCCCGCGCATAGGGGCCGTAGGAACAGCGCTGCAGCGGAACCTGGTTCATGATAGCAGCGCCATCGACGAGCCAGCCGATCGCGCCGATATCGGCCCAGGTCAGCGTCGGATAGTTGAAGATCGAGGAATATTTGGCCTTGCCGGAATGCAGCTGCTCATACATCTCGTCGCGGCTGATGTCGAGCGTCTCGGCGGCACAGTAGAGATAGAGGCCGTGACCGGCTTCGTCCTGCACCTTGGCAAGCAGGATCGCCTTGCGTTCCAGCGTCGGCGCGCGGGTGATCCAGTTGCCCTCCGGCAGCTGACCGACGATTTCGGAATGAGCGTGCTGGCTGATCTGGCGGATCAACGTCTTGCGGTAGCCTTCCGGCATCCATTCCTTCGGCTCGATCTTCTGGCCGGCATCGACGCGCTCCTGAAAGGCGCGCTCCTGCGGGTCCATCTCGTCGAGGGAACGGATGCGGGCGCCATCGGTTTTCACCATCTGTGCATACATTGATCTTTCCTCCGTCTTCGCGCCTCCCGCGCGATCGAGAATGATCGCAAGCCTACAGCCGCCTTGAAGACTTCAGGCAAGCTGAAACTTCACGGCACCGCCAGTATAAGCCTGTTTCTCGTTCTCCTCCACGAAACAGCGATCCGGGGCAAACGCATTAACCGACCGATCGGTCATTTATTAGCATGCTATATGTCACAATACAAATGAATTTTTAGAGTTTTCTGTGACATCCAATGCCGTGAAAGCACGTGGCGAGCCGAACTCCCTTACTATGTACCTGAGCGGATTGATCCTTCAGCGGGCTTGAGGTGATCGAGCCGAGCCCGGCTTGCCGGCGTCATCTCTGGAAGCTTGCCCGATTCATTCACGAAACGGCGAGCGACATAGCCGTCAGCTTTTTTTGACAGACGCAAATAAAGCTCGGCGAACAACCGCCGCGCCTCCTCGCCCGGCCAATTATCCGGCAGGGCGGACTTGGGAAGATGCGGCTCGCGCAACATGATCAGGCGATACTGATGCACAAGCAGCAGCCGGGCAATCAGGCAATCGAACGGCGATAGCGCGGCACAATTTCCGACGCGTTCGAAAAATAAACCGAACCGGGCAATGAATTCGCCATAGGCCTCCGCGAAGCGCGGCAGGTTCCAAGCCTCTTCGGCAAATTCCCGCAACGCGCCGTTTTCGGTCGCCAACTGCGCATCGAAGACAACGACGCGGCCCGGCAGGGGCGGTGCGGGATGCGTTCCCACCGCGAGACGCGGGTTCAGCCTGGCAAAACCCTCCCGCTCAAGGCCCTGCATGATCTCTTCCGGCGCAGGTCCGTTGATCAGGACAAATTGCCAACGCACTGCGGGTTGCGGTCCGTAGAACAGGCTAGCGGCCTCGACAAATTCGGCTTGAGCGGCATCGGTCAGCCGATAGAAGCTGCGGCGCCCTTCGCGCTCGCCCGCAAGCCGACCAGCTGCCACTAGTCGCGACACCGCAGTCCGCACCAGCGTCTCGGTAATCCCGACGCTCTTGCACGTTTCGATGAGATTGCCGATCCAGACGACGCCCCCACGCGGCTCGATGACATCGCCGTAGATCGTGACGATGAAACTCGCCGCTTTTATCGGCAAGTTGATAAGGAGCGCCGCAACCGCTTCGCTCAGTTCATGGCCGAGTTTGACGTTATCAGCCGACACTCCAACCTTGCTCCACATCTGAAATTGTTAGGGTTTATTAGCGTGAGACACTCGCACTATTCAAGGCGAGTACGGACAGAGGCCTTATCGCGACACGTTCGTCGGCAACGCCGTGGTGTATTTGACGCATTTCAGCGAGAAGTGCGACGATGAGCTCAGCACCGCTTCATGGGTCAGGATACCCCGCATCAGAAGCCCTTCATATTCCCTGACATCGGCGACGACGGCACGGATCAGGTAATCCCACTCCCCCGACATGGAGTAGCATTCCAGCACCTCGCGATAGCTGGCGATGAACTGTTCGAAATCGCGGCGGGTCGCAGGATCATGGGTCTTCATCTTGACCTGGCAGAAGACGTTCAGTCCCTTACCAATCTTGTCGGGATCGACAAGGCGAACCGTCCGGCCCAGCACGCCGGCGCTTTCCAGCGCCTTGATCCTTCGCCAGCAGGACGCGGGCGACGCGCCGACCTTTTCTGAGAGTGCCGCCTGGCTGATATCGCCTTCCTCCTGCAGTACGCGCAGAATCGCTCTGTCGACGTGATCAAGATCGAAATCTTCCATTCAGAAATCCGCCATGGATGAAACATCTCTTTCAAAATCTACTGCAAAACCTGCCAAATTGAAAGGAATAGAGCTAACGCTTGAATTAAAATAGTTGGGCCATCTGTAGGAGGATCACATGGCCCAGCTAGCCTTCAAAAGCCACGAGCGGAACTCGCCCGACGATCGCGTCGACTGGCGCCGGGTTGCCTATCTCGTTCACCTCTCCCGGGCTCTCGACGAGATGGAGGAGAAGCGTCTCGTTCCGGAAAAGAAGGTTCTCTATCAGTTTTCCGCACGCGGCCACGACATGGCGCAGATCCTCCTTGGAATGCAGCTGACAGGCCTGCACGATGCGACCTGTGGCTATTATCGCTCACGACCGCTGTTACTCTCGCTTGGCGTCGATCCGGCCGATGCGCTCGGCTCGGCCATGGGCCGCGCCGGCGGCTATTCCGACGGCCGCGACATCGGTGTCGTCTTCAACTATCCGAACCATGCCGGCGCCTCGGCCTTGCCCATGTGCGGTGGCGTCGGAGCACAATACACGCCGACGGCCGGCTGGGCGCAGGCGATGAAATATTATGCCACCACATTGGGCCGCGAGGAGTATGCGCGGGATATCGGTGTTGTGCTTGGCGGCGATGGCTCCGTTGCCTCGAATGGCTTCTGGGCTGCATTGACCGCTGCCACGACGCAGGCGCTGCCGATGCTGTTCTATATCGAGGACAATGGCTTTGGCATCTCGGTTCCCTCGACCGCACAGACCCCAGGCGGAAATATCGCAGCCAATCTCGCGAGCTGGAAAAATCTCGCAATCTTCGACGGCGACGGATGCAACCCGGCCGAAGCCGCTCATCTGGTGCAAGATGCCGTCTCGTTTGTTCGTGACGAACGCAAGCCGGCGCTTCTCAGGCTCACGGTTCCGCGCCTCGAGGGCCACAGTTTTCAAGACACGCAGACCTACAAGAGTGAGGAAACCGTAAAGCGCGAATGGGAGCGGGATCCCCTGCCGCGCCTGAAGGATTTCCTCGTTCCCGCCGTGATGACGATGCGGGAATGGGATGCTTGCGAAAGCGAAGCGCGCGATATAGCCGAAAACGCCCGCGCGCAAGCTGAAAACAGGCCGGTCGCCGCCCCCTCCTCCGTAACCCGCCATGTATTCTTCGACGGCGATATGCAGACGATGGGCGGGCAGCATCCATCCGGATATGAGCCTCCAGCGACAACGGATGTACCGGAAACCTCCGGCCCACGCATCAACATGGTCACGGCCATTCGCAGAACACTCGAACACGAGATGACGATCAACGAGCGCGTTGTCGTGTTCGGCGAGGATATCGGCCCCAAGGGCGGGGTTCATGCCGTCACCCTCGGCATGCAGGAAAAATTCGGCAGCGAGCGGGTTTTCGATACTTCGCTATCCGAAGAGGGCATCATCGGCCGTGCTGTCGGTATGGCGCTCGCCGGGCTCGTCCCCATTCCGGAAATCCAGTTTCGGAAATATGCCGAACCGGCGACCGAACAGCTGAACGATTGCGGCACCATCCGCTGGCGTACCAACAATCGCTTCGCAGCCCCCATCGTGGTCCGCATGCCCGGCGGCTTCTTCAAATGCGGCGATCCCTGGCACAGCCAAACCAACGAAGTGGCCTTCGTCCATCAGCCAGGCTGGAAGGTTGCAGTTCCATCGAATGCAGAGGATGCCGTCGGCCTGCTGCGCACCTCGATCCGCGGCAACGACCCGGTCATCTTCTTCGAGCATAGAGCCATGCTCGATCACGCTTGGGCGCGTCGCCCCTACCCCGGCGACGATTTCGCGCTGCCCTTCGGCAAGGCGAAGCTGACGCGGACCGGCAGCGCCATCACCATCGTCACCTGGGGCGCAATGGTGCAGCGCTGTGAGGAGGCGGCGGAAGGCCTGTCCGCGGATATTATTGATCTTCGCACCCTGATGCCCTGGGATCACGAGGCCGTGCTTGCATCGGTCGCCAAAACCCATCGCTGCCTCATCGTTCACGAAGATCTCGAAGCCGCAGGCTTCGGCGCGGAAATTGCCGCCGTCGTTGCAGACAAGGCCTTCACGGATCTCGATGCGCCGGTCTCTCGGCTCGCCATGCCGGATATTCCGAGCCCACATAACCCGGTGCTTCTCGACTGGGCTGTGCCGTCCACCGAGCGGATCGCCAAGCGCATTGCCGAAGTCCTGGAGTTTTAGGAATGACTGGTATCATCGAGATCACGGCTCCGATCGAACAGGAGGGCACGAAAGCGGTTGTGCGAAACTGGCTGAAGCGGATCGGCGACCACGTGAAAGAAGGCGATGCGCTTGTCGAACTGGAAACCGACAAGGTCACCCAGGAGATAGCGGCGCCATGCGACGGTATCCTGAGCGAAATTGCGATGGAGGATGGCGATGACGCCACGCCGGGGGCGATCCTCGGGCGCATGAGCATCGAAAACGCGAGCGGTGCTGCAGCGCAAGCGGCCGATGTTCCGTTGCAGATACAGCCGGCCTCACTTGCCACGGCCTCCGCCGCCGCTTATCATTCACCCGCCGTTCGCAAGGCCGCCGAGGAATACGGGATCGACCCGGCCAGTCTGAAAGGCAGCGGCAGGGATGGGCGAGTCACACGCGCCGATATGGATCATGCGCTGAAAGCCGCCAAGCCGCATCCATCCGCGCCGGTGCCGCAGCAGGCTGAGGCTGGACAGACCCCGCCGGCAGTCGCGGCTGGCGGCAAATCTCGCATCGTTCCCCATTCCGCCATGCGGCTTTCGATCGCAAGGCATATGGCCCAATCCCTGTCGACAGCGCCGCAGGTCACCGCAATCTTCGAGGCCGATTTCACGGCGATCATGCGTCATCGCGAAAGCCACAAGAACCGACTGAAGGCCGAAGGCGTGAACCTATCCTATACTGCCTATTTCGTGGCGGCATCCGTTGCGGCCATGAAACTCGTCCCCGAAGTCAACAGCCAATGGCATGATAACAATCTCGAGATCTTCGAAGATATCAATATCGGGATCGGTATCGCATTGGGCGATAAGGGCCTGGTCGCGCCGATCATTCGGCAGGCGCAGAATCTCCAGCTTGAGGCGATCGCCGCAAGGCTCCAGGATCTGACGGACCGGGCGCGATCCAATGTGCTCAAGGCCGACGATATGAAAGGCGGAACCTTCACGATCTCCAATCATGGCGTTTCCGGCTCGCTGGTCGCATCTCCCATCATCATCAACCAACCGCAATCCGCCATCCTCGGCATCGGCAAGCTGGAGAAGCGTGTCGTCGTTCGCGAGGTCGATGGGGCCGATACGATCCAGATCCGCCCGATGGCCTATGTGTCCCTGACGATCGACCATCGCTCCCTGGACGGCCACCAAACGAACGCGTGGTTGTCGGAATTCGTGCGGGTTCTGCAGGATTGGCCGCAATAGGGAAAGAGATGGGTCAATGAATAAGACAGCGTTTTTCGACACCCTTACGGAACAGAAGCCCGATCCCCTGCTTGGACTGATTGCCAAGTTCGCGGCCGACCCGAGGCCCGGAAAGATCGACCTCGGCGTTGGCGTCTATCGCGATGAAACCGGCCGAACGCCGGTCATGAAAGCTGTCAAGGCAGCCGAGCATCTTCTCTGGGAAACGCAGCAATCCAAATCCTATATCGGTCCGGAAGGCGATCCTGTTTTCCTTAGAGCATTAGCGTCCGAAGTCTTCGGCGAGCGCCATGGTGGCAAGCCGGTCGCGGGAATTCAGACACCGGGCGGCACCGGCGCTCTGCGCCTGGCTGCGGAACTGCTTGCTCTCGACAAGCGACGGAAAATCTGGATCGGCACGCCCACTTGGGTCAATCACCAGGCAATCTTTGCCAGCGTCGGCCTTCAGATCGCAACCTATCGCTTCTTCGACATTGAAAAGCAGGCCGTTCTCGTTGACGAGATGCTGACAACCCTGCGGAACGCTGCTCCCGGCGATGCCGTGCTGCTGCAAACGAGCTGCCATAATCCGGCAGGCGCCGCGTTATCGCCGCAAAACTGGCGAGATATTGCCGACATCATCGCTGCCAATGGATTGATCCCGCTCTTCGACAATGCCTATCAAGGTCTTGGACGTGGACGCGTTGAAGATGCGGCCAGCATGATTGATGTCATCGAAACAGTCGCTGAGGCCATAGTTGCCGTCTCCTGCTCCAAATCCTTCTCGCTCTATAGGGAGCGCACCGGCGCGGCCTATCTCTTCGGGGATCGGCAGGCATCCTTGAGCAAAGCTATAGGCAATCTCGCAAGCTATGCCCGCACGAGCTATTCCATGCCGCCCGCGCACGGAGCAGCCATCGTCGCCGCAACCCTTGAGGACCCCTCACTGCACCGGACCTGGGTCGATGAACTCAGCGAAATGCGCACGCGCATCGTCGAGATCCGCCAGGCTGCTGCCGAGGCTTTTGGCCAATTCCGCGCGGAGCTCGCCAATATCAGTTCGCAGGAAGGCATGTTCTCCCTGCTGCCGATCTCTCCGGAAAATGTTCGGCAGCTTCGCTCCGAGCATGGCATCTACATGCCGGATTCCGGTCGGATCAACGTGGCCGGGATGCGGGTCAAGGATATTGCATCCGTAGCGGAGCGCATCGGTCCCTATCTGACTTGAAGGCTGCGACAACGAGCAGCCGCCATGGGCTTTGACGGACAGCAGGAGGCCGACCTGCACGCCGGCCTCGCGAGAAGCAAGCCGCTCCATAATGCGGTTCAAGACACTATTACTGCACCAGCACGGGCTGCGTACATCTCGCGTCGGTGACGCTTACATCAGCCTGGCCGATACCGATGCCGAGGAGACCGAGCGTGCCGTATAGAACCTGATCGAGCGGCGCGGTCACGACCGACAGCGTGTCAGCAATGGCCGAGAGCACGTCCTTCGGCGTCCCGAGCGTCAGGAAGAGCAATTGGATGGTGATGGTGGCGTTTTTCAGGAGCGAGGAGACCGTGGATGTCAGGACGCTGTTGGTAGAAACCGTCTTGATCGTGCTGGCCGAAATCTCCGGAGGCTGAAAGGTCAGTCGCGTCGGGCTCATGTTGGCGATATCGACCTGCGCGCTCGCGATCACTTTCAGAAGAAGGGAATCGATGATCGCAGCCGGCGTGACCCGCGGTTCGGAGCCGAAATTTACGAAGGCAGATGTGTTGACGTCGCCCAGATCCACTTCGGCAATACCGGGTACGGCATCTATGCCGACGACGGCGTTTGGCATGGAGCCGCCGACACAGGTGATCGAAGCAAGCTTCGCTTCAGCAGGGGCAAGCTCGATATAAAGGGGAACCCTGAGCTTCAGCCCGGCGATCAGCGAAAGGCCGGTAACGGCGACTTCAAGCGCCGCACGGACCTGCGGCGTTCGAACGATCGTGCCCGGTGCACCCACGGCCAGGGCCGGCGTCTGCTGGGACATTTCACCGATCGCCAGCGTCAACTTTGCCGTGGCGACCCCGGGGAGCGCCACCCCGAGATCAAGTGCGATCTGCCTTTGCTGGTTGGCAGCCATTGCCGTGGTGGAAATGAGATCCAGCACGTTGATATTGGCAGTCATATTGGGGGATGTGCCGACAATATTGCGCCCCAGCGGACCGAGATTGACGATATCCTGCAGTTTTACGGTCAGTTTCGTGGTACCGAGCGTTTTGCCCAGATTATTGATGAGGGTGACGACTCCGGCCGAAAGATTCGTCGATTTGCCGAGAGCGCCGAGAATCTTGTCGTAGGTGACGTCGGTTGCCAGAAGCTCGTTATAGCTTACGCCGGTAAGCTTGAGGTCGGTTGCCAGCAGATTGAGAAAGCTCAGAAGATTGACATTTGCACTGATGAGCGACTGATAGTCGACAACCTTCAGGGAGACCTGAGTTCCGAGCAGAGCGCCAAGCAGCTGGTTCAGAATACCGCCATTGAGGCTCGCAAGCCGCGATCCAACTGAAAAGGCGGCCAGACGCTCGCTGGACGCGGTGCCCGTCGCGCTCAAGGTCGGCGGTGTAGCAAAGGCGGAAGCGAAAGGCATCACCGCCTTCTGGGTCAGTGTCACCTTGACGGAATCATATGGCGCGGCTCCCGTCGACGAGAAGCGGTTTGCCAGCGGGACCGATGTGTCCGCCGTATAGGTGCCGAGCACGAAATTGGCGACTGTCTCATATTGGCCGGAGGTAGCCGCGGCCGCACTGACGAGCCCGTTGCTTGTCATATAGTTGGCGCCGGCGGCAACAGCCGCGGTGGTGCCGTTGCTTTGGAGATTGTTCAAAAGTGCAGTCTGCGCATTTGTAATATTGGAAGCGGCCGATATCGCACCAATGTCGCTCAACTGCTGCAGGCGTCGCTGCTGCAGCGTCATCATGCCATAGTCGACGCCGAGACCAAGGCAATAGAGGATCAAAGGCGAGACGAGCGCGGTCGTGATCGCGACGTTTCCTCGCTTGTCTTTAAGCGACGCGAACCGGCCGAGAAGCTGTTTCATTACAGACCTCCCAAGCGAATGGTCGAATAGCGGCGGATGGTGGAATCCGGCATCGCGAAGGTATAGAGGTTCCAGATCGGAAGATCCGACGCGTCATAGCTGGCGCTGACCGTAAACTGGTTGGCATTGGTCGGATCTGTGGCGACGGTCACCGTCAACTTGGTCTTGTCGATGAAAGCATCGTTGATGGTCGAATTGGTGACGAAGCTCTGAACCAGCTGGCTTCGCTCGTTTGCCGATAGCCCGGCGATTGCCGTGCGGGCGGCGTCGGCGGTCAATTGCTGCAGCGAATGAGCGGCAGTGAGATAGATGGCAAAGGCAATCAGCGTCAGAAGCAGAAGGAAAAAAAGCGGTGCGATGAGTGCGAATTCGACCGCTGCGGCTCCCTCTTTCTCCCTGTTGAAATGAGAAACACGATACATGGTCCTGTCTCCTTTGATGACCATCGTCTTGCGATGACGGTCGAGGAGAGCTTAGGCTTCGGACGTTAATTTTATATTTCTAAATAAGATATCTTCTAATATTATTACATCTTAAACGATATTGAATATTCGACCTAATTACCGTGCATGGGCAAATGTTCGCGACGACAAACGTCAAGTATTGCCCATCCGCCAAATCGAATTTCCACGGCGTCCCACGATGGGGGTGAAGCGCGATGCTCCCTTCCCAACGTTGCTTCCTGCCCGCACCGCACGTTCGACGGCACCAGCCTCTTCGATGCCCGGATCAACAGCAGACATCTACTTTTTCTTCGGCACCAGATCCCAGCCGCCCTGGACGTTTCTCACGAAACGGCAGTTTCCCTTGTAATAAGTGACGGCGCCCGTCCGATCCACCTTGATGGAGGTCGGCAGCGATTGTGCTCCCGCCTTTAGCCGCTCGACCATATCGAGCGCCTCCTGCCTCTTTCCCGCGCGGATCAGTGCCATCAGCTTTGACTCGTGTTTCATCCTCTGTACTCCCATTGGTGGAGGTCTAAGGGCGGGCGGAATTTGCGATTGGTCAGTCCTATTTGCATATTGATCACCCCATTCGGCGTTGCATAAGCAGCGAACGCAGTGCCACAGCCACCACGCAAACGCTGGAAACAAGAAAGATTGCGCCCGACATCGCATAGATCGTCGGAGAAGCGCCGGAATTCATCTTGCCGAAGAGCACGACCGGCAACGTGTTCTGACGGCCGGCCAGATAGAACGCGCGCGTGAACTCGTTGAGCGACAGCAGGAACGAAAAGATGAAGGCACTGACAAGACCGGGCCGGATCAGTGGCAGAATAATATCCCAGAATTGCCGGAAGCGACCGGCGCCGAGATCATCAGCCGCCATCAAATAGGACCTCCTGACCGCGGCAAAGCTCGTCAGGATGACGATGAAGGCGAAAGGCATCGCCCATAGCAGATGGCCGGCAATGACAGTCAAAGCCGATGCCTTCACGCCGGCGCGGCTGATCACGGTCGAAAGCGCCAGCCCCTGGATGACGCCTGGGACGAACATCGGCAGCAGCACAGTCAAAAACCACAGGCTGCGCCCGCGATGAAGCTCACGATGCGCCAGCACCGCGCCGAGCGACAGCAGCGTCGCAATGGCAGCCGTCGCAAACGCAATGACGATCGACTGGCCGAGCGCGGCGACGAGCGCGCTTTCCGAGCCGAGTGCGAGGTACCATTTCAGGGTGATGTCGGAGAAATGCGGCAGTCCCGGCTGCAGCGCCGGGTTAAACGAGACACCGAGCAAATAAAGCGGCGGCGCATAGATCACGATGAGGCCGAAGATGGTCAGCGCCCAGATGACAATGCGCGGGGCCATTCCTTCCCTGACGATCATTGGCCTCGCTCCTCGAATAGCGAGGAGAGGCCGAACAAGGCATCCCCGATCAGCACCAGTCCAAAGACGATGACGAGCATCAGCGTCGAAATCGCAAAGGCGAGCGGAAAATTGGCGACGCGCATGACGTCGTTGATCATCACCGAGACGATCGATGCGCCGGCACCGCCGAGCATCTGCACTTCCGTTGAAGAGCCGGCAACCATGACGAAGACGAACAGGAAACCGGCGAAGACGCCGGAATAGGTCAGCGGCAGCAAGACGGTGCGGACCATCGTCCAAAAACCCGCTCCGAGATCGCGCGATGCCGCCAGCGCGATCGGATCGACACGGCGCATCGAGAGCAGGATGGGGAAGGTTGCGAACGGCAGGTAGGAGGCGACAAGCCCGACGATGACCGCAAAATCGCTGAACAGCAGCCAGTCAATCGGCGCGTCAGTGATGCCGACCTGCTGCAGAAGCGTGTTGATGACACCGGTGCGACCGAGCAGCAGCCGCCAGGAGAAGGAACGAATGAGATAGGACGTGAAAAACGGGATCGTAAGCAGGGCCGCAAGCACGACAGACAGGGTGCGCCCGGCCAAAAAATACATCGCGTAGGCGGTGGGATAGGCAATGACGAGGCAAATAGCTGACGTCAGGAACGCCTTGCCGAGCGTGGACAGGAACACGCTCCAGCGCCCGGCTTCCAGAATAGCGCCATAGGCGGCGAGGCTGAACTCCGGCTTGATCCAGTAGGTGGCGGAATCCCAGGCACAGAAGCTCCAGACCACGACAAGAACGAGTGGCGCGAGGCCAAGCGCGATAATCGCCGCGAGCGGAGCGGTCAGCAATAGAACGGATGTCTTCATGGTCTAATCCTCCTTCTCTCGGCGTTGATCCCATCGGCTCGGGGCCGGCCTGTCCCTCGACAGATGTGCCAGCCCCGATCCATCGTGTTAAATCAGGCGTTGCGCAGCTTCTGCCACCACTCTTCGTAAAGTTGGAAATTGTCCGGCCGGCAATTCTGCCAGTAGACCTTTCCGGAGAACTTGGCCTTCACATGCTCGGCCAGCTTGGCGACGTCATCGGCCTTGTATTCATCCGGATGGGCCTTGGCGTAGGCGAGGTTGTTGTCGGTCGGCACGAGGTAGCCACGCGCCTTGCCGAGCTCGCAACCATAGAGGCCGGCAAGCAGCGCATCAACGAACTTGTGGGCGACGTCGGCCTTGCCGCGTTCCGTGGCACCCTTGAGCAGCACCGTATTGTTGCCCCAGCCTTCATAGCCTTCGACGGGAGCTGCATACTCCACCTGAAGTCCGCGCTTACGGCCTTCATAGACGATCGGCTCCCAGCCGGTCATGGCGTCGACTTCCTCGTTCGCCACCAACTGCACGCCCTGTTCCCAGCCGTTCCAGAAGGTACGGAACTGGCCATCCTTCTTGTGCTTGATCAGGAACTCCATGACGAGGCCAAGCTCGGATTCCGTCAGGTTGCCCGGCTCCTTGATCGGCTTGTTTTCGGCTTCCTTGAGGTAGATGGCCGTAAAGATGGCGCTGTTGATCCACGCGTCTTCCATCGCGACCCGGCCCTTGAGCTTCGGATCGAAGATGACGCCATAGCTATCGACCTTGCCGAGCTTGTCGGGGCGATAGATGATGGAGTCGGCGTTGACGACCGTCGGGATGCCGTACTGTTTGCCCTCATAGGTCAGGGTCGGAATATCCTTGGCCCATTGCCAGATGCCCACGAAATTCGGGATCTTGGAGACGTCCCAAGGAGCAATCAGGCCCTGCTTGGCAAGTTCCCGTTCGGCGCCACCCTGGAAGCCGCCGACATCAAAGAGATCGTTGGCATTGCCGGCGGCAAGGCGTGCGACCACCGGGCCGACATCATTGCCGTTGTCGGTAAACTCCGGCGAAACGCCGCTCTGCCGGGTAAATTCCTGCCACTTGTCGCCGATATCAAGCGTGGCGGTGCCCCAGAATGCTACCGTTGCGTCATCGGCCATGGCCGGTGTTGTGGCCAATCCACCAAAGGAGAGCGCAGCCGCGCCGGCCCCCATCAGTTTGAGCATGTCACGGCGCTGCATATTGCTCCTCAAGGCGGAGGAGGCGAAATCATTGCTTTTATTCATCGTGTCATTCCCTTCCCTCATTTTTTGCTTAGTTCAGCTATTCGGGTTCTACTCATCGCCTCCAGCCAAGGCCGTTCTTCCGGAATGATCGATCAGGAGCGCAGCACCCGGCTTCAAACAAACGCGCACGCTTTCCCCCGGAGAGGGCGGAATTGCGTCCGCGCTGGTCGTTAAAACCACACGCTGGCCGTCGGCGAAAGCGAGCGTAACGTCATGGCTGAGTCCGCGATAGATGCTTTCGACAACCTTAAGTTCAATTATTTCGGCCACTTCCTCGCCAGCTGAGATAAGTTCAACCCGGTCCGGGCGGATTGCGACGAGCGCATCGGCTGGGGGCACCGCTCCGGAGAAGCTGGCACTGATGCGCTGTCCGGCAATCGTAACGAGAGCCGTGCTGCCTGAAATCGAGATGCTTTCGGGCTTGAGGAGCGTATCGATACCGACGAAACGGGCAACGAAGGCATTGGCCGGCGCCTCGAAGAAGCGCGACGGCACGTCGGTCTGCTCGATCCGCCCCTTGTGCATGACCGCCATGCGATCCGAAAGACTGAGTGCCTCGTCCTGATTGTGGGTGACGAGAATGAAGGTCGCGCCGGTCCGTTTATGAAGCCGTCCGAACTCATCACGCATTTGCTGGCGCAGCCGTTCGTCCAGCCCGGTCAGAGGTTCGTCAAGCAGCAAGATACCCGGTTCCATGACGAGAGCGCGCGCCAGCGCGACGCGCTGGCGCTGGCCACCTGAGAGAAGATTGACGTCGCGATCTGCAAAACCCGAAAGTTCGATCAGGTCCAACGCGCCATCGACCTTCGTTTTCAAGGCAGCACCGGACAACCCGCGCAACTTCAGGCCGTAGCCGACGTTCTGAGCGACATTCATATGCGGGAAGAGCCCGAGCGACTGGAAAACGGTATTGACCGGCCGGAGATTGGCAGGAACATCAGCCATGTCCTTTCCGTCGAAAAGCACACGTCCCGAGGTCGGCCTGTCGAAGCCGCCGATCAACTTCAGCAAAGAGCTTTTGCCGCAACCGGACGAGCCGAGCAATGTAAAGAACTCCCCGGCTCGGATGTCGAGCGTCACGTCGTCGACGGCACGCGTCGGCCCGTAATTTCTGACGATATGGTCGAGACCGATCGCTATCGCCATATCAGACGCTTCCCCCATCGCTTTCGCGGATGAGCAGCAAGCCCTCCTCGCTCACTTCCAGTTCCTGTCCGACAACAACCAGCGACGTCGCGGTTGCCTCTTCGATGATGAGAGGGCCGGCAATCCTCTCGGAAGACGGCAGTCGTGTGCGCTCGTAGACGGGGCAGGACAGCCAACCGGTCGTGCCGCCGAAATAGACTTCGCGGTGCCCCTTGAAGGCTGCATCCAGCGATCGGCCGACACGATCGAGTTTCGGGATGGCGATGACCGGGCCGTGGAGCACCGCTTCGAGATGGATCATCGTTATCTCGACCGGCGAAGCGGGCAGACAGAAGGTGTATGCACGCTCATGCGCGGCATGAAAGCGTTCCGCAAAGCTTTCGGCATCATCCTCCATTACGAAGAAAGCGAAGACGCCGTGCTCTTGCCCGCGATAGCGGGCTTCGACGCGGCAGACATAACGTACTTCCGCCGCATCACCTTTGGAGAAATATTTGACCGCCTCACGCTTCAATTCGTCAAACCGGCGCTTGAGATTGCTGACGGCTTCCGGACTAAGGGGAGCGAACCACGTGCTGCGGAAATCGGCGCGCGGTTCGGCCGCCAGCATTCCCCAGGCCGAAAAGATGCCGGGATGCGGCGGCACGACAGTCATCTTCACGCCAAGATCGCGCCCGAGACGCGCAGCAAGCGCAGGTCCCGCGCCCCCGGAAATGACGAAAGCGGCATCGCGCGGATCATGCCCACGCTGGACCGTCACCAGCTTCAGCGCATTGATCATCGACGCATGCGCGATTTCGACGATTGCGAGCGCCGCATCCTCGACCGATAACCCCATCGGCTTAGCAACCGTCGCAATTGCCGCGGCTGCCTTGGACTTGTCGAGCTGCATCTGGCCGCCGGCGAAGCTTGCCGGATCGAAAATGCCGAGCGTCAGCAGGGCATCGGAAAGCGTAGGCTTCTCGCCGCCCCGGCCATAGCAGGCCGGCCCCGGTGTCGATCCAGCACTTTGCGGGCCGACACAGAGCGCGCCACGCTCGTCGATGCGGGCGATCGAGCCGCCGCCGGCGCCGATTTCGACGATATCGACCACCGGCACCTGAACCGGATAACCGGGCGCGATGCGGGTATGTTCGAGCTTGTATTCGCTGTCGAGCGTCGGGCGGCTGTCATGGATCAGCGAGCATTTTGCCGTCGTGCCACCGACATCGAGCGACAGGACTTCGGATTCGCCAAGCACCGTGCCGATGCGCGCAGCACCCGCCACACCGCCGGCCGGGCCGGATTCCACCAGCGTCAGCGGGCTCATCTGCGCCTGATCGAAGGTGGAGATGCCGCCGTTCGACTGCATGGCATAGTAGGGGCAGGTGAGATCGCGCTCAGTCAACGCGCTTTCGAGCCGCGCAAAATAGCGCTTGATGATCGGCTGCACATAGGCGTTAAGCACGGCCGTATTGGAACGCTCATATTCCCGCCATTGGCGGGAAACCTCGTGGCTGGCGCAAACCGTGACATCCGGCAGCGCCTCGGCGATCGCCTTGACGCAGGCGATCTCATGTTCGGGATTGGCATAGCTATGGAGGAAAACGACGGCAACTGCCTCCACATTGCGAGCGCGGCATTCGCGAACGATCGGCTCGATATCCCCAAGCTCGATGGGTGTCAGCACCCGCCCCTTGGCATCTATACGCTCGCGCACCTCGAAGCGCAGGCTGCGCGGCACGAAGGCTTCCGGGCTCTTAAACTGTAGATTGTAGAGATCGGGACGATTGCCGCGGCCGATTTCCAGCACATCACGAAATCCCGCGGTCGTCACCAGCGCCGTCTTCACGCCCTTGCGTTCCGTGATCGCATTGATGACGGTCGTTCCGCCATGGGCGAAAAAGATCACATCGCGCGCCGAAAGCCCATCCTTCTTCTCGGCAAGTGCAATCGCCTCAAGGACGCCTTCGGACTGATCGTGAAGGGTCGTCAGGCTCTTGGCGGTGAAGATTTCGCCCGTGCGTTCATCATAACCGACGAGGTCGGTAAAGGTACCGCCTACATCCGTCGCCAGTCTGATCATGACGCCATGCCCTCTTCATATCCATACAGGCTGCGCGCCATCTCGCTGGTGATATAGCCGTCCTCGACATCGCGGCGGACCTGCTCCCGTTCGCGAGCACGCGGATCGCCCCAACCACCGCCGCCGCCGGTGATGATCCGCACGAGATCGCCGCGCTTCAGCTCGATATGCGGCTCGCGGCCGAAATTGTGGACTTTCCCGCTGTTCTCCTCCACCTGCAGAAGATTGATGCTGCCGGACTTGCCGCCTTCTATTCCCCAGGGAGGCGTGTCGGTTCGCCCAAAGCTGCAATAGGCGGAAGCGCCGTCTCCGAGGATTTCATAATCGCGAATGACGCCGAAACCGCCGCGACGGCGCCCGGCCCCTGATCCACCTTCGACGTTGAGCCCATAGCGACGCACCAGCAAGGGAAAGCGCGCTTCGATGACCTCGACGGAGTAATTGTAGGTATCGCCGTCGGTGAGCGCGATCAGCGCATTGGCGCCGTCGCCGTCCCTGCTCGCTCCCCAGCCGCCATGCTGCGGCTCGATATGGATGAACGGCTGCCCCGCCTCGTCCTTGCCGGAAACATAGACGACGCAGAGGCTCGTATAGGAACCGGCGGAGAACCGCTCGGGCATCAGCTTGGCAAGAGCCTTCCAGACGAGTTCTGAAGCATGCACCGAGCCCTCGTAATACCAGCCCGTCGGAGAAGGCTTCTCGGCAGTGAAAACCGAACCTGTCGGCGCAATAACGGAGAGCGGCCGGAACCAGCCCTCATTGGAGGGCGCTTGCGGCGCGACCAGCGCCTTGAAAATGGTACGCACCGCCGATTGCAGCGCACCGGCCGCGCAATTGATCGGGCCCGCGACCGCGGGCGGGCAACCGGTGAAATCCGCCGTCAAGCGATCGCCGGAAATCGTGACGGCAACCTTGACCGAAATAGGATCGGTGGTGACGCCATCGCCGTCGATGATATCTTCCGCCTCATAGGTCCCGTCCGGCAATGTCGCAATGGCGGCGCGCGCCTGCTTCTCGCTCACCGACAGAAGGTGATCGAACGCGGCTTCGACGACATCGGTGCCATATTTGCGCGCAAGCTCGGCCATGCGTCTGGCGGCAACGCGGACGGTCGCAACCTGCGCCGTGAGATCGCCTATCGCGACTTCGGGCAGACGGACATTCTCGCGGATGATGCGGAGGACCTCGCCCGAAAAGCGATCGCTACGCATGACTTTCACGCCCGGCAACCTCAACCCCTCTTGGAAGACGGAGGTCGCATTGGGCGCTAGCGAGCCCGGAACCGAGCCACCGACATCGAGATAGTGCGCAACATTGATGGCATAGGCCAGAATCCGGCCATCGAAGAAGATCGGCTTGACGATGGCAAAATCGCAGGCATGCGTGCCGCCGGAATAAGGATCGTTCGTAAGCAGAATATCGCCATCCTGGAGATCATCGCCGTAAAGTGCGATCAGCGATTTGACCTGCGTGCCGAACGTGCCGGTAAAGAGGGTGATGCCGTTCATCTGCGCCACCAGCTCACCGTCACGGGTGAGAAGACCACAGGCAAAATCAAGCACCTCGTAGATCACAGGGCTCATCGAGGTTCTGGCCATGACCACGCCCATCTCGTCGACGGTGGCTGCCAGCTTGCCCTCGATAATCTCCTGTGTCACCGGATCGACGACGATCACGAATCTACCTCTCATCACTATATTCGCACGAGTGCAGATTAGGTGTTTTTTCGTCTATCGATAGCCTCTCCGATGGGTGGGCGGAGATGCCAAAACCCACCCGAACGGGTAGGTTATCGATCAAGCACGCCTTTTTGACGTGCCGCCGTCACGGCCGCGGTCCGAGTCGAGACGTTGAGCTTCGCAAAGATATTGCGCAGGTGAAACTTGATCGTATTGTCGGACAAGGCGAGCATCCGGCCGATTTCCTTGTTGGAAAGCCCCGAGCTCAGCAATTCCAGCACCGTGCGCTCCCGGCCTGTGAAAACAGAACCATCTTCACTGCCGACGGCCGGCTCTTCCGATACGTCCGCATCCGTAAATAGCGATTGAAGGCGCTGGCGGGTAATCGCTGCGACGGTCGGATGTTTGACAAGCGCACGAAGCTCTGAAAGCGCTACCGGGTGGCCAAAACGAAGCAGGTTGCGATAATCGGCAAGCGGCGTCGTCAATACGAGATCGGATAGGCGAGCGGCGGCAGGTTCGCTTTGACCCTCCGCCAGGAGAATTTCGATTTCGATGAGGGCAAGCTCGATCGCACGCGGAACATGCGGGCGCTGCGTCTGGCGCATCATGAATTGATCGAAGATCTCGCGCGCCTTGACCTTGTCGCCAAGGGCCAGATGGGTGCGGGTCCAGAAGATAGCCGGCGTGGCTCCGCGCAAATGAATGGCCAGCGCATTGGCGCGATCCGAAGCGACTGCCTGCATGCCAAAACCATTGGCCTCGGCATGGCGGATTGCATGATCGAGATCGCCGGAGGCCATGAGCAGCATGGCGCGCTCCCCATCGATCAGCCGCGTGAGCCGTTCGAAACTACGGCGTCTCGCAGTAGCGCGGATGCGGTCCATGGCTGCATGCGCGGCGAGCAGATCCCCACGCATGCGCAGGACCCGCTGTTCGGCCATGAAGCCGGCAGCCAGAAGATCGAACCAGGTATCGTGCAGCTCGAGATGCGGCAGCGCCCATTCGAGCATCTCCGCCGCGGTTTCCGCCTCACCGCGCATCGACAGAACCTCGGCCTTCAATACCTGGCCGACGGCATCGAGATCGCTGCCTGGACCAATATTGGTCTGGGCTTCGCAGATCAGTTCCTCGTAGGCCGACAGAGCGCTCGCACAATCGCCGGATAGAAAGAAAGCCTGGCCGATATGGGTATAAAGGTGCATGGCGCCGAAATCGGCGGCGCCGTCGCGAAAGGCGCGAATGGCCAGATGCCCGTAATGCAGAGCCCGGTCAAGCTCGCTGCGGATCAGAAAATTGTAGGAGAGCATGTTGAGCGCAAGCGCCCGATGAATGAGCTCCATTCCATCCGGCTGCCGCAGATCGTCCTCAAGAGCGGAAAGGTCGGCCGCACTCGCCCAATGGTCGGTATAAAGCGCCAGGAGGATGCGCACCACGCGCACATCCTTTGCCAGGATCGGATCGCCGACGGCCACCCGATCGGCGATGGCGAGATAATGATTGGCCGCCGCAAGCTGCGCCGCCTTCGCGTTGAAGATCGAAAGGCCGAGGGTCGCAAGTGGAAAACGGGCCAGATCGATTTCCGAGGCATGTCCGCTCAAGGCCTGAAACAATGTTGCGCCGCCGCGGGTGGTGGCATAGACGCGCCGCCATCCGCCGGCGGTTTCGACAATGCGCGCCGCAAGATTGGCATCGCCTGCGGAAAGCGCATGATGAACCGCACGGTCTATGTCGCCCCGTGCCTCGAACCAGTGTGCCGCACGATTAAGAGCGCGATTGGCATCGACACCTCTGCGACTGGCGGTTTTCTTGAGGAACTCGTTGAAGACGGGGTGAAACCGCATCCAGTTGCCGGGGCCGGCAAGCAAGGTCACCGGAAGCGCGTATTCGGCCAGGCTTTCGCAGAGGTCGGCACGCTCTCTGCTGTCCAGCACCGCTTCGAGCAGAGAATGATTGAAAGCCGGAAGGGCGGCCGTGTCGATGAGAAACTGGCGTATATCCTCGGGTAGATGCTCGAACACCTGCTCCGATAGATAAGAGCCCATATCCGTATCGCCGCCATCGAAAGAGGCAAGGATGCTGTCGCTTTCATCCGATTCCGATACGAGCAGGCTCACCATCTGCAGTGCGACCGCCCAGCCTTCGGTCCGGCGATTGAAGGAACCGATCTGCTCCTCCGTCAGATGAGTGCCCTTCCCGGCAAAAAGCTCTCCTGCTTCGGCATCGCTGAAGCCAAGCTCGGCAACGCCGAACTGCTTGAACTCACCACGCAGCCGCAAGGCCGAGAGCGGAAAGCGTGGTGGGCTGCGGCTGACCAGCACCAGCTTGACATGTTCGAGCGAGAGGTCGGCGAGGATCTTCGCCATCAGCGCCTCGGTCGCATCCGTCTGCGCGAAATGATAATCGTCGAGAAAGACGACGAGCGGTCCTTCGATCTTGCGCAGGCGGGTCGCCAGCACCGAAAGCAATGCTGCAGCCGGAAGGTTGCCGGCGTCGGCACCATCTTCATGAAGCAGCGTCTGCAAGGCATCGATCAATGCAAGCAGAAAGGCTTCCTGATTGGTGTGTTCGGAATCGAGCGACACCCAGCAGAGCTTGACCCCATCCGCCTTCAGCAGCTCGTACCATTGGACGGCAAGCGAGGTCTTGCCGTAGCCGGCAGGTGCGACAATGGTCGTCAAACGGCGCAGCCCGGCGCGCCGGAGCTGCCGCAATAGGTCGCTACGTTTGATTGTTTGCTGCCCGCTCGACGGGGGAGCAAATCGATTCTGTCCACTCATGGGGCGGGATGATGATGTCTTGGCAGACAGTTTGCAACCCACGCGAAAACGTTTGCAAAGCCGGTTTTACCTATCTTTTGGAAGAAACCGCCTTACAGGCAAGGGTTGATCTCTGACAAAATTGCAACGGAAAAGTTGAAGCTTTCAGAAATAAGGCATGCCAAGGGAGAAAACGACCCCAACTGCCCATGAATATGCTCGGACCAATGAAATTTTTCCGTTTCTGCCTTTAAACGGTCCGTTAGGGATTTGTTGACCATAATTGGAGGGTATAGCGATGCCGCAGGCGCGGCGCCTCTGATTTCTGTTTCTCTTAGCAAGGGCGAAAGTCGTATCCGTGCATCACGTGATCTTTTCCATTCCGGCGGCATTTTTCGCCACGACTTTCTCGTTCATCGCTTTCCGGGTGGCGCTGATCGCGATGCTGATGCTCGGCGCCTTTGCCGGTTCGGCGGCGGCCGAGGACAGGGCACTCAAGCTCTTCTTCACGCATACGGGGGAAAGGTCGACCATCGTCTTCAAGCGTAACGGCAAATATGACCCGCGCGGCCTTGCTCAAATCAACCGCTTCTTGCGCGACTGGCGAAAGAACGAGCCGACCAGGATCGATCCGGAATTGCTCGATCTCGTCTGGGAAGTCTACCGCCGCAGTGGCGCCAAAGAGTCCATTCACGTGGTTTCGGCCTACCGCTCTCCGTCGACCAACAGCATGCTGCGCAACCGCTCGCGCAGCTCCGGCGTTGCCAAGCACAGCCAGCACACGCTCGGCAAGGCAATGGATTTTTACATTCCCGGCGTAAAGCTCGCGAGCTTGCGCGCAATCGCCATGCAGATGCAGATCGGCGGCGTGGGCTTCTATCCCAATTCCGGCTCGCCCTTCGTGCATCTGGATGTTGGCGGAGTGCGCGCATGGCCGAGAATGTCGCGCCAGGAGCTTGCGCGGCTTTTCCCCAATGGACAGACGCTTCACGTGCCGGCAGATGGCAGGCCACTGCCGGGTTACGACGTAGCGGTCGCACAATCCAAAAAGCGCCCTTCCCAGATGGCGAGCAAAATCACGGCCGTTGATGACGATAGCGACGATGCCGGATCATTCACAGCGTCTCGCAACGTCGAACCCGACCGCAGCCTTTTGACCAGCATGCTGCCAACCCCCAGAAGCCGGGCCGTGGATGGGCTGGAAGCTCAGCTTGGCAAGCGGGTGGCTGAGGAAAGCAAGACCCAACCCTTTGCCGACCTCGCGGCCTATGCCGTTCCGCTGCCGGCGTGGCGGCCGACCAGCAGCATCGTCGTCATCCCCACGACCGCGCCGGAAAGACCAGCTCCCACTGCCGTGCTCGCCAGCCTGGTCGTGGGACGCAGCAACGCTGGAAAGCTCGTCGTGTCTGACAATGTGGAGAATACGGCCGAGAGCGCCATGGCAAAGATGCAGCCGATCGCTGCCCTTCCCTCGGCGGCTGCGCAAGATGTCTCAGCCGGTGTAGGAGACATGTCGACGGGGGCGATCGTCGCCTGGGCTTTGCGTCCGCCAGGCATGGCCGTCGACATGACGCTACCAGGCCTCGTCAGCGCGCCCATTCCGATGCACGACGACATGGCGGAGGCCCAAGCCGGAGCCATCAGCTATGATGGCGACGATTTCGACGTCGAGCGGTTCGGCTTCGAAGGCTGAGGCGAACTCGCACCATCTAGTAATACGATGCGCCCCGGTCGGAATTGCTCAGACCGGGGCGATCCATTTTATTTCGCGATCGCGACAGATGCCACTCAACCCGCCATGTATTGAATGTTGCAGCGGCCGTGCACTGAAGATTTCTGCACATGCGCGCGCACCCCGAAAACGCGCTCGATTAACTCCTGCGTCAGCACCTCTTCAGGCGGGCCTGCCGCAACGACCTCGCCATTTTGCAAAACAGCAAGGCTGTCGCAAAACATGGCCGCGAGATTGAGATCGTGCAGCGCCACGATGGAGGTGACATCGAGCTTGGAGACCAGGCCGAGAATATCGAGCTGATGTTGGATATCGAGATGGTTCGTCGGCTCGTCAAGCAGAAGTTCGCTTGGAGTCTGGGCAAGCGCCCTCGCAATATGGACGCGCTGTCGTTCACCGCCCGATAAAGTTTGCCACGGCTGACCGGCGCGGCCTTGCATACCGACACGGGCAAGCGCATCGGAAACCGCCGCATCGTCGTGAGCGCTCCAGGCCGATAGGGACCGCGATGCGGCGTACGGCCGAGACGGACGACGTCCATCACTGTCACCTGCGTATCGGTCGTCGCCTGCTGCTCGACCAGCGCGATGCGGCGGGCAATATCGCTCCGCGAGATCGAGGCAATATCGCTACCGCCGAGCCGGATGACCCCGCTTTTGACCTTCCGCAGCCGGCAGATCAGCCTGAGCAGGCTGGATTTACCCGAGCCGTTCGGCCCAAGGAGCCCAAGCACCTTGCCTTTTTCCACCGTCAGACTGACGCCGTTGACGATGAGGCTATTGCCGGCTGCAAAGGTTACCGTGTCCACAGCAATGCTCATGCCGTCCTCCGGGTGCGATAGAGAATGAGGGCGAAGGCCGGAGCCCCGAACAAGGCCGTGACGACGCCGATCGGCAGAATCTGCTGGGGAATGATGACCCGCGAGATGATATCGGCGGCGACCATGAAGATGGCGCCGGCCAGAGCCGCTGCCGGCAAAAGCCGGTCATGGCTCGGCCCGACAACGAAGCGGGCCGCATGCGGAATGACGAGCCCGACGAAACCGATGGAGCCGACGATGCTGACGACCGCTGCCGTCATGAAAGCCGTCACGCCGAGCAGAACGACTTGGGCGCGCTTGACCGCAATGCCAAGCGATGCGGCAGCATCCGTGCCGAAGATGAAGGCATCGAGCACGCGGACATGCGCCATGCAGACGGCGAAGCCGATGATGGCGACCGGCCCGGAAAGATAAACGTCCGGCCAGCGCACGCCGCTCATGGAGCCGAGAAGCCAGAACATGACGCCCCTCGCCTGCTCCGCATTGGCCGAGGTGGTGACGATATAGGAGGTGAGCGCGTTGAAAAGCTGCGAACCGGCGACGCCGCATAGAATGATGCGCTCGCTCGTGCCACCGACCCCGGCGGCAAGCAGGCCGACGAAAAGAAAGGCTGCAACTGCGCCGAGGAAGGCGCCGCCGGAAAGGCCGAGAATGCCGTAGCCAAGACCGAGGATCATGATGCAGACCGCTCCGGTGGAGGCGCCGGCGGAAATGCCCAGCACAAAGGGTTCGGCGAGCGGATTGCGCAGCAACGCCTGCAAGACCACCCCGCTCAAGGCAAGCGACGCACCGGTGCTTGCAGCAACGAGCGCGCGGCTCAGGCGATAGTCCCAGACGATCCCCTGATGGATCCGGCTGAGTTCGAAGCTCGTTCCGAACAACCGGTTCGAAACGGCCTTTACTGTGGTCGACAGCGGGATCGAAATCTCGCCGATCGATACGGCGAGGCTGATCATGAATGCCAGAAGAATGACGGCAGCCATGGCGAGCGCCAAGAGCGCCCACCATGCCCTGCGTTTTGCGGCGAGACCCATATCTTACTGCGCCAGGCCGAAGGACTTGATGCCCTTGGCCAATACTTCAATGCCGTCGATGGTGCGGATGGTCGGGTTCATCGACTGCGCATCCATCATGACGAAACGCTTGTTCTTAACGGCGTCGAGCTGGCTGGTGACTGGATCTTTTTCGAGGAAATCGACTTTGACCTTCGGATCGTCGGCCGCATAGCGGCGGCGGTCCATGGTGGCTATGACGATCACGGCCGGGTTGGCCTGCGAAATGGTTTCCCACCCGACCATCGGCCATTCTTCTTCCGTCGTCACCACGTTTCTGGCGCCGAGCGTCTTCAGGATATAGGCCGGCGCGCTGTTCTTGCCGGCGATATAGGCATCGCCATTGACCTCCTTGCTGGAGAACCAGAACACGATCGGAAGATCCTTGGCCTTGGCAGCGGCAATCGAAGCGACTGCATCCGCCTCGCGCTTTTTCAGATCCGCGATCAGGGCATCGCCGCGATCCCTAACGTCGAAGATCTGCGAGAGCTCGGCGATTTCGTGATAGACCAGATCCATCGTGAAAAGCTCCTTGCGCACACCATCGCCGCCATCGGTATTGACCTTGGCGACACAATCGGTCGGAGCAACATAGGTATTGATCCCGAGTTCCGAAAATTGCTGGCGTGTGCCGACGGAACCCTGCGCGCCGACATGCCATTCGAATTCGGCAGCGACGAGATCCGGAGCCTTGCCAACGACGGATTCGAAGCTCGGATCGTTATCGGCGAGCCGCGGGATCTTGCCGTTGACTTCGGCATATTGCGGCAGAACCGGGCCGACCCAGACCGCCGTTCCGGCAATCTTGTCGGCAAGGCCGAGCGAAAAGAGGATTTCACTCATGCCCTGGCCGATCGAAACGATCTTGGCCGGAGCCTTTTCAAAAGTGACCTTCTGACCGCAATTATCGATGGTGAGAGGATATTGGGTGGCGGCAAAACCGGAGCCGGCAAAACCGGTCAGCCCAAGTGCAAATGCAATGGTCGTCAAAAAATGGCGCATGAAAGGTCTCGATAGGATTAAGGAAACGGGGCGGCGTCAGCGCGATCGCGCTGAGAAAGACGGCCGCCGGCTGCGGAGATCCCAATCAAGGCCGATAGGTGTCGGATAATGTCGAAGGCGCAGGTCAATCATTCTCTGTCCTTTCCGAGCATCCCCGCCCGGCTGATTGGATCGTGATCGACGGCAGGTCTCCTGGCTTGCGGATATCTGACTATCATCGGCCTTCCCGCAAGCATGCTTGCAGTGGCGCGGCTCAAAGCCTCAGGAAGGAACCAGCAGGCTGGTCATTCCCGGATGATCGGCAATCCGCTTACAGTTGCGGGGGCAGCCACGGTCTAGGTCCCGCTTGGGTCATCCTCACCGTGTTCCCTATTAATCCCCGCGGAGTCTTCCTTGGGGAACCGTCACGTCCAGTTATTCCGGACTGCCCCGTTCCGTCAAGGACGCTTGGATAGAAATGAGACAGAGCACGCCATGCCCATGGGAAGGAAAGGCGGCGGGCCTATGCGGCCTCTGCCAGTTCCACACGATTTCTCCCGCCCGCCTTCGCCCGATAGAGCGCCTTGTCGGCGGCCTCGAGCACATGTTTGAAATCTGTCGTCGGTTCGAGGGAGCAGGCGATGCCGATGCTGACCGTGACATGGACGGCCTCCTGCTCGAACATCAAGGTCGTGTCCTCGATGTCCTTGCGAATTTTCTCCGCGACGGCAGCGGCGGCTCGCGTATCGGTGTTGGGCAGCAGCACGACGATCTCCTCGCCGCCATAACGGGCGGCAATATCAGTCTTGCGGACGGTTTGCCTGATGACATCGGCCAACCGCGCCAGAACGGTGTCACCGAAGGAATGGCCCCAGCTATCGTTGATCTTCTTGAAGTGATCGATATCGAGCATGATGATCGAGAAGGGGATACGCCGCATACCCGCTTCCTTGCTGCATCGATCGCCTTCGCGCTGCAGCACCCGGCGGTTGGGAAGCCTTGTCAGCGGATCGAGGCTCGCTTCGTTCTCCAGCGCGCGCTGGATGCCAATGCGATATTGCTCCCGCTGCAAGAGATCCGACAACAGCATGACGCCGAGGATATTGACGATCGTCACCGGAAGTGTCGCCGAGATAAGAAGGGCGCGCGCAACCGTCCACGGAAAAAGGAAAACAACCACAATGGATGAACAGGTCGCCAGACCGAACAGAGCCGATCGCCGCCATCCCGTGCCGGTCCATTGCCGCGGCAGCAGAGTGAGTACATAGCCCGCGATTGCAACGATTACGATGCCGGCTACGCCGACCACCGCGCCCATGCCGCCCACCATGTACCGAAACAGCGCCATCATCGCCGCAGCGACAATGGTTCCCAAAAGGCCGCCATAGATTGGCGTAAGGACAAGGAGGATCGACCGGCCATCCTGGATCACACCTGGCATCCATTGGATGGGATCGCCCATGGACAGGATGCCGACCAGCCCGAACAACAGCCCGACGGCCACGGATTTCAAAGCGCCGCGCTCGACGATACGGATGACCCAGGAATAGGCATAGACAATAATCGCCACCTGGCCGAGGACACGTATTAGCGAGATCAGATGTGTTTCGACTTCCATGGCGATTCCCAGTCTTCGCAACGCGCCGCGATAGATGAGCTGCGGCGGCATGGTCGAAGTCCTTATGAGATACCATGCGATCTCTAAAAATAGTTTATATGCCTCTCATCGATCGGCAGTGCGGCGGCATCGCGGCACGAATTGACGCATTGCGCTTGTGATGCGCCTGCCCTATGAATGAAACCTTATCCGCGAATGCGGTGGTGGGGACAAGCATGCGGAAGACGATTTCGCGAACATTTCAGTGGAGCGCGCGCATTCTTTGCGCCGTTGCGCTGTTGCTCGTCGGCTTCGCCCATCAACCGATCGTCGCAACCGCGGACGAAATATCCCCGATCGAGCTTGCCCAGTACCGGCTTCCGGATGGCTCCCTGCCCGTTCTTTGCATCACCTACAAGGATGCCGACGGCAAGGTGCACGGGAAAGCCTACGCACCCGGATGCGAGGCATGCCGGATTGCGTCCGCCGCGATGCTGCCTGCGCCTCCTACCGACATTTGTGAGCGCCTTGCCTCCCCGCGTGGAGAGACGGTCGTCGCACGATCGGAGGCGTTCCACCGCCAGCTTTATCCGCCGAATACAGGCCCGAGAGCACCACCCCTCCCCGACATCGTTGGCTGAACCGGCATTGCGGCTTTCGTCGCGATGCCCGCCGTCAACGCTGCCGCTTGCGCGACCATCACGTCGCGACATCTGAGGATTGGTGTTCACAGCTGCATCTTGCCGAACGAAGCAGGCCGATTGGTCGGCTGCTCAGGGAAAGCAGGCTCACGCCAAACGGCGAACCATCTCGCCGCCCCCTCCTCAGATCGCCCCTTGCGGCAGCCTGCCGATCTTCGGAGGATTTCATGTCTGCCTTTACCGCTGCAGAGCCTGCAGCCGCAGCAACCCACAATATCTCGCTCTATCGCGCGATCTGGCGCTGGCATTTTTTCGCCGGCCTGCTCGTCATCCCTTTTATGCTCAATCTGGCGATCACCGGTTCGTTGTATCTATTCAAGGACCAGATTGCCGATACCTTCTATTCGCATCGCTATCTCGTCACCGAAGCCGGCACCATGCTGCGGCCGCAGCAGATCGCCGACGCGGCGCTTTCGGCCTTTCCGGGCGCGCGCGCAACCTCCTATCACGAAGCGTCGGCGCCGAACCGCTCGGCCTGGATAACGCTGTCCAAGGATGGACAATCGACCATCGTCTACGTCAATCCTTACGATGGCAGCATTCTAGGATCAGTAGGGTCGAAACAGGAGTTCGGCTGGGTCGTCAAGCGCATCCACAGCCTAGAATATTTCGGCAAATGGACCAATCGCCTCATCGAGATCGTCGCGGGCTTTGCTCTCGTCCTCGTGGTGACGGGCATCTATCTGTGGTGGCCGCGCCAGCAGACGGGCGGCGTGCTCACCGTTCGCGGCACCCCATCACGCCGCGTCTTCTGGCGCGACCTACATGCCGTGACGGGAGCGCTTGCCGGCATCCTGATCTTCTTTCTCGCCTTCAGCGGCATGCCGTGGTCCGGCTACTGGGGCGCCAACGTCAATGCCTGGCTGACCGCTCACAATTTCGGAACACCGGCGGCAGTCTGGGACGACGTTCCGAAATCGACAAAGGTCACGCAGGATATCGTCAGCCGCGCCGGCTGGGTCGTCGAAAACGCGCCCGTTCCGCTCTCCGATATCGCGGCGCAATCGGCCGAGCCGATCGGTCTCGATAAGGCCGTCGACGTCATGCATGGGCTGGGCATGGTCGCCGGCTCGGATCTTGCGATCCCATCAGATGGGACCGGCGTCTATACCGCCAGCCATTATTTCGGCGACCTTGGCAAAGAACGCACCGTCCATATCGACCAATATTCCGGCAAGCCGCTCGTCGATATTTCCTACGATCAGTATCCGGCACTCGGCAAGGCGATCGAATGGGGCATCAACGTCCATCAGGGACAGGAATGGGGGCTCTTCAACCAGCTTCTGATGCTGGCCGCTTGTCTGGCCATCATTCTTTGCTGCGTGACGGCTGCGACCATGTGGTGGAAGCGCCGGCCATCGGGCCGTCTTGGCGTACCGCCGATGCCGCCGCAGAAGTCCGTCTATGTCGGCCTCTGGTTCATTGCCATCGTCTTCGGCATGGCTTTCCCGCTGACGGGCGCCGCCATCGTCGCGATGCTTCTCCTCGACCAGCTCCTGGTTCGCTTCGTGCCGCCTCTCCGGCGCTTCTTCTCCTGACGAGGTGAGGCGGAGCCAGAGGCTTCGCCCGCCTGCTCTTCTCCGGATCAAGGATATCGATCATGCAGAAACCCATCTCTGCCCTCGCTGCTTTCGGGCTGGCATTCCTGTCTTCCTCTCTCGCTTCCGCCGACGATGTCAAAATCGGCAACCTCACCATTTCCGCACCCTATGTTCGCGCCATGGTGCCGGGAGCTCCCGTCGGCGGCGGTTATATGACCATCACGAATACGGGAGGCACCGACGACCGGCTGATGGCAGCGAGTTCACCGCGCGCCGCAACGGTCCAGATTCACGAGATGAAGATGGACAATGACGTGATGATCATGCGCGAGCTTGCCGGCGGCCTAGCAATACCGGCCGGCAAGACCATCGAGCTCAAACCCGGCGGCTACCACCTCATGTTCATGAAGGTCGCCACGCCCTTCCTTCAGGGCCAGACGGTGAGGACATCGCTCAAATTCGAAAAAGCCGGTACGGCCGAAATCGATTTTCGCGTCGGATCGATCGCGGCAAACAAGGAGGCATCCCATGTCAAATAGACGACGCTTTGCGGCAACGGCCGTCGCCCTGGCGCTTATCGTCGGCGCTGGTGCCATCGGCTACGCAACCTTCCTCATGACGCCCAAGGTCCGGGCGGCCGGCAGCTTCGGTGCAGCCTTCACGCTGACGGACGATCGCGGTGAACCCATCACCGAAAAAGCCCTGTCGGGTCATCCCTCGCTTGTCTATTTCGGCTATACGCATTGCCCCGACGTCTGCCCGACGACGCTCTACGATATGGCGGGCTGGTTCAAGACGCTCGGACCTCAAGCCGACGGGTTGAAGGCCTATTTCTTCACCCTCGATCCAGAGCGCGATACGCCGGAGATCATGCATAGCTACACCGGCAATTTCACCGACCGGATTATCGGCATCACGGGCGATCCCGGTGAAATGCAGAAGGCGATCAAAGGCTGGCGCATCTATGCCAAAAAGGTGCCCAGCCCGGACGGCGGATACACCATGGACCACACGGCGTCCGTACTGCTCGTCGATGCCGACGGCAATCTCAGGGGTACGATCGCCTACCAGGAAAATACCGATGTCGCCCTGCAGAAGATCCGAAATCTGCTGCAACAGAATTAATTCCGGGGTGCGTAATCGGCTCCGGGAATGGGAATTCCGTCGGCCCTTGCGGCAACGGATATCGGTGATCGACCGATCGCCATCACACGATCCGCGGGCTTTCCCCGGATCACCAACATGATAAGGAAATCAAATGCCCCCTATCAAGAAACTGCTTCTCGCTGCAACTGCAATCAGTATCGCCCTTGCCGGCCAGGCTATGGCCCATGCCCATCTGAAATCCGCCGTTCCGGCGGCCGACGGCTTGGTCAAGAGCGCCCCGTCGGAGCTCGACCTGACCTTCTCGGAAGGTCTCAATGTGAAATTCAGCGGCATTAAGATAACCGGGCCTGACAAGGCAACCATCAAGACCGGTGAGGCCATGCTGATGAATAGCGGCACCACGCTCATGGTGCCGGTAGCCGACAAGCTTGCGCCAGGGAAGTACACGGTCGAATGGCATGTGCTCTCTACGGATGGCCACAAGACCAACGGGAACTATAGTTTCACCATAGCGCCTTGAACGGCCTGGAAACTGCCGGCAACCATCGGTGCGCAAGCTAACTTACTTGCGATAGGCGGACGGATTGATGCCGTGGCGCTGCAGGCGTGCATAGAGACTGCGGCGCGGCAGTCTGAGCGCCTGCGCGACTTCGGCAATATCCCCTTCGAAGCGTTCCAGCGTGGCCCGTAGAATGTTTGCCTCGAAGTGATCCATCTGCTCGGAGAGGCCAAGCTCCGGCGCGGGCTGACTGCGAACGGAGGAGAGGCCTAGCGCCGCTTGGGTCGCATAGTTACGCAGCTCCCGGACATTGCCCGGCCAATCGTGTGTCAGAAACCGTGTCTCCATCGCGGCATCGATGGGCGGACGCGGCACGCCGTGCAGGCGGGCGGCCTCGTCGAGGAAGGCGCTGAACAATAGGCCGATATCGGCGCGGCGCTCCCGCAGCGGCGGAATGCGGATTCTCACGGTTTCCAGCCGATAGAGCAGATCGGCGCGAAAAAGGCCATCGGCGACTGCAGCGTGCAGATCGCTTTTGGTGGCAGCGACAATGCGGAGATCGACAGGGGTCGGCTCGCCGCTTGCCGAAGGCAGCTCGCGTTCCTCGGCGACACGCAGAAGCCGTCCCTGCAGCATGGGCGACATGCTGTCGATCTCGTCGAGAAACAGCGTGCCGCGATCTGCCTCGGCAATGCGTCCGCGCCGAACGCGGTTTCCGAACAGAGCCTCGTCGGCGATCGCGTCCGGCAAGGCGGCACAATCCACCGCGACGAAACTGCGGGCACGCCGCCTGCTCCAGCGGTGAATGAGCCGGGCCACGAGCTCCTTGCCGGTCCCGGTTTCGCCTTCGATCAGAACATCCACATCGGCGTTTGCGACCTGGCGGATCGTTTCGCGCAACCGTGCCATAACCGTCGTCTGGCCGAGAAGCGGCGATGCATCCTCCGCCTCGGCAGCCGCCTGCCGCAAACGCCGGTTTTCCAGCACCAGGCGGCGCGTTTCCAGCGCCCGGCGCACCGATGCGATCAGATGATCGGTAGCAAAGGGCTTGGCAATGAAATCATAAGCGCCCTGTTTCAGCGCCCCGACAGCCATGGCGATATCACCGTGGCCAGTCATCAGGATAACGGGCAAGTCCGGATCGCGCGCCAGCACGGCTTCCAGCAGATCGTGCCCATCGATGCGCGGCAGACGGATATCGCTGACGATCACGCCGGGCAGTGCGGTTGCAAGGCTTGCCAGCGCCGATTGCCCGTCACCATGCGTCTCCACGTCGAAGCCCGCTATGGCGAAGGAATCCGTAAGTGCGGCATTGAAGGGGCCGTCATCCTCGACCAGAAGAACTTTCTGCGACGCTTCCAGGGTCATGCTCGCCTCACCGTCATTACGAAAGCCGCGCCACCGAGCGGCGAAGGGCCGATGGTCAATGATCCGCCGAGATCATTCATAATATCCTGGGCAATCCCGAGCCCGAGACCAAGTCCATCGGGCTTGCCGGTAACGAACGGACGGAATATTTCCTTTGCCAGTGCCGGATCGATACCGGGACCATTATCGGCGACGGTCAGTTTCACCATATCCTTTCCGGCAGCGTCGACGAGCAGAGCAACATGCGGATCCTCGATACCGGCAACCGCATCGATAGCGTTCTGCAGCAGATTGACGATGACTTGCTCCAGCCGCACCCGCTCGGCAAGCACATGGGGCTGGCCCTGCCCCGGCAGCTCCAGCCGCACGCCGGCTTTGCGAAACCGATTCCCCACCAGCAGTAAGGCACCGGCGATGATGGCATCGAGCGGTTCCGCTCCGGCTGCACGCCGCCCCCTGCGTGAAAAACGCCGCATCTCCTGCGTGATCGTGCCGATGCGCGCCGTCACTTCGACCGCGGCATCCAGATTGGCGCCGACGCGATCGAGGCGATTGGCCGCGAGATGGTGGCGCGCATTCTCGGCGAGAGTGCGGATGGTCGCGACAGGTTGGTTGATCTCATGCATCAACCCCGCCGTGATCGAACCGACGGAAGCAAGCCGGTTCGCCTGGGCAAGTTCCTCACGGGCATCGCGATATCGATCCTCGGCGCGCGCACGTTCAGCCATCTCGTCGTGCAGCTCGACCGTGCGTGCGGCGACGGCCTCCTCAAGTGCTCGCCGATCGTCCGCTGCCCTGGCCGCTCGGGTCATCCGCCACCAGATCGCGGCGACGATGACTGCCAAACCGACAATGACGGGCAAAGCCAGCAGCCAGGCCTGCGCCTGCGCCTCCTGTAGCGCCGCGCGGGTGTCGAGAAGATGCAGGAGACGCAGATGCGTCCCGGCCACCGGCTGCTCCGCAGCGATCATGATCCGGCCTCGCGGATCGCGTATGCGACCGGCCTCCTCGGCGTGATAATTCCCCTGCGCAAGGGCGGCGTCGCGATATTGGCCGCTTGCGGCGATGCTGGCCCGGACTTCAGGCGACAGAGGTGCAAGGGTCGTCAGCACCTGTGACGGGTCGGATGCGGCAAGGATGATCTGATGTTCGTCGACGACAAACGTTTTTCCGCGATCGTTCGCCCAGATCCGCGACACCGCGTCGAACTCGAATTTGACCACGACGACTCCCGCCGGAGCGGCGGCATCGCCGACCCTGCGGGCAAGAAACAAGCCCGGCCGGCCGCTGATGGCTCCAGCGCCGTAATATTCCGCCGTGCCGTCTTTCAGCGCCTCGGAAAAATAGGGACGGAAGCTGAAGTTCTTGCCGACAAAACTGTCTTCGGTCCCCGCATTCGACGCGGAAATGACAAGCCCCTTCTGATCGACGAGATAGATGATATAGGCGCCAGTTTCCCGCGCCAGAAAGCCAAGCTTGTCGTCAAGTCGGCGGGCGGCATCCGTTGTGGGGCTCGCGAGCGCCTCACCAAGATCGCGATATTCGCCGAGCACGATTGGAAGAAGCCGGAAGCGCGCCAGCTCACTGTCGAGCAGGCGGATATGCTGGACCGTAAGGCCGCTCGCCTCCGCATCCAGCCGCCTGAGAGCGTCCTGACGGGAAAGTGAAAGCGCCGCGTACCAAATGCCCGCGGCAGCGGCTAAACCGGCCACCACCAGCAGCACAATTCGCTTCAGACCTGTTCCGTTCATTTGTGCAGAATATTGCACAAACCGCGAAATAGCCATGCAGAATCTTGCGCGAAGTTTTCCAAGAGCGACGATCTCATTCTGAGAAAAATGAAATATATCAATAGAATATCCTGAGTGGGCTTCAAACCTCGTGCGCCGCGCTTTCCTCACATATCAATAGCGCCACTGGGAGAGTGGACCTTCAATACGCACAACAGTCGGCTGTTGGCCAGATAATGGCATTGCGGATACCGCCTTGATAGCGGCCGCCAGCAACCCGAATGCGCGAGGCCTTCCCTGGCGAACCCGTCGTGTGCAGAGCCATCGCTGCGTAACGACGATCCGAAGCAAGAACGGGAGGAGAGGAACAATGCTGAATACACTGGATCCCATCACGACGACGGCAGCGACGGAAGCAGCCGCGCGGCGTCAACGTCTGAAATCGATCATCGGCGGCTCCACCGGCAATCTCGTCGAATGGTTCGACTGGTATGTCTATGCGGCCTTCGCGCTCTATTTCGCACCGCATTTCTTCCCCGCCGGCGACCAGACCGCGCAGTTGTTGAATTCGGCAGCGGTTTTTGCAGTGGGTTTCGTCATGCGGCCGATCGGCGCCTGGATCATGGGGCTGTATGCCGACCGCAAAGGCCGCAAAGCCGGCCTCGCCCTTTCGGTGACGCTGATGTGCGCGGGGTCGCTGATTATCGCGCTAACGCCGGGATATGAAACCATCGGCGTTGTGGCACCGGCACTTCTGGTCCTCGCTCGCCTGATGCAGGGCCTCTCCGTCGGTGGCGAGTACGGCGCTTCGGCAACCTATCTTTCCGAAATGGCCGGCCGCCAGCGCCGCGGCTTCTTCTCATCCTTTCAGTACGTCACGCTGATATCCGGCCAGCTTCTTGCAATCGCGCTCTTGATCCTGTTGCAGGCCGTGATGACGACCGAAGCGTTGAACGCCTGGGGATGGCGCATTCCCTTCTTCATGGGAGCAGCGCTTGCAGTCGTGGTTTTCTGGCTGCGGCGCGGCCTAGCCGAAACCGAAAGCTTCAAAAATGTGCGCGCGAGCGATACACAGAAATCCGGCTTCTGGATGCTCATCACCCGCCACCCCAAGGAAACCGCGCTGGTCATGCTGCTGACGGCCGGCGGCACGCTCGCCTTCTACGCCTATTCGATCTACATGCAGAAATTCCTGGTCAACACCTCCGGGTTCAGCCGGGAAACGTCGAGCGAGATCAACGCAATCACGCTGTTCATCTTCATGCTGCTGCAGCCGATTGCGGGCGGGCTCTCCGACAAGATCGGCCGCAAGCCGCTGATGATCGGCTTCGGCCTTTGCGGCGTGCTGTTTACCTATCCGATCTTCTCGGCGCTCGAAACCACGAAAGATCCTCTCATTGCCGGCCTGCTGGTCATGGGCGCATTGGTCATCGTCACCGGCTACACATCGATCAATGCGGTCGTGAAGGCGGAGCTGTTTCCTGCCCATATCCGAGCTCTCGGCGTCGCGTTGCCCTATGCCCTCGCCAATACGCTCTTCGGCGGCACAGCCGAATTTGTGGCGCTGAAATTCAAGAGCAGTGGCTGGGAACAGGGTTTCTACTGGTACGTGACGGCGATGATCGGCATTTCGCTGATCGTCTATCTCTTCATGCGGGATACGGCCCGAGACAGCGCCATCCAGGAAGATTGAGATAGCAGGCGCGGCGAAAAGATTTCTGCCGACACAAGCACAACCAGACAGGAAGGGCGGGACATCCGTGATGTTCCGCCTAAGGCTTTTAGCAGTCCACGGACCTTCGACGGTCGCAACCGTCAGTGCACCAGCCCGCGGCTTTTCTTGCGTCCGCTCAGCAGGTGAATGAAAGTAATCCCCTGCTCCAGCAGCAGTTCGGCTGCTTTCAGATCATTCGGGCCGAGATCGGACGAACAGCCGCGAAGATTGCAAGCCAGAAACAGGGAATTGGTGACGGCAAGCGTATCGCCGTCCTCCTCGGCCTCTTCGGCAGTGGCTTGCAGTACATCCGCAACGGCTGCCATAAGATCGGCCCGCTCCTGCAGGTTCATTTCACCAAGACTTTTCGCGATCTCATTCATGGCTTCTCCTTGGCGCGCACGATTGCCCACGGCATCGGTCGGTATCGGCGCGGCTCACAACGTGGAAATGATTGGAATGCGATTGGTAAGTGAGAAATATGGCGATGAGCGCGCGAAGCAGCAAGGCATGGCTTCCATGTTGGAAACGCATGGCATTGCTGTTGGTTCACCATACATGAGATGGGATATCGGCGCTCGCAGGACCCAGCCTGAAGCCCTGCCTATGCTCAATGAGTTTTAAAGCTGCGCTATCCAGCGTGGTCCGGATGCAATCGTTTGAGCCAGAGGCGTAAGTCTGCTCTTCCTAAAACGACATGTCCGGGGCCGATCGTCCGGCCCCGGACACAAGATATCTCCACTGCAAACCGCTCAACGCGGACGGCGGATCGCCCGCAGTTTGCCGCTGCCGCCACCACCGGCGTAGAAGCGGCCCTTGCCATCGGATTCCAGGCCGGAAACGCCGGTACCCTCGGGCATTTCCAGCCGCTCCAAAACCTCGCCGGTCACCGGATCAACACGGCGGACGTCGCTTTCGTCGCCCTCCCAGGTGCCGTGCCATAACTCGCCATCCACCCATGTCACGCCCGTAACGATGCGGTTGGATTCGATGGTGCGCCGGATGGCGCCCGTTTCGGGATCGATTTCATAGATCTTGCGGCCGCGATGCTGCCCGACCCACAGGCTGCCCTCGCTCCAGGCAAGGCCTGAATCGCCGCCATGGCCGGGCGCCGGTATCGTGGAGAGTATCTTGCCGGTTTTCGGGTCGACCTTATGAATCTGGTCTTCGGCGATCTGGTAGAGGTAGCGGCCATCGAAGGCGGTGCCGGCGTGCGAGGCAACGTCGATCGTGCGCACTTGCTCGCCGCTTTCGGGGTTCAGCGCGTGCAGCTTCTCGCCGGAGGCGAACCAGACGTGCTGGCCGTCGAAGGTGACGCCGTTTACGCGCGGCGCGTTGTCGAAGGGGCCGTATTCGCGAATGATTTCCGCTTGGGACTTTTTCATGCTTCCTCCTCCCGTCGGGATCGGTTGAGTGTCGATAATAAGAAGCCTAATCGCTCGGCAGCGGTCCGGGGAGTAACAATGTTGTCGGGAAGCCGACGACGGGCGGCATCATCCAGCGACAGGCCCGTCCGTTGCCAACGCTTTGCACCATCCCTGCCGCCGCAAGCGCGTCGAGCGCACGCTGCACGGTACGCGGACTTGTCGACAGGGCAATCGACAGTGCCGAACTCGACCAAGCCTCGCCATCCGAAAGCAGGGCAAGCACGGAGGCATGCTCGACCTCGACCGGTGGTGCCAGCACGACGACATCACCTGGCAGCCGAGGCGTCAGCACGAAACCTTCCGCCGTCGCCCTGATCTCTGCGAGCGGCTCCAGGGCCGCGCGTAGCCTGCCGACCTCGACACGCAGCCGCGCCCTGTGGGATTCGTCGGCATGGCGGGCGCCGAATGCGCGGGAAAGCAAAAGCGCCCGCGGCGCGTCAGCAGGAGCCGCTTCAGCGAGCAGGCGCGCAAGGGCAAAAAGCACGGGCCGACTCGCAAGCGATATGATGTCTCCGGCGCGGCGCACGACGTTGCGACAGGCGTCCACGACCAAGGCATCGGACGCCAGAAGCGCCTCGACCTCATCCAGCGACAAGGGTCTTTCGCCTTCTTTAGCCACCAGGCGCGCGGCTGGCTCGTCGAGTATGCGCGCCGCATCCTGCACCTCGACGATGAGTGCTGAGATTCCTGCCCTCTGTGCCGCTTCCGCCGCGCGTATCAGGGCGGCACGTGCCGGCTCGATACGCAGGCGGCGGATGGCAATGCCGGCAACCGCCAGTTCGTGGCTTGCCCTTGCGGCGGGAGGCAACGGCGATGGGTCGAGCTTCGCCAGCAAGCGCTCCGCCGCGTCCAGATGACCGATGAGCAGAAGGCGGCGTATCTGCAGATTGCGGGCATGAGCGGCGTTGATGCGGTCGCCATGTTTTTCGAGAGCGGCCCGCGCCGTCTCCAGCGCCTTTTCCGGCCAGCCCAGGTCGCGTGAGACAAGGGCGATCTCCGCCTCGGCAACGACGCAACGGGCGCGGGCGATGGCCTCGCGCGGACCGAAGGCGCGCGCCGCGCTCTTCAGGAGCGCCTTGGCGCGGGCGAGATCGCCGAGCTGGGCCATGGCGATGCCGCGAAGCGCCAGCGCCGGAGCATCGTCGCGCAGTGCAACGCGCTTCAACGCCCCCAGCACATCTCCGGCAGCGAGCGCCTGGGCGGCCGCGACGATCAGTGAGTCCATCGAAATCCCGTCACACTTGTAACTCCCACCCCTTCGCACTCCAGCCGTAAGGTATCGCACATCGGCAGGCAAGACGCGGCGCCGACGAGGACATATGTCGCTGACAAGAGGAGATCAACCATGACGATGCATGCGACTGGAACACGCAAAGAGTGGCTTGCGGCACGACTTTCCCTGCTGGAGCAGGAAAAGGAGCTGACGCGGCGCAGCGACGAGATCGCCGCCCGCCGCCGGGAATTGCCCTGGGTGAAGGTGGAAAAGGACTATCGTCTCGAGACCGAGCAGGGTGTCGTCCCGCTCTCGGGCCTCTTCAAGGGGCGCTCGCAGCTTCTCGTCTATCATTTCATGTTCGGGCCGGATTATACGGCCGGTTGCCCGTCCTGCTCGTCGATCGCGGACGGCTTCAACGGCATCGCCGTGCATCTTGAAAATCACGACGTCGCCTTCTCGGCCATTTCCCGGGCACCGCTCGAAAAGCTGCAGGAGTTCAAGCGGCGCATGGGCTGGACTTTCGACTGGGCCTCTTCGGCAAACAGTGATTTCAACCATGATTTCAATGTCTGGTTCACACCGGAAGAACAGAGCGGCGGCAAAATCGAATATAATTATCGCCGCGAGCCGCCAATGCTCGATGCTCAGGCGGGCAAGACGATACAGCAATGGGAGCTGCGCGGCAGCGAAGGCCCGGTTGAACTGATGGCGTCAATGACGGGGACGGATATCGCGACTTACACGCGTGACCGGCCTGGTGTAAGCGCCTTCGCCATGCAGGACGGAGATGTCTATCATACCTATTCCTCCTATGCCCGCGGGCTGGACGGGCTCTGGGGCATGTATCAGTGGCTAGACCGCGCTCCGCTCGGCCGCAACGAGACCGGCGTGTGGTGGAAACATCACGATCGGTACGGAGCAAACTGATGTTGCGCCTATCCGAAAGCAATGAAGGGGCCGGCGTGCATCTCGCCGCCCCCAACCTGCCCGTCACCGCCAGCCGATGGCTGGCGGTGACGGCAGCGCCGAGCTTCGCCCTCATGACCGTGCTGTCGGCCTACGGTGCGGGCGGCGATATGATCTGCTCGGCGCAAGGCGGTTCGATGCTCGGCGGGATGGTACCGATGTATCTGCTCATGAGCCTCTTTCACTGCGGCCCCTGGCTGAGGCTGCTTGCAAGACAGGAACATGGCGCTCGCGCGCCGGGCTAAGTCCCGGCGGCATTGACCAGTCTGAAAGAAAATCCACGGCAGACGGCAAACGAGGGATCGATCGCCGTCTGCCGCAATAGATCGGCAGGCATGTGCCTGCGGCTCTGTCAGAAACGTTGCGGCGAGAAGGGTGCCAGATCGATCGCCGGCCTCTGCCCCGTTAAAAGGTCGGCGACCAGGCGTGCGGTGCCGGCCGATTGGGTCAGGCCGAGGTGGCCGTGGCCGAAGGCATAGATCACATCCGGCGTACCCCTGGCCTGGCCGATAGCGGGCAGGCTGTCCGGCAGCGACGGCCGGAAGCCCATCCACTGCACGCCGCCCTCCGGTTTGAGACCGGTCAGGAAAGTGCGGGCCTTCTTCAGCATGGCATCGCAGCGGCGAAAATTCGCGGGCAACTCCAGTCCGCCCAGCTCCACCGCACCGCCGACGCGGATGCCGGTGGAAAGCTTGCTGACGACGAAGCCATGGCCGCCAAACGTTATCTGGGTGCGCAGGTCGAAGGCTTCGGATGGAAGCGTCGTGTTATAGCCGCGCTCTGTCTCAAGCGGGATGCGCTCGCCCAGCGTTTTGGCGATGCGATGCGAGAAGGCACCGGCAGCCAGAACGACCTTGCCGCTCTGGCGCAGTTTTCCATCTGCCGCCGCCACCTCGACACCCGCGGGGATCGCACGGAGCGCGGAGATATCAGCCGCCTCGATGACACCGCCGTGGCTGCGAAAATGCTCGGCCAGCGCCAGCGTATAAAGCTTCGGGTCGGCAATGGAATACCAGCCAGGCGTGAAGGTGCCGAGCGTGAAGCGCGACGCCAAACCGGGCTGAATCGCCGCCATCTCGTCGGCTTTCAGGTGCTGGAATTCAATGCCGTGATTGCGGCGCGCATCCCAACCGGGGAGCGAAGCACGGAATTCCGCCTCGCTTTCATAGACCTGGAGATTGCCCTCCTTGCGCAGCATCGAGAGCGTATCGGTGGCAGCCAGAAAAGGCTCCAGTTCCGCCTTGGACAGATCCATGAGGCTTGTCTGGGCCGCGATGGAATGAGCGACGCGGGATGGCTGGCAGGCGCGCCAGAACCGGAACATCCAGGGCGCGATCTGCAGCGCATAGGCGGGGGGCACCGAGAGTGGCCCCAGCGGATCGAGGAGCCATTTCGGTGCCTTCTTCAAGATACCCGGAGAGGCAAGCGGCAGGATATCGGTGAAGGCGAAAGCGCCGGCATTCCCCGCCGATGCGCCTGCGGCCGGTCCCTCGCGATCGAGGACCACAACCTGCAAGCCGCGCTTCTGAGCCGCGATCGCAGCGGAAAGACCAATCACGCCGGCCCCGATGACGATAACGTCCGGTCTGCTCATCTCTGTATTTCCGCAATCTGCGTCGCTCCGCCGGCAAACGCTGTTCCAGGTCTCAGGCTGATCATGGGCATCCCTCCTCCCGGTATGGGATCAAGCGCGGATATCGATAGGTTAAACAATTATCGTCAAGTTTTATGGCAAACCGAAATGCGTGACGAAGCAGCGAATCCACCTGTCGATTTCTTGTATTCTTTTTGTATTTATAATTTCCATGTTTATGATGCAAGCAAGCATAATAAGGGAGAACCGAAATTGACCGATGTGACCACCCTGACATCCGCTGCACTGCAAAGCCGCGTCGAATTGATCCTTTCCAAAGCCGGCTTCAATGCACCACAGGGAGCTGCGATCGCACGGACGATCGTCGCGGGCGAACGGGACGCCTGTAAATCGCATGGCATCTATCGCATCGAAGGCGTGCTGCGCACGGTCAAGGCGGGCAAGGTTCGCCCGGATGCAGTGCCCGAATTGGAGCACCGGGCCGACTCGGCCATCGTTCGCGTCGATGCCAGGAGCGGCTTTTCCAATGCCGCCTTCGAGCTCGGCGTACCTGCGCTTGCCGAACAGGCTCGCCGTTTCGGCATTGCTGCACTTGCCATCAACGACTGCACGCATTTCGCAGCACTCTGGCCGGAGGTGGAAGCGCTGACGGAGCGCGGCCTTGCCGCCTTTGCCATGTGCCCGAGCTATTCCACCGTCGCGCCCGCCGGCGGTACTGCGCCGCTGCTTGGAACCAACCCATTCGCCTTCGGCTGGCCGCGCCTCGACAATCCGCCTTACGTCTTCGACTTCGCGACTTCGGTTGCGGCGCGTGGCGAGATCGAATTGCATCGGCGCGCCGGCAAGCCTTTGCCTGAGGGTTGGGCGATAGATACCGATGGTCAGCCGACGACCGATCCGGAAGCGGCGCTCGCCGGCGCCATGCTGTCGTTTGGCGGTCACAAGGGTTCGGCGATCGGCACCATGATCGAACTTCTGGCTGGCATCATGATCGGCGATTTCACCAGCCGCGAGGCGCTCGACTATCTCGGCTCGACCGCGTTTGCGCCACGTCACGGCGAACTCATCGTCGCCTTCTCGCCAGAAGCCTTCGCGGCGGGCCGACCAGGAAATCCGCTCGCCCGTGCCGAAACGCTCTTCGAAGCGATCGTCGGCCAAGGCGCACGCTTGCCCTCGCAGCGTCGTTTCGCCGCTCGCGCTCGTGCGGAAAAGGATGGTATCCCGCTGACATCAGAGGAGATCCGCCAGCTCGATCGCCTGGAGGAGCTTGGCCTCGATGCCGTGGCCTGAGCGACGTTGAATGTATGTGCAGAAAAAAGAGGCCCTGCGGGGCCTCTTACATATTGAGCCTGATGTCCGTAAGAACTTAAGCCTTGTACTTTTCCACGGCGCCGGGAAGCCTGCTCCACTCGGCGTACCAGCTGTTGAACAGCTTGAACTGCGCCTCGACATAGCCGCGCTGGCTATCATTCAAGACATCGCTTTCATTGAAATGAAGCTCGTACTCCTTGTCGCCCTTCAGCACCATCATGTGCTTGAAAAAGAGAACCAGGTCCGGACCTTCGTCGAAAGAAGACAGGACGGCAAGCGCCTGCTCCAGCTCGAGCGCCCGCTGGCGCGCGTCGACGTCACCCTTGGCGGCGGCCTGGGCAAGGTTGCAGAGATGGATGACTTCCTTGGGCAGCACGTTGCCGATGCCGGTGATTGCGCCGGCCGCGCCGCAATTGACGAAGCCATGGAAGACCGCCGTATCGACGCCGATCATGAGCGATACGTCATCGTCGCGGCTGGTAATGTTCTCGGCGGCATAGCGCATATCGGCCGGGCCGCCGAATTCCTTGAAGCCCACGAGGTTCGGATGCTCGGCACGTAGTGCAAAGAACAGATCGGCACGCGTGGCAAAGCCATAATAGGGGCTGTTATAGATCACGGCGGGAAGATCGGGAGCAGCCGAGAGGATCGCCTTGAAATGTGCCTTCTGGGCGGCGATCACCGAGCCGCGCGACAGCACGCGGGGGATCACCATCAGGCCCTTGGCGCCGACCTTCTGGGCGTGCGCAGCATGGGCAACGGCTGAAGCGGTATTCACGGCACCGGTGCCGACGACGACGGGCACGCCTGCCTGGGCCAGCCGTTCTACCCCTTCCATGCGCTGCGCATCGGTCAGCAGCGGCCAATCGCCCATGGAGCCGCAATAGACGACAGCCGACATGCCCTCGGCAATGAGCTGCTTACCCTTGCGCACGAGCGCATCGAAATCGGGGCTGCGATCGGCCTTGCACGGGGTCATCAAGGCAGGGATTACGCCGGAGAAAATGCTTGCGGTCATCTGTCTATCCTCTTGTGGCTTGGGCTCGAGTGGATCGGCAACCAGCCGCATTCGCCGCCACGCCTCACCGTCTGTGCAGCATTCATACAGCCTTGTATTTAATTTGTCGACAAGAAATATGCAGACTAAAGACTGACGTCCAGACGCTCCTCGCGCATCAGCAGTTTCTGGATCTGGCCGACGATCTGTTCGGCATGTTCGCGCGCCAGACGCTCGGCAAGTTCGGTATTCCGCGCTTCGATCGCGGCTATGATTTCATCGTGCTCCTCGACGAAACGGCGCGGCAGCCGATCATTATAGGATTGATAATAGAGGCGCAGGAGGCGCCGACCCTCGTTCAGCAAACGCAAGAAGAGGCTGGTGAAATAGGGATTGCGGCCGGCCTCTGCGATCGCAAGATGCAGCGCGGCATTGGTCGAGATCATGGCAAGCGCATCCTGCGCTTCGACGGCATTGGCGAATTCAATCTGGAGAGCCCTCACGGCTTCCAGATCCTCCGGACGGTGATATTTCGCCGCGAGCTGCGTCGTGACCCGATACATCAGCACCAGCGCATCGAAATAGCTGTGCATGTTGAGGAAGTCGATCTGCGACACCATGGTCGAGCGATTGGGCAGCGTATCGATCAGCCCCTCGCCCGCCAGCCGCACCAAGGCTTCACGGATCGGCGTGCGCGACATGCCGAAACGTTCGGAAAGCTGCACCTCGTCGATGGGGCTGCCCGGCGGCAGCTCCAGATCCAGAATCTCGTCGCGCAAGATATCGTAGACCACCTTTACGCCGGAGCCGCGCTTGCGCTCGTTTCGGAGGCTTGTTTCATGATCCATGGCTGGCTGACCTCTTCTTTCAGCGAGAGAAGTAAAGGGGCCTGCCAGGTAAATCAACGGCGCTTGCGAGCCTTCACAAAAATCGAGACTCGGCTTCGTACGCATTCAGTGGCACCGCAAGCTGCGGTCTTCACGGACCACCTCTTCCGGCGCCGACGCATCACGATCTATGGTCAAAAGGGCAAATAGTCCTGCAGCCTTCAAATTATGATGAAGCTGCGTCATATTTGGCCGGCCAGAGTGCCCACTTTATTGTGAGAACGCTCCCTGGTCCGTGCACGGCCGCAAAGAGCAGCCCTGCCAGGAAAACGAAATGGTCCACGAAGAAGCCGAATTCGGCTTGGTTGCCGGCCCAGCGTGCCGGACCGTGGAACGAGAATCCGAGGAAGATGACATAAACGGCTGCAACGAGTGCCGCCGGGGTAAACAAGGCACCGGTCAAGAAGGCAATGATGAGCAGCACTTCAAGGATCGCAGCACACCACGCCAGGAATAATGGAAATGGGAAACCGGCGGCGGCGATATAGCCGGCGGTCGCGCCCATATCCATGAATTTGAACGAGACAGCCATCAAAAAGACGGCAGCGAAGATCAGGCGAGCGGCGAGAATGGCGGCAATCTGCCAAACTGATTGAGCATTTTCCACGATATTCCTCCAGATAGAAGCTGTTGATGCTCCAAGGACGACCGACGGAAGGCGATTCCGACAAGCGGAAGAAAATTATTTTGATGGTGCAACCGCCTGCGGATAAAGAAACTGATCGAAGCCGTTTTCGTCAGCTTAGCGCCCTGCATTCCGCTGCAAGCCAGGATTGAACCTTGCAGAGACGAGCCTGCAAAGATTGACCCTCTTCGCCGCCTATGCGGCAAGAGTCACCCCAGGCTCAGAGTCTGCGACATTTTCGCGGGACCGCTTGTTACGAATTCGAGATTGAGAGAGGATGCGCCGCGTACGCGCTACCTATCGCGGCGCCGCAAAAACTAGCCAGCCAACTATGAAAATCTCGTTAACCAAACTTGCTGCAGAACAACGCACCTCATATATGGACGTCGGCTTGGCGTGAGGGCGAACAAGCGGCGGCGGATTTCGTTGCCGTCCCGTCAAAATCATTTCACAATCAAACCGTAATGGAATTGCACGCAGAGGAACGATTTGATGGAAGAACCCTGGACGACCAATCGCGAGCCGATCGTGGCGACGGAGCTCGACATCAAGAAGGCGGCTGCGATCAACACGCTCCTGCTTCACCCCATTGGCATTCTGCCCGTCAAGGCCGGTGATCCAATTCGTCCCTTTGCGCTGGGTCTCTGGAATGAATTCCGTCCGCTTTTGAAGCCCGATGTGCCAGTCATGTCGCTTCGTCGCGCCACCAGCGCGTTTCTGCATTCCAAGCGATACTATCATGCCTGCGCTCAATTGGACTCCATGCGGCACGATCTCGCCGGCAATCCCGTCGAGCCGCTTTCGGCAGAGGACAGGCTTGCCGCGCAGCAGCGCCTGATCGCGCTGCGTCAAACACACGCCAAGGCGGCAGCTCAGCGCGAAGAGCCGCCTCCGCCGCCGGTAGTCAACAAAGCAGAACTCATTCGAGCCTCCCTGCTGGGCAGACGATCCGACCGCGCCGCTCGCTGACTGGGGCGCGCCTCCTATATTTTCTCATTTTATTGCCGAGAGACCGCAACGGAAGCGCCGTTCGTTCTTCCGTGAGGGTGGTGCGCTGTATTCGCTACACGGCCGCCATTCGAGATAACATTTGCCAAATCTCGCCTGCTCGACAGAGCCGAATGATTCCCCTGGCTATTCGCGCCCCTTTGGGTTTGAAGAGCGGTCACATCGTGCCATGGGACAAACTCGACGTGACGGATCCCGGCCATCTGAAGCTGAAATGCACCGTCGCGGAGCTCGACGCGAAGCCTCGATGAGCATGCGCATTGCCTCCCGATGATGTCTATGCATGATCGCCTTCCGCTTCGGATCGCCTGGCAAACGATACAACCGGACCCAAGACTAGGAATATCGATTGGTTAAGAGCGGATAATGCGCTAACTTAGCCTTGCAGAATATTTGGATTGCCAAGATGTTTGACGCCAAGAAATTCATATTGTCTGGTTTATCATCTGCTGTTGGCAGGTTTCATAAGAATAAAACTCTGCAGAAAGCTATTTTCAACGCCATTCGCCTGAACAGAGCGGAAATAGCCGACGTCATACTGGACGATAACGCCAGGTTCCTCAGCTATTGCCTGGCCAGGCGAAGCTGGTCGCACGCGCAGATCATGCAGGATCTCTGGGTCTGTTTCGAGCTGGCAGAGAAAAGAAACGGATTTTTCGTGGAATTCGGCTCGACCAATGGCTTGAAGAATAGCAACAGCTGGCTCCTTGAGAAGAAGTTCGGCTGGAATGGGATCCTCGCCGAGCCGAACCCGATCTGGCATTCCGATCTGGCGGCCAACAGATCCGCCTCCATCGAGCATCGATGCGTATCATCGAGTTCCGGCGCAACAGTCAAGTTCATCGTTACGGATGAAACTGACCCGGAATTGAGCTCCATTGCAGATTTTTCTCAGGGAGATCATTTTTCCGGCGTTCGCAGTCAGGGGAGACAGATCGAGGTAGAGACCATATCGCTGGACGACCTGCTTGATACCTACAATGCGCCAACCGTCATCGACTACTTTTCGATAGATACGGAAGGCAGTGAGCTGGACATACTTTCTGCCTATAGTTTCAGCCGTGAATTTCAGCTCATTTCCGTGGAGAATAATCCCAAGACCGAAACGGCGATCCAGACGCTCCTTGAGGGCAAGGGATACAGGCGCGTATTTCCGCAGTTCTCGCAATGGGACGGCTGGTATGTTTCGCGGACACTCAGAAGCGGAGAAACGCCCCAAATTATAGCGCCTGAATCCTGAGCGACGCACGGCCTTCCTTGCAAAACAAAGGCACAGACCATCGCACGGCTTTTCTTTCAGTCCGGCATCCCGGGGCGAGCTTTGTCGACACCTCCGCGCTCAGCTTTCGCAGAAAGCCTTGCATCCGAATGGGCTTGAAAGAGATTGTTGGTGAAGAGGTCCGACCCGTTCCTCGAGTTCGACCTGCCGATATCTCGTCCGAGCACTTTTACATAGATGACGTAAAGCAACATGCGCGGAAAAATATACCCAGCCTCGAGCACGGCGGCCAGAATGAAAGACCATGCTAAGATGTCGAGTGCAGAGCTACCAGAGCCGATATTGGAAAGTGCGTAGCCGACCATCACAATGAGCACGATGATCGTAAAAAGCAGAATTGGTACTCTTAGGGCACATAAAGCCCCGACTACGAAAGAGACAATGAGACCCCAAGCCATCAAACGTCCAGCTCCGAGTAGTTCATCTTCGATCAAAAATAATACCTGTTCATAGTATCCGTGATCTGTGCCTCTGGGACAAGTCGAATATTTCCAGCTTATGCGGTTATACGCCCAATTTTCAGAGAAAGACTGACGATGAGGGTGAAATTACTACTCTGAGATGATTATTGGCTGCGATCGATACGCGCAAAATGCGAAAGCCGCTCTAAAAGCATCCTCTGCTTGCAGGCCTTTTGGATTTGCCCGAATCTACGGAACCGTCTTGTCATCACGGAGACAATGCCGGGCCTAACCCATTGTCTGTCGTTTGAGTCAGCGCCTGCGGCTTTTCATCTTCGACGCGAATGACATCGCCGGGCGCGACCGGGTCATTGTCGCTCGCAGGCATGCTATGCAAGCTGCCGTCGACGATACGATCTATCGTGGTCTTGAGCGTGCGTCGCGGATCCTCGCTTGCCAGACTTGCCGTAGCCGCGGGGGCACGCGCTTGAATGTTGTCGAGAAGAGCTTGGGTCGTTGCTGACTTCTCCCTGTTGGCTGCGAGGCGATCGCGCACATCTGCCGCCTCGGTCAATGCCTGCGTACGATAGCGATTGCTGACATCGGCAATATCGCCATCCGCCTTCGCGATGTCCTGCCGTGCCTTGAGATTGGCAAGTGCCACGTCAAGATTCTGGCTTTCGAGCTGGGCCAGGTTCTGATTGGCGTTAAGCTCGCGCGATGACACGGTCAACCCCTGGGAGATCAGCTTGTTGACCGTTCCGACATCCTTGTTGGCGAGTTCTATCTGCTTTGCAAGCGAAGCGGCCTTCGAGGTGAGAGCTTCGATCTGATTGCTGGCGAGAAGCTTTGCCTGGTTCAGCGCATCGGTCTCGGTGCGCAAGGAGCGCTGTCGCGTATCGAACAAATCCTGCTCTTCGTCCATCATGCGGGCGATAAGCGGATCGTCTGCACGCTGCATCAACTCCGGCGGAAAGCTGATCGAGGGCTTGTTGTCGATGACGGCGTCCAGACGCGCCTGCCGCGCCAGAAGGCTGAGCCGCTCGACATCCAAAGAGCGCAGATCACCCCGGGCGACCACGGCGTCTCGCTGCAGACCGACAAGCGTCGGGTCAGTGACACCGAATGTCCCTCCGGCCATGCTGAGGGCTTGAATGACCGTAAGGCCGGGACTGTAATCATAACGCCCGGGCTTAGCCACCAGACCGGTCAGGAAGAATGGCCGGTATTGCGCCACCTCCACCGAGGCGTTGGGACGCTTTTGCATGCCGACCTGCGTCTTCAACCGCTCGCCGATGCTCTCTGCGACCTGCTCGGAAGTCATGCCGGCTGCCGGTACGGTCCCGATGATAGGCAGCGACAGGTTACCCGATGCCGATATGACAAATTCGCCGGTCAGCGGCTCCCATTCGACAGCGGAGCCGGCCATCGGGCGCCATTCATATACGCGTATGCGCAACTTGTCCTGCGGGCCGAGAATATAGTCATCCGCACGAGCGCTCGACATCCCCAGCACGAAAGCCATGCCGACCGCTGCCAGAATAGGCAACCGATACACAAAACGCCGATTAATTTCCCCGGCCACCGACTTATTCAGCTCCATGGCTTCCACTCCTATTCGAGGGTGAAGGCGCCTCATTGGTGCCGCCCTCCGACAATACTTAGCCATGAACGACCTTAGGCTGCCCGCCGGTCGATCTGTTGACGAAGGACGCAAATCTTCTCATGAAGATTTCCGTTCTGAATTCCGCGGCACGCGCGACGGCGTCACCCGGACGAAGATCCATACGCTCGAGATGCTCGACTGCCTCGATCAATGCATCGACGGTCTGGGTCTCGAAAAAGATCCCCGTCTTTCCGGCAACGACCGTTTCGGTTGCCCCTCCGCGATTGAACGCAATAACCGGCCGACCGCTCGCCATTGCTTCGACCGGCACGATCCCAAAATCCTCTTCACCCGGGAAAACCAACGCCCTGCAGCGCGCATATTGCTCTTGCAGAACCCGAAACGGCTGCGGCCCCATCATCGTTACCGTGGGCCCCGCCATTTTCTGCAATCGTTCCAGCATTTCGCCGCCGCCGATGACGACAAGCTTCGCCTTCATTCTGTTGAATGCCTCTACGGCAAGGTCGGGTCGCTTATAGCTGACGAGTTCGCCGACCATTAGATAATGATCGCCGACTTCCGACCGGGGCACAGGATGAAATGCAGAGGTATCGACCGGCGGGTGAATGATTTCGGCATCTCGCCGGTAGTAGCTCTTGATACGCCGCGCAACGGTGAGCGAATTTGCAGCAAAATCATCGACGCGATTGGCGGTCGCCACGTCCCATGTTCTTAGATAATGCGCGAGCGGCGGCATCATCAGGCGGGTCATGAGGCCGGAACTATCATAATAGCTATTATACATGTTCCAGATATACCTCATCGGTGAATGGCAATAACACACATGCAGAGCCGTCGAATTGGGTATTATTCCCTTGGCCGGCCCGGATTCGCTGCTGATAACAAGATCATATTCATTCAGATTCATCTGCTCGAGCGCCATGGGCATCAACGGGAGATATCTCTTGTACATCCGCTTCGCATAGGGAAGCCGATCTATGAAAGTCGTATAGACACGATGTTTCTTGATGACGTCAGAGATGACCGAGGGATCGTAGACATGCGTAAAGATATCGGCACCGGGGTACATCCGGCAGAGGGCCTCCAGAACCTTTTCCCCCCCACGCATTCCAACCAACCAGTAATGTATGATTGCGACACGCATGAAGTACCCCATGAACCGAACAGTTAAACTATATTCAATGTATAGTCTGGAGTTATACTGATTTATTCAGCCGCTCCGACATATTCAGGCTTCGCGCTTTGACATCCGTTGCACTTTTCTGCCGTAGCGTGTGCCGGGAAGGCTGAGCCGTATCGGAATTCAGCCATTTATACGGGCTTATGCTTTCACTATGACGCTCGATGAAAGCCCGCATATCAGCTTCCAACTGGCTCGCTGATGTCTGAGCGCCAGGCGGTGACCGCCTGCGGCTCATTTCCCCGAACCAGCTCTCGACCTGACGCAACCAGAAAACCGGTGTAGGTGTGAAATGCAGGTGATAGCGGGGGCGATGCATCAGCCAGGACTGAACCAATGAGTTTTTATGCACCTCGCTATTGTCCAAAATGATGTGAATATCGATCTCGGGCCGGGCGCCCGCATCAATCTGTTTGAGAAATTCCAGAAACTCGCCGGCGCCATGCTGCTTGTGATATCTATCGATTACAAAACCGCAAACAATATCGAGGGCGCCGACCAGCGAGACCGTCCCTTGCCAAGGTGCGGGATGGGCCTGACCTTCGCCCCCCGAGCGGTTTGACGACCCCACGGATCGCTCGTCGTCAAGCTTCTGAAGAAGGCCGCGCTCGTTGACACCCAACACCAGCGCGCGATTGGGCGGAGACATGTAAAGTCCAAGAATATCAATGACCTTATCGATGAAAAGCGGATCAGTTGAGAGCTTGAATGTCTGCATGCGATGCGGCTGAAGACCGAAAGCCGCCCATATGCGCCGAATTGTCGTATGCGAAAATCCGGTCGCCGCCGCCATCGAACGGATCGACCAATGGGTAGCGTCGGGCATGGATTGAAGAGTGCGCTCAATAATGGCCGCAATCTGTTCGTCATCGATCGTGCGCGGCCGACCCGGCCGCTCCTGATCGAGAAGCCCGTCTGTACGATTTTTCAAGAAGCGCCGCCGCCACTTGCCGACGGTGTTTTCATGGATTCCAAGCTTCGCCGCCACGGCCTTGCTGGTCATGCCATCTGCGCAGTAAAGGATGATCTGGCATCGTTCGGCCATAGAGCGCGCTGCCGCCCGACGCCGATGCACTTGCAGCTCCAGATAATCTCGCTCTTCCTTACTCAAAACCAAGGGCTCTGTGGGCCGTCCGGTCGCATTTGCCATCGCTAAGCTCCCTGCCAACAAGTACTCATTAAATAACTCGAACTTATGTTCCGGTCACTATTCACACAACCAAATATATATAGAGACGATAACCGCCGTATATATTAAGATATACAAAAATAAGTTGTGTAATAACTCGAATTTATCGGAAATAACGCACATATATTGCAGAGCAACAAAGACATTGTCAAATTATTTATTATTTGTTAATCTCAAACTACATTCGATCTCGGCGCGGGACAGCGCCTTTCTAAACATTGCTGACGACATTTCTTTGTTTCTTCCGAATGCGGGGCAAGCTGATGAGGGAAATTAACGTTAGACGTGAGCTCGATACACTGGGCGATCTGGGAACGCGTCGCAGCAGCGGCACGTCCATTCGTCGGGCAAACAACAGAACTCCAACCTCCAGCACGACCAAGCGTTGCGTTGATGCCACCCTGGCCGGGATAGCATTGGTTGTATTGGCGCCAATGATTGTCATGGTCGTGGCTATTCTTTTGGTAACGCAGGGGCGACCGATCTTCCATTCGCATCGACGCGTTGGCAAAAATGGGGTCCTGTTTCCCTGCCTCAAATTCAGAACGATGGTCAAAAATGGCGAGGAAGTTTTAGCCCAGCATCTTGATGCCAATCCTGCCCTCAGGGCCGAGTGGAACGCGACGCGCAAGCTCAAGGACGACCCGCGCGTCACGCAATTCGGCAGGCTGCTGCGCAAAAACAGCATCGATGAAATTCCCCAGCTTTTCAACGTGATACGGGGAGAAATGAGCCTTGTCGGGCCACGGCCGATCGTCGCAAGTGAAGCCGAGTTGTATGGGGCGCATTTTGCCGACTATATCCGTGTCAGGCCCGGCCTGACAGGCCTTTGGCAGGTCAGCGGCCGTAGCGACACCAGCTATGATACGCGCATCGCACTTGATGTGCGCTATATTGCTGAACAGAGCCTATGGGGCGACGTCGTGATCATGGTCAAGACCATTCCGGCCGTCTTGTCGTCTCGGGGCAGCTACTGATCCGGCTGCCTCGGATGCATATTACATGCGATTGCATACGAGCTGCGTAAGCTTCCATTTTCGTAAGCTGCAGCTACCAAACGACCCAGTATAGATTTCCAGAACCTCCGCCGCAGTCGACAGGAGGTATAAACTCCTGGCAGGGAAGGGTTAGCTTTGCACGATATTTATCTCACCGACCAATATGCCGAACTGAACCCAACGTGGCACGAGGAGGATTCCCCGTGGAAAGCACATCAGATCGAAGCGATTATTCGCAAAAATCGGCTGAACTTCGATACACTTTGCGAAGTCGGCTGCGGTACGGGTGAAATCCTCCTAAATCTGTCGCGCTCCTTTCCAAAGGCACATTTTACCGGCTATGAGATTTCCCCCCACGCCTATCAAAGAGCAAAGACGAAGGAAACCAGCCGCGTTTCCTTTCAACTGAGCGATATACTTGAGGAGAAGGATAGTACTTTTGACGTCGTCGTCATTGCCGACGTGATCGAGCATGTCGAAGACTATATTTCCTTCATCAAGGGGCTGCGCTCTTGCGGTCGCTACAAGATTTTCCATATCCCGCTCGACCTTTCCGTGCAGTCGGTCCTGCGTGCTTGGCCGATCGCGAATTTGCGCGATAATGTCGGGCATCTACATTATTTCTTCAAGGATACGGCGCTTGCTACCCTGCGGGGCTGTGGCTACTCCGTTATCGACTATGCGTATACTGCAAGCCGCCTGGAATTACCCAATCAGGCTTTCAGCAGTACATTGATGCGGCTGCCGCGCAGGCTGCTTTATTCGATTCATCCGGATTTGGCAGTGCGAATCCTTGGCGGCTACTCTCTCCTCGTTCTTGCAGAGTAGTCATCCATGGCATCAGCGCAAACCCATGCCGGCGCCTGCGATGGGGCAGATTTGCAGCTTCGCCCCGACGTCTCCGCCTCGGGGGGCGCCCCGAACCGCAACGCTGTCGAGCGTCGATCTCGTCGCCGCGAGGCTCTGACATGAGTATCGAGCCGATCGGTATCGCTGCCATTCTATGTGGGCTCTTCTGCCTCTTACTCGGCGATAGTGCAACCGTCATAGCCCTGGGGGTGGCGGCTGTATTCGGATCGGCAGCGGCAATGTTCGTCGGAGCCGCCAATATTCAGCCCGGCCATGTTATGCTCGGCTTCCTGCTATTGGGTGTCATGACGCGGGAACGTGCAACACGCGAATTTCTCCACGCGTTGAAATTCGGCGAACCTGGCTTCTGGTTTGCCCTGCTTGTCTTTTATGGCGTGCTGAGCGCATACTTTTCGCCGCGGATTCTGTCGGGCGTCACGCAGATCGTACCCCTCGGCACGACAATATTTGACGATAGCCGATCGACAGTTCCGCTTGTTCCTGTTTCGAGCAATCTTACGCAAAGCGTCTACATGGTTGGCAATCTTCTTTGCTACGCGTTGACGGTTGCGATTGCCTCCAATTGGCGCGGCTTTAATGCGGTCTTGACCGGGCTTCTTGCCTATGCCGTTGCCAACACTGCCTTTGCATTTCTTGACGTCGCCACCTATTCCACGGGCACACAAGGCATGCTCGCCTTCATACGAAATGCCCAGTATGTTCTCCATACCGACGATCAGATTGCAGGCGTCAAACGCATCGTTGGATCATTCACCGAAGCCTCGTCCTTTGCACGTTCAACCCTCGGTGTCTTTGCCTTCACCGGCACGCTCTGGCTCTGTGGCCGCCGTCCCTATCTCACTGGTTTTGTCGCCGTAACGTCGCTTATCCTGGTTGTGATGTCGACATCTTCAACCGGCCTCGTCGGCGCACCCGTGATGGGTTTGATCCTTTACCTGACGGCAATTGCCGTCGGAGGGCATAAGAATGCCCGCCGCTTCAGTACGCTGGCGATCGTATTCATACCGACGATTGCGACCGCAGCGGCGCTACTGATCGCGATAGATCCTGAGGTGTCGAAGACCGTATATAATTACATCGACATCATCGCACTCGGCAAATCCACCTCCGACTCCGCCGTTGAGCGGGGCTCCTGGAACATGGCCGCAATCCAGAATGTCGTCGACACCATGGGCGTAGGCGTCGGTCTCGGCACTGCTCGCACCTCCAGCTTTGCCCTTGCCCTTCTTGCAAATGTCGGCATCGCCGGCACGATTTTCTATCTCCTTTTCGCCTTCGGAGCATTGATCAAGAAGCGCGGAACCCCGGGCAGCCTTACCGCGGATGCGCGGCTGGCGGCCTGCAACGGCTGCTTCGGCCTCCTCGTCGGCGATATGCTTGTCAGCCCCGTCATCGATCAGGGCCTATTCTTCTGCATGCTTGCCGGACTGGCGTCGGCCCTGCCGGAACGCAGCAGACAACATACACGCACCGGTCGCCCTATAGGAGTAGTCACCATATGAGCGCTGGCGCCCTTTTTGCGGTCAACGGCCGCTTCCTCGGTCAGAATCCAACGGGCGTGCAGCGTTACGCATCGAATGTGGTGCGCGCGATCAACACGGCGCTTGCCGCCGCCGATGAACGGGCGGCGATCATTGCCCCTTCCGGGACAACGGATCCGGGGTTCAGTCATATGCCGCTAATGCAATCCGGAGCGCTTTCCGGCCATCCGTGGGAACAGATCACCTTGCCGGCACAATGGCATGGCCGCCTTCTCAATCTCTGTAACACGGCGCCGGCGACCAAGGCGGATCAGATCGTATGCATCCATGACGCCAATGTCTTCACCACGCCGGATAGTTATAGCCGGGCTTTCCGGATCGTCTATCAGACGCTTCAACCGCTTCTCGTAAAGCGCTCGGCTCGCATCGTGACCGTGTCGCATGCCGCGGCGCGCCAGATCACAAGACATCTGCCGATCCGGATCGAAGACATCGCCGTTCTTCCCAACGGTCACGAACATGCCTTTGGCTGGGATCCGGCGCTTGCGCAGATTGCGCCGAGCTTCGTCGCCGAAACCTTCGAGCGATGCGATCGTCAGTTCATCCTGGCACTCGGATCCAAGGCGCGACACAAGAACCTTGCACTACTCGTCGACGCCGCACCGGGGCTCGACGAGATGGGTATCGATATCGTCATTGCCGGTGGCGATGCAGGAATTTTCGTCCCGGGCGCACTCAAGGAACGGCCGAACGTCCATATGATAGGACGTGTTTCGGATCACGACTTGGCTTACCTGCTCGAAAGAGCGCTTTGCCTTGCCTTTCCATCCCTAACGGAAGGCTTCGGTCTGCCGATCGTGGAGGCGATGGCGCGTGGCTGCCCTGTCGTTGCCTCTTACTGTGCAAGCATACCGGAAGTCTGCGGCGACGCTGCTCTGCTTGCCTCGCCGACCGACCCGGCGGCATGGGTTCGACAAATCAGAACGCTGAAGGAATCTCCGGGATTGCGCATCGATCTGATGGGACGAGGATACGACCAGATCAAGAACTTCTCCTGGTCGCAAACGGCTGCCGGCTATATGGAGCTGCTGGCGAGCCCATCGCGCGGCCAAAAACCTATAAGCCCTCCGGAATCGGAACTCCCCATATCGCGGTGATCGTCGCGACGCGAGGACGGCCGGCGACCGTAAACGCGACCGTGCGCCACCTGCTGGCCACACAGACGCTAAAACCCAAAACGGTCATCGTCTCCTGTATCGATGCCGCCGATGCCGGTAATCTCATCGGTCATCCCGACGTGACAGTCGTAACAGGCCCCGGTGGGTTGACGAGGCAACGAAATACCGCGCTGTTGAACATCCCCGAGGAATGCGAGATCGTCGCCTTTTTTGACGATGATTTCCTGGCAGACGGGAACTGGCTTGCGGCGGCGGCAAGGGCGTTTCGCGATGATAATCAGATCGTGGGCTTCACCGGCCGTGTGCTGGCCGATGGCGTCGGCGGTCCGGGAATCGGCCTTGAGGAAGCATTGCGCCTTGTCGAGACCGCGCCGGCGAGCGACGGGACCTGGGTAGAGCCCTACAGCCCGTACGGATGCAACATGGCCTTCCGGGCGGAGGCTATCGGTGAAACACGCTTCGACGAACGTCTGGTCCTTTATGGCTGGCTGGAGGATCGCGACTTTGCCGCAGCTCTCGGCAAGCAAGGGGGGCGCTTCGTTAAATGCGCGGAAGCGTTCGGAGTGCATATGGGTGTCAAAAGCGGCCGCGTCAGCGGGGACCGCTTTGGCTATTCGCAGGTGATCAACCCCATCTATATGCTGCGCAAGGGGACAATGACGGGCCCGATGGTCGCCAATCACATCTTCTGCAACATGGCCATGAACTTCTCGCGCGCCGTCTGGCCGGAACCTTTCGTCGACAGATGGGGGCGCGCGAAAGGCAATCTCATTGCAATCAAGGATCTCCTTTATGGGCGCCTTGAACCCGAACGGGCGGCAAAATTGCCGACGCGAAGCAAGTCAGAACAACTCAAGTCAGAGGTGAGGACTAGATGACGCAAAACGCCCCGTCTCTACTGGAACGGTCGTCACGGCTTTGGCGGTTGGACGAACTGCCCGCGGACAAGACCAGCGAAGGGCCGGTCGCGCTCCTGCGATCGTTGTGCATGCTCGCCCTGCGACACAAGACGAAGCTTATTCTTTGCACGGCAGTTGGCGTCGGCCTGGCAGCAGCCTATGCCCATTCATTGCCGCGCACCTACACGGCGACGGCCACTGTCCTGCTCGAACCTCGCCACCTCTCTCTGACTTCAAGCCAGGACGCCCAGAATTTCGACCTCAACAGGGCGGACGGCGAGCTTCAAATCATCCGTTCCGAGCGTCTGCTCTCGGCCGTATTCAGCAGCCTTAATCTTGGCAACAACCCGGAGCTTGGCCCGCAGCCGCCAAGCATAAGTGCGTTTGTCATCGGCAACATAACGGGTGCAATAAACTACGTGTGGTCTGCCATAAGCAGCCCCAACACGGGGAAAGCCCCTCGTTCCGATACCACGTCGGGCACACCGGCAAATAGCTCGGCTGGCGATGCGTACCAAGCAGCCTTCTCGAATTTCACACAGCATCTGGACGCGCGCCGTGTCGGTCAATCCTATGTTATCGAGATCAGCTATTCCTCGTCCAATCCGACGCTTGCGGCACGCATCGCGAACGCTACCGTTTCCGCCTACATCCTGCAGGCCGTGAGCTTCAAGGACGAAATGGCCCGGGCGGGAACCGAGGTTCTTCAGTGGCGCCTCGACGCGCTGGCAGCCCAGGTTGCTGCCGCGACCGATGCCATGAAGCTGGGAGCCTTGCCTGCCGTACCGACGCCCGACGGCGATGCACGAATTATCGGCGCGGCACTCGTACCGCTCAGTCCATCGGGGCCACGCGCCACCTTGATTACCGTTTTGGGAGGTATTCTCGGCGTGCTCTTCGGCTTCTCGATCATCGTTCTCAATCTCGCCTTCGATCGCAAGGTTCGCAATGCGAAAGATCTGGCGCGGGATACGGGGGTACCATGTCTCGGAAGCCTTCCGGATCCGGCTGGCCGGGCGAGCACCTTGCGTGGGACCTACAGCAGAAAGTCCTCGGTTGCCATCAATCAGCCAGGCAGCGCGTACGCCATGGCCATTCACAATCTCAGGACATCCATCGAGATCGCATGCTCGACCATTCGAAACGAGCGAGGACTGATCATCGCGATTACCGGATGGGAGCCGGGTCAAGGCATCTCGAAGATGGGCGTCAGTCTGGCGCAATTCCTCAGTCGAAGCGGCCGGCATGTCACCCTCTTTTATGATGAGGCGGGCCAGCACAATCACAGCAATCGCGAGTCGGATGATCTGCTGATGACATCGCTGGCAGATGCCCTCGTCGACGATATGCGGCCCGAGCAGATACTGCTCTCCAACGGACGCAATGACGGACAAGGCATCGCCCGTTTTCCGATCCATTCCACCAATGCACTGACAAATCTCTATGTCGATTTCCGCGACAGAAGGGCAGGACGGATCGTGGAGACCGCAAGGGCCAGAGGCGACGTCCTCCTGGCGTTACCTCCCGTCGGCAGCTCGTCGGATGCGGTCGCATTGTCAGTCCACGCCGATGCCGTGGTGGTGATTGCCAGCGCCGGCAGGACAACGACCGACCAGGTCAACGATACCTTGCTACAACTGCGACGCGCCGGCGCCAATGTCATAGGCACGGTCATCGATCTGGCAAAGGCATGATGCACGTCAAATCAAATCGGTAGTACTTGCTTCAAGGCACCTGCCATTCAATAAGATAAATTCCCATGAAACCGCCAAGAATTGCCGTCATCATTACCTGCTGGAATTATGAAGCCTATGTGGCGAATGCGATCCGCAGCGTCGTATCGCAGGATTGCGATGAATGTGAACTTATCGTCATCGACGACGGTTCCACCGATACATCATGGGATGTCATCCAACGCGAAGGCGTTACAGCCTATCGCATTGAAAACAGCGGTCAGAGGGCGGCCGGCCTTTATGGCCTGGAGCGCACGCAGGCGCCCTTCGTGCTGTTTCTGGATGCGGATGACGAGCTGGCGCCGGGCTCCCTTGCGACGATCCTCTCGGAATTGGACGACGACGTTGCCAAACTTCAATTCTCTCTGACACGGATCGATCATCGCGGAGACACTCTCGGCGCCGGCACGACCCTCGAAGGATTTCGAGATCGCCACGTGATTGCAGACAGCGTGCTGCATACGGGTGTTTATACTACCCCTCCGACATCGGGAAACGTCTTCAGACGCGACGTCTGCGAATATTTGAGAGAAATGGATTACGATCCAGCGATCGATGGATTGCCGCTCTTCGTCGCCCCTTTCATGGGCGATATCGTCAGCCTGCCCCAAAGGCTTGGGCGCTACCGCATCCACGGCAAAAATTTTTCCGGACTAGGACGCGCAGTCGATCCAGCCCCGTTGCGCCAAGAGCTGCGCCGATTTGTTATGAGGATGGAGCACTTGCGCCGAATTCTGGAGAGAACCGGACGCGCAGACGCGCTCGTTCGACCGGAAGAGGCCTATTATTATATCGAGCGCAATTTCTATCTGGCGATCGCGGAAGGCAGGCGCCCCCCGATCAAGTGCTTCCTTTCTCTGCTGCGAAAACTCCAACACCAGCAATACCCGTTGAAGACCAAGGGGACGATTGCGGCATTTTGCCTGCTCACGATGATATTGCCGAACCGGAACGCCCGCCGCGGCCTCGCCTACCGGCTGAACGGCGGCAACCGTTCGACCGTCGGACTCCTACAGGCGTTGATGTAACAAAGGCATCCTTCACGCGTGGCACAATCGAAGCATCACCGACGATCGGCCAATTCAAACCGTCCTTGGCCGGCGATCAAGCGCATGCCAAGCGCCAGCAGCGTGCCGACATAGGCCGCTGCACCGGTTCCAGCCACGAAGACAAGCTCGAGAACATGGTTCAAGGCACGACCTGACAATTCGTCGCGCAGTATTACGACCCATAAGACCATGACAATGGCAGCAAATCCGATTTTCCAGAGATTCTTCAACTGTGCCCATATTCCAAGCCCCAGTTGCCGCCGCACCTCATCCAGATAGAACGCGAACATGATGGTCGAAAGAAGCACCCTTGCAGCACTGACGCCCGTGATCGAGAAAAGATAGAAGCCGATCGATATCAGTATGACCCGCAGGCACAAATCGATGCTATTCAACCTGAAAAGCACATGCGGGCGATCAAGCGCAAGGCTGACCGAATACAGCGTCTGAAAATAAGGTATTGGGATCACGGACAGGGATAGAAGGCTAAGCAAAGGAGCGGCGTCTTTCCATTTCTCACCTAGAAGCAGATCCGTGACGAGGTCTGCCGTCAGAAATATTCCGATGCAAGCGGGGATCGAAATAAGCATCGCAAACCGAGCCGCCTTTAGAAAGGCCAGACGCATTCGCTGCCGATCAGAAGTTATGAGCGAGAATGCAGCCATGACCGGCTGCAATGCGGGACCGATGAGAGACTGTGTTGGAACGACCGAGACATCGCTGGCAATTGCATAGCGTCCAAGCGTCGTGCTATCGGTCGTCGCGCCGATAAGAAAGCGATCGAACTGCCAGTTGAGCGCTGAAATCAATTGTGCGGAACTAAACCATCCAACGAATCCGGCGAAATCCGAGAGACGCCGCAGCGAAAACGCCGGCCGATATGGTGCAAGAAGATAGGAAACCACCACAGCCGCCACTGAATTGGTGACGAAATTCGCGGCGATTGCCCAATAGCTGCCTCCCGAAAAGACCGTGATCATCGCAATGACAAAGGCACATAGTTTCCCGCTGAACTCCAGAAGAAAGGTTTGACGAAAGCCGAGCTCCCGGACGAAATGTACCATCGCTGGACTGCAGAAACCCCTGGCAATCGGCCCGATCGCCAGAACGGCAATCAGCGGAGTGAGTTGCGGATTGTGATTGATCCACGAGAAGGGCCACGCGGCGGCCAGGACGATGAGCGCAATCAGGCCGCTTCTTACCACACTCAGCGTAAAGCCCGTATCGAGGTGGCTCTTGTCGACCATATCGAGCCGAACCATCGCCTGCGTGACGGGCACTTCCAACACCGTATCGACCACCACGACAAGCGACATCGCCAGCGCCGCCAAACCGAAATCGGCGGGTGTCAGGATACGAGCGAAGAGCAGAAGCGTGCAGAAATCGACGAGGCGGCCGATAAAGCGTGAAACGACGAGCCAACCGGCTCCCTTGAAGGCTTTGAACGCAAGCATGCGACCCTAGCGCTCCGTCTGTCTGGGACCCGGCCCGCGGCTGCGACGGCGCAACGCAAAGACCTGATGTCGAAAGCAGCTCATCGCTGACGACCGCTCCAAGGCTTTGCGAGTCGGAACGATCCCCGTGCCCCATCCGGGATCCGTCGCTCTCCTAGAGAAACCGTTATGCGCCATATCACTCATGTACATATCCTTGGCAGCCTCCGTTGTTCAGCGATACAGCCGGGCCGAGACCCCTCGCAGCACATGCGCCATTTCCAGCGCTGCAAGCAGCGGCGGCTTGAAGCGGGGGAAATCTCGAGCGATGGCGCCCTCACGCCAAAGATGGGATTTCACCGACATCAGCTTCGCGGCCAGGGCGACTTTCTGCGAATGATTGAGCACTTGAACATGATCGGACCGGCCGAAATCCACGGAGCGGGCGCCGACGTCGAGCGCGATCACATCACTCGGACTTGGATTGATGATCGCCTGCTTCAGACGAAGCCATGCACTCCCGGCATCCCGCAGGACCTGACCTCCCGTCTCGACCTGTTCGATATATTGCAGCGCGCCAGTCAGAAGCGGATTTCCGGCCGACGGATCCACCGCGCCGAACCGGATATCCCCGGCATTGGAGACGACGGCACCCTCAGCTGTCTCACTGAAATGACGAACGGAAGAGAGTGCCGGCTCGAACAGGCTTTCGATGATCTGCCAGTACCGTAGAATGACGGTTTCCGGCTTGAAAGGGTTATAAAGATTCTGCTCGACGACAAGGCCGGCGACCCTGGGAAAATGATCCTCACTCAGACCCTTGTAGTTGCACCGGGCAAACTGGATCGTCTCGAAGCGCCGTTGAGGAAACCCCGCAGACAGCAGGCGCTGCGTGCTGCCGTAAAAGCCGGTATCGCAAAGTATGATGCGCTGCGCTCCGGCAGAGATCTGTTCCAGGTGGCGAGCAAAGAGAGCGTTCTGTTTGCGAATGTCATCAAGAACGTCTCGCCCAGCATCCGTATCCAGAAGGGCAAAGAACCGCGCGGGATCGAATATATGGCGCCAGGTATCAGGCAATTCATAGGCACGCCCGCCCAGGGCGCGAGCGACATCTGCAAAGCTTCCACCCTGGAATTCGCGTCCAAGCTCATCCAGGACCGCGGGGCTTCGAAGCACGACCGCCGAGCGCGCGGCCACGAGCCTTGAAATCTGGATATTGTCACGCTTGAGATCGAGTGGAAGCCCCAGCTTCTGCACGAGGCGTTCGAACGCCTCGCGGATGCCGATGCCGCCACGCGCGCAGAAGAGCAGCGCGGTGTCATGCCCAAGTCTGGCCTGCGCAGCATAGAGCCAGATATAGAGACAAAATTCTGCAACGATCGGCCCGAAGACATCTCGGCCAAACAAGACTTTGTCGCTTAGCGTGGGTGGCGCAGGGACGTGCCGCCAAGGCTGCTTCCCCAATCGACTGATCGCCTCGGTTTTTGCTCCGTCCACGCGCGAGGCGTAGCGTTCCAATCGGCTCTTGGGCAGGTGAAGTGTACGCAATCCCATCGAGTCCGGCATTCGAAAATCGGCGATATCGTCATCGCCTATGTGCAAGACGCGAGATGGAGCAACGGACTCGTTCTCGAGCATGACGGAGAACAATGCGCCATAGCGCTTGCTTGCCTGGGCGTCAGCGCTCGAATAGACGCGATCGATCAGGCCTGGGCCATGAAAATGATTGATCAGCACCGTAAGCTCTGCAGCAGAAAGCGCTGTATCGCTGACGGCGACGATACGGGTTCCCGCCTGGCGAAACTGCCGCAGCAGGGCAGCAAGCCAGGCGTTTGCGCGAAGAGCCGTCTTCTCGACCGAAAGCTCTATGGCGATGCGCTCTCCGACAAGATCGTCCGGCAAGCCAAGCAATTGGAGCTGCCTGCGGATAATGTCGCTCAGTTGCACTTCGCCAACCCCTCCGCCCATGTTGAGCGCGCGATAGGCGAACTTCTGCGCGAGAAGACGACACCTGACCAGTTCAGCCTTCTCGACAAACAGTCCCTTTTCTTTCAGGAGGCGGGCAAACCGGGTTTCGCCGGCGGCAATGCGCGAACGCTGCGACGTTCCGCGGCGCAACATCAGTGTGTCGAATACATCGGTGGAAATCAGGTCGATTTCGCCAAGATTCTTGTAGACATCGTCGAGGCTTGGCCGCAGCACGAGATAACTCCCTCGGCGTTCACCGGAATAGTAATAATCGACACAGTCGTAATTTATTCGCAATCAAATCTGGCGGCTCATCAGAAGACGAGCCGATCCGCCGATGATCTAACTACACAAATACGGATATATCAAGTAAAATTGCAATATATATTGAGTATTCACTCGAATTTTTGTTCCATATAGAACTTACACAGATTTGTGATACACCATTAATGAAGTGAGTTCCGAGCACTTTTCGACTTAAACTTTCAATAAGCAAAATTTAATCTAGTGCATGAAAAGCCGCAGCAGGGGACGCTTCCATGAACGATGCGGGTCATTATGCCGCCAACGATGTTATCGCCGAAGTAGAGAGATTTGATGCCATAGTACTAGGGGCAGGCATCTCTGGGCTGGTCTCCGCCTCGGTCCTCCAAAAGCAGGGCTATCAGCGCATCCTGATCGTCGACACCTACGGCCATGTCGGGGGCAATCACATCGACTGGTCGCATGGAGGATATACATTCGATATCGGCAGCCTGATCTTTCAGGACGACTCCCCGTTGCTTGCCCATTTTCCGGAATTGCTGCCGCTCTATGTTCCGATCGAACCGACATGGGCGCGCTTGAACCCTCAGGGAATGATCACTGCCTATCCGATTTCGGTACGCGATGACATTTTCAGCGCCGGCGTCGCTGAAGTAGTCCGAATTTTCTCCTCGGTCATTTTCGCGCGGCTCTTTCAGCGAAAGATGCGCAACGCGAAAGAATTTGCCCGCTATTGGATCGGGAGCCGCCTGCTGCATCGCTCCGGCCTGGAATCCTACATGAAGCGTTTCTATGGAGCTGCCGTCGAAAGCATAGACATCGATCTCGCTCGCAAGCGGATGCTCTGGATCAGCGAGCATGCCTCCTTGAAAAATCAGATCGCGCGGGCATTCAGACGCAGTCACAAAGGACCGAAAAACCGGCAGATGGCTCGCCCGAAGGAAGGTTTTCAATTCCTCTACCGGGCTGCAGTCGAACGGTTGGAGCAGCGTGGCGCGGAATTTGATTTGGCAGCGGACATGCAGACGATCCGCAAGGTTCACGATCAGCTCCACCTGCAACTGCAAGACAGGGTCGTGGCTTCACATCGCGTTATCTCGACCATACCCATTCATATGGCCGAAAAACTGTGTGGCCTCGATTCCGGCCGGAAGCTTGAGACGATCACCCTCATCTCGCTCTATTTCAGCTTTTCCGGCAATCGCGGCTTTTCGCAACCGATCATCTATAATTTCTCGCATCAAGGCGCGTGGAAGCGCCTGACGATGTACTCCGATTTCTACGGTCGGGTCGATGATCGCGAATATTTCACAGTCGAGGTCATCGGCAACCAGATTGGCTGCTCGATAGAACGCGCCGAGAGCGACTTCAGGGATCATGTTCACGCCAACGCCCTTTTTGAGGGTGATCTCAAATTGGAAGGCAGCGACATGCTCGCAGAAGCATATCCCATCTATAGCAAGGGTGCTGCTGGCCATGCTGCCCAAGCAATGCAACAACTCCTTGCGTTCGGTCTCGAATCCTTAGGCCGCCAGGGTGGTTTCAACTATCAGCCAACAGCACGGGCTTCAACAGTGGAAGCAGAAGCAGCACTGCAAAGGCCAATACCATAGGCATTGACAACAGCACTCCTGTATAATTGGAAATACCATTCGAGATAGCAGCGAATTCTTTAATATAAACGCGATGCTTTATCATTGCCATGCCAGGACAGCTAAAGCATACTACGTCAGCATCCTCGATATATCGTGTTTATATTTATCACACTTATATAAGGTGCATTCATGCGGATCTTGCATATACTGAATCACACGAACAGGCTGAATGGACATGTCCATGCAGCAGTCGATCTGGCATGTGCACAGGCCCAATTGGGACATGACGTATGTATTGCAAGCGGCGGCGGTGATTTCGACCCGCTGCTACACAAGAATAATGTCGCAACGGTAATGGTTGACCACCAACGAAAGCCGGTCAATCTTTTGAAATCATCCTTCGCCTTGCGCAAGCACGTCCATGCATGGCAGCCCGATATTGTCCATGCCCATATGATGACAAGTGCAGTTCTGGCGTGGCCGATTTGCAGGTTGTCGGGCACTCCGCTCGTCACCACCGTTCACAATGAATTCGAAAAGAGCGCGATCTTGATGGGCCTTGGAAACCGCGTCATCGCAGTCAGCGAGGCCGTGCGCGCTTCCATGCTCAGGCGGGGGATACCGTCATCGAAGCTTTGTGTGGTCCTTAACGGGACGATCGGCTCGGTCCGCTCCGAAGGCCGCAGCAGAACGCCGGTCGATCTGCCATCTCCGAGCATCCTTTTCGTCGGCGGCCTACATCCGAGGAAAGGCCTGCCCGATCTCTTTGAGGCCTTTCGCCTGGCGCACGAACAGCATCCCGAGGCCAGACTTGTTATCGTCGGAGAAGGGCCCTTCCAGACCAACTACATGGAAATGGTGGCAAAGATGGAGTGCGCTTCGGCTGTCGCTTTTCTGGGAGCGAAAGAGGATCCATTCCCCTGGATGGCGGCGGCGGATATTTTTGTGCTGCCGTCACATGCCGATCCGGCACCGCTGGTTCTCTCCGAAGCCCGCGAGGCAGGGTGCGCGGTTATCGGCAGCAATGTGGACGGGATCCCGCAGCTCCTGGAATATGGGGCGGCGGGAATACTGGTGCCGCCGCACGATCCGCCCGCTTTGGCCGCCGTGCTCAGCGAACTCCTTGGAGAACCTGCCCGAATGCAGGAGTGGAAGGATAAGAGCCAAGTTCATCTCGACCGCCTGACGATCAGTCGCGTCGCCCATGAGACGCTTGATATCTATGGCAGCGCCCTTGCAGCCGGCTCGAAGAACGCAGCCGTCGCCGCGTAGGACTTGAACCGTCAGGGACGATGCAATCGATCGAGGAGAAGCAGCAATGCCAAGCCTGACATCCCGGCGCAACGTGCTGATAGGCACGGCATCGTTGGCAGCGGCCGGCGGCCTACTGCTTGCAAACCGTCATCCGGCGGCGCAGGTACAGCAGGATCCGACCGCAGGCCGTACCGTCATCTTCGATGAAAACTTTACAGCGCTTGATCAGACGACCTGGCATGCCGGGGCCAAGGCGACCACCTTTGACAGCGGCTTTTATGGCAGATCGGCCTTCAGCCGCTTCGGTGGTGAGGAAGGGTTCGATCCTTATGCGATCGTCGACGATCCATCCGCCAGCAACGGCAAGGCACTGCAGATCTCGGCTCAATATATTGGGCGCCCCATGCAGGTGCCGAACTATTACGGCAACAATCTTCCCGAATATCAATGGATATCGGGCAATATCCAGACGGCGAGGCCTGACGGCACGATCCTGAGGGGTTGGCGACAAGGCTATTTCGAGGCGCGGATGTGGTTTCCTGCCCATCCCTTGAGCTTTCCGGCTTTCTGGCTGATGAATGGCAGAAGCATTCTGTTCCCAGCAACGAGCAACGAACTCGACATAGTCGAGCAGAAGGGCTGGGAGCGCAATTTATACGGCGCCTATCTGCATGAATGGGGCAAGCCTGGCGAGCATCACGAAGGAGTGGGCGTTCCCACCGACGTCGATATTACAACCGGCTATTTCCGCTATGGCCTGCTCATCGAAGGTGCACGCTGCCGCTTCTATTTCGAACGCAAGCAAATCGCCGATCCGAAGACCGGCGGGCTCATCGAGTGGACGCTCGGACGCGCGGCAGAGATGGACGCGCAGAACGATGTCTTTTGGCCGCTCCTGACGCTTGCTCTGCGCTCAGATGTCCCCTTCCCCGATCCCTTGCAGCCGCAGGATCGCCAAACCCACATGCGTGTCGACTACATGCGGGTCTATGCATGATATCCCTAAGACCCGGCGAGCGCCGGGTTTCATGATGCCGTCATCTTTCAGGCAATGAGCGGTGCAGGTCCCATGGCGGCTATCCGCAAGGCATCTGCATGAACATCCACGACGCGTTCTGTGTCGTAAATATCAATGAAGTTTTGCCGAAATTCGGCATGCGCACGCTCTTCCTCGATATGGTCGCAATAGTAAAGCATCGCCCTGACAAGCTCCTCGCCTCCGGAAACCGGCACGAGAAGGCCGAGGCGTCTATCGACCAATATGTCGCTCGGGCCAAATTCACAATCGGTCGAGATGACCGGCAGCCCAAATCGCAACGCCTCACATATTGCCAACGACCACCCTTCCCAGCGTGATGTCGACACATAGACATCACTCGCCGCCAGTGCCGGTGAGGGATTGTCGGGATGGTGTTCGACGCTTACTACGGCTGCGAGCCCCAAATCCCGTATCTGGTTACGCAGTTCAGCCTCGCCGTCTCCATAACCCACGACCTTCAGCCTGATATTAGGACGAAGCTTGTAGGCTTCGGCAAATGCCGTGAGGAGAATGTCCTGCCCCTTCTGGAAGGAGAAGCGACCAACATTTACAAACGTGACGCACCCCTCTTCTCCCTCGGGCTTTTGAAGGGCATCGAAGCGTCTGACAGGATTGGGCAGCCAATATTGCCGGACGTTGCTTCTGAACATCGCTTTGAACGATTCAAGCTGCCTTGGCGACGTGCCGAACACATAGGTCAGCCGCTTGATGAAATAGATCCTCATCAGGAAGAACAGGATCTTCGCTTTCAGATGGCTTGGCTCCAGCCGCGGGTTGCCATGCAGGTGCATGGCAAAATTCCGCCGGATGCCGATACAGGCAATCATGCAGATCACTGTCGGCTCGATCTGCGGAACAACGACCAAGTCATAGTCTTTTGCGCCGATGACATCGCGCAAGACCGACATGAGCTCGCGTCTGTTGTGTACGATCCTGTCGATTATGTTGTAGCTCTGTGTTCCGTGCGGCCGATTTTTATGCTCGGACGTGTAGAGAACATCGATATCGAAATCGGCGGGATATTTATCGGAGAGGGCTGAGCATATCGTATCGACAACTCTCTCGATACCGGCAAACGAACTCGTTCCCGGCTGGATATATAGGATTCTCTTGGGGGACGCAGGCGAAGCCTGATCCGTCTCAGTCGATAATGCGGCCTTCATCTGCACGCGCCCTCTTCGACCTGTCCGTTCGTCTCTAACTATACTATCAATGCTAAAGCTATATGAGGGAATATTGCCTCAAATTCGGGAGAAATCTACACGAATAATGCCGGCGATCGAATAAGTTCTCGTTCGCGACTATAAACCTCGCCTTACGCCTATTCGAGCATTCGATCTTGCTGCATCGGCCAGTTCCAGGAGCGGTAAACTGGTCGTGCGTGTCGCACAGAGCTGACCGCCAGCCGTCAGTCGGCGGATATCGGCCCTTCACCGCAATCTCTCCGCAATGGCCTCGGCGACCTTTCTTGCCTGCACGCGAATATCCGGCACGGCGGTAATTTCCCAGAATTGGCCCGCAGTCAGCGCGCCGACGGCATAGATGACCGCTTCGCTTCCGCCCGAACCAGGGATGCGTGAGCGCTCATCAACCACCAGTCCGAGACGAAGCGGGTCTGCTTCGATCAGGCCTTGGCGCTGCATCTCCTGCAGCAATGGAGAATGGGCGATGCCTGCCCGCTCCATGCCGGTGCAATTCACGATCCAATCCGCCTCAATCGATGCGGTAAAGCGCTCGCCGCGAGGCCGGTAATGAACGGTCAAAGCCTTCGATCTCTCGACATTCCGCAGATAGCCGGCACGGACCGAAACCTGGCCGTTCTGCAGCATCCTCTCAAACCTCCGGAACACATCCGGGGCAACCCGATGACGATGGATGTTCCACCAGGGTAACGCATGGCGCAAAAAGCGGCGGCGCTCGGCCTCCGGCAATCTCGACCAGAGAGCTTGCGTTTTCGGGCGCAGGCCATCCATGACTCTGCGCCAGTTCCCCGCATCTTTGCTTTCGCGACGGAGAATATGCAGGAGTTCACTCATTCTCGTGGGCAAAGCTCCGACGTCGATCTCGACCGCCGGCTTCGGATGACTGACGTGATCGTGCGAAACCAGACCGCGCCGCGACAACACGATTATCTTGCCGGTGAAACCGTGGGCAGACAGTGCCAAAACCTGATCGATCATCGTCAATCCCGAACCCAGGATACAGACCGTATCAGTCTTACTGACGCGCCTCAGCCATGACAGTCGCCATGGATTTTCGATGATGTGGGAGCGCAGGCCGGCAGGCAATCCGGTCAAATCGAAGGGCAGTTGAGCATTCCCCACTCCGAGGCAAAGCACGACGCTTCGCCCGGCGATCTCATTGCCGTTGTCCAAAATAAAACCGAGCGCGGAACCGTATCGCTCGACGCATCCGGTCGCCTTGGCCTTGATGAAATCAACCCGGCAACGCCGTTTCCTGTTGCGCAGCAGAGCAGCCAAACTGTCTCGAATATACAGGCCATAGTCCTGCCTAGAGGCGAAATCCCCCGCATCCAACGGTCGCTTATGCTCCCGCAGCCATTCGACAAAAGCATTCGGACGGTCCGGAAAAAGGCTCATGCGGCCGGCCGGCACGTTCAAGCGATGGAGGTAGAGTTCAGTGCGATAGGCGGTTCCGCGGCCAAATCCGGGATCGTCTCCGACAATGGCGATAGACGCAGTTTCGGAAAGCAGTTCCACGAGGTTGCAGACGGTGGAGATGGCCGAAAAGCCGGAACCCACGACAACGGCATCATAGATCATGGCTTGCCTTCTTCACTTTCGGGCGCTGCGGGAATTGCCAATAAATTCCTTTCGTCTGATTTAGGGCGGATGGATTTCGATCCAACATGCGGCGACCTCTTGCCGGGAGATATCCAATGTCGCCCTACCTTCTTCCGCTCATGACACGGCCGTGCGCTTGGCACGCTTTCCCGACGACTAAGATATTATCTATAAATTTCGTAGATTAAAAGAATAGGTTTCCGCCGCCTTCCCTTGAATGGGCAAATGAATTTCTTTGTCCTGCAGGTCGCTCTCCCCAGCGGCCAGCAGCGCATTTTCTCAGCCGCTTATTGTTCCAATGAAGGAACTCTGGGTGCCGACATGAGTTGGGGTCTTTCTTTCAAAGAGGATAGAGACATGCAAGTGAACGCGACAATGACACGCGACGTGCGCGTCGCAAATCCCAACCATTCCATTCGCGAAGCTGCGACCATGATGGCCGATCTCGATGCCGGCATTATCCCAGTCGGCGAGCATGACAGGCTCGTGGGCGTGATCACGGACCGCGACATTGCGGTACGTGCAGTCGCGCAAGGAAAAGGACCGGAGACCAGGATCGGCGACGTGATGTCGGCAGATGTCAAATATTGCTTCGAGGACGATGAGGTCGACGATGTGATGACGAACCTGGGCGATATTCAGCTGCGGCGGCTACCCGTTCTCCATCGCGACAAGCGGCTGATCGGCATACTCTCGCTCGGCGATATTGCCGTTTCCATCGAGGACGGATCCGCCGGCGCTGCACTCGCCGAAATATCGAGGCCCGGAGGAGCCCATTCGCAGAGCTGAACCGGCGACTATCGAAGGAGTGACGCGATGTCTGCATCAAAAACAACGACGGATCACAAGCTGATCCGCCAATGGGTGGAATCAAGAGGCGGACACCCATCCCGCATGAAGAACGCCGGGGGCGCTGGCGGCCTTTTGCGGATCGATTTCGAAGAGCCGGAGAAAAACCTGGAGGAAATCGCTTGGGACGAATTCTTCCGGATCTTCGACGAGAACAAGCTGGTATTCTCCATCAGTAAAAGACGGAAAAAGCTCGCTTGCCCAGCCGGGCCGAACCTCTCGCCAACGCAGTGCGATTCACGTCGTTGCCTGGCGTTTAAAGGCCTTGCCCGTTCAGTAGGAAATTCGTCCATCGACGATTGTCGACGATCCCGAGGAAAGCTGTTGTCTCAACACCTGCCTCGCATCGTCGCTGATGATCGACATCGGAGCTGCGACTGCGACCTTTGCCGCCGAGCCCGCCAGATCCGCGGTTCGCACGGCCGCAATGCCTACCCTATCCGCAAGCGAGACCTGGCCAGCGTCCAATGACTGCCCTGCCAGCCGCCGTCCGAGCAGTTGGACCATGTCGCGATTGTCCGCAAAGGTATTGTGGCCCAGCGCGTCGTCGGGCTTTACGGCGCTCGTATCGACGACCGTGATCCCGAGCTTGGCCAAGTCTGCCGCATAGGGTGTCGAATCGAAGCCGCCGACCCGGTTGACGCCACCGGAGAGCCACCGCGAAACCTGCAGCGCCTTGTCCTTGGTGGAGGAAAAAATCGTGAAATGCGGTCGTTGCACGCCCATCTCGATCATCTGGCGGCGGAAGACGTCGATATCGATGTCGGGCGATGCGAGGATGACATTCTTCACCTTTGACGGAATTGTCTTGTTGCGCATGGCAACGCCGCGCAACGCTTCCGCCGTCAAGCATGATCCCATGGAGTGGGCAAGGATCGTCACCTCACCGACATCGGGACTTTTGGCAGCCTGCAGGATCATATCTTCGAGCGCCCGTCGCGAGAAATTCGTGCTTTCCTTGTCGTAGAGATAGTCGAAAACGTTGCCGCGCGAGGGCCAGGTGAAGAGGATCGGCGCGGCATCCGTTCCGGAATCATGCATGATCTGCGCGAAGCGGAAGACGGCGTCGGCATAGGTATTGTTGAAGCCGTGCACGAAGATGACGACCTGCCGCTTGGCATTGCGGTTCTTGCCGAACCATTCGAAAATGTTGCGCTCGGACGCCACCCTTCCGACCTTGAGGACAGCGAACTCCTTTTCGGGATTGGCCGGCACATGCGATGGCCATTGCACTTCGCCGATCTTGCGATTTCGATCGGGAGGAATGGAAACGACGATATCGTTGAGAGAAATCGCCGTTCCACGTTCGCCGGAATAAAGCTCGCCTGGTTTGTCGGTCGGCTGGCGTGTCGTCGCCACCATCATGTCCACGGTGCTGGTGCCTGGTCCCGCGGTTGCGACCGGCTGGAGAACATTCTCCAGTCGGCCCGCGCAGCCTGCCAGCACCGACAGGGAGATCAGAACGGAAAGACCAGACCGCTTGAGAGCAAATGAGGTCAAGCTGCGCTGTGCGCAGGCAGCATAACGGGTGCTGCCGGCGAGGTCCCTTCGTCCAACCTTTTGCATCGGACGCCCCTTCAATGTTGCGCGTCATCGCGAGGAATTCGGAACCAGGCAACATAGAGTGCCGGGAGGAAGAGCAGCGTCAGAACCGTACCGACGACGATGCCGCCCATCATCGCATAGGCCATGGGGCCCCAGAATATCTCCCTGGAGATCGGGATCAGCGCAAGCGTTGCGGCAGCCGCCGTCAGCATGATGGGCCGCATTCGATGCTCGGTCGCTTCGATGACCGCTTGCCAGGCCGGCACACCCTCGCTTCGGAGGTGCTCGATCTGCACGACAAGGATCACCGAGTTGCGGATCAAGATACCTATGAGAGCAAGTACGCCAAGGATTGCGACGAATCCCATGGGCGCGTTGCTGAAGAGAAGTGCTGTAACGACACCGATAAGCGCTGTGGGAGCAACAGCAAACACCAGAAACAGCCTGCTGAAGCTTTGCAGCTGGATCATCAGGATCGTCGCCATGATGAACAGCATCAGCGGCGCTACCGCCACGATCGGCCCCTGCGCTTTGGCGCTCTCCTCTACCGAGCCGCCATCGACGATGTGGTAGCCGCTTGGGAGTGTCTTGCGGAACTCGTCAACCTTCGGCTGCAATTCTTTGACGATCGTCGCCGGCTGCGTCGGTCCGACCACGGCAGCCTTGATGGTGATGGTCGGTATGCGGGTGCGCCGCCAAATCGTCGGCTGCTCCAGCTCGTAGTGGAAATTCGCAACCGCGGACAACGGTACGGATTTGCCATTGGAACCGCCAAGCTGGAGGTTCTGCAGCGTCTCGATCGAACCTCGCTCGGAGGTCTGGGCGCGGCCGATCACGTCGATGAGATAGATATCATCCCGGATCTGCGTGGCCGACGATCCCTCGACGATGCTGTTCAGTGCTGTTGCAATGTCCTGCGAGGAGACTCCCAGTTGCCGTGCCTTGTCCTGAAGGACATCGACCTTGACCACGCGTGACGGTTCGTTCCAGTCGAAGGTCATGTTGGATAGCAAAGGATGCTGACCGACGATACCGGCGAATTTCTGGGAAATGTCTCTGACCTTCTGGATATCCGGCCCGCTCACCCGGTACTGCACCGGCTTGCCGACTGGGGGGCCGATGTCGAGCAGCTTCACGAATGCATCGGTTCCGGGGAAGGTCTTCGTCAGATAATCCTGCAGTTCGGCTTTGACCTTGTCACGAACGTCGAGCCCCTTGGTGACGATCACGGTCTGACCGAACGAGACATCGGGAGTCTGCACGTCAAAGGACAGGATGAAACGAGGAGCGCCTTGGCCGACATAACTCGTCCAGTGATCGATATCCTTGTTGTTGGCCAGCATCTCGCGTTCGAACCTGGCCATCTGCTTGTTCGTCTCCGAAATCGAGCTGTTCTGCGGCAGGTTCCAGTCGACGATCAGTTCCGGTCTGTCGGAGGACGGGAAAAACTGCTGCTGCACAAGGCTCATCCCGCCGATGGAAAGAGCGAAGGCTGCAACCGTTGCGGCGATCGTAACCCAGCGCCAACGCAGGGCGGCACGCAAAAGCCATGCAAAGGCACGGGTAAAACGGCCTTTCTGCTCATGATGGGATTTCATGGTTTTCGGAAGGATCGAAACGCCGAGCAACGGCGTGAACAGGACTGCAACGATCCATGAAACCAGGAGCGAAACGGCAATGACCACGAAGAGGGTGAACGTGAATTCACCGGCGGCGCTGGTATTGAGGCCGACCGGGATGAACCCTGCGACGGTCACGAGCGTACCGGTCAGCATCGGGAAGGCGGTCGAGGTATAGACGTATGTCGCCGCTTTTCTCAGGTCGTCGCCCACTTCCAGTCGGGCAACCATCATTTCCACCGCGATCATGGCGTCATCGACGAGAAGGCCAAGGGCGATGATCAGCGCGCCGAGCGAAATACGCTGCATGGAAATGCCGGTATATGCCATCACGAGGAAGGTGATCGCAAGCACGAGCGGAATGGAGATGGCCACCACAAGCCCTGCCCGGACGCCGAGGCTGATGAAGCTGATCGCAAGCACGATGACGATCGCCTCGAACAGCGCGCGCGTGAAGCCCGACACGGCCTCGTCGACGACGGCGGGCTGATCGGAAACGCGCTGGACGTCCACGCCGATGGGAAGATCGGCCGTGACCTGCTCGATCTCCTTGTCGAGCGCCTTGCCGAATTCAAGGAGATTCGCCCCAGTCTTCATGCCGATGGCAAGCCCGATCGCCGGCTGGCCGTTATATCTGAACAGCGCCGAGGGGGGATCGACATAGCCGCGTTTGATCGTCGCGACGTCGGTCAACGGGAAGAAGCGGTCGTTGACGCGAAGATTGATCGATCTAAGGCTTTCCTCCGACGTGAACTGGCCGCTGACCCGCAAGGCGATGCGCTCGGGACCGGCATCGACGAAGCCTGACTGGGTGACGGCATTCTGCGCCTGCAGCGTGTCGATGACGGATTGCTGGTTAAGTCCGAGGGCTGCGATTTTTCGTGTAGAAAATTCTAGATAGATGGCCTCGTCCTGCGCACCGATGATGTCGACCTTGCCGACATTTGCGACCGTCAGCACCTTTGCGCGCGCAGTCTCGACGAGATCACGAAGCTGTCGCTGTGTCAGTCCATCGCTGGTAAAAGCGTAGATATTGCCATAGACGTCACCGAAGGTGTCGTTGAAAAACGGTCCAACGACACCGCTCGGAAAATCTCCCTTGATGTCGCCGATCATGTTGCGGACCCGCGTCCAGATGGCATTGACATCCCTGGCTTTGGTCGTTGGCAGGAGCTCGACGAAAATGGTCGTCTTGCCGGCAACCGTCTCGCTCTTGGTATAATCGAGCGAATCCAGCTCCTCGAGCTTCTTTTCGATACGGTCGGTGACTTGTTTGGTCACCTCCTCGGCTGACGCACCAGGCCATTGCGCCTGAATGATCATGGTCTTGATGGTAAAGTCGGGGTCTTCTTCGCGGCCAAGACCGACATAGGAAAACGCGCCGGCCAGAATGAAGACAATCATGAAATACCAGACGAGCGAACGATGTTCGAGCGCCCAGTCGGACAGGTTGAATTTCTTCACGGGGATTTTCCTTAATCTACCCTGACGGCCTGGCCGTCGGCAAGCTTGTGAACGCCGGCAGTAACGATGCGTTCGCCGGGGTTGATGCCTTCGGTGATCTTCACGGAGCCGCCCTCGACGAGATCGCCGTCGATCTTGATCGGCCGAATGGAGACCTTGCGAGCTGCGGTATCGACCACCCAGACGTTCGGCTTTCCATCCTTCATCAGGACGGAGGACGACGGCAGCAGGATCATTGGATCTGCAACGACAGTCGCGGTTGCAGTGACGACGGAGCCGAGGCGAAACGTTGCCGGCGGATCGATGAGCGTGATTTTCGTGCGCCGCGTGCGGGTGGTCGCCTCGGCTTCCGGGGCGATCTCTCTCACGGTGCCGCTTGTGCGAATGGTCGGATCGAGCTGGAGGGCGATCTCAAAGGGTGATCCCACCTTGAGGCCATCGAAGCTTGCCACCGGTATGTCGATGATGACATCGCGCTGGTCGGGACGGGCGACGGTGACGATGCTTTGACCTGCGGAGACGACCTGCCCGACTTCAGCCGAAGTCGCGGTCACGACGCCATCGAATTCCGCACGAAGCTGCGCATAGCCCAGCTGTTCCTCCGCCTTGTCCAGATTGGCCTGCGCCTTGGCAACGGAAGCACTCGCACTCTTGCGCCCAAGCTGCGCTTCTTCAAACGCCGCTTCACTTCCCGATCTGCTCTCGAGCAGGGATCGCTGGCGCTCCTCGGTGGATGCGGCATTGACCAACTGCGCCTGAGCATTAGAAAGCTCGGACTGCGAACTCTTGACGGCAAGTTCCAGCGAAAGCGGATCGATGGCGGCAACGATGTCGCCCTTCTTGACGATATCGCCGACGCTGACCTTGCGTGCGATGACCCGTCCCAGGACCCGAAATGCAAGCTGGGTCTCGATCCTGGCCTCGACCGTCCCCGGAAGGGTCAGGGCGGAGGCAGCGGTGGACTGGGCGACGACGGAAAGTACGGGGCGCGGCGGCTCGTAATGGGCTTCATCCTGCTTCTGGCAGGACGTCAGGAGCAGCAACGCGAGGATCGCAAGGCCGCTTGTGGCTCGGATGTTCATTTTGCGGCTCCCTTGTCATACGCAACGGTCTGGCCCGGTCGCAGGAATTTCGCGCCGTCAGCAACGACGATCTCGCCCGGCGACACGCCTGTCCGTACTGCGAAACGGCCGGTCTCGTAGCTGGAAACATCGATCTGCCGCAGCGACACGCTTGACGAAGAGGGATCGACGACCCAGACGGCCGGTTTTCCGCTTTTGGAGGCCATCGCCGACCATGGCAATTCGATTGCGTCCCGAGCGGTTGACCGGAACAAGCCGATTACCGGAGCGCCAAGCTGCATTTCGGGCGCGCCTTCGAGCCCCACCTTGACCCTGATCGTTCCGGTCGACGCATCGATCGTGGGCGAGATTTCACGTACGGAAGCCTCAACCTTATGCGATGGCGCCGAAAGGAGACTGACCGCGACCTTGTTCTCCAGATTGTGGCCCAGATAAAGGGACTCGAAAACGTTGAAGACCGCGTCGCGGGGACCGTCATGAGCGAGCGTAAAGATCAACTGTGCGGCTTGCGCCACCTGCCCGACTTCGGCATTCCTGGCGGTGATGACGCCATCGGCATCCGCACGCAATTCCGTATAGGAAAGCGCATCCTGAGCCGTGTCGAGCTGCGCCTGTGCCGATTTCACGCTTCCCTGGGCGGTCAGCAGCGTTTCCTGAGCCTGATCAAGTGCGGCACGGGTCGTAACCTGCGTCCTGAAGAGGTTTTGCTGCCGGTCGAAGGCAAGCTGAGCCTGCGTTTGCTGGGCTAGCGCCGATTGCAGGTTGGCGGTGGCAACATCCAGATCGGCCTTCTGCTCCTCGGCGTCCATCCGTGCAAGCACCTGTCCGGCCTTCACTGACGAGCCGACATCGACGAAGCGCTCGACAATGCGCCCGCTGACCCTGAAGGAAAGGTCGCTTTCCACTCGTGCGCTGATTTCGCCGGTGATGGCGCTGTTTTCCACGACCGGCGTGAGCTTGGCGACGACGGTTTCCACGTTCTTTGGCTTTGTTTCACTTTCAGCCTGCTTTTCGCATGAGGAGAGCGCTACCGCGCTCGCACCCAGCCATGCGATGACAAGGATAGTTTTCATGATCTGACCTCTTGCATCCGTCGGCCGGAGGAATATTATTGACTGACCCATTAGTCAATAGAATTTATCTTGACGCCAAACCGTCAATCACGCTCAAGGTGCGGCCATGACCGATCTAAAGAAGCTGACGCGCGCGGAGCAGAAGGCCCGTCGCCCCGTACAAATCCTGGATGCCGCGTTTGAGGAGTTCGTGGAACGCGGCTATGTCGCAACACGCGTTGAAGATATCGCCAGTAGGGTCGGCGTTACGAAGGGGACCGTCTATGTCTACTTCGAAAACAAGGAACAGCTTTTCGAGGCGATGATCCGGCACATTTCCGGGCCTCTCGAAAACCTCTTGTCAAGCGCGAATGAACTGAAAGGGACCGCCACGGAGCGGCTTCAGCAAAATATCGACCTCATCTACGATCTTATCATCAGGGATCGCAAATTGCGGGAGCTGATGAGGTTCGTCATCGCCGAAGGTTCGCGGTTTCCGCAGATCGTCGACAGGCACCACGACATATTTATCGATCCGCTCGAACGGCAGATGCAGTCCCTTATCGACGAAGGGGTAAAGCTTGGCGAGTTCCGCCAGGCACCGGCGGCGTTCTGCGACGCGGTCGTGGCACCGGCCATTGCCTTTCTATTCTTCAAGCTGCTTTTCGACGAGCGGCGAACCCTGGACAAGGCAAGCTATGTGAAGGCACATATCGATCTCGTCCTGCATGGGCTGCTTGAGCGGCGTTGAACACGCAACGCTCTTTTTCCTTTTGCCGGACATAGTGCCGTAAAATCCACAGACGCCCGGCAGCTCGCTGCAGTTTCGTTTCTTCGTCTTCGGCCTAAATTTAGCACACCAAATAATAAAATTTACGCGCGTTACCTTTTATGACGGCGCGAAACGCAAAAGAACTTGCCTGGATCTTACGTTTCCGGTTGCGCTCTCCTCCCTGCAGACGCATAAGGCGTCTGACATGGGTAACAGGGAGAATGGCCGAGGTTCGATGGAAAAACTGACGCACAAGACGATGGAGGACTTCGCGAAGTCCTGCGGCGTCTCCCGCCCTACCCTTTCCAAGTATTTTGACGATCCGACCAGCGTGAAACCGGCGACCCGAGCGCTGATCGAGGCGGCACTTCGTTCGTCGGATTACCAACCCAATCTGTATGCGCGAAACCTCAATCGCAAAAGAACCCGCAATATCGGCATCCTGGTTCCAGCCCTTACTGACCCCTTTTATGCCGAAATGGTCAATCGCCTGGAATTGCGGCTACGCAACGAGGGTTATTGGCCGATCGTGTTCTCATCGCACGGATTACCCGAACTGGAAGCAGAAGCCGTCAATACGATGTTGTCGTTGAAGGTGGCCGGTGCGCTTGTCGCACCATTGGGACAGAAATCCGACCCGCGCACCTTTGAAAAACTCGCGCAGAACCTGCCGATCGTCTACTTCGACACCTATATCGAAGGGAGCACGCCGTTCATCGGCAATGACAACTACCAGAGCGTCGCAACGATCGTCGAATATCTCTGCCGGTCCGGGGAAGCGCCGGCCTATCTCGATATACCGCACGTCAATCACAATTCACCCGAAAGGCTGGCAAGCTATATCGCCACCATGGAAGCCGCAGGCGGCGAGCCGCTGGTGATCAGCACCAATGCCGACTACACTTGGGAGTTCGAGCGAATCGGTTACGAACAGATGGATAGCCTGCTCCGGGCAAAGTCTCTTCCCCGCAAAACCATCCTCTGCGCGAATGATCGCCTCGCCTTCGGCGTGATGTCAGCCGCATTCGCGCATGGGCTCAAAGTAGGGCGTAAAAAGGGTGATCATCTGCGCATAGCAGCGCATGATGACCATCCCTTGAGCCGATACACCTGCCCGCCGCTGACGACGATGGCGCAGGACTTCGCCGCGATGACGGCAAGCGGCGTCAATACGCTGCTGACATTGCTCGGAGACGCGAGTGCGCCGGTTCAGACGATCCCGCACAAGCTCAGCCTGAATGGAACGCTTGTCATGCGGCAGTCGGCCTGAAGCCGCGCCTGCTGTTCATCCTACCGAGAGCTAGCCTCGAAGCTGTGCCAGGCTGCTACGGCCGCCTCCACGGCCCGCCGAGCCTCCGCCACGTACCTTCCCATCGACACGAAGCCATGGATCTGTCCCGGCCAATGACGATGCACCATAGGCACGCCTTCTTCCCGCAGCCGCTTGGCATAGGCCATGCCTTCGTCAACCAGAATGTCGTGCCCGGCTGTTGCGACGAAGGCCGGCGCCACCCCGGCGAGGAGGGTTTCAGCCCGTAGCGGCGATACCCTCCAATTGGTGATATCGGCTGTGGTGCGGACATAGTGATCGCGAAACCATCTCATCGTAGCGGCAGTCAAGCCGAAGCCCTCGGCATAGCGATAGTAGCTATCAGCCACCTGGGTGGCGTCGGTGTTGGGATAGATGAGCAGCTGGGCCGCTATCGGCGCGGCTTCGCCGCGGCGCGACATCAATGCCAGAACGGCGGCCAGATTGCCGCCGGCGCTATCGCCGGCGACGGCGATCCGCTTGGGATCGATACCGAGATCTGCAGCAAATTGAGCTGCGAATGCCAATGCCGCGGCGCAATCCTTCACGCCGACGGGGAATTTGTGTTCCGGCGCCAGCCGGTAGTCGGGGCAGATCACGGTACACTTGCCAATATTGGCGAACCATCGGCAAATTTCGTCGTGCGATTCGAGATTACCGATTACCCAGCCGCCGCCGTGAAAATAGATGAGGCCCGGACCATCCTTCAAAGCTGCGCCGATACCGCGATAGATGCGTAAGGCGATCGGACCATTGGGACCGGTGATCTGGCGATCCTCGACCGAAGCGACGGCCTCCTTTGCACCTTGGAGCATCGGGCAAGCGACATCGTAGTCGATACGAGCCTCTTGAGGTGTACCCGTTTCAAACGGCCGATCGTTCGATCCGCTGGTCATGGCGAGCACGCGCCGGGCGCTTTCATCCAGCTTCTCCATTGATTATCCCTCCTCTGCAGCGATCAGGCGAGAAAACTGCGTGCTTCGTCTTCGTCAAGACGCGGGGGCGGCGTGAATTGCGTATCGATCCTGACCGACTGTCGGCTTTCACCCGACCGTAGGATAGCCTCCATGATCTCAAGGACATGAAGGGCCAGCTCTCCGGATGCGCGCGATGGCCGGCCCTCCTGAAGTCCTCGCGCGAGGTCTGCGACGCCGAGCATGCGGTAATTTGCCCGGTCCGGAGAGTCAAAAGGCCAGTTTTTCGCGCCGTAAAGTTCGCCGTCGCTTTCGAAATCGCGCCAGTTCGCGCCATGCTCGGACAGTGACACCGTTCCGCCGAATGTGTCCGGGTCGGGCAAACGCAGTGAACCTTCGCTGCCGTGCAGCTCGATTGGATGATTGGAGTGACGAAAGACGTCCCAGGAGGCACCGAAATTCACCGTCGCGCCAGATTGGAATTCCAGAAGTGATAGAATGTTTGTAGGCGTGCCGACCTTGAAGCGCGTGTTCTTGAATGGGCCGTCGGCGGTGATCAGGCGCTCTTCCTGGCTTTTCGTCGCCATTGCCATGACCCGCACGACCGGACCAAGCAGGTTCACCATCATCGTCAGATAATAAGGCCCCATATCGAAGACCGGACCGCCGCCCGGCTGGTAGTAGAATTGCGGATTGGGGTGCCAGTGCTCCATGCCGCGTCCCATCATGAAGGCGGTGCCGCTGACCGGACGACCGATCGCGCCCTCATCCATCAGGCGCCGCGCCCGGCGGCCTGCCGCGCCGAGGAACGTATCGGGTGCAGATCCCAGCCGCAGTCCGCGCCGCTTCGCTTCCGCCACAAGAATGCGGCCGTCGGCCGCCGACGTCGCAAGCGGCTTTTCGGTGAAGACGTGCTTGTCAGCCGACAGGGCCGACATTGTCACGTCGAAATGGACGGCTGGAACAGTAAGGTTCAGCACGAGATCGACTTCGGGATCGGCCAGCAATTGGTCGACGCTCGAGGCACGAGTGCCATATTCGCGGGCACGCAAGGCCGCGGCGTCGGCGGATATGTCGGCACAAGCCCGCAATTCGACGCCGGCAAACAGCGCCGCATTGCGCAGATACGTCATCGAGATGTTACCGCAGCCGATAACGCCGATGCCGAGTTTAGCTTTTGAATTGCCAGCCATATTACCCAATCCTCCCTGATCTACCACATCTATTCGCTGCGTTTCGACGCATCCGACGATGACTCCCGGATCGATTTAAAGCATCTTATTTCTTGACGCGCGACAAATTTTTATAAAACATATGCGAATACTGGCGCGGAGATTTGGAGGTCGCCGGTCTTCCTGGGAGGGAAACATGACAGATATCAAGAAGACGCCGGCTCACGCCAAGAGTGCCGGACAGTCGATAATGCTTGATCGTCGTCAGCTAGTGCTGGGTGCCGCCGGCACCGCCATCGGTACGGCAATGCTTGGTGTTGCCTCAGGCCTGGGCATCCGCCCGGCACGCGCGGCCGATCGGACGGAAATCAGCTTTGCCAGCGCCAGCTTCTTCGGCAAGGAAGGTCTTGGCGATCTCGTCAAGGCTTTCAACGAGTCGCAAAGCCGCATCACCGTCAAGTTCATCGAACTGCCGCCGCCGAGTTCGTCGACGGAAGTCTATCAGGGCCTCGTTCAGCAACTCGCCCGCCGCAACGGAACGCCCGACGTCTTCAGCAAGGACGTCATCTGGATCGCCGGTTTTGCGTCTGCCGGCTGGGCGCTGCCGCTTGACGAATATTTCCCGAAGGACAAGCGCGCCGATTATTTCCCCGGCACGGTGGCTGCCTGCACCTACGGCGGCAAGCTGACCGCACTGCCATGGTTCGTCGATTCCGGCATGTTCTACTATCGCAAGGACCTGGTGGAAAAGCACGGCGGCAAGGTGCCGGAAACCTGGGCCGACATGGCGACGATGGCGGCAGAGGCGCAAAAGGCCGGCGATGCCAAATTCGGTTATCTCTGGCAGGGCAAGCAGGCCGAGGTTCTGGTCTGCGATGCGGTGGAAATCATTGCATCCAATGGCGGCTCCATCCTTTCCGCCGACGGAAAATCCTCCGTCATCGGCGACGATGACGCCGTTGCCGCGATCCAGTTCCTGTATGACACCATCAACAAGACGAAGATCAGCCCTCAGAACGTGCTCTCCTGGGACGAGGAGCCATCTCGCCAGCCGTTCACCTCGGGTGAGGCGATGTTCATGCGCAACTGGTCCTATGTCTATCCGATTGCGCAGGACCCGAAAGCCTCGCATGTGGTCGACAAGGTCGCCGTCGCGCCGTTGCCGCATTTTGCCGGCGGCAAGAGCTCGGCATGCCTCGGCGGCTACCAGCTCGGCGTCAATGCCAACTCAAAGAAGCGGGAAGCGGCGATCGAATTCCTGACCTGGATGTCTTCACCCGAAACCCAGACCCGACTTGCCCTTAATTTCGGTCTTGCGCCGTCCCGGCCTGCCATCTTCCAGGATGCGAAGCTGAAGGCAGAGCAGCCGTTCATGGCGAGCCTTCAGAACGTCTTCACCGGAGCCACGCCGCGGCCGATCACGCCGCAATATGCCAAGGTGACGCTGGCACTGCAGTCCAGCATCTCCAAGGCACTGGTCAGCGGCAACGTCAAGGCGGAACTGCAGGCAGCCGCAGCCCAGATCACTAAGATCGTCAGCTGACATGGCAGTAACGATGACGGCTGCCGTTTCCGGGCAAACATCGGGCAAGTCGGGGGCGCTCTCAAGCGCCCTCTGGCCCTGGCTGTTGCTGCTGCCGGCATTTCTCTCGCTCGCATCGGTATCCTTCTATCCGATCGTCAATGGCGTCTATCTATCCTTCACCAACCGCTCGCTGATTACCCAGGACGATGATTTCGTCGGTATCGCCAATTATGTGCAGCTGCTGGCCGATCCGCCATTCTGGAATGCCTGGTGGCACACGATCTGGTTTACGCTGGTCTCGACCTTGCTCGAGACCTTCATCGGCCTGGCGATGGCGCTGATCCTTTGCGAGACCTTCGCCGGCCGGGGCATGGTTCGCGCCGCCATGCTCGTGCCCTGGGCCATGCCGACCGTGGTGACGTCGAAAATGTTCGGCTGGCTCTTCGACGGTCAGCACGGCATCATCAATTTCATCCTCCTGCATGCCGGACTCATCAACCAGAACGTCAATTGGTACGGCTCGCCCGACACGGCGCTGACGACGATCATTCTTGCCGATGTTTGGAAGACCACGCCATTCATGGCGCTCCTGTTGCTGACCGGGCTGCAAACGGTTCCGAAATCGCTGATCGAGGCGGCACGCATCGATGGTGCCGGAGCCTGGACGATCTTCTGGCATATCCGCCTACCGCTCCTGATGCCGACGCTGCTGATCGCCGGCCTTTTCCGCGCGCTCGATGCCTTCCGCGTCTTCGATCTCGTCTACGTGCTGACGGGCGGCGGTCCGGCTGATTCCACCGAGACCCTTTCGACGCTGTCCTATAAAGTGCTCTTTTCGACGCTTCAGTTCGGCTATGGCTCGGCGGTGTCGACCGCCATGTTCATCACCGAGGGGCTGATCGCTATCGGCTTCTGCGTCTTCCTCGTGCGCCAGATCAGGAGGACGACATGAACGGAGAGCGCTCAGTCTTCCAGAACATCCTCATCTATCTCGGCGCCCTGTTCATCCTCATCTGGTCCGCAGGCCCGTTCATCTGGCAATTTTCGACATCGCTCCAGCTCGACAAGGCACTGACCGAGGGGACGCCCTCGCTCATACCGAACCCGTTCACTCTGGAGCACTACTACAACGCCTTCGTCGAAAAAGGCCTGCATCACTATGTGCTGAATTCGCTCGTCGTTTCGCTGGCGACCACCGCCCTTTGTCTGATCGTCGGTTCGCTGGCTGCCTTTTCGCTATCGCGCCTCGATGTGAAGGGACGCTTCGGCATCCTGACGGTCATCCTTTCGGTATCGATGTTTCCGCAGATCGCGCTGGTCGGGCCGCTTTATCTCATCGCCTCCGATCTCGGGCTGCTCGACACCTATACCGCGCTAATCATCACCTATCTTGCGCTCGGATTGCCGCTGGTGACCTGGGTACTGTTCGGTTATTTCGAAACGCTTCCGCGCGAAATCGACGAGGCAGCCCGCATAGACGGCGTCGGCCCTCTCGGCCTGCTCTGGCATATCATCCTACCGATGTCGTTGCCGAGCCTTGTCACGACCGGCCTGCTTGCCTTCATCACCGCTTGGAACGAGTTCCTGTTCGCGCTGGCCTTCACCTCGGACAGCGACAGCCAGACGATTCCGGTCGGCATCGCCAATTTCACCAACCAATATTATGTGCCTTGGGGAGACATCGCAGCCGCATCGGCCGTCGTCACCATACCGCTCATCATTTTGGTGCTCTTCTTCCAACGACACATCATCGAAGGCCTGACCCAAGGCGGAATCAAGGAATAGCGGGAATGCGCAAGGACATAAAAGTCGGCTGCCAGACGTTTACATGGGAGATGCTCGACAATGCCTGGACAGGAACGGCTGACGACCTGCTGTCGGCGATTTCCGCAGGCGGTTACTCCGGTATCGAAATTACCGACACGATGATCGGCCGCTATGGCGCGGACCCGCATGCTTTCGCAAATGCGTTGCGAGATTGCGGCTTGACGCTCGTCTCCTTCGCCTTCGGCTCGAAGAGCGGCTTTACGGTGGCCGACGCGATGAAGGATGATCTGGCGACGGCCAAGCGCTGGATCGACTATGCAGCGCATTTTCCCGGCGCACTCGTTTCCATCGGCTCGGCGACCGTCGTTTCCGACGGTCCGCGAGACGACAAGTTCACCATTGCCGGCGAGTTCTACAATCGCGCCGGAGAGCTGGGCAAGGCCGCCGGCGTCGAGGTCGCCGTACATCCGAGCTCGCATCACAACACGCTGCTGTTCGACCGTGCCGATTACGACCGCATCTTCACACTCCTCGACCCGAGCCTGGTCGGCTGGGTGCCGGATACCGGCCATATTCTGCGGGGGCATCCCGACATGCTTGATACGATGCGCACCTATCAGGACCGTATCCGCTACCTGCATCTGAAGGATGTCGATGCACAGGGCCGATGGGCGATGCTCGGTGAGGGCGTTCTCGATACGCCGGCCGTGATCGACCTCGTCTCCGTCGCTCCCCATTTCAATGGCTGGCTGGTGTTGGAAGAGGAATCGGAGACGGCCGGCGCCGATCCTGCCGCAGCGGTCAAAGCCAATCGCCAAACCATGCGCGGCTACGGGGCGTAAGGAAGAAGACCATGATCGAAAAGGAAAGTCGCCGTCTTCGTGTGGGAGTCCTCGGCTGCGGGCCGATCGCGCAGTTCGCGCATCTGGAATCCTGCGTCAAGGCGAGGAATGCCGATCTTTATGCGATCTGCGACGCGGCCCCCGATCTTCTGGCCCGCATGGGCGCGACCTATGAACCGCGGAAGATGTACGGCGACTATGACGCCATGCTGGCCGATCCCGAGCTGGAGGCCGTAATCGTCGCAACGTCCGACGCCTATCACGTGCCGATGTCGATCAAGGCGCTGGAAGCCGGAAAGCATGTGCTCTGCGAAAAGCCGATCGGCGTGTCGGTCGAGGAAGGGCAGCAGCTTGCCGAGGCCGTGCGCCGATGCGGAAAGATCCTGCAAGTCGGGCACATGAAACGCTTCGATCCGGCGCTCGAGGCGGCGCGCGATTTCGTGCGCGATGACATAGGCCAGATCTTTGCGATGAAGGCCTGGTATTGCGATTCCACCCACCGCTATACCAATACCGATGCTGTACAGCCCCTGCCCGTCACCAGCAAGCTTGCGCGCAAGCCCTCAGGCAATCCCAAGGCCGATCTCCGGCAATATTTCATGCTGGCGCATGGCTCGCATCTGGTCGACACCGCGCGCTTTTTCTGCGGCGAGATCGTCGCCGTTCGCGCCCGGCTTCTGGAACGCGCCGGCGCCTATTGCTGGTTCGTGGAGACCGAGTTTGCCAACGGCGCCCTCGGCCATCTGGACCTGACGGTTGCGGTGCGCATGGACTGGCATGAAGGTTTCCAGCTTTACGGCGAAAACGGCTCTGTTCTCGCAAAGACCTTCAATCCCTGGTATTTCCGCTCGAGCGAAGTGGAAATCTTTCACGAGAAGGATGCGACAAGCCGGAAGCCGCTGGGCGCCGACGGCCATTTCTTCCGCCGGCAGTTGGAGGGGCTCGCCGACACTGCGCTGAACGGCGCGCCGATGCGCGGCGCGAATGTCGAGGACGGCCTCGCCTCCATCCGCGCGATGGTGGCGATCGCCCGATCGGTGGAACGAGGCGAGCGCGTCGAACTCGCATCGGTTTCGGGAGCGGTCTGATGCAAATCGGCATATTCGCCAAGACCTTTCCCGGAACGGAGCCGCTCGGCGTTCTCTCGGCCGTGCGGGATAGCGGTTACACATGCGCGCAGTTCAATCTCGCCTGCTGCGGTCTCCCGTCTATGCCCGATACCGTTTCGAAAGAAACGATCGCTGCGATCCGGACAGCCGTCGAGGCGACGGGTATCTCGCTCGCTGCTCTATCGGGCACCTACAACATGGCTCACCCCGATATTGCCGTTCGCCGATCGGGCCTCGCCCAGCTCGCCGTCATCATCGAAACGGCGGCCGCACTCTCGATTCCGCTGGTGACGCTTTGCACCGGAACGCGCGACCCGAACGACCAATGGGCACATCATCCCGACAATGGCGACGCTTCCGCCTGGGCCGACATGGCCGCTGAAATGTCGAAAGCCCTGGAGCTGGCGGAGCGGCATGGCGTCGATCTCGGTATCGAGCCGGAGCAGGCCAATATCGTCACCTCGGCACGCGACGCCCGACGGCTGATCGACGAGATGGGATCGCCGCGGCTGCGCATCGTGCTTGATCCGGCCAATCTTTTCGAGCAAGCGACGCGGGCGCAAGCGCGGGCGATCGTCGCAGAGGCGGTCGAAATCTCCGCCGGTCATATCGTCCTGGCGCACGCCAAGGATCGTTATAGCGACGGCCGCTTTGCAACTGCCGGACAAGGCGTGGTGGATTTTGCCGATTTCATCGCGCGGCTGCGTTCGGTGAATTTCGACGGACCGCTCGTGACACATGGCCTTTCGGCTTCCGAAGCGGCCGGCGTCGCCGGCTTTCTCAAGGCGCTGATCTGATGGGACAGAAATCGTTCAAGCGCGGCGATGCGGAACTGGCCATCTATGAGGATGGACAGGGGCTTCCGGTCATCTTCCAACACGGACTTGGCGGCGATGAGGCGCAGGTCGCGCAGAATGTCCCCGCTTCGGCAGGCATTCACCGACTAACGCTGGAATGCCGCGGACATGGTGCATCCTCGCTGGGCAATGCGCGACCCTTTTCGATTCATATGTTTGCCAAGGATGTTCTGGCCGCAACCACCGAATACGGGTTCGACCGCTTCATCGTCGGCGGCATTTCGATGGGCGCGGCCATTGCGCTGCATCTTGCCCATCATCACGCCAATCGGGTCGCCGGCCTCGTTCTCGTGCGTCCCGCCTGGACCTTCGAGGCATCGCCCGACAATCTCGCGCCGATCCGGGCCGTTGCCGCCCTGATCCGTTCGCACCCGATCGAGGAAGCCAAAAACCGTTTTGTCGCCTCTGAGACCGGACGACGGATCGCCTCGGAGGCACCGGACAACTTCTCCTCCCTGCTTGGCTATTTCGACCGACCGGATGCTCTCGCCTTTGCCTCCGTTCTGGCTGACATCGCCGCAGACGGACCGGATGTGCCACAGGCAGCGGCAGCCGCCCTCGCCGTGCCCACCCTCGTCATCGGCAGCCGGCACGACGCGATCCATCCGCTCTCCTGCGCGCAGACGCTCGCCAACGTCATTCCCGGCGCAAGCTTTGTCGAAGTTACCGCCAAGGCCATCGACAAAGACAGGCATTTTGCCGAGGTCCAAGACGCCATCGCGCATTTTCTAGCAGCCCAAACACCCCGGAGTTTCATTCATCATGACGTCCAGACCCTTTTCCGGCCCGGCGGCCATCGCAGCGCTTCCCCGCAACAGGCTTCTCGGCGAATTCTCGCTCTGGTCGGCCGATCTTGCCAATATGGAAACCGATCTCAAGCGCATAGAGCCTTATGTCGACCTGCATCACATCGATGTCGCCGATGCGCGCTTTACGCCGGGCTTCCTGTTCTTTCCGGATTTTGTCGCGCGCATCGCCAAGTCGACCGCCAAGCCGATCCACGTCCATCTCATGGTCGAGGCTGAAATCGTCGAGGAGCAGACGCGCCAGTTCATAGAAGCAGGGGCGGATTTGATCAGCGTCCATGCTGAAAACGGCGACGCCGGCTTGCGCGCAATTGCACTTGCCAGGGATCTGGGTGCCGAAGCCGGCGTGGTGCTGCGGCTGGAAACGCCCGTATCGGCGATCGACCCCTTCATCGATCATGTCGCCTTCGTGACGCTGCTCGGAACCTCGATCGGCGTCAAGGGACAAAGCCTTTCCGAAAAAGCCTGCGACCGGCTGATCGAAGCGCGCTCTCTGCTGAGGAAGGCAGGCCGCGAAGATCGGATCATACTCGCCGCCGATGGCGGCATTCGCGAACAAACGGTGCCGCTTCTGCGCCAAGCAGGCGCGCAGACGGTCGTTCTCGGATCGCTGGCATTCGGCGACAAGAATCTTGCCGACCGGATCGCCTGGCTGCATGGACTGGAGAGCCGGGTTTCGTGAAAAAGGTCGCTCTTGCATTCGATCTCGGTGGAACGGAGCTTCGCGCCGCGCTTATCGATGATGCGGGACGCCTTCTGTCGTTCTCGTCGCTGTCGACGGATGCGGCCGGCGGCCCCGCCGCCGTCATCCGCCAGATCGAACAGCTGGCCGAAACGGTGCTGGCGCAAACGCCTGGTCTTTCGCCGATCGGGATTGGGATCGGTGCGCCCGGCCCGCTCGATCCGGACGCCGGTGTCGTCATTGCCGCGCCGACGCTCGTCGGATGGCATGAGGTTCCGTTGGCGGACATTCTCCACGGCCACTTCCGGCTGCCTGTGCGGCTTGAAAACGATGCAAACGCGGCAGCGCTCGGCGAATGGCGATATGGCGCCGGCCGCGGGGCGGCGTCTATGGTGTTCGTCACGGTATCGACCGGTATCGGCGGCGGCGTGATTGCCGATGGCCGTATCCTGCATGGCAGGCGCGGTCTGGCTGCCGAGATCGGCCACATGACGATCACGAACGAGGGCGAGCGTTGCTTTTGTGGCGCAATCGGCTGCTTCGAAGCCGTCGCCTCCGGCACGGCACTCGGCAGGCGGGCAACGGGCCGCACCAGGCCGTCAGACGGATCGATGCTGCGCAAGCTCGCCGCCAACGCCGATGTAACCGGACGACACGTCGTTGAAGCCGCGCGAGAGGGCGACGCTGATGCATTGGCGCTGCTGACTGACGAGGCGCGCTTGCTGGGGATCGGCTTTACGAACCTGCTTCACCTCTATTCGCCCGACGTGCTTGTCATGGGCGGAGGAATTTCGCATGGCTTCGATCTTCTGCACGATCAAATGGTGATGACAGTTCGCGAGCGCGCCATGCCTGCCTATCGCGACGTGCCGATCGTTGCCGCACAACTCGGACGCCATGCCGGCTTGATCGGCGCGGCCAGCCTCATCTTCGACGACGAGGGAAACTCGCTTGCCAAACTGAATTGACGATCGGGCGGCCTTATCGTTGGCATTAAGTTTCATCGGGGCATCGCCATCTCGCTGAACACCGATTATTCGTGCAAGTTCCGGATCGTCGCCTCCAGTCAACGCTTATGAGGTCGTGGCGATAAGCGTTTTCCCGGAAATAACGACCCGCCTTCCTCCAAAGCGGGCTTCAAATCACGACGTCGCCGGGAATGCGCCGGCATGATCGAGCCAGGCTCATCCTTGGGCAGCGAAGAATTCTCAGAAGTCGAGCGACGGGTTCAGCTCACTTGTCCGTTCAAACAGCGCAAGATCTGGCGAGAGCCCTGAAGGCTGCTTGAGATCGAGGCAGACTGTGGCTCGATGACGGAGAGCGAAAATGGTTGCATCAGTCAAAATGCCGGTGGGCCGGAAGCGTGTATATTCAGCGATGCTCCTCGCCATGTTCATTGCCTGTATGCTGCCAATCACCGCACGCGCAGAAGCCTGCAAGGTCCCGCCGCCAATGTCCGCTTTCGATCCACCCGGATTCTACGATGATCCGGATGGCTATGGCAGGGCGATAAAGCCTTTGCATGCCTTCATCGAACAGGTGAATAAGGCGGCCGACATTGGCGACAAAGCATGCGTGGTCGCACTTCTGGACACTTGGGCTCGTGCAAATGCCTTGATGGGGCCGATCAACGGTTATCAGGGATATTTTGAGCGTTCATGGGCAGGCACAGATTTCGCTTTGGCTCTGCTCAGGTTATTTCCCCAATCGAAGAGTGCCGCGCCTGCTGTTTCACCGGCAATCTCGAAATGGCTTATCGAGATTGCAACGTCTACGCGGGATGCGGATGCCATCAACCATCTGCACAACAATCTGGTTTACTGGGCGAGCCTCGACCTCACGGCCATAGGAACGCTGACGAAGCAGCCCGACCTGGTTGATGCGGGCATTGCCCGTGCACGCGAAGGCATCAACGATATTCAGCCGAACGGCACGTTGGAGCGCGAGCTGAACCGTGGCGATCGAGCACTTCATTATCACAATTTTGCGCTCATCCCGCTGGTCTTCACCGCGGAGCTGGCGCAAGCACGCCATGTTGATCTTTATGCCGAAAATAACGGCGCCATTCGGCGTCTGGCCAATCTGGTGATCGAGGCGGTGCTCGATCCAAGCAGTTTCTCAGCCTACAGTTCGACGCCGCAACATTTTTTCCCCTGGACGTTTGCCGGCGACCTCGCCTGGATGGAGCCATATCAGGCTCGCTTTCATGATCCACAACTGATGGCCCTGATCGCTCAGCGTCGGCCTTTCATCAACCCAAGGCTTGGCGGCAACGTGACTGTTGCCTGGAGCGGACGTCCGGCAACAGGGCGTTCTCAATGACACTATCCGGAACAGCCCCGATTAACCCGCGCCTCGGATTTGCCTGAGACGGTTCAATGGAGAACCATAATGCATCTAACACGCAGGCAGTTTGCCATTATGGCTTGCGCTTTGACGCTCCGGGCAGGTCAAAGTGCTGCGGCAAGTGAAGAGAAGGCCGTATTTTGGCAAGCGAACCTGGCCGATCGATCGATCAATATTTTCGGTTATGAACGCGTCAATGCCGCACTCGTGTCGGACATCGTTCGGGATGGGGAGCGGATATCAGAACAGGCGATTTCTGTTTATACCGACATCGGGCCGAATGCTCCACATCTTAAGTATTCGACGAACATAAAACAAATACCACCGGTTCTTCCATATTTGCCACCGGCTGACGCTGAATATCTGCGCCGCATTGTGTCGGCTGCCGCGGGCGCTCCGGTCGATCGACTTCCTGGATACGTGGTAAGCCTTCTGTTGATGGGGGAAGGGCAACACCCATGGACGCCAAGTGTCGAGGGTGTGATCATGGATCACGTGCGTTCCAGTGGAAAACAGATATCGCCGTTAATAAGCGATACGGACTTGATGTCCATATGGTCGCCACCTGATAGCTTCACGCTGGAAGCGGTCGGCGCCCATCAAATCAGTTATCTTCTCGAGAAACGTCGCCAACTGGGACCTATTGGGGGATACATGGAAACACTTTACGAGCAGCGGCGTGTATCCGAAATCACCCAATTGCGAGAAGAAATCCTCAAGGAGGGCGTGGTCAATCCGCTCGGCTCTCTTGCGGGACCACAATTCAAAGCGCTGCTACTGAAGCAGGTCTTGAAGATTGAGGCGACGCAGAATTTCCTTCTTCTCCCATTGGCCGTCTTACTCGGGAACAACGGTCTTTTGGAACTCATGAAGGCGAATGGCTTTCAAATTAAAATGTTGGCATAGCATTACCTCTTCCGCCTGAACTGCACGTCGTGGCGGGTGCAGAGCATTATGACTTTCTTGCACCCTGCAGCGCCGCGCTTGCCAAACTCGCCCCGATCATATGTACCGACCCGAACGGTTTCGATCGCGTGGAATTCCATCGCCTGATGAATGCGCAATTGATCGATTTCTTCCGCAGTAAGCTCCAGTAAACAAGTCGCTGCCAGGAGATTTACTTTACCGGCTGGCCAATGCAACAACGCGATCCGCAGCCGCTGAGAAGCCTTGCAGAGACACTTGGAAGCCCAAAGCATTGCCGCCATCGGCAACAACCTTGAGGTTCAAGCGGGAGCCGGTTCGCAATTTGGCAAGTGTCGGAGCGTCGATCGGAAGCAAGGCTATGCAGCCGTTCGGCAGGCAGGTACGAAAGCGCACCGGCTTCAAGGGCGGCTGATCGTCGATATTCGGTGTGACGCCCGAGTCGAGGACAATTCCGAACGGCAACAGCAGCGTCGCAAGCGCACTGCCGTCGGGACGCATCTGCATCTCGACGGCGAGCAATCTTTGACCGTTCTGCTGAGTTTGGTCTTGCGAGAGCGCGCAAGAAGGCGCCTTATCGCGCTGATTGCACGCAACATGCCAGTCCTGATACGTCTCCTGCAGGCTGGATGCACCGTTCGGCAGGGCCGATTGGGCAAAGGCCGCAGGTGCAAGCATCAGAGCAAAGCTCGCGGAGATGAAGGCGAGCACCGCATAAGAAATGCGGCCGATTGTCCGAAGTGAAATGAATGCGGAATTTGACAAAGGATAATATCTCTCAACTTGTAATATGGCCTTGTGCAATCGTTTCCGCAAAGGCCAGGATGAAGAGCTAGCGTCGGCAGCTACCCTTCGACGCGAACCGACGCGCCCAAGGGCGATCTCGCGCGGAAGCGCTTACGTGCATACCCATTCCCGCACGCTGCAGCGGGAGCCGGAGCCCTCGCATGCCTTGAGCGCGAGATCTTCAGCTTCGCGGCGTGTCGGCGCCGAATTCGCGCCCCACGGAGTGACGCGCTTGCCGCCTTCCTTGCCGGTGGCAAGCGCGCCGCAATGATTGTATGGAAAGCCGGTCTTATCGTCGTCATCCCAGTGACGATGATTGCGGAAGACACTGACGACGACGCAGCTTTTACCCTTATCCCGCTCGCAATGCTTGAGGGCGATATCCATGGCTTCCTGGCGCTTGTCGGCTCCCCAGAAGAAGCCGTATTTTTCATCAGGTGCGGAATAGGCGATGGCTGCCCATATGCCGCGCTCGTCAGGCGGGGGAGCCGGCGGCTGCTCAGTCGTGAAGAGATCGGCAGCCCACGGATGGGCGGCGGAGACAAGAAGCATGCCTATCGCTGAAATCGCGGATTTCAATCTCATGTTTAGCTCCCTTGCTTTCCTGCTGCCGAAGCCACGGAAATGACGACGCATCCGCTTCCTGTCGGCAAAAGCATGGCATCGCCGCCATCGTTGCCGAGCTGGTAGACACCGATTTGGTCGAGATTGTTGACGAGCTTGCTTCCGTTCGGGAACTTGGCCGAAACTTCCGGGCAAGACATTGTGAACGGTGCGACCCGAACCATTGCTCCTTCGCAGCCGGATGCGACCGGTGCTGCAAATACGATGCCGGCGGCCGGACCGCTATAGCCCTGCGTGGCATAGTTCATGCCCACAAGTGCCTGCACGGCATGCTTGTCGGCTGCCTCCTTGTTCCACACCGATTGGACATTGTACTGCGTGCCGTTGGTCAGCAGCTGCCCTAGAACCGGGAAAATCGTCGAACAGGAATGCAGTCCGGCCTGCTTGGCGTGCTGCAGGAACGGCGTATCGGGCAGCGCCTGATTGGCGTCGTTCGCTGCAGCGACCGCCGGCTGGGAGAGAAGATTACCCAAGACATCATATCGGACGGCGGCATAGCCGCCAGCAGAGACGATTGCGATCGCCAGCACCGAAAGGGCGGCGGTCTTTCGCCAGCTTCGCTTTGGCTCGGCTTGCTCGACCGCCAGGTTCTGAATTGCGGCATCCTTGGTGTTTCGCGACATGATGCGATCGTGAATTGATTGCTGGGTCATTGAAATCCATCCGTCACTTTATCGCCTTCACGGCTGTGGAAAGGCCTTTGAGATTTGCGGTCACGCTGATCGTCCTCCCATCCGCTGTCGGATAGGAAACCGTTGGCGCCGCACTTTTGGAAATCTGCTCGCGCAGTAGGGGTCCGACCGGCAGCATGCCGACGCACACCGTGTTGTTGCAGCCGTTGAACCGGACCTGTATCGGCTCCTTGCGGCCCTCGAATTGCAACAGGATACCGCCGTCGCTTTTGGCAACCGGGGCAGCGCGCAAGATCATATAGGGATCGCCCTTTTTCGTCGCTGCGAGCGACCAGCTGAATGCGACCTGCCCGGCCTCGTTCTCGATGATCTGGGTGACGTTGCAGACCCGCTGGCGAATTTTGAGATTTTCGTCGCAAATCAGCGTCCAGTTCTCGAAGGGACGAATGGTCCGCTGATAGTCGCCAAGCTTCACCTCCCCGGGAACAACGACCTCGGAAGGTTTTATACGAAACGCGGGAGAGGCAGCATCCTGTCCGGCTGCAATCGAGCCGAACAGGAGCATGCACATTAGGAAAGTCGGGACGCCGTAAAGCGCTCCTTTGATCATGACAGCCTCAATTCAGAGTGAAGCTGACGCCAGCGCCGACACCCACGTGTCCGCCGGCGGCCGTACCGGACAAATTCGCCCGGACGCGGCCGTTCTCGCTGGTGTAACCGGCGCCGAAGGCCACCGCGCCCTCGCCTCGCCAGACACCGCCACCGAGAGCCACGCTTGCCTTGCCCGGACGGTCATCATAACGAAGCGATGCCGCTGCAAGTCCGATTGCGGCCGCCTGCCTTGCCTCGGAACGGACGTCCCCAAGTTCCTGGTTCAGCTGGCCGAATTTCTGGTCCGTATAGTTGTTGGCGGAGGCCAGCGTGGTGGCGGCAGCCGTATCCGTATAGGATTTGACCTGAGTGATGCTGTCACCCAACTGGGCAACGTTCACCGCATCCGTGGGAGCGACACCCTTGCCGACGTTGGAAATGACCACCGGCGCATTCACGTCACCGCCCTGCAGCGTGATGCTGTTCTTCTTGCTGCCATCGGGATTGAGGTCATAGGTAACGGCGTTCTTGGTGATCGTTCCGACACCGGTCTGCAGGCTGTCGATCGCCTGATTGGTCGCATAAAGCTGCGATCCGTTGATGGCGTCGGTGCTGTCGGAAGAAATACGGCCGGCAGCGACGTTCGTGATGGTTCTTTCAGCCCCTTGAGAACCCACACTCACCGTTCCGACAGGCGCGGTGCCGGCAAAGTCGTAGTGCGTGCCTTGAAGGGTCGTGCCGGATGTGCCGACAGCAGCCTGTGTTGTGGAACCGGAGCCCAAGGCTACATCATTGGCATTGTTAGCCTGCGCACCCTGGCCGAGGGCAACCGCACCCTGCCCCGTCGCCGCAGATCCAAGTCCTGCCGCCAGGCTGCTCACGCCGCTGGCGACACTCTGCGGACCGATCGCAACGCTATCGGTGCCGCTGGCGGTGGAATCCGCCAGCGTCGAGTTGGCGTGGAAATACTTGATGCCGCCGCCACTCGTGATGTTGGTCAGCGTGTTGTTGACCGCGCCGAAGGCATCGTAGACCGTGGTGTAGTTGTTGCCCTGGACATTATAGGTCGGGCCGGTGATCGAGCCATCCGGATTGACCGTCGTGCCGCCGCCGATCAGGTTGGTGATGTTGGTGCCGAGACCCTTGAGCTGGCTGACGTTGACGGCGTCGGTGTTTGCCGAACCGGCGGCCAGATTGGTGAGCTTGCGCTCCGATCCGGCCGAGCCGATCGACACTTCGCCGACGGAGGTTTGCGGGCCCGTCAGGGCAAAGCCGGTATAGCCCGCCTGAGCACCCACGGTCGTTACCGATTGCGCGCCGAGCGCGACACTGTTGATATTGTTTGCCTGCGCGCCGGCGCCCAATGCGACCGACTGCACGCCCGCCGCCAGCGAGTTTGTGCCGAGGGCTACGCCGTCGGCCAGCATGACATGGGCATTCTGGCCGATGGCCGTGCCGCCAGGCGCGACCTGGTCGACGACCGCGCCGTTGCCGATGCCGATGCCGTTGTCGCCGTTGACCACGGTGGTCGGGCCGACCGCCACCGATTCCGCACCGACCGCAAGGGAGTCGCCTGCCGCCGAGTTGGCATGGAAGTACTTGCTTGGGGTCGTCGCTACCGAAGCGATGGCGCCCTGAAGCTGGCGAACGGTGACGGCGTCCTGCGCGTTGGTGCCGTCGGCAACATTGATGATCTGTCGATAGGCCGTGCTCGAACCGACCGAAACCGCGCCCAGCAGCGTTTTATCCGTCGTGTTGTATTGGATGAAGTTCGTCGGGCCGGCCGCGATCTGGCCGCTGGTGGGTGCCAGGGGACGATCGGAAACCGAGTCGGAACCGAGGGCGACCCCGCCTTGGATGGTGGCCTGGCTTTGTCTTCCAAGTGCCAGGGCATCGCCTGCCGCAGCGGTCGCGTTATAGCCGACGGCTGTGGAACCGACACCCTGAGCCGAGGAATCGCTGACGGCAAGCGTGCTGTCATTGGTGCGCACATACCGGATGCCCTTACCGTTGGCATCGGTATAGGTCGTCGATGTGTCGCCGGCGATGTTGTTGATCGTATTGCCGAGATTGGTCAGGTTGCCGTTGATGGTGGTGACCGTCGTGTTGAGACTGTCGACCGCCTGGTTGGTGGCAAAGAGCTGCGAGCCGTTGACCGCGTCTGTCGAGCCGCCGTTGAGCTGGCCGGCGGCGACATTCTGGATCTGGCGCTCGGCGCCCGCCGAACCGACCGAGAAGGCGCCCGCCGGAGTGGTGCCGGCAAAGGTGTAGGCGGTACCGCCGATTGTTGCGCCCGAGACCGCCGTCGTCGCACCCGATGCCGAATTCAGACCTATGGCCACATCACCGGCATTGTTGGCGACCGCATTCGGACCGACGGCAACCGAATCCGTCCCGAGGGCTTGGGAATCCGGCAAGGTGGAATTGGCATGGAAATATTTGATGCCGCCACCGGTGTTGATGTTGTTGACGATATTGCTGAGATTGGTGATGCCTGTCGTGTTCAGGTCAACCTGCTGATTGGTCGCAAAGAGCTGCGAGCCATTGACGGCGTCCGTCGAACCGTTGTTGAGCCGGCCCGCCGCGACATTGGTGATGGTGCGCTCGGCACCCACCGCGCCGACGCTGACCGTCGAGGCCGGTGTTGTGCCGGCGAAGTTATAGGTGTTGCCGCCGATCGTGGTGCTGGGGGTGCCGACCGCGACAGCGGTCACCGAGCCCGAGCCGAGGGCCACGTCGCCTGCGTTGTTGGCGACGGAAAGGGCGCCCAACGCGAGGGCGTTCTGAGCGCCGGCGCTCGCTCCTGCGCCGAGAGCGCTCGCTTGAACACCGGTCGCAAACGCATTCTGGCCGATTGCGGTGCTAGATGTCGCCGTCGCATTGGCATTGGGGCCAATGGCGGTGCTGTAGTCGCCCGTCGCCTTCGAGATGTATCCCAACGCCGCTGCGTCGAGGCCGGAAGCAGTCGCGCTGTTGCCGGCCGCTATGGCGTTTGCGCCCGCCGCCGTCGAGAGAGGTCCGATCGCAACCGATTCCGCGCCCGTCGCCGACGAATCCGCCGCCGTCGAATTGGCATGGAAATACTTGATGCCGCCGCCCGTATTGATGTTGTTGACCGTCGTACCGATGGCATCGACCGCCTGATTGGTGGCAAAGAGCTGCGAACCATTGATGGCGTCGGTGGATGAGCCGCTGATCCGGCCCGCCGCGACGTTGGTGATGGTGCGCTCGGCACCAACAGCGCCGACACTCACCGTCGAAGACGGGTTGGTGCCCTGGTAGGCGTAGGTTGTGCCGTTGACCACCCCACTGGCGGTGCCGACCGCCGCGGCGGTCACCGAGCCCGAGCCGAGCGCCACGGCGCCTGCATTGCCGGCCGTGGCGTTGGCGCCCAGTGCGAGCGCATCCGCGGCACTAGCATTTGCCTGTTTGCCGAGAGCGGTTGCCTGAACGGCGGTGGCAAAGGCATTCTGGCCGATCGCGGTGCTGGACGTGGCTGTCGCATTGGCATTGGGGCCCATGGCAGTGCTGAAGTCACCCGTGGCCTTGGCTATGTATCCAAACGCGGCCGAGTCAAGGCCGGAGGCACCCGAAGCGTTGCCCGCCGAGATGGCATTCGCCCCTGACGCGACCGAGAGAGGTCCGATCGCAACCGAGTCCGCCCCGGTCGCCGATGAATCCGCCGCCGTCGAATTGGCATGGAAATACTTGATGCCGCCGCCGGTGGTGATGTTGTTGACCGTCGTGCCGATGGCGTCGACCGCCTGGTTGGTCGCAAAGAGCTGCGAGCCGTTGACGGCGTCCGTGGACGACCCGCTGACCCGGCCGGCCGCGACGTTGGTGATGGTGCGCTCGGCACCAACAGCGCCGACACTCACGGTCGAAGACGGGTTGGTGCCTTGATAGGCATAGGTCGTGCCGTTGACCACCCCGCTGGCCGTGCCGACGGCGACAGCGGTCACCGAGCCCGAGCCGAGGGCCACGTCGCCGGAGCTTGCCGCCGCCGTCGCGCCGTTACCCAGTGCAACATTGCCGACGAAACCGGAAGCGCCTGCGGTAGAACCGTTGCCGAGCGCAACCGAACCCTGGCCGATCGCCTTGTTGTTATTACCGATCGCAACCGCGCCGGGTGCCTGGTTGGCGGCGGTGGCGCTTGCCGTGCCATCGCTGTTGGCGATGTTGTTGGCACCGCCGGTGAAGGCGCCCGTGCCGCTCGCATAGCTCGGATCACCGATCGCGACCGCGCCGTTGCCATAAGCGGTGTTGCCGGAGCCGATGGAGACGGCCTTGCCGCCGGTCGCAACCGCGTTGTTACCCATGGCGACCGCTTCGGCCGCATCCGCCTTGGCATTCGGGCCTACGGCGATCGCCGATGCGGCGGATGCGATGGCGCTCTGGCCAATGGCCGTGGCGCCGGTACCGCTGGCAGCGGCCTGGTAGCCTGCAGCGAGCGATTGACTTGCACTGGCTACCGTGCCGATGCCGAGTGCGGTACTGCCGGCACCGCTGGAGTTGGCGCTGACGCCGGCTGCCAGAGAGTTGTTCCCCGTCGCCTGCGCTCCAGATCCATATGAGGAGGCGTTCGTGCCGCTGGCGACCGCCTGGCGTCCTGTAGCGGTGGAATTGTCGCCGCTGGCGTTGCTACCGGCGCCCACGGCAGTCGATAAAACACCACCAGAATTTGCATTGTTGCCGAGCGCGACGCCGGAAGTCGCGGTGCTGGCAACGATTGAGCCCGAGCCGATCGCAACGCCACCACCAGCGGCGAGCGCTTGCGCCTGGTTACCCAAGGCAACGCCGAAAGCCCCCGACGCAACGGTGGTTGGGCCAATTGCGAGCGAGTTGGTTCCTGATGCGGCGGCATTCGTGCCGAGAGCGATGGTGTCCGTGTTGGAGGCCTTGGCCAGATACCCCATGGCGGAACCTCTTAGGGCGGAAGCCGCTGCCCCATTGCCGATCGCCGTAGTTTGGTTTGCCGTTGCGGCGGCCGACGTGCCGAAAGCGCTAGATCCTGTCCCCGTCGCAGACGAACTCGAACCAACGGCATTCGCCCATGCCCCCGTGGCCGTCGCGGCGGAGCCAAGCGCAACAGACTCGAACGTGAAGCCGGAAGGAGCGGTGCCGCTTGCATTGGCATTCGTACCGATGGCAATCGGAGAGCCGCCGCCCGTTCCGGCGTTGGCCGTGGAGCCTACGCCCATGGCAATGGCGGAACCGTTTGAAGATGAGGCATTGGAGGATAATCCAATCGCGACCGAAGCGCCACCGGAAGCGGTAGCCGTAGAGCCGAGGGCAAGTGCGTTCGCCCCGTTTGCTGTGGTGTTGACACCAAAGGCCGACGCTCCAGCCACCAGTGCGCGTGCGTTCCCGCCCACAGCAAGAGCGTTTACGCCGGTGGCGTTCGCGAAGACGCCCATGCCGATTGCATTGAGGCCATTCACAGAGTTGGAGTAGCCTACGATGATCGAACCATCGCCGGTTGCGCTGTTTGCATTTCCAATCGCCAGCGAATTCGAACCATTCGCATTGGTGCCAGCGCCAATGGCAGTCGCGCTCGCACCGGCGGCGTGAGCGCCGCAACCAAGAGCCGTACTGCCGGCGGTTGCAGCGGTGGGATTAGTGCAGTTAGCGGGGTTGCTGACAACCCCATTGCCGATGGCGACCTGTGCGAAGGCCGCCTGCGGTGTCATGCCACCAATGACGGCAAGCAGCACTCCGACAGCGCCGCCTACTACAGGTGTCCCTATGCCCAAGCGAAGGCGCTTCATACCCAACACCCGATGCGCCATCCGCAGTACAGCCATCAGGCGCCGCCGGAGCGACCGATCGGTACGATCGGCTGAAACAAAGTTTCCAGCCAATCCTATACGAGATTTAGTCTGCAGATGTTCCCCAACGCATTCCCTCATGCTGCCTTCTCCTCGCTGCTATCTGGACGAGCGAGCACGCGTGAATCCGCATCTGCGGCTGCGTCGTCTTTGAAATTATGCGCTTGCAGAAGCGCGCGACCCATTTTGGCGGCTTGGCTTTCGAGCTGCTCGCGGACGGTATCGACCCACGGCTGCGTCAACTCCGGAACGGAATACAAGGCGGCATCCGCCCGATCGGGGGGAAGCTTCATCGTCACCAAAGCGCGGCAGACATCGAAATGGAATAGCGGCTCCCCTTCTCCGTAAGCCGGAGAGGTCAAACCGAAGACCAGGCAGGCAAATAGATAATCGACTTCCGCGCCGCTCAATCGGCTGGCATATCGGTCTTGCAAGGCAGTCCAGGCTACCTCGATCTTCGGAGCAAAGATTTCAAATTCAGGGAATTGAATGTCCATACCGCACCGGATAGTTACCGTCCGGGAAGATGGCCTTATTTCAGCGCAAGCGTATTTTATAAAATTCCGGATTTTTTTTAGAAAATTACGGTTTTTTGCCTAGCCGGCTGCGGGTGTAGCCACTTTGCCACACTTAACCTGAAGCTGTTCTGCACGAAGAGGCGAACCGCCGGACGATAAGCACCAAGCGGTTCTTTCCATTCCGAAAAATCTCTTCTGCCGCATGAGCGGAAGACGCCCATCCCCGCCATACATCTCTCGCATGGACGCGGGAAATAGCGAATTTGGGAATACTCGAATTGGATTGGGGACAGAAGCGGCTTGCGTTCAAGCCCATGCGGTTATCGCATATATCGGAGCTCTGTAGGCGTGCGTCCCCGGTATCTCTTCATCGTGGTCGCCAAATGGCTTTGATCCGAAAACCCCGCCATATAGGCAATTTCCGCGATCGCGATTTCACCTTCGGCCAGCAATTTTTCGGCGAGGTCTAACCGCAGATTTATGAGGTAGCGGTGAGGCGGCATGCCGAATGTCTTGGCGAATCTTACGATGAAATGATTGGGTGAAATGCCGGCGACAGCCGCCAGTTCCGCGACATGAACCTTTTCCGTAAAATGTTCACGGAGATACTCTTCAACGCGACGGGCGCTTTTGGCGGAGAGCCCTCCCCTTGGCGACGGAAGCTGTTTCATATTGCTTGCATAGTTGCGGATGAGATGGGTACTAAAGAGCGTAACCAATGAATCCAGAAAGAGTTCATTCGGAGTTGCCTTCCCGGTTAATTCGACAGAAATCCTCTGCGCAATATCGAGCGCGATCGGATCGACGGTTCCGAAGGCAGGTGGCCGGAGTTCTACGTTCGCGAGATCGAACTCCTGAAGCGCCAGCTCCGACAGAGTGTCCGGAGGAATGGCGACGACAAGATTTTTCCTGGTTTCGGACCAGGCAAGGCTGCTATCCACACCGGCGGGATTGATGATGAGGCAACCGACAGGCGCATCATATTGGGTGATTCGGTCGCTGCCGAGAGAGGCTCGCAAGCCGCGCATGGGAGCCAGTACAATCCCCATCGCATGCTCTTTGGCGAGAAATGTCTGCGATCCGGGATTGCGTACGGAATTGATAACGCTCCCGCGGGCGGTCGTCTTTCTCGGCCCTGCATGTTCAGGGATTATATCGAACACATATCGTTCGGCCCGTTCCCGGACCTCACCCGCATAGCCCATTCTTCATCGCCCCGCCCGAACGAAGTCCTGCAAATACTAACAGGCAGATCAGATCCCACTTTCATTTGAGATCTCATTTCCCAACTCTGCCCGCCGCTTGCCGCCGCAAGCAGCTTATTGCGGAAGATTAAATAGTATAAATCGCCAAGTTTGGAAGGGGAGATAGCCATATAGCTAAGAAAGGGTATGCCATCAGACCATTTCATCTTATAGTTGAAATTAAATCTATTTCAAACCAGTTAAACGTGTATTCAAATTTTAAGCCATATTCCCTTAAAAGTAGGAAAAATACTGCGATCTGTTCGACCTTAGGTTTTGCCCCGGCCTTTTTCATATAGATCCCATGCAACGTCCACCATCGCCAGAAGCACGTCTTTTTGGTTCCATCCCGCCGCTGTTGCAGCTTGAACAATTTCACTGACAATAGGCTGCAATTGGCGTTGGCACTCGCTTGAGAGGTCCTCCGCACTTCCTTGAGGTGGCTCGCTAAATTTGAATTCTACCATTCTCACTCTCGCAGTCGTAATATATGTCAGCTATCACATTCCCAACGCAAAATAAATCTGAAAGGAAGCTCGGGGATTTTCAAGAGCCAGCATCAAATCACACTATCGTTATGCTGCAAGCAAGGCAAACTTCATTACAGTCATTAACTCTATATCATTGGGCGACTCCCCGACCGAAGCATAATAGATACAAGAAAAGCGGAAGTTATTCTGAGGCCCAGACAAGGGACTTCAAAGCCCCCCGGCAAATCTCTAGTGCTCATCGACAGCCATAAATAAAGCCGCAGCATTGCGGTGATGACGATTGATCCAGGCCGCCATGATCGGATGCAGCCACGTCAACCAATCCGCGAACATCTGTCGTCGAGATCAAGCGCGCGCCCAACGCTATGCGTCCGATGGATTAAGGTGAACTGCGAATCGCTGGCAATCATGCCGCGCCGCGACAGGTAAGATGCAAAGCCGCGGGTCTCCGGATCATTGGCCAAGCCCTGCAGACTGATGTTATCATCGGCTGCCGTCGTCCGCCGCGGAAAGGCGGTGAATATGTCTCTACGGATCAAGCGAATTTACGAACCCGCGGACGGCGGCGGCGGCAAGCGTATCCTGGTCGACCGTTTATGGCCTCGCGGCATCAGCAAGAGCTAGGCCGGCGGCGTTACGCCGCGTCAGGTGCAGCGTTCGATGGTAGCGATAACTGTCTCCACCGTATTCAGATGACCACCCGCGCCGGAATGTCCTTCTTCGGCAGGAGCCGTGCCATGGCGCTCAAAAGATCCGTCTGCGATATCAGACCGAGGACGCGCCGGTCGGCATCGACGACGATGACCGCATGCGTTCGTCCGTCCGTCAGAACGGGCAACAACGACAAAGCGGGATCGGCAGCATCGGCAACCGCCGGCTTCGATACGGCGTGCACGATAGTGTCGAGGCCTGCCGAGAGCTCGCGCAACCCGACCGTACCGATGAGGCGACCCTCCCGGTCCTTCACCGGCAAGGTGCGAATATTGTGTTTCAGCAGAAGTTGCCGTGCGTGCTGCGGCCCTGCGTGCTCGTCAATAGCAATGACATCGCGCGACATGATGTCGGCGCAGCTTATATCTCCATGCGATCGTATCGCTGCCTGCAATTCGACCTGCCGCAGAAGGCGGCTGAGGTCGGCGCGATCAATATCGAAGGTCTCGTCAAGCACGCCCAGGGCGGCATCGACGTCCTCCTCACGAAAGCCTACCCGCAAAGGCGGCGGCAGATCGCGCGTCTGATGGGTGTTTTCGGCTGACTTGGCGACGACATGCGGATAGTTGCGCCTCGAGAGCTTGTGAAACACCAGGCCGAGGCCGACGAGTATGCAGGAATTCAAGGCAACCGGTACGAAGGGAAACAGAAAGCCCCAGCCCGCAACGACCGGGCCGCCGAGAACGGCGGTCAGCGCGGCCGCGCCGCCCGGCGGATGCAGGCATCGCGTAAATGACATGGCTCCTATCGCAAGCGAGACGCCGACCCCGATCGCGATGATCGGGTCGTGGATCAGATAGGCCGCGATAATACCCATCATGGCCGAAATAGTATTGCCGCCGATGATCGACCACGGCTGGGCGAGCGGACTTGCCGGAACCGCGAAAAGCAGCACTGCGGACGCTCCCATCGGCGCAACGATCAGCGGAAGATGCGGCCCCTGCCCGAAGAGATAACCGCTGATGACCCCCGTAAGGCCAATGCCGATCAAGGCGCCAAGGCAGGCGATCAGCCGTTCGCGCAAGGTGGCTCCGGCGAGGATCGGGGAAAACAGGCGGAACCGGCTGGAGCCGGCCTTGTGGGGCTCTGAATGCTGCATGATGGAACCAGTTTAAGGGAGAATCTCTCGAGGATGAACGGCAGGACGCCGGCTAGTTCGGCAACGACGGCACGCTCTTTCCCTTAGTGGCGCCGAGGACTTCATGAAACGCATCGAAGGAACTCGGGCGATCGGTTTTGCGAGAGATCAGAACCGTATCGACGACGGCGAGCTGATGCGTCGCCGCCGGCGCCGGCCAGTGCATGAGATCGAGAACCGACCTTGGCATGACGCCTGCCGCATTGCCGGTCGCTACACTGGCCAGGATGGCATGATAGGAACCAAGTTCGGTCGTCGGCAAAGCGCTCGACCTGCGTGCCCAGCCCTCTGCAATCCTGCGATAAGTGCATCCGGGCTCCAAAGCGGCAATCGATCCGACCCGCAAATCGGCGGCGGATCGGATCGCAGGATGGCCGGAGGGCAACAACAGCAGCAGATCCTCGACAAATACCGGTTCGGCTTCGAGCTGCCTGAGTTCGTCCGCGAAATCTGGATCCTCATCCAGCATCGCTTTCGGCGGCCGGGCGATCAGCGCGCAATCCAACACATCGCGCAGAACATCTCGGGCAAGGTCGCGGGAAGCGCCAAGCGTCAGCTGGAGCGCCACATCCGGCCACATATGATTGAACCGGCTGAGCGCCGCGGGCAGCCGGCTTGCCGCCGTGCTTTCCATCGTTCCCAAGCGCAAGGTGCCTGTTGGGCGCCGAGGCCTGACCGCCTGGCGTGCCTCAAGAGCAAGCGCCGAAAGACGATTGGCATAGACGTGGAACGTCTCGCCCTCTTTTGTCAGCGTCATCTTCTTGCCGTCACGGCTGAAGAGCAGGACGCCGAGGTCGTCCTCCAACTGCTGGATGCGCGTCGTCACGTTCGACGGCACGCGTCCGACGGCCTTCGCAGCCTTGGTCACACTGCGATCGCTCGCGACCGCCAGAAATATTTCGATCGATGAAAGGTCCAACGAAAAGATCTCGATTCAGGAATTAAGCTGCCTTATCATTCCCTATATAAAAATCATTCCCGCAGCTCAAGCATGTTGGCCTGCCCGGACCGGGAGCATTGGAACGCATGGCAAAATCGGATCGACACGAAACCGACGAAGACATCCGAGAATATGCGTCGCCCGCCTGCATGCTGCACGAAGTCGACCCGGCTTATAGCAGCATCTCACCCCACGAGAGCCGGATCTCGGATATTTTCGCGTGGCGAAAGATGCAGCGGCAGCGCTTGATCGATGACCGAAAGGCGTTGCCATCGGCACAGCGGAAAGCCTATACGCGCTCGATTGCTGATCATCTCGATCAGATCGTTGGTGACGTCAGCGGCAAATGTATCAGCCTGTTTTGGCCATTCCTGGGAGAATCGGACCTTAGAGAATGGATGGCAGCCGCAACGGCGCGCGGCGCAGATTGCCTGTTGCCCGTGGTCGTGGCGAAGGCAACCCCGCTAGTATTCCGATCCTGGAAAATGGGAGAGAGGCTTGAACGCGGGGTATGGAACATTCCTGTACCCGCGGAAGGCAAGGAAGCCATTCCTGATATCGTCATCGCGCCATTGGTCGGCTTCGATCCCTATTGCTACCGTCTTGGCTATGGGGGTGGTTTTTTCGATAGAACCCTCGCCGCTCTCGAGCGCAAGCCTTTGGTCATCGGCGTCGGCTTCGAATCGCAGGCGATCGACACCATCCGTCCGCTCGCTCACGACATTCCGATGGATGTGATCATCACGCAAACGGGACCGCGCCATCGATGATCTCCCTGCGCAATAACCGGTTCGCTCGGCATATGTCAGACCGATACGCGCAGCAGCATCATTCAACATCCAGATCAAAGAAGTGCTGGGTCGCAAGGGCGGCAGCCCCCCGCGCCCACGAACCTGGCACCCAGTCAGGAAGTAATTCCGGCGTATTCAAGAAGACATATTTCGCCATCGAACGCCGTATCGGCTCGAGAATCGCTTCGCCGAACTGCATGGCTTCGCCGCCGGCAATGAGAACCTCGGGATCGAACAGGTTCACCAGATCGGCCAGATGGCGACCGATCAGCTCGCCGGCTTCCGCCATGACTTGGAGAGCCGCCGGATCGCCGCCATCGATCGCGGCTGCGAATTCGTCGCGATTGGCCTTTGCGCCTCTCTGTCGGCCCCAGTCCTCGATCATCGCAGCCTCGGCTGTGTGAGCCTGGAGGCAACCCCGTCTCCCGCATTCGCAAAGTCGGCCGCCGGGTACCGTAATGACGTGACCGAGCTTTCCGGCCAAGCCATGGCTTCCGTGATAGATCTCTCCTCCCATGACCAGCGAAGACCCGACACCGGTACCGACGGCGATCGTCGCGAAATTGCTGTAGTTGCGGCCCGCACCGAAGAGCCGCTGCGCGACAGTGAAGGCGCTGATGTCGTCGTCGATCCAGACCGGGACACGGACCCGTTCACGCAGCAATTCGGGAAAGGCAAGATTGCGCCAGCCAAAGCGCGGGCTCTGGACGCAGATGCCGTTGACCGCATCCACCTCGCCGGGGATGGAAACGCCGACGCCCATAACGGGTGATCCGGTGCGGCCGGCATCGGCAAGAAGTTTCGGGATCGCTGCCACAATCGCCTCGACCATCGTTTCCGGCCGCGTGTCCGGCACAGGCATATCGAAGGAGGCGATCGGCATCGTGGCGAGATCGGTAAGGACGCAGTCGATGCTGTCGTGGCGAAGCTTGAAACCGACAGCCAGGTGGCCGTCGTAATTGATATCGACCGGCACGGGCCGCCGTCCCGTCGCACCCGTCTGTGCCTTTCCCTCGATGACGAGCCTCTCGTCGATCAATTCCGTGACTACAAAAGTCACTGCCGCGGGGCTCAGGCCCGTCACGGTGGCGATTTCGGCACGCGGCATCGGCCCCCGGTTTCTGAGCAGGTTGAGGATGAGCCGCCGATTAAGGGCTCGGGAAGTACCAGGGTTGCCGCGCACGGTGATCCTTAAATTAATTTTGTAAATTAACTATTGTCGCTTCTCGGAAGATACGGTATGCAATAGCACATGGCAATGGAGGAATGTCTGCTTGTATCAGCACAAGCGGAATTGCCGGTTTATTGCGTAATTTCTGAAGGTTAGCGGCTGCCCATATCTGTGGGCGGGCCTGGATTTGATGTGCCTAGGGAGGAAATAGATGGCATCGAAGAACGAACTTTCACTCGTCAATGCAATTAAGGCGTCTCGGCGCCAGTTCATCATGGGCACGGGGGTCGCCTTGGCGACCACGGCGCTTTATCGCCCGGCAATTGCCAATGGCGGCGAGGTGACGATCATTTCGGATATCGGCAATGCTGGACAGCGGGCCGTCCTTGACCGCATCGCGGCTGATTTTACCAAGAAGACCGGGACGAAAGTCACCATCAACAATATGGATCACGAAGCCCACAAGACGGCCATCCGTAGCTATCTCGTTGTCGGCGCTCCCGATGTCTGCTTCTGGTTCTCCGGCAATCGAATGAAGGCTTTTGTCGATCGCGGACTGTTCGACGACATTTCCGACCTGTTTGCCAAGGAAGGCTATAGCGACAAGCTCGGTGCCACGATGACAGCAGTTACCGTCAACGGCAAGCAGTACGGTCTGCCGCTCGGCGGCATTCTCTGGGGTCTTTTCTATCGCAAGGATGTCTTTGCCGAGAAGGGCTGGACAGCGCCGAAGAACTGGGACGATTTCCTGAAATTCGGCGAAGCGGCGAAATCCGCCGGCATGACACCGATCAGCATGGGCACGAAGGAACTCTGGCCGACCGGCGGCTGGTTCGACCACATGAACCTGCGCATCAACGGTCTGGACAAGCACCTCGCCCTGATGGAGGGCAAGATTCCCTATACCGACCCGGTGCTGAAGCCGGTCTTCGACAAATGGGAAGAGCTCATCAAGGCCAATTTCTTCTCCGCAAGCGCACCGTCGTTCGGCTGGGAACAGGCCGGGGCGGCATTGGCGCAGAAGAAGGCTGCAATGATGGACCTCGGAGGCTTCATCAAATCCGCCTTCCCGGCAAGCGACGAAGGTCAGATCGCCTTCGCTCCCTTCCCGGAAATCGTCCCCGGCGTTCAACGCTATGAGGATTTCTCGGTCAACTCCGTGCATATTCCGGCCAAAGCGAAGAACCGGCAAGGTGCGCGCGATTTTCTCGCCTACCTCTATCAGCCTGACAATCTCGGCGCATTCCTCGAAGCCGAAGGCACCATTCCGCCACGCAACGATTGCCCGCCAAGCAAGGACCCCCTGGTCAATATCGCCGTGGAGTCGCTCAAGAGCGTGAAGGGAACGTCGCAATATTACGACCGCGACACCGATCCGGACATGGCGCAGGACGGAATAAAGGGCTTCCAGGAATTCATGGTCAAGCCGGAGCGGCGTGACCAGATCCTGGCACGGCTCGAAAAGACCCGCGCGCGCATTTTCAAATAGTCCTCCCGGACCAGGGCGCGGCGGGGCGTCGGCTTACACGACGTCCCGTCGCGCCTCTCTTGAAGAATCGCGCTTCCAGAAATGTCCTGAATTATCGAACCAAGAAGTCTGAGCCATGTGGAAAAAACACAGGAACTGGCTGACGCCCGTCCTCTTCATTGTGCCTGGATGCATCCTGTTCGGAACGATCATCATCGCTTCTTCCGTGGAATCGATCTGGATTTCGTTTTTCGATTGGGATGGCGTCGGGCAGAAGAACTGGGTGGGATTGGCAAACTATTCCGAACTCTTTGCCGATCAGCAATTCTACGTCTCGCTGAAGAACAACATCATCTGGCTCGTCATGTTCATGGCGGCACCGCCGCTCGGGTTGGCGCTGGCGCTGCTCGTCAACCAGCAGATCGCTGGCATGCGAATCTTGAAGTCGCTTTTCTTCATTCCGCTCGTACTCGCCACAGTCACGGTCGGCGTCGTGTTCGGTTGGGTCTATGATCCGAATTACGGACTTCTTGCCCTCATATTCAGTCTCTTTGGAGCAACGGCGCCTGCCCTGCTTGCCGATGAGCATTTCGTGACCTTCGCCGTGGTTATCGCCGCGCTCTGGCCGCAGATCGCCTTCTGCATGGTGCTTTTTCTCGCCGGTCTTAACAATCTAAGCTCCGACATCATCGGCGCCGGGCGCGTCGACGGAGCCCGCGGCTGGAACATGCTCTGGCACGTCGTCCTGCCGCAATTGCGCCAGGTGGGTTTCATTGCCCTCGCCGTAACGGTCGTCGGCGCATTGCGATCCTTCGACATGATCGCGGTGATGACATCGGGCGGCCCCTTCGGCTCATCGGAAGTGCTGGCCTATCAGATGTACGAGCAGTCGATCTTCTCCTATCGCTTCGGCTACGGCGCAGCCATCGCCACCGTCCTCTTTGCAATCATGATCGTTTTCATCACCTGGTATCTGCGCGTCATGGTGCGCATGGAACGGGAGACACGCTGATGTATCCTCGCCCAATCCCTGAAGAAAAGCCCGCGCTTCGCGGCCTTTATGCCGGCTTCGTCGGCCTGATCCTCATACTTTGGCTGCTGCCGCTCGTTGCCGTCATGCTGACGGCGGCCAAGACGGCTGATGAAATCATGGCCGGCAAATACTGGACGTGGCCCGAGCATTTCAATCTCGTCGAGAATTTCCAGGCGGTTTTCCAGCAGACCAACATGTGGGGCTATTTCATCAACAGCCTCATCATCACCCTGCCCTCGGTGCTGCTGGTTCTCGTATTCTCGACCCTGACGGGCTATGTGCTCGCCCGCTATAATTTCCGGGGCAACGCCCTGCTCTTCTCACTCTTTGTCGGCGGCAACTTCCTGCCTGCGCAGATCATGATGATCCCGGTGCGCGATCTCATGGTTTCGGTCGGCCTATACGATACCTATTTCGCGCTGATCATCTTCCATGTCGCCTTCCAAACCGGTTTTGCGACCCTGTTCATGCGCAACTTCATTGCAGCTTTGCCGGACGAATTGTTCCAGGCGGCGCGTGCGGAAGGCGCCTCCCCCTGGCAGACGATGCGCCATGTCGTCATACCACTGATGCGGCCTGCCCTTGCCGCGCTTGCGATCCTGATCTTCACCTTCGTCTGGAACGATTATTTCTGGGCAATCGTGCTGACGCAAAGCGATGTCGTCAAACCGGTGACGGCGGGCCTCAACAACCTCAGGGGCGAATGGACATCCGCTTGGAACATCGTGGCGGCAGCAACCCTGTTCGTCGCCGTCCCGCCGGTCCTGATGTTCTTCCTGATGCAAAAGCATTTCATCGCGGGCCTGACCATGGGCGCCGTCAAGGGCTGACATGTCCCGCACCGCGCGAACAGATTTGGAGTATCATTCATGAGCCATGTACAGCTGATCGACATCGACAAACATTACGGCGGCTACCACGCCCTGCGTTCGGTCAATCTTTCCGTCGACAAAGGTGAATTCATCGTCATGGTCGGCCCATCTGGCTGCGGCAAATCGACCACGCTGAAGACGATTGCGGGGCTCGAGACCATCAGCTCAGGCGAGATCTGGATCAACGGCCGCAACGTCACGCGCGAGGAGCCAGGCGATCGCGGCATTGCCATGGTCTTCCAATCCTACGCGCTTTATCCGCACATGACGGTCGCCGAGAACATGGGCTTCGGCCTGAAAATGGCGAAGCGGCCGCAGGTCGAAATCGACGCTGCCGTCAAGCGGGCCGCTGATATCCTCCGAATATCCGACCAGCTCGACAAGCGCCCGAAGCAGCTTTCGGGCGGCCAGCGCCAGCGCGTCGCCATCGGCCGTGCCATCACCCGCGCGCCGGAAGTCTTCCTCTTCGACGAACCGCTCTCCAATCTCGATGCCGCGCTGCGCACGCAAATGCGCGTCGAGCTTTCGACGCTGCACCAGCAGCTTGGCTCGACGATGATCTATGTGACGCATGATCAGGTCGAGGCGATGACCATGGCGAGCCGCATCGTCGTGTTCAACAAGGGTATCATCGAGCAGGAAGGCGCGCCGCTCAATCTCTATCACAATCCGGCGAACCAATTCGTCGCCGGCTTCCTCGGCGCGCCGCGGATCAATTTCATCAATGCGAAGCTCGTTTCCCTTCGTGACGGTGTAGCTGAAGTCGCACTTGAAGGCGGTAACACGACGGTTCTCGTTCCTGTAACCGATGTCGGCGATCTTAAAGCACAGGCGAGCCTCACCCTCGGCGTTCGGCCAGAATCGCTGAAGATCGGCGCCTCCAGCGAGGACACCGCAATTGCCTTCGATGGCAAGGTCCGCCTCGTCGAGCAGCTCGGACGCGAAACTATTCTCTACGTAGACGCGGGTCCGCTCGCAACGGTCGGCTCTGAAAGCGGGACACGCAATTTCACCGTTCAGCTCGGCAACGCGACCGGCTTTTCGGCTGGCGAGCAGATCAAACTGTCCGCCGCCACATCCTCCCTCTACCTCTTCGGTCCCGATGGCAGAACCCTCAGCCGACCGAAGTCCATCATTGCCTCTCTGTAAAGAAAGCTTGTGACCTCATGAAAGTTTTGGAAAGAAAGCCGCTCTCTGTCTGGCGGACGCTCAACCTTGACGGCTTCATGGTCGGCGTTCCGCATTATCCCGAACACGTCGACGAGAGCTATTGGGACCGCGATGCCGAACGCATGGCCGCTGCCGGGTTCAACACGGTGCGCATGGCGGAATTCGCCTGGCATATCATGGAGCCGCATGAGGACCATTTCGACTTCTCTCTCTTCGACAAGGCGATTGCCGGCCTCGCCAAGCACGGCGTCAAGACCATTCTCTGCACGCCAACGGCAACGCCGCCGCGCTGGCTGACCGCGAAGTACCCTGAAGTCCTGCGCGTGGATGCCAACGGGAGACAAGCGAGCCATGGATCGCGGCAGCATTGCGATACGACGAGCCCGGTGCTGCGGCGGCACAGCCAGCGTATTACCCGTGCGATGGCCGAGCATTACCGCGACAATCCTGATGTCATCGGCTGGCAGACGGACAACGAGCTCAATACGACGACCTCCGAAAGCTACTCGCCGTCCGCGCTCATCGAGTTCCAGAAGTTCTGCCGCGCAAAATATGGAACGATCGAAGCCCTGAACTTTGCCTGGGGCGGCGACTTCTGGGCAACGGCTTACCAGACCTTCGACCAGATCGTCTTCCCGCAGCCGATGAATCCGTCCTTCTCCAGCCCCGGTCACGTGCAGGACTATCATCGCTTCCTCGCCTTCGCGACAGCTCTCTTCCAGCACGATCAGGTGGAAATCCTGCGGGCGACCAATCCGGCATGGTTCATCTTCCATAATCTGGGCGGCCTTGTGGACATCGATTTCCGCGGCCAGTTCGGCCAGGATCTCGATTTCATCGGCTTCGACATCTACCCGTTCCTCTATGACGAGATGCGCCGCGGCGGCGGTCATGCGGTCACGCAGGCCTTCCATCTAGACCAATGCCGCGCCTATTCCGGCAATTTCATCGTTCCGGAACAGGCGTCCGGCCTCGGCAGTCAGCCGGGCTTCTCCTCCTCCGTGCCGGAGCCCGGCGAGATGCGCCGCATGGCGATGACTTCGGTGTCGCGCGGCGCGGACGGCCTTATGTTCTTCCGCTGGCGCCCGGCGCATTTTGGCGCCGAGATCTACTGGAACGGCATTATCGACCACGATGACGTACCGCGCCGTCGCTACGAGGAAGCCAAGCAATTCGCATCCGACATCCGCAAGATCGAGGGCAAGCTGCTTGGCACGACCGTCCGCATGGATATTGCCATCGCCGGCGCGGATTTCGACAATCAGGAAGCCTACAAGACCTATGCGATCGGCCTGCCAAGCCCGATGCAGGATGCAGCCCATCTGCACCGCGCATGCTATCAGGCCGGTATTGCCTGCGGCTTCATCCATCCGGAAGATGATCTCTCACGCATCAAGGCGCTCTATGTTCCCCATTGGGTCATGTGGAAGGAAGAGTGGTCGGCAGCGGTGGAAAAGTTCGTCGCCAACGGCGGCACGCTCATCCTGTCGGCAATGACAGGCACCCGCGATGACAACAACCACATCATCCGCACCCAGGCGCCAGGCACCGCACTTTCCAAGCTTTCCGGCGTCAGCGTCTACGAATTCGGACCAGTCTCCGCTCCGGGGGCGGATGGGTTGTTCAGCGGTTTCCGCGAGGGCGGCATCGGCAGCCATCAGCCATCCCCGCGTCCGCCGGCATCCTCGGCCTCACGCAAATATGCCTATATGATCGGCAATCGTCAGCTTGAGGCCGGGCACCTTTACGAGAAGCTGGAAACGACCGCAGATACCGAGATCGTCGGCCGCTGGTCCGACCGCTTCCTGGAAGGCACGCCGATGCTGACGCGCCGCCGGCATGGCAACGGGCAGGTCTATTATCTCGGCACCTACCTCACCGCGCCGCTTGCAGAGGTCATCGGGGAGATTCTCGTCAGCAACGGCGTTGCCGCACCGCTGGTAGAGAACCTGCCTGCCGGTGTCGAAGTGTCGCTGCGCGAGAGCAATGACAGGAAGCTACTGTTCGTGCTCAATACGGAGCATGAAACGAAAACCGTCGATCTGCCTGAAGGGATTGACCTGCTGACCGGCAGGACGATATCGGGACGGAGCGAGCTTCAAGGCTACGGCGTGCTTGTGATCGAGCAATCCGTCTGACACGATCCGCAAAGCGCGGCGCCGGGGGTGAAGCCTCGGCACCGCGGCCCTACCTCGATCAACCCTCATCGTCACCGTTTGCCAGCGGCACGAACAATCCGAGCTTGACGTCGCGCAGCACCACATTCGTATGCATGCGCCGGATCTGCGGATTCTCCGCCATGATTACGGCGGCGATATCATCATAATGCTCGACATCCCGCGCAGTGACGATCGCGATGAGATCGACAGCGCCCGTGACATAATAGACCTGCTGGATATGGTCCTGCTTTTCCGCCCAAAGGCGGAATTTCGCAAGCGCATCGTAATTGTCCCGCTCGATCTCCATGCCGACGATGAACACCATCGGCGTCCCGGTCGCCTTGCGATCGACAACTGCGATTTCCGCCTTGATGATACCGTCCTCACGCAGCCGTTTCAGGCGCCGTTGCACCGCTGACGTCGAAAGCCCGACCTCCTCGGCGATCGCTTCGGCCGTGAGCTGGCAATTGCGCTGGACGATATCGAGAATATCGCGATCAAAACGATCCGGACTTTCCATTTCCCTACCCCTTTATGCGCGATGAAACCAGGCGACGACATCTCTATTCCATCATAAAAGATGCACAAGAAATACATTTTTGCTTTTTTTATGCAAATTGATCGGAAATTGCGCGCAAATTCGGCTGGTCTTCGCGATATTCTCCGCAAATTGTTTTTCATCGGAATTATATATGACAGAGCTGCCCTCCCAGGCTCTTTGTGTGGAAGATCTCCACAAGAGCTTTGGGTCACATCAGGTTCTCAAGGGCGTTTCAACCACCGCCAAACAAGGGGACGTGATTTCCATCATCGGCTCGTCCGGCTCCGGGAAAAGCACGTTCCTGCGGTGCATAAACCTGCTTGAGATGCCCGATCGCGGCCGCATCGTCGTCAACGGCGAGGAAGTCGCTCTGAAGCAGGGGCGCCATGGACAGATGCAGCCGAAAAGCTGGCGCCAGATCGAACGCATGCGCAGCGGATTGGGCATGGTGTTCCAGAGCTTCAATCTCTGGGCTCACATGACCGTCCTCGAAAATATCATCGAGGCGCCGGTGCATGTCCTTAGCGTTCCTCGCCGCGAGGCGATTGAGAAGGCAGAGGCTCTTCTCAATAAAGTCGGGCTTTACGACAAGCGCGACGCCTATCCCGCCTTTCTCTCCGGGGGACAGCAGCAAAGAGCCGCGATTGCCCGCGCGCTTTGCATCGATCCGGCCGTGATGCTCTTCGACGAGCCGACATCGGCGCTCGATCCCGAACTGGTCGGCGAAGTCCTCAAGGTCATCCGCGATCTCGCCGAGGAGGGCCGAACCATGCTGCTGGTCACCCACGAGATGCGTTTTGCCCGAGACGTCTCGAACCATGTTCTCTTCCTGCATCAGGGACGGATCGAGGAGGAAGGTCCGCCCCGGCAGATCTTCGACGCCCCGATCAGCACCCGCTGCCGAGAATTTACCGGCATGCTGACGACCTGATCCACTCCAATTCGCAGACAACACATTAGGAGAATCCCATATATGAGACTGGTTTCCACATTATTCGCCGGACTGGCCTTCGCGCTTTCCTCGATGACAGCGCAGGCCGAGGTTCGCTTCGGCATCATGAACGAATCCTATCCGCCCTTCTTCGCCAAGGACGCCTCCGGCAAATGGCAGGGCTGGGAAATCGACATGATGGACGCCGTCTGCAAGCAGATGAAAGAGAAATGCTCGATCGTCGAGCTTTCCTGGGATGGTCTCATCCCGGCGCTTCAGAGCAAGAAATTCGATGTGATCTGGTCATCGATGTCGAACACGGCGGAGCGCTCGAAGATCATCGACTTCACCGACAAATATTATAATACACCCAGCACGCTGATCGGCCCCAAGGACCAAAAGACTGGCGCCACGGCAGACGACGTCAAGGGCAAGACCATCGGCATCCAGGTGTCGACCATCCAGTCGGAATATTACAAGAAGTACTTCGCCAAGGTCGCGGATGAGAAGACCTACCAGACGCTCGACGAGGCGTTTCAGGATCTCGCTGCAGGGCGCATCGACTATGTCTTCGGCGATTCCCTTGCGCTTGACGCCTTCCTGAAAAGCGAAAGCGGCAAGGATTGCTGCGCCAAGATGGGTGACGTCGCCGACGACAAGGAAGTCCTCGGAGCCGGCGTTTCCGGCGGCCTTCGCAAGGAAGACACCGAGCTGAAGGCAAAGCTCAACGCGGCAATCGCCGCGGTGCGCGCCAGCGGAAAATACGACGAAATCACCAAAAAGTATTTCAGCTTCGATATCTACGGCGCCAAATAAACGATCGCGACGATGGCGACTTCCTCACAAGGCATTCTGGACCTGCTCTCCCCCTATCCTCCCGGATGGGGTGGAGTGCTCTTGACCGGGGCTGCCTCCACGGTCGCCATCTCCGCCGGCGCTTTTCTGATAGGCCTCTTGCTCGGCACAGGCGGAGCATTGGGCAAGCTCTCGGGCATCAGGCCGCTCCGGCTACTGCTCGAACTCTATACGACCGCCGTCCGCGCCGTTCCGGAGCTGATCCTGATCGTCGGCCTCTATTACGCGGGCATGGATGGCCTCAATCGGCTCCTCGCCGCGCTCAATCTGCCGGCCTTCGAGTTGAACGGCTTTGCGGTCGCGGTCGCCGTACTCGGTTTCGTGCAAGGCGCCTATATGACGGAAGTGCTGCGTGGCGCGATCCTGGCGATCCCCGTCGGCCAGATCGAGGCAGCAAAGGCATTCGGCATGGGTGCACGCCTGCGCTTCCGCCGCATCATTCTGCCCGCCTTGCTGCCCAATGCCCTGCCCGGCCTTGCCAATCTCTGGATGTCCGTCACCAAGGATAGCGCTCTCGTCGCGGTGGTCGGCTACCAGGAACTAGCTCTCGCCACGCGTCTCGCCGGCGCTAGCACCAAGCATTACTTCATCTTTTTCCTGGCATCCGCCCTCATCTATCTCGCCCTCACACTCGTCTCGAATGCCATATTCAATCTGGTCGAGCGGCGAGTGCGGCGCGGCCAGCCGAAGCTCGCGTGAGGAGTGCCGGCATGACCTTTTCATGGATATCCGTCTATTGGCCGCTTCTGTTGACGGGAGCCGTGCAGACGCTGTCGCTGCTTGCGATCTCCGTCGTCTTCGGCTTTGTGATCGCCATCGGCCTCGCCTTCGCCCAGATCAGCGGCGGCCCCATCCTGCGAAGCCTTGCCCGTGGTTATTGCACCTTCTTCCGGGGCACGCCGCTGCTGATACAGCTCTGGCTGCTTTACTATGGGGTCGGCTCTCTTCTGCCGATGATTCCGGGTATACGTCAGAGTCTGTTCTGGCCGATCCTGCGCGAAGGTTTCTTCTTCGCGGCCGTCAGTTTCACGCTCAACTATGCGGCCTATGAGGCGGAGGTTTTGCGCGGCGCATTGCTTGCCGTTCCGAAAGGCGAACTGGAAGCCGGACGCGCATTCGGCATGCGACCCTTCACGCTGACGCGGCGCATCTGGCTGCCGCGGGCCATTCGCATCGCACTGCCGACGATCGGCGGCGAAATCGTCATGCAGCTAAAGGCCACTCCGCTCGCCTTCACCGTCACCGTGATGGATCTCTACGCCGTTGCCACAAAAGTTCGCCAGGACACCCTGCTGGTCTACGAACCGCTTGTTGTCGTCACCGTCTTCTATCTCATCATCACAGCCATCATCGCGCGAAGCTTCCGTTTCCTGGAAGCGCAGGTGCCGGTGCGGCGCTAACCCACGGCACGAAGGAGAGATCAAACCTCTCCGCTGATCCGAACCATTCTGGAGATCCCATTCATGAGCAAACCCTTGATCCTCGACGGCGGCATGAGCCGCGAACTGCTGCGTCTCGGCGCGGGACTGAAGCAGCCGGAATGGTCGGCGCTCGCGCTCGTCGATTCGCCGGAGATTGTCCGGCAGGTGCATGACGAATTCATCGCCGCCGGCTCGGACGTTGTGACCACCAACAGCTACGCGCTCGTCCCCTTCCACATTGGCGAGGAGCGGTTCTGGAAGGAAGGCGCCGATCTCATCGCGCTTTCCGGACAGCTGGCTCGCGACGCCGCCGATGCCTGCAAGGATCGAAAAATCCTGGTCGCCGGCTCGCTGCCGCCCATCTTCGGCTCTTATGAGCCGCAGAATTTCGATCCGTCACGCGTTCAGGACTATCTCAAGGTTCTGGTAGAAAACCTCGATCCTTATGTCGATGTCTGGCTCGGGGAAACCCTCAGCCTGATCGCAGAGGGAGAGGCGGTTCGGGCCGCGGTCGCCGAAACCGGCAAGCCGTATTGGATCTCCTTCACACTGGCCGACGATGCCGCGCAAAGAAATGGCGCCTCGCCCAAGCTCCGATCCGGCGAAGCCGTCGAGGATGCGGCTCGCTGGGCCGCATCATCCGGTGCCGACGCGCTTCTTTTCAACTGCAGCAAACCGGAGGTCATGCGAGAGGCCGTCGATGTCGCAGCGGAGGTTTTCAAGCAGAGCGGCCACAATCTGCAGATCGGCGTCTATGCCAATGCCTTCGAAGGTGAACAAGGCGAGTTGGCCGCCAATGAAGGCCTTCACGCGACCCGGCAAGATCTGAATGACGACGCCTATTCGCGCTTTGCCTGTTCATGGGTCGATGCCGGCGCAACGATGGTAGGCGGTTGCTGCGGGATTGGCGCCGGGCATATTCATCGGCTGAAGAAGGCTCTCCTTACTCAAAGCGTATAGCAAGAGCCGCCACGAACATTGATCCGCAAGGCGATCGCTGGCCATAGGACCGAGATAGATCTTTTAGTCATGCACCGTTGCTGCGGCCTGCGGAGCCGGGCCTGGAGTCCGGCTTTGCAGGAGTTCGCCGCGCTCCTCCAGAACGGGATAGGCGGCAGCGGCGACCAGATGGGAATTGATCTGTTTGAGATCACGTAGCAGGTCGAGGTGAAGAGAACTGGTCTCGACGGTCTCGATCCCGCCTTGCCGCAGGCGTTGGAAATGAGCCTCCGTACCCTCACGCTCCGCTTTGCGAAAGATAACCTTCTCCTCCGCCAGCATGCGAGCGGTGCTCTCGTTTTGGGTCATGAGCAAGGCCGCCGTCGTGCGCAGGTTCGTCTGCAATCGATCGAACAGCCGCGCCAATTCAAGTTGGCCCTCCTTCGAGAAGTTCAGACCCCGGCGCAGACGTTTGGCCAGATGCGGCAAGAGGTTCTGATCGAGAACGTCGCCGGCGTGTTCCATATTCATCGAGAACAGCAGGATCTCGTTCAAGCGTCGTCTGTCGGCCTCGCCGAGTTCATCGGGATCGATCGAGGTGAGATAGGTCTTTACGGCCGCATTCAGACTGTCGAGGATATTGTCCAGCGACCGCAATCGCGTCAGCGCCTTTCGATCCGTATCCGACAGGGCAGTCTTGGCGCCGGCGAGCATTTCGGAGAGGACATCGACCAATCTCAATGCCTCCCGTGCTGCCGCGCCAAGCGCGACGACAGGCGTCTCCTTGGCAGCCGGGTCGAGATATCGGGGACGCGTCGGATCGGCCTCGTCAATCTTCCGCGGCAGCAATTTGGTCAGGAGATCGGCATAGGGCCGCAATAGCGGCATGAACACCATGGCCAAAACGACGTTGAAGGCGGTATGAAAATTGGCGACGGCGCGGGCGCTATCGCTATCCACCAGCGCCGACAGGCGCGTGACCGGTTCGAGAAAGCCAATCAGCGCGGCGACGCCGACAATGCGTGTCATCATATTGCCGATGGGTAGGCGTTTCACCGATAGATCGGTCCCCGATTGCCCTTCGATGAGCGGATTGATCGCGGTTCCGAGATTGGCGCCCAGAACGAGCGCAAAAGCCTGGTCGACATCGACAAGGCCCTTGCTCGCGAGAGACATGATGAGCAACACGACGGCCACGCTGGAATGGGCGGCCCATGTCAGAATAGCGGCAAGGAGCATGCTCAGCACCGGCGTCGCGGCAATCGCATCGAGGACGTATGCAAGCGCCGTCGATCCCTCATACTGAGTCATCAGGTCGAGAAGTTGATGCAGCGCCAGAAGCATGAAGCCAAGCCCGACCATAACCCGGCCAAGATCGTGCACGCGTGAATTCCCGGTTCGGCGGAACATCAGCACGCCGATCAGGATCAGCGCCGGGGAAGCCGCCGCGACATTGAAAGACAACACCTGGACGATCAGGGTCGTGCCAACATTGGCTCCCAGCATGACGGCAAGCGCCGGCACAAGATCCACCAGGCCACCGGCCGCGAAGCCGGAAGCCATCAGGCCGGTTGCCGTGCTGCTCTGCAGGATGGCAGTGACGCCGATCCCGGCAAAAAACGCCTTGGTGCGATTGCTAAGCGCGCGGCCCAGAAAAGACCGCAGATCAGGTCCGAAGGCGCGCTGAATGCCGGTCTGGACCATACGCGTGCCCCAGAGCAGAAGGGCGATGTGGCCGGCCAGAGCAACGAGGCCGAGGATAAGCGCCATAATGGTCCTCCATAAGCCTGCGATCTCTCCCGAGACAAGCGCTGGGAATCAAGATTGCAGATTGTAAACTTTCATTAGCCGACTATGTTCTTTGTCTTTGCACCTTTTGCAAGGGCGGATTGTCATAAAACTGTTATGTAATATTTTTTCATTTAAAATCAGCGAGATAAACCGACACAGATACGATTGCCTCGCTATGACGAATAAGCGCCTTACCGGAAAAGATCGGTCCAAAAACGACGGTTTCTATCCACGGCAACACAACCTCGCCTTTTCCCTGTAATCCAGGGTATATCTGACCAATGTATCTATACAGCCATCTCAGCCTGCGCCAGATCCCGTCCGCCGGCTGAGGCGATAGCTTGGCGAGGAATTCGAGATGGCGCATTTTGTCTGCATCACATGCGGTACGCAGTTCAGCGAGAGCGACGCACCGCCGCGAGCCTGCCCGATCTGCGAGGATGAGCGTCAATTCGTACCCCAATCAGGTCAGGAATGGACCGATATGGCAAGCATCGGCCAGACGCATAGCGTGATCTGGACCAAGCAAGCGGAAGGCGTTCATGGCCTGCAGATCAAGCCCGATTTCGGTATCGGCCAGCGCGCATTTCTGATCGAAGGGCCGGATGGCAACATTCTGTGGGATTGCCTCAGCCTCATTGACAAGGCCACAAAGACGCGGATTGCTGCGATGGGCAGCCTGAGCGCGATCGCGATCTCCCATCCGCATTTCTATACGTCGATGGTCGAGTGGAGTGCCGCTTGCGGCGGCGCACCGATCCATATCCATGCCGACGACAGCGAATGGGTGCAAAGGCCGGATGCCGCCTTGCATCCATGGAGAGGCGCGACGCTTTCGATCGGCTCGGCGACCATGATCCGATGCGGCGGCCATTTCGACGGCAGTTGCGTGCTCCATTGCCCCTGGCTCGAAGGCGGGCGCGGCGCCCTCTTCGTCGGCGACACGATGCAGGTGACCATGGACCGCAAATTCGTGAGCTTCATGCGCAGCTACCCGAACCTCGTTCCGCTCGACGCCAAGGCAGTAACGAGGATATTGGAAGCGGTTCGGCCCTATCGTTTCGAAGCGATTTACGGCGCATTTCCCGGCCGAACGGTCGAGAGCGACGGCAACCAGGTGGTGGAGCGTTCGGCGGAAAGGTACCTGAAGGCGATCGCAAACTGAGAATCTTGCGCCGGAAATGCCGCAGACCTAATTTTCCAGCGCCGCCTGCCTGTCCTTTACCAGTCGCGCCGGCAGATTGACGGTGACAGACAAACCGCCAAGGCTAGAGCGGGCGAGCGCCAGCTTGCCGTCATAGGCCTCGACCAGATCCTTGGCGATCGCCAGGCCGAAACCGGTTCCGGCGATGCTTTCATCCAGCCGCCTGCCGCGGCGAATGAAAGCCATCTCGGCATCCTCCGGCAGGCCCGGACCGTCGTCCTCGATGCACAGTTCCACGCCCTCGAGCTCGGGCAACTGCGACAGGCGAACCTTCACCTTGCCAGCCGTCCACTTTCTGGCATTGTCGATCAGATTGCCGGTAATGTCGGCAAAATCCGCCTCGTCGATCGCCAGCCACATCTCGGGCGGCGCCACAAGCTCGAAGTCGATCTTGCGCTCGCTCGACAGCCGCCGCATGACGGAGATGATCTTCTGAAGATCGGCGCTGGCATCCATCACGCCGACGGTATGGGCGGCCGCCAGGCTGGCACGGGTTTGCGCAAGCGTTCGCTTGATCTGCGCCTCCATCCGGCTGACCTCCGTTTGGATGGCTGCGGCCCGCTCCGACATGCCCTCTTCCGACAGAAGGCGCGCCGTCGCCTCCAAGGCCGCGAGCGGCGTCTTCAGGCCATGCGCCAGATCGCCGGCGCGCGCGCGTGCCTGTGTCAACTGCGTTTCACGCGATGCAAGCAGCCCGTTGAGATCGTCCACGAGAGGCTGGACTTCCCGCGGAAACTGACCGGTGATCTTGCGTGCCGAACGCTCCTGCACCGCCATCAGGGCTGCGCGCAGATCATTGAGAGGTCGTAGCCCGTATCGCAGAAAAGCGATGACAGCCACGATAAGAGCGGCTGAAAGCACGCCAAGAGATGGCGCCATGGCGTAGAAGAAGCGCCAGCGCGCCGGCGCAAGCTCGCTGTTGTCAAGCGCCATGACGATATCGACGATCTGGTCGCCCGTGGCCGAGGGGATCGAAATCGACCGCTCGACGGCAAGAAGACGGCTGCCGTTCGGCCCTTTCATATCCGTCGCTCGCCCGGCATCGCGAGGGCGGGCACGCAGCCAGGGCAGGTTCTGCTCCCAGAGCGATTGGGAGCGCAGCTCGACGGTGCCGTTGCGGCCGACCTGCCAATAGAAGCCACCATTCGGAATGCCGAAGCGGGGATCCGTTGGCGTGTCGTCGAGGAAGAGCTGATTGGAGGAATTTATATCGACCGCCGCCAGCAGAACGCGCAACTCCTCATCTATCTCCGAGAGGGCAAGCGCCCTGACGGCCAGCCCGGAAATGGCGTTGATGCCGACCCCGGCAAGAAAGGTTGCAACGATGATCGCCACCACGGAACCCAGCAGCAACCGCCCTCGCAGCGAGAACGGTGTCATGACGGCGGCGCCTCGCGCGGAATGATGTAGCCCTGGCCGCGCCGGGTTTCGATGACGGTGCCGTCGAACTTGCGCCTGAGACGCGCTACAACCACTTCTAGCGCGTTCGACAGCAGCTCCGTCTCTTCATCATAGATGCTGTCGGCGATCTGCGTTCGGGAAAGCACGGTGCCGGCATTATGCATCAGATAGGCAAGAAGCCTATATTCGAGTGCCGTCACCTGAACCGGCTGCCCGCGAAACGAAACCGTGCGCTGGCGTGTGTCGAGCTCCAGCACGCCATTGGAAAGGATCGGAGAGGATTGTCCGGCGGCGCGGCGCATCAGGGCGCGCACGCGCGCCAGAAGCTCTTCCATGCGGAAGGGTTTGGTCAAATAATCGTCGGCACCCGCATCCATGCCGTCGACCTTATCGCGCCATCCGTCTCGCGCCGTCAATATGATGACAGGCATGCCGCGGCGTTCTGCGCGCCAGCGTCGCAGCACCGTCAGTCCATCAAGCTTCGGAAGTCCAAGATCGAGGATGACAAGATCAAAATGCTCGATATCTCCGCGATACCAAGCTTCCTCGCCGTTGCTCACGGTCGAGACGACATAATGCTGATCCTCCAGGCAGCGGCGCATATCCGCCACAATACTGGGCTCATCCTCAGCAATCAAAATGCGCATTCTCAGCGTCTCTCGATCACGGCAAGTGTTGCGCCGTCGAGCACTATATCACCACGTTTGCCATCCGGCTTCAACACACGCACGGCATAGGCCTGGCGCCCAGCCCGGCGAACCCGCTTGATTCGCAGCACCTTTCCCGGCATTTCGCGCGCAACGACCGCATAGATGTCGCGTAGCGGCCGCAAGCTGCCGGCATCTTCGACCAGAACATTGCTATGTATACGAGCCAATGCTTCCATGCCTGGCAAGCTTAGCAGAACCGCTACCAAGAGAACGGACAGCCAGCGGGGCCAGCCGGCTCTTCGCCCGAATATGCGCAACGATATCAATCCTTCTTTCGAGATGGCACACAGGGCTCGCCCTGCAGCGAACCAAGCATAGCTTTCCCAACATTACAATTCACTGACAACGCCCGTAAGAGAGCTGCAAATTGAAGGGTGTATAAGCACGGGCAGATGGCACGCTGATTGTGCCGAGTTTCGTTCCGCAGAAGATACCATGACTATCCAGATTTCTTCGATTACCCCAAATGCCAGCCTCTCGGTCTCCTCAGGCGGCATTCGGCCTGAGTTCGTCCGCAATGAAACCCTGGTGGACATCTTCAAGGCCACGGTTGCCCGCAGCCCCGACAAGACGGCACTGACCCTGATCGGAACCAACCAGGCGATGACCTATGCCGAACTGGACCGGCTTTCCGATGAGGCAGCGCGTGCGCTCAGCCGTCGCGGCATCGGCCCCGGCGATTTCATCGGCCTTTGGTTCCAGCGCTCCCTCGAGCTACATGTCGCACTTCTGGCGATTCTCAAGGCCGGCGCTGCCTATATTCCCTTCGATGCCGCTGCCCCTGCCGACCGCGTGGCCGTCAGCCTCGCCGATTGCGGCGCGAAATGGCTGCTGACGCATGATGAAAAGGCGGCCCTCGCGCCCGAATTCGACGGCCAAACCCTGATCCTCAAGGCACTGCTCGCAGAAGACGATGATGGCGTCGCGCCCCGCGCCGCCGCTCACGATGATCCGGCCTATGCCATCTATACGTCCGGCTCCACTGGCAAGCCGAAGGGCATCGTCATCACGCACCGGAATATCTGCCATTATCTGCGCGCCGGTAACGACGTCCTCGGCATGGTCGAATCGGACGTCGTTCTGCAGCAAGCTTCGGTCGCCTTCGACCTTTCGCTCGAAGAAATCTTCGTTCCCTATCTGGTCGGCGCGACGCTGAAGGTTGCGACGTCCGCCGTCATGGCGGAGCTGGACAGGCTCGCGGATGTGCTCGAAGCGGAAAAGATCACGGTCATCGACACCGTACCGACCCTGCTCACTATGCTGGAACGTGACGTCGAAAGCCTGCGCGTCATCATCGTCGGCGGCGAAGCCTGCCCTCCGGCGATCGTCAGCCGCTTTTCCAAAGCCGGCCGGCGCCTGATCAATACCTACGGCCCGACCGAGACGACGGTGGTTGCAACCTACGCCGAACTCGATCCTTCCCGACCGATCACGATCGGCTGCCCGATCGCCAACACGACCGCCTACGTCGTCGACGAAAACCTGCTGCTCGTTGCTCGCGGCGATACCGGCGAATTGCTGATCGGCGGACCGGGCGTTGCTGCCGGCTACAGAAACCTGCCGCAGCTGACCGCCGCAAAATTCGTCGCCAACCCCTTCGCAGGCCATGACGATCCGGTGCTTTACCGCAGCGGCGACGCCGTGCTGATGGACGAGGAAGGGCAGCTCCATTTCCTCGGGCGCATCGACGATCAGGTCAAGATTCGCGGCTATCGCATCGAGCTCGGCGAGATCGAAACCGTCGTGGGCGAACTTCCCGACGTGAAGGCCGCATCCGTCGTCGTGCACCGCCCGCCGGATGGCGAGGACATGCTGGTCGCCCACATCGTTACCACGGGTAGCAGCTTCGATCGCGACAAGGCCCGCGCCGTGCTTGCAACCAAGCTGCCGCCCTACATGGTACCGGCCGCCTGGCATAGTCATGTCTCTCTGCCGCGGCTTCCTTCCGGCAAGATAGACCGCAAGACGCTGGCCGCGATCCCGCTCGTAGCCGACCAGCCGACCCAGGCACAAGAGCCGCCGCGCACATGGACGGAAGCACAGCTGCTGAAGGCCGCGACCGAGGCGCTTCGGCTGCGTTCCATCGGCTTCGAAGCGGATTTCTTCACCGAACTCGGCGGCCATTCCATGCTGGCGGCCCGGTTTGTTTCCGAAGTGCGCAAGATCCCGCTGCTCGCCAGCATCGCCCTGCGCGACGTCTATGCCGGCCGCACGCTGCGTGGCATTGCCGCGATCCTGGAGCAGCGCGCCGAGAGCACCTCGGGACAGGAGCGCAGGAGTTTCGAACCGGTGCCGTGGCGCCGGCGTTTTTTCTGCGGTCTCGCTCAAGCCGTGGTATTGCCCTTCATCGTCGCGATCGCAACGCTGCAATGGATCGGCCTGCTGCTTGCCTCGATCCTGCTGATCGATGACGGTGCATCGCTCTGGAATGAAATCCTCATTCTCGGCGGCGTCTACCTCGGTCTCAATCTCGGCGAGAAGCTGATCGTCGTGGCGTTGAAGTGGCTTGTGATCGGCCGCACACGGCCAGGCGTTTATCCGCTCTGGGGCACCTATTATTTCCGCCTCTGGCTGATGCAGCGCATCGTACAGCTCACCGCTCCGAAATTCCTCAAAGGTTCGCCACTTATCCGCGTCTATATGCGCGCACTCGGCGCCAAGGTCGGCAAGGACGCGATGATCGACGAGTTCGAAGAGGGTGCGATCGACCTTGTGCGCATCGGTGCAAGATCCAGCCTCGGCGTCAAGATCAAGCTCGCCAATGTCGAAGTCATCGGCAACGAGATCCATGTCGGCACGATCGATATCGGCGAAGGCGTGCAGATCGGCAATGGCTCCGTCATCGGTCACAACGTCAAGATTGACGATGGTGCCGTCATCGGCGATCTGACGGCGATTGCCGCTGGCACGCATGTCGAAGCCCATACGCGCTGGGACGGCTCGCCCGCCCGCCAGACCGGGCATGCCGAGCACGAAGATATGCCCGCCCATCCGGAGCTTGGAACCGTCGGACGCGTCTTCCAGTTCGCAGCCTATTTCGTTGCCTACAATCTCAGCCTTGTCGTCGGCCTGCTGCCGATCTTCCCGGCCTTCTATCTGTTCTCTGCCGTGCAGCAGATCTATGCGCCCGGCTCCGACGAGGCCTTGTCGTGGGGGATGATCGCCGCGCTCTCCTGGCCGGCCGCCTTCCTGCTGATCGTCGTGTCCATGGCTGTCGTCGTGGCGCTCAGATGGGTGCTGTTGCCTCGCGTCGTGCCGGGCCGCTACTCCATCTTCGGCAATCTTTATTTCCGCAAATGGGTCGTCGGCCTGACCACCGAGGCCATGCTCGAAACCCTGAATTCGCTCTACGCGACCGTCTTCATGCGTAATTGGTACCGCCTGATGGGGGCCAAGATCGGCAAGGGCACGGAGATCTCGGCAAACTTCGCCGGTCGCTACGATCTGATCGAAATGGGCCGCGATAACTTCATTGGTGACGAGACCATCTTCGGCGACGAGGAAATCCAGAACGGCTGGATGATACTCAAGCGCCTGAAGACCGGCGATCGCTGCTTCTTCGGCAACTCCTCCGTCATCTCGCAGGGTGCGGTGATCGAGAGCGATTCGCTCATCGGCATCAAGACGCGCCTGCCCGACTCCCTACACGTCAAATCGGGTGAAACCTGGTGCGGCAGCCCCGCCTTCCAATTCCCGACGCGCGAGAGGCTGGAGGCGGCTGCGAACACCACCTATGCACCGCCGCTCCGCATGCGCCTTGTGCGCATCCTGTTCGAGGCCATGCACACATCGCTGCCGACAGCCATCCTGATCGTCATGGCACTCGCAATGTCCGACATGCTGGCCAGCGAAATCGACAATGGTGCCTGGGGCAGCCTATTCTGGACACTGATGGCCGCGGGCCTGGCGACCTCTGGCATCCTCTATCTCGTCGCCGTCGCATTCAAATGGACGCTGATTGGCACCTACAAGCCGATGAACCGGCCGATGTGGTCGTGGTGGGCGATGCGTACCGAGGCCGTTGCGGTGTTTTACGGCGGTCTCGCCAGCAAGATGCTGCTCGACTATCTGCGCGGCACGCCTTTCCTGCCCTGGCTGCTCCGTCCCTTCGGCGCCAAGATCGGCCAGGGTGCGTGGATCAACAGCACCGATATCTGCGAATTCGATTGCACCCATATCGGCGACCATGCGGTTCTCAATATGGGATCCTGCCCGCAGACCCATCTCTATGAAGACCGCATCATGAAGGTCGGCCGCATCACGATCGGCGAAGGCGTCTCCATCGGCTCAGGCAGCACCGTGCTTTACGAGGCCAATGTCGGTGATTTCGCCGAAATCGGATTGCTGACCCTGGTCATGAAGGGTGAGGCCATTCCGCAGGGCACGTCGTGGGTTGGCGCACCCGCCCAGGCAGTTCAAGCCGAGCAGGAGCCGGCTCCGGTCGCTCACAAAGAGACCCTGCCCTCCGCCGCTGCGTGAGCGCGGTATGACGACCCCTCGATTCGAGGTCGTCCTGGCGGTCGCTGATGCGATCGCCATCCTCGTCCGCCCGATGCCCGGCGGACGAGCAGAGCGTGATCAGATCGCGCAAATAGCCTTGAGAGAAGCCACACAACGGGACGATCTTTCCATCTATCGCCGTCCCAGCGAGCGGCCGGCGTTAAGGCCTCCGTATCACGAGCTAGGCGTTTCGCTTTCGCATCGCACCGATCTGCTGCTGGCAGGTTTTGCGGCTGGTAGCGCTGTCGGTGTGGATATAGAGGTCGAAGATATCAATGGTTTCGAACCGGTGGCCTTTGCCGCCGACCACTTCTCGCCACGGGAAGCGGCCGCCGTGGCCACACTCGATAGCGCAGCGGCGCTGGAGGTCTGTTACCGACTCTGGGTCGCCAAGGAGGCGGCCTTGAAGATAAGCGGCCGCGGTATTTTCGACGGGCTGGACGAACCTGATCTGGCGGCGCAGCTGAACCTCCTCCGCACCGATGGCGCAACGATCCATCTTGGCGCCGGGTCGCGGCTGCCGCCGATTGCGCTCGCAGTGACTCGATTTTCCAACGCTGCGGATCAATCCGTCTATTGTGCCCTTGCTAGGGATATGCGCTGAGCGACGATCCCTCGGCTGCGAGCAGCCCGGCTAGAAAGGCGGTGGCAGAAGGACCCGCGCCTTCCCGCAAGCGTAGATATTTCAGGGACGCGGCGGTGCGTCGGCGTCTTCGCGCGAGGCAAACCAGTTTGCCAGCGTCGCGCCGGAAATATTGTGCCAGACGGAAAAGATGGCGCTGGGAACCGCGGCGATCGGCGAGAAATAGGCCGTCGCCAACGCGGCACCCAGGCCGGAATTCTGCATGCCCACTTCGATAGCCAGCGCCTTGCGCTTGTAGAAATTGAGTCCGAGCACTTTCGATGCATAGTAGCCGAAGAGATAGCCAAGGCCGTTGTGCAGGATAACGACGGCAAAAATCAGCAGGCCGGACTGCACGATGGCCGCCTTCGACGCACCGACGACAGCCGCAACGATCAGTACGATGCCGATGACGCTGACAAGAGGCAGAACCGGTATTGCCGCACGAACCAGACCCGGCACGGCTTTCTGCGCGACAAAACCGAGCAGAAGCGGCAGGATGATGACCTGCACGATGCTAATGAACATCGACCAGGCATTGACGGGCAGATACTGGCTTGCGAACATCCACACGAGGAACGGCGTGACGATCGGCGCAGCCAGCGTCGTCACACTCGTGCATGCGACCGACAGCGCTACGTCGCCGCGCGCAAGATAGGTCATGACATTGCTCGAGGTGCCGCCCGGGCAGCAGCCGACCAGAATGACGCCGGCGGCGACTTCCGGCGGCATCGGAATGATCCGCGTCAGAAGCAGTGCCAGCGCCGGCATGATGCCGAAATGTGCAATGACGCCGATCGCGACCTCATGGGGACGACGCGCCAGCTCGCGAAAGTCGTCAACGGATATGGTCAGTCCCATGCCGAACATGATGATGCCGAGAAGCACGACGATCCAAGGGGCAAGCTGCTTGAAGACGTCGGGCAGGAAAAAACCGAGGACGGCAAACAGGATGACCCATATGGAAAAGGTCTTGCCGACGAAGGCGGAAAAGGATGCCAGGAATTTCATGGAATCTCCGGGGGAGGGAGCACAATGACATTCGGCCGGTCTAAACCCGGCGCATCGGGTGTCAAGGCTTCGAACCGCTCGATCCGTCCACTTCCATCATCGATACGGTATGAATCTGTCGACGAGCACAGCAGGTTTGTCCTGCGAGGAGCCAATACATGACCGTTACCGAGCCCGAGCCGATGTCCCGCACGAAGGCCTTATCCTACGCGATCGGACTGCCGCTGGCGCTGCTCGTACTTATCTTTCTGCCCGCCGGTCGTCTCGACTGGCGGCCTGGATGGGTCTTCATCGCGTTCCTGGTGGTGAGCTATGGAATAGCGTTTCTGATCATGCGGCGCGTGAATCCGGTCATCTTCCAAGCGCGCAGCCGCTTCCAGGCCGGAACCAAAGGCTGGGATCTCATCCTGGTCTCGCTGATCTTCCTGGGCATGATCGCCGAAATACCGCTTGGAGCCCTGGATGCCGGCAGGATGGAATGGTCGGTAATGCCAACCTTCATCGTGATCCTCGGTTATCTCCTGCTCGCGGCAGGCATCGCGCTCGCGACATGGGCTCAGGCGGTCAATCGCTTCTTTGAGCCCGGCGTGCGCCTCCAGCGCGAACGCGGCCAGCACGTCATCAGCGACGGTCCCTACGCCTACGTGCGTCATCCCGGCTATGTCAGCGCGATCTTGGTATTTGCGGGACTGGCATTGGCACTGGGTTCCTGGTGGGCCTTGATCCCTGCCGCCTGGGCAAGCGCCGTGCTGATCCTGCGCACGAGTTGGGAAGATGCGCTGCTTCATAGCGAGTTGGAAGGCTATGCCGACTATTCCAAGCGCGTTCGATTCCGATTGCTGCCGGGTATCTGGTGACGCTCTGTTTCACCGGCGCTAGGTGTTGCCATGCCAAAGGGAGCGGAGGCCACCAGCCTCTCCTTTCAGCGGATCCCTTGCCGGTATGCCAAGTTCGTCGATCATCGCCTGCTGCTCGGCCGTTGGCATTTCCCGGCAGAGATCGGCCTCCTGACCTGGCGGATAACCGCCGATCACGAGCAGGTCGTTGCTCGCCTCCAGCCGACAATGGCCGGTTCCGGCCGGCAGCAGCAGGGCATCGCTGGCTTGGACCGCGATTTCCTTACCGGCGGGTCCACCGATCATCAGCCGGGCCTGACCCGCGGCGATGCCCAATATTTCATGGGCCGTCGAATGAAAATGGTGAAAGGAATAGACGCCGTTTCGCCAGAGGCCACCCCACCCATTGGTCTGAAATAGCCGTTCGAAAGCCCCTGCCCTGTCGGGGCCGTCAAGCACCTGCCGATAGACGATAACCGGAAATCGCCTGTTGTTGGGAACCCAGCCGGACTGCTCGAATTGGATTGCCTGCTCCATCCGTTCTCTCCCTGTCGATTGCCATCATAACCGCCGGACCTCGCTGCGGTTCCCGCGGAAATTCGGGAACGATTGCCTGCCGCTGGGGTTTGGAAACGGGCATCCGATCAACGATACAGCGAAAGGATAGATCATGCCTTCCATCAATTCCGCACATATTCTCATTCTGGCAACGGACGGCTACGAACGTTCAGAGCTCCGCGTTCCGCTCGACGAACTCAGCAAGCGTGGCGCCGACGTCAAGATTGCCTCCGTGAAGAAGGACAGCATCAAGAGCTGGGACAAGACCAATTGGGGCGACAGCGTCGACGTCGATCTCCTGGCCAAGGATGTCGACGTGAACCAGTTCGATGCGCTGGTGCTGCCGGGCGGCCAGATCAATCCCGACAAGCTGCGCCTCGAAGGAGACGCCATGCGTGTCGTCCGCGAGTTCCTGAATTCCGGCAAGGTGGTCGCCGCCATATGCCACGCACCCTGGCTGCTCGTCGAGGCCGACGCATTGCGAGGACGCCAGGCAACCTCCTATTGGTCCATCAAGACGGATGTCAAAAATGCTGGTGCGACCTGGAAGGACGAAAAGGTCGTGACCGATGAAGGCATCATCACGTCCAGGTCGCCCGACGATCTTCCGGCCTTCGTCGACAAGATCGTCGAGGAAGTTCAGGAGGGCCGGCACCGGCGTCGTGCAGCCTGACCGCCCGATTCCAATGAAACTTGCGAAGCCCCGGCAGCAACTGTCGGGGCTTCGCATCTTTTCCCGGCAGCAGAGCGGGAGCAGAGCCAATCCGCATATTGACTGGCCGGGCATGCTTTGATCTGTTGGCCGGACATGACAATGCCTGATGTCCGCCGGAGGTAGACGGATATCGGGGAGGAAAGCAGGGCATGACGATGGAGGCTGTGAGGGCGGTCAGCCTGAAGCAGGTGGCGATTTCCTTTGAAATAGCCGGCAGGACACGGTTCGATGCTGTAGCAGCGACCAATCTGGACGTGGGAGCGCATGAGTTCGTGGCCATCGTCGGGCCGACAGGCTGCGGCAAATCCACCCTTCTCAATGCGACGGCGGGCCTTTTGACGCCGGCGTCAGGGACGGTCGAAGTCTTCGGCCAGCCGCTGAAATCCATCAATAAGCAGGCAGGCTATCTCTTCCAGCAGGATTCGCTGATGCCGTGGAAAACGGTTCTCGAGAATGTTGCGATCGGATTAGAGATCGCGGGAACGAATACGGCCGAGGCGAGACGAATTGCGCGGGATTGGCTGGGGCGCGTCGGTCTTGCCACATTCGCCGATCGTTTCCCGCGTATGCTCTCAGGCGGCCAGCGCAAGCGTGTCGGCCTCGCCCAGGTGCTCATCCGCAATCCCAAACTGCTGCTGATGGACGAACCCTTCGGGCCGCTCGATGCGCAGACCCGCCTGATCATGGGCGACCTGCTGCTGAAACTGTGGTCCGAGGACCGCAAGGCGGTGATGTTCGTCACCCACGATCTCGATGAGGCAATCGCCCTTGCCGACCGGGTCGTCATCATGTCGGCCGGTCCGAAATCCCGCATCATCGGCGATTTCAAGGTCCCTCTGGAGCGACCGCGCGATATCGGCGAGATACGCCACGATCCCGTATTCAACCGACTGCATCGTGATATCTGGCAGGCGCTGCGCGATGAGGTGATGACTGCCTATCGCCAGAGCAGCGGAGAGATCGCATGAACCGTTCTCTCCTTCTCCTGCTGCAAATCCTGGTGGCTGTGGCCCTTCTGACTATCTGGCATCTCGCAACGAATACCGGCCTTTTCGGCAACCCGAAAACCATATCCTTCTTCTTTGCCGATCCGCTCAAGGTGGCGCAGCGCGTCATTCAATGGTTTGCGACCGGATCGATCTGGTATCACCTCTGGATCACGCTATCGGAATCGATCCTGGCCTTTCTGCTCGGCGCCTTCGGCGGCATCGTCTTCGGCTTCTGGTTCGCGCGCCGACCGCTGATTGCCGCCGTCTTCGACCCTTATGTGAAGGCGGCCAATGCACTGCCCCGCGTCGTGCTCGCCCCGATCTTCGCGCTGTGGTTCGGCCTCGGTATCTGGTCGAAGGTCGCGCTCGGCATCACCCTCGTCTTCTTCATCGTCTTTTTCAACGTCTATCAGGGCGTCAAGGAGGTCAGCCAGCCGGTGCTGTCCAACGCCCGGATGCTCGGTATGAACGAGCGACAGCTGTTGCGCCATGTCTATTTGCCATCCGCGCTTTCCTGGGTGTTTTCCAGCCTGCATACCTCAGTCGGCTTTGCCGTCGTCGGCGCCGTTGTCGGCGAATATCTGGGCTCGGCCGCCGGCCTCGGCTATCTCATCCAGCAGGCTGAGGGTGTCTTTGATGTGACGGGCGTCTTTGCGGGCATGGTGGTTCTGACCGCATTCGTCCTGCTGGTGGATTGGGTCATGACGATGGTCGAACGGCGCCTGCTCTCCTGGCGCGGCCAATAGCGCATCGAGAATAGCGAAGTGGAGGAACAAGGATATGGAACGCAGGACATTTCTGATCGGGACGGCAAGCTTCGGTATCGGCGCATCGCTTGCCGGCATCCTGCCCGCCGCGGCACAGGATGCGAAACCGGAAAAGCAGGATCTGTTGATCGGCGTCGGCGGCAAGCCGCTGCTCTATTACCTGCCGCTGACGATCGCCGAGCGAAAAGGCTTCTTCAAGGAAGAAGGTCTCAATGTCACCATCAATGATTTCGCCGGCGGTTCGAAATCGCTCGAAGGCCTGATCGGCGGCTCCCTCGATGTCGTCGCCGGTGCCTATGAACATACGATCCGCATGCAGAACAAGGGGCAGGATATCGTCGCGATCTGCAATCTCGGGCGCTTCCCGGGCATCGTCATCGCCGTGCGCAAGGATCTCGCCGGCGAGATCAAGTCGATGGCGGACATGAAGGGCCGTAAGATCGGCGTGACCGCGCCAGGCTCCTCGACGGCGCTGATGTTCCAATATGCCATGCTGAAGAACGGGCTGAAGACCGATGATGCATCGCTGATCGGCGTCGGCGGCGGGGCCGGCGCGGTTGCCGCGGTCAAGAGCGGTCAGATCGACGGCCTTTCTCATCTCGATCCGGTTATCGCGCAATTGCAGTATGACGGCGACATCACGGTGCTTCTGGATACGCGCACCGAGGCCGGTACGCGTGCGCTTTTCGGTGGTCCGAACCCGGCCGCGACCGTCTACATCAAGCGCGAATTTGCCAAAGAGAATCCGATCACCGCGCAAAAGACGGTCAATGCCTTCATGAAGGCCCTGAAATGGATCGCGGCAGCAAGCCCCGAAGATGTCGCGGGCGTCGTTCCGGAGGAATATCTGCTCGGCAATCGCGACCTCTATATGCAGGCCTTCAAGAATTCCAAGGAAATGTATTCCCCGGACGGCATGGTCACGATGGAAGGCTATAATTCCATGATGGGCGTCCTGAAAACGCTCGATCCCGAACTCGCCAATGCCGACGTGCCCTTTGAGAAGACATTCGATCCGACCTTTGCCAAGGCCGCAAAGACCTGATCGCGCAATGGACGACAAGCGATAACCCGAGTGCCGCCGTCGTCCACGGCGTCACGTCGCTACGCAAATCAGCCCTTCTCGACCCGCAATCCTTCGAGAAAGGTGCGAAATGCGCCGACCGCCCGTTTCGAGGTCGTCTCTGGATCGTCCGAATTGGCGATCCATTGCGCCGCGCAGCTGCTTGCCGCATTGATCAGGCGAGCGCCCGCTTCCGGGTCAATATCGACGATGATACCGTCTTCGTGAAGACAGCGAAGGCTTTCTGTAATCGTGGCGATACAACCGTTGGCGCTCGGCCACCCTGAGGGTTCGCCGAGCACGGCCGGACCGTCACGAAACATGATGCGCTGAATTTCCGGCTCCAGCGCCATCTCGACGTAACCGACATTCTCGTCAACGAACGCCTGCCAGCGCGACGGTGCTTGAGATGAGATCTGACAGAGCCTTGCGGTCATTTCGGCATCGATCTCGTTGATCACGGCCTGCAACAGGCCCTTCTTATCGCCAAAGTGGTGGTAAAGGGCCCCTCGCGTCAGCCCCGCCGTCGCTGTAAAATCATCCATCGATGCCTCGGCATAGCCGACGCTGCCGAATGCTTTACGGGCGGCGGTCAGCAGCTTGGCTCGCGTTTCGGCAATCATTTCACTGCGAGGTTTGCGCATTGCGTCTCCGTCGGCTCTCTGCATTCACTTGCATACGCTGCGTATATTAGTTGACATACGCGACGTATGCAATTATCCATTGACATACGCCGCGTATGCGTACGCAATCTCGTTCAATTCGGGGAATGTTCCGATGTCCAATCCATATAGAGAGATTTTCCGAGCGCCCGGGGCCAAGGGCTTTTCAGCCGCCGCCTTCTTCGCACGTCTTCCGCTTGCCATGGCGCCGATCGGCATCGTTGCCATGCTGTCGCAGACGCGTGGCGAATATTGGCTGGCCGGCGCGGTTTCGGCCACCTTCGCTCTGACAAATGCTTTCGTCTCGCCGCAGATATCGCGCCTCGTCGACCGGCTCGGTCAAAGTGCCGTTGTCGTGCCGACCACCATCGTTTCGGTCGTCGCCTTCATCATTCTGGTCGTCGCGGCAAATCAGGGCTGGCCCGCCTGGACACTGTTCGCATCGGCCTTTTTCGCGGCTGTCATGCCAAGCATACCTGCCCTGGTACGCGCGCGCTGGACGGAAATCTTTCGAGACCGGCCCGAGTTGAACACGGCCTTCGCATTCGAATCGGCAGCCGATGAGCTCGTCTACATCACCGGCGCATCCTTTTCCGTTGGACTTGCCGTCTCACTGTTCCCGGAAGCCGGGATGATCGCCAGCACCATCTTCCTCGCGATCGGATCAGCAGCCTTCCTGATGCAGCGATCGACGGAGCCCAAGGTTCGTGCAATCGATGCCGAAGCGCCGCAGCACTCGGCGATCTGGCAGCGGCCGGTCCAGATCATCACGCTCGCGCTGATCTTCGTCGGAGCCACCTTCGCTACGGCGGAAGTCAGTGCTGTGGCCATCACCAAGCAGCTCGGCGAACCGAGTGCCGCGAGTATCGTCATCGGTGTCTATGCCCTCGGCTCCTTCATCGTCGGCCTCATCATTGGAGCACTGAACCTCAAAATGCCTCTGCAACGTCAGCTGCTGGTAGCCGCCACCGTCCTTGCCATCACCTCCCTGCCGCTTCTTGTAGCCAACACCTCGGTCGCAATGCTCGCCTTTACCGTTTTCCTCAGCGGCGTCGCCATTTCACCGACCTTCATCACTGCCTTCGGATTGATCGAACGCCGCGTACCGGAGGCCATGCTGACGGAAGGAGTGACCTGAGTCATGACCGGCATCGGTATCGGCATGGCACTCGGCGCCTTCGTCTCCGGCTGGGTGGTGGATAGTTTCGGCCCCGCGAACGGCTTCTGGGTTTCAGTCGCGGCAACTATCGCAGCCGTCCTCGTCATAGCGCTCGGCCAGGCAAGCCTTTCCGGCACCGGGGCGCCCAGCTCCGCCACCGCTACACAGCTGGCCGAATAAGGAGACAGGAGAGCCGCCTGCAGCGGCATATTGCTCCGCGACAAATGTGCCCGGGGACAACTTTGCCTATTCCCGCAACCTATGCGCGCCGAAAGACCCGTTGCCGGGCGCTGACCCAGTCGAGAAAAGTCAGCACCCCTCCCAGAACCAGAAAGGCTGCTGCCAGCAGCCCCATGTTCACCAGGACGGCTTCAAGGCCGATATCGCCAACGTCCAGGAACGGGTATGGGTAGAAGTGAGAGATATATCCATGCGCAAGCGTATAAGCGGAATAGGCTGCGGGAAAAGCCAGCCACCAGAGCACATCGCGCCAGGAAAGCCTGCCGCGTTCACTCAGAAAAATCCAATCCAGGGCATACAGCACCGGAACACAATAATGGAGTATCTGGTCTCCGAGCAGCTGCCAGCCGCGAGGGTGCCAAACGTCCCTTAGCATCAAAACATAAACAATACCCGCAATCCCGACGTAAATGAGAACAGCGCTTCGGATCGACGGCGTGCTCGCCCATCGGCCAATCGACGAGCGCGACGCGATTTGCGCGCAAAGCAGTATCGCGGCGAGGAGAAGATTGGACTGAATGGTGAAATAGCTGAAGAAATTCACCGTCATCGTCAGCCGCGAAACATGCGCGCCGGGTATGATGGCGATATATGAGATCGCGATACCCGACAAAGCAAGCAGGGCAAGCAGATAGCGATAGAGGCGAATCAAGCCTGCCATGATCCCCCGCCCGCTGAATTGACGCCAGAGCGGAGGCTGAGGGAATTCAACATCGACTCGCTCGATTTCATCGAAATTCTATAGCTCATTGAGGACAAGGCGCGCCTTGAAACTTCCGCCAATCCGCCGCCCACCGCGGCAAGATCGACGGTATTGGAGGCATATACCGTCTCGCAGAAGACCATTCGATTGCGGCAAATCAAAAGCAAGCATCGAACGGCCGACGAAATCCTTCGGCCATGAGGTCACGACAGCTCTTGGCCAAGTCGATGTCGACATGTTGAGCCCTGAAAGCGGCTTTGCCTCTCGTGCCCTCGCAGGAGATCGTCAGATGCGCATGCGCGGCACGTCATTGGGATCGAGGCGCAGCTCGATCAGCACCGGGCGATTGCGATTCCGGATGGCGCCCAGGGCGCTTTCAAGCTCGTCGGCCGAGCTGACCGCAATACCGTAACCGCCGAGCGCGGTCGCGACCTCGGCAAATGAGGGCCAGTTGAACAGAGTGAGGCCGGGGTCCATCTTCCGATCGCGAAACTGGATATGTTCGGCACCATAGGCGGAATCATTGCAGACGATGACGATCAGGTCCTGCCCAAGACGCACGGCCGTATTGAACTCGTTGACGCCGCTCATCATGAAACCGCCATCCCCGGTGAAAAGCACCACCGGTCGATCCGGCGCAGCAACGCTTGCGCCGATTGCTTCCTGCAACCCAAGGCCGATCGAGCCGAAATTTGCCGTCACGACGAAACTGCCGGGATCGCTGACCGAAATCCGGCACCAGACCTCGGTCATGAAACGCCCGCCGTCTGTGACAAGCACCCTGTTCTTCGGCAGAGCTTTTTCCAGCTCTTCGAGCGCCCAGATGTAATTCACATATCCCGTATTCGTCGTGCCGCGCTGATCGGATGGGTGGGTGGTGAGCGAGGGGACATCCAGTTCGTGCGTGAAGCCGCTCGGCGGAATTTCCGCCTCGTCCAGCCAATGAACGAAATTGTCTGCCGTCAATCCTGCATCGGCTACCAGGGCTGCATCCGGATGAATGTTCTTGCCGATGGCGCGCGCATCCATATCGATCTGGACGATGCGCTTGCCCTTCAGGAGCTTGCCCCGGTCGCTGGTGAAATCATGCAATCCCGCTCCGAAACAGATCAGGCAATCCGTCCTGGCAATCAGGTCATAGGCTGCAGGCGTGCTGAGCGTGCCGAAAATGTCCATATTATAGGGATGACCGCCGAAGAGCCCCTTTGCTTTCAAGGTCGTCGCAAGCGGAGCCTCCAGCCGATCCGCCAGCCGGATCAGCTGATCGCGCGCACCACAAGCCCCGCCACCCGCGAGGATGAGCGGACGCTTTGCCGAAGCGATCATGCCGATGGCCCTGTCCAGCGCGTCACCCTCGGGCACATATGCGGGAGCATCGAAGACTTCGAAGACAGCCCGCTCGTGAGGCTGTTCGCACCACATGAAATCGGCCGGCATGTTCAAGACGATCGGACGCCGCTCGACCCGGGCACGGTAGAAAGCGCGGGCAACGTCCCGGGTTGCAGTTTCCGGTGAGCGCATCTGTTCGAAGCCGGCGCCGGTGGCCTTGACGACCTCGCGCTGGTCGATGCTTTGCAGATGGTGCGGGTTGACGACCGGCGTGTCGCCCGCCAGGAGCACCATGGGGATGGAACCGCGGGCGCCTTCAGTGAGCGCGGTGACGCAATTGGTCAAAGCCGGACCGTGAGTCACGCTCGCCACGCCCACCCTGCCCGCGACGTGAGCATAGGCAAGCGCCATCAGGACCGAACTACCCTCATGCGCTGCCGGCACGAAGCGGCCGCCGCATCCGCGCACATAATGGTCGATAATAAAGAGGTTGGCATCTCCCATGAGACCGAACATCGTGCCGACATCGTGATCGCGAACCGCACGCGCAATCGACTGGTACACATAGATCGCATTGTCGGTCATTTTTTGTATTTTCCCCTTCCGCAGCCCGGCAGATCATTGATGCTCAGAATATCAGCAAGGCCATGCAAGAGGTGCGCGATTTGGAGATTAAAATCTTCTTTCTGCGCACGATAATCACCCCTTCATCAAATAATGTGCACGATATATGCGGATATGGATATGATGTTTCAACATGCCCCTTTTCAGGCTGATGGTGCGGTTTCATCTCAACCTTTTTAAAGGGAAGCGGGCACCGAGATGGCACTGTTGAGGTGCAGGCAAACCCGCGGGGGCTGGCTAAGAGCCCGAGGCATCCACACAACGGAACGGGCTCGTTGGCAACATTCATCATTGGCCTGGGAAGGCATCTGCCCTCTATCAGGGATGATAATGCTCGCCCGCAAATGTCTACCTGGCGTCGTCGAGCTTGTTGTAACCTGCCTGTATGATATCAATATCGCATGCGTGACCGATGCCGGCCAATTTATAGAGCACATCGCCGACGGCTATATCCACGCGCGGCTTACTCGTCGAATAGACTTTCTCAACCATCGGCTGGATAGCATCTTCGGTGCCACCGGCCGCAAAATAAAGCTCCAGAGCTCTGTGCAGAAATGCATCCCTGCGATCATTCAAATCCATTAGAGACCCATCGCTCACAGTCGAAGCCAGCAGCTTGACTGCCTTATTTTGGTATTCGCTCATACAATCCATCCAAATCTTCTGAATGATATTCGAATCGTAACTCTGCTATAGGCTCTGCACATACAGTCTTTCCCGAGACTGTATTGGTTCGGCAGATGCATAAGTCCTGCGACAATGCGTGCCGACATCAGTTTTCGCCCTATCTCAGTTGGACCAAGACCGGGCATTTTTAAACGGCCGCCGGCGGAGAGCGGTATCTGCCTACGAAACCGGGCGCGGCCTGCCGATAAGGTGTTTCGCATTTTTCTATAAAGTCTTGTGACGGCGCACGCCGTAACGTGCAGCCCTCGTTTGGAGGAAACGAGAAACGCAAAGGTATGGAGGAGATTACCTTGGCAGCAGCAGAGGAAAATACCGCGCGCCTACCCCCCGAAGATGAAAAACTCAGCATCGGCGCCAACCTGGCCTACGGGCTTCAACATGTCTTGACCATGTATGGCGGCATTGTCGCCGTTCCGTTGATCATCGGCCAGGCATCGGGCCTGACGCCGGCCGACGTCGGCCTGCTCGTGACCGCATCGCTGTTTGCCGGCGGTCTTGCGACCATCCTGCAGACAATCGGGATACCGTTTTTCGGCAGCCGCCTTCCCCTCGTGCAGGGCGTATCCTTTTCCGGCGTCGCGACGATGATTGCCATTACCGGGCATGGAGGCATACAGGCCGTTCTCGGCGCGGTCATTGCAGCGTCTTTCATCGGGCTTCTCATCACGCCGGTCTTTTCACGCATCACCCGCTTCTTTCCGCCGATCGTCACCGGCATCGTCATCACGACCATTGGGTTGACGCTGATGCCGGTCGCAGCGGGCTGGGCCATGGGCGGCAATAGGAATGCACCGGATTTCGGCAGCCAGGCCAATGTCCTGCTCGCCGCCGCGACACTCATGATCGTGCTGCTGCTCAGCAAGCTGGGGAGTGCTGCCATATCAAGGCTCTCGATCCTGCTCGCCATCATCATCGGCACGGGGATCGCCTATGTAGCCGGCATTGCCGACTTCTCCCGAGTAATGAACGGGCCATTTGTCGCTTTGCCGCAGATCTTCCATTTTGGCTATCCCTTGTTTGATATTGCCGCGATCATCTCGATGTGCATCGTCATCATGGTGACACTGGTCGAAACCTCGGCGGATATTCTCGCTGTCGGCGAGATCGTCGGCACCAAGGTCGATGCGCGCCGGCTCGGCGACGGCTTGCGCGCCGATATGCTGTCCAGCATCCTCGCCCCGGTCGTCGGCTCCTTCACGCAGAGCGCCTTTGCCCAGAATGTCGGCCTTGTGGCCGTGACCGGCATCAAGAGCCGATTTGTCGTGGCGACCGGTGGCCTTTTTCTCGTCGCTCTCGGCTTGCTGCCGATCGTCGGCCGCATCGTCGCCGCCGTTCCGAGCTCCGTACTCGGCGGGGCGGGGCTCGTCCTCTTCGGGACTGTCGCGGCAAGCGGTATCCGCACACTCGCCAAGGTCGACTATGAGAACAACATGAATCTCATCATCGTGGCGACCTCGATTGGCTTCGGCATGATCCCGATCGCGTCGCCTGGCTTCTACGAGCATTTTCCCGCATGGATCATCACCATCTTCCACTCCGGTATCAGCTCGGCGGCATTGATGGCGATCATGCTGAACCTCCTGTTCAACCATCTGACGACCGGAAATTCGGATCAGCAATCGGTCTTCGTTGCGGGAACGGAACGTCTGATCCGCTATCAGGATATTGCCGGCCTGCATGACGGCGATTATTTCCTGAACGGTAAGCTTTACGACGCCAATGGCACGGAAGTTCCATTGGTCCCCGCGGAAGCCCATTAAACCACAGAGGGACCTGCTTCGGCGGCTTCAAAGCATTCTGCACGGCTGAGAACCTTGTAGGCCGGGCGGTCCCACAATCGCGCCGATCTCGCAATCCAGCCATTTGGCCGGGGGACATGGGCTGCTGAAGCATTGCCCGAGTTCGCAAGTGGCCTGCGGCCAAGTTCGGCTTCAGGCGCACTGCCGAGCGGCACTTTGCCTCTCCCCCGCAGATCTCCGATCCTTCTGCAATCCCTCTAACCGACTTGGGTGAGATCGCATCAGGATTCGCCCTGCAAGCACACCTCGGCAATTATTGTATAGTTTGTATTCTTTACTTATTACTTTTACAAAATTTCGATTAATAACATACATCTTGTACGTTTATTACGTATAGATTTCTAATATACTTCATATACATACTAAGATCGTGTGATTTTATGGTGTATTTTTGCATCTTTGACGAATTTATGACGATAATTACTTTATAACTCCGAATTATTCTATTCCGATGCGTCAAAAGCACCGCTAGCGTGCCGATACGAAAGTCTTTCGGGCTTTCGGTTAGAGGGAACGCCTAATTGATGAACGTGGTGGAAAACCTCCGGCTACGTTCCGATCCGGCAAATCGATTGGAGAAAAAATGAATATCAAGAGCCTTCTTCTCGGCTCCGCTGCTGCGCTCGCAGCAGTATCCGGCGCCCACGCGGCTGACGCAATCGTCGCTGCTGAGCCCGAGCCGCTGGAATACGTTCGCATCTGCGACGCATACGGTGCTGGCTACTTCTTCATCCCGGGCACGGAAACCTGCCTCAAGATCGGCGGCAAGGTTCGTACCGAAGGCAAGTGGTACGACGCCTACAGCCCAGACACTCACTTTGGCACTCTATGGCACACGCGTGCTGAGCTGCAGCTGCAGACGGCAACCGACACCGAATACGGTGCGCTGAAGACCAACACCGAGCTGCGTTGGGACTGGAATGACGGCGGCGCTACGGCTACCAACCTGCTGCACGCCAGCATCAGCCTCGGCGGTTTCACCGTTGGTAAGGAAGACTCGCAGTTCAACGTCTTCACCGGCTACGCCGGCGACGTCATCAACGACGACGTGATCGCTGATGGCCCGTACGAATTGAACCAGATCACCTACAACTACGACGCCGGCAACGGCTTCACGGCTGTGATCTCGGTTGAAGACTCGAACTCCGGTAAGGGCGCAACTGGCGCAAACGGCGAAGACAGCACCAACCACTACCTGCCTGACGTTGTTGCCGGTGCTGGTTACAAGGCTGGTGCATGGTCCTTCAAGGTCGTTGGCGGCTACGACTCGATCGTCGAAGAAGGCGCCATCAAGGCCCGTGTCGATGCCGACTTCGGCGTATTCGACGCCTTCTTGATGGGCGGCTGGAACACCGACGGCAAGAAGCTCAACAAGTATGCGCCTGGCGATTCGATTGGCCAGAGCTGGGGCGACTGGGCTGTCTGGGGCGGCGTTGGCGTACCGGTCAACGAAAAGCTGAAGTGGAACCTGCAGCTCGCCTACACCGACAACAAGACCTTCTCGGCAACCACGAACGTCAAGTGGAAGCCGGTCAAGAACCTGCTCATCGAGCCGGAAGTCACCTACACCAACTGGGACTCCATCAACAAGGACCAGTGGGCTGGCATCCTTCGCTTCGAGCGCAGCTTCTAATCTGATCTGAACTAGACCTCCGATCAGAGACGGAAGAAGACCTGGTTTCCCTCCGGGTCTTCTTCCACAATTCGTTAAAGCCGTACCGGCTACCATATCCAATCCGCATGACACGCGCCTCCCTGCTATGCGAGAGGAAGCGCACGCGTTACCGACGCGAAACTTTTCGGCCTGGTGGCCTGCGCCTACTGCGATGAAGGCGCGCCGGGAGCTAACATTGCTTTCGCTCGCCTCTCCGTTGTCGCACATTGCCCGTCGCGAGACCCAAGAAAGCTCCTCTGCCCCTCAAAATCCGAGGACGATATCCCCGATGCACCTCGGCATGGCCAAGAAACGTTTCGCGCAGCATCTTCTACGGCATTCCAAGGTCGAATCCGGTAGGTCCAGCTTCGTATTCGCGGCTGTGTAGACCGTCTTCGCACTCGCGTAACACAAATGTTTCGAGAATCTTTCCCGAAGGAAAGCATCTGTCCGGTTGCCAAAAAACCATAATTGTTCCACCTAGATTATAGATTGAACATTTAACGTTGAGAATCGGGCCAAGACTTGATGCGTACGAAATATGGTTTCTTCTGCCTGTTCCTGGCATTTGCGTCATCGGCATATGCTCTGGAAGCCGGTTCACCGCCAGTTTTGACACCGCTGCCGCAGCAGGCGCAGGCCGCTCATTTGACGGCGCAATTTCTGCAGCGCTTCCACTACAAGCCCGTTCCGCTCGACGACGTTCTCTCCGCCCGGATCATGAATCGCTTCATCAAGTCCCTCGATCCGGATCGTGTCATCTTCCTGCAGAGCGATATCGACAAGTTCATGGCGGGCAGCACCAAGATCGATGACGCCATCAATCAGGAAGACTTGAACATCCCGTTTTCCATCTTCAACGTCTATGAGCAGCGCGTCGTCGATCGCATGACCTATGCGCGCAGCCTCCTCAATCAGAAGCTGGATTTCACCGCCAAGGAAGACTACGCGCTTGCGCGTGACAAGGAGCCTTGGCCACAAACCGAAGCTGAAAGCGATGATCTCTGGCGCAAACGCGTCAAGAACGACTGGCTGCGCCTAAAGCTGGCGGGCAAGGATGATGCCGCCATTCGCGATACGCTCGACAAACGCTACGAAAACTCGCTGGAGCGCGCCTATAAATACAAAAACGACGATGTCTTCCAGACGTTCATGGACGCCTATACGACGTCAGTCGATCCGCATACCGACTATTTCGGCGCGACCGCCTCGGCGGAATTCGATATTTCGATGAAACTTTCCCTGGTCGGTATCGGCGCGGTCCTGCAGGAAAGGGACGACTATACGACGATCCGCGAACTGGTTGCCGGCGGCCCGGCGCAATTGTCCGGCAAGCTTGCGGTCGGTGACCGCATCATCGGTGTCGGTCAAGGCGAGAACGGCCCGATCAAGGAAGTCGTCGGCACGCGGCTCGATGAAATCGTGCAGATGATACGCGGCGCCAAGGGCTCGGTCGTGCGCCTCGACATTTTGCCTTCTGATGCCGGGCCGGACGGCAAGCATCACGTCATCAGTCTCGTCCGTGACAAGATCAGCCTCGACAAACAGGCCGCCAAGCAGACGATCCTATCCGTGAAGGACGGCAATACGACGCGCAGGATCGGCGTGATCACTCTGCCGGCTTTCTATGAGGATTTCGAAGCCCGGCGCAAGGGCGATAAGGATTACCGCAGCGCCAGCCGCGATGTCGCCAAGCTTCTCGGCGAATTGAAGCAGGAGAAGGTCGACGGCGTCCTGATCGACCTGCGTAATAATGGCGGCGGCTCGCTGTCGGAAGCGATCGACCTGACGGGGCTCTTCGTCGGCAAGGGTCCTGTCGTCCAGCAGCGCGATGCAGGCGGCGAAGTGGAGGTCGAAAGAGATGATCTTGCCGCCCCGGCCTGGACCGGCCCGGTCGGCGTGCTGATCAATCGCGGCTCGGCATCGGCCTCCGAGATCTTCGCCGCAGCGATCCAGGATTACGGGCGCGGCGTGATCATCGGCGAACCGAGCTTCGGCAAGGGCACGGTGCAAACCGTTGTTAATCTCGATCAGGTGGCCCACAATCAGAAACCGAAATTCGGCGAGCTGAAACTGACCGTCGCTCAATTCTTCCGCATCAACGGCGGTACGACGCAGTTGCGCGGCGTGACGCCGGATATCAGCCTGCCCGGAATTTCGGACCTCAAGGCCTTCGGCGAATCCAGCTACGACAACGCGCTGCCTTGGACGCAGGTGAAGCCCGCGAACTACAAGCCCTGGGGTGACCTCCAGGCGCTGCTGCCGCAGCTGCAAAGCCGCCATGACGCGCGAGTGAAGGACGATCCGGAATATAAGCGCTTCGTGGAAGACCTCACCACGCTGAAGGAGCAGCGCGACAAGAAGGTCATCTCTCTCAACGAAGCCGAACGTCGCAACGAGCTGACCGCCCAGGCAAACCGCATCAAGGCGCGCGGGCAGGCGAATGATGGCATCGATACCGGCGAGGATGATGGCCTGCAGGCCAATGAGCGCAGCTTGAGCGCCGATATCGCCATCGAGAAGGCCCGCAAGAACGCAAAGGATATCCTGCAGAACGAGGCGGCCTCCATCGTTGCCGATGAGGCTGACCTCCAGGCCGGCATGTCCAGGGCCGCGGCAAAGTAGTCGCAGAGTTCCATCCTGCCTCTCACGGCCGAGGAATCGACGTCGCCGACGTGACGTCGACCGCCTCGCCGGCTGCGGGTGCATGAGACTCGCGGCTAAAGCAAAATGCCAAAAAGTGTGGATGGCCTTCGGGCGACCTCCCGTTCTATCACCTTGATTTCAAGGCGAATTCGGATTTCAGGTCGAAGACCATAAGATCATGGAGCTTCAGAGCCTCAGCTACGTTTCAGCTAGCCGTTGTACACTGCGTGCGTGCGAATACTTGCGCCCCCAACAAAGTTTCGCACGAGGCGCCGATAAGGCTCTCTGCTCTGCCTCATGCAAATGAGGCAGAGCTTTCTCTGCCTGGATCATGCTCGACGAGCTTCGGCTACGCCATCGAAGGCCTTGGATACTTTCCACGGCTATGCTCATCCAATTCATTTTATCTCACCGCGCGCCACCGCATGTCTTTTCGGGCGGCGGCAGCTGCCTCTTCGCAGCGTGCACGAAATTGGCTAAGAGGCCATATGTTTGAGCTTGTTTCGATCGCCACCGCCAATCAGGAAATCAAGCGAAGCCGGTTCGTTGCGACGGCAGCTCCGATCGCCGATACCGAGGCGGCAAAGGCGTTTGTCGCGCAGCACTCTGTCACAGATGCCAATCACAATTGCTGGGCCTGGCGTATCGGACAGAACTATCGCTTCAGCGATGATGGCGAGCCGAGCGGCACGGCCGGCAAGCCGATCCTCCAGGCTATCGACGGCTTCGAATTGGATATGGTCGCCGTCGTCGTAACACGCTGGTTCGGCGGCACTCTTTTGGGTGCAGGCGGACTGATCCGCGCCTATGGCGGCACTGCCGCGCAATGTCTGCAACGCGCGGAAAAAAGAGAAATACTGCCGACCATTGCGGCAACGATCGATGTGCAGTTTTCGCACCTCGCTCTCGTAAAAGCGAAACTTCATACCGAGGCCGGCGTGCAGGTTCTGGAAGAGCGTTTCACCGAATCCGGAGCCCTGCTCAGCGTGACCATAGCCGCGTCGCTCGCCGAGCAGGTTTTTGACACTATTCGGGATCTCACGAGCGGCCGCGCCACGGTAAAACTCGATTGATCGGAGCGCTCAGGGATATGCCCAAAGGATGATGCTTTCCTGGCCCCGCAATAGGGCGGAGATAGGCAATCAATCACCTGAGAACACAACGCCCTGAGGTCGCCCCGGTGCGGAAGCGGCAACCCGCACCACTCCATGAAACCCGACCCAAAGCGCAATCGACCCGAGCGCGAAGCTGCCGAGGATCATGAACATCGTGCTGTAACCGATCTCCTGCGCCAGCCAGCCGCCGATCGCCGGGCTCAGGGATGCGCCGACCCCTTGCATGGTCATGACGACGCCCTAGCCGACATTGATACGGCCGGTTCCGTTCAGGATGCGGGCGACGAGCGTCGGCACGGCAACGCTTTGCAAGCCCGCGCCGATACCATCGAGAACCTGAACGGGATAGACCCCCCAGGGCGTAATCAGATGCGCCGCCACGAAGCCGCGGATCGGCAAGGAGGCGAACGAGACCAGCAGCACGAGCCATTGTCCTCTCCTTTCCGCCATATGCATCGCGATTAGAGAAGTGATGATCATCGTGCCCTGCGCCACCACCACCGTCAGCGCAACGAAGCCCGCGGGATCGGCCTGACCGGCGGAGACGACAGCCAGCCCGAACAATGGCAACATCGCGCCGTTGCCAAGATGAAATAATGCAAGCGCACCGGCCAGGATGAGCAGCGGCTTCGATTCGGCAAGCACCTTGAAGCCGCTCGGTTTTCGGTGCCTGGCAGGCTCCCCCTCTCCCGGCGGACCAACGGTGGCAAGGGTCGCGCCGCGCGCTTCGTCATCGTCGATCGCATCGGCTGGGATCATCAACACGGAAATGATAGTCAGCACGCCGAAGACGGCGGACAACCAGAACACGGCCGTAAGCCCGAACATCCAGCCGAGCCATCCCGACAGTCCGGCGCCGACTAGGTTGCCGGCATGATTGAATGCCTGATTGTAGCCATTCTGCCGATTGAAGCCCGCCTGCCGGACAATGCCGAGAGTAATGCCATTAAGCGCTGGCCCGATCGCGGCGCCGGCAATAGCGGTCGCAACCTGGGACAGCGCCACGACCCAGAAGAACTGGGACACCAATATGATCATCGAGGCAAGGACCGTGCAGATGCCAAGCACGATCACGCATGTGCGCTTATGCGTGGTCTCATCGATGAACGCTCCGGCGGGGGCCATCATCACCATCCCCGCAATCCCACCGATCGTCATGACGGAGCCGATCGATCCGCTTTGCCAGCCATGGGCGACGAGGAAAACCCCGAGGAAGGGTCCGATGCCCGCCTGAACATCGGCCATGAAGAAATTCAGAAATCCAAGGGGGACGAGAGCTCGGGCTTGGTGGTGGTCGTTGGGGTATGAGCGCGACAAGTGACAACCACATGGTTTCTGAAATCGTCCAATGAAAAGCGCTGGACGGCAAAAGGTTCCGCAACATTTAGATGGATGCAGACGGGCCTGGCCAGTACTCTCAACTGCTCCGTCGCGAACGCGATGTCCTGGCCGAAGGACAATTCGAGCTTATTGCCATGCGTCTATGTCTTAAGGTGCTCTTCGTCCTGCCGAGCTTTCCATTGGTCCGGACCTGGCATCGCCGCGATCGAGTGTGGCGCATCGCTGGCTCCGCGGGCAGATCGAGGAATTGCTGCAGCCGGCGGCATGAACAGCACGCGGTAAACCTCTATAAAGTCGAGGGACATGTTCGCTCAGGTCGAATTCGACAAGATCGAGTGTTACCAGACGGAGCGCGACTATTTCCGCATCCACGGAAGGCAAAAGTCCAAACAGCTTAAAAATTAAAAAGAGAAGGATTCGGAGGGAAAGCCGAATCCTTCTCGTCTTGATCGGAGGTCAACCGATCGGGGTGGGCAGCCGCATCGGATTGGAACGATGGGCTGCAGCTACCGACACAGAGTGTCGGATGGCGGTCGGACTCGGAGTTTGAAAAGCGCCCCTCGTCCAAGCTTGGATTCTATATACATACATTCGGTATGTTTGACAACTGATCTCAAGGAGATTATGGCAACATTCAGAGAAAATTTATTGTTGGCGCCGGGTGTGGCCTTCATACTCCCGCAGCCCTAGTCAATTATTGACCATGCGAATTCGACCGGCGTGATGTCGGAAAGCTGAATGCGATGAATGACGAGGATACTTTAGTGACCCGGAATGACCCGGCTGCTCAGGAACGATATCTGAGGAATTAGATCCATCCTCGACATGCCAACCCTAGAAATCCCGCTGAAAACGATTGTGCCGTCGCGACATCTATGAGATGGCCGTGCAACGATCTTGGCAATCGCACGGAGAACCGGATGAATCCCCTGGGAAAAGACAGTCTTGCCGGTGTCGGACAGCAGACTGCATCAATCGACAGCAGGTCATCCTCCGAATACTGGTGGGTACCCGGGAGCCTGGCGATATATTTCATCGTGCAGGCAGCCATCCGCATCGCCATATCGAGCTCGCTGCGGATCGACGAAGCGCAGCAGTTTCTCGTCGGCCAATGGCTCGCCTGGGGTTACGACGCCCAGCCGCCGCTCTACAACTGGATTCAGTACGGCATCTTCGAAATTTTCGGCACGAGTGTCGCATCGCTCGTCATCGTGAAGAATCTTCTGCTTTTCCTGGTCTATCTCGCCTATTACAAGCTTCTGCGATCGCTCTTGGCCGACAAAAGGCTGGCGGCGGTCGGAACGCTATCGCTCCTGACGATGCCACAGATGTTCTGGCAGGCGCAGAGAGACCTGACACATACCGTCGGCACCCTGCTTGCGGTGCTCATGTTGATCTATGTCGTCATCGTCACCATCCGTCGTCCGACAGTCCTCTCCTACGCGCTGATCGGGCTTTGGGCCGGGCTTGGCATGCTGACGAAGTACAATTTCGCTCTGGTGATTGGCAGTGTCCTCATCGCGACCTTCTTTCATCCGGTCGGGCGAAAAAGGCTTCTGGACTGGCGCCTCCTGCTGACGCTCGCAATCGCCGTTCTCGTGTTCCTGCCGCACGCGATATGGATGGTGTCCAACATGGATCGGGTCCTGACAACGACTGTCCAAACCATGTCGGAGCAAGGCGCCGGCGGAAAGCTTTCCGATATCGGTTTCGGACTTCTGGAGCTGATAAAGACGAGCGTCGCCATCATAGCTCCCACGAGCGTGATCTTTCTGCTGTTCTTCCGTCAATCATTTCTGCGAGCCCTGCGAGCCAGAAGTGAATGGAGCGATTTCGTCGGCAGGATACTCTTAAGCACCGCCGCTATCTTGGTACTCTTGATACTGGTGATCACGCTTACGGAATTTCGCGACCGCTGGCTGCTACCCTTCCTGTTTCTGCTGCCAGCCTACTTCTGTCTGAAGCTCGATGCAGCGGGACAGCAGAGCCAGGCCGATATAAAGAAATTCCTTTACGTACCCATCGTCATGATGATCGCGCTACCTCTGATCATAGCCGGAGGTGTCCTTTTTGCGCGGTTTTTCCATTCTTACGAGCATCTGAACGCGCCCTATGCCACCTTCGTGGACAAAGTCGTCACCCCGGAAGGAAAACAACCCTCTGCGGTCGTCACGACGACCTGGCTCAAGGCAGGCAATCTGCGTGTGAACATGCCGCATACATCGGTCGTATCGACGGAATACCCTGCGTCGGATCTCAGCCGGCAGGTCATAGGCGATGGACCGGTCCTGTTGGTCTGGAACGAACGGGACGGGCATCAATCAACCATGCCGAACGCACTGCAGCTATGGCTCACGTCGAAATACGGAACGGCGGCAGAACTGCCGCCGCAGCAGGACATTGCCCTTCCCTATTACTACGGCAAGGAGCCGGATCGTTATCACTTTGGTTATGCTTGGTATTATCCCAAACCGAACTGACTTGAGATTGCGCAGCGGCTCGAACTCATCGATGATGATCAAGAAGCAGAAGACATCAATTGCCGGCTAGCGCTCCAGCGCGCCCTTTCCGGCAAGAATATGATTGCGAAACTTGGCGATCCGCGCGGCCCGCGTTTCGGATTTCTTCACGGAGCCGAGGTTGATCACATAGCTTTTCTTTCGCCCTGGCGTCAGATCGTGAAAAGCTTCCGCCAGCTCGGGATCGGAATCCAGCGCCTCGATCAGCTCGTCCGGCAATTCAATTTCGCCCACCTCTTTTGCAGGCTTGATGCCGGCCTCCGCATATCCCATCGCCTCCTTCAGATAGGCTCGGATGACGGGCTCCATCTTCGCCACGGCGGCGTTACTCACGAAGCGGATCATATCGGGATGCTGGGTATTCTGCCCTTGCTTTTCGAGCACGCCCTCAGGGTCCTTCATCAGCGCCGCGTTGAAGAAAGTGAGGCGAAAATCGCCGCGGAAGGCGCCGATGATGACGATGTTGCGACCCGCGTGCATGTAGCATGGATGGGCCCACTTCACCGTCTCGACGAGCCCCGCCTCCAGACAGATTCGGCGCAGTTCGTTCAGACCGTCAATCCACAACCTCGTCGAACAGTCCGGCGTCGCAAAGCGTTCGCAGCGTCCGCATCCCTTGGCAAAGAAGTCCTCGATATCGGTGATCATATCCTCATCCACTTTATAGTTCGGCTATCTGAAGTATCCACGCCATCAGCCAGAACAAGACAAAGGCTTGATGAAAGCAAGTGGCCGGGCCATGCTCGCATGAATGCATCCCGGGTTTGCCAGCAATAGCCTCAGCTTACGCCATCCCCGCCTTGGCATCTCCATAGGGCTGTTTCTGATCCGGCCCGAAGCCGGATCATCATGTGCGAAATTCCATTTGTAGGACAGTCGACTGCTCGGGTCGATGACGAGCACCCCTCGATCCAAGATACCGCTCCAGTCGCTGCGGAAAGTTCAAGTGCCGGGGATCGGCTTCCACGTCGAATTGCCGGTCCTGGAGAATTGCGGGATATGGGCGAGGCTCTGAATGAGATCGCAATCGGATCCCAGCGCCTCGCGCCAATCGCGGGCTTCCGTCAGAATGACGCCAATGCCGACGACCTCGGCTCCAGCCTTGCGCACCAGTTCCAGCGAGCCCTTGAGGCTCGATCCGGAGGCGACCACGTCGTCGACGACAAGCACGCGCTTGCCGTTGAGAAGGGGAATTGCGGCGCGGTCCAGCAGCAAGCGCTGCTCGCCTTTAGAGGTGATAGAAGAGATGCGTTGTTCCAGTGCATTCGCCAAATGGATTTTCGGCGACTTCTGCAGGACGACATAGTTATTGAGGCCGAGTGCACGCGTGACCTCAATGGCGACGGGAATGCCGAGCGTCGCGGTACCGATCACGATATCGGGCTTGAGCGATGCGAATTTGGCGGCAAGCTTGGCGCCGACATGTTCACCGAACTTCACACCGAGATCGATGACCATCATCAGCGAAATGGCAAAATCCGGCTTGATCGCCACGATAGGCAGATCAACGGTATAGCCGGCAACGTCGACCTTCCAGTTCTGCCCGGTTCTCGGGTCGGCGGTCTCAGGGCTCATAGGTCTTATCCTTCATGCTAAGGCGCTGCTCGACCATCAGGCCAACCTCGCGCCAGGTTGTTCGCTTGTGTTTCAGATCGTACCCGGAAAGGGTAAGCGAAAACGAGATGGCATGCGCCATGCGGATCGCCTGAACGAGCAGCGGGATGCCGCGTGCCAATGCAAAGCGCAATTTCGTCGGCAGGCCGACATCGTCAATCTCCATGCCGCGAGAACGCTGGGCATCCGCAATGCGCTCGAAATCGTCGCGCAGCATCGGAATGACGCCGAAGGTGAGCGATAGAACGAGAGTGGCAATGGAGGGTAGGCGCGCGGCGCTTGCCGCCGCCAATATTTCGCCCGGCGAGCTTGTTTCCATGACGAAATAGAAGGCGGCCGTTGTCGTCACCAGCCTGGCGGCCATCGCCGCCGCGACAGGCAGGGCCTGCGGCGTTGAAAGACCTTGAGCCAGAGATTTATCATCCAGCTCACCATGACCATGCCCGTCAGCAAAGCAGCACCCTTGATGTAGCCGCGAAGACCGGGAACCCTCAGGCCCCACAGAAGGACCAGGCAGACAAGCGCAAGAGTTACACCGAACCGCCAATCCGGAGCAAACCAGGCAGCCAGCATGATGATGAAGGCAACGCCCAGCTTGATAAAGAAATTGAGCTCATGAAGCCGCGTCATGCCATGCTCCAGGCCGTCATATCATAGGGCGTCTGCCAGCCGAGAGAACGGAAGGCATCGCTTTTCCAGCCCTCTTCCGGCGCTCCCTCAAACGCGATCGTGCCATTGTCGAGGATCATCAGGCGAGTGGCCAGATCGTCGACGAGTTCCAGATCGTGCGAAATCAGCATCACGGCTCGGCCCGAGGACTGCATCGAAGAGATGAAAAGCTCCAGCATCTGCCGGCCTTTGATGTCTCTGCTTAGAAGCGGTTCATCGATGATGGCAACGAGTGCGCCGGTGGCATCGGCGCAGGCAAGCCCCAGCAGCGCCTGCTGGCGGGCCGATAAAGCAAACGGATTGGCTTCCGCCAGGTCGGAGAGTGCGTAGCGCTCCAGCGCCGCCTTGGCGCGCGCGATGACGGCCGGGTCGCTCGACGATGCGCTCGACGCGGTGATGGCAAAGATCACCTCACCGAGCACGGTCATGTTGAACAAGATATGGCGCATGTTTTGGGGGATATAGGCGATCTTGCGGGCTCGCGCGGCGACCGACCAATTATCGGCCTTCATCCCGTCGAGGAGGATGGAACCCGAGGTGGTTTTCGTCAGCCCGAGGATCGATTTGAACAGTGTCGTCTTCCCGGCGCCGTTACGGCCGATAAGCGCCAGCACTTCTCCTGCCCGGACATCGAAGCTCACGTCCTTCAGCACCGGGTTTCCGCGCGAGCGCGAAAGCTGGCTCGCCAGCCCGGATACGGTCAATAGCGGACGCCCTCGCTCGACCGTCTGCCGCGCGGGCCGGGCGCGCATCGGCGGCAAAATGCCGGCATCGATCCAGGCGGAATCCTGCCTGAGCACCGTCTCCGGCGGCATGCTTGGAGAGATGCCGCCGCGACGCAACAAGGCAATGCTGTTTATTACGGAGCGAAGCGGCAAAGGGTCCTGCTCGGAAATCAGCAATGTCGGGGTGCTGTCCAGCACTTTGCGCAGGATATTGGACAACCGCACGCGCGCAGCCGGATCGAGCCCGGTCGTCGGTTCGTCCAGCACCAGAATCGATGGGCTGGAGACGATCGCCGCAGCAATGGTGACCATTCGCCGTTCGCCCCCCGAAAGGGTCAGAACCCGACGGCCGCTCAGTGCTTCCAGCCCGAACTCGGTCATCAGTTCGGTGAGCCGGTCCCGGATCGCGCTCCGCTCGACGCTCTTGTTTTCCAGCGGAAAGGCGATGACGTCCTCGACGCAGATATCCCAAAGCTGGTCTTCGCTATTTTGCGACACGAAGCTGATCGTGTCGAAGAGTTCCTTCTTTGTGAGGGAAGGCAGCGAACGGCCGGCAAGTTCCACCTGCCCGGAGAATTCGGCAACGGGAATGAGGCGCGGAATCAAACCCGCGGCAACGCCGAGCAGCGTCGACTTGCCGCTGCCGGCTTCACCACAGACGAGAAGCCGCTGCCCCTCGTCAAGCATGCAATTGGTATCGGCAAACACCGGTGCGGCGCCGCCGAAACCAATCGTCAGATCGGCAATATTGAGCACTTGTCGATCCAGATTGGGTTCAGAAGCGCTTGAAACCGGCGGGATGAGCACTCTTCAGAATTTTCAGGGCCGGGATGATCAGCAGCGGCGTGCCGACGACCATCGGGACGATGTCGGACAGGCCGATATAGCCGAAGCCCCACCAGAACGGGAAAATGCCGAGATAGGCAAGGCTTGCTGACACCGCCGCCACCATGATCAGCCCGATGACAAGGCAGACTATCGCGATTTTGATCAGCGCGGCGCGATCGAAGACCGTCTTGGCAGGATCGAAGAAGAGCCCCGGCACGAGACCGGTCAGACCGACCATGATGCCATCAACAATAAGCGAATGCGCGGGTATGAACGTGCCGGCAAGAAGCGACCAGACAATGGTGCCGAGATAGCCGCAGATGAAGCCGCTGCGCCAGCCGAGCAGAATGCCGATCACTGGCGGCAGGAAGGCGAAAATGCGCCACTGAATGATCCCCGGCACGAGTTGGATCGGATTGGCATAGGCCCAAAGCACACCGGTCGCGGCTGCCGCCACGATCGAGAGGACGATGGGAAAGAGAGTATTGCCGTCAGTTTGGGACATGCTCGCTGGCTGCATGATTTTGGTTCCTTTAAAAAGTAATTTCCAAAAATTGCCGGAGAACCGGCTGAAAGGCTCTCCACGACCATTCAAGCGCAGGGACGCGCTTTATCTATAATGCATGCACTTGCTCGGATAATCGCCCATCCGATCATGAAAGGCAGTGTGAACACGCCACCTGTCAACCTCAGTTACAGTACGTCTCGAACTTCAGAGGCTTGGATGAGTTTTTGAAACGAAGATCGCGAAGCAATCGAATTGAGATAGGGATCGATTGCCGGCTCACAGAAAAACCTTTTCCAAGAATTGAATGACTATGCGTGTTTCCGTTCGTAAAAACCATTTCAGATTGCATATAAAACATCACCTAGCATAGGGGACATCGATCGGCCAATCCATTCGTGCGCATCATGGACCGGCTGCATCAAGATAGCCATGCTAGGGATCGGCGACTTGCCTACATCCCTGCTGCGCTCTTTTGGATTGCTGCGCGTCTTCGCTGGAACTGCGTCAAATTCTTGCCAGGCGAAGCCCGATCATCCGTCCAAGCGTCCTTTTCGGTGACGACATCGGGCGTCGCCACCCCATCGACAATATCGAACTGTGGAATATGTCCCAGGCTGGTCACGAGACGGGCGTCATCACCCAGCAAATTCCGCCAGGCATGACCCTCGGTCAGAATGGCGCCGGCGCCAATGACGTTTGCGCCAGCACGGCGCACCAGCCTGAGTGCAGCCGCCATGCTGGAACCGGTTGCGATAACATCGTCGACAACAAGGACGCGTCTGCCTTGAAGCAGCTTTATCGAACGTCGATCGAGCAGGAGACGCTGCGGCACTGCGGTCGTGATGGAACGGACATCCTCGACCAAGGCATCCGCAAGATGAAACTTGGGCGACTTCTGCAAGATGACATATTGATCGATACCAAGGCGCCGCGAAACCTCTATGGCGACCGGCACGCCCAAAGTGGCGCTGCCGACGACAATATCGGGTTTCGACTGCGCGAAATGACGGGCAAGGGCCTCGCCGACGAGATCTCCGAACCGGATCCCCATATCGATTACCATCAGCAATGCGATCGCACGCCGCTCGCTCAGCCGGACGATCGGCAGGCTGAAATTTTCGCCCGCAACCTGTACCTGATAGGTTTGAGAAGTCTCAAGATACATCACTGCGGCCTTTTTAGCACATTGTTTGCATTCAAATTCTCGTCTTAATAGACACCAGATCACACGATTTTTACAACCAACAAAATTCGTCTGGTATGTTTCCTTTTCTTCAACGAGGTATAGCTCCGAATGAGCAGGCTCCTGTTTTCCCGCTTCGCGCATTACCTCGACGAGATCGCCAATCACGGCTCGATCAGAAAGGCCGCCGAGAAGCTGAACGTATCGGCTTCAGCGATCAACAAACAGCTCATCAGCGCCGAGGAGGAGTTTGGCGTTACTCTCTTCGAGCGCCTGCCGCGCGGCATGCGGCTGACATCGGCGGGCGAATTGCTCGTCAATGGCTATAGGGAATGGAATAAGGACCTTTCCCGCATCAAATCCGAAATCGAGGAACTGAAAGGACTTCGCCGCGGCGAGGTGAAAATAGCCTCGTCGCAAGAAGCGGTGCCCGATTTCCTGCCCGCAGTGATTGCGCGGTTCACGAAGGATCATCCTCGTATCCGCAATGCGATCGCAGTGGAGGATTCCGACCGTGTGCGGCAGCTGGTTAGGGATGGGGGCGCAGACTTCGGCCTAACCTTCAGCCCCCTGCCCTTGCCGGGAGTCGTCGTCACGCGTTCCGCCGACTTTCATCTCATTGCCATGCTGCCGGGAGATCCCCACCTTGAACGGCCCGACAGCATATCCATAGACGAATTCTTCAAGAAGCCGATAATTGTACCCGACACCAGCAGCCACCTACGGGATATCGTCGATATCGCCGCTGCCCGTATTGACATCCGCTTTCAGCCAATTTTGACCACCAATAGCCTGTCGCTCATGCGTTCCATGGTCCGCGAGGGCTGCGGTTTCGGCGTGACGGCCATGCCTGCCGGCGGGCCCCTTGCCCATGAGGTTGGATTGCACTACGCCCGCATAGCGGACAACGACTTACCGCCCATGGTGCTTTCTCTGATCGTCGATCCCAAGCGCAGTCTCTCGATGACTTCAATCATTGCGCGCAGATACTTTGAGAAGTATTTTGATGAGATTTCTCTTCAAAATGGAAAAACATCGACCAATACGTTTGAATAGCCGTTCCCTATCGAGGCAAGTCACTGCTTATCTACGCTGCCACCTGACTTCCCCTGATCATCCTCTTCCTTAAGCGGCATACGGCGAGGCCGCGAGTCTTATGATTATCTCCGTGAAATTATTCGAACGCAGGAGATTGGGAGCCACTCTCCCGTTGAAGAAAAGGCAACACACCGAGCGAATTTTGATGCTTGCAAAAGTTGCATAATCTCGCGCCTATAAGGCCCTGTCTCTTCCGATGCTAATTCTCGATGTGGCAAGGGAACGGTGAATGACGGATAGCTATGGCCGATCTGGATCCCAGGGGAGAGCGCGAACAAAGCTGCGACTCCTCCCTGCGCTGGAACCACGCCCTGTCGAAGAGCAAACTGAAGAAACTTCCCCGCCCGAAGCCAAGGCGTATCTTTTAAATCCGGCTGATGGAACCATTCGCACGGTGATGCTTCCCGCCAGCAACCGTACCGAATACATCCGCAAGTTGGTGAGGGCCAGCAAAGTCGATGTTATCAGAATCGAGGATGCGCATTTTCTCTATACCGATAAGAATGGCCTTATCGACGGCCTTTCGAGCGTTACGGATTTGAAGGGGCACTCCTCCCCGCTGGCCGGTAATCTTTTGATCGTTGGCAGGGATGAAAGCGGCGCGGCCGCAAGTGTCAGCGCCGGTATCGATGATGTCGCTTCGTGGTTTACCATCATCCGTCCGGTTTTCCTGCCTGTTTTCGAGATCTTGCGCGAATCTCAAACACTCAGCACCCGTGTCATCCGCCTGGATGTCCGGATCGAACGCTCCATACCGAATGTCATACGGTGAGCGGGAGAGAACGTCGGTGCTCTCGCTATAATTCACTATAATGATGTCCCTATAGCTGCGGCTCTTTTACGCCCGGATGAAAAATGCAGAGCTGTCCCTAAACATTTGACGGCGCCGGACCAAAGCTTTCGCGCCGAATGAGCTTGCTTTCGATGACATGACGCAAGGCCGTCGCCTTATCCGGCGCGTCGATCCGTTCCATCAGCAAGCTCACGGCCATCTGCCCCATTTCCTCGACAGGCTGTTCGATGGTCGACAATGGCGGCAGCGAATACTCACAGACCGGGGCGCCGTCGAAGGACACAATGGAAAGATCGGTTGGAATCTTCCAACCCATGCGTTGAACGCAGCTCATGAAAGAAATCGCCATGTCGTCGCTGGTGGCAATGACGGCCGTGGGCTTCAAGATGAGATCGGCAAATTCCGCCGCCGCAGCGACGCCGATCTGGAAACCATGCTGATAATCAAGGCTGCCGCCGGACCTGACGATCGCCGCCTCCGGCAGACCCGCGGCGGCAAGCGCTTCAACGGCACCCAGATAGCGTTCTCGGTCATGGTAATTGCCCTCGGGACCGGCAAGATAAAGGAAACGCCGGTGGCCGAGAGCAATCAATTCGGTCGTGGCATCGCAAACGGCCTGCCGATCATTGGTTACGACACTCGGCAGGGCTGCGTGGCTCATGTCGAACAAAAGAGAGACAATCGGCAGAGCGGAATCCTTCAGTGACCGACCGCCATGAACCGGCAGATCCGAGGAGAGAATGATGGCACCACGCACCGTGCCTCCGAAAGCCAGATCGAGGATATGGCGCTCCGAAGCCTCGTCACGATCGAGGTTGGCAATCATCAGATGATAACCATTCTGCCTCAACGATCTGTTTATTCCCTGTAGGACCAGAGGGATGACCTGCGAAACACCGTAATAGAGCGAGCCCGGCAGAATGATCATGACGACATTGGACTTGCCGACACGGAGCCCCCTCGCCATGGCATTGGGCGTATAGCCGAGCTGCTTGGCGGCAGCGTCGATCTTGGCGCGCGTCTTTTCGTTGACGCGACCGGGATTGGCGAGCGCCCGGCTCACCGTGGAGATCGCAACGCCTGCCAGCCGAGCGACATCCGCCATCAGAGGACCGGAATGCTCTTCTGCCGGCAGATCCTTGTTATTCTTCACTTTTTGGCGTCCTTCCCAATGCCCGTCGCGCGGGATGCTACGGCAATCCCAGCCGTTTAGCAAACGTTTGCCAAAAATCGCTTGCATAAAAAAACGACTTGTCTACTATTCAGGCACGGCAAACGTTTGCCAATTGCAGTGCATTGAAATCATTATGGATTATTTGCCGTGGGCCATGGTTCCACGAGCGATCTTCCATGCCTTAACAACGGATAGTCTCATGACCTCTACGGAACGGCTGCGCTTTGGTGTCGATCTCGTCACCTTTTTCCACCCTGGATTTTGGGGCGTAGAGGATTATGACGGCATCATCGCGCTTTCGCGCGATGAGCCGCGCGCCTTCTGGGACAAGATACTGGATGCCGTGCAAGCCTCCGGCGTTACCGGCGTGGAGTTGACCTTCTCACCCTTCAACTGGCAGGACGCAACGAAGACCTATGGTTCGGTCGAGAAGTTTGCCGCCGAGCTTTCCAGGCGTGGGCTGACGCTTGCGAGCGGCTTCTTTGCCGAGCTCGAAGCCGCCGGTGATTTTACCGAGGCATCAGCGCAGACCGCTATCATCGACAAGGCCGAAAAATATGCCGGATTCCTCAAGGCGTGCGGCAGCGATATCATGGTCATCGGTGCGCCACTTCGCCAGACGCTCGGCGCTCAGCCGGTGCGGTTCTTTGATTTCGAGCAGGCGCGAAAAATTGCCGATTTCCTCAATCGCCTCGGTGCCGCCCTCTACGCCAAGGGTGTGCGGCTCGCTCTCCACACCGAGGCGCATTCGATCTTCGCGGCAGCGCGCGATGTGGATCTGCTGATGCTGCTGACCGATCCCGCCTATGTGCATATGTGCCCGGATACGGCGCATATCATCGTTGCCGGCTCCGATCCGCTGCAGCTTGTCGACCGTCACCATGAGCGCGTTATCATCGCCCACTGGAAGGATGCGCTTGGCCCGATGCCGGCCGATACGGTCATCGACAAGCATATCCATGACCGCCATCGCCCCTATTTCTGCGGCTTCGGCCTCGGCCGGGTCGATTGGCCGGGCTGGGCCAGGCTGCTGCGCGACCGGGGCTATGAAGGCTGGGCCATCCTCGAGCTCGACGCCGCACCCGATCCGGTCGGCGATATCGCCAGCGGGCTGACGCTCGTCAGGCAGGCGCTCTTGCCGATCTACCGCTGATACCAAAGATCCAAAAACGAATGGCCCCGCCAAGAGGGCCTTTTTGAAGAGGTGGAACGATGAAAAATACAGTGAAATTGCTATTGATGGGAGCCGCACTCGTCACGGCCTCGATGACTGCCCATGCAGAAGACAAGCCGCAGGCTGAGGTTATGACCTCATGGACCTCAGGCAGCGAGGCCGCGGCCCTCGGCGTCGTCAAACAGGAGTTCGAGAAGCGCGGCGGCACCTGGAAGGATTCTTCCATCGCCGGCTTCGGCGCGGCCGATGCGGCTTTCCAGAACCGTTTGGTCGCGGGCGACCCGCCGACCGCCAAGCAGGCCGTGCTCGGCCTTGCCAACACCGATTTCGTCAATCAGGGACTTATGAGCCCGATCGACGATGTGGCGAAAGCCGGCAAATGGGCCGATGTCCTGCCCAAGTCGATTTACGACCTCATCTCCTATAATGGCAAGGTCTACCTCTCTCCGACCGGCGCCCATGGCGAGAGCTGGGTGTTCTATTCCAAGGATGCCTTCGCCAAGGCTGGCCTCACTGACGAGCCGAAGAGCTGGGACGAATTCTTCTCCGCACTCGACAAGCTGAAAGCAGCCGGCATTCAGCCCGTCGCCTGGGGTGGCCAATCTTGGCAAGAGTCCAAGGTCTTCAACATGATCCTGCTGACCCAGGTCGGCATTGACGGCTTCCTCAAGATCTATGTCGACAAGGACAAGGGCGACGCCTCGACGGCAGGCGTGAAGAAGACGCTGGATATTCTCGGCAAGCTACGCGCCTATGTTGACGAGGGTGCCGCGGGCCGCAACTGGAACGACGCGACCGCCATGGTCATCACCGGAAAAGCCGGCGTGCAATTCATGGGCGATTGGGCCAAGGGCGAATTCGTGGCCGCCGGCAAGGAACTGGGCAAGGACTATGGCTGCATGCTCGCGCCGCAATCGCCGGGCATGGTCTATGTCGCCGATTCCTTCTCCTTCCCGAAGATCGCCGATGCGACCGCGCAGAAGGGCCAGACCCTGCTTGCCGAGGTCGCCATGGATCCGGCCGTGCAGGTGGAGTTTTCGCTGAAGAAGGGCTCGGTGCCCATGCGGACCGACGTCGACAAGTCCAAGCTCGACATCTGCGCGCAGAAAGGCCTTGAGCTGATGAGCGCCGGCAAGATCGTGCCCGATCAGGCTCTGATCCTCTCGCCGCAACAAGCCGGCGCCCTCAACGACTTCGTCGACGAGTTCTGGACCAATCCGTCCGAGGATAGCGTCTCGGAGGCGGAGAAGTTCTTCGCGATCTTCGAATAGACCTTCAGCGAGCCGGTCGTCCGAGTTCCCTGTCGATCGGCTCTGCCCATCCTTTCGAGAAAGTTTGCTGATGCAAGCCAAGCGCAGACGTCCCCTTGCTGCGACCTTCGCCCTGCTGCCGACATGGATTGCCGCCATTTTCATCTATATCGGCACCATGGTCTGGTCGGTGCGCCTGTCATTCACGGATTCGACCATCTTCCCGTCGTCCAACTATGTCGGCTTTGCCCAATATGCCAAGCTGTTCCGGACATCGCGATGGCTCGCGTCCCTGGAAAATGTGCTGATCTTCGGCGTACTCTATGTTGCCGGCTGCCTAGCATTGGGCTTCGTGCTCGCCGCGGCGCTGGATCGCAAGGTTCGCTTCGAAAGCGTGTTTCGCACGATCTTTCTTTATCCCTATGCCATGTCCTTCGTGGTTACCGGCCTCATTTGGCAGTGGATGCTGAACCCGACCTTCGGCATTCAGGCGACCGTCAGGGCGCTCGGCTGGCAGGGCTTCGTCTTCGACTGGATCGTCAATCGCGACATGGCGATCTACACGGTGGTCTTTGCCGGCGTCTGGCAGGGTGCTGGCCTTGTCATGGTCATCGCACTGTCAGGCATGCGCGGGATCGGCGAGGAACAATGGAAAGCGGCTCAGATCGACGGCATTCCGGTCTGGCGCATCTATACCTCGATCATCCTGCCGCAGCTTGGGCCAGCACTTGCCGCGTCGGGCATGCTGCTCTCCATGGGCGTGATCAAGACCTATGACCTCATCGTCGCGCAGACCGGTGGCGGCCCCGGCTACTCGACCGAAGTGCCGGCAAAATTCATCATGGACAATCTGTTCGAGCGCCAGAACCTCGGCCTCGCGAGTGCCGGCGCCACCGTGCTCGTGCTTTCGGTCGTCATGGCCGTCGCACCATTTCGCTATGCGCTCGCCATGCGCGCCAGACGAAGAGGAGCACATTGATGGCGGCTCTTCATCCTCGCGGTCCCAAGCCATCACGGCTGACGGCCGGCCAAATTGGGCTCTATACCTTTCTTATCCTGTCTGCACTCTTCTTCCTGCTGCCGCTCTACACGATGCTCGTCACCTCGCTGAAGACAATGGAAGAGATCCGCCAGGGCCGCATCTTTGCCTTGCCAGATAGCATCGACTTCGGCGCCTGGAAGACCGCCTGGTCGGGCGCCTGCATGGGCACGCAATGTCTGGGCGTGCGCATCGGCTTCTGGAATTCGGTCAGGATCACCGTGCCGGCCGTGGCGATTTCCGTCTTCATCGGCGCGATCAACGGCTACGCCCTCTCCTTTTGGCGGCCGAGAGGCTCGAACCTGCTGTTCGGGCTCCTGATGGCCGGCGGCCTCATCCCCTACCAGATCTTCCTTTATCCGCTGGTGCGGCTACTCGCCAATCTCAGCCTTTATAATTCGATAGCGGGTGTGGTCCTCGTTCACGTGATCTTCGGCCTGCCGCTGGTGACACTGCTGTTCCGGAACTATTTCGTCGCCATTCCCGAAGAGCTCTGTAAGGCGGCTCGCGTCGATGGCGCCGGCTTCTGGCGGATCTTCATCGAGATCATGCTGCCCATGGCTGTGCCCATGATCGTTGTCGCCTCGATCTTCCAGTTTACCGGCATCTGGAACGATTTTCTGATCGGCCTGGTCTTTGCCGGGCGCGACAATCTGCCGATGACCGTGCAGCTCAACAACATCGTCAACACCACCATGGGCGAGCGCGCCTACAATGTGAACATGGCGGCCACCATCCTGACCGCCGTCGTTCCGCTCGCCATCTATTTTTTCTCCGGCCGCTGGTTCCTGCGTGGTGTCGCCGCCGGGGCCGTCAAGGGGTAACGCCATGCAGCCTGCCGTCTCGGTCAAGGATCTCAAGATCGCCTATGGCGATCACACCGTCATCGACAAGATGTCGATCGACGTCGCTCAGCGCGAATTTCTAGTGCTGCTCGGACCTTCCGGCTGCGGAAAGTCGACCCTGCTCAACTCCATTGCCGGCCTGCAGGACATTACTGACGGCGAAATCTGGATATCGGACAAGAACGTCACCTGGGCAGAACCGAAGGACCGCGGCATCGGCATGGTCTTCCAGTCCTATGCGCTCTATCCCCGCATGTCGGTGCGCAAGAATCTCTCCTTCGGCCTGCGCGTGGCGGGTCTTCCCAAAGCCGAGATCGAGGCGCGCATCGCCCGCACGGCTTCGCTTCTGCACCTCGACAAGCTGCTCGATCGCCGTCCCTCTGAATTGTCGGGCGGCCAGCGCCAGCGCGTAGCGATCGGCCGCGCCCTTGTGCGCGAGGTCAACGTCTTCCTGTTCGACGAACCGCTGTCCAATCTCGACGCCAAGCTTCGCAACGAGCTGCGCGTCGAGATCAAGAAGCTGCACCAGAGCCTCGGAAATACGATGATCTATGTCACGCATGATCAGGTCGAGGCACTGACACTTGCCGATCGTATCGCCATCATGAAGGACGGCGTGATCCAGCAGCTCGCCAGCCCGTCCGAAATCTACCATCGCCCCACCAATCTCTTCGTCGCCGGCTTCATCGGCGCGCCGGCGATGAATTTCATCGAGGGCGAGATCGTCTTGAAAGGGGGCGCGCCGGTCTTCGAAAGCAACGGGCTTGCCATCGATCTAGCGGGCTATCCTTTCCTCAGCGCCGCCAAGGCAGGTCCCGCGACGCTCGGCATCCGGCCGGAACATATCGCCCCGAATGGCGCGGACGCGAGTTGGCCCACCATTCCCGGCACCGTCTCGGTCGTCGAACCGATGGGCGCCGATACTGTGCTGTGGTTCGACTGGGCGGGCCAAAGCCTCTCCTACCGCATCATGGGAGATGCCATCCTGCAGCCGGGTACGGCGATCGTACCTGGCCTCGATATCGCCAAGGCCTCACTCTTCGGCGCTGACGGCATCCGCCTCTAAAGACCACTTCCAAAGCATACGGAAATTATCCATGTCTCAGACTGTCTACGACGCGCTGGTAATCGGCTCCGGCGCCGCCGGCTCCTTCGCCGCCAAGGAATTGACTGCCCAAGGGCTGTCGGTATTGCTGCTCGAAGCCGGCCCAGCCGTGACCCAGAAGGATTTCGATCCGAACCGCAAGAAGGCGCCGGCAAGCAGTATCAATATCTGGGAGCGCGCACGCGCCACGCTAAAGGGGCAGCCCATCCAGGCGCGCGCCGCCTTCTTTACCGAGCGCTTCAGCCATTTCTTCGTGAACGATCGCAAGAACCCCTATACGACGCCGAAGGATGCACCGTTCCTGTGGATACGCGGCCGTCAGAGCGGTGGCCGCCTCCATAGTTTCGGCCGCGTATTGCTGCGCTGGACCGACGATGATTTCAAGATTCGCTCGAAGACCGGCAAGGGCGTCGACTGGCCGGTTTCCTATGACGAGCTCGCTCCCTACTATGCGGAGGTCGAAACCAGCCTTGGCCTTTATGGCAATGAGGATGGCGTGGACACATTGCCCGACGGCGTCTACGCCCATCCGGCAAAGCTGACGCCTGCCGAAGAAATCTTCAAGACGGAAGTCGAAGGGCGCTGGCCGAAGCGGCATGTCGTTTCCTGGCGGTATATCGCGCCCGACGCCGAGCGTACGCCGAAGCCGCTACGAGAGGCGTTGGCGACCGGACGGCTGACGATCCGCCATGACGCCATCGTGCGCCGTATCACCACCGACGATGCCGGCGGCCGGGCGACGGGTGCCGAGTTCATCGATCGAGTGACCGGCAAGGTCGAGGCCGCCCGAGCAGCCATCGTCGTGCTCTCGGCATCGCCGATCGAAAGCGTGCGGCTACTTCTCAATTCGTCCAGCGCTCGCCATCCCCATGGGCTTGGCAACAGCTCGGGCGCACTCGGGCGCTATTTCATGGATCAGCTTCCATGTCTTGCCTTCGGCTCCTTCTCCAAGGCGAAGGGATGGGCGGCCGATGATTCCACGCCTGTCGATCCCTTCTACAATCCCTCCGGCGGCATCTTCGTCCCGCGCTTTGGAGAGGGCGATGCCGGTCGTGATGATTTCGACTATCAGGGAAGCATCGGTCGAGCCCCGACGCCGGATGACGAGCCTTCGCGGCTGGCCGTCTTCGGCTTCGGCCGCATGCTGCCCTATGCCGACAATCGCATCACGCTCGATGCACGACGGAAGGATGCCTGGGGGATTCCGGTGCCCCACATCCGATGCATTATGGGCGAGGAGGAACATGCCCTGCTGCACCGGCAGGAAGAGGTGCTGATCGACATGGTGCGTGGCGTCGGCGGCGAGCTGGAATTCATCGGCTCGCCTACCGGCCTCAGGGAAATGGGTCGCGGCGCCTTCCCCGATGCCGATGCGTTCAGCCGTTTCATGTTCCGCACATGGTTCCGCAAGACCATGTGCATGGGCGCCGCCATCCACGAAACCGGCGGTGCGCGCATGGGGACATCGAGCCAGGAATCCGTCCTCAACGCCCATAACCAGAGCTGGGACATACCCAACTTGCTCGTGACGGATGCTTCCGCCTTTCCGGGCAGCGGCATTGCCGGCACCACGCTGACCGTGATGGCCCTGACCATCCGCGCCTGCAGAAACATCGCCGATCAATATCGCGCCGGTCAGATATGATCGGCGTCCAGCCGGATTGAGTGCGCTCCGCCTTCGGTAGCCTTCCATTTTAGTTACCGGGCTCGCCGCAATCCTCCATGGCCGCTGTCTGTGTGGCCTCCACGTTCTCGCCAGGCGATGGAAATAGTTTGGCTTTGTCACCTTGCGGCTATAGATACATACATATCTTCTTGCCTGCGCCACACGAAGCGCTGGTGCAGGACGGAGGGATGGCTTCGACCATCAAGTAACGGCTCCGAAACCGGAAGAAATTCGCGCGGAAATAGCTCGAAAATTTAGAATGTCTTTCGCGAATTGCAGGGAAATCCGGCTCTAGCGCGCAAAGCCATTAAGAGCGCACAATCCCCCCTCGCCACGAAGCGTTCAAAGACGCTTCTCGCGGCCCGCATCTGGAGGAGATGCGGGCAAGCCCCATGATTTCACGAGCGTCGGGAACGCTTAGGGAGGAACAATGCTTGAACGACTTTTCAAATTGAGTGAGCACGGCACGTCCGTGCGCACCGAACTCATCGCAGGCGTTACGACGTTCCTGACGATGTCCTATATCATCTTCGTCAATCCCGACATTTTGTCGACGACTGGCATGGACCGCAACGCGGTCTTTGTCGCCACCTGTCTCGCAGCCGCGCTGGGTTCGATCGTCATGGGCCTTGTTGCCAATTGGCCGATCGGCATGGCGCCGGGCATGGGACTCAATGCCTTCTTCGCCTTCACCGTCGTTGCCGCACTCGGCTTTACCTGGCAGCAGGCGCTCGGAGCGGTTTTCATTTCCGGTTGCATCTTCGTTCTGCTGACGGTGACCGGCGTGCGCAGCTGGCTGATCGCCGGTATCCCGCATTCGCTGAGGAGTGCGATTGCCGCGGGTATCGGTCTCTTTCTGGCGATCATTGCGCTGAAGAGCGCAGACATCGTCGTTGCAAACAAGGCGACCCTCATCGGCCTCGGCGACCTGAAGCAGACCGGCCCCCTTCTCGCAATCTTCGGCTTCTTCGTCATCGCCGTTCTCGATGCGCTGAAAATAAGAGGTTCGATCCTCATCGGCATTCTCGCCGTCACCATTCTCTCCTGGATCCTTGGCGTCAGCCAGTTTCACGGCATCGTTTCGGCGCCGCCGTCGATCATGCCGACCTTCCTGCAGCTCGACATCGTCGGCGCTCTCCATGGCGGTCTGGTTCATATCATCCTCGTCTTCGTGCTGGTCGAAGTCTTCGACGCCACCGGGACGCTGATCGGCATCGCCAAGCGTGCGAACCTGATCCAGGACGGAAAGCCGAACCGCTTGAGCAGAGCTCTGCTTGCCGACAGTGCCGCGATCGTCGCCGGCTCGTTGATGGGCACCAGCAGCACGACGGCCTTCGTCGAAAGCGCTTCGGGCGTCCAGGCTGGCGGCCGGACGGGCCTGACGGCAATTACCATCGCCGTGCTCTTCATCGCAGCTCTCTTCTTCTCGCCGCTCGCGGCTTCGGTTCCGGCCTATGCGACGGCTCCGGCGCTGCTCTATGTCGCCGGCCTGATGATGCGCGAACTGACCGAGATCGAATGGGATGACCTGACCGAGGCTGCACCGGCGGCAATCACGGCTCTCGCAATGCCCTTCACCTACTCGATCGCCAACGGCCTTGCCTTCGGCTTCATCACCTATGTGGCCGTGAAGGTCTTCACCGGCCGCTGGTCGATGCTGCATCCGGCAACGCAGATCGTCGCTGCTCTGTTCGTCGTGCGCTTCGCCTTCTTTGCGGATTAACGGTGGATATTAAATGCAAGACCGGATCATTCGCTGGAACGACCCGGTCTTTTGGCATTCGAGAGCCGTTGGAAGCGGGAACTTGCTCTAGCAAATAGGGGCGTTGCGATGCAGGCTGTGCTAAAACTCTCGACGGCATGGCGGGAGAATTGGCCCGAAGGGCCGAACGGGTCAGGCGACCCCGATCATTTTCCGGTGACCGAAGGCATTCACGGCATGGAGGACGTTGAATGCCAGGATCGACAGGGCCGCTTCCGCTTTCACCGCCTTTAGCCCCCGTGTTAGAAACCTACCGCCGCCTGACATTCGTTTGATCGTGCCGAACGGATGTTCGACGGTGCAGCGTCTGATCTTCATCAGATCTGGATCATCATATATCCGGGCCTCCATCCGATCGAGCGCCGCCTGATCGAATAGCCGATGGATCGTGCGCTGGGCTCCCGGAGTGCATTGCGGTTTTATAACGCAAGTCTTGCAAGCGCCTGTCCTGTAGCGGATCACCCGATTGCGCGTGTGCTTTCCCGATGGCCGGAGGGTCTCACCTGCAGGGCAACGGATGGTGTCGCTCGCCTCGTCATAGATGAACTGAGTGGGGCGGAAGTGTTCGCTGTTCATGGCGCCACGCTTGATCGGTGCTGACACCGTGATGGCGTCCCGCTCGCATCGGGCGACCTCTTCGGCGTTGGAATAGCCGCCGTCAGTTAGGACATGGAGTTCCCCGGTATCGAGAACCCGCAGGGCGTCCGTCGACATTGGATGAAGCAGATGGCTGTCGTTCGCATCATTGAAGACATCGTGATGAATGATGAGACCACTCTCGACATCAACGACGCTCTGAAGATTGTAGGAAGGCATCTTCGGTGCCCGCGCATAACCCATCGGCTTGGCGTCCGGCTCACCGAAGACCAGCACCTTTTCTTCACGCTTCTCCAGTTCAAGCTGACGCCTAGCCAAACGTTCCCGTCGTCGCTGGAGCGCAGAGATAGCACTCCCGAACGCTTCACGGTGGGCGGGTTTATCGCTGAACCCTTGCTCGACCTGTTCGTCGAGCGTGTCCAGTCGATCCAGATAGTAGCTGATCTCGCGTTCGGTATGTGCAAGGTCTCGCGCCAAGCGCTCCGCGCCTGCGATGTTTTTCGGACTGGCGACGGCTCGCATCTTCGTGCCGTCAAGGGCGACCATCTGGCCGCCGATCAAGCCGTGGCTCCGGCAAAACTGGACGAACTCGGCGCCTACGGCGACGATCGCCTGGGGGTTGTCGTGCCGGAAGGCGGCGATTGTCCGGTAGTCCGGTGCGAGCTGCTTCATCAGCCAAAGCGCTTCAAGATCACGGTGGCAGGCGCGTTCCAGCAGGCGGGAGGAGCGGACCTGATTGAGGTAGCCCCAGATATAGAGGCGGAGCATGTCGGCCGGATGATAACCGGGTCTGCCGGTGGCCGCGCTAATCGCGCGCTCGAAGCCGAGCCCGACAAGATCAAGGCCGCCAACAAATTCATCGACGACACGAACCAGAGCATCCGGGGCAATGTAATCATCGATGCAGGGTGGCAATAAGGCGGCCTGCCCTCTGTCCATACCTTCAATAAAGCTCATATCGTTGAGTCCTGGCTCGCAACGTCCGGATTTCCTCTATCGATGCCTTCGCGCTGCGCAGCCCACGTGAGCAGCGCATCAAGAGCCGGGCACAGAGCCTGCCCCCAGTCCGTGAGGCAGTATTCGACCTTCGGAGGCACCTGATGATGGACGATGCGGCGCACGATCCCGTCCTTTTCCATCTGACGGAGTTGCTGGATGAGCATTTTCTGGGAGATTCCTGGGATCGCGCGTTCGAGATCGGAGAAGCGCAAAACATGCCCACCAAAGAGGTGAAACAGGATCACCAGCTTCCAGCGCCCTTCAAGAAGTTTGAGCGCGTTCTCGACGCCCTCGGCTGCTGTTTCTCTCGTATATTGGTATGACATACTTTTCGGTAAGTACCTTACTTTTTTGTGTGTTCTTGCAATTTTGGAAAGTTAGGCCATTTTCGATAGCCAAACAAGGTCAACCCGGAGATCGATCATGGCCCTCGCATTACCCAAGCCCATAGCCGACTACTTTGCCGCGGATGCGACGGATGGCGCGGCGGTCGCCAGATGTTTCACGGCCGACGCCGTGGTCGTCGACGAGAAGAAGACATATACGGGTCGCGACGCGATCGCGGCCTGGAAGTCCGAGGCATCCTCAAAGTATGAATATGTCGCCGACCCCGTAGCTATCGACGATCAGGGCGACAGGGTCGTCGTGACCGCGCATCTGACCGGAAACTTTCCGGGAAGCCCGGTGGATCTTCGCTATGGTTTCAAACTCTCCGGTGATGCGATCGCCCGGCTGGAGATCGTCCTGTGAGCTTCGATCTTGGCCTTGACGGAAAACGCGCCCTGGTGACGGGCGGCACCAAGGGAGCGGGCGCTGCAGTGGTTCAGGCATTGGCGGACGCAGGTGCGCGCGTCGCGGCAACGGCCCGAACCGTGCCCGAGAATGGAACCGACAAAATCCATTACATCGCCGCAGACCTGTTAACCGCGCAGGGCTGCGCCAAGGTCGCCGAGGAGGTGGTCCACGCGTTCGGCGGCATCGACATCCTCGTCAATGTGCTTGGAGGATCAAGCGCGCCAGCGGGCGGCTTTGCGGCCTTGACCGACGAGGAATGGCAAAAGGAGATTGATCACAATCTCATGCCTGCGGTTCGGCTCGACCGCGCGCTGCTTCCGTCGATGATCGCGCAGGGAGCAGGTGTCATCGTCCATGTGACGTCGATCCAGCACGAACTACCCCTGCCGGAATCGACGACCGCCTATGCAGCGGCGAAGGCGGCGCTGTCGACCTACAGCAAGAGCCTGTCGAAGGAAGTGACCCCCAAGGGCGTCAGGGTGGTTCGCGTGTCGCCGGGCTGGATCGAGACCGACGCCGCCGTGGCGCTCGCGGAACGACTCGCGAGGGAGGCCGGGACCGATTATGAGGGCGGCAAGAGGATCATCATGAATTCTCTAGGCGGAATTCCTCTGGGCCGACCGGCGAAACCCGCCGAGATCGCCGATCTGATAACATTCCTGGCATCCCCGCGCGCTGCAGCCATAACCGGCACCGAATATGTCATCGACGGCGGGACCGTTCCCACCGCTTAAGGTGGGGGCACCCTCCGCGAGTTTTAGCACAGCCTGGATGGCAGCGCCCCTTCCAATATCTGAACCGATCCAGCTCCTTTCAGCGGATCAAAAACGTCTCTTCATAGAAATGCTCCTCGAGATTGACGCCCTTGCCGCCGCGATCGATGACGATGAAGTCGGAGACATCATCGAGGGGCGTCAGAATACCGTGCCAGACATTGCGCCAGATATTGACGCCCTGGCCGGGCCTAGTGCGGAACGCCACCGGCTCGCCCGGACCATTGTCCGTCTGCGGCGCTGCAACGACGAGGAATGGATTGCAGGTCAGCGGCACAAAGGCCTGGCTGCCGAGGGGATGCCGCTCGACCATCTTCAGCTCCAATGGCAGCGCATAGGGTTCGCCGCGCAGCCAGCTGATCATCGTACGTGCCTCCTCGCCGATCGCTTCGACCTTTGCGAGGTCATGGTAGCGAACGCATTTGCCGGCATTGATGGGATAGCTGTGCGCACCCTCCATTTCGATCACATCGCCGAAAGGCGCGAATGCGGCTCTCGTCAGCGGCTGAATTTCGATCACTTTCATTCATGGTCTCCCGTTTCCATTCTCCGAAATCACCTCTTCCTCGATCGACGATATGTTCGCTTGGGTACGATGCCTGACCCGCGGTGCAGGCAGCAGAAGTCGACCGGAGCACGGCTGGCACTCCGGCAGCCGCCGTGCCCCGGCTATTTCCATGGTCGATCACTGCCGACGCTGATCGCAAAGCGACATCGGTTTCCCACTAGCTGCGGCAAGGTTTTTTGCCGCCAAGCGTCTCGAACTGACGCCCATCAGGGCCAGCCGAAAATCGGCGCACTCATTACTTCCGCCATGCAGCGAGACCGGCTGAAACCTGCCTTTTCATGAAATGCATATCGCGACATCGGCACGTATTTCGACGCCTCAGTGCATGCGAAATGCGCAAGTCGAGCCCATCCGTCCCGCCGCGACATCGTATGAAACGTTCCTCCAAACGTTTTCGATACCCAATGTCTAACCGCAAATCGCGCGCGCCATTCCCCTTGGAAATTTTGAAAGTCTCGAAGGTTACAGCTGCTTTTCATGGGAATGGGCCTGGCCGATAGTAGAGACAGGAGCGCTACGTTCGGGAGAAAAGCATGCAGTCTCACTCGCCAGGAGCCGGACGGCTCACGACCCATGTATTGGATACTGCGCTTGGCAAGCCCGCCCGGGGCCTGCGCATCGAACTCTACCGGATCGAGGGCGATGCACCGAACCTCCTGAAGTCTACGGAGACCAACGACGACGGTCGCTGCGATGCGCCGCTGCTGTCGGGCGAAACCATGCAGGCCGGCATCTATGAGTTGCGCTTTCATGCCGGCGACTATCTCGGTCGCGCATCGGATGGCCCAATGTTCCTAGACATCATCCCAATCCGTTTCGGTCTTGCCGACGAAGGCGCGCATTACCATGTGCCGCTCCTCCTCTCGCCCTACAGCTATTCCACCTACCGCGGGAGCTGAGTGATGACATCGACGACAATCCGCTCCGAACTTCGTTTCATTCTCAACGGCCGGGACGTCGTTCTTACCGACGTGGCACCAGACCAGACGCTGCTTGACTGGCTGCGCCTCTCCCGCACGCTGAAGGGCACCAAGGAAGGTTGCGCCGAGGGCGACTGCGGCGCCTGCACCGTGCTTGTGGGGCGGCTGACGCCAGCGGGCGGCCTCGTTTACGAGGGCGTCAACGCCTGCATTCGCTTCCTTGGCTCACTGGACGGCTGTCACGTGGTCACCGTCGAGCATCTCGCCCCGAGCGACGAGCACCTGCATCCGGTGCAGCAAGCCATGATCGACTTTCACGGTTCGCAATGCGGCTTCTGCACGCCAGGTTTCGTCATGTCGCTCTACGGACTTTGGATGCAGACGCCGAACCCGACGGACGAGCAGATCGAAACGGCGCTCCAGGGCAATCTCTGTCGCTGCACCGGCTATGAGCCGATCCTGCGCGCTGCGCGCTCCATCTCCAGCTATGGCGGGACACAAGACGACCCGCTGCTGATAGAGCGCGAAACCATGATCGCGCGCCTGCAGGTCCTTCGCGACGGCGCCCGCGTCGAAATCGGCGAGGGTCACAATCGCCTGATCGTGCCGGCGAACCTTGATGATTTCGCATCGGTTCTGGAGGCATCGTCGACGGCAACCGTGGTGGCCGGCTCGACCGATGTCGGCCTCTGGGTCACCAAGCACATGCGCGACATCACACCGGTCGTGTTCATCGCCGGGCTGCAGGAGTTGAAATCGATCACGGTGAAAGACGGCCTCATCACCATCGGCGCCGGCGTCACCTATTCGGAGGCGATCGCGACGCTGTCTGAGCATATTCCGGCGCTCGGGCCGCTGATTACCCGCATCGGCGGCCAGCAAGTGCGCAACATGGGCACGATCGGCGGCAACATCGCCAACGGTTCGCCGATCGGCGACACGCCGCCGGCGTTGATTGCGCTCAACGCGTTACTGACCTTGCGCAAGGGCGCCGTCCGGCGCACCATCGCGCTTGAAGACTTCTTCATCGCTTATGGCAAACAGGACCGCCAGCCCGGCGAATTCGTCGAAGCCGTGCATATTCCGGTTCCTGCAGCTTCGGAGAAATTCGCCATCTACAAGGTGACGAAGCGCCGGGACGAGGACATTACCGCCACGCTCGGCGCCTTCCGGCTGACACTTGGCGAAGATGGCACGGTTGCCGAAATCTGGATCGCCTATGGCGGCATGGCCGCAACGCCAAAGCGGGCTTTCGCCGTCGAAAAGGCATTGCTCGGCCAACCCTGGAACGAACAAACTGTAAATCTGGCGATGGAGAAATACGCCAAGGATTATTCGCCGCTGACCGACATGCGGGCTACGGCGGAATACCGTGCGCTGGCAGCCAAGAACCTTCTGCTCCGTTTCTACCTGGAAACGACGTCCAATGAGGCACCGGTTCAGGTGTCCAGATATGAGGCGGCATAGGCCATGAACAAACACGCGTCAGACATCAAGGCCGAAACCATCGTTGGCGGGGTTCATACCAGCCCCCGTCATGACTCCGCGCACAAACATGTTTCCGGTGCCGCCGTTTATATCGACGACATTACCGAACCGACCGGAACGCTGCATGCAGGGCTTGGCCTATCCACCGTTGCGCACGGCACCCTGAAATCCGTCAATCTGACAGAAGTGCGCGCCGCGCCCGGCGTCGTCGCCGTGCTCACCCATGAGGATGTGCCCGGCGCCAATGATATCTCGCCATCCTATATGCACGACGATCCGGTGCTTGCCGCCGGCAAGGTCGAGTTTCACGGCCAACCGATCTTCTGCGTGATCGCCGAAACACGTGAGCAGGCCCGCCGCGCCGCAAAGCTGGCAAAGATCGAATACGAGGAATTGCCGGCCGATATCGACATCTGGGATCTCGACGTTTCGACCCATCGGCAAGTGGTCACACCGCTGACGCTGAGGCGCGGCGACGCGGATGCTGCCCTCAACAGCGCTCCGCGCCGCGTGAAGGGCCGCATGCGGCTTGGCGGCCAGGATCATTTCTATCTCGAAGGCCAAGTCTCGCTTGCCGTACCCGGCGAGGATGACGAGGTCGTCGTCTATTGCTCCACCCAAGGCCCAAGCGAGACGCAGCATATGGTCGCCCACGCGCTGGGCGTCCCGAGCAATGCTGTTACGATCGAGGTTCGCCGTATGGGTGGCGGCTTCGGCGGCAAGGAAACCCAGGCAAACCAGTGTGCTGCGATCGCGGCCATCGCCGCCAAGAAGCTGAAGCGCGCCGTCAAGGTCCGGCTCGACCGCGACGAGGACATGGTCGCTACGGGCAAGCGGCACGATTTTGCCATCGACTACGATGTCGGCTTCGACGATGAAGGCCGTATCCTCGGGATCGACTATACCTTCGCGCTTCGCGCCGGCTTCTCGGCCGATCTTTCCGGCCCGGTTGGCGATCGTGCGCTGTTTCATTGCGATAATGCCTATTTCTTCCCGCATGTTCATGCGAAATCGGCGCCGCTCTACACCAACACCGTCTCCAACACGGCCTTCCGCGGCTTCGGCGGCCCGCAGGGAATGGTGGGCGCCGAGCGCGTCATAGACGAGGTGGCCTTCGCCGTCGGCAAGGACCCGCTCGACATCCGCAAGCTGAATTTCTACGACGCAATGGGCGTTCAAGGCGAACGCAACCTCACCCCCTATCACCAGAAGGTCGAGGACTGCATCATCCAGCGCATCGTTACGGAGCTGGAGGAAAGCGCCGATTATGCAGGCCGCCGCAAGGCAATCGCCGAGTTCAATGCGAAGAGCCGTATCGTCAAGCGCGGCATCGCGCTAACCCCGGTGAAATTCGGCATTTCCTTCACCAAGACGGAATCGAACCAGGCCGGCGCGCTGGTGCACGTCTATAGTGATGGTTCCGTGCACATGAATCATGGCGGCACCGAAATGGGGCAAGGCCTGCATCTGAAGGTGGCGCAGGTCGTGGCAGAAGAGTTCCAGATCGATCTCGACCGGGTAAAGATCACCGCAACGACGACAGCCAAGGTGCCCAACACCTCGCCGACCGCGGCGTCTTCAGGCGCGGATTTGAACGGCATGGCGGCGCAAAACGCTGCACGCCAGATTAAGGACCGGCTGATCGCCTTCGCCGCCGAAAGCTATCAGGTGCTCCGCGAGCAGGTGACGTTCCTGCCCAACCGCGTGCGCATTGGCGATGTCGAAATGTCCTTCCCTGATCTCATCAAGAAGGCCTATATGGCCCGCGTCCAGCTTTCGGCCGCCGGCTTCTACAAGACACCGAAGATCCATTGGGACCGCAAGGCGGGCCGTGGCCACGCCTTCTACTACTATGCCTATGGCGCGGCGTGCTCGGAAGTATCGATCGATACGCTAACGGGGGAATATGTGGTCGAACGCACCGATATCCTCCACGATACCGGACGCTCCCTGAACATGGCCATCGATATCGGTCAGGTCGAGGGCGGCTTCATCCAGGGCATGGGATGGCTGACGACGGAGGAGCTTTGGTGGGATGGCGAGGGGCGTCTTCGAACGCACGCGCCCTCGACTTACAAGATCCCGCTTGCATCCGACCGCCCGAAGATTTTCAATGTAGCCCTGACCGATTGGTCGGAGGCCCATGAACCGACGATCCATCGTTCCAAGGCCGTGGGCGAACCGCCGCTGCCGCTCGGGCTTTCCGTCTTGCATGCGCTTTCGGATGCCGTGGCGAGCGTCGCCGACCATAAGATCTGCCCGCGTCTCGACGCGCCGGCAACGCCCGAACGGGTGCTGATGGCGATCGAGCGCCTCAAGGCGGCGAAGAAGGAGTAAGATCATGCCTGCCGCCCGTGAAGATATCCGGGATTTCCTGCGCCGCGAACCGGCATCGATGCTCGTCGAGGTGACGGGGGTCGCAGGTTCCGCGCCGCGCGATGCGGATGCCTGGATGCTGGTATCGGAACGGGCAATCTTTGCGACGATCGGCGGCGGCGCACTGGAGTATATGGCGATCGACCAGGCACGACGGGCACTGCGCTCCGGCCTTGCGGCGGAGCCGATGAACGTACCGCTCGGTCCGGAGATCGGCCAGTGCTGCGGCGGCCGGGTGGGCCTCGCCTTCACCACCCTTAACCCGAGGCTTGCGAATGACCTCATAGCTCGGAGCGACCGCGAGATGGCCGCACGCCCACATGTCTATGTTTTCGGCGCCGGCCATGTCGGCGATGCCCTCGCCATGGCGCTTTCGCTGGCACCGTTACGCGTGGTGCTTATCGATACGCGGGAAGAGGAGCTGATTGCCTCCAACGTGCCGCGCATCGAGACCTGTCTCACAGCCATGCCGGAAGCCGTGGTGCGCGATGCGCCCGCCGGCAGCAGCTTCGTCATCCTCACTCATGACCACGCGCTCGATTTCCTGATTGCCGCAGAAGCGCTCAAGCGCTCGGATGCCGCCTATGTCGGCATGATCGGCTCCAAGACGAAGCGCGCCACCTTCCGCAACTGGCTGTCGCGCGAAAGCGGCGAGACGGAGCTTTTCGATCGCCTCATCTGCCCGATCGGCGGAACGGCTGTGAAAGACAAACGTCCGACCGTCATCGCTACACTGGCGGCCGCCGAGATCATGACGGCAGCGCTGAGCTGGACGGCTGATCACGCAAGGTTTGCGGGCAGCGTTAACCGCCCGTAGCCGCAGCTACCGGCTCGTCCTCAAGCAGCTTGCCGATCAGCCGCTGACAGCGCTCCGCCATGAAATCGATCATCAGGCGGACCTTCGGATCCTGGAAACGTTTGTGCGGATAGATGGCCGCAAGTTGAACCGGCGCCGGAGGGCTCTCCTTCAGGATCTCGACCAATCGCCCTTCTATCAGATAGGCCTTCACCTCAAACAGCGGTTTGTTGATGATGCCGCGGTCTTCCAGTGCCCATTGGGTGAGCACGTCGCCGTCGTCGCTGTCATAGGGGCCCGCGACTTCGAATTTGCGGGGGCCTTCTGCGGTCATTAGCGTCCAGTAATATTCCTTCGAGCCAGGATAGCGCAGCAGAAGACAGTCGTGTTTGTCGGCAATTAGAGCATCCGCGCTCGCCGGTACGCCGCGGCGCGCGAGATAGGTCGGCGAAGCACACAGCACGCGCTCGCAGTTGAGGATGCCGCGCATGCGCAGGTTTGAATCTTCCAAGACGCCGAGCTTGAAGGCGACGTCGACACCCTCCGCAAGGATATCGACATTGTGATCCGACAGGCGCAGGCGTACTTCGATATCCGGATATTTGTCGTGAAATTCCGGAATGCCCGAGGCAATCAACCGCCGCCCTATGCCGAGCGGCGCGGTGATCCTCAGCGAACCCTTCGGATTGCGTGAGAGATCGGCGATCGCCGCTTCCGCCTCATTGACAGCTTCGATGATCTTCACCGCCTTTTCGTAGAAAACGCGGCCATGCTCGGTCGGCGAGAGCTTACGCGTGGTGCGGTTGAAGAGGCGCACGCCAAGATGGCGCTCGAGCTCCTTGATGCGATTGCTCGCGACCGCAGGCGTGACGCGCTGGTCGCGTCCCGCTGCCGAGAGAGTACCGAGTTCGACCACGCGAACGAAGACACGGACATTATCGAGATAGGACATGGCACCTTTCTACCACATCGGCACGCGGAACAAACCAGGGTTCATCTTATAGATTTTTTTGAAAGTGTTGGCGGATTCACTGGGATTTTCGAGAAAATCACGCGATGGCAAACAGTCCCGTAAAGATCGGGCCCATGAAGGCCGGGAGGAGTTCCCATGTATGAATATGCCATCGCCTGGGACTGGCTGACATTTGCCGTCCGCTGGCTGCACGTCATCACCGCCATCGCCTGGATTGGCTCGTCGTTCTATTTCGTAGCACTTGACCTCGGCCTGAAAAAACATCCGGCGCTGCCGCCGGGAGCCTACGGCGAGGAGTGGCAGGTCCACGGCGGCGGCTTCTACCATATCCAGAAATATCTGGTAGCGCCGGCCAACATGCCTGATCATCTCGTCTGGTTCAAATGGGAGAGCTACGTCACCTGGTTGTCGGGCTTCGGCATGCTCTGTCTCGTCTATTATGCCGGCGCCGACCTCTACATGATCGATCCGGCTGTGCTCGATGTCTCCAAGCCAGTGGCGATCGCCATTTCGCTCTGCTCGATCGCCGGCGGCTGGCTCCTATACGACCTGATCTGCAAGTCGCCCTTCGGCAATGACAATACGCGGCTGATGGTGGCGCTCTATTTCATTCTGGTCGCGGTGGCCTGGGGCTATACGCATCTGTTTACCGGCCGCGCCGCCTTCCTGCATCTCGGCGCCTTCACGGCGACGATCATGTCGGCGAACGTATTCTTCATCATCATCCCGAACCAGAAGATCGTCGTCGCCGACCTGCTTGCCGGGCGCACGCCGGATGCGAAATACGGCAGGATCGCCAAGCAGCGGTCGACGCACAACAACTACCTGACGCTGCCGGTGCTGTTTCTGATGCTGTCGAACCACTATCCGCTGGCTTTCGGCACGCAGTTCAACTGGATCATCGCCTCGCTCGTCTTCCTGATGGGCGTCACGATCCGCCACTGGTTCAATACCCGGCACGCCAATGCCGGTAACCCGACCTGGACCTGGCTGATCACCGTCATCCTGTTCATTATCATCATGTGGCTCTCCACGGTGCCGAAGATCCTGGCCGGCGAACCAACAACGAAGGTCTCTGCCATCCAGCAGCCCTTCATCACGGCGCAGGATTTCCCGAAGGTCCGCGACACCGTGATGGGGCGCTGCTCCATGTGCCATGCGAAGGAGCCGAGCTGGGAGGGGATCGTCGCTCCGCCGAAGGGCGTGATGTTCGAGACCGACCGCGACATCGCTGCCCATGCGCGCGAGATCTACCTGCAGGCTGGCCGCAGCCATGCCATGCCGCCCGCCAACGCCTCACACATAACCGACGAGGAGCGCCGGCTGCTTGTCTCCTGGTACGAAAATGCCGTCAATGGGGAGAAAACCCAATGAATGAAGTCCTGATCCGTGGCCGTGTGCTGACCTTCCTTGCCGAGCCGCAAGGCATCGATGATACCACCTCCTATCGTTACATCGAGGATGGCGCGGTTTATGTTCGCGATGGCAAGATCATGGAAATCGGTGCCCATGGCGACATTCGCAAGCTGGCAGACGCCGGTATCCGGATCGCGGACCATCGCCCGAACCTTATCCTGCCGGGCTTTATCGACACACATCTTCATTTCCCGCAGACGCAGGCGATCGCCTCCTATGGCGCGCAGCTGCTCGAATGGCTGAACACCTATATCTTCGTCGAGGAGCAGAAATTCGCCCGCGCCGCGCATGCGGCCGAAGTCGCGGACCGCTTCATGGACGAACTCTTGTCGAACGGTACGACGACGGCCGTCGCCTATTGTTCGGTGCACCCGGAAAGCGTCGATGCCTATTTCGCGGCCGCCGAAGCGCGCGGCATGTGCATGATCGGCGGCAAGGTGATGATGGACCGCAACGCGCCGGAGGCGCTGCGCGATACGCCGCAGCGCGGCTACGAGGAGACCAAGCGGCTGATTGCAAAATGGCACGGCCGCGGCCGCGTGCATTATGCCATCAGCCCACGCTTTGCGATTACCTCGACGCCCGAGCAGATGGAAATGAGCAAGGCTCTCGTTGCCGAACACCCGGATTGCTATGTCCAGACGCATCTCTCGGAAAATCGGGACGAGATCGCCTTTGCCACCTCTCTTTATCCAAAGGCCAAGGACTATACGGATATCTATGGCCGCTACGGTCTGCTCAACGACCGCATGCTGCTCGGCCATTGCATCCACATGAGCGAACGGGAAGTCGCGGTGCTCGCGGAGACCGGCGCGGTGGGTGTCTTCTGCCCGACCTCGAACCTCTTCCTCGGCTCCGGGCTCTTCAATGCCGCTCAGTTCGACAAGGTCGGTGCACGCTGGTCGGTTGCAACCGATGTCGGCGCCGGAACCAGCTTTTCCATGCTGGAAACGATGGATGAAGCCTACAAGGTGCTGCACCTGCAGGGGCAACGGCTGACGCCATTCAACTCCTTCTATCGCATGACACGCGGCAACGCTCTCGCACTCGGGCTCGAAAAGCAGATCGGCTCGCTGCAGGCGGGCGCGGACGCCGATATCGTCGTGCTTGATTCCGGCGCTAAGTCGGCCATGGAATTTCGCATGCGCACCGCCACGTCGCTGGCCGAGGAGCTCTTCATTCTCCAAACCATGGGTGACGACCGGTGCGTTGCCCAAGTCTATGTCGCCGGCAAGGCGATGAAGACCAAGGGCAAGAAAGCAGACACGATCGTACGCGAGCAACTGCAGATCGCCTGACCAAATAAATGTGGCGGACCGGCAACGCCGTCGTCGCGGGAGAGACGGCGGCGAAGGCCTCTAGGTTCGCTTCGATTTTCCGCCCATCGCCTTCGTCAATTCTTCCGCCGCCGCCCGCACGACCGGGCCGAGCGCGGCAACCCTTTCATCCGGCAGCCGCACAGCCGGGCCTGAAATCGAGATGCCGGCAATAGCCTCGCCATACTCATCGAAGATTGGCGCCGCAACACATCGCATGCCGAGCGTATGTTCCTCATCATCGATCGACCAGCCCCGCGAGCGGATCTCGGCCATATCCGTAAGCAGCACGGGCAGCGTATCGCGGGTCTTATCGGTGAAATGCTGCAACGACCGCCCTTTGAGCAAAGCCTCTATCTGGCTGTCCGCCCAGGTGGAAAGGATCGCCTTGCCGATACCCGAAGCATGGATCGGTCCGCGCCGGCCCGGGCGGAAAAAGGCGCGCATCGGCGCATGGCTTTCCGCCTGGGAGATGAAGACAACGTCGCCATCTTCCTCGATGGCAATATTGGCGGTCTCGCCAGACGCCTCCATCAACTGCTTGAGGAAAGGCCGGCTGATGGTACCGAGCTTGCGGAAGCGCAAATAGGCCGTTCCGATCTCGAAGGCTTTCACCCCGATCGTCCAGGCGCCGCTTTCATCGTCATGCGCGACCATGCCGTGCTGGGCGAGAGAAGTCAGTAGCCGATGGACGGTGGAGGGCGCCATGGCCGATCTGTCGGCGAGATCGGTCAAAACCGCGCCATCGGCTTCGGCCACCAACTCCAAGAGTTTCAGACTTCGATCGAGCACCTGGACGGATGAAGCCGCCGCATTCTCTGCCGGCTTCCGGCCCGGCCTGCCCCTCGTCTTTTCCGGATTTTCCGCCATGACGCTCACTTTTGACTAAAGGCGCGCCCCGCAGTTTGGCGCCGCTCGTTTTGGCTTCATGACATATCCGCTTCGCTTCGATTGTTCCAGATTTGTTGAAAATGTTTATTTCCATATGATGGGATTGATTTCCATTTTTAGATTGCGCTCGTTCACCCATGCGGTACCTTCGGTCCAGAAACGGAGGAAATTCCCATGGCGAAGATGCGCGCAGTCGATGCCGCAGTGCTGGTTCTGGAAAAGGAAGGCGTCAATTGCGCCTTCGGCGTTCCCGGCGCTGCGATCAACCCCTTCTACTCGGCGATGAAAGCGCGCGGCTCTATCCGCCATGTGCTGGCCCGTCATGTCGAAGGTGCAAGCCATATGGCCGAGGGCTACACCCGCGCCCGCGCGGGCAATATCGGTGTGTGCATCGGAACGTCTGGGCCTGCCGGCACCGACATGATCACCGGCCTCTATTCCGCCTCTGCCGATTCGATTCCGATTCTCTGTATCACAGGCCAGGCGCCGCGCGCCCGTCTCGACAAGGAGGATTTCCAGGCGGTCGATATCGCCAAGATCGCAGCCCCCGTTACCAAATGGACCGTGACCGTCATGGAGCCGGCTCTCGTTCCTTACGTCTTCCAGAAGGCATTCCATACGATGCGCTCGGGTCGCCCCGGCCCGGTCCTCATCGATCTGCCTGTGGACGTCCAGCTCGCCGAAATCGAGTTCGATATCGAAACCTATGCCCCGCTTGAGCCCTACAGGCCGTCGGCGACGCGGGCGCAGGCGGAAAAGGCGCTTGCCATGCTGAACGCGGCCGAGCGGCCGCTGATCGTCGCAGGCGGCGGCATCATCAACGCCGATGCTTCCGACCTGCTCGTCGAATTCGCCGAGATCACAGGCGTTCCAGTCATCCCGACGCTGATGGGTTGGGGCACGATCCCGGACGATCATCCATTGATGGCCGGCATGTGCGGGCTGCAGACCTCGCATCGCTACGGCAATGCGACGCTGCTTGCCTCCGATTTCGTCTTCGGGATCGGCAATCGCTGGGCCAATCGCCACACCGGCAATATCTCGACCTACACCGAGGGCCGGACCTTCGTGCATGTCGATATCGAACCGACCCAGATCGGCCGTGTCTTCGCTCCGGATTTCGGCATCGTCTCCGATGCCGGCGCCGCGCTAAAGCTCTTCCTCGACGTTGCGACGGAATGGCAGACAGAAGGCAAGCTGCGCGATTGGTCGGCCTGGGCGGAGGAATGCCGCGAGCGCAAGCGCACCATGCTGCGCAAGACGCATTTCGACCAGACGCCGCTGAAGCCACAGCGCGTCTACGAGGAGATGAACAAGGCTTTCGACCGCGACACCTGCTACGTCTCGACCATCGGGCTCAGCCAGATCGCGGGCGCCCAATTCCTGCATGTCTACAAGCCGCGCAACTGGATCAATTGCGGCCAGGCCGGCCCGCTCGGCTGGACCCTGCCGGCAGCGCTCGGCGTGCGCGCCGCAGATCCGGACCGTCCGATCGTCGCCCTATCCGGCGACTACGACTTCCAGTTCCTCATCGAGGAGTTGGCCGTCGGGGCGCAACACAAGCTTCCCTACCTGCATGTGGTTGTGAACAACTCCTATCTCGGTCTTATTCGCCAGGCCCAGCGCGGCTTCAACATGGATTTCGAGGTCAGCCTCGCCTTCGATAACATCAATGCCACTGACAACGCCGAACCCGGCTATGGCGTCGATCATGTCGCAGTTGCCGAAGGGCTTGGCTGCAAGGCTATCCGGGTGCGCAGCCCGAACGAATTCCAAGAGGCGTTCACGACAGCAAAGCAGCTGATGGCAGAGCATCAGGTTCCCGTCGTCATCGAGTTCATTCTGGAGCGCGTCACCAACATCGCCATGGGCGCCGACATCAATGCGGTCGTCGAGTTCGAGGAACTTGCCGAACGTGGCGAGGATGCCCCAACCGCAATCCTCGCTCTGCTGGACTGAAGGAGGAATAACCATGCCGAAATTTGCGGCCAATCTGACCATGCTCTTCACTGAAGCGCCGTTTCTGGATCGCTTCGCGCTGGCCGCCAAGGCCGGTTTCGAGGGCGTCGAATATCTCTTTCCCTATGATTTTGCGAAGGAAGCGCTGCGCGCCGAACTCGATCGTCATGGCCTGACCCAGGTGCTGCACAATCTGCCCGCCGGCAATTGGGCCGGCGGCGAGCGCGGCATCGCGATCCTGCCCGACCGTATCGACGAATTCCGCCGCGGCGTAGCCTCCGCGATCGACTATGCGACGACGCTCGGCTGCAGCCAGGTCAATTGCCTCTCAGGCATTATTCCGGCCGGCGTGCCCGATGAGGTGCTGCGGACCACCTTCGTCGTCAACCTCAAATATGCGGCGGAAGAGCTCGGCAAGCATGGGATACGGCTGCTGATCGAGCCGATCAACAGGTTCGACATTCCGGGGTTTTATCTCAACACGCCGGATCAGGCCGCTTCGATCATCGCCGAAGTCGGCAGCGACAACCTGTTCATTCAGTACGACCTCTATCACCAGCAGCGTACGGAGGGCGAGCTGATCGGCACCTTCAAGAAGCACCAGGCGCAGATCGCCCATGTGCAGCTTGCCGACAATCCGGGTCGCAACGAACCAGGCACCGGCGAGATCGCCTACCCCTTTGTCTTCGAAACGCTCGATGCGCTCGGCTACGACGGCTGGATCGGCTGCGAATACAAGCCGCGCACGACGACCGCGGCGGGGCTCGGCTGGTTTGCCGCAGCCGGACGCCACGCCGAAGGCGCCGCCATTCTCAATATCAGGAGCTAACAACCATGGCACATATCGGATTTATCGGCCTCGGCATCATGGGAACCCCCATGGCGCGCCACCTGCAAAATGCCGGCCACATCGTCGTCACATCGAAGTTTTCGATTCCGCCGCGCCGGGAGCTGCTCGACAACGGCCTGCAATTTGTCGAAACGCCGAAGGCGCTCGCCGAAACCGTCGATACCATCATCCTGATGCTGCCGGATACGCCCGAGGTCAAAGACGTGCTCTTCGGCGAGAACGGGGTTGCCTACGGCTTGTCCAAGGGCAAGCTCGTCATCGACATGAGCTCGATCTCGCCGATCGAGACCAAGGAATTCGCCAGGAAGGTTCGGGAAACGGGCGCCGAATATGTCGACGCGCCCGTCTCCGGTGGCGAAGTCGGTGCCAAGAACGCCTCGCTATCCATCATGGCCGGCGGCTCCGAGGCAAGCTTCGAGCGGGCGCTGCCGCTCTTCCAGCTGATGGGCAAGAACATCACGCTCGTTGGCGATTGCGGCGATGGCCAGGTCACAAAGGTCGCCAACCAGATCATTGTCGCATTGACGATCGAGGCCGTGTCCGAGGCACTCGTCTTTGCCTCGAAGGCCGGTGCCGATCCGGCCCGCGTGCGCTCGGCCCTGATGGGCGGCTTTGCCTCCTCGCGCATCTGGAAGTGCATGGCGAACGGATGATCAAGCGCACCTTCGAACCGGGATTCCGCATCTCCCTGCATCAGAAGGATTTGAACCTTGCCCTGCAAGGCGCCAAGGCTCTCGGCGTCTCGCTGCCGAACACTGCGGCAACGCAGGAGCTTTTCAACCAATGCGCCGCCAATGGCGATAGCGGGCTCGATCATTCCGGTCTCGTCAAGGCGCTGGAGCGCATGGCGAACCATCCCGTCGCGTAACATGTGAGAGACTCGATGCCTGATATCGCCGATCCCCGCGCCTTTCTGGAAAGGCTCTTCTATGCAGCGGTTGCGGCTGCCGATCTGGACAAGGCGCTCGCCGCCCATCTGCCGGAAAAACCGAGGGGCCGGACGGTGGTGGTCGGTGCCGGCAAGGGAGCGGCGCAGATGGCTCGGGCCTTCGAGCGTCTCTGGGATGCACCGCTCTCCGGCGTTGTTGTGACGCGTTACGGCTACGCCGTGCCGTGTGAGCGTATCGAGGTTCTCGAAGCCGCGCATCCGGTGCCGGACGAAAGTGGCCTGCGCGCATCAGATCGGTTAATGGCAGCGGTCAGCGGTCTTAACGAAGACGATCTGGTCGTCGCCCTTATTTGCGGCGGCGGCTCGGCATTGTTGCCGGCGCCGGCCGGCGATCTCACGCTTGCCGATGAGATCGCCGTCAATCGGGCCTTGCTTGCCTCCGGCGCACCGATCGGCGCCATGAATGCCGTGCGCAAGCAGGTCTCGCGTATCAAAGGAGGGCGGCTGGCGGCCCTTGCCCATCCGGCCCGCGTCGTCTCTCTGGTCGTTTCCGATATTCCCGGCGACAACCCCGCCCTGGTTGCCTCCGGCCCGACTATTCCCGACCAGACGACCCGCGCCAATGCACTTGCGATCATAGAACATTATGGTCTCGATTTACCTGACGCGGTTATGCGTCATCTCGAGGATGGCACGGATGAGCCGCCCCTGCCCTCGGACCCTCGTTTCGCCGGCAACGAGATAAAGCTCGTTGCTTCGGCGGCCATCGCTCTGGATGCGGCTGCCGATGTCGCCCGCAAGGCCGGCGTCGAGACGATCGTGCTTTCCGATGCCATCGAGGGCGAAGCATCGGAAGTCGGTCGTCAACATGCGGCGATCGTAGCCAAGATCCTGCAGCGGGGGCTGGCATCGCAAGAGCGCTTGCTTCTTCTGTCTGGCGGGGAAACCACGGTAACGATCAAGGGCAAGGGCAAAGGCGGCCGCAACAGCGAGTTCCTCCTATCCTTCGCCTGCGCCATTTCCGGCCAAAAGGGCATTTCGGCGCTTGCCGCCGACACGGACGGTATCGACGGTTCAGAGGACAATGCCGGTGCCTTTGCCGACGGCACCACCGTTTCACGGCTTGCCGCTCGAGAGAAGGATGCAGCCGAATTCCTGGAGCGCAACGACAGCTGGTCGGCCTTCGCCGCGATCGACGACCTGTTCGTCACCGGACCGACCGGCACGAACGTCAACGACTTCCGTGCCATTCTTCTAGACCCGCTGGATTGAGGCCAGGCGACCCAGGCGATCGGAATCATCAAGACGCCAGATGTCACCTGGTCAACGAAATGCCGGGTAAAGCTTATGGCGCCGAGGCTCATAGAGCTGCTCTGAATTAACGAGGGCCTCGGCCAGAGCTCAATTCCGCCTTCATTGACGAGAATATTATTCCAAGATCGTTTCGGAAGTTAGCAAATCACTATAGGGTTGATACCGACTCGGCGGTGCGTACGCTTTGAGCGAGTCCGCTTTGCCGCCGAGCAAGACAATCCTGCGAAGAAAAGCCGACATGCCCAAGAGAACCTCCCCGCTCGTCGCGTTTCAGTCCAAGACATTCCGTTCTCTCTGGTCGGCAACACTCATCTCCAATCTCGGCGGATTGGTCGAAGGTGTGGGGGCTGCCTGGCTGATGACCAGCCTCGCCACCTCCCATGGCATGGTCGCCCTGGTTCAATCCTCCACGACGCTGCCTGTCATGATCTTTTCGCTCGCTGCCGGCGCGCTTGCCGACAATTACGACCGAAGACGGATCATGCTGATCGCGCAGACGCTGATGCTCAGCGTATCGGCAACGCTGGCGATCCTGTCCTACAGCAATGCCTTGACGCCCTGGCTGCTGCTTTGCTTCACCTTCATGATCGGCTGCGGCGGCGCGCTGCATAACCCGTCATGGCAGGCATCCATGGGCGATGTCGTGCCGCGCGAGCATCTGCCGGGTGCGGTGGCGCTCAACAGCATGAGCTATAACCTCATGCGCAGCATCGGGCCCGCGATCGGCGGCGTCATCGTGGCGGCTGCAGGCGCGGCCTTCGCGTTTCTCTTCAACGTCTTCTGTTATTTTGCACTCATCTTCACCCTATGGCGCTGGAAGAAGGCTCCTGTGCGCAACACGCTGCCGCGCGAGTCTTTCGGCAGCGCAATGTCTGCCGGATTTCGCTACGTCCAGATGTCGCCGAACCTGCTCAAGGTGATGTGCCGCAGCTTCGTCTTCGGCCTGACGGCGATCGTCATTCTGGCTTTACTGCCTCTCGTTGCACGCGATCATGTGCATGGCACCGCAATAACGTATGGCATCATGCTCGGCTTCTTCGGCTTCGGCGCCATCTGCGGCGCGATGCTGATCGGCCGTATCCGCGATGCGCTGAGCAATGAATGGGTGATCCGTGGTGCCTTCTTCACGCTGGCCGTCAGCTGCTTCTTCCTGGCGCTTAGCGACCAGGTATGGCTAAGCTGCCTTCTGCTCATGCCGGCCGGCGTCGCATGGGTGCAGGCCTTTTCTCTCTTCAACGTCACGGTTCAGCTTTCCACGCCGCGCTGGGTCGTCGGCCGCGCTTTGTCTCTCTATCAGACCGCCACCTTCGGTGGCATGGCTGTGGGGAGCTGGCTCTGGGGCGAACTGGCCGATGCCCATGGCGTGACCGGCGCCCTCCTCATCGCAAGCGCCGCTCTCGGTATTGGCGGTCTGCTTGGCCTCCTGTTGCAGCAGCCGGACTTCGAATCCCTCAATCTGGATCCGACGAACACCTTCAGCGAGCCGCAATTGCAGCTCGACCTGCGCCCCAGAAGCGGCCCTATCCTCGTCATGGTGGACTACGACATCGAGCAGGAGGACGTCGAGGAATTCCTGGCCGTCATGGCGAAGCGCCGCCGGATGAGAATCCGCGATGGCGCGAAGCAATGGTCGCTATTGCGCGATCTCGAAAAGCCAAACACCTGGACGGAAAGCTACCATCTGCCGACATGGATCGACTATGTCCGCCACGGCCAGCGCCAGACGCATGCCGATGTCGAGGTCGCCGAACAGCTAGATAGACTGCATCGTGGCGACGGGCCGCCGGTCATTCACCACATGATCGAACGGCAGACGGTGCCCCGGCACGACGACATGCCCCTGAAACCCTATCTGGATGCGACGTGACGGAGCGGTCGCAGACCTGCTCCAGGCGACATGATCATGTTGCATTTCTTTTTGGCCTCGAACTATCGGTTCAAAGTGAAAACCAGCGGGCTCGATCCGTCGATTGATCCTGCGAGGCAAAAAGGTCACACCCTGCAGGCATTTGATATCACATCATCGTAAAGTCGGGGAAGGATCCACAACCTTATATTGAGCTATCAATCAAAATGCCTATCTTCCCGCGCTGCTAATGTGGGCGCCAAATCACTCCCAGGATTTTGCGAAGCATATGCTTCGCTCCTCGCCTTGCGGCTGCCTACGCAACCATTCGGAGTTTCAGGGCAGACAATGATATTTCCGACGATTAAGCTTCCCCAGAGAGCCATCATGCTCGCTCAGGGCGTGATTACGATGCCGAAGGCCGCCTATTTCGCCCTGGCGATCGTGATCGCGCTTACGGTTTTCATAACAGTTTATGAAGCGCCAGGCATATTGAGGGATTGGACGATCAGCCAAAACCCCATCAATCTCGTCGATGGTGATATCCGCGACGGAAAATGCTCGACCCGAAGAGGCTTCTTCACCACCTGTGAGGCGCACCTCAAATATGCCTACAATGGGCAGACCTTCGACAAGGATGTCGAAATCATGTTCGTCGATATCCATGCCGGCGACTATGACACTGACCTCGTCATCTCCAGAGATCATCCAGACTTGGCGACCCTCAGCCTCGGACTGGATATGCTCTGGAACCGGATCATAACGCTTGCCGTCTTCGTCGCTCTTCTTGGCGGCGCCTGCATTGCCGCGATCTTCCAGATCCTGCGCGTCTGGCGCGCCCGCGGACAACTGCGCCGGCCTGCCCAGCTTGAGCCGGTCCCCGTGGAAATCACCGCTTTCCAGCGACGCGGCAAGCGGCTGATGGTGGCCTATGCCGACAAGATCGGCGGCAGAAAAACCGGACGGGCGGCCCATACGAATTTCGGGCCTGGAGAGGAGCCACTGGTCGTCGGCGCAAAGGGCGACAAGGCCGTGGCACTGGCCGTCTGGCATGGGAATACGGCTCTCCCAGTGCTTTTGGACAGCCGGCTGGAACGCATCGACATCTCGGCGGACGAACGCGCGGGCATTCTCGCTCCGCTCACAGCGGAACTTGGCGCTCATCCGCCGGAACTCATTGTTCAAGGGAAGAGAGGGCCGTCCGTCATGGCACGGCTTGCCAGGGGGTTCCTAGTTATCCTTCTCTTCATTGTCGGCATTTTCGGCTACTGGGTCTGGTATGTGACCAGCGCCGGCTCGCAATTCACTTCCCCCGCCATGGATATCAACAATATGATGCCGGCACCCCTCAACCGCTGGGGCTGCGATCAGTTGAAGAAGCGTTTCGGCGATCAGCGCGCGCCCTTCGGATGCACCGCCTCGGACTATACGAGCTGGAAGTAATATTCGACCAGCCGAGATGGACGCGATCCCTCCAGCGAGGTCGCGTTCATCCGGACATTCTCCCCTTTCATTCCCTGATCTCCGACGCAAGAACGTCATCGTTCGTGACGGGTACATCGTTCCGAGGACAGCTCGACCGGATACGCCGTTCTACCTATATTCTCCTGATCGAGATCGCCTCAGTTCGGGACGATAGAATCCGCGGAAGCGCATAATCATGGACCAGCTCAACAGCACCGCCGCGACACTCCTCTCCAGCAAGGATCGCGGCTGGAAGGGCCTGGAAGCGAATTTCCTTCGTATTCAGGCTGGCCGAACCCATGTGCCGGGGTCGCAGACGCATCGGCTCGGCATTCATTTCGGGCGGACCGTAAATGCTTTTTGTGAGTGCGACGGCCGTCAATACCGCCGTCGGCAAGCGCATGGCGATATCGATATCGTTCCTGCCGGACTCGATGGCTGGTGGGAAGATGACGGGGACTGCACCATTCTACGCCTGAATATCCAGCACGAACTCCTTCAATCCGCTGCAGAAGCGCTCGGCAGAAATTCGGATACGGTTTCTCTGGCACCAAAATTCCAGCTTCGGGATTCGCGCATTGAATCGATCGCCTGGGCGATCAAGGCCGAAATCGAGTCGCCGGTCCCGTCGGACAAAACCTATGCGGAAGCGCTGGGATTGGCGCTGTCGATCCGCCTGATAGAAGGCGGCGAACAGACTTCGGTCGGTACAGCCGCGACAGGCGCCACTTTGACAAACCGCCATCAACGACGCCTGTTGGATTTCATCGAAGCCCATATCGATCAGTCGCTGTCTCTTGGCGATCTCGCCGCGACGGTCGGTCTCAGCGTATCGCATTTGAAGCCACTCTTTCGCGCCACTTTCGGCGTTCCGGTTCATCACTATGTGCTGACGCGCCGGATCGAGCGCGCCAAATTGCTCATCCTCTCCACCGACATGCCGCTCGCCGAAATCGCTTTGGCGACAGGGTTTGCCCATCAGAGCCACATGACGCACTGGATGCGGCGCATCCTCGGCCTCACCCCCGGCATGCTGAGCCGGATGCATTCATGACTTCGATTGTCGTCCAAACCTGCAATTGACCATCCGGATCTGTGCGATCCCGCGAGCATACATGGCTAGACTGCAGGAAAATCGACAGGAGAAGATACAATGCACGCAATTCTGGGCGCGACCGGCAAGGTTGGCCGCACGACCATCGCCGCCCTGCGCAAGGCTGGCGTTCCCGTTCGCGCAGTTCTGCGCGACGGCTCGAAAGCACAGGCCCTTTTGGATCTTGGCTGCGAGATCGCCATTGCCGATATACATGATCATCGGGCGCTGACGGCCGCATTCGAAGGGGCGAGCGCCGTCCAGATCATCTGCCCGGTCGATATTCGTGCCACTGAGGCCTATTCCTGCATGAGACGACTGGTGGACCGTATTGGCGACGCGCTGTCAGCCGCCAAGCCGCGAACCATTCTTGCCATTTCCGACTATGGCGCGCAGCATAGCTCTGGCACCGGCGTCACCTTGATTTTCCACGCCCTTGAAGCGCGGCTACGTCAGCTGGAGACCGAGAGGCTTATCCTGCTGCGATCGGCCGAGCACATGGAGAACTGGGCGCGTCTGGCAAAAGTAGCGGCGGATAGCGGCCGATTGCCGAGCTTCTATCATCCGCTGACCAAGCTTCTTCCGACCATCTCCGCCTATGACGTGGGTTCGATCGCGGCCGAATTGCTTTTGGAAAAGCAGGACACCGCGCTAAGGATTGTTCATGCCGAAGGTCCTCGGCGTTATACGCCGAATGACGTTGCGGCGGCCATCGGCTTGCTGGCCGGGCGCGAGGTCGTTGCCAAACCGCTTCCCGAGACCGAATGGCAAGCCGCACTCATGCGGGCGGGTCTTTCCGAAGACTATGCGCGACTACTGGTCGAACTTTATACCGCCCACAATGCGGACCGAATAGATGTCGAAAAAGATGTGGGCGAGATCCGTCGAGGTACAATCGAATTGGTGGAGGCGTTGCGGCGGATTCTCAGCGCATGAGGATTCTCGAACGCCTGGAACAGGCTATTTGCTGCCCTGCGCACGATCTCAGCAGCGCGGGATTGTCAGCACGATGGTCGTGCCGCCACCCTTGCGGCTGTCGATCGTCGCGTGGCCGCCGTGCGCCTCGGCGATCGCCTTGACGACGGCGAGGCCGAGGCCTGACCCGCCGCCTCTTCGCGTTCTCGCATCGTCGGCCCTCCAGAACCGCTCAAAGGCCCGTTCGCTTTCCGCAGCCGTCATGCCGGGGCCGTCATCCGAAACCATGATGACGCACAGGTTGCCGGCCTCCTGAGAGGCTACACTCAACCTCGAGCCCGGAGCGTAGCGTGCGACATTGTCGATGAGCGCAAGCATTGCCTGCCGGATGCGCGCCCGATCGGCAATCACCGGCATCTTCTGCAAGTCGGTTTCAATCCTGATGCTGAGGCTGGCAAGCGCCGGCCCAACGGAATCGATGATGTCTGCGATTTCTTCTCCAACGTCGAAACGCGATTGCTGCAGCTCCATGCGCCCGGCATTCATCAGCGAAAGCGTCTTGAGGTCGTCGACGATGCGCGTCAGAGCATCGATATGGCCGATCAATCCGCGGAATACCTCCTGGCTCGGCTCGAACACCCCATCCGCCAGCCCCTGCATGCGCCCGCGCAGGATCGTCAGCGGCGTGCGCAACTCGTGCGCGATGGCTGAATTCGAATATTGGAGCTCCTTTTCCGCTCTTTGCAGCTCCTCTGCCATCCGATTGAAATCGTTGATCAGACGGTCAGCTTCGCCGAAATTGCCTTCGCCGGTTGCCCGGCCGGCAAAATCTCCATCCGCAATGAGGCGGGCAGCCTCCGTCACGGCCGTCAGGGGCTTGACGAGGCGCCGGGCAAGCCGCCATCCGACATAAGCGCCGACGGCCTGGCCGATCGCCACGTTGATGCCGAGCACGACGAAATCGCTGACGGCCCAGTCGTCCGGCGGAGCGGAGTCCTTGAACAGCCATTCGTAGACATAGCCGTAGATCAGGAAGCCGAAAAACATCACCGACAGAGCGACGAAGGCGACGATGGTCGTCGACCAGATGATTTGCCTGTTAAGGCTGTTGCTAACCGAAATCGCCAAGGCGGTAACCCACTCCCCTGACGCCATTGAGAAGCTCGCCGACACCGGCGGCATCGAGCTTGCGGCGAAGTTTGCTCATGTGACTGTCGACAGTGCGGTCAAGCGCATCGCCTTCGGGAAGGCAGGCATCGACGATCTCGCCGCGTTCGAAGGCCCTGTTCGGGAACCCAGCCATATATTCGAGGATGCGGAATTCGGTGCGCGTCAGGTTCAACGGCGTGCGGCTTTCGCCGTCCTCGACGACGGCCATGTGGGCGATCGGATCGATTGCGAGCCTGCCGACCCGCAGCACCTTGTTCGCAGCACTTCCCGTCGCCCGTCTCAGAACCGCCCGCGCCCGGGCGACCACCTCGACCGGGTTGAACGGCTTGACCACATAGTCGTCGGCGCCGGAGCGCAGCCCATGCAGCTTGTCGAGATCGTCGGCAAGTGCCGTGACCATGATAACAGGCGTATCGCCTCTTTGGCGGATGGTGGCAAGCACGGTGTGACCGTCGAGCTTCGGCAGTTTGACGTCGAGGACGACGAGATCGGGCCGCAGCCGCTGGTGATGGGAAAGCCCGATCTCGCCGTCCGAGGCCGTCAGCACACGAAACCCCTCGCGCTCAAAATAGCGTTCAAGAATATCGGAGATTTCCGGCTCGTCCTCGACGATCAATATCAATGCATTTTCCATCCAAGGCTCCTTTACCGGATAGAAACGTCAGACAGGGCCTGCGCGTCAACATTCCTCTGCCCTCCTCCATAAAACCTCCACAAAACGTCGACCGAAGGCCAACAATCCCGATGTTTGCTTAACCTCGGACGAAAGTGCCATTCGCGCCCGGCGTTGAAGCGGCTCCTTTCGAATGGGTTCATGCCGTCGAGACGCGGAGCGACGATCTCCCCGCGCCACGGTCAATTGGGAATACATCTATGCGATCTGCAATCGAACTGCCTTGCGGGAAGGCGATATTGGCGGCAATGGCGATGCTTATGCTGATTTCCAGCCACGCTTACGCGCAGGAGAGCAGCGAAATGCCCGCCCCCGCCGTCGGTATCCTGCAAATCAGGGCGCATCCGGTGCCTGTCATGAGCGAGCTTCCAGGGCGCATCGCCGCGACCCGGGTCTCCGAGGTACGTGCTCGCGTCTCGGGCATTCTCCAGGAGCGCGTCTTCGAGCAGGGCAGCCTCGTCCATAAGGGCGACGTTCTTTACCGGATCGATCCGAAGCTGTTTCAGGTGCGGGTGGCGAGCGCCAGGGCGGCCTTGCAGAAGGCGAAGGCCGTCCAGGCCAATGCGAGGCAACAGCTGGAACGCCAGCGCTCGCTGCGAGAGCGCAATGTCTCGACCGCCGTCGACTATGATACAGCCGCCGTCAATCTCGCACAGGCCGACGCCGATGTCGCGGCTCAGCAAGCCGCCCTCGACGAAGCTGAGATCAATCTGGACTACACCGAGGTAAAAGCGCCCATCACCGGCATCATCGGTGGCGCTCTCGTGACCGAGGGAACGCTTGTGACGGCGGAAGGCGCGTCCAATCTCGCGCTCATCCAGCAGATCGATCCGGTCTATGCCGATTTCACGCAGTCCGCGCAGGACCTCCTGGCGCTGAAGCGGGCCGTCAGCGAAGGCAAGCTGCAGAGCCCGGCACCCGGACAGGCATCCGTCGAGCTCGTGTTCGACGGTGGAAAGAGCTATTCCAAGCCGGGCAAGCTGCTGTTTTCGAACGCGAATGTGGACCCGAGCACGGGACAGGTCACATTGCGTGCGGAATTTCCCAATCCCGATGGCGATCTCCTGCCGGGCATGTATGTCCGCGTGCGCATCCAACAGGCGGTCCAGAAGAGCGGCATCACCATTCCGCAAAGGGCGGTGATGAGGGACGCCGAGGGCAATCCGCAAATTTTCGTGATCTCCGCCGACCAAACAGCACAGGTGCGCAACATCGCCCTCGGCACGTCTCTCGGCGCCGAATGGATCGTGCTTTCCGGGCTGAAGGATGGCGAAACCATCATAGCGGACGGAGTCCCGAAGGTCACGCCCGGTGGCAAGGTCGTCGCCGAACCGTGGACGCCGTCAAGCGCCGAGCCGAACACCTCAGACCAGGCCGCAAAGTAATCAAATCATGGCACAGTTCTTTATCAGGCGACCCGTCCTCGCATGGGTCTTTGCTTTCTTCATCATGATTGCGGGGATCATTACCATCCCGATATTGCCGGTCGCGCAATATCCCGCCGTCGCTCCTCCGCAGCTTTCCATTTCCGCCTCCTACCCCGGCGCCTCGCCGCAGGAAATCTATCAGGGCGTGACCCGGCTGATCGAGCAGGAGCTGAACGGCGTCCACGGCATCGCCTATTTCGAGTCGACCTCCGACAATTCCGGCTCGGTGAGCATCAACGCCACCTTCGTCTCCGGAACCGATATCGGCAAGGCGACCGTCGACGTGCAAAATGCGGTGCGGCGCATCGAGGCGCGACTGCCGCAGGCGGTTCGCACGCAAGGCATTCAGGTCGAAGAAGCCAGTGCCGGCTTCCTGTTGATCGCGGCCCTGACCTCGACCGACGGCAAGACGGATGAGATCGCGCTCGGCGACTACATCAACCGCAATATCCTCGGAGAGCTACGCCGCCTTCCCGGCGTCGGCCGTGCGCAGGTCTTCGCCTCTCAGCGGGCATTGCGCGTCTGGATCGACCCGGACAAAATGGTCGGTCTTCATCTGACGGCGGCCGACATCAGCGCGGCAATCGCCGCCCAGAACGCGCAGGTCGCAGCCGGTCAGATCGGCGCGACGCCCAATCCGGTCAGCCAGGATCTGACCGCGACCGTGATCGTCGAGGGCCAGCTCAACAGCGCGAAGCAATTCGGTGACATCATCCTTCGCGCCAATCCCGACGGTTCGACCGTGCGCCTGCGCGACGTCGCCCGCGTCGAGGATGGCGCGGAAACCTATTCGACTGCAAGCCGGCTCAACGGCAATCCGAGCGCCGGCCTTGCCATTCAGCTTTCCTCGACAGGCAACGCCGTTGCCGTCTCGGGGGCCGTTAAGGCGAAGATGGACGAGCTGTCGAAGTTCTTCCCGAAAGGTGTCGAGTACTCGATCCCCTATGACACCAGCCCCTTCGTCAATGCCTCGATCGAGAAGGTCGTGCACACGCTCATCGAGGCGATCGTGCTCGTCTTCATCGTGATGTTCGTCTTCCTGCAGAACTTCCGCTACACGGTCATCCCGACGCTCGTCGTGCCCGTTGCCCTGCTCGGAACCTGCGCCATCATGTATGCGACAGGCTTCTCCATCAACGTGCTGACCATGTTTGCCATGGTGCTTGCGATCGGCATCCTCGTCGATGACGCCATCGTCGTGGTCGAGAATGTCGAGCGCATCATGGCCGAAGAGGGTTTGCCGCCGAAAGCCGCGACGCAGAAGGCAATGAAGCAGATCACCGGCGCCATCCTCGGCATCACGCTGGTGCTGTCCTGCGTCTTCATTCCGATGGCATTCTTCCCCGGAGCTTCCGGCATCATATACCGCCAATTTTCGCTGACCATGGTCGTCTCGATCATGTTCTCGGCTTTCCTGGCGCTATCGCTGACGCCGGCGCTCTGCGCCACCTTCCTGAAGCCGATCGACGGAAATCATCATGAGAAGAAAGGGCTCGGCGGGTGGTTCAATCGCAAGTTCGACGGAATGACGGCGGGCTATACCAAGACGGCTGCCGGCCTTGCGCGCCGGTCGGGACGCGTGATGGGCGTCTATCTCGCGCTCGTCATCGGCCTCGGCTATCTTTTCGTCAACTTGCCCGGTTCCTTCGTGCCGGAGGAAGACCAGGGCATCTTGATTGTCGACGTCCAGGGACCGCCGGAGGCGAGCGCCAACCGCACGATCGCGTCGCTGAAGCAGATCGAGGCGATTTTCAAGGCCGAACCGGCCGTCGAAAACGTCTTTGCCGTCCAGGGTTTCAGCTTCTCCGGAAACGGGCCGAACTCGGCCATCGCCTTCGTCACGCTCAAGGACTGGACCGTGCGGCCTGCGGGCAGTTCGGTGCCGGAAATCGCTGCGCGCGTCAACGCACAGCTCGCCGGATTGAAGGACGCCACCTCCTATGCCCTTTCGCCGCCGCCAATCGAAGGTTTCGGGACGACGAGCGGCTTCTCCTTCCGGCTCCAGGATCGCGCCGGGCGCGGACAGAAGGCGCTCAAGCAAGCTGCGGAAGAATTGATGGCAAAGGCGGCCAAGAGCAGCGTGGCGACGAACGTCCGCATCGAGGGCATGCAGGAAGCCGCCCAGATCATGCTTGCGATCGACCGCGAGAAGGCGAACACCTTCGGCGTCGGCTTCACCGACATCAACGATGCGATCACCGCGAACCTCGGCTCCTCCTATATCAACGACCATCCGAATGCCGGCCGCATGCAGCAGGTCATCGTGCAGGCGGATGGCCGCAGCCGCATGCAGGTGGAAGATATGATGAAGCTGAACGTCCGCAACGCAAGCGGCGGGATGGTGCCGCTGGCATCCTTCGCGACCGCTGATTGGCGCAAGGGCGATCCGCAGATCGTCGGCTACAACGGCTATCCGACCGTCCGTATCACCGGCGAGGCAGCAACAGGCAAGTCTTCGGGTGCCGCCATTGCCGAGATGGAACGCCTCGCATCCGAACTTCCCGACGGTTTCGGCTACGAGTGGTCCGGTCAATCGCGCGAGGAAATCGCCTCCGGCAGCCAGGCGCCGATCCTTTTCGCCTTCAGCATCCTCTTCGTCTTCCTGCTGCTGGCGGGCCTCTATGAGAGCTGGTCGATCCCGCTGTCGGTCATGCTTGTCGTACCACTCGGCATTATCGGCTGCGCATTGGCGGCGATCCTCCGCGACATGCCGAACGACCTTTATTTCAAGGTCGGGCTCATTGCGATCATCGGCCTGTCGGCGAAGAACGCCATCCTGATCGTCGAGTTCGCCAGGGATTATTACGCACAAGGCAAGTCCCTGCTGGATTCAGCGACCGAGGCTGCTCGCGTCCGCTTCCGCCCGATCGTGATGACGTCGCTTGCCTTCACGCTTGGCGTCGTGCCGCTGGCGATCGCAACGGGCCCCAGTGCCGCCAGCCAGAATGCGATCGGTACGGGCGTCCTTGGCGGCATGATCTCCGCAACGGTCCTTGCCGTCTTCTTCGTCCCGGTCTTTTTCGTCTTTGTGCTGTCCCTCCTCCGGACCAAGAGACCGGCCGAAGAGAAGGGTGCGGGCGCCGACGTCCCGCCCGCACCCACCGCCGATCCCCGATCTCGATGAGAAGGAGAATGACCTTCCAAGACCGCCTTATGCCGACCGCATCATGCCGGTTAATTCGAAGGCCTTTAACTGACTGCCATTTTTTCCGTCACCTATTCATGACGAAATGAATTGTTAGGCATCGGCTGCGGCAATCTCGGAGAACCGGCAAAGGCCGCTTTCTTCCGGGATTGGTTGGCCGCAGACTTATTCCAAATAAAACACAAAAGCTTAGCAGGCGAAATGCTGAGCACGGCTAACCAGGATTCCTTATGGCATCGGTATTGCATGCACGGTTGTGCAGATCATGCCGTCAGGATTGTGCCCATGCCAAACGCATGTCATTACCGTTAGCCTGAAGGACGATTTCGTGACTCCAATGGCCGAGTATCGGTCGAAAGCCGCCGCCGTCGCTCCACGCCAAACCGCATCGCCACCGGAAGCATCGCTGAAATCTACTCATGAGCCCTTCTGCTAAAGAAACCCCGCAAACGAATTCGCCGTCTTCCAGCGCAATGATCGCGACACCGCATTGGCTGGCCAGCCAAGCTGGCGCGAAAGTGCTCAAGCGGGGCGGCAATGCAATCGAAGCGCTTGTGGCAGCCGGCGCTGCCTTGTCGGTTACCTATCCTCATTTCTGCGGTCTCGGCGGCGATGCCGTCTGGCTGGTGGCAGACGAGAAAGGCAGTGCGCGGACTTTCCTCGGCATCGGACAGGCCGCGGCAGCCATGCCGCGGGGAGAGATACCTCTGCGGGGGCCGGCCTCTACGCTCACGACAGCATGCCTCGTCGACAGCTGGGAGAAGGCGCTGGCCTACTCCGCTGCCGAATGGGCAGGCACCGAACAATTGCCGGCCCTTCTCGACGACGCCATTGCGCTCGCCGACGGCGGATTTCAGGTCAGTCAGTCGCAGGCTTTCTGGTACGAATTCCGGCGCGATGAACTGAACGACTGGCCGGGCTTCACCGGGCTCTTCCGATCTGGCGGCGTCCAGCACCAGCCCGCCTTGGCCCGGACGCTCGAGGCCATAGCTCGTCACGGCACCCGCGAATTCTACGAGGGTGCGCTGGCCCGGCGAATTGCGAGCGGGCTTGCCGAGGTCGGTTCTCCGCTTTCCGCCGCCGATCTCGCCGCCACGCGGACCGATATTGTCGCTCCCCTCCGGCAGGCATATCGCGACACGATACTTCTTGCTCCGCCACCGCCGACCCAAGGCATAACCACCCTCGGCATCATGGGTGTGCTCGGCCACCTGCCGATGGCAGATTTCCAGCCCGACAGCCCGGCCTATTATCACGCACTGGTCGAGGCCGTGAAACAGGCATTCCTCGATCGGCACGCCATCGCTGATCCTCGCTGCGCCGCAGATGTCTCGAAACACCTTCTCGATCCGGATCGCCTTGTGGCCAAGGCTGCTGCGATCGATCCGGCATGGGCCTTGCCTTGGCCGCAAGACTATCGACATGGTGACACGGCGCTGCTTGCAGCCGTGGATGCCAATGGACGATGCGCGTCGCTGCTGCAAAGCCTCTACTTCGACTGGGGCAGCGGGGTGGTAATCGGCGACACCGGCCTCCTCTGGCAAAACAGGGGAGCCGCCTTCAGCACCGATCCGGCAAGCCCCAATCATATCCGGCCTGGAAAGCGTCCTTTCTATACGCTCAATCCAGGTCTTGCGCTGAAGAACGGGCGCCCGCATCTGGTCTATGGAACGCAAGGGGCGGATGGCCAGCCACAGACGCTGTCGCTGCTGCTCAGCCTGCTGATCGATCACGGCCTTGATCCCGCTGCCGCCCTTGCACGCCCGCGCTTTTTGCTCGGCCGCACATTCTCGGACAGCCGCGACAGCCTGAAGATCGAGGAAAATATTGGCGCCGAATTGGTGTCGGCCCTTGCCGCCATGGGACATGAGATCTCGACAATCGACGCTCTCAGTCCGCTTGGCGGCCAAGCCGGTGTCGTCCGCATCGGAAACGACGGATCGATCGAAGGCGCGCATGATCCGCGCAGCGATGGAGGCGCGATTCTACTTTGAGCGCCAGCGATCAACAATTCGATCTCATCATCCGTAACGTTCGCATCGCGGAGGACGGCGATTTCGTCGACATCGCAGTTCGGGGCGACCGGATCGCAGCCATAGAACCCCGCATTCGGTGCGACGCGGTATCGGACGTCGACGGCGAGGGAAGCTTCGCCTTCGGCGGATTTGTCGATACCCATATCCATCTCGACAAGGCCTGCATTCTCGACCGCTGCGCAATTTGCGAGGGTACGTTGAGCGAGGCCGTGCAGGAAGTCGCCAAAGCCAAGGTAGGTTTTGAAGAAGCCGATGTTTATTCGCGCGCTGCACGCATCGTGGAGAGAGCGATTTCGCACGGCACGACGAGGATGCGAACCTTCGTCGAGATCGATCCGCGCGCAGGCTTCCGCTCCTTTGAGGCGATCAAGCGTGTCCGTGGGGATTATGCTTTCGCGATCGACATCGAAATCTGCGCCTTTGCCCAGGACGGGCTGACGAACGATCCGCAAACATACGATATGCTCGACGCAGCACTTGCCGATGGTGCAGATCTGGTGGGAGGCTGTCCTTATACGGATCCCTCTCCCGGCCGGCATGTGGACATGATTTTCGCATTGGCATCAAAGCACAATGTTGCGGTCGACTTTCATCTCGATTTCAGTCTCGATCCGGATCGAACCGATCTGCCCAAGGTGATCGACGCGACGCTCCGTCATGGCTGGCAGGGCCGCGTATCGATCGGCCACGTCACCAATCTGTCGGCTATGCCACAGGCACAGCTGCTTGCCATCGCAGATGACCTGGCAAAAGCCGGGATCGCTCTGTCGGTGCTGCCGGCAACCGATCTGTTTCTGATGGGCCGCGGACACGACCGCCTGGTCCCGCGTGGCGTAGCGCCGGCCCATCTGCTCGCCGGAAGAGGGGTCGCCACGTCGATTGCGACCAACAATATTCTTAATCCCTTCACGCCCTATGGCGACGCTTCGCTCATTCGCATGGCTAATCTTTACGCCAATGTGGCCCAGCTTTCGCGTGACGACGAGATGGCCTTGGTTTTCGACATGGTGAGCGGAATGGCAGCGGGCCAACTCGACGGCAGCACGCGTCTGCAGGCGGGCGACGAAGCGACGATCGTGCTCCTCGACAGCGCCGGCCCTAATGCGGCCGTGCGCGAGATTGCCCGCGTGATTGCCGGCTGGAAAAAGGGGCGCAAGAGCTTCGACAACGGTCGCCCTATGCTCCACAAACCGATCTAGAACGACCGCGCCATCCATCGGGGACCGAAGTGGTCCACGAAGTAAGAAGCGAGGCGGGCAGCGCAATTGGATACCCCGCTAAGGCCGAAAGATCAGTCATACCGCCCCAGGAACTCCGAGACCGTCTTCAGGCAAATATCCTTCTCTTCGACATGCGGCATATGGCTCGAATTTTCAAAGAGCACCCACTCGCAGCCCCTCACACGATCGACATAAGGCTTGACTACCAGAGGCGTCGCCTCGTCATATTTGCCTGAGATCAGCAAGGTAGGCGCCTCGATGAGCGGAAGTCTGTCTTCGATCGTCCAGTCCTTCATCGTGCCGATGACGTGAAACTCGGTCGGGCCATTCATGTTGCGGTAGACGGTATTGTCCTCGTCCATGGTGGCGAAGGTGCGGGCAACCTCCTCCGGCCAGGGCACGACGCGGCAGACATGGCGATCATAGAAGACGCGGGAGGCGGCGATATATTCCGGATCGGTGATCGTGCCGGCGCGTTCGTGCTTCAATAATGTGTCCTGCACCTCTTGCGGCAGCTCCTCGCGAAGGCGATTCGCTTCTGCGACCCAGGTATGCATGTTGGCCGGCGAATTGGCGATCACCAATGCCTTCAGCCCCTTCGGTCGACGCACCGCATGTTCGGCACCCAGCATGCCGCCCCAGGACTGTCCGAGAAAGGCATAGCGATCCTGAATGCCGAGGTGCCTCAGCAGCGTGTCCAGCTCATCCAGGAAAAGCGCCGGTGTCCAGAAATCAGGGCCTTTCTCTGGCAGGCGCGTGGACTTGCCGTTGCCGAGTTGATCGTAGTGAATGACGGCGCGGCCATCGATTTCGGCAATGCCCTTGAAGCTATCGACATAATCATGGGTGCAGCCAGGCCCGCCATGGGCGACGACGAGCGGCAGCCTGCCGGAATCGAGCGAACCGGTGATGCGGTACCATGTCCGGTATTCGCGAAAGGGCAGAAAGGCTTCCTGCGTCGGGATTGCGGCCACGTGTCTCTCCATCTCCAGGCTTCGATGGACCAGACCATAACGCGACCGAAACGGCTGCGGCAGCTATCAGAAGTTATAGGATGGCTGTGCGTCCAGCAGCCGATAATGCGTGGCGCGGACGACCGCCTGCGTGCGGTTCTTTGCGCCAAGCTTCTTTGCCGCGGCATTCAAATGCATGACGACCGTCGGCACCGAGCGATCGATGATGCGGGAAATCTCCTTGGCGGAATAGCCCTCGGCGGAATAGCGCAGGCATTCCCTTTCGCGCTCCGTCAGCCGGATCTTGCCGACACTCAGCGCTGCGGTGTCGAAGAGCGAATAGGCCGTCTCGTGGAAGACATGCGCAAGCAGGTTGAAATCGGCGATATAACGCAGGGCGTCGCGCTCGAACTCCTTGTTGGCACCAAAGCGAATTCCCGTGACCGTCGCGTAATCGCCGCGCGGCATGTGCACCGGCACCGTGACACCCGTCGACATGTCGCGCTCGCTCAGGTAGCGCGCAACGGGAACCGTGGCCTCGCTCATGAAGCGCTTGATCAGCGTATCGGCGTCGGGATCATAATTCCAGAAGAAGGGCGCCGAGGTTCGTAGCGCCACCTGCTGCACCGGATCGATGCGGAAATAGCCGCGATCGAACCAGTATTCATACATGTCGTCGGAGATGTTCCTGAGCTTTAAAAGCGATGGGATCATGATCTTGCCGTCGAGGTCGTAGGGAACCGGCGAATAATCGTAGATCAAAGCCTCGAAGCCGATTGCCTTCATACGCTCGAAGATATGGTCGATGCGGCCGTCCAGCGTCTGATGCGCCGTGAACTGGCGTCTGATGGTTCCGATTTGATCGAACATGCAGCGGTTCCAATCTGTGCCTGCGACCTCCCAACCTATCACTTCTTATAGCTGGTGCCGAGCGCGGTTTAAGGTAAAAATTTAGCCATGCTCAAATATTGAGCAAGCAGAATCTTTCGCCGGAGTTGTCAATGTGGCGTGAAATTGAGCCGGAGGCGCGGCATGTTGTCGAGGTCGATGGCTACAAGGTGGTCGCCTACAGCTTTGGCAGCGGCCCTGAGACGGTCTTCTGCCTGAACGGCGGCCCCGGCCTGCCCTGCGACTATCTGCGCGAGGCTCATTCCTGCCTGATCGACAAGGGGTACAGGGTCGTTGCCTTCGACCAGCTCGGCACCGGCGCCTCAGACCGCCCGACCGACAAGGGTCTATGGAGCATTGGCCGTTACGTGGAGGAGACCGAGACCGTCCGCAAGGCGCTCGGTCTCAGCAAGGTCCATATGCTCGGCCACTCCTGGGGCGGCTGGCTGGCAATCGACTATGCGCTGACCTATCCCGAGAACCTCAAGACGCTGATCCTCGAAGATACCGTCGCCGACATGCCGCATCTGATTTCCGAGCTGGAGCGGCTGCGCGCGGCGCTCGGCCCGGAAACGGTCGAGATGATGCAGAAGCACGAGGCGCAAGGCACCTATAACCACCCCGAATATCTCGCCGCCGTCACCATACTCAACTATCGCCATGTCTGCCGCCTGCCGGAATGGCCGGCACCTGTCCGCCGCTCGCTCGACGATTGGAACATGGGTCCCTACGAGACGATGCAGGGACCGAACGAATTTCTCTATATCGGCAATCTCAAGGACTGGAACCGCATTCCGGACCTTCCGAAACTTGCCATGCCGGTGCTGATCACGGCGGGCGAACATGACGAGTTGACGCCGGCCTGCGCACTCAGGATGAAGCTTGCCTTGAAGGATGCCGAACTCAAGGTCTTCGCCAATGCCAGCCACATGCCCTTCTATGAGAACCCGTGGGATTACTATCCGGCGCTCCTCGATTTCCTGTCACGGCATAGGGCAAGCTGATGCAAGTTAAGGTGATCCAATCCCACCGACGACAAGGGGGCGATCGCCGCCATGCATCGCTATAAATTCGTACTGACACGGCCGCTGCAATTCCTGCCCGTCCTCTTCGGCATCAGCGTCATCACCTTCGTTCTGGTCCGCCTCATTCCCGGCGATCCCGCGCGCAATATCCTCGGTACGCGTGCCACCCCGACAGCGCTTGCCAGCATTCGGGCGCAATATGGCCTCGATCAGCCGATGTGGCTGCAATATTTCTATTTCATCAAAAACCTCGGCAATGGCGAGATGGGCAAATCGATCCTCTACAAGATCGACGTGCTGCCGCTGATTTCGACCCGGATCGAGCCGACGATCGCACTGGTCGTCTCGAGCGTCATCCTGTCGATCCTGATTGCCGTGCCGATGTCGGCGATTGCCGCCCGCAATGTCGGTCGCGCATCGGATCATATCGTGCGCGTCGTCTCGACCTTCGGCATCGGCTTTCCGCCCTTTTGGCTGGGGCTGATGATGATCATCCTCTTCAGCGTCCAGCTCGGCGTCCTGCCGGTCTCGGGCTACGGCTCGACGATCGGCGAGAAGATCGCTCATCTCATCCTGCCGGCTCTGACGGTTGCGCTATCGCTTTCGACGGTGTTGACCCGCAGCCTGCGGGCCGCGATGATCGAATCTCTTAAATCGGATGTTGCGACTGCGGCCCGCGCCCGCGGCATGCCGGAGGGTATCGTCTTCTGGCGGCATGTCGTGCCGAACTCGCTGGTGCCATCAATCAACCTGCTCGCCGTCAACATCGGCTGGCTGATCGGCGGCACGGTCGTCGTCGAAAGCGTCTTTGCCCTGCCCGGCATGGGACAGCTGCTGGTGCGCGCCATCTTCTCGCGCGACTACATGGTCGTTCAAGGTGTTGCGATGGTGTTTGCCTGCGCCACGGTGCTGGTCAACTTCCTCGCCGATATCGTCACGGTCGCCGCCGATCCGCGGGTGAAGCTATGAGCATCGACACGACGGCGACCACTTCCCCCGGCTGGAACAGGTTTTTTGGGAAACACCTGACGCTGACGCTCGGCGGCGGCATCCTTCTGTTCTTCCTCCTTCTGGCGATTTCAGCGCCAATGGTGGCGCCCTATGACCCGATCTTTCAGAATGCCGATATGCGCCTGCAGGCGCCGTCGTTCCTGCATCCGTTCGGCACGGACAATTTCGGACGCGACATTCTTTCCCGCGTTATCTGGGGTGCGCGCATCGATCTGCAGATCGCCGTCATTGGCGTGCTCTTCCCGTTTCTGATCGGCACCACGGTCGGCACCATCGCCGGCTTTTTCGGCGGCCTTATTGACGCGATCTTCATGCGCATCGTCGATATTATCTTGGCCTTCCCCTTCCTGGTGCTGATGCTGTCGATCATCGCCATTCTGGGACCGGGGCTGAGCAGCTTCTATATTGCCATGGCCCTGGTCGGCTGGGTCTCCTATGCCCGCCTCATCCGCGCGCAGATGCTGGTGCTGAAGGGCAGCGATTATGCCGTTGCTGCCGTCAGTCTCGGCTTCAGCCGGCCTAGGATCATGTTCCGCCACCTGCTGCCGAACGCCATTGCCGGCTCGATCGTCTTTTCCATGTCGGATGCCGTTCTGGTGCTCCTGAGCGGTGCAGCCGTCAGCTATCTCGGCCTCGGCGTTCAGCCGCCACTTGCCGAATGGGGTGTCATGGTGGCGGAAGGCCAGAGCTTCATCACCACGGCCTGGTGGATCACGCTGTTTCCCGGCCTGTCCATCGTCTGCCTCGCCTTCGGCTTCAGCATGCTGGGCGATGCACTCGGCGAGCTGCTGGGGGTGCATGAATGAGCGACTCCCTGCTCTCCGTTCGAGACCTCGTGGTCAAGGCAAGACTCGATGGTGGCACCCGCACGCTGATCGACAGCGTTTCGCTCGATCTCGGCAAGGGCGAAATTCTCGGTCTTGTCGGCGAGAGCGGCTCGGGCAAGAGCCTCTTGTGCCGCTCGCTGGTGCGGCTGCTACCCTCGTCGCTTCTGAAGATCGAAAGCGGCTCCATTCGCCTCGAATGGCGAGAGCTCACAGAAATCAGTGATGCCGAGATGCTTAAGGTGCGTGGCGGCGAGATCGGCATGATCTTCCAGAATCCGACGAGCCATCTCGATCCTGTCATGCGCATCGGCGACCAGATCGCCGAAGGCATCCGCTACCATCAGGGGCTCAAAACGCGCGAGGCGCGCGCAGCCGCAACCGAGATCCTTGAGCAGGTCGGCTTTCCTGATCCCAAAAGGCAGTATGACAGCTATCCGCACGAGTTTTCCGGCGGAATGCGGCAGCGTGCCATGATCGGCGTCGCGCTCTCCTGTAATCCGAAGATTCTCATCGCTGACGAGCCGACGACGGCGCTCGACGTCACCATCCAGGCGCAGATCCTGCGGCTGCTGATCGACATTCGCGACAAGCGCGGGCTTTCGATCATCCTCATCACCCACGATCTCGGCATCGTCGCCCAGACCTGCGACAGGATCGCCGTCATGCGCAGCGGCCGGCTGCTTGAACAGGGTCCCAAAAGGACGATCCTCAGCCGGCCTGAAAATCCCTATACGATCGATCTGATCAACAGCCACCCTTCCCTGCCCGACGAAGCGGTGATGACGCAGCCGGAACCCACAAGGCCGGAGAGGTCAGCCAAGCCGCTTCTCGAAATCGATGACCTGCGTGTCGACTTCAGGGTCGGCGGCGGTTTCTTAAAGGGCAGCGGGGCAAAGACGGTCAGCGCCGTTTCCGGCGTCAGCCTGCAGGTCATGCTGGGCGAAACCATCGGCATCGTCGGCGAATCCGGCAGCGGCAAGAGCACGCTTGCGCGCGCCGTCCTCGGCCTTACCCCGATCTCCTCCGGTCATGTGACTTTCGACGGTATCGATCTGACCCAGCAGAAGAGCGCCGGCCTGGCAAGGCTCCGGCGCGAAACGGCCATGGTCTTCCAAGACCCGTTCAACGCACTCAACCCGCGCCTGACGATCGGCCAGACGCTTGCCGAGGTGCTGAAAGTCCAGGGCAAGGTCGCAAAGGCTGAGATCCCCGCACGCATAAGCGAATTGCTCGATCTCGTCGGACTGGAGCGCGAGTTCGCCGATCGCAAGCCGCGCAGCATGAGCGGCGGCCAATGCCAGCGCGCCGGCATTGCAAGGGCGCTTGCGGTCGACCCGAAGCTCATCATCGCCGACGAATGCGTAGCCGCCCTCGATGTCACCATCCAGGCGCAGATCATCGACCTCTTCCGCGAATTGACGCGCAGGATGAACCTGACCTTGATCTTCATTGCCCACGACCTCGCCATCGTGCGCAATCTCTGTGAGCGGACCGTCGTGATGTATCGCGGCGAGATCGTCGAGGAAGGCCGCTCGCAGGAGATCTTCTCCCACCCGAAACATGCCTATACCGCAGCGCTTATTGCAGCCATCCCCGATATCGATCCGGACAGGCCCTTGCATGGCGAACGCGACGCGGCACAGGCAGGGCAGACCCAATCAGCCAAACGCATGCGATAACAACGAAGGGAACAAATTCATGACCAACAAGTGGAAAACAATCGGGCTTGCCGCCATTCTCGCCGGCTTGACGCTGAGCGCGAGCTATGCGGAAGCCGCCGGCGTACTGACCATCGGCCGCCGTGAGGATTCGACGACGTTCGATCCGATCAAGACGGCGCAGAATATCGACAACTGGGTGTTCTCCAACGTCTACGACGTGCTGGTGCGCGTCGACAAGACGGGCACGAAGCTGGAACCGGGTCTAGCGGAAAGCTGGACGACCTCGGATGACGGTTTGACCTATGTCTTCAAGATTCGCGATGCAAAATTTTCCGATGGCTCGCCGCTGACGGCTGATGATGCAGCCTTCAGCCTTCTGCGCATCCGCGACGATCCGGCGTCGCTCTGGAGCGATTCCTACAAGGTCATCGATACCGCCGTCGCGACTGATCCGCACACGCTGACGATCAAGCTCAAGCACGCATCGGCACCCTTCCTGTCGACGCTTGCGCTTCCGAATGCCTCGGTCATCTCGAAGGCCGGCATGCAATCCTTAGGCGCTGATGCCTATGCGGAAAAGCCGATCGCCTCCGGCGCCTTTTCCGTCGAGGAATGGCGCCGCGGCGATCGCATCATCCTGAAGAAGAACCCGAACTTCTGGCAGGCCGACCGCGTGAAGCTCGATGGCGTCGAATGGATTTCGGTACCGGACGACAACACCCGGATGCTGAACGTGCAGGCCGGCCAGCTCGATACCGCCATTTTCGTTCCGTTCTCGCGCGTGGAAGAACTGAAAAAGGACCCGAACCTCAACGTGCTGATCGATCCGTCCACGCGTGAGGATCACCTGCTGATCAACCATGCCCATGGCGACCTCGGCAAGAAGGAAGTCCGCCAGGCCCTCGACATGGCGATCGACAAGAAGGCGATCGTCGACGCCGTTACCTTCCATCAGGGCACGGTTGCAAACTCCTATATCCCCAAAGGCGCCTTGTATTACTATGCGGATAATCCGCAACGCCCCTACGATCCGGAGAAGGCCAAGCAGATGCTTTCGGCAGCAGGCGTCTCCAATCTCACTGTAAAGTACCTCATTCGCGCCGGCGATGAAGTGGATGAGCAGACGGCCGTCCTGGTGCAGCAACAGCTTGCCAAGGCCGGCATTACCGCCAACCTGCAGAAGGTCGATCCGAGCCAGGAATGGGACATGACCGTTGCCGGTGATTACGACATCTCAGTCAACTACTGGACCAACGATATCCTTGATCCGGACCAGAAGACGACCTTCGTGCTCGGTCACGATTCCAACAACAACTATTCAACCAACTACAAGAATGAGGCCGTGAAGGAGCTCGTTGCCAAGGCCCGCCTGGAGCTCGATCCCAAGAAGCGCGAAGAGATGTATGTCGATCTGCAGAAGATGGCGAAGGACGACGTCAACTGGATCGACCTCTATTACAGCCCCTATATCAACGTCGCGCGCAAGAATATCGATAACTTCCATCAAAACCCGCTCGGCCGCTTCTTCCTGGAAGATACGGCCAAGAATTGATGTCGCTTCATGCAGGCTAAAACTCCGCTGTCGCAAAGACAGCGGAGCATTGCTGTGTGAGGCAGCCCCTTTCGCAAACTCACGAAGCGGCTATTCTGCCATCCTGATATGAAACGAGGGTCGTTGACGGATGCTGACACCGCATGGTGAATTTCGGGAGCGCATGACGATACTGGGCGACCTTAACGCAGCCTCGTTCGTCCCCTGGATCCAGCGTCACGCCAACAAGCTCGGGCTTTCGCAGACATTCTTCCATTCCGATGCAGACCGAATCGAACTTGAGGTCACCGGGCCTGTGGAACTGATCGACATGCTGGAAATGGGCTGCTCACTCGGTCCGATCGACGTCTGGGTAGACGAGATTCAGCGCAGGGTCATGAATGACCCGCAGCCATCGCATCTTAGAAATTCCTGATCTATTGCCTTTTATTTAATCATTGTTGCCAATGCGAATTATTTATGCAAAATCTTTGAACGCTACGGGGATGCAGGCATCAGTGCCTGCCTACGACCAGCGGCGCTAAGCCATTGGTGAAATTAGAGAGTTGAGACCATGCCATTTGATGGGGCCGGATCCTGGGCGCCAGTCGCCCTTTCCTCTGATCTGCCGCCAGGAACCGTCATACCGGCCTGGACATCGGTTGGCCCGATTGCCCTGTGGCGCAGTCAGTCGGGCCGCGCAACTGCATCTTCCGATCGCTGTCCGCATCGCGGAATGAGATTGTCGCATGGTTTCGTCCGCGGCGAAGCGCTGTCCTGCATCTATCACGGTTGGAGCTATGCGGTGTCAGGCGGATGTATTCGCATTCCCGCCCATCCGGATCTGGTTCCCCCGGAAACCATTCGTGTCGCCGTCCAGCAAATCGAAGAAGCGGGCGGCATCTTATGGGCAGCCGTCGGACAGCCGGCGACGCAGCCTCCACAGCTTGACGAGCTGGTCCCTTTACGCACTCTAGGCGTGAAAGCGGATGTCGCGGCAATCGAGGCCGCGGCAGGGGCGAAGATCGATGCTAGGGAACTGATCCGCTTGCCGGAATTTCCCTGGATTGGGTTGCTTCTGGCGCCACAGGAAAAGCATGCGCTCCTACTTCTCATGATCGACAGGGATCGCAGCCCGGCAGACCGCATTGCGGCGTCTCGGATTGTCGAATCCATTCGCCGTACGGCGGAAGAGCGCCATAGGGAGATCGCGGAATGAAAGTCGGCGCCATGATGGATGAATGGTATCCTGTCGGCCTCTTCAGCCAACTCAGCGAGAAGGGAAGCAAGACCTGGCTAATGGGCGAGGCGATCGAGGTCGCGCGCGATCGGCATGGCAATGCGCAGGTGATTACTGCCGAGGGAAGGGCCCTCCCCGTCCGGGTGCGGTATGGCCATGTCTGGTCTTCCCTCGGGAACCCGGAGAAGGAGCTTTTCGCCATTCCGGAGGCTGATCAGCCGGGCCGGCGCTTCGTCGATGTCGGCGTGGTCCGTGTGCGCTGCTCGCCGCTTCGCGCCGTAGAGAACTTTCTCGACATCGCGCATTTTCCCTTTGTCCACACCGACATCCTCGGTGCGGAACCGCATACGGAAGTCGAAAACTATAAGGTCGAGATCCGCGAGGGTGTCGATGAAGTCTGGGCAACGCAAGTAAAATTCTACCAGCCGCAGGCTGCAAAATCCGCGACCGGCGGCATTACCACTGAATACATGTATCGCGTGCCAGCCCCGACCTGTTCCGTCCTCTACAAGACATGCCCTCCGCGCCCTAGCGAATGGGACGTCATAACCTTGTTCGTCCAGCCGCTCGCTGAAGACCTATGCGACGTATGGCCGTGGATGGCGCTCTTCGATGATGAAACGCCGATGACGGACCTCATCCACTTTCAGCAGACGATCTTCCTGCAGGACCGCTCGATCCTCGAAAACCAGATACCCGCGCTTCTTCCGCTCGATCCCGGCATGGAAATTCCGACAAGGGCCGACCTCACCTCGGTCGCCTACCGGCGATGGCTCAAGCGCCATAACTATACCTACGGCGCACAGTTGGTCGCACAATGAAACTCTATGACTACATCTTATCGCCGAGTTGCTACAAGATCCGGCTGATGGCCGCGATCCTCGGCATCAAGCTCGACATCCGGCCCGTCGACTTCCATCCCGGCGCGGAGCATCGCGGGCCGGAGCTTCTGGCGCTCAATCCGGCAGGCTCCATCCCGATCCTCGAAGATGGCGATCTTGTGCTCACCGAATCCTCCGCCATGCTTGCCTATCTCGCTGCCAATTCTGCGCCGGAATGGCTGGGGCAGGCTTCGCCGCAGGGGACGGCGCGCGTGGAGCAATGGCTCTCCTTCTCCCATCGCCTGACAGCCAATCTTGGTGGCGCGCGGCTCCACGAAATGCTCCTGCGACCGGGTGACATTAAGGTTCTACAGGCTCAGGGGATTGCTGCCCTGCGCGAGCTCGAAGCTGGCCTCTTCGAGCAGGGCGAGCGCGGCATGCAATTCCTCGCAGGAAGCCGGGCGACGATCGCCGATATCGCCTGCTTTCCCTATGTCGCGCTTGCGCCTGACGGCGGCATCTCGCTTGACCCCTACCCATTGATCCGGCTCTGGATGCGCGCCATCCGCAGCCTGCCCGGTTTCATCGAAATGCCCGGCATTCACCGCCTGCACGAGCTGAAACCCGATCCGCACCCGGCGGGGGAGGCGTGATGAAATGACCGGCTACCTCCTGAAAAATTGCGCCGCTGTGATCGTCGATGAGGGCAAGGGACCGAGCGTACGCCGAAACGTCGACCTGCTTACCAAGGGTCCGGCGATCCAGGCGATCGGCGAAAACCTGTCGCTGAATGTCCTGCCTGAGGGCACGATCATTCAGGATGCTACCGGCTGGTTCGTCTATCCGGGGCTCGTCAACACCCATCACCACTTCTTTCAATGCTTCGTGCGCAACCGGGCGGATCTCGACTGGACGAAACTTTCCGTCATCGAATGGCTCGACCGCATCTATCCGATCTTCTCGCGACTGACAGAGGATTGCTTCTATCATTCCTCGGTCACCGCCATGGCCGAGATGATCAAGCATGGCTGCACCACCGCCTTCGATCATCAATATTGCTTTCCCCGCCATGCCGGAAAGCGCCTGATCGATCGCCAGTTCGAAGCGGCGAAATTGCTCGGAATGCGCTTTCACGCAGGCCGCGGCGGCAACACCCTGCCGAAGTCCGAGGGGTCGACGATCCCGGATGCCATGCTCGAAACCACGGATGAGTTCATCGCTGATTGCGCGCGGCTGATCGACAGCTATCACGATGCCGGCCCCTTCAGCATGCGCCAGGTGGTGGTCGCACCTTGCCAGCCGGTCAATTGCTATCGCGAAACCTTCGTCGAGTCGGTTGCGCTGGCGCGCGATCGCGGCGTGCAGATGCACACACATGTCGGCGAAGGCGAAAGCCCGGTCATCGAGGCGCGGCATGGCATGCGCACGGTCGACTACTGCACCGAATTGGGCTTTGCCGGCCCTGATGCATTCTACGCCCATTGCTGGGAACTGACGCATGACGAGTTGCGCAAGATGGCGGCCAGCGGCACTGGCGTCTCCCATTGTCCGGAGCCGGTCTACCTCGTCGGCGCCGAAGTGACCGATATCCCGGCGATGCAGGCTTTCGGCCTGCGCATCGGCCTCGGCTGCGATGGAGCCGCATCGAACGACAACTCGAACCTCATGCACTGCATCCATTCCGCCTACATGCTGCAGTGCCTGACGGCCTCGACGCGTCAGCACTCGGTCCCTGCCCCGCTCGATTTTCTGCGCTATGCGACAAGCGGAGGCGCAAGCCTGCTCGGGCGCACCGATATCGGCCGTCTCGCCCCGGGCATGGCAGCCGACCTCTTCGCGATCGATACGCGACGGATGGACTATGTCGGGACTCGGCATGACCCGCTGAGCCTGATTGCCAAGGTCGGGATCGGCATGCCCACCGATCTGACCATGATCAACGGACGCATCGTCTGGCAGGGCGGTGAATTTACCGGACTGGACGAGGCTGCGCTGTTTGCCGCGGCCGAGGCAGCACTTGCAACAGTAGAATTCTGAAAAACCAAAAGGGGAACTGGGATGCAGAAGAATCTGACCCGCAGAACATTGATGAAGAGCGCGGCTGTTGCAGGCCTCGCAACGGCCTTTACCGGCCGCTCTGCCTTTGCCGCAAACGAACCGCTCGGCATCACGCTCGTCGTGCCCTCGCCGATCGGCGATGTCGGCTGGGGCCATGCGCTAGCCGCGGGCCTTGATCCGATCAAGGCCGCCTATGGCGACAAGGTCAAGGTGACGGTGATCGAGAACATTGCCGAAGGTCCGGATGCGGACCGCATCATGAACAAGACGGTCGCCGATGGAAACCATTTCCTGATCGCCGGCTCGTTCGGCTATCAGAACGGCGCGCTTCAGGTTGCCCGTCGCAATCCGAAGGTCAGCGTCCTGCATGCCTCCGGCTTCCAGGTCGCGCCGAATTTCTCCCCCTTCGCCGCCAAGTATTTTCAAGGAACTTACCTGCTTGGCATGGCGGCTGCCGCCGTCTCCAAGACGGGCAAGCTCGGTTCGGTCTCCGCCTTCGCGATTCCCGAACTGATCACGTCGGTAAACGCCTTCACGCTCGGCGCACAAGCGGTGAAGCCAGACATCGAAGTATCGGTCGTCTGGGTCAATTCGTGGTTCGATCCCGCCAAAGAGCAGGAAGCGGCCAAGGCCTTGATCTCGCAAGGCTGCGACGTGATCTTCTCGAACGCGCAGGATACGCCCTCGGTCATATCGGCCTGCGAGGAAGCCGGTGTCTACGCCTTCAACCTGAACTCCTCGATGAAGAAATATGCGCCGAAAACCTATCTCGGCTGCGTGTCCACAGATTGGTCGCCGTTCTTCAAGGCATCGGTCGATGCCCATCTCGCCGGCACGTTCAAAGGCGCCAACGCGTTTCTCGGCGTCGCGGAGAAGGTCGTCCAGGTCGTTGACTGGAGCACGGCAATCCCCGCCGATACCATGGCAAAGATCAAAGAAACCGAAGGCAAGATCGCAAGCGGCAGCTTCTCGCCGTTTACCGGCCCGATCACCAAGGCCGACGGCAGCGAGGGAGCGGCTTCGGGCGCGACATTGACGGATGCCCAGATCGTCGCGATGGACTGGCATGTCAAAGGTGTGAAGACGCCTTTGCCGAAGTAATCACGTCATGACCATTCCGCTGCTGTCGCTGCGCGGCATCTCCAAAAGCTACGGCCAGGTCCATGCTAACAAGCATATCGACCTGGACGTGGCCAAGGGCTCGATCCATGCCATCCTCGGAGAAAACGGCGCCGGCAAATCGACCCTGATGAAGCTAATCTACGGCGTCGAACAACCGGACGAAGGGACTATCGCCTGGCATGGGCAGCCTCTCAGCCTTGCCTCCCCTGCGGAGGCGAGGCGTACCGGCATCGGGATGGTCTTTCAGCATTTCTCGCTGTTCGAGAACCTGACGGTCGTCGAGAACATTCGCTTGATCGTGGCTGGCCGCAGGGCCGAACTTGCGCGGCGCATCCGCACATTGGGGGATGAATTCGGTCTCGAAGTCGATCCGCTCGCCCATGTGCACGAACTGTCTGTTGGCGAGCGGCAGCGGGTGGAAATCATCCGATGCCTGATGACCGATCCGAAGCTGCTGATCCTCGACGAGCCGACATCGGTGCTGCCGCCGCAGGCCGTCGGGAAGCTGTTCGAGACGCTGCGCCGGCTGCGAGATGGCGGCGTCTCGATCCTCTTCATCTCGCACAAACTGGAGGAGATCCAGTCCCTGTGTGACCGCGCCACCATCCTGCGCGCTGGACATGTGACCGGGCATGTGGATCCCCGCGAGCATGACGCCCATGATCTCGCCCGCATGATGATCGGCCGCGACATGCCGGAAGCAATCCCTGCATTGCCTATGGCCGAAGGCGAAAAGCGCCTGGAACTCATTGGCCTCGATTACCGACCCGACGATCCTTTTGGCATGCCGCTCTCCACCATCAGCCTGACGGTGCGCAGCGGCGAGATTCTGGGCATTGCCGGCATTTCCGGCAATGGACAAAAGGAACTGGCAGCCCTGATTTCGGGGGAAACGACCCTGCCGCGGGACAAGCGCGACCAGATCTTCATGATGGGGCACGACGTGGGTAGCCTCGACGCAGCGAGCCGCCGGAAGCTCGGCTTTGCTTTTGTCCCGGAAGACCGGCTGGGCCATGGCGCCGTCCCCGAAATCTCGCTGACGCTCAATGGTCTGCTAACGGCTCATCCCTTGAGGCTCGTGAGACATGGCCTCCTCGACAGCGGCAAGGCGACCGCCTTCGCAACCGAATGTATCCGGAACTACGACGTGCGCACGCCCGGCCCGGATGCGGAAGCAGGCTCGCTTTCCGGCGGAAACCTGCAGAAGTTCATTGTCGGGCGCGAAATCATGCTGGCGCCGAAACTGCTGTTTCTCGCGCAACCAACCTGGGGCGTCGATGTGGGCGCGGCCTCCGCCATTCGCAAGCGGCTGATTGAGCTGCGCAATCAGGGCATGGCCATTCTCGTCATATCGGAAGAACTCGAGGAGCTGTTCGAACTCAGCGATTTTATCCAGGTCCTTTATCACGGCAGGCTGAGCCCGCCGCTCGTCACGCGCGATACCCACCCGGAAGAGATCGGTCGATACATGATCGGCGTACAGCCCCAACGCGAGAAAGCGCCCGCATGAGCAGTTCCTTCTCCGCCGTCCTGCCCACCCTGGTTCGACGGGAACGAGCCTCGCTGACTGCGAAATTGCTCGCGCCACCGATTGCCCTCATCGTGACAATCGCCCTCAATCTTGGCCTCTACATTGCGATGGGTCGCGACCCGGCAGCGGTGATCTACGCCATGCTGATCGAGCCGTTCGTCTCGTGGGCATCATTCTCAGAGGTATTGCTGAAGACCGGTCCGCTGCTTCTGATCGCACAGGGTCTGGCGATCGGCTTTCGAACGAAGATTTTCAACATCGGTGCCGAGGGCCAGTTCATTCTCGGGGCAATCTTCGCCTCCGCCATACCCATCTGGATGCCGCAGGCAACGGGCCAATGGATCTGGCCGGCGATGCTGTTGCTCGGCACCCTCGGCGGCGCGCTCTGGGCGTCTCTCACCGCCTTCTGGCGTGTCAGGCTCAATGCCAACGAGATCCTCGTCTCGCTGATGCTGAGCTTCGTCGCCGCGCAATTGCTCAATTATCTGCTTCTCGGGCCATGGAAAGATCCGAACGGCTTCAACTTCCCGCAGTCGGTCATGTTCCAATACGATGCCATGGTGCCAATCCTATTTGAGGGAACGCGGGTCAATGTTTCGTTCGTGTTTGCCCTTGCTCTGTCGATTGCCGCATGGATCTTCATGCAGAAGAGCTTCGCCGGCTATAAATTGCAGGTCGGCGGACTGGCGCCCCGCGCGGCGAGCTATGCCGGCTTCAAGGAGAGTTGGGCAATCTGGCTCTCGCTGATCATTGGCGGAGCGGCGGCCGGTCTTGCCGGTGCTGCCGAGGTTGCCGGCCCGCTTGGCCAGCTGCAGCGTTCGATCTCGACCGGATATGGCTACGCCGCAATCATCGTCGCTTACCTCGGCGGTCTCAATCCCATCGGCATCGTCATTTCCTCGATCGTCATGGCAGCGCTCTATATCGGCGGCGACAACGCCATGGTTTCCGCTAATCTGCCGATTGCCGCCGTCCGCGTATTCCAGGGCAGCCTGCTCCTCATCTATCTGATCGCCATGGCCTTCGTGCGCTACCGTATCGTATGGCACCCCACATCCGGACGGAGCACATCATGAGTGCTGTCGAGTTCATTCTTGCGGGCATGCTGGCAGCCGCAACACCGTTTCTGCTGGCAGCCCTGGGCGAGCTTATCGCAGAGCGTGCCGGTGTCCTCAACCTCGGTGTCGAGGGGCTGATGGCGCTTGGTGCCGCCATCGCCTTCATTGTCGTCTATCACGGCGGCGGCCATTTTCTCGCCTTCCTCGCCGCGGGTCTCGGAAGCGCTCTCCTTTCGATGATCTTTGCCGGGATCATCCTGGGTTTCAACGCGAACCAGGTTGCGGCCGGCCTTGCTCTCGGGATTTTCGGCCAGGGCCTCTCGGCGCTGTTCGGCAAGAGCTATGAGAGCCTGACCATCACGACGCTGCCAAAGATCGCGATCCCCGGGCTGTCGGACATCCCGGTTATCGGTGGCCTCTTCAACCAGGATATCGTCGTCTGGATCTCGCTTGTCGCGACGATCGCCATAGGGCGCTGTTTGCCTACGGCAAGGTTGGCCTGGTGCTGCGCGCGGTCGGTGAAAACCCGAAAGCCGCGCATGCGATCGGCTATCCCATTATTGCGATCCGTTTCGCCGCGGTTGCATTCGGCGGCATGATGGCAGGCTTCGCCGGCGCTTACGCGTCCACGATCTATACACCGCTCTGGGCGGACGGCATGATCGCCGGGCGCGGCTGGATTGCCATTGCTCTCGTCGTATTCGGAACCTGGCTGACGGGGAGGATCTTCCTGGGCGCCTGCCTGTTTGGTGCGGTATCGCTTATGGGACTTGCCGCCCAGGCGACCGGATTTGCCGTCCCCTCCCAACTCCTGGCGTGCCTTCCTTATCTCGTGACGATCATCGTCCTCGGCATTATCTCAGCCGACCGTCGCCTGCTCAAGCTCAACGGTGTCGCCTCCCTCGGCGAGCCGTTTGAGCGTTAAAGCAATTCCAGAAAAAATGCGCACCGGCTTTCCGGCCGGATGCGCATAGAACCAAAGAGCGTTCAAGCAATTCGAAGAAATGCGTGAACGCTCCGACTATCTTTGCGCAATCAGGTGGTTCGCTCTGCCGCGCGGGGACGCCATTTGATCAGACGAGCCTCGACGAAATCCAGGATGAGATCGATCAGCAGGACGAACACTGCCAGGATAAAGATCCCCGCAAAAACGCCGACGGCATCGAAGTTCCCTTCAGCCTGCGCGATGAGGTAACCGAGACCGGCCGATGCACCCAGATATTCACCGATGATGGCACCAACAACCGCAAAACCGACGGATGTCCGAAGCGATGAAAGGATCCAGCTCGCCGCAGCCGGGAAATAGACATGGCGCAGCAGTTCGGATTTCTTCGCCCCGAGAATGCGCGCATTGGACAGCACCACCGGGTTGACTTCCCGCACGCCCTGCATCGCGTTGAAAAAGGTTACAAAGAACACGAGCGTGACGGCGAGAGCCACCTTGGACCACAGGCCCAAGCCGAGCCAAAGGACAAAGATCGGGGCAAGGACCACACGCGGAATGGCGTTCAGGCCTTTGATGAACGGATCGAGGATTCGGGCAGCGGAGCGGGACAGTCCGAGCCATACGCCTGCCGCAACGCCAAGAGCCGTGCCGATGACGTAGCCGAGCACCGTTTCTGTCAGGGTGATGGTCACATGCTTGAAGAAGCCTGGATCGGTCACCCACGTGAATACCTGTTTCAGGATATCGACAGGCGAGGGAAAGAAGAAGACGTCGATCACGCCCAAGTTCACGCCGATCTCCCAACCGCCGACAATGACCAGCAGCAATGCCAGTTGGGTAAGTCTCTCAGTCATGGCGTTCATAGCTTTTCTCCACTTCACCGCGCAGGGAAGCCCAGATATTGCGATAGAGTTCGGTAAAGCGGGGATCGAGCTTGATCTCCGCGACATCGCGAGGCCGTTCCAGATCGACAGGGAAACTGTCGATGACACGCGACCGGGGACCCGAGGCCAGAACCACAACGCGATCCCCCAGAGCAATCGCTTCCTCAAGATCATGGGTTATCAGAACCACTGCCCGCTGCTCTTCCTGCCATAGCCGAAGCAGCTCATTCTGCATCAAATGCCGGGTATGAATGTCGAGCGCGGAGAAAGGTTCGTCCATGAGGATAACCTTCGGCCCGGTTATCAGCGCCTGCGCCATTTGCACACGCTTACGCTGGCCGCCCGAAAGCTGGTGCGGATAGCGGTCCTCGAAGCCCTTAAGCCCGACCTTCGCCAGCCATTTAAGGGCTCGCTCCCGGCGCTCGCCCGCGCCGACGCCTTGGAACATCGGCCCAAGTTCCACATTTTCGATCGCGGTTTTCCAGGGAAGCAGAGCATCCTGCTGAAACAGATAGCCGATATTATTCTGGATGCCGGAGACCACGCTGCCATCGATGGAGACCGAGCCCTTTGCCGGCTTCAAAAGACCTGCGATCGCATTCAGGATCGTACTTTTGCCACAGCCCGTCGGCCCGACGATAGCGACGAATTCGCCATCGGCCACCGCCAGATTCACATCCTGGACCGCGACGAAGGAGCCAAAGGCCATGGTGACATTTTCGATTGCCACCATCGCTTTGGGTGACGCCGCCTCATGCGGTGTCTGTGCTGCCGGCTTTAAGGCTGTCACGGACATCTTAACCTCCCTCAGTTCGATGCCGTCGCCGGCACCTTAGCTACAAATTCGTTGGTATAGGTTTTGGAAAGGTCGATCTTAGCAGCCTTGACCTTGTCGTTGAACGACGTCAGGACATCGAGAGGCGTCTTGATATCTTTTTCGTCCAGCAGCCCATCCGTGGAAAAGATCTGCCGGGCGTTTTCAACTGCCTTGATATATGTCTCCTTGTCGCCCGAAATGAATTCAGGCGGGAGCTTTTCGACAATCTCTGCGGCGCTGTGCGTCTTCATCCATTGAAGCGCTTTTACCGTTGCATTGGTGACCTTCTGAATGGTCTCCGGATTTTTGGAAATGTAGTCCTGGGTGGCGTAGAGCACCGATGTCGGATAGATGCCACCATAGATTTCCTTAGCGCCATCGTCGTTGCGAGCATCGATCAGGATCTTTCCGACACCCTTCTCGACCACGAATGTCGCCGCAGGATCGTAATTTACGAGCAGATCGATCTTGCCCTGCTGAAGCGCTGCCACTGCCGCGGCGCCCGATCCGACGCCGATGATCGAAACGTCGTTCGCCGACAGCTTATGCCGCTGAAGATAGTAGCGAATGAAGAAGTCCGAGGACGATCCCGGAGCGGTGATCCCGATCTTGGCGCCCTTAATGGTCTCCGGATTTTTCGGGTCGAATTTCGCGTCCTTGCCGCCGGCCAGCACCAGCCCGGAATTGCGTCCGAGCTCTACGAAGGCGACAACATGCTTGTTCTGCGACTGCATCTGAATCGTATGGTCGTAAAAGCCGACAGCAACATCCGTCGAGCCGGCGACCAGCGCCTGCAGGGTCTTCGATCCGCCCGACGCAAAGTTTTCGACGGTGACCTCCAGGCCCTCTTTCTCATAAAGACCCAACCCCTGCGCGACCGGGAAAGGCAGGTTGTTGAGGTTGTAGGAACCAACGCTGATGCGCACAGGTTCCGCGAAAGCCGTTCCGGATAGCGCGACCGCCGCAGCGAGTGCGAGAATAAGCTTTTTCATTCGATCTCCTCCATTTTGGCACCCTCCCGGCACCATAGGTTGATTGATTATGCTGCACAAACCAGCGCTTTGGCGGGTTTCGCAAAGACATGGCCTTCGAACAGCCGGCGTGCCGTGCGAAGAATTCCGGCGACGAGCTTCCCATCTCGCAACTGCAGCTTCACGTCCAGATGGCCGCTCGGATGTTCAATGGAAAGCACGATGGGCGGTGTTTGAACGCCAATAAGGCGGGATGCCACGGTGTTTTCGCTTACGCAGGCCGTTGCAATCCCGACAGCGCCTGTTGTCGCCAGTGACGGATGGCATTCATTCGGCATGAAATACCGTACGCTCAATGCGCCGCCTTGTCTGGCGGGAGAGATGAGGACCGGTTTCGGAGTGACTTGACTGCGAACGTCGCCCATTCCCATTTTCTCGCCAGCAAGGATACGAAGATCTTCCAGCCGCTCGATCAGCGACTGATTGCCGTTCAGTTCAGCAGCGCTCTCGTATCCGGTCACGCCAAGCGAGGCGGCCTCGATCAGGAGCATCGGCATCGCGCAATCGATACAGGTCACGTCGATGCCGTCGATCGTCTCTATCGATTTGCCGCTTGGGAAGAGCTGTCCCGTTCGGGCACCTGCCGCATCCTTGAACGTAAGCGCGATCGGAGCGGCCTGGCCGGGTACGCCATCGATCTTCGCGTCGCCGAGATAGGCTACCGCGCCGTTCGGTGTCGGAACCTCGGCTTCAATCATCTTGCCGGTATTGACGTTGAAGATTTTGACGAGAGTGGTCTCTCCGGTGACCGGCACAAGCCCCGCCTCTATTGCGAACGGCCCAACAGCCGCCAGCATATTCCCACAATTGGGTGAGGTATCGACGATCTGCCTGTCGACGCGAACCTGCGCAAACAGATAATCCACGTCGGCGCCAGGCACCGTTCCCGGGCCGCAAATGGCAACTTTGCTAGTGACCGGATTTCCCCCTCCGATACCATCGATCTGAAGCGGGTGCCCAGAACCCATCACCGACAAAAGCACCTGATCCCGCTCGGCCGGGTCCTTAGGCAGGTCCGACGCCAGAAAGAACGGGCCCTTCGAGGTGCCGCCCCGCATCAGCACGCACGGTATGGAGAGCAAATCATTCATGCGTTTTTCTCGCCGTATAATGTGATTGGCGTATCAATCAGCCTTGTTATTGCTATTATGGAATTAATGATTGATATGTGAAATGCTAAAATCGAGGGCATTGATACAGAATGAACATCAATTGCGAAATCCTTGACCTTAGAGCCTTCCTTGCCGTGGTCGAACTGCAGGGCTTTCATCGCGCGGCCGATCAGCTGAACATGTCGCAACCGGCGCTCAGCCGGCGCATCCAAAAGCTGGAGCAGGCAATCGGCGCGCCTCTGCTGGAAAGAACGACGCGCCATGTCGCGGCCACAGCTCTCGGAACCGAGCTCGTGCCTCTGGTGCAGCGTATGCTCGAAGAGTTCGACGGTTCGCTGTTTTCGATGCGGGAACTGGGAACCAAGCGTGGAGGCCTGGTAACAATTGCATGCCTGCCGACGGCAGCCTTTTATTTCCTGCCGTCCGTCATTCGCCAGTTCAACCAGGAATATCCGAATATTCGGCTTCGGATTCTCGATCTGACCGCGACTGACGCACTGCAGGCGGTGGCACGCGGCGAGGTCGAATTCGGAATCAATATCATGGGGAGCTCCGACAGCGATCTGATCTTCGAGAGACTGGCCGAGGATCCGTTTGTTCTGGCAGCCAAGCGCGACCATCCGCTGGCGGAAAAGAAAGAGGTCCGATGGCAGGATCTTGAACCCTACCCGCTGATCACGGTTCATCGCTCCAGCGCAAACAGGACGTTGCTCGACGCTGCTCTGGCCAGATCGAACATCAAGCTCAACTGGTTTTACGAAGTGACCCATCTGTCCACATCGCTCGGTCTGGTGGAGGCAGGGCTCGGGATTTCCGTGCTGCCGAAAATGGCGACCCCGCAGGGAGAGCATCCCTTCCTGATCACACGTCCGATCCGAAACCCCGAAATCTCGCGCACTATCGGCGTTGTCCGCCGCCGGGGAGGAACGCTGTCGCCCGCTGCCGAGCATTTCATGCGCATGCTGATCGGGGCGTGGACATAAAACTAATCGGCAGGCACAGCCGACAACACGCTCTGACAGGCAGCGCCAGCTCAAAATCGTTCGGAGCGCTCAATTAACTGAGCGGGCGAACCTGCGACGACAGCCAGCCTTTCTGCAAATCGCACTTAGTCGCCCGATGCGGCGGTGAAAACCGCCAACTGGGCATCGAAAGCACGTTTGAAGGCAGGCCGCGCTTCACCGCGACTGACATAGGCGTGAAGGTTCGGGTATTCGTTCAGAATTCCCGATGCGTGCAACCTGCGCAGCACCGACACCATCATCAGGTCGCCGGCGCTGAATGCGCCCTCGAGCCAGTCGGCATCGCCAAGGCGAGCGGACAGGTCACCCAGTCGATCGCGGATGGCTTCTTCAACGAGCGGACGGCGCTGCTCGTACCAGGGCTCGTGGACACCGCGGTTGATGATCGGCGGTTCCACCGTGTTAAGCGCAGAGAACATCCAGGCGATCGCGCGGGCACGGCCGTTGGCGTCGTCCGGCAGCAAGCCCTGGTGATGTTCTGCGATATGGAACACGATCGCCCCCGACTCGAAGAGAATGAGATCGCCTCGCTCATAGGTCGGGATTTGCCCGAAGGGCTGACGCGCGCGATGTGCGGGCTCCTTCATCGCTTCGAACGACACAAGGCGGACCTGGTAAGGCTCTCCCACTTCTTCGAGCGCCCAGCGAACCGGCATATCCCGCGCCAGTCCCCGACCGCGGTCGGGCGATCGTTCAAAGACGGTAATGATGGTCGATATCTTGTTGCTCATCGTCCTCTCCATTTATGGCGTGTTATCTTAGGGACGATTGAAACGGGGGCAGCCCGACAATGGCTGGCAGGATTTTTCCACCACGGACGGGAGTACAACTTCCCGGGACATAGCCGAGCCACGTCCGTATGAAAGAGGCTGACGGACGATCAATGCGAGAATCCGCGATCCGTAGGTAGAAAAGGACCGGGGAAACCAACCGGATTGAACATGCACAGTCGATCTTCACGCCGCCACGCCAAGAGCCGGTCACGCAGTAAGCGGCCGCTTGCCCACGGGAGTCAGCAGCCGTTTACGCCTTGAGAACCGGTGCCGATATCAGGCCGCCTGAGCCAACGCGAGCCGCAGCGCAACCCATGCGACGCGCTCGCCGTAAGCGCGGGCTGTTTCCAGATCGCCGACCGACATTTCGCTCGGGGCTGCATCGGCGTCGGACTGAGCCATGGGCGCGATGTACGATCCCATCCTGTTGGCATCGTCACGCTTCGATGCCTTCACGTTTGCTGGCTTCATACCCAGGCTGACCCACAGACCGCCATGCTGTCCCGCCAGAAGAACGAAATATTCGAGGGTGTTGAGCTTGTCACCGTTCAGGCTGGCGCTGTTGGTAAAGCCTCCGAAGACCTTGTCCTGCCATTTGTTGGCAAACCAGGCCTTCGAGGACGTGTCGGCAAATTTTTTAAACTGCCAGCTCGGACCACCCATGTAGGTCGGCGATCCGAAGATGATGGCGTCAGCGGCATCCAATGCGGCCCAGGCCTCGTCTGAAAGGTTGCCGTCAGCGTCAATGGCGTAGAGTGTACCACCCGCCCCTTCCGCCACGGCTTCCGCCATTCGCTGAGTGTGACCGTAGCCGGAATGATAGACGACGGCTGTATTGGTTTTGCGATGTGACATGATGATCTGGCCTCCTTGGGGCCGTGGCTTTGCGCAGTCCGGAGGCGATTTCGCTCCGTACGGTGCCTTCTTTCAAAAGAGGTTGATGGGGGGCGGATGACGTCCAACGTCTGGCGATGGATAGCTTTAGCCAGCCGGTTATGCGGAGGTTCTCAGGGTGATGAACTTATGTGCCGCGAGACGCTCAAGCATGACCGCTGACACCGGCCAACATCAGCAACAGCAGGAACAGCATTGGCGGCGGTAGCTCGCGATAGTTCCGGATACGGACAATGGCCGTGATCGCTGCGAGCATGATGCAGGTGCCCAAGGCGACCCCGATATATCGGCTGCCGGCTGTGACCAGCAGCACTGCGGTTAGGAGTTCGAGTGCGCCCGTGATCCAGCACCACCAGAACGGAAATCCGAGCTGCACGAAGCCCGCGCGGACTTTTGAATGGCCGCTCATGTTGACCATGGCCCCGACGAGAAACGCGGCGGCAGACAGCCAAACGAGGACGGTATTGAACACCGTTGTGCCCGTGAAAATTTGAACTGAATCCATTGCTATCTCTTCTCCGATACGCCGCGTCGCGACCAGCTCTTATAGCGTCATCATATATTCTAGCAGTGCTAGTTTGTCAATCGACGTTCTTTTTGATAGCTTCAGGATAAGGGAATTCGTGCGAATGAAGACGGGAGCCAAGGTGGGTATCAGCGAACGCAAAGCCCGGGAAAGGGAGGAACGAGGCCGCAGGATCGTTGTCGCTGCCAGGACGATCGCGGAACGCGACGGCTGGGCCTCGGTCACCATCCGGCGTCTCGCCGACGAGATCGAATACAGCCAGCCCGTTCTCTACTCGCATTTCCAAAATCGCGATGAAATCGTCGGCGCAGTCGCACTCGAAGGATTCGGCGAGCTGGCCGGGATACTCCGCGCCGCGATCCGGCCGTCGTCCACGCCCGAGGAGGCAATAGAAGGCGTCGCGACCGCCTATCTCGATTTCGCCTTTGCCCGACCGGCAATGTACGAGGCGATGTTTATCCTTCCCACCGGTCTGCGCTTCGCCAGATCCGATACACCAACGCAGCTCCGTGAGGGCTTCGGAGCCATGGCGATGGTGATCGCGCCCTTCGCCCAGGATGTGGATACCGCAACAGAAACTTTCTGGGCGGCGCTCCACGGATTGGCGGAGCTTGAGCGCCACGGCAGAATAAGGCCCGCTTTCCGGTCCCACCGGATCACACTCATCATGCAGATGGTGTCGGGCCAGCTCCAACGATAAATGTTGCGAGTGATGGGATGCCGCAGCAGGGGAGCAGGAGTTGGACGAAGGGCCTCAATCTTCGGAATTTGTTCACTGCCGATAGGGGCGCGAATTACTGAAATTCCACGGCTTTATTCCTTGGGCGTATCGATATCTAAATCGAAGATGGATAGCTCCGTCATCTATTAGTCGTTACTGCGACTGCCGCGGTCGGAACAACGTTGCTACGGCAATAGCCGTGGTGATGATGCCACCCGCCGCGCAAAGCCAAAAGGCGAGACGAACACCGCTCGCCAGGTCGCTGGCCGACACCTTGCCTCCTGCGAAACCGGCATAAGCATTGGCAAAACCAACAAGGACAGCAAGGCCAACGGCGTTGCCGATGTTCATCGTGGTCGACGCCATTCCCGATGCAACACCCTGTTCGCGATCCGGCACTCCGGAACCGGCGATGATCCACATTGCGGTCCACACGACGCCCTGACCGATCCCCGAGACCAGCAGACCCGGAACGATGGCTGCATAGCTGCTTTCGGGCCACGCCCCGGCCACCATGATAACGGTGCCCGCCGCCCCTACCAGCATTCCCGCGATCAATGTCAATCGCGCCGAAAAGCGTGACGCGTACCGCTCGCCGATCTGAGTACCGGCAGCAATGGCAAGCGAGGGAACGAGGAAGGCAAGACCCGTCTCCGAGGCCGTGAAGTGATGGATATCCTGAAACAGCACCGTCAGAAAATACGGCAAGGCTCCAAACGTACCCATGTAGAGAAAGGTGATGGCCATGCTCGTCACAAGCATGCGGTTGCCCAACAGCCTGAGAGGCATCAATGGATCGCGACGTTGCGATTCGATGATCATGAACGCCAGCAGCAGAAGTGCCGATAGACCGAAGGCCCAGAGAATAGGTGCGGCATTCCAGCCGAACACCGGCCCCTGGACGAGTGCGAACACCAGCAGAGTGGCGCCTCCCGTAACCGTCAGCGCCCCCGACAAGTCGAAGGAGCGGCCATGAGACACACGAGGATCTCGCGGGATGACGAAAAAGGCTGCGATGATCGCAATCAAGGCGAGGAAGACATTGACGAAAAACACCGATGGCCAGCCAAAAGCGCTCGTTAGAAAACCGCCGGCAAGCGATCCGATCGTAAGACCGCTGGCACCCGCCCCTCCCCAGACTGCCAGAGCCCGGTTGCGCGCTGCCCCCTCCGCAAACAAGCGGTTGACGAGCGAAAGCGTGGCCGGAAATAGAAAAGCGCCGCCGATGCCTTGGACGGCTCGTGCTGCGATGATGACTGCGGGCTCCCAGGCCAATCCCCCCACCAGTGAGGATATCGCATAGAGCCCGAGCGCCGTGATGAACAATCGGCGTTGGCCGATGAGGTCCGCCGCACGCCCGCCGAAGAGCAGAAAACCGCCGCAGAAGACTGTGTAGGCGCTGACGACCCATTGCAGCGTCTGACCGGAAAAGTTGAGACCCTCGCCGATTTTGGGCAGGGCGACGAAGACGATGTTGATATCGAGCGAGATGATCAACTGTGCGAATGCGAGGAGCGCCAGCGCAGCCGGCCGGTTGAAATTCGCCGCGCCTGCCCCGACTGATGGTCTTTCTGCAATGTGGTCCATTTATCCTCTCCGGCAATTCTTTGTCGATCAACAAATAATGTGAAGCTTGCGTAGCCGAGTCAAGGTGATTATTTGTTGAATGACAAAGATTGAGGTTAAGCATGGCAGGACGGCCGCGGGAATTTGATCGTGATGAGGCGCTGGCCAAAGCCCGCGACCTCTTCTGGGAGCGAGGCTACGAAGGTGTCTCGATGGCCGACCTCGTCGACGCCATGGGCATAGCGTCGGCGCGCATCTACGCCGCTTTCGAATCGAAAGAGGCACTGTTCCAGGAAGCGGTGATGCTGTACGCCTCCGGTGAGGGCGAATTTGCCACTCGAGCACTGGCTGAAGAATCGACTATTCTCGATGCCTTCGAGCGACTTCTGCGGGATGCGATTTTGCTCTATTCGCGCCCCAATCGCCCACACGGCTGCATGATCGTGATGGCGGCCACCAACTATACGATCAATAACCAGGCCGTTCGCACGCGGCTCGGCCGATACCGGCGGGACCGCGCTGCCTCCCTACACGAGCGTCTGAAAATGGCATCGGAGGCCGGCGAGTTGAAACCTGATGCCGACCCGCGCGCGCTGGCGGAATTCTACGCCGCTTTTCTTCACGGTCTATCAGTGCAGGCGGCCGACGGCGTGCCAAGAGACATGCTTCTGTCTACATTGTCTCACGCGCTATCGCCGTTGAAGAACGCGTTATTGGCCAAGGCTGACGATCTCTGAACCGATTGCCGCCGGCGTTGCACATTCTCGCGATGGTGAGAGCTTCAATCCACAGGGAGCGAATTCGTTTCAGCTCCGCTGCCCTTGCGGAACTGGCTCGGTGGCGCACCGATAATGCGCTTGAAGGCACGGCTGAACGATGCTTCGGCGTCGTAGCCCAATCTCTGCGCGACTACGGACACGCGCATTCCATTGCGCAGCCATTGAAGAGCTTGATACATGCGCACCCTCGCCACGTAGCGCGCCGGCGTTTCACCCACGACCTTTAGGAATCGCTCCGCAAAGCCCGAGCGTGAGATGCCCATCAGGTTCGCAAGCGCCGCCAAGCTCCAGTCACGATCCGGCTCGAGGTGAATTGCAGCCAGCACCCGGCCGATTTCGGGGTTGCGCACCGCGGCAATCCAGCCGGTGGTATCGCCGCAGCCATGTTCGACCCACGTCCTGATCAATGTTGCGGTCAAGACATCGGCAAGCCTTGCCAGTATGCCTCCCGCGCCGACCCGATCCATCTGCACTTCACGCGTCATGGCGTCGAGCAAATGCGGAATCGCCGGCTCGTTCTTGGCCAGATCGCTGGTGAGCATGGTGTCGGGCATCAACCGCAGCAGCGGATGAAGGTTGTCGATATTGAAGCGCATCGCCGCGGTCAAAGCCACCGTTCCCCCACACGCATCCTGGCACTGGAGATCGAAGACATCCCGGCAGACTTCCTTGCGGTCAAATTGCTCGAAAGGCACCGGCCGAATGCCTGGCTTGCTTGCGATAACATGCGCGTTGCCACGCGGCAGAAGCGCGGCGTCACCGGGTCCCAACGGAAGCCAATCGCCTGACGGCGCCTGAAGCCAGGCGGAGCCGGACGAAATGAAATGCAATCTCGCCGACGACTGCGGCGCAAAATAGGTCGCCCACGGCTCCGAGAGCCGACAGCGCCCATATTCAACGCCATCAAGCCGCAAGCCCCTCAGCATCTCGCTCAGGGCATCATGAGTCTCGCCAGCATTATCTTTGGACGAATAGTCAAGCATCTCGGATTTCCTAGCATGGAAAGTACAGACTGTCACGACTACCTTCTTGCTCAATGGTATCAACGCGCGCCAAGACATCTTAATATAGGACCGCCCCCATGGCAGAGAGCAATTTCAAGCCCATTTCATCTCCTCACAATCAACCGACGGCAGAGACATCCCACCGACTGAGATGGGATGCCGTCGTCGCCCTGGCTCTCGGCGTGTTCGGTCTCGTTACGGCGGAATTTCTGCCTGCCAGCCTGCTAACCCCAATCTCTTCCGACCTAGGTCTCTCTGCCGGGGAAACTGGCCAAACAGTCACGGCAACGGCTGTCGTCGCTGCATTTGCAGGCCCCGGTATCGTCATAGCCACTCGAAGCTTCGACCGACGCCGTGTGCTCTTTAGCCTGACTGCTCTTCTGATTCTTTCCTGCGTTCTGGCGGCAACCGCCAACAATTTGATTTCGCTCCTCGTATCGCGAGTTCTGCTTGGTGTCGGGCTCGGCGGTTTCTGGGCAATGGCCGGTGCGCTCGCGATGCGGCTAGTCCCGATTGAACATCTCCCCCGAGCAATGGCGATGATCTTTACCGGCGTCTCCCTCGCCACCGTCACGGCAGCCCCGCTTGGCTCCTATGTGGGATCGACCCTTGGATGGAGAGCTTCCTTCGTCCTGGCCGGAGCCGTCGGCGTGCTTGCATTTATTGCCCAGGCTGTCACCGTGCCGTCGTTGCCACCAGCCGGTCACGCCGGTTTGTCAACGCTCGGCGCCGTTCTGACGCGCCCCAAGATCCGGGTGGGTCTGATCACCACACTTCTCATCGTTGCAGGCCATTTTGCCGGCTTCACTTATATTCGCCCGTATCTGGAAGGTATCGCCCACCTCAAGGTCGAGATGGTGTCGCTGGTGCTCCTCGCCTACGGCGTCAGTGGTTTCTTCGGCAATATTGTCGGTGGCATGATCGCGGAGCGCAGTGCTGCTGTTGGCACCGTCTTCTCGTCGAGCCTGATCGCCGTTGCCGGCGCTATCTTCGTAACCGTAGGCGCGTCCGAGCTGGCGGCGATTGTCGGAGTTGCTATTTGGGGTTTCGCCTTCGGCGCATTTCCCGTCTCCATCCAGAGCTACATCACGCGGGCCGCTCCCGACGAAGCTGAAAGCGCAGGAGCATTGCTTCTGACCGCTTTCCAGGTCGCTATTTCCAGCGGAGCGGTCCTGGGCGGCGTACTGATCGATCTGCAGGGGCCGCTGGGCGTCATGTCGTTCCTTGGGGCCGCATGCCTTGCGGGAACCATCGTGATGGCAGCACGCGGCGGCAAACAGACCGCGCTCGCTCAAAGCTGACGGGCGAGATCACAGCGTTTGCTCCGATTATCGAGGATAGCTTCGAGCTGCAGATACGGCAGTGATCGGAAGCACCCTCGGTTTCCAAAGCAGAGAGCAATCGAAGCATTCGTTCGCGCTGCAGCGATCGAGATAGCTCCAGTCTGGACCAACGGCCTTTCGCCCGGCGTTATCGGCGCTCAGCCAGACAGACACCGGGCCATGCACCCGCTTTATGGTTCGACAATGCACCGTCATTCCATATAGGCCGCAAGCTCCTCGGGCGCTCCCCGGGGAAAAGCTTCCTTAAGATAATCCAGAAATGCAGACACGCGGGCGCTGAGCAGCCGCCGCGTCGGGTATAGCGCCCAAAGGGCAGTCTGAAATCCTTCCACCTCACCCCAACTCACCAGCCTGCCAGTGGCCAGATCCGGAATAGCGAGCGATAGGGGTAAACGCGCCGCGCCCACGCCGGCGCGGACGGCGTCGCGAACCATGACGAAGGAGGAGACGCTCAGAACCGGCCTTGCCATAAGGCGGAATTTTCCCGCTGAAGTCGTGACATCCCACGATTCAACCTGGTTCATCGCTCCACGGCTGACGGCGGGAACGGCATTGCGGCCTGCTGGACGCGGCAGGTCGGGACTTGCCACGACAACAAGCCGATCATGCAGGAAGACGCGGCCGACAAGACTTTCATCCGGCTCCGGATTCACGCGAATGACCACATCGTAAGCTTCCTCGATCATGTCGACGGCCCGGTCTTCCGTCGTGATCTCGAGCTGAACTTCGGGATATTTCCGGACGAATCCTGCTGCAAGCTTTCCCAACGCCGTCTGCGAGAATAGCAAAGGTGCGCTGATCCTCAACCGACCGCGGGGACTATGTCCGCCCGATGCGATCGCCTTCGCCGTTTCGTCGAGCTCGGTCAGCAGCGCGCCCGTTCGCTCAAAGAGCGCACGCCCCTCCTCCGTCAGCTTCAGCATCCGTGCACCGCGCTCGAACAGGCGCAGGTCGAGACTTGCCTCCAGCTCGGCCACGCGCCGTGACAAGGTTGCCTTCGGACGACCGGTTGCACGAGCGGCCCTTCCGAACCCGCCGTGGCGGGCGACTAGATTGAAATCGGCGAGAGCGAGCAGATCCATGTGTTTCACCAGTGAGACAGCAAGTCCAAATAGAGCGTCTATTGGGATCAATGTGGATCATTAAATTGATGACTGTCAACTGAACACCCCAACCGGAGTAACCACAATGACCATTCTCGTTACAGGCGCCACCGGCCGTGTCGGCCACCACGTCGTCGATCAACTCGTCAAGCGCGGCGCAAAGGTCCGCGTGCTGACCCGCGACCCCTCGAAGGCCAATGTCCCGGCCGGCGTCGAAGTTGCCCAAGGCGACCTGCTCGACATCGATGCCCTGCGCAGCGCCTTCCATGGCGTCAGCACGCTCTTCCTGCTGAATGCCGTTACCGGCGATGAATTCGCCCAGGCAATCATCACGCTCAACATCGCCCGCGAGGCAGGCATCGAACGCGTCGTCTATCTCTCTGTGTTCGAAGCCGATCGCGCGGTGAATGTGCCGCATTTCGCCGTCAAGTTCGGCGCCGAGCGCATGCTCGTGCAGATGGGCTTCAGTGCCACCATCCTGCGCGCGACCTACTTCATCGACAATGAGCTGATGATCAAGGACGTGATCCTCAATCACGGCGTCTATCCGATGCCGATCGGCAGCAAGGGTGTTGCCATGGTGGACGCCCGCGATATCGCCGAGGTCGCCGCCATCGAGCTGATCCGCCGCGACCAGGCTCCCGGCAAGCTGCCGATCGAGACGATCAATCTGGTCGGCCCCGACACGCTGACCGGCCCGGAAATAGCCAAGATCTGGTCGGACCTGCTCGGCCGGTCGGTTGTTTACGGCGGCGATGATCCCAGTGGGTTCGAGCAGAACATGGCGAGCTTCATGCCGAAGTGGACCGCTTATGAGATGCGCCTGATGGCGGAACGCTATGTCAGCGACGGCATGATCCCCGAGATCGGCGACATCGAACGGCTGACCACCATCCTCGGCCGTCCGCTGCACAGCTACCGTGATTTCGCAGCCGCGATTGCGAACGCGGCATAGCCCTGGCTGCTCACCTCAACTTTGCCTGAAGATCCCTCATGATTATTCAGCTGCTGCTATGCTGGTGAATTTCTCGGCGAAATCGTGCTGAAAGCACGGCCCGGTAAGCCGCAACGACCGCTTTCAAACGATTGTGTAAAAAATGCCGCCGCCGCGCCAAGATCGAAGCTCCTGGCGCGGCGGCGGCATGAGATCAACTTACCTGGAGATCGTGCGACGCCTATTGCTGTGCGGGCTCGGCTTTCTGGATCTTGTCCTGGACTTTCTTTACAAGCGCCGGATCACTCTTTGCGGCCGTCAGAATTGCGTTGTATTCGTTCACCGACATGCCCGGCGAGGTTTGGACGGCCTGCACCATCTGCTTGCTTGCCTCGGTCTGGAGCTGTTGCTTCGCGGTTGGATCCTGCGTTGCGCCGATCTTGGCCGAGTATTCCTGCCTGATCTTGTCCACCTGGAGATAGGCGACGGCAAAGGCCTCTATCTTCTGGTCGCTGACGGGTGCAGCCGCAGCATTGCTGTCGGGCTGCTGCGCTTGCGCAGGTGGCTGCCCTTGTGTTGCTTGCTGCGCAAAGGCCTGGTTGCCGAGAACCATCAAGCTCAAGATTGCGGCGGTCAGCGATGCAGCGGGGATATGACGAACAATCATCTCAATTCCTCTTCAGTCGTGCGGGGGGAACACCTCTTTGACGGCGTAGAGCTAGGGGTGACATATCGTTTCGATATCACCGCCGGTTAGGTTTCAGGAACGATCCGGCGACAATGTGGTCCTCAAACGGTTTCTACGGGGTCATAGCGCGGCGACGTGTTGACGATAGAATGGCAGCTTTATGGCAGCAGTTCCGCTTCGGCGCGGGTTTCTTGCCAAGGTGACAGGCATCGTTACGGGATGTGAAAGCCAGTGAAGTTCACGATGGTGACTGAGCCTTGGCCATAGTTATTCTGTGACCATCTCGCCGGCGAGGGCGACGGAATAACGATCGAACAGCCCGGAGCGTGCTGTTCGCCCGGGGGATGCAGCTCACCGAAATTCTGAACCGCTCTCTCCTTTCCCGCAACTGCCGACGGAAAACCGCTGCGCACTTTTCCTGGAATTGCGCTATCGGTTCAAGCTGCCTTGGCCATCTCGATAATCTTGGCGAGTGCTGACAGCTCCTCCGGCGTCAGATCGGTCAATGGTGGCCGCACCGGGCCGGGATCTTTGCCGAGAACGTGCAAGCCGGCCTTGATGATCGAGACCGCATAGCCTTTCTTCCGATTGCGCAGGGCGACGAAGGGGAAGAAGAAGCCCGTGAGGATTTCGTCCACCGTTGCCTGGTCTGCGCTCCGCAACGCACTGTAAAAACGCTGGGCCAGCGCGGGGATGAAGTTGAAGACGGCGGAGGAATAGGTCGTGACACCGGCAGCGAAATAGGCCTGAGCATAAACTTCATGGGTCGGCATGCCGCCGACATAGACGAGACGGTCCTTGAGGGTCGTGGTGATCTCGATCACCTTGTCGACATCGCCGACCCCATCCTTGCAGCCGACGAGGTTGGGGCACTCGTCGGCAAGCCGCGCGATGCTGTCGGCGCTAAGCACCGCATTGTCCCGATTGTAGATGATGACCCCGATCCCCACGGATTGGCAGACCGCCTTGACATGGGCGATCAGGCCGGCCTGCTCCGAAGACATGAGGTAAGGCGGCAAAAGCAGCACCCCATCGGCTCCGGCTTTTTCGGCCGACTTGGCGATCTCGACGGCGAGCGACGTGCCGTAGCCTGTTCCGGAGATGATCGGCGTATTGCCGGCGGATGCCTTTGCGGCGCGGACAACCTGCGGAATTTCGGCAGGATTGAGGGAGAAGAATTCACCTGTTCCGCCGGCTGCAAAAAGGGCTGCAGCATCATAGCCTGCCAGCCATTCGACATGGCGGCGGTATTTCGCCTCGTCGAATTTGAGATCGCTGTCGAAATGGGTGACCGGGAAGGACAGCAGACCGCTGCCAACCGCCTTTTTCAGTTCAATCGGGTCCATCTTGGAATCCTATCGTCGATTGGTATGACAACGGTTCTTAGGCGCCTTCGAGCGACTGGACGAGGGCGGCGATGTAGCCGTAGCAGAAGGCGAAAGCGACGCCGGTCGGGTCCCGGCCACTGATGGTCGGCACATGATCAGGCATCAGCATGTATTGATAGCCGACCTCCTTGTAGACCTTCGCGGAACGAACCATGTCCATGTCACCCTCATCCGGAAAGGTCTCCATGAAGGAGAGCTTGCCGCCGCGAATGTTGCGGAAATGGACGTTGAAAAGTTTGCCGCGCGTGCCGAACCAGCGAATGATGTCGTCGATCTCCTCCCTCGGATTGTCGAGCATCTCGCCGACCGATCCCTGGCAGAAGTTCAGCCCGTGATAGGGGCTTTCGCGCATGAGCACGAATTTCTTCAAACCTTCGACAGAGCCAAGGACGCGGGTGACGCCGCGGTAGCCCGGCGGTGTATAGGGATCGTGCGGATGGCAGGCGAGACGGACGCGACTGCTCTCCGCCACGGGGACGACGCGCTCGAGGAAATAGTCGATGCGCTCCCAGTTTTCGTCTTCCGACAGGATGCCGGCAAGGCCCGGGGCAGCCTTGTGGTCCGCCTTGTCCCAGCGGAAGCTCGCATTCAGCGAACCACCACGGCCAGGTTCTTCCGGCGTGCGTGGAATGCCGATGAGGTTGAGGTTGTATTTTGCTGCAGGAATTCCCGCGGCCGCCACATCTTCGATGAGCTTGCAGACTGCATCGATCTGGCGATCACGATCCGGTCCGGCAAGCAGAATATCGGGATAGGTCGCCTTCTCAATCGGCTGAGACGGCAAGGGAAGCTGGATCATGTCCAGAATCAGCCCAAAACTCTCGACCTTGTCGCGCAGGCGCTCAAGATCGGAAAGGGTCCAGCTTTCCGGCTTTCCCGGCGGGTCCGCGCAAATATGTTTCACCCCCAATTGAGCGAAAACGCGATAGTCGTCATCATCCCGCGCCTCGACCTGCGTTCCTACATACACGGAGCATCTCTTCCATACGAGATTGATCTATATCATATGACATAATATGAATTTTGTAACGTGTCGAGCATTATTGCTCGGTTCGGCCAGGAGGTGTGGCAGACGCGCTGGCTTGCCGCCTTGTATGCATTGTTTAGCGCATAAAAGGTCGCCTGAATGGCGAATATGCTCTATCGGCAGCCTGCAGCGCGCCTAGCGACTTTTGTCGTGGGTCTGGTCTTTATATTCGTACCAAAGTCGTCCCAATGACTTTCAAACGTCGCGGATTTTCCGAAGTCATAATATGATATCAGCGCGCACTCCATATGCGCTATGAAAATCAGGGAGGTTGAACTTGGTCTTACGCTCCAATGCTCCTTGACATATCGCCTAGTTACCTAGTTTCCCCATGACCCAAGGGGCTCATGGGTTTGTATTCATCATACGATCCTGCAATCGAAAGTAGATGATGAACAAATTTCCTGGTCTTCTTTTGATCGGCCTTACCCTTTGGGCATGCGAGCAACGCGGCACGGAGGCTGTGGATTGCCCGAACCAAAGTCCCAACCTTGTGGCGCGGGGCTCCAACGGACCCTACGAATTCCGGGAGGATTGCGAGCCGGGTGCGTTGACCTGCATAGACCCTAACAAAAAAGCCCAAACGGGGAATGCCACCGTGATATGCCGGATCAGGAAGCAATAGAGAACTACCCCCCTGCGACGATAGCCGTCCTTTGATGCTCTCTTCTCAGGCGCTCGCGCCCAGCATGCGGAGGAAATCCACATCGTCGCCGATAAGGGCATCGACCAGCCGATCCCGAATGCAGCTGCGGATCATGGGAAGCAGGTCGCGGCCGCCCTGCCAGAACAGGGCAAGCTTTTCCGGCAATGGAAGGCTCAGACGCACGGCAATGCCGGCCTCCTGCAGCGCCTCGGCGTCAGTGCGATGAAAGCGGTTCAGTTCCAGTGAGACGCCGTCAATGCGGCCGGCGCGCATCGAGGCGACGATGTCTACCGGACGATGGTGGAGGATCGCTTCCGTCTGCAGGCGCGGCTCGAATTCCTTCACGCGCAACAGGTCAAGATGGTCGAAGGAGGATATGGCGACATGCTCAAAAGCATCGAGCTCCCGCAGCGTACCGATCACGAGATCGATGAGGCGATCGGGACGTTCGGGCTCCTTCATCTCGATTGCGAGACGGGTATCCGTTTGCTTTGCCCACAGCAGCGTATCGGCAAGCGTCGGCACACGCGTCCCGGCGAAACGGGGATCGAATTTCGCGCCGGCATCAAGGGAAAGAATATGCTGGAGATCGTGATCGGCAACAAAGCCGAAGCCGTTGGTCGTGCGATCAAGGGTTCTGTCGTGCATCACGACGATCTGATCGTCGCGCGTCAGCATAAGATCGATTTCGCACTCGTTGGCGCCTGCGTTCACACCCGCCTGGAAGGCGAGAATAGTATTTTCCGGGAAGCGCCGGCTGAAGCCGCGATGAGCGGCAATACGGAGCGAACCATGACGAGCGGCGTGAAGGGGCAAAGGCAATGCAAGTCTCCTTGGAGTCGGTTCTTTACGGGGCAGCCTAGTGAAGTGTGGGGTCGAGAACGTCGCGCAGATAATCGCCGATCAAGCTGATCGACAGTGACAGGATGAAGATCACGATGCCCGGCAGGATCGCGATCCACCATTCTGTCATCACATAGTCGCGGCCTGCACCGACCATGCTGCCGAGGCTGACGAGCGGCGGCTGGATGCCGAGGCCGAGAAAGCTCAGCGCCGATTCCTGCAGCAGGATTTCCGGCAGGACGATCGTCAGATTGACGAGGACGACGGAGAGGATATTGGGCAGCACGTGCAGGAAGGCGATGCGCGCTGTTCCTGCACCATTTCGCCTCAGCGCCGCGACATAGCCGCGCTCTAGTTCCAGCCCGGCCATGGCCCGCACCAATCGCGCGTAACGCTCCCAGCCGTAGAGGCCGAGCAATGCCATGAACAGCCAGAGATTGTCGCCAAAGAAGGCGAGGACGGCGAGCGCGATGATGAGGAACGGCATCGATGCCTGAAAATCGACGGCGACGCGGATCAGCATATCGGCAAATCCACGGCCGAAAGCGGCAAGCAGGCCAAGCACGGTACCAAGCGTCAGGCTGATCGCCGAAGCGCCGAGCGCGATCAGCAGGCTGGTGCGCAAGCCATAGAAGATGCGGCTCAGAATATCGCGACCAAGCTCGTCGGTGCCGAGAATATGCTTGAAGGAGCCTCCAAACAGGATCGGCGGCGCCTTGCGGGCATGAAGATCGATCTGTGCAAACCCATGAGGCGCAAGCACATTGGCAAAGATCGCGACCACGATGAAGGTCACGAGCACAATGACGCAAATGGCCGTCATCAAATCGAACCGGAGGCGGGGCAGAAATGCTCGCTCCGATCTTTTCTTAGGGATAGCATCGGCACCCGTCGCTGCATTCGCCATGGCTTTTACCTTTCGAGCGGCCGATCAGGCCGATGCGCGATGCCGCAGACGCGGATCGGCGAGAATGTAGAGACAATCGATCATGAGATTGGCCGTCACCATCGTCGCCGTGATGAGCAGCACGATGGTCTGCACGATGTTCAGATCACGCTGGGCGACGGAGGAGACGAGAAAGCGGCCGACGCCGGGCCAGGCGTAGACGCTCTCGACCACGGCGGCGCCGCCGATCATGCCGCCAACGAGAAAACCCAGCATGGTCAGAAGCGGCAGGGCTGCGTTCGGCATGATATGCCGCCACAGAAGAGCACTTTCGCCGATGCGCTTGGCGCGCGCCGCCAATATGAAGCGCTGGCCCAGCACTTCCAGCACGCTCGAGCGGACGAAGCGGGCGATAATGCCGGCATTGTAAAGGCCAATGACCAGAACGGGCATGACGAGATGCGCCATCGTCGATCCCCCGCCGCTCGGCAGGATCCGCAAGGAGACGGCGAAAAGCTGAATGAGGAGGATGGCGATCAGAAAATTCGGCAGCGAATGCATCAGCACCGCAAGCGCCATGACAAAGCGGTCGATCAGGCCGCCGCGGTTGCGTGCAGCCAGAATGCCGAAGGGCACACCGGCGCCGAACGCCAATATCAGCGCGGCGCCCATCAATTCCAGCGTCGCCGGGACTTTCGACAGAACCAGCGTCAGAGCATCCTGCCCGTTCAGTAGCGACGTTCCGAAGTCACCGCGCAGAAGGTGGCCGAGATAGGCGAAATACTGGATGTAGAGCGGCTGATCGAGACCCCATTGCTGCCGCATCAGCGCCACCACTTCCGGCGGCGTCTCGATGGGCAACAGGGAATGCAGCGGGTCGCCGCTGACGCGCAGGATGACGAAGGTGAAGGTCATCGCCAGGAATAGCGTCACGAGCGCCCTTAGAAACGCCCGCAGGATGGATTGAAGCATTGCCTGTTCCTTCAGAGCGTTTCGAGCACGTCCGCCGCCTGCGGTACCCGGCTCCGCCGTCCGCGGGGGACGGCGGCGAGGAGTTTTGCGGTATAGGGATGGGCCGGGTTTGCGAAGACGTCCTCCGTGGAACCGGTTTCAACGATCTGTCCCGCCTCCATGATCGCGACGCGGTGCGAGACATGCCGAACCACCCGCACGTCATGGCTGATGAAGAGCAGCGACAGACCGCGTGCCCGCTGCAATTCGAGCAGGAGGTTGAGTACCTGCGCCTGCACGGAAACGTCGAGCGCCGAGACTGGCTCGTCGCAAAGCAGAATTTGCGGTTCGACCACGAGGGCACGGGCGATGGCGACGCGCTGGCGCTGGCCGCCGGAGAGCTGATGGGGAAATTTCTGCAAGGCGGAAACCGGCAGACTGACAGCCTTGAAAACTTCCGCCGCCCGATCGAGCCTGCTTGCCGGATAGCCGATGCCGTGAATCGTGAGCGTCTCCACCATCTGATGACCGACGCTCCGGCGCGGATCGAGCGCGCCCATCGTATCCTGCGAAATAACCTGCAGATGTTTTGCCAGCCCGCGCCGGTTCGGCTTCATCAGGCTTTTGAAGGGCTGATCGAACAACGTGATTTCGCCTGAGGTTGGCATACGATCGCCGCAGAGCAGCGAGGCAAGCGTGGACTTGCCGCAACCGGACTCGCCGACGAGACCGAGTGTTTCGCCGGGTCTCAATTCCAGGCTCACATCCTTGATCGCATGAAACCCCTTGGTCCGTCCTGGCCAAAGGGAAAAGCCGGGCGCATAGGAAAATTGCAGATCACGGGCCGCGAGTGCGACGCCAGCCTCCTTTGCATCGGAGGCGATTTGCTTCTCAGGCATCATGGGAACTCCACGGATTGAAGCAGGCAAGCGCTGCCGTACCCGCAATCAATGGCGGGACCATTGTCGCGCAATTCGTCTCTGCACGCGGACAACGGGGCGCAAAGGCGCAGGCCTGCGGCGGGTCGTCATGCAGCTTCAGCTCGCCGGGAATGTCCGCAAGCCTTTCCAGCGGCCTGCCGCGTCCGGGCATGGCCTCCAGCAGCAGCCTTGTATAGGGATGGCGCGGATTATCGTAGAGATCGTCGGTGCGGTTGATCTCGACCAGCGACCCCGCGTACATGACTGCGATGCGGTCGCAGACTTCGGCGACGAGATCGAGATCGTGGCTGATGAAGATCATGGGAATCCCGCGCTCTCGCACCGCCTTGACCAGAAGAGCGATGACCTGCGCCTGCACGGTCACATCAAGCGCCGTGGTCGGCTCGTCGGCAATGATCAATCGCGGCTGCATGGCAAGCGCTGTGGCAATCATAACGCGTTGGCACATGCCGCCGGAAAATTGCGCGGGATAGGCATTGTAGCGCGTCTCCGGCTGGGGAATCGCGACCTCCGCCAGAAGCCGGAGCGCTTCGTCCCTGGCTTCCCTTGCGGACATGCCGGCGCTGACCGCCGCCTCGGCTATCTGTGAGCCGATCGTGCGCACCGGATCGAGGCAGGAGACGGGCTCCTGAAAGATCAGCCCGATGGGCGGCAGCTTTACCCGCGACCGCGGGCCGAGCTCGGCTGCGTCATACATCGCATCCTGAAAGGAGATATAGCCCGTGGCGCTGGCGCTCGGCCCGAGAAGACCGGCAAGCGTCAGGCAGGTGAGGCTCTTTCCCGATCCGCTCTCGCCGACGATGCCGAGGATTTCGCCCTCGGCAAGGTCGAAAGACACGTTGTTGACCGGATGAAACCGCCCGATGCCCGTTCTGAACGAGACACTCAGATTGTCGACGGAAAGAACGGGAACGCCCATCGCGAAGCGGCTCAGCTCTTCTGCTCTTCGAAGGAAAGGCTGCCGGCGCCGAGATCCATCTGGAAGGCCGGCAGAGGCTGCCACTTGATGCCCTTGCGGATGCCGAAGAAGACGGCATTCTGATGCAGGACCGTCTCGCCCGGGTCTTCCCATTCGATCAGATGCAGCATGTCGCGGAATATCTTGGCGCGATCGGCCGGATCGACGGCCTGTTCCATCTTGGCGCCGAGGGCATCGAAATCGGCATTCTGCCAGATCTTGAACGAGCTCAGATTACCTGCCGAGCTGAACTGCGTGAAGAAGGAGATATAGGGGTCCGGTACCTGGCCAGTGCTCGACCAGTTGCCGGTCGCGCGGGTCGACGAGGCCTCAAACAGTTTGCCTGATTCCACGAACTTCATCTTAGCATTGACGCCGACAGCCTGCCACATGGCGACAACGGCCTGCGTGACCGGGTTTTCCGCCGTGTAGTAATTGTTCTGCGAGCGGATCTCGATCTCCTCGCCATTATAGCCGGCATCCTTCAGGAGCTGCATGGCCTGGTCCGGATCATATTTGTAGGCAGGATAATCCTTGAGATAGACCGGACCGTAGAGCTCGAACTGCAGGCCGTTCGGCACCCTGGTGCGACCGTTCCAGATCGTGTCCACGATCGCCTGACGATCGATGGCGAGGATGAGTGCCTGGCGAACGCGCGGGTCCTTCAGCGCCGGATTGTTCTTGTCGAAGAACAGGATGCGGTTGTTCGGCACCGGCCCGCCGACGATTTCGTGATCGGTGCTCGCTGTGACGACCGAGAGCTGATCCGGCGGCAGGTCCGTCGCAATGTCGTAGTCGCCGGCCAGCAGACCGGCGATGCGCGAGGAAACCTCGGGCACGATGCGCAAGGTCACGCGCTTGGCGGCCGGCTTGCCGCGATAGGCCTGATCGTGCGCGGCGAGAACGACGCTCTCATTGGCCGTATAGCTTTCGACCTTGTAGGGGCCGGCGCCGACCGGCTTCTGCCGCCAGGTCGTCCAGTTACCGCCATTCTTCTGCCAGGCGTCCTTGCTGATGACCACGGCCGCGTAAGATGCAAGGCGCTGCAGGAAGATCGGGTCCTGGAACTTGGTGACGAAGCGGACCGTCAGCGGATCGACCACTTCGACATGGTCGAGACTGGTGAAATTGGTGCGATAGGTCGGATAACCCGGTGCGTCCTTGTTCAGGAGCCGCTCAGGCCCGAAGGAGAAGGCGACGTCCTCGGCGGTCATCTCGCGGCCGTCATGGAAGATCACGCCAGGGCGCAGCTTCATTTCGAGTACGGTCGGCGAAATCCAGGTCCAGGACGTCGCGAGATTGGGCTTCACCGAGAAGTCGCCGCGCATGTCGAGCGCAAGCACTGTCTCGTGGATGGAAAAGTTATTGCGGAAGGCGACGTTGCTGGCGGCATCGACGGGCTCCTGCGACACCGGATTCATCTGAACGGCGATGCGCAGTTCAGGCCTCTTGTCGGTGCCGGCATCGGCCGAGGCCGACAACGCCGGGACAAAAGCGCTGAGGCCGGCCGCGGCTCCCATCAGAAGGGTTGTGCGGCGGGTAACCGGGCTGTTGAAGCCGCTGGGCAGATAATCGGACATCGGCACACACTTTCCTGTTAAAGCAATTTATAAATCGCTGCACAAACGTTTGCGCATATGAAATACGACCACTTGCGCTCAAGATCGTCTTTTCTTTTACGCAAGGGAAAGTGGCCGCAAGCTAGGCGAGCTCGATGACGCACGTATGACAAGTTCGGGGGTGACGAACCGCATCGGACGCTTTGCAACGCGTGCGTCCATCGGAAGGTTCGAAAGCTCAACCAGAAGATCGAGCGAGGCTTCGCATAGCGCATCCGTCGGCTGCGCGACCGTCGTCAGCGGCGGAGCCCAATAGGCGGTATCGGGCACGTTGTCATAGCCGACGACGGAAATATCTGCGGGGATCTGCAGGCCGAGATCGCGCAGGAAGGCGACAACCTCGATGGCAAGGCCGTCACTGCCGCAGATCAGAGCCGTCGGGCGTTCCGGCGATTGCAGCAGGCCGGCAAAGAGCGTGCGGTCGTGCTCGCCCCTCTCAAAGGAAATGATATCACCGGCGACCAGGTCGGCGCTGGCGGCAACAAAGTCCTGGAAAATCGACATCCGATCGCGAAGCGCGCTACGACTGACGCGGTAGACGAAGGAAATGCGGCGGTGGCCGAGCTTCACAAGGTGATCAAGCAGCAGTCTAATGCCAAGCCGATCATCGGTTAGAACCGCAGGAAGCGGACCCGTCAGCCCCGCACCGAGCGTCACATGCGCCTTACCTATGAGATCAAGGTGATCGCAAAGCGCCTGCTGGCCAGGAAGGTCGCTCACCATGATGACGCCGTCGAAGAAATCCTGTTGAAACAAGCGCAGCTGGCCGGCGATTTCGCCGGCCTCCGTCTTGGCTTGCGCGACCAGGAGTTCCACACCCCGACGCTGCGCCACAGCCTGAAGACGGCTTGTCAGATGCGGTTGATAATGACCCGACAGGCTGTTGACGATCGCCCCGAATACACCGGTCCTATGTGTTCTCAGCGATGTTGCAAGACGGTTGACAACGTAGCCGAGGCTGCTCGCCGCCTCCCTGACACGATCCTGCGTCTCCAGGCGGATGCGGCTGTCGACCTGACCATTCAGGACGCGCGATACGGTCGTAGCCGACACGCCGGCCAACCGGGCGACGTCCAGAATGCCGATTCTTTTGGGTGCTTTCATACAGTCTGCCGAAATTTTTCGCGCCGCGCCGCGCCGGCGCAAGGGGGTCCCAGAAGTCTTGCCACACTTGCTTCGAGACGCAAGATCACATTTCGACTTCGAGTGGAATTTTCATAGGCGACTATGGATCGCGAATTTCACAGCTGCTCCAAAGACTGCTAAATCAGGATGGCATTGCGCCGTCCTTAAGATGCCCAGAGCAATTCATGAGACCGTCACGGCCGTGACGCAAAGTAGGATAGAGCCACTCAACCGGCCAAACCACCAGACGCGCCCGATTAAGGCTTCGCGGTCAGGTATCGGCGCAAATCCGATACGCCGCAGTAAGAGGAACAGAAGCAACCATCCAGGGAGAGGGATAATGAACATAAATCTGATCGTGCATCCCGGTGTCGATAGTGCTCTTATCGCCTGGCGCAGCGACTTCATCGACCAGTGCCGTGGCTTTGCCCTGCGGCGGAAGATCAAGCGGGCGGCTGGAAGCCCGCAAAGCCCCAACACGGTCTCCGATGTCGACGCCGATGGCTATCATGAGGAGATCGTCGCAAGCTGGGTCGGCTTCGCCGACGGGCCGGCCGTAGAGGAAGGCACGCGCAAGCCGACGACGGAATGGCCGATTCAGAAATATCTCTGGTCCGATTTCGCCGTCAATCCGGGCGATATCGTCGCCTACCGGGTCTCCGCCATGATCGGACCCGAGACGGCGTTGCAGGAATCGGCCGATCACGTATCGGACTGGAGCGAGGCCATGCAGATCGGGGCCGAAACGAGCGGCCATGTCAGCTGCTATTTCAATCGCGGCATCGTCGCCAGCCAGTGGCTTGCACGCCTATTGCCCGAAGAGGCTCCCACCACCAAGCTCAAGAAGGCGATTGCCAACCCCGAGGACCCGATCCGCCAGTTCCTTGCAGGGCCGATCCGCGACAAGCTTGTATCGCTCCTCAATGATGCTCGGGCGAGCGGCGGGCATATCTATGCGGCCCTGTTCGAGCTGGATGATCCGGAGCTTATTCCCCTGCTGCAGGGCTTCAAGAAACGCGCTCATATCGTGCTTGGCAATGGCAGCGTCAAGAAAAAGGGAGAGGACGAAAACGAAGATGCCCGGTCCGACCTATCTTCCTGCGACGTCAGGGATCGCATGAGCGCGCCGCGGGCGCTGGCGCACAATAAATTCCTGGTCATCTGCGACGCCGACAAATCGCCGCAGGCCGTATGGACCGGCAGCACGAACTGGACGATGACCGGCCTTTGCACGCAGGCGAACAATGCGCTTCTGATCGATAACCCGGCCGTCGCGCAATTCTATCTCGACCAGTGGAAGACACTTGCCGCCGACGGCAATGAATCGCCGCCCGCCCTCTATCAAAGCAATGCCGGGCCCAGAACAACGCCCAAGGCCAAGAATACGACGGTCTGGTTCACGCCCATGCGCGAAGGGCTTGATCTCGAACAGGCAAGCGAGCTGATCCGCGGTGCCCAGCAGGGCATCCTGTTCGCCATGTTCAATCCCGGGCCTCGCGGCACGCTTCTCAACGACATCATCGAGCTTGCCTCGCCGTCGAGCCCTTCGTTCAAACCCGATCTCTACATTCAGGGCGTGGTCAACCAGAATCCCGGCACAGCAAAGAACCCTGTCGTGCTGTTCAACAGAGGCGAGAGGATCGATGCCAATGCCGACGTCGTGCTGCCCGCCGCTATCCCCGGCCGGTTTGCCTATTGGCAGAAGGAAGTTCTGAAGCTGCCAACGGCCCATGCCATGGTCCACAGCAAGGTGGTCATCGTCGATCCATATGGTCCCAATCCCGTCGTCATGACCGGCTCCCACAATATGGGCCCGAAGGCGAGCGGCGTGAACGACGAGAACCTGGTGATCATCACCGGCAACGGCGATCTCGCCAGCCAATATGCCGGCAAGATCATGGAAATCTATGCCCAGTATCGCTGGCGGCAATCCGTTCAGAAACAGGGCGGCGCGCCCAAGTGGACCGGTCTTGCCAATGATGACAGCTGGCAGATCAAATCGCCGGAGCAGCCCTATGACAAACGCCGCATACGCGAACTCGACTTCTGGTTCGGCAAGAATGACACCGCCTGATGCCCGGCCTGACATCGCGTAGAGGCTAATCCGGGATCGCAACCGATTATTGCTTCGGGATGAATGAAGTTGCGATCCCCTTGCCCGTGTAGCTCGGTCCGGTCGAGCATTTGTAATGCCGACGCAATCTTCGGCTTCTAGTGGCTTAGCAACAATCTGGATTCCCCGATGTTGCTCCGCTATGCTTTTCCCGTTCCTATTTTTATCGGCGCTTTGGCACTCACGGGGTGGGCTTTCCCTATTCTCAAAAGCCATACCGCCCGGCCAGACGAGATGGCCACGCCATATCCCGTGGCGTTTGCCGACATGCGTCATCTCACGTCCGAACGACAGGATCCTGCAGGGTATAGGATTGCCGGCGATGCCGTACCGACTGGTTCCGGCGGCGAGTATCGTCAGGCTCCATCGTGTGGTGACAGTAACGCGCCTTCGCCACCCGGCTATTTCGAACGGGCCAGGATGCTTCTATACCTTCTGCGGACGCGCCACCGGCGAAAATAGGCCGGCCATGAGGCTACGCAAACGAATACGAGGCATGAATGATCCCGCCGCTGCAGCATCAGTTGCCGGACCCTCCCCGCCCACCGAAGCCTCCAGCCATCCATTCGGGCAGGTTAAATAAACCTCTGGTAGCTGATATGATATTCACTATCGGCTTGGATGCCACCCCCGAGCCGACTACCGCAGCGTCCGACGAGACTGCATGCCCTCGCAGTGTCGTCGGACACCCTCCCCTAAAACCGCGCCCATTTCGACCGGCTTATGCCGCCCGCCCCGCATTGCGGCCGGAAAAGATACATCCTCCCAGGAATGTGCCCTCCAACGCATTGTTGCCGTGATATCCGCCGCCGCCGAAGCCTGCGGCCTCGCCGCAGACATACAATCCCGGGATGAGTGCGCCGCTCCGCCCGAGCGCCTGGCTATTCAGATCGGTTTCGAGACCGCCAAGAGATTTCCGCGTCAGAATATGGAGGCGCACGGCGATCAATGGACCTGCCTTCGCATCCAATATGCGATGCGGAGGGGCCGTGCGCATGAAGCGATCACCGAGATAGCCGCGCGCCTGTCGCAAGGCGACGATCTGGGCATCCTTGGCAAAGGGGTTATCCAATTCGCGGTCGCGGGCTTCGATCTGCCTGCGCAGATGGGCAAGATCGAGCGGACGATCGCCGATACGGTTCATGCCGGCCACCAGCTCTTCCAGCGTTTCGGCAACGACGAAATCCCTGCCCATCGCCTTGAAGGCTTCCACCGGCGGAGGCGCCGATCGCCCAAGGCGGCTGCGCAGAAGAAGCCCGATATCGCGCCCGGTAAGATCCGGGTTCTGCTCGGAGCCTGAAAGGGCAAATTCCTTCTTGACGATTTTCTGCGTGGTCACGAACCAGCTGTAGCTATGCCCGAGCTTGCAGATGTGCTGCAGCGTCGCAAGGCTGTCGAAGCCCGGCAGGCAAGGTGCCGGCATGCGATTGCCATTGGCGTCGAACCAGAGCGAGGACGGCCCCGGCAGGATGCGAATGCCGTGGTTCGGCCAGATCGGGTCCCAGTTGGCAATGCCTTCGGTATAGTGCCACATGCGGTCGCCGTTGATCGGCCGCGCGCCGGCTGCCTCGGCATGACTGATCATCAAGCCATCCACGTGATGGGGCACGCCGCTCAGCATCCGCTCCGGGGGTGCGCCAAGGCGTTCGACGGGCCAGGCGCGGCGAACCAGTTCCGGATTGCCGCCGATGCCGCCGCTTGCCACGATCACGGCGCCCTCGATGCGGAAGTCGCCGACAACATCACGGTTCGATTGCTGACCGCGGCGGATATTGTCCTCGGCGAGGATCTCGCCCTCCACGCCGAAAATGCCGTCTTCATCACCGACCAATCGTGTCACGCGCCGCCGGAACAAGAGCTCGATCTTGCCGTCCTTCTCCGCCGCCAAAACCCTTTTTACGAATGGATCGAGAACGCCAGGACCCGTACCCCAGGTGACATGGAAGCGCGGCACGGAATTGCCGTGCCCGTCGGCAAGGCCTCCGCCGCGTTCTGCCCAGCCGACAATCGGAAACCAGCGCATGCCAAGCCCATGCAGCCAGCTGCGCATCTCGCCGGCGGCGAAATTGAGGTAGGCCTCTGCCCAGGCACGCGGCCAGAAGTCCTCCGGTCGGTCGAAGGCCGCAGCGCCCAACCAATCCTGACGGGCGAGATCGAGACTGTCGCGAATGCGCATCCGCCGTTGTTCCGGCGTATCGATCATGAACAGCCCGCCAAGCGACCAGAAGGCCTGTCCGCCGAGACTTGCCCGAGGCTCCTGATCGACAAGGATCACCCGTTTCCCGCGCTCTAGCAGCTCGCAAGCCGCAACAAGGCCTGACAGGCCTGTTCCAACGATCACCACATCAGCATGACTGCTCATTCGTTTCCCCCTCCGCGAATAGCATATTAATTGGAGAGCTTAATGAAGCTTACGTAAAAGTAAAACGAATGTCAGAGCTGACGACCATCCAGAATCGATCCACCAAGCCTGCATTTCGTCTCCACGAAACCTGCACGGTGTTCATGTTGTCTTCCGACACTGACAGCGATCAATCGCCGTTTTTGTTGATGCGGTTGCCACTGTCGACACGAAAGGAACCCTCAGCAGGCATGGGCCTCCGAGGGAGTGAGGAACGACATCGGAAGCCCCTCAAGGGAAACATGAAACATCATGTACAAGCAGAAGACGCCCACGCTTATCGATTGGCTTTTCATGTTGGCGCGTCTGGCACCGATCATCATGGTTTACCTGTGGCCGACATTCCTTCGTTTCATTCTAGGCACTGTCTTTTTTGTCGCGCTCGCCGCGCTGATGTATCATTTGGTTGACGTGGAACCGAACTTTTCGGTGCACGACTCTTATCCACAAGTGGCTCCAGTTACTCGCGAGCGGTAATCTTCTCCTTGGGAGGTCGAACCAAATGGCGCCCCTTCGGCATAACGAAAGCCTCGTCCCCGCAATTGACTGGCAAAGGGAAATCACGACAGAGTAGATGCCCACACGGCCTTCTCCACCGCATCGGCTTGCCTGACATCGGAAAAGGCAATACCCGATTGCTTAACAGGAGAGGAGCAGCAGCCATGGGCAAGCTTCCCGACATGACGAAACATCGCGGCTTTCCTTCCGGCATGCCGGGTACAGGCGTGCAATTCACCATTCGCCGCGCAAACCCCAAGGGCGTGACGCCGATCAAGAAACTGCCACGCCGCGCGCGGCCGGGAACGCAGGAACACCGGATCGACGCCGCATTCCTGCATGCGCTCTGGCACTATTTCGGAGCAGAACCTTTCGAGCGCGGCAATCTCGACGCTGCTCGGCTCAACCTGCTCTTCGGGCGCGAGGTGCTACCCGCAAACAAGGATTTCGATCCGCTCTCCTATGAAGCCATGCTCGTCATCAACGAGAAAGTGGCGCGCGAAAGCTTCCCCGAAGCATTCGAAGATGTGATGGAGATCTGACGCCACGCGGAAGCGCGCAGCCCTCCCGAACGGGCAGCTACGGAAGTACCGCGCCGCGGAGCCATGTCGATAAGGATGGCATGCGGCCCTATGCCCGGTTGCCTCTGGACTGAAGCGCGCGAACTTACGGTGGTCGACACTCTTCATTTGAGGCTGACATGCCCGACGATGTGAATGGCCTGAAGGCAAAGCTCGTCACGCATCACGATTACGTCCGGCAGCACGGCGAGGATATGCCGGAAGTTCGCGACTGGCGGCGGAAACGATAGAACTGGCCTGACTTCGACAACAAGCCGAGAACACCGCCGTGCAGCGGCCAAACCTTACGATTTGGACGCGTGTTCCGGCTTTCCCTTTTGCTTTGTGGAGGCCATGTCGCGAAGCTCCTTCTCGCTCATGGAGTCGACCATGCTCTTCGACGCCCCCTTCAGTTCGCTCTTCTTTCTTTCGCCGCGTTTGGCGGCGAGTGCCGCACCGGCAGCCATTTGCTGTGATTTCGACTTTGCTGGCATGATAACATCTCCTTTGGATTAGGTTGAAATTTGCCGCCGCCGATCGTGTCCGCTTACAAGGCGCGACTTACGCTTGGTAGTTGCCGGTAAGGCTTGCTTCTGCAAGCGTGTGTTTCTTCACCTTCTGCCACATGGCTTCTGCGCCAGCGGCCTCAGGAAGGGTCACCCTCGGTACATCAAGCGCGGCAGGCCGGAAAATATACCGATGGGGCGGATCGCCCGCAGGCGGTCGTGGACCATCATAGCGGGCATTGCCGAAATCGTTCCTGTAGAAACGCAGCGCCTGTTCCTGCATCGTGTCTAGACTTTCAACCAGGCCAGTCCATTGCGCGGGGATATTGGCGATACCACAGTGACGGAATGTTCCGCTCGGCGCATCCGGATCCTCGACGATCAGCGCGAAGCTTTGGGTTTTCTCCGGCGCGCCGCCCCAGGCAAGAGGCGGGAATATATTTTCCCCTTCCAGGACATATTTGCGCGGTATGGGCGTACCCTCGGCAAAGGCCTTGCTGATCAATGTCAAAGCCATTCGATCCTCCTTTTATCATCGCAGATTCATGAGCCTGTGAACCTCTGAATCTAAGGTGGAACACATCAGAATCACTATTGTTCCCCCATGGAACCATCGCTCGCCCCGTTGTTTAGAACATCCACGAAGGAGGAAAAGATGGCGGATGAACGGTTCGAGTGGATCAGCAGACGGGCCTATGCGATTTGGGAAGCGGCCGGGCGCCCTTGGGGCTGCAGCCAGCATCATTGGGAGCAGGCAGCGAAGGAACGCGAGATCATGGAGAGAACGCGCGCATCGGCAGATGGCGAAGAAATACTCGCAAGATTCAGAAAAGCCCCCGCGAAGCACCAGCCCGACGGCGACGGTCAGGAACCCGAGGGAAAAACGCAGTCCGGCGCCCGGCGCGCCGGATAATAGACGTCCGCTTTTTTGCTGGATAAGGCCAACAATCAGATGCGCCAGGAGCTGACCTCCCGACGGACTCATTGACCTGCGATTTCATCCGCAATTCAAAAGCCGCCCCTAATTCTGCGTTCCGTCACGGTTCGGCTGGGCCGGCGTGCTCTTCGTGCCCTGCTGATTGTTTTCCGTGCGATCGGTAGGAGCTGGCTGGGCCGTTTGGCCGGCGGGTGGCGTATTGTCTATCGTACCAGCCTGCGGCTGCCCGCTGGAGGAGCTGATCGTCGGCGACGGATTCTGAGGTGTGCCTGGCTCGATATAGCGACCCCAGATTTCCACGCCAGCCCATACGATGGCCGCGAGAACCAGCGCTGTCACCAGCACGGTGAACAGATGTGTTCCCCGCACGCCCTGCCGGGCTTCCGTCGCGGATAGTGGTTTCGTCTGTTCCCGGGGCTTCTTCTGTTCGTCGAACGTCATAGCAAGCCTCCATCTATTGCAAATTTCATATCGACCTAACCAAAACACCCGGCGATGGTTCCAGAGGGGCGCCAAGGAATTGGGTCGAAGCGGAACAACAGGGAGAGCCCAGCGTTAGCCCAATAAGGTTGCAGATCGTGCCAAGCGGACTCGATGGTGCTGAAGAATATGGAGATTTTTCCGCTTTCTCTCCATAGCCAACGAAACGGCAGTCGAGCTTCCTATCCATCCGATCTGCAGCCCCTCCAACATTTACGGAGGGTGAACAATGCCCATGAATACCGTCAACGCGGTGACGCCGCAGAAATTGTCGACCCTGTCGGCGCGCGCTCGCCTGAGGGCTGGTCGACCGCGCCAGTGGAACGGTTGGGACCTGACTGAAAGCGGCCGCCTGCTGTTGATCGCAACGGTAACGGCTGCCATGTCCTGGAATTTTGCCGTCGCGCAGCAATCGAACGATGATCGCTGCAAAGCGGGAGAAACCAACCGGCAGACTGATGGCCAGCAGGCGCAAGGCGAACAGACGCCGCCGGCTACGCATAATCCCAGCCGCAAACTGTCCGACTGTGGCGGTGTGCTGAAACCGCCGTCAGTCGGCGACAGCAAGATGGAAAAGCCCGCGCCGCAGGTGGGCAACACTCCCGTCATCAAGCCTGGCAACACAGAACAGCAGGACAATCAACAGCCGGGCAAATGAGACTGATCCGTCAGGGTTTGGGTTCTGGCTGCTCGATGGGGCCGTTCTTAACGGCGCCGCTATCTCGGCCGTCGCTTGACGTAAACGGCTTGATGACGAGAATCGCCAGAACGGACGCGACCATGAGGCCGAAGATGACGAGCAATAGCATCCGCATCTGAAATGCCTTACGCCCGCTGCGATTTGCGGACGGCAAGGTTGCTGTCGTGCCCGATAATGCCGCCGGCCTGCCGGGATAGCGCTTCCGCACGCTGCTTGGCCTCGTGATTTTCAACGGAACCTTCAATAACGACGCGCCCGTGACTGACGGTCACGAAGATACTGGTCTCGTCGAGCAGTTGATCGGCTTTCAGCCTGCTCTCGATTTCCGTTCGTATTTCAACGTCTGTTCTCTCCGGCGTCGATGCGTAAGGGGGTTCGGGTCGTGTACCTCCGTTGATCTCTTCTGATCCGGAAGCTGCCCTCACGTCCGAGATTTTGCCGGAAATGTCTTCGGCCATCTGCCTGCGCAATAGATCACGCGTAGCCGAATCTTCGCAGCGCGCATCGTCGGTACCATTTTCGGGACGTAGCTCTATTGGCGAGGCTTTTTCTGCCCGCTGTTCGGACTCGATATCCCCGGACCCACCGGCTGCCTGGTCGAGTGCCTGCACGGTGCGCGTATCGCCACCATGCGGAGAACCCCTTGCGTTTGTCCTATCGCTGATTCTAGCCATGGTTTTCTCCCTGTTCGATGAGGGCTTAACCTTTGCCGCTCCGGAATGTTCCGGTCTCAGAGCTTGCGTCACGCCCCTGTCGTCAGCATTTCGAAGGATACCACCCTGTAATGTTCCTCAACGGACGCAAGCAATTGCGCACCACCGCCATCCGGCCCCGCCTGCCGCCATCGCACCTCGTAGGAAATATGCGTTGTCGCGTCGCTCGGTCCTGTCCTGCAGCCGATGAAGGAGAAAGCATATCCGAGCGGTTCCAGCGCTGCTTGCGCATCGGCGATCGCAACGCCTGCATCGCGAGGCAATTCGATCACGAGGCGCGCCTTCTGCTTGCGTGGCATCAGCCTGTCGAACTGTTTGAAAGGCGATAGCACGATAAAGGCGATAATGGCCCCGGCGGAACCCACGATCACTTGACCGCCGCCGATGCACAGGCCGACTGCCGTCATGATCCACAAGGTCGCCGCCGTCGTTACGCCGGTGATCAGGTCGCCCCGCTTGAGAATGGCCCCACCCCCGATGAAGCCGACACCCGTCAGCACGCCGAGCGGAAAGCGCAGCACATCCATCGAAGCGAATGATTGCGACGTCTTGCCCAGAGTGGATAGAAGCAGATTGGCCTGGATCATCGACAGGCATGCGGCGAGCCCGACCAGGATCGTCGTGCGAAACCCGGCGGCATGACCACCCATTTCCCGATTAATCCCGATCAGCCCTCCGGCTGCAACGACCAGCAGCAGACGGAGAGCGATATCCAGCCAGTCCGCGTCTATTGGCATAGTGTCGGTCAGGTCAGGCACGATGTCCTCCCAAGGGGGCGTCACCAGCAAATTTCAGTGGGGAACATCGCAAACGACATTTCGTTCCATCTTCGATGGAAGGTGCGCATGAAAAACATAATAGAAGCAGCATGATGCTCTACCGCTTCATTGTCACCTCCGGAAAAGCGCTTGAGCCCGTGGGCCGCCTGCCGGATTGCGCCGCGAGCCGCCTCTCGCGCGTCAGGCCTTTGCTTTTTCCAGCCGCATCGCGAAATATATCACAATGCCCTTGAGGACAGGCGAGCGGCACGCTGTCTTCGGTTGGCATCCAGCGCCCGTCGAAAATCGAGGTCGGTTCTCGCATGGTGACGGAGGTCGTCGAGAAAACAAGAGATATCTTCGAGCGTATCGACGACGACATATCGCAGACCACCGCCGGCATCGATCAGATCGTGGCCGATGCTGACGCCGAAGCCGTTGGCTACCTTGCGAAACCATGCCGAGCGCCAGCGCTTGAAACCATCGGGGTCCGACTGAAACTCTGCGAGCAGCATCTTTTGCTGATCAAGCCGCGCAAGGAATGTTTCAACCACATCCTGTGAGCCGGCCTTCGGCCTTTCCGCCTTCCTTGCCAGCCATTTTTCAAGAAGCTGAGAGCTGGGCTGCGGCGCTTTCGCTTCATCGCGCTCCATCAGAGCCGCGGAATCAATATCCAGGCGCTCCGCGCCCTCCTTGTGCTGGGCCTCATCCACGGGCGAACCTGCTTGTATCTCCTGCTGCAAAGCCAAGGTCTGCTTGAGATCGGCGGCAAGCTCTCCCCAGATGGATCTCGATGATTCAGCCGATCTTGCTTTCATCCGGCGGGAGGTTTTGACTTCGATGATAAAGGGCTTTGTCTGTTTAACCATGATGCTTCGATATGTGCCCGATGATGGAGCGCAGTTGATGGACAATCACTATGAATAAGAGGCTGGCATTCTCTGGGAGCAACACCGCAGCAGGGCGATCGTCCGCGGATATTGAAGGTCTAGGCCCTACACCAAACCGCTTGATGAGGCAATCTCCGCCGCCGCCTCATCCCAAATGGGCATCAATGCATTGCGACCTGATCTGCGTCACGGGCGTATGGCATAAGTCGGGACGATCATCAGGGAGGCCGCTTTAACGGCACTCATGTCTGCGAATCAACGATCTTGTAATCGGACCATCCGATACGCACCACAACCACTGCAATGCCTCTACCGCGACAATACAATCTCAGTGCATTCAAAATGAAACAAACGAGGTCGTGGCAGTCAGTTTAAACTGCATATGTCTTAGCAATCATTGCTAAATATGAAGGTCTCGTAATATATTCGCTTAAAGCGGCTGCCGCCTTCTGGTAAGTTATCACTTGCGCGCGTACGCTCGATGAGATTGCGATCATTGATAGGCGTGCTCCGATGCCAACGGACCAGTTCAAACTGCACAATGCCCGGATTTTGCGCGGCCGGCTTGGGGAGGACGAGGCCATATGCCCGAGAACCGAGTGGATCGGTCGCAGCAAACTCTCTACGGGTCCGAATCCGACAACGGTTTAGAGGCGACGGTCTCGCTTTGGGATCTGGATTTCAAACTACTCGATTGCTCGAAGCGATTCAAAGAGCATATCGGTCTTGCGCCCCGGAGCGAGGTATCCTTGTGGGAAGCCTATCCCGCGCTTGCGAAGCCGACGCTTGCCGAGCTTATTAATAAAGTCATAGACACAGGCGAACCTTGCACGATCCAGTTCGACGATCCGACGCAGGGAAAGCGCCGCTTGCTCGCCTCCCGTATTCGAGTGGGGCTTCTGATCGTCGAAACCAATGGAGCACATGAAAGCCCATCGTCCGAAGACAATGAAAAAGCACAGCTCATCCATCAGGCAACGCACGATGTCCTCACCGGACTGCCCAATCGCCGCCAATTCAGCGCGGCTCTGACGCAACTGCTTCCGGTTACCGGCAAGGTTGGGCCGGCGCTGATGCAGCTCGACCTCGATGATTTCAAGCCCGTCAACGACACACTTGGCCACGGAGCCGGCGATATCGTACTGAAACTCGCCGCCGAGAGGATTACGAAAGCACTCGGCCGCGGCGGAACGGCCTACCGTCTCGCTGGCGATGAATTCGCCATCATCCAGATCGGTCCGCAGCGGGCCCTGGAGGCGGAACGGTTGGCAGACGCGCTGGTGGCCGAATTCAAAAAGCCGTTCACGGTCAACGGCATCTCTCTCTTCGTCGGCGTCAGCGTGGGGATCGCAATCGCGCCGCGCGACGGCAACGAGGGAGAACAGCTGATGAAGGCTGCCGATGTCGCCCTTTATGCCGCTAAGAAGGAAGGGCGACGGCGGGCGCGGACTTTCGATCCGGCCATGCTAATCGTGGTCGAACAAAGGGAGCTGCTGCGGCGCAGCCTTCGCGTGGCGCTGCAGCGCGATGAGTTCTTCATCGAATATCAGCCGCTGGTGGAGCCTCCGTCCAACGTGGTCGGCTTCGAGGCGCTCCTACGCTGGCGGCACCCGACCCTCGGGGTCATTCCGCCGGCAGCTTTCATTCCAATGGCCGAAGCCGATGGTCTCATGCGTGAAATCGGCCAGTGGATGCTGGAGGAAGCCTGCCGCGAGGCCTTGGCATGGCCGGAGCACTATACGCTTGCCGTCAATCTTTCTCCGGCGGAGTTCCTGACGCCGGGCCTCACCGATCGCGTTTCTCAAACGCTGGATATCGTCGGATTTCCAGCCGAACGCCTGGAACTGGAAATCACCGAAGGCGTGCTTCTGGAGCGGACCATCAACAATCTCGACACGCTGAACACGCTAAACGTGCTCGGCATTCAGATTTCCCTCGATGATTTTGGCACGGAATATTCCTCGCTCAGCTATCTCAAGAATTTCCCCTTCGATACGATCAAGATCGATCGCTATTTCATCAGGGATCTTTTGCAGGACGGCAAAAGCCAAGCCATTGTGCGCTCCGTCATCGGCCTTGCACATGGCCTGGGCATGCGGGTGACGGCAGAGGGTGTCGAGACGCGGCAACAGGCGGCCTGGCTCCAGCAGGAGGGCTGCGACCGCCTGCAAGGCTATAGCATCAGCCCTCCGCTGAGCGCCGACAAGCTTGGTGATTTCATAAGGCAGGGTGCACGCGATCAGTCGGCCGCGACATTCGACGAATTCCACGCAAGTCCATGAGTTTTTGAAGCGCATTTCATTCGGGAATTTTTCGAGAGGATACCATGCGGGTGCAGGTGGACGCGGCTTTCGAGCCATTGCTTGAACTGGAAATGGAGATGGCGACCCTTGTGGCAGACTGGTCGAATTGCGATCAATGTGCCTCTTACGTGGCTCGCATGGTCAGCCACGATCGGCACGATCCCATCCGTCATGCGAACCTGCTTTCGGCAGCCCTGAACGAGCTTTTCGAAATGTCGTTCCACACCAGAGAAAGCACCGGTACCCTTACCTTTCGCGTCTACCGGAATGGCTCGATCGAGCGGATCGAACTGGCCTTTCCCTGCTCGGCCGAGCAGCGCAATTTGTATGAAACCATCGTCCAGCGCATTAGAAGCGGCCAGGCGCTCGCAAACTATCTCGATGTCATCACCGACGACACCGCGGGTGCCGAGCAGGCGATCCTCCTCGGCCTTGCCGTCAATTACGATGCCGACATCGAGCTGTCCATTCGGGATAAGGGAACAACGACTTTCGTGGTAGACCTCGCTCTCGAAAGGCTACTCAATTGAACAACCGCTCCTCTGGCCGTTTCACAGCGCAATTCGATGCCAACAATCAAGAATTCTCTCTATCCGGAGTTCTGAGGCCACATTCAGTTGCCGAGCTTGCCGATGATCTCGCCCTGTTGCGCAACGGCATCGAAACGGTGAACGGCGTCTGCTACGTCAATCTGAAACGCGTCATCCACATGAACAATACGGCGTTCCGTGCCCTGACGCGTGTCCTACTCGATGCCACGCGATCGAGGCCGGATCTCAAACTGACGGTCGTAGCTTCCAGTGTCGTTGCATGGGCATCGCGACTGTTTCGCCATTTGAGCGATCTGTCACCCAACATTATCGTCGAGATCTATGATTCCGCCTTCTATCCCGGGCAGACATTCGTGGAGAATCAGAGCTTCATCCCGATCCTGCGAACCCAGACGAAGATGACCTGGCGTCACGAGCGCGAGATATTGCCGCGGCACGGCCTTCGAGAGGGTTTGCATATCGCCGACATCTGCTGCGGCATCGGCGATTTCGCCATGCTGCTGCGGAAGGATTTCAAACCCGCGCGGATCGTTGCCCTCGACCATTCGATCCCCAGCCTGGAATATGCCCGCAAGGTGGCGGAGGATTTCAATGTCCACGACATCGAATATACCTATGGCGATGCATCCCAGATGCTGTTCGAGAGCGACCAGTTCGATTTCGTGACCTGCAGGCACTCGTTGCAGATCTTCGACCGCCCGGATGTTCTGCTTCGCGAACTCTATCGCATATGCAAGCCAGGCGGCAGGGTCTACATCACCAACGAGAAGAACTCCCATTGTCTTGGTGAGCCCAGAGCCGAGAGCATTCAATGGACCTATAACGAGGTCGCGAAACTGTTCGCGTATTTCGATATGGATGTCGAGATGGGGCCTAAGGGCCGCCGCATGCTACTGGATGCCGGCTTCAAGGATGTGCGCATGGAAAGCTTCATGGTCACGAATCTCGATGGCGATCCCCAGGATTTCGCTGACATCATCACGGCATGGCAGAATGTCTATGCCGATGAAATGGCGGTCAGAAGAGGGGATTCGGCCGCATTTATCGAGCGATTCAAGCAAGGCTTCGCCGATCATATTTTTGCCGCGCTCCACCCAAGAGGCTATGCGGGCTGGCCGATCTGGGCTTCTTCGGGACAGAAACCGCTATGACGGACGCGCCAATCGCCAAGCAACGGCTCGGATTGCGCTCATTTCGCGCCAAGTTTCTCCTCGTCGTCGGGGGAGCCGTTCTCTTCGACCTGCTCGTCAGCGGCGGCCTTGCTTTATGGAACGTCCAGCGCCTATCGCGCAACGCCACGATGGAAGTGGGACAAGGTCTCGAGAAAGCGAGCCAGGATTATATCGGCTCCTATGCGGATTCGACCGCCGCAGAGGTCGGTTTGCTGATCGACCAGGTCCATTCCGATGTGAAGGCGCTGGCGGGCGTGCTGCAGGGACAGATCGACAATCCGGCGCGGAGTCTCGATGTCGGTGCTGCTATGAGCAGAGCGTCGCCAGGCGCTGTAACTGTGACCTACGACCAAGCCGGCCAGTGGTCACAAAACCTGCCCGGCACACCCTCGGTCGTCAGCGTCTGGGGTTACCTGCTTGATAAGGATCACCATCCCCTGCCTCAGGTTCAGGCAGACATAGAATGGAGCGCGGTGCTCGATCTGGTTGCTCCTTCCTTGCTGCACAACGGCGCGTCGAAGCTGCAGATGTATTATATCGGCCCGAGGGAGCGTCCGATTTTCCGGACTGCTCCCTATACGACGCAAGCGCAGACCTTTGACCGGCTCTATCCCGGTCACAACAGCTCCGATTTTTGGACATTCTTCTTTCCAGGCCTATACGAATCCTGGCAGCAATGGGCCTCCAACCCCTCATCCCGCCCCGTTGCCGATTACATCACCCAGACGGCTCCCTATACCGACGCTATCACCGGCAAGCTGATCGTCAGCTTTTTCCATCCGCTCTGGACGCCCGATAGGCATCAGGTGGCCGGTGCGGCCGGCGCAGATATTACACTCACACAGCTTGCCGAGATCGTCGAACATGTGAAAGTCGCTCAAACCGGCTTCGGCTTTCTTGCCATGTCGAATGGGAATGTGGTTGCAATCAATCCCGTAGGCGAAAAGGTCATCGGCTTGCGCGCCGCCAACGATGCCGCCGCCAAGGGGGTTACCGGCCTCGACCGATCCTTGCGCAACAGCACGCAAGCGGCCATTACCAAGCTTCCGCTCGACGCCGACGGCGTGATCCAGCACATCAGCCTCCGCGAACAGGGAGAGGACGTTCCTTATCTCGCGGTCGTCAAGCAATTGCGCCCGACCAATCTCTGGGTGGACGGACCGGTCAAGAGCGAGGTCATGTCGCTCGGGATCGTGGTGCCCGAGCGCGAGATCTACGCCTCGCTCATCGCCGCCAAGGATGAAATCTCGCGGGCGACCAACCGCATTCTGCTCTATCAGATCATGGCCGTTCTCGTGTCTCTGATGATCGTCACGGCGGCGGTCTTTGCGGCCTCGAAACGCGTCACCAGCGGCATCAGCGCGCTGGCGAGCGCCGCAAAGCGCATACAGGCGAAGGATTATTCGGTTAGGGTCGATATTTCGACCAGGGATGAAGTTGGGGATGCCGGTATCGCTTTCAACAGGATGGCGGAGGATATCAGCTTCCACACCGAAAACCTCGAAAAGCTCGTTTCGGATCGGACCAGCGAGATCGAGGCGGCCAAGGAAGAGATCTCAACCCTCAATAACCAACTCAAGAACGAAAACCTGCGGCTGGGTGCGGAACTCAACGTCGCCAGGCAGATCCAGCTCATGGTCTTGCCGCGGGCCAAGGAACTGACGGCAATCAACAATCTGGAGATCGCCGCCTACATGCGCCCGGCAGATGAAGTCGGCGGCGACTACTATGATGTTCTGCAGAACGGAAAGAACCTGAAAATCGGCATCGGTGACGTGACCGGCCATGGGCTGGAAAGCGGGGTGCTGATGCTGATGGTCCAGTCGATTGCCCGCGCCCTGCAGGAGGCGGGTGAGATGGACCCGGCAAAATTCCTGACCGATCTCAATCGGACGATCTTCAAGAACATCGAACGGACCCGGACCGACAAGCATATTACCTTGTCGTTCCTCGATTACGACGGCGAGAGATTGACGATATCCGGTCAGCACGAAGACATGATCATCATTCGCCAGGATGGCAAGGTGGAGCGGATAGATACGGGCGATCTCGGCCTTCCGGTCGGTCTTGAGCCTGATATCGCTCCCTTTATCGATACGCGGCAAGTGCCCTTCGAGAAGGGCGACATGGTTGTGCTGCATACCGATGGCGTCACGGAAGCGGAGAATTCGAAAGGAGAGCTGTTTGGCTTCGATAGGCTTTTGGAGGACGCCCGCCGCCTGCATGGCGGGACTGCGCAGGAAGTCGTCGCAGGCATACTCGACGACTTGATGGCTTATATCGGGACCCACAAGATCCATGACGATATTACCCTTGTGGTGATGCGGCACAGGTGAGGAAATGACGACAGCAATTTTCGGCGAGGAACGCCTGGCTTCGTTCGATGCCACCAACGCTCTTCGCATACGACTATTCGACGGGCCGCTGCATCTGGCATGGCGCCATTCGGCCATGACATCCGACTTTATCGCGGAGACGATAGCGCTCGGCTTCCGCTCTTCCGAGCGACAATATAAGTCGGTGCGGCACGACATTGGTTATGTGACCAACGAACTCATCGAAAATTCGATCAAATTCCGCGCCTCGGGCGAGATCCTTATCGAGGCATTGAGGGATGGCCATTGTTTCCGGATGCGGATTATGAACTTGATCGACCGCGAAGCGATGGCGCGCTTCCAACAATTATTATTGAGGGTTACCACTGGCGATCCCGGCGATCTCCTCATAGAACAGATTGAAACAAGCGTTCTTGCCGGCGGCAACGCGTCGGGGCTAGGACTTTTGACATTGATGAGCGACTACCAGGTTCAGTTGGCCTGGCATTTCGACGAGGATGGTCCGCACAAGCGGGTCAAACTCCAAACCTATGCCGCCATGGCGATATCATCGGCGTGAACCCGTGAGAGGCCCTTTATGGAAATCAAAGAAGAAGCATTTCGCATCTGGTCCGAAGGCAGTACCCTATATTTTGACGGCACCATGCGCCTGGCCGGTCCCGATGCCTATGCACCTGTCTATGAGCTGGCCAGGTCAGTCCTTCATGGAAGTGGGGGCAAAGCGACTTTCGATCTGACAGGTCTGCAATTCTTGAATTCTTCGGGCATCAACCTGCTTGCCAAACTGACGATAGAGGCACGCAAGCATCCGGATATTCACCTCACAGTATGTGGCTCCTCGCAAATTCCCTGGCAGATGAAATCATTACCAAACCTGAAGAAGCTGCATCCGCGCCTGGATCTGCGACTGACCTGAACCAGGTCGCACAAGTGGGCAGCGGTTTTGCGATCACGACATGCGTTAAATCAAAGACCCAAGCGGAAGGCCAGTCTGAAAGATCGCGACGCTCCTTGGCAATCGAACAGCCACCCCTCTTATTTAGGTGGGCCATCGCCACTGTCGAAAGCTCGATGCCGAGCCGCGTCGTGAAACAAGCTGCTGTCTGCGTCTGTCTCGACCAATCTCGGTTAGCTACTACTTACTCTTATTGATTTCTTGATTTGGCTAGTTAAAAACGCCGACCTACCGGCATCATGGGCATATATTACAGCAAACCTTAGTTAAAATGGTAAAATATGCGTTATGCTTGCCACACATTACTTGGGCCTATTATTTTTGTTCCATGTGATAAAAATGGACAGAATGTAAAGCTTCCGCATTCCCTGATAACGACAGAATTATTAATTTTTTGTAAAAGATAACCAGAAATTGCAACAATAATTACTTGTTGTAAAAAGTCTTTCACAGGACGGAGGAAAGTTCTCCTCTCCCTGAATACTGTGTCGTGTCTAAATTATCGGGAGGGTTTGATGGGCATAGCGTTCAAATCTACAAATATAACACTCAACAACACTAAAAGACGTACAATTCTCGTTGCAGGAGGTGCGGGCTTCCTTGGCTCACATCTTTGCGATCGACTTTTGCAGGATGGTCATGAAGTCATATGCGCGGATGATTTTTCAACCGGGCGGATGGACAATCTATGGCATCTGCTTCGTTACGAGACGTTCAGTTTCATCCGCCACGACGTCATCGCATCACTCGATCTACCTGTCGACGAAATCTACAATCTGGCCTGCCCGGCATCTCCGCCGCACTATCAGGCCGATCCGATCCGTACGATGAAAACATGCGTTTTCGGCTCGCTCAACTTGCTGGAGCTGGCCACATATCATCAAGCGCGCATTTTCCAGGCCTCGACCTCGGAAATCTACGGCGACCCCCAAGTGCATCCGCAGCCGGAAAACTATTGGGGTAACGTCAATTCCTTCGGCCCTCGCTCGTGCTACGATGAAGGCAAACGCTCCGCTGAAACGCTTTTCCGTGACTTTCACGCTCGCCACGGCGTAGACATCAGGATCGCGCGCATCTTCAACACCTATGGACCGCGCATGCGTCCCGACGATGGCCGCGTTGTTTCCAATTTCATCGTGCAGGCGCTCAAGGGTGAGGATATCACCGTCTATGGCGACGGCTCCCAGACGCGCTCCTTCTGCTATGTCGCCGACCTGATCGAGGGCTTCATTCGCCTGATGGCCGACCAAACGACCATCCATACGCCCGTCAATCTCGGCAATCCGGCGGAATTTACCGTGCGCGATCTTGCCGAACAGGTCATCGCGATTACCGGCTCCAAGTCGAAGATAGTCCATAAGCCCTTGCCAATCGACGATCCCCGCCAGCGGCGGCCCGATATCACCGTGGCGCAGCGCGAGTTGGGATGGGAACCATCCATCGCGCTGGCGGATGGATTGAAGTCCACCATCGCGTATTTCGAACGTCAGTTGGTACGTGCGAGCAGCGAACTTTTCGAGGTTGCGTGATGGGCAAGAAAAAAATACTCGTCGTGGGTGGCGCCGGCTTCATCGGCAGCCACACCGCGAAGCTCCTGCATCGACAAGGCTTCGAGCCGGTCGTCTATGACAACCTCTCGACGGGCCATCTGACCTCCGTGCGCTGGGGACCTTTTGTAGAAGGAGATATTCTCGACACATTCCATCTTGCCGCGACAATGGAGGAGCATAGACCTGCGGCAATCATCCATTTCGCCGCCTCCGCCTATGTCGGCGAGTCCGTTGAAAATCCCGCAAAATACTATGCCAACAATGTCAGTGGCACACTGTCGGTTCTGGAGGCATGCCGCCGCACGGAAGCGGACAAACTGATCTTTTCATCGAGCTGTGCGATCTACGGAATTCCCGCCCATCTGCCTATCCGCGAATGCGAGACGCCTCAGCCGATAAATCCCTACGGCAGAACCAAGCTGATTGCCGAACATATGCTTGCCGACTACTCGGCGGCCTATGGGCTTTCCTATGTGGCGCTGCGTTACTTCAACGCCTCCGGCGCCGATCCGGAACAGGAACTCGGCGAGTGGCATGATCCCGAAACGCATCTCATTCCCCGTGCATTGCTGGCGGCGGCCGGCACGACCGAAACCTTGGAAGTCTACGGCGACGATTACGACACGCCGGACGGCACGTGTGTGCGCGACTATATCCATGTGCTGGATCTCGCCAAGGCGCATGTCCTGGCGGTCGAATATCTGCTGGCTGGCGGAAGCAATCTTGCCGTCAATCTGGGAAGCGGCCGCGGCACGTCAATCAAGGAAATTGTCGGCGCGATCGAGCGCGTTTGCGGGCGCCAGGTTCCTGTCGCCATGCACAGGCGGCGGCCGGGCGATCCGCCTACACTTTATGCCGCTTCGGATCTTGCTGCCGAGAAGCTCGGCTTCCGCGCTCTGCATTCGGATATCGACACTATCATCCGGACTGCAGCTCCCTTCTTCGGGCTGGAGATGCGAGGATGACATCGATCCGGACACGAGCTCAAGCAATGAAGGACCGGGCGTTGATGACGCCGGTGCTGCAAGGTCGCAAGCGCGTAGAATATGTTGTGTGCGCCGCGTTGTGGCTCGCGGCACTCGGCTATTTCTGGAGCTGGTGGTTCGCGCCCGCGCACCATGTCGACGCTCTCGGGTCGATATTGGTGACCCTGGTGCTCGCCTGGGTGACGATCATTCCGGCCTATTTCATCATCGTCTTCTTCCGGGCCGAAAAGCCGACGGGTGAATTGCGGCTTCCCGCCGGCAGTCGCATCGCCATGGTGGTGACCAAAGCACCATCGGAGCCCTTTTCGGTGGTAGCCCGCACGTTGGATGCCATGCTGGCACAGGCAGTGACCCACGACACCTGGCTGGCAGATGAAGATCCATCGCCCTCGACGCGGGATTGGTGCCGCAAATATGGCGTCCAGATTTCCACCCGGAAAGGGCGGGAAGATTATCACCGCCAGACATGGCCGCGGCGCACACGCTGCAAGGAAGGCAATCTTGCCTTCTTTTACGATCACTATGGCTATGAAGGCTATGATTTCGTCGTGCAGCTCGATGCCGACCATGTGCCCGAACAAGGCTATCTTTTCCAGATGCTTCGGCCCTTTGCCGACCCGGCAGTCGGCTATGTGTCCGCGCCGAGCATTTGCGACCAGAATGCCCATGAGAGCTGGGCGGCTCGCGGCCGCCTCTATGCGGAAGCCAGCATGCATGGATCGCTTCAGGCGGGGTTCAATCATGGGCTGTCGCCACTTTGCATCGGCTCGCACTATGCCGTCCGCACCAAGGCCCTCAAGAGCATTGGCGGGCTGGGACCTGAACTGGCGGAAGATCACTCCACCACATTGATGATGAATGCGTATGGCTGGCGCGGCATTCACGCGCTCGATGCCATTGCTCATGGCGACGGTCCGCGCACTTTCGCCGATCTCATCACCCAGGAGTTTCAATGGTCGCGCAGCCTGATGATGATCCTGCTGCAATATTCGCCAAGCTTGATCAAACGGCTGCCGCTACGCTTCAGAATACAGTTCCTGTTTTCGCAGCTCTGGTATTCCCTCTTTTCTCTCTTCATGGCGCTTATGTTCATTATGCCGATCATCGCGCTTACTATAGGAAAGACCTTCGTCGATGTGTCATATCCTGACTTTTTGCTGCATTTCGTGCCGCAGTCCGTTCTGCTGATCCTGTTCGCCTACCACTGGCGCAGTACGTATACGTTCAGACCGGTCGATGCGAGTATTCTGAGTTGGGAGATGACGTTGTTCCTGTTTGCTCGCTGGCCATGGGCGCTTATGGGTTCTCTCGCTGCCATTCGCGATTGGACGACTGGAACATTTGTGGATTTCCGCGTCACTCCGAAGGGTACATCGGACGTCGATCCTCTGCCATTCAGAGTTCTTGCACCCTATGCCATGCTCTCTTTTGTCTCCATCCTGCCGGTTCTATTTGTCAGTGCTACGGAGGAGAGCAGCGGCTTCTATATCTTCGCGACGATGAATGCAACCATCTACACTTTACTGCTGCTGGTCATCATCGTTCAGCATGCGCGTGAAAATACGCTCAGCGCGAGCAGGCGCTTTTACCGGCCGGCGCTCGCCAGCGGTCTGATTGCTCTGACTGCCCTGCCATTTTTTGGCATCATGGAGCACGGCCGCGCCGGAGCACAATCATTGATTTGGGACACCGACGGCTACGTATTGTTCGATACGCGCTTTTCGGTGGCAGGTGCTGGAATTGGCGGCCGCGGACTGCACAGAATGGTGCTCAATCCGCACTGGCACGTGAGCGACACGGACGATTGAGTTTCATACAGGGACACTATGGCGGAACGCAGATGAAGATGGCTGTTATGGAAACCGAGCAGGATCTCAGCGCGCTGGCGGAACAAAGCCATGCCCGCCGGATCGGCGCTCGCATCTGCGCCATAGGTAAGTCGGCAAGCACGCAAGGTAACCTGCGAGACATTGCCAGCCGACGAAACCGGCAGCGAGCCTTGAGGGCAGCAGCGCCAAGGCTCGCCAATCACGAACACGGGAGAAATAATATGAAACCATCAAGGAAACAGACCTCCCTCCTCGCCGCAGCATCGCTGGCATGCGCGATCGTTCTCGGGCTTGCGACGGCGAGCAATGCGGCCGTAGCCGCGACTACCACCAAGGTGCCGGACGGCGCAAGGCCCATGACGGCGGCTGAACTCTACATGCTCTATCACGACAAGAGCTGGCGCTGGCCCGATGGCGCCGGCCGAATGCAGAATACCGACCGTCGGTTCTCAGCCTGGGTTGACGGAACCGGTGGACAATCCTGGGCTGAAGGCCGCTGGGCTATAACAGACACCGGCCGGCTGTGTTTGGAGGCAACCTGGCATGCCGCAAGCGGCCAGTTTCCGGCCAAGACCTGCTTCGTTCATCGCATCTTCGATGGAACGATCTATCAGAAACGCGAGACTGGCGGAGCATGGATTGTGTTTCGCCATCCCACTACCGAGAAAACCGATGAGGCGACAAACCTCATCGCCGATGATCTGGTCTCACAACGACTGGAGGCCTTGAAGACCTCTTTAACCGTCCGCAAGACCGAATAGAGGAAGGAGGCAATGCGATGAAAACCCTATCGAAACTAACGACGGCTTTGCTTGCGGCTGGCGCCCTCTGCGGGGGCGTATATGCTGCCAGCAACGGCTTGGATGCAAGGGCCGAGACCCGGCCGCTCTTCAATGACAAGAGGCCGATTATCACTCCCCAATCGCTACCGGGGGGTGCCTATGATCCCAACGGGGATTTTTCCAATGACCCCAATCCAAAGATCGAGCACCTCTTCCTGCCTTGGGAAGATGTCGATCTGTCGACGCTGAGCACGGCAGACGAATATGCCCGCAAGCGCGGGCGCTCGCTGCTGATCACGGTCGAGCCCTGGTCATGGGCCCGCAACTGGCGGGTCACACCAGCCGATCTCCTCAGTGGAATTCTGGCGGGTCACTACGATTCCAACATGACGGCGATCTGCTCCGCGGCCGCCAAGCTCAATACGCCCGTCACCATTCGCTGGGCTCAGGAAATGGACGAGAAGAACGGACAGTTCACCTGGGCCTATTGGAAGGCGGACGACTACGTGAAAGCTTATAAGCACGCGGTCACCGTCTGCCGCAAGAGCCTTCCCACGGCAAAGTACATGTGGTCGCCGATGGGCAAGGATGGGCTCGAAGCCTACTACCCCGGTGATTCATTCGTCGACGTCGTCGGATTGTCGGTGTTCGGTTACCAACCGTTCGATCTACGCAAGCTCGGGCGGGATTCGACCTTCGTGGAAGCAACCAAGCCCGGCTATGACCGTGTGAAGCGCTTCAAGAAGCCGATCGTGATCGCGGAATTGGGCTATCAGGGCAACGAGGCCTATGTTCATGGATGGGCCGAGGAAGCCAACAAGCCGCACTCCGAATTCCCTAACCTGCAGGCAGTAGTTTATTTCAACGATCGTGAAGTCTACCCCTGGCCGGACGGTCTGGGCAGGCCGGACTGGCGGGTCGCCACACCGCCCCTGCTGAACTGACCGCGATGAAAGGTGGAGGATAAGTATATGTCCTGGTTCCGTTTCATCATCCTGAATACCATGTTCGCGATGCTGCTGGCCGGCACCGCGAACGCGGCGACGCATCGTCATATCGATCGAATGACGGCGCATGCGGCCCACCAAGCCATGCCGATGAGTGCGAGGGAACTCAAAAAGCTCTACGCAGGACGCTCCTGGATATGGAAAGACGGGGCCGGCTTCTTCTCCCGCCATCACCGCCGATTTACGGCCTGGTCGCACACGGGCGCTCGAAAATCCTATGCAAAGGGCACCTGGTATGCGACCGATCGCGGTAGACTCTGCATGAGCGCGGTCTGGCACAGCAAGAAAAGTGCAGCATCCAATGTGTCCTGCTTCCTGCATCGCGAGAAGGCTGGGATCATCTATCAGAAACGAGCATCAGGCGGCAAATGGTATGTGTTCCGTCATAATCCGATCAAACATGATGACGAAGTTCTGAAACTGCGACCGGGCGACTATGTTCGCAAGCATCTGCCCGGTTGAAGTCGAATACTCACATAGGGGCTTTTCTTGGATAGCAGGCGGCACGCGTCCCCACTTGTTCCGCCGAATCGCCATCCAGGGAATACCCCTATTCTTTGCCGCACGCACAGCGCGACAGTCGCTGGCTCACCTTAGAACACACCGCGATTGTAGCAATGCGACGTTCTTCCAAATCCGCTTGGTGTGCAGATATAGGGAGAGCCCTTGAAGTAGTCCTCGGCGGAAACCGAAGTCGTCTTGGCAAGCGATCTTCCACTATAGAAGACGACATCGTTCTTCTGATACTTTTTCATATACAGCTGAACGGTCTTGCTCTTTACGTGCTGGCTCTCCGCTGCATTTGCGGTTGCAGCCATACCTGCCGAAAATGCAATCACAAGTATCGCTGGCGTGAAGACACCAATTTTTCGATTAACGTTAGTCAGATTACAAGAGTTTTTCCAAAAACTCATAAATTTACTCTCCTTTGCAAGTTTCGTTCGTGTATTACAGCGGAAAACATTTAAGCAACTTCTATAAATATCTTGAAAAGATTAATGAAATCTGCTTAATTTTCCCTACGGCCTTCCGGCGGGGAACTGCAACAATGCTGCCTGCGATGAATATAGCTTGGCGCGATATTCGATGGATGCACAGAGCCTTGACTCAGACATCCACAGACTTCTTTGGTTCGCTGGCCAAGGCGCATCGCAGGGCAGAATCATTTTCTCAAGACGTGATCCAATCACGTCCCTTCAGTCAGTCCGCCAACCGGCGGACGCTCGGATGGACTGAAATTCGGGCTGTTTTGCGACGACCGGGGAAGATCTTGGATATGCAAGATCTATACTATCCCCGCGCGATCTATTTTGGCCGTCCATCACTCCCTTTCATCCGCCCGTTGCCAGAACAGCGCGAGAACCGCCAGTCGAGTTGGAATGCTTCGTCGAAAGGCTATTACGATGATGTGGGATAAAACGGAGACTAGCTCCGAACAACCGACCCTTGTCGAAAGGCGCCGCTGGCCCCGCATTTCCGATGCTCCCCTTTGCGGCAACGCCACAGACCTGCCGGTACTCGTGTCGCTGCCGTTTTCCACGTCCAATGAGGCTCCCAACCGGCAATTCCCGGCTTGGCGGAAGCATATGGCGCCTTTGATCGATGCTTATCTTCCCGAAAGCGCCGAGGCCGCTGATGGCTTTGCTGCGAGCCAAACCGTATGGAATCTGGAAGGGGCACTTCTCGTTCAGCAGCAAACGCCGGCTTTCCGTTATGAGCGCCCTGCAGAAAAAGTACGCTTCAGCGCCATAGATCATTGGCAGATCACCTTTTTGCGCACGGGCAGAACATGGACCAGCGTCAACGGACATGTGGTCGAAAATGAGCCTGGCATGATGGAAATCCGGGCACTTGGCTGCCCGTTCTACGGCCGCACCATAAGCGCGCAATCTGTCTCCCTTATCCTGCCTTGCGATCTGTTTGCCGATCACGGCGGACTGCCTAGAGCAAGCAACAACATCGTCCTGGGGGGTGAGCGCGTCAAGTTGCTGGCTGACTACATTGCTTTTCTTGAAGCAAACCTCGACCGTTTGACAAAAGACGACCTGCACAGTGTACGCAACCAACTGCAGGAAATGATATTTCATAGTGTCGCACCGCTGGTGAACGGCCACACGACCGGCGATCGCAGCTCCGAGATCGGCCTTATGACGAAAGCTCGTCGCTTTATTCAGAACAATCTCGGATCGGCGGATCTAACCCCTGAAGCATTGAGCCGTGAATTGGCAATCTCCCGAACCCGGCTTTATGAACTGTTCCAGACATCGGGTGGTGTGTTGAACTATGTGAGAAGACGAAGACTTCTGGCTGCACGCGCAGCACTTGCCGACCTGAGCAACGGTCAGAAAATTGCAGATATAGCAGGTAATCTCGGCTTTGAATCAGCAGCTAACTTCAGCCGGGCCTTCACACACGAATTCGGCTATAGCCCAAGCGAAGTCCGCAGGCATACAGGCGAATGCAAGGTCGATCATCTACCGCAGATGACGGAGACATCCACCTTAGGCGACTGGCTTAACACGCTCGGTATTTGAGCGGTATAAAGCTACATATCGGTATGGCAGTTCCGACGGCAGTAGTTCAGATATTGCTACAGATAAATGCGGCGAGTAATATATGCAGTCGATATGCGGTGTAGCGCCTGCTAGGTCACCGACATCGCCCGCTTTCAATCCGGCTGCGGTGAAGAGGTTGTTTCCCCCGCGGAAATCGCGCAGGGCAACAAGAGTGGTTTGCCGAGCTCGGGGGCACCCTGCTTGCTCAATAAAACAGCGACCGCTGCCGCCGCTATGTCCTGAATTGGCTGCTTGACGGTGGTCAGGCGTGGGATTGTCATGCTTGCAAGCGGAATACCGTCAAAGCCGACGATGGAAAGGGCAGCCGGGATTGGAATTCCCAAATCATGAGCTGCCCTCATGCAGCCGATCGCCTGTTGGTCGGAACTTGCGAATATCGCGGTTGGGCGCTCGTGGCGCGCGCGCGCTAGAAGATAGTTTCCGGCAGACCGGCCGCTTTCATAGTCGAAGGCGGCTTCGGCGATCAGTGGCGCCGCATTCTGCTTGCCCTCGCTGATCAGCTCCATCGCATCGATATAGCCCTTGAGACGATCATTCGCAGGAACTGAGTCTTTTGGACCGGAAATGAAGCCGATACGGCGATGGCCCAGCTTCACAAGATGCTCGACACCGAGGCGCACGCCGCTTCGATGATCGGCGGCAATGCCGGAATATCCCGGAAGGAGGCGATCGACGATGACGATCGGCAACCCCTTCGGCGGCTTGAGCGTATGGAAATCATTGCTGGGAACAAGGATGATGCCATCCACCTTTCGGCTCGTCAGCTGGCCGATCCGATCCGCCTCCTTGGCTGCTTGATCAAAGGAGGTCATGACGATGATGTTATAGCCATGCCTTGCCGCCGCCTGCTCTGCGGATTGCACAAGTTCCGAAAAGAAGGGGTTGGTAAGATCGGGAATGACGATGCCGATGAGCCGGCTGACCTTGCCGCGCATGCTTCTGGCAGATGGGTCTGGCATATAGCCGAGCTGCTCGATAATGCCTCTGACCCGCACTCTCAATTCGCCGGTCACGGAGGGATGATCATTCAAAACCCGCGAAACGGTCCCGGTGGAAACTCCTGCCAGCTTGGCAACGTCACGAATTCCGACCTTTGGCATATGGATACCAATATCCCTTCATCTCACCTTCCGGCGCGCCCTGATCCGGGCTCTCAGCTAATGGTCTCTGCAATCTTAGTCAAAGGCTTCATGTCAAGCTGATCTTCCATTGCTTCCACATAAACGCTCCGCACAATGGAAACGGTTCATCATACCTCTCTTCCAGCATTGGTAAAGTTGAAATTTTAGCCAGGTTTCAGCCGGAGTTTATAGCGCCTTGACAATTCTTAGCGGCATGCTACCCAATATACGTGGAAACGGTTCATTGTCGCAGACAACTCAGTTGGAGCTGAGCTCAGGACCGTTCGGGAGGAAAGAAATGTCCAATTCTACAAAGCGTGAATCCGTCTTGATCAACGCACCCCGGCGCGCGGCGCTGAAGCTCGGACTTGCGGGCACTCTGGTGCTTGCGCTGTCCTGCGGCGTGTCGCCTGCCTTTGCGGCCGGCAAGCCCAAGGTCGGGCTGATCATGAAATCTCTGTCCAACGAGTTCTTCAAGCAGATGAAGGCCGGCGCGGACAAGTATGCGGCTGAAAACAAGGACAAGTTCGACTTCAAGGCCGTCGGCATGAAGGACGAACGTGACTTTGCCTCGCAGGTCGACGCCGTCGAGAATTTCGTGACGCAGAAATACGACATCATCGTCGTCGCACCGGCCGATTCCAAAGCCATGGCAACGCCGCTTGCCAAGGCAGTGAAGGCCGGCGTGAAAGTCATCAATATCGATGTGCCGCTTGACGCCGACGCCAAGAAGGCAGCCGGTATCGATCTCGCCTTCTTCGGCCCTGACAACGCTGCCGGCGCCAAGCTTGCCGGTGATGCGCTGGCCAAGGATCTTGAACCCGGCGCAAAGGTCGTGATCCTGGAAGGCAATCCCGAGGCCGACAACGCCAAGGAGCGCAAGGCTGGCTTCATGGATTCCATCAAGAACGGCAAGCTCGAGCTTCTCGACAGTAAGACCGCACATTGGGAAACCGAAGAAGCCAATACCGTCATGACGAATTTCCTGACGAAATATAAGGATATTCAAGGCGTCATGGCTGCAAACGATTCCATGGCCCTCGGTGTCGTCAAGGCGCTCGATGCATCCGGCCAGGCAGGCAAGATCAAGGTTGTCGGCTTCGACAACATCCCGTCGGTCAAGCCGTTGATCAAAGACGGCAAGATGCTTGCCACCGTCGAGCAGTATGGCGCGGAAATGGCGGCCATGGGCATCAAGTACGGCCTTCGCGAATATGCCGGCGAAAAATTCACCGGCTGGGTGAAGACCGACGTGACGCTCGTCACCGCCAAGGACCTCAAATAGCCGATAAACCCGCCTTGCGGGCAGGGATGCGTCGGCATTCGCCGGCGCATCCGCTTTTCGATCGATCTTCTGACCGGCCGTTTAGCGTGAGGCGTTAGCCCCAGTGGAAGGCGCCGCGAGGAAGATCGTTATCTCCAATTCGAAATGGAAACGCTGAGGAGGTGGACGTGCCTGAGACAGTAGATGATGCCATCCTGAAGCTGGAAGGAATAGGCAAGCGCTTCCCGGGCGTCGTGGCGCTGAAGGATGTCTCAATAGAGATCGGTCGCGGCAAGGGCCACATTCTTCTTGGTGAAAACGGTGCCGGCAAATCGACCTTGATCAATCTGCTTGGCGGCGTCTTCAAGCCGGACGATGGCCGCATCCTGTTTGACGGCAAAGCCTATCATCCGTCCTCTCCGCTCGAGGCGTTCAAGGCGGGCATCCGGGTCATTCACCAGGAGCTGCATCCGCTTTCCAATCTTACCGTCGCCGAAAACCTGCTCTTTGAACACCTGCCGCGCCGATATGGCCTGGTGAACTATAAGCAGATGAACGCCAGGGCGGCGGAACTGCTGGCGGAAGTCGGCCTCAACGTGGCGCCGACGACGCTTGCCAGCAGCTTGAGCGTCGCTCAGCTTCAGCTTCTCGAGATCGCCAAGGCGCTCTCCAACGAAAGCAAGCTTCTGGTTCTCGATGAACCGACGGCAACCCTGACCTCCAAGGAAGTTGATCGGCTTTTTGAGATTCTCAAGCGGCTGAAGGCGCGGGGCGTTACCACGCTCTATATATCGCATAGGCTCGAAGAGATCTTCGAGGTGGGCGATGACGTCACCATCCTGCGCGACGGGCAGCATGTGATCACGCGGCCGCTCGAAGGGCTCGGAATTCCGAAAATCGTCGAACTCATGGTCGGGCGCGAACTTGCGCAGCACGACGCCTTCCGCGGCGACAGCACCATCTCCGGCGAGGCGCTTGGCGTCTCTGGCCTTAAAGTGACGAGCCATAGCCCCGAACTGTCATTTTCCGTCGCCAAGGGAGAAATCGTCGGCATTGCCGGGCTTGTCGGCAGCGGCCGCACCGAGGCGGTCCGGGCCATATTCGGCGCCGACGCCAAGGCTGCAGGCGAAATCCGCATAGATGGCGAACCGGTCGAGATTGCCTCGCCCAAGCACGCCGTAACCGCCGGACTGTGCCTGGCGACCGAGGATCGCAAGATACAAGGGCTCATGCTCGACATGAGCTGTGCGCAAAACACCACCATCACCAATCTCGCCAAAGTCTCCCGCAAGGGGCTGATCATCCGCAAAGTCGAAGACGAGTCCTCGCAGCGCCTTGTGCGTGAATTGCGGATAAAGACACCGTCCATCCATCAGGCCGTCAGGACATTCTCCGGCGGCAACCAGCAAAAAGTTGTCATCGCCAAATGGCTGTTTCGCGGCCCCAAGGTGCTGATCTTCGACGAGCCGACGCGCGGCATCGATGTCGGTGCCAAGGCGGAAATCTACGAGCTTCTTGGGAAATTTGCCGCCGAGGGAAAAGGCGTTCTCGTCGTGTCTTCGGATCTGCCGGAACTCATGAGCATTTGCCATCGCATCATCGTCTTCTCGGACGGCAAGATAGCCGGGGAAATCCCCCGAGCCCAATTTGACGAGAGCAGGATCCTCTCGCTCGCTTACAAGGAGTACAGTCGTGTCCGGAAACATTGAAAAGGCGACCGAGGCAAAAGAAGCCAACGTCTGGGACAAGCTCATCCGGATCTCGATGAAAGAGGCCGGTGTCGCCATCGCCCTCGTCCTGATTTTGATCTTCTTCTCGCTGACGGCGCCCTATTTCGCGACGCCGGAGAACTTCCTGAAGATCTTCGTGCAGATCGCCATCAATACGGTGCTTGCCGCCGGCATGACCTTCGTCATCCTCACGGGCGGCATCGATCTTTCCGTCGGATCGCTGCTGGCGCTTTGTACGGTCATCGGCGCGACGATCATGATCGATCCAAGATTTTCTCCCTGGCAGGCGATCGCTCTCGCATCGCTCGCCTCCATGGGTGCCGGCGCGATCCTGGGTGCCATCAACGGATGGATCTGCGAGAAGTGGAAACTTCCATCCTTCATCGTCACCCTCGGCATGCTCAACGTCGCAAGCGGCCTTGCCCGCGTCGTCAGTGACAACTCCACCATCACCGGCCTGCCGCAGCCCTTCGTCGATTTCGGTAATCTGATTTTCTGGGGCGTCCTTCCATCGATCTTCCTGATCGCGATCGTCGTCGTCCTCATCGGCTGGTTCGTGCTGCGCTACACGGTGTTCGGGCGTTTCGTCTTCGCAATCGGGACGAATGAGGAGGCCGTCCGCCTGTCAGGCCACGAGCCGAAGAAATACAAGATCGCGGTCTTCACCATTTCCGGGCTGACCGCCGGCATTGCCGCCATGGTCTACCTGCTGCGCCTCAATGTCGGCAGTCCGGTTGCGGGCATCGGCTATGAATTGAACGCGATCGCGGCCGTCATCATCGGCGGCACCAGCCTCTCAGGCGGCAAGGGCTCGATCATCGGAACGCTTGTCGGAGCCTGCATTCTGCAGGTGCTGTCCACGGGTCTGCAGCTCTTGGGCGCCGACGACAATATCAAGCCGATCGTCATCGGTGCCGTCATCGTGCTCGCCGTCATTCTCGACAGCTATCGCGGCCGGTTGATGCGCATATTGGAGAGCCGCTGACAAGGCGGCTCTCCGGAGCAAAGGCTATGGCCCGACAAAATCGAGCTTTGCCGTCAGGTCCGCTGCAATTTCCAGGTCCGGATTTCAAACGGCATGATGTCGGCAGGGCCGGTGCGTTCGATCGGCTCCTCCAGAATGTTCAGCGGCCCCGAAGCCTGCCATCCTGACGGCAGGGTCAGCGACAAGCGGCCGCGCCGGCCGGCTGGTTCATAAAGTCGCAGGATAAGTCCCTCCCCCTCCTCGGCCGGCTTCAGGCCGGAGAAGGCGACAGGTATGCCTTCGATAGCGAGCGGCGACAAGGTGCAGGTCGCAAGACCGCTTGCCTCCATGCTGACCAGCGGCTGGTTGAGATCGATCGCCTCAGCTAGAACGCCGCCTTCATACCAGGCGCCTTCATGCGGCATCAGCGCATAGGTAAAGCTCTGCTCGCCTTCGTCGGCCAGCGGATCGGGATAGATCGGCGAGCGCACGAGGCTCATGCCGATGACATTGCCGCGAGCGCTGTGGCCGTATTTGGCATTGTTGAGCAGGGCGACGCCGAAGCCGGGTTCGCTCAGATCGACGAAGCGATGTGCAGCCGCCTCGAACATTGCCTGCTCCCAGGAGGTGTTGGTATGCGTTTGCCGCTCGACGATGCCGAAGGCGCATTCGAAAGTCGCGGTGCGCGACCGCACGGCAACCGGGTTCAGCGTCCGAAGCAGGGTGCGCCGGTCGTGCCAATCGATCGTCGTCTCGATATCCAGCCTGCGGGCATTGGCCGTCAGAACATAAAGCTGGGTCACGGTCGAGTTGCGGTACCGATTGATGACACGGATCGCGGCGCGATGCGGTCCCTCCTCGACCAGAGTGATGCTCTCCGGCCGATCGAGCCGGATGCCTTTCTCGGTATAGTCGGCGTCGACGTCCCAGGCATCCCAGTTGCGCGGCTTGTCGACTGGATAGACCCAGAGCTGGTTGGCACTTCCTTCAATCGCTTCTCGTCCCGTCGCCTTGTGAATAAGGCTCGATACGGCGCCATCCTTGCCGATGATCACGGACAGATGCTGGTTTTCGAGATGATGGGGATCGGCTTTGAGCCCCGCGGCAGGCTTCAGCGCTTTGCGATCGAAGACCGCGACGGAAAGAGGTGCGATGGGATCGGCAGATGCAAGGACCGTTCCGTCCGATAAGGTTGCGGTCAGCGGGCGCGGCGAAAGGGATGGGTTGACGACAACAAGTGCATCGGTCACCCCACCCGCCGGAAGATGAGCCGACAACGTCTTCAGGGCCTTGGCCTGCTCCGCCTTGGCATTGTCGATCACGCCGTCAAGCTCGCGCTCGGCATCGGCATAGACCTCGCGAATGCTCGATCCAGGCAGGATATCGTGAAACTCGTTCTTCAGAACGACGCGCCAATCAGCCTCCAGGCTCAGAGGTTTGGCAGCGCCCAGCATACGGGCAAGCGAGGCCAGCGTCTCCGCCGTGATCAGGGCGCGTTCGGCCTGGCGATGCTTGCGCTTGACCCCGCTTTGCGATGTCAGCGTCGCGCGATGCAGCTCGAGGTAGATTTCCCCGTCCCAGACCGGAAGCTCCTTTTCTGCCGCGGTACGGTGCGCCTTTTCATAAAAACCCTTCACCGTGCCCCAGCGTGCCTTCGGGATCGCCGGGAAGTCGCGGAGCTGTACCTCGCGCTCGACCATTTCCGGCGTGACGCCGCCGCCGCCATCGCCATAGCCGACGGCCAGCAGCGAGGTGTCATGCTGCGTCTTGCCGCGGAAATTCTTCCAGGTCGGCACGAAGCAATCCGGCTGCACGAAGCCGTTGTAACCTTGCATGGGGTTATCGAACGTATGGGTCAACACCTTGCTGCCATCGAGCCCCTTCCACCAGAACAGGTCGGACGGAATGTGATTGGTTTCGCTCCAGTTCACCTTGATCGTGAAGAAGCTGTCGATGCCTCCAAGCCGCAGGATCTGCGGCAAGGCACCTGAAAAGCCGAAGCAGTCGGGCAGCCAGCAGACGCTGTGACGCAGGCCAAAATGCTTTTCGAAATAACGCTGGCCATAAAGCACCTGGCGTACGAGGCTCTCGCCTGTGGGCATGTTGGTATCAGGCTCGACCCACATGCCGCCAACGGTTTCCCATTTTCCTTCGGCAACCTTCTTCTTGATCCGCTCGAGCAGTTCCGGATCATCCTCTTCCATCTGCGCATAGTATTGGGCGGTCGATTGGTTGAAGCGGAAGTCGTCGGAGCGTTCCATCAGCGAAAGCGCGGTGTTGAAGGTGCGACGCATCTTGCGGCGCGTTTCGTCATAGGGCCAAAGCCATGCCAGGTCGATATGGGCATGACCGGTCAGCAGCAGTTCGCCATTCTGTGGGAAGCGCTTTTGAAGCGCCTTCAGTTGCGCAAGCAATTCATCATAGGCAGCAGCTGCCGAAGCACTCTGCGCTTCGCTGAGACCGGCCGGATTGTCCTGAAGTTCCGGCAGTTCCCAGATCTTCTGCTGCATTGCCGCGCCCGAGGTGCGCGAGATATAGGCTGATGTCTCGGAGGGCCAATCGAGGCTGCGCAGCGCCCGTTCGGCGGCATCGATCAGATGCGGCACGACTTCGTGGCCGTCAAGAACATCGGCAGCCTCGCCGATCTGTTGCAACAGGAGATGCAGCCGGTGGACCGGTTCATCCAACCAGATCAATCGCGCCTTGTTGACTTTCGGCGCCCTGTTCGGCTCCCCGAACGGAAAACGCGCGACGCTCTCGGTGGCGATCTGGAAATCGCGACCCTTGATCGGAAATTCCTGGTGATAGGGGTCGAGGCCGAAGGTCTCAGCTTCGCCATCAGGATAACGCAGCGTCAGCAGGCTCTCGCCGCCAAGGTCGAGCTGCAGGCGGATCTGCTCGAGCGGCCAGTCCTGCGGCGCCGTTGCCTTGGCAGCGAAGCGAACCGTCCCATTGCGATGCGGCCAATCCTGATGATGCGCAATTGGCTCTCCATTGAAGGTCCAGCCATCGATCGCGAGGCTTTGTCTGTCACGCCAATGCGCAAGCTCTGCAGTGCGGACTTTCAGGCGATCAAGGCGTTGAGCAATAGTAAGAGACATGGCGGATCCTATCGGAAAATCGGCAACTGACGGCGGAGGAGAGAATAGATCAGCGCAAATGGGTCGCCAGCCCCGCATCCCATCTCCTCCCAGCGGATCGCGCAGCCGGAATTTAGATTAAGTAACTTTGTTTTGGCGTCAAGGCGCACAGAAATAAGTTGCGAGAGTTTTGTCCGTGATACACAAGCATCAAGATACGCAAGGAAATCGAACATGCGATATCTTCGATCCGGGCCACGGCGCTATCAGCCGCAGGAGACGGACGTTACGCGGGGTAAGACACTCGGTCTGCGGTCTGGAGAAATCGCCGATAGAAATATTCGCGTCATTCTGGAGGCGATCCGCCGCCACGGCCCTTTGACCCGCATGGAGCTTGGAAAACATTCGGGACTGACCGGACCGGGAATCACCAACATTCTGCGCCGGCTTGGCGATGAAGGGCTGGTGACATCGCATAGGCGCAAAGGTGCCGGTGGCGGCGCGACATCAACGGAATTTGCCCTGCGGCCCGAGGGGGCCTTCTCGATCGGCATCCGTGCTCGTCAAAATCGCGGCGAGGCGGTGCTTGTCGATCTCAGCGGCCAGGTTCACGACCGCGTTTATTTTCCTCTTACGCAGAGAAGCAGGGTCACATCGATCCAATCGGCGATCGAGGGCATGATTGGCCGTCACGCCGACCTGCCGATCATCGGTCTGGGTATCGGCTCGAACGACTGGAGCGCGGAAGAGCGCGAGCAGCTGGATGCCACATCGAAACTGCCGCGCAGCTATGTCGAGAACGAATGCACGGCAAGCCTGCTCGCCGAGCGTACGATCGGCACGCCGCCCCTGAAAGGTGGTCTCGCGATGATCATCATCGACGAGGATGTGCAGGCCGGCTTCCTCGTTCGCGGTGTTCCCTATTCGGGCGTTCACGGACGTGCGGGCAATATCGGCGATATGCGAACTGGTCCCGACAATGTTCCCTTGAACACGGTCGTCGGATTTGGCGCACTGCGCAAATTTCTCAGCGGCGACGAATTCAGCCGCCTGATAGACGGACAGGAGCCGCCATCACCATTGCTCGCGGAATGGATCCGCGAGGCGGCAAGCCACCTGCTTGATCCGATCATCGCTATGGCCGGCTTCATAGCGCCGAGCGTCATCATGATCGGCGGCGACCTGCCGCGAGGCGTCATCGACGCGCTGATCCATCAGCTGTCTGTCGAGCGCCGTGATACGTCGAAGCGCCCCTTCCTCACGCCTTGGATTTCGCCTATGAAGCCGGCAAGTTTCAGCGGTGGTGGCGTGGCGCTGGGGGCGGCACTTCTGCCTTTTCTGAATACCCTGCTGCCGCCGGTCTCAGGCTGAGGCTCACTGCGGATTCAGGCAAGTGCCTCGTCTTTATGGCTAGTATCCGAGGCGAGCGCCTTATCCAGCACCTTCTGAATGTTGGCCGCGCGGCGGAACGAAGGCTCCTGTGTCCTGCCCATTCTGACCGCCTGGACAAACCGCTGATAATTGGTTTCCACTTCGTCGAACGGGATATCGCGCCACGTTGCCGTATGAACGTCTTCGCCGAGACAAGCGCGAAGCGTCGATTTTCCAGTGTCATAGATGATTTCGATCGAGCCCGTCTCGCCGTAAATCCTGAGGCGCAGTTGGTCCATCTGCCCGGCGGCGGTGCGCGTCGCCTGGATGGTGCCGATCGCTCCCGTCGTGAATTCGACATTCATCGTGAAGCTGTCATTCGCATCGAGATCGTATTCGCCGATCTTGTGGCCAGGCGCCTTGTCGAAAGTCTTCAGCCGCGCGAAAACATGAGCGATATCGAGACCGGAACCATAGGAAGCGAAGTCCACGATATGGATACCGATATCGCCAAGCGCACCGTTCGAGCCATGCTTCTTGCTGAGACGCCACAGCCATTTGCTCTCGGATTTCCAGTCGCCCCAATGCTTCCCCACCAGCCAGCTTTGCAAATGCGAAGCTTCGACATGCCTCACCTTGCCGATTTCGCCGGCGAGCACCATCTGCCGCCCCTTCTGCAGGGCAGGCGAATTGCGGTAGGTGAAATTCACCATGCCGACCTTACCGGCTTTCTCGACAGCCTCGGTCATTTCCATCGCCTTGGTTGCGTCTGTCGCAAGCGGCTTTTCGCAGAAGACATGCTTGCCGGCCGCAATCGCCTGCAGCGTCGTCGGGTGGTGAACAGCGTCAGGCGTCACATTGGCCACGGCATCAAACTCGCCCCAGGCCAAGGCCTCTTCCAGCGAGGCAAAACGATTGGGAATACCGTGTTCCGAGCAAAAGGCGGCCAGCCGCTCGGGCACGACATCGACGCCGCCCACAACGCTGACGCCTTCGATCTCTTTGAAACTTGCCGCGTGCTTGTTGGCCATTCCGCCGGTGCCGAGAATGAGTAGACGCATCTGATCCTCCATGGATGGTTTGGCTGTTTCGACAGCCGGAGCAAACCTCACTGCCCATTGCGGCTGCCCGCAACGGCTCGATTATTCTGCGATGGGGAGCCGCGGGTTGAGGCCGCTAGCTACTGTTGAATGTCGCCAGCATCTCAATCCTCCCGAGCTGCGACTTGACATCAAACCAAAGTAACTTAATCTAATTAATGCAGCATGGAAATGAGGAGAGGTCAACTGACCGCCAGGCTGTATCCGTTCAAATGGGGAGGAGACCCATCATGAAGAGCGCATTCGTCAGCGCCTTGGCGCTGAGCACGATGTTGTTTTCATTGCCTGCCGCATTAGCCCAGGAACTGGCGACGAAGGACAGGATCGGCCTTGCCGATGCGCCGAAAACCCTTACTGTCCGGCTCACGAACGACAGTCCCAACAATGCCGATCCGGCGATTGCCCAGGGCTACCAAAAGCTCTTCGTCGATTTCATCAAGAAGCATCCCGACTGGAAGCTGCAGATGCAGTTCATGTCGGCGGATATCGGTACCGAACAGGCAAAAATGCTCGAACAGGCGAAGGCCGGCAACGCTCCCGACTGCGCCGCCGTCGACTCCTTCGTCCTCTCACAGTTCATGGTCAATCATGTGCTCGCCGACTTCACCCCCTATTTCTCCAAGGATGAGGTTGCCGATCTCTTTCCCTTCATCCGCAACGGCATTACTGACAAGGATCAGACCATCCGCGCCTGGTGGTGGGATACCGATCTTCGCGTTCTCTACCGCAACAAGTCCATCGTCCCCGATGCACCACAGACCTGGGACGACCTGAAGAAGGCCGGCATCGCCTCCGTCAAGGAAGGCATGGAGGGCATTCTGTTCAACGCCGGCCGCTATGAGGGTTCGACCTTCGACTGGCTCGCCAATTACTGGGCGCTCGGCGGCAAGCTCGTCGACGATAGCGGCAAACCTGTTTTCGGCGAGGGCGAAAACAAGGAGAAGTTCCTCAAGGCGCTGACCTATTACAAGGATCTCGTCGATTCCGGCGCCGCACCCAAGCGCGTGACCACGATCGGCAACTATGATGATCTGAACGCGGCCGCGGCGGCAGGAACGACGGCGCTCTTCATCGGCGGCAACTGGCAGCTTGCCCAATTGAAGGCAACACTGGATGCGGACGAGTTCGCCAACTGGACTTTCTCGCCCATCCCAGGCCCGACTGCCGATCAGCGCTCGACCGGTACCGGCGGCTGGACGATTGCCTCGTTCAGCAAGGATAAGGACAAGGTCGAGATGTGCGCCAACCTTGCCCGCGACATCTACATGGGGCCGGGCAATGCGCTTCAGCAGCAATTGCCGACCCGCAAATCGCTCTTCGACAAATATGAGGTCTTCGCGACCGAAGCCAACAAGACCTTTGCCGAAGCTCTCGCCAACGGCCAGGCCCGCCCAGGCGCCCCGATCTATCCGGAAATTTCAAATCAGATCCAGATCATGATGGGCGACGTCCTGTCGGGTACCAAACAGCCGGAAGAGGCCCTTAACGCGGCTTTCAAGGCGACTATGAAGGCTTACAAGCGTCTCTAACGATTGCGATCACGGCAGCGCCCTTAGGGGCGCCCCCGGCAGTATCAAACCCGGACAGAGAAGCCCAATGACCCCTATCGCCATCGAGGCTGCCAGCCGGCCCCACAGCAGATCGTTCATGCGCCGCTTTGCCGGCGCGCCTCTACCCTGGATCATGCCCGTGATCATTGTCATCGGCATCTTCTATCTCTATCCGGTGATCGACGTGTTCCGTCTGTCTTTCACCAATGCAACGCTGATCGGTGACAATCAGGATTATACGCTCGCTTCCATTGCGAACATGCTGAGTTCGCCGCAGCTTCCCGACATCCTCTGGGCAACCCTCGTCTTCGTCGGCGGCAGCGTCATCGGCCAGCAGATCCTCGGCCTTGCCGTCGCCGTCGTCGTCGTTCGCGGCGAAAAGCGCGGTCTGTTTGGCACGACAATCCTCAGAACCACGGCGCTCATCGCCTGGGTCGTGCCCGGCATTGCCGGCGGCATCATCTGGCAGATGCTGTTTTCGGAAGCGCCCTATGGCGCGCTCAACAGCATCTTGCGGCTCATGCATCTGCCGACGGTTGCATGGCTTTCCGATCCCGCCATCGCGCCTTGGTCGGCCCTGATCTCGAACATCTGGCGCGGAACGGCCTTCTCAATGGTTGTCATGTATGCCGCGCTCAAGGCGATCGACCCCTCGCTTTATGAGGCGGCGGAAGTCGAGGCGCGACGGGCTCGCAGCAGTTCTTCTTCATCACCATACCGCAGCTGCGCGCGGCCATCCTCGTCAACATGATCCTGATTACGATCATGACGCTCAACACCTTCGACGCGATCATCACGCTGACGGGCGGCGGCCCTGGCCGCGCCACCGAAGTCATATCGCTCTATGTCTTCAACATCGTCTTCCGCAACTACGATCTGTCCGGCGGCAGCGTGCTTTCCGTGCTGATGCTGATTATCAGCCTCGGACTGGCCGTCGTCTACGCATCATTCCTGCCGAAGGAGGATGAACGATGAGCAGGCGAACCGGCACGCGCTTCGGCGATTTCCTAAGCTATCTCTTCATGCTGGCGATGTTTATCTTTTTCGCCGGCCCCCTCACCTACCTGCTGTCGATGGCGCTACGCGACAAACGCGAAATCTATCGCGGCGTGGCGCGCTATATCCCGCACAACCCAACGATCGACAATTTCATCACCGTGCTCAACAACAGCTACTTCCCGCTCTATCTGTGGAACGGCCTGAAGCTTGCGGCTCTGAGCGGCTTCGGCGTTTTGATCGTCGCCATGCCCGCGGCCTACGCCTTCTCGCGCTTTCAGTTCCGCGGCAAGGGCCTTTCGATGATGGGGCTTCTGCTCTTTCAGATGATCTCGCCGCTGGTCATCATGGTGCCGCTCTACCGCTATATGAACCGTCTCGGCCTGCTCGATACGCATTTCGCCGTGACGATGGTCTATATCGCGCTTGGCGTGCCGCTTGCGACATGGCTCCTGAAGAGCACCATCGACGGAATTCCACGCAGCCTTGATGAAGCGGCGATGATCGACGGATGCAACCGCTTCTCCGTTTTCTGGCGGATCGTGCTGCCGCTGTCGGCACCGGGCATCGCCTCCGTCTTCATCATCACGGTCATTGCCGGCTGGTCGCAATTCCTCGTACCTTTTCTGCTGCTCACGCAAAACAATTTGATGCCGATCGGCGTCGGGATCTTTAACTTCCGTGGCATGCAAACCGACTCATCCATCCAGCTGCTGGCGGCCGCCTGCCTCATCTCCGTCGTACCGGCGATCGTGGCGTTCCTGTCGCTGCAGCGGCTGATCCTTGGCTCCATGACCAGTGGCTCGGTAAAGGGATGAGGCCGGTTTGCGCGCGCCAGACTGATAAAGGATCCCGACGATGAACCAAACGACCGGTGTCAAACTGTCTCCCGACCTGACGGGAGCCAATGTCGAGGATGCGGGCGAGCATAATCGAGCCGTCGTTCTGCGTTGCATCCACCGGCAGGCACCGATTTCGCGTGCGGAAATCGCCCGGCAGACCGGCTTCACCAAGCCGGCGATCGCCCGCATCGTCGATCGCCTGCTCGATGAAGGCCTGATCATCGAAGCCCGCCGGCGCCATGGCCTGAGGGGGCAGCCGGCGATCGAGCTTGAGATCAACCCCGACGCCTTCTTTGCGATCGGCATCAACATCGATCGTGACCATCTGACGATCCTCGCCGTCGATGCCGTCGGCAACGTGCGCGCCCGCGTCCACCACGAGAAGCGCTACATCCTGCCAGGCGAATTCATGCAGCTGACGGCCGATGCGATCTCGCATTTCCAGCGAAGCCGTCTGATCGACGACGCGCATCTGGCCGGTATCGGGCTTGCGATGCCGGACTGGCTCGGCGAGATCGCCTTCCTGGGCAAGCCCGACGATTACGGAGAGTGGATGGATTTCGATGTCCGAACCGCATTGGAAAACCTGACACAGCATCCCGTCTTCATCGAGAACGAAACCAATGCGGCAGCGCTTGCCGAGCTTGACTACGGGCTTGGCGCCGAAAGCCGCAGCTTCTTCTACATTTCGCTCAATGCCTGCCCCGGTGGCGGGCTTGTGCTCGACGGCGCCGGCCATCGCGGCGCCATGGGCCTGAGCGGCGAGATCGGCTGGCTGCCAATCGTCGATCCCCGCCACAGGGGAGGCCGGAAAGTCGAGCTTCTCGGCGAAATATTCTCGCTCTTCTTCCTCTACAAGTTCCTGGGCGAGCACGGCATCGAGGCATACGTGCCCTCGGACCTCCTCACGCTGGATGCCCGTGGCAGGAAGCTGGTCTCGCAATGGCTGAAGACGATGAGCGCGCATCTCGCCGTCGCGGTCAAGCACATCGGCATGATCGTCGATCCCGACGCCATCATCCTTGGCGGCCGCCTGCCTATCCGCATGATCGATGAGCTGCTGCGCTATGTTCACGACCACCTTGATATGGAGGACACGGCGCTGCCATCGATCCATCGTGCCTCGCTCGGCGAGGACGCCTGCGCGATCGGCGCCGCGGCAATGCCGATGGCGGCAGCCCTCATGCTCGCCTCGGCCGATGAGGTCCAGCGCACGCGTTCGCCGCTCAAATTCATGGACCGCCTGAACAATTGAATTGGCGGCTGCGGCCGCAGGGAGGATTTTAATGAGGATCGGTTTTTATACGTCGACGTTCAACGACAGGCCATTCGAAGAGGTGGTGGACTTCGCCGCTTCCGCCGGCTTCGACGCAATCGAAATCGATGTCCGCGGCCATATCAAGACACCGGACAAGGTGCGGGCGGCGGTCGCCCTTGCCCGCAACCGCAACCTCTTCGTCTCCTCGATCGCCTTTTTCGGCAATCAGCTCGATACCGATCGCGCCAAACGCGGCGAGCTTCGAGCCATCACCGAGGAATTCGCCGACGCGATCGGCGAAGCGGACGTGCCGATCTTCGTAATCTTTCCCGGCCGAGATGAAAGCGCGGACGAGGACGCCAATTATGATGATTTCGCCGACTTCGCCAACCGGCTGATCGTCCGGACGACATCGAGCGGGTTGGTCTTCGCGATCGAGAACTGGCCCGGCCCGAAGGACAATTTCATCGGCACCACGCCGAAAGGCTGGCAGGAGCTCTTCAAACGAATTCCCGACAAGCGCTTCGGCCTTGAATTCGACCCTTCCCATCTCATCCGCATCGGCGTCGATCCCTATGCCGCCATGGATGCGGTCAAGGATCGCATCGCCATCCTTCATGCCAAGGACACGGCAATCGATGCGGCCGTACAGCAGGCCGTCGGCTATCACGGCAAGGGGTGGTGGCAGTACAAGCTGCCGGGCCATGGCCTTCTCGATTGGCCGCGTTTCCTGCGTCAGGCGCGCGCCAACGGTTTTGACGGCACGCTTTCGATCGAGCACGAGGATGCAGCTTTCGGTTGGCCGGGCAAGGATCTTGCTCAACGGAAGGAAGGCGAGCGCCTCGGCCTTGCCTATCTCCGAAAGGTCTTGAACGGGCTTGACACTATCTGGGAGGACGGAAATGGCTCATGTCAGAGTGAACAACGCGCGTAAGGACTATGGCGCGTTCAAAGCCATCAAAGGCGTGTCGGTCGACATCCGCGACGGCGAGTTCGTTGTCCTCGTCGGCCCCTCGGGCTGCGGCAAATCCACGCTGCTCAGAATGATCGCCGGCCTGGAGGGGATCACCTCAGGCGATATCCAGATCGGCAAGCATATCGTCAACGATCTCGCGCCAAAGGATCGAGACATCGCGATGGTGTTCCAGAACTATGCGCTCTATCCGCATATGACGGTCGCCAAGAACATGGGCTTCTCCCTGCGGCTGAAGCGGATGCCGAAGGCGGAAATCGATCAGCGGGTTGGCAATGCCGCAAAGATCCTCGGGCTCGAAAACCTTCTTGAGCGCTATCCGAAGCAGCTATCCGGCGGCCAGAGGCAACGTGTCGCCATGGGTCGCGCGATCGTACGCGATCCCGCTGTCTTCCTCTTCGACGAACCCCTGTCGAACCTCGATGCGAAGCTTCGCGTCCAGATGCGCTCCGAGATCAAGGAAATGCACCAGCGGCTGCAGACCACGACAATCTATGTCACGCATGACCAGATCGAAGCGATGACGATGGCGGACAAGATCGTCGTCATGAAGGACGGCCTGATCGAGCAATCCGGATCGCCGCTTGCGCTCTATGACCAGCCGGCCAATCTCTTCGTTGCGGGCTTCATCGGCTCTCCCGCGATGAATTTCATCAAGGGCAGCATGACGAATGACGGTTTCCGTACCACCGACGGGATCGTGCTGCCGAGCGGTCAGCATCCGGCGGCGGCCGTTACCTATGGCATTCGCCCCGAAGATATCAGGCTCGTCCAGAATGGCATTGCGGTGGAAACCGTCGTCGTCGAACCGACGGGATCCGAGACTATGGTCATCGTCCGCCTTGGTACGCAAACGGTCACCTGCGTTTTTCGCGAACGGATCAGAGCCGCACCGGGCGATGTGCTGCACATCGCACCCGCCGATGAGGCAGTTCATCTATTTGACAAAAGTGGAGAGCGCATCGCGAGCACACGCTCGGAATTCAATTGAGGAGAGATGCTTATTACCTGTGCGACGCCGCACGCAGCGATGGAGCAGAAGCCGTCTTGCGAATGGTAATTTCAATACCGCCCATGGACTTGCCGTCATCGGTCACATCCGGTACGCGAATGTAAAGGACCTCGGAATAGTTGCGGAACGTGCCGCCGATCAGCTCATATATTGCAAGTGCAGTGTTCTCGGGAAGCTCTTCGACCGATACGCTTTTACGTTGCTGCATGGGATTCTCTTCCAAAAGTCTGGCCGCCTTCAAGAGATTGGGCAACTGCTGACACTTTAGTCCTGATTTGTCGCAAAGATATCCCGGGAATCATGAAAACTGTCACAAATGCGTGAGGTTCATTTCCAGGAAAACGGTGCGGCGGCACGATGTCGTGATTGGCGACCGAGTGGCGGGCTTACTCTATAGAGCAGCCTCGCATCGGGACCATGAAGATGGAGCGATCCGGAAGCCGTTCTTTCCCGACGATTTCACTTCATACAAACCACGATCCGCTTTGGCGAATATGTCCTTGGAAGAATGACCGGGCACGATTATCGCCGCGCCGACGGAGGTCGCGATGCGAATGGTCTTCGTCGGCGTGGAGACGGTCCAGTTCAACTCTCTGACAACGCGATCGGCGATTTTTGCGAGATCCTCGGTCGAAAGGCATTCGTGAATGACGGCGAACTCGTCGCCGCCAATGCGCGCCACCATATTGGCCTTGGGGACAGCGCGCAAAAGCCTGCGCCCTGCCACTTTGAGACAATCATCCCCAGCCTGATGTCCGAGAGTATCGTTCACGGATTTGAAGCCGTCGAGATCCACGAGAAGGAGCGCTCTGCCGGTTCGGCCCTCGGCTGCGCATATTTCATCGAAAAACGCTTCGAATCTGGTGCGGGACGTCAACCCGGTGAGCATGTCGTACTCGGCCAATTGACGAAGCTGCTCGACCATCGTCTTCTCGGCGGTAACATCCTGCTTCATCCCGAAAATTCTGGTCGCAGCTCCGTTCGCGAATTCGACGCAGGCGGTTATTCTGATCCATCGCCGATTGCCTCTTGCGGTAATGATCTCAGCATCCAGGCTGAACCCCTCGCCCGTGCGAATTGCCTTCTCGCGCACCTCATCGAGACGCTTTCGAACCTCGGGAGTATAGAGTTTAAGGATCTCATCCCTCGTCAGTGGCGTTTGCGGCGCAAGATCAAAGAGCTCGTAGACCATATCCGTCCAGCTGAGGGTCTGGTCGGGAAGACTGCATTCCCATACCCCGATACGAGCGGCCTTGAACGATCGATCAAACAATTCACGCAAATGCATGAACTCGCGGGAGCCAATTGCCTCTGGATCGAGCATTCCATTTCCATCGCAAGACACTGGGGGCCTCACCAGTTGATCAAAAGGACCTCACCAGCTTTATCGCCGGTAATCTTTCCCAGTGGAATGATTACATGGATTGTTTGCATATTGGTTTCCAAATGCAAGAGCGCCGCGATGATCATCGACATCAATAACCCTATTTTGAGGGCGGCCTCCATGAAACAGAGGATTTCAGGCGTTTGTGAAAATGAGTCCCAGGGGCAAGAAGGATGTCTGCCCCAAACCGGATACTGAACCACTCCGGCTCACATCTGGCCGACACCGCTCAGGCCGATCAATGCGCCAACGCCGAGAACGATGAGCGGATGGACGCGCGTCGTCGAAAGGACAAGTGCACCAGCGGTCGCGATTGCCGCCAGAACCCACCCCTGGGTTGACGCCTCGGTGATGACAGCCGCACTGGCGGTGACAAGCCCGGCGGTCATCGGCACCAATCCCGCCTGCACGATCCGTCGCCATGGCCTGTCCTTGAAGCGGTTCCAGAGATGGAGCACCAGATAGGTCAGGACCGAAGAAGGCCCGAACTTTGCCGCGGAAGTAACCAACACACCCGCCCATCCGGCAACGTGCCAGCCGACCAGAGGCACGACCATCAAGTTCGGACCGGGAGCCGCCTGCGCCAAGGCGAACAGCGCACCGAATTGCTGCGCCGTCATCCAATGCTGCACGTCGACGACCTGCCGATGCATCTCCGGAAGAATGGAATTGCCGCCGCCGAAGGCCAGCAGCGAAAGCTGCGTGAAAATGATTGCAAGAGAAACGAGGGTCGTGGTCATGCTTCGAGCTTCCAGGTGGAGAGGATGCTGAGCGGCGCCAGAACCAGCATGGTCGGCAGCAAAGGCAGCCCGGCAATGGCGATGGCAGCAAAGCAAATGGCGGCAATGACCAGGGTGACTGGCCTGCGGCGCAGCGGCAGGACGATCTTGACGGCCATCGAGATGAGCAGACCGGCCGCGGCTGCAGCAAGGCCTGCAAACATGTGCTGGATGCGTGGATCGCTATTGAACTGATCGTAAACGACACCGAGGCCGATCACGATCGCGGTCGGCGCGACAATCAAGCCGAGAAGAGCCGAAAAAGCACCCGCCACGCCCTGAAACTTCGAGCCGATCGCCACCGCCATATTGATAATATTGCCGCCGGGCAGGAACTGACACAGCCCCAGCAGTTCTGTGAACTCCTCCCCCGTCAACCATTTGCGATCCTCGACCACCATGCGGCGTGCGAGCGGCAGAACCCCGCCAAACCCGATGAGGCCGAGTTTGAAAAAACCGAAAAAGAGCTCCGCGACCGCCGGTCCTTCGCGTTGAGCAGCATTGGAATGAGAAATGGCATCCATATCGTGGCCTGCATGTTTATGTCGGACAGACCGTCAAAATAAGCTTTTACCGATCATGCGTCCAATATATGGATAGAACATCATCCATATGTTTGAGATATGCCATGATCGAACTTCGACATCTCCGTTATGCCATGACCGTTGCCGATGAGGGCCATATGACCCGCGCTGCCGAAAGGCTCGGCATCCAGCAACCACCGCTCAGTCAGCAGATAGCCAAGCTGGAGGCCATCGTCGGTGCGTCGCTCTTCAAACGGCTGCCGAGAGGCGTCGAGCTGACGGATGCGGGGCGGACATTTGTGGAGAGGGCAAGGACCATTCTCCACGATGTCGATCTTGCGATAGAGGCGACAAGGCGCAATGCCCGCGGAGAGGAGGGAAGCCTTGCGATCGGCTTTACCAGTTCGGCCGCCTTTCATCCGCTGGTCAGCGCAGCCGTCCGCTCGCTCGGCGAGACATCGCCGGATGTCGCACTCAAGCTTGAGGAAGCCAGTACGCCCGATCTGATCGCCATGCTGCATTCCGGCCTTCTCGACGTCGCGCTCGTGCGCTCTCCCGTTGCACAGTCGAGCGGCCTTGTGATTTCCCGAATTCTCGATGAAGAGATGCTGGTCGCTCTTCCCGATCGCCATCCTCTTGTGATGGCGAAAGGAGAGAAGCCTCGCCACGTTCGATTGTCGCAACTCGCAGACGAAGCCTTCATACTTTACCGCCGTCCCTCCGGGCCGGGGCTATACGACAGTATCATAGCGGCTTGCCTTGCCGCGGGTTTCAGCCCGAAAATACGGCATGAAGCTCCCCGGTTGCTGTCGACGCTCAGTCTGGTCGCCGCGGGACTCGGAATCTCCATCATTCCAGGATCGATCGCTCGGCTGGAGACGAACGGCATCGCCTATCTAAGGCTCGACCCGGGTGCCAATCTTGTGGCGCCGCTTTATTTCGCGCGAAAAGATGAGCAGCCAAGCGGCGCGCTGCAACTATTTGCCCACATCGTTCAGCACGAGAAAGCTTTACTGAAATAAGCCGGCTATCTTTCTAGCCGCGAAGAACAAGCGACCTGAGACTGATCCTTATGCCGCTCCATTCGATGACCGCCGCAGCCTAGAAGGTCAAAGTCGCATCCGTCCAAAGCCGAAATCCTCCGAGAAACGCATTTTCGTTCCCGCCGATACGGCAGGCGGATGGCAGTTCCTTGAGCTTCTCGGCATTGCCGCCGCCGATAACGATTTCATGCGGCAGTAGTGCCGCCCTCAATCTCTCAACGATCTCCTCGACCGACTGGCGCCACTTCTTCTTGCCGTATTTTTCAAGGCCACGCTCGCCGATGAAGTCTTCGAAGGTGCCCCGCTTCTTGTAGGGCAGATGGGCGAGCTCCATGGGCAGACAAACGTGATTGGCAATCATTGCCGAACCCAATCCGGTGCCGAGGCCGAGAAACAGCATATTGCCATCTTTGTAGTTGCCGATTGCCTGCATCACGGCGTCGTTGACAAGCTTCACTGGCTTGCCGAAAGCGGCGGAAAAGTCGAAATCCTGCCAGCCGCTTCCCAGATTGTGCGGTTCCATAGCTGGCCTGTTGTTCGAAACGGAACCGGGATATCCCATACCGATAACGTCGTATCGCCAATCACTCGTCAGATCCTTGACGGTCTGGACCATCTCTTTTGCCGACATTGTAGGCCCGGAGACGGCGGCCCGGCGCTCACCGCCGGAGCTGAGACGCATTTTTACATGCGAACCGCCGAGATCGATTGCCAAGACGACAAGCTCTTCTGTCGCAGCCGGCGCCACGGCCTTCTTCGGTTTTACGTTTGTTTTGCGGCTCTCTGTTACCTGGCTCATATTCGTACACACTTTCTATCCACGACGGGCACAAATCGCACTATGGCGCCTCAACGACGGAGACGGAGAAATCCTCTCCCTCCCAGCGGTCGGTGTCAGGCCAGTAAAAGGTAAAGGCAATCGAACCGCCTTTGGGCAGGCGCTCGCATGACAGCTCCGCGACATGTATCCCGAAGCCGTTCTGGCTCGTCTCGGTATCGCTGGCGCTGGCCCAACCGTCGACACTCCAGCGAATGATGGCCCGCGCCATGACCTCGATCCGCAGGCGCTTGCCGACGGAAAGCTGCGACAGCTTGTTGTTGAAACGCCACGGCACGAAGGGTGCCGTCACTTTGTTTTTTACATAGCGCTCGACACCTTGCGGCGGCATGTCGAAAACCGCCCCGTCTCTCAGCGAACGCAGGAGCTTGATATGCTCGGCATGAGCCCAGACGAGTGGCATGGCACTGCCGGAAGGTTTCCCGAGGGCAAGGCCCAGCTCCGGGATATCGGGCTGGTCCCACACCTGTTCCGGCAGCAATCCGCCCTGCCCGGCAGACTGCTCGAGTGTCTTGAGCAAACCAAGAGCCGCTTCCGGCCGGCCGGCCGCGAGCTCATAATGGGCGCGCTCGCCCGCAAGCAAGGGCCATGGACGCCCGATGCCCGTGCCGTCGAACGGGCCGCCGTCCTCATGCTCGCCATAGCCGTCACCGGTATAACGATACCATAGAGACCCTTGCGGCAGGTCGCATTTGAGCTGTGCGTCGATCACCTTCACGGTGTCGAGGATGCGAGGGTCGTCGGCGGCTCGTAATCCGAACCGTACCAGCGCCAAGGCATCGGGACTGACGACTCGCGCGGTCGGCAGGAAGGATTCAGCGGGCGGCCTGTTCTTGATCGGCACGAAACCATCGGCGGGCGAGCTTCCGTCGGCGATCTCAGGCGGCGCAATACGGACATAATAGCCCTTGACCCCGAGAGCGGCGCTCTCCGCATCACTGCTGACATAGGTCCAGCGCTCGATCTGGTCGTTCCAGGCATCCGCGGTCTGCCGCAGATAGTCCGCATTGTGCATCTGACCGGCAATTTCCAGAATATCGGCCGCCGCCAGCAGCGCAGCGATTTCAACCGCCAGCGTGAAGGGAGAAAAGCCGCCATCCTCCTCCCAGCGGTCCTCACCCGTGACGGGCCCGTTGACGACGACATAGCGCGCTGCGCTTTCGACCATCGGCACGTAGGACAGCAGAAGATCGCCTGTAAGGATTCCTTCACGGCGCAGCGCATCGGCAAGCAGGATCGGGAAAGCGCATTCGTCCATTTGGATCCCGCTCCAATAAGGCTCGCCATCCAGCCAGCAATTCTGCGGCCAATGCCCATCCTCTTCCTGGATGACGCGCAGATAGGCCAGAATGCGCAGCGCATCCTGGGAAGCGCCCGCAGCTAAGAAGCCGCCGGCTGTCTCGACCAGATCGCGCGGCCAGACCAGATGATAGCCACCGAGGTCTTCGTCGCCCTTGGCAAAGCCCCACGGAATGGAGAGAGAAGCAACGGCCGGCCCTTCGAAGGAAAGTGGCCGGTGCGTTGCCAGCACGGCTGTCGAGATCCGATAACGATTGACTTCGGGCGGCGGTGCTCTCGGTTCGTCGAGGGCCAGCAATCCGTCTTGCCAGGCCCGCCAGTCGGCAACATAGCTGCGCTCGGCGCTGTCATAGCCGGCTTGCAAGCTGGCAAGGGCATTGTAGCCGGCCTCTTTGGAATGGCTTCCAAAGCCGAGCGATACGGTGACGGTGTCGCTGCCGCCGATCAGATCGATCTCCCCGGTCAGGGCGACGTTGCCGTCGACGGCACGCGCGACGGCCGGGTCCAACCGAGCCTCCTTCTGCAATTGCTGCCATCCGTCGGAAATACCGACATAGCCGGCAGATGCCGTCCGCCAGCCGCCGCTAACGGCAAGAGCCATCGAGACGCCGCCTGTGCCCGTCGCAAAAAGCATCGGCGTGCCCTTATAGTCTTCCACCCACCCCGTATTGCCGTAACCGGCATTGACCAGATGCGGAGCGGCCAACAGGTAGAGACGATAATCGCGGATCGTGCATTCCAGCGGCTCGAACGATATCTGCTGAAGCAAGCTGCTGCGCATCGGATCGACGATGATGCGCTTGATGATCCTGTAACGACCATCGATTGCAGTATTGATCAACCGATAGGCCGGAACGCCATCCTCGACCGTGGTGACGACGCTCTCCGTATCGCGCTTTTCCTCCGAAAAATAACCATCGGGACCTGTGACGATCAATCCGATGTCGCGGGTACAGGCGCTGTCGACGCGGGGATAATAGATTTCGTTCAAGATGCCGTGACTGAGAGTGAACCAGATGCGGCAGGCCGGGGAAAGCGCCGTGCCAACTCCGCTCTTTGCACTGGACGTCCAACGAGGTTCGATACCGTTCACGTTGGGGCCGGAAGCATCGTAAGGCGCCATGCACTATCTCCTCTATCGCTGCAATCTGCTCCGACCAAACTGTTTCGGCAAGACGGAACCTTTGCGCATTCAAGCCGATATGCCCTTGTTTTCACCACCATTGACAGCCCCCGTCCGTTCTGTATTCTGTTATAAAATCTTATATAACATAATTGTGGAACATAATTGGGAGAATTTCGATGAAGTTAGGACTCGGATTCCTGATTGCGGCTGCCTTGGTTGCAGCGCCCTCGCTGTTGATGGCTCAGGAAAAAGGTGGCGTCATCAATGTCGCGACGATCGGCGAGCCGCCGACGCTCGATCCAATGACTTCCACCGCAGATCTCGTCGGTATCGTCACCCAACATATCTTCGAAACGCTCTACACCTTCGACAAGGGCTGGAACGTTACGCCGCTGCTTGCCGAGAGCCTGCCTGAGATCAGTGCCGACGGCAAAACCTACACGATCAAACTCAGGACCGGCATCAAGTTCCACGACGGCAGCGTCATGACTTCCAACGATGTTGTCGCCTCGCTCAACCGCTGGATCAAGCTGGCGTCGCGCGGCAAGCAGGCAGGCGGCTTCGTCGAATCGATCACCGCCCAGGATCCGGCGACCGTCGTCATCAAGCTGAAGCAGCCCTACGCGCCCCTTACCTCGCTGCTTGCTTTCAACAACTCCGCCGCCATCATCATTCCAGCCAGCAAGCAGGCCGACACGATGACCGATTTCATCGGCACCGGCCCCTATATGCTAAAGGAGCGCAAGCCCGACCAGTATATCCAGCTGGTGCGCTTCGACGGCTACAAGCCGCGCGATGGCGAAAGTAATGGTTATGGCGGCGCCCGGCATCAATATCTCGACGAAATCCGCTTCGTCCCGGTGCCCGACGCCAATACTCGCGTGGAGGCGGCCATTTCCGGCCAGTATGACTACATCGACAGTCTTCCAGTCGAATCCTTCGACAAGCTGAAATCCGCTTCGGCGACCCAGCCGCTGCTCCTGAAGCCGTTCGGCTATCCGGTCTTCGTCTTCAATACCGCCGACGGCATCACGAAGAATGTCGCGATCCGCAAGGCGATCCGTCAGGCGCTCAGCATGGAAGATATGCTGGCGGCAGCCTTCGGCAGCACAAATTTCTATACGGTTGACGGCAACATGTACCCCGCCCCCTTTACCTGGAGCACGGATGCCGGCGTCAAAGGGAACTACAACGTCGCCGATCCGGAAGGTGCCGCAGCTGCCGCCAAGGCGGCAGGCTACAAGGGCGAACCGGTCCGCATCCTGACCAGCCGACAGTACGAGTTCCATTACAAGATGGCGCAGGTCGCGGCCGAATATCTGAAACAGGCAGGCTTCACGGTAGACCTTCAGGTGGTCGACTGGGCTACGCTGACCCAGCGCCGTGCGGACAAGGCGCTATGGGACATCTATATCAGCCACAGTCCCTTCCTGCCGGAACCGGCGCTGATCGGCACATTGTCGCCAAGCTCGCCCGGCTGGTGGACGACGCCGACGAGCAAAGCCGCGATCGACGCGTTCAACACAGAGGTCGATCCCAAGAAGCGTATCGAGCTTTGGGCCAATGTTCAAAAGACCCTCTATGACGAAGCTCCCATGATGAAGATCGGCGATTTCAACGCCGTCGCGGCGATCTCCACCAAGCTTCAAGGCGTCGATCCCGCGCCATGGCCCTACTTCTGGAACGCATCAATCAAGAAATAAGCCTCCCAAGGCGTTCGGGCGCCGGTCGCGACCGGCGCCCGTTCCGAATCCCGTCCGTTTGCGGACCTAGAGCAATTCCAGGGAAAGTGCGCAACGGTTTTCCGTTCGGGATTGCGAGAGAACAAAGAAATAGGGTGGTTCCGCCGGTCGAAGAGAAGCGGAACTATTCTGGGAACCGACGCAATGATACGTTACATCCTTCACCGTCTTGCGGGCATGATCGTCGTGATGTTTCTCGTCGTCACGATCGTCTTCGTGATCGTGCGCGTGACCCCTGGCGATCCGGCCGCCGTCATGCTCGGCCCGGATGCGACCGCGCAGGATATTGCCGAGCTCCGCACCCGGCTTGGCCTAGACCAATCCATCTTCGTCCAGTACCTGTTCTATGTCGGGCAGTTGCTGAAGGGCGATCTCGGCCAGTCGATCTTCCTCAATATTCCGGTTTCCTCTGCGCTTCTCGGACGTGCCGAGCCGACCTTTTTCCTGACACTGTTCTCGCTCCTCATCGCTGGCGTCATCGCGCTGCCGATCGGCATCTATGCCGCCTATCGGCGCGGATCGCTCGTCGACCAGGCTTCGATGGCGATCGGCATGCTGGCCGCGAGCATTCCAAGCTTCTGGCTTGGCCTCATCCTTATGCAGATCTTCGCGGTGCGCCTGGGGATGTTCCCGGTTTCCGGCTATGGCGGACCGGGCACAAGCTTCCTGGATCGCATGTATCATTTGACGCTGCCGGCCGTCGCACTCGGCCTCGTCTCCTCGGCGCTGATCGTGCGCTTCACCCGCGCATCGATGCTCGACGTGCTTGGAGACGGCTATATCCGCACCGCCCGCGCCAAAGGGCTGATCGAACGCCGCGTCGTCCTCAAACATGCGCTGAAGAACGCACTCATTCCAATTCTGACCGTTCTGGGGCTGACGGCCGCCGTGCTGATTTCCGGCGCTGTCGTCACCGAGACGGTCTTCGGCCTCCCGGGTGTCGGAAGCCTCGTCGTCTCCGCGGTGCTGCGCCGCGACTATCCGGTGATCCAGGGGGCCTTGCTCGTCATCGCCGGCCTCTACGTCCTCATCAATTTTGCGATCGACATGCTCTACCTGCTCGTTGATCCGAGGGTACGCTACTGATGGCCGACATCGCAACCGAGACACCCAAACAGGCGCAAAGCGAGCGAAGCAAGTTCCTTCGTCGGCTGCTGAAGCGCAAGACCGTTGCCATCGGACTGATTGTGCTGACGATCTTCGTGCTGCTCGCCGCCCTCGCGCCATGGATCGCACCCTATTCGCCCTCGAAGCTCTCGATCGTCAACCGACTGAAGCCGCCAAGCGGGGTCTACTGGTTCGGCACCGACGAATTCGGCCGCGATATCTTCTCTCGCACCATCTATGCCGGACGGCTGTCGCTGCTCGTCGGAGCCGCCGTCGTGGCGCTGTCGGCTGCGATCGGTGTTACCCTCGGTCTGCTCGCCGGCTTCTTCCAAAGGCTCGACACGCCGATCGCCCGCCTGATCGATGCGATGATGGCGTTTCCGGACATTTTGCTCGCCATTGCGCTGGTCGCAGCCCTCGGCCCGTCGCTGACGACTGTTATCGTCGCACTGTCGATCGTCTACGCACCGCGGCTAGCCCGCATCGTCCGCGCCTCGACCCTTGTCATCCGTGAACTCCCTTACGTGGAGGCTGCCAAGGCTCTCGGCATCTCGACATTCCACATCATGACGCGGCATGTGCTTAGAAACCTCCTGTCGCCGATCCTGGTGCAGGGCTCGTTTCTCTTTGCCAGCGCCATGCTGGCCGAAGCCGGGCTCTCGTTCCTCGGCCTTGGCGTCAGCCCGGAAATTCCGACCTGGGGAACCATGATCGCCGCCGGCCGCCAATATATCGGCCAGGCCGACTGGATGACCTATTTCCCGGGCTTTGCCATCATTCTCTCCGTGCTCTCGTTGCAAATGGTGGGCGACGGCTTGCGGGACATGCTCGATCCAAGACTTCGAAAGGACCTGTAAATGACCGGTGAAAAAGCGGGCAAGCCGCTCCTCCTCACCAATGTAAAGCCCATGGCTTTCGGTGGCGATACCGCCACTGGCGTAATCGACATTCTCGTCGGCGCCGACGGCAGGATCGCCGCTTTCGGCCCGCAGCTTGCCGCTCCCGGCGACGTCGAGCGCATCGACGGAAAGGGCGCCTGGATCTCTCCCGGCTGGATCGACCTGCACGTCCATATCTGGCATGGAGGCACCGATATCTCGATCCGTCCGTCCGAATGCGGTGCCGAACGCGGCGTCACGACGCTGGTCGATGCAGGTTCGGCTGGCGAAGCCAATTTTCATGGGTTCCGCGAATACATCATCGAACCGTCCAGGGAACGCATCAAGGCCTTCCTCAATCTCGGCTCGATCGGCCTCGTTGCCTGCAATCGCGTCCCCGAATTGCGCGATATCAAGGATATCGATCTCGACCGCATCCTCGAATGCTATGCCGAGAACAGCGAGCATATCGTCGGCATCAAGGTACGCGCCAGTCACGTCATCACCGGCTCCTGGGGTGTCACACCCGTCAAGCTCGGCAAGAAGATCGCCAAGATCCTGAAGGTGCCGATGATGGTGCATGTCGGCGAGCCGCCGGCGCTATACGACGAAGTGCTCGAAATCCTCGGGCCGGGCGATGTCGTCACGCACTGCTTCAACGGCAAGGCCGGATCCAGCATCATGGAGGACGAGGACCTCTACAATCTCGCCGAGCGCTGCGCCGGCGAAGGCATCCGGCTCGATATCGGCCATGGAGGCGCCTCTTTCTCCTTCAAGGTCGCGGAAGCAGCCATCAAGCGTGGCCTGCTGCCCTACTCGATCTCGACGGACCTGCATGGGCATTCGATGAACTTCCCGGTATGGGATCTCGCGACCACTATGTCCAAGCTGCTCTCGGTCGGCATGCCGTTCGACAAGGTCGTGGACGCCGTCACCCATGCACCGGCCTCGGTCATCAAGCTTTCGATGGACAGCCGGCTGTCGGTCGGCGAACGAGCAGACTTCACCATTTTCGACCTGGTGGATGCGGATCTCGAGGCGACCGATTCCAATGGCGATGTCTCGCGCCTCAAGAAGCTGTTCGAACCACGTTACGCGGTCATCGGCGCGGAGGCGATCACCGCCAGCCGCTACGTGCCACGCGCTCGCAAACTCGTCCGCCACAGCCACGGCTATTCGTGGCGCTAATCAAACACCAGGCCCGCATAGCAGGAGCATACGTGAACACGTCCCCAACACAGGCCGCTTCAGCAGCGCAAACACCTTACCAGCGACTGGCTGCGCTCGGCATCGAGCTTCCGCCGCCGCCGCCGCCGATCGCCAATTTCGTCACCCATGTCCGCGAAGGCAACGTGCTCTACCTTTCGGGTCAAGGGCCGCGGGAGCTGGACGGCCACCTCCATTCCGGCAAGGTTGGCGGTGACGTCGGCGTTGACCGGGCCTATCAACATGCGCGGCTGACGGGCATCAATCTTCTTGCCGTCATGCATGGTGCGCTCGGCGACCTTTCCAGGGTGAAGCGGGTGGTGAAACTGCTCGGCATGGTCAATGCCGTGCCGCATTTCGAAGACCATCCGAGCGTCATCAACGGCTGCTCTGATCTCTTCATCGAGGTCTTCGGCGAGGCGGGCCAGCATGCCCGTTCGGCCGTCGGCTTCGGCTCGCTTCCCGGCAATATCACGGTCGAGATCGAAGCGATCATCTCGCTCAATGATTAGTTTTTGCGCAATTCCGGACGCAAAACCGCGTCACACTTTTGCTGGAATTGCTCTAAGAAGGACGAATTCAGTGGTTGCGCCAGCCCATCAGCTTTTCGATCCGCTCGGCAGCCGCTCGCACCTGCTCGCCATAATGGTTGCCGTCGGAAACGGCTTTCTGTTCGGGAAGCACGATCGAAATGGTCGCGACACATTGACCATCCCGGTCAACGACCGGCGAGGCGATACAGGCGACCGCATAATCGGACTCCGCCACCTGGATCGACAAGCGCTCCTCAAATGCTTTGCTCGCGGCATCGGAGAGCACGCCGGCATCGACCTCGGCCCGACCGGTCGGCGAGGTGCGGGCACAGCGCTTGAAAAGCTCGATCCTTTCCTCTTCGGGCAAATGCCCGACCAACAGCCGGCCGGAGGCCGTCCAGTTGAGCGGCACGCGGGTTCCGACGCGGGAGGCGACCTGGAAATGGCTTGGCCCATCCGCCATCGCCAGTACCAGCATGGAATCGCCGTCGCGCCCGCAGACTTGTACCGTCTCGCTCGCCTGCCGGCAGAGATCGTGCATCTCGCGCGTGGCGACGCTCATGAAATCCAGCGACCGGGCATAGGCGAGGCCATAGTGGTAAAGGCGCGCCCCGAGCCAGACGGAACCGTCGGCATTGCGGCCGAGCATGTTCTTTTCGACCAGGTCGTCGATGATCACGTAGACGGTCGAAAGAGGCGCCTTGATCGCCTTGGCAATCGCATAGGCTCCGGCCGGCGCGCCGGTTTCATAGAGATAATCGATCACCTGCAGCGCGCGGTCGATGCCGCTTACGCGCGAACGGCGCGCGCCTTTGGCTTCCGCTTCCCCGATCGAATCGGCGTCTTCAGGGAGTGCGGCGGGTAGGGTCTTGGCGTCCAAATCAACGCTCCTCGTGAGATTTCGAGAAGCTATTACATTACTATGGTATAGCTGTCGATGACAATCGGCAGTCATCACTTTGGAGAGATAGAATGTCCGATGATATCCGCAGCAAGATCGGCCTGAGGCCCGTCATCAATGTATCAGGCACCATGACCAGCCTCGGCGCATCGATCGTCGTGCCCGAAGCCATCGCGGCAATGGCGGCGATCTTGCCGCAATTCGTCGAGATCAACGACCTCCAGCGCAAGGCCAGCGCGGTCATCGCGCGGCTGACGGGTAGCGAGGCCGGCTTCGTCACGGCATCCTGCTCCTCGGGCATTAGCCTCGCCGTCGCCGGCACCATTACCGGCAACAACCTTCTCGCCATAGAGAAACTGCCTGATGTCACACCGGACAAGAACGAAGTCATCGTGCAAATGGGCCATGTGGTGAGCTACGGCGCGCCCGTGGATCAGGCGATCCGCCTTGCGGGCGGCAAGGTCGTGCTGATCGGTCAGGCAACATCGACGCATCGCTTCCACATGGAAAACGCCATAAGCGAAAAGACGGCGGCTGCCGTCTATGTCATATCCCATCACGTGGTCGATTACGGCCTGCTGCATCTGACCGAATTCGTCGAGATCGCGCACGCCAAGGGCGTGCCAGTTATCGTCGATGCCGCGTCGGAATACGACCTCAAACTCTTCCTGGCACAGGGTGCCGACATCGTGCTCTATTCCGGCCACAAGTTTCTCGGCGGCCCGACCTCCGGCATCGTTGCCGGCAGGAAGGAGCCGGTGCGCAACGCCTTCCTGCAGAACATGGGCATCGGCCGGGGCATGAAGGTCGGCAAGGAAAGCATCTATGGCACCATGGCGGCACTGGAAGCCTGGGAGAAACGCGACCATGCCGGCATCCGCGAACGCGAGACCGGCTATCTGAACCTCTGGAAGCGAACGCTCGACGGCCGCCCTGGTGTCACCGCCCTGATCGAGCCCGATCCCACCAACAACCCGCTCGATCGCATGCGGGTCATCATCTCGGCGCCAGAGGCGCATATCAGTGCCTGGGATCTGGCCGCGGCGCTTGCCCGCGGCAACCCGCCCGTCATTGTGCGCGACCACGAGGTGGAGCATCACTATTTCTATCTCGATCCATGCAACCTGCATCCCGGCCAGGAGACGATCGTCGCGACCCGGCTTGCCGAGGAGCTCAACAAGGCGCGCGCCTCCAACGAGATCATCGCGACGCCGATCGAGAACCGCAGCCGGCACCGCTTCGACGGCATGTTGAACTGGCCGGATTGAGCTGTGGCACGGATCGCAAGAAGGAAACAACCATGGGCACGTCGCAGGTAACGGCAACAGAGGCCGCCGAACCCATTCTCTCCGTCGAGAACCTCACCGCCTCGTTCATAGTGGACGGCGTATGGAAGCCCGTCGTGCGCGACGTTTCCTTCTCGGTCGCACCAGGCGAGACGGTGGCGATCGTCGGCGAGAGCGGTTCTGGCAAGAGCGTCACCTCGCTATCGATCATGCGGCTGCTGCAGAGCGATTCAAGCCGCATCGAGGGCACGATCATGCTGGGTGGCCGCGACCTGCTTTCGCTTCCCGAGCATGAGATGCGCAAGGTGCGCGGCAACGACGTGTCGATGATCTTCCAGGAGCCGATGACATCACTCAATCCGCTCTTCACCATCGGCGACCAGATTTCCGAAGCCTTGCTCTGCCACAAGGATATGTCGGCGGCGGATGCCAAGGCCGAGACGATCCGGCTTTTGGAAAAGGTCCGCATTCCCTCAGCCGCCTCGCGCTTCGACGAATATCCGCACCGCTTTTCCGGCGGCATGCGCCAGCGCGTCATGATCGCCATGGCGCTCGCCTCGAAGCCAAAACTGTTGATCGCCGACGAGCCGACCACCGCCCTCGACGTCACGATCCAGGGCCAGATCCTCGATCTCATCAAGATGCTGCAGGAGGAGGAAGGAACCTCCGTCCTGTTCATCACGCATGACATGGGTGTGGTCGCAGAAATCGCCGATCGCATCGTCGTTATGTATCGCGGCGAGCAGGTGGAGACGGGCGCGACGGCGGACATCTTCCATCGTGGCCAGCATCCCTATACCCGCGCGCTGCTGTCGGCCGTGCCGGTGCTCGGTTCGATGCAATCCTATGAACAGCCGCTGCGCTTTCCCGTCGTCAATGCGGCAACGGGAGAGTCCGACACGCCTGCCGAGATGCCCGATACGGTGGCAAGAGAAAAACCAGTTCTGCAGGTGAAGAACCTCACCAAGCGCTTCGACATTCATTCGGGCCTCTTCGGAAAACTCAGAGGCCGGGTGCATGCGGTCGAAAACGTCTCCTTCGATCTCTTCGCCGGCGAAACATTGTCGCTTGTCGGTGAATCCGGATGCGGCAAGTCGACGACAGGACGCGCCATCATGCGGCTGATCGAGCCGCAATCCGGCTCCGTCATCGTCGATGGCCGCGACGTGCTCTCGCTTGGCAAGCGTGACATGCGCGAGATGCGCAAATCCGTGCAGATGATCTTTCAGGATCCCTTCGCCTCGCTCAATCCGCGCATGACGGTCGGTCAGGCGATCGCCGAACCCTATCTCGAACACAGGATGGGAACGGCAAGGGAGGCGAAAGAGATCGTCGCCGATATGCTGCACAAGGTCGGCCTGACGTCTGACATGGCTAGCCGCTACCCGCATGAATTCTCCGGCGGGCAGCGCCAGCGCATCTGCATCGCCCGTGCCCTGGCATTGCAGCCGAAAGTGATCGTCGCCGACGAAAGCGTGTCCGCGCTCGACGTGTCGATCAAGGCCCAGGTCATCAACCTGATGCTCGATCTGCAGCAGAGCCTCAACCTTTCCTTCCTGTTCATCTCCCACGATATGGCCGTGGTCGAACGCGTCAGCCATCGTGTCGCCGTCATGTATCTCGGCGAAATCGTCGAGATCGGCCCACGCGCCGCCGTCTTCGGCAATCCGCAGCACGACTACACGAAGAAGCTGATGGCCGCCGTTCCGGTGCCGGACCCCGACCGGCGGCGCGAGAAGCGCGCAGGTGCCAATGACGAGTTGAAGAGCCCGATCCGGGCCGTCGATTACCTGGTCAAGCCGCGCGAGTATCGAGCTGTCTCACCGGGCCATCTGGTTGCCGTCTGAAGCTTCAATTCAGATAGGCTGAACGCCATACATCATCCGCAACGGCAGCAGGCGCCGACATTGCAGGAGCCTCCTCTTTCCCTCAGCAACAGGAGCTCTTGCAAAAGCGCGCCGCGTTGATTAATCGTTTAATCACGGAAATCGGAACGAACTCTTGGATGAGCCAGACACGCACCTCTTCGATCAGGGAAATTGCGATCAAGCTGGGTGTCTCCACGGCAACGGTCTCGAATGCCCTGCGTGGCACGGGGCGAGTGTCTTCAGCCCTTGCGGCACAAATCCGTCTGGAAGCGGACAGGCTCGGCTATGTGCCTGACCATGCGGCCCGCGCTCTGCGCACCGGCAAGAGCAATACGATCGGCCTGCTGGTTCCGAATATCGGCCAACCCTTGTTTCCCGCTTTTGCCCAGGCCATCGAACGAGCCGCCAAGCGACGCGGTCTCGCCGTTCTGATCGGTGATAGTCAGGGCGATCCGCAGCAGCAGGAATTCGAAATCAGGACAATGATCACCCGCGGCGTCGATGCGCTGATCGTGATACCGACACGCGGCACGACCATTGTGCCCACGGATGTCCCGGTGCCGGTCGCCGTCATCGACAGCGCCGCCACAACAGGCAATGTCGCCGCCAGCGATCATCGCGAGGGTGGGCGTCTCATCGCCAGCCATCTGCTCGAGCTCGGTCATAACCGGCTTCTCATCCTCGCCGGTCCGGAAAATTCGCTGGTGGCACGCGAGCGCGCCGAGGGAATGTGCGAAATCTTCCGCCAGGCCGGCGTCGAACCGGCATTGCGACATAGCGAGGCGACTTTCGAAGCCGGCAGCGTCCTCGGACGCGAGCTTGATCTCCGCCATTTTACAGCCTGCGCCGCCGCCTATGACGCTCTCGCCATCGGCTTTGCCATCGCCGTCAAAGACAGAGGCTGCAGCATTCCGGAAGACATGTCGCTCACCGGCTTTGATGATCTGATGTGGGCTCAAATCGTCTCCCCGCCGCTCACGACAGTCCGACAGGATCTGGAAGCGGTGGCGAACCACGCGCTCGCCTTCGTTGCCGGTGAAACCGAGACCAGCGCAATATTCCCGACCGAACTTGTCTTGCGACAGTCGACCGCGCGCCCATCCGCCTTTGCCAAGGGAGGCAGACATGCCGAATGAACCACACGACCTCCATTCGTCCGAGCTGCGCGATCGTGCCGTGCGGGCGGCGTTGGGGCTTGAGCCGTTCGACGTGCTGATTACCGGCGGAACGCTCGTCGATGTCGCGACGTCGGAAATGAGACCGGCCGATATCGGCCTTGTCGGCCCCTTGATCGCAAGCGTCCACGCCTTGGGGACAAGGAGGGACGCAAAGCAGACCATCGACGCTTCGGAACGATTCATCACGCCCGGATTTATCGACACGCATATGCACGTCGAAAGCTCGATGGTGACGCCGAGGCGATATGCCGAAGCGGTCGTTCCCCAGGGCACGACGACGGTCTGCTGGGACCCGCATGAAATCGGCAATGTCGCTGGCCTCGACGGCATTCGCTGGGCGCTCGAGGAGACACGGCAATTGCCGCTGCGCTTCCTGACCCTGGCGCCGTCCTGCGTGCCTTCAGCGCCCGGCCTGGAACTTGCCGGCGCGGAGTTCCGGTCCGGCGAAATGGCGACCATGCTGAGCTGGCCGGAGATTTCCGGCGTCGCCGAAGTAATGAACATGCGAGGGGTCCTTGAGCGAAGCGAACCAATGCGCGGCGTCCTCGAGGCCGGACTTGCGAGCGGCAAGCGCGTTTGCGGTCATGCTCGCGGCCTCGAAGGCGCGGAATTGCAGGCCTTTGCGACCGCGGGGATCCAATCCGATCACGAGCTCACCTCGGGCGAGGACTTGCTTGCGAAATTGCGGGCCGGCTTTACCGTCGAACTGCGCGGCTCCCATGATTATGTCCTGCCCGGCGTCATAGAGGCGCTGAAAGAGCTGCCGCATATGCCGCAAACGCTGACAATCTGCACCGATGACGTCTTCCCCGACGACCTCGTGAATGACGGCGCGATGTCATCAGTCCTGAGGCGCCTCATAGGCTATGGCATGAAGCCGGTCGATGCCGTCCGCGCCGCCACGCTCAACGCCGCCATGTGGTTGAACCGTTATGATCTGGGGTTGGTCGCGCCCGGCCGCCGCGCCGACATCGTCATCCTCTCCGATCTGGAAAGGATCGTGGTCGACCGCGTCTATGCATCGGGGCGTGAAGTTGCCAGAGACGGCAATCTTATTGGAAGCCGCAAGAGCGTGTCCTCGGATGCCTATTGCGACACCGTAAAACTCGGAAGGCTTTCTGCAGCCGACTTCACCATCACTCTGCCTGGCATGACCGAAGCTCGTGTCAACACCGTCGTCAGCCCGCGGTTTACAAAATGGGGAGAGGCGGTCGTCAAAGTCGAAGACGGCAAGCTCATTCTGCCTGATCACATGCTCCTGATGGCCGTCATCCACCGCCATGGCAGAAAAGAGCCGACGCCCGTCATTGGCATCCTGGAGGACTGGGGCCATTGGCGCGGTGCGCTAGCAACGACGATATCGCATGACAGCCATAATCTCACGGTCTTCGGCCGCGATCCGGCGGATATGGCTGCGGCGGCTAACGCCGCCATCGAGGCTGGCGGCGGCATGGCAACGGCGGCCGATGGCAAAGTCACCGCTGTGCTTCCCCTACCCGTCTGCGGCTTGCTGTCGGATGCGCCCGCAAAGGACGTGGCCGATGATTTCGCCAAGCTGCGCGCGGCAGCCGATGCGATCGCCGACTGGATGCCGCCCATTCGCACCTTCAAGGCAGTCGTCGGAGCAAGCCTTGCCTGCAATCCCGGCCCGCACGTCACCGATCTCGGGCTGACCGACGGAACCACCCGGGACATCAGACCGCTTCTGGCTACAAGCCGAAACTGAGGTCACCGGCCAAACGGTAATATTGCCGATTTAGGAGAACATCCGAACCGCAGTGGACGTCCTCTATTCTGTCACATCCATGTCATGAAATACGCCGACACCTCATGCCAAATTAGGAGCGGGTACCCAGATGGATTATTTCAGACGTTTCAACTTTCTGTTCGCGACGCCAACCTTTGACAATGAGGATCTGGAGGGTGCCCGCTACAATCAGATCGTCGAGGAGATCGAACGCTCCGGTTTCGAGGTGGTGCGTGCGCGCAATCTCGAAGACGCCGAGATCGCCGTACAGACCGATGCTGCCATCGGCTGCATGTTGGTCGACTGGGGCAAGAAGGGTCTTGAAGGCAAGACGGCCTCCCTCATCAACCTCATGCGCCGCCGCGGCCTCGAATTCCCCATTATCCTGCTGATCCGGCGCAAACGCTTCGAAGATGTGCCGGTCGAAGTCCTCGATTTTATCGACGGCTATGTTTTCTTGTCGGAAGAAACGCCCGCCTTTATCGCCAAGAGCCTCATCAGCCGTCTCAAGCAATATGCCGAAACGCTGAAGACGCCTTTCTTCGGTGCGCTGGTCGATTATGCCGAGGAAGGCAATCACCTCTGGACCTGCCCCGGTCACAACGGCGGCATCTTCTACAGCCGCAGCCCCATCGGCCGCGTCTTCATGGAGCATCTGGGCGAGGCGGTCTTCCGCGACGACCTCGACAATTCCGTGCTCGACCTCGGTGACCTCCTAACCCACGAAGGGCCGGCGCTTGCCGCGCAAAAGGAAGCAGCCAAGATCTTCGGCGCCGAGAAGACCTATTTCGTGTTGAACGGCACCTCCACGTCAAACAAGGTCGCGCTCTCAGCGCTCGTCACCGATGGCGACCTCGTGCTGTTCGACCGCAACAACCACAAGGCCGCCCATCACGGCGCCCTGATGATCTCGGGCGGCATTCCGGTCTATCTGCCGACCAGACGCAATCTCTATGGCTTGATCGGTCCCATGGATTTCGCTGAAATGGACGAGGAGGCGCTGCGCGAGCGCATCCGCACCCATCCGCTGGTGAAAGATCCGGAAGCCTACAAGAAGCCTCGCCCGTTCCGCGTCGCGGTCGTGGAACAGTGCACCTATGACGGCACCATCCACAACGCCGAGATGATCCTCAAGCGCATCGGGCATCTCTGCGACTACATCCTCTTCGACGAGGCCTGGGCGGGCTTCATGAAGTTCCATCCGCTTTATGCCGGGCGCTTTGCCATGGGTCTTTCCGACCTCGGCCCGGATGCGCCGGGCATCATCGCCACGCAATCCACCCATAAGCAGCTGGCAAGCTTCTCACAGGCTTCCCAGATCCACATGAAGGATAGGCACATCACCGGCCAGAAGCGCCGCGTGGAGCACCGACGCTTCAACGAAAGCTTCATGCAGCACGCCTCGACATCGCCCTTCTATCCGCTCTTCGCCTCGCTCGACGTGGGCGCGCAAATGATGAAGGGGCGCTCGGGCGAAGTGCTTTGGGACGACACGATCCGCCTCGGCATCGAGCTGCGCAAGAAAATCCGCGCCGTGCGTCGCGAATTCGAGGAGAAGGAGCATCGTCCCGAACGCCGTTGGTTCTTCGAGCCTTTCGTGCCAGACCGCGTTGCGATCCCGGATGTATCGAGCCCAGGCGCAGTGCATGACGTGTCGTGGGAAAGCGTCGCGACCGACCAACTCGCCACCAATCCCGCCTTCTGGCACCTGACGCCCGATGCGGCATGGCACGGCTTTTCCGGCATGGAACCGGGTTTTGCCATGACGGACCCGAACAAGCTTACCCTGCTGACACCGGGCTTTGATCGCCGAACGGGGAAATACACGGAACACGGCATACCGGCGCCGGTGGTCGCGCAATATCTGCGCGAAAACCGTATCGTCGCGGAAAAGAACGATCTCAATTCGCTGCTCTTCCTCCTCACCCCCGGTGTCGAAGCCAGCAAGGCCGGTACGTTGATCAGCGGCCTTGTCGCCTTCAAGAAGCTTCATGACGACAATGCGCTGCTGGAAGAGGCAATTCCGGAATTCTATCGCCGCCGTCCCGGCCGCTATGCAGGGGTGCGGCTGCGCGATCTCTGCGCGGAGATGCACAATTTCTTCCGCCAGGCCGATGTCAGCGCGCTGCAGACAAAGCAGTTTTCCGCCGAACACCTGCCGCCGATCGCCATGTCGCCGCATGATGCTGCACGTTGCCTTGTTCGCAACGATGTCGACTATCTGCCGATCGACGCCATTGCCGGCCGCATCGCAACGACGCCCTTCGTCGTCTATCCTCCGGGTATCGCGACCATCGTGCCGGGCGAGCGCCTGACGGAGCAGGCAAAGCCCATGATCGACTATCTCAAGATGTTTGAAACCTGCTTCAATACCTTCCCCGGTTTCGAGGTGGAGATCCAGGGCCTCTATCGCGAGATTGATGCAGCCGGCAAAATCCGGCTCTATACCTACGTCGTCGCGGAATAGGCTTGGAATTCAGGTTCGGACATGAAGCAGGATAAAACAATCATCGTTCGCCCGTCCCGGGAGAGCGACGTCGATGCCATGCTGGCAATCTATCGCCGCCATATTCACCGCGGCGTCGAGGCTGGAGTTGATGATAGCGATACGCCGCAGCCGGACGATCTGCGCGAACGGCGCAAGAATTTGAAGGACAAACGCTTCCCGCATGTCGTTGCGATCGAGGGTGAGAAGGTCGTCGGCTATGCCTATGTGGTGCTGTTCCGCAAGCGTCCGGCCTATCGCTATACCGTCAAGCATTCGATCTATGTGCATCACGACCATGTTGGCCAAGGCGTCGGGAGCCTGCTCATGCGCGGACTGATCGACGCCTGTGCCGCGGCCGGTTTCCGGCAGATGATCGGCTATATCGATGCCGACAACGCGGCGTCGCTGGCCTTGCACGAGCGCTTCGGCTTCGTTCGCGTCGGCCTTCTGCCGGCGGTTGCCTATCGTTACGGCCGCTGGGCCGACACCGTGATGGTCCAGCGCTCGCTCGGTCCCGGCTCAACCACGCAGCCGCCTCCGCCGCCGCTCTCCACCCGCTGAAGCAAAGGGGGCTTATACCGGCTGCGTTTGAGCTGGCCTGAAACCCAGCACGAAATCCACGACTTTCGACGAGGACATTTCGCAAGGCTTGAGGGTGAGGCTGGCTCCGGAGAGCACATAGAGATTGAAGCTGACGACATCGGTCCCGCCAAGCTCCTCGCCATAGAGCCAAACTCGCTTCCCGTCAGGCGATCGCTTGACCGTCACACCCCAGGGGCGATCTTGGAAGCGCCCCTCCGAATAGCCGTCAGACAGCTTCGCAAGCGCATGTTCGAAGTCCGACAATTCGGACGCCAGCAGCGCGTCGTTCGTCATGGCGCCAGGCATTCGTCACATATGCCGCAACCATCCTCATCCATCTTCCGCGCCGCTCGCTGCCTTCGGCAGCATAGGCACGCGGTTCCGTTAGATCGAGATTCCTCGTCATGCTCGGGCGGAAGGATTTCCATCGGCAGGTCGGAAAGGGGTTCGGTTGCGATTTGGCCCATCTTGAGGCTCCGTATTGGGGGATAGACAAGAGATAAGAAGCCTCGAAGGCATCTCCAAGGTGGCACTTGCGAATGACTGTCACAGAGCGATTTTCCCGCATCTCTCCGGCACGACAACGGAGCCGGTTTGATATCGTGATCAGGGATGATATGTTCTGTATTTGTTTCAGATTCTATAATTGAAGGGTCCATGCTTGAACCTGCAGCATGATGACCGAGATCGCCATGAACGACACCAACACAAACCCTGTTCGGAAGATCATCCATGTCGATATGGATGCATTTTATGCGTCGGTCGAACAGCGAGACAATCCCGAGCTGCGCGGCAAGCCGCTTGCGGTCGGCGGGTCGGCAGCGCGCGGCGTGGTCGCGGCCGCAAGCTACGAGGCCCGCGCCTTCGGCGTTCACTCGGCGATGCCTTCGATCACGGCGAAGCGCAAATGCCCGGACCTGATTTTCGTGCCGCCGCGCTTCGACGTCTACAGGGCAGTGTCGCAGCAAATCCGCGAAATCTTCGCCGAATATACTTCGATTATCGAGCCGCTCTCGCTCGACGAGGCCTATCTCGACGTCACCCAGAACCACAAGGGCATGGAGATCGCCACCGAGATCGCGCTGGAGATCCGGACCAAGATCAAGCAGGTCACTGGTCTCAATGCTTCTGCCGGCATTTCCTACAACAAGTTCCTCGCCAAGATGGCAAGTGACCTCAATAAGCCCAATGGTCAGGCTGTCATTACGCCGAAGAACGGGCCGGCCTTCGTCGAAACGCTTCCCGTCAAGAAATTCCATGGCGTCGGGCCGGCGACCGCCGAGCGGATGCACAAACTCGGCATCGAAACAGGGCTAGACCTGAAGTCGAAATCGCTTGCCTTCCTGCAGGAGCACTTCGGAAAGGCAGGCCCATATTTCTACGGTATCGCCCGCGGCATCGACGAGCGCCAGGTAAAGCCCGACCGGATCCGCAAATCCATTGGCGCGGAAGATACGTTCGCCGAGGATATCGACGATCTCGAGCTGGCGACGGCGGAGTTACGGCCCTTAGCGCAGAAGGTCTGGCGCTACTGCGAAACAGGCGGTTTCAGCGCCAAGACGGTGACCGTGAAGATCAAATATTCGGACTTCACCCAAGCGACACGCAGTCGGACAAGCTCCTTGCCGGCCGCAGACGGCGGCGCTGTTCTTGAGACAGCCTCGGCGCTTCTGGCAACCGTCCACCCGTTTGCCCGGCCGATCCGGCTGCTTGGCATCACGCTTTCGTCTTTGACGAACGAAGATGCCGACAATGGGAGATCACAGCCTCAGCTCGATCTTGGCATCTGAAGGAGGCAGCCGCTCAGCAAGACCGCTTGCGCTTCATCATCGCGTTCAGCTTCTCCGCCCCGGCTTCGTCGACGGGTGTGTAGACGATCATGCGGTCGTCATTGCTGGGGCTTGCCCACCAATTGTTGGATTGCAGCGGCAGGACCGTGCCATCCGCCAGCCGAAAACGCTTCACGGTATTCTCGATGCCCTTGAGCTGATAGCGATCCCATACGATGCGGAACTGATCGGAAGCGCTCATATAGCGTTCCAATTGCCGCTCCCAGCTCGGATCATCGAGATGCTCGGCCATAGAGGCACGAAACAGCGCTGCCATATTGGCCAGCATCTCGTCGGGATCGGCCTGGCTTGCGCGCCAGGCGGGATTGACGAGGGACAGATAGATGCAGTTCCGGTCTTCGGGCGGAAGGGCATCCAGATCGACGCCGACAAGACGGCGATAGGCCTCGTTGAAGCCGCGTATATTGTACCGTTTCGTCTGGATAAGGGCGGGATAAGGACAGAGATGATCGAGAATGCGCTGGCTGGCCTCGGTGAGCGGCTCGCAGACGCGAGGATTTTCAAGGCGAGGCGGAACCGGCAGATTGGCCAGTCTGAACAGATGCTCCGTCTCGACTTCGTTGAATTCCAAAGCATGCGCAACGGAGAGAAGCACGCGCGGCGACACGCGGATCGGCCGGCCCTGTTCCAGCTTGGTATACCAGGTAATGCCGATATCGGCGCGCGAGGCCACTTCTTCCCGCCGCAATCCGGGTGTACGAATCCGTCCTGCTCGACCGAGTCCCAATCTTTGCGGGTCAAGGGATTCCCGCCGTCTTCGCAACATCTCGCCGAGTTCCTGTGCCCGCGAAAGCATCTGATTGGGGACGATATCGAGCGTGCCGTGCATTTCCATTCTCCAGCCTGACACTTTTTATACCAGTCTAAACAGGTATCTTGTACCAGTTTAACATGGGTGTAAAACGCTGTGGACTCAGTTTTGAAAATACTTTGAGGTCCCCCATGTCTTCCGCACCAATCCGGCTTGGCCAATTCGGCCTGCTGATCCTGCTGGCCGGGCAATTGCTGCTGCAACTCGATTTTTCCATCATCAATGTCGGCCTCGCCGCCATCTCGGCCTCGCTGCACGCCGGCGAGACCGAACTTGAGCTTTTCGTCGCCGCCTATGGCGTCGCCTTTGCCGTCTGCCTGGCGATGGGTGCGCGCCTCGGCGACAATTTCGGCCGCAGGCGCATGTTCGGCCTCGCCGTCCTGTTGTTCTGCCTCGCCTCCCTGCTATGCGGGGTAGCGACATCAGTCACCTTCCTCATCGTTGCGCGCGCGCTGCAGGGAATTGCGGCTGCACTCATGGTGCCGCAGGTACTGGCGACCATCCATGTCAGCCTGACCGGACGCGATCACGCCCGCGCCGTTTCGCTTTACAGCGCAATTGGCGGCATCGCCTTCATCGTCGGCCAGGTTCTCGGCGGCTTCCTGATCTCTGCCAATATTGCCGGCTCCGGATGGCGCAGTATCTTTCTCATCAACCTGCCGGTCTGCATCCTGATCCTGATCAGCGTGTGGCGCCATGTCCCCGAAACGCGTGGCCAAGGCAGAGTTCCGGTCGACTGGTCGGGCATGATTACGCTGGCGCTGCTGACTTTGTCGGTCCTGCTGCCGACCGCGCTCGGCCCGTCGCTACACTGGAACTGGCTTTGCCTGCTCGGCTTCGTGCCGATCCTGCCGCTGGTGGCACTTCTTTGGCGTATCCAGCGCTCCAAGGAGGCGCGTGGCGCCTTCCCGATCCTGCCGCCGTCGCTCACGCGCATCTCCAGCATGCGATTCGGCGGGCTGATCGCCATACTCTTCTTCACCTGCTGGAGCGGCTTCATGTTCGTCTTCGCCCTTACCTTGCAGGCAGGTGCCGGGCTGACCCCGCTGCAATCGGGCAATGCCTTGATTGCACTTGGCGGCTCCTACTTCGTCTCGGCCGCTTTCGTCACGCCTCGCCTTGCAAACCTACGGCGCGAACTCATGCTGGCGATGGGCTGCGTGATCCAGATGAGCGGGCTTGCTCTGCTCATCGTGACGCTCGAAACGGTCTGGCCGCGACCTGGCGTCATCAACCTCATTCCGTCCACAGTCCTGATCGGTTTCGGCCAGGCGCTGATCGTCAACAGCTTCTACCGGCTGGGGCTGGCGGACGTGCCGCATGAACATGCCGGCGCCGGCAGCGCCATGCTCGCAACCATGCAGCAGGTGTCGCTGGGTCTCGGGCCGGCGATCCTGGGGGCGGTATTTGCCCAGGTGCTGCAATATTCCAGCGCCTATCTCTCCGCCGGGGTCACGGCGATCGCCGTCGAACTCGGGCTAATGGCCATCCTGCTGGTGGCCACGCTTCTGCGATTGGCACGGCAGCGCAGCCGACCAGAAGAAGACGCCGAGATCGGCGACGCCCTCATCGTCGCACCCGAATGATCGGACGATCAGCGTTAAAAGCATTGATCCCATAACAAAATCCGGCCTGTCGCCAGGCCGGACTTGCAAGCATAGGCCTCGTCTTCGACCAGATGCGGCTACGCCGGCAGCTGGAAGACCCAATTGGCAATCAGCACGATGGCAAGGCCGCCGGCAAGCGCCAGATAGGGTAGAATACCCGCCTTCTTGACACCCAGATCCTGGCCGACCAGACCAAGATCATCCATGGCACCGGCCGGGAACTTGCCGCCATCGCGAACATAATGCCTGTAAGCAAAGACCGGCAGGATGAGGGCCGCAAAGGCAAAACCGATCCAGAGCGCATTAGCATAGCCCCAAACCTTGGCGCCAGCGCCAAGGAAGAGCGCATTGACGAAAGCAAGGACAGTGTTAAGGCCGATGAGCCACGACGGCGCTTTCCACGGGCGCTCGACATGACCGGAGTCCATGCGGTGTATCCAGCCGGAATTGAGGTTGAGGAAATTGAAGATGATGTATCCGACGTTGGAGACGGCAAGCACGAAGAAATAGCCGCTCGTGTCGGAGGCAATGGCGAGAAGAAAGAGATTGAAGGCGAAGTCCGTCCACATCGCTCTCGTCGGCGCACCGTTCTCGTTCACATGATCGAGATATTTCGGCAGCCAGCCGTCCTTCGAGCCCTGATAGAGAGTGCGCGAGGAACCCGCCATTGCCGTCATGATCGCAAGAAACAGTGCCAGAATCATCAGGATGACGAGCAATTGCGTAACGATCCGGCCGGCGCCGATCAGACCGCCGAGCGCTTCACCGACGCCGGTGCCGTCGACGATGCCGGGCGCCAGCATGCCGGCATGACCGAGCACGCCTTGGAAAGCGAAGGGCACCAGGAAGAAGAAGACGCAGCAGGCAAGGCCCGAGTAGAAGATTGCCTTGAACGTATCCGTCTTCGGGTTCTTCAGCTCACGCGTGTAGCAGACCGCCGTCTCGAAGCCATAGGTCGACCAGGCGGCGATATAGAGGCCGCCGAGGAAAAGCGTCCAGCCGCCATTGCTCCAGGTGCCGTCAGTCGCAGCGTAGGCCGCTGTCGGCGGTAGCAGGCCGGTCACGTTGGCGGAGAGGATTTGGCCGCTGACGATCGGATAGACGCCGATGATCAGAAGCGGCACGAGCACGATGATCGCGAGCCATTTCTGCACGCTCGCCGTCTCGGAGATGCCGCGATGCTGGATCGCAAAGATGATCAGCATCAGGACACCGCCGATGAAGAAGGTGGCGTTGATATTGGCGGTCGCGAGGAAAGGAATGTTGAAGCTGACGAGAGACCAGTTGCGGATGGGCGGGGTAAAAGATGCAACGCCATCGGCGCTGAGCAGCGCTTTTACCGCATCGTCGGGCGATGTACCGGCATGGGCCGCAATGTATTCGGCAACACGCGGGCTATCGGCGGCGATCGACGTCGCATGCGCACTGATCCAGCTGAGCACAGCCTGCGAATCCGCCGCCGGAATGGGGAAGAAGGCATTGAGGATATAGCCTGCCGCAATGGCGCAGCCGAGGGACAGCACCGGCGACCAGGCAAACCAGTTGCACCAGACCGAAAGCGGCGCGATGAATTTCGAATGCGCAGCCAGGCCGTCGCGCCATAGACCGAGGCGCCGCCGGACTTGTTGCCGAACATGCCGGCAATTTCGGCATAGGTGAAAGACTGCAGGAAACCCATGATCATCGAGATGATCCACACGACGAAGGCAAGCTTGCCCGTCGTGCCGGCGATGCCGCCGATGGAAAAGAGAACAAGCGGCGGCACGCCCGCAGCCACCCAGAACGCGCCCTTCCAGTCAAGCGCGCGTATAAGCTTACCTTCCGTGCCGGCGGAAGCGCCGGCGTCCACGATATCCGTCATCGGTGATATTCCCCATTTTGTTCCGGACGTATCTCTCGTACGTCTCCCTGAACGTGCCTCCCATGGCATTGCGGGGCTTGCTGGAGGTTTTCGTAAGCCGAGTCTGCGCGCGGATTTCCAGATGCATGCCCTTTATACATAGTGAAGATATTTTCTTTTTAGTCAATATCCCTTTACTTTCGGACGGCATTTTGTCAGCATGATTCCGGTGTCCGACACACCTCATTTCCCGAGAGGGCTCTATGCGAGATCTCCATCCGTCAGCAGCCGGAATACGGCCCGTCGCGGCGAGCATTGTCCGCTATCCGGGCATTCCAGCGCTGCCGCCGGACACTGAGCGCTATCGCTGCAAGGGCGGTGGGTCGCTGGTCGTCCGCGTCGAACCCGGCGATCGGATTTCGGTGGAGGATGGCGAAGGCGGGCAGGTCTGCGAGCTGACCTTCCTTGACGAGAAGGGCCGCTTTCAATCCGCTGGCCTAGGGTCGGCATTCACCGGCGAGGCGACAGGTCTCAAAGCCATTCTTTCCTCGGGGAATGAAAGTGCGGTTCGCGTCAGGACGGCGCTGGAGCGGCGCGGGGCCGATCTGGCCTCTGCGGCAGCGCTTCGCCTCTTCGGCGCCTCTTCGCCGGCAGGCAGTACCGCGGAATTCACGATCGCGACTAAAGGCCTGCTTGTCGCCTGTGCGCCAGGAATGGCCATGTCGCCGGAAACGCAGGATACGGCAACACCAATCGAGGTCAGGATCCGCCGTACGACGATCCTGCGAGACTATGCCTCCGCATTGCCCGAACCGCTCGCCGATCCGATCGAGGATATTCGCATAAAAGCGGCGACCGCTTCGGCCTATTTTGTCCGCGCCGGCGAGTATATCCAGATCATCGATGTCTATGGCCGGCAATGCACCGACTTCCAGGCCTTTTCCGCCCGCAAGGTCGATGAGGGGCTCGATCTTGCGCTCGACTCCACCGTGACCCGCACTCTGCTCGGCCGGAGCTATCCAGCGCCCGGGCTGCCGTCCAAAGCCTTCGACCGCGATTTCGAGCCGCTGGTGGAAATCGTGCAGGATACGGTCGGCCGCCACGACGCCTTCGCCACCGCCTGCAATTCGCGCTACTACGACGACATGGGCTATCCCGGCCATGTGAACTGCACAGACAATTTCAATGCGGCACTTGCGCCCTACGGCATTGCCGGCCGAAAGGGCTGGGAGGCGCTCAACTACTTCTACAACACCAATGTCGATCACAATAACCAGCTCTATCTCGACGAACCTTGGTCGAGACCGGGCGATTACGTCCTGATGCGCGCACTGACGGATCTCGTCTGCGTCTCCTCCTCCTGCCCTGATGACATCGATGCGGCCAATGGCTGGGACCCGACCGATATCCATGTCCGCACCTTTTCAGGCAAAGAAAAATTCACACGAGCGGTGGCCTATCGCATGACCCCTGATGCCGACCCCGAACTGACGCGGGAGACCGCGTTTCACCCGCGCCTCTCCGCCCTGACGCGCGACTACACCGAATATCGTGGCTTCTGGCTGCCGAACCGCTTCTCCTCGGAAGGACCGGTCGAGGAATACTGGGCCTGTCGTGAACGCGCCGTGGTGATGGATCTCTCGCCGCTGCGCAAGTTCGAGGTGACGGGACCGGATGCGGAGGAATTGCTGCAATATTGCCTGACGCGCGATGTGCGCAAGCTATCGACCGGTCAGGTGGTCTATTCCGCCATGTGCTACGAACACGGCGGCATGATCGACGACGGCACGTTGTTTCGCCTCGGCGACAAGAACTTCCGCTGGATCGGCGGCGATGACTATAGCGGCATCTGGCTGCGCGAGCAGGCGGAGAAGAAGGGCTTCAAGGCCTGGGTGCGCTCCTCCACCGACCAGATGCACAATATCGCCCTGCAAGGCCCGAAGAGCCGCGACATCCTAAAGGAGATCATCTGGACGGCGCCGCGCCAGCCGACGATCGGCGAGCTCGAATGGTTCCGTTTCGCGGTCGGCCGCATCGGCCACTTCGAGGGAGCACCGGTCGTCGTCTCTCGCACCGGTTATACCGGCGAGCTCGGCTACGAAATCTTCTGCCATCCGAAGGATGCTGCAATTGTCTTTGATGCGGTCTGGAAAGCCGGTGAACCCTATGGGCTGAAACCGATGGGCCTGGAGGCACTGGATATGGTGCGTATCGAGGCGGGCCTAGTCTTTGCCCATCACGAATTCGACGATCAAACCGATCCTTTCGAGGCCGGTATCGGCTTCACTGTCCCGTTGAAATCCAAGCAGGACGATTTCATCGGTCGCGAGGCGTTGATACGGCGGAAGGAAAATCCGCGCCACCTGATGGTCGGTCTAGACATCGAGGCCAACGAAGCCGTGGGACATGGCGATTGCATCCATATCGGCCGCGCGCAGATCGGCGTGATCACCAGCGCGACACGGTCGCCGATCCTCGGCAAAACCATTGCGCTTGCCCGGGTTGATGTCACGCATGCGGGGGTCGGCACCAAGGTTGAGATTGGCAAACTCGATGGCCAACAGAAGCGGCTTCCCGCCGTCATCGTGCCGCTTTCGCATTACGACCCGCAGAAGACGCGACCGCGATCCTAATCCGCTTTCCTCTGCGCGCTCGAAATCGCGCGCGCAGCTTCTTCCGAAGAGTTTGCAAGCGAACGCATTTCGGCCGCCAGAACAGCGAAGCCCGATCCCGCCGTCCCCGCTCTTGCAGCCTCGATGCCGGCATTGACGGCAAGAAGCTTCAGATAGCGCAGGGACTGCAGGATCTCATTGGTCTTGGACGCGGTAACCCGCATGCCGGCGGTCTGCTCGTCGATACGCTGGTAGAGCGATTCGATATTCAGGATGCTGCCTTCGAGATAAAGAAGCTCCCCGGCCTCATCCCATACGCCGCCGCCGGTCTCCGTTACCCAGAGAAAATGGCCGTCGCGATGACGGATGCGATACTCCATCGTCCAGTCCGTGCGGCTTTCCAGCGCCTTGCCGACAAGCTCGTCCATGAGCGGGATATCCTCTTCGCACATGATCGAAGTAAAGGTTCGCGCGCGGTTGCCGATGATCTCGTCAGCGGGATAGCCGAAAATGCGCTCGATGCCGTCGGTCATCTCAAGCATCGTATAGTTTTCGTCTGCCCGGCAGCGATAAAGAAAACCCGCCATACGGCCGAGAACGCTTGTCTGAAAATCCATGAAGCCATGCCCGAAGAGAAGGTTGCGGATGAACTCGTTTCGTCTCAACGCACAAAAGAGCCGACAAGGGCTGCTCTTCGCCTCCCTTGCCGGTTAGGTGGGGAAGTGACCGCGGATCAATTGCGCAGATATTCCTCCATCGAATCGTCAAGCGCATCGACCCAGGGCGTATGATGCGTCGGCGACATGTTGCCGGTCATCAGCGAGCGGTAGGCGTGGTCGCGGAAGCCCATGATGTTCTCAGCCTTGTGGTGCTCCCACTCCATGAAGGTCTTATTCGTGCCTTCGATGTCGAAGCTCGGATAATCCGTCTCGGCGAGCAGTTCCTTCACATAGTCGCCCTGGTACCAGATCATCTGCTCGGCATCCTCGAGGGTTTCTTCGCGGGCGCGCCATTTGTCGAAGTTTGCCTGCAGTTCCGCTTCCGGCGGCAGCTTGATGCGACCCATGATGACATCGCGCGCCCACCAGGCCTGCACGTCGAACATGTTGAAGGTATAGAACTGATCCTGCATGCCGATGTAGAAGAGCTGCGGATTCTTGTCGAAGATCACGCCCTTGTAGAGATGGTCGGCCCAGAGGCGGTTTGCCGTCTTCAAACGCAGATCATCCGGCAGGAAGGGGAAATGATGCTGATAGCCGGTGCAGAGGATAAGCGCGTCGACCTCCTTCGATGAGCCGTCGAGGAAATAGGCCGTCTTGTTCTCAAGACGCGTCAACAGCGGCCGCTCCTCGAAATTCTCGGGCCATTTGAAGCCCATCGGCTTGGAGCGATAACTCGTCGTCACGGACTTCGCCCCGTATTTCCAGCATTGCGAACCGATATCCTCGGCCGAATAGCTGCGGCCGACGAGGAGCACGTCCTTGCCCTTGAACTCCAGCGCGTCACGGAAATCGTGCGCGTGCAGCACGCGGCCGTTGAAGGTCTTCACGCCCTCGAAATAGGGCACGTTCGGCGTCGAGAAGTGACCTGAGGCGACGACGACATAATCGAACTCCTCGTCATACATCCGGTCCTGAGGCCGATCATGCGCGGTCACCGTGAACTTCTTCGTCTCTTCATCGAAGCGCACCATGCGCACCGGCGTGCTGAAGCGCACCCATTTGCGCACATCGGCCTTTTCGACGCGGCCCTTGATATAGTCCCAAAGTACGGCGCGCGGCGGATAGGAGGCGATCGGCTTGCCGAAATGCTCTTCAAAGGAATAATCGGCGAATTCCAGGCATTCCTTCGGGCCGTTCGACCAGAGATAACGATACATGCTGCCATGCACCGGTTCGCCATATTCATCGAGGCCTGTGCGCCAGGTATAATTCCAGAGGCCGCCCCAATCCGCCTGCTTTTCGAAGCAGACGACTTCCGGGATATCAGCACCCTTCTTTGCAGCCGATTGAAAGGCCCTTAGCTGGGCAAGGCCCGAAGGGCCGGCACCGATAACGGCAACTCGTGTCATGTGGCATTCCCCTTCTCGATTCTATCGAAATTCTTATGGCATGCAGAAGTTCGGCGTGGCGTCCGGCATCAATCCGGGAAGATGCCGGGGCTGGTCGGCGCGCCGTCGTCATATCGCGAAAGCCAGTCGATCGTGGTCTGGCGGAAGCGCGTCAGGCCCTTGTAGTCGATGAGCTCGGGCGGCAGCGTCTTCAGCACGCGCGGAAAACGGCGCGCCCATTTCGGCACGGTCACCAGCTCATTCATGTTCATCAAATAGCAGCGGATGACGAAGAGAATGGCGTTCGAGCGCGGCAGGCGCCACAGGCTCTGCAGCTCGACGCGCAGATGCACCTTCTCGCCGACATTCTCAGGCGTCACCGTGGTGCGGTCCGGACCCCATTTCGGATAGTTTTCAGGACTGGTATCGAGGCGCGGATTGATCGTCATCGTCCAATTGAACCGGCGCGTCGGCTTGCCCAGCTGCAGGTTCAAAAGGAATTTGAGCGCACGGTCGAAGACGCCGATCTGGTGGGCAAGCGGCACCGGCCCGTGCCACTCCATGAAATTCATGCCGATATCGAAATCGAGCGACCAATCGGCCTGGGTCGTCACCATGCCGGCATCCATCCAGAGATTGCCGTCGCGCTGGTCGACGATGCAGAAATCGCCCTGCGCCTGGCGCGTGATGTACTCGAAGGGTTCGTAAGGCAGGGTCGATGCATCACCGAAGGTGAAGGTGTCGTCTATGCCAAGAGGACGATTGATCCAACGCCACTGGTCGCCGTTCTTGGTGAGCGTGAAATGCTCGGGATAGCCGGCCGCCTGCTCTTCCATCAGCAGTTCCAGCGTATCCCATTGCGCCGTCATCATATGCGGCAGCGCCTGATAGCGCAGCGGATCTTCCTTCAGCACCAGAGCCCGGTCGTGCATCTCGGCAACATAGTGCTCATCGACGTCGATCAGGCTTTCGTAGATCGTATTCTTCCGCCCCTTCACATGCGGCTCCATGTTGACGGAATACATGTATTCGTCACGATCGAAGGGGAACGGGAAACGCCTGATATTTTCCGGACTGTTGCGGTAGCTGAAATCGTCCCTGAACGTTTCCTGCTTGAAGGCGATTGCCATGTCCGTTCTCCTGGATATCGGTTGAGTGCCTAAAGGTCGAGATGCAGCGCGCTTCCTTCGAAACGGGAAACGCAGATCATCACCTTTCGGCCGGCGGCCTTTTCTTCGTCGGTCAGATAGACGTCATTATGCAGAAGCTTGCCGTCGCAGACGGCGACACCGGTCTCGCACTGTCCGCAGGCACCGCCGCGACAGAGGAAGGGCGCATCGACACCGGCAGCCTCGATCGCTTCCAGCATGCTCTCATGATGGCCGACGTGAACGGTCTTGCCCGACCGCGTCAGCATGATGGAGAAAGGCTTTCCGGGCTGCGACGACAGGAAGCGTTCGGAATGCAGGTTCTGTTCCGGCCAGCCAGCCTCCACGCCCGTTTTCAACACGCCGTCAATCATGCCGGCCGGGCCGCACACATAAAGATGCGTGCCGAGCGGCTGGTTTTCGAGCAGACGGGCTACGGGCATGAAATTGCGATCGGCGTCGCAATAGATCTTCACCCGCTGCGAGCCATATTGCTCGACAAGCTCCTGGCAATAAGCGCCGCGATCAAGCGAACGCACGGCATAATGCAGCTCGAAATTCGCGCCCTCGCGGGAGAACTGCTGCATCATCGCAATGAAGGGCGTGATGCCGATGCCGCCGGCAATCAGCAGATGCTTGCGGCCGCGCCAGTCCGGCTGGAAGAGATTGACGGGATAGCTGACCTTGAGCTCGTCGCCCTCCCGCACCTTCTCATGCATGAAGGCGGAGCCGCCGCGCGAGTCCTTGACGCGCAGCACGCTAATCTCATAGGCCGAGCAATCATGCGGCGCGGACATCAGCGAATAGGCATTGCGGCGAACATGGCCTTCGTCGTTCATCGAGACGATGACATGGGCGCCGCCGGAAAAATAAGGCATCGGCGCGCCATCGAGACGTTCGAAGCGGAAGCGCTTGATGCGGTCGGCAACGGGCGTCACCTTCGCGACACGAACAGGAATTTCCGTACCACCGCTCACAGGAACAACTCCTCTGGATCGGGCGCCGTGCCCGGCTCTTCCGCATCGATGTTGACGCCCTGGAAGGCGCCGAGACGACGCGAGTAGTGGTCGCGCACCAATAGCGGAAGCCCGCAATGGCCGCAGGCGAAAGGACTATGCGTGACATCGTCGGTGATGCCCTTGCAGTGGACGCATTGCACGCGGCGCGCCAGGGAACCGCGATGTTCCGTGATGATCGAGGCATGATCCATGCCGTAGTCGAGCGCCACCATCATTGCCTGGCCGATAAAGCCCTCGGTGCCGGCTATATAAAGCCGCGTGCCCATATGCGCCGTTGCAAGCGAGCCCTTCAGGCGGAAGAGCAATGTCGCAATGGTCGGCGCCGTGAAGAACATGTCGACGCCGAGCCGGCGCAGGGCCTCATCATGGCCTCTGCCCTGCGAACCGCGCGCGACATAGAGGATTTCGCTGCGCGACAGGATGGTATCGTCAAGCCCGGCCGTCTGGTCGAGGAGGGCATTGGCCCCCTCGCCTTCCAGCGCGAACAGATGCCGCCGGGCATGCGGCTGGATGGAGAGACCTTTGTAGACCGGTCGGCTCTTGATGCCTTCGACAAGCATGAGCGCGCCTCCTTAGCCGATGGCCGTCCTCTTCTTCTTTTCCGGGTCGTCGAACGGCAGCGTATGGGCAATCGCGCTCGCCTTCAGGCTCTTGCCACGCACTTCCAGCTCCGTGCCCTGCACGGCCTTATCGACATCGAGGCGGGCGATCGCCATCGATTTCTTCGTCAAGCTCGAATAGCAGGGGCAGGTGATGACGCCGACCTTTTTACCGTCGGCATAGACCTCGTCGCCGAGATCGGCCGGACCGTTTGCATCGATCAGCATGCCGAAGATCTTGAAACGCTCCTCACCCTTGAGGCGCGCATGTTCCTCGGCGCCGCGAAAACCCGTCTTGCCGGGGCTGACGGTGAAGTCGAGGCCGAGCTCCCAGAGGCTGTCGCCGGGCGGCTGATCCGCGAAAGGATACATCTGCGAGTTATCGTAGGGATAAAACAGCAGGTAGCTTTCGACGCGCAGCATGTCGAGAACGCTGAAGCAGCATGGAATGATCCCCATCTCCTTACCTTCCGCGACGATGCGGTCCCAGACCATCGGTGCATCCTGGCCACGCACGAAGATCTCGTAACCGCGCTCGCCGGTATAGCCGGTGCGCGAGATCATTACGGGCGCGCCGAACAGCGTCGTCTGCATGTGATGGAAATATTTGAGGTCGCGGATGCCGGGCACGTACTTGGCGAGATAGTCAACCGCAACGGGACCCTGCAGCGACAGATCATGCAGATCGTCATCGAAGAGGACAGCGCAGTTGCGGCCGGCCGCCTGCTTGAGCACTTCCTCGTGGCCAGAGCCCGAGCCATGTACCAGCATCCACGAATTCGGACCGGTGCGGTAGACGATGCAATCGTCGGTGAAGTAACCGCGGTCGTTGAGCATCGCGGCGTAGACCGAGCGGCCGGGATAGATCTTCGACATATCCCGGGTAGTGATATAGTCGAGCACGGCAATGGCATGCGGCCCGACCAGATGCACCTTCTTGAGCCCGGAAACGTCCATGATGCCGGCTTTGGTACGGATCGCGACATGCTCCTGCGACATGTCCTTCTCGTAGGTCCAGGCGGTTCCCATGCCGCTCCAGTCTTCGAGTTTCGATCCGAGAGCACGGTGCCGGTCCGCCAAGGCGGAGAAACGCCATGATAATGCCATTTCGTTCCCTCTTTTTCTTCTACGGAATATTTATTTCCTGACTATAATCGTCTTTCGCGCCTTGGCAAGCCGATCCGAAGGGTTTTTCTTGACCGTCCGGATGGTATTTCGCCCTCAAAACTTCGGCGGCTTCTTACCTGCAGCGCGATGGGCTGCGATGACGGTGTTGGCCATCAGCATGGCGATCGTCATCGGTCCGACACCGCCCGGAACCGGCGTAATCGCTGCGGCGACATCGGAGGCCTCCGCATAGGCGACATCGCCCACCAGCCGGCTCTTGCCCTCGCCGCGCTCCGGTGCCGCGATCCGGTTGATGCCAACATCGATGACGGTCGCACCTGGCTTCACCCAATCCGCCTTCACCATCTCCGGACGGCCAACGGCCGCGACCAGGATATCGGCGCTACGGGCAACACCTGCCAAATCCTTCGTGCGCGAATGCGCCGTCGTCACCGTCGCATTGGCATTGAGCAACAATTGCGCCATCGGCTTGCCGAACAGGTTGGAACGGCCGATGACGACGGCATTCAGCCCCGACAGGTCTTCGCCGTGGATCGAACGTACCAAAAGCATGGCGCCGGCCGGCGTGCAGGAGATCAGCCCGGTTTCGAGATCGCCGGTTGCAAGCTTGCCGGCATTGACGACATGCAGACCATCGACATCCTTCTCCGGCCGGATCGACTGGATGATGTCATCCGAATCAAGATGCTTCGGTAGCGGCAGCTGCACGAGAATGCCGTGGATGGACGGATCGTCGTTCAGCGACTGGACGAGCCTTGCCAGCTCACCTTGCGTCGTTTCCGCCGGCAGCGTGTGCTGGACCGACTTGAAGCCGCATTCCTTGGCCATCTTGCTCTTGGAGTTCACATAGGCGTGGCTGGCCGGATCATCACCGACGATGACGACCGCAAGTCCGGTCTTCACACCGGCCTCCTGCTCAAGCCCCGCTGCCGCAGCCTTCACGGCTTCGATCACCGAAGCGGCCGCTTGTTTCCCGTCGATCACTGTTGCGGGTGCCATCACTCACCCCATGCGCTCGGAGGCATAGGAACCCGGGCTTGCCGGGAAGACGACGGTGCGGTTGCCATTGAGGAAGGTGCGATAGTGGATATGGGCATGGATGGCGCGGGCGAGAACCTGGCTCTCCACATCGCGGCCGATCGAGACATAGTCCTCTGCGGACTGCGCATGCGTGATGCGCGCCGTATCCTGCTCGATGATCGGACCCTCGTCGAGATCGGCCGTTACATAATGCGCCGTCGCCCCGATCAGCTTCACCCCGCGCTCATAGGCCTGCTTGTAGGGGTTCGCGCCCTTGAACGACGGCAGGAAGGAATGGTGGATGTTGATGATCCGGCCCGACATCTTCTGGCACATGGAATCCGACAGGATCTGCATGTAGCGCGCCAGCACGATCAGCTCGGTGCCGGTCTGCTCGACCACGTCCATGATCCGGGCTTCCGCCTCCGGCTTGTTGGCCTTGGTCACCGGAATATGGTGGAAGGGGATGTCATGATTGACCACCACCTTCTGGTAATCGAAATGGTTGGAGATGACGCCGACGATGTCGATCGGCAGGGCGCCGATCTTCCAGCGATAGAGCAGGTCGTTGAGGCAATGGCCGAAGCGCGACACCATCAGCAGCACCTTCATGCGCTTCTTGGCATCGTGGATCTCGACGTCCATGGCGAACTTCTCGGCGATCGGCTTGAAGCCTTCGGCCAGCGCCGTCTCACCGACACCTTCTTCCGAGATGAAGGAGACGCGCATGAAGAACATGCCGGTGTCGAGATCGTCGAACTGGCTGGAGTCGACGATGTTGCAGCCCTGGTCGGCCAGATAGTTCGAGATCGCCGCAACGATCCCGCGCGTCGATTTGCACGCAACTGTCAATACATAGCTCGTCATGCTGATTTTCCTCCGCCGTCCGCGGCCAAAATTCCGCTGTCGTGCCGGGGGCTCGTGCCCCGGCACCTGAGCCCTTAAGGGCATCTTATCGCTGCGCCCTCAGATATCGAGCGTGCTGTCGCGCTCCCACTGCGTGAAATGCGAGCAGTAGGCGTTCCATTCCTGATGCTTGAGCTTCAGATAGGCTTCGGAGAATTCCGAACCGATCGCCTGCTTCAGCCCCTCGTCCTCGTCATAGGCCCGCAGCGCATCGAGCAGATTGAGCGGCAGGCGCGGTGCATTCTTCACGAGATGACCCTCCGCATACATGTCGATATCGTGATGGGGGCCAGGATCGGCTTTGCTGCGCAAGCCGTCGAGACCGGCGGCGATGATGACGGCCTGCAGCAGGTAGGGATTGACGGCACCATCGGGCAGGCGCAGCTCGAAGCGGCCGGGACCCGGCACGCGCACCATGTGGGTGCGGTTGTTGCCGGTCCACGTCACGGTATTGGGAGACCAGGTGGCGCCGGAGGTCGTGCGCGGCGCATTGATGCGCTTGTAGGAATTGACCGTCGGGTTGGTGATCGCTGCCAGCGATGAGGCATGTTTCATGATGCCGCCGAGGAAATGCTTGCCCTCGGCCGACAGGCCGAATTCAGCCTCCCTGTCGGCAAAGACGTTGGTCTTGCCGTCATTGCTCCACACGGAGATATGGCAATGGCAGCCATTGCCGGTGAGACCCTTGAAGGGCTTCGGCATGAAGGTTGCTCGAAGCCCGTGCTTCTCGGCTATCGACTTGACCATGAACTTGAAGAAGGAGTGCTTGTCCGCCGTCTTCAGGGCGTCGTCGAATTCCCAGTTCATCTCGAACTGGCCGTTGGCGTCCTCGTGGTCGTTTTGGTACGCACCCCAGCCGAGCTCAAGCATATAGTCGCAGATCTCGGAGATGACGTCATAGCGGCGCATGACGGCCTGCTGGTCGTAGCAAGGTTTTTCTGCGGTATCGTATTCATCCGATATCTTGGCGCCATCGGCCGTGATCAGGAAGAATTCAGCCTCGACGCCCGTCTTGACGCGCTTGCCTACGGCTTCCGCTTCTTTCACGAGCTTCTTCAGCACGTTTCGTGGCGCTTGGCCGACGAGTTCGCCCTCCATCATGCAATCGGCCGCGACCCAGGCAACATCCTTCTTCCATGGGAGCTGGATGACGGAGGAAGCATCAGGTACGGCGAAAAGATCGGGATGGGCGGGCGTCATGTCGAGCCAGGTGGCAAAACCAGCAAAGCCGGCGCCCTCTTCCTGCATTCCGGCAATCGCCTGCGCCGGCACCAGCTTGGCACGCTGGCCGGAAAAAAGATCCGTATAACTGATCATGAAATATTTGATGCCTTTGTCCTTTGCAAAGGCAGCAAGATCCAGTGTCATTCTCGTTCCCCTTTGGATTTCTTCGAGACACTTCGATGATGCGTGCAGCGGCCGGGCCTCGTAGCCCGGCCGAAATCTTAAAAGCCTCCCTTGCCCGGATACCAGTTGGTGCCGGCGAGCGGAATCTGCGCCATGGCGGCAGCTTCCATCGTCAGCGCACAGAGGTCCTCAGGTTCCAGATTGTGCAGGTGATTTTTGCCGCAAGCGCGCGCGATCGTCTGCGCCTCCAGCGTCATCACCTTGAGATAATTGGCAAGGCGTCGGCCCGCAGCAATCGGATCGAGCCGGCTTGCGAGCTCCGGATCCTGGGTCGTGATGCCTGCCGGGTCCTTGCCCTCGTGCCAGTCGTCGTAGGCGCCGGCCGTCGTGCCGAGCTTCTGGTACTCTTCTTCCCACTTGGGATCGTTGTCACCGAGCGCAACCAGCGCCGCCGTGCCGATGGCAACCGCATCAGCGCCGAGTGCGAGCGCCTTCGCCACATCAGCCCCAGAGCGAATGCCGCCGGAGATGATCAGCTGCACCTTGCGGTGCATGCCGAGATCCTGCAGCGCCTGGACGGCGGGACGGATACAGGCGAGCGTCGGCATGCCGACATTCTCGATGAAGACGTCCTGCGTCGCGGCCGTGCCGCCTTGCATGCCGTCAAGCACGACGACATCGGCACCGGCCTTTACGGCAAGAGCGGTGTCGTAATAGGGGCGCGCGCCGCCGACCTTCACATAGATCGGCTTTTCCCAATCGGTGATCTCGCGCAATTCCATGATCTTGATTTCGAGATCGTCCGGCCCGGTCCAGTCCGGATGACGGCAGGCCGAGCGCTGGTCGATGCCCTTCGGCAGATTGCGCATGTTGGCGACACGATCGGAAATCTTCTGGCCGAGCAGCATGCCGCCGCCGCCGGGCTTGGCCCCCTGCCCGACCACCACCTCGATCGCATCGGCGCGACGAAGATCCCTAGGGTTCATGCCGTAGCGCGAGGGGAGATACTGATAGACCAGCGTCTGCGAATGGCCGCGCTCTTCGTCCGTCATGCCGCCGTCGCCTGTTGTCGTCGACGTGCCGGCAAGCGTGGCGCCTCGGCCGAGCGCTTCCTTGGCGTTGCCGGAAAGCGCACCGAAGCTCATGCCTGCGATGGTGATCGGGGTTTTCAGCGTGATCGGCTTTTTGGCAAAACGGCTGCCGAGCACGACGGTCGTATCGCATTTCTCGCGATAGCCTTCGAGCGGATAGCGCGAGATCGAAGCCCCGAGAAAGAGCAGATCATCGAAATGCGGCACCTTGCGCTTCGTGCCGGCGCCGCGGATATCGTAGATGCCGGTCGCTGCCGCACGGCGGATTTCAGCGAGCGTATGATCATCGAAGGTCGCCGACTTGCGGGGTGGCGTATATGGATTGTGGTAGCTCATGAGGTCCCCTTCGCCTTAGTACGCGTCGGCATTGTCGATGTTGAAATTATAGAGCTTGCGGGCCGATCCGTAGCGCTTGAATTCCTCGGGCTTGACGCCGCGCACCCCGGCCTTCTCGAGAAGCTCGGCAAGCTTCTCTAGATGCTCCGGGCGCATTTCCTTTTCGATGCAGTCCGAACCGAGACTTTGCACTGAACCGCGGACAAAAAGCTTGGCTTCATAGAGGCTGTCACCTAGCGCATCGCCTGCATCGCCCAGCACGACCAGATGGCCGGACTGCCCCATGAAGGCCGACATATGGCCGATGTTGCCATAGACGACGATGTCGATGCCCTTCATCGAGATGCCGCAGCGCGACGCCGCATTGCCCTTGATGACAAGCAAGCCGCCGCGGCCGGTCGCGCCGGCATACTGGCTGGCATCGCCTTCGATCACGACGCTGCCGGACATCATGTTCTCGGCGACGCCGGGACCGGCGGAGCCATGCACCGTGACGTTACCACCGTCGTTCATGCCGGCACAATAGTAGCCAACCGAACCCCTTATATCGACGGTGACGGGCGCATCGATACCGGCGGCGACAGCATGATGGCCGCGTGGGTTGACGACCTCGAAGGCTAGATCGTTGGCCCCTGGGGGAAGGCCATGAAGGGCACTATTGAGTTCGCGCAGCGGCGTGACGGATAGGTCGAAAACTGGCATGTAAGATCTCTCTCGATTGCGGCGCTTCTGATCAGGCAGCCTTTTCGTGATCCCAGAAATAGACGGTCGCCGGTTCCGGCTCCCAGATGCGGGCATTTTCGATACCAGGCAGATTGACGAGCGCGCGATATTCGGAGCCAAAGGCGACATACTGGTCGGTCTCCGCCATGACGGCCGGCTTGCAGGCGATGGGATCGCGAACGACGCCGAAACCGGATTTGGTGCCGACGACGAAGGTGAAGAAGCCGTCGAGGTCGTCGACCGCGCCTTCCAATGCAGCGCCGAGATCCTTGCCCTTTGCCATTTCGGCCGTCAGATAGGCGGCCGCGACCTCGGTATCGTTTTCCGTCTCGAAGGTCATGCCGACGCGCTTAAGCTCGCGACGCAGGTTGTTGTGGTTCGAGAGCGACCCGTTGTGAACCAGGCATTGATCCGAACCTGTCGAAAAGGGATGAGCGCCAAGCGTTGTGACAGCCGACTCGGTCGCCATACGGGTATGACCGATGCCATGCGTGCCGGACATGGCGGCGACGCCAAAGCGCGAGACTACATCCTTCGGCAGGCCGACTTCCTTGTAGATCTCGACGGTATCGCCGCTGCTCATGACCCGGATATTCGGGCGCAGAGCCGCCAGTGCTACTCGACCCTCGTCGAGCTTGTCCTTGGCAAGAGTAATGACCGCATGCGTGCTCTTGACCACGACGGATACCGGGACGTCGAGCGCGCGCCGGAGTTCATATTCCAGACCGTCGAAATCCTTGGCCGGATCGGCTGACTGGACGGTTATCTTCGCCGTGTTTCCGTTATCGTTGCCGTAGATCGCAATGCCCGCGCTATCAGGTCCGCGATCGGTCATCGTGATCAGCATGGAGGACAGAAGCGCGCCAAGTTTCGGCTCCAGCGCCTTATCCTTCAAGAAGAGACCGACAATTCCGCACATGCCCAAACCCTCCGTTTTCGCATCTGCAAAATGGCTATCAGGTCCAACGCGGTTTTTCAACTCAAAAGAATAAATTTTTCTTTTTAGGCAAGTTAATCAGTCTTGCCCCGCTGTGGATAGCTGATGATCGACAGGTATTTCGCCGGCAGTTTCACAAGCACTTCCGGTCCATGCGGCGCATCCGCATCGAAGAAGAGGCTGTCGCCGGGCTGCATGGGATAGAGCTGGTCGCCATGACGGTACATCACCTCGCCCTCGAGCATATAGAGGAACTCCATGCCCTCGTGCTGGAATGTCGGAAAGACATCGGAATCGGCCGTCAGCGTAATCAGATAGGGCTCAACGATGACACCGCTCGAATTGTTGTCGATATGGCCGAGCACATTATATTGATGGCCGGCACGCGTGCCGCGGCGTTCGAGTTCGACGCCCTGGCCAGCCTTGACGAAGACAGCATTGCGCGGCTCTTCGTAACGACGGAAGAAAGCTGTCAGCGGCACGCCGAGTGCGCGCGACAGCGATTGCAGCGTCGTCAGCGACGGCGAGATATTGCCATTTTCGATCTTCGACAGCATGCCGAGCGAGATACCCGTCGCGGCGGCAAGATCCGTCACCGTGATGCCGAGCTTCTTGCGATAGGCGCGAACCTCGTGGCCGATCGCCATCTCGAGATTGTTTTCCTTCGGCTCGCGCACCGCATGCGGATTTTGTGAGAAAGCTGACCGTCCGCCATGGGACTGATCGTCGGCCGATATCTTGTCTGCCTTGGTTTTCATTTATGATCCTTTTTGCCGGCAGGGCTTGCTGCGGCGATCCTATCCTCCGAGTGAAATTTTCTCAACTGCCGCGAAAATCACGCCTGACGGGTATCACCGGGCGCAATCCCATAAAGAGAGCGATAGGCTCGGGCAAAATGCGCGCCGCTTGAAAAGCCGGTGGCGATGGCGATTTCGGAAATCGAAAGCGGGCTCTGCTCCAGGAGCCGCCGGGCGTGCTGCAGCCGTATTCGCCGATATTGATCGAGAAACGTCGAGCCGAGATGAGCGGCAAACAGCCGGTCGAGATGACGCGGCGTGACGCCGGCAATCCGCGCCATGGCGGCACGGTCGAGGGGCATCTCGATCGTTTCCTCCATTTTTTCGAGCACGCTCAGCAGACTTGGGTGATGGACGCCATAGCGCTCGGCGAGCGAGCCGCGTTGCGGCGCAGTCGGCTCACCCACCTCCGTATGCAGATACCAATCGCTGACGCGCCGGGCAAAATCGGCGCCCATGCGCTCTGATATCAATACATGCATCATGTCGAGCGGCGCAATGCCGCCGCCACAGGTGATACGATTGCCGTCGATGACGAAGCGCGCTTGGCGCGGCGTAAGCGCCGGAAAGGCTTCGAGCAGGGCCGGCGCATGCTCCCAATGAATCGTGAAATCGCGCTCAGCCAAAAGCCCGGCGGCGGCAAGCAGATAAGGACCGCCGGAAATCCCGCCGATGCGCACGCCCTCGCGTGCGAGCTGGCGCAGGCAGGCAAGGACCGAAGGGTAATGCCAATCGCGTGGCGAGCCGCCGGCGCAGACGAAGACCGTGCCAAGACCGGATCCGCGACCTGGAAGATGCTCGGCCGGCACCGGCACGCCGCCCGACGATACCGCCGGAGTGCCGTCCGGCGAAAAGATCGACAATCGATAGATTTCACGCCCGGCCAGAAGATTGGCCGCCCGCAGCGGCTCGCTCGCAGAAGCAAAGGACATCAAGGCGAACCCCGGGATCAGGATAAAACCGATATTCTGGCTATTTTTGCCTTCGATCGCCACCATGTCCCTTTTCTATCGAAAAAGGTCCTAATTGGGCAAGTCGGCATTTGCCGCTCTGTCATCATGAGCGCAATTCAAACCGGATCCAACCATGCGCTATTCGGCTTTCTCTGTTTTTCTCAACGGCCTTCGCGGCAATACCGGCTGGGCCCCCGCCTGGCGCCAGCCGCAACCGAAGCCACATTATGACGTCATCATCGTCGGTGGCGGCGGCCATGGTCTGGCGACCGCCTATTATCTGGCCAAGACCTTCGGCATCACCAATGTCGCCGTTCTGGAAAAGGGCTATCTCGGCTCGGGCAATATTGGCCGCAACACTACGATCATTCGCTCCAATTACCTGCTGCCCGGCAACAATCCCTTTTACGAGCTGTCAATGAAGCTCTGGGAAGGGCTCGAGCAGGATTTCAATTTCAACGCCATGGTCTCGCAGCGCGGCGTGCTCAATCTCTTCCATTCGGATGCGCAGCGCGATGCCTACACTCGCCGCGGCAATGCCATGCGCCTGCACGGCGTCGATGCCGAATTGCTCGATCGCGAAGCCATCCGTAAAAAGCTGCCTTTTCTCGATTTCGAAAACGCACGATTCCCGATCATGGGCGGCCTGTTGCAGCAGCGCGGCGGCACGGTGCGCCACGACGCAGTCGCCTGGGGCTATGCCCGCGGAGCCGATAGCCGTGGCGTCGACATCATCACCGGCTGTGAAGTCACAGGCATCCGCACCGACCAGGGCCGCGTCACGGGTGTCGAGACCACGAAGGGATTCATCGGTTGCGGCAAGCTGGCACTGGCGGCAGCCGGTAATTCCACCGTCGTCGCCGATATGGCGGGTCTGCGTTTGCCGATCGAAAGTCATGTGCTGCAGGCGTTCGTCTCCGAAGGCCTGAAGCCGTTCATCGATTGTGTCGTCACCTTCGGCGCCGGGCATTTCTATGTCTCGCAATCCGACAAGGGTGGCCTTGTCTTCGGCGGCGATATCGACGGCTACAACTCCTATGCCCAGCGCGGCAACCTCGCGACCGTCGAGCATGTTGCCGAAGCCGGTGTGGCGATGATCCCGGCACTGACCCGCGTGCGCTATCTGCGCACATGGGGCGGCGTCATGGACATGAGCATGGACGGCTCCCCGATCATCGACCGGACCCATATCGACAATCTCTATCTGAACGCCGGCTGGTGCTACGGCGGCTTCAAGGCCACGCCGGCATCAGGCTTTTGCTACGCGCATTTGATCGCCCGCAACGAGCCGCATGAAACGGCGACACAGCTGCGCCTCGACCGATTCCGGCGTGGCTATCAGATCGATGAAAAGGGCGTCGGCGCCCAGCCGAACCTGCATTGAGGACATGACGACATGGCAAGCCTGATTTCCTGCCCTCACTGCGGCACACGTCCCAAGGAAGAATTCACCATCAAGGGGGATGCAAACCTTATCCGCCCGAAAGCCGATGCCGGCACCGAAGACTGGTATGATTACGTCTACCTGCGCAACAATCCAAAGGGGCGTCACAAGGAGTATTGGCACCACACCTCCGGCTGCCGCCGCTGGCTGATCGTCGAGCGCGACACCGTCACACACAAGGTCCATGGCGTCAGCGATGCGGCGCTTACCAAGCTTGGAGGCGGCGCATGAGCAGCTATCGTCTTTCCTCCGGCGGTCGGATCGACCGCTCCAAAACCATTGCCTTCAGCTTCGACGGCAGGAACCTGGCGGGCCATCCCGGCGACACGCTTGCCTCAGCCCTCCTCGCCAACGGCATCCAGCTTGTTGACCGCAGCTTCAAATATCATCGGCCGCGCGGAATCCTGACGGCCGGTGCCGCCGAACCCAATGCGCTTGTCACGACCGGCACAGGCGGCCGCACCGAGGCCAACAGCCGCGCCACGATGATCGAGCTTTATGATGGGTTCACGGCGCGCAGCCAAAACCGCTGGCCCTCTCTCGCCTTCGATTTCGGTGCCGTCAACGGGCTGCTGTCGCCCTTCCTCAGCGCCGGCTTCTACTACAAGACCTTCATGTGGCCGGCCGCCTTCTGGGAAAAGGTCTACGAGCCGCTGATCCGCAAGGCCGCCGGTCTCGGCAAGGCCTCTTATGAGGTCGATCCCGATTCCTACGAGAAATGCTGGGCGCATTGCGATCTGCTCGTCATCGGCGCTGGGCCTGCGGGCCTTGCCGCGGCGCTGACGGCGGGACGCGCCGGAGCGCGCGTCATTCTTGCCGATGAAGGCTTCGCTCTTGGCGGCAGTTTGCTCTTTGAGAGCAATTCACCCCTTGGGGAAATCTTGGACGAACTCGACAGCCTGCCGAACGTGCAATGCCTGCCGCGCACGACGGTTATCGGGTGGTACGACGACAATGTCTTCGGCGCCGTCGAACGCGTTCAGAAGCATGTGGCAGCGCCCGACCCGCGCCAGCCAGTCGAACGCCTCTGGCGCATCATCGCCAAGCAGGCGATCCTTGCGACCGGCGCCGAGGAGCGGCCGCTCGTCTTTGGCGGCAACGATATTCCAGGCGTGATGATGGCTGGCGCCATGCGCAGCTATCTGAACCGTCAAGCTGTCGCTCCCGGCAAGCGCACGGTCGTCTTCACGACCAACGGTTCCGGCTACCGCACCGCCGCCGACCTCGAGGCCGCGGGCGTCGACGTGGTCGCCATCGTCGATACGCGCGCCGCAGGTGAACACTGGGGCGGCAAGGCGCGGGTGCTGACCGGTGCTTGCGTCCTCGATGCGGTCGGAACCAAGCAGGTTCGCGGGGTCAAGATTGCGAGCGGTTTGGGCACTCAGGAGATCGATGCGGACGCTTTGGCCATGTCCGGCGGCTGGAGCCCGATCATCCATCTTGCCTGCCATCGCGGCACAAGGCCGGTATGGTCCGAACGGCATGCAGCCTTCCTCGCGCCCGAAAGACAGGAGGGCTTGCTGATTGCCGGCTCGGCATCCGGCCTCGCCTCCACGGATAGCTGCCTTAGCGACGGAGCAATCAAAGCTGCCGAGGCGCTGGAAACCATCGGCTTTGGAAAGATCGCTCCCGCCTTTTCTTCAGCAGAAGAAGAAGTACCGACTGTTGCCGCGCGGCTCTGGCATGTCAAAGGGAGCAAAGGCAAAGCCTTCGTCGACTACCAGAACGACGTGAACCTGAAAGATCTGGGGCTTGCCGTGCGCGAAGGTTATGGCGATGTCGAGCTCGCCAAGCGTTATACGACGAACGGCATGGCGACCGACCAGGGCAAGCTTTCCAACATCAACGCAATCGGCATTCTGGCCGAGGCCCGCGGCGTCTCCCCCGCCGAGGTCGGAACTACAACGTTCCGACCGTTTTATACCCCTGTTTCCTTCGGCGCGCTGACAGGTACTTCGCGGGCTAAGCACTTTCAACCGGCGCGCAAATCTCCCTTGCATGAATGGGCAAAGAAGAATGGCGCAGTCTTCGTCGAAACCGGCCTCTGGTACCGCTCCTCCTGGTTCCCGCGTGACGGCGAGAAGACCTGGCGCGAAAGTGTCGATCGCGAAGTGCTGAATATCCGGAAAAATGCCGGCATCTGCGATGTCTCGACGCTCGGCAAGATCGAGATCTTCGGCAAGGATGCGGCGACCTTCCTCGACCGCGTTTATTGCAACGGCTTCGCCAAGCTTTCCGTCGGCAAGGCGCGCTACGGCATCATGCTGCGCGAAGATGGCATGATCTATGATGACGGCACCACCAGCCGCTTGAGCGAAGACCATTTCTTCATGACGACGACGACGGCGCTTGCCGCCGGCGTGCTCACCCATCTGGAGTTCTGCGCCCAGACGCTCTGGCCCGAGCTGGAGGTCTATTTTGCGTCGTCAACCGATCAATGGGCGCAGATGGCGGTCGCCGGCCCGAAATCGCGGATGATCCTGTCCGAGATCATCGACGAGGACATTTCCGACGCGGCTTTCCCCTTCATGGGCGCGCGCGCCGTCTCTCTGTTCGGCGGCAAACTCAAGGGTCGGCTCTTCCGCATCTCCTTTTCCGGCGAGCTCGCCTATGAGCTTGGCGTACCCGCGGCCTATGGCGAGTTCGTTGCCGACGCCATCATGCAAGCAGGCGAGAAGCATGGTATCTGCGCCTATGGCGCCGAAGCGCTCGGCGTCATGCGCATCGAGAAGGGCCACGTCACCCATGCGGAAATCAATGGTACGGTAACACCAGGCGATCTTGGCTTTGGTCGCATGGTTTCGACCACGAAACCCGATTTCATCGGCAAAGCGATGCTCGCGCGCGAAGGCCTGCAGGCGCCCAACCGGCCTCGCCTCGTCGGGGTCAAACCGGTGAACCCTGCGACCAGCTTCCGCACTGGGGCCCACATCCTGGCGGAAGGCGCTGCCGCAACGCTCGAAAACGATCAGGGCTATGTCACCTCGAGCGCCTTTTCCCCCAACCTCGGCCATACAATCGGGCTCGCGCTCATCAAGAATGGGCCGGAGCGTATCGGCGAAAAGATCGTCGTCTGGAATGGCCTCAGAAACGAATACACGGATGCGGTGATCTGCAGCCCCGTCTTCATCGACCCTCAGAACGAGAAACTCCATGCCTGATTTGCCGACATCGAAGCCGGTCCTCGCCGGCAAGGCCGTTCTACAAGGCGAGACCATCCGGCTTGAAGCCTTACCTGAGGGTCATCTGCTGCAGGTAATGGGAGCGACGACGAGCGAAGAGCTTGCGGCGCATCTTGCAGCAGCCGGCCTCACGGAGAGCTCCGTGCGTCCGGCCGGATACCGGCAATGGTTCATCGCCGGCGGCGAGCAGCTTGCCGGCTCCCAAGAGCGGGCACTTGCGGACGCTCTGGCGGGCAGAGCTTTCGTCTCCGATCAAAGCCACGGGCGCATCCGTATCCGCATCTCAGGATCGAGCGCCGCCCGGATGCTCAATAGAGGTACTGCTGTCGACCTGCATCCAGCGAACTTCCCGGAGGGAAGCAGCGCCATGACGCTCTTCGGGCATATCTCCGTGCAGCTCACGCGCCTGGGCATGGAGGATTTCGAACTGACTGTCCTGCGCAGCTTTGCGGAATCGCTGTATGAAGAACTCGAAACGCTGGTCATTTCCCAAGGGGCTGGCATTCGGCGCAACTCGTGAAGCATCCGCTTTTGATGCACGCGAAAAGACGGAAGCTTGGACGCCCTCACCCAATCCTGCAATCTGCTTAAGGTGCCTGGTGCTGGCGGCTGAAAATTCGGCGCCCTTCGGACCGTCGACATCCACCACACACCGTGCGGCCAGGTGACGCTTGCGCGTCCTTCTCGCCTCTCCCTCGATCTGCTCCCAGGCCTTGTTCGAGATCGAAGCGAGTTTCCTGTGAGGATTGTCCATATCAGGGCTGTGATCAAGAAAATGCCGGCTTCGAGAACGAGCCGGCCGGCCGGGCCAACCTCGTATCTCCGCTTCGGGGAAAGAAATTTACCCCAAAAAGTGGCAACTGCTGCGCACAGCCCAAACCCCAACAGCACTTGTGCCATGATCGGTACGGCAAGATGTGCGGCCAACGCCGCAAGCGAAGCGAGTATACAAAGCTCGAGCGCAAATCTGATGCTAAGTGCTATCGCTTTCATCTTCCCTCCCAGCTGTAGAGCTGTGTTCATTCATTTTTGAAGAAGCCCAAGGCCACTAATGCATGGAAATGGCTTTGGCTAATGCCGGCCTCGCGCGCCATAGCGCTGATATTTGTTTTGCCGCCGCCTGTTCCAAGGTCGGCCGCCAGCCGCTCTATTCTGGTCGATGCTTTTGATTTTGTCTTAGGGGCCGAGGCCGGACGGATAAGATGCAGTCCGGTTAGCGCCAACATGGCTGCATCTTGAGCGCGATGCCCATCCGCATTGACCTCTATGCCGATCTGGCGGAAGATTCGCCAAAGCCAGGGCTCCATGCGCGAGACCAAAGGGCTACCTCTGGTCAGCAGAACCGGTGCTTGTTCCGCATCGCTTTCGTGGAGTTTGAGATCTACGACCAACAGACTGCAATCCGCACTTGGGACGAAGTCATGGTAACACCCCGTCGGGATGACAGCGACTGAGCCGCCTGCGATAACGCCCGATCCCGCGTCGATGGAGATCTTCATCGCGCCCCGCAACGGAAATAGCACCTGGACGTGGTCGTGATAATGATAACCGCGACTATGATACTGTCTTGTCTTGAGATTGATGTCCACGGCTCTTGCTCCCAGGCAACCCAGTCTTGCGCTTATGAATCAGCTGGGCATACCAAGAATTGGACGCATATCTGGTCATGCCCGCGAGCCGACGGCGGGAGCAGCAAAGATAGTAACCAACATCATGCGCTGCTCATCGCTGATCCTCCTCGTGCTGTTCCGCTCCCTCGATCGGAGAAAGCCAGGGTTCCCGCCGTTTGGTCCATAGCTCATAGGTGGGGCGGAGACGCGTGGGCGCCTCGCTCAGGATCCCGAGTTTGATCTCAACCTCGTTATCACCCATGGCAAAGACGCGCGAACCGCAACACGGGCAAAACTCCCGTCCAGCAAACTCGCTTGTCTCGCCTTCATAGTGAAATTCACTTGCCGGCCACAGACCGAAATAAGTGAAGGCGGATCCGCTTTCCTATCGGCAATCTGTACAATGGCAAATGCCGATATGAAGCGGCGTTCCGCGCACCGTCAGACGCACTTGCCCGCACCGGCACGATCCGGTCGATTCCGTCATAGTATGTCCTCATCATCGCTGACATTCGTGATCGGGCCTTGCCCACGGCTGACATGCTCCGTCTGCCAACGCCGGTCAGACAGCTGATAGCTGATTTCTGCATCCTCACCGCCCTGTGGCTGGCGGGCTGCAGCAGATTTGGCAGCCGCGAGCGCACTCTCATGGTCGGGAAAGGTCTCCGACCAGACATAAGCCAATCTTCAAGAAGATGGCCTCGGTCCTTTTCTGCCTTTCCCGATCCTTAGGGCCACCCTTTCGGCATTATTCAAGGATGCGGACAACCGTGCGCGTCTTCGGTTGGACAATGATACGTTTGTGGTTCACGACAGCGTAGGCATAGGTCGGGTTGTCCGGGACCGGTGTGACGACAACCGTCTCTGGGAGCGCGCGGCCGACAACGATCTGGTCCTGGACGACTGCCTCGGATGGAGGCAGGGGTTGTTCCTGAACGTATGTGACCACTTTCTCTGGCGGTGGATCGATCGCGGTGCCAGCAATCGCACCGGCGACACCTCCGACTGCAGCGCCGACAGGGCCGCCTACTACTGCTCCGGTCACCGCACCGCCTGCGGCGCCGGTTACGGTGGAAGACTGGGCGAAGGCCGAACCGGCCAGAAGGCCGAAGGCGGCCATTGAAACGACAAGTCTCGTTTTCATAGCATTCTCCTTTAATTCCAGCTCTTGTGAGCTGAAAGGAGAATTACTGAGCCAATAGAATGTTCCTCTTCGGTTACCATCCGAAGCCATCACGAGTTAGCCGCCTGCGACAAACTTCGTGATCGGCACGGAAGGGGCAGGTGCATCGGCGAAGGATGCGGTAACAGCAACGCTCCCGACCGGATCTCATGTTCTGTCATGATGCCATGCCGCCCAGGGGGCTTTGTCTCAGGCAGACGGTGGTCGTTATGATCTGTCTTTGCTTCGCCCTGCCGCTTCGAATCGATGCAACAGCTGGTCACGCTTTTCGCCCCGCATGCGCTGCGGCCCTTATTGGGATGGGCTTGTGTGGCGCTACAGATTGTTAGCTCGCGGATTTTGTCCCACGACCTGTTCTGCATCTACCGGCACCTCGACCAAGATGGATGGGTGACCGGGGCTGTAGCTTTCGCGCATGATCTCGGCCAGGTTGCTGAGATCCGGCATCAGCTTCCGGCTTGTCCAGCCGCATGCGCGCGCCATTGACCCAAAGTCGATGCGGTAGAGGTCACTGTGGTAGCGATCGGATGAATAGTCTGGAATGACCACGGGCAGGCCCTGCACCATGATGCCGAGCGCGCCGTTGTCCAGCACGAACAGAACTAGCCCCAATGATCGCGCTTCGGCCAGGCAACCAGCAATCAACCGGAACCATGGTGATGTCAGGTTAACTTGGGCTGAAGGGTTTGCGGCTATTTCGCTGTGATGAGCAAGAGCCCGGTCAGTTACAAGCGCCATCGCTTTCCTCCCGCTGTGATCGCTCATGCGGTCTGGCTGTATTTCCGGCTTCCGTTGAGCCTGCGTTTGGTGGAGGAAATGCTGTTGGCGCGCGGCATCATCGTTTCCTATGAGACGATCCGATGCTGGGCAAAGAAGTTCGGCCCGGACTATGCCGCGCATCTGCGTCGGAAACCGCCAAGTCCGAATGATATCTGGTATCTGGACGAGGTGGTCGTGATCGTCGGCGGCCGGAAACACTGGCTCTGGCGCGCGGTGGATCAAGACGGCTATGTGCTTGACGAGATCGTTCAGATCCGTCGCAACACCAGGGCTGCCAGGCGCCTGCTGATCCGATTGATGAAAAAGCAGGGATGTCAACCGAAACGCATCGTCACCGACAAGCTTCGCTCTTATGGTGCGGCTCGGCGGCAGGTGATGCCAACGATCGAGCATCGATCTCACAAGGGGCTGAACAATCGCGCCGAAAACTCGCATCTTCCACTACGGAAACGAGAGCGGGTGATGCAGCGATTTCGCTCGCCAGGCGGACTGTAACGTTTCGTCAGCATCTTCTCCGCGGTCCGAAATCTCTTCGTCCCAGCACGAAGTCAGCACTCAGCATTCGACATCCGTCTGCATCGCCTCGCGGCGATGGCACATTGGAAGGGCGTCGCCGGAATCGACGCCTGATCGCTCAGCAAAATGCCCGATCCGTAGATCTGGAATTTAACCTGACATCACCGTTTGCAGTGCTGCTCGGTGTCTTTGCCGCTCAGCAGTTCGTTCAGGGCTTCCGCGGCGCTGACGATTGTACGGGAATGCCGCCCGAACAGATCAAAAAAGCGATCTTCCCGGGGCATCAATTTACGGAACCAATTCACTCTCGGCGCTCCGAACGTGTGTTGTCATAAATCCGTCATAAATGATGGAGGCCACCATGAAAAGCCGATGTGCCCGCGAAACCACGGTCTTCGACAGTCTCGCAAGAGTTGGGATGCCGATAGAGGTGCCACACCCAGACCTGCACGATGCGTAAGAACCGTAAATTGCCATGCGCTTCTGTCGGTTTCCCCAACAAAACAAGGACAACAGGGAACAATGACCGCTAGGTCCCGTTTGTTTCCTGTCGTCGACATGGAGTCCGCAGATGAGTGCGCGTGCGCAATGGAAAGGATATCTGAAGTTCGGGGAGGTCGGCTGCGCTGTTGCGCTCTATACGGCAGTTTCCACTTCCGAGCGGATTTCTTTTCACACGCTGAACCGAGCAACCGGCAATCGCGTCCGACGGGAATTCATAGATGCTGCGAGCGGGAAACCGGTGTCGCGCGAGGATCAGGTGAAAGGCTACGAACTCAACAAGGATGATTACATCGTTCTTGAGCCTGAGGAAATCGCCGCGGCGGTGCCGGAAAGCGACAAGGTCTTACAGATAAAGGCCTTCATGGCATGCGACGACATTGATGACGTCTATTTCGACCGTCCATATTATCTCGCCCCTTCCACTCCTGCGAGCGAAGAGGCATTCGCATTGATCCGCGACGGAATGCGCAAGAAGCAGGTCGCTGCCATTGCCCAAACCGTTCTGTTTCGCCGCCTGCGAACCGTCATGATCCGTGCCCACGGCAAAGGGCTGATCGCGACGGTATTGAATTTCGACTACGAGGTTCGCTCGGCAAAAGAAGCCTTCGAGGATGTGCCCGATATGAAAATCAAGGGCGAAATGCTCGATCTCGCCAAGCACATCATCACCACCAAGAAGGGCAAATTCGACCCGAGCGAATTCGACGACCGCTATGAAGCAGCGCTTGCGGAGCTCGTAAAGGCCAAGATCGAGGGCAAGAAGATCCCGCAACGCAAGCCGGCAAAGGTCGCCAAGGTGACCGATCTCATGGAGGCTCTACGCCAGAGTGCCGGCATGAGTGGCCAAGGTAAGGCAAGCGCAAATGAACCCGCTAGGAAATCGGGCGCGGCCTCCCGCAAGACGGCCAAATCGCGAACGAAGTCTTCTTCGCGGCCGCAACGCAAGGCGAGCTGACGATGGCATTGGAGACCTACAACCGCAAACGCGATTTCAGCAAGACCACCGAGCCGAGAGGGCGAGGCGGCAGAAAAAAGATCGCGGTATCCGGCAACAGCTACGTCATTCAGAAACACGATGCGCGCCGGCTACACTATGATTTTCGCCTCGAATTGGACGGGGTCTTGAAGAGCTGGGCCGTGACCAAGGGGCCGAGCCTGGTAGCCGGCGAAAAGCGGCTGGCGGTGCAGACCGAAGATCACCCGCTGGAGTATGGTGATTTCGAAGGCACGATCCCCAAGGGCGAATATGGCGGCGGGACCGTCATCGTCTGGGACAAGGGCTCTTGGACGCCGCTTGGCGATCCCCATAAGGGCCTTGCGAAGGGACATCTCGAATTCGAGCTCCACGGAAAGAAACTCGGCGGCCGGTGGCATCTGATCCGCATGGCGGGGAAGCCACGCGAGAAGCGGGAAAACTGGCTGTTGATCAAAGGCGAAGACGAGGCGGCCCGCCCGGAAGGCGCTGCCGATATTCTCGAGGAACGACCGGAATCTGCAAAAACGGGGCGTGTCATAGACGAAGTCGAGAACGAAAAGCCGGGCTGGTCCTCGAAGACCGGGAAGATCCGTCGCAGGGCCAGCCGCAAGAAGCATGATGCCGCCAAGGAGGAAGCCGGCGAAACCGCAACGCAAACGGACGCAACGCCCGTTGATCCCTCGTCTTTGAAGGGTGCCCGCAAGGCTACTCTGCCATCCTTCGTCGAACCCGCTTTGGCGACATTGGTATCCAAGCCACCTTCAGGCTCCCGGTGGCTTCACGAAATCAAATTCGACGGCTATCGGCTCGAGGTCCGCATCGAGGCAGGCCGCATCAAGCTGCTAACGCGCAGCGGCCTCGACTGGAGTCAGAAATTCGGCAAGGAGATTGTCAGCGCCTTCCGGGATCTCCCCCTCGGTACCGCAATCATCGACGGCGAGCTGGTCGTCGAGCCGGCGGCCGGCGCGTCCGATTTCTCTGCTCTGCAGGCGGATCTCAGCGAAGGCCGTAGCGACCGCTTCGTCTTCTATGCTTTCGATCTCCTCTATCTCGACGGCTATGACCTGAAGGCATCGCCCTTGATCGGCCGCAAGGAATTGCTGCGGAAGATCATCCCCTCCGAAACCGGGATCCTTCGCTTCAGCAGTCATTTTGATGAAAATGGCGACCTGCTGTTGTCGCATGCCTGCAGATTGAGCCTGGAAGGGATCGTATCGAAGATTGCCGATGATCCATATCGCCCCGGCCGCGGCAAGACATGGGTGAAATCAAAATGTTCCTCCCGGCAGGAATTCGTGATCGGCGGCTGGGTCCCATCGACAACGTCACGAAAGGCGATCGGCTCGCTGGTGCTCGGCGTCTATGAAGACGGCAAGCTCGAACATGTCGGCCGCGTCGGTACGGGTTACACGCACACTGTCGCCGAGCAGCTCTTCAAAAGGCTAACCCATCTGCAAGTGAAGGAAAATCCTTTCGCAACCAAGCTCACCGCGGAAGAGCATCGCGGTGTCCGCTTCGTGCGGCCCGAACTGGTTGCGGAAGTCGAATTTCGCGCCTGGACGGCAGATGGCCATTTGCGCCACGCCTCCTTCCGCGGATTGCGAGAAGACAAGAATCCGCTCGAGATCGTTCGCGAAACACCGAAATCCACGAGGACGTCTTCGACTGAAAAGCCCGCGCGCAGCAGCGTATCCTTGACCCACGGCGATCGCCTCTATTGGCCTGACGAAGGTGTTACGAAGGCGGGGCTTGCGGATTATTATACCGAGGTCTGGCGCCATATGGGGCCTTTCGTCGTCGGTCGGCCGCTTGCGCTCGTGCGCTGTCCCAACGGCATCGCCGGCCAGCATTTCTTCCAGAAGCATGCCTGGAAGGGCATGAACAGGAACATCGCATTGGCGAAAGATCCGCAAGACGAAGAACCCTATGTCAGCATCGACGACCTGAATGGCCTAATCGGCCTCGTGCAGGCGGCAGTCCTCGAAATCCATCCCTGGGGATCGATGATCGGCAATTGGGAAAAGCCTGACATGATCATCATGGACCTCGATCCAGGTCCGGACGTCGCCTGGAGCAAGGTCATCGCCGCCGCGGAAGAAACGGCTGAGCGGCTGAGGCAGACGGGACTGGTTCCTTTCGTGAAGACTTCGGGCGGAAAAGGGCTGCACATCGTCTGCCCGCTGGTCGCCAAGGCCGAATGGCCTGTCGTCAAGGCCTTTACCAAGGGTATCGCCGACGCCATGGCCGCCGACAGCCCAGATCGCTATGTTTCCACCATCACCAAATCGAAGCGCCGCGGCAAGATCCTGATCGATTATCTGAGAAATCAACGCGGCTCGACTGCCGTCGCGCCTTACTCCACCCGTGCACGGCCGGGCGCCGCGGTCTCGATGCCTTTATCCTGGGAGGAGTTGAGCCCTGCAATAGGGCCGGACTATTTCACCGTGCTCAATGTGCCGACGCGGCTTGCCGCGCTCCGTTCGGATCCCTGGGCAGACTTCCGGAAAGCCGCCGAACCCCTGCGCGAGGCGTCCGCGAAGACCAAGCGTAAGTCTTGACGAACAAATTTCTTCCTGACAGCGAAAGCCCGCAGGTGACTAGCGTTTCCTTGCGCCCTCTTCCTGCGAAAGGCTCTTGCGAAGGGCATCCATGATGCTGATGACGTTGCTGGGCGCTGCGGCTTCTTCCACCTTTGCCTTGGCGGGCCGCTTGCGCCCTTTCTTCTTGGCGGCGATGATATCGAGCAGCTTTTCCTGAACTGGGTCCGAAACCATCGCCGGGTCCCATGGTTTCGTTCGTTCATCTATCAGCTCGCCGACCAGCTTCATCAGCTTGCCGTCTACGGGTTCTGATCCGATATTTCCGAAATAGTTCCGTTCATCGCGCACCTCGTCGCCGAAGCGCAAGGTCCAAAGGACGATCCCCTTGTCTCTAGGCTCTAGCATGACGGCACGTTCGCGGCGATACATGACGAGCCGGGATATGCCCACCATGCGGCTTGCAGCCATCGCATCGCGGATGACGCAGTAGGCTTCCTCTCCGACAGCATCGTCGGGCGTGAGGTAATGCGGCGTATCGAACCAGATCCATTCGATGCTGTCGCGCGGTACGAACATCTCGATATCGATCGTCCGGGTGCTTTCAAGGCCGACCGCATCGAGTTCCTCATCCTCAAGCATGACATAGTCATTCTCCCCGCGCTCATAGCCTTTCACTTCATCGTCCTCATCCACAGCCTTGCCCGTGACGGAATCGACGTATTGGCTGACGATGCGATTGCCTGTCTTTCTATTGAGCGTGTGAAAACGAACCTTTTCATTATCACTTGTCGCCGGCGCCATGGCGACCGGGCAAGTCACCAGCGACAGCTTGAGATAGCCTTTCCAGAAAGAACGCGGAGCCATGTTTTTCTCTCCAATATGAAGGGAACGATCTCCGGCATTTCCTGGTTCCCTGGCATGACGCTATTGCGGCCGAGACTCAATGCATGCCACCGCCGCCGCCCTCCTTGAGATCGACATTGCTGAGAATCAAGGCGAGTGGAATGGCGCAGAGCACGATCAGCATCAACACATGGAATACATCGATATAGGCCAGGAAGCTCGCCTGGGTCTGCACCTGCTGGCCGACCCAGGCGGTCGCCTGCGCCTTCGCATCCGCCATGGTCGCTCCCTTCTCGGCAAAATAGCGTGTCATGGTTTGCAGCGCGTCGTGATAGGCGGGTGAAGATGGCGTGATGTGCTCAACGAGCCGGCTCTGGTGCCACTGCTCGCGATGAGCAAGCACGTTCGACGCAATGCAGACGCCGATCGAACCGCCAATATTTCGGGCGGCATTGATCATGGCGGATGCCTGATTGGTCTGCTCCGGTCTCAGACCGAAATAGGAAGCCGAGGTGATCGGAATGAAGATCAGCGGTAGGCCAAGTCCTATATAGAGGCGCGACCAGACAAAGAAACTGAAGTTCAATCCCGGATAAAGCCTGGTCAATTGCCACATGGATACCGCAATAATCGCCGCGCCGATGGCGATCAGATATTTCGGTTGTATTATGGAATTGACGCGTCCGGCCACGAACATCATGACCATGGTGACAAGTCCGCCCGGTGACAAGGCCAGCCCCGCCCATGTTGCGGTATATCCGTAGTTCTGCTGCACGACTTCGGGAATGAACTGCGTCGTTGCGATCAGGATCGCGCCGACCGCCATCATGACGATGAAGCAGGAGCCGAATTGCCGTGTGCCGAGCAGCCAGCCATCGATGATCGGATTGGCCTTCGTCAGAACCCATGGAATGGCAAGAAGAAACGATAGCAGGCAGATCGTCGCCGTCAGGATGATGAAGTTGGAACCGAACCAATCATCAGTTTGCCCTCGATCGAGCGTAAGCTCCAGCGAACCGAGAAATGTTGCAACCAGCAGAAAACCGACAATGTCGAAGCGCACGCCCTTGCGCCGAAACTCCTCACGCATCTGCTTCGTCTTCGGCGTTTCCTTGAGCAGGCCATAAACGAGGATGAAGGCGAAGACGCCGACGGGACCGTTGATGAGAAAACACCAATGCCAGGAAAGATTATCCGAGAGATAGCCGCCCAGGGTCGGGCCGATAACCGGCGCGACGACCACGGCGACGCCGAAAAGCGCAAAAGCCTGCCCGCGCTTTGCCGGCGGGAAGGCATCCGCCAGGATCGCCTGCGAGGTCGGCACCATGCCGCCGCCGGCAAAGCCCTGGATCATCCGAAAGATCAGCAACGTCTCGAGGTTCCAGGACAACCCGCACAGGATGGAAGCGATGGTGAACGTTGCGAGGCACAAAAGATAAAAACGCCGTCGGCCGAACCGTTCCGCAAAGTAGCTGCTGGCAACGAGCACGATGGCATTCGAGACGAGATACGTCGTCACCACCCACGAGGCTTCATCGGAACTGACGGCAAGGCCGCCGGAAATGTAGCGCAACGCCACGTTGGCGATCGTAGTATCCAGCACCTCCATGAAGGTCGCGAGCGACACGACGATGGCAATGAGCCAAGGGTTCGTGGCACGCTCGGATGAGGCCGCGCCTCCATTTGCCGTTGCTGTGCCGCTCATCTCAGTTCCTCGGCCGGACCGTGACCGTCGGCACGACGGACATGCCGGGGCCGATGGGGAGATCGGCGGGCCATTGGTCAACGACGATCTTCACCGGTACGCGCTGCGTGACCTTCACATAGTTGCCAGTCGCGTTTTCCGCCGGCAGGAGTGAAAAGGCGGTGCCGGAGCCTGGCTGGACGGAGGCCACCTTGCCATGCAGCGTATGATCCGGATAGGCGTCGATCGTCACATCCACCGGCTGATCCGGACGCATGTCGGTCAGCTGCGTTTCCTTGAAATTCGCAGTGATCCAGATTTCATCCGGGACGAAGGTCGCGATCGCCTGGCCGGCATCGATGAACTGGCCCTTTGCGCCGGTGAGACGGACGACGCGGCCGGGCTGCGCAGCGGTTATCGTCGTATAGCTGAGATTTTGCTGGGCTTCTTCGGCCTGCGCTTGCGCCTGCTTGAGGCTTGCGAGCGCGCTCGATTTCTGCGCTTCGGCCACGGCCTTGTTCTTCAAGGCGGAAGTCACGTTTGCCTGCATCTGGGCAAGGTTTGCCTGATCTGCTGCAAGGTGGACGCCGCCTGCTGCACCGCCTGCACGCTGCCCGATCCGGATTTCACCAGCTGCTGCTGGCGATTGGCCTCCTGCTGCGCATATTGCAGAGCCGCCTTGGCCGAATTCAGCTGCGCCTTTGCCACATCGACGGAGGCGGCAGCCGCCTCGATCTGTGCACTCGCGCTCTCGACAGAAGCCTTAGCGGCCTCTATCTGCGCGTTTGCCTGGTCAAGCGCGATCTGGTAATCCCGCGGCTCGATCCGCAGGATGACATCGCCGGCCTTAACATGCTGGTTGTCGGTCACCGGCACGTCGGAAACGTAGCCGGAGACCTTGGCGGCAACGGAGAAATTACGAGCGCCGACGAAGGCATCGTCCGTCGTCTCGTAGGGATAGAAATACACCTTCCAGGCGAACCATCCGGCGGCAATGAGAACCACCAGAGCTACGGCCGCGAACAGGATCCAGAAGGGATGACGGCGAAGGAAGGAAGGCCGCTTTGCTTCCTGCCGGGCCTCCCTCTGACGTTCGATTTCATCTGAAACCTGCTGTGTCGGCCGGTCGGGCCTGGTTTCCATGGTTGTGGATTGATTGTCAGCCATGACATGACCTTTGCTTTTGTCCTGCTCAATCTGACTTCGGCGGTTCAATGAAGAGGTGGTCAGCCCTATAGAAAGCGCGTGACCTTTTTCAAATCCTGGATGAAGGCGGCCCGGTTTCTTTCTCTCTCGTCAGCCTCCCTGATCCGCAACAACGCCGAGGGATGGATGGTCACGAGAACATTGAGCTTCGTGGCGGAATGCAGGATATGTCCGCGATCACGCATGACCTTCACCTTTGTCCCCAGCAGGGAGGATACGGCGGTTGCGCCGAGGGCGACGACCAGTTTTGGCTGGAGCAGCTCGAGTTCCGCGCCTAACCACCAGGCGCAACGTTGTATCTCTCCGGCATTCGGCCGAGCGTGCAGACGCTTCTTGCCGCGCATCTGATATTTGAAATGCTTGACGGCGTTGGTGACATAGCAACGATCGCGATCCACCCCTGCTTCATCAAGGCATTGATCCAACAGCCGGCCCGCAGGCCCCACGAAAGGCCGAGCAGCCTGATCCTCCTTGTCGCCGGGTTGCTCGCCGACGAGGACGATTTCAGCGGTGCGAGGCCCTTCGCCGAATACAAGATGAGTGGCGTTGCGATAAAGGTCGCAGCGTTGGCATGATTGCGCATCGTCACGCAGCTCGTCGAGTGTCTCTGCGTCTGCATGTTCATACGCTAACGATGGGCCTGCGCCGGCCGAAGCAAATCTCTCGAGCATTGGGGGCTCGCAATGGTTCCAGATTCTTCAACGATCAACTAATCGCTCTTCTGTTTGTTCCATTCGTGTGAGTTTGCCGCTGCAGGGAACCCGCGCAACCGGCATTCGTTAGATCGATAGGAACATCCAAAAGGAGAAATCCTCATGAGCGGTCAAAGCAAACCAGGCCCCTTCGCACTCAGTGCATTCTTCGCTGATGAATATGATGCGGAAGCTGCGGCCCAGGAACTGGTAGATGCCGGCATTCCGAAAGACGCGATCACGATGACGCCCGGTAATCGGCCCGATACAACGCCAATCGATCATATGGGCTTTCTCGACGCGTTGACGGGCATCTTCTTTCATGAAGAACAGCGCACAGCCTATGCGGCGGCGCTGGAACAGGGAGGAACGCTGGTCACGGTCCAGGAGGTGGACGAGGCACAGCACAAGATCGCCCTGCCCATCCTAGCGGAGAAAGGCCAGATCGAGATCAACGAACGGGAAAGCGGGCGCTGAGGCGGGTCTCCGCTCTTGGCAATCACATGCAATCAGTTTGGCGGGTGGCCCGGCTTATGCTGATCACTGCGAATCTTCTGCGCATCCGTGAAGCCATGCGCCCATTCATCGCGCCGTTGATCGCCCTGTGCAAACGGATTGTTGTCGCTGCACGCCCCTTTGGCAAAGGCCCTTCTGCCGAGCTCATACGCCTCGTCTTCGGAGTTCCTATCGTCGCTTCCGGTTTTCATGGCTATACCTGCTCCAACACAAGGCGTGCATCGAGGCAGGCGGTCACGAAAGTAGCTCTTGATGCCTCTGGCGCCCGGATCATCTGATCGTCTCGATCACTGGCTGCAAGACGGACTGGCTTGGTCCAAAGCGTCGTGAATTCCACATCAATGACATCGTACATCCAATCCTCCCCATCTCCTGCCTCTCGTTCTTCTGGATGCCCGCCTCCCGTTGGATCGAACACCGGATATTGGCATTTGCTCCTCAAATCCTCCGATATAAAGCGGCTTTGCAGAGGTCTCCGCATGGGGTCCGGAACCTCCGTGTTGAGGCAAGATCGGGGAATGATAAGATCGTCAATGAGCCTCTTCGCCGAGGCGCGCCGCCAATTGCTGGCGGGCACGGTTGATCCGGCTTTTCACCGTGCCGATCGCACAACCGAATCTTTCCGCGGCAGCATCGTAGGACCGCCCTTCGATGACAACGTATTGAAGCACCGAGCGATAGTGCTCCGGCAACAGATTGCATGCCTCCTCGAGCTCTTTCGCGCGAACGGTCCATTCCTGTGATGGCTGCGCCACTCCCTCGCCGGAAACGCATTTGTCGGCGCCGGGAGCTTCGCGCCTGTTGATACGGAATTTGGTGCAGAAGGTATTGCGCATGATCGTGAACAACCAGGATTTCAGCCTGGTGCCACGATCGAATTGGTCGAGATTGGCCAGCGCTTTCGTCAAGGTTTCCTGGACCAGATCATCGGCGTCGTTGGCATTTCTGTGAAAGCTACGCGCAAAGGCGCGAAGAGCTGGAATAAGCTCAACGATTTCATCTTGCAGACCGGCCGTTCGGTACATATCGCTCACAAGCCTTCTCCTTGGGAAGCAGCGCATAGCGGTATCCGGCGGCATTGGATCGCAATGCCGGGACTCGGCTGCTGCCGAGGCGCGACGCGCGTCAGCACACCCAGGAGTCGTTAGAACAAAACGACTTGACGAGTTGTGCAGATTTGCTGCTCGCTATGCGCGGTGATGCATATCAGGATGCTTCGGAGCGTTTCCTACTCGGGATGCTCCTGGCATCTTTCAAGGGAACGGTTGCATCCGGAGCTTGTTCCAAGAGAATCCAAATAATTGCAGTCTATCGAATCAGGACGATAGGAAGGAAGCGAAATCGCTCTATTCCGGCTATCGCTCGATCGTCCCGTTGCGCCGAATCTTGCGCTGAAGAAGCAGAACGCCGCAGAGCAGCGCTTCCGCAGTGGGAGGACACCCGGGCACATAGATATCGATCGGAATGATCCGATTGCCTCGGGCTGCCTCTCGGTGCCGCACCGATGCGTTCGACATCATAGCGCGGCATCGACATCTGCATCATCTCGATGGCGCAGCAGGCAAGTCCGAATGTCATCCACATCAGGGTGCCACCGCGAGCCCAGGTGGCGAGTTCGTCCGTGCTGGTGACGAAGGAAGCCCTCGTCGGCAAGCTCGCTATCGATCGTGCCCAAAAGCGGATCACCGCTTGGAGCCTTGCCGGGCTGCTGGAAGTCGCTGATGACAGGGCGATCTTTAAAGGAAGACATGAGGGGGCCTCTGGTAAAAAAGAACCCCAACTTTCATACGAACGGCTTGTTCCCGACATTCGAGCAGGTAGACCCGATCCACTCCCAACGGACGAAAAATCCAAAAATCCGGAAACAACGGCGCGGGTTCCGAGTTTGAAGGCAGCAAAGCCAAAGGAGGAAATACCAATGTTGACAAGAATGATTGCGGTATGTGCCCTTTCGATCGGCATGGCTACGGCAGTCATGGCGCAGCAATCTGGTTCTGGAGGAACCGGAACAGGTGGCTCAGGTAGCGGTAACGGCGCTGGCACCAACTCGCAGAACGGAGCTGCCACCAGTGGAAATGTAGGTACCGGCAACAATACGACGGGAACCAATGGCACCCCAAATTCCAATGGTCAATCGCAGGATTGCAATGCCATGAAGACCGGCAAGAATACTGCGCAAGGTGCGGATACCCAAAGTAGCGGCCAGTCGAGTGACAGCACATCACGCAGCAATTGCCCGCAGTGACATCAGCTGATGGATGCGACAATGCCATCTGAATTTCACGAACTCCCCTCGTTGCCGGCATCCATAATGTGGATTGCCCGCAACAGGCGGATCATTCGAGGAGCAGAATCATGATGAACAGTGCTCAAGAGCTTGCCGAAGAATATTTAAGGCTTGGGGGCAAAAGACTGCTGGTGATGGACGATAACATCCTGTCGACCAATAGTTGGGAGGCCGATCCCCTCGAAGCGGAAGCCTTCTGGAAAAGGGAAATCGAGAGTCTGCCGCCTAAGCGACGAAGCGAAGTCATGTCATTCCTGCCTTCCATCAACGTCACTTGAGACGACAGGACGTTGGACATCGGCAACGTCCCGCATGAACGCAATCCGATGCAAGCACAATAGATAACATGAAAAGAACTGGAACCATCCGTATCGGTATTTCAGGTTGGACTTACGCTCCCTGGCGCGGTGTTTTCTATCCGAAGAACGTGCCGCAAAAAGGGGAGCTCGCTTACGCGTCCTCGCAATTTCCATCCATCGAAATCAACGGCACTTTCTATGGCCTTCAAACTCCCGAGACTTTTGCCAGGTGGCGGGACGCGACACCGGATGATTTCGTCTTCGCAGTCAAGGGATCCCGCTACATAACCCATCTGCGCAGGCTCCGGGATGTCGAGGTGCCGCTTGCCAACTTCATGGCGTCCGGCGTGCTGCGCCTGGGAAAAAAACTCGGCCCGATCCTCTGGCAATTTCCTCCGCGACTGCGCTTTGATCCGGTCTTATTTTCCTCTTTTATAGAGATGCTGCCGAAAGATGCCGATGAAGCTGCTCATCTCGCCAGGCGGCACGACGACCGGGTGAACGGCCGCGATTGGTTGCGGACGGAAGAAAAAAGACCGCTCCGCCATGCCTTCGAAATCCGCAACGAGAGCTTCGTGAACCCAGACTTTATCGAACTCTTACGGAAGCATAAGATCGGGCTCGTCTGCGCAGATACAGTCGAATGGCCTTTGCTCATGGATGTCACCGCAGACTTCGTCTATTGCCGCCTGCATGGCTCGGAGGAGCTATATGTCAGCGGATATGATGACGAGGCTCTGAAGGTCTGGGCAGTACGGATCGACGATTGGGCGCACGGGCGCGAGCCGACCAAGGCCAACCGCGTCCTGGAACCGCTGAAACAACCACAGCGTGGCCGCGACGTCTATGTCTATTTCGACAATGATGTGAAGGTACGTGCGCCGGCCGACGCACAGCGACTGAACGAGTGCCTTGGACTAACCCCGCAGAAGGAGACTGTAGCCCCTACGAAGCACGTGCGGCGGCATCGGCGGGAAATCCCAAAGTCCCGACCGCAACATCGGTCAGCGTAATCAACTCAGCTCATTCGAGCTGACCCCATGCCGGGTTCCAATTCACGCCTTCCGACAATTCGACGTAAATCGGCCTCATGATTTCGCCGGACATTTTGTTGCGGGCTGCCCGAAAAGCGTCATCGGGCTCCATCTCCTCGCCCGGAAAGATGATGTCATCCTCGCCGGGCGGCGTGACCCTGCGCAGGAATCCGCGGATCTGATCGCCAGAATGGTAGAACTTGACGACAATAGAACCCTGCACCACCGCGTTCTCGCGATATCGATGATAGATTTCCATCTTACACCTCCTGACCTCGGAGTCTCTTAGGCGGGGCACGCCTTGCCGTTACAAGAGAACCATGCATTTTGTCCGGCAAGTGTCCGGCCGATCGGTGACAATCCAAACTGTCCTCCTCCGCTTTGGTTCCCCATGGGCATAAGCTGCGCGGGCCGAGGCGGCCAAGCGGGCAATTGGGCGCAAAGAAATCGTCAGCGCAATTCAGCGTGAGGCGCGTTCGGTGGTCTGATCATAGGCATTTTTAGGTAGCCGCAGCAGATATGCTTGATCTGACAGCGGTTGCCCGCTAGGTTGCCGCCGCAATCAAACGCAAAGATATGGGGATATCATGCCAACTGGCACGGTTAAGTTTTTCAATACAGACAAGGGTTTCGGCTTCATTACGCCGGAAAGTGGAGGACCTGACGTTTTCGTTCATGTCTCCGCCCTGCAATACGGCAACGTGCTTCGGGAGGGACAGTCCGTTTCCTACGATCTCGGTCAGGACCGGAAGACAGGCAAGACAAAGGCGGAAAACGTCAGACCGCTCTGACGATTATAAATATGTCACTACCCGACATTTCGGGTAGTGCACTCGGCCACTATGGGGCGCCTGCCGACGTTTCGCCTGAACCATCGTCAGCCGAAACGGCCATTTGCGTCGTCCGATCGTTCCTACATAAATGCGGTCACGGCCATGCCAATCACGGCGACGAACATGATAGCGCAGGCGATCCAGCCAAGCGCTTTCAACCCGCCCCGGATGACGAACTGTTTCATGACGTCGCGATTGGTGGCGATCAGCATCAGAATCACCATGACTGGAATCGCGACGACACCGTTGATGACGGCACTCCAGAACAGGGCCTTCATCGGCGGGATGGGCGTAAAGTTCAACAGCATGCCCACCACCGTCGCCAAGCCCACCGTCGTATAGAAAGCCTTCGCCTCGCTCGGCTCGCGCGACAGCCCGACCTTCCACCGCGCCGCCTCCCCGACAGCATATGCAGCCGACCCTGCGAGAACTGGAACAGCCAGAAGGCCTGTTCCGATAATCCCTGTGGCAAAAATGATCTTGGCAAATTGTCCGGCTAGCGGCTCAATCGCCTTCGCTGCATCGACGGAACTCTCGATGTTTGTCGCACCGGCCTTGTTAAGCGTGGCTGCTGTGGTCGTGATGATCGCGAGCGCGACGATGTTGGATGCGGCCATGCCGATGAGGGTGTCCAACGTGATGCGAGTGTCCGCCCTTTTCGCTTCCTGAGGGTGTTTCACAAGCGGTTCCTGCCGCGGCTTCTCCTTCAGATCTTCGGCCTCCTGGGACGCCTGCCAGAAAAACAGATAGGGGCTGATCGTCGTTCCGAAAATTGCGACGATCATGGACCAGTAGTTCGGATCGGTCTTGAAGGTCGGCAGCAGCAGTCCGCGGGTGAAAGCCGACCAATCGATATGCACCACGAACAGGGTCGCGATGTAGGATAAAAGTGCCAGGCTCAGCCATTTCAGGACTGCAACGTAACGCTTGTATTTGAGAAGGACCTGCAGAAGAATGCAAACGATGCCGAAGGCAGCGACGTAAATCAGCGAATTGCCGCTCAGCAGCAAATGTGCGGCATCTCCCATCGCACCGAGATCGGCGCCGAGATTGATGACATTGGCGATCAGGAGCGGAAAGGTTATGCTTATCCCCACCCATCTGGGATAACACTTCGCCATGCTGCCCGCCAAACCTCGTCCCGTAGTCCGGCCGATGCGCGCGCTGATCATCTGCACGGCAGCCATTAGCGGATAGGTCAGGAGCAGAGTCCAACTCGCGATATACCCGAATTGCGCTCCGGCCTGCGAATAGGTCGCGATCCCGCTCGGGTCGTCGTCCGAGGCGCCGGTGACCAGGCCCGGCCCCAGGATTTCAAAAATTCTCGGCTTTGACGGCTCGACGACCTCACTTTTGTCATCCATCTGATAGTCGCTCATGACTGCCTCCCAGCAGAAACCGGCACAGCGCATCATCGTGCCGTCCGGTGCGAGTGAACCGCACTTGCAGGCGTTTTGTTCCCGAGAAGCAGATTGCCGGAATGGAACCCACCCAAGCTTAGGGCGTGCCTGGCAAGGAGTAAAAACGCTTTCACTTCAGAGCGACGACACTTATCGTATCGAGCGCGGCGGAATCGCCAGCTGATTAAAGGGATATGACAATGAGCGTGCTTCTTTCTCCCGAACTCACGGTTTGCGGCATTGAGGAGCTGCCCGATCAGCGCGTGCGAAACGTCACCCACGTGCTTTCCCTCCTCGATCCGGAATATCCCGAGCTCGATGTCTTCCACTCCTATGCCGAGCACCATCGCACGACGTTGCGTTTTCACGACATCATAGCGTCAGCGCCGGGTCGCGTGATGCCGCAGCCGGAACATGTCGAAGCGATCCTGAAATTCGGCTCCGAGTTTCAGGCTCGGCAAGACCCTCAGGCGCCGAGCCATCTGCTGGTGCATTGCCATATGGGCGTATCGCGCTCGACCGCAGCCATGCTCTCATTGATGGCGCAATCAAACCCCGAAGAATCGGGGGAGAGCCTCTTTGCTCGCCTGATTGCCATCCGCCCGCAGGCCTGGCCGAACTCTCAAATGATCGGCTTCGCCGACGAGCAACTCGGCAGGAACGGCGACTTGAAGGCGGCACTTGCCCGCCACTATGGCCGGCAGATCAAGGGAAGGCCCGACTTTGTCGAATGGATGACCCGCCTCGGACGCCAGGCGGAACTCGATATGGCAATCCCGGCGTAAAGAGTGTGCCTCCGGCCTGAAGAGGGCCGGTCTGCACGACGCAGCGCCTTTCCTCCTTAGCCGTGACGGTTCCCTAACGGGAATCAATATCACTTTGGTGACAATCTATGCCGCGACCGATTTGTCGTAGGCCTAGAGCAGTTCCAGCAAAAGTGCGAAGCGGCTTTGCGTCCGGAACTGCGTAAAAACAAGGAGATAGAGCGTTTTCGCGATTCGAAGAAAAGCGGAAATGCTCTAAGCTCGAAACCTTTGACAACTGGAGCCGCTTGACCAGGCGGGATTGGCCGGATCATTGCAACGGCCGTCTCGGCGGCCGGCACGCTCAATGTGCAGGAGCCGGCTCTGCCTCGGGCGCATCCTTCTTATGATGGTCAGCCGCGAGCAGCATATAGACCGCAGGCACGACGAAGAGCGTGAACAGCGTTCCGATGGCAAGACCGGTGGCAATCACAAGGCCCATGTTGAAGCGGGCGACAGCGCCTGCTCCGGTCGCCAGGATCAGCGGCGCGACACCGAGAACCATGGCGCCTGTCGTCATCAGGATCGGCCGCAAGCGGATGGCGCAAGCGCCTTCGATGGCTTCGCGCTTGGTTTTTCCTTCGGCCTGCAACGTGTTTGCCACCTCGACGATCAGAATGCCGTGCTTGCTGATCAGCCCCATCAGCGTCACCAAACCGACCTGCGTATAGATGTTCATCGAGGCGCCGCCGATGCCGAGGCTGATGAAGGCGAGCGCGCCTGCGATCGACATCGGCACGGACACGAGGATGATGAACGGGTCTCGGAAGCTGTTGAACTGCGCCGAAAGCGCCAGGAACACGATGATCAGGGCGAGCGCGAACGTCGTCGCCATGCCGCTCGATTCTTGCACATATTGGCGCGACTGCCCGCCGTAGTCGACCGAGTAGCCTTGCGGCAATGTCCGCGCCGCAATCGACTTCAGCGTATTGAGCGCATCGCCGACGGCAACACCGGGCGCCGGCACGCCGGAGATCGTGGCCGAGTTCAATTGCTGGAAGTGCGCAACCGAGCGCGGTGTGGCCTGAAGTTTCGCGGTCGCGATCGCCGAAAGCGGGATCTTGTTGCCGTTCACATTTGCGATCGGATAGTTCATGATCTGATCGATGGTCTGCCGTGACCGTTGCTCGACCTGCGGAATGACCTGATAGGAACGGTTGTCGATACTGAAATAGTTGACATAGCCGCCGCCCAGCATGGAAGCGAGCGCCGAGCCGACATTGTTCATGGACAGGCCGAGGGCCGAGGCCTTGCTGCGGTCGATCTGGATCGAATATTGCGGATTATCGACGTAGAGATCCTTCGTTAGGAAGATGAACTCGCCGGATTTCTGCGCTTCCTGCAGGAAGGCAGTGGAGACCTCGTTGAGCTGTTCGAAACCGCTGGTGCTACCGATGGCGAATTGCACGGGCAGACCGCTGGCGCCAGGCAGCGGCGGTATCTGGAAGACCACCGCCTGGCCGCCGGCAATTTTTGCCATGTCGCCCTGTACCAGTGGCTGCAGCTGATCCGCCGTTCTCGTGCGTTGATCCCATGGCTTCAGCACCATACCCTCGAATGAAGTACCTGGCGCCTCGACCTGCAGGGTCTTGTCGGTCTCCGGGAAGCTCTTGAAGATCTTGGTGACCTGGTCGGAATTGAGCAATTTCTGTTGAAGCGTCGCGTTGGGAGCGTTGGTTACCTGCGCGCCGAGGAAGCCCTGATCCTCGTTAGGGGCCAGTTCGTTCTTGGCACTGGAATAGAGGAAATAGATGCTGCCCAGAACGATGGCGGCGAACAACAATGTCACCGGCACGGTGTTCAAGCTGCCGTGCAGCATGCGCACATAGGGTCGATGGATTTCCGAAAAGCGGCGGTCGATGAAGTCGGAAATACGCTCTTCCCAGCCGCTGCGATCGGTCAGGTGCGGCTTGAGGATGCGCGAGCACATCATTGGCGTCAGCGTGAGCGCAATGATCATGGACACGGTCACGGCGCCGACCAGGGTGAAAGCGAATTCCGTAAACAGTGCGCCCGTGAGCCCTCCCTGGAAACCGATCGGCACGTAGACCGCGATCAGCACCACCGTCATGGCCAGGATCGGTCCGACCAGTTCGTGCGCCGCATCCAGCGCCGCCCTCATGGGTGTCGATCCCTCTTCTATGTGACGATTGACGTTCTCCACCACGATGATGGCATCATCGACGACGAGGCCGATCGCCAGAACCAGGGCGAGCAGCGTCAGAAGATTGATCGAGAAGCCGAAGATCAACATCATCGCGAACGTGCCGACCAGCGACAGGGGAATGGCGACGACGGGAATGGCGACCGATCGAGGTGAGCCGAGGAAGGCGAAGACCACGAAAATGACGATCACGAGAGCCTCGACCAGGCTCTTTACGACCTCATCGATGGAGGTCGTGACGAAGGTGCTGGAATCATAGACGATGTAGCCTTCGAGCCCCTGCGGCAATTGCTGCTCAATACCCGGAAACACCGCACGCACGCCGGCGATCACGTCGAGCAGGTTGGCGGTTGGGGCGATCTGAATGCCCATGAACACGCCGTCCTGCCCATCGAAGCCGATCTGGACGTCGGGATTTTGAGATCCGAGCGCAACGGTCGCGACATCCTTCAGCCGCACGATCGTGCTGCCGATCTGCTTGACCACCATTTCCCTGAATTCATCCGTCGAATGCAGGTCGGTCTTCGCTGTCAGCACCGTTTGCGTCATCTGGCCGCGCGTGGTGCCGATGCCGGAGATATAATTGTTGGCGCTGAGCGCGGTCCAGACATCGCCGGCCGACAGGCCATAGGCGGCAAGCTTGTCCGGCTGCAGCCAGGCTCTCAAGGCGAACGTTCGCGCGCCGAGGATTTCGGCCGTCTGAACGCCGTTGACCGCCTGCAATTTGGGCTGGACCACGCGCGTCAGATAGTCGGTGATCTGGTTGCTGGCCAGAACGTCGCTTCGGAAGCCAATATACATGGCGTCGATCGACTGGCCGATGGAAACCGTCATGATCGGCTGCTGCGTCCCCGTGGGCAGTTGATTGAGAACGGAAGATACCTTGGCGTTGATTTCGGTCATCGCCGCATCGGCGCTGTAGTTGAGCCGCAGGTTGACGGTGATGGTCGATGTGCCGCTGGTGCTCGTCGAGGTCATGTAATCGATGCCGTTGGCCTGCGCGATGGCGTTTTCGAGCGGCGTCGTGATGAAGCCGGCAATGACGTCGGGCGCCGCGCCGGGATAGGTGGTCGTCACCGTAACGACAGCGTTCTGGGTCTGCGGATACTGGCGCACGGTGAGCGAACGGAACGACTGGTAGCCGATCACGATAATCAACGCGCTGACCACGAGGGCGAGAACGGGGCGCTTGATGAAGATATCGGTGATATTCATCGCCACACCTCAGTTGGGGTTCGCCGGGTTCGCATTTGGATCGTTCGACGGCTGGACTTCGTTGTTGATGATGACAGGCGAGCCGTTGTTGAGTTTCAGCTGGCCTGACGTGACCACCACTTCGCCCGCATTCAAGCCCTTGGTCACGGAGATCTGATCACCCCGCGCCTGCCCGGTGCTGACGAACTTCTGATTGGCGACAAGCTGCGGCTTTCCATCTGCCCCGTTGCCCTTGTCGGTCACCACGTAGACAACGTTGCCATAAGGATTGATGGTGACGGCGGTCTGCGGCAGGGAGATGTATTCCTTCGGCTCCCCGACTACCACCGTTATGTTGCCGAACATGCCCGGCAGCAGCTTGCGATCGGCATTGGGGAAGGTTGCCCGGATGGTGATGTTGCGGCTCTGCGTATCGACGAGCGGGCTGATCGCCGTGATCTTGCCGTCGAAAGTCTGGTTCCCATAGGCATCGACCGTCGCCGTTACCGCTTGGCCGACCTTCAGCTGTGACAGAGCCTGCTGCGGCATGGAAAAATCGAACTGGATCGGATCGAGCGACTGCAAGGTGACGACTGCGGTCCCAGCCGAGAGATACTGACCGAGGCTGACCAGCCTGATGCCGAGATGGCCATCGAAGGGAGCGCGGATCGAATATTGATCGATCAACGCCTGCTGTGACGCGACCTGCGCCTGCGCCGCCTTCCATGTCGCCAGATCACTGTCGACCTGGCTTTGCGCGATGGTATTCGCCTTGATCAGCTTGGAATCGCGATCATAGGCGATCTGCGCATTGGCCATCGTCGCCTTGTATTGTTCAAGCGTCGCGATCTGCTGATCGGCAAGCAGCTGCACGATGAGATCGCCCTTCTTGACGTCCTGGCCGTCTTCGAAGCCGATCTTCTGGACGATGCCCTGGACCTGCGCCGAAAGATTGGCGCCTTCGACGGCATTGAAGCTGCCGATCGATTGCAGCGTCGTCTGCCATGGGCTCGCTGCCGCGGTGATTGTCGAGACGGTCTGCGGTGGCGCCTTGAGATTAGCCAGGTAGGCCGCAATCATGCGATTCTTGAATGCCTGGAAGCCGAAGATCCCGCCAAGGATCAGGCCTATGACGATCAGCATGATGATCATGCGTTTTATCATGAGTGTCAGCTCTACTCTTCGGAAACAGGTCGGGAGAAATTCTATTGGTGTCGGCGCAACGGGATTTCACGGCAATTCTATCAAAAACCCGCCGGCGCCGAGACAATCGCAAGCATATGGTAGCCCGCGGCCAATCTCTGTATGGAAAGTAGCCTTTATCAAGGCTGACAGGTTCGATCAGCCAAGTTCCTTGGCTGCTGCGCCTGTCACGCGGATTTCGCCCGCTGAAGACGACACTGACCTTACAATGATTCCAGCTGGCGGCGTTTCGTGCGGCCATCCTCTGCAAACCTCACCAGTCAAACGCCAACGGCCGCCGCTTCACTCGATCAAGGATAGGTTGCCGATATCCGATCTACAACAGCCGGCTGCATATTCCTGAAACCATATTTAATGGAGTCTTGAATAAAAGCAATCATGACGTCGACGCCGCCGACTTCACAAACTGCCGCGGCATCGACGATCCAAGTATTGAGGAAGGGCTTCGCGCGTCAGCCTCGGCGTGCCGCTTCGATCGCGGCCACATCGATCTTCCTCATGGTCATCATCGCGTCGAAAGCCCGCTTTGCCTGATCGCCGCCCTCGCGCAGCGCCTCCATCAGAACACGCGGCGTGATCTGCCAGGATACGCCCCATCTGTCCTTGCACCAGCCGCATTCGCTTTCCTGGCCGCCATTGCCGACAATGGCGTTCCAATAGCGATCCGTCTCTTCCTGATCTTCGGTGTAGATCTGAAATGAAAAGGCTTCGTTGTGTTTGAACATCGGACCTCCATTCAAGCCGACGCAGGAAACACCCGCAACCGTGAACTCGACGACCAGCACATCGCCTTGCTTGCCCTCCGGATAGTTTCCCGGCGCGCGAATGACGGCACCCATGGCGCTATCTGGAAAAGTCTCGACATAAAAATTGGCGGCGGCCTCTGCGTCCTTGTCGTACCACAGGCAAATCGTGTTCTTTGCCATTGTTCTCATCCTCCTGCTCTCCATTTCCCGATTGTTGAAATAGGCGCGAGATCGGATTGCGCCACCCTCATCGATGCCATTTCGGCTGGGCAATGACCGTTTTCCTGTCGTAACCTCGGCACCCTTCTCAGACTGAAATAATTTGCGTGCGGCGCGGTTGTAATGACGCCATATTGGCAGATGCCGCAACCTTGAGTAAATGATGGGGAACGGGGCCGTCGCCGTTGATCAATTCATGATCGATCTCCGGGTCGGAAACGCGCAGGAAATCGAAAAGCGGTTGTTCCGGCATTCTGGCCGCAACTACTTTTTGGATATTTCGGTTCGCGCCAATATGGTTGAAGAGTGGGAACAATAAAAAATGGACAGCTTGCAAAAGAGCCTGCTTTTTCTCCTCTCACCATGCCTTTTGATTTGCATGGAGACTGCTCGCGCTGCCGATAGCGTGACGATTCCAGGATACGCTCCCAAAACGGGCGTCGAATACGTCTATCGCTCTCGCAAGACCACCTCCACCGACATGTCCTTATGGTTCGATAAGCCGGCCGCGATCATACGTGGAGATTTCCGTCAGCGTATGACGGTCGTCTCGCGAAATGCAAATAGTATGCAGGTTCGCTGGTCCCTCAGCGCGGATCTGCCGCAAGGTGCCGAAGGCGCCGCCGATTCCTACGCAATGAACGCCCTCTACGGAAATTCATTGTCGGTCTATGGTATCCGTCAACTGGAATATGAAGCGGGGTTGAACGGCTTTCCAAATAGACTAGTCGGATTCGACGCGATCCTCCGTAACATACAGAATGCGGCCGCAGTTGGACCAGACGGCCTTGTCGTCGCACCGCAAAGCAGCCTCACAAATATTATTGACGGTATAAAAAGCAATCCGCTGCTGGTTATTCATAATCTCGCACCGGAAGCGGAGCTGCTCGCCACCATACAGCAGGAGGACGCCGCGACATACGATGTCGGCCAAACGGGAACGGTGGCGACGATGGAATATTCGCGGGGCATGCCTGTTCCTGCCACCATAGAATGGAAGCTCGAAGCCGCGGATTTGGCCAATCAAACAGCCACTTTCAGCCTCAAAAAAGCCTATGACAAAGTGGCGTTCCAACAATCGCAGGCATCAGCCGTCGAGGGAGTGATCGCAAGCTTTGGCGAAAAGGCCAAGCAGCTTACTGGCGAGCAATTGGCGGCCGCCAAAATTGTCAGCAAAAACGCGACGATGACATTCATCGTATCCCTGCGCGACGGCTCGACGCTTGAAGCGCTGGAAACAGTTGCTACGGAAAGCGGCGGCATAAAGATTACCGCAATGAGCCATGTCTGGCGCGAGGACCTGCCGGCGAGTCTGCCCGAGCTGTCGAACTGGAACAGCCAGGCCATGTCTGCATCCGCTGTTGCTCTGCAGCCAGAGCCCGGTACCAATTCCGCGACAGCCAAGTCGCAGCTTTTCGACAGATCGGCGATCGAGGAAGGACAGGCCGCCTATGATAGCGGCAACTACGCCGCCGCGCTGAGCTACTGGAAGCCGCTCGCCGATCAAGGGGCGGCGGTCGCGCAATATAAGCTCGCCGGGCTTTATCAGTTCGGTTTAGGTGTCGATCGAGATTCCGCCCTCGCTGTCACCTATATCCGAAAGGCAGCGGAGCAAGGTTGGGCGGAAGCGCAAAGCAGCCTTAGTGATCTCTATGCCGTCGGCCAAGGCGTTCCGCAAGATTATGCGCAAGCTGTGATTTGGGGCCGTAAAGCGGCTGAGCAGGGGCTCGCTGTTGCTCAGTATAATCTGGGATACAGCTACGAAAGCGGCCAAGGCGTTCCCCAAGACTATGCGCAAGCGTTGATTTGGTATCGCCGTGCCGCCGATCAGGACTTTGCCATGGCCCAGTACGCCCTCGGTCTCTTATACGACCAAGGTCTGGGCGTTCCCCAGGATTACGGTCGAGCGATCGCCTGGTATAAAAAAGCCGCCGACAAGGGCCTGGATGTGGCCCAAGGCAATCTCGGCAACATGTATGCAATGGGCCATGGAGTTGCGCGGGATCGGGACGAGGCAATCAAATGGTTCCGTAAGGCGTCCGACCAGGGACTCGCAACTGCTCAAGAATCCCTGAAAAGGCTAGAAAAGCAGGAATAGTCGCGTCTTTTCTTCTTTCGGTGGTCCTGAGTTATTCTTGCTAGCGCGCATGCACCTGGCTGGCCATAGCGCGCCCTTTGACCTCACAGAGCAAGAGCGAACAACAACGCAGCGCTTCCGGCCAAAAATCGTTGAACGGCTGAAGCTGCGAAAGCCACCCTCATCAATACCATTTCGGCTGGGCAGCGACTGGTTTCCTGTTGTAGCCTCGAAATCCAGCCGGCGAGACCGATGAGAATTACGTCTTCTCTCGAGAATGCATGCCGGCAAAGTTTACAAACGGCGTCGTATAAATAATATGACTTTTTTTCTCTTGTTTTGACCCGGTTACACGGCTATATCGCGCACGCGCCTTCGTTCGATCTCGTCGACAACAGTCATCAGGATATTTTCGTGACCATATTGAAATCAGTTTTGGCCGTTTCAGCTCTTTGTGCGACCCTTGGCTTTGCCGCGTCAACAGCCTTTGCCGCTTCGACCAGCTATCCGTTGACCATCGATAATTGCGGCGTCAAGGTCACGTTTCAAAAGGCTCCGGAGCGCGCGATCGGGCTCGGCCAGAATAGCGCCGAAATTCTTCTCCTGCTCGGCCTCGAAAACAAAATGGTCGGCACCGCTTTCTGGCCCAACAAGGTTCTGCCGCAGCTTGCGGAAGCCAATTCCAAGGTCAAGCTGCTGACGGTCGAGTTCCCGACCTTTGAATCGATCCTCTCGGAAAATCCTGATTTCGTTACAGCCGCCCTGCCGACCCTTATGGGACCAAGCAGCAAAGTGGCAAAGCGCGAGGACTTCGAAAAGCTCAATATTCCGACCTATGTTTCCCCCAGTATGTGCCCAGCCCAGGGAGCCTCTCAGGACAAATACGGCTATGCCGCCCGTAGCCAGATCTGGAACATGAGCACGCTCTACCAGGAAATCGACGAGCTCTCGCAGATTTTCGACGTCCGCGACAAGGGCCAGGCTCTGATCACGGATCTGAAAAAGCGGGAAGAGGCACTGCGCGTCAATGCGCCGAAGGATGGCAAGAAGCTCTCCTATGTCTTCTGGTTCTCCAGCCCATCCCCATCTGCAGATGCCTATGTCGGCGGAAAAAACAGCCCGTCGGGCTATATCGCCGACGTTCTCGGCGGAACCAACGCCATCAAAACCGATGCGGAATCGCCGCAGCTCGGTTGGGAAAGCATCATCGCTAGCAATCCCGACGTCATCGTGGTCACGCAGGTCGACCGCAATCGCTGGGAACTCGACAAAGTCCAGGCAAAGATCAAGTTCCTGACGACCGATCCGGCGACCAGCCAGATGACGGCGGTGAAGAACAAGGCCATGGTGATCATGCCCGCACAGGCGATGAATCCGAGCGTGCAGACAATCTTCGGCGCCGAACAGGTGGCTGAGCAGTTGAAGGTACTCGGCCTCAGGTGAGCATCGTGGCGGAAACCAGTAAGTCCGGTCGCCTTTTGCCGCGGGTCGCCGCCCCTGCCGGACTTTTTCTGGCGTGCCTTGCAGCGATCGCGCTGGTGGTCGGCATCAGTGTGGGGATCGGCGATATGCCCATCCCGCTTTCCACCACCTATTTCGCCATCACGAACAAGTTTGGCTGGACCTCGGTCGAGCTCAACCGCATCCATGAAACCGTCATCTGGGAATATCGGCTGAGCCGCGCTTTGGTTGCCATATTCTGCGGCGCGGGTCTCGCGCTTTGCGGCGCGATCATGCAGTCCATGCTGCGCAATCCCTTGGCCGAGCCTTACGTGCTCGGCATCTCCGCTGGCGCCTCCACCGGCGCGGTTGCTGTCGTTATTCTCGGGATCGGAGCTGGCGCCGTTTCGCTCTCCGCCGGTGCCTTCGCCGGTGCTTTTGCGGCCTTTATCCTCGTCGCCGTGCTTTCGAACGGAGCACGCGGTGGCCCGGACAGAACGATTTTGGCGGGAGTTGCCACGTCGCAGCTATTCAATGCAGCGACATCCTACGTCGTCACCACCTCCGGCAATGCCCAGCAGGCGCGCGACGTTATGTTCTGGCTGCTTGGAAGCTTCAGTGGTGTGCGCTGGCCGGAATTTGCACTGGTGTCGATTGTCGTCGGATTGGGTCTGATCGTCTGCCTGTTCTATTCGCGTCTGCTTGACGCTTTCGCTTTTGGCGACGAGGCGGCCGCCTCGCTCGGCGTAAATGTCGGCCGCACCCGTATCATTCTGTTTGCGCTGACCGCGGTCATCACGGCAACCATCGTCAGCATGGTCGGCACGATCGGCTTCGTCGGTCTGGTCGTCCCGCATGCGGCGCGCTTCGTCGTCGGACCGCTTCACATCCGGTTGCTGCCTGCCTGTGCAATTACCGGCGCCATCTTCATGGTTCTCGCCGATATTGCCTCCCGCATCCTTATTCCGCAGCAGGTTCTGCCGATCGGCGTGGTCACGGCGCTGGTCGGCGTTCCCTTCTTCTCCGTCATTCTCTACCGGCTCCAGCGGGCATCATGAGCATAAAGGCCGACAATATCACCTGGAAAATCGGCGCGAAGACCGTTCTCAACGGCGTCTCTTTCGAGGCGCCTGCAGGCAAGATGCTTGGTCTCCTCGGGCCGAATGGCTCCGGCAAGACCTCGCTTCTGCGTCTGCTTGCGGGGCTGAAACGGCCGAACTCCGGCCGCATCACCCTGCAAGAGAAGGATCTGCAGCAGATGTCCCGCCGCTCCATCGCAAGGCGTGTCGCCTTCGTCGAGCAGCACAGCGCAACCAATGCCAATCTCAGGGTCATCGATGTCGTAAAGCTCGGCCGGTTTCCGCATCGCTCGATGTTCTCAGGCTGGACATCGGCAGATGACGAGGCCGTGGAAGACGCTCTCGAGCGCGCCGGCATGAAGGAGAAACGCGAGGACCGATGGCAGAGCCTGTCGGGCGGCGAAAAGCAGCGCACTCACATTGCGCGGGCTTTGGCACAGTCGCCGAAGGAACTGATCCTCGATGAGCCGACCAACCATCTCGACATCCAGCATCAAATCGGTCTGATGCGCTTGGTTGCCGGCCTGCCCGTAACCAGCATCATCGCTCTCCACGATCTCAACCATGCCGCGATGTTCTGTGATCAGCTGATCATCATGCAGCAAGGCGGGGTCGTGGCCTCCGGAGCCCCGGAAGACGTGCTGACGGAAGATTTGCTGAGAAATGTCTTTGCCGTTGAGGCAAGGATCGAGACCTCTCCTCACCACGCCCGGCCGCACATTCACTATCTGCGCTGAGGGGAAATTCGGAATCTGTCCCCTGATCATCCTTGCCTCGAACTGCAACCGAGCGCATCTTTCGCAATGACACTCGGCATCTCCGAGAGTTTTGATTGGCATCGGCAAAGGGTCGCATCGGCATCGATTTTGCGCGTGCGGCGGATGGGGGAAATGCGTGACGGATAGGCTCAAGGGCAAGATTGCCATCATTTCGGGCGGCGCCACCGGCATGGGCGGCGCAGCGTCGCGCCTGTTTGCGGCGGAAGGCGCCAAGGTGGCGATCATCGACAGAAACGGCGACGCAGCGGCTGCGACCGTGCGCGAAATCCGAGACGCCGGCGGCGTTGCCGACCACTGGGTTGCCGATGTTTCGAATGAGGCGGCCGTCAATGCGGCGGTCAAAAGCATCGAAGACCGCTTTGGTGCGGTAACGGTGCTCTTCAATCATGCCGGCACCATCGTCATCAAGCCGTTCCTCGAAACGACGCTTGAGGAATGGGAATGGCTTCATGGCGTCAACGTCCGCTCGATGTTCCTGATGACCAAGGCCGTACTGCCGGGCATGATCGCAGCCGGCGGCGGTTCCATCGTCTGCACCTCGTCGATCTCGGCTGTTGCCGCAACCCCGATGGAAGTTCTCTATGACACGACGAAGGGAGCGGTGCACATGTTTGCCCGCGCCATCGCAGTCGAGTTCCGCGATCGCAATATCCGCTGCAATGCCGTATGCCCCGGCTTCATCCGCACGCCGCATGGGCTGCGCGAAGTGGCGGAGTTGCAGGCCCTTGGCGTCGATGTCTCGGATGCGGCAATCGCGGCCCAGCAAGGGCGGATCGGCGAACCCGAGGATGTAGCGCGGGCCGCCCTCTATCTTGCCTCCGACGAGTCCAACTTCGTCAACGGCATCCATCTCTTCGTCGACAACGGCTTTACCGCCATCTGATCACCGACGCAGTGGTAAAGCCACCAAACATTCTGTCGAGACGGCGTCAGCGCCCCACCTGATCCGGTGACTTGACGGCTACGCCGAAGGGCAGGAAGTGTTTGAGATTGGCGGTGATCACGGTCAGCTTGTGAGTGCTTGCCGTTCCCGCGATGATCGCATCCGCCGTGCGAGGAGTATGTCCCGCGATGACTGCTTTCGCCTCGAGCCTCCCGGATTCAAGAGCGATGTCCTTGTCGACGGGCAGGATGTGATCACCATAGCCGGCAATCAATCCTTGCAGCCAGGTATGAATTCCCGCAGCCTTTGCTTTGGCGCCTTTTGCTTCCAACAACCGCACCCCCTTTTCGATCTCGTGGATCGTCAGGACTGAAAGGTAGACTGCATCCTGCCGATCCTGTTCATCCACCCATTCGGCAAAAGTATTCGATGCGCTGGCTTTGGACGGAGCGAACATGGAGATGGCGTTGGTGTCGAGAAGAAAGCTCACAAATCGACCTCGCGAGATGGAGCGGGATTTCTGGAGAAAACATCCTCGGTGGGATCGAAATCAGCCGGAAAGGTCTTCAGGTATTGAACCAGGCTCGGTCGGCCCTTCCGGATCGCTTTTTTTGCCTCTTCGGCTGCCTTCACGCTGACAACGACGGCTGCGGCACGCCCATGACGGGTAATTGTTACAAACTCACCGGCCGCAGCCTGATCGATGATATGGGAAAACGACGCCTTGGCATCCTTTAAGCTGATCATTGTCATGGCAGGCTCCTAAAAGGGTCACTTATGACCTCTTTTAGAAACGCGTTCGTGCAAAATCAAGGCGCGTTCAGGTCATCCACTTGCGGTGCTCAACGAAACGCTCTGCCAAAAGGTCGATGAACAAACGCACTTTCGTCGGCAGATGACTGCGGTTGGGATAGATCGCGCTGATGGTGAATTCCACGGCGCGGTAGTCGGGCATGACACGCACGAGACGGCCGGCGGCGACCTCTTCGAAGACGATGAAGCTCGGGGCCAGAAAAATGCCCTGTCCGCTTGCCAAAAGAAAGCGCAGCGTCTCGGCATTGTTCGAGACGACATTGCCTGAGATCTTGACCCTCACTTGCTTCCCGTCAGCATCGTCGAAACGCCATTCGTCGCCGTAGGGATAATAGGTATATTGCAGGCAATTATGCTCCGCGAGGTCGGCCGGCACTTTCGGCATGGGATGCGTTTCACGATATTCGGGCGAGCAGACGAGCATATGGCGCCAGGGCGCGAGCTTGCGCGCGACGAGCGTCGAGTCCGGCGCCGGCAAGGTTCGGATCATCAGATCGTAGCCCTCCTCAATCATGTCGATCGACCGTTCGCCGACGTTGAAATCGAGCGAGATCGCCGGATATAGCGTCATGAACTCATTGACGACGGGGAGCAGGAACCGGACGATGGCGCCGCTGGTATAGAGCTTCAGCGTGCCGCGCGGCATGGTGCTAAGCGCGCCCGCCGTCCGGTCGGCCTCCTCGAGATCGGCAATGATCTGCGAGGATCGCTCATAATAATATTTGCCGGTTTCCGTCAGGCTGACCCGGCGCGTCGTGCGGTTCAGAAGCCGCACACCGAGGTGATCTTCCAATGACTGCACATGGTTGCCTACCATGGTGACCGACATGTTGAGGCGGCGGGCGGCGGCGGAAAAACCACCACATTCCACCACCCGGCCAAAGACTGCGAGGCTGGTCAACCGATCCATATTGTCCTCGGATTATCCACTGTGACTTGATGATCCTTCCCGATTTGAGGAGATTATCAGAAGGATCGTTCGGACGCATCTTCATGGCATCAAAAATGACCCCGAACAAAAGGGGTAGCGTACTGAAGGAAACGGACGATGGTCGAACTACCGCGCAACGAGGCGTTCAAGAACGCAAGCCAGGCCGATGCTGCTCCAGTCAACGAGGTTGCGAAATCTCCCGCCGCCGACGTTCCGCAAGGAAGAGTTGCCGAAGCGCCTGTTGCTGACGCCAGCCCCAAGGCAGATAGGAAGCTCATCAAGCGTGGCTTGTTGATCGCCGCGCTGCTGGCCGGCGTCGCGGTCGCAGCGGATTTCGGCTATCGCTACTGGACGGTCGGACGCTTCATCGAATCCACCGACGATGCCTATGTGAAGGCCGATTACACCACGATTGCCCCAAAGGTCGCCGGCTACATCAAGGAGGTGCTTGTCAACGACAATGACCATGTCAAGACCGGCCAGCTGCTTGCCCGCATCGATGACCGCGACTTCCAGGCCGCGCTTTCCCAAGCAAAAGCCGATTTAAAGGCTGGAGATGCAGCGATCGCTAATATCGATGCGCAGATCCGGCTGCAGCAATCGCTGATCGGGCAAGCCAAGGCAACGGTCGACGCATCGCAAGCCTCTTTGGATTATGCTGTATCGGATGCCGCCCGTTCGGCTCGTTTGATTACCAACGGCGTTGGCACACAGTCGCGCGCTGAAGAGACGGAATCGGCCAGAAGGCAGGCAGCGGCGGCTGTCGAGCGCGACCAGGCCGCGCTCGTCGCGGCTCAAACCAAAGTTCCCGTGCTGCAGACCCAGCGAGACCAGGCAGCAGCCCAGCGCGATCGCGCCGCTGCGGCCGTCCAGCAAGCCGAGCTCAATCTTTCCTATACCAACATCGTCGCAGCCGTCGACGGCACGATCGGTGCCCGCTCGATCCGCGTGGGACAATATGTGACGGCAGGCACGCAGCTGATGGCGGTGGTGCCGCTGCATTCGGTCTATGTCGTTGCGAATTTCAAGGAAACGCAGCTGACCTATGTGCGCCCCGGCCAGTCCGTCGAAATCAAGGTCGACAGCTTCCCTGACGTCACCATCAAGGGCCATGTCGACAGCCTCTCGCCGGCAAGCGGGCTCGAATTCTCGCTGCTGCCGCCTGACAACGCCACCGGCAACTTCACCAAGATCGTCCAGCGCATACCGGTTAAGATCGTCATCGACGACGATAATCTCGCCGGATTGCTGCGCTCGGGCATGTCGGTGGAGCCGGAAATCGATACCAAGGCTGCCCAGACATCGACAGCCGGCGCACAGGGATCATCCAGCCAGGCTGGATGATCCCTCCCGATCTTCGTCGATTATCACCTCAGCATCGTCATGAGATTGTTCCGGCATGAGCCGGAAGGAGACACGCCGTGGCCACTCTTCAGATCGCCGCAAACAACAATCCAGCCGCATCGCCGGGCGCTTCAAACGCTACCGTCGTCCGACCGGCCATGAGCCCGCTGCGCATGTGGACCGCCGTGGTTGGTTCGACACTTGGCGCCTTCATGGCCGTTCTCAACATCCAGATCGTCAATGCCTCGCTAGCCGACATCCAGGGCGCGATCGGCGCTGGAACGGACGATGGCGGCTGGATTTCGACCTCCTACCTGATCGCAGAAATCGTCGTCATTCCGCTTAGCGCATGGCTCGCTCGCGTCTTTTCAGTGCGCAACTATCTGCTGACCAACGCTGTCCTTTTCCTGCTCTTTTCAGTCGCCTGCGCCTTTGCCGCAAACCTGCAACAGATGATCGTGCTGCGCGCCATCCAGGGCTTTTCCGGCGGCGTGCTGATCCCGATGGCCTTCACGATCATCATCACGCTGCTGCCGAAACCGAAACAACCGATGGGTCTTGCCCTCTTTGCCCTTTCCGCCACCTTCGCGCCGGCCATCGGCCCGACCATCGGCGGCTATCTCACCGAAAACTGGGGCTGGGAATATATCTTCTACGTCAATCTCGTGCCGGGCGTCCTGATGGTCGGCATGCTCTGGATCTCGCTCGACCGCGCGCCGATGAATCTTTCGCTGCTCGCCAAGGGCGATTGGCCCGGCATCATCACCATGGCAGTCGGTCTCGCAGCACTGCAGACCGTGCTCGAAGAAGGCAACAAGGACGACTGGTTCGGCTCGCCTTTCATCGTCCGTCTCTCCGTCATTGCCGCGGTTTCGTTGACGCTCTTCCTCTTCATCGAGCTTCGCGCTTCTCATCCGCTCCTCAATTTGCGTCTGCTGGTGCGCCGCAATTTCGGCTTCGGTATCGTCGCCAACTTCCTGATGGGCGTCGCCCTCTATGGCTCGGTCTTCATCCTGCCGATCTATCTGACGCGCATCCAGGGCTACAATTCCGAGCAGATCGGCATGGTGCTTGCCTGGACCGGCATTCCGCAGCTGATCTTGATCCCGCTGGTCCCACGGCTGATGAAGCGCATCGACGCTCGCCTGCTGATCATCGTCGGCTTCGCGCTCTTCGCCGCCTCGAACTTCATGAACATCTACATGACGAGCAACTATGCCAGCGATCAGCTCTTCTGGCCAAATATCGTGCGTGCGGTCGGCCAGGCACTCGCCTTCACGCCGCTGACGGCGATCGCGACCGCCGGCATCGAACAGGAAAATGCCGGATCCGCTTCGGCGCTGTTCAACATGATGCGCAATCTCGGCGGCGCGGTCGGCATTGCCGCGCTGCAGACCTTCCTTACCAAACGCGAGCAGTTCCACTCCAACATCCTCACCAATTCAGTCTCGGTGTTCGAAGAGGCGACCCGCGCGCGCATTGCCAACCTCACCAACTACTTCATGAACCATGGGGTGAGCGATCAGGCGCTTGCCGCGCACAAGGCCATTGTCGCAGTAGCCGCCAGCCTTCGCAAGCAAGCCAATATCATGGCTTTCAGCGATACCTTCTATCTGCTCGGCGTCGCGCTGGTCGTTGCCCTGATTGCCAGCCTGCTTCTGAAAAAAGCCGGTCAACTTTCCGGCGGCGGCGCGCACTGAGCGCCGCACCTCGAAGAGGAGGAAATAACCATGACCTTGCTGCATGACATTCCAAAATCCGCAACAGCCGACCCCAAGACGCTTAACGGCGGCATCGGTAACAGAGCAACACTGAGCCTCATCGAATGGCTGACCGGCGACGAATGCCATGCTCTCGATGAGGCCAGCCTCGTTGCCGGGCTTGGCCGCCGCCTGCAGGCCCTTGGCCTTCCCGTCGATCGATTGACACTGCACCTGACGACGCTGCATCCCGAATTCATCGGCCGCACCTTCGCCTGGGCGCCCGGCGAACCGGTCGAGATCCATGATCGCGAACATGGCTCACGCCTCGCGCTTGCCAATACACCGCTCATGAAGGCACAGGAGATGCGCGAGCCGCTCGTCGTCGGTCCGGGCGAAAGTCCGCATGGGCGCTGGCAGCATATCGACATATTTTCCGGCCGGGGACTGGTGCAACTGATCGTGGCGCCGCTTTGCAACGCTGACGGGCCGATCAGCAGCGCCGTCTTCGCCACGCGGCGGCCAGGCGGCTTCACATCCGGCGAGCATGACCTTATCGAGCGCATCCTGCCGGCATTGCGCAACACCTGCGAACTCCGCGTCCTCAGACAATGCGAACTCAGCCTTCTCGATACCTATATCGGCCCGATGACGGCGAGCCGTATCCTTGCCGGACACATTCGTCGCGGCGAAATCGAATCGATGGAGGCAGCCCTTTTGCTGTGCGATCTGCGCGGCTTCACCGAGCTTTCCAATCGCCAGCCAGGCAGCACCGTCCTCGAACTGCTGAATGCCTATTTCGACAAAGTGATACCGGCGATTGCCCATGAAGGCGGTGAAGTACTGAAATTCATGGGCGATGCGGTTCTGGCATTCTTTCCAGGCGCCGACACGTCCGGAGCCTGCGATGCGGCGCTCACCGCAGCCAGGACAGTCCTCTCCGAGCTAAGCGGTTTCGAATACAGCGGCATACCAGTCAAGGTCGGCATCGCGCTGCACTATGGCGAGGTGAGCTACGGCAATGTCGGCTCCGGCAATCGCCTGGATTTCACGTTGATCGGTCCTGATGTCAATATCGTTAGCCGCATACAGAACGTCTGCAGCGAAAGGGGCGAAGCGCTCCTGATGTCCGACGCGTTTCGAGATGAGGCCGGAATCAACGATGCAATCTCCATCGGCCGGCAGAGGCTGAAGGGCTTTGCCGAGGCGATGGAATTGTTCACGATCGCTGATTGAAGCGGCGGACAGGAGATGCAGCGCAGGGCATTATAAGGAGGCCGGCTCCCCTCCCGCCGAATTTTCCCGCCTGGCATGTGTTGCATGAAATCAACAACCCTTTTTTCCGTTTCCGGATACTTCCGGAGCTGATTTACAAACAATCAGAATGTATATAGCTGTGTTGCCGGGAGCTAATTAGCTTGCGATCTGGTGGGGTGTTATTTCAGCCGCCAGCTAACGAGGTTCCAAAGGGGTGGGGATAATACCCGCAGTCTCTCGCAGATGCCTGGTGGTTGCTTCGTGTTGCAAGCAGTGTCGCCGGGATGGTCCGTTGTGCCCGCTCCTTGGAATATGTACGATCCGTTGCAATCAGGAGTTTAATAATGAACATCAAGAGCCTCCTTCTCGGCTCCGCTGCTGCACTGGCAGCAGTTTCTGGCGCCCATGCGGCTGACGCAATCGTCGCTGCTGAGCCCGAGCCGTTGGAATACGTTCGCATCTGCGACGCATACGGCGCTGGCTACTTCTTCATTCCAGGCACTGAAACCTGCCTCAAGGTCGGCGGCATGGTCCGTACCGAAGGCAAGTGGTACGACGCCTACAATGCCAACAGCCATAACGGCACTCTCTGGCATACCCGCGCTCAGCTGAGCCTCGATACCGCGACCGACACCGAATACGGCCCGCTGAAGACCAACACGGTCATCCGTTGGGACTGGCAGGAAGGCAACTCCACTTCCTCTAAGCTGCTGTTCGCCAACATCAGCCTCGGCGGCTTTCTGGTCGGTAAGGCTGACTCGCAGTTCAACTCCTACATCGGTTATGCCGGCGACGTCATCAACGACGACGTGATCTATGACGGTCCGTACGAACTCAACCAGTTGACCTACAACTACGACGCCGGCAACGGCTTCACGGCTGTGGTCTCGGTCGAAGACTCGAACTCCAGCGGCTCGGGCGCTGGCTACGGCGCAAGCTGGGCATCGGACGACAAGGCCAACCACTACGCTCCTGACGTCGTTGCCGGTGCTGGCTTCAAGTCCGGCGCATGGGGCTTCAAGGTCGTTGGCGGTTACGACTCGATCAAGTCGGAAGGCGCTATCAAGGCTCGTGTCGATGCTGACTTCGGCGTCTTCTCGGCCTTCTTGATGGGCGGCTGGAACACCGACGGCGACAACCTGAACAAGTATGCCGGCACCAACCTGGCTCGTTCTTCTTGCCCGGCTAACGATGCATCGAAGTGCGGCTGGGGTGATTGGGCTGTTTGGGGCGGCGTCGGCGTTCCGATCAACGAAAAGTTGAAGTGGAACCTGCAGCTCGCCTACACCGACTCGAAGATTTTTGCCGCAACCACCAACGTCAAGTGGAACCCGGTCAAGAACCTGCTCATCGAGCCGGAAGTCTCCTACACCAACTTCGATTCTGTGAACCAGGATCAGTGGGCTGGTATCCTGCGCTTCCAGCGTAGCTTCTAATAGCGACCAACCTGGTCTCCTGGGACCAGGTACGGGAAGCCTGATGTACCGATCCATCAGGCTTCTCATAGCAATCGGTTGACCTCCGATCAGAGCCGGAAGGATCCGGTTTCCCTCCGGTTCCTTCTTATTGCCCAGCCAACCTACGCCCTTCCTGTCTTCAGAAACGACATCAGTCTGGCGCGTAGTAGCCCGCCTGATGAGCGGCACGATCCAGCGCCTCCCTGAAATCGGGATGAGCAAGCCCGATCATCGCCTTTGCCCGCTCTGCCACCGATTTGCCCTTGAGGTTCACCCAGCCATATTCGGTAACAACGATATGGATATCGTTGCGCGACGTCGTTACGGGACCTGTGAGGTTCGGAACGATACGCGAAAGAGTTCCCTTCGCCGCTGTCGCATGACAGGCGATGATCGAGCGGCCGCCGCGTGAGCCATAGGCGCCGCGAACGAAGTCCACCTGGCCGCCCGAGCCGCTGAACTGCCTTCCGTTGACGAATTCGGAATTGCACGCACCATTGAGATCGATCTGTAGCGTCGCATTCACCGACACCATGCGGTCATTCTGAGCGATGACGAACGGATTGTTCACATAATCAACGGGATGCGCCTCGACATCGGGATTATCGTTCAGGAAGTCGTAAAGCGGCTTGTCTCCCAGCGCAAAGGTGAAGATGGTTCGCCCTAAATGTATCTGCTTGCGGCTATTGTCGACCACGCCGGCCCTGACCAGAGCGGCAAGTCCCGATGTCATCATTTCTGTATGGATGCCGAGGTGACGGTGCTGTGAAAGACCGGCGCAAACTGCGTCAGGCAGTGCACCGATGCCCATCTGCAGGCAATCACCGTCATCCACAAGCCCGGCGATGATAGCACCGATCGCATCATCGACTTGCGAACGAGGCGCGGCAGCAAGCGCCGGGAGGTTTGCGTCATTCTCGACAAGTGCCGTGACGCGCGAGACCGGGATCATGCAATTTCCCCGCACATAGGGCATGCTGGGATTGACTTCGAGGATCAGCCGAGCGCCGGGCTTGCGGGCAACCGCCAGGGCATAATCCGTACTGGCGCCGAGGCTGAAATTCCCGTCCGCATCCATGGGCGAGACGGTAGCGATCAATGTATCCACGCCGACATGCTCGACAAGCGAGCGCGGCACCTGGCTGAAATGGCACGGCACGATTTCGGCGGCAGGCAGCATCTCCGCCATTCGTCGCTTATCCAGGGCGCGATCCACCGCTCCATGAAAATAACTCATGGGAACGATGCGATCGCGCAGGTCGAAGTCGAGCACGCTGGAGCCGGCGACACCCGTGCAAAGCAGGTAGTAAAGCCGGACGTTGTCCACCGCCCCGGCCCGCGCGCGTTCGGCCAATGCTGCAAGGATGGCAGGCGGCTGGCCGGCAGCGATCGGCATGGCGATCTTCGCACCGGACGGTATTAGGGCAACGGCCTCATGGGCAGAGCGAACGCGTTCGCGGTATTGCGTCTGATGATTAGCGGCCATCGAGTCCTCCCCTTGAATGCCACCGTCAGCACAATTTGGCATCCACTGCGGGATCATGGCCGGCCCTCCTCCGAGGCCGCCGCGAGCGCTTGCTGCAGTGGAACACGCTTACATAAAAGCGCCGAACCCGCTGTTTGCGCAAGACCCGAACATCGCATTCACACCGGCAAGAATGGAAGTGTCAGGCCCGGACGTCGACTGTACCCATCATGCCGAGATCTTCATGCTCGAGGATGTGGCAGTGATACATGCGCCGCCCCGGCAAATCCTGTCGCAGCAGGATACGGACCGTCTCGCCGGCGGCAACGTTCACAGTGTCTTTACAGGCCCGGTAGGATGGCTGGGTGACCGCGCCATTCTTTTCGCGTTCGACAAGTTGGAACTGTGTCCCATGCACATGAAACGGATGGTCCATATCCGCCTGGTTGACGATTTCCCAGAGCTCGACCTGTCCGACCTTCGAAACTTCGTCAATGCGCTTCATATCGAAGCTAGCGCCATTGATGAGGAACTTCATCTCCATGCCTTCCATGGATTCCGTCAACACAAAGCGACGCGTGACGGCCGGCTTAGAAAGGTGTTCGATGGAGCGCAGCGTCGCGGGAAGCGGTGGCACGTTGGGTGCAGCATCCTCTGAAACATCGGCGGTCAGCAGGGTGATGCCGGCCGCTTCAGGCTTGCCGGGTCCCATCCACCCGCGATCATAGTCGAGCGTGACAAGCTTTGCCGCTCCCGGCCTATCGAAGGAGATGATGAGCTCAACGCGCTCGGCGGGCGCAAGCAGCAAATCGTCGATGCCGACGGGAGCCTCGATAAGGCCGCCATCCGTTCCGACAAGCGCCATGGCGGCATTCTCGAAGGCCAGTCGCAGGAAGCGCGCATTTGTCGCGTTGAAGAGACGCAGGCGACGCTTCTCCCCTTTCCTCACGGTCAATACCGGATTTTTCTGGCCGTTGACCAGCACATGATCGCCGACGCGCCCGTTCATCACATCGATCATGTTGCTCGCCGGCATGCTTCCATCTTCAGCGATCCGAAGATCGGTGAACATCAAAACAGTATCGCCATATTCCGCAGGGATCGGGTCATCCTTGGATTTCACCAGAAAGATGCCTGCGAGACCCCGATAGACCTGCGCGGCGGTGAAGCCGTGCGGATGGGGATGAAACCAATAGGATGCTGCGCTGCCTTGCGGCAGATCGAAAGCATAGAGGCGCTCGCTACCCGAGGCGATGTATTCCATGGGATTGCCATCCTGATCGGCCGGCACCGGCATTCCGTGCCAATGAACCGTCGTCGGTTCATCGGGAATGCCGTTCCTGAAGCTGATCTCGACCCTGTCGCCCTCATGCGCCTCGATCACCGGATTTCCGTCGTTATAGAGGAGGGCCGGCGTGTCGAGCCTGTCTGCGAAGCGAACCAACCCCGGTTCGGCGGCAAGCCTTGCCTTGAATAGACCCGCTTCGCCGGCCTCGTTCAGCAAACGCGGCAGCTCCCGCAAAGGCTGTCCTTCCTGCAGGACAGGCTTACCGCCGGTCATCGGCATGTCATGAGCGCCGTTTGTTCCCATATGTCCCATGTCATGCATCATTTGGGCCGCGGTCGGCCCAGAAAGCGCAAGACCCGCCAGCCCTGTCAGAAAATTACGTCGATGCATCGATTGCTTCCTCTCGCTCAACGATATCCTCATAAGACCGCTCACCACCGTGAACGCATCCGGACTGGTCTCGATCCTGGCGTCTGGATCGACAGACTGATTGCCTTGGTGGCGGATCTGCCGCCGCCGCAGGTCATGTTTTCAAGTCGCCGCACCATGAGAATTCTCATCTGTTTCGATCTCATGGTGCTCAAAGTGGAGGTTCCAACCATGGTAAGGTCAAGTGTCCTGCGGCGAAAAATATGCTATTGACCTTCCCATGGTTGGAAGCCCCACCTTCCATCGGCAATATCAGGCGGTACCTGTCAGGGAGAACATCATGAATATCGGACAGGCGGCGAAAGCATCGGGCGTATCGGCCAAGATGATCCGCTATTACGAAGAAACCGGCCTTATCCCCGCGGCCGGCAGAACGGCATCGGGCTATCGCGACTATTCGGATACCGACGTGCACATGCTGCGTTTCATCCGCCGGGCGCGCGATCTCGGCTTTGCCGTTGCCGAAATCAGCGAGCTTTTGGGGCTCTGGCGCGACGAAAGCCGCCAGAGCGCCGAGGTCAAGCGCCTCGCTCAGGGTCATATCGCGGCACTGAAGAAAAAGATCGCGGACCTGCAGGATATGGAGCACACACTCACCATGCTCGTTAACTCCTGCCAGGGCGACCATCGTCCGCATTGCCCGATCCTGCAGCGGCTCGAGACCGATCGGGAGGACGAAAATCTGTCGATCCAGCCTCGAACCGGCGCCATACCGCGGCCGCTGCAGTGATCCCTGCCCGCCGACGTCTTGGTGGCGGGTTGCCGGCACACAGCATGGTCGGGATTAAATCCATACCAAGGCGGCTCAGGCTTCGCCATCCAGAAATTGCCGGAGGCGCGGCACGACGAAGTCGAGGAAGACGCGCACGCGCTGCGGCATGCGCGCGCCGCCGAGAAAAACCGCGTGTATCTGTTCCTCGTCCGGCTCGACGACATCGGCAAGCACCTCGATGAGACGACCGGCCGCAATATCGGCCCGCACGTGATAGTCGCCCATGCGGGCAAGCCCCACACCCGCGAGCGCCATGCGCCGTACGGTTTCGCCATTATTGGCAAGCAGCGAGCTCGTCATGGCGCGATCGACGATGCGGCCGCTTTCCCGCACCGGCCAGACAGGTGCAAGACGGCGGAAATTGAAACCCAGGCAATTGTGCCGCGAGAGATCATCGACACCCAGCGGTATTCCGTGGTGATCGAGGTAGCTGGGCGCTGCGACGATCTTGCGGCGGGCAATACCGATGCGGCGTGCAATCATGCCTGAAGCCGGCAAAGCCCCAACCCGAAAAGCAACGTCGGTGCGGTCGAGATAAAGATCGACGATTTCATCGGAAAGCGACAGATCGACGACAACATTGGGATAGGTCCGCCAAAATTCCGGCAAGAGCGGCTCGAGGCCGAGCACCCCCAGCGCAACGGCAATATTGACCCGCACCGTGCCGCCGGTCGTCGTCGCACCCTGTGCCAGCTCCTGTTCGACCTCGTCGAGATCGTGCAGCAGGGCCTGGCTGCGCTCATAATAAATCTGGCCCTCCGGGGTCAGCGACAGCCGCCGGGTGGAACGCTCGACGAGCCGCACGCCGAGCCTGGCTTCGATGCGGGAGATCAGCTTGCTGACGGTCGAAGGCGTCATCCGCAGCAGGCGCGCCGCTTCCGAAAAGCTGCCGGCTTCCACTACACGAAGAAATACCTGCATTTCGCCAGCGCGATTGTCCATGGAACACCAATCTTTGATTTAGTTTCACAAATAATGTGAAAACTCAGCCAATTCTCAAGCGAGAATGCGCTCTCTATTCATAGGCGGAAGAGATTGCGCCATCAAGTCCGGTGCTCGATCCATTCACGGCGGCCGAAGCCGCCGAGGCTTTCAAAAGGAGTTTTCGATGCTTACCGTTACCGCCCATGGCGCAACAATTCCCGCGCTCGGCTTCGGCGTCTTCCGCATGTCGGACGCAGAAGTAGAGCGGGTCATCCCGGCCGCACTGGAGGCCGGTTTCCGTCATTTCGATACCGCACAGATCTATCAGAACGAGGCGGCCCTCGGCCGGGCTCTTGCTGCCGCCGGCGCCAAGCGCGATGATCTATTCCTGACGACGAAGATCTGGGTCGACAATTATAGTCAGGACAGGTTCGCCGCCTCGGTCGACGAGAGCCTCGACAAGCTCAAGACCGACCGCGTCGATCTTCTCCTTCTGCATTGGCCGGGCGACAAGGTGCCGGTCGCGGAGCAGATCGAAATGCTGAGCGCTGTCAAAGCCACCGGCAAAACCCGCTTCGTCGGCGTCAGCAACCAGAATATCGCCCAGATGCGGGAATCGGTCAGACTTTCCAGCACGCCGATCATGACCAATCAGGTCGAGATCCATCCCTATCTGCCCCAGCACGCGCTCGTTGCAGCCGCAAAAGCAAGCGGTCCTGCGATCACCGCCTACTACGGCATGGCCGACGGTGCGGTGCCGAAGGATCCAGTGCTGCAGCGGATCGGCGCCAGATATGGCAAGAGCGCCGCGCAGGTCGGTCTTCGCTGGCTGATCCAACAAGGCCACATCGCTTTGTCCAAGACGGCCAACCCGGAGCGCGTCAAGGAAAACATCGCAATCTTCGACTTCAATCTCGACGAGGCGGATATGGCCGCCATCGCCAATCTCGCACGCCCGGATGGCCGGATCGTCAGCCCGCCCGGTCTCGCGCCCGAATGGGACGCCTAAGGAGCTTCAATATGGACACCAAGATTTCGACGGCCCAAAAGGCCCAAACATCCTCTCACGCCCAATGGGCGCTTCTCGCCCTTGCGATCGGTGCCTTTGGCATCGGCACGACCGAGTTTTCGCCGATGGGACTTCTCCCCGTCATCGCCAAGGGGGTCGACGTCTCGATCCCGACCGCCGGCCTTCTGATCAGCGCCTATGCGATCGGCGTGATGGTCGGCGCCCCCTTCATGACGCTCGCCTTCAGCCGCTTTGGCAAGCGCACGGCACTGATGCTGCTGATGAGCATCTTTACGATCGGAAATCTCATGTCGGCGATGGCGCCGGGCTACTTCACGCTGCTGCTTGCGCGGCTCGTCACCAGCCTTAACCATGGCGCCTTCTTCGGCCTAGGTGCGGTGGTGGCGGCTAGCGTCGTGCCGAAGGAAAAGCAGGCAAGCGCCGTTGCCGCCATGTTCATGGGGCTGACGATCGCCAATATCGGCGGCGTGCCGGCCGCAACCTGGGTCGGTCAAGCGATCGGCTGGCGCATGGCTTTTGCAGGAACGGCGCTGATCGGCATAGCCGCCATTGCAGCGCTATGGTTCGCCCTGCCGAAAGGCGAGCGCGGCGCGATGCCTGATATCAGGCGGGAACTTACCGTACTTACTCACCCCACCGTGCTGCTTGCGATGGCAACCACCGTCATGGGCGCAGGCGCGATGTTCTCGCTATATACCTATGTCGCTCCGGCTCTCACCGAACTTACCGGCGCATCCAATAGCTTCGTGACCCTTGGGTTGGTCCTCATCGGCGTCGGCTTCACGATCGGCAACTGGCTGGGCGGACGGCTCGCCGACTGGTCGCTCGACGGTGCGACCAAGATCTTCCTGGCTCTGCTCGCAGCCATCATGTTCGCGCTGCCGCTGGCGATGGTCACCCACGTTGGTGCCGCCATCGGTCTGCTTCTCTGGGGTGGCGCGGCATTTGCCCTCGTCCCGCCCGTGCAGATGCGCGTCATGGAAGCAGCGTCAGAAGCGCCGGGGCTTGCTTCCTCCATCAATGTCGGAGCCTTCAATCTCGGCAATGCTCTGGGGGCGGCCACCGGTGCCGCCGTCATCAGCCTCGGCTTCGGCTATGCGGCCGTCGCGATTGCCGGAGGTCTGTTGGCCGCCGCCGGCTTGGCGCTGGTGTTGATCGGTACACGCAAACAGTCATCGCTCCCGGCAAATTGCGGCGCTTGATAAGCTCAAAGCGTCCAAGCCCTCGATAATGAAGCCTGATCATGCCGTCTGCAGGTTGATGCCATCGCCTGCAGGCGGTTTTGCGCATTCCGGGGATGCTTGTGGCTCTGTCCTGTCGAAGGCACGCCTTGTCGTATAGTGCTGGCCGGTGCCACACTTACCGAAATTGGCCGGCACTTCTAATTTGTCTTATGAATTAAAGGCCTTCGTATTGCCAGCGCTGGTTGCTTTCGGATAGACCCTTTCCATCTCTCGTGTTCAGATTTTCCGGAGCATCGAAATGCGTCTTGAACCGCAGCAGCGAATTTATGTCTGCTTCTTCCTCTTTGCGGTATCGATGGGCGCAATGCTGTCGCGCCTTCCCGATCTGCAGGACGCCTTGCAGATCGACAAATCGGAGCTCGGTCTGACACTGATCGGCGCAGCTATCGGGGCGCTGATATCGCTCACCTTCGCCTCCCCGATCGTTGCACGTCTGGGCGCGCGCAAGACGGCATTCATCACCGTGCTCGGAACTTCCGCATCCCTGGCGCTCGTGCCCTGGATGGGCGTTGCTCCGCTTGTCTTTGCCATCCTGCTTTGTGAAGGTCTGCTGGCCGGGGCGTGATGAACCGCGCCCATGGGTTCTGGAGCCTCGGCTTCTTCGTCACCGCCCTCGCATCTTCGGTCATCCGCCAGGCCGGCATTTCGATGCAGCTGCACCTTGCCCTGACATTCACTTTCGTGCTGATCGTGGGTTCGCTTGTCATTGCCGGCATGCGCAATGCGCCCGCCCGCCCGGCACAGGATCATCCGGAGGCCGGGCATGTCGCGCTGCCGACGCTCGGCCTTCTGCCTCTCTGCGTGATCGGCATTGCCGCTTTTCTGGTCGAGGGCGCAGGTATCGACTGGTCGGCGATCTACATGCGCGACGTCTTTCACGTCGAGCCCTTGGTCGGCGGTCTCGGATTGACGCTTTTTACCTTCTTCATGGCGCTGGCAAGATTGTTTGCGGACCAGTTCGTCGATCGCTTCGGCTCCCGCTCCGTTGCACTGTCGCTGCTGCTCCTCTCGACTGCCGGCCTCTGCGCCGTCTGGGTCGCACCCCACCCCAATGTGGCGCTGCTCGGCTTTGCCCTCATGGGCGCCGGCTGCAGCGCTGTTTATCCGCTTGCGGTTTCGGCCGCCGCCCAGCGCACCGATCGTCCGGCTCATGTCAATGTTGCCGCACTTGGACAAATGTCCTTCGTCGTCTTCTTCCTGGCTCCACCGCTGCTGGGATTCGTTGCCGAACATGCAGGAATTCGCACGGCCTACCTTGTCTGCATCCCGGTCATCCTCGCCGCCTTGATGGGCATCGGGTCGCTCTCCGCACGCCGCAGCGCTTTTGCATAAGGGCTCTCCTATCGCTGAAGTCGCCTCCATCTTCGCCAGGATCCGTTATTCGCTGTGAGGGGGAACGCTATACGCTTCCCCCTCCTCCGCAGCCAAGCGTGGGGCATCGCTCGCCTGCGGTGCTTTCACCAAACCAGGAGCCTCTGCCCGCTTAACGCAGCGAGCGAAATGCCGCCCTGACTTCATTGGTGAAAATCGCCGGCTGCTCCCAGGCCGCAAAGTGGCCGCCATTCTCGGTCTTGTTGAAGTAGATCAGATTGCCGAAGGCACGCTCCGTCCACGACTTGGGTGCCTGATAGATTTCTCCCGGAAAGACACTAACCGCGACCGGCACGGAAGGGATCCTTTCGAGAGCGTTGAAATTGTTGGTGTGGTCTTCCCAATAGATCTGGGCTGCCGAGGTACCGGTCTCCGTGAACCAATAGAGAGAAATGTCGTCCAACATCTCGTCCCGAGTGAGAACCTTTTCCGGCTGCTTGTTGCTATACGTCCACTCGGCGAACTTGTCGTACATCCACGCGGCCATTCCGATCGGCGAATCGACGAGCGAGTAACCGATCGTCTGCGGACGCGTAACCATCATTTGGGCGTAGGCAGCGCTGTCCCGGTAGAAAATCGCGAGCTTCTCGAAGCAGGCGCGTTCGTCCGCAGTGAGACCTGCGGGCACAGGGGCACCTGCAGCCAAGATCAGCACGATTTCTTTTGGAACGATCGCAGGCATGTTGAGATGAATGCCCAGCAGTCCGGGCACCTTTTGATGCGCCATGCGCTCGGAGATGACCGAGCCGCAATCGCCGCCTTGCGAGACGAACTTCTCATATCCGAGCCGATTCATCAGCGTGCCCCATGCCCGGCCGATATGGTCCGAACCCCAGCCCCTCGTCTTCGGCTTGCCGGAGAAGCCGAAACCGGGGATCGATGGCACCACGAGATGAAAGGCGTCTTCGGCCTTGCCGCCATGAGCGGTCGGATTCGTCAAGGGATCGATGACCTTGAGCATTTCCAGAGCCGAGCCCGGCCAACCGTGGGTCATGATCAGCGGCATTGCATTTTCGTGTGGGGAGCGCACGTGAATGAAGTGAATATCCAGCCCATCGATTTCGGTCATGAACATCGGCAGAGAATTGAGCTTCTGTTCCACCTTTCGCCAATCATAGCCGTCGGCCCAATATCCAACGAGATCGCGCAGGCGTTCGAGTTGCACGCCCTGGGAGTCGTCAGCGACATTCTCCTTGAGCGGCCAGCGTGCCGTCGCAAGCCTCTGCTTCAGTTCGGCAATCGCGCTGTTGGCAATATGGACCTTGAACGGCTTCACACCATCAGGCAAGGCGTCCGATGCGGCAAAGGATATGGCGGGCTTCAGGAGCGAGGCTGCACCGGCGACAGCAGCCGCAGTCACAAAGGCGCGTCTATTCATTGAGAAGGATAAAGGCGACATCAGGTTCTCCAAATGTTTGGGAGGTTTGTTGAATGCCGCGAAGTTTTGCTCTCTGCGTGTATCCCGGTTGTGTCCTCAACCTAGCCAAATTGTATCCCTCTTTGTCCGGATCGACCGAGGCTACAATGGAACAAAGAACTCTGCGTTTTGGCTTTGCCAGCGGCAAAATGCACCCGAAAAATATGGAACTTGGCCGAGTAGCCAGTGAAGAGGAATTTTTGGAGAATCTTGAGGGTGGGAAATGAGGCAATGCGGCGCTGCCGAACCCTGAAGTGGAACCAGAGGGTTTGCGCGAGCGTATGGAAGTCGTCTTCGATGATGGAAGAGGTTCGATGGCGGCTTGCCGAGAGCAACGCTCGCCTATCGGTGAAAAGAGGGGACTATCCTAGCGGGAGGAGAAACCATGATAGCCGGCCGGCCGCGATAGGATGAAATCAGGCCGGCAAATTTCACTCAATCGCGTTGCCGCACCTTACGGCGCATAGCGCGTAAAGACGTAGTCGTGATCCCTGACGTTGCCAACATGGCAGCTGAGGCAGGTTTCATGTTGCGCAATATCAACCGGCTTGCCGTCGACGAACCGTCCGAAACCCCAGCCGTGACTGTCGGGATATTTCTTGGAATCCTTCACCATGACCTGCACCGTGGTCGGCGTTCCAGGCACCGTTGCCGGCGCGAACTCCGTTGATTGCTTGCGCTTATAGGCAAGCTTGACGAGGATCGAACCATCCGGAAAAGGCAGGGTACCCTTTTTATACGCGTCGATAGCGATATCGTTGCCGAGTACCGCGCGAAGTTCGTCAAGCGGTGGAGCCTCTTGTGCCGGCGCAATGAATTTCCAGTCCCGATAGCCTTCCGGTATGGTGACGCCGTAAATCGGCGAAGCATTTTCCGGCGTTGCAGAACCTGCCGATTGAGACGCGGCGATGCCGACGGCAAGGCTTGAGACGGCCAATGCGCCAAGGAATGCGAATTTCATTTTTGACTCCTGCCTGACGGATAATCCCGCAGAAGATCGCCGGGAATTGTATCCGCTAAATTTCAGGAAACGGCTCGATTGTATCGCAATGTAGCCAGGGAAACCCATTCGTGTGAGCTGCTCATCGGAAATCGGGTGGCTACCGCTCCGGTTCGAACGCTAGACTTCAGCTTATCACGGCTTCCGAGGACCCGACATGAACACATCGATCTCCACTTCCGCACCGGCTTTCACGGAAAACTCTATAGAGGCTCGGGTCGACGCTTATGATTGGCCGTCGCTCGCAAGAGAGCTTGACGGCTTCGGCTGCGTCGTCCTTCCGAAGCTTCTGGCACCCGATGAATGCGCTGCGGTCTCCGGGCTCTACTCCGAGGAACGTCATTTCCGCAACCACATCATCATGGCGCGTCACGGTTTCGGAAGAGGCGAATACCGCTATTTCAACTATCCGCTACCGGGGCTTCTCAGTGGACTGCGCACAGCGCTTTATCCCCACCTCGCCGGCATCGCAAACCGGTGGAATGAACGCATGGGCGTCGCCGAACGCTATCCCGATGAGCATGCCGCCTTCCTGAGGCAATGCCACGAAGCCGGCCAGAGGCGTCCGACGCCGCTGCTGCTGCAATATGTGCCGGGAGACTTCAACTGCCTGCATCAGGATCTCTACGGCGAGCTTGCCTTTCCGATCCAGGTGGCCACTCTGCTTTCCGAGCCGGGACAGGATTTCACCGGTGGCGAGTTTGTCCTGACCGAGCAGCGGCCACGCATGCAAAGCCGTGTGGAAGTCGTGTCGCTTCGGCAAGGCGACGCCGTCGCTTTTGCTGTCCATAACCGGCCCGCGCAGGGCACAAAGGGCAGCCACCGTGTCAATCTAAGGCACGGGGTAAGCCGCGTCCGTTCAGGCATGCGCCACACTGTGGGGATCATCTTTCACGACGCCCGCTAAGGGCGCCGCTAACCGACGAAGCCGGCGTAATTTTCTCCGATAATTCTGTGCATGATGGCCGAGTATGCCTCGTGATTCTGATCGCCCGCCAAGACGCGCCCGAGCGACGGCTGCGCGAAAGCCGACATGGGCAGGAGGGCGAGCGGCGTCGAAACAGGTGTGAGGTGCGACCCCTGCCCGGCGCGCAATGTCGTCAGCAAGCCGAACATTTCGCCGGTGATACTGGGCCTCGACAATATCGCCATGCGATACTGCCCGGACGAATTCGTCACCAGGTAGATATGCCCCGACAGGTGCGGCACCGACACCGAGCCCTGCTGTGAAAAAGAGGCGTCGCTGCGCTCGCGTTCCCGGAAGCTCAGACAGGTCCGTTCTCCATCCCAGGCGATCTCGGTGCAATAGGCGAAAATCGCCTTCGCATCGCCGAAGGACGGACGAAGCGTCAGGTAAGTGCCTTCCAGCCATGACACCGAGGCGCGGGAATAGGCACCAAGCTCCTCGGGGGCATGGCCGGGCTTGTCATTGACAACGGTCGCTTGCGTTCCAGCCGGCTCCCGCAGGACGACACCCATCGCCTGCTCCAGCCGAATGAGGGTCGCGAGCGTGAAGGGACGGTGGCCGGAAAGGGCCTTCTCCAAGGTCGAAAGGCTGATGCGCGCGTCATTGGCAAGACGCTGCCGGGAAATGCGCCGTCTGGCGATCTCCTCGCGAACCCGCGCTGCCACGGCGCTGTTCTGGCTGTCGGACAAATAGGGGTCGCCCTGGACCATTCCTTCGTTTCCTGTTTGCGTAATTTTTTTCACAATTCCACACATGGCCGTAACCGGCAAGACCGTTTGCGGCAAGATGCGGACGAAACAGGTCAAAGCTTACGCTGGCGAGAAAATAGCCTTTGTTCACAATGGCTTCAGTCAATCCACCAGCGAAACAAGGAGCCTGTCATGTCAGCCTCGCCAAACATCTCGCGCTGCCAGAAGCGGCAAAATTTCCTCATCAGATTCGGCCTGCTGCTTTGGTTCAGCAATGCCATCCTGCTGCCGATGCTTGCCGTCATTTTCGCACTGCTGCATCCGCTGGAATCGCACGCGCAACCGGCAGCCTTCGTCACGCCGAACGAAATGGGCACCGGCAGCCTTCTTCTTCAGACCAAGGACGAAGGAAAATATATAGAGGCGCCCCGCCTTGCGACCGATGTCGATCTCGACGTCAATGGACCGACGGCACGCGCAGTCCTCACCCAAGCCTTCGAAAATTCAACCGACAAATGGGTCGAAGCCCTCTACGTATTTCCTCTTCCGGAAGACAGCGCCGTCTATTCCCTGAAGATGATCGTCGGCAACCGGGTCGTTGTCGCTGATATCAAGGAGAAGCAGGCTGCGCGTGCCATCTACGAGAAGGCGCGCAGAGAAGGAAAGAAGGCCTCCCTCGTCGAACATCAGCGCCCGAACGTCTTTACCAATGCGGTCGCAAACATAGGCCCGCATGAAAAGATCGTCGTTCAGATCGAATATCAGCAGGCCGTGCATCTCGCCGACGGGCGTTTCTCCCTGCGAGTTCCCCTGGTTGTGGCTCCGCGCTACACGCCGCGGGATGCCTCGCCCATTACACAGCAAGCCGATCTGAAGGCCGGCTGGGGTCAGTCCAAACAGAGCTCATCGCGGAAACTTAGCGACAAGCCTGTCTCGGCGCCCCTGATGGCACCTGGCGACGACCGCACCAACCCTGTCACCCTCAAAGTCAATCTCAATGCCGGCTTTCCGCTCGATGACGTCAAAAGCCTCTATCACGCGGTCAAGATCGACAAAGTAAGCGACACCGAGCGCCGGATCATCCTGGATGGCGATGCGACTGCAGATCGCGACTTCGTGCTCGAATGGAGCGCGATCGCAAGCAATATGCCAAGCGTCGGTCTCTTCCGCGAGCGTGTCGGCAAGGCTGACTATGTGCTTGCCTATGTGATGCCGCCGGCGGTGGCAACGCCGCAGAAGGCGGGCCGCGAAGTGGTCTTCGTCATCGACAATTCCGGGTCGATGGGCGGCACGTCGATCGAACAGGCAAGGGCGAGCCTCGATTATGCCCTCTCCCGACTCGAGCCGAACGATCGCTTCAACGTCATCCGCTTTGACAACACGATGACCAAATTCTTCCCCGATTCGGTCATGGCGACGGCTGAAAATATCGCCTCGGCCCGCCGCTTCGTCACCGGTCTGGAAGCTGCCGGCGGAACGGAAATGCTGCCACCGCTTCAAGCAGCACTCGACGACAGCCATCAAGCGAACGGATTGCGCCAGGTCGTGTTCCTGACCGACGGCGAGGTCAGCAACGAGCAGCAGCTTCTCGATGCGATCGCGAAGTCGCGCGGGCGCTCTCGCATCTTCATGGTCGGCATCGGCTCGGCGCCGAACACCTACCTGATGAGCCGCGCCGCCGAACTTGGCCGTGGCAGCTTCACCCATATCGGGTCGGTCGCAGAAGTGAACGAACGCATGCGCGCCCTCTTCGACAAGCTGGAGAACCCGGCCGTCACCGATGTCGTCGCTGCCTTTTCGGAGAAGAATGTCAGCCTGTCGCCCAACCTCCTGCCTGACATCTACCATGGCGAACCGCTCGTTCTGGCGGCCCGGATGGGAAAAGCTGCCGGAACCCTGACCGTCAGCGGCAAGATCGGTGACCGCCCATGGACGATCTCCTTGCCGCTCGATCAGGCAAGCAATGCCAAGGGTATCTCCGAGATCTGGGCACGGCGCCAGATAGATGATGCCGAGGTCAATCTCACGCTTGGCAAGATCTCGCAGGCCGATGCCGACAAGCGCATCCTGCAATTGGCGCTCGACCATCATCTGGTCACGCGCCTTACAAGTCTCGTCGCCGTCGATACCAAGCGTCTGCGACCGACAAACGCACCGCTGACGCAGGCCGACATTCCATTGCAGCTTCCCGCAGGCTGGGATTACAACAAGCTCCTCGGCATCGGTGCAACGCGGGATGCGAAAGCCGACACCAGGCATCTGCAGGCAGACGACAAGTCGCAGGGTGCCGATGGCGATGCGGAGCTCGAGCCAATCTCCGCACCGGCTCCGGCAAGCGTTCCGCTGCCGCAGACGGCAACGCCGGGAATGCTTCTCATCCTCCAGGGATTGCTTGCTCTTCTGTGTGGGGCTTCGCTGCTGTTCCTAGCATCGCGAAGGAGCCGGGCATGATCGTCGCCACTCGCCTCCAAACCATGGGGAGCGCGCCAGCGCGCTCCCTTCTGACTTTTGCGGCCGGCATTTTCATTGCCGCCGGTCTCTTCCTCGCCGCGCAAGGCGGATGGATCTACGCCAAGGCAGCTTTGGCGCAAGTCCTTCTGGAACGTGCCTTTGCCGAAAGCGTAACGTCAGGCGCAGCGGTCAAGCCCTGGAGCTGGGCCGATACCTGGCCGGTGGCGCGTATCGAGGTTCCGCGCCTTGGCGTTTCCGCCATCGCCCTGAAGGGTGCAAGCGGCCAGGCGCTTGCCTTCGGCCCCGGTCATCTCGACAACACCCCGCAGGCAGGCGAAGAGGGTACAGCGGTCTATGCAGCACACCGCGATACCCATTTTACTTTCCTAAAAGATATCCATGTGAACGACCGTATCCGCATCACACGTCGCGACGGCCGGACTTTCACTTTCCGCGTGAGCCGCATGGCCGTGGCCCGCTGGGATGAGGCTGAAATAGACCCCGATGCGCGCGGCGCCCATCTCGTCCTGGCGACATGCTTTCCCTTCGACGCCGTGACCTCGGGGCCGCTTCGCTATCTGGTCTATGCCGATCTCGAAGAAACGATGGCGAAATAGACCACGGCCAGCCATAAGGAATCTACCCTACCCGCTGTTGCGGGTAGACGCTTGCGAGTAACGCGCGTCCATGGGTGCGAGGCCATTGGCGTCAGGTTTTGTCAGGATACCATAGAGTTCCGGGCGGCGGCCTCTTATCCAGCGCTGGCCCGTACATTTGTCGAGCAAGGCCAGATCGATTTCAGCGCTCACCCTCGCATCGGCGGCGGCCCAGGTTTCTGCCAGGATGCGCCCATAAGGATCGAGGATCATGGCATTGCCGGTGCGCACCTCGTCTTCATCCTGTCCGACGCCATTGCTGAAGACGAGGAACATTCCATTGTCGTGGGCGCGCGACGGCAGCCAGCGCATGAACCACTCCCGGCCGTTCGGACCGCGAAATTCAGCCTCGATCGCCTCGGGGTCTTCGTAGCGATTGATCCATTTTTCGACCGGTATCCGCTTCAGCCCGTGCGGACTAACCGAATGGCCGCCGCCGGCCTGATGCGGCGCGATCAGCAATTCGGCACCAAGCAGCGCCGTGGCGCGCGCGTTCTCGATCAGATTATTGTCCCAGCAGATCAGGATGCCGGCACGAATTCCCCAAGGTGTGTCGAAGACCGTGAAGGCATCGCCGCTAGAAATGAGGCGATGCTCCCAGGCATGCAGTTTGCGATGGCGATGGATGTGTCCATCCGGCATGCAGACCGCGTAACTATTATAGAGCTTTCCGTTTTCACCCAGCTCGAGGAAGCCGGCGCCGATCGCGATGCCCTTCTCCCGCGCCAGGGCGGCGATTCGCGTGATCGAGGGACCAGAGAGCGGCTCCGCCAGCGTCTGCAGCGCGGGACCATCGAGCTTAGGAACATGCCAATATCCACAGATGCACATTTCGGGAAAGACGACGAGCTGATTATCAGCCTGAACGGCTTCCTCCGTGAAATGCTCTATGCGCGAGAGATTGTAGGCCTTGTCATTGGCCCGATGCTGAAACTGTACGGAAGAAATTTTGAGCGTCATGTCGATTGCTCCTTTCGTCATGAGCCCATTTGACCACGCACCATCTCTTTCGTAAAATGACTTTATCGATTAAAATTATTCCTGGACAGAATGGAAATAAAGCTCCTCCGATCCTTCATTCAATTGATCGACAGCGGCCACTACGGCAAGGCTTCGGCAAAATTGTTCGTCACCCAGTCGACCCTGACCAAGCAGATTCAGGCTTTGGAAGCTGCAATGGGCGGAGCTTTGTTCGAGCGCGGCCGCCATGGCGCCAAACTGACGCCTCTCGGAGAACTTCTGCAGCGCGAAGCACGCCCGCTTCTCCGATTGAACGACGACGTCGACAGGAAGATGCATCGCGCCATAGCCGGCCTTACCGGATATCTCGACATCGGATTTGGAATATCGACACTTGCCGTCGCACCACGGCTGATCGCCGGTTTTCGCGCGGCGACGCCGGATTGCAGCATCACGCTCAACGACCTGCCATCGCGGGAACAGCATCAGCGCCTGCTCGACGGCCGGCTCGATATCGGTTTCTGCCGGGCGCCGGAGGACGATCGCGGCTTGGCTTTCATGCCCGTCGTCGAAGAGCATCTAGCCTTGGCGCTTCCAAGTGGGGTGACCATGCCGGCCCAGGATCGGCTGGCGGAGCTGAATGAGCTTGGATTTGTCGCACTTTCGCCGTCGCGTGGACCGGGACTGGATGACCAGATCAGGCGCTGGTGTTCGCTTGCCGGTTTCGAGCCTCGCGTCGCCCAATATGCCGACGACATACTGACCGTGCACGCCATCGTTTCTGCCGGCCTGGGCGCGGCATTCCTGCCTTGGCATGGCGTGCGGGCATTGGCGGGGTCCATCCGCACGCAATCTCTCTCAGGACCGGGATCAAAATGGCCGGTAGGAATCTGCTGGCATCGCAAACATACGAGCCCTCTGTTAGCCGGCTTTGTAGATCATGTATCGAAGAGTCTGGAATTCGACCACCCAGCCTCCGAGTGGCAATCGGGATAAAGGCCTAGCTTGCATCGGCATTCTGCGATGCAAGCGATCACTCTCGTTGCCGGCAATGAGGTGATGCATCCAACCCCGTTCTCCGAAAGACGCTAAACGTGAGACTGCCCGACCTCGTCGTCGGACGGTTCAAGCGCCCTGATGCTCAAAACGAACCATGGAGCCAAAGCATTGTCGGCATACTCAGAACAGCCACCGCAATCATCACTGAAACTGCCATCTTGATCGCTTTGATGCGCCGTGTCCTGACGCCGCTCCAATCATAGCTCAAAGTTGCTAACCCTCACAAATCATTAATGATTCGCAAACTAGGGCCGATCCAACTTTCGACAAGGGAGGGCGGTGATTCGTCCACAGCCGATATTTCAACGTCCGTTATGTGAAACTTGTCCAGCCTTTATCCATGGCAGACGTCCGCTCAACGCTCCAGGCATGCCGAACGGCTATATGCTCGCTGCCTGCACTTGTGCCATGATCGCTGAAAGGGAAAGCCGGAGATCCTGCGTGAGAGCATCCGCACGAAGCCGACTCACAGAGCCCCATTCGGTGATTCCCGTTGTCGAAATCGTTACAATCTTAGCCGGATAGAGATCGGCAGATCGGTGGCAACGACATTATGCAATCAAAAGCGTAAGCCTTCATCCGCAGCTATTTCCAGCGGGTGGCTGCAGAAAGTGCAGGAAAGACAGCGCGTTAAACGGCCCGGCCAAAGTCCTGGCTGTCACACGCTGACCGTTCATTATCCGTTAATCTCTGGACGGCCTCACAGAATCGTGTTCTATGTTCTGGCGGGCAAATGTCGGCAAACCGGCGACAGGCCGCCAAGAGGGATAA